>NZ_CP162005.1:0-2989191 GCF_040822065.1 Pedobacter sp. WC2423
ATGCAAAAAACTTGTACCGAAGTATGGAATAACTGTCTCCAGATTATTAAGGATAATATCCCGGTTCAAAGTTTTAAAACTTGGTTCGAACCGATTTCGGCACTAAAATTGGAAGGCAACATATTAACTGTACAAGTGCCAAGTTTATTCTTTTATGAATGGCTGGAAGAGCATTATGTTGGTTTATTGCGCAAGACAGTTAAACAGCAAATGGGAGAAGAAGGACGTTTAGAGTATAATATTGTGGTAGATAAATCGTCAAACAGCGGTTCACCATATACCACCAGCATGCCCTCAAACGGGAATGGGGCTGCTTCAAAAACACAATCAATGCCAGTTCCGGTATCAATCAATAAGGACATTAAAAACCCTTTTATTATACCAGGATTGAAGAAATTGAATGTTGATCCTCAATTGAATTCTCAATATACTTTTGAAAGTTATGTAGAAGGTGATTGTAACCGTTTAGCTCGTTCTGCTGGTTTTGCAGTAGCAGCAAAACCGGGTGCAACTTCATTTAACCCTTTAATGATCTATGGTGCTGTAGGATTGGGCAAGACCCACTTAGTACAGGCTATCGGTAATGAAATCAGACGTACTTTACCAGACAAACTGGTTATATATGTGTCTTGTGAGAAATTCTGTCAGCAGTTTGTAGAGTCTCTGAAGAACAATACCATCAATGACTTTGTGAATTTTTACCAGGCAATGGATGTAATTATCATGGATGATGTCCACAATTTTGCTGGAAAAGAGAAAACTCAGGATATTTTCTTCCATATTTTCAATCACTTACACCAATCTGGTAAACAAATTATTATTACTTCAGATAAAGCACCAAAAGACCTCTCGGGTGTCGAAGAACGCTTGTTAAGTCGTTTCAAATGGGGACTTTCAGCTGATTTACAGATTCCAGATCTGGAAACCAGGATTGCAATATTAAGAAAAAAGATGTACGCTGACGGGATTGAACTTCCTTCGGATGTAGTTGAATATGTAGCAAATAACATTGATAACAATGTACGTGAGCTGGAAGGAGCTATGGTTTCCTTGCTAGCGCAGTCTACGTTGAATAAAAAAGACATTGATCTTGGCTTAGCTAAATCAATGCTGAAAAACTTTATCAAAAACACTACGAAAGAGATTTCAATGGATTATATCCAGAAATTGGTTTGTGAGTATTTTGAAGTTCCTGTAGAGATGGTGAAATCACCTACCCGTAAGCGTGAAATTGTACAGGCACGCCAGATTTCGATGTATCTGTCGAAAAGCCTTACTAAATCTTCTTTGAAAAGTATTGGTGCGTTTTACGGAGGCAGAGATCACTCTACGGTGATTTATGCGTGTCAGACGGTTGAAGATCTGATTGATACAGATAAGAAATTCAAAGGATATGTAAATGATATTCAGAAAAAATTAAAGATGAGCTAGGTTAATCCTGGTTGAAATAGAAAAAGGCACCCATAAGGTGCCTTTTTTGTTTGTGCGCTGTTAAGGGGTTATGCGCGATGTAGCCGGATCAATGAGTTCAGCTACAATGACTTCCTTTCTCTTTTCAGGATCCATCATTTCCATGAGCTTTAGTCCTAAAAGCCCGTCCATCGCTGAACCACCATTATTTCCATTACCACCAATCAATACATCAGGTATAAGTTTGATCTTACCTTTTGATAGTTCTTCTGTAATCTTATAGCGGGTGAAGTTTTCCCCTCCTAAGGCTTTTACTGCCAGCTCATAAGCTTCTGCGGTAGACTTTCCAATCGCTAAGATTTTCCCGGCTTCTGCACCCCCGGTTAAAGAGATTAATTCAGCTTCTGCTGATGCTCTTAACTTAATAGCCTCTGAATCAGCTTGTGCTCTTGCTTTTGTGGCTTCTGCTTCTGCATGGGCGCGCATTTTAGTGGCCTCAGCCTCTGCGCCAACCGCTAATTTTACACCAGCTGCATCACCTTCAGATTTCTTAACGGTTGCGCTTGCAGTACGTTCGGCAATCTCTACGCTTTGCTGCGCTTTAACAATATCTTTTTGCATATCTGCAATGGCAGTTTCCTTTTCCATCCCCTGACGTGTCTCCTGAGCCTGTTTTTGCGTATTATAAGTGACTTTCTGCTCTTCGGCAATCTTCCGGTCAGTCAATGTTTTCATGAGTGATTCTGGTGGAACTATGTCTCCGATCAGCGTATCAACGGCGTTTACATTATACTCATCCAATACTTTACGAATATGTTCTCTTGCGGATTCCTGACGCTCTTTACGTGTGCTTAAGAAGGCAATCACATCGCTGTCCTGCGCTGAATTACGGAAATAGTTTCCAATAGTCGGCTCTAAAACCTGCGATACCAGGTTGACCATATTTCCGAAACGGGCAATAACTTTAGGCGCTTCTGTAGTTGGAACGTGGATAATCTGTGAGACATCAAGGTTAAACGGGAAGCCATCTTTTGAACGTACAGTGATCGTAGACAGGTTTTTATCTAAATTATGTGCTTCACTGCGGGCGCTTGCCCAGTTCAGTACCAGGTTAGTGGTTGGTACCAGTTCCACTTTCATGATGTATTTATTAATCGGGTATTTGCCGGGGCCTAATGGTTCCAGCCAAACGCCTTTAGAACCTTTTCCAACGATATTACCATGTTTGAAATCGCTTCCTGTCAGGTCATTTCCATCATTTCCGATGTAAGAAATCACCACTCCAACGTAACCTATAGCTATTTCCATCATCGGGATTTCTTCCATTTGTATCGCCCAGGGATTTAAGTTGTAAGAACCCGCAAGGATGACTTGTGGCTGTAAACCTCTGTTACCGCCGCTTTTAATGAAGTTATCAAAATTCTGGAAGTTGTTATGGCCATCTACCAGCTTACCAGCAATCTGGTTAGCCTCAATTGGTAAACCGTCCAGCGTAGTTACAATGCCGACCATACTTTCCTGGATACGGATCATATCGGTTACTGAAATCTGGAACAGCATTGTATTGATCCGGTAAGAGCCAGAGGTGATATAGGAGGCTTGACGGCCACGCTGCCCGCCATTTTCAAGAAATTTTACGGCATCCTGGTAGTTGTCAGATTCTACCCGGTGCCCAAGGATGTTTCCTGTGGGTATTTCAGCACCATCTTTAGCCATGATCAGGCCAATTTTTCCTTCGGGAATAATTGTGAATTGTTCCATAGTCACACTATATTGCCAAAACCACATCCCGAAATAAAGGCCCGGTGCAAGGGTCTTTCCCTGGAAGCCTGCTTCGCCTTTAATGGCTATAATGCGACCATCAGGAAGTTCTTTGTCTGAGCCGAAAAGAACGAATTTTTTAGTAATCAGTCCTACTTTATCTTCAGGGACGATCACCATTCCGAATAAAAACCGCAGGATATATTTGTATAATACAACACATAAAAGGGCTATTAGAACCCAGTAATAATTAGAAATGAGCGCTTCCATAATTGAAGTTTTTTTTATGCAAGGTATATTATTTTATCAAGCATTATCTGTAAACCAGATTATATTCTGATGTGTTTTTATGGGTAATATAATTTATTTAAGAGTAATTATTTGTGTTTTTATGTAAATTTTGTTGGATAGAACTAATAGCTTTAATTGAATTTTCTCCGGGTTTTAAAAACCTTATATTCAGCTTAAATTAATTTGTATGAAAGTAGCCGTTTTTAGTACGCAATCTTATGATAAACAGTATTTTAATCTCGTAAATGAAGATTTTAATCATGAGTTTATTTTCCTCGAACCATCTTTAAATGCAGATACGGCGATTTTAGCTGACGGATGCCGTGGCGTTTGCGTTTTTGTAAATGATAAAGTAGATGCTAAAACATTACAAATACTGCATCAGCATGGTACAGATACCATTGTATTGCGCTGTGCGGGCTTTAATCAGGTAGATCTTGATTTTGCTAAAGAATTAGGAATGAAGGTGTACAGAGTGCCTTCTTACTCACCTGAGGCCGTAGCAGAGCATGCAGTTGCAATGGTCATGACTTTGAACCGTAAAACGCACAAGGCCTATAACCGCGTAAGAGAGGGTAATTTTTCTTTAGAGCGGTTGATTGGTTTTAATCTGAACGGCAAAAAGGCTGGTATTATCGGATTGGGGCAAATCGGTCTTGCCTTTGCGAAAATAATGCAGGGTTTTGGTTGTGAAGTGATTGCATATGATCCTGTAGTGAAGACCGCACCTTCTTATATCAACCTTACAGATCTGGATACTTTAATGACAACGGCAGACCTGATCTCAATTCATTGCCCTTTAAATGAGCATACACACTATTTGATTAATAAACAACGCTTTGAGCAGATGAAAGTGGGAGTGATGCTGATCAATACCAGCAGAGGGGCAATTTTAGATACGCATGATGCAATTGAGGCGCTTAAGCAAGGCAAACTGGGGTACTTAGGGATTGATGTTTATGAACAGGAAGACAAGCTTTTCTTCCGGGATCTTTCAGAAAGCCTGATTGAGGATGAACAGATTCTCAGGTTGATGAGTTTCTCTAATGTACTGATTACTGCGCATCAGGGTTTCTTCACTACGGAGGCCCTGACCGAGATTGCACAAACTACTTTGCAGAACCTGAATGCTGCAGAATCAGGCCAGTCTACGGCAAATATACTGACCTGATTCCGGGCTTAAGAACTACAGGAGAGCGTGGAACTTCCGGGCTGGTCGTTTGCCCATTCCGGTCTTAATTTAAAGAATTCATCATGCGCCGCTGAATAAGGATTTCTGATCGCTTCCTGCAATTTTATAAAGAGGGTTTGTTCACCTTTTTCCAGTTCTTGTATGGCTTGAAGCAGCAAATAATTTCTTAAAATAAAGCGCGGGTTAGTTTTTCTCATTAGCTCTTTTGATGCTTCAGGTGAAATCTGGTTCTCGCTGATTCTCTTTTGGTAAGACTTTATGGTTTGGTAGAGTTCTTGTTGTGTGTCTTTGTTGGGAAGCTCATAAAATGAAGGTGAGAAATGTGCCGAAACTGACTCTTCAGTATTAGTTTGAGCAGGCAGTGAAATGAGCAGCTGATAGAAAATTGTCATATCAGCTTTGAGTAAATTCAAGGTCTTTTCAACCGCCTCGATGAGCCCCTGATCGGCTGCTTTAAACGCATCAAGACCAAGCTTGTCTGCCATCATAGCGTGGTACCTGGAGAAGTAAATTGTCTTGTAGTTTTCGAGTGCTGCTGACAGCTGTTCGGTTTCTTCAAACAGCGGGGCAATAGCACTGGCCAGGCAACCTAAATTCCAGTAGCCAATGGATGGCTGACGACCATAAGCGTATCGTCTGCCGGGAAGATCTGTGGTGTTTGGTGTGAATTCAGGATCATACTGATCCAGGAAAGAGAAAGGGCCGTAATCAATAGTCAGACCGAGGATTGACATATTATCGGTATTCATGACGCCATGAACAAAACCTACCCTGATCCATTCTACCATCAGGCTCGCTGTTTTCTCTACGACTTCTTCAAACCAGGCCAGCGTCTGGTTTTCTCCTGTCAGATGAGGGAAGAACCTGGCTATGGTCCATGTGGTGAGTTTTTGCAGCTGAGGAATTTCCTGCCTTGCAGCAAGCATCTCGAAATTTCCAAAGCGCAGGAAGCTTGGGGCTGTACGCATCACAATGGCTCCTTTTTCATAAGCAGCATTTCCATCGTAAAACAGATCCCGCATCACCTGGTCTCCGGTAGTGACCAGGGCCAGAGCTCTTGTAGTAGGGATGCCAAGATAGTGCATGGCCTCACTCATCAAATATTCGCGTACAGACGATCTGAGGACCGCTCTGCCGTCTCCTCTTCGGGAATATGGTGTTGGGCCGGCCCCTTTAAGCTGAAGCTCGTAAACGGCTTTATTTGAATTTTCCCATTCTCCCAGGGTAATTGCGCGTCCGTCTCCGAGCTGTCCTGCCCAGTTTCCAAACTGATGACCTGCATAACAGGCTGCATAAGGATACATGGAAGGGGTGATCAGGTTACCACCAAGGATGCTGATATCGTTTTCATCTGGTTTACCGATTTGAATTTCTTCAGCCAGTTCAGCAGACCACGCTATTAATTCAGGATTTTTAACTGGGGTAGGGATAGCTTTGCTATATAAAACGCCGGGAGTTTGTCTGGGTGGAAAGTTTCCGCTTTCATCACCATCAAATGTGGTGGTGAATTCATTTTTAAACGTTTTTGTACTTAAGTTTTCCATAAAATCCTGCTTCTTTTGAATTCACAAAGGTAGAGCCATTTGATGGGCTTTAATAAATCTTTCCATTTATTTTATACGCATTGTAAAGAGAAAATTTGTTACTGTGGTGAAGTTTTATTAACTTATACGTGTGTTACCAGGTGCCTGATTTATTGAATACAGCGTAAATTGTTTTTGTAAAACTAAAATTATCTCTTCGGAAAATGAACGGAATGAATGGTGATAATCTATTGCGATCCTTATTGGAAGAGGGTAAATTTAAATAATTACTCAGGTTAAATTAATTAATCCTATGAACAGAGCTTATAGTCAAAAAATAATGGTGGTCGCCAGCGAAGACAAAGTTTCTGTTCAGAAAGATTTTTTTGAAAGAGAAATGGTGCTGGAATTAAAAGCGCAAAACCAGCTGTCTTTTAACCGCTTGTATACGAATTATGCGTCTATGTTATTAGGCGTAATCTCCAAAATGGTTTCTTCCAGAGAAGTAGCTGAAGATATTTTGCAAGAGACTTTTATCAAGATCTGGAAGTCAATTGATCAATATGATGAGGAGAAGGGCAGATTATTTACATGGATGGCCTGTTTAGCACGCAATACCGCAAAAGACTACCTCAAAGGGAAAAATTTTGCAAAGAGTATCAGGAATGATGACATCGATAGTGTGTATTCCAAGGTTAATGATTTTCATTATTTTAGGTATAATACCGATGTCATCGGCTTGCGTGAGCTGATGGGCGTGCTATCAGATTCGCAGAAGCAAATTATTAACCTGGTCTATTTTCAGGGCTACACGCAGCTGGAAGTTGCTGATAAACTTCATATTCCTTTAGGCACCGTAAAATCAAAAATCAGGCAGGCTGTGAAAGAATTAAGGGGCTATTTTTAATGCGCTATTTGTAAACCTCCAGTTCTGCAATACGCATGACCCCATTTTCAGTGTTCTGTAATCTCAGGTATCTTGCTGTTGTTTTTCCTGTTAGTGTGATGCGTTGTAAAATAGGGTTAGCCTTGATATTTGAAAATTCTCCGGCTGCAATTTTCTGCCAGTTTTTACCATCTGCACTGCTGAACAGTTCATACTTTTCAATGGCTCCGTTTGCTGTTCCATCTTGTCCGGGTAAATAACCTACTGCCGAAAATGTCAGTGGTTTTCCAAAATCGACGTCAATGTAGTTACTGCTTTTCGTTTCGAAAAATGTAGATTGATCATTGTCTATGCTTTTTTTAAGCTCAAGCTGTGCTGTAACAGCTGATGCAGTTGCTTTCCAGTTTGTTTTGGTGTAAGCATCTTCCTGATTTTGACTGGTCGCTGGTTTGAGTTCTGGTTCCAGGTACAGACCAATTTCGCTCAATGCAATAGCTACAGGTGCATATACATGGATGCGGATCTTTGCAGTTTTTTCCGGTTGTGGCAAACGGATGATCCGGTTGGCGCCAATACTGGTTGCTTTCGCCAATTCTTCCCACCGTTTATTTTTGAAGACCTCCACTGTCACACTATCAATCCTTTGTCCGAGCTTAATATTTTCACGAAGCTGTACGATACTGAATTGTACGGGCTTTTTAAAATCAAGTTGTGCCCAGGCACTGTGAACGGCGTCATCTGTAGCCCAGTAGCTGTATCTGTCTGCATCAGTCAGGTTAACTGCGCCAAATTTACCAGGTTGTTTGTTTCGTGTGTCAGAGAGGCTTATTTTAGCTTCTTTAGCCAGGTTATGTGCGAATACCTGTTGCAGTAATTTCCCGAATGCAGCTAGTGTGCTGACGTCTTTTGGATGAAGAATTCCTTCGGTAGTTGGAGAAAGTCCAAGATCCAGCGCTCCGCCATGGCCAACTGATTTGCAGTAGATGTTAAATAATTCTGCTACAGTTTTAACCTTACTATCCTGATCCGCATGGTAAAACCATCCCGGGCGCAGGGATACATCGCCTTCAAATGGTATCCATTGTTTACCGCCCCTTGTACCGCTGCCAAGGTTAGAATCTTGCAGGAAACCAGGCATTGGTGGCTTATCTCCGTTTCCTTTCAGTGTAATCGTAGACCAGCTTGTTTCTGGCGCAATCCCTTTTTCATTGCCTACCCAGCGTACATCAAGACCTATATCACTGAAAATACTGGCATTGGGTTGTAGTTTTCTGGTAATTTCCCACGTATTCAGCCAGTCGTAATAAGTGGACTGATCTACTTGTCTTTTCTCGTTTTTTCCGCCATAAGAGCCATCACCGCCATTTGCGCCATCATGCCAGCTCATAAATAGATCGCCATAGTTGGTATAGAGTTCTTTAAGCTGATTGCGGTAGGTGGTAAGGTAGGCTGGTGTTCCATAATCCGGATTGTTGCGATCCCATGGGGAGCAATAAATTCCGAATTTCATTCCTGTTTGTTTTGCTGCCTGCTGAAATTCTCTGACCATATCACCTTTACCGTTCTTCCATGGGCTTTCGCTAATATTATAGGCAGCAGTTTTTGTTGGCCAGAGTGCAAAACCATCATGGTGTTTAGCCACGTATACAATTCCTTTAAAGCCCCCGGATTTAGCTGCACTTACGATTTGAACGGCACTGAATTTGGAAGGATTAAACAGAGCAGGGTCAGCATCTCCGTAACCCCATTCTTTGTTTTGAAAGGTGGTTGGGGTGAAATGAATGATACAATACATTTCTGTTTCCTGCCATTTAAGCTGTCTTTCTGTAGGAATAGCACCATAAGGCTGAGGTGCTCCAGCTAAGTGCTGGGCATAGGAACCTGTGGATAATAAAATGGCTGACAGGATTAAAATATGCTGTTTTGTAAATAATTTCATTTGTAATCAATTGATAAGCCTAAGATAGTATTCTTCTTTTTCTTTCCCTGGGTTTGTCACAGTTTTCTCACCTTTTAGTTAAATAATGGATTGTTCAGAATTTAAAATAATCCTTTTAGTTACTGCATAGTCATAATGCCAAATTGATTCATTTGATTATGAAAACTCTAAATCTTAAATCGTTACTATTTATAGTTGCCCTGCTGGTATTCAGCGGACTTACCACGAGTGTTTTTGCGCAAAGAGGTGGTCGTGGTGGCGGCGGCAGGTCTTTTCATGGGCCCTCAAGAGGCTCATTTGGCGGCGGCTCAGTGCATATCGGCGTTCGTACTGGTTATCGTACCGGTTATCATTACCGTCCGGGTGGCTGGGGCTTTAGAAGACCGTATTATGCTTACCACTCTTACCGCAGTTTTTACAGACCTTATGTAGGCTTTGGAATCAGCGTTCTTCCTTTTGGGTATTACCCGTTTTTTTATGGAAATAGCCAGTTTTATTATTCTGGTGGATTATTCTACAGACAGTATGATGATACTTATAAGGTGGTTGTTCCCCCGGTAGGAGCTTCGGTTCCTTCGCTTCCTTCAGATGCGCAGCAGGTGGTGATTAACGGACAAACTTATTATGAGTATAAAGGAGTGTATTACAGCGAATCTCAGGATCAGGATGGGAAAACGATTTATATCGTAGCGGGTAAAGATGGGGTACTGAATACAGCTAATGGAAATGATACGACAGACAATGGCCCGCAGATTGGCGATGTGGTGAATGAGCTGCCTGAAGGTTATAAAGAAGTAATGGTTAAAGGTAATAAATACTATGTTTCTGATTATGGAGTCTATTATGAACAGATTTTTGGTGAGGATGGAAAGGTTTCTTATAAAGTGATTGGGAAATAATTTATAAGCTAGGAGAAGTAATCTCTGATCAGATCATTAAGGAGTGGGGTATGCCTGATTAATTTTTCATGCCCTGCTCCTTTGTAGTTTTTGGACTTTATCCATGGCCGGTCTTTTAAAAAGGTATCCAGGTAAACTGAGCTGACTACAGTATCCTCTTCATCAAATGCAATCCAGTGGTTCAGGGTATGGTCAAAGTTATAATAGGTATCCAGATCGTAGTCGGAAGCTGGCCTGTTAAAAGTAGCCTGAAAAGAGGTGAAAAAGTTATCCTGCAGGTTTTGAGGAACATTTACGCTATTCAGCATATTGCAGAATAGTGCTTTCAGTTTGATAACTGGTGCGATACTGATTAATACATCAGGCTTGATTCCTGCTTGCTGGAGTGCAATTACATTGGCCATTGCGCCTAATGAATGTCCGATCACGGTAGATGGTGCCCCATATTGAGTAATAATCTTTTTAATAGCTTCTATATAAAGAATCAGGTTTGATAGTTCTGCTGGTGAACTTCCGTTTCCTGGCGCATCAAATGCAATAATTTCTACATCTTCCAGTTTGAGTAATTCTTCCAGCAGGGCAGAAAAATCTGCTGCTTTAGAACTCCATCCATGAGTAAGCAGTATTTTACGGCTGCCTGATCCCCATTTAAATCCATTAAAAACGAGTTCTTGTTTGGTGAAGTAGGCGTCTGTTACAGATAATTGAAAGTTTTCAGCTGTATCTAACAGTTCCTGCTGTGCTAATCTTAATGGGATCTTTGGGGCATAACAGATCAATTTCCAGAGTAGATCATCAATTGCTGAGCTTTCCAGCTGGCTCAGATCTTTTGCTTGCTGATAGATTTGTCTGTAGTTCTTCATTATAGATTGATAGATTGCCGGCAATATAGGGCTTCTATTTCAGGAGCTTTTCAAGTGAATGTCAAAATTGAGGTAAACTGCTACCTTTGCAGCAATGGAATATTTCAAAAAACTGCTCGATTTACTCAAAACTGAACGTGAAGAAGATCAAAATGCTTATCTGAAATTAACGGAATCTTCTTCTGTAGCGGATCGCCGGGCAAACGGTTTAACATGGTACCCGGTTGCGATCAGGGGTTCTGAGATGAGCCGTGGTGATTATCTGACGGTAGAGATGGAACGGACTTCTCATCTTGATATCAGTCATCAGCTTAGGTTTGGAGCATCGGTAGTGTTGTTTTCTAATCATGATCCAAAGGTTGACCGGGTAGAGGGGGTGGTTTCTCATCAGTCTGGTCAGAAAATAAAAGTCACTTTACGTACGGATGAATTGCCTGATTGGTGCCGTGATGGTAAGCTGGGGCTTGATGTACTTTTTGATAACAATAGTTATGATGAAATGCAAAATGCGCTTAAGGCGGCTGGTTCTCCTTTTGAGAAGGAGCAGGATGGACGACTGGTCAGGATTTTGACGGGTGAGTTGTCTCCTTCGTTCAATAATCAGCTTCCTTTGTATCGTATTCCTTCCTTAAATGAAGTTCAGCAGACTGCGGTTGATCAGATTTTGCGTGCAACTGACCTGGCAATTGTTCACGGGCCTCCTGGAACGGGTAAAACAACTACGCTTGTTCAGGCGATAAAGGCATTGATTAAGCAGGATCATCAGCAGATTTTAGTCGTTGCTCCAAGTAATACCGCAGTCGATTTATTGAGTGAGAAACTGGCTGATGAAGGGCTGAATGTATTGCGTGTAGGAAATCCGGCAAGGGTTTCGGAGCGGCTGACGGCTTTAACGCTGGATAGTAAAATGTCTGAGCATAGCAGCATGAAGGAAATGAAAAACCTGAAGAAGCAGGCTAATGAGTATAAGAATCTTGCGCATAAGTATAAGCGGAATTTTGGTAAGGCGGAGCAGGAACAGCGGAAGGCTTTGTTTAGTGAGGCGCATAAGATTATGAAAGAGGTGGGCAATACCGAGCAATATATTATTGATGATCTGGTAACAAAGGCCCAGGTGATTACGGCAACTTTAGTGGGGTCTAATCATTATACGGTCAGAAATCGTCATTTTCATACCGTAGTTATTGATGAGGCTGGACAGGCGCTTGAACCTGCTTGCTGGATACCTGTTCTGAAGGCTGAAAAGGTGATTTTTGCGGGAGATCATTGCCAGTTGTCGCCTACGGTAAAGTCTGATGTGGCTGCGAAAAATGGGTTGAGCACTACTTTATTAGAGAAGTGCGTGAGTTTACATCCTGAAGCGGTAGTGCTGTTAGAGGAGCAGTACCGGATGAATGAACAGATCATGGGGTATTCTTCCAGGGTTTTTTATGAGGATAAGATGAAGGCTCATGTTTCTGTAGCTACGCGGGTTTTAATGGATGGGGAAGCGCCCGTTGAATTTGTAGATACGGCGGGTTGTGGTTTTGAGGAGAAGCTGGAGGGAACGAGTACGACGAATTCTGAGGAAGGAGTGTTTTTGATGAAGCATTTGACGCAGCTGGTAAATAAGGTGAAGGATAGTGGAGTGGCGCTGGCCGGTTTTCCGTCTATTGCTGTGATTTCACCTTATAAGCAGCAGGTGTATTTATTAAAGGAGCTTTTACTGAATACACCGGAGCTAATGGTTTATGCGGATAAGATAGCTGTGAATACGATTGATAGTTTTCAGGGGCAGGAAAGGGATATAGTATATATAGGGTTAACAAGGAGTAATAGTGAAGGGGTAATCGGGTTTTTGGCTGACGTAAGAAGGATGAATGTTGCGATAACCAGGGCAAAGAAGAAGTTAGTCGTGATCGGGGACAGTGCGACGCTCTCCAGGTCGGAGTTTTATAATGGATTTATCGGGTATGTGGAAGGGTTTGGAGGATATAAGAGTGCGTGGGAGTTTGTGGAGGGGTAATCGCTTTTGAAAGGCGGAAGTGAGGCATAGAGCGTTAGGGGCTTGTTTTAAGGGAGTTATTATTGTTTTATTGTCAGGAAAGGATAATTTTTTTTTAGGTATTTCTTTTTATTGCCTTTTATAATTCCATATATTAGATCTTATGGTTTGGTAATCAGTGTTTTGTTTGAGAAGATAAACCAAAGCCCTGAAAATATATATGTATGGGATTATTTGATTTTTTAAATACCAATGAGAATGACGCTGATAAGCGTGGAGACGATCATTCTTCTTATTCCAGGGGTACGGATATGGGATTCGTAGAAAATCTTGTTAATTTATTTGCAACTAAACCTGCAGTATTAAGGGCCTATTTTGGTTTGTTGTATGATGAGGAAAAGGATGATAATGACCTGTTTTTGGCAATAGCGCATCTGGGAGATGGACAAGGGCTGAAGAAGATGACGCATTATATCAAAAAGACATTTATGCCGGATATCCCCATGTTTTATACCTCAACGCTTGATCAACCGGAATTACTGGATTTTATTGAGGGGAGCAACTTTCCGTTTTATGTAAAGGACAAGCCTCAGTCACTGAATGTTTTGGTGATGAAACAGTGGTTTGATCCTTCTTATAAGAAAAGCTTCGTGGAGAAGATCAAGGTTTCAAAAGTCACTTCTCTTTTTAAGGATTTTAATCCGCTGAGTAAAGGGATCGATTTTCAGACTTTTGTAAGGGATGGCAAAGAGTTTATACCTTTGTTCTCCACTAAAGACATGGTATTCAAGAGCGGAATGACGGAAGTGCCAAGCGATCTGACAGTAGCGGAATTCGACTGGCGAAGTATCGATGAAGCAATTGACGGGAGTTTGAAATCGCATTTTTTTGTCCTCAATCCGGGAACTTCTTTCGAAGTAGAATTTATTACTTAAAGGGATTTTATTGCCTGTCTGACGTTCTGATGATACCTTTTCGTTTTGAACAAAAAAATAGATATGTATCTTTAAAAAATATTAGAGTCTGCTTAAAGTTTAGCTGCTAAATTTTAAATAGACTCTTTTTTTTAATCTCCTCTAATCAACATTACGTTTACTGACAAATGAATAGAATTGAAAGATATGCAGAAATGTTTTCTGAAAAGGTAATCGGCGCGCTGCCAAACTTTATTCTTGCTGTAGTTACTCTTTTGGCTGGTATATGGCTGATCAAATGGTTTCTCGGCTTTATCCACCGGCACTTTCAACGGAAAACTGTTGATATTTCTTTGAGTGAGTTTCTAACCAGTATTATCAGGGTTGTGCTCTATGTTTTACTGGTTATTTCCTGTGCTTCAATGATCGGAATACAAACGAGTTCTTTTGTTGCAGTACTGGCTTCAGGCGGTTTGGCTGTGGGGCTGGCATTACAAGGAAGTCTTTCTAATTTTGCAGGCGGGGTTCTGATTTTGCTTTTCAAGCCTTTCAAGGTTGGACATACGATCAGTTCTGCGAATAATGTCTCCGGAACAGTATTGAAGATTGATATTTTATATACGACTTTGCAAGCTGGTAATGGTACAACGATTTATGCACCTAATGGCCCGCTGGCAAATGCTGTAATCAATAATACATCCGATAATGAACTCCGCCAGACAGAATATAAAATAAGTATTTCATTTGATACGAATATTGATAGTGCACGCCAGGTGATAATGGCTGTGCTGGAGAGTGATCCGCTAGTTCATCAAAGTCCTAAGCCCGCAGTGCTGGTGTCTTCATTGGAGGATAATGCGGTAGTATTATTAGTGAGGGCATGGGTGGCAAATGGAGATTTTAATTCTGTTTATCATGCTAACTATCAAAAAATCAAAGAGGCTTTAGAAAAGAATCAAATTATTTTATCAAAAAAAGCTGAGGTATATGTGATGACAAATCGCGTATCTTAAACATTTAAAATCCACCTATAATGAACGAAGAATTTTATCTTCATGTCTATAACAGACAAAGCCAGATTGAAGCTATACCATCCAACCTTGAAATCGCAGAATGGGCTGTAAGTCTGTTAAATTTAGTTTATCCGGAACGATTAACCAATCCTGCATATACTTTAGAAGAAATTAAGGGTTATTTTAGTCATTCTGAGCAAGAGCTACTTCATATTTTACAGAAAACAAAGGCCTGTACAGCCTGCAATCACCATATCATTGCGGAGACATTTTATAACGAGCTTCCGGAGTTATTCCGTCAGATGAATACAGATGTTACAGCCACGCTGAGTGGTGACCCGGCTGCACGAAGTGAATTTGAAATTATCAGAACTTATCCTGGTTTTCTTGCGATATCAATTTATAGAATTGCACATAAGTTATTGAAAATGGGTATCCCGCTAATTCCAAGGGTACTGACTGAATATGCACATTCGGCAACGGGTATTGATATTCACCCGGGAGCTGAAATCGGAGAATATTTATTTATAGATCATGGTACTGGTTTGGTGATCGGGGAAACAACGAAAATTGGTAACCATGTGAAATTATACCAGAATGTTACACTTGGGGCACTCAGCGTGGAGAAGTTCATGGCGAATACTAAAAGACATCCTACAATCGGGGATCATGTGATTATTTATTCGGGTGCAACCATTCTGGGCGGGGATACGGTAATTGGAGCGCATAGTGTGATCGGAGGAAATGTATGGCTCACTAAGAGTGTGCCGCCAAATTCAACGGTATATCATCAGTCGGCCATGAAAGTGATAGAAACAAAAAGCAAAATTTAAGCATGGGAACGTTAATAGATTGCATAGGAAATACGCCTTTAGTAGAAATTACAAAGCTAAACCCGAATCCGGCAGTCCGGATTTTCGCGAAACTGGAAGGAAATAATCCTGGCGGAAGTGTAAAAGACAGAGCTGCTTTAAATATGATCCGTAGTGCGATGGAACGCGGTGAAGTCACGAAAGATACAAAATTAGTGGAAGCGACCAGTGGGAATACAGGTATTGCACTGGCCATGATCGCTTCTATTTATGGGCTGGATATTGAATTGGTGATGCCTTCGAACTCGACCAGGGAACGTACCCTGACTATGGAAGCTTTCGGCGCAAAAGTTACTTTGCTGGAATCCATTGAAAAGTGCAGGGATTATGCGGAGGAAAAGGGTGTTACACCAGGTTATTTCCTGTTAAATCAATTTGCAAATCCTGATAATTATCTGGCACATTATAAAACAACAGGCCCCGAGATATGGAAGGATACTGAACACCAGATTACGCATTTTGTAAGTTCTATGGGAACTACAGGTAGTATAATGGGGAATTCTATGTATTTAAAGGAGAAGAATCCGGAAATTCAGATTATAGGCTGTCAGCCAACCGAGGAGTCTTCCATCCCTGGTATCAGAAGATGGCCAAAGGAATATCTGCCTGAAATATTTGATGCGTCAAGGGTAGACAGGGTAATGGATGTTTCGCAGGATGAGGCTTCGGAGTATACCCGGCAAATGGCGAAAGCGGAAGGTATCTTTGCTGGAATGAGCAGCGGTGGTGCTTTGGCCTGTGCACTTAGACTGGCTTCGGAGCTAACTTCAGGAGTGATCGTTTTTATCGCCTGCGACAGGGGAGACCGCTACCTGAGCAGCGATTTGTTTTTAAGCAAATAACCTGATATAGTTCAAAGAAAAAGCCTCAGCCGATTTTTGATCGGCTGAGGCTTTTATATTAGTGATAGTTTTTATTGTGCGTCTACTACAGCAATTGTAATCATATTTACAATCTCTCTAACAGAACTGTCCATTTGTAAAACGTGTACTGGTTTGTTCAGCCCTAATAGAATAGGGCCTACTGCTTCTACATTTCCTAGTTCCTGCAATAATTTGTAGGCAACGTTTCCTGATTCCAGGTTAGGAAAGATTAAAGTGTTTGCAGGAATTCCTTTTAAGCTGGAAAACGGATAGTTACTTTGCAGCAATTCTGCGTTCATCGCAAAGTTAGCCTGCATTTCTCCGTCAACAATCATATCAGGATATTTTTCTTTCAGCATTGCAGTCGCAATTCTCATCTTATCAGGAACAGGACCGGTATTAGATCCGAAGTTTGAGTAAGATAGTAAAGCGATACGTGGTGTGACATTAAATTCTTTGATAGTTTCGTTGATCATTCCGGTAATATCTACCATATCCTGTGCTGTAGGATCAGGATTTACAGTGGTATCTCCTAAAAATACAGGCCCTTTTTTAGTCAGCATCATATACATACCCGCGATTTTTTTAACGCCGGGTTTAGTACCGATAACCTGTAATGCAGGTTTCAAAGTCGATTTGTAGTTTTTAGTCAAACCAGAAATCAATGCATCAGCCTGTCCGAATTCTACCATACTTGCACCATAATAGTTACGGTCACGTACCAGTTTCTTCGCTTCATATAAAGTAATACCGCGTCTCTGACGTCTTTGGAAAAGGTGATCTGCAAACTGATCAGATTCCTCTGTTCCCTGCCATGGGTCGATGATTTCAACTTCGCCGAATTCAATTCCGTGTTCCAGGATGATCTTCTGGATTTTAGCCACATTTCCTAACAGAATAGGAGTTGCAATACCTTCGTCCTTAACAATCTGTGCAGCTTTTAATATTTTATAGTTATCAGCTTCAGCAAATACTACACGTTTAGGGGCAGATTTTGCTTTGCTGGCAAGGTTTCTAAGAATTTTATCATCAGCACCTAATCTGACTTGCAATTCTTCCTGGTAAGCGTTCCAGTCTGTAATGTGTTTACGGGCAACACCAGATTCCATCGCCGCTTTGGCAACAGCAGTAGAAACAATACCAATCAATCTTGAATCAATAGGTTTTGGAATGATATAGTCTTTTCCGAACTTCAGGTTTTTAGCTTTGTAGGCAAGATGTACAATTTCTGGTACAGGAAGTTTAGTCAGTTCAGCAATTGCGCGCACAGCAGCAAGCTTCATTTCTTCATTAATCGATGTAGCACGTACATCAAGGGCGCCACGGAAGATATACGGGAATCCCAATACATTATTCACCTGGTTAGGGAAATCAGAACGTCCGGTTGCCATAATGATATCTTTACGGCTATTGATCGCAAGATCATAAGCAATTTCAGGATCAGGGTTAGCTAATGCAAATACGATCGGATTTTTGGCCATAGACTGTACCATATCTACCGAAACTACATTGGCTGCTGAAAGACCCAAAAATACATCTGCACCTTTCATCGCTTCAGCTAAAGTACTGATGTCTTTTCTTGGTGTCGCGAATTCCATACGCATTGGATCAAGGTCGGTACGGTCAGCATTCACAATGCCATCCTTATCGAATACCAGCATGTTTTCCTTTTTGACGCCTAATTTAAGGTATAGTTTGATACAGGATACTGCCGCTGCACCGGCTCCGCTCACTACAAGCTTTATTTTCTCTATTTTTTTATTTTGCAATTCACAGGCATTCAATAAAGCCGCACTGGTAATAATTGCTGTTCCATGCTGATCATCGTGCATGACCGGGATATTCATTTCTTCTTTTAAGCGCCGCTCGATTTCAAAACACATCGGCGCTGCAATATCTTCCAGATTTACCCCTCCAAAAGTTGGTTCCAGGGCTTTAACTACATTTACAAATTCATCAGCAGTAGTCGCATTGATCTCTAAATCGAAAACATCGATGTCAGCAAAGATTTTAAATAACAATCCTTTACCTTCCATTACTGGTTTACTCGCTGCCGGGCCGATATTTCCTAAACCTAATACTGCCGTTCCATTGCTGATTACCGCTACTAAATTACCTTTAGCTGTATACTTATATACGTCTTCAGGGTTTCTGTATATTTCCATACAGGGTTCCGCTACTCCAGGTGAATAGGCAAGTGCTAAATCTCGTTGTGAATTTGTTGGCTTGGAAGGTACGACTTCAATCTTACCTGGCCGGCCATCAGCGTGATAAGCTAATGCGTCCTGTTTACGGTTTGTTGCTTTGTTCATCTTGTGTGTGTATCCTTGATCTTTGTTATGCTCAGGGGAGCAGATTACTCCAAAAGCTAATAAGTGGTCGAAAGTAGGTATATGTTTAAAATAATACTAGAAAATAATGGTGAAATTACCTGAAAGTGACCGTTAGATGTAAGAATTTTTTATATAGTAGCTGATTTGTGAAAAATCTGACGTACTTTCACGGGAAAAACTAATTGTAGCCTATGGCATTTTTGAGTATAGTATTGGATCCGCCAGCTTATGGATGGGCCGATGCTAAGGGTAATTTATCGAAGCCGACGACTCGTCAGTTGTTGCAGGAATTTTTTAAACGTCTGAATATTTTTAAAAGTAAGAAAAACTGGCTTCCATTTATGAGCTGGTCAAAGGTTGTCATTTCTATACCTTTTCTTTACTTTTTTATCTTCGAATATTTTAGCTGGAGCTTATTAATCGTTGCCTTCTTATATAGTATGATTATCATGGGTACGCATGGTACGATATGGCATCACCGGTTTTGTACGCACAATGCTTATGCTTTTAAAAACAGATTCTGGCGCTTTTTTACGCAGAACCTGACTATATCTATGATCCCGGAAGAAATCTACGTGGTTTCACATCATGTGCATCATGCGAAGTCTGATATGCCTGGTGATCCTTATAATGCTTCCGGCGGATTTTTATACTGCTTTTTAGCGGATGTGAATCATCAGCCGATAGCGAAAGATTTGTGCGAAAGAGATTATCACCGCGCGGCAAGATTAATGAAGCATACGGGTATTCAGCCAAATACATATGCTCAATATTTGAAATGGGGCTCTATAGCTAATCCGGCAAGAACAGTTCTTGCCTGGGCTTTAAACTGGGGTTTCTGGTATGGAGTATTATTTTTAATTGGTGGTCATGGATTAGCTTGTACTGTTTTTGGTGCTGCAGGGATCTGGGCAGTAGGCGTTAGAACTTTCAATTATGAAGGACATGGCAAAGGAAAAGACATGCGCAGAGATAATTATGATTTCTCACGCGAGGATATGTCTATTAACCAGCTTTGGCCGGGAATAGTTGCCGGAGAATGGCATAATAATCACCATTTATATCCAAAGAGTGCAAGAACGGGATTTTTACCTCACCAGGTAGATATTGCCTGGTATTACATTCGTTTTATGTATGCGATCGGAACTGTTAAATCTTTCAGAGATTCCAAGACGGACTTTTTAGATACGCATTACAATAAAGTAGCGCTGATTGAAGATGAACAGACTCTTCGTTTACAGGAAAAAAAGATGTTAATCCTGCAAAAAAATAAAGGATAATTTACTGCTAAAAGGATAATATAGAATTTAATGTATTCTAAGGATCAGGTTTCAAAATTGAAACAGGCTTTCTGGACGGCTTTTGGCCAGTATATTGCCCCCCAGCTATCTGCTGAGGGAATGCGGATCAACTGGATAAATTATAAGACAGGAATTAAGCACCTGAATTTTAAATTGCACGCAGACAACAAGTCTGCGTTTATTGCAATTGAGCTTTCTCATCCCGATACAGGGGTTCAGGAACTCTTATTTGAACAATTTAAGGAATTCAGGAATATCCTGAAAGGTTATTTAAACGAGGATTGGGAGTGGGAACAGCAATTGCTGGATGAAAATTATAAGCCTGTAAGCAGGATTTATAAAACCTTACCTGACGTCAGTATCTTTAAGGAAGAAGACTGGCCTGAAATCATCTCTTTTCTTAAGCCAAGACTTATCGCACTTGATGAATTCTGGTGTGATGCTTCACACAGTTTTGAGCTGTTTAAATAAAATTTACCCGTTCCAATTAAATCATTTGATACATTTGTGGCTTGTTAGCGGTTCAGCTGATCAGGATTATTATAAATGTATATGTACGATATTTGTTGTGTAGGTCATATTACGCTAGACAGAGTGGTTACGCCAACTACTGAAAAACATATGGCGGGAGGAACATCATTTTATTTTTCTAATGCAATCCGCAGCATGGGGATTAACTATGGCCTGGTTACGGCGATAGCACAAAGTGAGATGGGTTTTGTATTGGATTTGCGTACAAAAGGTACAGATGTTATCGTTTTTCCGAGTGCAAAAACCGTTTATTTCGAGAATATCTACGCTGGAAATCTGGATCACCGGACGCAAAGGGTATTGCAGGAGTCTGATCCTTTTACTGTGGAGCAGTTTAAGGCTGTTGACGCTAAAATTTTCCATTTGGGGCCATTACTATCAAATGATATTTCTGTGGAGCTGATCAGAGAGTTAGCGGGCAGGAGCAGGGTTTCATTAGATGTTCAGGGATATTTGCGTGAAGTTAAGGGACAAAGTGTTTGTGCGGTGGATTGGAAGGATAAAAAGCAAGCGCTTCAGTATGTACATACGGTAAAGGCTGATGAAGCTGAACTGGAAGTATTGACGGGAGTTGTGGGGATTCAGGAGGGAGTGAAGATTTTAACGGACTGGGGTGTTCAGGAAGTTGTAATTACCAGGGCTAGTTTAGGTTCTGTGATTTATGGAGATGGTGTATTTTATGATATTCCTGCCTTCAGACCGGTAGCTGAAGTAGATGCGACAGGATGTGGCGATACTTATATGGCAGGTTATTTATCTCAAAGAGTAAAAGGTGTTGGTATACAGGATGCGGGTGAGTTCGGTGCTGCTATGGCCAGCTTAAAAATGGAATCTTACGGACCTTTTGATGGTACTGAGGATGACATCATTCAATTGTTAGCCACAAATAGGGGCTAAATTCAAATTTTTAATGTTCGTTTCCTGATTGCAGCGCATGATTTGTCGTTGATTCGTCATAGAAATGTTTTATTTAAAATAATCGTTAGTGTAATTTGTACACTATATAAAAGTTGTATATATTTGTATCAGAAAATAAGCAGTAAATATTTTCCGGATCAAGGATGAGTCATTAGAAATGACAGCAACACTACCGGAATTTTAAAGAGAAAACCCGTTCATACAGGTTTATATTTGGTTAGAATAGGGATGTGTCTGGATGGAACAACCCTTTCTTTTTTTTAAGACCTTTTGTAATTAATATACTCTTTTCCGAAGCTTAAAGTTTAATATCTCCCCTCTGTATATCTTAGTTTCCCCCTTGTAAAATATCAACATATAACACCTTTTCAATATCCAAAATTTGTTTCTATCTTATATTTAAGGGTTAGGTGCAAATTCTGGATATTGATTGGATCAAGTCATAAACTTTTGGATCAGGGATTAAATTTCAAGTTTTGGGTTTGATATTTTTTGAGTTCAAAGTAGCTGGTTACGATTCTTTAATCAGCTGATTACTTCCTGATTTTATAGTTCAATTTATCCTTATTAAACGCTCCTGATTACTTTGATAAGAGATCGGTCAACGCTTCAGCGGAATTCTCAGGGGGATGAAAGACCCTGTTTTTTCCAGGCTGACTACTTTGACAAAAATTCTCTGATGCCTTTGGGTTTCCATTGCTTGTTTCCTTTTGCCCGGTACAGAACTTTTGAAACAACCTGTACGCCAAACTGCTGCTTTAAAAATGAAATCGTCCAGGATTCCCTTTGAAATTTTACCCGTTAAACTTCCCATAATAAATAAATATGTTTCCACCAATGTAAACTATTCGCGTTAAAGATTATCCTGATGCGTAAAAAATGTCCGTAATTGTCCGCAGCTGTCTGCAATTGTCCGCAGTTGTCCGTGGGTTAGTTAAAGGGAAAATTATAATTTCATTAATCTTCAACTAGTTATGGTTTGGTTGTGCCTGAGTGATGGTCGGGATGACACCAGGTTGAGAACGGGCTGTAAGCATGTCGAGTCCATGTTGTTTCAACTAGTTGTTTTGACTTGGACTTGCCATGCTCTCACGTTACTTTAGCATTGCTCTTACCCTAACGAGTACTCAGGCAATACTCAGGCAGTACCCGGCCGATATAGCTTTATGATTTAGCTATTTTGAATTTATTTACGAACAGCCCGGCCTTGTTTCTCCTGAGTCATTCCCATGCAAATTGAAAGCTTTCAGCGCAACTTCCAGAGGCTTAAGAGCATCCGTGACAGCAAAGACTTTCTGTTTAGCGTGTCAAAATTTATGCTTAAAAAAGAGCCTGCTCCACAAGTTTATAACTTGATCCAACTTCAGTATCTCCCTCTTTATATCTTAATTTCCCCCTTGTAAAATATCAACATATAACACCTCTTCAATATCCAAAATTTGTTTCTATCTTAAGAGGTAGGTGCAAATTCTGGATATTGATTTGAGTTTGTTTTTGGCTATAATCTTGTGAATATTACTTGTAAATTATAAAATGGAATAGTTACTCTAATCCTATTATTCACGTCTAAACACCATCTCGTTAGGGTAACCTTTGCCTGGTTTTTCATTCACATAAATTCGTTCGGATAATTGAAGTACAGCAGTCATCGTATTTAAATCAGAACTTGGTATAAATTCATATTTGAACGATTGGCTTGTTTGCCCATCCCTAATCCACCCGGTTAAATTACCTTCCAAATCATTCACTCCAATAATCATAGAACTTTTTCCACACTCATATTTAAGGTGAGCATCCTTAATAGTATTTTCTATCACCTGATCTCCTTTTTTATATAAAATATATCCGACTAAAGCATCAGCCGTCATATTCATAGGTAGTTTAATGTTTTCAAAATTAAATTGTATTTTAATTGTATCAATACCTTGTGTAGACACCCAAATTCCTGTAAATTTTTTCAACCTGGGATTTGGGAAATTATCTCCGGACTTAGGGAAATTTTGTGCATATGTTAGATTAACATTAAAAATGCCAAATAATAAGATGATATAGAATGTATATTTCATAGGTTTTATTATTAATATGGATTATTTACAATATTACCTTGATCATTAATTTTTCTGGTCCCAAGTCACTGTATCTGTTTTTTTGCAAAATGTTGAGCTGACGATTTGTAGGATTAATGGCGTTGAGAATGCCATTAATTAATGTAAGCTCTTCGCTCGTTTCATATAGCCATCTATATATCCAGAAACACTATGAATCATTGTTTGGAAGATGTTTTCTTCAGTAATGACCTCATTGTTTTTACTGATAATGTTTTTGTTGAATGCACGAACAATATGCCCCGTAGAGTCTCTTAGACTATCGTTTTCTTTATCAAAATCCAAAATGATTACCGGATCTTTAGTTGATTGTTTTACAAGATTCTCATACAAATTACTGAAAGAAACATCAGTAACTAAGCCCACAGTTTGACTTCCTATTCCAATATAAGAAAACGTTTTGGCTGCATAAGAAGCTGCTGCACCAGCAGCAAATACTGATCCTAATAAAGGCCCTGTTGAGCCTAATGTAAATGCACCATCCAAATATCTTTTACCATAGCCTTTACGCTCAGTATAGAAGTTCTTTCCTTCGCTAAAATGCGCTTTATTATAGGATCTAATGTTATAAATTAGGTTGTTAAAATTACGTATGCCTTGCGGGAATAAGGATTGTAGCCCATTTACGTTCATTAAGTTTTGGTGATGAGTAGGAGAATTCTCTATTTTCAGTTTACCAAAAACTTCCTCTATTCTGCCATCAGACCTTGTCGTTTCACCACTCCGTATTCTACCTTGTTGACCATTAGCAGTTACAGTATCTATAAACCTGCATTGATGTGTTTGGGTTATTATAATACGCCCTTGTTCTATAAATTTAATCCATATCCCGTTAAATTGAAGAGAACTGGTATTTGCTCCGTCTCCAGATAACAGAATATTGTGAGATTTTATATGCCATGTTTTCATAACTGTACATTTAAGAACCTAATAAGGTAGATTATAAAGGAAATGAAGAGTATATACGCGATCATTCCGAAGAATCCAGCCCTTTTATTTCCCTCTTTGAAATATCTAAAGGTTGTAACTCCAAATAAAAATGTAATGGCTATAAATATTAATCCAATTATTACACCCTGACGTTGATGGCTATAATATGCTATAAAAGGTAATACCCATAAAATAACCAAAAATGGTTTAACAATCTTATCAGATTTGTATTTCTTGTTCGTTAGCATGAGGAAAGCAGGTAAATGTATATCTATCTATCAAATATAAATAACGAATCAATATAGTTGGTTTTATTTTAATAGATTTTATCCATTGGTTAAATCTTAATATGTTTTTGATCAGGATACAGTGGTATTACATCTATTTATGTAGTAGCTGTAATTGAAATAATTGCCTTGTTCATGGTTTAAAAGGTCAAACCACATCTACCATAATTACTAGTAAATGAAAAAGTGCCACTTGAGTAACTCTAGTCGTTAGTGCGTAGGAGCCTGTGAGGAATTTTGTGTAAATGGTTGGCGTGACTTTTTTCTTACTTACACAAAAATTCAGATACTACAAAAAAAGACGCCATCACTGGCGTCTTTTTAACAATTTTTTTCAGATCAGCACATTAACCACCTGATCCTATCTTCAAATTATTTATCTTCTTTGAACATTTTAGTCAGACCTTGTTCAATTTTAACAACGTCTGCTTCAATAATCTTTTTAACTTTTGGAGTTACAGCTTCATTAACCAGAGCTTCGATGCGGATTATATCTGATTCATTTTTAAGTTTTATATCGAATCTGTTATCGCCAAATTTAAACTGAGCAGCAAGCTCCTCTATGTTTTTATCTGTTGTTTTTATAAATTCATAGCTATCACTTAGTTCATTAAATGATTCTTTAACTGCTTGAAATATAAAATCTGTTTCAATAGTCAGGTCATTTACAATGATAGTAGTAGCCTGTAATGATTTTTTTAATGCTGCATCACCTTTAGCGCTGTCTTCTATGTCTTGCAGAGTTTCTAATAGATCTTCACTAAATAATATTTCTTTTTTATCAGTGATGAAAATTGTAGCGATATCTTCAGTGCTATCAAATAATTGTTTAATGTGAATTGAATCATTCCCATCTTTTATAATTGAAACGCTTTGTGATTGCTCTTCAACTTTAGAATCTGCGATCGCATTCTTAATTACATTTACAATATGTTTCAGGACTGGGTACTGTGTAGTTTCGCTCATCGTTTCGTGTGTTTTTTTGCAAAGATAACTAAAGGAGAAAATATTCTTAATGTTTGAGATACATTTTCCTCAGTAATTTTTCGACAATTATATAATAAAAAGAGTTGTAGCTAAATATACGTTTAGTCTATAAATACTCACCTCGTCAAATCTGAAAAAGATCGGGCTTATTCCAGCCAGGGTTCTAAAAACTCAACTGCTTGATCAGTGATTTTGTAAGGCAGGAAGCAAGACCCTTCAGTATCAGTGTCTGTACCACTAAACTTAGCGATCAGCACATGAGTGGGCTCTGGATATTGTTGATTCGTAACAGTGGCCTCATAAACGATTGAATAAGCTGTAATCGTTCCCGCAGATAACCTGCTTATGAAATCAAGCTGTATCTGATCTACCAGTATACTTGCAAGCGGGAGGTCTTCAGTATCGTCTTTGCTCAATCTTTGCATGGTTTTCCCTTCCTGATCGACACAAACACCAATAGGGTAGAACTCGCCTTGCTCTTCCAGAAGAGCTTTCGCCATGGAATAGCTGTAATTTAACAGATTAATAAGAGTATCGGGCAGTGGCTGATCCATTGTGATGGTTAAATTGAATAGAGCGCCAAATATAGTCGTTTACTTACGTATTAGCTCAAATCATTTAACAATGGAAAACTCAATTGTCTATCCGGAAGTCTGATTTCATTGATTTGACTATTAATATACCAATCAGACTTATCAAAACAACCATGATGGTTTCGCCGGTAACGAGTGCTATATTATAAAAGGGGAAAGCTCCATCCGTTAATTTGATAAAGAATACTAATAAAAGTAGAGCGACTTCTAAAGTGGCTGTTACCAATATAGCTTTTGATAGATTTCCCATAATTAGCCTTATTTATTCTTAATAATAAGGATATAATGTAATTTCTGCTATTTTATTACGTGAACAGCTATTTTATCAATGTGAATTCGGATTTATAAGGGTATCTAAACCGAATAAAAGGGATAATTGTGCCTTTAGTGCAAATTAACGGGGGCTGTACTGATCATAAGTGATTTTTGGAACATCCTCGAACTGGCTTCTCACAAAACGCTGATGATTGGTCACAGCACAATCAATAAGATGACCAATGATTTCTTTCTTGCTCCATTGCGCAGCACCCGGTTTTAAGGAAAATATATGATCATCAATTTCATTCAAAAGCTGAGGTATCGTATTGCATAAGTATTGTAGTTTTTGAATTGATTGTCCGGTCATCTATTTTCCAGTTCTTGTTTTCTTATTTTTCAGGGTTATCTTTTTGTACCCCTTTTATTCTTTTTGCGTTTTTAAGGCTATTATTCAGCATCCACTCAATCTGACCATTAACACTACGAAATTCATCAGCAGCCCATTTCTCTATAGCCTTCATCGTTTCTGAATCTATCCTTAACGCAAATGATTTCTTATCTGACATATTTATTGATTTAATGTCCCGGTATTGATCACAGGTTTTGTCTCGCTATCACCACAAAGGACAACCATTAAATTACTGACCATAGTTGCTTTTCTGTCATCATCAAACTCTATGATTTTCTTGTCGGCCAGGAGTTTAAGTGCGCTTTCTACCATTCCAACGGCCCCTTCCACAATCTTGTGGCGCGCTGCCACTACAGCAGAAGCTTGCTGTCTTCTCAGCATTGAGTGTGCAATCTCAGGAGCGTAAGCCAGATAGCCGATTCTTGATTCTATAACCTCTATCCCGGCAATATCCAGCCTTTCTGCTAATTCTTTTTCCAATGCAATATTTACATCATCAAAGTTGGTACTTAGCGTAATTGTAGCTGTTTCGTCTTCAAAATGATCATATGGAAAAGAACCCGCAAGTTTTCTTACTGCTGAATCTGTTTGTATTTTGATAAACGTCGTATAATTATCTACCTCAAATGCGACTTTAAAAGTATCTTTTACTCTCCAGACCAGGATAACGCTGATCAGGATCGGATTTCCCATTTTATCATTTACTTTGATTTTTTCACTTTCAAAGTTTCTTGCACGCAGTGAATAACTAAACCTGGTGTACAATGGATTGATCCAGAACATCCCATTTTGTTTGATACTTCCTTTATACTTTCCAAACAGCAGCAGCACCTTTGAGCTATTTGGGCTGACAATAATCAAACCCTTAGCCAAAATAATTAATATAGGGATGCAGGCGATAATCAGCATAATTTGCTGGTCACTTACGGCATAAGCTAATAAGCCTGCAGTAATGACTAAAAGGAAGATAACCAGATAACCATTAAAGGGCGTAACGATCTTTTCTACTTTCATGAATATAGTATTTAAATGATATTAAATTGATATCATAAATCTAGGTATTAATTCAGCACAATTCCAAATGTTATGATCTATTTTCATATCAATTGAACTTGTGCTGAATTCTATGCTGTCCATAACAGCTGGAGTATTTTGTAGTTGAACATTAGTGCAGAAGTTTATGAATTAAAGTCCATTACATTATCCAAACCTCTTTTTAAACCGGTAAAAGTATCCACTTTTCTGATGGCCAGTAAAGCCCCCTGAACATATGGTTTCGCACTGCCTCCGGCTTCATGTTTGATAATCAGCTTTTCATCTTCCATTCCGAAAATAGTTTCCAGTGCAATTACATATCCGGGTAATCTGACCGAATGTACCTGCATCCCGTTAATATCTGCACCTCTGGTTTCCTTAATTCCTTTAGTATCTGCAATTGGAATAGTTTTATTGGATTCCCTAACCTTAGATAACCTGTTCGCAAGTTCTAATGTACTTCCACTTGGAGAATCAATTTTACGGTCACTTGCGTAATCAATGATTTCCCAGTTCGGCATATACTTCGCGGCCATTTCAGCAAACTTGTTCAACAGGACAACGCTGATTGCGAAATTTCCAACAGCCAGTACAGCTTGTTTATGTTCATTAGCTACCAGGCTGATTTCTTCATAATCAGCATCCGAAAGACCTGATGTGCCAACCACAACATTAACACCTTGATTGATCGCAGTAATTACCTGATGTTTCGCAATATCTGGTTTTGTATAATCTACTAAAACATCACAGGGAATAGCTAAAGCCTCTTCTATTGTTCCGAAAACAGGAATATTTTGCGTACCGGATAAATTCAGCAGGTCATTCAGATTTTTACCCGCGCTTTTACGGGAAACTGCTGAAACCAATTCCAGGTCATCTGTTAAAACAATCCCTTTGCAAAGTTCTGAGCCTGCCCAGCCAGTTGCTCCTGCAACGCACACACGTATTTTTTTTCTGGTTGTCATATTTCTTCTTTCAAATGATAAATACACGTAATTCAGTTAATTTATAAAGCAAATATACTTGCCCTAAGCTACCTGATTTTTTCATGGAGAGCGTGATATTTAAGTCAAAAATATGTTAGCTTTGATTTTAAAGCCATATCAATTACATGAAAAAAATTACGCTGATAATCTTTGCAATGCTGTGCTCTACCTTGTCATTTTCACAAGACATTATTAAACTGTTTAACCGTTCAGCAGATTTCTTTGAGCTGATGAATCAGAAGAAATTTACTGAAGCACAGGCATATTTTGATCCAAGTGTTTCCGCTAAGATTTCTGTGGAAGATTTGCAGAAACTATGGGGGGTGTTTAACGAGAAACTTGGTAAGTTTGAATCAGCGAACGGGGTTGAAAGTAAAGTTAATGGCGATTTTTTTATTGTTATTGTGGACGGGAAATTTGCGAATACCACACAAAGTTTCAGACTTATTTATAATAAAGCTGGAAATATGGTTGGTTTTACTCCTGCTCCTGTTAAAAATGAGGCAAAATACCTGAATCCTGCCTATGCAGATACAACCTTATATACAGAAAAAGAAATATATGTCAAGACTCCCGGGCATAGCCTGGTTGGTGTGCTTACTACACCAAAAAACACAAAGAATTTTCCGATTGTAGTTCTTGTACATGGTTCAGGGCCTGGGGATATGGATGAAACCGTTGGCCCAAACAAGCCTTTCAAAGATCTTGCTGCGGGCTTTGCTGCCAAAGGGGTTGCCAGTATACGGTATGTAAAAAGAACAAGAATTTATAGTGGTGAATTTGGAGGTGCATTTACTGTAAAGGAAGAAGTAATCGATGATGCAGTTGCCGCAGTAAATTTGGCTGCTACCATACCTGATATTGATAAAAAACAAATTTATCTGCTGGGGCATAGCCTTGGAGGAATGTTAGCGCCTAAAATAGCTGCACTGACACCTGAATTAAGCGGAATAATACTGGCCGCAGCTCCGGCCAGAAGTTTTACAGATTTGATCACTGAACAGGAGAAAGCTGTATTCGATGCGTCAAAAGATACTACGCAAGCTACTAAAGTCAAGTTTGCTGAGCTAAATAAGGAGCTTAACAGAACCAGGTTAGTCGCTTTAGGTAATATGAAAGCAGACTCCACGATTTTAGGTCTGCCAGTATCTTATTGGATTGATCTGAATAAATACAATCAGGTAGAAACTGCAAAAAAAATAAACAAACAACGCATTTTGATTGTACAGGGAGGGAACGATTTCCAGGTTTCGACACGTGATTATGAATTATGGGATGCTGCATTAAATAAGAAGAACAACGTAACACTGAAACTATATCCTGATTTGAACCATTTATTGAGTTCTCAGGTAGAAAAAGGTGATACCCGTCAGTACGCTATGGCATCAAGTGTATCTGAAACATTAATTAATGATTTAGTAGCCTGGATAAAATTAAATAATAAAAAATAACTCTGTTCATGACGAAATTTAAAGCACTGCTTTTTGATTTAGATGGTACACTCGTAGATTCAGAACATTTTCATTACCAGGTATGGAATGAGATACTGGCAGAATCTGATGTTCAGCTCGAATATTCGGATTTCCTGAGAAACTTTGCAGGTATTCCCTTACCTGGAAATGCTAAAAGGTTAAAGGAATTATATGAAATAGCCTCTCCTCTGGATGTATTGATCACCAGGAAAGAAGAACTCACGAATCAACGTTTAATTACCAGCACGATTGAACTCATGCCTTATGTAGAGGAAACGATGGATTTCTTTTTATCAAAAGGGATTGCTATGGCACTTGTTACGGCAAGTAAAAGAGCTGATGTAGATGAATTGTTCCGGAAAAACGGACTTGGAAAATATTTTAAGCATCTGGTAACCAGAAGTGATGTGGCAAAAAGCAAGCCTGATCCGGAATCTTATAATCTTGCTGTTCAGAAAATTGGATTCGCTAAAAATGAATGCCTGGTCTTTGAAGATACGGTAAACGGATTGCTGGCTGCTAAAAATGCTGATTTAACTTGTTTTGCCATTCAGGGCGATGAAGAAAGTCATGAGAAACTCGCTGGTGCTGACCGCATATTTAAAGATTTCAAAGCAGCTACAGCCTACATAACAGCAAATGAACTGATCTGATACCAAATTAAGGAGCCTGATAATGACCTGTAATTAAATCAAGGAGATCTTCATTGATTCCAGTGCCATGATCAGCCTTCCATTTGTTTTCTTTAGTCATTTTGATTTCGAAGTTTTCATGGTCATCAATAGAGACAATGTGATTTGTCTCTTCACCATCTGTTACTGAATGTACCGATACAGGAATAGATTTACCTTCAAAACTAACTTCAAATTTGGTTACTTTATAACTCATTAAGCAAAGATATAAAAATGTGTGCACGCTATACGCTTACTAAAGCCCAAAAGGAATTATTAATCCGTTACCAGGTTAAATTCCCTGCTGATTACAAACCCAATTATAATCTTGCACCTACCCAAAAAGGATTGGTGATTACTGCCGATGAACCTGATACCGCACAGCTGATGCACTTTGGACTGGTTCCGTACTGGGCTCAAAGTACAAAACTTGATTTTTCAACGCTTAATGCCCGTTCTGAAGAGATTATGGCTAAGAAAACGTTCGCACCGCTGATCACACATCGTAAAACCTGCCTGATACTGGCAGATGGCTTTTATGAATGGGATAAAAAAACCGGAGATACTTTGCCCTACCGTTTTGTTTTAAAAGACAGAGATTTGTTTGCTTTTGCAGGCCTTTGGAGTCAATGGAAAGATCAGTTTTCAGAAGAAGTCTATCGCTCTTTTACCATTATGACTACTCAGGCTAATGAAACCGTTGGTAAAGTCCATGCACCTAAATTCAGGATGCCGGTTATATTAAGCAGAGAAGAAGAAGCACTCTGGCTGAGTAAAGATCTGGGAACTGCTGACCTGCTGAATTTATGCAAAGCTTATCCGGACGAATTGATGGATTGCTACAGAGTGGACAAAGCTGTAAATGCTACAGTGATTAAAGGAGTAATTAATAACAGGCCTGAACTGATGCAGGCTATACATTGATAGAAGTATAAATGAAACACTTATACTTCTATACTATATTTTTAATCTTTTTTGGCTCTGTTTTCCAGGTAAACTGTTAAAACACTTTTTAAGTACAGTTCCGGCTTAGGCATGGTGATAATTGTTCCAGGTTCTTTATCCTGCGATTGTTTGATATAATTAGCTTTGATCTTTCCCCAGTCTTTTGAATAAAGCTGGATAAAGGTTTCCACAAATTGCTCATCTGTATAATCTTTTGGAAGCTTACTTAGCACAACTTCTATTTTCTCTTCTTTTCTATGTAATACTGCCATAATGAATTTTAAATCTTTCCAAAGCTATGGAACTAAAAGTGATTTACGTAAACTTTTCTGATTTCTGATTGTTTTAATGTGGTTAATCGTTAATTGTTTTAATGCTGTTAATCATTATAGGATCGTTCCAGAGAGAAATTAAATCATTGCCTTATGGTGGATAAACTCAAAGCGCAAGGCTTGCAGGATTTCTTTATTCAATGTTTGCAAGACCTGTATATTTCGGAAAAGAAACTGGTTAAATGTGCAGCTGCACTATCTATTGCTGCATTTACAGAAGAATTGCAACGCGCATTAATCGAACAATCTGAAGAAGCCAGCTTGCACGTGCAACGGCTGGATATGGTATTTGATTTAATGAACCAGCAACCTGGCGAAGGGAAATGTCACATTATCGAAATTCTAAGTGATAAAGCAGCCTCTATCGTAAAGACTTTAGAAACTGGTACAGCATTGAGAGATGCAGCAATAATTTATGCTGTTCAGCTGATTGCACACTACAAAATAGCCAGTTATGGAAGTTTAATTTCCCTGCTTGAAGAATTGGATTATCCAAAAGCTCAAATGATATTGAAAGAGTGCCTGGCTGAGGAGAAAGCTTCGGACGCTTATCTGACGAAAATTGCTGTGGATTTTATTAATCCGGCAGCGCAAAACGAAGCTGAATAATCGATTTACTAGACGTCGCCAGAAGTTTCTTCGTTAAAACTATCGGCTACTTTTTCCGCTAATTTGAAGAATCTTTCACGCCAGTAATTCCTGTCTTGTTCCATTTCTTCAAAAGTGGTAATCTCCTTAGTATGGGCTGGCCTGGTCACTTTCTCTTCTGGGTATTCATCAGAGAAATCATATTTAAGTGCTTCTCCGTATTTTGAGATTATTTTATAAGGTAATTGAGGTTCCAGAATGTGGTTATAATAACTGGTTCTGTCATATCCCGCAGCTTTTGCAACAGCCTTTATGGTCATGCCTGAATTGCGGACAACGGAGTCCAGAAGTTCACCTTTATGTTTCTTAATATCCTCTTTTTTCACTAAAAACAAGGTAAATCAATAATCTTTAAGAATATTCTACATTTTATTAGTATAATTCTACATTTATGTTGATATTAGTATTTATAATGTAGAATTGTAATTTAATTTGAAGAATTACTCTACATATTTGTCCACTTATTTAAATTAATATTATGTAATAGAATATAGATTCACACAAATTTATAATTTTGCAGTTCTTCAATTGAAATGAAGGACTGCTTGACGAGCCTCGTAACAGAAATCTGGTAAATTTCAACAATACCCTACGAGATAAGTCAAGCAGCCTGAACCTATAAATATGGGGTCGGTTGCTTGCTTAAGTTTATTGTAGGGTATATTTTGCAAAAAATATATAGGTTTACCAGAACCTCTGTTACATTAAACGGGCAAGTAGCCGACCCTGTTCTTTTTCCAGATTTCGCTTATTTGCATCCGCAGCTACGTATAAACACCAATTACCTTGATGAAGAAAATGGTATGTGCGGCCAGTAAAATTTTCCTGGTTCATCGCGTAAAAGCTGGCTGCCATACCTTTTCTGTTTTTCCTTAGTTAAAACATGCTTATGAATAATTATTCAGAATCTAAAACAGTGAAATGGGACATCCGAATGCCGGAGAAAGTTTTTCATATTAAAGGAACTGTAAGTATTTCCAATGAACTTTCCGTACCGGTTAAAACTACCAGGAGGTTATGGGTAAACCACCAGGAAATATTTCCGGAAACCGCGACCGCACTGCGTTCATTTTATGATTGTAGCTTTGAATGGGGCGAACTCGGGCAGAACGCTTCTTATACAGCCGCATTATCAATCTGTCTGGCTATATTCAATAGTGAAAGGTTAGCCGAAAACATGTTTATCTGTTTTAAAGAAGAGTTTGTTCAGAATTTTCCTGATGGCAATTTTGAACTGGTGCTGGAAGTGACCAGGTTTTTAAATAAACATAACCACAGGTTGCATCCTCATCTGTACAGCCGGTTTTGTTTCTCCGCAATTACCAATTCGAGAGAAATTCTTTTGTATAAAGATCCGGAAACCGGGTTAATCACAACCGATCTTGCTGAGAATTATGCTATGCATAGAGCGTATATGCCTGATGTGAAGTTGAGAAAGCTTAATGAACGTAAACAAAGATTGTTATTCAGGCTATTTGCTAAGGATGACTATATCGTCAGCGGTTATGAATTTCCCGAGGTGATGCGCAGGGTAGAAGAAATGATGGCCAGATTCTACTGGAGATCTGTGGAGAAAATTATTACCAATAAACTGGCAGAGCGTTACGATAATTAAACTATACTTTATTCCTCATCCAGTTCAGCGTATATTCCAGCCCTTTTTGTACATCATATAATGGAGCGTAACCCAGGTCTTCTTTAATCCTGCTAATGTTTGCCAGTGAATCATGAATATCTCCGGCCCTGGATGGACCATAAGTCTGTCCAGGATCTGTACCATGAAGTTCTTTTATAATAACCCAAAGCTGATTTAAGGAAATACGCTCACTGTAAGCTACGTTATAAATTGTATGGGGAGTCTCACCAGTAAATAATAGAGCTTTGATATTTGCTTGTACTACATTTTCAATGAAAGTGAAATCCCTGGTCTGACTTCCATCGCCATTAATAACAGGTGCGGAGCCAGTTATAACTGCTTTCATTAACAGCGGAATAACTGCTGCATAAGCACCTTCAGGATCCTGGTTTGGTCCGAAAACGTTAAAATATCTTAAACCTACACTATCCGTTCCGTAAGTTTTTCTGAAAACATCCGCATAAAGCTCGTTGACTAATTTAGTCACTGCATAAGGGGAGAGGGGGGCGCCAATGCGTTCTTCTGTTTTGGGTAATTCCTTACTATCTCCATAAGTAGAAGAAGAGGCTGCATAGACCATTCTCTTCACCTGTTGCTCTTTAACTGCCATCAGCAGGTTTAAAAAGCCTTCTATATTAACCTGGCTGGTGGTTAAAGGATCTTTTATAGAACGCGGTACAGATCCCAGTGCCGCCTGATGTGTTACGTAATCAATTCCTTTACAAGCAGATATACAGGTTTCAGGATTACGGATATCACCATTTATAAATTCAAAGGCAGGGTTCGATTCAAATTCTTCCAGGTTCTTCCTGAATCCGGTAGACAAATTATCCAGCACACGTACTTTTCCCGCACCATATTTCAATAGATATTTAACCAGGTTTGAACCAATAAAACCAGCTCCGCCAGTGATCAGAAAAGCTGATTTACTCAAATCCTGATCATGGTAAGGATAAGTATAAAGTTGATAATTAGAGTCTTCCATGCGTGATTTTTTCAGGTAACATTCCTTTTATATCATAGATTACTGTATTTTCTTTACAAAGCTGCCGTACATCGAGTTCTTTAAACTCCGAATGCGCAACAGCACCGATTACGGCATCAAACTGACGGTCGGTAATCGCTTCATTCTGGCAGGTAATACCGTATTCCTGGTAAACATGGACAGGATCAGCCCAGGGATCAAGAATACATACATTCACATGATACTCTTTTAAACGCATTACAATATCGATTACCCTGGTATTACGTACATCCGGACAATTCTCCTTGAAAGTGAAACCTAAAATCAGGACTTCACTGCCTGTAACCTGTATTTGCCTGCGTACCATTAATTTAATGACTTCATCAGCAATGTATTGTCCCATTCCATCATTCAAACGTCTGCCGGCAAGAATGATTTCCGGATGATAACCAGCTTCCTGTGCCTTTTGAGCAAGATAATAAGGATCTACACCAATACAATGTCCGCCCACCAGTCCGGGTTTGAAGTTCAGAAAATTCCATTTAGTACCTGCTGCTTCCAATATGTCCAGCGTATTCAAACCAATCAGGTTAAATATCTTGGCCAGTTCATTGACAAAGGCGATATTAATATCCCGCTGTGCATTTTCTATAACTTTGGCTGCTTCCGCGACTTTAATACTCGGGGCCCTGTAAGTACCAGCTGTAATAATGGTGCGGTACAATTCATCTACCCGGTCTGCTGCTGCTGGTGTAGAACCAGAAGTAATCTTTAAAATCCGGGTCAGTGTATGTTCTTTATCTCCTGGATTGATCCGCTCGGGAGAATAGCCACAGTAGAAATCAACATTGAATTTAAGTCCCGAAATACGTTCCAGTACGGGTGCGCACTCGTCTTCGGTAACGCCAGGGTAAACGGTCGACTCATAAATTACGATATCTCCCTTTTTTAAAAACCGGCCCACTGTTTCACTTGCTTTATATAAAGCAGACAAATCAGGATGGTTAAATTTATCAATGGGGGTCGGTACGGTAATAATATAGATACGGGCCTGCTGTAAAGCATTGCTATCACTGCTGAATGTTAAATCAGACTTGATATTCAGCAGCTGCCCTTCAGTGATTTCCAGCGTGCTGTCGTATCCTTTATGGAGTTCTTCTATGCGTTTTTGTTTAGTATCGAAGCCTGTCACTTTAAAATACTGCGCAAAAGCTACTGCCAGTGGTAAGCCAACGTAACCCAGGCCAATAACAGCTATAGGTGTGTCTTTATCAATCCTTGTCATCTATAATCTTCTATGCTGCTTGTTTTTCAACAAACAGGGCGCAATTTATTGAAATAAAACTGAATCTTAAGCATTAATAAAGTAGGCAGAGTCCAGATCCTAAAGAATTATAATTAGATGCAAATTAAGAAACGGTTTCTTAGTAGATTTGATTAAACTAACTGATAACAGATGAATAATTTAAAACTCTCTTTGGGTGTACCCATCATTGCAGGTTCCCTGCTGGTTTTGGCGGCATTCCAATCCTTTCATTCCACAGGAGATCCTAAATCGGGAATTATCCTTGAAAATATGGATAAACAAGTTGTTCCGGGAAATAATTTCATGGATTACGTAAATGGAGCCTGGATTAAAAAAACAGAAATTCCAGCAGATAAACCTTCTGCAAGTGTAAGCTCAGTGATCAATGATAAAGCTCAGGAAGATGTCAAAGAAATTATAGAAAAGGCAGCATCCGGAAAATTTGCCGATGGTTCTGAGGAACAAAAAATAGGTGACCTTTATGGTTCTTATATGAATATGACAGTAAGAGATGCGGTTGGCGTAAAACCTCTGGCAGTTGATTTCAAGAAGATTGATGCCATTAAAAACCAGAAAGAACTGGCCGCGTATTTTGCTTATGCGAATAAAATAGGAAATATGGCACCGTTTAGTGTGACAGTTACAGAAGACTTTAAAAATCCTAAAAATTATATGCTGTTAACCTGGCAGGGTGGATTAGGCCTTCCGGACAGAGAATATTATTTCACTGATAATGCCAAGTCTAAAGAGATCAGAACTAAGTATGTATCACATATTGAAAAAATGCTGACCCTTGCAGGTGTTACAGAAGCCAAACCAAAAGCATCAGAGATTATGGCTTTGGAAACTTTGCTGGCTTCTAAACAAATGAAGAAAGAAGAAACCAGGAATATGGCTGGTTTATACAATAAATATGCGGTGAGCAAGCTGAATACCTTAATGCCTGATTATGACTGGAAAGGTATGCTGAATGAAGCAGGTGTGAAAAATCCGGACAGTATTGTTGTTGCACAAGTTGCTTATACTAAAGAGCTGAACGGAATTATTAAAAATACGCCGCTAAGTATCTGGAAAACTTATCTGAAATGGAGTTTGGTCAAAGGTGGTGCAAGTGCTTTGAATGCTGCTCTTGATGAAGAGAATTTCAGTTTCAATGGAACTATATTAAATGGTGTACCTAAACAACGTCCGCAATGGCGCAGAGCTGTTGGTGTTGTGAATGGTTCTTTAGGGGAAATGGTGGGTAAGTTGTATGTAGAGAAACATTTCTCTCCTGAAGCTAAAGCACGTATGCTGGTTTTAGTTGGCAATCTGCTTAAAGCTTATGAAACCAGTATCAAAGAACTGGACTGGATGAGTCCTGAAACTAAAACTGAGGCACTTAAAAAGATCAGTAAGTTTACGCCCAAAATCGGTTATCCTGATAAATGGAGAGATTATTCCAGCCTGAAAATCGTTAAAAATGATCTTTATGGTAACCTGACCCGTTCTACTGCTTTTGAATATAACCGGATGATGAAAAAGCTGGGAACTCCGGTTGACCGTACAGAGTGGGGGATGACCCCTCAGACGGTAAATGCTTATTATAACCCGCCATTGAATGAAATTGTATTCCCGGCAGCTATCCTGCAGCCACCATTTTTTGATATGAATGCCGAAGATGCCGTAAATTATGGTGGTATTGGTGCTGTTATCGGACATGAAATTGGTCATGGATTTGACGATCAGGGCAGTACTTTTGACGGCGACGGTGTGATGCGTGACTGGTGGACAAAAAATGACTTAAGTGAATTTAAGAAAAGAACCAATGCTTTGGTTGCACAATACAGTGGCTTTAAAGTATTGAGCGATCTGAATGTAAATGGCGAATTTACTTTGGGAGAGAATATCGGAGATCTTGGTGGATTAACAATTGCGCTGAAAGCTTATCACGCCAGTTTGAATGGTAAAACTGCACCAGTACTGGATGGCTTTAATGGCGATCAGCGTGTTTTTATTGGATGGGGACAGGTTTGGTTAAACAAATCAAGAGAACAGGCCTTAAGGAAACAAGTAGGTACAGACCCGCATTCTCCTGCAAGATTCCGTGTGAATGGGATTGTAAGGAACATTCCTGAATTTTACACAGCATTTAATGTAAAACCTGGAGACTCGTTATATCTTGCACCAGCAAAGAGAGTTAAAATCTGGTAAACAGATTTAATACCGGAAAGAAAAAGCCGCTGTTTCATTACGAAACAGCGGCTTTTTCAATTTAATTTAGCTTGATGGCTAAATCAGTCCATTTGACTAGTTTTTAACGAATTCAGTATTTGCGTTAAGTATAATTTCATCACTTAACATTGCATTTGGATATTTTGAACCTAAAGCGAAATCAGCTCTTTTGATTTTTCCTGTTACTTTGAAACCAGCAGTAGCTTTTTTAGACATTGGGTTAGTAGTTACACCTCTTAAAGTTGCGTCTAAAGTAACTGGTTTAGTTACACCATGTAATGATAACAGACCGTTTACTTTGAATTTATTGCCAGCTAATTTTTTAACTGAAGTACTTTTGAAAGTTAATTTAGGGAATTTTTCAGCGTCAAAGAAATCAGCAGTTTTCAAGTGTCCGTCTCTTTTTTCATCTTCTGTATTTACTGAATTGATATCAGCACTCAAAGTTATCACTGCATCAGAGAAATCATCTTTTGAAGCTGTGATTGTTGATTCAAAGTTTTTAAATGAACCTTCAACATCAGTGATCATTAAGTGTGTAATCACGAATCCTAATTTTGAATGCGATTTATCTGCAGTCCAGGTACTTGGTCCAACTGGTTTAAAAGCAAATAATGCAGCTGATGCTGCTAATAATAATACAAGTAATTTTTTCATGTTTGTAATTTTTTTATACGACAAATATGGTATAATAAAGTTGTTGTTGTATTGATGTATGGTAAGAAAAATAAAATGAACATAAAATTATTAAAAGATTAAAAGGTCTTACATTCTTGAAATAGGTAGTTGACTTCAGGTTTTTGGGTATTTATACTGGTGGTTAATTAAATAAACCTCTTAAATTTGATGTTCAGTTAAGTACTATCTGAATAGTATGAAATCATTTGTAGATATGGTACCTAAAAATTTACTCTGCTTTTCACATCTCCGCTGGGACTTTTTGTTGCAGCGGCCTCAGCAATTGTTATTGCGGTTTGCTGAAGATACCAATGTTTATTACGTTGAAAATCCCATTTTTGACGCCAAAGATGAACCTTATTTCTCTTTTGGAACGCGTTCAGAAACCTTATGGAAAATGGTTCCGCATCTAAGACCAGGGCTTACTTCCAGCCAGGTCACTAAATGCATGACCTGGTTAATTGACGGATTTATGAAAAATGCGGACCTTAAGGATTGGACATTCTGGTATTATACTTCTTCTGCTTTATCCTTTACCAAAAAATATAAACCCGGATTAACCATATACGATTGTATGGACGAGGTTTCCATGTTTGGACATTGTCCTGAAGATATGGGTATTCTGGAGAAGAAATTAGTAGAAAAGTCTGATCTTATCTTTACGCAGGGGTATACCATTACGAACAGTAAATCAGTGTCTTATCCTCAGGTTCATCCATTTCCTTCTACAGACTCCTTACAAAATACCGTTCAGATCTTATCATGGGATGATACCTATAGCGCAATGTCCCGTTTAATTAAAGATAGTTCAGCGGGGAATAGCGATCCGCGTAACTCATTTAAAAATAAGACCTGCAGAGATCAGGCTTTTAATGTCTTTTAACGCTATTCTCCAATTTTCAGTAGGTATTTATCCGGTGTCTCAATAACCAGAATAATAACGGTTTAGTGTGTTGTTTTACGGAAATAGTATAATTGTTCTCTCTTTTAAAATATTTTTGTAACTGGAAAATACCAACTTTATTTTAACTTTATAAGATTTATGAATTGAAATAATGACCGTACAAGCATCCAGATCCAAAAAAAACGAACAAAATAAAACATCTTTTCCTATCGTTGGAATGGGAGGCTCCGCAGGATCCTTTCATGCCTTTGAAAAGTTCTTTTTACATATGCCGGTAAAAAGCGGGATTGCATTTGTAATCATTATGCATCTTGACAACTCGCACCATATCAATGTGTCATCCATGTTACAGCCAGTATCTTCTATGACAATTATGGAAGCCACAGACGGTATGCTGGTTGAACCTGACCGTATTTATATCATCCCGCCGGGAAAAGATATGGGTATCCATAACGGGCGCCTGTTACTCATGGAAGCTTCCCGCTATAAAGGGGCCCACATGTCCATAGATTATTTTCTGCAAAGCCTGGCTCAGGATCAATGGGGCAATGCTGTCGCTATTATTTTCTCGGGTATGGGCGCAGATGGAGAAACAGGTGTCAGAATGATCAAGGAAAAGCTGGGTATGGCTATAGTACAAGATCCGGTGACAGCTGAATATCCAAGTATGCCGAATGCTGCGATCAAGTCAAATATGGTGGATTATATACTCGCCCCTGAAGATATGCCGGTAAAATTGATTCAATATCTGAACCATCCTGTACTCCTGGAATCCGGTGCTATTGAAGAAGCTTACTTATCCAATACCAACCAAACACGACTGCAAAAAATATTAATGCTTTTAAGGTCGCATACCGGGCATGACTTTACCCTATATAAAAAGAATACGATTGTCAGAAGGATTGAAAGAAGGATCGCGATCAATCAATTACATGATTATGCTGAATATATTACTTACCTGCGGGAAACTCCAAATGAAATCATATTGTTATTCAATGAGTTATTGATTGGCGTAACTAAGTTTTTCAGAGATCAGCAGGCATTTGATACCCTGAAGGAAAAGTTATACCCTTATTTGATTACCAAAGATGAAAACGATCCTATTCGTGTCTGGGTAGCAGGCTGTTCTACAGGTGAAGAAGCTTATTCCATTGCGATACTGCTCATCGAATTCCTCGAAGAAGTAAAATTAGAAAGAAAACCAAGATTACAGATCTTTGCAACTGATCTTGACCCGATTGCTATTGACCATGCCCGTTCGGGAAATTATTTCTCCAACATCTCTTCAGAGGTATCCCCGGAAAGACTGGAACGCTTTTTTATTAAAGTTAACGAGGGGTATATTGTTAAAAAAGAGGTGCGCGAAATGATTGTATTTGCACAGCATAACCTGATCAAAGATGCACCATTTACCCGTCTGGATCTGTTATGTTGCCGGAATGTTATGATTTACCTGACCACAGAATTACAGCGTAAAATTATTCCTGTATTTCATTATTCTCTGAATCCTAATGGTTTGTTGTTTTTAGGGCCTGCAGAATCAGTAGGGACTTTTCAGGACAGTTTTACCAATCTCGATACCAAATGGAAGCTTTTTCAGCGTAAAGAAGGGGCATCATTAGGTAATATGCTTGATTTTCCTTTTCATGTAGCGAGTCAGCACAGTAAAAATGTAAAAATGCATCTTCCTACCAAAAACTTAAAGAATCCTCTGGTAGAAACTTTTCATAAAATATTACTGGAAAGTTTTACCCCAACTTCGCTATTGTTAAACGAGCGTGGCGATATTCTGTATATCAATGGTAAAACAGCGAAGTTTATGCAGATTAACTCGGGGGAAGCTGTATTTAATATCCATAGACTGGCCAGAGAAGAACTTAAATATGCTTTAGGCAACGCAATTCACCAGGTATGGGAGCAAAAGAGTAAAATAGAGGTCTCTGATATAAAAATCAAGGATGGTGACCGGGTTTACCTGGCTGGTTTTAAGATTGATTATATGACAGAAATACCTTTGCAGGATCTGCTGCTGGTTACTTTCTTCGATCTGGGCCTGATTAAAAAAAGAAAAACTTCCAAAGGAATAAGTATCAGTGAGACCAGGGATGGAGAGGTGGAGGAGCTGGAAAAAGAATTGATTTATACCAAGCAGCAATTACATAGTACCATTGAGCAGATGGAGACTTCTATGGAAGAACTGAAGTCTGCCAATGAAGAATTACAAAGTACGAACGAAGAATTGCAGAGTACCAATGAAGAAGCATTAACCACAAAAGAGGAAATGCAGTCTTTAAACGAAGAGCTGATGACCATTAATCTTCAATATCAGAATAAAGCAGAAGAATTGACTCAGCTGAATAATGATATGAAAAACCTGCTGGATAATACTGAAATCGGAACTATATTTTTAGACAATCAGCTTAATATTGTCCGTTTTACTCCGCAGGTCACTAAATTGTTTAATGTGATACCGGGTGATGTAGGCCGGTCAATTACCCATATTGTTTCCAATTTTGATTATCCTTCTTTAGAAGATTCTATTAAGGAAGTAATTGAAAAGCTTTCTGGTAAAGAACTGGAGGTAACCACCAAAAAAAATGAATGGTATAACCTCAGAATTATGCCTTACCGTACCATGGACAATTTTATCAGCGGTGCAGTGGTTACTTTTACTAAAATAACACCTGTAAAAGCAATGGAGAGCAGACTTTCATCGCTCATGGAATATGCAAAAGGGATGATCAGTCTTATTCCTGATGCAGCAGTAGTGCTGGACAAAGACAGAAAGATACTGGTTGCGAATGATTTGTTCTTACAACAATTTAATTTAAAAGAGGGAGAAATTACAGAACAATCCTTCATGGAGATTGTTCACAACAAATGGAAAACAAATAAGCTTGACAGTTTACTGCTGCAAACAGGACCTGCTGATTTGTTTATACAACATAACTTTCAGGGGACAGGGATTAAAGACATTTTTGTGAAAACCCAACCTGTAAATAAAGTAGAAGAAGGAATAGGTTTAGTATCATTGATCACTTTTAGAAATCAAAACAGTGGATAGAAGGCAGGGTTCATCGAGAGAAAATAGTACATCATTAATTGGCCGGCTATCAGAAAAGCTGAAGTATAAGAATGAAAACTTCTCTTCAAAGATAAGCCTGACACTTGATGATGTTAATGTTTTGCTCAATGAACTTCAGGTATACCAACTGGAGCTGGAAATGCAGAATGATGAATTGAAAACTTCCTATTTGACACTGGACAGGGAGCGGGCTAAGTTCGTCGGCTTATTCGACCTGGCACCTGTAGGCTATTTTATCCTGGATTATCTGGGTGTAGTGGAAGAAGCGAATCAGAATGGTATAGATCTGCTTAATATAGCCAGACCTACCATTCTCCATAAAAGATTTCAAAGTTTTATTTCTCCGCAGTCGTGGGAAGATTTTTACAATTTTCTGCACAGGATGCAATATAATGATACCAAACAAACGGCAGAAATCAAGTTGAAATTAGCAGATGATCAGGTCATTTATACCCGTATGGAGGGAAGAGCAATTTCCAGTATCATAGTAACAGATGTCAAATATTATATTACAGTTATTGATATTACAGAAAGTCGTAATGCACAACAAGTCTTAAAAGAGACCAAAGAACGACTGGAGATGACACTTAAAGCCTCTGCAACAGGAACCTGGACTATATGCAGCGAAACCAACTCTGTTTTCCTGGATCCCCACAGTTTTAATATTATGGGAATCAGAAACTGGGAATTTAATGGAACAATTACAGGATTAATTGCATTAATTCATCCTGAAGATCGGCAACAGGTGAGCAATCAGTTGCTGGGAGCTATACATGGAGTAAAAGATATAGGTCTGGAATTCAGGATCATTACACAAGATGACGATTTCAAATATATTGCTGCAAAGGGTCATGAAATTAAAATGCAGGAAGAATCCGGTTATTTTGCCGGTATATTATCAGATATCACAGAAAGGAAAAGGTTAGAGCGTGAAGCTGAATCCTTAAAAAATGATCAGCAAAAACTAATTCTTTCTGCAACACTTACTGCACAGGAAAAAGAGCGTAATATCATCAGTAGTGCTTTGCACGATAGTATTTGTCAGCTGCTTTATGGAATTAAGCTAAACCTGGAAAGTGTAGAAAGAACTAATTACCTGAAAGGGGAGTTTAAGAATGTGAACGCGTTACTGGATCAGGTGATTAAAGAAACCAGGCAAATTTCTTATGAACTTACACCTACTGTACTCAAAGATTTTGGCTTTGTTGCAGGGATCAAAGAAATGGCACAGCGTACCAGTACTGATCATTTCCATATTGATACTTATATTGATAGTGCGGCAGATTATCTGCGTACAGATGTGCAGCTTTATCTTTTCAGGATGATACAAGAACTAATCAATAACTGTATCAAACATGCCAAAGCGAGTAAGGCAGAGATCAAAGTTCGTTTACATCGTAATCAGGTTTCTATTCAGGTTGCAGATAATGGCATAGGTTTTAACATCAATACAGAGCAGGCTGGTCATACCGGATCGGGCTTAAGCGGAATTAAAAACAGAGTATACTTGTTAAATGGGCAGGTAAAATTTCATAAGTCCAAACAGGGCATGATCGTAACGATTACATTCGAAAAAACAGCGGAACTTTCGATGTAATTATATTCAATTCAGGGGATATGAAAGCGGAAGCAATCAAAAACATTATTACAATCGGAACTTCGGCAGGTGGCTTTTCTGCCATTGCAAAATTAGTAACAAATTTTAAACCAGATCTCGATGCAGCCATATTTATTGTGATTCATTTGTCTGGTCATTCCAATTCAGAAATCATTCTAAAAGGTATTCAGAAACATACACTGTTAAAATGCAAGGTAGCCGAAGATCAGCAGGAAATTCAAAACCGGACAATTTATCTGGCCAAAGCAGACCATCAGCTATTATTGATCAAAGGTAAAATGCTGGTAACTAAAGGTGCTTTTGAAAATCACTGGCGTCCTGCTGTAGATGTACTTTTCAGATCTGCTGCTGCTGCCTATGGAAGTTGTGTCACAGGAATCATCTTAACCGGACTCATGGATGATGGTGTATCCGGGATGTATGCGATCAAAAGGAGCGGAGGACTGTGTATTGTTCAGGATCCTGAAGAAGCTGAATTTCCTGATATGCCAAACAGTGTATTAGAGGTGATGGAAGTCGATTATAAAGTAACGCTGAATGAAATAGGACCTATTTTAAGCAATAGATTTTCTCATACCACTTGTGTAGAAACAGAAATTCCTGCTGAGGTGAAACTGGAGGCAGAGATTACCAGGAGAATGACCACAAATATGAAAGATTTAAGTAAATTAGGTGACTTTAGCCATTTGACCTGCCCGGATTGTGGGGGTACAATGGTCAGAATAACTAATGATGCCATACCACGTTACCGTTGTTATACGGGGCATTCTTTCACAGAGCGGATTTTTGAAGAACAGCAGCTAAAAGGAATAGAAGATTCTCTTTGGGTGGCTATAAGAATGATGGAAGAAAGGAAAAATCTGCTGATGAATATGAGCAGGCCAAGAATGGCTGATCAGGGTTTACCAGCGGATACTTCAAGAAATGAAAGGGCTGAAGGAATTCAGCTGCATATAGACAGACTCAGAAAGATGTTAATGGATCTGGGAAATTTGCCAGGAACAGCAGACTAATGCTGTGATTTTGCAGAAAACTGTTGGATTATAAGAAAACTAAAGAATATTTATGTTAAGCCTGATATTAGCCGAAGATCATAATATTGTACGCAACGGAATTCGTATGCTACTGGAAGCTGATAAAGAAATTAGTATTGCCGGGGAAGCTACAAATGGTTTGGAAGTACTGGAGATCATCAGCAGCGGGGTTAAAGTGGACATTGTACTGGCAGATATTAATATGCCCGAAATGGACGGAATAGCCCTGATTAAAGAACTGAAATTGAAAAGTCCGGCTACGCAGATTGTGATGCTTTCTATGCTGGATAATGATAAATATGTTTCTCAGGCTTTTTCTGAAGGCGCATCTGGTTATCTGCTTAAAAGTGTAAGTGCGGATGAACTTATATTTTCTTTGAAACATGTGAATGCCGGAGGGCAGTATTTATGTGCTGAGCTGGCCATGCGTTTATTGAATAAATCCATTTCTACGGTGCCACTGAACCGGATCAATGATCATGTAGAGTATTCTATGCGGGAAATTGAAATTCTGGAATTGATTGCCGAAGGATTGACAAATAATGAAATGTCTGCCAAACTGTTTATCAGCAAGCGTACTATAGAGGGGCACAGACAAAGCCTCATTGAAAAAACCGGCGCAAAAAATACGGCTGCGCTGATCAGATATGCTGTATTAAGCGGAATTATTCAATAGCTTTTATAAAAAACTTAACAGTTTGTAAGCAAGTTTCTGTGTTTCAAAATTGACTTGGGCTTTTCCCTGCTGGTTAAAATAAAACATTCCTTTTGCTGAAAGATGCTGAACGTCTTTATGCTCAAGGCTGATCTGAAAAGGATATTTTCCTGAATCATCAGGAATTCCGGAAATGAATGAAATTGTTCCGGAAATACGGAAAACTTCCTCCTCTCTCGTTACAGTGATCATGACTTTACTTCCCGTTTTCAATCTGGAAATATTAAATTTATCGGCTACTGCTGTACAATAAACCTCGCCCTGACTTTTAATATCAGGCATAATATAAAACAGGGTGTCATTTTTACTTACATAAGTTTTGCTCCTGAACTCAATTTTATTGGGCAGGTAATAACCAGCTTCTTTAGCATAAACTGATGTTTCCTTTTGTGCGGATAAATCATAAATAGTGAATAGAAAAGTATTGAGGACAATCTCATCGTTCATGTCAAACACATCTTTTTTGATAATACCATTAAACGGGCTGATTACAGGTGTAATTTTGTGTTGTGTATGAAACTGTGCATTAAAAGATATACTGTCTTGATAAGGGATCATAAGGGCAGTAGTCACAATCAGCAGCAATGATACACCTGTGACCACTACATCCCGGTTGAAAAACCATTTCCATGGTTTAACAGCAGTACTACGATCTGTCTCTTTCAGTTTCATCAATTTGCCGTGTCGGTTAAGCCAGCCAGAAAATAAAACAAGCCAGGGAGCTAGACCTCGCCTGACTTGTTCTTTTCATAGGTAGAAAAGTTATATTCTAATCAAATTATTGATATAGTTCCGTATCCTGAAATAATTTGGGTTAAACTGAGTATTGGAATGGTGAAAGTAATTTTTAAGAGGGTTAAAAAAATATTAAATCGATTATTGATTCAGGAGTTTATATAGTACATTCATTTCTCTGAATACTACCAGTAATTAATTAAAATTAACCTATGAATATTACCTGCTACATTGTTGATGATGAATATCATGTGATCAGTACTTTAAGAGAGTATATTAGTGAAGTTCCTTATCTTGAATTGGTTGGATTTAACAGTAATCCTGAAAAAGGACTGACTGAGGTGAACAGGCTGGCTCCGGACCTGGTTTTTCTGGACATCAATATGCCGATGCTGGATGGAATGGATTTCTGCCAGCTGATTACTACCTCTACCAAGGTTGTTTTTGTAAGCGGTTACCGGGATTATGCTTTTGATGCATTTAGTCACAATGCTGTAGATTATCTATTGAAACCGGTTTCTCATAAAAGATTTATGCAAGCTATACATAAAGTGATCAGTTTTGTACCTATGCTGAGCGGTAAGCCGTCGGCTAAGAATCCGGCATCCGAAGTCTCTTACATCTATATTAAACACGGAGTAAAAGGAAGGCTGATCAAAATGGAATTTGATGATATTTATTATTTAGAATCAAATGATAATCAGGTAGTTTTTAACCTGGAAACTGAGCATTATATCGCCTATGTTCCTTTGAAAACTGTTCTTCCTCAACTACCGGAAACGAGCTTTCTGCGGATCCATAAATCCTTTGTAGTGAACCATAAAAAGATCAGCCACATTGAAGGAAATATGATCATTTTAAAGAATAAAACTATACTGCAACTGGGTAATACCTACAAAGATTCTTTCTTTAAATATGTTGGCTTAAGCGTATTAAAAACTAATAAATAAACATCAGATTTACCGGGTTAATCATTTATAATTAAGTTTATACCAGGAAACCTGGCCATTATGGCCGGGCTTTTCTGATTTGCGGCCTTCTGTTTTTTTTCCTAGTTTTAGCACCAGTTAAGGTCATTCCATTAGCAGATGAAATCTTAAAATTTCTCATTTAACCCTTATATTTTGGATAAGCAATCAATTGATAAAAAAGATCTTGAAAAACAGCGCGCAGCCAGGGCAGCAGTTAAATTTATTCAGCAAAATGATATCGTTGGATTAGGGACTGGTTCTACAGCTTTTTTTGCGATTCAGGAAATAGCCATTTTAGTGAAGAATGGACTGAAAATCAAAGGTGTACCTACTTCTGAGCATACAGCGGCACTAGCATTATCCTTAGGAATTGAATTACTGCCGATGGAAGAAGTTAAATCAATTGATATTACTATAGATGGAGCAGATGAATTTGATACGCAGTTAAATTTAATCAAAGGGGGCGGGGGTGCATTGTTCAGAGAGAAAATTGTGGCTTCCCTCACTAAAAATGAAATTATTATTGCAGACTCAGGTAAATTGGTAACGCAGCTGGGAAAATTCAAAGTTCCCATTGAAGTAGTGCCGCTTGCGCTTAATTATGTGCAGCAGCAGCTTCGTAAATTGAACGGTAAAGGAGAAGTCCGGATAAAAGATAACTCCCCGTTTATCACAGATAATCATAATATCATTGTAGATGCAGACTTTGGGCTGATCGGCGATCCTGCTGCGCTATCAGAAAACTTAAACAGGATAGAAGGAATTTTAGCACATGGCTTATTTGTGCAGCTCACCTCAAAGATTATTATGGGACAAGGAACTGAAACTATTATCTATGCTGGAAATTAACTTTGATCCCTTTCCAACTTTGGAATCGGAGCGTTTAGTACTCAGAAAAATTACACCTGCCGACGTTGATGAAGTATTTGCCATCAGATCTGATGCGCAGACGATGAAATATATTCCCCGCCCGCTGGCAAAAACTAAAGATGATGCATTGGAGCATATCAATGTGGTTAATAAAGCTATTGAAGATAATGCCGGTATCAACTGGGGAATTTCATTTAAGGATGATCCTAAACTGTTAGGTATGATTTGCCTGATCAGAATGCAGCCAGAAAACTACCGGACAGAAACCGGATATATCCTCCATCCTGATTATCACCGGAAAGGGATTATCAGTGAAGCCTTTGATACGGTAATTGACTATGCCTTTAATGTGCTCAAATTTCACTCGCTTGAAGCCGTAATTGACCCGGATAACATTGCTTCTGAGCAATTATTGATCAAACATAAATTTGTGAAAGAAGGGCATTTCAAGGAAAATTGTTTTTATGAAGGCAAGTTTCTGGATGCAGTTATTTATTCAAGGATTAATCGATAAATGACTTAGCCACAATCCCCTGCAAAACCCAATCACCAAGCTTAATGCTGTTTCTTTTATTATTATGATGTAAATTGTATATTTGTATCATAATTATGATACTATGGTCAATCTGGAATGGTACCGCACATTTAAAGCTATTTATGAAACTGGCACTTTGACCGGGGCAGCAGAAGCGCTTTTCGTTTCTCAGCCGGGGGTAAGTTTACATCTGAGTTCTTTAGAATCTTATGTGGGCTATAAACTTTTTGACAGAACATCCAGAAAGATGGTCCCTACAGAAAGGGGTAAAGTAATGTATAACTTTGTACTGGAAGCTTTATTGAAATTAGAAGAAGCCGAAAAACACTTCCACCGGAGTACTGAAAAGGAGAAACCGACCCTAAGTTTAGGGATGTGTTTTGAAACCTTTCAGCTGATGCTTGAACCTTATTTGTCAGGTTTACCTTTTAATGTAATTGTTAAATTCGGGGATTATCCGCAAATGCTGAACGATCTGGACAATGGGATTCTCGATCTGGTCATTACCCCGCATATGGATAATACCATGAAAAATATCGCCTATAAGCCATTTTCAAAAGAACGGATTGTACTGGTTGGGGGATCGAAAAATGACCTGACAGATTTTGACCTGATGCTTCAGGACGGAAACCTGAAAGGCATGCGGGAATGGCTGAAACATCAGATCTGGTATGGGACTTCTGGCGATATGGAACATCTGATGAGATTCTGGCATTTCAATTTTAATCAAAGACTGGATTTTAAACCTAATTATATTGTTCCTAATATGAGCTCTATTGTGCGCTGTATTAAAGGAATGGAAGGATTTGCAGTGGTCCCGGACTTTTTGTGCCGTCATGAAATATTGAATGGCAACGTTAAATTAGTATGGGAGGGCAGTAAAGTCATGGAAAACACGCTGCATTTCGCCATGCGGAAAAAAACAATTTATGCTGCGGAAATTAAAATGATCCAGGATATTTTTGAAAGGGAGATGGTACCGCTGGAAAATGAAAAATGAACAGGGACATTTGCCTCATTTTTGAATTTATTTCCCGAATTGCAGCATAAAAACTTACCTTTGTGTCCAAGAAATCACCTTGTAAGTGATTCGGCACCATTAATTCATTAAATTCACATATAAATCATAGTTGTAGATGATTAACATTACACTTCCGGATGGCTCAGTACGTCCATATGAAAAGGGAACAAGTGCCCACCAGATTGCTTTATCAATATCTGAAGGTCTTGCCCGTAACGTTTTAGCAGCCGAAGTTAACGGCGAAGTCTGGGATTCTTCCAGACCTATTGAAAAAGATTCAGCAGTTAAATTATTAACCTGGAATGATACCGCTGGTAAAGCTACCTTCTGGCACTCTTCTGCCCACATTATGGCCGAAGCACTGGAAGCGTTATATCCGGGTACTAAATTCGGTATCGGCCCTGCTATCGAAACCGGCTTCTATTATGATGTTGATTTTGGAGATCAGGAATTTTCTTCAGATCACTTTAAAGCGATAGAAACCAAATTCATGGAACTGGCCAAACAAAAAGAAGTTTTTGTAAGGGAAAATGTTTCCAAAGCAGATGCAATTGCCTATTTCACTGAAAAAGGTGATGAGTATAAATTAGACCTTATACAGGGACTGGAAGATGGTAAAATCACTTTTTATAAACAAGGTGAATTTACTGATTTATGCCGTGGCCCGCATCTTCCGAATACAGGATTTATCAAGGCTGTAAAGTTAACAAACGTTGCTGGTGCGTACTGGAGAGGTGATGAAACTAAAAAACAGTTAACCCGTATTTATGGGGTTACTTTCCCTAAAGCAAGTGAATTAACAGAATACCTGTTGATGATCGAGGAAGCTAAAAAACGCGACCACAGGAAATTAGGAAAAGAACTTGAATTATTTGCTTTCTCTGAAAAAGTAGGGATGGGCTTGCCATTATGGTTGCCTAAAGGAGCTGCTTTGCGCGAACGTTTAGTGAACTTCTTAACTAAAGCACAGGGAAAAGCAGGATACGAACAAGTAATTACTCCGCATATTGGTCATAAAAACCTGTATGTAACTTCAGGTCACTGGGATAAATATGGAGCTGACTCTTTTCAGGGGATAAAAACACCTCAGGAAGGGGAGGAGTTCATGTTAAAACCAATGAACTGCCCGCATCACTGTGAAATATACAAAGTTAAACCACGGTCTTATAAGGATCTTCCATTGCGTTTAGCTGAATTCGGTACTGTTTACCGTTACGAGCAAAGCGGTGAGTTACACGGCTTAACAAGGGTTCGTGGGTTTACTCAGGATGATGCGCACTTATTCTGTCGTCCAGACCAGGTGAAAGACGAATTCATGAAGGTGATTGACCTGGTATTGTATGTATTTAAATCTTTAGGATTTGAAAATTACACTGCGCAGATTTCCTTAAGGGATCCGGAAAATAAGTCGAAATATATTGGTACTGATGAAAACTGGAAACTGGCTGAAGATGCAATTATCGAAGCTTCGGCAGAGAAAGGTTTGAATACAGTAATCGAATATGGTGAGGCTGCATTCTACGGTCCGAAACTGGATTTCATGGTGAAAGATGCTTTAGGTAGAAAATGGCAGTTGGGAACTATACAGGTAGATTATAATTTACCGGAAAGATTTGAACTGGAATATACTGGCAGCGACAACCTGAAACACAGACCGGTGATGATCCATCGTGCTCCATTCGGTTCCCTGGAACGTTTTATAGCCGTTTTGATTGAACATTGTGCAGGGAATTTCCCATTATGGCTTTCTCCTGAGCAATTTATAATCCTTCCTATTTCAGAAAAGTATGAAGAATATGCCAAAAAAGTTTCAGATGAACTAAATAATTCCGATATTCGCGGTTTGATTGACTTTCGCGATGAGAAAATCGGAAGGAAAATCAGGGACGCAGAGGTGAAAAAAACTCCTTATATGCTGATTATCGGGGAAAAGGAAATGGCAGAAGGAAAATTATCAGTAAGGAAGCACGGAGAAGGAGATTTAGGAGAAATGACTATCCAGGCGTTCAGCGAATTATTAATTAAAGAAATAACAGTTTAAACAGTATATAAATTTGGCATTAGGCAGACCAGGATTTAATAGGGGACCACGTCCTCCTTTTAAGAAAAAAGAAGCAGAACATAATATTAATCAGTTTATCAGAGCCCAGGAGGTTAGATTAGCTGGCGATAATGTTGAACCGGGGATTTATCCTTTGGCAAAAGCTTTAGCCCTTGCCGATGAACTGGAGTTGGATCTGGTAGAAATATCACCAAACGCAGTTCCACCGGTTTGTAGAATAATCGATTACAGCAAGTTTGTTTACGAACAAAAGAAAAAGCAGAAAGAGATTAAGGCGAATGCTAAACAAACCATTATTAAGGAGATCCGTTTTGGACCTAACACTAATGATCATGATTTTCAGTTCAAACTGAAACATGCAGTTAGTTTCCTTGAGAATGGAGAGAAAGTCAGAGCATATGTGCATTTCAAAGGTAGAGCGATCGTTTACAAAGAGCAGGGAGAGATCTTATTGCTTAAGTTCGCACAAGCTTTGGAAGATATAGGAAAGGTTGAACTTTTACCTAAGTTAGAAGGTAAACGTATGTTCCTTACCCTTGCTCCAAAAGTTGCAAAAAAATAAATAAATTACATAAATAAGAACAGGTTATGCCAAAAATGAAAACCAATTCCAGTGCTAAAAAGCGTTTTTCGCTTACTGGAACCGGTAAAATCGCAAGAAAAAACGCATACAAAAGTCACATTTTAACAAAAATGTCTACTAAACGTAAGCGTAATTTGGGTCACACCTCAATGGTGTCAGCTGCTGATATGGGCAACGTTAAGCGTATGCTTGCTATCGGTAAATAATTAGAATTTTAAACCAGGTACCCGGTAGTAAGTTTGCTGAAATACGCAACACCGTTTATCAAAAAACAACAACACTATGCCACGTTCGGTAAACGCAGTAGCTTCGAGAAGAAGACGGAAAAAAGTCCTTAATATGGCCAAAGGCTATTGGGGATCAAGAAGTAAAGTATTCACTGTAGCAAAAAATACGGTTGAGAAAGGTTTGCAATATGCATACCGTGACCGTAAAGTTAAGAAAAGAGAATTCCGCGGTTTGTGGATTCAACGTATTAACGCTGGTGCGCGTCAGTATGGAATTTCTTACTCTCAGTTCATTGGTAAATTAGCGGCTAAAAACATTGGTTTAAACCGTAAGGTTTTAGCTGACTTAGCTATGAATCATCCAGAAGCTTTCAAAGCAGTAATTGATACAGTTAAATAGAAATATATAACATCAACGAAAAAAGAGGTTGTATCATTGATAAAAAGATGATCAATCTCTTTTTTTTGTGTTCAGTATTTTATAGCTGCATGATTTTGGATTTTTGTGTTTCCTAATGGTTATTTCGGTAAGAAACAGCAAAAAGAGCCTTTTTTAGGCTGCTTTTTTCCTTAAGTTCTGTGCGATAGCTAATAATCCCCATTCTATCTCCACTTTGTCTTTTCCTCGGAGCATGAAGCGACGGAACCCATGGTTTTGTTTAATATTTGCGAAGACCGGCTCAACATCGAAGCATCGCTTTTTTCGATGTCTTATTCCTTCTTCAGTATTTAATAGTTCATGTGCCTTTTGTTTTAACCTTTTCAGGTTAACATTGATCTCCATGATGCGGTTGGTTTTTGATTTATGGCAAATACCGTTTAAAGGACAATTACTACAGTTTTTAGCCTGGTAGCGTCTGTAGATCTGTTTGAATCCGGTTGTGGTTTTTTTAATGGTGTCACCGATATAATGCATCTGCTGTCCCATTGGGCATATATACACGTCCAGCTGGTCATTGTAAAACAACTTATCAGCAGCAAATGGGTGTTTTTTGCTATACATATCATTTTGCCCCTTGTCAAACAGATTGTATTTCACATAGGCTTCCATTTGTTTTCCTTCAAGCAACGTATAGTTCTCTTCTGAGCCGTATCCTGCATCTGCAGTAAGGGTTTTTGGCACTTTGCCAAAGCTACTTTCATATTGTTCCAAATGAGTTTTTAAAGTGGTGGTATCTGTTGGATTTGGGTGGATGGTGTAATTGACAATGAACTGGTTAGAAGTAGAGATCTGAACATTATAGGCCGGTTTGAGCTGGCCGTTTAGCATATGATCCTCCTTCATTCTCATAAATGTAGCATCAGTATCGGTTTTGCTATAGCTGTTTCTTTCTCCAAGAATAACCTCCTGCTGCTCATATTTATCCATATTTACAGGAAAGTGCTGGTTAATGTATCTGAGCTTTGCTTTTACCTTTTTATCAACCTGATCATTGTCTGCCAGAACCTTATTGAGCTTTTCAACAGTCGCCCTGACACTTTCCTTATTAATCGTGGTCGCAGTGGGTGGCTCAGGCATCAGGTCCTCATCGGCTGCAACACTTTGTGCATAATTCCAGATTTCGTCTAATTGCTTTTTCATCTTTTCTTTGTTGGTCTGGATCGATTTCTTCCAGACAAAAGTATACTTATTGGCATTGGCTTCAATCTTGGTCCCATCGGTATAAACCTGGTCAATACTCAGCAGCTCTTCTTTAGCCAACAGCTTAACAACTTCTTCAAAGACACTCCGGAGTGCGTGTTTAAGACGTACCCCACGAAAGCGGTTGATGGTATTGTGGTCAGGCTTATTCATTGCACTCAACCACATAAAAGGAACCCTTTCCCTGCAGGCTTCAGCCAATTTTCGACTGGAATAAATATTGGTCACATAGCCGTAAACCAAAACTTTTAAAAGCAGAAGCGGATGATAATTAGAGCCGCCCCGTACATGATAGGCTTTCAGAAGTGGTTCAACATTGATTGCATTGATCACATCATTGACGATTCTTACGGTGTGGTCTGCAGGTATAAGGTCGTCAAGATTAGGCGGGAGCGCCATGAGCTGGTCCTGGTGATAGGGCCTGAAAATAGGTTTTCTTACTGCCATTTTTTACTAATTATAATCACTTAAATATATGAAAATCAAGTGCTTAAATCAAATGAAAATAGGAAAATATTACTCTAAATTACTTAAGATCAGTAAGAAATAAATTCTTTAAAACAAAAAAAAGCCTGTAATCATGATTTATGATACAGGCTCTTTTTTTTGTCTTAAATTTTATATCCCGCTTCCTATCGTACAAGGATCTACAGTCTGGTTAATTGGTTGTGAACTCTCTTTTGTAACTGTCTGCCAGGCTATCAGCTGCAATTGGGTCGCTACTGAACTCGGTATGCCTAAGCTGCTGGCAGCTTTTTCCTGTGCACCCAGAGTGCGTGCATCAATTCCTGTAATCTGCTGAAACAGCACCAGGCCACTCAGGTAAGCGCCATAAGTATTAGGGTGATGGTAGTCAGGTTTACTGATTTGAGGATCATTCACCTTGTTCATGCCGTACCATAAAATTGGCAGGTTTGAATTAGCCAGATAAGGATCTGCATTGGCTATTTTTGCTGCCCATGCATTTACCCATGCCTCACCAACAGGAGCAACACCAGCAATGTTTCCATCATGACTGGCGGCGCTGTAATAAGCGTTGTGATTCGCATTGGCCAGCGTCATCAGGTTGGCAGCATAATTTGCACTGAAGCCTGAAGCATCCGGATTTCCTCCGCTCATTGTTTCAGCCAGATCTGCCGATGGCCATGGTTCATAGAGATAAACTTTTGCTGCTGATGAAGCAGTATGCACAGCTTTTTCGATGGTTTGTACACTCGAACAGAAGTTAGCCGGATTACTGATATTACTATTGGTCAGTGCATAGGGAATAGGTTTTACACTGATTTCCTGTAATACAACAGCATTCCATTTGGCTTGTGCAATCACTTCAGGAGCAGCAGCATAATTTTTTGCCAGACTGGTTGCTGAAATGGCTTCGATATGGACATCGTAGTTTAAGCCTGATTCGTAAGCAAATTCGGCAAAGATCCCGGGAATACCTCCCCATGGGCCAGCTTCCAGTTCTTGTCTTGCACCGGTCTGGCCAAAGTTTTCATCAAAAACAAGCGTTGAACCACTGGTCTGATTTGCGAGCCCTCCCGAATTGTATTGACGTACCGGGGCGTATCTGCCGTGCGTAAAGCTGTCTCCTACAAACAGAATTCTCTGCAGATTGGTGTTCCTGGATATTGAACCGGATGCTGTGCCGGGTTGCATAACAGTATTACTGTCCTTGGTACAGCTATAAGTTAATGCGGAGATACTAACCAGCATTCCTGTCATTAAGATGTGGCACTTTTTGTTTTGAGTTTTCATGATAATGTGCTGAATTGATAAAGCTATTTTAGCTATATATTCCACAAATGAACAATACATTAGCTTCAGTATTGCAAAAACTCCTGACAATTGAAACAAGGATGACAAGTGGATTAAATTGACATTAACCATCATAAAAATAAAAGCCCCCAAATCTTATAAAGTTCTGGAGGCTTGTATAACAGGTGTGATCCTATATTTTATTCTTGTACTTTAGCTGCAGGTTCAGCCCCTTTGTGATGGTCTTTTTTGTCTTGCATTCTGGCTTTCTTTGCTGTACGTAAATCTTCCAGTTTTTTCTTCTGATCAGGAGTTAAAACCTGGTCAATCTTAGTATCTGTTTCTTTTTTAGAAGCAATGTGCTGATCTCTCTTCGCCTTTCTGTCTGCACTGGTTTGTTTATGCCATGCTTCAGTTTGCTTGTACTTATCAAGTTCTACTGCATAAATCTTTTGTTTCTGATCGGCAGTCAGTGTGAGTTCTTTCTCCAGTTTAGCAGTACTTTTCTCTGCTCTTTGTTCCGGGGTCATTTTCTGCTTACCAGTACTTTGCGCAAACGTGGCAGTTAATCCAGCGAATGCTATGGCTAATGTTAAAACGATTGTTTTCATAAGGGTATACTTGTTTTTTAGCGGTGATGAAGCTATCATGTGCTACCTGATTTTGTTCATTTCGGTTTGTGTTGTGCTGCACATGATGGTTTCATTTGTATGTAGTTTTAAAGCATAGAGTGAAAAACAGGGAAAGGGTTTAAAAGCAATTTAGTTTTTATTCATTTGTGAAATTGATTTCTGCATCTGCGACATCATATTAGTCAGGGTCTCCATCGTTGGTTCAGGTGTTGCATCAGGCAGCGTTGAGCTGATATAAGCCTTTGCTTTCCAGATCTCCAGGATATCTTCAGCAGGAACATGATAAGGGTCGTAAAGCTTGTTGTCAGAAACCAGTTTCAATTCTTTGTTCTCTTTGAAACGGTTTCCTGCACGTTTATAGACAACACCTTCATTTTTACTAACAATCACATACGTTTCTCCGGTTTTTACATCATTCCAGTTATCCATGTATTCGCCAATGATAATACTGCCCGGTTGAATGGGCAGCATAGAATCTCCGACAATTTCAAATGCCCTGAAAGTACCTTGCTTTAAAGAGGGCAGGGGCAACTGGAATTTTGGAAGTTCTTTGATATATTCAGGATCAGAAAAGCCGTTAAGATACCCCGCACTGGCTTTTACAGGAACCATCTCGATGTTTTCATTATCGCTCTGATCTACAGAAATGCTCAGGATCCTTAAATTTGAACCCTGACTTTTTAATTTAGGCTTCCAGTTATCGTTGATGATTTCGTTGATAAACTCGTCCATTGTTAATTCATAGTGTTCTGCTATTTTTTTTAGCAAATCATATTTTGGTTCTGCACGGTCTTCTTCGTAAGCTCCAACCAATGATCTTTTAATTCCCATCAAATCAGCAAATTGCTGTTGTGTGTGGCCTTTTTTCTTTCTTAAGTATTTGAGATTTACGGAAATATTCGACATAAAATAAAAGATTAAAAATAATTTGTTTTTACTAAAATTGTTAGTATTATTGTACCAATAAAGTTAGTAATATTTATTCGCACTGCAAATATATATGCTAATTTAATTAGTGGTAATAATTTAAACTACAAGCAATGAGAAAATTTGTCTACATCGTGACCGATAGAAACCGTACTAGTTTACATGTTGGAATGAGCGCTGATTTAATTAAGACGCTTGATTTTTATAAAAAAATGCCAAGTCTGTTCTTCGACAGCGGCCAGCAGCTTACCCGTCTGGTTTATTTTGAAGAACTTAAAACTGAATCACAGGCGCTGAACCGTTTCAAGGTGATCAGCAGATTTACAAGGATGCAGAAGGAACGTCTGGTTCGTGCCTGTAATCCCGATTGGATTGATCTGACCATAGGTCTTGACTTTGAGCATATCACCATGAGCAGACCATTATCCACGCAGGTTAAAATACCATTGACTATTATGTCTTAACTCCAGTCTGTACGGACTGGACTGAAATATATTTGTGAAATAAATCAGCTAACCAATATGCAGCATAAAGATAGAAAAGAGGATGGGGTCACTGATGAAATGATCATGAACCATATCTATGTACTCAGAGGGCAGAAGGTGATGATTGATCTGGATTTAGCGAAACTTTACCGGTTAGGGACTAGTAAGATCAGAATTATCCTGGACCGGAATACCACTCGTTTTCCAGCAGATTTTATGTTTAGGGTGAGTGAGGAAGATGAACTTTCCTTAATCAGACAGGATAGCGGGATTAAACGAAATACTGGCTTAAGTGTGTCTCCAATTGCTTTTACGGAGCAGGGGCTAGCCATGTTATCCGGCTTACTGAACAGTAAACAGGCAATAGCGGTCAACATCAGGATCATTCGGATTTTCACGCTGATCAGACAAATAGTTCCTGATTTTCCTGAATTATACAGAGAGATGGAGCAGTTCAAAAATAGTCTGCTCAGCTCTGAGTCTGATAGTTAAAAAGCTCAGCAGGATATTTCCAACTGAGCTTTTTAACCAGGTTATTTGTTTTTACCCTCGTTCTTTTTCTTCTCTTCGTCTTTTTTCTTTTCCTCTTCTTTTTTCTTATCCTTCTCTTCCTGACGTTTCTTTCTTCTGAGTTCCCGTTCTTCTTTTCTGGTCAGTGGCACTGCTGCTGGTGCCAGTTGTTTTACAGGAGCTTCCGGAGTTTCGCTTTTTACTTCATCGGGCTTCTCCGCAGGTTTATCTCCTTCTGCAGGTACAGCTACGTGTAATGAATCTGTAGCTACGCTATCAGTTTTAGTGGTATCTACCGTATAAACCGGGGTAGGGCAGTTATAGTTTCTTGTAATTGGTACTGTAGCTTTCGGGAATGGCCCGTAAGTGTAACCTGTACTCTTATCATGGTAAACCTTTTCCATAAACTTAGCGAAAATAGGTAAAGCCGTACGTGATCCTTCACCAGTTTCACCATTCTTAAAGTGAGCTGAACGTTCATCACAACCAACCCAGACACCTGTTACCAGGTCTTTGGTAATTCCCATATACCAGGCATCTACATAATCTGAAGAGGTTCCTGTTTTACCACCAATCTGGTTATTTTGTTTCCAAAGATCCCATTCCCAAAGTGCTCTTGAAGTTCCTCCTGGTTCATCCATCCCACCTCTGAACATATAAAGCATCAACCATGCAATCTCTTCAGAAATTACTTTTTTGGTTTTAGCAACGAAATCTTCCAGTGAATTACCATCCTGATCCGTGATTCTTTCTACTAAAATCGGATCTGTTCTTACTCCTTTATTCAGGAATGTTCCATAAGCTCTCACCATTTCAAATACAGAAACATCATTAGGGCCTAAACTTACAGAAGGCACCGATTCCAGATGACTGTCAATACCACACTCATGCGCCCATTTAACTACATTTTCCCAGCCTACTTTTTCTGTTACCTGTGCAGTAATTGTATTGATCGAACGACCCATTGCAGCACGCAGGGAGGTTTCACGGTAACTGTTGTCCCAGCTGGCATTTCTAGGCTCCCAATATTCTGTTTTACCTTTTTCTTCGTATTTGATTTTAACAGGTTTGTCAATGAAAGTATCGCAAGGGCTCATACCGCTTTCAAAGGCAGCCAGGTAAGCGAATGGTTTGAAAGTTGAACCCGCCTGACGTTTGGATTGGTTTACGTGGTCATATTTAAAGAACTTATGATCTAAACCACCTACCCATACTTTAATCTTGCCATTGAAAGGATCCAGAGTCATCATCCCGGTATTCATGATTTTACCATAATAACGGATAGAATCCAGCGTAGAGAAAAGTGTATCACGGTCACCTTTATAGGTGAAGATTTTCATCTTTTTCTTCTTATTGAAATAAGCAGTTATAGAATCAGGGTTGTTTGGATATTTTTTCTCCAGCCTTGCATAAATCGGAAGATTCTTCATCGCCCGGCCAGGGTAATCTACTTTCTTCTTTTCAGAATCCTGCCATGGATCTTCATTTCCCCAAACACTGTAAAACCTGCGCTGAATAACTTTCATTTGTTCTGCTACAGCTTCCTCCGCATATTTTTGAAGTTTAGAGTCAATAGTAGTATATATTTTAAGACCATCTTCATAAAGATCATATCCGTTTTTATTACACCAGCTTTCCAGGTATTTAGCTACTGCGGCCCTCAGGTATGAATCACCGTCACTGCCTTCGTCTTCTCTGCCTTCTTTAAGTTTAACCGGTGTATTTTTATATTGTGTAAGTTCAGCAGCTGTGATATAGCCATACTTATTCATTTGTGATAAAGAAACGTTTCTTCTTTCTAACGCTCTTTCAGGATTTCTGATTGGGTTATAAGTAGTCGTTCCTTTCAGCATGCCCACTAACATGGCAGATTCAGGTACGCTTAGTGAATCTGTTTGTTTATCAAAATAAACTCTTGCTGCTGTTTTTATCCCGTAAGCATTATTTCCGAATGAAACTGTATTCAGGTACATGGTAATAATTTCATTCTTGGAATAGTTGCCTTCCAGTTTTACAGCTGTCATCCATTCTTTTAATTTGGAAACTATGGTTCTGATGACCGGGATATGCTTGATAAAGCCCTGTGATTTGTTATACCTGGTCCGGTACATGTTTTTTGCCAGCTGCTGGGTGATCGTACTTGCACCTCTTTTATCACCCGTGGCTGTAGAAAGCCCACTTGATAATAATGACCTGAAATCAATCCCCATATGTTTGTAGAAACGGACATCTTCTGTTGCGACCAGTGCATGGATCACACTTGGTGAGATCTGTTTGAAAATAACAGGGGTACGGTTTTCTTTATAATATCTTCCTATTAGCTTCCCATCTGAAGTGTAAAGTTCTGAACCCACACTTTGAGTAGGTAATTTAATGTCCTTGTAGGAAGGAGAGTAGCCGAACAGCCACAGAAAATTCAGTTGAAGTGCACAGAAGAAAATGATGATACAGAAAATAAATACGGAGAAATAGCGCAGGTATTTATTATGGATCTCTTTAAACATATAGTATGGTCAAAAAATTAGTAAAACTTGTAAGCTTGCTGAGCCTATATCCAAATCAAACCTTTAAACGAAAGGGTTGGATTCTTAAGTATATATACTGGAAATATAGCTCAATTTAGAAGGCAAAGAAAGACAATTTAAACCAAATTCAGAATTTTATAAATAAGAAATAGATGCAGGCAGTATTTGATATGGCTTGATTTTTGGTAAATTCAAATCCCGTCTGTTCAGATGCGATTTAAATGATACTATCCATGAGTAAAGAAACCAGCCGCTTTTTAGCGCCCGCAGGTCAAAAAATAAAGTTAAAAGACTACAGTACCCATTATAATGGAGATTTGGGTAAGAAAGTTGGTAAGGCAACACTCGCCTCTATTAAGGAAAGATTAAGCAATCACCAGGAAACATTATATGCTGAAAATTCACATTCTGTACTGATTATTTTTCAGGCGATGGATGCCGCAGGAAAGGATAGTGCAATTTCACATGTGATGTCTGGTTTAAATCCACAAGGTTGCCAGGTATTTAGTTTTAAAACCCCAAATTCCAATGAGTATGCGCATGATTTTTTATGGAGACATTATCTTGCGCTGCCCCAGAGAGGAAGAATTGGTATCCATAACCGGTCACATTACGAAAATGTACTGGTTTGTAAGGTTCACCCTGAATATATATTAAATGAAAGAATTCCAGGATATGATGAGGTTAAAAAAGTGGACAAGAACTTTTGGAAAGCACGTTATGAAAGCATCCGTAATTTCGAGAAACAGCTTACTGAGAATGGTACGGTGATTCTTAAGTTCTTTCTTAATGTTTCGCAGGATGAACAAAAGGTGCGTTTTCTGGATCGGATAAATGATCCTTCAAAAAACTGGAAGTTCTCCTCTGCAGATATTGCTGAAAGAGCACTCTGGAAAGATTATATGGTGGCCTACGAAGATGCAATTACAGAAACATCCACTGAAAATGCTCCATGGTATATTATTCCTGCTGATAAAAAGTGGTTTGCCCGTTTGACCATCAGCCAGATCCTGGAAGAGACTTTCAAAGGAATGAAACTCAAATATCCTGTATTGCCGGAGGGAGAAATGGATAAATTAGAGGGATATAAGAAAAACTTAATGGGGGAAGGGTAAGGTTAAAAGTTTATAGAGCTATCGTAAGTCCCATTCATTAACAGATGGACTTACGATAGCTCAAGTTATGAATCAGATTATAATCCGATAATTGTGTATTGCGCTAAAGTTCTCGGATCGATATTCTCAATAGGCATACTATTAACCCAGGCTCTTATACCATAGGTATCAAGGACATAATCATCATGAATAGCATAAGCCAATTTCTTATTATTGCCAGCTTGGAATAGATAAGTAATTCTGCTATTAGGATCTGTAAATTTTTTCATTTCACCCTCCTTCAGACCAAGAAATTGTACATTGACAGTTTTACTCGATCCTAGATAAAATTCAGTTGGATTAGCAGTAATCTTCATTTTATAAAAATCCCCTCTATTTCCTTTAAATCTATTTGCGATCTCCATAAATTTTTGATTGTCACCAATTACGATAAAGCCATCCTGCTCAGGGCTTGTGGATTCAAACATGATCAAATCGCCAAATCGTGTTACTAAATACATACATACTAAAGCTAGCTGATTAGTTATTCGTATTTTTCTTATTTCTATTTTTGGTTCCTGGAAACTCCTAACATTCATTTGTCCTAAATGATGTTTTTGAAGACCTTGCTTGAAATTTTCTTCTAAAATATAATCTGTTATTGGGCTTAATCCATTATCATTTATGCCAATTAATTTATGAGTCGACAAGTCGTTTAAAGAAGCCATCCAACCTGATAAGTTAATATCTACATCTTCAACTTTTTTTGGCACTGTAAAACTTCCGAAAGTTTTTGAGCCTCCAACCGTTTTTACTGACATGGTAAAATCACTTATTTCCTTCGATATTGATGTAGAACCATTACTCTTTTTTCCGAAACCAAAATCTCCTGATATTTTACCTTCAGTATCTTTGCCAGCTTTAAATCCATAGGATGCATTAATGGAATTGTCCATATCAGTTTCTTTAGTCGCATCAGAAGTTGACTTTGCATACACACCGCTATAGACTGCATCCGTTTTTCCTCCGGTTAAAAAATCTGTTAAGATAAAATAGCCATAGGTGTCCACAAATTCTCCCATTGGATTATTATAAATTTCGTTTAAAAATGTTTTATCTAAATATTTTGCTGCAATCTGGCTCTTAACATTTGTTGTATTTAAAAAAGAATATGATACTCCTTTTATTTTTACTGACAACTCACCAAAAATTCTTTTATTTTCATTTACTACTACTGATGAAAAAACTTCATCCATGCTACGTTTGGCGCCAATTGAAAATAGTCCTAAATTAAGGTTGAAACCGCCGCTTATTTTCTTAGTATAGTTACTTTTACTCTCATATCTGTCAAAAGAAGTGTAAGAGAAACTATTAGCTATACCAGTTCCTATGTCTTTTGGTAGGTAGTATCCTGGATTTTCATTTAAAAATTTCTCAATATCTATTACTTTAAATCTTACACTTTCAGCATTCCCATCTAAATTAGTATTCAATAAATAAGATCGGCCTAAATAATATCTTAAATCCAAAATCTCATCCGGTATAGAATTAACTGAGATTTTGCCATTTTTTTCATTTTTCTTATTTGTTAAAACAAGAGGAGAGTTTGGATCTCTGTCCTGTAACAGAATATCTTTTGAATCTCCATTTATTTCAATGGACTGATGATCCTGATTTTTTTTACATGAAGAGACCATTAATAAAATAAGAATTAGGTAAATGTTATTTTTCATTGTTTTTAATTTAATTATAATTATGATTTATAGGGTGTAATGATAAGAAATATTTATTAATAAAATAATAATTTTTATTTTTATTAAAAATTATTATTTTTTTGATAAACTTCCATTAAAAGAAAAGTTGGGTATCAATATTTTACGTAGTTATTTAGAATTATATAGTTTCTTTAATTCTATGTCGCTTATTTTAATAACTTTGTATTGCTTTTGGTTCCTGATCTCAACAATCAGGATTAAAAGGGAATATGGTGTAAATCCATAACTGTCCCGCAGCTGTAAGCTCCTTAACGGAATCCATATCCAGCCACTCGTGTTTAAAACCATGGGGAAGGCATGAATCTCCGGGAGTAAGTCAGAAGACCTGCCTCCAGCCTTATAATTTCATAGCTTTCGGGGATTGAAGCTAGGGGTGAATGCTTTTTATTGACGTAATCATTTCCTTAATCTGCTGTTTGCTGTGGGTAACCCTCACAACAAAATGACTAAAAGAAAATTTGCCTTAGATGGCATCTGTAATTCTTTTTTCGGCTTTTCTGCTATAGTATGGCTTGGGGTTTTTGTGCCTTATAATTCTTCTGCGCAAACCGATTCTGTTAAAAAAGCGAATGACCTGAAAGAAGTTTTTATTCGTGCTATAAAACTTGGCAAACGCCAGCTTTCCGCTTCTCCATTACAAATCTTGTCTGGTAAAGATCTTGAAAGATTAAACAGTTTATCTGTTGCAGATGCAATCCGGTTTTTCTCCGGTGTACAATTGAAAGATTATGGAGGGATAGGAGGCTTAAAGACGATTAATGTCAGAAGTATGGGGACTAACCATACTGCTGTATTTTATGATGGTGTGCAATTAGGAAATGCACAAAACGGACAAGTCGATCTGGGCAAATTCTCCTTAGATAATATTGAAGAAATAGAACTTTATAATGGGCAAAAGAGTACCATTTTCCAATCCGCAAGAGGTTTCGCCTCCGGAAGTTCTTTATACCTGAATGCTAAACAACCTGAGTTTGAAAATGGACAGACCGATCATCTCAAAGCTTCTGTTAAAGGGGGATCATTCGGGCTGATTAATCCTAGTGTGTTATGGCAGCATAAAATCAGTGATGCAGTTTCGGCCTCTTTGAGTACAGAATATAAAAATGCCAATGGCCGCTATAAGTTCAGGTATACCAATGGGGTTTATGACAGCACATTTGTAAGAAAAAACGCAGATATAGAAACGATGCGTGTGGAGGCCGGATTGAATGGTAAATTACAGGATAGTAGTGTCTGGGCAGCTAAAGTTTATTATTATAAAGATCATCAGGGACTGCCTGGTGCAATTGTGAGCAATAGGTATGACTTTACCCAACGCTTATGGAATGAGAACTTTTTTGTACAATCCAGCTATAAAAAAGAAAAGGGAAGATATAACCTGATGGCCTCAGCAAAATATGCGCAGGACTATGTGCGGTATCTGGATCCTGATTTTGTCAAAGACGATGGATTCCTGGACAATAGATTCAAACAACGGGAGCTTTATTTATCGCTGACCAACCGCTATAAAATCAATTCATTCTGGGACGTTGTTTTATCAGGTGATTATCAGTATAACACGCTGGATGCAAATCTCGACTACTTTGCTTATCCCACCAGAAACACCTTTTTGACGGCACTGGCTACTCTAATCCATTTCGATAGAATAGATGTGCAGGCCAATTTACTCAGCACTTATGTAAATGATAAAGTAAAGCAGTTTTTCTCTGCCGGAAACAAAAATGAACTTACGCCTACAGTAATGGTTTCGTGGCAGCCATTTGACCACCTGAAGGAATTCCGTATACGTAGTTTTTACAAGAGCATTTTTCGTATGCCTACTTTTAACGATTTGTATTATACCTCTATTGGCAATACACTGCTCAAACCAGAGTATACGAAGCAATATGACCTGGGATTTACCTATATCAAAGTGTTTAAAGGCCATAGATTGCAACAAATATCAATTCAGACTGATGCTTACTATAATAGCGTAAAGAACAAAATTGTTGCTGTACCAAGCGCAAATCTGTTCCGCTGGAGCATGCAAAACTTAGGAAAAGTACAAATTAAAGGGTTGGATGTGAATATTCAGACGGCATGGGGCATCATGGCGGACCTTTCGTTAACTACCGGGTTAACTTATACCTATCAGCAAGCGCTGAACGTAACCAATAAAAACCTGAACTATAGAAATCAAATTGTATATACACCTGTAAATAGTGGTTCCTTCATTTTGGGGGCTGACTGGAAAAATCTGGCTATGAATTATAGTTATATCTATGTCGGTCAGCGGTTTAATCAGGGGGCTAATAATGTATATAATTATGTGCCAGCCTGGTATACACATGACATTGCCTTTCATTATACCAAAATGTTGAAGCACGATCGCTTCCGCCTTTCTGCTGAAGTAAACAACTTCCTGAATCAATATTACGATGTGATTGCCAATTTCCCGATGCCCGGCCGCTCTTACCGTTTCACTTTAGCTTACTCTTATTAAAATATAACCTTAAATAATCAAACATGAAAAAACAGCTCCTTTATCGTTTATCACTGGCCGTTATGTTGTCAGCATCCCTGTTTTCGTGCAGGAAGGATCCTCAGCCAGCTCCAGAACAAGTCGAAATACTGGAACCAACACCGTCTGGTCCTGTAAAAGGTCTTTATCTGCTCAATGAAGGCAATATGAATATGAATAAAGCCTCATTGGACTATCTGGATTTAGCAACCGGTGTATATCGCCGGAATATCTATAACCAGGCCAATCCTGAAATCGTTAAAGGATTGGGTGATGTAGGTAATGATATAGGTGTATATGGTTCTAAAGTATATGTAGTGGTGAATCTTTCTCATAAAATAGAGGTTTTGAATGCTAAAACAGGTAAAAAACTGGGTCAAATTCCCTTGGTAAGTGCCAGATATATTACTTTCTATAAGGGCAAAGCTTATGCAAGTGCCTACTTAGGTGCTTTAGGTGACCCTACAGCAGGTAATGGGGTTGTTATTGAGATTGACACCGCAACGCTTACTGAAAAAAGACGTGTTGAAGTTGGCCGTCAGCCAGAAGAGCTGGCTGTAGTGAGAGGTAAATTATTTGTAGCCAATTCTGGCGGTTACAGTGCTACAAATTATGAAAGAACGGTTTCTGTGATTGATCTGAATAGCTTTCAGGTAACCAATAAGATTGATGTGGCTATTAATCTTCATCGTCTGAAGGCAGATAAGTATGGTGATTTATATGTGAGTTCAAGAGGTGATTACTTTGATATACCTTCGAAACTTTTCGTGATTGATACCCAGACTGAAAAGGTGAAAAAATCATTTGATATTGGGGTTAGTGAAATCGTAATAGATGGTGATCTTGCTTATTACTATAGTACTGAGTATAGTTATGAAACAGATAAAAACAAAATTACCTATGGAATGATTGATGTGAAAACAGAGACTCCATTGAGCAAGAGTTTCATTACCGATGGTACAAATGAAAAAATAACAGTTCCATATGGAATTGCGGTTAACCCGATTACCAAAGATGTATTTGTAACTGACGCGAAGGATTATGTTTCTCCAGGTACATTATATTGTTTTACTCCTGCGGGCATAAAGAAACTTGAAGTAACCACAGGTGATATTCCTGCACATTTTGCTTTTGTTTATTAACCAATCAACCAGATATAACTATGAACACAAATTTAAAACCTCTTTTAATCGCACTCATGGGGGCTGCTGTATTTGCAGGATGTAAAAAAGATGTAAACAATGCCAATGGGGTAAAACCTGGAAAAGAAGTAAATGCTGTAAACAGTAAATTCATCTCTAAGGTATATGAATACCTGCCTGCACCAGGACAATTTATTAATGAAAGTCTGGGCAGTTTAGCTGGTGCACAGCGTATCATTGGTGATGTGAGCCAGACTGGTATGGTTTCCCTTGGTGGCTACGGTGGGTATATCGTTTTTGGCTTTGATCATTCCGTAATCAACAGGGTAGGACATGATTTTACTATTTATGGTAATCCTTTAGGCCCCGTATTGCAATGGTCTGAACCAGGTATTGTAATGGTTAGCCAGGATGCTAATGGCAATGGTCTGCCTGATGATGCGTGGTATGAAGTTGCTGGTAGTGAATATACTTCACCAAGTACGATTAAGAATTATCAGATTACTTATACTAATCCAAAAGCTACTGCCGATGTAAATTGGACAGATAATCAAGGTAATTCCGGAAAGGTACAAGTTAACCAGTTTCATAGACATAACTATTACCCGCTGTTTGCACAAAATCAAGAAACGCTTACGTTTAACGGAACATTATTAAGATCTACATGGGGTATGGAAGGTAGCGTCTATGTTAACCGTGCTTTTACTTATGGATATGCTGATAGCTGGTCAACGGGTGATTATTATGAGCAGAATATGTTCAACTCGTTTGATATTGCCTGGGCTGTTAATAGTGCTGGTCAGCCGGCTAATCTTTCGAAAATAGATTTCATTAAGGTTTATACCGGACAGAATGAAAAAGGAAATACGATGTTAGGTGAAATTTCGACCGAAGTGAGAGGTGCCGTAGATTTAAATATTAACTAATACAATCAATGAATTTTAAAAAATTAATACCTTATTTATTTGCCGGTTTATCTATGCTGGCCATTGCTTCATGTAAAAAGGATAATGAAAAAGAGCTTTTGCTTCAGCCACAGGCCACAGAATCTTTAAAGAACAATGGAAAGGATTCTATTACAGTTAGTGATACCCTGTTATTACATCCAAAGCTTGCCAATACTAAAAATGCGATTTACAGCTGGACAGTGAATGGTGCGCGTACCGGATCTGATTCTGTATTTACATTTAAAGCGATAAATAAAGGAGATTTTAAGATAAGTTTTAAAGCAGCTACTCCTGGTGGTGAAGTCACTGTTGATTACCAGATCCACGTTTGGGATAAATATGAGAATGGTTTTTACCTTGTGAATGAAGGCTGGTTCGGACATGGAACAGGAACGGTAAGTTTTTACCGGTACAATACCAATAAAATGGAGGATAGCATCTTTGTCAAAGAAAACCCTGCGAAAGATCTGAATCCGGTATCTTCTACTTTACAATCAGGCGTTGTTTTTAAAAACAAATTCTACCTGGTTTCAAAGGTAGGAGGGCCGATGGTAGTTACCGATGAATACAGTATGAAAGAACTGGCACGGGTACCAAGTCAGGGTGGCAATGACTGGCGCTCATTTGTGGGTATTAGTGAGACTAAAGGTCTTCTGAGCTCAGGTAAAGGAGTGTTTCCGGTTGATTTAAATACATTGGCTATCGGCAGGACGATTGATGGTGTAGGTGGTCAGGTTGGCGATATGATCAAACAAGGTGATTACATTTTTGTGCTTTCTTCAACAGATGGTATAGTGATCCTGAATGCCGCCGACAATAAAGTAGTGAAAAAGATTGCTGGTGCTTCTGTAGGTTTCACCCGTACGATGGATGGAAATATCTGGGCTGCGGGAGGTACTAAGCTGTTTAAAATCAATGCTGCACTGGATGTTGAATCAATTACAGCTCCTTTTACAGTTTTTGGTTCATGGGGTGCATGGCATCCTGGATCTATTACTGCTTCTACCAAAGAGAATGCTGTTTTTATTGCTAAAAATGGATCTTTTAGTGGTGGTACAACGATCTATAAATATATTTCCGGAAGTACTGCTTCTTTGCAAGCTCCTTTTTTAACCTTACCTGCAGGTAAGATACTTTACGGTGCTGGTTTAAGCTATAATGCAAAGTTGGATCAGTTATTGGTCAGTACTGTACAGTCTGGCTTCGGAGAAAACTTTAGTGTAAACAACTTATATTTCTATGATCCGATAACAGCTGTCATTAAAAAGACAGTTTCTTATAATGGTTATTACTTTCCTTCGGTAATCGTAGCCCATCAATAAATCAATAAGATCTTGTGTGTGTTGTGACCCCCTTTTACTATAAAGTAAAGGGGGTTTTTAAAATAAAGTGATTCCTATATTCCAGCCTAACCAACCGCTGGTTGTAGAATTGAATTTATGTGCGTAACTGGGTGGAACTTGCTGTTTGAATCCTTTTACGCCTGAACCTTGTGCATAATCTGTAGCATAAAGAGAATACGATGGGCCACCAAAAATAGTTAGTCCATTCGCTATTTTAAACTGTAAGTTTAGTTGTAACTTATTGAGGCTGGAAGTCTCAGACCATTTACCTGTAGAAATAAATTGAGAAAGATATTCAACTCCAATGGATAATTTTTGATTCAGCTGTATTTCATGTCCCAATCCAAAACCGAAAGAAGATATTTTTGCAGTATCTGAGAAATTTCTTCCGGCCATCAGGATAGTATAAAGTTTTTTAGTACCTGTTTTAAGGCTTAAATTTGCATTAATGAGCTCATTACCGGACAAACTGATTTGGTGGTAGCCATTCTTTTTAACGATGTTAATCAAACCGATGCTATAACCCGAAGAGCTGTCAGCAACATTCACCAAACCAAATTGTACGCCTTTAACTGTTTTGGCATAATTAAATAATCCAGCGATCTGTGCACCTTTTAAAGTTCCGTTATTGATATTCACTGCGCCTGCCATTTGTAATCCCTGGAGATTTTTTCGGGTATGGTTATATAAACCGGCAATCTGAGCCCCATACATATCTCCTTTAACAAAATTCATTACTCCGGCCATTTGCAGGCCATAGGTATTTCCCCGGACATAATTGACCAAACCACCTGCTTGTATCGCATCAACATTTCCGATAACTGAGTTTACTGCTCCTGCCATTTGTACGCCTTTTACAGATCCGCCGACAATATTAAACAGGCCTGCCAGCTGTATTATACCTACATCTGTTTTATCCATATTGAATAGGCCTGCCATTTCAAGACCATCCAGTCCTGCTGAATATCCTCCTAAAATATTGAAGGAGGCTTTATTGATCACTTGTGAACTCATCATTCCGTGTGAGCTTAAGCCAGGGGTAAGAGAGGCTTGAAACGGACTGTTCGCCAGAAAACCAGAGAGGTTTAAACTCTGGAACCTTTGTTTGGAAGAAACAAAGAACCTTCCGATTCCCATGTTTTCTACCAGGTTGCTTACTTTGCTTTTACGCGCTGAGGAAGTGTCTTCATAACTCTGGGGTTTAATCGTGATATTAGATAGGAAGATCAGCGTGGTGTCACGGTAGGCCTCTTTACTGGCAGTAAGGACCACTTCATTGTAGTCACCCTTGAAACGGAGTTTGAAATAACCATCGTTATTGGTCAGGGTAGATTGAAGCAGTCTTTTTTCATAAACACTGGCCTGTTTAATTTTTGCTCCTGTTTTAGTGTCGATCACGTATCCGCTGATCAGGTATAAACGTTCGGCAGTCGTAATGTTATCGGGCTCTATGGTGAGATGCAGGTTTGCTGAGCGTAAAATAATATGCTGCCCGGTTTCTTTATAGTCTATTTTACCTCTGAACAATTGGTCCAGGATAGTTCTTACCGGGGTATTTTGAACAGAAAGGTTAACGAGGCTATCGGTATTAAACAAACTCCCCTCATAGGCAAAATAAAAATTGCCGGAAGTACTGATCTGGGTGAGTACTTCGGCAATTTTCTGATTTTTTACCTTAATGGTAACGCGCCTGGATAAATTTTCAGCCTGATGGTTTTGTTGTGCATATATTTTACAGGCAATGAGGGATAAAAAACATAGTAAAAGTAATTTCCTGTTCATTATGATTTGTTTACCAACAGGATTTTTCCTTCGCTGTGTACTTGTTTAATATTAAAGGTTTCACAAATTGTTTGTAAAATGTGATCCAGTGAATCTTCCGGAAAGGTAGTGGTTAACGTCAGGTTTTTGATTCGCGGGTCTTCAATGACAATATTTACCTGGTAGGCTTCATTTAATTTTTCTATAACTTTTGCAAGTGAAGTGTTATTCAGGATAAAGGTTTTATTCCGGTAGTAAGTATAAAGCTGATCGGTATTGAGCTCTTTTTTTAATTCAGTTGTACCATTTTTGACGATCACTTTCTCTCCTTTGTGCAGTGCTGCATCAGCGCCGTTAATACTTACCTTGACGATTCCTGTTTCTACAATAACCTCAGTTTGCTCATTCCTGTATTTCACATTGAAAGAGGTACCGACTACTTTTATTTTTACGTTTTCTACCTCAATAATAAATGGTTTCTCTTTGTTTGGGGTTACTTTGAAGAATATCTCTCCTTTTTGCATACGAATTGCCCGGTGATCGGTGAAGTTACTGGCAAAACTTAATAAAGAGTTTTTATTCATGGTAATTGTTGAGCCGTCAGGAAGTGTTTTTACCAGTACTTCCTTGCCGGCACCGACCGATATATAATCAGCAGTGCTAAAAATGCGGTAGGTACTCCACAGGCCTGCGGCAATCAAAAATATGGCTGCAATTTTAAGCCATCCATATTTATAGCGCAAAGGAACAATTTTAGCTTCCTGTTGATTTGACGGGGTTACTTTAGCTTTAAATTTCTTCCAGGCCTGCTCTTCGTCTATGGTGCTTTTTGGTTCTAGTGCTTTACTTGTTTCCCAAATCTGTTTAAATTGGTTGTAATATGCCTTATTAGCCGGATCTTCAGCTATCCATTGCAGAAATCGGGTATTTTCTTCCGTACTGGTTTCGTTTAATAAGTGTTTTATTAAAAGTTCATCTCTATCGCTCATCTTAATTCAAAAAATCCTTGTAAAACCATACTCCTGATAAAAGGAGAACTAAAAAATCGACCAGTTTTAAGCGTAATATTCTCAATGCTTTTCCCATTTGAGTTTCTACGGTCTTAATAGAGATCTCCAGCTGGTCTGCGATTTCTCTGTATTTTAACTCTTCAAACCTGCTCATATGGAATATAAGCCTGCATTGTTCGGGTAAATCTTCCATAGCTCCCTGTACTTTGGAGGCTAACTCGTTTAATTCCACTCTGTGTGAAGCAGGTTCACTTTCCTGTGTGGAATGCATCGTAAAATTCTGGTGGCGTATTTTTACTTTTTCATGCTTCAGAAAGTTCAAAGTGTCATTGTGAACGCATTTGTATAAATAGGCTTTTACGGAAGTTTGTATATTCAGTAGTTCCCGTTTTTCCCAGAATTTCATAAATCTGTTCTGTACTATTTCTTCTGCCATTTCCTCATCACGGATCATGGTATTCACATAGCTATGTAATGCTTTGTAGTGCGCTTTGAACAAGTGTTCAAATGCTGCGTCATCATAAATTATAGGTGCGGTATAGCTCACTGGGTATGTTAAATCCACGTTTTATGTCTCTTCAAATATATTAGAATTCTGCTTGTGATCTGATATTAATTCTTCGTAAAATCTCCCTTCCATTTACTGTATCTACTGCAACCAGATCAATGTATTGTACTTTTGGAAACCAGAAGGAGCAGCTGCCGAGTTTGATGAATGCTCTTTTTAGTAAATAGTGTGTGTCTTCATCTTTGATATAGATTTTGTATTTGTTGTCGGTTTGAGAGCGTTTCAGGTATAGCGGTAATCTGGTATAGGCCATTAAATGAATTTCATATTCATCATTTCCCAGATCCTGGCTTTTTACGCCATAAACATATTTCTTTTCCACGTTACTGAGTTCTTCACGTTTTCCGTCTTCTGCATACTTGATCCAGGAAACTTTAACTGGAGCCTGGGTGCAAATTGTACCATCTTCGTTGAAATTGAGTTCGTAAATTACGGTATTGGCACCCGGATTTTTCTGCACAAAGAATAAAAGATTATCCAGTTTAGGGTTCTGTTTTTCTTCAGCGGGTTGCGCGCTTAAGGGGCTGATCATTGCCAGCAGAACCAGTATCAGGAGTTGTATAGTTTTAAGAGCTTTGCTGAGTGAGGTCATGATTTTTTTTATTTATATTCTTTGTTTAGAATATGTATTGTACACCGGCTGTATAACCTGCGTAAATTCCCTGAAGCCTGGTGACGCTTTTGCTTTCCCATTTGGAGATGAATTTTTCTGTTAGTTTCCGGCCTTCTTCTGTGTTGGTATTGACATAATTGAAGGTTGGGCCTCCAAAAATTTCCAGGTGAGGGGTGAGTTTGAATGCTGGCAGAATTCTTATAGAGGATTTAAAGTATTCTCCGGCTTTAAAGTTTTGCAGGGTAAGGCCTGCGAGTTCAAGGTTTAAGCGAAAGGCTTGTGAGGTGTAAACGTGTGCACCCAGGCCTGCTTCGGCTGCATATATTTCTTTTTTGTTTTTCAGGTTATAGCCTATTCCAAGGATTCCGTAAAGTATTCTTCCTCCTGATCTGAAGGATAGCAGGGTGGTGAGGTTGTCGTCAACGGTTACGGCTAAACTTTTCTCCCCGTTTTTAATGAGGTTAATGAAGCCGATTGGATAGTCAGAGCTGTCGGCTATGTTCAGGAAGGCGGCAACTTGTACGCCTTTAACTTTTTTGGCGATGTTCATGAAGCCTGCTATTTGTGAGGAGGTGTTTTTGGCTTTGTTCATAAAACCTGCGATCTGTAATCCGTCTGCGGTGTTTGCAAGGTTCATAAATCCGGCAACTTGCGCACCTTTCATATCGGCTGCTTTGTTCAGAAAGCCTGCTACTGATGTGCCTTTGCTTTCTCCGGAGAGATTCATAAAACCGGCTACTCTTACGCCTTCTGCTTTTTGACCGGTATGGTTAGAGAAGCCTGCCAGCTGAACGCCTTTGGAGGTGTGATGGATAACATTGGTTACTCCGGCAAGTGTAAAGCCGTCTTCTGCTGCGGAAACTCCGGCAATAAGGTTCAGGGAAAAGGTGTTGCTGTCTGATGGGGCGTGTGTGCCGTTACTGCTTAAGGGATAAATTAAACCGATATGGGTTCTGGATGGTTTGGTTTGAGCGTATAGTGTAGTGGTTAAAAGGGTTAGGGTAATGGTTTTTAGCAGGTTGAGTGTGTAAGGTTTTATGTTCATATTGTTGTTGTTTAATCTAGGGACAACGTGATGAAGGTTTACCCTTACGCGGATTTGAAATTTTTTAGTAAAAAGGGGGAAAATAAAAAAGACATTGCTATTTCCGGTCGACGCCCATCTGAAGGGATGGCCAATGCCCGGAAATTAGCAATGTCTTTTTTATTTACTATTCCTGATTTGTATCCTTTGAAGAATTTTCAAATAGGTTAAGGAGACGCCATCATGGGTGAGTTGGGGAGGGGGGTGGCTGGGTTGGATGGCTAATTTGGGAGGTTAGTTTGGGAGGTTAGGCTGGGAGGATACTTATCTTAGCAGATTAATATTGCTAGTTGCATTATGCCAGGAAATATTTGCGGATTCTTTGGTCTGTGTTTTAAATGAGATAAAAAGACGCTGAGTAACTTGAGGTCACAATCTGTGACCTCAAAGAATAGATCGCTTTTAGGATTAGATGAGTAGAATGAAAAATATGTTTAGATTCACGGCAATTAAAAAAAAGTGTACTTCTTCGAAATAATGTTTACACAATTCGGATTGGTGAAGATTACTGATTTAAATAAAGTATTCTAAAAGAGAAAATGGTTAAAAGATTATTAAGATCGGATGAGATTGATTTAATTTCATGGATGGTAAGGGATACTAAAGAATCCAAATATATAATTCCATCTCTTTTAACTTTATTAGTTGAAGAAATGAAGGATGGTGGTATGGGTAGTTTAAGAGTTGTTTCTGAAAAAAATAAAGTTTATTTCAAAGATCTTGCTCGTGTGGAGTTGTTAGATAAAGATGGAGTTGCGCTTTGGATTAGCATTCATCTTGATACTAATTATGATTTTTTTGAGCTTGATATCTGGAAGGTAGATTATTCTCCATTAATAAGATTTCCATCTGTTCCATAATATTATGTGGGTTTATAAAAGTATAAAATGAAAATATCTAAACGCTGGCTCATCCTTTTTGCAATAAAATAATTCTGTTTGATTTTTTTTTATGAGAAAAGGAGTTTCTATTACAATTCGGATGGTACAAAATGTATTACTATTTGGAAAAGGTTTGGGGGCAAGTGTGTGATTATACCAAGAAAATATATTGGGTTATTCAAACCTGATAGAGAATACCTTCAGACTACTAATCATAATGGATTTACTTTTATTTGGGAAAAAGATGGCATATATGACCTTATAGTATCAAATAATTATGTTCTAAAGTAGATTTGAATTTTAAACAGACCCGGGTCAGGTATTATAGTTATAATAACAGAGCAGATTTTATTAGGAAATTTTATGTTAATAACATGATAAGATCTCAGTATGAATATCTATCTATTGATATTCTAGAAAATTACGTCTTTGGAAACGGGAAGAGAAGGTAATCAAAATTTACCTGATTATTCAAATTTGAAAAGAGCCACTTTCTTCTGCGATTTCTTTGCCGAATTATGAAATTTTATAACAAAATGATGTAAGTCTTTAGGTAGGGTAGGGCCTATCTTTGTATCATAATTTAAGAAAGATGTCAGATTTAAAGAACATACAAACTATTTCCCTCCCGGTATTGGGTATGACCTGTGCGGGTTGTGCTTCTAGTGTACAGTCTATGATTGAGGCTCAGGATGGTGTTCAAAGTGCGGAAGTAAATTATGCTACACAACAGGTAAAGGTCAGTTATGAGCCTGGTAAAATTATGCCGGAGCAGTTTCAGTCAGCAGTACAGTCGGTGGGGTATGATTTGATTCTGGATACGCTGAACGGAAAGGAAAAGCAGCAGGAGGTACAGCAACAGAATTATAGTGCTTTGAAAAGAAAAACTATTCTGGCTGGAATACTCACTTTACCGGTAGTAATTATCGGGATGTTTTTGATGGATATCCCTTATGCGAATTATTATATGCTGGGTTTAACTACTCCGGTTTTGTTTGTGTTTGGAAAGAATTTTTTCATCAATGCTTACAGGCAGGCGCAGTATGGCAGAGCAAATATGGATAGCCTGGTTGCTTTGAGTACGGGTATTTCTTATCTTTTTAGTGTATTTAATACCTTCTTTGCTGATTTCTGGCATGCTAAAGGGATTCATCCTCATGTATATTATGAGGCTGCAGCTGTAGTTGTTGTTTTTATTATGCTGGGTAAGCTTTTGGAAGAGAATGCGAAATCAAATACTTCGTCAGCAATTAAGAAGCTGATTGGGCTACAGCCAAAAACAGTAATATTGGTTACTGAGGATGGGGAACAGGAAATAGCGGTGTCGGCTGTTAAGGCCGGGGATCGGTTACTGGTGAGACCGGGTGATAAAATTCCGGTGGATGGTGTGCTGGATGAAGGTCATTCATATGTGGATGAAAGTATGATTAGCGGAGAGCCTGTGGCGGTATTGAAAGAGGCGGGTGCGCAGGTTTTTTCAGGGACGATCAATCAGAAAGGGAGCTTTAAATTCAGGGCGGAGAAAGTTGGTGGGGAAACTTTATTAGCTCAGATCATTAAATTGGTTCAGGATGCACAAGGATCGAAAGCGCCTGTTCAGAAATTGGTAGATAAGATTGCTGGTATATTTGTTCCGATAGTTCTTTTTATTGCGGTTTGTACTTTAGGAGTATGGTTGCTGTTTGGCGGGGAATATAAATTGAGCCAGGGGTTGATGGCTATGGTTACGGTATTGGTGATTGCTTGTCCTTGTGCTTTAGGACTGGCTACGCCAACGGCAATTATGGTCGGAATTGGTAAGGGAGCTGAGCATGGGATCCTGATTAAAGATGCGGAAGCACTGGAGTCGGGTTATAAAGTGGATACAGTCATTTTAGATAAAACGGGTACGATTACTGAAGGTAAACCTTTAGTTACAGGTATGGAATGGATTGATTATGAGGGTTCAGTTCAGGAGGAAATGCTGGGCATTTTCCTTGCAATGGAGCAGCATTCTGAACATCCGCTGGCCGAAGCTGTGGTGAGTTATGTCAAAGCAACGGGTGTCAGGGCAGCTTCAATTACTGGTTTTAAAAGTCTGACGGGAAAAGGAGTAGAAGCTGTTTTTAATGGCGAAACCTATTTTGCAGGAAGCCATAAAATTTTGACTGAAGCACATGGAGAACTGCCGGGAAAAATAAAGAAAATCGTTCATCAGTTTCAGCAGGAAGCTAAAACTGTGATCTTTTTTACCAGTGCCAGGCAAGTGCTTGCCGTAGTTGCTATTGCCGATCAGATTAAAGCGGGCTCAAAGCAGGCCGTAGAAGGCCTGCAGGCGCAAGGGATAACAGTTTATATGCTAACGGGAGATAATGCCTTTACAGCGGCTGCAATTGCGAAACAGACAGGTATTTTAAACTATAAGGCAGACGTACTTCCGTCAGAGAAGGCGGATTTTGTCAAAAGCTTGCAGCAGGAAGGTAAAATTGTTGCGATGATAGGTGATGGAATTAATGACAGCCAGGCGCTGGCTCAGTCTGATCTTTCGATTGCAATGGGCAGGGGATCTGATATTGCTATTGATGTAGCAAAGCTGACTTTGATCTCGTCTGATTTAAGACAGGTTTCTAAAGCACTGAAACTATCGAAGGCTACGGTGAGAACAATACGTCAGAATTTATTCTGGGCGTTTATATACAACCTGATTGGGATTCCTCTGGCTGCGGGGATATTATATCCGTTGAATGGTTTCCTGCTGAATCCGATGCTCGCAGGAGCAGCAATGGCATTAAGTTCAGTCTCTGTAGTAGGTAACAGCCTCAGGTTGAAATTAACTAAATTAAACTAATTTTAAAACACGATGCCCTGATGAACAGATGGGCGCAATAAAAACACATATTATGGAAACTCTGAAATTTAAAACGAATATTAAATGCGGTGGATGTATCGCTACGGTAACTCCTCATTTAAACGCAATGAATGGTCTTGAACAATGGAACGTGGATACTGAGGTAGCTGATAAAGTTCTGACGGTAACTGGTGATGCTGATAATCTGCAACAGGCAATAGAAGAGACTTTAAAAAAGGCGGGCTTCCACGGGGAGTTAATCTGATATGCAGCTGCATGTTAAAAATATGGTTTGCGACCGGTGCATTCTGATCGTCAGGCAGCAGCTGGAAAATCTTGGCTTCTCTGTGAATGAGATTTCATTGGGGAGAGTTACTGTTTCGCCGGAACCTGATCCGGCGAAATTACAGGATATCTCAGCTGCCTTCCAGGTACTGGGTTTCGAGCTGATCGACAAAGATAAAGACCAGCTTGTAGAGCAGGTGAAGACACAGGTGATCGAACTGGTTCATTATTCAAACCTATTCGAATTGAAGCAGAGTTTGATGAGCATAATTGCAGAGAAATTAAGCAAGGAATATGCTTATCTCAGCAGGTTGTTTTCTGATGTGGAAGGGATCACGATTGAGAAATATATCATTCAGCAAAAGGTAGCCAGAGTAAAGGAATTGCTGGAGTATGGAGAACTCAATCTGAATGAGATTGCCTACCAGATGGGCTATAGCAGCAGTGCACATTTGTCTACACAATTCAAGGCCATAACCGGAGTTACACCGAGTAAATATAAGGCTCAGCCGGGTGGTGACCGGAAACCTCTGGATCAAATCAACTAATCTTATGATTTTAGTTAATGCTTAATCTTTAGATTATTTGATTTGTTTTAAGTTTTGATTATTAATATTTTATGGATATATAATATTGCTATTCGAAAGAAGTTTCGAACCTTTCAAAGCATTTTCTTTCCAGATTTTCCCGGTGATCCGGATGGGCAAGCTCAATTAATGCCTTCGCACGCTGCTTTAAACTTTTACCGAAAAGGTTTACTTTTCCATACTCAGTAACCACCCAATGTACATGTCCGCGGGTGGTTACTACACCCGCTCCTTCTTTTAAAAATGGTACAATTCTGGAGATACCTTTTGAGGTAATTGATGGTAGTGCAATGATCGGCTTTCCTCCCGGAGACAGAGATGCACCATGAATAAAATCCATCTGTCCGCCAATGCCGGAATACTGAAAAGTTCCCATGGAGTCGGCGCAAATCTGACCTGTTAAATCCAGTTCAATTGCAGAGTTTATAGCAGTGACTTTTGGGTTTTGACGAATCACGCTCGTGTCATTTGCATAGGAAATATCCATCACTCTTATGCTCGGATTATCGTTCACAAAATCATAAAGTTTACGTGTTCCAATCATAAATGACGTGATCGATTTACCACGGTTAATCTTGTTCATACTGTTATTGATGATCCCGTTTTGTATGAGTGGGATCACTCCGTCTGACAACATTTCTGTATGCAAACCGAGGTTTTTGTGGTTACCTAAATTCTTTAAAACCTGGTCGGGGATACCTCCTATTCCGAGTTGAAGGGTTGCGCCATCTTCCACTAAAGAAGCGATATGCTGACCAATGGTGACCATAGCACTGCTCACTTTTGCTGAATAATCTACTTCTGGTAATACCGATTCATGCCATACAAAAGTGTTTATTTTACTGCTGTGCAGATAGCCGTCACCATGTGTTCGCGGCATGTTTGGATTAACCTGTGCAATGACATGTTTTGCAGTATCTACAGCTGCCCTTGCGATATCTACAGAAGTTCCTAAAGAACAATAACCATGTACATCAGGCGGAGAAACCTGTACTATAGCTACATCAAGGGGTAGAAAACCTTCCCTGAAGAGCTTTGGAATCTGACTTAAAAAGACAGGAACATAATCGCCATTGATACTATTGACAACAGAACGGGTATTTGCTGAAGTAAATAAGGAATTGAAAAAGAAGCTTCCGCGCCATTCAGGGTTGTTGAAATCCACATCGCCCAGGGTTGAGATACTAACCAATTCTACATTTTTGAGCTCTGCATGCCGTTGTTGGAGGGCTTTAATCAATAATACCGGGGTTGCTGCACTTCCATGAAGGAATACGCGCTGTCCGGATTGAATGTATTTTACGGCATCCGCTGCGCTACTATATTTTGGTTGACTCATAAACTGTTCTATTTAACTGCAATTAGAACAAATAAGCTGGGATAATGTGTGATCCTGATCAAAATCCGGCATGATGTAGGTTAGGTTTAAAGGTTTTTCATTACCTTTTGCCGATATAAAATATTGTTAACAGAGATCAATTTCATAAAAGAATGGACTTAAACACAATCAGAAAAGAAACCAGAGGTTGTACAGATAAAATTTTCCTGAACAGTGCAGGCTCTTCCTTAGTGCCCGATACCGTATTTAATCAAATGATAGCTAGTCTGACTGAAGAAGCTCAGATTGGAGGATATGCACTTGCTTATCTAAACCAGCAGGGGGTAGATGAATTCTATACAGAAACTGCTAAGCTGCTCAACTGTGCTGCTGACAATATATCCTTTCAGAATAGTGCTACAGATGCTTATGCAAAGGCGATTTCCTCTATTGACTTTAAAGCCGGAGATGTTATTCTGACCACAGATGATGATTATATCTCCAATCAAATCTCTTTTCTTTCTTTAAAGAAACGCTTCGGAATTGACATCATCAGAGGCAGTAATCTGGCTAATGGAGATCTTGATTTAGTAGCATTTGAGGAACTGGTTAAGCAACATCAGCCTAAATTAGTAGCACTAACTCATATTCCAACCAGCTCAGGACTTGTGCAGGCAGCTGAAGAAGTAGGGGCGATTTGCCGGAAATATCACTGCTGGTACCTGGTTGATGCTTGTCAGTCGGTAGGGCAATTGGTAGTAGATGTGCAAGCAATCGGATGTGATTTTCTGGCAGCTACAGGCAGAAAGTTTCTGCGCGGACCACGTGGTACGGGGTTTCTTTATGTGTCTGACCGGGCGCTTGAAGCAGGTTTAGCTCCGCTTATCATTGATATGATTGGTGCGGAATGGACTTCAGTAAATGATTATACTTTACAGCCGGCCGCTAAGCGTTTCGAGTTTTGGGAGTCTTCCATTGCAAGCAGGTTAGCACTTAAAGAAGCAGTGAAATATGCCAATCAGGTTGGAATGGCAAATATTGAAAAGTACAATACAGGTTTAATGGCTCAGTTCAGAAGCCAATTGAAACAAGTAAAAGGGTTGAATTTGCAAGATTGGGGATCAAGAGTCAGCAATATTCTGACTTTTACCATGGAACACCATACCACAGAAGAAATTGCAGAACACCTTCGTGCGCATGATGTTTATTTCTCTATTGCCTCTATAGGCTCTGCAATGATCGATTTTCCGAAGAAAAACATAGAAAGTGCAATCCGTCTTTCGCCTCATTATTTCAATACTGCTGAAGAATTGGAAAAAGTTGTCGCCATTTTGGATTTTTAATTGTTATTCGTTTAATGAAGGAATTTGACGCAATAGTAATCGGTGCAGGTCAGGCTGGCGTGCCCCTGGCTAAGAAATTAGCAAATGCAGGCTGGAAAACTGCATTGATAGAAAAAAGAATGGTTGGTGGTACTTGTATCAATGACGGTTGTACGCCTACTAAAGCTATGGTCGCTTCTGCCAGGCTGGCTTATCAGGCTGGCAGAAGTAAAGACCTGGGGATCGATATACCTGCTTATGAGATAGATTTCAAGGCAATTATGGCCCGTAAAGCAGCTATTGTGACCCAATTCCGTGAAGGTTCAATTGCCGGAATCGAAAAGACGAAGAACCTGACCCTGATTTATGGAGAGGCTAAGTTTCAGGATGACCATACTGTATATGTGAATCAAAGAGATGGCAATTTTGAAAATTATACTGCTAAACATATTTTTATCAATACAGGGGCGAGTCCGCGGATACCAGATATAGAAGGTGTTAAAGCCATTAAATACCTCACTTCAACCACTATTCTTGAACTTAAAGAAGTTCCTGAACATCTGCTGATTGTTGGGGGAGGTTATATTGGGCTGGAATTCGGGCAGATGTTTAAGCGTTTTGGTTCCAGAATTACTATTATGGAACAAGGTGCACAGCTGATGCCAAAAGAAGATAATGACGTTTGTGAAGTCATGAGCGAGATCTTCAAAGAAGAAGGAATGGAGGTTTTAACAGAAGCCAAAGTCGTGAAATTTGAAACACTAGCGAATGATAAAATTAAAGCTACTCTGGATTTAAAAGGCGAAAAAACGACCATTACCTGTTCACATGTACTGCTTGCATCAGGCAGAGCACCTCAAACAACAGCTTTAGGACTGGAAAATACGAGTGTAGAATGTGATCCGCACGGATTTATTAAGGTGAATGAATTTCTGGAAACTAAAGCGCCAAATATATATGCTTTAGGAGATGTAAAAGGTGGTCCTGCATTTACACATATTTCATATAATGATTATATTGTAGTCACCAAAAATCTTTTGGAAGGACTCAAAATGAGTATTAAAGACCGTATGATACCCTATTGTATGTTTACTGATCCTCAATTAGGCCGTATTGGTATAACTGAAACACAGGCGGCCGCACAGGGAATCGATTACCTGGTTGCTAAAATTCCAATGCGGAATGTAGCCAGGGCGATTGAAAATGCCGAAACCAGAGGTTTTATGAAAGCTGTGGTTGATCAAAAGACCAAACAAATACTTGGGGCAACTATCATTGGTGAACAAGGGGGTGAGATTATGTCCATTTTGCAAATGGCGATGATGGGAAAGATCACTTATGAGGAGATCAGATTTACCATTTTTGCACATCCTTTATATGCTGAATCTCTGAATAACTTATTTATGTCAATCGCCTAAATGATTAAAGCAGAAAACCTGGTCAGAAAATTTGGTACTTCAATAGCCGTTGATAATATCAGCTTTGAGGTGAAAAAAGGTGAAAACCTGATTTTATTGGGCACAAGCGGCTGCGGTAAAACAACTACATTACGTATGATCAACAGGTTGATTTCACCAGATTCGGGAACTGTTTTTCTGGACGGAGTTGATATCAGTACCCGTCAGCCAGAGGAATTAAGGCGTGGTATAGGTTATGTATTACAAAATCATGGTCTTTTTCCGCATTATACAGTCGCTGAAAATATAGCTATTGTTCCACGATTGCTGAGATGGAGAAATGAGGACATTCGTAAAAGGGCAGAAGAACTCTTTCATAAACTAAATCTTGATCCTGCCCTGGCTGATAAATATCCGGCAGCTTTAAGTGGGGGACAGCAACAGCGGGTTGGTTTAGCCAGGTCACTCATGGTTAACCCTCCGGTGCTATTAATGGATGAACCTTTTGGTGCATTAGATAATTTAACAAGAATTAGTATCCGTAAAGAGTTTAAAGCTTTGGATGAACTGGTTAAAAAGACAGTGGTTATGGTTACGCATGATGTACAGGAGGCTTTTGAAATGGGAGACCGTATTTGCCTGATGGACAGAGGTGAGATTAAACAAATCGGAACACCAGAAGATTTACTTTTTCATCCTGCAAATGACTTTGTAGCTGATTTCTTTAAAGAGCAGCGGTTACAACTGGAATTGAAATCTGTGTTGATTGCTGAATTATTGCCAGGTTATTCAGACCAGGAGGTTACTGTTTGGGAAAAAATGGAGCAATTACTTCAGAAGGACAGTAAAGATGATGCAGTAAATATGGAAGACCTGATGCGTGCTTTTTCAGCTTATAAAAAACAATAATATGGAACAGGCACAAACTTTCTGGGGATTTGTCAGTCAGCAGTCCGATAAATTATGGAGCCAGACCTGGGCACATATAGGACTAACTTTGATTTCATTAATCATTGCGATCCTGATTGCTGTTCCGGTAGGAATACTGATTACCAGGAAGCAAAAGTTATCTGGTATTGTACTAGGTTTAGCCGGTATCTTACAGACTATTCCGAGTATTGCACTGCTTGGGGTACTGATACCTTTTCTGGGCATCGGCCCGAAGCCAGCTATTCTCGCACTATTTCTTTATGCACTGTTACCGATCATCAGAAATACCTACACTGGTATTATGGAGGTAAATCCTGCGGTAGTTGAAGCTGCTAAAGGAATGGGAATGAGTAAATGGCAGATCCTGATGAAAGTTGAATTGCCTTTAGCCTTTCCAGTGCTGATGGCCGGTATCCGGACAGCTACAGTAATTAATGTGGGCGTAGCTACGCTGGCAGCCTATATTGCTGCGGGTGGCTTAGGAGAATTTATTTTCGGTGGTATTGCTTTAAATAATGCTAATATGATTCTGGCGGGTGCTATCCCTGCCGCTTTACTGGCAATTGTACTGGATTTTTTATTGTCTCTCGTTCAAAAACTGAATTTGAAAAGTATTCGTATCTCTTATCTGGTACTTCCTTTTGCTTTGATTACACTGAGCTCTTTCTATTTATTGCCAACGCAAATTGGCGGAAAGATGCTGGGTGGCTTTACTCCTGAATTTATGGGCAGAGAAGATGGGTATTTAGGACTGAAAAGAATCTATAAATTGGGGATTGAAACTGTAGTAATCAGTGACGCTGTAATGTATAAAGCTGCTTTTGAGAAAAAATTAGATGTGATTAGTGGTTACAGTACTGATGGTAGACTGAAAGCTTATGACCTGGTGATTCTGGAAGACGACAAGCATATCTTTCCCCCTTATTATGCCGCTCCGGTAGTGCGGCAGGAAGTGCTGGATCAGCATCCTGAACTTGAAGGTGTATTGAACCAATTATCCGGGTTTATTAATGATTCAACTATGATTGCAATGAATTATAGAGTTGATCAGCTCAAAGAAACTCCTGAAAAGGTTGCCCTGGATTTTACCAAAGCACATCATTTATATAAACCGGCCAGAACTGCTGGAAAAGGTACTATCAGGATAGGATCAAAGATATTTGGGGAGCAATATATCCTGGCTCAGATTTACAAAATATTGATTAAAGGAAATACAGATTTGGAAGTTATGACTAAAACGGGGCTAGGAGGTACAAAAATATGTTTTGACGCACTGACTAATAATCAGATCGATTTTTATCCGGAGTATACAGGAACGGGTTTTTTAGTGCTGCTTAAACCTGACATGAAAACGATAAATAAATTGACAGGAGATGTGGATGGTGTATACCGGTATGTCAGTGATGAATTTAAAAGTCAATTCAATGTGAAGTGGCTTAAACCAATAGGCTTCAATAATGCCTATGCATTGATGATGAGAAGAGAACAGGCACAAAGTTTGCAGATCAAAACCATAACAAACTTAACTAACTATCAAAACCAAAATTAATATGTCACTTTGGGAGCAATACTCCGCAGTGAGGTCGCATAGCGTACAGCTATGTGACAAACTGCAAAAAGAAGACTACGTGGTACAGCCGGCGGAAGAAGTTAGCCCGCCTAAATGGCATCTCGGGCACACCACCTGGTTTTTTGAGACTTTTATTTTGATACCTCACGCTGTTGCTTATCAGTCTTTTAATCCGGATTATAATTATGTTTTCAATAGTTATTATGAAAGTATAGGAGCAAGAGTTATTCGTACAGACAGAGGTAATCTGAGCCGTCCGACGGTAGATGAGATTTTCCATTACCGTGCTTATGTGGATGAGGCGATGGACAAATTCCTGCGCTGTGGAATTAGTAAGGATATAGAAGAGCTCCTGATATTAGGATTAAACCATGAACAGCAGCATCAGGAGCTGTTGTGGTATGATATTAAATATATTTTGGGCCATAATCCGTTATTTCCGGTTTATGCTGCCGATAACATAGAAAAGGGATTAACGCTGGCTGAACAAGGCTGGACAGATTTCAAAGAGGGGGTCTATGAAGTTGGATACCAGGGGGACTCTTTTCATTTTGACAATGAGCTTGGCAGGCATAAAGTATATATCCAGAACTTCAGTATTTCAACCTGTCTGGTGAGCAATGCAGAATATCTGGAATTTATAAAGGCAGGAGGGTATGAGGATTTTAGTTTATGGCATGCACAAGGCTGGGACTGGGTAAAGGAAAAACACATCAACGCACCTTTATATTGGTATGAAATTGAGGGGCAATGGCATCGTTATAGTTTATCCGGACTGGAAATTTTAAAAATGAATTCCCCTGTTTCGAATATCAGTTACTATGAAGCCTCGGCTTATGCGCAATGGAAAGGTATGCGTTTACCAACGGAATTTGAGTGGGAAGTGGCTTCTTCTTTATTTGAATGGGGTAAATTGTGGGAATGGACAGAGAGTGCTTACCTGCCTTATCCGGGTTTCTCCAAAGCTGCGGGAGCACTGGGCGAATACAACGGTAAATTTATGGTGAATCAGAAAGTATTGCGCGGTGCATCAATTGCTACCCCTGCAAAGCATAGCAGAAACACTTATAGAAACTTCTTTCACCCTGATATGCGCTGGATGTTCAGTGGTATCAGGCTTTCAAAATAATGATATGAATCAATTTTTAAAAGAGGTTCTACACGACCTTAGTCAACCACAGAAAACTTTAAATGCTAAGTATTTTTACGACGGAAAGGGAGATAAACTTTTTCAGGAGATTATGAATTGCCCTGAATATTATCCAACCAACTGTGAAAAGGAGATCTTCAGAGAGCGGTTTAAAGACCTGGCAATTACCTTGAAAAACGGATTTAATACTTTCGATCTGGTGGAAATGGGCGCAGGAGATGCTACAAAGTCAAGTTATCTGCTCAAAGAACTGGTAGATACTCAGGTAGACTTTACTTATATGCCTATTGATATTTCCTCTACAATGATTGCGCATTTAGAGCAGTCATTACCAGCAAAAATTGAAGGTCTGAAAGTAAAGGGCTTAAATGGGGAATATTTTGATATGCTGGAAAAAGCAAATCGCATCTCTTCCAGAAAGAAGGTGGTTATGCTGCTTGGAGGGAACATTGGAAATGAAACACCTGAGAATGCGATTGAATTTTGCCGTAAAATCCGTGCTGCACTACAAGAAGGAGATTTAGTGTTAATTGGTTTTGATCTGAAAAAGAATCCGCATACTATTCTTGCCGCTTATAATGATGCTGCAGGCTTTACGCGTGATTTTAACCTGAACCTGCTACATCGCATAAATAATGAATTAGGCGGTGATTTTAAGGTATCTCAATTTCAGCATTATCCGAACTATGATCCGATAACTGGTGCTTGTAAAAGTTATCTGGTTAGTAAAAAAAATCAGAAGGTGAATATTGCTGATCAAACTCTTCAATTTCATGAAAATGAAGTGATTTATATGGAGATTTCCCAAAAGTACAGTATACAGGAGATAGAGGGAATGGCTAAAATATCGGGATTTAAAACTGTAACGCATTTCTATGATCATAAGAAATGGTTTGTTGATACTGTTTGGCAATGCGTATAGCGTAGCTTTAATCAGAATTCATCATAGGCTGCGAAGGCTTAATTACTCTCAATAGGGTGGTTAAGCCTTTTTTATTGTCAGTTTTTTGTCTGGATATCAGGTTAATGTCACTTTGTATCCTTGGATAGGGATATCGGGAAGTTCCGATATACATTTGTGCCATGGATCAGGTAGAGGTATTTAAAGCGTTGTCGAATAAGACAAGATTAATGATTTTACAATGGCTGAAAGAGCCTGAATTACATTTTCCTCCACAAGATCGGGATATAAAAGAGGTGGGTGTTTGCGTAGGTCAGATACAGTGTAAAGCACAGCTGACGCAATCAACAATTTCTGAATACTTATCGATCCTCCATAGAAGCGGATTGATCGAATCAACCCGTATAGGACAGTGGACATATTATAAAAGAAATGAGGCTGCCTGCCTTGAACTTAAACAGTTAATAGAAACTTCAATATAATTAAATAGTTATGAATACAGAAAGTTTGTTCCAGCCCTTTAAGCTGAAAACATTGAATATTAAAAATAGATTGGTGATGGCGCCGATGACACGTGCATTCTCACCAAATGGCATACCAACAGCAGATGTAGCTGATTATTATCGTAAAAGAGCAGCTGGCGATGTCGGTTTGATTTTATCAGAAGGTACAGTGATTGACCGCCTTTCTTCGGCAAGTGACCCGAGCATTCCTCATTTTTATGGAGAAAAAGCATTAGCAGGATGGGACAAAGTAATTAAAGATGTGCATTCAGCAGGAGGTCAGATGGGTCCTCAGATCTGGCATATGGGTATACAGGCTGACCATAAATCTGGCTGGGTTCCTCCAGTAGAATTTGAAGGGCCCTCAGGATTTGTAAATCCTGGGCAGCAAAAAGGAAAAGCAATGACGGAAAGTGATATTGCTGATGCGATTTTATCTTATGGACGTGCAGCTGCTGATGCGAAGAGATTAGGGTATGATACTGTGGAAATACACGGTGCACATGGTTATTTAATCGATCAGTTTTTCTGGGATCAGTTAAACCATCGTACTGATAACTACGGGGGTAAAACAATTGCTGAAAGAAGTCGCTTCGCGGTAGAAGTGGTCAAAGAAGTACGCAGGCAAGTTGGTAATGATTTTGCAGTTATCCTTCGTTTATCACAATGGAAACCACAAGATTATAATTATAAACTTGCCGCTAACCCGACAGAAATGGATAGCTGGTTAAATCCTATTGTAGATGCTGGGGTTGATATTTTACATTGTTCACAACGCCGTTTCTGGGAACCTGAATTTGAAGGTTCAGACTTAAACTTTGCAGGATGGGCTAAAAAAATTACAGGCGCAGCTACGATTACAGTAGGATCGGTAGGTTTGAATGGAGAGTTTACTGCTGCTTTTGCTGGCGAATCTTCACAGCCAAGTTCTCTGGATGAGTTGGTTAGAAGATTGGATAGAGGTGATTTTGACCTGGTTGCTGTTGGAAGGCCACTGCTGGCTGATCCGGAGTGGGTGCAAAAAATTCGTGATCACCGTGAAGATGAATTAAAAGGGTTTACTGCTGCAGCACTTGCTGAACTGGTTTAAACCATTATAAAATTAATATCCATAAAAAAAGCAGGTGTCTATTAAAGACACCTGCTTTTTTTATGGATTTAAACTGTTCTGATTAAAATAAAGAGAATTCAACTCTTCTGTTTTTCTGACGACCAGCAGCAGTTTTGTTAGATGCAATTGGTTGGTTTGGACCGTAACCTGTTGCTTCAATACGAGATGCATTAGCACCTTGTGAAACTAAGTAAGTTTTGATCGCTTCAGCTCTGTCTTTAGAAAGACGTAAGTTGATAGCCATTGAACCAGTGTTATCTGTGTGACCAGCTAATTTCAAGCTAAAGTTTTTCTCTACTAATAAAGCAGCAACTTTGTTTAAAGTATTGTATGAAGTAGAACGGATAGTAGATTTACCTAAGTCAAACTCTAAGTTTCTGATTGCTTCATCAACAACTCTGCGATCTTCAGCAGTAACGATTACTTTTTCTTTGATAATTTGTTTTGGTGTTTTTAAAGGACAACCAGCACCATCAACAGTAGTGTTTGCTGGAGTTCCAGGGCACTTGTCAAATTTGTTAGCTACACCGTCTCCATCTTCATCACCCATATCTTTAGCATATTGTTCCTGATCTCTCAGTCTGTTTTGCTCAGAAGTAGATAATGCTCTTCTTAACTCAGCGCTTTCTGCTGCACTTTCTTCACGAACTGCTGCAATTGCACTGAAGTTCTGTAATTGAGAAGTTCCTCTTTTACCAAGAGCGATCTCAACACCAGCATGTGCATAAGTGAATTTGTCATTAGTTGCACTTTGTACACCGTCAAAGTTGTTAGTTTTCATGAAGTTAACTGTGTAACCTAAATCAAGGTTAACACCTTTTGATAAACCAACTTTGAAACCTGCTCCAACTGGGATAAACCAGTGCTCGCCATAACCTGTACTTCCTGAAGGTACGCCATTAAGTGCTGAATTTGCATTCGTATTAGCGCTTGAAGACATATAACCAGCACCAGCTGTTAAGTATGGTGAAAGAATAGTACGTTTGTGGTTTAAGCTCATGTTAGCAATTGTGAAATTACCACTAACAGCTGCAGACCAGTCGATACGAGTTTCAAAGCTAGAACCTGCCTGTACACTACCATCTGGGTTATTAGCTCTTAAACCTTTTACTTTACCAGCAAGGAAGTCTGCCTGAATACCAAATCCCGGAAGAATTTGTTTCTTAATGTAACCTCCATAACCCCAGCTTTCTTGTGGAGTACTGAAGTCACCATTACCTCTGCTATTGAAGGGAGTATAGTGGGTTAACATACCACCATTTAAACCTATTGACCAGGTACGGAAATCTTTTTTCTCGAAGCGTTTTGTTGTATCAGAATTTACATCCTGTGCGAACAACGAGGTTGATAGTCCTACTAAGGATAGTATCAACGCTGATTTTGTAATTCTTGAGTTCATCTTTATTTATAGTTAGATATTAAATCATCAGTACTTTACTGAATGATTAACTAACGCGTAATAATCCTGCCAATTGAAATTTAATTGAGATTATAAATATATAATAAATTGATAATGAATGTTTTAAGTGGTTATTTGTCTTTTGAGTTCATACTGACTATTCTCTTCCGAAGTTCAATAAACTGTATAGTATTTGCTACAGAATTATTTTTTTCTATAAATTACAGTTCAAATACTTCACCCTTTTCTGGTATAGTTACCGTGTATCCGGCTTCTGCTATTGCAACTGCTAAACTCTCCAGGCTTTTACTTTCACCATGAACAAGAAATACTTTTTTTAGTTTTTCTGGACTTTGTTGTTTCACCGTGTTTAACAAGTCGTCATGATCACCATGCCCGCTCAGCAGGTCTGTTTGCTTGATTGTTGCAAAAACCATTAAATCACGATGACGTAAACGAACAATAGGGTCCCCTCTGAGTAGCCTGTTCCCTAAAGTTCCTTTGGCACAATAGCCGATAAACAGAATAGTACAGTAGTAATTTTGGATATTATGGTATAAATGATCCTGAATCCTTCCACCTTCCAGCATACCTGCTGAAGAGATAATAATACAAGGTTCATGATAATTAGAGATCGAAATACTCTCTCTCTTATCTTGTACATAAGAAAGTTCCTCAAATTCAAACTCATCACCTTTACGGTTATAAAAATTCTGAGATTCTTCATTGAGTAAATGATGGTGTTTACGGTAAACATCCGTCGCAAAACTAGCTAGTGGACTATCTACAAATATTTTTACAGGAGGAAGTAATCCTTCGCTGAATATTTTGTTCAGTGAATAAACCAGGGCCTGAGTTCTTCCTATACTAAAAGCAGGAATAATTAAACGTCCTGGAAATTTAACACAGGTTTCATTAATCGTTTCTACCAGTTTCTGTTCAATCGTGGTGTCTTTACTGTGGAGCCTGCCGCCATAAGTAGATTCAGATACCAGGTAGTCAACCTCAGGAATCGGTTGTGGATCTACCAAAACCGGATAGTTTTTACGACCTATATCTCCGGTAAAAGCAATGCGCTTTTCCTTTCCGTCTTCCATAATGTTTAATACCACAGCTGCTGCACCTAATAAATGGCCTACAGGAATAAAGCGAAGTGTAATATCTTCTTTGATTGTGAAATCTTTATCGAAGGCAATAGTTACAAAACGATCTACAGTATCCATCACATGTTTGTGAAGATAAAGTGGTTTAGGGCCGGATGATGCTCGTTTGCCTCTGGCTCTTTTATTCTGTTTACTCAAAAAGATATTTACAGAGTCCATTAGCAGGAGTTCTGTTAAATCTGCTGTTGGTGGTGTACAGAGAATCTGACCATTAAATCCTAGTCTTAAAAGTGTAGGTAAATTTCCAGAATGGTCAATATGTGCATGGGTTAAAATAACCACATCTATAGTAGCCGGATCAAAGGGGAAATACTGATTTTCTTCCTGATAAGTTTCCTTTTCGTAATCAAGTCCGCAATCTATAAGTATACTATAATTGTGTGATTGAAGCAGATGCATACTTCCTGTTACCTGTTTCGCTGCTCCCCAAATCGTTAATTTCATGTCTGTATATATTTTTCCGCAATCTTTAGGGCCTGTTTAAACATCTATAGAAGATAAACAATTTTAATTGCAAAAGCCCGGATTCTTTAAGCTTAAAAAGAATAAAAAGATGAGCAAGATATCATTTTAAAACTTAAACAAGGCTATTTAGTGAGATCTTAAATTCATAATTGAGTTTTTCAGCTATATATATACTATGCACCGATTTCCAGTTGAGCAGTTCATCTTTGAACTGAGGTATTTCTAATCCTGATCTTGCGGCTGCAGCAGTATAAAATATGGAACGAGTGGGATGAGCTGTAGCACATGCATTAAAAATATAGCCAAAGGCTTGCTTTTCAATGATGCGTAATGTTAAACCGGTACAATCTGAGAGGTGAATAAGATTTACAGGGGCTTTTCCATTCGGTATAGCTGATTTGCCAGCAAAGAATCTCCCCGGATCTCTGCCAGGGCCAATCAAGCCACCAAATCTGAGTATTGTAGTACTAAAATTCTCGTTCGTTGTTAAAGCTTGTTCAGCAGCCAGAATTGCTTTACCAGACTCTGTTTCAGGGTTTGGGACAGTGTGTTCATTAACCTCCTGATTATAATCTCCATATACTGAAGTAGCACTGATAAAGATAATATTTGGAATATTACCATTTACTGCCGCTTCTGATACTTTCTGAATCTTTGATAAAAAGGTATGTTGCTCTGCTGTATTTCTCTTTGGAGGGATGCTTATAATGAGTAAATCACAGTCGAAAAATTCATAGTCCACATTATCTTTCTCTTCAGTGAAATTTATAAGATAGGGCAGGATTCCAGCTTGCTGAAGACTTTCTAATTTATCAGGTGTAGTTGTCGAACCTTTTACGGTATAACCGTTTTTTAGCAGTTCTTTAGCAAGCTCTAGTCCGTACCAACCACAGCCCAGTATGCTGATTTTATTATTTAATGAATACATGAATGCTGATTTTTATAGCCTGAAAGTTTTAAATGGCTTTGTGTGAATTTTATAAAAAAAGGGGTGATGCATTGCATCACCCCTTTTTGAATTTTAACGAATTTCTTAAAGAACAGTTACATTAGAAGCCTCAGGGCCTTTTTTACCGTCATTCAATTCGAATTCTACATTGTCACCCTCATTCAATTCTCTGAATGAATCTCCTGCAATCGCAGAAAAATGTACGAAAATATCTTTTCCTCCATCTTCTGGAGTTATAAAACCAAACCCTTTTGCAGAATTAAACCATTTAACTTTTCCTGTTGTACGCATATTAATGTTATAAATTTCGCTGTGAAAATAATCAATTGAATACTAATATCCAAAATCTTAATTGCTTATTGTATTCATTTTACATGAATTGAGTAAAACCAGCGGATATTGTTTTTGTTGTTATTAAAATATAAAAGATCAATTTATGATAAATTCAGGATCAAAAGCAAACAAGATTAAAACTGACGAGCTAAATGGGATTAAAGCAGCTCATACAAATGAAGACCCGAAGCAGTACCACGAAGCGGACAATTTAGGATTGGATGCAGATGGTTCTTCTGTAAATCAAGGAAAGACTAATTATAACAATGATAATGACAGGGTTTCCCATAATCCGGATGGAGAAGATGATGACCATGATACGAGAGAGTCACCTGGCCATTCCCCTTTAATGGATAAATAAGATGCTTTTAGATAAGTTTTACAAGTTATTGTAACAGGAATATTAATCTTGGCATCATTTTAGCAAACAGTTATGTGACTTTAATATCTATATAACAACTAAAAAAAACACAAGATGAAAAATACGTTCGCAATATTAGGTATAGCACTTGCTTTTACAGCATGTACTAATGCCAAGAAAGAAGAAGCAATTAAAGTAGCTACGATCAAAGCTGTAAAAGACAGTATGAGATTAGATAGCTTTAAAAGAGCAGATGCTGCTGAAAAACAGCAGGCAGCCAGAATACAGGAAGAAAAAAGAGTTTTGATGCTGGCTTCTGCCAAAGCTGCTGAAAATGCTCCTGCTGCTACAATGGCTTCACCACGCAATCATTCTGTAAATCAACAGACAACTACTACAACAACTAAAAAGAAAGGTTGGAGCAGTGCAGCATTAGGAACTGTTATTGGTGCAGGTGCAGGTGGATTAGGTGGGGCACTTATTGACAAAAAGAAAGGCAGAGGTGCTATTATCGGTGGTGTAGCGGGTGCTGGTGCAGGATATTTAATCGGTCGTGGACAAGATAGAAAATCGGGTAGGGTTCAATCCAACAATTAGGTTTTGGATCAGTAAGCATTTATATAACATAAAAAAGCCTGATTTTGAAGTGCCCCCAAAAAGTTAGACACTTATTGGGGGCATTTTTATGAATAGAAAAACAAAGTTTAGTTTAAGCTTCAAGGAAGCTTTGGTGAAGGAGGTTGTTTCCGGGTCAATCGGATCAAGGGAACTTTCCAGAAAGCATGGCATCAACGACCGATACCTACGCCGTCTGGTCAAGAATTACGAGGACCGTGGTAGCTTGAGCCATCAGCAGGGCAATAATATATACGACAAGGCACTCAAGGTTGCATGCGTTCTTTCGGTGATAAAAAAGCGTTTATCTTTGAGCGAGGCGGCCACATGTTTCGGGATCCCCAGCGACAGCACCATCGTCCACTGGATGAAGCTCTATGGTGAATTTGGCGAGGAAGGTCTTGAAACTACCAAAGTTGGCCGTTCAAAGAATATGTCGGCACCAGATAACAACAGGATAAAAAAGAAGAAGGATCCATTAGATCCACAGGCAGCTTTGCAGGAGGAGCTGGAGTTCCTACGTGCAGAAAATGCATATCTAAAAAAGCTAAGTGCCTTAATTCAACAGGAAAAGTCCAAAGCGCGCGAACCAAAGCCAAAGCGGTCGAAGAATTAAGGCATACCTATGACCTGCATCTATTATTGTCTGCTTCTGAACTGGCGCGGAGCACGTTCTACTATCACCTTAAACATGCTAAAGAAGATAGGTATGCACCTGCCAGGAAGCTGATCTCCGATATCTTTCACAGACACAGGGGGCGTTATGGATATCGGCGGATAACGGCAGCGCTCAAGCAACAGGGCTGTACGATCAACCACAAAACGGTGTCAAGGATTATGGGCGAACTTGGGCTAAAATGTACACTGAGGCCTAAAAGATACCGATCCTATAAGGGAGACCATGGAAGGATTGCGCCCGATCTGGTGAGGCGAGGTTTCAAAACCGAGCTGCCGAACCAAAAGTGGGTCACTGATGTTACGGAATTTGCAGTGGCAGGCCAGAAACTCTATCTCTCCCCGATACTCGATCTCTACAATTCAGAGATCATTTCTTATCATCTAGACGTCCGGCCCAATTACGGGCTGGTCGGCAGAATGGTAGAAATGGCATTTGAAAAACATGCCGACCTCAACGGCCTAATACTGCATTCCGACCAGGGATGGCACTATCAGATGAAATCCTATCAGCGTGCGCTAGAAAAGAAGGGGGTGCTACAGAGCATGTCCAGAAAAGGCAACTGCCTGGACAATGCGGTAATGGAGAACTTCTTCGGAATACTAAAATCAGAACTATTCTACGTGAAAAAATATACATCAGTCGAAGAACTCAAAACAGATATCAAAAGTTATATTGAATACTACAACAATGACAGGATCAAAATGAAACTAAATGCAAAAAGTCCGGTACAATACCGGACTCTTGCAGCCTAATTTTTTAAAGTTAAATTTGTCTAACTTTTTGGGGGCACTTCATTTATCATATGATAAATCAGGCTTTTTTATGTTATTTCTTTTCAGGTGCTTTTTCTGGAGGTGTTGATACGATTTCACCGTATTCATTTACGTATGCCATCATACTATCCAAATCGCCGCCTGTTGAATTTTGCTTGCGTTCTTCTTTGCGTTGCTCTTTATCTTCTTTTTTCTTCTGCCTGTTTTTTTCTAGTTGCTTCTTCATGAAGGTCGCCTGAGACTTAGCCATAAATTTCCGTATTTAGTTTAAAAATAACTCTTCTCTGCTGTTACTTGTTAAGGCGTTCCATAAACAATATAATTCTGGATCGATCTAGCCCGAATAAAACTTAAATTCCCGGGCAACAACGGTAGGGAAGCCAGGAGAAATTGAATCTAATCAAATGGATGATTAGCAAGTAAGTATTAAGAGAGTCTGAGTTTATACTCCGTTCTACGCAAATATACACAAAATAATTTATTTACAAAAGCTGGGGCTGAATATATATTAATCTATTTCATAATTATTCTTTGAATTATCAGATAGAACAGGCGGGAATATTTTTTTGAGGAGTAATAGTACCAGGAGAATTTTCTTTAATATAATTATATTAAAATCCTGGAAAGGTATAATAATGATAATAGTATTCTTTTAATTCTGGCAGGCGTTGTTATTTGGTTAATTAACATATTTTTTTATTTACATAATTATTCTTAAGATTAATTTTTTGCAGATTTTAAATGCTGATTTTAGTGTGTAATATATTTCCCTTTTTGTGGTGTTGTTACTCATTTAATTAGTTGTTGTTAATTATTTAACAATTCTTTTTCTTATTTCATAGATATTTTTTATATAAACTATGTATTTGATAATGCGGTTTAAATTGGTCTATAATACGGTTTAGTCTTGTTATTTTTTATTAAGATTCCATTTAGGAGTGCTTATTTGATACTATATAATTTTAAAATATTTTTTTTGGCATAAAAATTATTAAAAGGGGAATTTTGTGGGGTGAAAATTTGGATAATAGCATTAATTGTGCCTATTTTGTGGGTGTAAATTGTGTAATTAACTAATGTGAAATATTGATTCTTAGTTATTTAGGATTTTAACTTTCAAAGCTTGTCTCATGTAACCTGCAAACTTTGAAATATATTTTGAATTAGTGATTGGCAATTTGTAATTACTATCTACGCTATCGCCTCCTATGAATAAATCTCTCCGTTTTAAACTTCTGACAAAGTTTACTTCGCTGATTCACTCGTTAACAGCGCATATGAATCGCAGGGGGATTGCGGCAAAAAAAGGATTACTGGCGATAACGAGTGTAGGTTTGTTTTTTCTATTTACACTAAATCCTTTTTCTTCACGGGCTCAGTTTCCTTATGATGAAAGTTTTAGAAATTCAACTACAAATAAGCCAGATGTAAAATTTGGGGGGGATCCCACTGCATTTTTAACTGCCCTTAAGCCAATTAGCGGGTCGGTTACAGATGCACAAGGCGAGGGATATTTACGGCTGACAAATAATACAAAGAAGCAAAAAGGATATGTCTATTCGAATAATATATTTTTAGGTACTTATGGTCTGAATATAGAATTTGAATATTTCACTTATGGGGGTGGTAATGATGGTGCTGATGGTCTTAGTTTTTTCTTGTTTGATGCATCGGTAGCTGATGCTGATTTTAATATTGGCGGATTTGGCGGGTCGCTGGGATATGCTCAACTTAATAAAGATGGTAAAGATTTTAAGGGAGTTAGCAAGGGATATTTAGGTATTGGTTTAGATGAATTTGGAAATTTTTCAAATCACGGGGAAGGCAGGCAAGGCGATAAAGATCAGATTCCTAATAGTATAGTTCTTCGTGGTGCGGGAGATGGATTCGCTTATGTACCTACAAATTACCCTTTGCTCACGACAGTTAAAACTTCAGCACTTGCAACAGATGCATTTAATATTGCCGGAGGTTCCAGGACAGCGAAGGATGGAGATCCGGAATACCGTAAAGTGTTTATCAATTTGGTACCCAGACAAGGAGGAGGCCTATTAATTAGTGTGAGTATTAAGCATGGGGGGGTGATTACTCCTGTCATTGTAAAGTTTCCTTATACCACACCTATTCCTGCAAAAGGCCTGAAATATGGAATTGCTTCTTCAACAGGTGATAATGTGAATTACCATGAAATCAGAGGTTTAACGTTGACGGTTGATAAAAGTGTATTAAGTCAGCCTGTAGCACCAAGTCCTTCAATGATTATTTGCCAGGGTGCTTCTGGTAGTTTAGATATATTGGCCGGTGCAACAAAACCAAATGCAGGAGGAGACCCCAATCCGGATAATGTGGACCTTAATCCTCTAACTACAGAGATTGACCGGCAATTCGTAACAGACGCAGGTACTTTTGTGTTTGATAATGTGAATACTAAACTGCTTACGTTTACTCCTAAGCAAGGTTTTAGTGGTAGTTCTGCACCCATACAGTTTACTTTTATGGATGTTTACGGAGCTAAATCAACAGTTGGGACAGCTACATTTAATATCAATTCTCCAATAATTGTCACACAGCCAGTAAGTACAGCTATTTGTGAAAACTCAAATTTTACGACTACAGTAGCAGCTTCCGGACCAAGTCTTTCTTATCAATGGCAGGTTAATACTGGTAGTAGCTGGGATCCTGTTGCAGATCCTGATGGATCATTAGGATCAAAGACAAATACGCTAAATATCACCAGGGTACCATTTACTTATAATGGCTATAAATATAGAGTTCAGGTTAGTTCTCCCGGCGGATGTAATATTATTTCTGATATTATAAGCCTAACGGTTAATCAACTGCCTACAGCAGCAATTTCACCTTTGAAACAAGATGTGTGTCAGGATAGCCCTGATATTCCAGTTACATTCAGTGGCAAGTATGGGGCAGCACCTTATACTTTTTATTATACGATTAGTGACGGAACAGTTAAAAGCGCTATTAAGACTCTTACTACATCAGGTTCTAGTAACAGTATTACGATAAATCATCCTGCTAATGTACCTGGGGTCTTCACCTATGAGATTGTAAAGGTTTCCAATTCGACTTGTAGCAATGATCTGATTACAAGGAGTAAACTTACTATCATACCTAATGCTTCAGTTGGATTGGCTCCATTATCTGGTACAGCTGTTCAAAATGTATGTGTTGGAGTACCTATGCAATCAATAGTTTATCAGGTTAAAGATGCTGATGAAGCGACTGTGAGTTTTAATAAAATTAATCCGGGTATAACGTTTATTTATGATGCTGTAAAACAAACAATAACGATAAGCGGAACTTCATCTTTAGTAGGGAAATTCCCTTTTACTGTGAATACAATTGGTGGTTGTTCTACAGCCAGTACTACAGGAGAAATCAATGTTTTGCCAAATACCGCGATCGCGTTGACTTCAGCAGTGAAGACTGATCAGCAGGAAGTTTGTGTTAATCATGGAATTACTCAAATAGAGTATCAGGTCACTAACGGGAAGAATGCAACAGTGGTTGGTTTACCAGCTGAAATGGTTTCCGTTTACAATGCTGTAACTGGCAAGTTTACGATCAGCGGTACACCAGTTAATGCAGGTCTGATCACTTATACGATCACGGCGACAGGAGATTGTAATCCTGCAAGTATCACAGGTACGATCAATGTGAAACCAGATGTGACTATTGCATTGACTTCTGCGGTGAAAACGGATCAGCAGGAACTTTGCGTGAATAAACCAATTACTCAAATCGAATACCAGGTGAGCGATGGCAAAGCTGCTACAGTTACTGGTTTACCTGCTGAGCTAACTTCGGTTTATAATGCTGTAACAGGTAAATTTACCATCAGTGGTACACCAGTTAATGCAGGTCTGATCACTTATACGATCACGGCGACAGGAGATTGTAATCCTGCAAGTATCACAGGTACGATCAATGTGAAACCAGATGTGACTATTGCATTAGTTTCTGCATTGAAAACGGATCAGCAGGAACTATGCGTCAATAAGCCAATTACTCAAATTGAATACCAGGTAACCAATGGCAAGGCCGCTACGATTACTGGTTTGCCTGTAGAGCTGACAGGGGTTTATAATAATACAACCGGCAAATTCACCATCAGCGGTACACCAGTTAATGCAGGTCTGATCACTTATACGATCACTGCAACCGGCGACTGTAAACTGGCAAGTATCACCGGAACGATCAATGTGAAACCGGATGTGACTATTGCATTGACTTCGGCTGTGAAAACGGATCAGCAGGAAATGTGCTTGAACAAAGCGATTACCCAAATTGAATACCAGGTGACCAATGGCAAAGCAGCTACGATTACTGGTTTGCCGGCAGAGTTAACTTCAGCTTATGATGCCTTGACTGGCAAATTTACCATCAGTGGTACCCCAACAACAGCCGGTCTGATAACTTATACGATTACTGCAACAGGCGATTGTAAACTGGCAGGCATCACCGGAACGATCAATGTGAAACCGGATGTGACCATTGCATTGACTTCGGCTGTAAAAACAGACCAGCAGGAACTGTGTGTCAATAAGCCAATTACCCAAATTGAATATCAGGTAACCAATGGCAAGGCAGCTACGATTACTGGTTTGCCAGCAGAGTTAACTTCAGCTTATGATGCATTGACCGGTAAGTTTACCATCAGTGGTACGCCCGCTACAGCAGGTCTGATAACTTATACGATCACTGCAACCGGCGACTGTAAACTGGCAAGTATCACCGGAACGATCAATGTGAAACCGGATGTGACTATTGCATTGACTTCGGCTGTAAAAACAGACCAACAGGAACTGTGCGTGAACAAACCAATTACCCAAATCGAATACCAGGTAACCAATGGCAAAGGAGCTACGATAACCGGTTTGCCGGCAGAGCTTACAGGAGTTTATAATAATACAACCGGCAAATTCACCATCAGTGGTACACCAGTTAATGAAGGTCTGATAACTTATACGATCATGGCAACCGGCGACTGTAAACTGGCAAGTATTACCGGAACGATCAACGTCAAACCAGATGTGACCGTTGCATTGACTTCGGCTGTAAACACTGATCAACAGGAACTGTGCGTGAACAAAGCGATTACTCAAATCGAATACCAGGTGGTCAATGGCAAAGCTGCTACGATTACTGGTTTGCCGGCAGAGTTAACTTCAGCTTACGATGCAGTAACAGGTAAATTCACGATCAGTGGTACGCCAGTTAATGCAGGTCTGATAACTTATACGATCACTGCAACCGGCGACTGTAAACTGGCAGGCATCACCGGAACGATCAATGTGAAACCGGATGTGACCATTGCATTGACTTCCGCTGTGAAAACAGATCAGCAGGAATTGTGCGTGAACAAAGCGATTACCCAAATCGAATACCACGTGACCAATGGCAAAGCAGCTACGATTACTGGTTTACCATCAACGCTGACAGGAGTTTATAATAATACAACCGGCAAATTCACCATCACAGGCACACCTTCCACAGCAGGTCTGATAACTTATACGATCACTGCAACAGGAGATTGTAAACTGGCAAGCATCACCGGAACGATCAATGTGAAACCGGATGTGACCATTGCATTGACTTCGGCTGTAAACACTGACCAGCAGGAACTGTGCGTGAACAAAGCGATTACTCAAATCGAATATCAGGTTACTAACGGTAAGAATGCTACAATTATAGGCTTACCAGCAGAGTTAACTTCAGCTTACGATGCATTGACCGGTAAGTTTACCATCAGTGGTACGCCTGCTACAGCAGGTCTGATAACTTATACGATTACTGCAACAGGTGATTGTAAACTGGCAAATATCATCGGAACGATCAATGTGAAACCAGATGTGACTATTGCATTGACTTCCGCTGTGAAAACAGATCGGCAGGAATTGTGCGTGAACATAGCGATTACCCAAATTGAATATCAGGTAACCAATGGCAAAGCAGCTATGATTACTGGTTTGCCGGCAGAGTTAATTTCGACTTATGATGCCTTGGCTGGTAAATTTATCATCAGTGGTACGCCCGCTACAGCAGGTCAGATAACTTATACGATCACTGCAACAGGCGATTGTAAACTGGCAAATATCACCGGAACGATCAATGTGAAACCAGATGTTTCTCTTGTATTGCTTTCAGGAACAAAAGATCAGACAGTGTGTATCAATGCTGCAACCATACCTATTGTTTATACCGTAGCGAATGAAACAGGGGCCGCAGTAGATAACCTGCCAGCAGGAATAATCTGGAAACGTGAGAATGGCAAGATCACAATCAGTGGAACACCAACGGTTTCTGGTACATTACATTATAAGATTACAGCCACTGGGGATTGTCAGTCAGCTACAGCAGAAGGGGATTTAACGGTTAAACCAGATGTTTCTCTTTTGTTGCTTTCAGGAGCAAAAGATCAGACAGTGTGTATCAATGCTGCAATCACACCTATTGTTTATACCGTAGCGAATGAAACAGGGACCGCAGTAGATAACCTGCCAGCAGGAATAATCTGGAAACGTGAGAATGGTAAGATCACAATCAGTGGAACACCAACGGTTTCGGGTACATTACATTATAAGATCACAGCCACTGGCGATTGTCAGTCAGCTACAGCAGAAGGGGATTTAACGGTTAAACCAGATGTTTCTCTTGTGTTGCTTTCAGGAGCAAAAGATCAGACAGTTTGTATCAATGCTGCAATCACACCTATTGTTTATACCGTAGCGAATGAAACAGGGGCCGCAGTAGATAACCTGCCAGCAGGAATAATCTGGAAACGTGAGAATGGCAAGATCACAATCAGTGGAACACCAACGGTTTCTGGTACATTACATTATAAGATTACAGCCACTGGGGATTGTCAGTCAGCTACAGCAGAGGGTGATTTAACGGTTAAACCAGATGTTTCTCTTTTGTTGCTTTCAGGAGCAAAAGATCAGACAGTTTGTATCAATGCTGCAATCACACCTATCGTTTATACCGTAGCAAATGAAACAGGGGCTACAGTGGATAACCTGCCAGCAGGAATAATCTGGAAACGTGAGAATGGCAAGATCACAATCAGTGGAACACCAACGGTTTCTGGTACATTGCATTATAAGATTACAGCCACTGGCGATTGTCAGTCAGCTACAGCAGAGGGTGATTTAACAGTTAAACCAGATGTTTCTCTTTTGTTGCTTTCAGGAGCAAAAGATCAGACAGTTTGTATCAATGCTGCAATCACACCTATCGTTTATACCGTAGCAAATGAAACAGGGGCTACAGTAGATAACCTGCCAGCAGGAATAATCTGGAAACGTGAGAATGGCAAGATCACAATCAGTGGAACACCAACGGTTTCGGGCACATTGCATTATAAGATTACAGCCACTGGCGATTGTCAGTCAGCTACAGCAGAGGGTGATTTAACAGTTAAACCAGACGTTTCGTTAACATTATTATCTGGCGCTAAAAACCAATCTATCTGTATCAATACAGCGATTGAACCTATCATTTATACCGTAGCGAATGAAACAGGGGCTACAGTTGATAACCTGCCAGCAGGAATAATCTGGAAACGTGAGAATGGCAAGATCACAATCAGTGGAACATCAACGGTTTCGGGTACATTACATTATAAGATCACAGCCACTGGCGATTGTCAGTCGGCTACAGCAGAGGGGGATATAACGGTTAAACCAGACGTTTCATTAACATTATTATCTGGCGCTAAAGATCAGACAGTGTGTATCAATGCTGCAATCACACCTATCGTTTATACCGTAGCAAATGAAACAGGGGCCGCAGTAGATAACCTGCCAGCAGGAATAATCTGGAAACGCGAGAATGGTAAGATCACAATCAGTGGAACACCAACGGTTTCGGGTACATTGCATTATAAGATTACAGCCACTGGCGATTGTCAGTCAGCTACAGCAGAGGGTGATTTAACAGTTAAACCAGATGTTTCTCTTGTATTGCTTTCAGGAACAAAAGATCAGACAGTTTGTATCAATGCTGCAATCACACCTATCATTTATACCGTAGCAAATGAAACAGGGGCTGCAGTTGATAACCTGCCAGCAGGAATAATCTGGAAACGTGAGAATGGCAAGATCACAATCAGTGGAACACCAACGGTTTCTGGTACATTGCATTATAAGATTACAGCCACTGGCGATTGTCAGTCAGCTACAGCAGAGGGTGATTTAACAGTTAAACCAGATGTTTCTCTTTTGTTGCTTTCAGGAGCAAAAGATCAGACAGTTTGTATCAATGCTGCAATCACACCTATCGTTTATACCGTAGCAAATGAAACAGGGGCTACAGTAGATAACCTGCCAGCAGGAATAATCTGGAAACGTGAGAATGGCAAGATCACAATCAGTGGAACACCAACGGTTTCTGGTACATTGCATTATAAGATTACAGCCACTGGCGATTGTCAGTCAGCTACAGCAGAGGGTGATTTAACAGTTAAACCAGATGTTTCATTAACATTATTATCTGGTGCTAAAGATCAGACAGTGTGTATCAATGCTGCAATCATACCTATTGTTTATACCGTAGCAAATGAAACTGCTGTTACCGTTGATAACCTGCCTGCGGGAGTAAGCTGGATTCAGGCAGGTAATAAGATCACAATCAGTGGAACACCAACGGTTTCTGGTACATTGCATTATAAGATTACAGCCACTGGCGATTGTCAGTCAGCTACAGCAGAGGGTGATTTAACGGTTAAACCAGATGTTTCTCTTGTGTTGCTTTCAGGAGCAAAAGATCAGACAGTTTGTATCAATGCTGCAATCACACCTATTGTTTATACCGTAGCGAATGAAACAGGGGCCGCAGTAGATAATCTGCCAGCAGGAATAATCTGGAAACGTGAGAATGGCAAGATCACAATCAGTGGAACACCAACGGTTTCTGGTACATTGCATTATAAGATTACAGCCACTGGCGATTGTCAGTCAGCTACAGCAGAGGGTGATTTAAAAGTTAAACCAGACGTTTCATTAACATTATTATCTGGCGCTAAAAACCAATCTATCTGTATCAATACAGCGATTGAACCTATCATTTATACCGTAGCGAATGAAACAGGGGCTACAGTTGATAACCTACCAGCAGGAATAATCTGGAAACGCGAGAATGGCAAGATCACAATCAGTGGAACACCAACGGTTTCGGGTACATTACATTATAAGATCACAGCCACTGGCGATTGTAAGTCAGCTACAGCAGAGGGTGATTTAACGGTTAAACCAGACGTTTCATTAACATTATTATCTGGTGCTAAAGATCAGACAGTGTGTATCAATGCTGCAATCATACCTATTGTTTATACAGTAGCAAATGAAACTGCTGTTACAGTTGATAACCTGCCTGCGGGAGTAAGCTGGATTCAGGCAGGTAATAAAATCACAATCAGTGGAACACCAACGGTTTCAGGTACATTACATTATAAGATCACAGCCACTGGCGATTGTCAGTCAGCTACAGCAGAGGGTGATTTAACAGTTAAACCAGACGTTTCATTAACATTATTATCTGGCGCTAAAAACCAACCTATCTGTATCAATACAGCGATTGAACCTATCATTTATACCGTAGCAAATGAAACAGGGGCTACAGTTGATAACCTGCCAGCAGGAATAATCTGGAAACGTGAGAATGGCAAGATCACAATCAGTGGAACACCAACGGTTTCGGGTACATTACATTATAAGATTACAGCCACTGGCGATTGTCAGTCAGCTACAGCAGAAGGGGATTTAACGGTTAAACCAGATGTTTCATTAACATTATTATCTGGCGCTAAAAACCAATCTATCTGTATCAATACAGCGATTGAACCTATCATTTATACCGTAACGAATGAAACAGCGGCCACAGTAGATAACCTGCCAGCAGGAATAATCTGGAAACATGAGAATGGCAAGATCACAATCAGCGGAACACCAACAGTTTCGGGTACATTACACTATAAAATCACGGCTACAGGCGATTGTCAGTCAGCTATAGCAGAAGGAGATTTAACAGTCAAACCAGATGTGACCATAACTTTAACTTCAGCAGTAAATACTGATAAGCAGGAACTGTGCGTAAACAAAACAATTACCCAAATCGAATACCAAACAACTAACGCAAAGAATACTACAGCTTCGGGCTTACCAGCAGAACTGACAGGAGTTTATAATAATACAACCGGCAAATTCACTATCACAGGCACACCTTCAACAGCTGGGTTAATCACTTATACCATCACAGCAACAGGTGACTGTAAAACAGCAAATATAACCGGGACAATCTTCGTTAAACCAACCGTTGAACTCGTATTAACAACTGGCAGCAATAACCAGTCATCTTGTATCAACACACCGATATCAAATACAATCTACACCGTAAGTAATGGAACCGCAGTTGCAACTAACCTTCCACCAGGTTTAAATCAAAACTATGCAAACGGGCTATTGACCATTAGTGGAATTCCTACGCAATCAGGTACATTTATCTATACAATAACCGCTACAGGAGACTGTGGTACTAAAGAACTTCACGCGCAAATTGATGTATATCCAAATGCAATTATGGAGCTTCTCTCTCCGGCAGGAAGCGATCAGCCTGTCCTATGTATCAATACATCACTTCATCCAATAACTTACAAAATAACAAATGCGACAGGCGCAACAATATCGGCCTTGCCAGCGGGTTTGACATCAAACTACGATCCTGCTACAAAACAATTTACTATTACCGGCGCCCCTTCAATATCCGGAACTTTCCCTTACACCATAACTACTACCGGAGGATGCGCATCAGTCATACTGACCGGTACAATTAAAGTAAACCCAAATACAACTTTACAATTAACCACTGCATCCTCAACAGCGAATCAAACACTATGTATAAATAGTAATAACCTGCAAACCATTACCTATCGAACTACAAATGCAACAGATGCTAAAGTAACTGGCCTGCCAGCAGGATTAATTTGGTCATACGACAATAATCAGCTTATAATAAATGGAATTCCAACCCAATCAGGAATATTCAACTATACCGTTAGTACCACTGGTTTATGTCAAACCCAGCAACTGAGCGGAACAATAATCGTTAGCCCGAACCCAATTGGCTTTAATGATGTGATCAATAATCTGACTTGCACAAATAACAGCATTCAGTACAACCTGCAAGACAATATAAACAATACAGCAAATGGTGGAAATTCAGTTCCTGCTACATTTACATGGACAGTTGCTCCAAACAATAACGTAAAAGGTCTGAACAGTGGTTCTGGAAACAACATCAACGCCACTCTCATTAACTCAAGTCATACCCCTCAGCAAGTTATCTATACCGTAACCCCAACTTCAGTTACAGGAGGTTGTCCGGGAAAAACTTTTACCGTTACCATCAATGTACCCGTATGCAGCAGCCTGAGCCTTACAAAAACTGCGAATGTAAATTTGGTTTCAACAGCAGGAGATCAGATACAATATACTATCACAGTGAAAAATACAGGTACAGCGAACCATACCAGCGTTCAGGTAACAGATCCATTTTTAGGTGGTGTATTAAGAGGGCCGGCTTATGGAGATAATGGAAATGGTATTCTTGAAGCTAATGAATCATGGGTATATACAGGAACTTACCGCGTTACTCAAAAAGACATTGACGAAAACGGTAAACCAAATGCTAGATCAGGTAAAATCATAAACAAAGCAAGTTTAACCACGGGTGAAATGTCAACTCCTTTAACAGCAATTGCTACAGTTGATATTGTAACCAACGGATCAATTGTACTGCTGAAAACAGGCGTGATCAGCAGTGACTTCTCTACTATCGTTTATACTTTCAAAATAACGAATAACGGAAGAGTGAAACTCTACAACCTGAATCTGATGGATACCAAAATTGGCGGACAACTCAACCTGGGAACCACTGAAATTGCCGCGGGAGCATCCATTACAGTTACCGCAACCTATAAAGTATCAGATGAAGAAAAAAGAGATGGAAGAGTTGTCAATACTGCGACCATTAAAGGTTATACACCATCTGGCGATCCTGTTTCCGACATTTCAGGTACACAGGCGAATAATGATGAGCCAACGGTTCACATTATTGAAGATGCACCACAGGCGATAGATGATAAAGCAGAAGTTCAGATTAACCAGACCGTTGTGATCAATATTGCAGGAAATGATATAGCCTCACTAAATGGCCTGAATAAAGCAAGCATAGAAAGTACACAACCGTCAAACGGAAAAGTAGAGGTACATATGGATGGAACAGTAACTTACACTCCAAATAAAGGCTACTCAGGGCAAGATGAGTTTACTTATTATATCTACGATTCTAAAGCTGGAGGGGCAAAAATAAGTAACAGAGCTACTGTAACTATCACTGTCATTCCAATTGGTTTATTCATTCCAAATACGATCACTCCAAACGGGGATGGTAAAAATGATACTTTCAAAATCATTGGAAGAGAAAGCTTTGACGGCATTGAACTCCTGGTGTTTAACCGCTGGGGTAACGAAGTATACAAGAATAACAATTACCTGGACGAATGGGATGGCTCCGGATTAACAGAAGGAACTTATTACTATGTTATCACCTTGAAAAAAGCCGGAAGCAAGGTGAATAAAAATGGTTGGATACTTATAAAAAGATAATGAAGAAACTGTATAAAATATTACTGCTGATTTGCGCTATCGGTTTATTTACCGGTCATGCTTCTGCGCAGCAAAATATTCAGTTCTCTCAATATATATTTAACACACTGAGCGTAAATCCTGCATACGCAGGATATAAAGAAGAATGGTTTGCTCAAATGGCGCTGCGTAACCAATGGGTAGGAATTCAAGGTGCACCTAAAACAGGACAAATTTCTATTGATGGGATTCTGGATCCGCAGACTACCAAACACGGAGTTGGATTACAGATCACTTCCGATAAATTAGGGCCTCAGACTTCTAACGCTATTACGCTAAACTATGCCTTTCGTATACAACTCGATGGAGCAGACACACGTCGTTTAAGCTTTGGTTTAGGAGTAGGAGCAGCACAATACGGATTAGACGGGAGTGTGCTGACTACTGTTGATGGAGGAGATGGCTCAATTCCAACCGGAGGTTCCAGTAAGATTGCACCAGACTTCCGTGCGGGTATTTACTATACTACTCCTTATTGGTATGCTGGTATCTCAGCCCTTAACCTGTTATCAAATAGTAAATCTGTTGATGATTACCGCAGAAGTACTAATATTGCTGATAACATTATCCGTACCAGGCATATGTACTTTGTTGCAGGCGCACTGATCAATGCCGCTACAGATTTGCGGTTCAGACCAAGCATAATGATCAGAGAAGATTTCAAAGGTCCCACCAATGCAGACTTTAATATCATGGCCATATTTAATGATAAAATATGGCTTGGCGGAGGATACCGGACAAGTATCAAAGCTTTTAAAAAAGAATATCAGAATACTGATGTATCCAGTCAGGCCGCACTGATCGGAATTGCCCAGTTTTATGTAAATGAGCGCTTCAGGATAGGTTATTCTTACGACTATGCGATTTCTAAACTTAACGGATATCAGTCCGGAACACACGAAATTACTGTAGGAATAGCCTTCGGAAAAGCACCTAAATCATCTATCTGTCCAAGAGTATTCTAAATATTTATAAGGTTCTGGATACTATATAATAATATTTCAAGCGCCATATCATCCACATCTTTGCTGGAATTACTCAATACAACCAAACCAATTTGCTTTTCTTTTACAAAGGCACAATAACTTCTGAATCCTCCGGTTCCTCCATTATGCCAGATAATTGTATCTTCATTGAAAAATTGGGTAACCCAGGCAAGTCCCCGCCCATAGCCATTCTGAATATTAGTTTGATGATGGGTTAATGAAAAATCTCTGGTGGAATCATTGATATTTGCGCGCAGATAGCTTAACAAGTCATCCAGATCAGACTTTAATCCGCCAGCAGCTTTAAAATCCCCTAAATCCCAATAACCTGCATCTTCACCATTTTCGTGATCATATCCGGCAACAAGAGAATCCTGACGACCCGCAGGAACTTCATAAGTTGTATTTTTCATTTCCAATGGGACTGTAATCACTTCCTGGAGCAGTTTTTTTAGCGGAAGCTGATAAAGATCTTCCAGTATCATTCCCAGCACAGCAAAACCAAGATTTGAATATTCGGCTCTTGTACCCGGAGGCTCATCCAGAACGAAACTTTTCAGATATTCACTAATCATTTCCTTCGAATAATTCAGATAGGGATTACGCTCCACATAACCCTCATGCGCTTCGAAATTCTCAGGAAGTCCGGGTAAACCCGAAGTATGGTTGCAAAGGGCTATAACGCTTATTGGTGTGCCCTCAAATTGCAGATTTGGATAATCCCCTGATAAGTATTTTCTGATATCATCATTTAGTCCGATTTTGCCCTGATTGATCGCGTGCGCAAGTATAACAGCTGTAAAAGTCTTGGAAATTGAGCCAATTTCATAAAGAGAATGACTATCTGGCAAAACGCTGTTTCCTTGTTGTGTCTCTCCATAAAAGAAAGTTTCAGTATATGTTCCATGAATCAAGCCAATACTGAGGCTCCGGTTATTAGGATCCTGAAGATAATTAATGGCCTGCTGGTCAATAAAACGGTGTAAGGGATTAGCTAATGGATTAGCAGACAGAATTGTGAGCGGATCTCTGCTATTTAAAATCTCTTCTTCCTGATCAACCGGCTCCCAATTCACCAGGGCAAGCAACTGATCTGCTGTTAAAGATATCTTTAAAGAAAGTTCCCCATATTTGAAATTTACCAGGTACTCCGATACTTCTTCTTCAGACTTTATAAATTCCCAGGAAGTAATTTCTCCAAGGCTTCGCTTTATGTCATAATGATAGAAATCCATGACTGTCTTTTCAGGAACATGCTGCTTAAATTCAGCAGCATGCAAATGATAGATTTCAGCAAATTGATCATGGTTATAAAATCCGGCCAGCTGGCTGATCATTTGTTCAGGATTCATAAGGCAAAGAAATTACAATTCGGGCTTTATCTTTTCCCATACATTTTCTGCAACTATTTTGTGGCCTTCTGGTGTTGGATGAATTCCGTCTTTCTGATTTAAACGCGGGATGCCACCTACATTTTTTAATAAAAAAGGCACGAACTCCATGTTGTTTTTTTGAGCAAGCGCCGGGAAGAGCGCAGCAAATGCTTTAGTGTATTTCTCACCCATACTTGGTGGCATCTGCATTCCGGTAAGCAGTAACTTCGCTTTTGGATATTTCTTTTTTACCTGATCCACTACAGCTTGTAAATTCGCTGCTGTTTCTATTACAGGAACTCCTCTTAAGCCGTCATTAGCCCCTAGTTCCAACACAAAAATATCTATTGGTTGTTTCAGCAACCAGTTGATGCGACTTTTTCCTGCCGCAGAAGTCTCTCCACTTAAACCACCGTTAATTACCTGATATGGTAAATGTAAAGAGTCAATTTTCTGCTGAATCAGTGCAGGAAAAGCCTGTTCCGGGTTTACACCTAAACCAGCTGTTAAACTAGTTCCAAAAAACAGGATATGTTTAACTGAATCCTGTTTTGGTTTATGCTCTGCCTGTACAGCATCTTTGACCTGAGTTGCTGTAGTCTGATCAGTCTTTTTATCCATATGACCACAACCAGATAGTACAATAGCGGATATTATCAAAACGATGTAATTATAACGTAACTTAATACTTTTCATCTTATAAAAGGATTGGTTTTTGATAGATTAAAGGTAACAAAATACCATCTGTTGCGTCAAATATCAATAAATATCATCATTTAACCTTATTTCTTTGGAAACCATCTTAAATATAAAAGAAGTCAGTAAACAATATAAAAGTGCGGATTCCTCACTCACTATACTTGATCATATCAATTTCTCTATCCAGAAAGGCTCTACTGTATCAATTACAGGACCTTCGGGCAGTGGAAAAACTACGCTTTTGGGCTTATGTGCAGGATTAGACCGCGCTACTTCTGGTAGTGTAGAACTTAACCATGTTGTATTAGATCAGCTTTCTGAAGATGAAAGGGCCGCAGTCCGTAACCGTTATGTAGGTTTCATTTTTCAAAACTTTCAGTTACTGCCCACATTAACTGCCCTGGAAAATATTATGGTTCCGCTTGAGTTGAGAGGAGAGAAAAATATTCGTCCGCGGGCAATGGAGTTGTTAGATAAGGTGGGGTTAACAGACCGTGCTGATCATTATCCTGTGCAGCTTTCTGGTGGTGAACAACAACGCGTGTCCTTAGCAAGGGCCTTTTCTAATACTCCCGCAATCTTATTTGCCGATGAACCTACAGGAAATCTGGATGGAGAAACCAGTGAAAAAGTAATCCGGCTTCTTTTCGATTTAAATAAAGAAGCAGGAACAACTCTTGTAATCGTTACCCATGATCTGGAGCTGGCATCGCGGACTGACAGGATTATTAAGTTGAAAAGTGGAGTAATTATAGCTGATGAACAAAAAACTTATGCCTGATCAACAACCTGTTTTCCGAAAAACTGTTCCTGTTTCCTGGTTGTTTAAAATGGCATGGCGGGATAGTCGTAAAAACCGGTCCAGGCTTTTCCTTTTTACTTCCTCTATTATTTTAGGGATTGCAGCTTTGGTGGCTGTCTATTCTTTCAGTGATAACTTACAGCGTGATATTGATGAACAAGCTAAAACATTGACCGGTGCAGACCTGATTATTGATAGCCGCAAAGAGATCAGTAAACCTGTATTGGCTATGCTGGATACTTTAGGTGATCAGCGCGCAAAAGAACAAAGCTTTCCTTCGATGCTTTATTTTATTAAAGGGCAGGGGAGCCGTTTAGTGCAGATTAAGGCGCTCGAGGGTCAGTATCCTTTTTATGGAACCATAGAAACAACCCCAGAATTAGCCGCTAAACAATTTGACCAGGGAAGAAATGCGCTCATAGACAAAACCGTGATGCTGCAATTTAATTCCAAACCAGGCGATTCTGTTCAGATTGGTAAACTTAACTTTGCGATTGCAGGTTATTTAGATCAGGCACCGGGACAATCAGGAATTATGGCTTCCATTTCACCGGTGGTTTATATTCCTTTTAAATATCTGAAACAGACCGGACTGGCCCAGTTTGGCAGCCGCATTCACTATTCCTTCTATTATAAATTCAAGCAGTCAGCAGCGATTCCTCTTTTATTGAAAAAGATCAAGCCTGTTTTAGATAAAGAGGGAATGGACTACGAAACCATTGCGTCTAAAAAACAAAGTACAGGCCGTGCTTTTCAGGATCTGACTCAATTTCTTTCTTTAGCAGGGTTTATCGCCTTATTATTAGGCTGTATCGGAGTTGGAAGTGCAATTCACGTTTATATCAGTGAAAAACTCGCTGCAATTGCAACCTTACGCTGTCTGGGAGTAAGCGCATGGGAAGCCTTCTTTATTTACCTCATTCAATTGACATTTATTGGGTTTGCGGGTGCAGTTGCAGGTGCGATAATCGGGTCCGGACTTCAGTTTTTATTACCCTATGTGCTGAAAGATTTTCTGCCGGTAGACTTTACGATGCAAATTTCCTGGATGGCCATATTACAGGGGATCATAACTGGGGTGGTAATTGCCATACTTTTTGCTTTACCCTCTCTTTTATCGGTTCGCCGGATATCCCCGCTCAATGCAATAAGACTATCTTTTGAGCAGGTTAAATTAAAAACAGATCCCCTTAAAATTATAGTTTATCTGATCATTTTCTTATTCGTACTGGGTTTTACCTATCTTCAGATGGATAGCTGGTTACAGGCTCTTATCTTTTCAGGAGCGCTGGTAATTACTATTTTTATATTCTACGGACTATCAGTTCTACTATTAGCGCTGGTTAAAAAAACAATTCCCAAAGGTATTGCCTATACCTGGAGACAAGGATTTTCCAATCTCTACCGGCCAGGCAACCTGACCCTTATGCTCATTGTAGCCATTGGTTTATCGACCACACTGATTGCTACCTTGTATTTCGTTCAGGGGATACTGATCAATAAAGTGACCATCTCTTCTGGAAAAGATCAACCCAATATGGCTCTTTTTGATATTCAGGATGATCAGGTTGAGGCTTTAAATGCGCTCACTAAGCAATATCATTTACCTTTAATGAATCAGGTTGCAGTAGTAACGATGCGTCTGGAAGAAATTAACGGTAAAACGGCTACGCAACTGGCTGAGGCTGATAGTTTAAAAAAGAAGGAGCCTGAAAACCAGGAGAATCAAAAGCGGGAAAGCTCCTCATCTGCCTTTAAAAATGAGATCAGGGCTACTTTTCAAACACAATTAACCAGTGCAGAAAAAATCACAGCCGGAAAGTGGATTGGGAAAGTTAACTATCCGGAGGATATAGTTTATATCTCGCTTGATGATCGTTATGCAGAAAGGATTGGGGTGAAAGTAGGAGATAAAATGCTTTTTAATGTTCAGGGCATGCAGATTCCAACTGTGATCGGAAGTTTAAGGAAAGTAGAATGGGGGAAAGTACAAACTAATTTTCGTGTCTTATTCCCTGCTGGTGTTTTAGAAGATGCCCCTAAATTCCACGTGCTGATGACTAAAATTCCTGATGCGGAAACTTCTGCAAAATTTCAGGCAGCAGTAGTCCGGATTTTTCCAAATATTTCAGTTATCGATCTTGGACTGGTTTTACAGGTTCTGGATACTTTACTTGGTAAAATCAGTTTTGTTATTCGCTTCATGGCTTCATTCAGCATTATTACAGGCTGGATTGTGTTAATTTCTGCCGTGCGAAGCAGTAAAAACCAAAGGCTTCGGGAAATTGTACTCCTAAGAACTATTGGTGCAAAAGGAACACAGATTCTTGCGATTACAGCTATTGAATACCTGTTTCTTGGTCTGCTTGCTGCTGCTGCAGGAATGGTCATTGCCCTGGCAGGGAGCTGGGCACTGGCAACCTATATTTTCGATGCAGTTTTCACGCCTGAACTTTTACCTGTAGTATTATTATTTAGTGCAGTGACCTTGATTGTAGTGTTCACAGGAATGAGCAGCAGCAGGGGAATATTGAAGCATCCACCTTTAGAAGTCTTAAGAAAAGATAGTTAAGAGAAAATGTTCTGAAACCTGAGAATTCGGAACAATGTTTGCATATTGAGTGAAAATTTAGATTCCCACCAAAAGAAATTATGAAGAAAAGAATACATGTTTTAGAAGATGACCAGGATATCAGATACATTATTGAATTTTTATTAAAAGATGAAGGGTATGAATTACAGTTATCTTCAACTTTTGCAGAATTAAAAAGCAAGTTGAATGACGCATTACCAGATTTGTTTATTATTGATGTGATGCTGCCTGACGGAAACGGAATTGAAATTTGTGATGATTTGAAAACTGATATGTTTACTAAACATATTCCGGTGATTGTGATGTCAGCGAATCCTGAAAGTAAGGAGAAAAGTGTTACTGCACAAGCCGATGCTTATATCAGTAAACCGTTTGATCTGGATTATGTAGTTAAAAGAATAGAAAGACTATTAGTTAAATAAGGTACTAAAAGCCCCCTTTTTGCCTAAATTTATAAAATGATGATTTTACTGGAAAACGAAAATATCAAAGTAACTATCTCGGCAAAAGGAGCAGAGTTACAAAGTATCAAAAGCAAAAAAGATAACCTGGAATATTTATGGAAAGGTGATCCTGCTTTTTGGGGCAAATTCAGTCCGGTACTTTTTCCAATTGTAGGGGCACTTAAAAATAACACCTATTGGATTGGTGAGCAATCCTATCAGCTTCCCCGTCATGGCTTTGCAAGGGATCTTAATTTTGAGGTTCAGCAAATAAATGAAGAGGAAGCTTTATTTACACTTGCTCACAACGCACAAACTCTGGAGGTTTATCCTTTTGAGTTTAAATTCAGTTTGAGATACAGCCTTTCCGGCGCAGCAGTTTCCTGTATTTATGAAGTGAGTAATCCGGGAACAAAAGACCTTTTGTTTTCTGCAGGTGCCCACCCGGCTTTTGCTGTACCCTTAACTTCAGATACGCTTTATGAAGATTATTACCTTGAATTTTCTCAGGATGAGTCTTTGAATATTCACCAGATTGAAGATAACCTGATTAGTGATCAGGTCGCTATCTTACAGCTCAGTGACCGTAAACTAAACTTGCAGCATGAATTGTTTTACAATGATGCGCTGGTGATCAAAGACCTGAACAGTAAATCTATTCAGTTAAAGAATACAAAAAATCAGCATGGCCTTAATTTCCGTTTTATAGATTTTCCTTTCTTTGGAATCTGGTCAGCGAAGGATGCAGATTTTGTGTGTCTGGAACCCTGGTGCGGTATTGCTGACGGCATTCATCACAACCAGCAGCTTAGCGATAAAGAAGGAATACAATCTTTATCGCCAGGGCTTGACTGGAAAAGGAGCTGGGAAGTTGAAGTCTTTTAATCAGCCTTCAGCACATTAACTTTCAAGCTTGATGCCTGTCCGTTTTTAAAATATACACGGTGGGTCGCTTTTTGAAAGTCAGCCTCCGTAGCTTTATATATGTTTACAAATGTTTGCGGATTGCGGTCTACTAAAGGAAACCAGGAACTTTGAACCTGAACCATGATCTTATGTCCTTTCTTAAAGCAATGTGCCGCATCCTGCATATCAAATTTAACTTCAGTTACCGCGCCCGGAACCATTGCTTCCGGCTCAGAAAAGCTGTTTCTGAATTTAGAACGCATCACCTCACCACGAACCAGCTGCTGAAAACCACCCATTTTTGTATCAGCGATCGGACTGTCATCAGGCGCATCACCAGGATATACATCAATAAGTTTCACTATAAAATCGGCATCTGTGCCTGTTGTAGAAACGAACAGATCAGCTAAAAGATGTCCGGAGATTACTACATCATGCGCTAAGACAGGAGTCTGATAAACCAACACATCCGGTCTTGAAGCAGCAAAACGCTGATCTTCATACATAAAGTCACTTCCTCTGTCAATTCTGATTGTATTGGTATAAGGAACAGGCTTCTGCGGATCGCTGATAAATTCATCATATTCCTTTGCATCCTTTACAGGGGCTTCAAAAGATAATTTCCCTCCAGCATGAAAATAAAGACGTTCTTCTTTAGCTTCAACAGGGGGCCATGCGGTATACTTTTTCCATTGATTTGAACCTGTTTCAAAGATTGTAGCTTTTGGCAGCTCAGGATTTACTGTTCCTTTAAGATAGTGATTAAAAAAGGCCAGTTCAATCTGCTCCCTGTAATAAGGCCCTGTTTCTGAATGAAAACGTACATTACCCAGAGCTTCATTGCTGCCCGTAGTCCAGCTTCCATGCGTCCATGGGCCCATCACCAAATAGTTTGGGGCAGCTGGTTTATTCTTTTCTATGCCTGCAAATGTCTTTAAAGGACCATATAAATCCTCCTGATCAAACCATCCGCCAACAGTCATCACTGCTGGTTTAATATTTTTAAGATGTGGAACCGGAGTACGTGACTTCCAGAAATCAGAATAATTTTCATTTTCCATCATTTCATTCCAGATCGGGTTTTTTCCTTTAAAATAGCGTTCATCAGCATTTTTTAAAGGGCCGAGGTTTTTATAGAATTCATAAGCATCTGGCGTACCATAAGCCATAAATCTATCTGCATGGTTTGGTGTAGGTTCAGGTCTTGGTGCCCCATAATAAGCTAAAAAGGAGAATGTCCCCATCAAAAAGAATGCGCCATTATGGTGACGGTCATCTCCCATAAACCAATCCGTTACCGGGGCTTGCGGAGAAGCAGCTTTTAAAGCAGGATGTGCATCAACGGTAGTCATTGTTGTATAAAAACCAGGAGCAGAAATTCCCCAGGTTCCAACTTTGCCATTGTTTCCATCCACATTTTTAACCAGCCAGTCTATCGTATCATAACTGTCAGAACTTTCATCTACAGCTGTTTTCCCTTTTTTATTGGGAATATAGGGACGCGTAGCGACGAATTCCCCTTCAGACATATATCTGCCTCTTACGTCCTGATAAACGAATATATAACCCTCCTTTGCAAAAACCATAGATGGACCTAAACTTGTTTTGTACAGCTCTGCTCCATATGGCCCCGCACTATAAGGAGTACGGTTATAGAGTATCGGATATTTTTTTGTTTTATCTTTTGGAACATAGATAATAGTAAACAGCTTTACACCATCCCGCATCGGAACCTGCTTTTCAATTTTTGTATAATGCGCGGTTATATAAGTAGCATCATCCGGATTTTGTGCTGGTTTTTGAGCCAGTGTACCAAATGATAGCATAGAGACCGCGGCTGATAAGATATAAGTTTTCCTGGCTAAAGATTTCATACCGGCAAAATAGACATATTGTTTATACAATTATAAAAAGCATTTCAAATTTTATTATCGGATAGCTATTTCCCGTGATGTGTACATGACCTGTTTAATCTCCAGTTGACCAGGTGAGCAGCTGCTACAGTGAACCCGCCCATAGGGATCAGAACAGGCTCGAGGTTTTCTATGCCAGAAAAATGGCCTATGGCAATTAATGCAAAGCCACTTAATAAAACAATAAACGGAAATAATTTATGATGTTGTTTCCGGTAAGACAGGCTTAATGATAATGTTCCGAGTACTACTGATACGATGATCATTGAGATCTCTACCCATTCATTACTTAAAAATTCAAGACCTAAAAGCGGAAGTGTAGTCAGAAATATAGGAACTAAGGCACAATGGATTGCACATAAAGCAGAAGCAGTCATTCCGAACCGGTCGAGGCGTTGTAAAGTTTTTGAAAGAGACATAGCATATCGTATTGAACTGCAAATATAGAAGCAACTTTATTGCATTTAATCTGTGTCAGGTCATATTTTAATTTACTCTCTCACATAATATCCAATATTCATTGCACTATTGGGTACTAAATTATTCCATATCATTCTTACCCCGTCTTCACTATCTTTATATTTCACTTCAATTATTCTGCGTAACCTATTAACCGTGGCACATTCTTTTGGAGACAAATAAAAATCATTTTCCTGGAAGAACTCCATCAAACGGTTGAAATTTCTTCTCCTGTATTTATCAGTTTGACTGAGTTTGGTAAGTTCCCGGATCTGTGCTACAATGACCGAATGTTTGATCTGTGCTTTAAGATCCGGAATCAGATCAATCAGGCCATCTTCTGAAATCACTACCAAAACTGTCTGCGCTTTATTGATCATATGCTCATAATACCTCACTGCTGAGTTATACCGTGCACCTCTGGATGAATCACCGTTAGCTGTAGCAATGCCATCTAATATCACCCCTATAGCATGACAAGTACAATCAATGTCAATTAATACAGCGCCATCGATAGAAGTGATCTGATGGATAATATCTTTATTGATCCGCATGGGTTTAATTTTAAAACACTGGCTGCTCAGCCGGATAGCTTCCTGATCTGCTTCAGAAGAAATGGCTAAAATAGTTCCGTGTTTTTGTTTGGTGGCCTCCATCGTAACCTCCCAAAGGGCATTTAACTTTGATTTATCTATTCCATGAAATACTCGTTTAAGACTGGAATAGAACTTTTCTTTATTGATTTTTTCATTATGCAGTGCTGGCATCCGGAACGAAACAGACATCATAATATGATCATGGTGTAAAACTTCCCAGTGAAAATGTTTGGTGAAATGTACAATAAACAAAGACTCATCATGGTAATTATACTTTCCTGTTAACTGTCCTAAGCCATAAATCCAGACTGAATCTGAAAGCATCATCTGCTTATTATCTGCCAGCTCCAGAAATTTTCTCATCTTCCTGAAATCTTTAATATGTATAGGATTTTCCAATAGCATTGTCACTTTAACATTGGGGTGCTGCTGTTTTGCAATAATCATTTTCCCAAAACCCTCTTCGCCCTCGTATTTCAAAGAGGAAATGGTATTACATGCATCAAACAATACATGCAGGTTGCTGGAATTTTGTCCGGCAAGAGAAATTGTGGTCAGAAAATCGTGACCAGCTTTACTCACCAGCTCATCACGGCTTTTAGCCAGTACGTTAAAATCTGATTGTGGTTTTGATTTCAGCGCATCAGCTGCGGAATCTGAATATACTTTGATAATACTCTCCAGAAAGGAGCGGCTGATGTGCTGCCCGTTTGGAAGTGTATTTTTAGTCAGATAATAAAAAGTACTCAGCAGTGGTCTGCTTAATTCCATCACTACATAAACGAGATATCCATTCACATAAACTGGTTCAGAGAAAAAATAAGCATTGTTTTTTCCATTAACATGTGTTCTTAAAATATACTGCATCTCTGTGATATAAGCAGTATTCAATAACCCGGTATGGCTCTCTTTTTCCTCCTCGTTCTCTTGTTTCACTAATAAGCTATGTTGTATGCTCAGCGCTTTTAAAGACACAAAATCCTTCATTTCATAGGCAGCATCCGGACATTCCAGGCTCACAAATGGAAGGTGCATATCAGGTTTAAGCAATACACCGATCAAAAAAATCCGTGGAGAAAGCCTGTCATCTAATGAATTAAAAAGTTCTTCTGCTGCAAGTTGTAATGAAATCTGGCAATGCTGCTGATGTTCCCAAATCATATGATTAGCACCTGTCATACTTAGTATTGTATTGTTAAAGTAGAGTTTTGGCTATAACAGATCTGGGTTTAAGATGAATAATGAATGACTACCCACAAATATATTCGATTTTTTGCAACTCAATTGTTAAAGAAAGTTAATTAGGTGAAGCATAAATTACTACATTAGTTACACAAAAAATCATGCTAACCTGATGCAACCACACAAAGCCTCTAATGCTGCCTTAAGTGCAGCTATTCTAGTAGCATCTCTGGGCTACTTCGTTGATATTTACGATCTTTTATTATTCAGTATTGTCCGTATTCCGAGTTTAAAATCTCTTGGACTTAGCGGTTCAGCATTAACCGATACTGGTATTATGCTATTAAACATACAAATGATCGGCATGCTGATCGGAGGTATCTTATGGGGAATGCTTGGCGATAAAAAAGGCCGTTTATCAGTATTATTTGGTTCTATATTCCTGTATTCCCTGGCCAATATTGCCAATGGGCTGGTACACTCTGTCAATGCTTACGCATTCTGGCGTTTTGTTGCCGGGCTGGGACTGGCTGGAGAATTAGGTGCCGGGATTACGCTGGTCGCAGAGCTGATGCCTAAAGAAAAGAGAGGATATGCAACCACCATTGTGGCCTCTGTTGGGGTGAGCGGTGCTGTAGTAGCCTATTTTATCGCGCAGATATTTGACTGGCGTACTTCTTTCTTTATTGGAGGCGGATTAGGCTTATTTCTGCTTTTACTCCGGATCGGGGTAGCAGAATCCGGAATGTTCAGTCAATCCAAAGAAGCGGGTAACCGGGGTGATTTCTTCGCGCTGTTTAAAAATAAAGTTCAGTTTGTTAAATATATCCGGTGTATTCTGATTGGTATCCCTTTATGGTTTGTTGTAGGGATCTTAATTACGTTATCTCCTGAATTCGGTAAAGTATTACGTGTACAGGGAGAAGTGAGCGCAGGTGCAGCCGTAGCCTGGTGTTATGGAGGGATCGTGATTGGTGATATCGCCGGCGGATTAATCAGCCAGTGGCTAAAGAGCCGGATTAAAGTGGTTTATATTTTCCTGGGGATGGCCACAGTCGGTATTACTGCTTACTTTACGCTTTATGACCTTAGTTTACAACATTTCTACTGGTTATGTGGCGGTATAGGGCTGACTGTGGGTTACTGGGTAATCTTTATGACGATTGCAACCGAACAGTTTGGCACGAATATCAGAGCTACAGTAACCACTACCGTTCCTAACTTTGTTCGTGGTGCCGTTGTTCCGCTCACCTTACTTTTTCAACTGTTAAAAGGTGCTTTCGGCGGAAATATTATCCATTCCGGAATCACAGTGGCAATAATCAGCTTTGCGGTTGCATTTTATGCCTTAAGCAGGATGAAAGAGACTTTCTTTAAGGACCTGGACTATGTAGAAGAGTTTTAGACTTATTTATATAGATCAGGATACCTGGTATCTTGAATAAAGTTTAAATTGCGGCTTAATCAATACTCATGCAATATATCCTTGGAATAGACATTGGAACCGGAAGTACTAAAGCAGTAGCTGTAGGAGCAGATCATAAAGCTTTTGATAGTAGTCAGTATTTTTATCCAACCGAGGTCAAACAACCTGGTTATAGTGAGCAGGATCCTGAGCTGATCTGGAAAGCCTTTCAGCAAAGTATAAGTGCTATAGTTACCGGGCTGAAGTCTGGTCCTGAGGCAATCAGTTTGAGCTGTGCTATGCATAGTTTGATTGCTGTAGATGAAAATGGGAAAGCATTGGCGCCAATGATGACCTGGGCAGACAGCAGAAGTACCCCGGTTGCAGCTTCTTTATTAGCGACTCCATTGGGTGCACTCTTATATAAAGCAACGGGTACACCAGTTCATTCGATGTCTCCTTTATGCAAAATTATCTGGATCAGGGAGAATCAGCCTGAATTTTTCAAAAGTGTTTATAAATTCATCTCTATCAAAGAATATATCTGGTATCGTTTGTTTCATACTTTTGAGGTGGATTATTCAGTAGCCTCCTGTACCGGGCTTATGGATATTCAGCGGCTTGTCTGGCATCCGGAAGCTTTAGCTGCCGCCGGAATCAGGCCGGAACAGCTTTCTGCTTTGGTGAGTACACATTATTTAAGAAAAGATGCTGATCCTTCAGCAGGCTTATCCTGTTTGAATAAAAATACACCTTTTGTGATCGGAGCAACGGATGGCTGTCTGGCTAATTTAGGAACAGGGGCAGTAAAACCAGGAATTGCAGCTTTAACGATAGGAACAAGCGGGGCTTTAAGAGTTGCGGGTGATACTGCTGTATTGAATGAGCAGGCAATGACTTTCAGTTACCGGCTGGATGAAGAGACTTTGATCAATGGAGGGCCTGTCAATAACGGAGGAATTGCCTTGAAATGGCATATGAAGAATGTCCTTCAAAAAACAGCGCTCAATGAAAATGATTACAACGACGTACTGAATAAAATTGAAGCTATTAAACCTGGTGCTGAAGGCCTTATTTTTCTGCCTTATTTACAGGGAGAGCGTGCTCCAATCTGGGATTCCAAAAGTTGCGGTACATTTTTCGGAATCCGTCTGAATCATCAGACCGCTCATTTTACCCGTGCGGTAATTGAAGGAATTTGTTTCGCTCTGAATGATGTTTTACTGGCATTAACTGCCTCAGGGCAAGAAATAAAACAGTTAAATGTAAGCGGAGGTTTTGTGACTTCGGCCATATGGCTGCAAATTATGGCTGATATAACAGGCAAAAGACTTTTGTTATATAGTGTGGAAGATGCTTCGGCAGTAGGGGCGGCTTATGTTGCGTTTAAAGCACTCGGTCTTTCAGCAGCTTATCCACTTCCAGATCAGCAGGACATTACCTATATTGAACCTGATGAAAAGAATCACCTGAGTTATCAAACCAGTTTTGGTCTTTACAAAAAGATATATAAACAGCTAAAAGGAGTGATGCACGAAATTTATGATTTGCAGAACAACAGTTAGCCTTAAAGCAGAAAAGCTGTTCCCGGTTGTCAGGAACAGCTTTTCTGCTTATAATTCATCTTATTGGTGAACAGAATTGTAACTCTTTACCAGTGAAGTCAGAGATTTTACATCAAAATATTCTATTCCTTTAATGCGTTCAGTCAGGTCCTGATCATCCGACATTTTCTCCATTAAAATATTTTTAATATACTGTGTATTTGTATCTGAATTATCCGGAGTAATCTCCATCATATCACCAGAACCTGGTTTTTCTATATAATATAACGCGCGGCGTTCTCTTCTGGGACGGTCATCATCATCTCCACGACCGCCAAAACTTATGCCTCCGCCAATTCCAACACCACTATAACCTCCGGTTCCAATACCCAGACCGATGGAAGGTGAAAAACGAACCCGTCTTCTTGGTTTTTCAGTAACTCCTGTGCTGCCACCCATTGAATATAAATTCAACTTTCCTGCTTCTACCAATTTAAAGAAACGGTATCCGGCTTTCTTGTTCGCTAAAAAAGGCTTGCTGACATAGGTTTCCCCATTCCATAAAAACTCCTTAATATCTTTAGCATTATACTGCGCCATTGTTCCATCGTCTTTCTTGAGACCAACCGTCAGGAAATCGGTTCCCTGTATGGTTCCGCGGACAAAATTACCAGTATCAATCACTACAGCATCCTGTGCGGAAGCAGCCAGTGCAAGTAAAGAGAAGAGTACCAGTGTACTCACATATTTTATTAACCTCATATCGATTCAAATAACTTCTTATCAATCCAAATAACGTGAATTATTTACTAATTGTTGTCATAGGCAGCTCAGATATGCAAAATGCCCTGAAAATTATCCAGGGCATTCTTTTCGTGCTATTCAGTCAGGAAGCTTAAGCTGCTTTTTTTACAGCTGTTGTCTTCTTAACTGTTGTTTTTTTTACTTCTTTGTTTGTCTTAAAACGCTTATCAGGTGTTCCGTCTTTTTTCAAAGGCTGTTTGTTCTTTTTATAACGCATATCTTTTGACCCATCCTTTTTTGTCTGAGCGAATGTTTGCGTGGTTGTAAAAGCCATTACAGCCAACAGCATCATAACGATTAACTTTTTCATATTGCGGTTTTTTAAAATTTACATGAAGCTATAAAACATTTTCCAGATTCGCTAGTATATCCAGCCGAATTATAACTGGCGTATTTTCTGCTTCTTTTGAGCATAACATACAAATAACGTACCATGACTAAATAAATACTAAAAAAGGGATTAGCACTGCTAATCCCTTTTTGCTGTTCAGGCGAATGAAATATTATTCAGTGACTCTTTTTAAGCCGAATTTCTCAATTTTACTGTACAAGTGACTACGTTGAATATCAATATCATCCGCAGTTTTAGAAACGTTCCAGTTGTTCTTTTCCAATTTAAACTTGATGAATTCTCTTTCCGCATGATCTTTGTAATCCTGGAAATTTGTGAATTTATCGTAATTGGTTGTTCCTGCAGATGAACCGTTGCTATTACCGTTAAAACCATGATTTGCGGCACCAATGTTGGTTCCTCCACCTGGATTGGCAAATGCAACAACCTCATGTTCAGAGATAATCTTATCACTTAGAATAATCAGACGTTCAATCATATTGTGTAACTCACGTACGTTTCCTGTCCATGGTAAGTTTTGCAATGCAACCATTCCGGCTTCACTGATCTTTTTAACGGGCATGCCATAATCCTTACAAATATCTTCCAGGAAGCTCATTGCGATCTCAGGAATATCCTCACGGCGTTCTGTTAAATGAGGAACATGAATGTTGATGACATTTAAACGGTGGTATAAATCCATTCTGAAATTGCCATCTTCAATTTCTTTCATCAGGTCTTTGTTGGTTGCAGCCAGGACACGTACATTAACTTCTAATTCCTTTTCACCACCAACACGCGTAATCTTATGTTCTTGTAAAGCACGAAGTACTTTTGCTTGTGCAGAAAGACTCATATCCCCGATTTCATCCAGGAACAAAGTACCACCATTGGCCAGTTCGAATTTACCGATACGCTGTTTTACAGCAGAGGTAAATGATCCCTTTTCGTGACCGAAAAGTTCACTTTCAATCAGTTCAGATGGGATTGCAGCGCAGTTCACTTCAATTAAAGGGTTCTCTGAACGGTGTGATTTTTCATGTAACCAACGGGCTACTAGTTCTTTACCACTACCATTTGCACCTGTAATCAATACACGGGCTTCAGTAGGGGCAACACGTTCAATCGTTTCTTTAATTTTATTGATATTCTCTGAACTGCCCAGGATATCTCTTGTTTTACTTACTCTGCGTTTTAGAACTTTAGTCTCAGTAACCAGGTTACCTCTGTCCAGTGCATTTCTGACAGTAATCAGTAAACGGTTTAAATCAGGTGGTTTAGAGATAAAGTCAAAAGCACCCTTTTTGCTGGCTTCAATAGCCGTTTCTACAGTACCATGGCCGGAGATCATAATAAATGGTAAATCAGGACTGTAGGCCAATGCTTGTTCAAGCACTTCCATACCATCCATCTTATTCATTTTTATATCACATAATACCAGGTCGTATTTCTTTTTTTTGATCAGATCTAATCCATCAACTCCATTATCAATATCCTCTACCTCGTAATTTTCGTACTCTAAGATCTCACGTAATGTGCTTCTTATCGCACGTTCATCATCAATAATTAATAATTTAGCCATAGGGGTTGTTAGTCTTTTATCGGATACGAATATATTTACTAATTATCAAATAATACAGATAAAATAAAAAAATGCAAGCCTGTAAGCCGGGTTCTGTACCTTGATAAATCAAAGCTTCTACCATTAATCTACTATAAATGTCGCCATTTATCTCTAACGACCTACCCACTGACATCGGACGAGCAGCCCTACATGCGTCAGCCTATTTGGTCTTTCAACTCCCGGGGTTTACCATCCCTTCCGGTCACCCGGAAAATTCGTGAGCTCTTACCTCGCGATTTCAACCTTACCTGTGCCCTTACAGGCCATCGGCGGTATATTTTCTGCGGCACTTTCCATAATTCAGGTCTTCAATCCCAAACCTCTTCCCGTTAGGAAGCGGGATGCTCTGTGTTGCCCGGACTTTCCTCTTTAAGATGCCGGAGCATTACTTACAGCGATAGAACAGCTTGCATTTTGCGCAAAGGTACAGAAACCGATTTAAAAAATACTACTTGCAGTTCTTTAGATCGTTTTCTACCTGCTGAGTACTGTACATTCCTTGTCGATGACCGAAGCCATTGGTGATATAGACCACTAATTGTGCAATATCTATATTAGCCAGGTTAAATTCAGGCATTTTACCTTCATAAACCTGTCCATGTACCGTAACCGGTGTTGAAATTCCATTTTTAATAATACAAGCCAGCTTTTCTTTATTCGCTTTCATGAAAACACTATCCGTAAGCGGAGGGGTTAAAGCACCCAATCCTTCACCTTTTCCACCATGACAATTCTGGCAATGCTTAATATAAAGATCTCTTCCATTTACATAATAAGCATCCTGCTGTACCGTTTCTGCCGTCTGGCAAGAATAAAACATGCTGATCAGCGCAAGCGAAACCAGGGTAATGATTATAAATTTCCTCATCTCTATTTTTTATCCTCTGCTAATAAAACCGGAATATCTTTTTCTAATTGTGCTACCTGTTCAGGATTTGTTCCATCATAAGCACCGCGGATTCTTCTGTCTTTATCAATTAAAACCAGAAAGCCCTGGTGCACATAACCATCTCTGTTTGTACTATCGACCTGAACAGCGACCAGATAACTTTTCTCTGCTAAAGTATAAACACTGTCTTTCGGACCGTATACAAATTGCCATTTCGGACCATCCACGCCAAGCTTTTGTGCATACTTTTTAAGCACTGAAGGTGTGTCATACTTAAAATCTATCGTATGTGATAAAAACATGACATCAGGATTATTTTTGAACTTTTCTGAGATCATTTTCAAGTTTCTATGCATAATAGGGCAGATACTCGTGCAGGAAGTGAAAAAGAAATCGGCAATATATATTTTACCTTTAAAATGGTCGTTTGTAATATATACACTATCCTGATTCAGGAATTTAAAAGCGGGTATAGTTTGATAAATGGTATCAACACCAGCCGTCCCATCGCTGTTTTTGACTGTTTTAGTGTCTCTTAAGCCATATATCGGAAGTTTTCTTTCATTCTTGCAGGAAGAAGCAAACAGCGTGGCAGTCAGTAAAATAGCGAAGATAAGTAGGTATTGATATCTCATAATAAAATTTATTGATCCGGCAAAGGTACGCTACTATAAAAATAAAGTGTAACACAGCTGTAAATATTTATTAGTTTTGCGCCAAGAATTGTAATGCTTAATGAGAAAGAGATATAATGCTGCCATAACAGCTTTGGGAGGATATGTACCGGAAACCATTTTAACCAATCACGATCTGGAGAAAATGGTGGATACGAATAGTGACTGGATTATTTCAAGAACTGGTATCCATGAGAGAAGAATCCTTAATGATGATTCACTTGCAACTTCCGATTTAGCTACCATGGCAGTCAAAAGACTGTTGGAAGATAGTCACATTAACCCCGATGAAATCGAATGCGTAATTGTAGCTACGGCTACTCCAGATTATATTATGGTTTCCACCGCTAGTATTGTCTGTGAAAAAGCAGGATTGAAAAATGCTTGGGGTGTGGATTCCAATGCGGCTTGTAGTGGCTTTCTCTATGCACTGACTCTGGGTGCCAGCTTAATTGAGAGCAACCGTTACAAAAATGTAATTGTGATCGGTGCAGATGCAAACAGTTCTATAGTTAATTATGAAGACAGAAATACCTGTATTCTTTTTGGTGACGGTGCAGGAGCAGTTTTACTGGAACAAACTGAAGCAGAAACAGGATTGGTAGATAATGTATTCAGAACTGACGGCCTTGGTAAAGAACACCTGATCGTTACCGCTGGTGGTTCATTAAATCCATCCTCACTGGATACGCTTGGCAAGAAACAGAATTACATTTCTCAAAATGGAAGGATTGTTTTTAAAGCTGCAATTGAAGGCATGACGCAGACCTGTAATGAGATCATGGAAAGAAATCATCTGGAGATTAAAGACATCAGCTGGTTGATTCCGCATCAGGCTAATCTGCGTATCATTCAGGCAGTAGGAGATAAGTTAGGCTTGAAAGAAGACCAGGTAAAGGTTAACATTCAGCTTTACGGCAATACAACTGCTGCAACGATCCCATTATGTATGTGGGAATTTAAAAATGATTTCAAAGAAAATGATAACTTGTTGCTCACCGCTTTTGGTGCAGGATTCTCCTGGGGAGCAACCTATTTAAAATGGGGTAAATTAAGGGGGTAACAATCCATGTTCACACGCTTTATAGCTATATTACTTTTAATGTGTTCGGTTTCAGTAAGCCTGTCGGGACTTTTTGTCGTTGCAGGTTTCGAGATGAACCAGGGGTATATTGCCAAAGAGCTTTGTGTGAATAAAGATAAACCACAATTGCATTGCAATGGGAAATGTTACCTGATGAGAAAGCTTAAACAAGCACAGGAGAAGGAGCAGAAACAAGATCATCAGTTTCAGAAAATCCAGTTGCAGGAAGCTATAGTTTCTACCCCTTTTATATTTAAACAATATTCTTTTATTGCGATAAACCTGCGTATTCCCTTAACAACGGGAGTACCAGTTGCGCGTCTGAGCGCTATTTTCCATCCTCCGCAGTTCTCCTGCTAATACTATCTTTTAATTCAATTTTTTATAAGTCTGTTTAATCTAAAGCAGGCTGTCAAATGATGTAATACAATTTTTGCAGTATATCAGGATGGTTTTAAAGCTCACGATCCTGCAGGATTGTCCATACGTCGCTATTCAAACCATACAATATGAAATTATTTTTAGCCGTACTCGTATTAGTTACAGGAGCAGTTGCCTGTACTCAAAATCCAAATTATAAGTCAGAAAGAGATGAAGTCATGAAATTTCATGATGTGGTGATGGAAGATCATGGTATACTGGTCAACAATCAGATGAAGCTGGATTCTATGCTGAAAGAAATACCTGCGCTGAAAACCAGGTTTCCTTCTACCGATACTTTAAAAGAAAAAGAAGTGATGAAAGCTACGCTGGCCAGGTTAAACGTAGCTGAAGAGTTAATGAATGACTGGATGCACAAATTTGAACCAGATGTGACCGGTAAATCCAATGAAGATGCGATTAAATATTTTAGAGCAGAACGGATTAAAATCGGAAAGATAGATAGTTTGTATAAAGCTGAAATTAAGTCGTCTGATGCTTACCTTAAACAATTCAGGAAATAATGGGAAAGAAATTAATTTACCTGTTTCTGCTGCTGGCAGTAGTTGCAGGTTGTAAAGATAAAGCAAAAAGACTCCCTTTTTTACAGCAGGATATTACCGGTACTGATACGACCTACCGGACTATTCCGGCCTTTAAATTTCTGAATCAGGATAGCGCAGTGGTGACCAATAAAGATTTTGACGGCTCCATTTATGTCGCTGATTTCTTTTTTACGTCCTGCCCTACAATCTGCCCGACCATGCACCGCAACCTGTTGAAAGTATATCATAAGTATTTAAATAATCCGGAGGTGAAATTAGCTTCACACACCATTGATGTGAAATATGATACGCCTTCAAGAATGAAAGCTTATGCAACTAAACTAGGAATTAAAGGTACGCAGTGGGAGTTTTTATGGGGAACCAAAGAAGAAATTTATGCTTTGGCCGAACGTAATTACCTGGTTTCTGTAGGACAGGATAAGGCTGCACCAGGTGGTTTCATTCATCAGGGATATCTTGTGCTGGTGGATAAAGATAAAAGGATCAGAGGCGCTTACGATGGAACAGTAGATGCCCAGGTAGAACAGCTCATGAAGGATATGGATATCCTGCTGGCAGAATATAAACACTAAGATGAGTACTGAAAATCTTACCCGGACGGTGAAAAGGAACATGTATTCCTGGCACCGTATCCTTGGGATTATAACCATCATTCCAGTAATTTTCTGGACATGCTCTGGTTTAAGTCATCCCATTATTGCCCACTGGTTCAAATTGCAGATCGCTCATGAATATATTAAACCTAAAGCGATCCATAGCGAACAGGTTAAACTGTCTGTTAACGAGGTCTTAAAGAAAAACGGGATCAATTTATTCCTGAATTTCAGGCTAATTGATTTTCAGGGGAAAACTTTTTACCAGGTAAAAGACCGGAAGAACCAGCTACAGTACTTTTCTGCTGCCGATGGAGTAAAGCTGGTGGATGGAGAACGTTTATATGCAACATATCTGAGCAGGTATTTTCTGGGAGACAGTACTTCGAAAATTGTATCTGTTACGCAGATCACCAGTTTTACAGATGAGTATAAGTATATCAACCGTCTGCTCCCGGTCTGGAAGGTCAGTTTTGACCGGAAAGATCAAATGGATGTTTATGTAGAAACTTCACAAAGCAGGCTCGCTAATTACAATGATACCAACAGGAAAGTTTTTCTATGGGTATTCAGTAATTTACACAGCTATGAATTCATCGCTAAAATTACGAATAATACAGCCAGGTATGTGCTGATTCTTTTACTGGCCTCGATCGTTATCTTTTCTACTTTAAGTGGCTTATTGATCTACGGTTTTTTATGGAACAAGTTTAAAAAGCCAGTTACCGGACAAAAGGTGGGTTTTCTGAGGAAATATCACCGCAGTATCGGCATCTGGACTTCTTTAGTTACACTGACCTTTATGGGATCAGGCTTTTACCATGCTACACATAAATTTACACCAGATGACCGGATCAATTATGTTTTTGAGCCCGAAGTAAAGGCGCGTGATCTGGTGGTTGCTTCTACGGCTTTACCAGTGAACTGGGAACAGGTGAGCAATATTTCACTAGCCAGGTTTAATGATAAAACTTATTACCAGGTTTACCTGGTTAAAAAGGAAAATGATAGCTGGAAAAAGCAGCAGGTTGCAAAAGCTGAAACCATGTTTGGAGAGAAAGCTAAAAAAACGAAGCCTGATATTGCCTGCTATGATGCCGCTAACGGACAACTCCTGCCAGACGGAATTATGGAGTATAGTTATAGCCTGGTTAAACACTTTGTAGCTCAGGGAGCTGCTGATGGAGAAGCTGCTTGTTGTGAAATGATGGCCAATGCGGCAGCTGATGAATCGGCTCCGCTCATTATTTCTTCTTCAGATTACCTCACTAAATTTGATAACGATTATGGTTTTGTCAATAAGCGTTTGCCAGTTGTAAAAATAGCTTTAAGTACGCCTCAGCACCTCACTTATTATGTGGAAACAGCAACTGGGAGATTAGCAGCAAAAGTTCAGGATTCAGACAGAAGAGAAGGCTTAAGCTTTGCAGTATTCCATAAATTTTTGCTGGTAGACTTTGCAGGTAAAAACTTCAGGGATTTTCTGACTGCTTTTTCTGCATTTGGTGTCCTGGTGGTAAGTGTTTTAGGATTAATCCTCTTCATAAAAACCAAATAGGGAAAACAAATTAATTTAATAATCGTTTTAAATAGACAGCTGTTTAAACCTATGTAATCATTTGCAGGGTTTAAACAGCTTTTTCAAATAACCCTATTGATAACGATGAAATTATTCAAGAGCTTTTTACCCGTTTTTCTGTTAATAGCAGGCACACAGACCCTGAGCGCACAATTCAAACTCGCACCATTACCTTATGCTTATAATGCACTGGAACCTGCTATAGATAAGCAGACCATGGAAATACATTACACTAAACATCACCAGGGGTATGTAACCAATTTAAATGCTGCTGTAAAAGGTACTGCTGCAGAAGGTAAAACGCTGGCACAAATATTAGCTGTAGCTTCAACTTATCCTGCAGCTATCCGTAACAATGCCGGCGGACACTATAATCATTCCTTATTCTGGCAGATTATGGCTCCTAAACCAAAACCCGCATCTCCTGAGTTTTTGAAGGAAATTAATGCAAATTTTGGTACTATGGAAAAATTTAAGGCTGCTTTTGCAGATAGTGCTGCTAAACGTTTTGGTTCAGGCTGGGCATGGTTAATTGTACAGAATGGGAAGATGAAAATCACCACAACCCCTAACCAGGATAATCCATTGATGGATGCAGTTGCTGAAAAAGGGCGTCCGATTTTAGCACTGGATGTTTGGGAGCATGCCTATTACCTGAAATATCAAAATAAACGTGCAGACTATATCACTGCCTGGTGGACAGTAGTAAACTGGCCGGAAGTGGAACGCAGATATAACGAAGTTGTAAAAAAATAATCACCCAATGAAAGCTGTCCAAGAGGACGGCTTTTATTTTATCAAAAATATAATGGCAAAAACAGTAGCAGCGAAATTAGTAGAGATACTGATTCAGGCAGGAGTTAAACGTGTACATGGCTTAGTTGGTGATTCTCTGAATGGAATTGTGGATGAAATCCGTAATTCTAAAGACATTGAATGGATTCACTACCGGCATGAAGAAGCGGCGGCATTTGCTGCTGGCGCTGAAGCGCAGTTAACAGGTAAATTAGCGGTGTGTGCAGGAAGCTGCGGACCCGGAAATATGCACCTGATCAACGGTTTATATGATGCACATAAAAGTAATGCGCCAGTACTGGCCATTGCAGCGCATATTCCAAGTGAGCAGGTTGGCACTTCTTATTTTCAGGAAACACGTCCTGAATCTTTATTCCGCGAATGCAGTTATTACTGCGAAACAATCGCCTCGTCAAGACAAATGCCAAGAGTTTTACAGATTGCGATGCAGCATGCTATCGGGCAGAACGGAGTAGCGGTTATCAGCTTATCGGGTGATGTGGCGATGGAGAAAATGGAGCATGAGGAATTAGAGCATCCTTTGTTTATCAGCCGTCCGGCAATCCGTCCTGCTGATGAAGAGTTACAAAAGCTGGCACAATTTATTAATGAGGCTAAAAAAGTCACTTTATTGTGTGGCGCGGGTTGCAGAGATGCACATGATGAATTGTTAGCACTTGCAGGTAAAATCAAGTCACCAGTTGTACATGCACTCAGAGGAAAAGAACATGTGCAATATGACAATCCTTACGATGTAGGGATGACCGGGCTGATTGGTATTTCTTCAGGTTATCATGCAGTTGAAGAAAGTGACTTGCTGTTAATGCTGGGTACTGATTTCCCTTATAAAGAATGGTTTCCATCAAAAGCCAAAATCATACAAATAGATATCCGTCCAGAAAGATTAGGCCGCAGGTGTAAACTGGATCTTGGTTTAACCGGAGATGTCAAAGAAACAATTAAATGTTTACTGCCTTTCCTGGAAGAAGTAACTGATGTTGCCTTTTTAGATAAATGTCAGCAGCGTTATCAGGAGAACAGGAAAAACCTGATGGGACATGCACAAATGGTTCCAGATAAAGCTATTCATCCGGAATATTTAACCCGTATCTTAAGTGAGCAAGCGGCCGATAATGCCATATTTACAGCAGATGTTGGTACGCCAACGGTATGGGCTGCACGTTATGTGGATATGAAAAAAGGCAGGAAGCTGATTGGTTCTTTCAATCATGGATCAATGGCAAGTGCGATGCCACAGGCAATTGGTGCACAGGTTGCCTTTCCCGAAAGACAAGTAATTTCTCTGTCAGGTGATGGTGGTTTTGCGATGCTGATGGGTGATATTTTAACCATCTATCAATATGACCTGCCTGTAAAAATTATTGTCTATAACAACAGCTCTCTCGGCTTTGTAGCCATGGAGATGAAAGTGATCGGAATGCCTCCTTTTGGAACGGATCTTAAAAACCCCGATTTCGCGAAAATGGCACAGGCTATTGGGATCAGGGGAATCAGGGTAGAAGAGGCAGAAGGAGTAGAAGCGGCAATTGCTGCGGCCTTAGCTCATCCCGGACCCGTGCTGGTTGATGTTGTTGTGAATCAGGCAGAACTTTCAATGCCACCTAAAATTGATTTTGAGCAAGCTAAAGGATTTGGAATTTATATGCTGAAACAAACACTGAATGGTGATGGAAAAGAAGTGTGGGATACGATCAGTTCAAATTTTTTAGGTAAATAGCACCATGAATGTATTTATAACCAGAGTAATACCGGAATCGGGTTTGCGCTTGCTGGAAGCGGCAGGATTGAAAGTCAGACAATGGACACAGCAGCAGAGTATGACCCGTGACCAGTTAATTACGGCATGCCAATGGGCAGATGCATTGCTGAGTGCAGGGCAGCGGCTGGATCAGGAGTTTCTGGAGGCAAGTGCACATTTGAAAGTAATCGCATTGCATTCAGTAGGTTATGATAACGTAGATATTGAAACAGCAACACGGCTTAAGATACCAGTGGGTAATACCCCTGGCGTTTTAAGTGGTGCAACGGCTGATACCGCTTTCCTGTTAATGATGGCTGCAGCCAGGAATGCTTTTTATATGAACCGTAAGATTATCAATGGGGAATGGGACTTTTTTGAACCGACAGCTAATTTAGGGAAGGAACTGAATGGCTGTACTCTGGGCGTTTTTGGCTTAGGGAAAATAGGGACGGAAATGGCTAAACGCTGTGCAGGAGCATTTGGTATGAAAATCATTTACCATAACAGAAGCAGAAATGAAGAGGCTGAAAATCTGCTGGATGCAACACTGGTTTCTTTTGAAGAGTTGTTAGCACAAAGTGATGTACTGACTGTACATACCGCTTTAACCTCAGAAACTGAGGGTAAATTTGATCATACAGCATTTAAACAGATGAAACCAGGATCTATTTTTATCAATACAGCCAGAGGGGCCATTCATAATGAGAAGGCTTTAATTGAGGCACTGGAAAGTAAAACGATTTGGGGAGCTGGTTTGGATGTAACGAATCCCGAGCCGATGCATCCGGATAACCGGTTGCTGTTTATGCCGAATGTAGCCATCTTACCTCATATTGGTTCAGCTACAGAGGGTACAAGAAATGCCATGGCCAGGTTGGCTGCGGAGAATATTATTGCAGTATCCAAAGGGGAGAAGCCTCCTTTTCTGGTTAATCCTGAAGTTTATAAGGAAAGTTAATGTCGTTCATGAATATGGATATGAGTTTTTAAATGCTCAATCTCCTGTTGCAGGTGTTTCACCTTTTGTAAAAGGTTCATGATTGCGTCGATGCCTTCGATATTAATCTCCAGATCATAATGGAAATGGACATAGCGGTCCATTTCCATTAATTGTTCAAAATGTAAGCATTTATTTCCGTCAATTATGGTCAGTACGATTAATCCGGACTCTTCGAGTTTTTGAATAAAAGAAGGGTCAATGGCATAATTAACACAGTAATCTCTTATAGTTATTAATTCGTTTTCCATAGGATATTGAATTATTCCATTATTTCGAAAGTTCCTGAAGTTCTTTAAATAGTTCTTTTTGCTTTTCTGTCAGGCCAGTTGGTATATTAACTGAGTAAGTTATAAAAAGGTTTCCAAATTCTCCTTCTTTCTTGTAAACAGGAAATCCTTTGCCTTTCAGTCTTATTTTTGTTCCATTTTGGGTACCCTCTGGTACTTTTAGCTTTACTTTTCCACTCAGCGTGTCAATCATAGTTTCTCCACCCAATAAAGCAGTATACAGGTCTATTTCCTTCGTTAAGTAAAGATCGTCCCCCAGTCTTTTAAAAATAGGGTCATCGGTAATCGTTATCGTAATAAAAAGATCTCCGGCAGGTCCATTGTTTGCGCCGGCGCCACCCTGACCTTTCAATTTAATAACCTGACCATTGGCAATACCAGCAGGAATAGAAATCCTTAAGTTTTTGCCATTTACCGTAATCGTAGGTTTATGTGTTTCTGCTGCTTCTCTGAAAGAAATTTGCAAAGAAGCCTGTAAATCCTGTCCTCTGAATTTTGCTGCATTTCTTTGTTGTCTGCCGCCACCGCCAAACATCGACTCAAAGAAATCTGAGAAATCACCGCCTCCAAAATCTGAGCCACCACCAAATCCGCCGCCGAAACCACCTGAACCACCGCGTCTGCCACCACCAAAAGGGTTACCTTGCTGCTGAGCCTGATCTGCGTGTTTCCAGTTTTCACCGTACTCATCATATTTTTTGCGCTTTTCAGCATCACTCAATGCTTCATTCGCTTCATTGATCTGCTGAAATAGCTTATTTGCTTCTTTGTCATTGGGATTTAAATCGGGATGATATTTACGTGCAAGTTTCCTGTACGCTTTCTTTATCTCATCCTGTGTTGCCTTCTTATCCACGCCCAGGACTTTGTAATAATCAATGTATGCCATAGTAAAAATATCAGTACTGCAAATTTACGCTTTATATAAGTATTTGCATGGAACTGATTTTTATTTTTAATTTCCAATGTGCACAATGATATGATTACAATTGAGGGCGAATTAGAAGATTGAACAAAGTGAATCAATTCAGGCTTGTTAGCGTGAGTAATGACCATTTTAACATATTTTATCGCGATAAAAGTACGGTTTACAACATAAGCGTCAGGTTTTGATTAGCCGTGGTGAAATAAAATATCGGGGAGACAGTTGAGACTGTTTCATTAATAGTTTTTATTTTTCTAGCTTGGCTTTCTAAATAAAAAAAACAAAATGAAACCCCTCTCTATAAAGGATATCGCAAAGAAGGCTAACGTATCTATTACTACTGTCTCTTTCATATTAAATGGTAAGGCAGAGAAAATGCGTATTAGCCAGGACATGATTACAAAAGTCGAGGCAATTATTAAGGAAGTAGGCTTCCGGCCAAATCAGGTCGCGAGAAGTCTGCGTACAGGAAATACCAATACAATTGGTCTGATTGTAGAGGATATATCTAATCCGTTTTTCGCTGCCATCGCAAGGTTGATTGAGGATAAAGCTTACAAACATGGTTATAAGATTATCTACTCGAGTACTGAAAATAACCTGGATAAGGCGAAAGGCCTGATCCGGATGTTTAAATCCAGACAGGTGGATGGTTATATCATCGCACCAATGGTGGGTATGGAAGAAGATATTCGTGAATTACTCTCTGACCGCACTCCGGTAGTTGTATTTGACCGTCATTTACCAGGATTGGAAGTGAGCAGCGTTTTGGTAGATAATATTAAGGGAACTTATATGGCTACTGATTCCTTAATTGTTAAAGGAATGAAAAACATCGCTTTCGTTACTGTAGATGTTGAAGTGGAACAGATCAAGGACCGTTATAAAGGTTATGAGCAGGCGCTGAAGGCAAATAAGATGGAGATTAATCCAAAGCTTTGTAAATTGATTTCATTTAATAATACTGCGGATGAGACCACTGCTGAACTGACTCAGTTTTTTACGGACAACCCGGAAATTGACGCTGTACTTTTTGCAACAAATTATCTGGCGGTAAGGGGCTTGTTTAGTTTCAGGGAAATGAACAAGAAGCTGAATGGTTCATTTAAAGTCATTGCTTATGACGACCATGATATTTTTAAACTGCATTCTCCGACCATCAGTGCGGTAGATCAGCCGATAGAGGAAATTGCTGAAAACGTAATCAACTTTGTTTTAAAAGAGCTGGCAACTGTAGATTCTTTTGAGAAAAAGGAATTGAATAATGTGGTGTTATCGTCCAGACTGATAGAAAGATAATAAAAAATAAACCTAAATAAAAAAAGCGGAAGATATCTTCCGCTTTTTTTATTTAAAGGTGGTTTGGTTTACGCCTGTAAATCGTCCATCAATGATTTTATTTTAGCACCCAGTGCTGCATCAACTGTTTTGAATTGAGCTTTGTCTGTTAATGGAGCATTCACGCTGCAATAGAACTTGATTTTAGGCTCTGTACCTGAAGGGCGGGCAGAAACAATACTTCCATCTTCTGTAATGAATTGCAGTACATCAGATACAGGGAAATCAAGTTTGGTTTTCTCTTTCGTATCTAAATTCGTTTCCACACCCAGTTCGTAGTCTTTTAAAGTTTTTACTTTAGAACCTCCGAGTTCCAGTGGCGGATTATTTCTGAATTTCTCCATCATCGCCTTGATTTCTTCAGCACCAGTTTTTCCTTTTTTAGTCAGAGAAACCAGTTCTTCTTTATACAAGCCATATTCTGCATACATATCCAGCATCGCATCATATAAGCTGCTGCCTTTATCTTTGTAGAAAGCAGTCATCTCAGCAATAAAAGCACAGGAAATGATCGCATCTTTATCTCTTACCAGCTCACCGATCAGATAACCATAACTCTCTTCACCACCACCAATAAAGGTTTTTTTGCCTTGCAGGCTGGTGATCAGATGTCCGATATGTTTGAATCCGGTCAGGGTATTAAAATATTCAACGTTTTTAGCTTTGGCAATTTCTTCCACCAGGTTAGTGGTCACGATAGTTTTAACGATATACTGGTTACCGTCTAATTTGCCTTTTTCCTGCCATGCAGTAAGCAGGTAATTGATTAACAAACTTCCAGTCTGGTTTCCGTTAAGCAATACAAATTCTCCGTCATTATTTTTAACAGCAATACCAACACGGTCGGCATCAGGATCTGTGGCCAGAACCAGGTCTGCATCAATTTCTTTTGCTTTATTTAAAGCCAGGGTCATTGCCTCTTTTTCTTCCGGATTAGGATAAACTACCGTAGGGAAGTTTCCGTCTGGTGTGCTTTGTTCTTTAACCAAAGTCAAATTGGTGAATCCAAATTGAGCTAATGCTTTAGGAACTAAAGTGATCCCTGTACCGTGAATCGGAGAGTAAACTATTTTAAGGTCTTTTTGTCTGGCAATCGCTTCCGGAGAAACAGAAAGCGCAGTAATCTGATCAAGATATAGGGTGTCGATTTCCTCGCCGATCAGTTCAACAAGTTTCTCGTTACGTTCAAATTTAACTTCATCGATGCTTTTGATATTGGCAACTTCGTCCATCACCATATTATCATCAGGAGAAGTAAATTGTCCTCCGTCTGCACCATAAGCTTTATATCCGTTATATTCTTTAGGATTGTGTGAAGCAGTAAGCATTACACCACTGCGGCAGCCTAAATGTCTGATCGCGAATGAAAGTTCAGGAGTAGGGCGTAATTCTTTGAAGAAACAGACATGAATTCCATTTGCAGAAAATACATCAGCAGTGATCTTAGCGAAAAAGTCTGATTGATTTCTGCTGTCATGGGCAATAGCTACTTTAATTTGCTCTCCAGGATATTTTTTCAGCAGATAGTTACTCAGGCCTTGTGTGGCTGTACCAATTGTGTATTTATTAATCCTGTTAGAACCAGCTCCCATAATACCGCGGAGTCCACCTGTACCAAATTCCAGACTTCTGTAAAAGGAATCTACTAATTCTACAGACGCTTCACTGTCTATTAGTTTTTGGATTTCTTCTTTTGTTTGTTGGTCATAATTGCCATTAAGCCACTCGTTAATGGTGTTTTGTATTGCTGCTTCTAATTGCATGTTCTCCGTTAATATTTGATTATTCTGGTCTATAAACAAAACAAAAGCTATGGATGTTTTTAAGATCTGTTTTTAAATTTCAGGCCCTCCAAATTTAATTTTGTTTATAGCATGATTATTAAGCGCGTTTTATTAATTTCACGCCCTAATGCAATTATATACCAAATTAATTGAATTAAAAATACCTGCTACAAATAAATTAATTGCAGATGGATATTTTAGTTTAATTATTAACCCAATTTAGAAACATGAAGATATTAAAGTTTGGCGGAACTTCTGTCGGAAGCCCCGAGCGGATGACGAAATTGCTGGATATTATCAATCCGGCTGAAGAGCAAATTGTAGTTTTATCAGCAGTGTCTGGTACAACCAATGGTTTAGTAGAAATTTCAGGCAAACTTTTAAAGGAAGATAAACAGGGGGCGTTAATTTTAATTAACGCCCTGAATCAAAAATATAATGAATTCGTTATTGAGCTTCTTCCTGAGGGTGATTTAAGGGAGCAGGGACAGGAAGTGGTGAATTACCATTTTCAGTTTTTAACTGGCCTGGTCAACGATATTTTTACACCTGCTGAAGAGAAGGTGGTTTTAGCGCAGGGTGAATTATTGTCCACTACGCTTTATCATATTTATTTGAAAGCTATTGATGTGCCTTCGGTATTATTACCGGCACTTGATTTCATGAAGATTGATGAAGATAATGAGCCTGATATCTCTTTTGCGACGGCGAATCTTACACCTTTGCTGGACAAGCATAAGGGCAATAAATTATTTATTACGCAGGGCTTTATCTGCAGAAACAGCTTCGGTGAGGTAGATAACCTTCGCCGTGGCGGAAGTGATTATACGGCTTCGCTGATTGGTGCTGCTATTTTAGCAGAGGAAGTACAGATCTGGACGGATATTGACGGAATGCATAATAATGATCCAAGGATTGTAAAGGGTACGAAACCAATTGCTCATCTTTCTTTTGATGAGGCTGCGGAGCTTGCTTATTTCGGAGCTAAAATTCTTCATCCTCAGTCGGTATTTCCGGCACAGAAATACAAAATTCCGGTAAGGTTATTAAATACGATGGAGCCTTCTGCTGCGGGAACATTGATTTCTGCAGAGAGTGAAAAAGGGAAAATCAAATCTATCGCTGCTAAGGATGGTTTGATTGCTATCCGGATCCAGTCGAGCCGCATGCTTTTGGCTTATGGTTTCTTAAGAAGGATATTCGAGATTTTTGAACGTTATAAGACGCCGATCGATATGATTACAACTTCGGAGGTTGCGGTTTCTTTAACGATAGATTTTACGGATAACCTGGATAAAATTTTAGAGGAGCTGGATACTTTTGGTTCTGTAGAGATTGACAGGGAACAGACGATTGTTTGTGTGGTGGGAGATTTTGGTGCGGGCAAACATGGCTTTGCGTCAAGAGTACTTGATGCTATCAAACATATTCCTGTCAGAATGATCTCTTATGGGGGAAGTAATTATAATATCTCTTTATTAGTAAATACGGGAGATAAAACAGAGGTACTGAGAAGTTTACATAACCGCATTTTTGAATAAAAACCGGTTTATCTCTTTTTGAGGTAAGTAAGGACTGCTATAATAATAAAAATGAGTACGATAAAGAGCCTGACTCTTCTGTCGTATTCTTTTTTGTTGATTTTCTGACGTTGAAGATCGAAATAGTTGCCCAGGTAAATCAACAGCATTCCAATTAGACAAAATACAATAAGATATTTAAACATTATGTTTTCTAACAAAGATATAGCACAGTTTGCAGATTTAGAAACACCTTTTTATTATTATGACCTGAGTTTATTGCAGCGCAGCTTAAGTGCTTGTGCTGAAGCGGCTAAGGTTTATGATTTTCATGTGCATTATGCAATGAAGGCGAATTTTAATGATACGCTGCTGAAAAAAATTAAAGAGGCCGGTTTGGGCGCTGATTGTGTAAGTGGCAATGAAGTGAAGAAGGCCATTGAGATAGGTTTTGACAAGAAACGGGTCGTATTTGCTGGTGTCGGTAAATCGGACAAGGAAATCAATGAGGCGCTGGATCTGGATATTTTCTGCTTTAATGTAGAGTCTGTTCAGGAGTTAGAGGTCATCAATGAGCTTGCCGGAAAAAGAGGAAAGGTGGCCAAGGTTGCCATCCGTATTAATCCTAATGTAGATGCACATACGCATCATAATATTACAACGGGACTGGATGAGAACAAGTTCGGTGTAAATTCATGGGATCTTCCTGATTGTGTGGTGGTTTTAAAGGCTTCTGCAAATTTGGAGTTCATGGGGATACATTTTCATATTGGCTCGCAGATCACAAATTTAGATGTTTTTAAGAATCTTTGTGTAAGAATCAACGAGTTTGCGAAATGGTTCGAGGAGCGCGGGCTTCTGGTAAAGCTGATCAATGTTGGCGGAGGATTGGGTATTGATTATCAGAATCCTGAGCAACAGATCCCTGATTTTGAAGCTTATTTTAAGATTTTTAATGAATTTTTAGAGAAAAGGCCTAATCAGGAGGTTCATTTTGAGCTGGGAAGAGCGATTGTGGGCCAGTGTTCTTCGCTAATCAGCAGAGTGCTTTATGTGAAGAATGGCAAGAGCAAGAATTTTATAATTCTGGATGCAGGAATGACGGAGTTAATGAGACCGGCACTTTACCAGGCTTATCACCAGATCGAGAATTTGAGCAAACAGGATGGAGGATTGAGTGTAAAGTATGATGTGGTAGGCCCGATTTGCGAGAGTACGGATTGTTTTGGGAAAGAGGTTTTGTTACAGGAAACGGAAAGGGGCGATTTAGTGGCAATCAGGAGTACTGGGGCTTATGGTGAAGTGATGAGTTCACATTATAATCTGAGGGAAAATGTAAGGGTGGTTTTTAGTAAGTAGGTTTTTCCATATAGTATAAAAAAAGCAACAAGCCATATTTCTGCCGACGTTCCTGAAGTAGGAACAAGGTCAGAAATATGGCTTGTTGCTTTTTTTATTCCTTAATTTTTCTGGATTACCCTTACATAATTAAAAAGACACCGTTTCATTTAAGTCAGTATAATAATTGTGAGGGGGTGGGTTGTTGGTTAGGAGGAGAATAGGTTTGGTTTGAGAAGAAAGATCTTGGTTTGCTCTGAGGAGAAAAGTTTGTTTTGCTTTGGGGAGAAAGATTTTGGTTTGCTTTGAGGTGAGAGTTTTGGTTTCTTCAACTGTTCAGGGTAAACACCATTCAGTAATTAACTATATCATTGTCTTTTACTGTAAACTAATTCCAGTATAGGACAACTGTTCAGGGTTTATAATTAGTCGTAGTTGAGAGGGGGTTGAAAGGGCCATTGGCCCTTTCAACCCCCTCTCAACTACGACTATAATACGATGACGGACTTATCTCTGTATTCAGGAGGCTGGTTTTAGTTTTTGCCGGATAAAAATGCTTTTTCTATTACATCTATAATTGGATTATTCAGTAATCTTGGAGCCGGGATTCCAATAGCTGCAATTTGATAGTAAATTGATAGGTTTTCTGGTTGTTTGAATTCACTAAGTGCTTATTAAATTAGGTTTAGCACTATAAATAATATTAGATATACTATATGAGATCGTTTAAGTTTTTAATTCCGGCATTGTCGCTTTTAGTAGTGGCTTGTAATTCTAACAGTAATTCCAATAAGGTTGAAACAGCTAAGGTTGTTGATTATAAATATTCACTGGCTTATCAGTTGGATGGGAAAATTGTGGCGGCGAATGCGGATACTTCAAAACAGATTTCTTTCGGTGGGGCTACTGATCCGGCCATCTCTCCGGACGGAAATAAGTTGGCTTACACGGTGAGCGATAGTTTAGGGAACAGGTCTGTCTGGGTTGCGGACATGGTTAGCAAAAGTCAGGTTCAGTTAAATGTAAAGAGTAAAAATTATTACCGGGCTGTATGGTCTCCTTCGGGAGATATGATGGCTTTTAGCATTTTTAATAAGAAATCTTTTTGGAAGGTGGGGATCATTAAGACGGATAATTCGGGCTATGTGATGTTAGATAGCGTGTCGAAGCTGAATGTTTATGCGCCGGCCTGGAAGAATGAAAATCAGATTATAGCTCAGGATCTTCAAAAGCTTTACACATTTGATTTGACGGGGAAAATGGTAGAATCGGTCAATATCACGGATCTGATTGGAAAGGAGCTTTCAATTGCAAGTAATAATAGTTTCTTTTATAGCAAGGATGGAAAGAAATTGGTTTTTAATGCGGGTAATAAGGATGTTTTACCGGGTTTGACCGGGCCGGGTGAAGGGGTTTATGTGCTGGATCTTGCATCTAAACAGGTGAAGCGAATTTCTCCTGAAGGTATGACTGTACCTTCTCTTTTTGTCACAGGTAATGATAAGGTTATTTATAGTGGGATGGAAAAGCCGTTTGTAGTTTCGAAAATATATACTACTGATTTATCAGGAAGTGAGATTAAGCTTGTTGTTGATAAGGGAAATAATCCAACAGCTAATTAAAACTTAGTTATTATCCGGCCTGATCTTATGGATTTAGAGAAATATACTTTTGATAGTATTCCTGATGCTGAGCGAACGGCAGAAGATACAGTGATTGAATTTGTAATTGTTTACAATAGATGGGCTAAGGAGTGCCATAATTTGGTTGTTGCTGATCGGGAGAAGCTGAATGAGCTGATTCAAAAGGATAGTCATGCCCGGCAAGTTTTACAGGAGATTTATAAGAAGTATTGTACTTCAAAGAATAGACAGTATCATCGGACTGGTACAGGGTATTATTTTTATGGTGGGACTTATAAGGCGGGGACGGCAATTGAAAGTTGTACGGAGCTGGCGAAAAATGAAGTGATCATTCAGACGAAAAAGATTAAAAATTTTTCACCTGTAAAAAGGTATTCAGTAGTGAAGCAGGGACAGGTTTGGAAGATAGGTGGTGTGGAGAGTTTAAGTGGGAATAAGATGTGGGAGTTTGATATACTTTAAATACGGAAACAATTAAGGAAGTACGGAAATAATCAAGGCTTCTCCGGCTCTTTTAATTCTTTTCCGCATCTGGAGCAAAACTTTGCATTTGCGGGGTAAACCGGAGCGTAACATATGGGGCATTTTTCCTTGGCTTCATCTGTGGCCCTTGCCATTTCTACAGATACAATACCGGTAGGGACTGCAATAATACCATAACCGATAATCATCAGGATACTCGCCAGAAGTTGTCCTAAGGGGCTTTGTGGTGAGATGTCTCCGTAACCAACGGTGGTGATTGTAACTATTGCCCAGTAAATAGAAACGGGGATGCTTGTGAAACCACTTGCATCCCCTTCAATAATATACATGAGTGTACCAATAATGGTTACCAGTGTAACGACGCTCGCCAGGAATACGGTAATTTTATATAAACTGTTTTTAAGCGCGTTTCTCAATATGTTCCCTTCACTGGTGAAACGGCTAAGTTTTAAAATCCGGAAAACTCTAAGTAGTCTGAATGCACGAATAACAACCAGGTAATGTGCTCCTGCCAGAAACAGACTCAGATAAGTCGGCAAAAAAGCGATAATATCTATGAGCCCATAAAAGCTGAAGATATACCTGGATGGTTTATCACTGCTATAAATCCGGAGCGCATATTCCAGTGTAAAGAATATCGTGAAAATCCATTCCACAGTGCGGATATAAATCAGGTAATGCGCTCTGAAACTAGCTACACTTTCCAGAAAAACAGACAGAATGCTTAGCAGAATCACCCATAGTAAAATCAGATCAAATAATTTACCAGCCTTGGTGTCTGATTCAAAGATGATCGTATAAAGCTTTTTTCTGAAAATGTCGTGAGTTCTAATAGCCATGTCTGCAAGGTTAATCTAATTCTGCGCTTTACAGAAATTAATTTATGCTATTTGAGTTTCAGCTCGTAAATCCGGGACTCTTCTTCCCAGGGATGATAGCCCGTTCCTATGTATTGATAACCATATTTTTCATATAATCCAATGTGGTCAGTACACAAGTACAAATTATCAAAGCCTGCTTGAATCGTGTCTTCTTTTGCTTTGTCCAGCAGCAATTTGCTGTAGGCTTTTCCTCTGTGTTTTTCATCCACATATAAGGCACAAACCCAGGGATATAAATCCATTCTACTGATAAAGTCATTAGGAATCAATCCTGCGCAGCCAATAATTTCATTCTCTTTTTCCAGCAGATACCATTGAGGAAATGCCCCTTTTGCAGCTATACAATGTGTTAAGCAATCTTCATAAATAATTGGTTCTACTTCAGACCAGCAGGTTTGAAGATATTGAATTGCTTTTTTTAGATATTCAGGGTGCTCTCTTACGGATATAAGTTTCATAATCAGACGGTTTTCGGCTTTGTATAGTTTTTAATAAGAAACCCTTAAATTACGTATTTCTAAAGTCTTTTAAGTGCCTCTTCGTTACCTGCTTTTTTCTCTGGTGAATTCAGCTTGTTTTTACCGAACTTATAGGTAAAGCCTACGCTTATTCTTCTGCTGTCATTATTAACAATCTGCTGAGCACGATATTGACCAAAGTCAGTATCCTGATGAAAGTCATTTCTTTTGAAAACGATCTCATTGCCGCTCAGCCTCACCTGACCTCTCCCCGAAAAGATGTCTAACAAGAAAGATGCATCTATGTTTTTATAACCGCTGTATTTAGTTAATCCCTGACTATAACGCGTCCAGTAATAAGCATCTACTTGTAATTTTAATTTTTTGGATAACTGGAATATATGAGCAGATTTAAAGTCTGAATGGAATGCACCAAGTTCATATGGATTGCCTAATACCTGGCCACGGGCTTTAGTATAGCCTATAACTGTACCGCTGTTTTGAGTTTCCCACCAGCTGTTGAAACGCAGGGGATACAGCAAAAAAAGTGATAAGTCTGAGGATTTGTTTAGATTCTGGCGGGAGAAAAAAGTGACTTTCGTCGCATAGTCCTGACTGGAGGGAAGCAGGGCAATCACATCGTTTGCAGCCGTATAACTTAATGATAAATTCAGTTTGTGAATATTACTGGTTAGGGTATAGATGTTATCATATTCTGGTTTAAGCGCAGGATTACCTTGCTCAATCGTGTATTTATTGATGAAGACTGTATAAGGAACCAGATCATAATAAGCTGCTCTGGAAATAGTTCTTTTAAACGAGAAAGCGAGATTATTGTGTTCGTTGAAATTATGCTGATATAAAAAAGAAGGAAAAGCGTTGAAATAACTCTGATCGAAAACCCCTTTAAATGCGACTTTGGTATTTTCAGTCCGGACACCCATTTGTAGTTTATCATTTTTCCAGTCCTTACTTAGAATCAGATAAGCGCCAGTTATGGCCTCAGTTAGTTTACTCTGGTTGGAATAAGCCGGATCCGATACAAACTGATTATCCTTCGCGATTTCATAAGCAACACTACTTTTTGAATCTGTCCTTTGATACTTGATACCACTCTCTAATGTCCACTGCTGTTTAAACGCATGCCTGTAATCAAGCTGTGCATTGTAAATGTTAATTTCAGAAATGTTAACCGTCTGGTAAACAGGAGGTTTTTTGATAGTCTCACCCAGGGAGTTTAACAATACCGAAGGAAAGGATTGAAACATGTTACGTCTGAAAGGAGTCAATGTAGCCAGCACAGTCAATTCATTTTTTCCTGAGTCAGACAGTAAATGATAATTCAGGTTATAAGTGTAAAATGATGCCTTCTGATCAAAAGTAGCATTGGTATATAAGGTAGAATCAATTGCTGCACCTTGTTTTCCAAATTGATTAACTGTTCCCCACGGGCCACCGAACTTCATTGGGTTACCATTGATCAGTATTCCGATAGTTTGATCTTTAGTTAATTCGAAATCAGCCCCTAACTGGAAATTAAAGGCTTTATTGTTGGAAAGTCTTCTCCAGTTATCTGTCAGTAAATCTGGATTATCCGGATCACCCAACACCCGGTTTGAATGAATAGAAAATAGATAATCACTTCTATTTATTCCGGCATTTCCATAAAGCGTCAGCGCCTTGTGTTTGTAGGCTATTGTAGTATTCAATTCAGACCGGCCATAGCTACCCATAGAACCATCAGCTCTAATGCTGGCCGTTATTCCATCAGTCGTACTTTTTTTAGTGGTAATATTAATTACAGCACCATAACTAGCATCATATTTTGAAGAAGGCTGCGTAATCAATTCCACTTTTGAAATATTCCCGGAAGGCAGCGTCTCCAGAATGTTTTGTAAAATAGCATCCGGCACCGGCTTGTTATCAATTAATATCATTGTTTTCTTTCCCTGAAGCGTTACGCTGTTGTCAGCAGAAACCTTAACGAAAGGAGCAGATTTTAATAACTGTAATGAATTTCCAATAGCCATCGGGCTGTTCTCTACATTCAGGATAAAACGATCGCTCTTAGTCTCTACAGAAGGCCGGCTGGCCATAATCTTAACCTCATGCAATGTCTCAGCTAAAGCCTTTAACTTAAAAGGTGCTATAACAAGCTCTTCCTTACTATTCAAACTCAATAAAGATGTTGTAAAATACTGATAACCAATAGCTGTTACTTTAATCTTGTAATCTCCCGGCCTAATCCCCGGAAATACAAATCTCCCTGTTGAATCACTTAGCGCATTGAGCACAAATGACGAATCAGCAGCTCTCCTTAAAGTCAGGGTTACATAGGCTAATGGCTTTTGTTGTTCATCTATCACCCGGCCGGCTATCTGACCAGTAACCAGGCTATCTGTAGTTAACTGATTTGAAATCGTAACGTGATTACTATTCTTTAAACCTGCAGATTTTTGAGGCTTGTCCAGCGGATAAACAGCATAGTTTTTGTCATCGATCTTATACCAGCCTAACCTCAAAGGCGTTAATAATCCGCTTAAAACTTCCCCGATTTTCTTTCCTTTAAATTCGATCGTATTCCAAACCACTTTCTTCTGGCTGATCGTTTCCTGCTCATATAAGAAATTCACCTTATATAAAACACTTAAACTCTTCAGAGCTTCCATCAGCGGTATTGTAGTCCCGGGAGCAGGGGACTGCGTTAATAATTCTTTAGCAAAACCATAACTCAAAGCGTAATGGCAGCATAATAACAGGCTCAGGCAAAAATAAATTCTTTTCATAATGTTGTTTTCGAGCCTATTAGCTGCAAACTATTTCTTTTACCCCATTACAAAAATATATTTTAATCGGTAGTTGTTAATCCGCTGTAATTCAGTTAAATAAAATCAATTTTTATTTTCATACATTCTATCATTGGAACGATTTATCAATAATATCATCTAATCAGTTACCCGGTTAATTTATCAATATTTCCATCTGACAAGTTAACCAATAACCCGGCTAACCACCAACAACACCTTATGAAATGCAGATCTGCAAATTGTACAATAAAATAAGACGCTGCATGTTCCAGACCTTGTTCATTCTTCATGAACGTCGACTGGAACATGCAGCGCCTTATTTTATTGCCTTTACAGTGCTAAATGAAACTACTCTTCTTCGAAGAAATCCTGCAACCCCCCAATGTAGTATTCATTCAGGCCAGTTGTAAAATCTTCGTAATCCTCATCAGGAATATTCGTCTGTACAAACTCCAGAGAAGTTCCTTTTTTATCCGCATGCAACTTAATCGTCACAATTGAAGGCTCATTCTCTTCACCAAAGTACCACTGCTGTACAATTTTTTTACCATAGTCGAACTCCAGGTTCTTTCCAATGATATCCCCTTCCCATAAAGAGAATTCTGTATCCGGCTGATCTGTAAACTCAACTTCAGCACCAGTCCATAACTGTATACTTTGTGCTTTGGTCATTGCCAGATAAACCTCTTCAGGCGGAGCAGGAAGATAATAGTATTTTTTAAAAGTCTTCATTCGTAATCTATTGTTTATTATATAACGGCCATGAAACAATCATGACCTCTTTTTCTATTTAAAAGCATTGATGCCCGTTACATCCATTCCTGTAATCAGCAAATGAATATCGTGTGTACCTTCATAAGTAACAACCGATTCCAGGTTCATCATATGGCGCATAATTGAATACTCACCAGTAATTCCCATTCCACCAAGCATTTGTCTGGCATTTCTGGCAATATCCAACGCAATCTCCACACTGTTTCTTTTCGCCATTGAAATCTGCTCAGCTGTCGCTTTGTTCTGACTTTTCAACACACCCAGTCTCCAAACCAATAACTGACCTTTAGTGATCTCCGTAATCATTTCAGCAAGCTTTTTTTGCTGTAACTGAAATCCGCCAATAGGTTTCCCGAACTGGATACGCTCTTTGGAATAACGCAAAGCAGTATCATAACAATCCATTGCTGCGCCCAGAGCTCCCCATGCAATACCATATCTCGCCTGATTTAAACAACCCAGCGGGCCTTTAAGACCAGAGATTTCCGGAAATATATTTTCCTTCGGAACTTTCACATTGTCAAATACCAGTTCACCAGTAGACGAAGCACGAAGGCTCCATTTATTGTGTGTTTCAGGAGTTGAAAAGCCTTCCATTCCACGTTCAACAACCATTCCTCTGATTTTTCCAGCTTCATCCTTCGCCCAGACTACAGCGATATCAGCAAATGGAGCATTAGAAATCCACATTTTAGCACCATTTAATAAGTAATGGTCTCCTTTATCTTTGATCGTAGTAACCATGCCACCCGGATTTGATCCATGATCCGGCTCAGTCAAACCAAAACAACCCATCATTTCGCCCGTAGCTAATTGAGGTAAGTATTTAAGGCGCTGCTGTTCAGAACCATATGCATAAATAGGATACATCACTAAAGATCCCTGTACCGAAGCTGTAGAACGAATCCCTGAATCTCCACGCTCTAATTCCTGCATGATGATACCATAAGCGGTATAATCCAGTCCTGCACCACCATATTCAACTGGAATAGTCGGGCCAAAAGCACCAATTTCGCCCAGGCCCTTAATCAAGTGTTTAGGGAATTCCGCTTTTTGTGCATAATCTTCTATAACCGGACTGATTTCTTTCTTTACCCAGTCACGCACTGTTGATCTGATCAGTTTATGTTCTTCAGACAATAATTCGTCTAACAGATAATAATCGGGTGCTTCATAAAGGTCTTTCTTTCCTGATTTGTTCATGGTTTACAAATATTTGGTTGAGCTGGCTTTGTGCTGCGTGTCATTATATAAATCTTTTCGTATTATTATATAACTATTATCCGAGCCTTGTTTTCAAAGGTAATAATTTCGTGTAATGGCTGGCTAAAACCAATCAAAAATTTAATTTTGTTGCACAAATCAGATCATTATGTATTTACAAACTGTTGCTTTAAATGATGTCAAATGTTTTGCGCTTCATGGATACTATCCGGAAGAGCAACTTACAGGAACTGAGTTTCTGGTAAGCGTTGAAGTTACTTTTATCCCTTCGGGCGATACAGAAGACTTGCAGCGAACTGTTAATTATGAAGTGCTGAATACGATTATCCTGGAAGAGATGAGGAATACCAGGAAAATGCTTGAATCAGTGGTTAAACTTATTTTGGACAGAACGATTTCATCTTTTCCTTTTATCCTGACTGCTGTTGCCGGTATAAAAAAGATGCATCCGCCTATGCCAGGAGAAATTGATCATTCTTTTGTTCAATTATCTTACACTTCGGAGAAGAAACACTAAAATAGAATTATTAAAATATATATGTCTGCAATTCCAGGTTATACAAAGATAGATTCGGGGTTTTTAGCCCAGCTAGTCACCATTTTGGGTGCAAAAAATGTGTTTACTGATGATGTTTCTCTTTTGGATTACAGCCACGATGAGACGGAAGATCTTCATTACGCACCAGAAGTAGTCGTAAAACCGGTTGATACTGCTGCCGTTTCTGCTTTATTAAAGCTCTGTAATGAAAACCATGTTCCGGTTACTCCAAGAGGCGGGGGGACTGGTTTAAGCGGAGGTGCTTTGCCAGTTTATGGCGGTGTATTGTTATCTATGGAGCGCTTCAAGGCTATTATCTCCATTGATACTGAAAATCTGCAGGCAACGGTTGAACCGGGAGTAATTACCGAAGAGTTTATGAATGCAGTGGCAGAGCGGGGGTTATTATATCCGGTTGATCCGTCCAGCAAGGGGTCTTGTTTTATTGGTGGAAATGTAGCGCATGGTTCTGGCGGGCCGAGGGTCGTGAAGTACGGGACAATAAGAGAATATATATTAAATCTGGAGATCGTTTTGCCAACCGGAGAAGTCATCTGGACAGGTGCAAATACGCTTAAATATGCTTCTGGTTATAATCTGACACAGTTGATGATCGGTTCTGAAGGGACTTTAGGGGTGGTGACTAAAATTGTAACTAAACTAATTCCCAAAGTACAGAACAGTGTGTTGATGCTAGGTTCTTTTGCTGAGAATGAACAGGCTTGTGCTGCGGTTTCGGCGATTTTCAGGGCTGGTATTACTCCATCTGCTTTAGAGTTTATGGAACGCAGAGGGGTAGAGTGGGTTGTACAGTATGATGATATTAAATTTGATATTAAGGATGGAGTAAATGCTTATCTGATGATAGAATTTGATGGGGATGACCTGGATGCCATCTTTAAAGATTGTGAAAAGGTCAATTTGGTGCTGGAAGAATTTGGTTGTACGGAAGTTCTTTTTGCGGATACTGCCGGACAAAAGGAAGAGTTATGGCGTATGCGCAGAACTATGGCTGAATCGGTGAAGTCTAACTCTGTTTATAAAGAAGAAGATACAGTTGTGCCAAGAGCAGCGCTTCCAAAATTAATTAATGGAATCAAAGAGATTGGTTCCAGATATGGTTTTGAAAGTGTGTGCTATGGTCATGCTGGTGATGGTAATTTACATATCAATATTATCAAAGCGGGTATGAGTGATGAGGATTGGAAAAATAAGCTGAAGGATGGTATTGTGGAGTTGTTCCAGTTAACGACCGGCTTAGGAGGGACAATTTCTGGTGAGCATGGTATCGGACTTGTTCAGAAAGAGTTTATGTCTATTAAATATAGTGAGATCAATCTCAATTTAATGAGAGGAATTAAACAAGTTTTTGATCCGAATGGGATATTGAATCCTGGAAAGATATTTTAGTTGGAGTTATCGCGTTAAACAAGGACGGAGTTTTAAATATTGATTTATACGCTGTCCTTGTTTAACGATTCTGTAATTGTTGGTTTTATAATTGTTCGAAGGCAACCATTTTTGCTTTTTCGCTTTCAGGAATAGGGATTGCTTTTTTAGTGGAATGTGAATAAGATACGCAAACGGTTTTTCCTTTGGTGCAAATTTCTTCTTTACCTAGAACGTGTTTAACGATCGTATAATCAAGATCGAAGCTGGTGTTTCCAATTCTGGAAGTCCGCACGTATATACTTACTTTATCTTCTATTAATATTGGGCTGATATAGTCCATGGAGGCTTGTGCAATGACTACCCCTGTTTCTTTCCAGTTCCAGGATATAGCGCTGTTCCAGTATTTTGTACGCGCAATTTCAAGATAGGTAAAGTAGACTGCGTTATTCACGTGGCCTAACATGTCGAAATCTGCAAAACGGGTTTCAATTTGAGTTTTATACTTAAAACTGTCTAAAGTTCCTACGGTAACTGACTTTTTGTCTGTCTGTTTTGTTTTTTTGCGCCAAAATGTCTTGAATATCATAAATTATTAGGTTGGTATGAGAGTTGAACAGGTCGTTGTATAATTTAAAAATAAAAAATTAAAGATTATAGCTATGACATTAGTAAATTTTAACAATCGTACAAGAAGCCACGCGCCTTATTTTAACAATGTTTTTGATTCTTTGTTCAGTGAAGCGCTAAATAAAAATTATACAATTAATAAAGTTCCGGGAGTAAATATTTTAGAGTCGGAAACTGAATATACGATCGAACTGGCAGCACCTGGTTTAGAGAAAAGCGATTTTCAGATCAACTTGAAAAAAGATACGCTTTCTGTCTGGGCAGAGAAAAAAGTTGCTGATGGTGAAGTGAAAAAAAATTACAGCAGAAAAGAATTTGATTATTTGTCTTTTGCAAGGTCGTTCACGCTTCCTGAAAGTGTAGATGCGGAAAAGATTTCTGCTGAATATGTAAATGGGATACTGACTATTGCAATTGGCAAAAGGGTTGAGGTGAAGGAAGAGAATAAAGAGATTAAAGTTTTGTAATTTTTGGTTGGTTTATGAGGGGGTATCGAAAGATATCCCCTTTTTTAATGAGAAAATAAACGGTGGGTGACAGTTTCCGGTCGACGTTCATGAAGAATGAACAATGCCCGGAAACTGTCACCCACCGTTTATTTTTCCTCAAGGCAATCCTGACCTTGGAGATGTAAAAAACTGGTATACTTTCTCAAAGTTGTTGGTTGGATTGCTAATTTGTTTACTTGTTGGATTGCTAAAAATCCCGCTCTTGCGAACGGGATTTGGTATTTCTTATCGTAATCCGGGGCTAGGTGTAACCCAGGATTTTTAATACTTGCTTACTGTTTTGCTCTTCTCCAAATACCTCAAAGTTGAAAGTCTCGTCACGGTTGCGACGGATAATCACGTGTTTAGGACTCGGCAACAGACAGTGATGAATTCCACCATATCCGCTGAGTACTTCCTGGTAAGCTCCGGTATTGAAGAAGCCAAGGTATTGTACTTTACGTGTTTTAGGCATAAATACCGAGTTCATGTGTGCTTCCTGGTTGTAATAATCCTGACCATCGCAGGTAATACCACCAAGATTCACTCTTTCGTACTCAGCATCCCAGTTATTGATTGGTAAGAGGATGTATTTTTGGTTTAAAGCCCATACATCAGGAAGGTTTGTAATGAAAGATCCGTCCAGCATTAACCATTTTTCACGGTCGTTTTGTTGTTTACGTCCTAATACTTTGTACAGGATACCGGAAGCTTCCGCTACTGTGTATTTACCGAATTCAGTAATAATATCTGGTTCTACAACATCGTGTTCTGCACAAATTTCTTTGATACGTTTAACGATTTCATTCACCATATATTCATAATCGAAGTCAAATACTAAAGAGTCTTTGAATGGCATACCACCACCGATGTCTAAAGTATCCAGCTCAGGATTAATTTTTTTGAATTTACAGTATAAGGTTACGTATTTCTCCAGTTCGTTCCAGTAGTACGGAGAATCCGTGATTCCTGAATTGATAAAGAAATGCAGTAGTTTAACCCTGAAGTTAGGATTAGCAGAGATTTTGTTGTTATAGAACTCGATTACATCTTCCATACGTACGCCTAAACGTGAAGTATAGAATTGTGAGTCCGGCTGCTCTTCTGCCGCAATACGGATACCTAAATTACAAGGTGTTTCCAGCTCTACTTCGTCATCAAAAAGGTTAAATTCCTCTTTGTTGTCTAATACAGGGATGATATTTTTGTACCCATCATGCAACATATCAATGATATATTGTTTGTACTGATAAGTTTTAAAACCGTTACAGATAACGGTAATGTCTTTGGTCAGGGCGCCTTTTTTCTCAAGGGCCTCAATCATCGGCATATCGAACGCGGACGATGTCTCTAAGTGGATGCCATTTTTTAAAGCTTCTTCAACGATGTGCCTGAAGTGGGAGCTTTTTGTGCAATAGCAATACTTATAATCTCCACGGTAATTGTTCTTGATGATCGCGGTCTGAAACAACAGTTTTGCCTGTTGGATTTTTTTAGTGATCATCGGAAGATAAGTGAAACGTAATGGCGTACCATAAGTCTCAATCATTTCCATTAAATTCAGATCCTGAAAGTATAGTTCGTCATCGATGACACTGTATCCTTCTTGAGGAAAACCTACACTTAGATCAAGAAATTCGGAGTAACTCTGCATTTTTTATATTTTTGAACAATTATTTAAAGGGTTGACAAATTAAAATGAGTTAATTTTGGTGCCAAAGATAAACACTTTAAAATACACTGGTAATTTTATTTTATGACGAAGAGCTTAAAGATTATAGAAGTTAAGTCGGAGTTGGGCGCAGGTACACGCGGTGCCAGCCTGGGCGTTGACGCGATTAAGATTGCCGCCCTGGATTTTGGGAGTAGATTTTTTAAAAAACATAAGTCGGTTGAGGTTCCTAATGAGAACCATTTATTGCTTGAAAACACGGGTAGTCCATTCGCCAAGCGGATTTCTGGCATTTTGACCATGGTAGAAAGAGTTGCAGACGAAGTGACTGAAACGTTAGGCCGGAATGAATTCCCTATTGTGCTGGCGGGTGACCACAGTACTGCTGCGGGAACAATCACAGGAATAAAAAAAGCTTTTCCTAAATCAAAATTAGGGGTAATCTGGATCGATGCACACGCAGATATGCACTCTCCTTACACTACTCCGTCCGGAAATATGCACGGAATGCCGCTTGCCATGGTGCTGGATGAGGACAATCTTGATGCAAAGGTTAATGAACTTGATCAGGAAACTCTTAATTACTGGTATCAGTTAAAAAACGTCGGTAAAATTGCACCGAAGATTAGTTATAGCGATCTTGTGCTGATTTCTGCGCGGGATATGGAGAAACCGGAAGAGAATTTACTGAAGAAAAATAAGGTAAAGCTGTACAGCACTGCTGAAGTCCGGAAAAGAGGGGTAGAGAGAATCGTTATTGAAACGATGCAATACCTGGATCAGTGCGATTTGATTTATGTATCTTTTGATGTGGATTCTATGGATCCTACAGCTTCAAGAGGTACTGGAACTCCCGTAGCTCAGGGGCTTACTGAGCGTGAGGCTGGTGCAATGATGTCCAGATTCCTTGCTTATCAAAAGGTATGTTGTTTTGAGATTGTAGAAGTTAACCCGACCCTTGACAGGGAGAATCAAATGGCTGAGCACGCATTTGAAATTTTAATTAAGGCAACGAATGCCTTTAGAAACGAATAGAATTATGAATATCCAACAACATATTATTACTGCGACCATCAATGCGGTCAAAGAACTATACAACCAGGATTTACCTGAAGCACAAGTTAATCTTCAGGATACGCGCAGCGAATTTGAAGGAGAAATTACGATGGTTGTGTTTCCTGTAGTCCGATTTTCTAAAAAATCACCTGAAGCAACTGCGAATGACCTTGGAGAATATCTTAAGGAACATATTGAAGAAATAACTGCGTTTAATGTCGTTAAGGGGTTCTTAAACCTGAGCATCGTCAGCACTTACTGGGTCGATCTTTTTCAGACTGACTTGCTGAAAGAGAGCTTTGGCACTATTCCATCGAATGGTAAAAAAGTAATGGTCGAATATTCTTCGCCAAATACCAATAAACCGCTTCACCTTGGACACGTTCGGAACAACTTATTAGGTTATTCTGTTTCTGAGCTTTTAAAAGCGAGTGGATCAGAAGTTTATAAGGTTAATTTGGTGAATGACAGGGGAATCCATATCTGTAAGTCTATGCTGGCCTGGCAGAAATGGGGCAACGGCGAAACGCCTGAAAGCTCTGGTTTAAAGGGCGATCACCTGGTTGGTAAGTATTATGTGATTTTCGATAAAGAATATAAAAAGGAAATCGAAGCACTGAAGGAAGCTGGTCAGACTGAGGATGAAGGCAAAAAGAATGCACCTTTAATCAAAGAAGCTCAGGCAATGTTATTGGCCTGGGAAGCTGGTGATGAAGAGGTGATCTCGTTGTGGAAGAAAATGAACGGATGGGTTTATGATGGCTTCGCTGTAAGTTACAAAAACCTGGGTGTTGATTTCGATAGGTATTATTACGAAAGTAATACCTATTTATTAGGAAAAGATACGGTTGAAGAAGGTTTAGCTAAAGGAGTTTTCTTTAAGAAACCTGATGGCTCTGTCTGGATTGATCTGACGGAAGACGGACTGGATCAGAAACTGGTACTTCGTGCGGATGGAACTTCAGTTTATATTACTCAGGATCTGGGTACTGCACAAATGAAATATGATGATTTCAAAATGGATGAGTCTATTTATGTAGTGGGTAATGAGCAGGATTATCACTTTAAAGTACTGTTCCTGATTTTAGATAAGTTAGGCAAAAGCTGGGCTAAAGGATTATATCATTTATCTTATGGAATGGTAGATCTGCCAAGTGGTAAAATGAAATCACGGGAAGGTACTGTAGTGGATGCGGATGATTTGATAGCGGAAATGATCGCTACCGCTAAGCAGAAAACTGAAGCACTGGGTAAAGTGGATCATTTCTGTGAGGAAGAGAAAGAGAGCCTTTACTATAAAATTGGAATGGGTGCTTTGAAATATTTTCTGCTGAAGGTTGAGCCTAAGAAACGTTTGCTATTCGATCCTGCTGAGTCTATCGATTTCCAGGGAAATACAGGCCCGTTTATCCAATATACACACGCAAGGATTAAATCGCTGTTAAGTAAAGCTGAATATAAGAATGGACAGCATGTGGCTAATGATATTGCTTTATCAGCTACTGAGCTTGAAATGATCATATTATTATCAAGATATCCTGCTGAAATCGCTTCTTCCGCTAAAGCGTTTAGTCCGGCTACTTTAGCGAACTATATTTATGAGGTGGCCAAGATGTTTAACAAGTTTTATCATGAAATCCCGCCAATTGTGAAGGAAGAAGATGAAGCGCTTAAACAACATCGGTTAAATCTGAGCTGGGTAACTGCAAATGTTCTTAAATCTGGTATGCGTATTTTAGGAATTGAAGTTCCTGAAAGGATGTAATCAGCTATTATTTTAGGTAATCATTTGATCAATTTATGAATTGGAAAAAATTATTGTCTGCCAAACGGTGGGGAAATGAAGATCGCTTTGCTGGGAATGAAAAAGAGGCAAGATCTGAGTTTCAACGTGATTATGACAGGATTATCTTTTCTTCTCCTTTCAGAAGGCTGCAAAATAAAACACAGGTATTTCCTTTGCCAGGAAGTGTATTTGTACATAACAGGCTGACTCATAGTTTAGAAGTTGCGAGTGTAGGGCGGTCATTGGGTACTATCTTTTACAACAGGATTAAAGAAATAGATCCGAATGTAGATGAGACTATTCCACTGCTTGCCGAAATTGGTAATATTATCGCTTCGGCTTGTCTGGCACATGATCTTGGAAACCCGGCTTTTGGACATTCCGGAGAATCTGCTATCTCTCATTATTTTACGACGGGGGATGGAAAGGTTTATCAGGATAGGGTAACTGAAGCTGAATGGCAGGACCTGATCAATTTTGAAGGGAATGCGAATGCTTTAAGGATATTGACCCATGCTTTTGCCGGAAAAGGAACCGGAGGTTTTGCGTTGACTTATGCTACACTGGCTTCTATTGCGAAATATCCTTGTGCTTCTATCGCAGGTCATGATAAAACGAATATCAATACGAAGAAGTATGGTTTCTTTCAGGCGGAACAAAGCGGGTTTAAAAAGATAGCAGATGAAATGGGGCTGATCAAAGTTTCGGATGAGCCGCTGATTTATAAGCGTCACCCTTTGGTTTACCTGGTAGAAGCTGCGGATGATATTTGTTATAATATCATTGATCTGGAAGATGCGCATCGTTTGAAAATCCTGAGTTATCAGGAGGTAGAGAATTTATTATTGCCGTTATGTAATGATGTTAAACTGCCTGAACGTTTGTCGGAGATGGAGGATGATGATGCCAAGATCACACTGATGCGGGCGAAATCGATCAGTACGTTAATCGGGCAATGTTCTCAGGTGTTTTATAACAATCAGGAAGCGATTTTGAGTGGTGATTTCAACAAGAGTTTGCTGGATGCTATCCAGGAACCTTTTTTGTCAATTATGAAGTATATCGAGCGGATCTCTATTAAAAAGATTTACAACTATTCTTCTGTTGTACAGATAGAGGTTGCGGGTTATAAAGTAATGGGTGGGTTGCTGGAGGAGTTTATTCCTGCTTATTTGAAAAATGAATCGAAATATCATCAGAAATTAGTGGAATTGATTCCCAACCAGTTCAAGACCAAAGCCACTGACGACTATACAAAGATACTTTGCGTGCTGGATTTCGTATCTGGTATGACGGATATCTATGCCGTTGAAATGTTTAGAAAAATAAAAGGAATTTCTTTTCCTTCAATGAGTTAAAAAAGAAAACCCCGGGGCATTCACTCCCGGGGTCTCTGGTTTTTAAAATTCAGCAACAAATTTTAATATCGTTATTAATCTTTTTGTGTTCCGGATGTTAGTTTCACATTTCCTTTGCGTCTGAAGATAGGAAAAGTCATTGGACTTTTTGCAGGTCTTTCATCTCCAAATAGTACACCCCATTGTTTAAAGGACTCAGTTCTATCAAAAATAACTTTAAGTACTGCAATAAGCGGCATGGCCAGGAACATCCCGGAAACTCCTGCGATACTGCCTCCAACAACTACACCTAAAATCGCTATTAAAGCATTGATTTTTACTTTTGAACCGACAATCCTTGGCATCAGTATATTGTTGTCTAAAAATTGAACGGCTGCAATGACCGCTAAAACTGTAATTACTGGTGTAAGGGAAGTTGAAGCGGTTATGGTTAAAAGTACACCGATAATGTTCCCGATTAATGCACCTACGTAAGGGATCAGGTTCAAAATGGCGAAGATGATTCCAATTAAGAGCGCATGTTGAATACCAAAAAGCATCAGCAGACCTCCTAAAAGAATAGTCATATAAGTGATTTGTATCAGTAAGCCTACCAGGTAATTTTTGATAATAGATTCAGTTTCATAGATAGCCTCTTTAACTTTCGGGTGATCCGGAGTTTTAAACCACATAAAAACGAAGCGTAACAGGATGTCTTTGTAGAAAAGCATCAGGTAGATGTAGATTGGAAGAAGACCGACAAATACAAATACTGAACTCAGTGTTAAAGCAGCACCACTTGCCATTCCACCTGCCATATTTAACAGATCGTTGCTTTTTTTATTGATGAAATTCAGTTGTTCGGTAGGTGAATAATGGCTGATATTACTTATCCACTCGCTTAATGATTTTAGATGCTGGGCTACGTTTTTCTTGATTTCAGGAAAGTCTGAAACCAGATTACCTACCTGGGAGGTGAAAAACCAGGCAATGATACCTATGAAAATTACAACCAGTAAAATAGGAAAGATGATTGCGATGATTTCCGGAACTTTATATTTCCTTAGCCAGCGGTAAACAGGTAACAGCATGATACTGATAAAGAATGCCATAATAACAGGCATGATAATATCACTGGCAACGACGAATAACGCACCAATCAGTACCAAACCGAGTAACTCAATTGACCGCTTGACGGTGAGAGGTAATTCTTTCATATTGTAATGTAAATGTTAATTTTCAAGGGTTAAACATGAAAAGATAGCAAATGTTTGGGTATTTTTGCGCAATCTTAAACTAAGTTCTGTCCGTTATGATTACAAATGAAACAATAGTAGCTTTATCAACCCCACCTGGAGCGGGTGCCATTGGCGTAATCCGTTTATCTGGGAAAGATGCTATTGCGATCGCAAATTCCGTATTTAGCGGAAAGGATCTGTTGAGCCAACCTACACATACACTGCATTTTGGATTGATTAAAGATGGTGACATCGTGATTGATGAAGTAGTGGTAAGTTTGTTCGTAGGCCCTAAGTCTTATACGAAAGAGAACGTGATAGAGATCTCTTGCCACGGGTCAAATTATATCATTCAGCAGATTATTAATTTATTGATAAAAAAGGGTGCTTCGGCAGCGAAACCAGGAGAATTCACTTTAAGAGCGTTTTTGAATGGTGCCATGGATTTATCTCAGGCAGAAGCTGTGGCGGACTTGATTTCTTCAGATTCACAGGCTGCGCATAGTGTTGCAATGAATCAGTTAAGGGGCGGTTTTAGTACGGAATTGAATGTATTGCGTGAACAGCTGATCCATTTTGCTTCCATGATTGAATTGGAGCTTGATTTTTCTGAGGAGGATGTGGAGTTTGCAAACAGAGATCAGTTGCAGGAATTAATTAATAAGATTACGATCGTATTGAATAAGCTGATCCGTTCTTTTGAATTGGGGAATGTGATCAAGGAAGGTATCAATACGGTAATTGCTGGCAGGCCGAATGCGGGTAAATCTACTTTGTTGAATGCACTGTTGAACGAGGACAGGGCAATTGTTAGTGAGATTGCAGGAACGACAAGGGATACGATAGAGGAAGTTTTAAATATCAATGGTATTAACTTCCGATTAATTGATACGGCGGGTATACGCGAAGCTACAGACACGATAGAAGCGATAGGAGTAGAGAAGACGATGCTGAAGATTAGCCAGTCTGCTGTTTTAGTTTATTTGTTCGATGTGCTGAACTTGACTGCGAACGAGATCAGGGACGATATTGCAAGTCTATATAAACCTGGGTTGGCTTTTATTGCAGTAGCGAATAAGATTGATTTGTCGTTTAGTGACAGGTTAAAGGAGTTGAATTTACCTGCTGAGATTAAGTTTATTGGGATATCCGCGAAGGAAAATCAAAATGTGGAGGAATTGAAGGAGTTGTTGTATGAGACTGTGATAGGGGATAAGTTGTCGGAGAATCATACGATGGTTACGAATATCAGGCATGTGGAAGCGTTAAGGAAGACGCAAGAGTCGTTGAATAGCGTTTCGCAAGGGTTGATTAACCCGGTTACTTCGGATTTTTTGGCGACTGATATAAAACAGGCGCTGTATTATCTGGGAGAGATTACTGGAAAGGTTACTACGGATGATTTGCTGGATAATATTTTTAGTAAGTTTTGTATCGGAAAGTAACAAACGATAAATAATAATAAAAATCGCTTAATAAAACCTATTAAAAAACCTTATAATCAATCATTATGAGGTTTTTTTATTTCTTGAGGTTTTTATATTTTTTTTACCTTTCGTTAATATTTTTACCTTTATTAGGATGTTTTTAAAAAGGTACAAATGAGTAAAGTATTTTTAGTGTATCGGAGAAATGATGAAACACTTTGAAACATCAGGAAACAGGTGGAAACATCCTGAAACAATTTTGTATGAGTTCAAATATCAGATTGAATAGATTTTGCGAGGAGTGTAATGCATTATTTGTCGCTAAGACTACAGTGACACGATTTTGTAGCAGGTCTTGTAATGGTAAAAATCTTAAGAACAAGATAAAACGATTAAAGATTGAAAACAGTAATCAGGAAACCAAGAAATTTAAAGAAGGAGCAGGAAATGTACAAAATTTTCAGACAAATATATAGAGTGATGAAGAAAGATGCGAAGCCATAGGATTATAAGGGGGCTTCTGGAAAGAAATCACCAAATGAGCACTTGAGAATCTTGGCCAATTGGTTGAGATGACTAATATTATATTTCGCCCGATATTTGGAACTTTCAATATGGCCAATAAATCCAACAGAAAGATCCAGCGCCAACGCCAATTCAGCTTGAGAAATACCTGCACTCACACGTAGCTCACGTACCTTATTAATTACGTAAATATCAATTTCTGATTTACTGGGTGCTTTATTCATTACCCTGCAATAAAAGAAAAGCATATTTTCCAAACACCGATACATGTATAAGTAAAATTGATTATATTTACTTATCAAACGTTTGCATATGACTGTATTTGGAAAATTTCTGGTAGCTGTTTTCGTAAGTTTCTTTTTGATGATTGGTGCACTTGGCTCAGGTCATCCTACATTTTTGATAATTTTGGCGCTTCTGGTCTGGGTTTTATTTGTTCGTTCTATATCTTCAAACGCATCTACCAAGCAAAGAGAACAGCAAAAATTGTTTAATGAGTTTATGAAATTCAAGAATAGACGGTACTAAGGATAATTCAGATGATTGAACAGAAATACTTAAAACATGATGGAAATATAGCTTATATTCAATTAGCGATCTGCCGCAAGATGAGCAGGCTCGTTTTAGGAAGTGGTTAAATATTAACGGTCAAACCCAGCCACTTATAGACGGTGAATTAGATGGCAATTGTGCTTACCCCTGGGATTATGATCACTGGCTTGAGTTTTATAAAGGATTATAAATAATTTATTTTTTCTTTTTGCCGTCTAATCACCTCGCAATCGTTAAAATATAGCTTTGCTATATTTCCTTCTCAATCTACTATAAAAATATAGCAAAGCTATATTTTGAGGTTACATCGCCTTTTAATCGTGCAGGTTTTTTAATATACGTATTCTCTAAAAATATAGCAAAGCTATATTTTTCGTTCAATTTGCTATAATAATATAGCGGTCGAAATACTATTAGGGTTTTCCGGAGAGTGGCTTTAAATAGCAGTGTGCGTAGATTACCTATACATGTATAGGTCGAAATACTATAATGGTTTATTTAATTCCGTTCAATTTATAGTCATTGTCACTCAAATCAATACGGTAACTAATCTAATAATACTCCTTATTTTTTTTGTAGAGTTCGGTTTAATCTGTAGGTTTATCAACATTTAATGCAGATAAATATGAGTCCGAAAGCAATTAACCGGCTTAAAGCAGTTTTGGCTGAGCAAGGCAAAACAAATAAATGGCTAGCAGTTGAATTGAACAAAAATGAGACTACTATCTCTCGCTGGTGTACAAATGAAGTTCAGCCTAGTCTAGACACCCTTTGGCAAATTTCTGAGCTTTTAAATGTCGATATAAAACAACTCTTGATGTCAAATAAATAATGAGTACTACAAACAAAATATCACAATCACAACTCGAGCAATATTTATCAAGGGCTGCTTGGATTTTAAAAGGTCCCGTAGATGCATCTGATTTTAAGGTTTACATATTTCCATTATTATTTTTTAAACGTCTTTCTGATGTTTATGATGAAGAATACCAGCAGGCACTTGCAGAATCGGGTGGCGATTTGGAATATGCATCATTACCAGAATTTCATCGTTTTGAAATACCTGAAGGATCCCACTGGAGTAATGTAAGGGAAACCACCACTAATGTTGGGCAATCAATAGAGCAAGCTTTTCGAGGGATTGAACAAGCCAACCAAGAGTTACTTTATGGTATTTTTGGTGACGCCCAATGGAGCAATAAGAATAAACTGTCAGATAGATTATTGATTGATTTAATTGAGCATTTTTCTCAATACACTTTATCCAATTCTTTAGTAGATCCAGACATCTTGGGCCAGGCTTATGAATATTTGATCAAGCATTTTGCAGATTTAACAAACAAAAAAGCAGGTGAGTTTTATACCCCTCGTTCTGTAGTTCATTTGTTAGGACTGATACTTGATCCACATGAAGGAGAAAGTGTTTATGATCCCGCCTGCGGTACGGGTGGGATGCTTTTAGAGTGTGTTAATCACTTACAGGAAAGTAATGAAGACTATAGAACATTAACTTTATACGGACAAGAAAAAAACCTGACCTCTAGCTCTATTGCTAGGATGAATATGTTTTTGCATGGCATTGAAGATTTTAATATTGTGCGTGGCGATACACTTCGTAATCCTGCATTTTTTGTAGCAGATGGTTTAAAAACATTTGATTGTGTAATCGCGAACCCACCTTTTTCACTAGACGACTGGGGGAGTGAAAATTGGGTCAATGATCCTTATGGAAGAAACATAGCGGGCGTACCACCGAAAGGTAATGGTGATATGGCGTGGGTGCAGCATATGATTAAATCCATGAATAGTACTGGTCGTATGACTGTAGTTTTACCACATGGTGCACTATTTAGAAAAGGAGCTGAAGGCAAAATTCGAGAGGAATTATTGAAACAGGATTTATTGGAGGCTGTAATTGGCCTAGGCTCAAATATATTTTACGGAACACAGCTAGCTGCTTGTGTTATGGTTTTTAAACAAAATAAATCTCCAAATAAAAAAGGAAAGGTGTTATTCATAGACGGTTCCGACCAAGTTCGAGTAGGTAGGGCTCAAAATTTCTTAGAACCAAAACACGTCAATCAATTATTTGAGTGGTACAACAGTTTTATTGAAGTAGATAATTATACTATAATAGCTTCTTTAAAAGATATTATAGAGAATGACTATAATCTCAACATTCCACTTTATGTAGAAAAAATTATTGAAGACAATTTACCCTCTGTTGAAGTTGCTTTGGCAGATTTAAAAACCGCTTGGAACGAGAGTTTAGAAGCAGAAGAAAAATTTAAAAAAATATTAAACCAATTTATATAATGGCGTACGAGGCTCCAATTACCATTAAAAAAGCAATAGATAACATACGCAAAAAGCATTATGTTTTACCCTCTATTCAGAGAGAGTTTGTTTGGGACACAGAACAAATTGAAAGACTTTTTGATTCGCTGATGAGAGATTATCCAATCAGTACTTTTCTTTTTTGGAAAGTGGAGAAGCAAAAAATCAAAGACTTTCAGTTCTATGAATTTCTAAAAAACTATCATGAAAGGAAATCAACTCATAATACAAAGGCAGATATTAGTCATGAAGAGGATGTGATTGCGGTATTAGATGGCCAACAAAGAATGACCTCAATGTTTATAGGTTTAACTGGCTCTTACTCAAAGAAATTACCTTATTATTCTTGGAATAATGATTTGGCGTTTCCTATTAAAAAACTATACCTAAATCTTCTACAAAAAGCAGAAGATATTGAGTTAGAATATGATTTCCAATTTTTAACTGTAGAGGATGCTATTAAAAATGATGAAGACCATTTTTGGTTTGAAGCTGGTAAGATACTTGAATTTACAGACATAGCTAAGGTAATGGGCTATATGATGAGCGTAGGTCTGACCGATAGTTCTAAATACTCACCAGAGAAAGGTAATTATGCCTTAAATACGCTTAATCAGTTTTTTAACGTAATTCACCAAAAAGGTTCAATTAGTTATTTCTTGGAAGAAGGTGAAGAACTGGATAAAGTCCTTCAAATATTTATTCGTATCAATAGCGGGGGAACTAAGTTAAGTTATTCAGATCTCTTATTATCTATTGCAACAGCACAATGGAATGAAAAAGATGCTAGAGAAGTCATTCATGAATTTGTTGATGATATAAATAAGATTGGAGATGGCTTTGTATTTAATAAAGATTTTGTTTTAAAAGCTTGTTTAGTACTTGCAGATTTTAACGACATCAAATTTAAAGTAGATAATTTTACCAAACAGAATATGGAGGTTATCGAAAAGAACTGGGAGCAAGTAGCGGCGGCAGTCCGGGCCTCAGTAGAACTAGTAGCCAAATATGGTTACAACAGAGATAGTTTAACAGCTTCTAACGCCATTATACCAATTGCCTATTTTGTCTATAAGAATGAACTTTCTACAAAAATTCTTCACTCTGGGGCTCAAGAGTCAGATAGAAAAGCAATCATGGAATGGCTAGCAAGGGTTCTACTACGTGGAACCTTTGGAGGAACACCGGACGCGATATATCCCGTAATGCGAAATTTGGTAAATCAAAATCTAGGTAGATTTCCATTGTCAGAAATTATTGAATACTATCGTGGGAAAAGGAAATCTATATCCTTTTCATTGGACGACATAAATAATCTACTTGAGACACAATATGCAACGAAAAGAAGCCATAGCGTTTTAGCATTGTTATATTCTTCACTTAATTATTCATTCAAGTATCATCAGGACCACATACATCCTAAATCTCTTTTTAACAGTCGAAAATTAGTAAGTTTAGGAATCAATGATGAAAAATTAAGGGCTGAGTTTATATCCCGATTTAATAAATTAGCGAATCTTCAATTACTTCAGGCAACAACAAACATTGAAAAGAAAGATAAACATTTTGATCAATGGATGAATGACATTTATCCAAATGAGCTTGATAGGTCCAATTATTTGTCTTTAAATCATATTGGAGCAGATTCTTCCCTTAAATTAGAGGATTTTGTAACGTTCTATGAAACGAGAAGAAGTGACTTAAAGAAAAGGCTAATTGACATATTAAATGTTCAAGCAGGAAAAGAACTTCTACAGGCAAACGTTCCAGAATAAATAAAAGAGGTAAATAGATGACTTTATCAGATAGTCTTATCGGGGATACTTTAATTAATGCCGATTGTTTAAGTGTTCTTGAAAGACTTAGCGATAAAACGGTTGATTTAGTATACCTAGATCCACCATGGAATATAGGTAACGATTTTACTTATTATTCTAATCCGTCTAATAGTTATGAAGAATTTATTTTTGAAGTTTTACAGCATGCAAAACGAATTCTTAAAGATGATGGCAATGTGGTTTTCCATTCATTACCATCCTTGAATATTAATTTTCACAATCTAATCTCTCCAATTTTTGGAAGTGAAAACTTTAGAGCGGAATTTATCCTACCTATTAAGAATATCAACTTTGGAAATAAAACGTTCAAACATACTCATGAGACCATAGTTAATTATGTGTTATCAGATAAGTCAAAATTTAATCACCTTGTTGAAAAAAGTAAAAAAGAAATAGAAAAAGTTTTTCAATTAAAGGACAACAAAGGCAGATTTAGACTTCAACCAATTATTATAAATGGAGATTCACCTAGTTTAAACTTTGAATGGAATGGTTTTGAACTTCCAAATAATAAAATTTGGAGATATTCTAAAAGTAAATTGGACGAACTAAACAAAATGGGTAAGCTTTTTTATGAAGGTGATATGAAATATCCAACACTTAAAGTTTATTCTGATGAATATTCATTACAAAATGTTGAAACAGTATGGCATGATATACCTGCTTATGAATTAAAAAGAGATTATGCAGGACAGCAAAATGAAAAACTACTTAATCGTATTATAAATCTCTTTTCAAACGAAGGGGATTTAGTTATTGATCCTTTTTCTGGAACAGGTACTTCTGGAGTTTCTTCAATTAATTTAGGTAGGAAATGGTTTGGAATTGAGAAGAGCAAAATTGGTTATGATATTGCCTTTAATAGAATTGCAAAATTAGGTGTTATAAGTTTGACCGAATTAGACATTGTAAAGTATCCAATAATTTTCAATGACTACAACTCTATTAATGAAAGTGAAGCTGATATTTTATCAAAACGGATAAAAAAAGGTGAGAATTCTAGATTAGAGTTTAAAGAAATGTATTTATTCAATCACTATACAGGCAAAAAAGATGCTGAAATGCCGAATAAAATTATGCAAGAGGTATCTGCTTTTCTCAATTCAAAATTTGGAGGTACAATATTAATAGGGGTTAGTGACAAAGGTAATATTGTTGGGATCGATAAAGACTTTGAACACGTTAATCCTCAAAAACAAAACATAGATGGTTTTGAATTATCACTTACAAATAAAATTAAAGACACTTTAGGTAGTAACATAATAGATGCGGTGTCTTTGAGTTTTGTAACGATAGAAGAAAAAATTATTGCTAAAATAGATGTAAGCCCAACTATTATGCATGTTTTTTATGAAAATGATTTTTACGTTCGAAATGGTACTAGTTCAGTGAAATTGAAGGTCAAAGAATATCATGACCTAATGCAAGAAAGAAAATTTATATTATGACCCAACAACAATTAGAAAAATACCTATGGGGCGCCGCTAAAGTTTTACGCGGTACCATTGATGCGGGAGATTATAAACAATACATTTTTCCTCTGCTGTTTTTTAAAAGGATATGCGACGTATACGATGAAGAGTTTGAAAAAGCGTTAGCAGAAAGTGGTGGAGATATAGAATACGCTGCTTTTGCAGAGCACCATCATTTTATTGTGCCGCAACAGGCACATTGGAATACAGTAAGGGAGACCACCACCAATTTGGGTATGGCCATACAAAACTCGATGCGTAAAATTGAAAAGGCCAACCCTGACACGCTTTACGGTATTTTTGGTGATGCGAGTTGGACCAATAAAGACAGGCTTTCTGATGCTACGCTCATTAATTTGATTGAACATTTCTCACAGCATAAACTCAATTTAAGTACAGTTGCAGATGATAAATTGGGTAACGCATATGAGTATTTGATTAAAGAATTTGCTGACGATAGTGGGCATACAGCAGCAGAGTTCTATACTAACCGTACGGTAGTGAAATTGATGACGATGATTATGGACCCGCAACCTGGCGAAAGCGTGTATGACCCTACCTGCGGCTCTGGTGGTTTGTTATTAAACTGCGCCTTGCATTTGCGTGATGAAGGCAAAGAATACCGCACTTTGAAATTATACGGACAGGAAATTAACCTCATAACCTCGGCCATTGCACGTATGAATATGTTTATGCATGGCATTGAAGAATTTAGCATTGTACGTGGCGATACTTTAGCACAACCTGCTTTTTTAGCGAACGACACGCTTAAAAAGTTCAATGTAATTTTAGCCAATCCGCCTTATTCTATCAAAGCTTGGGATCGTAAAGGGTTTGAAAATGATCCTTACGGCAGAAACATTTGGGGTACACCGCCACAAGGTTGTGCTGATTATGCGTTTCAGCAACACATCCACAAAAGCTTAGATGATAAGAATGGCCGCTATGCAATACTTTGGCCTCACGGGATTTTATTTCGGGATATGGAAGCAGAAATGAGAAGAAAAATGATTTCCGAAGACCAGATTGAAGCTGTAATTGGCCTAGGTGCAAATCTATTTTACAATTCACCAATGGAAGCTATGATTTTGGTTGGAAACACAAATAAACCTAAAGATAGAAAAGGAAGAATCCTGTTTGTGAACGGTAAGCATGATGTTATTGATAATAAGGGCTTAGCATACCTAACAAAAGAGCATATTGATAAACTTTATTCTGCTTTCAAGGAATTTAAAGAAATACCTCACTATGCGAATGTTGCTACCATTGAAGAAATTTTAGAGTTTAATGGAAATATGAACATCAATTTTTATGTTAAGGTTGATAAAGGAGAAAATGAAATCTCTTTTAATGATGCTTATGGCAATTGGACTACTTATAGCAAAAAATTTAATGACTCTATGAATAACCTTTTTGAAGTATTGAAATAATGAAAGATATATTTTACAATATAGATGGGGAATTTCAACTTGACAAAGCTAAGTGGACTAAAGTAAAATTTGGAACAGTAGCTATTCAACAAAAGAAATCAGTTGATAGAGAAAAAACGGATTTGACTTTCTATGTTAAAGGAGAACATATGGGTTCTCAAGATTTACATCTGCGTGAATGGGGAGAATTGAAGGATGAGTACCTAGGGCCAGCATTTATAAGGTATTTTGAAAAAGACGATATACTTTATGGTTCAAGAAGAACTTATTTAAGAAAAGTTGTTATAGCCCCATTTGAAGGTATTACATCAAATACAACATTAGTAATAAAGGCAAATGAAAAAATTATCGATAAGCTTTTTTTACCTTTTGTAATGATGTCAGAAGGTTTTACAGACCATTCAATAAAAAACTCAAAAGGTTCTGTTAATCCATACATAAATTGGAAAGACCTTGCAAACTACGAATTCCTTCTGCCACCCAAGGAAGAACAACGCCGTTTGGCAGAATTACTTTGGACATTAGATGAAGTAATTGAAAAGGAGAAATTCTTGAAAAGGCAGGCTAATATGCAGTATGAAGTTGCAAAAAGTAGATTAGTATTAGAAGGTTTTAAAAATGAAACCACATTCAATAACTTAATTAAACGTGAAGTAGCGAATGGATGGAAGGTTACTACAGTTGGCAAGTTATTGTCTGAAAAGTACATTATGAAAATTCAAGATGGCAACCATGGCGAGCTTCATCCAAAATCGTCAGATTATGTTCCTATTGGAATACCATTCATAATGGCCAATACTTTAGTAGATGGAATCATTGATTTAGAGAAATCTATGAGGCTTCCAGAAGATATTACAAATAAATTGAGAATTGGATTTTCTTATTCAGGAGATGTATTGTTAAGCCATAAGGGAACAGTAGGTCAAGTTGCCATGATCCCTGATAAAATTGAATATCCATATTTGATGCTCACTCCTCAAGTAACTTTCTATAGAACAAACCCTGAAAAACTATTAAACAAGTTTTTATATTACGTCTTTAATGCTAAATATTTCCAAAATCAAATTACAAGATTAAGCTCACAATCAACAAGAGCTTATGTTGGCATCACCTCTCAAAGAGATTTTAAATTAGCAATTCCCAATTCAATTGACGAACAGATTGAAATTGTAAACATTTTGAGCTTAATAGAAAATAATCGAAAAGATATAGATCAAAAAATCTTCACTTCCCAATCCCTTCAAAAAAGTCTCATCAACCAAATATTTTAATTAATAAATCATGGCCTCAAAAGTATCAACCGAAAGAATTGGCATAGACCTTAAAGGAAGGGTAAGCCGTTTAAAATTGGCAGAGCGTAATATGTTACTTCCAGTTTTTGAGGCTATAATTAATTCAATTCACGCTATTGAAGATACCAAAGTACCTAATGGTGAGATTGAAATTATAGTTCATCGAAGTCCTCAAACTACTTTTGAAACTGAAAATGACGGCAGAAAGGTGTTGGCAGAGATTATTGGTTTTACAATAATCGACAATGGTATAGGCTTTACAAATGAGAACTATGAATCATTTAAAAGAGAGTATTCAACCTACAAAGCTGATCGTGGTGGTTTGGGTGTGGGTCGTTTTATGTGGCTCAAAGCTTTTAATGATGTTAAGATTGAAAGTGAGTTTTACAATGACAAAATTCCTTCAAATCGAACTTTTTTCTTTAACCTGCATACAACAGAGGGAATTGCAAAACATGAGGTTATACCTTTAGAAAAAATTAACGGCCGAAAAACGGTTGTGCATTTGATAGGTTATAGAGAACCTTATAAATCTAAATGCCCCAAGAAACTGAGTACTATTGCAGATCGAATAATAGAACACTGTTTAATTTATTTCTTAAGTACCCATTGCCCAAAAATTGTTTTAAAAGACCAAGAAGAAGCCATTACGTTAAATGATTATTTTGGCAAATTAACTTTAGGACACACTTTTAAAGATACTTTTAAAGTCGCGTCCTTTTCGTTTGACATCACGCTCTTAAAATGGTTTGAGCACGAGCAATTTACTAATCATAAAATCTCTTTGTGTGCGAATAATCGAGAAGTTGATTATTTTAATGTTAGTAAGGTTTTTCCAGATATACATTCAAAAATTGAGGATGAAGGGACTGGTAAACAATACTTTATTGTATGTTATGTGGAGGGAACCTATTTTGATACCAACATTAATGACGAGAGAACAGAGATTAGATTTAGCAAAAATGGGATTTTTGATAGTGATTTAATTGCAGAAAGTGATTTGTTTTTGGCACTACAACCCATTGTTAAAAAATACTTTGAAGCGGAAATAGAAGAATTTAAAGCAAGAAAAAATGGACGCATTTCAACTTTTATAGCAGAATCTGCTCCACAATATAGAATTTTAAATAAATACATTCCTTCGTTTGACGATATTGTGGTGACGGAACATACCTCGGATCAAGAGTTAGATTTAAAATTATACAAGAAGCTTCAAGAACTTGAATACGATTTTAGAAAAGAGACAGTTGACATACTTAGAGATGTTGAAGGGGAAGATGCTAATACCTTGAAAGAAAAGTACTCTAAATTATTTGAAGAGCTTTCTGATATCAATAAATCTAAGTTGGCTCAGTATGTGGTACACCGTAAATACATATTAGAACTTTTCGAAAAATCTTTGGCACTCAATTTACAAGGTAAATACGAATTAGAAGATACTGTTCATAGCATAATTTACCCAACCAAAACGGATTCTAATCAAATAGACTTTAATAACCAAAATCTGTGGATAATTGATGAACGTTTAAGTTTCCATAATTTTTTATCCTCAGACAAGCCTTTAAAAAGTATCGCGGATTTTCAAAGCGATAGTTTAGACCGCCCTGACCTAATGATATTCAATAATCCTATTTCATACGTTGAAGGAGACGAAGCGCCATTCAATTCAGTTGTGTTGGTTGAGTTTAAACGACCAATGCGTAAAGGATATGATGAAATTGATGACAATCCAATCGTTCAACTTTATGATTATGTAAGGGAGATTCGCAAAGGCAAAAAGTTAACTAATGATGGTAGAACTTACGATATTGGAGAACACACAAGATTTTACTGTTATTTAGTTTGCGACCGAACCGAAAAAATTGACCAATATGCCGAGAATGCACAGCTTGAAAAGTCTTTTGATGGGCTAGGCTGGTTTGGGTACAATAAAAGTTTGAAATGTACAATTGATGTAATGCCTTTTAATCAGGTTTTGTCAAATGCTAAGAAAAGAAACAAGGTGTTATTTCATAAACTTGGTATGTAATTATTTGATAAAATCCCAATCATAAATATTATGCTCTCACAACAAGAAGCCTTAAATAAACTCAAAAAATCCTGGCAAATTGAAGAAATGCAATTTCTAGGAGTATTAGATAGACCTAAAAATGAAGATGGCAGTCTCAAAAAAATTGGTTTTTTTAAATTAAAACTAAACGACAGAGCATTAAAATACCCTTTGATCGAGGGGTATAAATACCATAATTTGGTAAGTGTCTTTATTCCAGACGCTAGAACACTAGTAAACGGTAAAACATACTATATAAAAGTTCGCATTGCAGGTGATGATGATAGGACTAAATTTAACAACCCGTTTTTATTAGCATTCGAAGAGATATTTGAAATAGAGCAAACTACCGATGTCTTGAGTCCTAAAGACTTTATAGCAAATTGGTTTGGCAAAAAAGGTGAAAATCCTGGAGATGCAGCTTCTATTGCTGCTCAATTGCGATTAAATCAACTGGAACTTTATACACAAACCAAACGATTTGTATTTGAATTGATTCAAAATGCAGATGATATGCCATTGAATAATAGAGGAGTTGAGATAGATATCCGATTATTACAAAATTATTTTTTGTTTCAGCATACGGGCCAATATTTTACTAGAGAAAATGTTAAGGCAATTTGTGACGCTGCACAAAGCACTAAGCGTAATGATGAAACCAAAACCGGATATAAGGGAATAGGTTTTAAATCTGTATTTTCTGATAGTGAAAAGGTATTTATCTATTCTCAAGATTACAGCTTTAAATTCGACAAAAGTGCTGATGTGTATGGTGATTTCCGAGGACTGTATAAACCATACTGGAATAAATTGAATACTGACGCTCAAAGAAATTTCTTTTTAGATTTTGAGGGACATGAAGACAAATATACAAATATTGATAATATCCCTTGGCAGATTAAACCAATTTGGGTGGACATTGCCGAATATCCAGAAGAAGTAGCTCCATTCATCAATAAAAATAAAAACGTAAATATTTCCCTTGCCGTTGGTGAGGCAAAGATCCGAGAAAAGAATTATAATGGGATGATAGCAAGTCTGGTGGACGATCCGACATTTTTATTATTTCTTCGAAATACCAAAAGCATACGGTACATAGATCCAAGCAAAAAAGAGATATCAATAAGGGTTATAAAAGAGGATGATCAAACTAAGGTGTATACAAATGACGAATTACAGTTTGTTTATGCCTCATTTCAAAATGATATTGAAATAAACAATGATGCTTTTGCTGACGCTGGTTTTGATTTAGAACATGTTGAGGTTGAAGAAAACAAATTTGTATTCAAGAACAAAAACGGAAAGATCTTAGAAAATATCCCAGAAAAACTTGGTAAACTCAGTGAAACTATAATATCTTTTGCTGTTAAAATAGAGAATGATAAAATCTTGCCAATCAGAGAGTCAGAATCAATTTTGTATAACTATTTGCCAACTTCAGACGATAAGTATAGGTTCCCATTTATTGTAAATGCAGATTTTGTTTCCAAAACAGATAGGGAAGGCATACTTGCTGAGAATGTATGGAATCATTATCTATTCTATCACATTGGTTATTCACTTATACGGTGGGTAAATAAAATATCGGAAAAGGGTTTATGGTCCACTTATCTAAAAATACTTCCGAAAACGTACCTTGATGAGGACAATCAAGAACGTAGTGTTATCAATGCTGCATTTAATAGAGGCTTAAAAAAGGGGATTGATGAGATTAAATTTGTTATTGACTCTGGCGGCAAAAAACGATTGGCTAATGAGGTCGTTTATGATAAGTCTGGTTTAGCAAATATTATTGGATCGATAACTTATCTTGAATTTATAAATAGTGAAAAGCACCTTACAAACAATTCAATCGAGGAACTTGATTTAAAAATTCATTACTTAGAGATTGAAGTAATAGGTAAGAAGAAGATAAAGGCTTTTTTTGATGATAACGATTCTATTAAGGTTTTAAACTCTAAAATAACATCGTTTAAAAAGGACAAATATCAGGAATTTTTAGGTTGGCTTAATTCATCTGAATTAAGTTATGATGACCTTAGCAAGGTAAAATTTATTGCTTTCGGGAGTGAGCACTTTTCGTTAGAAGATGTCTACGGAAATAATAGTTTATTCCTATTTGATGATGCTCTAAAGTCTATAAATCATTTAATAAAAAATAACGGTGGTAAAATTTCTGCGATTAACCTTTCTTCATTTCAAGAGCTTTATGAAATAGTAGTGGGAGATGAAGCCTCATATTATCATCAAATGAACGGTTTCTATCTTAAAATAGTTTCTTTTTTCGAATCAAAAATATCTACTCTTAGTGCACAAGACAAATATTTGATTTTGGAAGTTTTAAGGTCTATTGGAGGAATAGATGTCAAAACAGTTACAAAACTCCCTTGGTACAAAAACGCATTAGGTGAATTGAAGTCATTACCTGAATTATATAATAACGAAGGTTTTGTTTATTCTTCAAAATACAATGATTTCTTTTTGCATCACACAGAAATCAAAAACCTTTCTAAAATTTATCTTGATCAATTGAATTCACTAGTTGACCTTTTAGATGATGAGGATTTTTATTTAGCATATACTGAAGGTGAAATTTATGACTCTCAACATGAAGACATTAGGCTTCTTGAAATTTTCTTAAAATTAGCAGAAGAAGACGCCAATATCTATCAATCTTTAGCCAAGAAAATTACTTGGAATGGTACTATTATAGATGGAGACTTATATTTAGACCAAGTAACTATCAAGTTTACGAATAGTGAGGATGAGCAAATAGAAGAAGAATTCCGCTTAGTAGAACTAGTTTCTAATTTAACCATAAGCAATAAATCTCTAGATGAATTATTATCTAATTTGAATGGTTTAAGAGTCGAGAATAGGGAATTATTTAGAAGTGACATTTTTAAACTTAAAGAATTTAAAAAAGTAGATATAATAAAAACTATCCAATCAAAAAAAGACATTTCCATTAGCTACAGACAATTTTTCTATTTAGCAATAGATGCGTGGTTTGACAATAAAACCACACTCAATCTTGGAAGTGCAAATTTTGGCTTTATTGACCACTTCACTGTTGCATTATTGGATTATATATTTGATAATAAAGTTGACTGCGATAAATTTGAATATATCCAAAATGAAAAAAATCATTCTTTTTTGCCGAAAAATAAGTTCGTAATTTTTGACAATGATTTACTGCACGAGAATGAAATTGTGGCGAAGGTGTATGAAAGTTGGATTGGCGATGATAAATTGAAATGCCAAATTTTTATAGAGGCTGGTTGTTTTGATGAAAGTAACTTGCATTACCAATTTAGGAAAGCATTAAGTTTAAATAACATTTCAGTATGCTTAGAGCTATTATCTAAACTGGAAAAAAATGAAAAACTCTTTGAGCACACCTCAATTTACATCCAAAAGTTTGGTGAGCAAATTTACGATAACAACGAGCAAACTGAATTGATTATTGGCTTTTATAATCTACTAACAACATTGAATAGTGTTACGTTATCTAATCTAAAATACCCTTTTTTAAATCCAAAAGATAAAAAAATCAGTTTCCATCCTTTGGCTACCATGAAATCTTGTTATAAGTATAATATAGATGAATGGATGGGGTATGAAGAAGAAATAATAAGCCTTATAGAAGAAGAGCAATCTCATATAATTCACAAAGAATCATTACTTCCTTCTAAGTTTCAAAATCAAGTATTTGACGTCAAAATATCTTCAATTGTAAATAAAGATTTGTTAGATCAACATAGTGAATTGTTTTCAGCTCCATATTACGAAAATTGGAATCAGAAGGAACATTTTCCAATTAATATCTACTCAGGAAGCTATATTCCTTACACCTTGTCATTTTGTGATTTGATACTCGATGATAATGTAGATCAAGGTAAATTGATTTATCCAGAAGGTAATAGTTTTTACGTAAGTAAGAAATTAGAAGCTGAATTGCCTTTTTGCCTATCTGATATGGATATGCAAGCCTGGCGTAGCCTTACTGAAGCCAAATTCTACTATCAACCAAACAACCCTCCAAAAAAAGAAAAATCTGAATTAACTGATAAAGAAATTGAGGATTTCAAGCGTCTTTTTGGTAAAGAATATTCTAAATCGGATAAAGAAGCAGCTTGGTTATTGGTTGCGTTTAAATCTTTGTCATATTACGAATCAAATGGTTACAACATTTCTGGATATAATGAAACTCTGCATAAAAAATTCTTTGAGTTCACTAAAGACGGCCAAAAACTAAATGTTTATCCTAGGTCAGCTAAAGGAGATTTGTTATATATAACTATCCAGGCTTGGGAGCAACTAGATAACGATGGTGTAGAATTATTTGTGTTGAAGAAAAATAATATTCATCAAATAATTAGGTCAAAAGAAGAACTACTAATTGACGGAGATAAACTTCTTTTTAGCATGAATATATTAGATCCAAACAAAAAAATATCAGCGGTAAATAATCTATTTAATAAAGAATCGATTAATGAATTGAAATATGATTTCAATTCTGAAATGATATTAATAGTTCGTATGAATAATACACCTGAGTTTAAGTCCTTGTTTGAAGGCTTTGGTAACGAAAATAAAGATTTATATAGCTTTGGAAATGTATGATTCCTAAACCCGATCAATTAAAGTTTTACGAGTGGCAACTTTACGAGCTGAGTTTACAATGGGAACAATATTTAGGTTCCAAAATGAGGGTTTTGTTGGAGGAAAGAAAGTGTTTTCTCGGGAAACTCCATGGGATTGACAAAGTTAGAGGCAATGTTCTTATTAAATTCCCGAAGAACAGAGGACCAAGATTGGATATGCAATATTGCCTTTATCTGCCAAAGGATTTAAATAGCTTGAACGGAACTTTTTCTGATTTTGCAAAAGAGGCCTATAGTACCAGTGATCATAATGTCTCAACTTTGTACTATATGGACAATGATTGTGAAAGTGTTTTTGTAGGTATTGGGAACATTCCTATAGCTATTTTTGATTTTTTTGTAAGTAAGGCTTCTTCTAATCGCGAAATTACCATTGTGTTGGGAGAACCGGAGCCTCCATATGCGTATCTGCAAAATCTTTTAGAATTTACAAAAAACAACGGTGATAAAATTAATCCCGTTGACAATGGCTCATTTAGATATTCTTCTTTTGGAGTAGATAAGGTGTCAAATGTAATAACAGCATTAGAAAATCAAGAAACCATCATTATTCAAGGCCCACCAGGGACTGGAAAATCAACCGTTACAGCAGATTTGATAAGTAAATTTGGCAGGAATAAAAAAGTATGTGTCGCTGCGCTAGCCAATAAAGCATTAATAGAAATAGCACAAAAAGATGGCTTGAAAAACCCTAACTTAAATGTTTTTAAGACTAATTTAACTGTTTCTGAGAAAAACGAATTGACCTATTTAGAAGCCTATGATGACTCTAAGGTAACTGATGATTTTGTTTTGTTGACAACTTATTTTAAACTTTCTAACAAAATAAAAGAGCTAACAGAACCGATCTATTATTTTGACTTACTCATAATCGAAGAAGCTTCACAAGCATTTTACACAACTATTTTAGCGTTTAAGTATCTTGCTCAAAGAATAATTATCATAGGGGATCCTAAGCAATTAAATCCAATAGTTTTAAATTCAAGTAATGCCAACAAAATAAGTAAAAAAATCTACCTTCTCATTAATGGCATGAATAGTATAATGGGTGAAGAAAATGTTGTGAATTACCTTTTAAAGGAAAGTTTTAGACTTAACACCTACAATACAACTCTTACAAACTTTTTTTATGAAGGTAAATTAGTTTCAAAAAATCAAACTCAACCATCTATTAAGATAGGTTCAGCATTTCAGAGCTATTTTAACAAAGAAAAAACTACTCAAATTTTACTGGAAGATTCACTGTCTACATTGGATGATTTGCTTAGATATTCATCTAAACTAAATAATATTCTTCATGATATACATCAAAATAATACTGATCTTAAAATATGTGTGCTAGTTCCATTTCGTAAAGATGTTGTTCTACTTCATGAAGCACTTTCGGCTGTAACGAAGAACGTTCCTAACCATGTTACTGTGGAGACGATAGATAGGGTACAAGGTCTAACAGTGGATATTTGTTTCTTAATCTTGCGCCTAGATGGGCCTGCAAATTTCATCTTTGATAGTAATCGGTTCAATGTTGCCACAAGCCGAAGTAAGCATTATAATTTAATTGTTACCGATAAAAAATTCAAAGTTTTTAATACTTTGCTTCCAATAGAAGTAAAAAATTACATCAATTACTTAACCATAGTTTAATAATGGCTTTCAACGAACTCAATAGTGTAGAATATTACATCATCAGTCAGCTCTCAGGAGTTAACTTGAATACTACACAATTTCAAGAACCCAAGGTAAGCTATGGTTTACAGTGGCAGTATAAATCTGCAGCCGACTTACATCGCTCTGTAAACGAGGTTTTATTAGAGATGGAATTAAAAGAGGCTTTAATTCGTTTAAATCCAGAGATTCATGCCAAGCCAGAGCTTGCTGATGAAGTAATTTACAAACTAAGGGCAATTTTAATCTCAGTTAATCATACCGGCTTGGTAAAAGCAAATGAAGAATTTTTTAAATGGCTAGGCGGGGATAAAACAATGCCTTTCGGAGAAAATAATCGACATGTACCCATCAGAATTTTCGACTTCGAAAACCTAAATCAAAATACATATATCGTTACCAACCAGTTTCGCATTCATCATCGCGAAACAAAAATACCTGATATTGTACTATGTATCAATGGAATCCCAGTTGTGGTTGGTGAGGCAAAGACACCCATACGCCCAAGTGTAAGTTGGTTAGATGGTGCTTACGAAATTCACGAGGTGTACGAAAACTCAGTTCCTCAATTGTTTGTGCCAAACATACTATCTTTTGCAACAGAAGGTAAAACGTTGTATTACGGAGGTATCCGCTGCCCTTTAGATTTTTGGGCGCCTTGGCGCTTAGAAGATGAAGATGATGCTTTGGCTCGTAGGTTAGGATTGGGAGAAATAGGTAAAGAGATGGGTGATTTATTACATCCAGCTCGTTTGTTAGATATTTTACAAAATTTCTCTTTGTTTACCACTAACAATAAGAAACAACGTAGCAAGGTAATCCCTCGGTTTCAACAATACGAAGGTGCTAACAAAATTGTTGATCGCGTAAAAGAAGGACGTGTTAAAAAAGGCTTAATCTGGCATTTCCAAGGCTCTGGTAAGTCCTTATTAATGGTTTTTGCTGCACAAAAGCTAAGGAGGGCTGCCGAATTAAAGAGCCCAACCGTTATTGTACTCGTAGATCGCACAGATTTAGATACCCAAATTTCAGGCACCTTTAATGCGTCAGACATTCCTAATGTTGAAGCCACAGAAAGCATTAAAGATTTACAAAGAATGTTGGAGCAAGATACTCGGAAAATCATCATCTCGATGATACACAAGTTTCGGGATGCAAAACCCAACATGAATACCCGTGATAACATCATCGTGCTGGTTGATGAAGCCCATCGTACACAAGAGGGAGATTTGGGACGTCAAATGCGAGCCGCCTTACCCAATGCATTTTTATTTGGTTTAACAGGGACGCCTGTAAACAAAGCAGATAAAAACACTTTTTGGGCTTTTGGTTCCGATGAAGATGAAGGCGGCTATTTATCCCGTTATACTTTTCAAGATTCTATTCGTGACGGGGCTACTCTTCCTCTTCATTTTGAACCTCGTTTAATTGATGTTCATGTAGATAAGGAAACCATAGATCAGCTTTTTGGTGAATTTAAGGAAGAAGCTGCATTAACGGATGAAGAAGCAGATGCATTGAACAAAAAATCTGCGAAGATGGCTGCCTTTTTAAAATCACCAGAAAGAATAGCAAAAATAGTGAACGATATTGCTACGCATTTTAAGGATAAAGTTGCACCACATGGTTTTAAAGCTATGATTGTAACGCCAGACCGATTTGCATGTACACTTTATAAAGAAGAGTTAGATAAATATTTCTCTTCAGAAGTTAGTAAAATAGTGATTTCTACTACTGCAAATGATACTTTGGAGTTTAAAGAAAAATGGGGAATAAATAAATCACAGCAAGAAAGGATAGTGGATGAGTATAATGATCCACTTTCTGATTTACAATTTTTAATTGTTACTGCTAAACTATTAACAGGTTTTGATGCACCAATTTTGCAAACGATGTACTTAGATAAGTCGATCAAAGACCATACACTATTGCAGGCAATTTGCAGAACCAATCGTTTATTTCCCAATAAAACCTATGGTAGGATTGTCGACTATTTTGGAGTATTTGATGATGCTGCTAAAGCGTTGGAGTTTGATGAGACATCAGTTAAGCAAATTATCACCAATTTATCTGAACTAAGGGCACAGTTGCCACAAGCAGTAAAAAATACGTTAATACACTTTGATGGGGTAGATAGAACAAAGCAAGGCTTTGAAGGATTGGAAGATGCACAAAACGCTATTAAAACAGTCGAGAAAAAAGACGCTTTTGCTGCAGATTATAAATTCTTAAGTAAACTATGGGAATCACTTTCTCCTGATAATATTTTGGGGCTTTACCAAGCAGATTACAAATGGCTATCTCAAGTATATGAGTCGGTACGTCCAGCTTCAGATAATATTGGCAAATTATTATGGATGACCTTAGGGGCACAAACCACTAAATTGATTCATGATAATATACACGTAGGTGATATACATAATTTAGATGAGTTTATTTTAGATGCTGATGTAATTGAGGATATTTTCAATAACCCAGATCCTAAGAACGCTAAGAAACTAGAAAAATTACTGGTTAACAGATTCAAGAAACATACAGGCGATCCAAAGTTTAGAAAACTTAGTGAGCTATTAGAAGAACTGAGAGACAGGGCAGAAAAAGGATTGATAACTTCGATTGAGTTTGTAAAGGAACTTTGTAAAATAGCGAAAGAAACTGTTCAAGCAGAAAAAGATTTAGCAGACGCTTACCAAGAAAAATCCCCAAAAGCCGCATTAACAGAATTGTTTGTTGAATTAAAAACAGAACAAACACCTGCCGTTGTAGAACGTATTGTAGCTGATATTGATGCTATTGTTAGGGTGGTTAGTTTTCCTGGTTGGCAAAAAACAACTTCAGGAGAAAGAGAAGTACAGAAATCACTTAGGCAAGCATTATTAAAATATCAATTGCACAAAGACCAAATTTTATTTGATAGGGCTTATAGTTATATAAAAGAATATTATTGAAAATTAACAATCATCATATAACGAGGATTTGGCTTTAACATTAGAAAGCAAAAAGACGAAATTCAGTCTAGATAATTTCCAATATTTGGAAGTCAAGCTTAATCTCAATGAAAAGCAAATTAGGAGAGTTTTTAACGACTTGAAAATTTTAAACCTATAGCAGAAGAGCGTTTACAACGTTTGTTTCTTTATGAAAAATATAAAGAGTGGTACAAAATTTTATTGTAAGAAAGATATCGAGCTTATTTAAAAATAAGTGATTTTTTAAATTCTGTACCGAATTTGTACCTTAAGTACCCTAACTATTTATCAATCAGTATAACTTTACTTTTTGTATCGGTAAATAAGCTTGCTTGTTTAATTGTTACAGTACTATTTCTTTTTGATTAACGCCTTTGTAGGGTAAAATCAATATAAGATGATTTTAGTTTTTGTTATAAATTTTGTATTTTTACTTAACAATTAGAGGTTAGAAATATGTCGGATTTTGAGCTTGAAACTAAGCATGAAAAATATCTTCTTACCATAAAGAATCTCAGAGCTAAAAACTTCAGCAATGATCTTCCATTTCTTATTCTTTCGGAAAAACTTCCAGAAGGGCAGGTATATAAGGAATTCGCTGACGGTCGTATTGAAATTCAGGAAATAGCATCTGCTGGTAAGAAATTTCGTACCCGTGTTATAAAGGTTCTTAAAGGATTGCAGGCTGACAACGTCCGCAAAGCTTATGGATTACTCTAAGCCAACACTTCTAGTTATCTGGTCCAAAAGGTGCTGGTAAGTCGACACACATTCAAACTATGTTACCCGATGCTTTTGAAGGGATATTTTCCTTTGATAGGGATAATACTAGGGTGGCTTTTGAATCAGAATTAGAATCACAAGGTCTTTCAGAAACTATAGTAGTTGCTGGTGCTACCCGTATGATGGAAGAAAAGCTTTTTGAAGAAATGAAAAAAGCTATAGTGGTGAAAGAGCATTTTGTTCTGGAAACACCATTATCTCATCCTGATTATTGGAGATATATCGATATGTTTGAAACTGCTGGATATCAGGTTCAGCTTAATTATCTTTGTTTAGATAAAGTAGGGGATTGTATTGGTCGGGTTGAGTAAAGAGTTCTTGAAGGTGGGCATGTTGTTAGACCAGATACCATTAAAGAAGTCTTTAATGATAACCTTTTGCATATTAATACACAGTACCAAACATTTCAAAGGCTAGAGCTGTATGATGGAATGTTAGTGCCAACCTTACTTTGTAGCTTAGAAGATAATATCATTGAGTACGTTTCTCCAAAAGCGCTAAAGAAGACCTGGATCAAAAAAGGGCTGCCATTATTATATACTCGACTTAAATCTTTTTCAGAAGGAGAATAACGTATTTGAGATCAGTAGTTCACGTTATTAAATGAGCAAGCCTAGTTAATAATTTATTGTTATTTTTGTCATAACGGAGTGGATAATTTTGATTTTATCTTGCTTAGTTATTATACTGATAATTTTCCGTACGCAGGAACCTGCATCGGATTGGATGAGATGACCAGAATTGTGTTCAGCAGATTAGGCAGCGAACGGATTGATTATAAATTGACACCTGAATATTATGTTGCCGGCGATAACAAAATGGTAGCTTATGGAACATACACAGGAACATATAAAAAAACAGGAAATTAACATCAGGGAATTTATTGGTGTAATCGGTAAATAGCAATGCACAGAAAATGGCAAATAAGAATGCACAACTTTTGGCAACAATAGTGCACAGTTTTACAAAAGTATATATCCCAGTTTAAGTTTCAAAAATAGTTTTTCTATTCTCCATTCTGTAGCTTTTTCCAGCGAGGTTAATGACTTCACATCTGAAGAGTAAGCGATCAAGTAATGCGGTTGCCAGCACTTCGTCATCAAGCATTTTAGCCCAATCTGCAGGCATCTTATTGGTGGTAATAATAAATGAAGTATTCTCATACAATTGATTGATAAAGTTGAACAGATTAATTGCCTGGGCTTTTTCTACCGGAAAGAGCATAATATCATCAATGATAATTAGATTGGCCTTGGCGAGCCTCTTATAATCTGCCATTGCAGCTCTGGAAAAGTCCTTCATGCGAAGTATATTCAGGATATCATCCATTGTTCTGAAATAAGCTTTATAGCCTTTTTCTATTGCCTGTGCACAAAGTCCGGCTGCAAAAAAAGTCTTTCCTACCCCTGAAGGGCCGAGCAACATAATATTATAGATTTGATCCAGCCAGTCCATTTCCTTCAACGTATTTATTTTTTGCAGAGAGAGCCCGTTTTGATCCCGTATTTCATATTGGTCAAGGCTGCATTTCGCGGGCAATTGCGCAGTTTTAAGTAATCTTTCTTTGGCCTGCTGCTCTCTGTGCAGGGATTCCTGTTCAAAAAGCTCAATTAGAAAACCCATGTAACTGAGTTGCTTGTTTTCGGCTATTTTAACCATCTGTTCTATTTTTACGGCCATTCCTGTAATCTTATACTGGCGGCAGTATTGATCAATCTGTTGTTTTTGGTTCATATGATTAATTAAGTTGATTCAGGATTTGCTGATAGTCATCAATTCTACTTACCTGGGGCTGTAGCAAAGCTTGCGGTGGATAAGACCCGTTCAAGGGGTTTAACCCTGTTGGGGTGACTGCTACCGGGATGGCCTGTTGCTTAAACTTTGAGATCAGTGCCTTAAAGTCATTGGCACTGTTTACGCCTTGCTGCAGGCAGAAGAGTAATCCTTTTTCAATCAGCTGATGGTCGTTACTGGTAATGACCTCACGGAGCAGGATCAACTGATCACGCAGATACCGGGGCTTATCAGCGCGAATGGCGCTAATGAAGCGGCGCAAATTATCTCCGTCACTGATCAGCTTACAGACTTCAGCCGTCATTTCTGCCAGGGCTGCACTTTTATCCCTTTTGTGATCAGTATTGATGATCTTTAGGCCAATCCCTTCAGCGACCGCGTGCCTGCATAATTCTCTCTGACCTGGTCCACAGATAACCAGATATCCATTTTCAAAACTAACAGCTATCTGACTTCCCCGGCCGGTATAGGTTCCAAGGGGCAATGAATAAAGATTACTTTTCCAGGAAATCATGTTATCTTTTCTCACTGAATATAATACCGGAGCTGGCCCGGTATCAGCGATAGGCTCAAAAGGCCTGAGAAAGTCCTGTTCAATCTGCCACTCATTCAAAGGGGATTTCTTAGTCAGGGCATGATCCAGTCTGTTGGCAGTGCGTTCCAGCCATTTTAATCCATCTTCATTTAGTGTTTCCAGGTCGTGGAAGGCGCGGTTATAAAGGAAGTTCTGTTTAATATACTTCACCACGTTCTCTATCTTGCCTTTACTTTCAGGATCTGCTTTTCTGCACATATGGACTTTAAACTTCCGGTCGCGCACATATGCTTTGAATTGCGCAGTCAGGATCAGTTCTCCATGGTTCTCATTGCTGATAAATACTTTATCCTGGTCGTAAACCAAAGTATCAGGTATGCCTTTGATATACTTAAAGGCACTTTCATGCGCAGTAATGGCGGTACTACTGGTGAATGGTTTACAGCTGAAACAAACGTATTTGAACCGGGAACGGGACAGCACAAGCGTGAAGAAATAGATCTTTACACGTTTTCCATCACCAGAACGCATATTATATTCTCCAAAATCTATCTGGCCCTGCATTCCATAAGCAGCGTCTTCAACTGCAGAATAATCCCGCAAGGGGCGCTCAAAAGGCAGGTGATGCTGATGACGAACCCACTTTACAAAATTGAAAATAGTTTTCTGGTTAACCTGTGGAAACTCGGCATGGTGTTCTTTTAACCAATCATGCATCTGAGCGGCAGAGGTATCACGGTACAGTTCCAGCCGCTCATGAACGAAAGTTTCGTAGGGTAAAAGCAGCTTTCCCCGCGTACTTTGGGACTTCAGGAAGGATTCAAATTCCTCATCCTCCATATCCAGATACTTTTTTACTGTCCGGCGATTGCAATCCAGGGCTTTGCTAATCTGAGAAATCGAACGACCGTCAAGGTGCATTCGTTTAATATCATAATACATCATAAATTTGCGTAAGAATGCGTTCATCTTCATCAGTTTTCGTAGACCAATGAAGTTCGTATTTAAACGGCGGGGTATAAAAACTCCGTCGTTTTTTTGTGCACTCTTGTTGCCATTTTCTGTGTATTTCTATTTGCCGATTTCTGTGCAGTTTTAATTACCGACTACATTTATTGGATGTGATGCATCCATTTTAAATAAATAAGAGGAATCCTATTCCTCTTATTTATCATAATTTTATCTTTATAGTTGCCGCTTTCAACCACTGTGCAGTAAACTTTACGGATACTTCATCAGATGGCTGACCATTGGTTTGGATATAAACGATGATCTTACCATGGAAAACACGTTGTTTATTATCCGTATAGTCACCAGTATCTGCATTGTTTCCTGCTTCCATTCCAAGCAATCGTGCATTACCGATGATGTTACAGGTGATCTCATCATCTGACAGCGGTACTGGAATGCCATCTTCGTCCACAATCTGAAGCTCTATCTGCGCCAGGCCGTTCTTTGCTTCCATCTGAAGCTGATCTCCTTGTACTATTTTAATGGCTTGCTGGCGTTTGCTGGATTGCAGTTGATGACGGATAGTCTCTTTTCCTTTCCCATCCATTCCCACAACCTCCAGCTTGCCGGGAGCGTAGGGGATGTCCCAGTAGATTATACCATGCTTTTGATCATAGTCTTTCGTTGTCCCAACAACCTGTCCGTTCAACTCTAATCTCGCTTTTTCCGCGTTTGTATAACAAACAACCCGTATCAACTGTCCATTGTGATAATTCCAGATCGGCCAGGCATCCATGGAGGGGGCCTCACCTTTTTGCCGTCCTTGTGCTGATTCCAGTACAGACCATGCATCCGTGACCAATCCGCCTTCCCTTAGTGGGTAGCTACCCAGATAGGACATAGGTTTATCCGACCAAAGGGATTGACGGAAGTAGCCCCTAGGTTTGATAAAACCGGCGAAGTCCATCAATCCTGAATAGAAGCCACGTGAAGGCCAGCGGCCGGATTCACCCAGATAATCTATGCCTGTCCACAGAAACTGGCCAAAAATATACTCATTGTCCCTCACCGCCTTCCATGCATCGAAGTCATGACGGTTTTCACTACCAAAAATTACGCGTTTTGGATAACGTTTATGGTCCTGCAGATAGCGGCTTTCGGTATAATTATAGCCTGCAATATCCAGTGTGCCGGGATATGCTGTTTCATTGGACATCGCAACTCCCGCCAGACCTGCAGTTACAGGGCGGCTTCTATCATGTTTTCTAACCACGGCAGCAAGATTTTTAGCCAGGTCCCCTAAACGCATTGCATCTGGTGCATCTTTCTTATAACCACCAAAAATTGGCTGAGTAAAACCATTTTCTCCGGCACCTGCAAGCACAGGATGGGAGTAGGGGTCGTTCGGATAATCCACTTCATTTCCAATACTCCATGCAAATATGGAGACATGGTTCCTGTCGCGTTTAACCTGATCTGCAAGGTCCCTTTCTCCCCATTCCTTAAAAAAATCATAAGATCCCTGGAATCCGGGAACCCCTACATTCCAGCCCTGAAGCCACTTGCGCTTGGGGAATTCCCATTCGTCAAAGGCTTCATCCATCACTAGCAGCCCCAATTCATCACACAAGGCATACAATGAGGAGGCCTGAGCATTGTGACTGGTCCGGATCGCATTGACACCCAATGTCTTCAAGGTCAGCAGACGACGACGCCACACATTGGGATACACTTCGGCTCCCAGCACGCCTGAGTCATGGTGCAAGCATACACCTTTTATTTTCATTTGCTCACCATTCAGCGCAAAACCCTGATCAGGGTCAAAAGTAAACTTACGGAAGCCTGTTATTACGGTAGACTGATCTATAACCTTGTTATTTTGCATAACTGTTGTGCGTAGGGTATAACAAGCAGGAACATCTACACTCCATAACTTTGGATGGTTTACATCCAACTCTGATTTGATCTCAGTCCTGTTGCCAGCAGCAATAGTGAATTTATTTATTTTCTTCGCTACGATAGCTCCGCTTTTATCCAAAAGTTCATGGAGTACAGACACATTAGCGTTTGATGGTGATCCGTTCGCCAGGCTGGTTTGTATATGCAGTGTCCCATTCTTACCTTTTACTTCCGGAAAGGCGTATACTCCCCATTGTTCCAGATGGATAGGGGTTGCCTTAACCAGCCATACATCCCGGTAGATTCCAGAACCTGTGTACCAGCGGGAGTCGGCTTCCTGACTATGGTCCACCCGGACGGCAATCTGGTTTTCCTGTCCATATTTAACGTAAGACGTGATGTCGTAACTGAATGAAATGTAACCGTTTGGACGTTTACCTACAGACTGCCCGTTCACGAAAACCTCACTGCGGTTATACACCCCCTCAAAATAAAGGTATAATTTCTTCCCCTGGTCTTGCTGAGGAACGGTCAGTGTTTTATGATACCAGCCTATTCCTCCTGGAAGATATCCGTTAGCACTGGCAAAAGTTGGACTGAAGGGCTGTTTAACGCTCCAGTCATGAGGCAGCTGTACGCTTCGCCAGGATTTGTTAGTATAGTCTATTGCTGCTTTGCCATCAACTTCTCCTAAATGAAAATGCCAGTCAGCATTAATTTTTTCAGCCTGACCGAATCCTGGCTGCCCAAAAATAGCTGCCGGGTTTAATAAATGAATAGCAAGAGCAAGAATTGAGTATTTAATCAATCGTATCATTCTGTTTAATTAATGTGTAGGTTTTACAGGTACAATACTTCCTTTTTCGTCAAAATACATTCGATCTATACAAACCTCACGATTAAAGCCGGCTGCATCGCCCATATGTATTCCATCAGGATAACTGAACCGGTGGTAGATGATGTGCCATTCGTCTTTTCCAGGAGTTTGCAGTACAGAACAGTGTCCTGTGCCATAGATTCCCTGAGAGGGATCTTTTTGAAGTATCAGATTGTTTTCCGGAATCTCTATAGGGCCTGCAGCCGAGCTGGAGGTTCCGTAACGCACGCGATAATTCTCATTGCGCGTATCGTCTTCCGACCAAAGAAAATAATACGTTCCTTTTCGGTAAAACACATAACATCCTTCTCTGAACGTTTTATCGGTCTTAAGAATCCTGGTAGTATGCTCCTTTAGAGAGACCATGTCTTTATTCAGCTCGGCTACTGCAAGATAGCCATTTCCCCAGTACAAATAACTTTTGCCTGTTTTGGGATCGTTGAATACAGCGGGATCTATTTCCTGTCCGCCCTGTATACCTTCCGGTTTAAAATTAACCAATGGTTTTCCCGAATCTTTGAAGGGGCCTGCAGGTAAGTCTGAAACTGCAACCCCGATCTTTTGGGCGGCTGTAAAGTAATAGTAGTACTTGTAATTTCCTTTAACCTTTTTTTCCATGATTGCCGGTGCCCAGGCGTTACGGTCTGCCCAGCTCACATCTTTCTTCAGGTCCAGGATCACGCCTTCATCTGTCCAATTGATCAGGTCTGGAGAGGAGAAGGTTTTAAAGTAGGAGCCACCCCAGCCATCGAAACCATCACTGGTTGGGTAGATATAGTATTTTTTGGTTTTATTGGAATACAATACATCCGGATCAGCATAGAAGCCATCCAGCACCGGGTTTGTTTTTAACTGCAGTTCCATGTCTTTAGGTATACCCCACCGACTTGTCAGGTCCTTCAGCTCCTTACGGGACACCGGAATAATCGTTCCGTGACGCGGATGAAAATCCATCTTCACATCCTGGTCTACCACTTTAAATTTATCCAGATCGTAACTTTCGCAGAACTGGTATTTGCCTTTGCCGTACACATCATACATGAGAATATACTTGTCAGAATGGTTTAATTTAAACACACCTGAGCCCTCAACTGCATCGTTTGTTTGCTGCTTATATCCCGCTTGTTCAATCCATTTTCCGGAAGTCAGGGAGTCGGTAAGAGCTAGCTTTATCCCATTTCCGTTCCCTTCCGTTTTATAAAATAAATAGAACAATCCATTTTTGATGATGATGTCGCCATCAATACAAGATTTGCCATTTTTTGGACGGAACAGAACCGCAGGCTCTGATTCAAAGCCAGTAAAATCACTGTTGGCATACGCATAGTAAATAATATCTGGACCGGAGCCATGTTTCATAGACCAATAAACCATGTATTTGTGTGCTGCAGGATCGAATATGGTTTGCGGCGCCCATACACGCCTGAGGTCTTCCTGGCCTTTGTAGCGCTGCTGTATATTAATCACCGTATGCTTCCAGTTCAACAGGTCGTCAGACTTCATGAGAATCAGGGCGCGATTAGAATCCCATCCTTTTGACGAGGTCATGTCTGTCAGAACCATGTAGAACGACCGCCCATCCGCTCCGCGAAGGATATGCGGGTCCCGCACACCGCCGGTAGAACTGATGACTTTCGAATCAATAACGGGTTCGTTATGATTCAATGCACGGTAATTGTAGCCATCGGTACTGATCGCAAAGCAAAGAGCCTCATCTTTAGGGGCATTCCCTTTAAAGTAGGTGAACAAATAACCTGCAAAATCCTTATTGGCCGGGCCTGATTTATAATCCTGGCTGAAGGAGTCTCCGATAAATGTGATCATTAAAATGGCAAGAAGGAACGGGTGCTTACAGCTAACTCTTTTCATCAGTATTTATTTTATTTTAAAGCTATTTTTTGTATTGGCGTATATAAATATTCACTTGCGGCCGTTGATTTAATGCCAAGCCTGACATATACATAATCCAGGTTTTTCAGGTTATCTGGTAATTCACCTGCAATAACAGTTTGCTGTCCGAATACCAAACCACCAATATTCCCGTCTACCCGAAGTTCACGTTGTACCTGATCTGTCAATATTGATTTTCCCATGTAGAGACGTACCAACTCGGCATTTGCCGACGGTACCACCTTATTGACCACAAACCGGGCAGTTATTGTATTGCCGGATTTTTGAAAAGAATCGCCAGTGATTGTAAAATAGGGAGTTACCGGCACATCAATGTTGGTATTCCCTTTGACATTTACCAACACTGTATCTGTAGCTTGCTGCAGCCATGGCGAATCTCCCTTACGGACCAATTTGTACTGGCCATCGAACAGACTTGCTGAAAATGTCCCGTCCTGATTCAGATATACGGGAATCGCCGATTTTAGCGGATAACCGTCCTGCCATAATTGTAATTGAGGCCCGTTATTACGTACACCTACAGCCTTTCCATCGTAGACTACTCTGCCCGACAGCATAGACTCAGGGGCATTAAAGTTATCATGTGCACATCCTGCCAGAAATAAACTTGCAGTTGCGGTCAGTATTATTGAAAATTTAAATTTCATAGCACAAAAGATTATTGGAATGGGTTTCTAACAATTTTTGGATTGTTGTTTAATACACTCTGATCAATAGAAGAATAGTAATTGGCCAGACGGAAGAATCGTGCCCGCCGGAAGCGGCTTGGTCTCATACGTTGATAAATGAATTTGCCATGATCTGCATGGTTTGGTCTCACTACCCGATATGCGTACAATCCATTCACCACGGCATCAGGATCATTCTCAGAACCGTCCCATACCAGGTGCGCCAGACGCCATCTTTTAAGATCAAAGTAACGATGGTCCTCGAAAGCAAGCTCCACACGGCGCTCATGACGAATGATGTCCATGGTCAGTATACTAAGGCTATTGGCTGGAAATCCCGCACGTTGCCGCAGTAAATTGACATATCCGAGGCCTTCTGCACGGCCGAGTTCAAATGAAGCCTCCGCTGCATTCAGATAAATCTCTCCCAGGCGAAACCATGGCCACCAATTCGCTGCCGATGTACCTCTTGTACTTGCTGCCGGGGCATCACTTACCATCTTACGTATATAAAATCCAGTATTGCTGACATCCGTGGCATCGTCCTTTGGTCCATCGAGTCCGGTCCAAAGTTGGCCATCTTCATAGTTTTTCCCCAATTCTGCCGAGGTCGTCAACTGGTACTTACCGTTATTCCAGACCGCTACCCCCGCCTGTATTTTCACAGGATTGCCTTTAAATGTTGTACCAGGGTAGATCACAGTGCCGTATAACCGTGCATCTTTACCCGCAAAAATATCCCCGATGCCCGTATAGGTAATGTAATTACCAGATCCGTCTTTATCACGCAATGTCCCTTTGGTTCCATCCAGATAATCAAAACTTTCTACAAGGCTCAGCGATGGCGATATTGTTGATGAAGATTCATTGTCTTCAGTCATGCTCTTGATAATGTTATCGTAAGCAAACCTGTGGACCTTGAGACCTGTAGTAAAGTCTTTGGCGAAAATCACTTCGCTCCCGGTTTTCTTATTCAACATATCGTAGAAGTTGGCTCCTTTATCAGGATTCTCATTAAAGAGCACATAAGGGCCACTGATGATTTCTTTTGAGGCATTTAAGGATTTAGTGTAATAATCATTAGCCATCGCCGCCGGGATACCAACTTCACCACCAGGTGTGGTAATAGGATTTGACATCAGGTTATTGTATTTGGCAATCGATGCAGCATAAAGCATCGCCCTGCTTTCCAGAGCCAGGGCAGCATACTTGTTTGCCCTTGTTTTACTGCTATTGTTATCTTTCAGGTCTTCTTTAATGGTTTCCATCTCCTGGAAAATAAAGTCATATATTTCATGTTCTTTTGCACGTGGAACCTGTAATGGGGTAGGGTCGCCGCTAAAATCATAAATCAATTGGGTGGTTACAAGAGGCACTCCACCCATGCGCTTGACCATTTCGAAATAAACAAAAGCGCGCATATAGCGTAACTCACCCTTAAATAATCGTTTTTGCGCATCTGTAAGTTTTACGCTTAGTTTTTCAATGTTTTCCAGGGATAGATTAATATCGCGGATTAATCCGTAATCCCAGTACCGCCCATAATCATCGCCGAACTGAAAATCATTATGCCAGTTCTGATCGCGATGTCCCGACCACATTGCATCATCAATTTCCGTCATCCCTCCTGTGTTAAACAACCCATGTAATGCAGGCAACCTGTTATAGTAGTTTGCCATTAGAGAGGTTAGTAATGTTGGACTATTCCACAGTTGGTCGTCGGTGATCATCGACTTCGGATCACGTTCAAACCATTCGTTGTGCTTACAGCTGTTCATGAACAAGCATGCCAGCAAAGCAATAGATATATATAATTTCTTCATCGTATTAAATTTTGGGTTTAAAAGGTTACGTTGAAACCTACCATAAAAACTTTTTGCTGAGGATAGACAACAGCTGCTGCAGCTTCGATTTCCGGGTCAATCTGGAATTTCTTTACATTGTCAAAGGAGATCAGATTTGATCCGTTGATATACACGCGGATTTTTTCTGCTTTAACCTTATTTGTAAATCTCTTAGGCAGGCTATAAGCCAGTTCCAGATTTCGTACCCGAAGGTACCGCACATTGGTTAGCCAAAAATCGCTGTCCAGGCTGTTCGGACCAGAATTGCCCTGGCGAATTGCAGGATAATAGCCTGGGATCCATGCACTGTTTCTATCGTATGGATCAGCCCGGTGCCACCTGTCTTCCAGCAGGTAAGCAGGCGAATTACCATCTGCATGAAATGCGTTTCTCAATTCATAATTCTGGTTCCAGCCCTGCATGGCACCACCCGCAAAATCAATATTGAGATCTATGCCTTTCCAGTTCAATCCTATGCGGCCACCGAAGGTCATCATTGGTGCCCAGCCTGTTGGATAACCGATCGGACGCTTGTCTGTATCATTGATCACCCCATCACCGTTCACATCCTTGTAGATAAAATCACCCGGCAATTGGGTTCTGTTGTTGGAGCCATCATTGTTTACCGGGTAGTTACGAATTTCTTCTTCCGACTGGAAACGCCCAACTACCTGGTAACCCCAAAAAACACCACCCCAGCGTCCCTCATTAGAGTTTCTGTATTCGTCCCATGAACTTCCGAAGCGTGGTTTATAAGATTCTAAACTTTTGAACCGGGAAAAGGTTACATTTCCGCTAACTACATAATTGAGTTCGCCGGCTTTACTGGTATAGGTCAGTATACCTTCCGCACCGTAGTATCCGTTTTTGTTCAGATTTTCGTTTGGAAGCCCGTAACCAACTTCGCTGGGCAGTAAGACATCATAACGTGGTGCAGGCACGCCCGTACGTATAATTTTGAAGGCATCAGCTGTTAAGGTCAGTTTGTTATCCAGCATAGCCAGATCTATACCAATGTTGTAATTTGTATTCTTCACCCAGGATAGATTCCGGACCGGCAAAGCCCGGGGCTGAAGGCCGGAATAATATTTGCCATCCAATACTGCATCTCCCTGTCCGAAATTGTATCCGGCTAAATAACCGTGCATACCTACACCGTCTTCTAATCCAGTCTGTCCTATGGAGGCCCGCAGTTTCAAATCGTTGATGACACCCTTAAGTGATTTGAAAAAGGGCTCATCCGAAATCCGCCAGCCTAAAGAAGCACCCGGGAAAAAGCCCCAGCGATGATCTCTGTCATATAAGTAGGATCCATCGTAGCGTCCCAGCACTTCAAGCAGGTATTTGCCTTTAAAGTTATAATTTAAACGGCCGATATAGCCTGCCCTGGCTTCGTACGACCAATCGTCGTAAATACTGTTCAGCTCAGCCACGGTTTTAATTAAAGGGATATAATTGTTTGTTGGATTAGCGCCTATTGACGCGTAAGTCCGATCCCAGTCAGACCGCTCATAACCTGCCATGGCAGAAAAATTATGGTCACCAAATTGTTTAGTATAATCTAATTGAAATTGTCCGAACCGGGACACAGCCTCGCGGGTTGTCTTGTACCGCCATCCTGCATCGTTTCCACCGGTACGTTTATAAATATCATTTTCATAAGTATACACATCATAGGTATACTGGAAACCATCGAACTTGTTGTTGGTATAGTTGTAAGACACCGTTGCCTTTGCTGATAAACCGAATTTTGTTTTATAGGAAGAAAAAAGGTTCACATTTCCGCTCAGATATTTATTGTCCTTATAGCCTGCAATTTCCCGGCTAAACAATGCAGGGTTGTAGGCAAGATCATTAACCCGGTTTGGGTATGCCGGATTATCATTGGCATAAGGCCCTACTGTTGGCCGGTTTCTAAATAAGGATAAAATGGACGAGAAGTAGCCATCGCCTCCAGGTAAACCTACATCTTGAGTCGTTTCCTGTCTGCCGGAAATCTGCGTGCCAATATTCCATCCTTCTGCAATAGTAGCTTCCAGATTGGCTTGAAGGTTAGTCCGTTTATAGGAAAAGTCTTTCATCATGGCATCCTGATTAAGATGGCCTATGGAAAGGAAATAGTTGGAGTTTTTTCCCCCGCCTCTTATATTCGCATTGAGGTAACGTTGTGGTATATTCTTACGGATCACTAAATCACGGTAATTGTAACCTTGATAGCCTGGTTCGGTGCCCGCCTGCCATTTGGCAAGTTCTGCACGGGTATACACTTGAGCCGGATCTCTGTTCAAATCGTTTTGAGCAGCTTCGACCAATCCCCGTGTATATTGTGCTGCATTTGCTAAAGTGGGGAAGCGTGTCAGGTTTTGCCATCCCTGGTAACCATTGATGTTTATTTTCGCGGTTTCATCACGGTTGCCCTTTTTGGTGGTGATCAGAACTACACCTCTGGATGCCCGAAAACCATAAACGGCTGCCGCTGCATCTTTAAGGATGGAAATACTTTCGATATCTTCCAGGTTCAGCGCGTTAAAAATATCAGCCCCGGAGGCCGTTTGGGTTCCAATCCAATCGGTACCTACTTCTCCGCCATACGCAACCCCATCAATTACATACAGGGGATTTCCCATATTGCGGATTTCAATACTGGCCCCTTTTCCCGGACGCGCATCTTTTGCCCGTACCGAAACGCCCTGCACCTTTCCAGCTAATGCCCCGGCTGTTGTGGTAGATGAAGAGCGGACGATATCTTCCGACTTGATACTACTTACTGCGCCTGTAACATTGCGCTTGGATTGCGTGCCATAACCAACAACCACTACTTCGTCCAGGTCTTTGTTACTGCTTTCCATAAAGATTTTAAGTTCAGTACGTTCACCAATAACGATGCTTTGATTTTTGTAGCCAATATTGGTGATGAGTAAAGTCCCCCTGGTGGCTGTGATCTGGAAATGCCCCCGGTCGTCTGTGTTTGTGATTTCGCCTGGCATGCCTTCAACGAGAACTGTGGCGCCCTTAAGTGGCTCGTTTTTTTCGTTAAGCACATACCCTGAAATCTTGCGTTGTGCGTATGTATACGTGGGTACACCCCATATCATCACGCAGATTAAAAAAATTTTCAGGCTCTTCATTTTTATATTTGGTTTTTTGGTTGTAATGACGCAATGATATACAGCCATCCCCGTGGGATAAAGAGGATACATGTTTATAATTGGTTTCTGTAACCAAACCTAAAAGATTCTGCTATTCACGAACGTATACAAATCCGTCAATTAACATTTAGTTTTTCGTCAAATCGGCTTATTTTCTATTTAAAGCTTCTTTTTTGATATTCGGAAGGGAGTTGTCCAAACTCTTGTTTAAAGCACTGGCGGAAATAAATAGAGCTGTTGATACCTACCATAAGGGACACTTCAGTGATATTATATTGTCCGGAACGTAGCAGCTTTGCTGCTTTTTGAATCCTCACTTTACGTACAAGTTGATTGATGTTTTTCCCTGTCAGACCTTTTAATTTTCTGTAAAGTGTAGACTGGCTCATGTTCATTTTTTCGGCTAGTGTGGCTGCATCCAGGACTTCATCCTGTATGCAGTCTTCAACCAGGTATACAAATTCCTGTACGAAGACATTCTCCCGCCATAATTCGGGATGAGTCGCTGCTGCTCCTGTTGTTCCCTGCATGGTTTGAGACGAAAGCTGCCCCAATACTTCGGTATAGACTGCTTTCCGTTTGACCAGTAGATTTTCAATCCGCCGGTAAAGCAGCTGCGGACTAACCGGTTTGGTTAAATAAGAGTCGATGCCCAATTCATAGCCGCGCTCCTTGTCTGGCTCACTGTCCCTGGCTGTCAGGAATATTATAGGTATATGGCTGGTTTCGCGTTCCTGTTTTAATTCTTCCAGCATCCGGAACCCGTCCATATCAGGCATCGTAACGTCGCTAAGGATCAGGTCTGGAACACGGCTCTTTGCAAGCTCCAGTCCCTGGTATCCGTTTTCGGCTTGTATCACCTCATATTTTGAAGAGAGCAACGAGATTAGATATTTCCGGAGATCTCTATCATCTTCCACCAGTAATAGGAGCGGGTGCAGATCTTCACCTGGGGTTTCCGTAATATTATCTGAATCGGAAGAGACATCTGTTAGGTCCAGTGCAGATACTACCGAATTTGTGAGCAGGCGAACACAAAATTCACTTCCTGTTCCTGGTTCACTTTTTACGGAGATTTTTCCGTGATGTATGGCAGCCAGTTCTTTAACCAAAGCCAGACCAACACCTGTGCCTTGCACGGCAGAACGTGGTACCTGATAAAATTTATCAAATATCTTATCTACGTGTTCAGGTGCGATACCGCAACCTGTATCTTTTACATAAATTAATGCGCAGGTACTCAGTCTTTCCTGTTCGTAGGTTAAACGGACTTCTACACTGCCAGAAGACGTGTATTTACATGCGTTGGACAATAAATTATCCAATATCAACTGCACAATCTCTGCATCGAAGATCGTCTTGATGTCCCCTTCTTCGACAATACATTTAACGGTGAGGTCTTTTTTGTGGTTTGCTTCTACGTATTTAAGGACCGTTTCATGTACCAGCTCGCCCAAAAAACCTGCTCCTAGCACCAGTGGCTTGTGTTGAGATTCTACTTTCCTGAACTCAAGTAACTGATTGACCAGTGAAAAGAGCCGGTTTGCACTTTTTTGAACGATGTAAACCCAGTCTTTATGCCCCGAAGACAGCCCTTGATCATGGAGGAGGCTGTCTAATGGACCAAGAATCATGGTTAGTGGCGTTCGAAGTTCATGGGTAATGTTAGTGTAAAAATTCAACCTTTCCATATGCAGTTGTTCGTCTTGTTCAAGCTGAAGCTTCTTCATACGAAGTTCCGCTTCTGCGTTTATTTTTTTTATGTAAAAGCAGAACACAGTGAATATGATGGCAGCGATAAGAATGATATACAGGGCCAGCGCATAGGTACTCAGATAAAATGGGGGAGAGATGTTGATAAAAAGGTGTGTATAGTCGCCCGACCAGTTTTCATTCTTTTGGCGGGTGCGTATCCGGAGTTCGTAATTTCCATATGGAATATTCCGGAAATCCAGGTTCTTTTCATTGCCCAGGAAGATCCACTTGTGGTCCAGTCCATGCAATTGATAACTAAACTCTACCATGTCATTCAGGGCATAATCCATGACCGCAAGTTCAACCCGAAAACTGTTCTCTTCATGTTTCAGGCTGACCTCATTGGTAAGGCCAGGATATTTTTCAGATTGAGCATGAGTCTCTCCTGTATTAAACACCATAAAGCGGCTTACCCTGATGGGCGATCTTGGAAGGTTCAGCGGAATTTTAGCAGGATCGAAATAACAGATGCCTGCAGGCATTCCAAAAAATAAATTGCCCTTCGTATCTAAACCAACACTGTTGTTGGTAAAACCTCCTAAAGGCAAACCAAATGTCTGGTCGTAGCTCAAGAGACGTTTTTCTTCAGGCAAATAGCGCAATAAGCCCAATCTGGTAGAGCACCAGATGTTGCCATTGCTGTCTTCGGCTATTGCATTTACCATGAGCCATGCATCCGATCCGGGAATAAAAATACGTTCAAGCTGTCCAATTTCCTTATTTGCACTTTGGAATGCCAAACCTTCGTTTGTAGCTATCCATATATTGTTTCTCTTGTCACGGAACAAGTGATTAATGGTATTACTGTTGATCCCTTTCCCTTTAGCGATTTTTCGAATCAATTTCCGGTTACGGTCAAATATGTAAAGACCCTGTCCATAAGTACCGACCCACATATTTCCGCGACTATCCTCAACAAGTGTACGAGGAGCGTAGTCCCCAAGCATGGGTGTGTTAATTGTTGATTTTTGGAATGTCTGTTGTTTAGGGTCGTGAATGAATAACCCTTCCTCGGCCGCAAACCATATATTTCCTCGGGAGTCCTCAAATATGGCTCTTACGGCCGACATTTTTTCACCCGCATTTATTGTATGCCAGCTTTTCGTCTTTGCATTAAAAAAAGAGACTCCGCCCTTCTGTAAGCCAAACCATTTGTTGCTCTGGCTATCTTTAAAGCTAGAAAGCAGGAAATCATCAGCAAGCCCGTCGCTGTGCGTTGTTCTTTTGATTACTTCTCCATCAGTTTGTATCTGCAAAATACCATCTCCTGCTGTAGCCAGCCACATACTCTTGTCCCTGTCGTGCAGAATTCCTGTAACTGTTGCCAGTTTACCTAAACCCGGCGTGATTTCGGAAGTTTGGAAAACGGAAAAAAATGGATCCAAATGTCCGAAAAAGGCTATTCCACCACTATAAATGCCCAACCATACATTGCCAAAGTTATCCCGGTCGATGTTTTGCACTGAGGAGCTGTTACCTGTATTCAGATAAAACCGACGTACGGTTTGAATCTGCTGGATATCCTTGTCTGTACTATAGATAGGCTGCAGGATAAATAGCTGTGAAGATTCTGCACCTACCCAGATGGCACCATTAATTTCCTTGACAGCATAGACAAAGGGTTCAACTCCATTTTTGGCCTGACTGGCAAGGCTGATCTGACGGATTTTCTTTGTAAACGGATTGTAAACCGCAAGTCCTTTTCGGGTCCCTATCCAGATATTATTCTTGCTGTCACAAAACAGAGCCTTCACTTCATTGTCAGGTAATCTGCCCTTCGTTCTTTCGAAGTCAATCAGCTCGATGCTTCGATCTCTGGAATTGAAAATTGAAATTCCCTTATTGACATGTCCTATATAAAGAAGCCCTTGTTCGTCTTCAGCTAGTGTCCAAATGCTGTTTTCGGGTAGAGAGGGGATATACGCTTTGTTGAAACGCTCAAATTGCTTCTTTACGGGGTCGAAGCGCTGTACGCCCTGATGATAGGTTGCCAACCATAATTTGCCGCTTTTACTTTTGATGATATCTGTAATGTCATTTGTTGCAATCGACCGATTGTTTTCAGGGTCATGAAGATAGTATGAAAACCGGTTAGTTTTCATGTCAAGTACATTCAGGCCGTTCGCACGTGTGCCAATATAAAGCTGATCATTATCATAAAAAATCGTATTGATTTCATTACTGTTAACGGAAAAACCATCTGCTTTCTCAGACTTGTAATACTGTTTAAATGAATTACTCGAAAACCGGTTCAGTCCCAATTCTGTTGCAATCCAGATAAAACCATATTTATCGTGTGCAACATCAAGTACCTGCTGGCTCGATAGCCCTTCCTGCAAAGATAAATACCTTGCTTTTTTCGGCTGCCCAAACAGTAGTACGGGATGAAAAAAAACGATTAAAAAAAGTAATGACCTCATTCTCGTATGTAATAGACTCTACTTGATCGACTTACAAGGCTACTTCCCGGTAATAATAGCGCCTCCGCCAGGTAACAATTTAAGCTTTATCTGCTTATCTTTTGGTAACCGTACCTTGGTGAGCTGTGGCTGTTTATTATCATTGTCTGAATGCAGAACTATCTCTTTATCTGACAACATAGGCAATGAAACCGTTATTGTTTTTTCCTTTTTCTCTGCGTTGATGGCCACAATGTACCAGGTTTCTTCATGGCGTCGTGCTATTACACAGTATTTCCCTGGATAACCATCAATAAATACGGTTTCGTCCCAGGTTGTCGGAACCTGCTTCATAAAGTCTATCACATGAACTGGCATTTCGTTCAGATTATTGGGAGTTATACCAAAATTCTGGACCGGGCTTTGAAATAAGATAGCTGTTGCCAATTGAAATGTTTCACTTGTCTTTCTGATAGTTCCTCCGTTATTTCCCCGGTTATGGCGTTTGTTCAGAAGGACGGGACCAAAATCCATAGAGCCCACAGCATTGCGGATAAAGGGGTGCAAACTCGCATTAAATGCCTCATTATCGTTTGCATGCTGTGTGAAAATCAGGTTTTCAGATGCCAGTACGGCTTCACTCCCCACATAATTGGGGTACATTCTTTCCCAGCCGCGAGGCAGAGTACAACCATGAAAAATAACGGTGAGCCCGTAAGTGTTTGCGTCCGATAGAATATCCTCATACAATTTCATCGTTTCCTGCTTGTCGCCGCCGAAAAAATCTACCTTAATACCTTTTATACCGATGCGTTGCATCCAGGCCATTTCCTCCTTTCGGGCAACAGCAGTGCTCATTCTGTTTTTAGGTCCTTGCGGGGCATCATTCCAAAAGCCATTAGAATTGTACCACAGACATATGCCAACACCTTTATTTTTGCCGTATGAAACCAGTTGTTCTATTTTTCCGCGACTTATTCTGGTATCCCACCAGTTGTCAACCAACACAAATTCGTAACCCATGGCGGCCGAAAGATCGATAAACTTTTTTTGGTCATCGAAGTTAATGCTTTCGTCCTGCCATAGTAACCAGCTCCATGTAGAGCGCCCAAATGTATAGGTTTTAGATGCCTTATACTGAGGCTCTACCACATCAAACGGAATCGTTGTTTCTACAATTGGCTTAAGGCTGCTTCCTACGGTAAGCGTTCGCCAAGGTGTGCAGCCGGGCAAAGCTATAGTTGGGTTTGCAAGGCCTATCCCGTTATTTTCACCATTTTCCGGAAAAGCAATTTTATATAAGCCATCTTGCGTTCCTTCGCTCAACTTTGAGCCACAGTACAGCGCATTCACACCTGTTTCGGAAAGTAAAACCCAGCCCTTGTCGCCCACATGAAACAGAGCCGGAAAAGTATAACCGACGCCATACTTTGAAGGAATACCTAATGCCTGGTCCGGAGTATATTCTTCCTCATAACTGGGTTTAGTTTTCATCCATCCAATCATAGACGTTGCCTGCGGCGTTAAAAAGGTTGTAGTAATTGCAGGAAAATTATATCCGCTTAATTCCTCCTCAATGATCAAATTGGCAGGTTCGCCTGTTTGAGGTACTTGATACCGGAATGCAATATCGTTGTTGCTGACACGAAAAACCACTTCCAATTGGTTCTTATTTGGATTTTCAAATTTGCAGACCAGCTCATTGGCCTGATATTTCACGGTGCTTTTTTTTATTTTTGGCTCCGAATAGGTTTCGTCGATCCGGCGCGAACTCTTGTTTGTCAGATGAAGATTTGCAGACAAGTCTATCTGGCTTCCACGAAGTCCCAAAGGTGATTTTTCCAACATTTCACTCCCCTGTAAAAATACTTGATAGTAGAGCCTGCCCTGGTCTAATGATAACTTAACAGTTAGCTTTTCATCCGGACTGGAAATGCTGAGGTCTTGTGCAGAAGATTTTGAAAAACATAGAAACAATAATAACCCGCAAATAATATTCCTGATGGGGGGCATATAAGCAGGTAATATAATATTTACTATCTTCCGTTCACTGTTCGTAGAAAAGTTCATCGTTCTATATCGAAATTGGCTGTTTATAAATTTGGTTAGTTTGAGATGCAAAAGGTAGATATTATTTTTTTTAAATGTCAAAAATACGTTTAAAGATATTTATGACCTCCCCAATTTTCAGACACCCTAAACTCGAAAATCAGAGTCTTAATTGGCTTTTTTTACATTTCCCAGTTTCGTAATATCAATGATCTTTTCTTACAAAAGATCATTGATATTACCAGGAAGACCATAACTATTATAGACGAATGAAATTTCGTAAATTACTTTAAGACAGTTAGAAGTTATAGACAACAGACACCCTCAAATTTGCAGGCGACTGGGGAACCCAATAATATAATCCATTTCTTAACCATGGCGTACCCACGAGGTTTTTGTTAAGCAGGTTGTTGACGATGGCATTAACCGTAACTTTTTTGTTCGCCCATCTCAAGCCTCCATCTACCCTGAAGAAATCAGGGATGCTGTAAGGAACGGCTGTTGCATACCTGCCACTTCTTCCGGCTTGATACTGGTAGCCCATGGAAAGTCCGAAACCTCTTAAACATAAGAAAGGAAGATCGTAGGTAAGCCAGGTATTCTGGATATGTTTTACATAAAGAGGCGTACGCGCCCCGATAAGCGTTTTATCGGCATCATTAGTAACCTTGGAATCTGTGTAGGCATAATTGATCATTGCGTTTAAACCTGTCAAAATGCGGCCTTTCAAATCAAAATCAATCCCTTTGGATTTACTTTCGCCGATCTGGATATAATAAGTACTGTTATCTGGATCTGCAGAAAGCACACCGGCTCGTTTAACAGAATAAAAGGATAATGTCGTATTCCAATTTCCGTTTAGCCAATCTTTCTTTAACCCAACTTCATAGAGCATTCCCGTTTTTGGCTTTACGGCGGCGCTGCCAGTTCCGTCGGCTTTAGGTGCTGTAGAACCAGCCTGGGGAGTGAAGGTTTTATCATTCAGGTAGTAAACAGACAAACTTTTAGTAATGCTGTAACTTAAACCAATGCGTGGCGTGAAAACATGATCAGAAGAGCCTGTATTTACACCAGATATTTCATTGTTGGTTTGGGCGGAGGTAAATCTGCCTCCAAAAGTAAATCTAAGCCTATCATTTAACAGCGTAATTTCATCCAAAGCATAAAAGGAAGCATAATTGATATGCTGTTTGGTGTTTCCATTTTCTACACCTTTCGGGTCTGTATAATTCGGCACCTCTGCACCATATACCGGATTGGTTACATCCAGCGGGTAGTAATTCAAAGAACCTCCTGTTGATTTATCGTATTCTATATAACTATCCGCAAAGAACCTTTTCTGATTGATATCAGTTCCTGCCAGGATCTGATGAGTAAGACTGCCTGTTTTTATTTTTCCGTTGATAAAAGCCTGCTCAGAATAAACTATTGATCTGGTAAGATCATATTTAGGATTTCTCAATAACACGTTAGGATTGACCTTGTTTACTCCTGTAAGCCATAGATAGGCGCCTGAATTATCATTTTGCATAAAGGCACCAATTGCGGTTAAACGCCAGTTTTCATTAAATACATGCTGAATGTTCAACGCTGCACTTTGGTCTGTTGGTTTATAGGGGGCGAGGCTGGGCTCCGAGATGGTGAAATTGCGTGGTAATGTACCAAAACCATTTGGAGTCATTATAATGGGGCTCATCAGGCCATAACTGAATTTCTGATAAGTATAAGAGCCGGTGATGGTATTGTGTTCGCTGACCTGGTATTTGATTACCGGCGCTACTACAAGCCTGTCGTTAAAATCATATTTCACAAAAGAGTTCGATTTCATCCCCATCACATTTAAGCGGTATTGTACTTTTCCCTTTTTATCCAGCAATCCGTCCAGATCTGCCGAAGCCCTGTAAAAATCGTAACTTCCGAACATGATATTAGCAGAATAGTTATTTTTTCCTGTGGGCTGTTTAGTGACCACATTAAAGGTTCCTGCCGGATCACCAATACTATTCATGAACATAGAAGGGCCTTTGATAAACTCTACTCTTTCAATCACAGCAGCATCCTCTGGTACCGGCCCGCGATATATTGGGGTAAGGTCAGTTCCGTCCCTCATGGTAGAGACCAGGCCTCCCCGCATAAATATAAAGGGACCAAGGTTGTTGGAAATTTCCTGTCTGATCACCCCGCTTACATTTCTGGTCACCCCATCTGTCATGTTAAAGGCAAGCTGATCGGTTATGATCTCCTTACCAATCTCCTGGATGTTCTGTGACAGTTTGAGTAATGGGGTGTTCATTCTGAGCGTTTTCGACAGCTCACTTATTTTATAGCTTTTATTGTACCTGGAAGAGATAATTACTTCGGAAAGATTTGTTGTTTTATGCTTGTCTGTATCTTGTCCCAGCGTTTGATTTGTTGGTTTCAAAGGTGCTGATACCTTAGTTTTTAAAGTGTCAGTTTGTGCATTAGCAGTTAAATATAAAAAAATAAATAAAGGTGTAAACCAGGATTTCATGATATTATTGTATTAAAATGAGTGATTAATCAGCGGTATTGACTGCTGCTTTTACGGGTTTGTTTTTTCTTCTGGCTTTCCAGATTAAAAAACCGGAAATGGGGAGGGTAGCGGTGATCAGCATGATCAAAAATAATAGTCGACCAGGTAATTATCTGTGTACCTACATGCCCTAACAGTAGTGAGCAGTGCAGCATTACCACAAGGTTGAAAAACTCCCACTTACTATTTTCTACCTTTACGACTTCTCCGGTAAAAGGGTTCATATAAACCTTGAAGTAGCTGATGAAATAATGAGTGTGTACAGATTGGCCTGGTTATTTCTTTCCCGGTAGCGGAAAACTATTGTATGCCGATCATCGGCATAGATTTCCACATCCAGCAATGGAAGTTTTTTCTTAAGTGCTACATCTGCATTATTTTTAAGTTCCTGCAAAGGCAGCATTTTTTGCTGCTTTGTGGGGTTAATGAAAATCCTGTAATAATATACTAATGGCCTGATTTCATCGATAAACGCATAAAGGCAGCCTGTAATGCCTAAAATAACGATCACCAGGCCCGACATCATCCCTAACCAGAGATGAAGTGTACCAATGAGCTTACGCATGGGTATAATTTTCTAATTATTGTATAATTAACTGATCTCCATTCAGCAATAAATGAAAACAATAGCGGACTAATCATATTAACTCAACTATGATTGAAATGCTGATTAAACTAAAGAAGCAGACTTAGGTGGTCTGAATATAGAAGAGTTATACTGGTTGTAATAGTTGTATTGGTACAGGATCTGAAAATCGGGAGAACCAGCATTTCTAATAAAAATTGCTTCCTGAAGATTTGAAGGATGAATGTACCAGACCATTTGCATCGCAAGACGAAAATCTTTGCCAGCTTGTTTTTTCTCGTTTTCCTCAACCTGTTTTACTTTATTCATTAAGTAACAGCGTCCGTTACAGTGCATCCAGGGTTTGGCCTTATTGATACATAACTTTTCGGCAATCATTTTCTGGTTCATCTCAAAGCTGATCACGGCAAAATCACGTGAAAAGTACGTGTTTAACACGCAGGCTAATAAGATAAATACGATTGACCGATGTAACATTAAACGCAAAAGTAATCTAAAATGTTCGAAATCTTACTTGTTAAGTATGATAATTGACGGCATAAAGTCAATCTTTTTTATCGTTTTTCTTTATATTGTAAATATAATTTTTGTGGTATTTCTGGATTGGCAGGAATTCTGCATATCGTTGATTGACTTTCACTGGTATAAAAAAAATACCACAATATTTGATGTCATTTTTAGGTGAAATTATAATCACTAAAAATATTTCGCTAAGTTAATTACGAAAGTTTTATTTTCTATTTTAATGGATAATGGTGGTTTAGTATAATAAGATGTCAGGCTGAAAGAGTATTATTTTAATTATAATGTAATATAGTGTTATTTAATTTAAAATTGGTATAAAAACGACACTCTTTTATTTTGAAAATTGCAATGGCCTTCTAATTTCTATAAGTTCCTATTTTAATCATTAAATTTTATGAATAATAGGATCCCTTCAATTTTTATAAGTAGTATTTAGTTAATTTGGTCATTGTCTCCACCATTAAGAAATGGGGGATGAAGGTTTTTGTAATAATTTGAAAATCTCAAATAAAATCAAGTTATTGTATGAAATCGTAAGGACAGTAAACAGTTGGTGTGATCGCAAATAACCGATATTTTACAGGTAGTAAAATTTCTACAAGACAATAACTCAATCTGATTTTCGGATATTAGTTTTTATCAGGCAGCTTGATTAAATTGCGAATTATTATATACTTGAACAATGTCCAATTTTGAAGTGTTTTTCGATTACATTCAGGAAATATCAGGTAAACTGCTTTCAGAAGATGATAAGCAGTTGTTGATGGCACATTTCAAACCCAAAAAACTTAGAAAACGACAATACTTTTTACAGGAAGGTGACGTGTGCAAATATATTGGGTTTATTGTAAAAGGATCCGCCAGGACTTTTACGGTAGATGAAAAGGGGCATGAAAATGTATTGAAATTGTCTGTGGAAAATTGGTGGCTGGCTGATTTTGAAAGCTTTTACCTGTTGACGCCAAGTCGTTTTAATATTGAGGCGCTGGAGAATCTGGAGGTTCTTCAATCAACCAATGCTCAAATTGAGGAGTTTCTTAAGCATATCCCTGCCTTTTCAGCGATGCAGAACATAATCAGTCAAAATTATACCATTGCAACCCAGAAAAGGATACAGGCCGCTTTTAGCTATACAGCTGAAGAGCGTTACGAGGATCTGATTAGCAATTATCCGCATTTTTTAAAACGGTTCCCGCAAAACATGATCGCTTCTTATCTGGGTTTATCCCCGGAAACTTTGAGCAGGATAAGGAAAAACTCTTTTAAATAGATCCTTTATGAAAGGATGAAATTCGGTATCCAAATAAAAAGTGCCATGTTATTTTTACCCCAGACAGTAGCCTGCCATAACATCCCTGAAAACAACACGCTTTAATATAGCTTTTCCAAAAAAACGGCCAAATTTCAATTGCTGCTTCAGAAACCCATCGATGTAAATTCTGAATGCAAAAAAATTGCTCAACAAAGCATAATAGGCCGCAGTGATCTTTCTGGATTTTTGCTTCCTGCGTTTTTATGGCTATCATAAATTGTTCTTTTGCAGTTAGTTATCCGATTAACTTGATTTAGGTCAGGACAATGAGTTGATCTAAATCAAACATACTTAATGATTCATGTCAATAAACAGCCCGTTACAGGGCTGCATCTTTGGATATACTTCAGAACGGAAATACATCTGAAGAATATGATAAATTAACATATAGAAATCATGAGTAAATTAGAAAACAAAGTAGCAGTAGTTACCGGTGCAGCAAAAGGAATAGGTGCATCTATCGCAAAACACTTTGCGGCAGCAGGCGCAAAAGTAGTTGTGAATTATGCCTCAAGTACAGAAGACGCAGCTAGGGTAGTTAAGGAGATAACTGACAACGGAGGCCTGGCCATTGCCGTACAAGCCGATGTATCGAACGAGGCCGATGTAATCAGGTTGTTTGAAGAAACCAACAAGGCTTTCGGTGCGTTGGATATTTTGGTAAACAACGCGGTTCATCAGGGGTACTTACCTATTGAACAGATATCAATAGCAGCTTTTCATCAGCATTTCAACGTCAATGTTTTGGGGCCTATATTGACTATCCAGGCAGCTTTAAAGGCATTTGGCGATAAGGGTGGCAATATCATCAATATCAGTTCGGGTTCGAGTAAATACCCTCTTCCGGGAGCTTCGTTGTACTCTGCCACTAAAGCGGCATTAGACGCCATGACGATTGCTTTATCGAAAGAACTAGGTGCAAAGAATGTTCGCATCAATTCTATTTTGCCGGGTGCTACGGATACAGAAGGTGCAGCTAGTGCAGGCGTAACCCCTGGTAGTGAATATGAAAAAATGTTTGTTTCCAAAACACCGCTTGGCCGCAGAGGCCAGCCCGAAGATATTGCGAAAGCTGTTTTATTTCTTGCTTCGGATGATGCAGCCTGGATTACAGGTGAGCAAATTGGTGTTTCGGGCGGTATGTATGGTTTTTAAAAAGCTTTAAAATTGCACAGGGGCATGGTTTGCTAATAGATACCGGATCAAGTCATAAACTTGTGGATCAGACTCTTTTTTAAGCATAAATTTTGACACGCTAAACAGAAATTCTTTGCTGTCACGGATGCTCTTATGCCTGTGGAAGTTGCGCTGAAAGCTTTCAATTTGCCTGGGAATGACTCGGGCGAAACAAGGCCGGACTGTCAGTAAATAAATTCAAAATAGCTTAAATAATAAAGCTATACCGGCCGGGTACTGCCTGAGTATTGCCTGAGTACTCGTTAGGGTAAGAGCAATGCTAAAGTAACGTGAGAGCATGGCAAGTCCAAGTCAAAACAACTAGTTGAAACAACATGGACTTGCCATGCTTAAAGCCCGTTCTCAACCTGGTGTCACCCCGACCACCACTCAGGCACAACCCAACCATAACTAGTTGAAGATTAATGAAATTATAATTTTCCCTTTGACTAACCCATGGACAACTGCGGACAATTGCAGACAGCTGCGGACAATTACGGACATTTTTTACGCATCAGGATAATCTTTAACGCTAATGGCTTACATTGGTGAAAAGATATTTATTATGGGAAGTTTAACGGGTAAATTTTCAAAGGGAATCCAGGACGATTTCATTTTTAAAGCAGCAGTTTGGCGTACAGGTTGTTTCAAAAGTTCTGTACCGGGCAAAAGGAAACAAACAATGGAAACCCAAAGGCATCAGAGAACTTTCGTCAAAGTAGCCAGCCTGGAAAAAACAGGATCTTTCCTCCCCTTAAGAATTCCGCTGAAGCGTTGACCGATCTCTTATCAAAGTAATCAGGAGCGTTTAATAAGGATAAATTGAACTATAAAATCAGGAAGTAATCAGCTGATTAAAGAATCGTAACCAGCTGCTTTGAACTCAAAAAATATCAAACCCAAAACTTGGAATTTAATCCCTAATCCCTAATCCACAAGTTTATGTTAATCCTGGATATCGAACCTGCCCTATGTGTCACAAAGATCAAAGTGATATTAGCGTTAGTTATTTAAACAACCAGTCCCAAAAGCCTTTTTTGTTCGATTTAGATTCGGGCTTAATTAGGAGTATTCTGTGAATCATATATATTCATTTCTTGATATTCAAAATTATACAAGATGATGTTATTGTTTTTACGGAAAACCAGATTCTTGAAAATTATGAGGTAAGCTTTTGAGCTATTGTGTTTAATAAGCTGTCCTCCCTCTAATCTAAAACCCACATCCTGGTGATCAATTTAAGCGTGTTCACCTAGAGCAATCCTCATTTGGTGTAATAATAATTGTAATTAATTTTTTATAATTTAATTTTAAGGAATCTATTGGTTATTAAGGTTAATTTCATTTTTCTTGAAAGTTATAATAAAAAATAATATTCCTGTAAGTGGTTGATCCTGTATGTGCTGATTGGATATAAAGCTTAAAAATAATTTACGAGCAAGATTAGTTTTAAAGTTTTTTTTTAATAGTTGAAGGTTTCTGAGGTGTATTCAATTGATATGAGTTATTAATTACATTTTATGTTTTTAATAAATCATGGAGTTGCTGTATTTCAAAAATTTTAAGTGCTAAACTATAATTAAGAACTCTTTATGACTAATTATTGATTTGTTTATTGTTCCTGTTGATATAATTAATTAATAATTTGTAGTTGATTAGTTGGTTTTATATTAATATATATTGCTTTATTTTTATAAAAAATATTAATATAATAATTAGTCAATATATGGTTACGTTAAAAGGGAAAAACCTAAAACATATCTGGAAATCTTTTACATTGTCGCAGAGAGAAGACGATTTTTATATTATATATTCTCATTATCATCACTATCTCAGTTATATAGGGTATAAAAGATATTTTTCTGAAGATATAGTTAAGGATGCAATTAACGACGTTTTCCTGTATTTATGGGAAAATAAGTCCGCTCTTCAGAAAGTAGATAATTACCATAATTATATTATTACTTGCTTTGTGAGAAAATTGTATCGTAAAAATATGATTGTACCTAAAGAAACAGAAGAGGTTCTTGAATCTCCTGTTTTACTTCTATCTCCCTCTGTAGAAGATCTATACATTCAGCAGGGAATGAATGGTACAGTGATTCAGATTGTTAAAGCGCATGTTAATCAGCTTGCTGACAAACAGCGGAACATGGTTTATCAGAAATTCTACCTCGGATTATCTTATCAGGAAATAGCTATTGCAAATAATGTTTCTATTCATACTGTTTACAATACTATTTATAAAGCAATTGATAAATTGAAATCAGCAATTACCAAAGAACAGGAAACCTATCTTTTGATCGCAATTGGGACCATGATTCTATTTTTATTATTTTTTCAAATGCAGTAGTGAAAAAATAAATTTTTCTGCTCTATTAAGAAAAATAATTAATCAGATGCCAGAGAAATATTTGAATGAGCTGCTGAAAAATGAAACCTTCATTAATTACTGTTTAAGGAGTAATGAACAGGATATCAGTGACTGGGAAAACAGGATAAAAGACCACCCGGAAACAAAGGCAAAACTGGAGGAATTAAAAGCTATAGTTCTTTCCATAGGATATCATGCAGGACAAAAATCAATAGAACAGAATTATCTGAAATTGCGTACATTGATTAATCAGGGATATGAGATGAAAAAAAGAGATATACTTTTCTTTTTCTCCTGGATCACTTCAGCAGCAGCAATAATTATTCTGCCCGTTATATTATTTTTTTACGGGTTCACAGATGAATCAATTAAGGATAGAATAAGCGCGGTTCGTTTCTTAGAGAGTTGTTGCATTAAAAATAATGAACTCCATAAACCGGCAGACCACCCGGAAAATTCTTTAATATATTCAGTTAAATATCGTCCCGGTGATTACGCGTCCATGAACCAGGTCCGGGCGATCAAATAAAAAAGAAAAATATAAATTAATACATCTCATCTTTAGACTACCTACCTATGTTAAAAGAACTAGAAAAACTAGCTGCCTTTATAGGCAATACCCCTCTTATTGAACTGAAAAACAACGATGCCAATCTATTTGCGAAGTTAGAATACAATAACTTCTCTGGCAGCTCAAAGGACAGAGCTGCATTCAGTATTATCTATAATGGTATAAAATCAGGGAGAATTTCAGAAAATACCACCATCATTGCATCCAGTTCCGGCAATCTTGCTATTGCTGTAGCATCGATCTGCAAAAGGTTGAAATTACGATTCATTCCTGTAATTGATCCGAATATTAATTCATCTTACGAAACATTATTAAATCTGATGTCTCACCGTGTAGTGAAAGTTACGGAGAGAGACCATACAGGTGGTTATCTTTTAACCCGGATCAAGGTAGTTAACGAACTGCATGCTGCTACACCTGATTCTTTTGTTGCAGACCAGTATAGTGATCCCAATAACTATAAAGGCTATTATGGTCTTGGAGAAGAGGTTATTTCCTCGTTTGAAAAATTGGACTATATTTTTGTTGCCGTAAGTTCAAGCGGTGCAATTACAGGTATTTCAGATTTCATCAAAAGGAAAAAACCGGGAGTTAAAATTGTAGGTGTCGATGTGGAAGGTTCTGTCATCTTTAGTGATAAACAAGTGAAACGTTATATCTCAGGAATAGGGGCAAGTCAGGTTCCTCCGATCATGAAAAACGCAATTATTGATGACGTAGTAATTGTTTCTCAAATGAGTATTATCAGAGGATGTACGGAACTGTTGAATGAGCAGGCAATTTTTGCCGGAGCTTCATCCGGAGCCGTTTACCTGGCTGCAAAAAACTATTTCAGATTGAATGAGATCCAGGAATCAAAGGCTACCTCTTTGTTAATATTTCCAGATAAAGGCCATACCTATTTAGATACTATTTATAATGAAGAATGGAGATTTCAACTGGCTGCCAAATTAAATGAAGATGTTCTTTCCACTAATTTTTAAGCCTTAAAATAGAAATCAGGTTATATAGCTGCGCACATTAAATGCCGTGGATATATAACTTGAAACTTTTCAATAATGTCTACTTCCTAAACTAAATAATGCCATTCAGGTGCTGTGGCAGCAATCAAATGCTGCGCTGCCGGGTCTGCTATGTTCATTATTTATCGCTAACTGTCTTTACAAAGCCAAACAGCTGCATTTTAAAATTACCCGCAAATTATGCCAATTAATAAATCTCCGCTTCACCCAGCACAAAAAGATGTTTATCTGGATCAATTGATAAACGTAAGTAATCCTTATTATAATATCGGTGGGTACACCAGGATTATAGGACCACTGGTCAAATCCACATTCATTGCTGCAGTTAACTCGGTACCCGAAGTATTTGATGCTTACCGGATGAGGTTTGATATTGATGAACATACACCTCAAATCTATTTTGACGATTCATACCAGCAGCTGGAAATCAAAGAACTTGATTACAGTAGGTATGCGGATGGAGAAGAATTGCTGCAGGTTTGGATGAAGGAGCAGTTTAGTAAACCATTTGAAATTAAAAAAGGTAATGTCCTTTTTGAACATTACCTGGTTAAACTAAAAGACGAAGAACATTTGTATTTCTTTAGATATCATCATTTGATATCCGATGGATTCGGTTTGTCCTCACAAACACGTTATGTAGCTAAAAAATATAGTGCATTAATTAATAACGAAGAAGCAGACTTCACTTACCTCTCTTATCAGGATGAAGCTGTAAAAGCTGATAACTATTATCATTCTGCTGAATATGCAGCAGAAGGAAAATACTGGAAAGATAAGATTGAGAAGAAACCACAACAATTATTACAAAGAAGATTTTTAGACAGCAGTCAGGAGCAAAGGAGAAGTGAAACAGTGGTTGTTAATCTCTCATTAGAAGATGTTACCCTGCTTGAAAACTTGCAGAAAAAAACAAAATCAAGTATTCAACAGCTAACCATTGCTGCGCTGATGATCTATTTTGGCAAGACATCTGATAAGCAGGATTTCATTTTTGGTACTCCCTTACATAAAAGAAAAAATAAAAAAGTTCGGGATATTGTTGGAATGTTTACTGGTATTCTTCCTTTTAAAGGAGTTTATCAGCCAGACCTTTCTGTCGATGAACTGATCAAACATATTACGACTTCCCAACGTGAAGATTACCGGTATAGTAATTATCAGATAGGAGATTTAAGTCGTTATTTTAAGATTAATGCGGCAGAAGAATATCTCCTGGAAGTAGTCATCAATTACGCGATTATTGATTTTGCACTCGATTTTGGAGAAGGCATTCAAGCCGGATTTTATGAACTTCCGAGTGGTTATGGCCGTTATCCAATTGAGATCTGGTGGAAAGACTATGGAAAACAGCAACCTTTACAGTTAAGTATTGATTATCAGCTCCAGTTTTTTTCTGCTGCCGAAATGGAGCTTATTGCACAAAGGCTTTTGTTTATCCTGAAACAATTCAGTACACAGCTGGATAATAAATCAAGTGCAATAGAAATCATCCCACCATCGGAATTACAATTGCTGGAGCATTTCAATGACGTGACTGTTGCTTATCCGGATACCAAAAACCTGGTGGAGATTTTTACAGAACATGCGATTGCAGCACCAGGAGTAATTGCGCTTCAATTCGAAAATCAGCGATATAGTTATGAAGAATTAAATATAAAAGCTAACCAGCTGGCTCATTATCTTCAGGAAAAGGGCGTAAAACGAGATACCTTAGTCCCGATTTGTTTTGACCGTTCGATGGATATGGTGGTCGCTATTTTGGGGATCATGAAGGCTGGCGCTGCTTATGTACCGATTGATCCTGGTTATCCTGAAGACAGGATTAGCTATATGCTCGAAGATACAGAAGCAAAAATAGTGGTCACAACCGCGGCACTTGCAGAAAGATTTAATGCGGTTGAACTGATTCAGCTTGATGCTGACAAGGAAGCTATAGCAAAGCAATCACTGCTTAACCCGGAAAATAAGATACACGCAAGTGACCTGTCTTATGTCATTTATACCTCGGGATCTACTGGTAAACCTAAAGGGGTAATGGTTGAGCATGGAGGAATGCTGAATCACCTGTATTCAAAAGCCAATGATCTGGAACTCAATAGTAACTCTATTGTAGCTTTTACAGCTTCTTATACTTTTGATATCTCTGTATGGCAATTATTCTCTGCCATGTTACGTGGTGGAACAACCATCATCTATACTACTGCACTTATTATGCAGCCAGTTGAACTGATCCGTGCCATTGACAAAGATAAAGTTACGATCTGGGAAGTAGTGCCTTCTTACCTTGCTGCAGTATTACAGGAACAATTCGTTGCGTCATTAACTGCGTTAAAATATCTGCTGGTGACAGGTGAAGCGGTCAGTCAGCCGGTATTGGCACAATGGTTTGAACATGCTTTCTATGGCAGAATTCCGGTCGTTAATGCCTATGGTCCAACGGAAGCCTCAGACGATATTTGTCACTATATCATGCATGATACCCCGGTGAGTACAAATGTGCCATTGGGATCACCCATTCAGAATACGCAATTATATGTCGTTGACAATGCTATGCAGTTATGCCCGATTGGAGTACCGGGAGAGATTGGTGTTGCTGGTATTTGTGTATCAAGAGGTTATTTGAACCGTCCTGAGCTGACCGCAGAAAAGTTTATTCAACATCCTTTTGATCCCGGTTCAGCGTACCTTATGTACCGTACAGGTGATCTTGGCCGATGGCTGCCTGATGGAAATATAGAATATCTTGGCCGTATTGACGATCAGGTTAAAATCAGGGGTTTCCGTATTGAACTGGGTGAAATAGAAGCCGCGCTGCAACAATGCGATGAGGTTATTCAGGCCGTGGTTTTAGTGAAAACAGACGATAACGGGAATAAACGTTTGGTTGGTTATGTTGTCGTTAACAGTGATTTTGATAAAGAACGTATAAGCTTACGTCTGAAGGAAAAACTGCCGGAATACATGATTCCGACATTCTTTATAGAGATGGAAAGTCTGCCATTGACTGATAATGGTAAAGTAGATAAAAAAGCATTACCTGATCCGGATGCAGCTGCCTTGATGACTACAGCTTACGTAGCGCCAAGAAACGAAACCGAGCAGGAGTTAGCGAATATCTGGCAGGATTTGCTGGGTGTGCAGCGCGTTGGTATCTATGATAACTTTTTTGAACTGGGCGGGGATTCAATTACAACGATACAAGTGTCAAGCCGTGCAAGAAGAGCTGGAATCAGCCTGCAGCCCCGGGACTTGTTTATGAATTATACCATTTCCTCACTATCTGCTTTATTAGCTTTACAAGTCGTTTCAACTGCGCAGGCTGCACAAGGTTTTCTGACTGTAAGCAGTGGTTTATTACCGGTACAACAGCATTTCTTTGAAGCACAGACGAAAGACTTTTCGCACTACAATCAACATCTTTTATTAAAGGTTGCGAAACAAATCAGCCAGGAAAAATTAGCAGCCGCAATTAGTGAACTGGTCAAATATCATGATGCTCTGCGTTTCTCTTACAACAGGGAACAGCAGGAGACAGTACAGGTTTATGGCCATTATGAAATTTCGCTTGAAACAGCAGACTTTTCAGGGTCAGCAGAAGATTTGGCATGGATTACTGCTGATTACCAGCAGGGTTTAAATCTGGAAGAAGGGGTCCTGATGCGCGCTGTGTTCTTACAGACGCCTGAAAATGAATCACATCACCGTTTATTGTTAGTTATCCATCACCTTGCCATAGATGGGGTATCGTGGCGTATCCTGCTTGATGACCTGACTTTACTTTTAGAACAGCAGGAAATAAAATCGCTTCAAGAAATTGCAGGAGATAAAACCACTGCGTATTACCAATGGTACGATGCATTAACAGGATATGGTCAGGAACAACGGCTGTTAAACCAGCTGCCTTACTGGGAAAATGCAGTACAGCAATATGTACCGCTGCGTACCTCTATCGATAATCAATTGATAGCAAGCACAGCTGATGCAGGTAGCCTCAAAGTAAGCCTGAATAAAAAACAAACTAAACAATTATTGCAGGAAGTTTCTCAGGCCTATTACACGGAGATCAACGATATATTACTCAGTGCGCTTGCCATTGCGCTTTCAGCTTGGAACGATAACCAGAAAGTTTCCATCGGTTTAGAAGGTCATGGACGGGAAGACATTTCGGCACAAATAGATACCAGTCATACTGTAGGCTGGTTTACTAGTTTATACCCGGTTTTACTGGATGTTAAAAAAGGTGCAGATACAGGCTTTATCCTGAAAAATATAAAAGAGCAGTTAAGGCAGGTTCCGGAAAAAGGAATCGGTTATGGGGTATTGAAATATCTCAATAAGTCAGAGGCATTACAAACCCGCGACCCCTGGGATATTGTATTTAACTATTTAGGTAAACTTGAGCATAATGAGAACGATGCTGCGGTAATTCATCCATTATGGGGAACATTCGGACTTTCTGTTGCTGCTGCTTATCCTTTAAGAGAGAAAATTGCTGTGAATGCGTTGATCAGACAAGGGGTATTGGAAATTCAATGGGATTATAGTACGCTTGATTTTAATGAAAAGGCTGTAAAAGAGCTTGCAAAGGCTTTTGTCTCTGCATTGGAAGAAATTATTAACCACTGTGTGGCTCAGAAAGCGCCATCAGCTACTCCGGCGGATTATGAACTTACAGGGGTAATCAGTGTAACCGAACTGGATGAATTCCTGGCAGAAACGAGCAATGGTTCACCCAGAAAAGACCAGATTGAAGGTTTGGCCAGGTTAAGTGGATTACAGGAAGGTATGTTGTTTCATGGTCTTTATGATGGTGAGGCAGGTACTTATATCCAGCAGTTTTATTGCACGCTGGAAAATCTTGAGGTAGACAAATTTGTAAAGAGCTGGCAGCAGCTGATCAGCCAGCACAGTATTTTGCGCAGCGGATTTTACCACGATGTGTTCAATGTGCCTGTTCAATGTGTTTACAAAGCAGCAGAAATGCCGGTTACGTTACTAGATTACCGTCATTTAAGCAGTACCAAACAGGAAAATGCAATCCGTGAATTTGAGGCATCAGATCGTTTAAAAGGTTTTGATTTTACAGTCTTACCGCTAATGCGTTTGGGTTTGATCCAGTTACGTGATAATTACTATCATATGATCTGGAGTTATCATCATATTCTTTTGGATGGCTGGTCGCTTCCAATCATTCTGGAAGAATTATTACGTGCTTATGAAGCGCAGGTAAAAGCAACAGCTTTACCTGTTTTACCTCATGCGCGTTACGATGAATACATCCGGTACATTTACCGCAAGGATAAAGACACAGCCAGTAATTACTGGCGTAAATACATGCAAGGTGTAAGTGAAGGTACTTTACTGAATTTTATCAGCACTACAGCAGACCGCAACAAAGGAAAAGGTGTTTATGAGAAAGTGAAATTACACCTGGATAGTACTTTTACGGCCTCTCTGATGCAATTTGCGCAACGGAATCATATTACCCTGAATACTTTAATGCAAGGTGTATGGGCCTATTTACTGCACCGTTATACCGGTAAAACCGAAGTCATTTATGGTGTAATCGTATCCGGCAGACCAGAAGATTTACCGGGTGTAGAAAGAGGAGTAGGTATGTATATCAATACGCTTCCTTTACACATCGCAGTGGATGAAGATCAATCTTTAACCGGCTGGCTGCAGGCCTTGCAAATCAATCAGCTGGAAAGCAGAGAACATCAATATACAACCCTGAATGAAATACAGCGTTTATCAGATATTTCAGGGGATATTTTTGATAGTTTACTGGTTTTTGAAAACTATCCGGTTAGTAAAGTACTGAATGAAAAGCCCTGGGAATTGCGTTTGGAAAATATCGGTTTGCATGAGCATACCAATTATCCTTTAAATATAGTCATCCTGGCTACAGATACCATTCAGATTGATTTTGGCTATAATTCCAGCTTATTGTTACCTGAATATGCAGTATCTATTTCGGCACACTTTGAGCAAGTATTACAACAATTCATTAAGATAGGGCAGGGCTTATTATCAGCTGTTGAAATACTATCAGACCGGGAACGAAGCCTGTTATTGGATACCTTTAATGATAGTTCAGATCCATATCTGCAGTCCCCATTAACTATTATGAATGCTTTTCATGCGCAGGTTGTCCTTACGCCAGAAAACACGGCAATCGTTTTCGGATCCGCCTCATTGACCTACCGTGAATTGGATAGACGTTCTGAAAAATTTGCACATGCGCTGATCGGCAAAGGTTTACAACCTGGGGCACTGGTTCCTGTTGCTACTAAACGCAGTATGGACATGATGGTTGGTATCCTGGCTATTTTGAAAGCAGGGGCGGCTTATGTTCCTATAGACCCTGATTATCCGCAAGAAAGGATTTCATTTATGCTGGAAGATACAGCAGGAAAAATAGCCATCACAGACAGTGAATGGCTTTCCCTGTTTACTAATTTAGCACCTGATGTGGAATTTATTTGTCTGGATAAATTAGAATTACCCGAAATAGATAGTGAGGTTCAGTTCAGTATAACTACCCCAGACAGCCCTGCTTATGTAATTTACACCTCAGGTTCTACTGGTCAGCCGAAAGGGGTACTGGTTACAAACCGCAACGTAGTTAGTTTAGTGAAAGATATCAGCTATGTTGAATTAAGTGAACGTGATGTTTTGCTGTCAACAGGTTCACCTTCTTTTGATGCGACTACTTTTGAATACTGGGGAATGCTGCTGAATGGAGGGAAACTGATTCTTTGTCCTGATGATAGTTTATTGGACAGCGGTTTGCTAAAGGAACAAATACAGCTGCACAAAGTGACGAAAATGTGGTTTACTTCCAGTTGGTTCAACCAGCTGATCGATACCGACATCAGTGTATTTGAAGGGCTTTCGGTTGTATTGGCCGGTGGGGAGAAATTATCAGATGAACACGTATTTAAAATCAGGAATACCTATCCTGAATTAACCGTGATCAATGGTTATGGCCCTACAGAAAATACGACTTTCTCCCTCACATTTACGATTGATGACAGGGGCATTATTCCAATTGGAAAACCACTGGATAGCCGTTCTGCCTATATATTAGATGCACAATTGAGATTATTGCCAGCAGGTGTACCCGGTGAGATATACCTGGGAGGTGCTGGTTTATCTCTCGGATACCTGAACCGTCCTGATCTTACTGCAGAAAGATTCATGAATCATCCTTTTAATAAAGGAGAGAAAATATATAAAACCGGAGATGTTGGCCGCTGGCTTCCGGATGGCAATATTGAATACCAGGGACGTATAGATGATCAGGTAAAAATCCGTGGTTATCGTATCGAGCTTGGGGAAATAGAAAATGTCTTACAACAAAGTGAACTGGTTAATCAGGCAGTGGTTCTGGTTAAAGAAGAAAATGGAACTAAACGTCTGGTTGGTTATATCGTACCCGAAGGTGAATTTGACAGAGACAACATTGCTGTCTTTCTGAAAAGCCGTTTGCCAGAATATATGATCCCTGCGCTTTGGGTAGAGCTGGATAAATTACCACTAACCAATAACGGTAAAGTGGATAAAAAAGCCTTACCAGATGCAGATACCGGTACACTGTTTACAGCAAACTACGAGGCTCCGCGCAATACGATGGAGCGGGATCTGGTTACTATCTGGCAGGATTTACTGCGGATTCCAAGAGTAGGTATTCATGATAATTTCTTTGAACTGGGCGGGGACTCTATTATTACGATACAGGTAGTGAGCCGTGCTAAACGAATGGGCTATAACCTGCATCCGCGAGATCTGTTTAGCTGTCAGACCATTGCAGTATTAGCTGCTGTGCTGGCCAAAAGTGAAATTGAGGCTGGCTCATTGGCAGAACAGGGGATTTTAAAAGGTCATAGTGGTTTACTTCCTGTTCAGCAATGGTTTTTTGAAATTGCTGATCAGAAAGAATCACATTTCAATCAGCATGTTTTACTGACGATAACTAAGGATATCACGCCGCAGACCATAGAAGAAGCGATCCGTACATTGGTTCAATACCATGATGCCCTTCGTTTTACTTATAATTCGGATGAAAGCGGATTAGTACAGGAATATGGCACCTATGAAGGTCAGCTTGCTATAGCAGATTTAAACGATGTTGCGCCTGCTCAATTACAAGAAGCCATTTTGCTGACTGGCGAAAAATACCAGCGTAGTCTGGATATTGAAAAAGGGATATTACTGCGTGCAGTGCTGATGCTTACACCAGAAGAAGAAGCACAAAACCGTTTGCTGATTATCGTGCATCACCTTGCAGTAGATGGCGTTTCATGGCGTATTTTGGTGGAAGATCTGCAATTGCTGCTTGAAAATAGTATGGCGCAACCCGTTGAAAATAGTACAGCGCAATCAATTGAAAATACGGATAAGTCAATCGCAAACAGCAAATCAGTAACCAGGTTATTAGGTAAGAAAAGCAGCGCTGTTCGTCAGTGGTATGATGCACTGACAGCGTATTCAAAAAACGATGATTTAAAAACGCAACTACCTTACTGGGAAAAAACAGTACAACAAGCTGGCAGGTTAAAAACGGATTTTGATTATCCGGGTATAGTTACTTATGGTGATACGACCAGCCAGGTCTTAAAATTAAACAGCAAACAGACGCGTCGTCTTTTACAAGAAGTACCCAAAGCTTATCATACAGAAATCAACGATATCTTGCTGGCTGCCTTAGCGATGACGCTGACTGAATGGAACAGCAATCAAACCGTTACGCTCAAAATGGAAGGCCACGGGCGTGAAGATATTTCAAATGGCATAGATACCAGCCGTACTATTGGCTGGTTTACAAGTTTGTATCCGGTATCCCTTGAAATCTCAAAAAATCTGCAGGCCGGTGATGTGGTGAAAAGTGTGAAAGAGCAATTGCGCCAGATCCCGGGAAAAGGCCTTGGTTATGGTATTCTTAAATATATCAATAAAGAACCGGCGTTACAGCACCCTAATGGCGATATCGTATTCAACTACTTAGGTCAGATGAATAATATGCTGGATGGCAATGGAATTCTGGGAACAGCAGAAGAGGAGGCAGGAAGCCCGGTTGGCCATACTTTACAGCTGCCTGATAAACTTTATATCAATAGTATCATTAAAAATGATGAACTGGAAATTGACTGGAGGTACAGTCCTCATCATTTCTCTTCTGCAAGTATTGCACATTTATCAGCGGTATTTATCGCTAACCTGGAAACACTGATCGACCATTGCGTGTCCCGTACAGAAACGGCTTTCACCCCTTCAGACTACGGTCTTGGAAATGTGATCGGTTATGCTGAACTGGATGCATTTTTGGATAACGGAGATGGAAACCGCAGAAAACAAATAGAAAGCATTTATCCGCTCAGCGGGTTGCAGGCAGGTATGCTTTTTCACGGATTAGCAGATACCCAGACTGGTTCTTATGTAGAACAGCTGACTGCTGATATGACGGCCTTGGACGAACAATTATTTGCTCAGAGCTGGGAATATCTGTTGAAACAGCATACTATCTTGCGCAGTGCTATTTATTACGATATTTTCAATGTCCCTGTGCAATGTGTATTGAAAGATGTTAAACTGCCAATTGAGATTCAGGATTACCGTGAACTCAGTAAAAAAGCGCAACAGAAAGCCATTCAGAAATACACAGCTAAAGATCGGATCCGTGGTTTTGATTTTGCAGCAGCGCCATTGATGCGGATCTGCCTGTTCCGCCTGGCAGATAATCAGTACAGATTGTTATGGAGTTTCCATCACATCCTTTTAGATGGCTGGTCATTGCCGGTGCTGATAGAAGAGCTTTTACAAACTTATGAGTCGCTGATCAATGGTCAGCCGGTTTCTATTGCAACAACAGATCGTTACGAAAACTACATCCGTTATATCAACCGCCGTCCTAAACAGGAAGAAAAAGAATATTGGTTTAACTATCTGAAACCGCTGACTGAAAGTAGTAAACTGCCATTTATCAGAACGGTTGTGGCGGAACCAGCAAAAGGACAATTTGAAATAGAGACTATACAACTCAATAAAGCAATTACAGCAAGTCTTACCGCTTACACGCAGCGTAACCGGATTACGCTGAACACACTCGTACAGGGCGTTTGGGCTTATCTGTTACACCACTATACTGGCCGTGCCGATGTGGTTTATGGGGTAACTGTGTCTGGTCGTCCCGAAGATCTGGCAGGAGTAGAGCGTGCAGTAGGTATGTATATTAATACGCTGCCTTTATTCACTCAGATCGAACCCGCTCAGGAGGTATCGGTATGGCTACAACAATTACAGGCCGGTCAACTGCGCAGCCGTGAATTCCAGTATGCTGCATTGAATGAAATTCAGCGTCAGAGTTCAGTTTCGGGCGAATTGTTTGATAGTATCCTGGTCTTTGAAAATTATCCGGTAGATGAAGTTTTATTAGCTCAAACCTGGAAACTACAATTATCTGGAGCAGATGTAAAAGAGCAAACTAATTATCCGCTCAGTATTACGGTGATGGCGGCAGAGCAGATCAATATTCGTTTTGAATATAATACAGAATTATTGAGCGGTGCTGATGTGAAAAGAATGACCGGGCATTTTGAAACTGCCCTGTTCCATATCATTACCCAGAAATCACCAAAACTTGAAAATATAAATATCCTGACCGCTGAAGAAAAAAAGTGGTTAATTACAGGTTTAAATGCGAATCAATTCACTTATCCTGCGGATCAGACCCTGACTAGTCTTTTTGCAGCACAGGTGTTAAAATCTCCCCTGGCAACTGCTGTGCGCTTTGAAGATCAGGAACTTACTTATGCTGAACTTGATGCGCTTTCCAATGAACTGGCTCATATACTTTTAGGTTTTGGTGTTAAAAGAAATACGCTCCTGCCAATATTCATAGAGCGGTCTCCTGAAATGATTGTTGGTCTGCTGGGTATTTTGAAAGCAGGGGCAGCTTACGTACCTATTCATCCGGATTATCCTGCTGAACGTACCGCTTTTATTCTTTCGGATATTACAGCACCCCTCATCTTAAGCAGTCGTGTTAGTGCTGAATTTTTACCCGAAACCGATTTGCCGGTCGTCTTACTGGATAATAAATTACATTCAGGAGGGTTTTCAACAGCGCTTGTTCTTGAAAATAATCCATCAGACCTGGCTTACGTAATTTATACTTCGGGTTCTACAGGGCAACCTAAAGGTGTACTGGTAGAACACCGCAGCGTCGTTAACCTGATCAATTACCAGGGCGCTAAATTTGGTGTAGATCAGACGGACAAAATTCTTCAGTTCTCGAACTATAATTTTGATGCGGCAGTAGAGCAGATTTTCCTGGCGCTATTCAATGGTGCATCACTGGTTATACTGGATGAGGCTACCCGTTTAGATCCGTCTGCATTGGAAAACCTATTGCTAAAAGAGCAGATTACGCACCTTCATGCTACCCCAGGTTTCCTTGAAACTATCAATGCAGGCAATTACGAAGGGCTTAGACGTGTAATCTCCGGTGGTGAATACTGCCGCGTTTCTCTCGCTGAAAAATGGAAACCATTTGCTGCATTTTATAACGAATACGGGCCTACTGAAACTACAGTTACGGCGCTTGAATATCAATATCCATTAGCTTCAGCAGCAACCGGGCAGGATAGTGTTCCAATTGGCCGCGGTTTAGGGAATATCCGCACTTACCTGCTGGATGCACAATTGCGTCCTGTTGCAGCCGGAGTGGCGGGAGAACTGTATATCGCAGGTGTACAAGTGGCAAGAGGGTATTTAAACCGTCCGGAGCAAACCGCACAGAGTTTCCTTGCAGATCCATTTGTAAGCGGAGAACGCATGTATAAAACAGGTGATATCTGTAAGTTATTGCCAGATGGAAATCTGACTTTTGTGGGGCGTAATGATGAACAGGTCAAAGTCCGTGGTTACCGGATTGAACTTGGCGAAATAGAAAATGTATTAGAACAAAGTACACAGGTTTCTCAAGGAGTAGTTTTAGCGAGAACTGATGATCAGGGCAATAAACGCCTGGTAGGTTATGTGGTTCCGGCTGATGCTGACTTATTTGATAAAGAAGAACTGATTACCTTCCTGAAAACCCGTTTACCAGAATATATGGTTCCGGGGTGGTGGGTAGTTTTAGCTCAACTACCTCTTACCAGCAATGGTAAAATTGATAAAAAAGCATTGCCAGATCCGGATGCAAATGATTTGACCATACAGGAGTATGTTGCTCCGGCAAATCAACTGGAACAAACACTGGCTGTCATCTGGCAGGAATTGTTAGGCTTAACACAAGTAGGTGTTCATGATAATTTCTTTGAACTGGGAGGTGACTCGATTATTACCATTCAGGTGGTCAGCCGTGCCAGACGTGCAGGATACGGACTCAATCCCCGTGACTTATTTACCTGTCAGACCATTTCGCGTCTTGCGGCATTCATGGATTTACAACAGGAAGTTAAGGTTGTTGCTGAACAAGGGATTTTAACCGGAAATAGTGGGCTATTGCCTATTCAGCAATGGTTCCTGGAAACAGAAACCGCTGCACTTTCACATTATAATCAGCATATTGTTTTAACAGTTGCTAAAAGCATCAGTGCTGAGCAATTGCAAATGGCACTGGATAAACTCGTGAATCACCATGATGCACTCCGCTTTGCTTATCATTTGTCGGCAGGGGGTTGGGAACAAACTTATAGTGATCATCAGTCAAAAATTGAAGTCTTTGACTATACCAAAAAGCCAAAACAATGGTCAGAAGCTATTCAGGTTAATCTGGATCTTTTACAGGTACAAACGGCTATCGAACAAGGAAACCTGGTGCAGGCAGCCTTATTGATTGCTCCTGCTGCTGAGCCAGCGAATCACTTCCTGTTGGTTGTTCATCATCTTGCTGTAGATGGGGTATCGTGGCGTGTCCTGACAGATGATCTTGAGCTGTTGCTTCAACAGGAAGATCAGCCTGTTTTAGCTGTTTTGGGCAATAAAACAAGCGCTGTCCGTCAATGGTATGATACGATGGCGGCCTATGGCAAACGTACAAACCTGCTGAATCAGGAAGCATACTGGAAAAAAACTAAACAAGGGTTTGTTCCACTGCGTACCGATCATACTTTTAATGAAGTGATAACCATAGCTGATATACAGAATTATACCGTAAAATTAGGCAGTACTGCAACCTCAAATTTATTGAAGGATGTATCTAAAGCTTATCATACCGAAATTAACGATATTCTGTTAAACGCACTGGCGCTTACAATTGCATCATATAATAAAAACAATAAGGTATTGGTGGGGATGGAAGGGCATGGCCGTGAAGATTTAGCAGCAGATGCCGATACCAGCCGTACTGTTGGCTGGCTGACCAGTATGTTCCCTGTTTTACTGGAAGTAGAAACCGGAGCAGGCAGAGGACAGCAGCTTAAAAATATCAAAGAGCAATTAAGACAAGTACCGGATAAAGGAATTGGCTACGGCTTACTGAAATACATTAATAAAACGGAATCCTTACAAGGAAAAGATTCGTGGGAAGTCTTATTTAACTACCTCGGACAATCGGGTCAAACCGCAACTGAAGGTTCATATACTGTACCGCAATGGGAATTATTTGGCTCATCAGCAGGCCGTGATTTCCCGGTTGAAGGAAAACTGGCTGTCAATTGTATGATCATTGATAACGAGCTGGTCTTATACTGGAGTTACAGCAACCGTCATTTCAATACAGCAACTATTCATCAGCTGGCGGCAAATTACCTGTCTCATCTCGAAGATATAATCAAACATTGTATTGGAAAAGGTACCGCGTCATTTACACCTTCTGATTATGGATTGGGTGGGATGATTAGTTATAATGAACTGGATCAGTTTCTGGATGATGATTACAATGGCAAACAAAGGAAATTGCAACTGGAAAGTATGTCCCGTTTAAGTGGTTTACAGGAAGGGATGCTGTTCCATAGTTTATATGATCAAAATGCCGGAGCGTATATCCAGCAGTTTACTGGTGAATTGAAAGATGCAGACATCCATGCTTTTATACAGAGCTGGCAACATCTGCTCAAACAACACAGTATTTTAAGAAGTGCTTTTTACTATGACGTCTTCCAGGTTCCGGTACAATGTGTTTACAAAGAAGCGCAGCTCCCTGTTACTGAACTCGACTTACAGGGGTTAAGTGCTGAACAACAGGAACAGGCCATCCAGGAGTATAAAAAGGAAGACCTGATTCAAGGTTTTGATTTTATTTCGGCTCCTCTGATGCGTATTTGTCTGATTCAGCTGGATGCGGCCCGTTATCAATTCTGTTTAACCCACCATCATATTTTATTAGATGGCTGGTCGATGCCAGTATTAATGGAAGAACTGCTCACTAATTACGAATACCTGATCCATCAAAAAGCTATACCAGTTGTTGCAGAAGACCATTACGAAAATTATATACGTTATATAGAACGTCAGGATAAAGAGGAAGCAACTTCTTACTGGCGTAATTACCTGGATGGATTGGAAGAAGCAACCCTGCTGCCTTTCATCAATAATTTATCAGACCGTACCCAAAGTAACCTGGGATATAGAGAAGAAATTCTAGAGCTTGATGCTGAATTTACAACCCGTTTAACGCGTTACGCGCAGCAAAACCGGGTTACTATTAATACCCTGATGCAGGGAATCTGGTCTTACCTGCTTTATAATTATACAGGAAGAAAAGACGTTTCTTTTGGTATAGTTGTGTCTGGCCGTCCGGAAGATTTACCGGGCGTAGAAAGTGCCATAGGGATGTACATTAGTACTTTACCGCTTCATGGCCAGATTGATTTATCACAGGATATTGCCGCAGGATTACAGAAAATACAAGCGCAGCAACTGGAAAGCAGAGCTTACCAATATACCAGTCTGAGTGAAATTCAACGACTTTCTGGTATCACTGGAAACTTGTTTGATACCTTAATGGTCTTTGAGAATTATCCGGTTAGCCAGGCTTTAGAGGTGAAAAAATGGAGTTTACAAATCAATAACCTGGATGTTGGAGCGCAGCATACCAATTACCCGTTAAGTATTATTGTGATGGCTGGCAAAGAAATAGCTATCCATTTCAGTTACAATGACCTGTTAGCCGAAAACTATATCCAGCTTATCGCTGGTCACTTTAAACAGGTGTTGAATCAGGTAATTTCTTCAGGAAAGCTGAATTTCGGTGATCTAAACCTGCTGACTAAGCAGGAACAAGGACAATTATTGAATGATTTCAATGCCACAAGCATTTCGCCATTACCTGTTCAGACCGTGATTGCCCGTTTTGCAGCACAAGCATTGTTGCAAGCTGACCGCCCGGCTATCATCGCTGGTACAGATTCCCTGAGTTATCGTGAACTGGACAAGCAATCCTCCCGTTTTGCGCATTACCTAATTGAAAAAGGGGTAACCACCGGTACTTTAGTCCCGGTTTGTGAGGAAAGATCAGCAAGTATTGTGACCTCTATACTCGCTATTGCAAAAGCAGGAGGGGTTTATGTTCCGATTGACCCGGGTTATCCGGCAGAACGGATCCAGTATATGTTAGCAGACACGTGTGCAACTTTACTGATCGCCAATGAGAAAGTATTAGCTGGTTTGCCAGTTGTCAAAAATCTGGAATTGATTAACCCTGAAAAGCTGAATCTGGATGAGTATCCGGTTACAGCACCAGTTATCTCTGTTGGTTTAGCAGATCTGGTTTATGTAATTTACACTTCAGGATCTACAGGTCAGCCAAAAGGGGTACAGATTACCCATGCAGGCCTTTCTAACTTAGTGAGCTGGCATCTGGAGCGTTATGAACTAAACAGTGAAAGTAAAACGACCGCAGCAGCGGGGATCGGTTTCGATGCTTTCGGCTGGGAAATATGGCCTGCCCTGAGTGCGGGTGCTGCATTATATATGATAACTGATGAACAAAGATTGTCGCCATCAGGTTTAGCCACTTATTATCTTCAGGAAGGCATTACGCATAGTTTCCTTGCTACGGTTTTAATCCCTGAATTTATAGCAGCCAGCAGAAATAGCGCTTTAGCTTTAAAATACCTTCTTGCGGGTGGAGATAAATTAGCCGCTGTCGATCTGCATGGTTTAGGTTATCAAATCGTGAATAACTACGGGCCAACAGAAAACAGTGTCGTCACTACCAGTTACGTACTTTCAACTGCGGATGGTGAAACTGCGCCTCCAATTGGTATCCCGGTCAGCAATACACAATTATATATACTGAATGAAGAAAACAAACTAAGTCCGGTAGGGGTAGCCGGAGAACTGTGTATCAGTGGTATTGGTGTAGCTACTGGCTATCTGAACCGCGAAGTGCTGACTCAGGAAAAATTTACAGTTAACCCATTCGATCAGAACTGGGGGGCACGGATGTACCGCAGCGGGGATTTAGCACGCTGGTTACCAGATGGAAATATCGAATATCTGGGGCGTATGGATGATCAGGTTAAAATTCGTGGTTACCGTATAGAATTAGGCGAGATTGAAAATGTCCTTCAGCAAAATCCGGCAGTAAAACATGCCATAGTAATTGCTAAAACTGATGATAGCGGCAATAAACAATTAGTAGGTTATATAGTGCCGGAGCATGTTTTTGATAGAGAAAATATGATCAGTTATCTGAAAGACAGGTTGCCTGATTATATGGTTCCTGCTTTATGGGTTGCTTTAGAAAAGCTGCCAATGACCAGCAATGGTAAGGTAGACAAGAAAATGTTGCCTGAAGTATCGGTCAGCAACTTGCTGAGTTTAAACTATGTTGCACCACGAAATACGGCAGAACAAACACTGGTAGAAATCTGGCAAGAGCTGTTGCGCGTAGAGCAGGTGGGTATCCATGACAATTTCTTTGAATTGGGTGGTGACTCTATTATTACGATACAAGCGGTTAGCCGTGCAAAAAGAGCTGGTTTAGAATTTCAGCCGAAAGATTTATTTGTTCACCAGACTATCGCCCGTTTAGCAGCACTTTTACAAGTCGCTAAAGCGCAGCTGGTCAAAGGAGAAGAAGGCACACTATGCGGAAACAGCGGATTGTTACCTATCCAGTCCTGGTTTTTTGCAGATGGAGGTACGGTAACTTCTCATTTCAATCAGCAGATTTTATTAAACCTGGATAAACAAACTGATCATGCCATACTTGAAGTAGCGATCAAACAATTGATAGCTTACCATGATGCCCTGAGATTTATTTATCAGCAAACAGCAGCTGGCTGGCAACAGCGTTATGGAGATTACAGAGGCGAGCTGAAGATCACAGACCTGACACAGATACCCGTTAATTTATTAGCTGATGCCATTACAACTGAATGTAACCTTGCACAACACAGTTTAAATATTGAAGAAGGGATATTGATCCGCACTGTTTTGATGCAGACACCAGCTACTGAACCTTATAATCGCTTATTGGTTGTGGTACATCACCTTGCAGTAGATGGAGTTTCCTGGCGAATCTTTTTAGAAGACCTGACTTTATTACTGCAAGCTCCGCAAAAGGGCTTAACTGCTCCTAAAAGTCATTCTTACAGACAGTGGCAGGAATCACTGGTGGCTTATAGTCAAAGCCGGAGCCTGTTAGCTCAGGAATCTTACTGGAAAACAGCTGCACAACAATACATTCCTCTAAAAACAGAACAGGCGTATACAGCTGAAATCAGGGCTGAGGACACGGCAAACTATATCGTGATTTTAGATGCTAAACAAACGCATCGTTTATTACAGGAAGTTCCAAAAGCATACCATACCGAAATCAATGATATCCTGTTAAGTGCATTAGCCCTTACTTTATCGGAATGGAATGGGCAAGGTAAAGTGTCCATTGGATTAGAAGGTCACGGCCGTGAAAACATGGATGCAGATAGTGATACGAGTCATACTATTGGCTGGTTTACGACGCTTTATCCAGTATTGCTGGAAGTTGGTACAGCAAAAGAACCGGCTGACGTCATCAAAAACATTAAAGAACAATTGCGCCGTATCCCGGTAAAAGGGATTGGTTATGGCATATTGAAATATATCAATAAGGCTTCATTCCTGCAAAGCAAAGATCCGTGGGATGTGGTATTTAATTACCTTGGACAATGGGATAATGCTACTGGTGGAGACGGGCACTTATCAGCTGCTAAAGAAGACACTGGAGCTACAGTAGGAAACGATTTCATTTTCCGCGATAAACTGGCCATTAACAGTTCAATTCGCAGTGGTGAATTGGTTATTGATTTGGGCTACAGCGCGAAACACTTTACTGCAGCTGGAATTCAGCAAATAGGTGAGTCTTACCTTGCGCATTTACAAATCCTGATTGATCATTGTGCGGCACAAAGGACTACTGTTCTTACGCCTTCAGATTATGGGCTGGGCGATGCGGTTACTTATCAGCAGCTGGATAACTTCCTGAATGATACTTATCTTCAGAAAACACGCAGAAACCAGGTAGAGCGCATTTATCCATTGAGTGGTTTGCAGTCTGGCATGTTGTTCCACGGTCTTTATGACGGTGAAGCAGGTAATTATGTAGAACAGTTTACCTCAGTACTCAACTTTGTGGACGAAGTGATTTTTATGAAAAGCTGGGACTGGGTGATGCAAAGACATACAATTTTGCGCAGTGCATTCTATGCTGATGCGTTTAATATCCCTGTGCAATGTGTTTATAAGGAAGTAGCCATGCCGTTAACGGTTTTTGACTACCGTATTATGGATGCATTGGCACAAGAAACCGCGATTCAGGAATATGCTGCTGCAGATCGTTCAGGTGGTTTTGATTTTACAATAGCTCCGCTGATGCGTGTTTGTTTGTCTAAACTGGACGATAACCGTAATCATCTGCTTTGGACGTTCCACCACATTTTACTGGATGGATGGTCTGTGCCGATCTTATTACAGGAATTACTGGAAGTATATGAGGCGCTGGCGACAAATCAGCCAGCACCTGTATTAACTGAAGACCGTTATGAAGATTATATCCACTATATTCAGCAGGACGATAACGGAAAAGCAGAAGCACACTGGAAAAGCTATTTACAACCGATAACAGAAGGTAGTTTACTTCCTTTTGTAAATACCAAAGCCGACCGTACTAAAGGAATCGGGGTTTACAGCCTGAAACAACTGGCTGTGAATGTGGAAACAACTTCGCTGTTAGCAGCTTATGCACAACGTAATCACATTACCTTAAATACATTGATGCAAGGGGTGTGGGCGTATTTATTGTCACAATATACAGGCCGCAACGAGGTGACTTATGGTGTAACCGTATCGGGCCGTCCAGAAGCATTACCAGGTTTAGAACACGCTGTAGGGATGTATATCAATACATTATTGTTAACCGCTACGGTGAATGATTCGCCGTTATCAGACTGGTTGCAAGCTATACAGACAGCTCAACTGGATAACCGCGAATACCAATATACGCCATTGAACGAGGTGAAACGCTGGGTTGCTGTAGAAGGAGAATTGTTTGATACCTTATTGGTTTTTGAAAACTATCCTGTCAGCGAAGTTTTAGCTGCACGTACCTGGAAACTGCAATTGGATGATGCTCAGATTACTTCGCAAACCAATTATCCTTTATGGCTGGTGATTATGGCCGGGGCGGAAATTAATATCCGTTTTGAATACAATACTAATTTACTGGATGAAAAGCAGGTGAACAGGATTGCCGGTCATTTCGAGCAGGTCTTGTTACAACTGGCAACTGCTGACATTGTTGTACCGGGAGATCTGTTTTTATTAACTGCTCATGAGCAGCAGGAGCTTGCTTTATTTAACAGTAAAGTTGTTCCTTATGCTGAAGAAGAAACTTTTGTCAGCCTGTTTGCTGCGCAAGTTATCCGCACACCTGAAGCACCTGCACTGGTTTATGAAAATGATTCCTTGACTTATCAGGAACTGGATGAACGCACGAATCAGCTGGCACATTATCTGCGAATTAAGGGAATAGGAGCAGGATCGTTAGTGCCTTTATGCATAGAACGTTCTCTGGATATGATTATTGGGCTGATTGGAATTTTAAAAGCTGGTGCTGCCTATGTGCCGGTTGATCCTGATTTTCCGCAAGACCGGATTAACCATATGCTGGCCGACACCGCTGCAAAAGTCATTGTGACCAGCAGTACTGGTCTGAATTTATTAACCGAAAGCAGCGCTGAGGCGATTACATTGGATACTGCTATATTAACAGACTATCCGGTTACTGCGCTAAACGAACCTGTTGATGCGTCCAGTCCGGTATATGTAATTTATACTTCCGGAAGTACGGGTCAATCAAAAGGAGTAATCCTGACGCACGGTAACTTAACAGATTATTTAGCAGGTTTACAAGACGCACTTCCGATAGCTTCATGTCTTTCATTTGGTTTGATGTCCAGTATCGCAACTGATCTTGGAAATACCGTATTGTTTGCTGCATTCCTGAATGGCGGAGCGCTGCATGTCTTTTCTAAAGCTGCGATTACTGATCCATATCAGCTGCAAGCTTATCTGGCTGAACATCCGATAGACTGTATCAAAATTGTTCCGTCACATTGGAAAGCACTTTCAATGCCTGATTTCTTACTGCTGCCAGAAAAACTGCTCATTTTCGGAGGAGAAGCGCTGTCGGCAGATTTGATCCATAAAATCAGGGCTTACGGCAGTAATTGTACGCTGGTGAATCATTATGGGCCTACAGAAACCACCATTGGTAAATTATTACATGTGGTGAAAGAGGGTTACGATTATCAGGAAAATATCCCGGTAGGTAAACCATTCTCTAATACCAAAGTATATGTAGTGAATGCCAGTGGACAATTATGTCCTGTAGGTGTACCAGGAGAATTACTCATTGGTGGAGATGGTGTGGCTTCAGGATATCTGAATAACACAGTGCTATCCGCAGAGAAATTTATCAATGATCCATTCTCAGATACCAGTGATATTCGTTTCTATCGTACAGGAGATACCGTTAAATATTTAGCTGATGGGAATATCCTGTTTATCGGACGTGGTGACGATCAGGTTAAAATCAGAGGTTACCGTATCGAGCTGGGAGAAATAGAAAGTGCACTGGCCGGATGTTCTGATTATGTTCATCAGGCGGTAGTGCTGGCAAGACCTGACGATGCAGGAAATAAACGTTTGATAGGTTATATCGTTGCTAAAGGGGAGTATAACAAAGATGCGATTGTCGCTTATCTGAAAAACAGGCTGCCGGATTATATGATTCCGCTGCTTTTTGTGGAACTGGAAAAACTTCCGCTTACCGCTAACGGGAAAGTTGATAAACGTGCTTTACCTGAGCCTGATGTTAATAGCCTTTTACCGAATGATTATGTCGCACCGCGTAACGAAACAGAAAATGTACTGATTGCCATTTGGCAGGAAGTTTTACGCCTGGATAAAATAGGGGTACATGATAACTTCTTTGAACTGGGTGGAGATTCAATTATTACCATTCAGGTAGTCAGCAGAAGCAGAAGAAGCGGTTATGTATTGTCACCTAAAGATATATTTACCTGTCAGACTGTTGCCCGTTTATCGGCACAACTGGCTGTACAGGAAAACAATAAAGTAAATGCAGAACAGGGAACACTTTCAGGAAACAGTGGATTATTACCAATCCAGCAAAAATTCCTGAATAGCGTCAATCCTGTCAAATCATTCTATAACCACCATATCACTTATGCCATAAATAAAGATGTTGCTATAGCGGACTTATCGGCAGCAATCTCTGAGCTCGCGGTTTACCATGATGCGGTCCGTTTTGCTTATCAGCAAACAACAGCAGGGTGGGAGCAAACTTATACTGCTCAGCAAGTGGTGCTTGAAGTTATTGATCTGCAAAATAAAGAAACAGGAGAATTTGACCTGGCATTGGCTGAGCATACTGCACGCTACCAGGAGAGCCTTGACCTTGAAAAAGGTATTTTATTCCGTGCGGTGTTGTTTTTATCGCCGTCAGCAGCACATCAGCTACTCTTTATTATCCATCACCTTGCAGTTGACGGAGTTTCGTGGCGTATCCTTTCGGATGACCTTGAATTGCTGTTACAGCATCCAGGGCAGCCAGCCGCTGCTGTATTAGGCGCTAAAACGAGTTCTTACCGTCAATGGTATGCTGCCTTGGCAGCTTATGGCCATAGCCGTGGTTTACAGGGGCAACAGGATTATTGGGAACAGCATTCCCGCGCTTATGTGCCTTTAAGGACTGATCATCAGTCAGAAATGGTGATTAGTATTTCTGATATGGATACAGTAATGGTTCAACTGGATAGTTCAGCGACCAGCAAACTGCTTCATGAAGTTTCATCCGTTTACCATACAGAAATCAATGACCTGCTGTTAAGTGCGCTGGCACTTACTTTAGCTGACTGGAACAAAACTTCAAAAGTTTCGATCGGACTGGAAGGTCATGGCCGTGAAGAAATTACCCAGGATATTGATACCAGTCGTACTGTAGGATGGTTTACTACCATTTACCCTGTGCTGCTGGAAACTGGAAATGATTATGGCCAGGTCATTAAACAGGTCAAAGAAACCTTAAGACAAATCCCTGATAAAGGATTGGGTTATGGCGTACTGAAATATATCAATCAGTCTTTACAGGCCAATGATCCATGGGATGTACAATTCAATTACCTCGGACAAGCTGGTACAAAACAAGTTACCGGTAAAATGGCACATCCTCAATGGGAAACCTTTGGTTCAGCAATAGGCAATCAAACGCCTGTTTCTCAACCACTGTCTGTTGCCGGAATCATTCAGGATGATCAGCTCGTACTTTACTGGAGTTACAGCAATAAACATTTCCAGAGCGAAAGTGTAGAAGAAATGGCAGCGGCTTATCTTGAAAACCTGGAATCGCTAATCAAACATTGTATTGAACAGCAGGAGGTAAATAACTATACACCTGCCGATTTTGGATTAGCAGGCGCAGTGAGCATTGAGGAATTAGATCAGTTCCTGGACGAAAACTTTGAAGGCAAGCCGCGCAGAGCACAAATAGAAAGTGTTTACAGGTTGAGTGGTTTACAAGAAGGAATGTTGTTCCATGGCATATTTGATGCGCAGACCAGTTCTTCTTATGTAGAGCAGTTTTCAGGAGAATTAACTGATCTGGATACGGATGCTTTCATACAAAGCTGGAACTACTTGCTGAAACAACACAGTGTGCTTAGAAGTGGGTTTTATGCCAATGCTTTTGCTATCCCTGTCCAGTGTGTTTACCAGGAAATCGAAATGCCGATTACGCTGGTTGATTATAGTGGTAAAACTGCTAAACAACAGCAGAAGGCTATCCGTGATTATGAAAAAGCAGACCTGAAAAAAGGATTTGACTTCACCACGGCCCCGCTGATGCGTATCTTCCTGATGAAGCTGAGTGAGACTAAATACCAGCTCTGCTGGACGTATCACCACATTTTAGTGGATGGATGGTCTATGCCTGTATTGATGGGAGAATTGTTAAAAGCCTATGAATTAATATCGGCAGGTAAACAATTGCCTTTACCAGCGGCAGACCGTTATGAAGATTATATCCGTTACATCGAAAACCGCGATGCAGTTAAAGGAGAAGATTACTGGCGGAATTATTTAGCAAATGTGAGTGAAGGTACCTTGTTGCCATTTATTAGTGCAACAACAGAACGGAATAAAGGAATAGGCGTATACAGTACCCATCATCTGGTGCTGGATACTGAAATGACTTCCCGTTTGTCGAAGTATGCACAGCGTCACCGTATTACCATGAATACGCTGGTACAAGGTGTCTGGGCTTATCTTTTATACCGCTATACCGGCCGTTCTGAAGTAACCTATGGTGTTACCGTATCGGGAAGACCTGACAATTTACCTGGTGTAGAACGTGCCGTAGGAATGTATATCAATACCTTGCCTTTGCGGGCAAAGGTAGATGAATCACAGTCTGTCCCTGCATGGTTGCAAACGATCCAGGGAGAGCAGTTGGAAAGCCGTGAATATCAGCATATCGCATTGAACGAGATTCAGCGCTGGGCCGGTATTCCGGGAGATCTTTTTGACAGTTTACTGGTCTATGAAAATTATCCAAGCAACCCGATTACTACGCCATCGCTTAGTTTACAGGTTGATCAGGTAAGAAAAGAAGAACATACCAATTATCCTCTTGGTGTAGCCGTAATGGTTGCAGAAGAAATCACGGTATATTTCAGTTATAATACTTCATTACTCACTAAAGGGTATATGGAGGCTATTGCAGGGCATTTTGAACAGGCCATCCTCGGTATGACCAGTGCTGATAACCTCTTGTTGAAAGACATTGAAATAATGTCTGCCCCTGAAAAAGAGCAAATAATTCATACTTTCAATGCTACGGCCTCTGTTTTCCCTGAAGCAAATACAATTATCGATCAGTTCAATGCACAGGTGGCGCGTACGCCAGATGCTCCTGCATTTATTACAGATCTGGTGACCATGACTTATCAGGAGCTGGATCAGCAGGCAGGCCGTCTGGCAAATTACTTGCTTGATCAGGGCGTTGGCGCAGAAACACTGGTGCCTTTATGTCTGGAAAGATCTCCTGAAATGGTAATCAGTATTATGGCAATCCTGAAAGCAGGGGCAGCCTATATTCCGATAGATCCTGATTATCCGCAAGACAGAATCCGTTTCATGCTCGAAGATACTGCTTCTACCGTAATGATCAGCAGTAGTCAATGTGCAGGTTCCTTACCCGCTGATGGTCTTAAAGTCATTCAGCCGGATATTGAATGGGAGCAGATTAATAAATATGACTCCGTTACTGAGATTATGCTAAGTCCGGATAACCTGGCTTACGTGATTTATACTTCCGGTTCTACAGGTAAACCAAAAGGTGTACTGATAGAACACAGAGGCGTGGTGAGCCTGGCTTTAAGTCAGCAGCACGCGCTATATCTGACCGAAGGAACCAGATGTTTGCAATTCGCTTCTTTTGGCTTCGATGCATCCTGCTATGAAGTATTTAATACCCTGCTCAGTGGGGGAATACTGATTCTGCCACAAAAAGAAGACCTGCTTTCTGAGGAAAGTTTTGGTGCTTTTGTTCAACGACATGGGGTAGAGGTGGTTCTTTTACCGCCATCTTATCAGCATCTTGTTAAAGATGTTCTGGGGCCAATTACTACGATTATTTCAGGAGGTGAGGCGCTGAACAGAGAAGATGTACGCTATATCAGTGCTAAAGGAGTACGGGTGCTGAATGCTTATGGCCCTACAGAAAATACGGTAGTAACTACGCTGACTGATCAGCCTATCCGGGAAGACAACGTCGTTGTGATCGGCAAACCGATAGCTAATGTACAGACTTATATCCGGGCTGAAAATGGACAATTATGTCCGGTAGGTGTAGCCGGTGAGCTCTGCGTGGGTGGAATTGGTGTTGCCCGTGGTTATCTGAACCGTGCAGAGTTAACAGCCGAAAAATTCATTGCAGACCCTTATTCAACTCAGAAAGATGCTCGTTTATACCGTACAGGTGATCTTGCACGCTTCTTGCCGGATGGTAATATCGAATACCTGGGCCGTATGGATGACCAGGTAAAAGTGAGAGGGTTCCGTATTGAATTGGGTGAAATTGAAGCAGAGCTGCAATTGTGCAGCCTGGTCAATGCAGCTGTTGTAGCGATTAAACCCGATTTGAATGGAAACAGCAGATTGGTCGGTTATATTATTCCTGAGGGAGATTTTGATAAGGAGGCTATTATCGCTTACCTGAAAGAAAAACTACCGGAGTATATGGTGCCAGCTATATTGCTGTTCATAGACAAAATACCTTTAACTCCAAACGGTAAGGTGGATAGAAAAGCTCTTCCACAACCCGATAACGATGCTTTAATTAAGGGTAATTATGTTGCTCCGAGAAATTTACTGGAAGAAAAAATTGCCTTTATCTGGCAGGATTTACTGTCTGTATCCAGGGTTGGCATACAGGATGACTTTTTTGAGCTTGGTGGTCATTCGCTGCTTGCGATGCGTGTTATTTCAGCGCTTCGTAAAACATTACAAGCCGAGATAACAGTTAAAACCCTGTTTACACATAAAACAATAGCTGAATTAGCGGTTTATATTAGTGAACAAGCTCCGCATACGGCCAGAGCAGCTATTGAGCAAAAACCAAGACCTGAAAATATCCCGCTTTCTTTCAATCAGGAAAGATTATGGTTTATCGACCAGCTGGAAGGCAGTATTCATTACCATATTCCTGCTGCATTGAGGTTAAAAGGACAGCTCAACATTGTTGCGCTGGAACAAGCTATACGTCAGCTGATCAATCGTCATGAGGTATTACGTACTGTAATGCTTGAAGAAGATGGAAAAGCCCGTCAGCATATCATGCCTGCACATTTATGGCATTTAAAGGTCACCGATCTGATCCATCAGCCGCAGGGTTCATTGCATGATGATATTCGTGAACTGATCATGGAGCCGTTTAATCTGGCTGCAGATCATATGCTTCGCGCAAATCTGATCTTACTGAAGACTGAGGTTTCAGTATTGGTGCTGACGATGCACCATATCGCTGCTGATGGATGGTCGGTAAGTATCCTGGTGAATGAACTTGCAACTTATTATGAGGCTTTTACTTCTGGTAAAGCACCTGAATTACCTGAATTGGCTATTCAATATGCAGATTTCGCAATCTGGCAAAGGGAACAACTGACACCGGTGCTGCTCGATCAACAGTTGAGTTACTGGAAAAAGCAATTGAGTGGAATAGAACCTCTTCAGTTGCCGGCAGATTTCCAGCGCCCGGCCATGCAAAGTAAAAATGCAGCGAGTTATGCTTTTGTCCTTAAACCTGAGATGCTGGAACAGCTTCATGCCCTTTCGCGTCAACAGGATACCACGTTATTTATGACTTTACTGGCTGTTTTCAAAGTGTTGCTGTCACGTTATAGCGGGCAGGAAGATATTTGTGTAGGGACTTCGATTGCGGGCAGGGTACAGCAGGAAACTGAAAAACTGATAGGATTCTTTGTGAATACGTTAGCTCTTCGCAGTCTTCCTGATCAGGATGTTTCTTTCCGGACATTTGTTCATCAGGTCAAAGAAACTACACTTGATGCTTATGAAAATCAGGAACTTCCATTTGAAAAAGTAGTGGAGGCAGTGGTAAAAGAAAGAGATCTGAGCCGCACGCCTTTATTCCAGGTGATGTTTGAGTTGCATAATACGCCTGAAATGCCGGAATTGAGTCTTGGGGAAGTTGTGGTTTCATCAGAAGACATTGATGCGGCTACGGCTCAGTTTGACATGACTGTAAACCTGCTGGAAAGCAATGGCGAATTAAATGGATATATTACTTATTGTACAGATTTGTATAGTGAAGCAACGATTGAACGCTTAAGCATACATTTCGAAACTTTACTGCAGGCAGTTATTACCTCACCTGATAGTCTTTTAGGACAGCTTCCAATGTTGACCAGCGCAGAAGAACAGCAACTGCTGAACGTGTTTAACGCGACAGAAACTGCTTATCCGCAAGATCAAACGGTTATAGCTATTTTTGAAGCTAAAGTTTTAAGCTATCCTTTATCACCGGCATTGGTGTTTGAAAACCAGGTTTATACTTATCAGGAGTTAAATGAACGCACTAATCAGCTTGCAGGCTATCTGCGCGATAAGGGAGTTACAATTGACACCTTAGTACCGGTTTGTTTAGCACGTTCGGCAGAAATGGCTGTAGCCATTTTAGGAGTGCTGAAAGCAGGAGGAGCTTATGTTCCGATTGATCCTGGTTACCCTGAAGAAAGGATTGCCTTTATGCTCGAAGATACCAATGCTTCGGTTGTGATCACGACCAGTGATTTGAAAACAAGTATCGGGGCTTTTGCTTCAGCAGATACTATTTTGCTGGATACTGATTGGGATAAGATCAGTACATGGGCAATGACTGTACCTTTAAACCCTGCGAAACCTGGCGATCTGGCTTATGTGATTTATACTTCTGGTTCTACCGGAAAACCGAAAGGGGTAATGGTAGAGCATGCGGGTATGCTGAATCACCTTTATGCTAAAATCAATGATTTACAATTAACAGCAGAAACAGTAGTTGCCTTTACGGCTTCATATACTTTTGATATTTCGGTTTGGCAGCTGTTCTCAGCCTTGCTTTGCGGAGGTAAAACCGTGATTTATTCATCAGCAAAAATCCTGGAACCAGCCATGCTGATTGATGCAGTGGAGACTGACGGAATTACCATTTTAGAGTTGGTTCCTTCTTATTTGAGTGCTGTATTACAAGAGCATACGATGGCTCACCTAAACAAATTGTCTTACTTGTTAGTAACAGGAGAGGCGGTCAGTCAGCCTTTATTGGCGTTATGGTTTGCCCATCCGAATTACGGTCGTATCCCGGTTGTAAATGCTTACGGGCCAACTGAAGCATCGGATGATATCTGTCACCATATTATGCATGAGGCTCCTTCAAGGATCAATGTCCCTGTAGGAAAACCAGTACAGAATATGCGAATTTATGTGTTGTCTTCGGGCGATCAGCTTTGCCCTGTGGGGGTACCTGGAGAGATCTGCGTGGCAGGAATCGGGGTGTCCAGGGGTTATCTGAACAGGGCAGATCTGACTGCTTCGCGTTTTGTACCTACTCCATTTGAGTCGACAGGCAGAATGTACCGTACTGGAGATCTAGGCCGCTGGTTACCTGATGGAACAGTAGAATATCTGGGCCGTATGGATGACCAGGTGAAAATCCGCGGTTTCCGTATCGAGCTTGGAGAGATTGAAAATGTATTACTGCAGCACGATGCAATCTTGCAGGCAGCGGTAATTGTTAAAACTGACGAGAGTGGAAACAAACGTTTAGTTGCCTACGTGGTTACTGAAGGTGATTTTGACAGAGAGGCAACGGTAAGCTGGTTGAAGAATCATTTACCGGAATATATGGTTCCTGGTCTTTTTGTTGCGATGGATGAACTGCCACTAACGGGTAACGGGAAAATAGATCGTAAAGGTTTACCTGATCCGGATATGGGCTCCTTACAGACCGGCACTTATACCGCGCCACGTAATGAACAGGAGACGATTCTGGCTGAGATCTGGCAAGAACTCCTGCATATTCCTGAAATAGGGATTTATGATAATTTCTTTGAACTGGGCGGAGATTCGATTATTACGATCCAGGTAGTCAGCCGTGTACGCCGTGCAGGTTTCAGTCTGCATCCGCGTGATCTGTTTATCCATCAGACCATTGCAGGTTTATCTGCTTGTATGGAAGCAGAAGCTGCAAGCGCATCTTCAGGTGAACAAGGGCTGTTGGAAGGAGAGAGTGGTTTACTGCCAATCCAGCAACATTATTTTGAATCGGGGGCTACAGAATTATCTCACTACAATCAGAGTGTATTCCTGAGTATCGGTAAAAGTATCACCGCATCGAGGTTGACTGAAGTGATCAGTCAGCTAGTCGGGGCACATGATGCATTACGTTTTGTATATGAGCACTCAGGAGGGCATTGGAGACAGACTTACGGCATGAAGGCTGGGTCACTTGAAATAAATGATCTGAGAAGCTTAAAATCGTTAGAACTGGCAAATACTATCGCTGCTCACAATGACAGATATCAAGCTAGTCTGGATATTTTGAAAGGAACACTTCTACGTGCGGTACTGATCCTGACTCCGGATACCACACCACAAAATCGTTTACTGCTGGTGGTTCACCACCTTGCGGTTGATGGAGTTTCGTGGCGTATCCTGCTGGAAGATTTTGAGCAGCTGTTGGCACAAAAACCATTGCCACAATACAAGACCGCTTCTTACCGTCAGTGGCATCAGGCAATGCTGGATTATAGTGCCAAAACAAGCTTACAGAATCAGCGTGGATACTGGGAAAATGTAGTGGCGTCAGCCACGCCATTGCGTACCATTCTTGCAGGACCAGCAGCGGTAACCGGTGCGGAAATAAAGCAGCATTCTACAAAATTAGATGCCTTGCGAACCCGCCAGTTATTGCAGGATGTACCCCGTGCTTACCATACAGTAATCAATGATTTATTACTAACTGCGCTAGCACAGACTTTGACTACTTGGAATAAACATTCCACTGTGGTGATTGGTTTAGAAGGTCATGGCAGGGAAGACTTTATTCCGGGTGTTGACATCAGCCGTACAGTAGGCTGGTTCACTAGTTTATACCCGGTTATGCTGTCTGTTGTTCCGGGTGCAGCAGCTGGTTTACAGTTGAAACATGTTAAAGAACAACTACGGTTAGTTCCGGATAAAGGTCTGGGTTACGGAATTTTAAAATATATGGCTCATGTTTCTGCTTTGCAGGGAACTGATCCGTGGCAAGTAGAGTTTAATTACCTCGGACAACTGGATAACCTGGTCAGAGAACAGGACAATCCATTGCTGTCAGGTGCATCAGAATCTTCGGGTAAAGCGATCTCTGGCAGTCATCCTGTCAGGGAGCTACTGTCGATAAACAGCCAGGTACAGGGTGGAGAATTGCAGGTGAACTGGAGTTTTAGCAGCCTTCATTTTACGCCGGAAGCTATCGCAGAAATGTCATCAGCTTACCTGGAAAATCTGGAAAATCTGATCGCACATTGCATCACTGTAGAGACCCCGGTATTCACGCCTTCAGACTATAACCTTGGCGAAGAAATCACGAACGAAGAGCTGGATAAATTCCTGGATGCAGACCATCACGGCATGCCGCGGAAATTGCAGTTGGAAAGTATATCAAGGTTGAGTGGTTTACAGGAAGGGATGCTTTTCCACAGTTTATATGATGACCATGCAGGTGCCTATATTGAACAATTTACTACGGTACTTACCGATGTTGAACCAGCAATTTTTACTAAAAGCTGGGATCAGTTATTGAAGAATCATAGTATTCTGCGCAGTGGATTCTATTACAATGAATTCAAAATACCAGTACAATGTGTTTACCGCGACGTGAAAATACCGGTGAATGTGGTGGATTGCAGCGAAATGAGTAAAGAGGAACAGGAGCGGTTTATCCATAATTATGAACAGACTGACCGTTTACAGGCATTTGAGCTGACAGCTGCACCACTCATACGCATTTGTCTGATCCGTATGGATGAGAACCGTTACAGGTTATTCTGGACTTATCATCACGTATTGCTGGATGGCTGGTCACTTGCTGTCTTACTCGGAGAGTTACTTCAGGTTTATGAACAGCTGGTTACTGGTCAAACCGGGCTGGCAGCTTCTGAAGATCGTTATGAAGACTATATCCGCTATATTGAGCGTCAGGATAAGGAAGAAGCAACACACTACTGGAAGAAATATCTGGACGGTCTGGACGAGCCAAGTTTACTGCCTTTCATCAGTACTTCGGCAGATCGTACCAAAGGAATTGGTTTATATCAGGATAAACACCTGCCTGTTGACCGGGAAACAACAGCCCGGATTACTCGTTATGTACAGCGTAACCATATTACCCTGAATACGTTAATGCAAGGGGTGTGGGCGTACTTATTGTCCCGTTATACTGGCAATAAAGACGTAGTTTATGGGGTAATTGTTTCTGGCCGCCCGGATGACCTGCCAGGCGTAGAACAGCGTATAGGTATGTATATCAATACCTTGCCTTTACGTGCTTCTACAGCAACTATAAAACCTGTTTCAACTTGGTTACAGGAAATCCAGGCCGATCAGATCAGCAGCCGGAACTATCAGTATACCACCTTAAATGATATCCGCAGATGGTCTGCGGTATCAGGAGAATTATTTGATAGTTTACTGGTATTTGAGAATTACCCGGTTGATAAAGTGCTGTCTGCACAATCATGGAAGCTTGGAACAGAGGGGGTAAGCATGAATGAACAGGGTAATTATCCACTCAGTTTGATCATAGGCACGGGGGAAGAAATCAATATTACATTTAATTACAACAGCACTTTGCTGGATACAAGCTATGCAGAAGCTATTGCCGGACATTTTGAAGCGGCTTTATTGTACATCATCACACAAGAAAATGCAACTTTAAACGACATTGAAATCCTGTCAGCTGCTGAAAAGGCTGAATTGCTGAAAGGGTCGGATGAGCATCCATTTGCTTATCCTGCGGCACAAACGATGACCGGTCTTTTTGAAAAACAAGTCTGGAAGTCACCTGCTGCAACAGCAGTGATTTTTGAAGACAGAAAATTGACTTACAGTGAATTAGATCAGCTTTCTAATCAACTGGCTAATTACCTGGTCCAGCTGGGCGCAAAACGTGATATGCTGATCCCGTTGTTTATCGAAAGGTCTCCTGAAATGCTGGTGGGAATGCTGGCTATTATGAAGGCAGGGGCGGCTTACGTACCGATCCTTCCCGATTCTCCGGCAGAACGGACCGCTTATATTCTTGCAGATATAGGTGCAACAATGGTATTAAGCAGTACAGAAAGTGCGATTTTCTTACCAGAAACAGCGTTGCCGGTTATCTTGCTGGATAACAGCGAATCCATAATGGCTGCATATGCTTTAACCGCCCCATCGGTTGAACGTTTGGCATCTGATCTGGCTTATGTGATCTATACTTCTGGTTCAACAGGTTTACCTAAAGGAGTACTGGTAGAACATGGTGGAGTAGTCAATCTGCTAAGTTATCTGGGCGAAAAATACAATATGGACAGCAGCGATAATGTCCTGCAGTTCTCGAACTATAATTTTGATGCTTCGGTAGAGCAGATATTCCTTGCTTTATTCAATGGAGGTACTGTTGTACAGCTGGATGAGGCTACCCGTTTAGATCCCTCAGCACTTGAAAATCTGCTGATCCGTGAAAAAATCACCCACATTGATGCAACTCCCGGATTCCTGGAAACCATGAATGCAGGGAGTTACGGCGGTCTTAAGCGGATCGTTTCAGGTGGAGAATACTGCCGCGTGTCACTGGCAGAAAAATGGAAACCTTATGTAGCATTCTATAACGAATACGGGCCTACAGAAACTTCAATTGTAGCGATCAGGTATGAGTATCCTGCAAATGATGTACCGCATCAGGATGGGGTGCCGATTGGCCGTCCTGTGGGGAATACCAGGGCTTATCTGCTGGATGAACAATTGCGGCTGGTTCCTTCGGGAGTAACAGGAGAGCTGTATATCGCTGGTGTACAAGTGACCAGAGGTTATTTAAACCTTCCTGAACAAACCGCAGCAAGCTTTATGGCTGATCCTTTTGTAAGCGGAGAACGCATGTATAAAACAGGGGATGTGTGCCGCTTATTGCCCGATGGTAACCTGACTTATGTTGGTCGTAATGACGATCAGGTGAAAATACGCGGTTTCAGAATTGAACTGGGTGAGATCGTTAATGCGCTGGAACAGAGTAGTCTGGTTACGCAGGGAATTGTGCTCGCAAGACAAGACGATCATGGAAATAAACGCCTGGTAGGTTATGTTGTTCCTGAAAACGGAGCTTTTGATCAGGAAGGTGTAGTGACGTTTCTGAAAAGCAGGTTGCCTGATTATATGGTTCCAGCTTTATGGGTGGTACTGGATCAGCTGCCGCTAACCAGCAATGGCAAGATCGATAAAAGAGCGTTGCCTGAGCCTGATATGAATGCCATAACTGCTAATGAATACGTGGCTCCAAGAAATGAAATTGAACAAAATCTGACTGTGATCTGGCAGGAATTGCTTGGACTGGCACAGGTTGGCGTTAATGATAATTTCTTTGAACTGGGCGGGCATTCGTTACAAGTGATGCGTATGATTTCAGCTATCCGTAAAGAATTGCAGGTAGAAGTGTCTGTAAGGACGCTATTTGAGCTCACCACGATTGATGCACTGGCTAAATATATCAATATCAATAACGATGACCTGGAGGATGAAGATTCCACCACAATAGAACTATAAACCTAAGAACCCTTACCTATAAAAAACATAATTATGCCCAATTTTAATTTAATAGATGTTGTAGAGCTGCTGAATAAAGCGAATAATGTCGGTATCAAAATTACTTTAGATGATGACCGGCTAAAGATTAAAATGCACAAAGATCAGGTGATAGACAGCAGTTTGATGGATGAATTGAAGCTGAGAAAAGAACATCTGATTACTTATTTCAAAAAGCATAGCGCCGCCACAGTTATCGCTGATGAAAATAAGATTGTACCTTTTAAAAGGGGTACAATCAAACATATCCCACTTTCATCTGGTCAGGAACGTCTTTGGTTTCTGGATCAGCTGGAAGGCAGTACAGCATATCATATTCCAACTGTTTTAAGGCTGAAGGGTAAGCTAGATAAAAAAGTGCTGGAATCGGCGCTCAGAGAAGTTGTAAACCGTCATGAAGTATTAAGAACGGTTATCTTAACAGAAGATGGGAAACCATATCAGCATATTTTACCAGCAAATAAATGGAAGCTGTCAGTTATTGACAGCCCGCTGTACAGGAAAGATCCAAATGCTTTACGAACAGGGATTAAAGAGCTGACAGATGCGCCTTTTAACCTGGCGGCCGACCATATGTTACGCGCTTATCTGTTCGTCCTTGAAGAAGAAGAGTTTGTGCTGTCAGTGACGATGCACCATATTTCTTCTGATGGCTGGTCTTTGGGTATTATTGTGAATGAATTGATTGAGGGTTATAATGCAGGTATAGAAAAAAGACAGGTTCAACTGCCGCAGCTCGACATACAATATGCAGATTATGCGGTATGGCAGCGGGAGCAGGTTTCTGAACAGGTGGAGAAATTCCACCTGGATTACTGGAAAAAGAAACTTAACGATGTGACTACGCTGTTTTTACCCGCTGATTATCCGCGTCCGGCGGTTCAAAGTTCAAAAGGTGCAGTGATTGAATTTGTAATGGATCTGGCGCTGGCAGAAAAACTAAATGTTTTATCCCGCAAACACGATTCAACGCTGTTTATGACCTTGCTAACCGCTTTTAAGGTCTTGTTGTACCGTTATACTGGTCAGCATGATATCTGTGTGGGTACGCCTACAGCGGGAAGGACGCAGCAGGAATTAGAAGGTCTGGTCGGTTTTTTTGTGAATACACTGGCCTTGCGCAGTGATCTTGGGGAGAATCCTTCCTTTGAAGCTTTACTGCAACAGGTAAAAGATACGACACTAAATGCTTATCAGCATCAGGATCTTCCACTGGAAAAAATAGTGGAAACTGTGGTGAAAGAACGTGATTTGAGCCGTAACCCACTGTTTCAGGTTTGTTTTACACTGTTGAACATCCCTGGAGACGGTGATTTGAAGCTACAGGATGTAGTGCTTTCGGCAGAGCCAATGGAGCAGACTAAGGTACAGTTTGATTTTACGCTCACCCTTCGTGAAACAGCAGAAGGGTTTTCTGGCGCGATTGAATACTGTACAGATCTTTACCGTGAAGAAACGATTTCGCGCATGGTAGTCCACTTTAAACAGCTGTTAGAGGCTATTGTGGAAACGCCTGCCGAAAGAATCAGCAATTTACGAATGCTGGATGCTGCTGAAAAAGAACAATTGCTTTTTTCTTTTTCAGCAGCAGATAGCCTTTTAAAACCAGATGGGGCAACTGTGCTGGATCATTTCAGTGCACAGGTTGAGGCTACACCAGACGCGATTGCTATTGTTTTTGAAGACCGGTCTATGACCTATAAAGAATTAGATGAGCAGGCGAATCAATTGGCTCATTACTTGCAGGTTAAAGGTGTGACGACCGAAACCCTGGTGCCTGTTTGTCTAAGCAGATCATTGGAAATGATGACAGGTATCCTGGGAATACTGAAAGCAGGTGCTGCCTATGTGCCTATTGATCCTGAATATCCGGATACCAGGATCAGCTATATCTTAACGGATACCGCTGCTAGTGTAATTATTGCAGACAACAGCAGTAAGGCTAAATTAATACAGTTGGCAGATCACGTGGAGGTGATTCTTTTAGATCAGGACTGGCAGCAGATCGGGGCACATTCAAAAAGGCCGCTCAACCTCAGCCTTACAGCAGAAAATCTGGCTTATATCATTTATACTTCAGGTTCTACCGGTATGCCTAAAGGGGTACTGGTTATGCACGGTAATATTGTAAGCCTGGTCAAAAATGTAACTTATGTTTCTTTAAGCAAGGAGGATGTTTTACTGTCAACAGGCTCACCGTCCTTTGATGCCACCACGTTTGAATATTGGAGTATGCTGCTTAATGGCGGCAGATTGATACTTTGCCCGGAAAACAAATTACTGGACAGCAGTTTACTGAAAGAAGAAATACGGATTCACGGGGTCACTAAGATGTGGTTCACGTCCAGCTGGTTTAACCAGTTGATAGACACGGATATTAGTGTTTTTGATGGACTTTCGGTGATCATGGCTGGAGGAGAGAAATTATCGGATAAACATGTCAGCAAGATAAAGGATACTTATCCTGATATTCAGCTGATTAATGGTTATGGCCCAACGGAGAATACCACTTTCTCGCTAACCTATACTATTGATAACAGGGGCAGTATCCCTATCGGCCGTCCATTGGATAACCGTACAGTTTATATCCTTGATCACTATTTAAACCCGGTGCCGGCAGGCGTGCGTGGTGAAATCTATTTGGGTGGGGCGGGTTTATCGCGTGGTTATCTGAATCGCCCTGAACTGACTGCGGAGAAATTTGTAGCCAATCCTTTTAGTGAAGGAGAAATGCTTTATAGAACAGGTGACCTGGGTTGCTGGTTACCAGATGGTAACGTTGAATTTCTGGGCAGAATTGATGATCAGGTGAAGATTCGCGGTTACCGCATAGAATTAGGAGAAATAGAGAGTGCTTTGGAAAATAGCGGTTTAGTTAAACAAGCGGTAGTTTTAGCCAAAGCTGATCAGCTGGGAAATAAGCGTCTGATCGGTTATGTGGTGCCGGCTCATGTTTTTGACCGGGATCAGTTCATGACTTATCTGAAAGATAAACTGCCGGAATATATGGTGCCGGCATGGTGGATCCCATTAACGGAAATGCCGCTTACAGCTAACGGTAAGACTGATAAAAAGGCTTTGCCTGAGCCATCAGATATCCTTGTTTCTTCCAATGCTTACGCTGCGCCCCGCAATTTGATGGAGCAGACCATTGCGGATATCTGGCAGGATTTACTGAGTGTACCGCAGGTAGGAATTTATGATAACTTTTTTGAGTTAGGGGGCGATTCTATTATTACTATTCAGGCAGTAAGCAGGGCCAAACGGGCTGGTTATGAATTACAGCCAAAGGATCTGTTTATTTATCAGACTATTGAAAAACTTTCTGCACTACTTTTAGCGCGGAAAAACAGCGAGATTACAGCCGAACAAGGGAAATTGAGTGGAATAGCTGGTTTATTGCCTATCCAGCAATGGTTTTTTGAGCAGACAGGCCCTTTTCCATCTCATTTCAATCAGCATATATTACTGACTATAGATAAAGATACAGACGTTGGAGCTCTTTCGGATGCGGTGACACAGCTGGTAGAATTCCATGATGCACTTCGTTTTTCTTATGCTTCAGGTACTAACGGCTGGGAACAAATATATGGCCATGAGGCAGGTCAGCTGGAAATTGCTGACTTACAGCAATTGCCTGCAGAGGAGCTTTCTAAGGCTATAGAAGACAACTGTGAACGGATACAGGGCAGTCTTGCTATAGAAAAGGGAGTGCTTTTTAAAGCTGTTCTGCTGTTAACACCGGCAACAGAAAACAATCACCGGCTCTTATTTGTGAGTCATCACCTTGTTATAGATGGGGTGTCATGGCGTATCCTGCTCGAAGACCTGAGATTGTTGTTGTTACATCCAGGAGAGCCTGCGGCTATCGTATTAGGTCATAAAAGCAGTTCTTATCGCCAGTGGTACAGTGCATTGGAAGAATACGGGCAGCGCGGCCGCTTGCTGATTCAGCAAGCTTACTGGGAAAATGCAAGGACTGAGTATTACCCTTTAAGAACTGAAAAAGAATCAGATGGAGGCCTTACTTTAGCCGATACCACGAGTTATACGGTTTCTTTAGATCAGGCTACTACCAAACGACTTTTGCAAGACTCTCCAAGAGCTTATCATACAGAGATTAACGATATATTACTGGGTGCACTTGCACTTACACTTTCCGCATGGAACAGCAATAGCAAGGTTTCTATCGGATTGGAAGGACATGGGCGTGAAGATATTGCAGAGGGTATAGACACCAGCCGTACTATTGGCTGGTTTACCAGTATGTACCCGATTTTACTGGAAGTAGAGGAAAGTCAAGATTTAGGAAGCTTGTTAAAGTCTGTAAAAGAGCAGCTTCGCCTGGTTCCGGACAAAGGAATCGGATATGGTGTACTTAAATACATCAACAAGGTATCTTCACTGAGTGGAAAAGAACCCTGGGATATTATTTTTAATTACCTGGGCCAGATGGACAATGTGGTCGGCACAGAAGATCTTTTGGACGGGGCTAATGAAAATTCAGGTACGGATGTACACGAAACCTATCCTGTGCGTGAAAAACTATCTTTAAATAGTATTGTTCAGGGTGGTAAGCTGGCTATAACCTGGACTTACAGTACACAGTATTTTACTGAGCAGGGAATTCAGACTTTGTCGGATTCCTATGTGTCAAATCTTGAAAAGCTGATTGCGCATTGTGCAGATAAGCCATATGCTTCTTTTACCCCGTCTGATTACAATCTTGGGGGTGAAATTACGAATGAAGAGCTGGATAATTTCCTGGAAGAGGACTATAAAGGTTCTCCGCGACATACCAATATTGAAAGCATTTACCGTTTGAGTGGTTTACAAGAAGGAATGTTATTCCACAGTATCTATGATGGACAGGCAGGTGCTTATATTGAGCAGTTTACAGGGGAGTTACTGAACCTGGATATTCCTGCATTTTTGAAAAGCTGGGAATATCTTTTACATCACCACAGTATTTTGAGAACCGGATTTTATTATGATAGATTTTCAGTTCCTATACAGTGTGTGTACCGTGAAGTTGCTTTACCAGTTACCTTACTTGATTATAGTGGCCTTGATGAAGAGGCAAAAAATCAGGCGATTATAACTTATGAAGCTGACAGTAAATTAAAAGGATTTGACTTTGAAACAGCGCCATTGATCAGTATTACACTGACGCGCCTGGATGATAAACGTCATCGTTTACTCTGGAATTTCCATCATATGCTGCTCGATGGCTGGTCTATCCCTGTTTTGCTGGAGAAATTATTGATGGCTTATGAAGCTTTGTTTGCGGGTGATCCATTACCAGTGATCTCAAAAGATAGCTACGAAGATTATATCCGTTATACAGAACGCCGTGATCAGGAACAGGAGATGCTTTATTGGAGCAATTATCTGAAAGGGGTGAATGAAGGTTGTTTATTACCTTTTGTCAATACAACAGTAAACCGGAACAAAGGAATTGGTGTGTACCGCGAATTACCTTTCAGGTTAGATGCTGCGAGCTCTGCTAAACTTTTCCATTTTGCGCAAAGAAACCGTGTCACTACAAATACCCTGATACAGGGGGTGTGGGCTTATCTTTTGTACCGGTATACCGGCCGTCCTGACGTGATTTTCGGGGTTACGGTTTCTGGTCGTCCGGAAGATCTCCCTGGTGTAGAACGGGCGATAGGGATGTATATCAATACCTTGCCTTTGTATACCTCAGTAGATATAACGGCTGGAATTGCACAGTGGTTACAGGAGTTGCAGATGAACCAGCTGCAAAGCAGGGAGTATCAGCATACCCCGCTAAATGTTACTCAGCGCTGGGCTAAAGTAGAGGGTGATCTTTTTGACAGTTTAATTGTATTTGAAAATTATCCGCCAAGTAAAGTCGTAGAAGGGTCCTCAGGTTATCTGGAACTGGAAAATGCAGCTATGCAGGAACAGACAAATTATCCGCTGAGCCTGATTGTTTCGGCCGGTGAAGAATTGGGGATCATGTTCAGCTATAACAGCAGCTTATTAGAGAAAAACTACGTGGAAGCTATCGCAGGTCACTGTGAACAGGTATTACAACAATTGCTGATTCACGAAACAGATACGCTGGCAGCTATTGAATTGTTAAATGCTAAGGAAAGTGAGCAGCTGCTCAAAACCTTCAATCATACGGACCACGTTTATCCGCAGGAGCAGACTGCGATAGACATTTTTGAAGCGCAGGTTTTAAACTATCCGTTATCGCCGGCTATCGTTTTTGAAGACACGGTTTATACTTATCAGGAATTAGATGAACGCGCTAATCAGCTTGCAGGCTATTTGCGCAGCAAAGGAGTGGTTATTGACACCTTAGTGCCGGTTTGTTTGGAACGTTCGGCAGAAATGGCTGTAGCCATTTTAGGAGTACTGAAAGCAGGAGGGGCTTATGTTCCGATTGATCCTGGTTATCCGGATGAACGGATCAGTTTTATGCTGGAAGATACCAACGCTTCGGTTGTAGTGACCAGCAGCGATTTGAAAACAAGTATCGGGGCTTTTGCTTCAGCAGATACTATTTTGCTGGATACTGATTGGGATAAGATCAGTACATGGGCAGTAACTGTACCTTTAAACCCTGCGAAACCTGGCGATCTGGCTTATGTGATTTATACTTCTGGTTCTACCGGAAAACCGAAAGGGGTAATGGTAGAGCATGCGGGTATGCTGAATCACCTTTATGCTAAAATCAATGATTTACAATTAACAGCAGAAACAGTAGTTGCCTTTACGGCTTCATATACTTTTGATATTTCGGTTTGGCAGCTGTTCTCAGCCTTGCTTTGCGGAGGTAAAACCGTGATTTATTCATCGGCAAAAATCCTGGAACCAGCCATGCTGATTGATGCAGTGGAGACTGACGGAATTACCATTTTAGAGTTGGTTCCTTCTTATTTGAGTGCTGTATTACAAGAGCATACGATGGCTCACCTAAACAAATTGTCTTACTTGTTAGTAACAGGAGAGGCGGTCAGCCAGCCTTTATTGGCGTTATGGTTTGCACATCCGAATTACGGTCGTATCCCGGTTGTAAATGCTTACGGGCCAACTGAAGCATCGGATGATATCTGTCACCATATTATGCATGAGGCTCCTTCAAGGATCAATGTCCCGGTAGGAAAACCAGTACAGAATATGCGCATTTATGTGTTGTCTTCGGGCGATCAGCTTTGCCCTGTGGGGGTACCTGGAGAGATCTGCGTGGCAGGAATCGGGGTGTCCAGGGGTTATCTGAACAGGGCGGATCTGACTGCTTCGCGTTTTGTACCTACTCCATTTGAGTCGACAGGCAGAATGTACCGTACCGGAGATCTAGGCCGCTGGTTACCTGATGGAACAGTAGAATATCTGGGCCGTATGGATGACCAGGTGAAAATCCGCGGTTTCCGTATCGAGCTTGGAGAGATTGAAAATGTATTACTGCAGCACGATGCAATCTTGCAGGCAGCGGTAATTGTTAAAACTGACGAGAGTGGAAACAAACGTTTAGTTGCCTACGTGGTTACTGAAGGTGATTTTGACAGAGAGGCAACGGTAAGCTGGTTGAAGAATCATTTACCGGAATATATGGTTCCTGGTCTTTTTGTTGCCATGGATGAACTGCCACTAACGGGTAACGGGAAAATAGATCGTAAAGGTTTACCTGATCCGGATATGGGCTCCTTACAGACCGGCACTTATACCGCGCCACGTAATGAACAGGAGACGATTCTGGCTAAGATCTGGCAAGAATTACTGCATATCCCGAAAGTTGGCATCTATGATAATTTCTTTGAACTGGGTGGAGACTCGATTATTACCATTCAGGTAGTCAGCAGGGCACGCCGGGCTGGTTTCAGCCTGCATCCGCGTGATTTGTTTGTTCACCAGACCATTGCAGGATTATCGGCCAGTCTTTTAACTGAAGCAGAAAGTGCAGCATCGGGTGAACAAGGGCTTTTAGAAGGAGAGAGTGGTTTACTGCCAATCCAGCAACATTATTTTGAATCGGGGGCTACTGAAATTTCTCATTATAACCAGGATGTGCTGCTTTCTATCGGGAAGAATGTGCCGGCAGAGGTGGTATCCGCTGCCATCAGTCAGCTGGTCGCTACACATGATGTATTGCGGTTTAGCTATGAACAAACCGCCGATGGCTGGAAACAGGTTTATAGCAATTATGCAGGAGCGCTTGAAATCTGTGACCTGCGCCATATCCCGGCCGAAGACTTACCTGTTGTTATTGCGGAGCACAATGCGCAGTATCAAACCAGTCTGGAGCTTACCAAAGGTGCTGTTTTGCGTACTGTATTGTTATTGACCCCTGATACAGAGTTGAAAAACAGGTTATTGCTTGTAGTGCACCATCTTGTTGTAGATGTGGTTTCATGGCGTATCCTGCTGGAAGATTTGGAATTGTTATTGTCAAAAGAATCAATGGCGCCTTATAAAACTGCTTCTTACCGCCAATGGTACCAGGCATTGGTCACCTATGGCGCGCGGCAATCGGTACAGCAGCAACGCCGGTATTGGGAGCACACAGTTGCAGCTGCTCAACCCATGCGTACCATTCAGGAATGGTCAGGAATACTGACAGGCGCGGATATTGAGCAGCATAGTGTTGTATTGGATGAGGCACTTACCCGCCAGTTGTTACAGGATGTACCCCGTGCTTACCATACCGTCATTAATGATGTATTGTTGACTGCATTGGCATTGACTTTAACTCAATGGAACGCTCATACACAGGTGATCATTGGGCTGGAAGGTCATGGCAGGGAAGACTTTATTCCGGGTATTGATATTAGCCGTACGGTTGGCTGGTTCACTAATTTGTACCCGGTTATGCTGTCTGTTGCTGCTGATGCAGATTATGGCTCACATTTGAAGAATATTAAAGAACAACTTCGTCAGATACCAGATAAAGGTCTGGGCTTTGGTGTTTTAAAATATATTGATCGGGTTCCTTCTTTACAGGGGGATGATCCATGGCAAGTGGAATTCAACTATCTCGGTCAACTGGATAACCTGGTTCAGGAAGAAGAAAATACGTACTTGTCTGGTGCCACTGAAGCTACAGGCAGTTCGACTGCTGAGAGTTATCCGGTCAGAGAACTGCTATCTGTTAACAGTATGATACAGGGTGGGGAATTAAGGATGAACTGGAGTTATAGCAACCGTCATTTCACAGCAGATGCTTTAACCGAAATAGCTGACTCCTATCTTGAAAATCTAAAAAACCTCATTACTCATGCTGTCGATGTAGAACTTCCTGTGTCTACGCCTTCAGATTATAACCTGGGTGAAGAGATCACCAATGAAGAGCTGGACAAATTTCTGGATGCAACTTACAACGGGGCTCCACGCCGTTTACAATTGGAAAGTATGGCACGTTTAAGTGGTTTACAGGAAGGAATGTTGTTTCATAGTTTATACGACGATCAGGCTGGAGCTTACAGTAAACAGTTTTCTTGTATACTGGTAAAACCCGATATAGATGCATTTGTACAAAGCTGGTATGGGATCTTAAAACGTCACAGTATCCTGCGCAGCGGATTCAATTATAATGAATTTAAAATCCCTGTACAGTGCGTTTACCATGAAGTGAAAATACCAGTAGAAATACTGGATTGCAGTCAGCTGAACAGTGTTGAACAAGAACAGTATGTTCTTGATTACGAAGCAGCTGATCTTAAAAAAGGTTTTGATTTTACAGCGGCTCCATTAATGCGCATCTGTTTTATTAAACTGGATAACGAACGTTATTATATGTTATGGAGCCATCACCATGTACTGCTGGATGGCTGGTCTATGCCTATTGTGATGGAAGAACTGCTCACTAATTATGAAAACCTGGTTAGTGGAAAACCAATGCCAGTGCTTGCCGCAGACCGTTATGAAGATTATATCCGTTACATCGAGCGTCAGGATAAAGAGCAGGCAACCGCTTACTGGCGTAACTATCTGGATGGACTCGAGGAAGCCAGCTTATTACCTTTTGTAACGAACTTATCCGACCGGACAAAAAGCCATAGCGGTTATGGGGAAGAGATCTTTCAGCTGGATGCCGGATTTACAGCACGCTTAACAAACTATGCGCAGCAAAACCGGGTAACGATCAATACGCTGATGCAAGGCGTCTGGTCTTATTTATTGTACTGTTATACGGGCAGAAAAGATGTTGCCTTCGGTGTGGTCGTTTCAGGGCGTCCTGAGAACCTGGCTGGCGTAGAAAGCGCGGTCGGTATGTATATCAATACCTTACCATTACACGGGAAAATTGACTTGACACAAGATTTTGCTGCGGCATTACAACAGATTCAATCTGAGCAATTAGAAAGCAGAGCCTACCAATACAATAGTCTGAGTGAAATACAGCGTCTTTCGGGGATTAAGGGTGATCTGTTTGATACGCTGCTGGTGTTTGAGAATTATCCGGTAAGTGAGACACTGAACACCAAACCATGGAAACTGCAGATAGAAAATGTATCCTCCGAAGAGCACACTAATTATCCATTAAGTGTGATCATCATGGCTGGAAAACAGATTGACTTCCTTTTAAGTCATAACAACCTGATCTCACAGCACTATGTAAAAGCGATCGCACATCATTTCAAGACTATACTGGAGCAAATTGCTTCGGCAGTTAAACCGTTGAAAATTGGAGAACTTAATTTACTGACTGCGGGAGAACAACAGCAGATTTTATATGATTTTAATGCTAAAAACATCTCTCTTTTACCTTCTGAGAGTGTTGTTGAGCTTTTTGCCTTAGCGGCAGCCGCACAAGTTGACCATCCTGCTGTCATTACAGGAACTGATACGATGAGTTATCGCGAACTGAATGAGCAATCTTCATGTTTTGCGCATTACCTGCGTAAAAAAGGGGTAACGAAAGGCACTTTAGTACCGGTTTGCCAGGAAAGATCGGCTGATATTATAGTGACTATGCTAGCTATTCTAAAGGCAGGCGGGGCTTATGTTCCCATCGATCCGGGTTATCCGGCAGACCGGATTCAGTATATGCTTGCAGATACCGGCGCTGATTTATTGATTTGTAACGCTAAAATATCAGTTGCTTTAGGGAGCATCAAAGGGCTTGAATTCATTCATCCCGAAGATTTAACAGCCGAACTTAAGCAGTATCCAGTAACAGCTCCGTTGATTCATGTTGGGCTGGAAGATCTGGTTTATGTGATTTATACTTCCGGTTCTACAGGTCAGCCTAAAGGAGTGAAGATTACGCATGCGGGACTTTCCAATTTGATTAACTGGCACCATGAACGCTATCATCTCACCAGGGATAGTAAAACTACGACTGCGGCAGGAGTGGGTTTTGATGCTTTTGGATGGGAAATATGGCCGGCATTGAGTATCGGAGCAGTGCTTTATGTGGTAGATGATGAACAAAGGTTATCGCCATCTGGTCTTGTGGATTATTATATCGAGCAGGGTATTACGCATAGTTTCCTGTCTACGATCCTGATTCCTGAGTTTATTGAAGCGAGCAGAAACCGCGCGTCAGCATTAAAATATTTGCTTGCAGGCGGGGATAAACTGGCTGCTGTAAATGTGGATGGCTTAAGTTATAAGATCATCAATAATTATGGTCCGACAGAAAATAGTGTGGTGACAACGAGTTATGAACTTTCTGCTGAATATAGTGAAACTGCACCTCCGATTGGTATTCCGGTGAGCCATACACAGCTTTATATTTTGAATGCAGCCAACAAAATTAGTCCTGTTGGTGTGCCTGGAGAACTTTGTATCAGCGGTGTGGGGCTTGCAACTGGTTACCTGAACAGGGATTTGCTTACGGAAGAGAAATTTGTAACGAACCCTTTTAATACCAATTACGGAGGCCGGATGTACCGTAGCGGAGATCTTGCGTGCTGGTTACCGGATGGCAATATTGAATACCTTGGCCGTATCGATGATCAGGTAAAAATACGGGGTTACCGGATAGAATTAGGGGAGATCGAAAATGTATTACAACAAAATGAAGGGGTAAAACATGCGGTGGTTTTAGTTAAATCTGATGACCGCGGGCATAAACAACTGGTGGGTTATATTGTACCGGAAGGTTCCTTTGATAAAGGTTTGCTGATCGCTTATCTGAAAGATCGTTTACCGGATTATATGGTTCCTGCATTATGGGTGTCTCTTGATCAGCTTCCTTTAACCAGCAATGGTAAAGTAGACAAGAAAATGTTGCCTGAGCCGGATATCAGTACTTTACTGACGGAAAGTTATGAATCGCCACGTACACTGGCAGAACAGGCGCTGGTAGAAATCTGGCAGGACCTGCTTCGTCTGGAACAGGTTGGTATTCATGACAATTTCTTTGAATTGGGTGGAGACTCCATTATTACGATCCAGGTAGTAAGCCGGGCAAAAAGAGCTGGTTATGAATTCCAGCCAAAAGACTTATTTGTACAGCAAACTATTGCCGGATTATCTAAGTTACTGCAAGAAAGAGCGCATGTTATTTCTTACGCAGAAGAGGGCTTCCTTACGGGTAGCAGTGGATTATTGCCTATTCAGCAATGGTACTTTGATTTGGAAACTCCTGCTGTATCGCACTTTAATCAGCATGTGTTATTAACGGTCTCCAAGCAGATAGATCCAGCTGTAATCTCTGATGCGGTATTACAGCTGGCTGATTATCATGATGCGTTAAGGTTTACTTATACTAAAAATGAGAACCATTGGGAGCAAGCTTACGGAAGTTATACCGGGGCACTGGAAACGATAGATCTGGGAGAAATGACCACTGCTGATGCAGCTGCTGCAATCAAACAATTTGGCCAGGAGGCGCAATGCAGCCTTGATATTGAACAGGGAATCATTTTCCGGAGTTTATTGTTTTTAACTCCGGAAAATGATCAGGATAACCGTTTGTTACTTCTTGTACATCACCTTGCAGTAGACGGAGTTTCATGGCGAATTTTACTGGAAGACCTTGGATTGCTGATCAAACAGCCGGGCAAAAATGCAGTATCTGTTCTGGGCAGTAAAAGTGCTTCGTACCGTCAATGGTATCAGGCATTGGAAGGCTATGGAAAAACGATCTCCAAACAACATGTCTACTGGACGGAGGTTGCAGCACATTATGTTCCGTTGCCAGAAGACCATGACTATACTGCGCGTTTAACGCTGAATGATATGGGTACTAAAGTGACCAGGCTGAATAGTACAGTTACACAGCGGTTATTGCAGGAGGTATTACAGGTTTATCATGCAGAAATCAATGACGTGCTTTTAAGTGCACTGGCTGTAGCTTTATCAAAATGGAGTGGTATTTCACGAATTTCTATCGGCCTGGAAGGGCACGGACGCGAAGATATTATGGCTGGTATTGATACCAGCCGCACTGTAGGCTGGTTTACAAATCTTTATCCTGTATCCCTGGAAACAGATTCAGGCAGAGATATCGGGTATGCGCTGAAATCAGTTAAAGAACAATTAAGAAAAATACCAGCAAAAGGAATTGGCTTTGGTGTATTGAAATATATAGAGAAGTTACCTGCGCTGCAAGGGCAAGGTTCCTGGAACATTGTATTCAACTACCTTGGACAGCTGGATAACCTGGTCAGTGAAAAGGGAGAAATCGGAATGGCTAATGAACAGGCCGGTGACAGCGTTTCAGCAGATTATCCGGCTACCGATAAATTGTCTGTCAATACGATGATTCAGGGTGGTGAATTGTTATTTGACTGGAGTTATAGTACCAAACATTATGAAGAAGCCAATATTGATATACTCGTTGATTTGTACATGGAGCAATTGCAGAATCTGATCAGCCATTGCGCTGAACAGGTTTCTCCAGCCTTTACGCCCTTTGATTACGGGCTGAATGATTTGGTTACTGTAAACGAACTGGACAAGTTTCTGGAAGAGAATTATCAGGGTGCACCAAGAAAAGCACAACTGGAAAGTCTGTATCGTTTAGGCGGTTTACAGGAAGGAATGTTGTTCCATGAGTTGTATAACGAACAGGGGGCATTTACAGAACAGCTTTCCTGTGACCTGATGAACTTACAAACAGACAAATTTATCCGGAGCTGGGAGATCCTGATTAAGCAACATAGTATTTTAAGGACAGGTTTTTACCACGATGTATTCTCGATCCCTATACAATGTGTTTATCAAGAGGCCGCGCTTTCATCAACGCTGCTGGATTATCGCGGCAAGAGTACAGCGGAGCAGGAAAAAGCGATAGCAGAATTTGAGCAGGCTGACCGCCTTAAAGGATTTGATCTGAAAGCAGCCCCACTGATGAGAATCTGTCTGATCCGGCTTTCTGATACGCAATACAGAATGCTTTGGAGTTTCCATCATATTCTGCTGGATGGCTGGTCTGTTCCTGTGTTGTTAGCTGAATTGTTTGCTAATTATGAACAATTAGAGGCAGAAAAACCTGTAGAAGAGCAACCAGCAGACCGATATGAAGATTATATCCGTTTTATCGAAAAGCAGGACAAAGAACAAACCGCAGGTTACTGGCGAAATTATCTGGCACCAGTAGAAGAAGGCTGTTTGCTTCCTTTTGTAAGCGCAACAGCAGACCGTACCCGCGGAGTTGGGATGAACGAAAGTATCATCACGTTTGATGCGGTGATGACTGAACAGATTTCAACTTATGCGAAACAACAACATTTAACGGTTAATTCTCTGATGCAAGGGGTGTGGGCTTATCTTTTATACTGCTACACCGGTCGTACTGAAGTAATTTATGGAGTTACTGTGTCGGGCCGTCCTGAAGATTTGCCAGGTATCGAAAGAAAAGTGGGCATGTATATCAATACGTTGCCTCTTTATATCAGCGTGGATCTGTCAATGGATATCAATACCTGGTTGCAGAAAATACAACAGGGTCAACTGGAAAGCAGGGAGTATCAATATACTACCCTGAATGATATTCAGCGCCTGACAAATATTAAAGGTGACCTTTTTGATACGTCTATTGTGTTCCAGAACTATCCTGTGAGTGAATCTGATCTGCAAAAAGGCGGAGAACTTGAAGTCAGTGATCTTGTGGTGCATCCGCAGACCAATTATCCGCTCACCATTAACGTGATTACGGGCAGAGAGACTAGCCTGCTGTTTGTTCATAATGATGAATTGCTGGATACACAGGCTGTTGACAGGATGATGGGCCATTTTAAACAAGTGCTGTTGCAGCTGGTGGAAAAAGGAGTGAAGACCTGGAAAGAAGTCGAATTGATGACCGCTCAGGAAGCGGAGCAATTGCTGGTTACTTTTAACAATAAAGTTGTTGCTTATCCAGCTGCACAGACTTTAGTTGGGCTGTTCATCGGGCAGGCAGCTACTACGCCTGATGCTCCGGCAATAGTTTTTGAACAGAACACCTGGTCTTACCGCAAGCTGGATGAAGCATCCGGGAAACTGGCTAATTATCTGCGTAGTAAAGGCGTAAAAACTGATACGCTGGTTCCGGTTTTTCTGGAAAGATCGGCAGAAATGGTAGTTGCTATTTTGGGTGTGATGAAAGCCGGTGGTGCTTATGTGCCGCTGGACACGACTTATCCGGCAGAAAGAATCAGTTATATACTGAGAGATACCAAGGCGTTGATGGTGATTACTACGGCAGATATCAGCAGCCGGATTTATACCATATCGGATATCCCGCTGGTATTGCTTGACCAGGATATTGCAATCATTGACAGGTATCCGGTTGCGATCGCAGCAGGAGAAGTAAAACCAGGGGATCTGGCTTATGTGATTTATACTTCCGGTTCTACCGGACAGCCAAAAGGGGTAATGGTGGAGCATGCAGGAATGCTGAATCACCTGTATGCCAAAGTGAATGACCTGCAGCTGAATGCAGAAAGTGTGGTTGCTTTTACAGCTTCGTATACTTTTGATATCTCCGTGTGGCAGATCTTTTCGGCGCTCTTAAGCGGAGGGCATACCATTATTTATCCTTCACAATTGTTGTTACAACCTGCAGCATTGCTGGACAAAGTAGAAGAAAACGAGGTAACTATTTTAGAATTGGTTCCTTCTTACCTGGCTGCTGTTCTGCGGGAAGAGCTGACCACTAAGCTGGAAAAACTGCAATATCTGCTGGTTACCGGAGAAACGGTTAGCCAGCCATTGCTTGCGCAATGGTTCGGACATCCTGATTTTGGGCGTATCCCGGTAGTGAATGCTTATGGGCCTACAGAGGCTTCGGATGATATCTGTCACTATATAATGCATGAAACTCCTGCGCAGATTAATATTCCGCTGGGTAGTCCGATACAGAATTTGCAGGTTTATGTATTGAATAATGAATTGAATCTTTGTCCGGTTGGCGTGACTGGTGAAATCTGCGTAGCAGGAATCGGGGTTTCCAGAGGGTATTTAAACCGTCCTGATTTGACTGCTGCCAAATTTATTTCCAATCCTTTTCATGCAGCAGGCAAAATGTACCGTACAGGTGATCTTGGCCGCTGGCTGGCTGATGGAAATATCGAATACCTTGGTCGTATGGATGATCAGGTGAAAGTACGCGGATTCCGTATTGAGCTTGGAGAGATTGAAAATGTATTGCAACAATATGAAGAGATCAATCAGGCAGTTGTAGTGGTTAAAGATGATGCAAGCGGAAATAAACGTCTGGTAGCTTATCTGGCCACAAAACCAGCATATGACAAAGATTCAATGCTGAACTGGTTAAAAGGAGTTTTACCGGAATATATGGTGCCTTCATTTTTTATCACACTTGCAGAACTTCCATTAACGCCTAACGGAAAGATAGACAAGAAAGCACTGCCTGATCCGGATACCAATGAATTGCTGACTACTGCATATGTAGCGCCGAATAATCATTTACAGGAAAAACTGGCGGAGATCTGGCAACATATGCTGGGCATCCCAAGAATCGGTATCCATGATAATTTCTTTGAACTTGGTGGCCTTTCACTGCTGGTGATTGGTTTGGTTTCTGTAATTAAAAAGGAAATTGGCGTGAAAGTTCAGGTAAAGGATATTTTCAGTTATCCTACCATAGATCAGCTTGCTGAAGTTATTCATCTGCGCAAAGAAGAGCTCAAAGAAAATACAGCAGCACAGTTTGATGCCCAAAGCTACAGTGATCATATCGTCTTATTGAATGATGGCCCGGTTTCATTCCCTGTATTTATGCTGCCGGGAGCGGCCGGGGTTTGTGAAGTGTACAGTGCTTTAGGACAGGCGCTTAATGAAACCTGTGCCCTTTATGGATTGCAGATGCCCGGAGTATTTGAAGGAGAAACTCCTGAACAAGAGCTGACTATGATTGCTACCCGTAATATTGCATGGATGAAAGAAGTGCAGCCTGCCGGCCCTTACCGTTTTATCGGACACTCATTGGGAGGAATCATGATTCACGAAATGACCAAACAACTGGAAGCCGCTGGAGAACAGGTACAGACAGGAATTATTCTGGATAAAGACACCACTACGGAAAGTTCATTTCATGAAGATGATGATAATGGGGAAACACTTTTCAGACTGGCTATGCTGGTATTTGAATTGGGAAGTATCGTCACTAAACCTTATCCTGAGTGGATCTGGAAATTGAAAGCGGGATTTTCTTTAGCAGACAGAGAAAAAATAATGCCGGTAATTACTTCAATTGTAATGGAGAACCTTGGAAATAACAAGCATTATACCAGTTTTATTTTAAGGATACTGACCCTGGTGATCAGTAATGCTTTTCTGGAATATACAGTGACGGAGCAGATTAATGCGAGCCTTTTAATTGTAAAAGCAGAAGAAACCCTATGGGAGGAAAATAGCGGAAGCCTTGGCTGGGAAGCCTTTGCAACTACAACGCAGGCTATTACTATGCCCGGAGATCACGATTCACTGGTAGGAAATGCTCATGTACAGATATTGGCAGCTGAATTAACGGCATACTTGCAACAATTTAAGGGGTAAGAAAACTATAGCCCGCCGTAAGGCGGGCTATATACTAACAATTTATAAAACAATTTAAATGCAGAATTCTAAATCCGTTAAAGATATTAAGGGTAGTTCTCTTAAATCCTTATTTCGTTTATTCTATTATGTAAAACCATACTGGCTGGAATTCAGCATAGGGCTATTCCTGCTGATGATCGCGAGTGTTTCCGGGCTTGCACTGCCTAAGTTGCTCGGACAATTAATTGATGGTGGCAAACAAGGAATAGATTCAGGAGCGACGACCTATATTGGGTGGCTATTATTCGGCATTCTGATTATCCAGGCTATATTCTCTTTTTTCAGAGTGGTACTGTTTGTAAATGTTACCGAAAAAACATTGGCTGCACTACGTCAAACTGTGTATAGCCATCTCATTAAAATGCCAATGCGTGTTTTTCTTCACAAACGTGTGGGGGAACTGAGCAGCAGGATTTCGGCAGATATTACGCTATTGCAGGAAATTTTTAACAGTACGCTGGCAGAAATGGTCAGACAGCTGGTTATTATCGTTGGTGGTTTGATCTTACTGATGATTACTTCGTTTCAACTGACAGTTTTCATGGTGCTGTTATTACCTGTTATGGTAGTGCTGGCTGAATTATTTGGCCAGTTCATCAATAAATACGCGATGGACGTGCAGGACAAAGTTGCGGCTTCTAATACCATTGTAGAAGAAACATTACAGGGTATTTTTAGTGTAAAAGCCTTTGTAAGTGAGTTTTTTGAGATCAGCCGTTATCGCGGGCAAACCAATGAAATGGCCAGACTGGGGATGAAAGGAGGGAAGTACAGAGGTCTGTTTGACTCTTTTGTTATCGTCGGTATCTTTGGTACGCTGGTCGCTGTGATCTGGCGGGGTGTAACTACAGGGGTGGCTTCAGGAGAACTTATTTCCTTTTTACTTTACTCTGTATATATTGCCAGCTCAATTACTGGCTTAGCAGAAGTTTATACGGCTTTACAGAAAAGTATTGGGGCTACTACCCATCTTTTTGATTTGCTGGAAGAACCCGTAGAATCACTTACAGACTTTAAAACCATAGCGCCTGAAAATCAATTGCATGGACAGATTAATTTCAGCAATATTCATTTTCATTACCCTGCAAGGGAAGATATAAATGTATTACAGGGCGTGTCTTTCGAAGCCTCTTCCAATCAGAAAGTGGCTATTGTAGGTTCAAGCGGTGCAGGTAAAAGTACAATAGTATCTTTATTGCTGAGATTGTATGATCCGGTAAAAGGAGGGGTGTTTTTTGATGGCAGAGATAGTGCGGATATTCCTTTATCAGAACTCAGGGCACAGATCGCTGTAGTGCCGCAAGATGTTTTTCTTTTTGGTGGTACGATTGCAGAAAATATCGGCTATGGTAGAAAAGGGGCTTCTAAAGATGAAATTATTGCAGCAGCAGAAATGGCCAATGCCTGGGAATTTATTCAGCGTTTCCCTCTTGGACTGGAAACCATAGTAGGAGAACGTGGGATACAGCTTTCTGGTGGGCAGCGTCAGCGGATTGCTATTGCACGTGCAGTATTGAAGGCTCCGCGCATTTTGATATTGGATGAAGCGACGTCTGCACTGGATTCAGAATCAGAGCGATTGGTACAGGATGCTTTAGATAAGCTGATGGAAGGACGTACTTCTATCGTTATTGCGCATCGGCTGGCTACTGTAAGACAAGCTGATAAAATTATTGTGCTTCACCAAGGGCAGATTGTGGAGGAGGGAACTCACCTTGAATTGCTTGGTGTTAGCGGAGGATTATATAAAAACCTTAGTGAAATGCAGTTTACAAACTAAGAGTCTATTTCCTCTTTAAAGTGAAAAAGAATGCAGAGCCTTCACCAATTACACTTTCTACCCAGATATTTCCTTCATTTGCATTAATAAACTCTTTACAGATAACCAAACCAAGACTAGTTCCTTTTTCATTATTCGTGCCCATTGTACTTACATTATTTACGCTGAATATGGATTCTAAACGTGAAGGAGCTATTCCGATTCCGCTATCCCTGAATTGACAAATTACCTGATTATCCTGGTAAGCCCTTACTGACATATGGATAGTCCCTCCAACAGGAGTGAATTTTATGGCATTGGACAAAATGTTGCGAACCAGAAAATCAAGATGATCTGCGTCACAAAAAACGAGCAGACCCGGTTCAATATGCTGTTCAATAGATATTGATTTCTGAGCAGCCATTTCCTTCAGCAGCAAAACATTGCGTTTAATTTTCTTTTCAGGACTGACATCGCTCTGATTGATCATGACGCCTTTTAATTGCATTTGTCCCCAGTGCAAAATAAGATTCAGTGTTTCCAGTGTAGCATTACACTGTAACTCCAGTTTACCGAGCATAAGTGACTTTTCCTCGTCAGTTAACCAGCCTCTGTTTATTAATACAAGAAGATTCAGAATTGAAGCCAGCGGTGCTTTCAGATCGTGCCCAAGAATAGAAAATAGCTTGTCTTTTACGTTATTCGACTCTATAAGATCTGCATTAGCCTTATTCATCAACCGGTTCAAGTTCCTGATCTTAAAAAAATAAGCCCCCAGGATCAGCATGAAAGCTGTACCACCTGACATGATCCCGAACATAATTTTTTGTTCAAGCAATTGCTGATTATTCACAAATTTTAGCTGTGTAACTTTAGCCTGAGATTTGGTGAGTTCATATTGTGCTTGCAGATTAGATATTTTGTGGGTTATATCCTTGAAGTAAAAACTATCAGCGATGCTATATTGCCTGGTTTTAGCTTGATAGGCGGCTTTATAATCTCCTGATTTTTCATAAAGTGCAGCAATATGCGATAGTGCTTCAACAATCTGCTTATTTGCTTTTTTAGTTTGTCCCAAAGCCAGTGCTTGTTGAAGGTAATTCAGCGCTATTGCCCGGTTGGAAGTTTCATAGCTCTCTGCCAATGCGATCAGGCTTTGGAATTCCCGGATACTATTGTTGATCTTTTTCGATTTCAGCAAAGCTCCCTTTTGAAGTTCAATGGCTTTTGCTACTGCTCCTGATTTTGCATACACCTGGGCCAGTCCAATAGTAAGGGAAATATTTAATCCCATCATTTCAGGATAATCACTTTGGCTGATACCTTTTTCAAAGTAGTAAATGGCTTTTGCCAGGTCACCGGTTTCCCTGTAGGCCGTTCCAAAGTTCAGGAAGGTATTTAACTTCAGGCTTGAAAAAGGAAGTGTAGTTCCGATCGCTTCAGCCCGCTTGTAATAAGAGATGGCAAGTTGATAGTCATGGCGGAAAGCATGTACTTCACCAAGAGTAATGTATGACTCCATAATTCCACTCTTATCTTTGTTTTGCTCACTTATTTTTAATGCCTGAAGAAAATAGGGGGTTGCTGTTGCCGAACTGCCTTTCCTGTTTTCCACAACACCCAGCCGGATATTCTCCTTAATGATTCCTTTATAATTATTCAGGCGTTTGTAGATTTCAAGTGCTTCCAGATAGTGTTGTCTTGAGGATACTGCATTCCCGGAATTATCATCAATCATGCCCATCTGGTTGAGCATTCTTGCTACACCTTCTTCGTCTTTAGTGCTTTTTGCAAGCTTCATCCCAAGATTCACAAAAAACAGTGCAGAATCGGGTCTGTTATACCGGTAATGAACAATTAACTTTTCATAGGCATTAATATCCAGCACAGGAAGGCCTGGCTTAACAGGTTTTTGAGAACCATAAAGTGCCTGAAAACAATAGGATAGAAGAAAACATGGGAGGAACGCGCGCAAAATTGACATAGAAATTACCAGGACAAAGCAGACGTCAAAGATAATATTTACGACAATAATAATACCAATTGCCTTTTGAATTATTTATCTTATCCTGGATAAGATATACAAAAGATGATGAGTCTTCTCAGACCCATCATCCTTACCTGAATCTAAATAAGCTGACCAGGTTAAGATTTAATAAATTCTAAAAGGTCTTTATTAATTGTTTCCGCTTCTGTTGTTGGCATTCCATGAGGAAAACCAGGGTAAGAGATCAATTTTCCGTTTGGCAAAAGTTTTGCCGCTTTAGGAGCTGAAATTGAATAGGGAACAATTTGATCATCCTCTCCATGCATCACCAGTACAGGGATTTCTACACTCTTCAAATCTTCAGTGAAATCAGATTCTGAAAAAGCTTTAATTCCTTCATAATGTGCCTTTACAGAACCCATCATCCCTTGTCTCCACCAATTTTGTTTATTTCCTTCAGATACTTTTGTCCCTTCACGGTTATAACCATAAAAAGCAGTAGGAAAATCATGGTAATACTGAGGTCTGTGAAAACCTGTACCTTCTCTGATTTCATCAAAAACTGACATCGGTACCCCGTCTGGATTATTTTCTCCTATAACCATAATCGGAGTTACGGCGCTAATCAGTACTGCTTTTGCAACACGGCCTTTTCCATACTTTGCAACATATCTGATTACCTCACCGCCACCAGTCGAGTGGCCAATGTGAATTGCATCTTTAAGATCCAGGGCTTTTGTGAGTTCAGCCACATCTTCTACATAAGTATCCATGTCATGACCCTGTGAAGACTGACTTGATCTTCCATGTCCGCGGCGGTCATGTGCGATCACACGGTATCCATGATTTAAGAAAAACATCATCTGTGTATCCCAATCATCACCCGATAATGGCCATCCATGATGAAAAACGATTGGTTGCCCTGTTCCCCAATCCTTGTAATAAATTTCAGTTCCGTCTTTTACTTTAATGGTACTCATAATTTTAAATTTTATAATGTGTTTAAACAATCCCAATCCAGCAATTTGTATGCCTTCTGATTAATTAGTTGTAATTCAATTTATTACATGTTTTTGTGAATTTTAAAACTATCTATATATCGTCAATTTACGTCTTTCTTTCAAAATCCACCTGCTTATGCAAGCTCTGAAATGGATTCCAGCGGCGTATATGAACTAAAAGTAACGGTTATATCAAGTCCATTTTTACTGGTAATAGAAAGATTGCCGTCCAGTTGTTTGACCAGTCCGTCAATTAAGGTCATACCAAAAGAATTGTTGGCCTCAAAATCAAAATCAGGAACTAAACCGATACCATTATCCTGTATGTTGAGGATGATTTTTTTCTCTTGTTCTTTAAGAAAGATAGAAATTAAACCTTCCTTTCCATCAGGAAATGCATATTTAATAGCATTCGTCACTACTTCATTTATAATCAATCCGACAGGGATTGCTCTGATAATATCCAGTTGAAATTCTTCTACCTGAATAATAAAAACTATTGTTTTCTCCAGATCAAAGCTGGTTTTTAAATAGGTTAGCAACTCGTGGACATAATCATACATCGATATGCTGTTCATCTGATCATCTAAATATAATTTTTCATGCACCAGAGACATAGCCTGCATTCTGCGCTGACTAGTTTTAATTGCCATTGTTGCATCTTTATTATCGATATAATAGCCTTGTGATTTTAGCAGACTTTGCATCATCTGCAAATTATTTTTTACCCTGTGGTGAATTTCTTTGACCAGCCATTCTTTTTCCTGTAATAAATTTTGCTGTTTCTTATTTAACATGTACAACGCTTCATTCTGCCTGTTGATTTTCTGTTGTTTCGACTCCAGCTGTATATAACTATTTTGTTTCAGCCTGAAACGATTATAGCCGATAGCTATAATAAGGCCAAGCATTACAATTCCTGCGAAGGCGAAATTTCTGGACTGGGAAGATTGAGAAATACGCCGCTGCTGCAACTGTGAATCCTTTTGCAAAAGTTTGATATCTTTCTCTTTTCGGGCTGTTTCGTACCTGATCTGCATATCAGCAAGTCTCCCTGTATTTGAAATGTTATACATGGAATCCTTATAAGCTGAATATTTTTGATAGTATTTTATGGCTGAAGCATAGTTTCCAGAAGCAGAATCCACTTTAAATTGTAACAATGAAATATCTTTTGAAAGCGCTAATATTTTATTATCAAGTCCATGGAATCTCTTTAAATAAGGATATGCATCTGTATAACGTTTTTGATCTACATAAAACTTTCCAATAATATAATTCGCTTCAGCACCTGCTATAGACTTACTCCAATATATCGCTCCGTTTTTTATGGATAAACTATCCAACTCCATCATGTTGAGAAAATAGCGCTCTGCTATAACAGGTTTTTTTGCAGCTGCATAACAATTGCCCTTAATTGCCATTAAAACCTGACGATCTCTCAGACTTATAGCCGGGTTTTCCTTTTCAAATCGCTGTGTGAAAACTATGGCTTCTTTAACTTTGCCCTGTAAAATAAGATTGTCAGTAATATTCTTTGCCAGATAGAAAACCAGGTAAGTCCCTGTTTCTGTAAGTTGTTCCATAGCTAGTCCGAAGTATTTCAGGCTGTTATTCTGATCACCTAAACCAGAGTAAATTTCCCCCAGACCATTATATACAATGCCTTTCATCCGGTTATCTTTGAGCTTTTCTATATTATCCAATGCAGCAAGAGAATAGGATAGGGCCTGACTAAAATTTCCTTTTTCCAGAAAGATATCTGATAAATGATAATAATATTTATACAATTTAGTGACTTTAGCTTCCTTCAGTAAACCAATAGCCATACTGGAATACAATTGTGCGCTATCCAGGTTATTTAACTGTTCCTTATAAACCTGTCCGATATCATCTGCTGTATAAGCCATGTCAGGCTTAGCATTGATCTTTTTATATAAAGCAAGTGCCTGCTTCTGATATTTTATCGAAAGTGCCAGATTTTCCTGGCCTCCTGGCATATAGCGTCCAAGCTCAGAATACCAGTGTGCCTCTTCACTGATATTACCCAACTGATGCCAATAAGTAATTACATTTTCAAATGAGGAAATACCTCGTTTGAGATCGTCAGATAAAAAATAATATTTTCCCAGTGCTATTTGTGACTCCTGTTGCCAACGGATCAATTTAAAAGTCTGGCTTAACCGGAGTGCGTTGTGCAGGAATGGGTATCCTTTCTTTATATTATTTTTCAGGCTTCCTGGCAGATTTATATAATGTTCACCAAGCACAAGATTTAGTCGTACTTGCTGTTCGGGTGAAACTGTTTTGATCAGGATCAATGCCTTGTTAATGTTTTCCTGCTCCGCAAATACCCTGCAAATAAGAAAAGTTGATTCGTTATACCCTGGTTGATAATCTAATTTATTACTGAGTTGCCTGGCTTGCAGCGCATAATTCATACAGCTATCCAGATCATTATACCGGTCTGATCTTCTCCACCAGTAAATGGCTGCAATTTTATTGAGCAGCCATACTTTTGTGGTGTCGTTTTTGAATTCGGGTAGTTTAGTCAGCAGTTCGCTAGCAGAGATCTCATTGAATTTTGGAACAGACAGTGTATTTCTTTTTGTTCCCTGACCAAATATAGGACCACAGGTAGCCAGAAGCAAAAGCAGTATCAATTGATATTTAAACATATTCTTCCCGGTTTGGCAATGGTGAGCGCGCAACTGGAAATCTCAGGCTGAAATGTACACCATTACTGGATTGAATGCTGACTATACCACCGAGTTGCTCGCCTAAACCTTTGATCAGGGTCATGCCCATTGAGGAGGTGCTGGAAAGGTCAAACCCTGACGGAAGGCCTATACCATTATCAGAAATTTTAAACTGGTAATAGCCATCTTCACAATCAGCTAAAGACAGCGTGATAATTCCTGGCGTATTATCAGGAAAAGCGTATTTTATAATATTGGTAATCGCTTCATTGATAATGAGTCCAAGTGGCATCGCCTGCGCGATGTCAAGTTTCACTTCCGGAACATTGATGTTAAACTTAATTCTTTGGTTGACATGAAAGGTTTCGCATAGAAATTTAATGAGTTCAGCCACATAATCCTGTATATTAATCATGGCTACCGTATCGGACTGAAATAATTTCTGATGAATTAAAGCTATAGACTGAATTCTGTTTTGGCTATCCCTGATGGCCATTATTGCCGATTCATCCTGAAGATAATTACGTTGTGCACTAAGCAGGCTCGTAATTACCTGTAAGTTGTTTTTTATCCTGTGATGTATTTCTTTAATCAGAAATTCCTTCTCTGAAAGTAGTTTTGTCTGCTTGTCAACCAGATTTTGGAGGGAATCGTTCTTCAGGTTAATTTCCTGTTGGTAAGCAAGCAATAACTGGCTGGCCTTTCTTCTGTTTCTGAAGTTATAATAGCATAACCCAATTATAAATGAAACCGCAATGAGGCCACCAATCTTATAGTTATCAATAGCTGAAATATAATCTGTCTGTGCAAAGAGCTGTCCGGGGATTTTTAGCATCGAACGTTTACTTGAAAAACTCATATTTTATCCCCAGTTTTTTTATTTTGGAATTTAATGTAGTGGAAGGGATGTTTAATACTTCTGCCGCGCCACCTGGCCCGAATACCTTTCCATTGCACATTTCCAGGATACTCAGAATGTGATCTCTTTCCATCTCATGCATAGTCTTTATGCTGAAAATGTCATCTGACTGAACAGTGGCCTGCTTCTGATTTGCCGGCAGATCTATTTCAGTAATTTCTGTCCCTTTGGAAAGTAGCATGCTTCTCTCTACCAGATGTTCAAGTTCCCTGATATTTCCAGGCCAGTCATATTGCTGCAAAGTGTACAGCGCTTTACTGGAAATTCCTTTAATAGATCTTGAAGTTCCTTTGTTATATTTATTCAGAAAATGATGGACAAGGGCAGGGATGTCTTCTTTTCTTTTGCGTAATGGAGGTAATTCGATTGGAAATACGTTAAGCCTGTAATAGAGGTCTAATCTGAAACGACCTTCTGCCACTTCTTTTTCCAGGTTTTTATTGGTAGCCGTGATCACCCTGACATTTATTTTCCTGGTATGAACACCACCCAGTCTTTCAATCTCTCTTTCCTGTAAAACCCTTAATAACTTAACTTGTGCCTCCAGCGGTAGTTCGCCAATTTCATCCAGAAAAATAGAACCTCCATCGGCCTGTTCGAATTTGCCGATTCTTTTGTCATAAGCACCAGTAAAAGCACCTTTCTCATGGCCAAAAAGTTCTGATTCGATCAAGGTTAATGGAAGAGCTGCGCAGTTTACAGTAATCATTGGTTTGGCTTTTCTTGAAGAAAGCTTATGCAGCGTCTGAGCAATCTTTTCCTTTCCTGTGCCACTTTCTCCAAGAATCAGAACTGAAGTATCATCTGGCGCAACCATTTCTATTTTCTCAAAAACGGAACGCAGCAAAGGGCTGTTTCCAATAATGCCGTTGAAATGGGGTAAGAAAGATTCTTCAGTTGAAGGTATATGCTTAGGTTTTTGTATTAAGGGTGTAAGAACAACCGGATTTTTCCCATATATAATATCTTCAATAATCAGAACCAGGCTTTCATGAAATTGGTTCAGGAGTATAGTGTCTTTCTCTCTATATTTTTTTGCAGCAGTACTAAAGAAAACAAACTGGAAACGCTCTTCTCCATATGGGATTTCCATTAAAAGCGCAGATTCTAATTTAAAATGGTCTGAAAGAGTTCTGATCCAGTTATTTTCCATTTTTAATTTTCTAAACTCATAGTCATTCCAGACAGAATTTTTACAGGAAACCATATGAATGGTACCCCACGATTTAAACGTCCGCTGTGAAACCGACATTTCAGCTAATAACTCTTCCTGGCAAAAGGTTCGGAAAATGTGTGTACTTTCCTGTTGTAAATTCAAATCCCTCACACTTGTTCCAGGTTGAATCCTTGCAATCCACAAAAAATTAAAAGGAACAATGGAATTAAGTGGCTTTCCCAATTGTTTCAGTCTTTCAGACAGCGATTCTTGTTTATTGATTATATTTTTAATTTGCTCCTGAATAGTCTGCTCTTCGTTTTTACTATATTTTAAGTTGTTTGTATGCCTGTACTGTGCAATGTCAAGCATCACCATCAGATCCTTTTCTCTGAATGGTTTGACTAAAAACCCATAAGGTAAAGTTGCTTTTGCGGCTTCCAGTATGTCCTGACTCGTATTTGCCGAAATATATATAAAAGGGATTCCAATTATTGTCAATTGTTCAGCCAGATCAATCCCTGACAGGTTACCTTTGAGTTGAATATCCAGTAATACCCAATCTGGTTGTTTTAACGTTATTAATTCCAGAGCCCTGGCTACTGAAGGAGCAATTCCACACACTCTATAACCAGCTCTTTCCAACATCATCTGCAGGTCATTAGCTACAATAAATTCATCCTCAACAATTAAAATCTTTTCTTTGCTCATCTTATTTTCAATATCTTACTTAGACTTCTCTGTTTATACCTAATTTTTTTATTTTCGAATTAAGGGTGGTCGCTGGTATTCCCAGCAGATCCGCTGCCCCACCGGTGCCTGATATTTTTCCTTTGCACATATCCAGGACGTCAATAATATGATCCCGTTCATTCTCCGAAATTGTTTTTATACCCGTTTGATCAGGTATTTCTTCGTTTTTTATTTCCAATTCCAGGAGGTCTTCCTGAAGAACACCATTTTTTGATAAAAGAATAGCTCTTAAAACAACATGTTCTAGTTCTCTGATGTTGCCAGGCCAGTTATAATGGATCATTTACTCCATGAACCTGCTTGAAATTCCGGATATTTCCCTGTCGAGCAATTTTGCATGTTTTTCAATGAAATAGGCTACGAGGATTGGAATATCCTCTTTTCTGGCGCGCAGGGATGGAACGTGAAGAGGAAAAACATTGAGTCTGAAAAATAAATCTAATCTGAATTTCCCCTTTGATATCTCTTTCTCCAGCTGAAGATTGGTTGCTGCAATTATCCTCAGGTCAACTGGAACAGGATTTTTGCCGCCTACACGTTCAATCTCTTTCTGCTGAAGCACCCTTAATAATTTAGCCTGGAGATCAAATGGCATTTCCCCGATCTCATCAAGGAAAATTGTTCCGCCACTGGCTTCTTCGAATTTTCCCATGCTCTGGCTGGTTGCTCCTGCAAAGGCATCTTTTTCATGCCCGAAAAGTATAGACTCCATAAGATCGTTAGGTAAGGCAGCACAATTTACTGCAACAAGTGGTTTGTTTTTTCGCGTAGACAGCCTGTGCAGGTTTTGTACGATCAGTTCTTTCCCGGTGCCACTTTCTCCTGTAATTAATACGGAAGTATCAGTAGGAGCAACAATCATCAGTTGGTCCAGCAGGTTGAGCAGGGCAGGGCTCTGGCCAATAATATCCTTGAATTTATCTTCCTCAACAGGAAATGGTATTTTGTTTTTCTCTGGTACATTGGTATTCTTTTTGAATGGACTGACCTTCTCAAATTCAATGATATGCAGGAGGTTTTTGGCCAGTGTGCTTTCCAGAAGATTCAGTAGCTCTGAATGTTCACGTTTGAAAATATTGTCAAGCTTGCTGTAAAAAGAAAGCGTAATACAATCTCCATTACTGAGGATAATAGATTTAACCAGGTTGGATTTTAGGTTACCGGCAAGCTCATCTGCTGATACCATATCATATTCATTAAACTGTTTACGCGCTATTCCGATTTTGGAAAGCATGGTGCTGTCATTCGTTGTTGCTGTAAGCGTCAGAAAATCAAAAGGCAGATAGGCTTGAAATGCGCCAGTAATCAATAAAAGTTTTTTCTTCCAGTTTAACGGCTTCATGGAAACATCGGCAATGAAATCTTCCATAAACAATTTGCTGCTGATTTTAAGATTTTGAACATGCTCCATGCGGTAACGTGCAATGTCAATACTGAGTAATACATCTTTATCCCGATAAGGTTTAACTATAAATCCATAGGGCATTGTAGATTTGGCGGCCTCCATTACTTTTTCATTGGAATTGGCAGAAATATAGATAAATGCAATCTGTTTATCCATCAGGATATTTGCCAGGTCAATTCCTGTCTGCTTTCCTTTCAGAAATATATCAAGCAGAACCAGACCGACTTCCTGTTGCCCTAATATAATCAGCGCAGTTTTCACCGAATCTGCAATTCCTGCGATCTCGTATCCTGCACGGGTAAGAATCATTTTCAGATCATGGGCAACAATAAATTCGTCTTCGACAATTAGAATTCGGTCTGTCATATTTAGATTGTATTCAGCAGATTTTAAATATTACTTAGCTAATAGTATGCTTTCTTTTGATTTTAAACTTCTTTATTTTGGAATTCAGTGTGGTTGCAGGAACACCTAATAATTCTGCTGCACCTCCTTTCCCTGATATTTTTCCTTTACATAACTGGAGTATATGAAAAATATGATCCCGTTCATTATCAAAAATAGTCTTGATGGTTGTTCCGGGCTTGGCGTTTTCAATTGATAGATTCTCTATTTTAGGGAGATGTATTTCTTTAATCATATTGCCTTTAGACAATAACACACTGCGTTCCATTAAATGTTCCAGTTCGCGTACATTACCAGGCCAGGGGTAGGTTATCAGGGAATTGAAAACACTTCTGGATAGTGTTTTTATTTCTTTACCCGTTTTCTTAGCGAATTTGTTCATAAAATATATGGACATTTCAACTATATCTTCTTTTCGTTCTCTCAAAGGAGGAATAGTGATTGGGAATACATTCAAACGGTAAAAAAGATCACTCCGGAATTTACCATTTTCTACTTCTTTTGCAAGGTTTCTATTGGTTGCAGCTATGATTCTTACATTTGTTTTGATGACACTCTTACCGCCAACACGCTCAATTTCTTTTTCCTGAATTGCGCGGAGTAGCTTTACCTGAATATCCAGCGGAAGTTCTCCAATTTCATCCAGGAAAAGCGTGCTGTTATGAGCGAGTTCAAATTTTCCAGCCCTTCGGTCTGTCGCCCCGGTAAAACTGCCTTTTTCGTGTCCGAATAGTTCACTTTCTACCAGGTTTGCTGGCAAGGCAGCACAGTTTACCTTAATCATTAATTTATCTTTTCTTGGAGAGTTTACATGTATAGCTCTGGCGATCAGTTCTTTGCCTGTTCCAGTTTCCCCCTGAAGAAGAACAGTACTATCTGAGTCAGCAACCTGTTCAATTAAATGAAATACATTTTTAATTCCAGGCCCCTGTCCAATAATTTCAGTATGGCTGTAGTTCTTTTCTACCTCTTCCTGCAGGTATGATTTTTCTTCTTCCAGCAGTTGTTTATAATGTTTTATTTCCTGAAGTTGCGCTTCGATTTTTTCATTCGCTTTAATATTTGAAACCGCAACAGAAATCTGGAGTGAAATGCTATGCAGCAGATTATAGTACGCATTGGAAACGGCATTGATCTCCTTAGTATACAGATAGAAAAAACCAACACATTCAGCTCTGTCCCAAATAGGCAGACCAATCATTTCCCTGATTCCAAGATGAAACCAAAACTCGAGCCATATCGGGGGAGAAGGCCATTTTAATACCTCTTCAACATTAAATACAACCGGTATATCGGTTGACATCATGATATGACATAAACCATCATCAAGCCCATATTTTTTTGTGGAGGCAGGTGCAATGCCCCGGTTTTTGATAAAACTCTCTGTCTGGTTATACAAAAACGGACTATGTGTTTTTTTATCCTCATTAATCAGGCAAATCACAAAATGCTCGAAACAGAAGAGTTTTTTTAATTTTTCTTCAATTACATGAAACAGATCGGTTTTATTCCTGATGGTAGCTATGGCATTACTTAAAGAAAGAAGTACCGCAATCTCTTGAAGGGAAAAAATACTTTCTGATTCATTCTTCAGCCGGTTTGATTGCGTATGCGGTTTTTCTAAATTCTGCACATTTTCCATAGCATTAAATGTAAGGCTATTATTATAAACCTGACGAAATTAAAAAATGTGAATTGACGATATTTCGTGAATGTGCGTTTTTAAGGTTTGTTTTTCAGTTGTCAGGTACTCGTAAATCATTCGTAAATCGACGATATATAGAGAGCTTAAAAAAGAGTTTTTTAATATAAATCGCTGTTTTTCAGTATTTTATTTGCTTGGTATGCTTCTTGGTTAGATGAATAGAAATTATAATGATATGAAACCATCACCAAATCTTCTTTCTCCGGAAAACCACGCTTTAGTACTGATCGATTTTGAAGGTCAAATGGCTTTTGCCACCAAAAGTATTGCCATTACGGAACTCCGCACCAATGTTGCAATCATTGCCGGAGCTTCAAAAATATTTAAAATTCCAACCATTGTAACTACGGTGGCTGAAGATTCTTTTTCTGGCCCTGTATTTCCTGAAATTGAAGAGTTTTATCCTCAGGCTACCTCAGGTTATATAGATAGAACATCGATGAATACTTGGGAAGATGAGCCCGCTTACAAAGCGATCACAGGTACAGCAAAAAAGAAATTAGTACTTGCAGGCTTATGGACAGGTGTTTGTATTGTTGGCCCGGCATTGTCTGCTCTTGCTGAAGGATATGAGGTTTTTGTAATTACTGATGCTTGCGGTGATGTCAGTTCCGAAGCTCATGAACGCGCAATTCAAAGAATGGTACATGCGGGTGTTAAACCAGTTACTGCTGTTCAATATTTACTGGAACTTCAAAGAGACTGGGCAAGAACTGAAACCTATGTGGCTGTAACCGATCTGATGAAGAAATATGGTGCAGGCTATGGTCTTGGCATTCACTACGCACATCATATGCTTAAGCACTAAATAATAGTGACAATCAAAAAAATAATAATAAACCTGATGTTTAGTTCCGCCAGGATATTTGTGCTGATGTTAACCGCTATCTTAACATTCGGAGCAGTCAAAAGTCAGGCACAGAGTTTCAAACTGATGCGTTTTGATGAAGATTATTCCACATGGAGTGACTCTGCGAAAACTTTGTACAACAACATAAAATTCCTGCCCTTTTCACCAGATAAAAAGATGTATTTTTCTTTTGGTGGAGAGGCCAGGCTGGAATATGTGGCTTTTAATAATGAAGACTGGGGGAGATTAGGGGTCGGTCATAACAATTTTCTGCTGCAACGCTATGACCTGCATACTGATATACATTTTAGTGATAAAATACGCGTTTTTGTTCAGCTTAGAAGTGCATTGCAGGGAGGAAGGAAAAATGGTTCCAGACCCGTTGATCAGGATGAGTTGAATATTCAGAACCTGTTTGTTGATCTCAAAGCATGGAAAAAAGCAGATAAGAGCTTAAATCTGCGTATAGGTAAACAGGAAATGGATTATGGCTCCGGAAGATTAATATCTGTCAGAGAAGGGCCAAATGTACGGTTGTATTTTACGGGTGCAAAGCTGATGTATACGTCAAAAAATCTATCTCTGGATGGATTCGCCATGTTTGCAGATACAATCAACCCGGGAAAGTTTGATAATAAAAGATCAAAAAATATAAATCTATGGGGTGCTTATGCTAAAATTATATTCCCAAAATCCGGAAATCTGGATGCTTATTATATCGGCATCACAAGAGATGAATCCCAATTTGAACAAGGGATAAATAAAGAGGTCCGGCATACCGTGGGAAGCAGGTTCTGGAAAAACGGTGGTGGGCTGATTTATAATCTGGAGGCAGCTTATCAGTTCGGGAAATTCGGTAGCAAAGGTATTTCAGCCTGGACAGCCTCAGCAGAATTAGGTTATTCCTTTGAGCAAACGAAATTCAAGCCCACAATCAGCCTCAGAAATGATTATATATCAGGAAATAATAACACAAACGGCACTCATTTAAATACTTTCAATCCTATTTATCCAAAGGGTGGGTATTTTGGATTTAGTCCGCAGATCGGGCCGGTCAACCTGATCGATATCCATCCTTATGGCAGCTTGTCTCTAACTAATAAACTGATAGTTCAGGCTGATGTAGTATTTAACTGGAGGTATGCTTTACAAGACGGTGTTTACAGGCCCAGCGGTACTTTCAATCTGGGTGGGGCCGCTTCGAACAAGAGATACATTGGTACGGCCTATCTTTTAAGTGCAGTATATGGCATCAATAACTTTATTAACCTGAATACAGGGATACAATACTTTAAAACAGGAAATTTCATTGATGATATCATTCCAGGTTCAAGAAACGGTCTGTTTATGAATACTCGTCTCGTCTTTAAATTTTAACTCTAAAATTAACAACATGAAAAATAACTATTTGAATCAGCAACAGATTCGTAAAGGGATAACCACAGCTTTGCTGGTTTTCGGTTCAATTTTAAATATAACAGCATTGCATGCACAGCAGACCACTGCTGTGGGAACAACCAAAGTATGGGGCAGCGTTAATGGTGTGGCTATCGAAGGCATTGTACAAGGGCCATCCGCTCAGGTTAGTCAACTTCAGATCGTTTGTGTATTTGAATATACAGAAGGAGACATATTCAATTCCCCGCCTGCATTACCTGCCGCGGTAAATGGCCTGGTACACCTTGATCATGACCTGAAAGGAATGCTGACCACTTTGCGTAAAGAGGGCAAATTTAAGGGGCATGCACTGGAAACGATCCTGTTAAGTCCGCCAAAAGGATTTATAGGTGCAAAAAAACTTTTATTGATTGGGCTGGGGGACAGAAATAAGTTCAACGCTGATATGATGACTGCTGTTGGCAGTGTAGCCATGAATGAAGCACTCAGGATACAAGTGAAAAATTTCTCTTTTGCAAGCGATCTTAAGGATGCAGGAATTGATTCTCCAACTGCGCTGGTAGCAGGCAATGTCGTTAAAGGCATTTTTCAAGCTTACCAGACACAAATCTGGCTTAGAGATAAAAAAATGGCCAGTTTTAAACCAATTTCTAAAGTTATACTGCTTGCTGGCCCCTCATTTTTTACAGTTGCCGGTGAGGGAATAAAAGAAGCAATAGCTTCTATTAATTAATCAATCACTAATTCTTTATTCAAAAGATACGATGAGTGCAGAAATGATTCTTTTCAATGGTAAAATTCACACTATTGCACAGCATAAAAAGGAGATTACAGCGGTAGCCATAAAAGATGGCAGATTTATCGCCATTGGTAGCGATAAGGAGATGATGAGCTTAGCAGATTCAGGTACCCAGCTCATTGATTTAAAAAATAAAAGGGTAGTACCCGGTATTAACGATTCACATATTCACCTGATCAGAGGAGGGCTGAATTTTAATCTGGAACTTCGCTGGGATGGAGTGCCTTCGCTGGCAGATGCGCTACGCATGTTAAAAGAACAGGTGGACAGAACACCTTCGCCACAGTGGGTAAGAGTTGTGGGAGGCTGGTCTGAATTTCAATTTGCAGAACGAAGGATGCCTACGCTCGAAGAAATCAATGCCATAGCACCAGATACGCCTGTATTTATTCTGCATCTTTATGACAGGGCATTTATGAACGGTGCGGCGTTACGCGCTGTGGGTTATACGAAAGATACCCCGGCACCTCCTGGTGGTGAAATTCAGCGGGATTCTTCAGGTATGCCTACCGGGTTGATTATCGCAAGTCCTAACGCGATGATTCTTTATTCTACCCTGGCTAAAGGGCCAAAGCTTTCTTATGAGCATCAGGTAAACTCAACCCGGTGTTTTATGGCGGAGCTCAACAGGTTCGGAATTACCAGCGTAATTGATGCCGGAGGTGGATTTCAGAATTTTCCGGATGATTATAAAGTGGTGCATGAACTCAATGAGAAAAAGCAATTGACAGTACGGATTGCTTATAATCTTTTTACCCAGCGACCAAAACAGGAATTTGAGGATTTTGAAGCCTGGACAGGTGCTGTTGAGCTTTACCAGGGAGATGATATGTACCGTCACAATGGTGCAGGAGAGATGCTGGTATTTTCCGCTGCTGATTTTGAAGATTTTCTTCAGCCAAGACCTGATCTGCCTGAAAATATGGAAGCTGAACTGGAACGCGTGGTTCGCCTGCTGGTAGAAAGACGCTGGCCTTTCAGGTTACATGCTACTTATAATGAAAGTATAACCCGTTTTCTGAATGTTTTTGAAAGGGTGAACCAAGATATTCCTTTTGCTGGAATACCGTGGATATTTGATCATGCAGAGACGATTGATGAGATGAATATTGAGCGGGTAAGAGCGCTTGGAGGAGGGATTGCTATACAAAGCAGGATGGCCTATCAAGGTGAATATTTTACAGAACGATATGGTCAGAAAGCTGCTTTGCAGACACCACCAGTAAAGAAAATGCTGGAAATGGGTGTCCCGGTTGGAGGTGGATCAGATGCAACGCGGGTAAGCAGCTATAATCCATGGGTATCTATGTTCTGGCTTTGCGCCGGGAAAACTGTCGGAGGATTAAAAATATACAATGAAGAATCGCAGTTGAGCCGTGAAACAGCGCTTGAACTCTATACACGTGGCAGTGCCTGGTTCTCCAACGAACAGCAGAAAAAGGGAGATATTGCAGTAGGTATGTTTGCAGATCTTGCTGTGCTTAACAGAGATTACTTCAATGTAGAAGAAGAATTAATTAAAGGCATAGAAGCTGATCTTACCATTGTAGATGGAAAAATTGTACATGCAAGAGCAGATTTTTCTTCCTTCTCTCCACCTGAAATTCCAGTACTTCCTGACTGGTCACCAACTCATATTTATAAGGGCTATTCTGCTGAACCCGGTAACACACCTGCACAGATTCATTCTTGTTCAGGCAGCTGCAATGTTCATGCACATCAGCATGATGCTGTACGCCAGAGTAATCTTCCAATTAACAATTATACGGCATTCTGGGGAGCACTCGGTTGTTCTTGCTTTGCTTTTTAAAAAAGATCATGGAAAATATAATTAAAGACATTCTTTATTCCGATCCGGGCAGCCAGATCAACAATATCGCGCTATTGATTTTCAGGATGCTCCTGATGCTGGAATTATTCCGCGTACATGGAATGAAGAAATTCAGCGTAGAGAACGGACAGCGGGAGCAGGTTCCTAATCCATTGCATCTGCCGGAGAAATTAAATGCCCTGGTCGCTGCATTTTCAGATACTATAGTTCCTGTTCTGGTATTTGCGGGGCTGGGCACCAGGATTTTTCTGCTGCCAACTATTGGAGTTACGGCTATAGGGTACTTTGTAGTGCACCGGAAAGACTCCATTGAAATACGGGATGTACCTTATATGTATACACTTTCTTTGCTCTTGTTATGGGCTTTAGGTTCAGGTACGTATTCACTGGATCACTATTTACTAACTACATTTTTTAATTAATTTAATATCAATTATGAAGACTAACATTGGAATCAAACCCGAAAATCTGGCAGAAGTTGCCCATTCGCTGAGTAAAATTCTTGCAGATGAATTTTTGCTGTCCACCAAAACACGTAATGCACACTGGAATGTAGAGGGGCCTGATTTTTATAATAAGCATAAGTTTTTTGAAGCGCAATATATACAGCTTGAAGAGATCGTTGATGAGGTGGCTGAGCGTATCCGCACCCTTGGCCATTATGCCCCGGCTACTTTAAAACAGTATCTGGAGTTAACTCATTTGTCAGAAGAAAGCAGGGAGAAAAATGATAGTCAAGGTTATATAAAAACTCTTCTGGAAGATCATGAGAGTATTCTTATTCATTTAAGAGCGAACATCAATGGCTATGCAAATGCTTTAAAAGATCTTGGAACCAGTGACTATATCACTGGTTTAATGGAAAAACATGAGACTATGGCCTGGATGTTAAGGGCGCACTTATCTTAAAAAAATAAAATGGAACAAAAACAGAACATCTGGTTCGTTACCCTGATATTAACTGCAATAGCGGGTTATTGTGATACTATTACCTTCGTTGCAGCAGACAAGATTTTTTCTGCGCATGTTACAGGAAACTTTATTGTTTTCGCCTATCAGCTCGTCAAAGGATCGGATAATGATGCCTGGATCAAGTTGATGACCTTTCCTGTTTTCATAATATCGGTCATGATCGCAGGAAGGATAGCTGATAAAGTTGTCAACAAGCATTATCTTTTATTCTTTGAGGGGCTCATATTAATAGCAGCAGGTTTCCTGGCCTATCTTCTTGGTTATATCCAGAATCAGGAAATTACCTGGCCAATGTACCTGGTGGTCATGATGGTTGTTTTTGCTATGGGCTTTCAAAATGCCTACGGTAAACTCTTCGCTAAAGACACCTTTGGACCAACGACCATGATGACTGGAAATGTTACGCAAATATCACTTGATCTTAAGGGATTGATCATCAGCAGGTTCAGTAATGTTGATTATCTGGAGAATTTCAAAAGAGGAGCCATCACAATCGGTGGTTTTCTTGCCGGATGTATTCTTGGTGCTTATATCGGCAAACTTTTTGGATTGGCCGGGATTTTAGTACCTGGTATTGCCATGGTCATCTGCTATTTATACACTAAATCTTCTGCTAAAGAGACTCAATCACAAATAGGGTAGCTCCACCACCTTTACAAAAATACTTATGGAAAATACAATTTTAGGTCTGCATCACATTACGGCGATAGCAGGCAACGCACAGCAAAACTTTAATTTTTACACCAAAATATTAGGTCTGAGAATGGTTAAAAAGACTGTTAATTTCGATGACCCGGAAACCTATCATTTATATTATGGTGATGAAAGTGGCTCTGCCGGAACCATACTTACATTTTTCCCCTGGGAAGGAATAAGTCAGGGCGTTGAAGGTGTAGGAATGGCTACTGAGATTGGTTATTCGGTACCCGAAGGCAGCCTGGGTTTCTGGCAGAAAAGGTTTAAAGAACACCATATACAAGCAGGCGAAATCCTGGAACGCTTTGGAGAACAGGTGCTTCCATTTAAAGATCCTGACGGCCTCTCTTTAAGTCTTATTATTCCAAAGTCTGCGGATTCCAGAATCTCATGGGAAACGGAAGAAGTCAAAAAAGAAAATGCAACCAGGGGATTTCATAGTACGACATTGAGTCTGCAGAAAATTGATGAAACAGCAGGAGTCCTTACCGATATATTTGGTTACAGGCTGCTGGCTCAGGAGGGAAATCGTTACAGGTTTATCACAGATACCGTAGATACCGCATCAATTGTGGATCTTCTGGAAATTCCTGATGGTAAGAGAGGAAAAAATGCTGCGGGAACTAATCACCATGTTGCCTTTCGGGTAAAGAATGAAGAGGTTCAACTGGAGCTCAGAGAAAAGATTCTCAGTAAAAACCTACAGATTACCCAGAAGATTGACCGGGACTATTTTTTCTCTCTTTATTTCCGGGAACCAGGTGGTGTGCTTTTTGAAATCGCTACCGAAAATCCTGGTTTTACTATCGATGAGCCACTCAGTGAGCTGGGTACACATTTAATGCTACCAGAACAGCACGCACATCTTAGAAGTGATCTGGAGAAAATCCTCCCTGAATTAAGCTAGTTCTTAAATAAAAAATGCCGGAAATAAGATTAATAAAAGATAGAATTATGCAAAATATATTTACTGCTGGCAAGAATTTAAGCCAGGCCGATAAAGTACTGATTATGATACATGGACGTGGAGGATCTGCTGAAGATATTCTTTCTTTGGCGTCAGAGCTGCATGTTGCCGATTTTGCGCTACTGGCGCCACAGGCTCAGGGAAACAGCTGGTACCCTGCATCATTTCTTTCGCCAAGACAGGAGAACGAACCTTTTCTTTCTTCTTCATTAAATGTTATTAAAGAAACAGTCGCAGATCTGGAAACTAAAGGTTTTTCAAGGTCTCAAATTTATCTTCTTGGTTTTTCACAAGGCGCATGTCTTGCACTTGAATTTGCTGCTTCTGATGCAAAAAGATATGGAGGGGTAGTTGCTTTTACCGGTGGTGTAATCGGGGAGCATCTTGACCACAGGAATTACCATGGTGATTTTGAGGGTACACCTGTATTTTTAGGGAGTAGTAATCCTGATTTTCATGTACCTGTTGAAAGAGTAAACGATACTGCCGCTCTTTTTGAAGAGATGGGAGCAAATGTTACGGAGATCATTTACGAAAATATGGGGCACACGATAAGTGAATCTGAAATAACGCAGGTTAATAAGTTGATTTTCAAAAAATAGTGATCATAAATTTTTAAATACATGGAAAAGGAAACGGCAAGAATAGAGGCTTTTAGCGATGGAGTATTCGCTATAGCGGTGACTTTGCTTGTGCTTGAACTCCATGTTCCGGAATTCAGTAAAAGTCAGGATCCTGGTTTGCTTTTGGCAGAGCTTAAGGCGCAGTGGCCCGGATACCTGGCTTTTACGATTTCATTTTTCAGTATTTTTATCATGTGGGTAAATCACCATAAGTTGTTCAAACAGATTTACAAACGAAATACCGGGGTTATGTTTGCCAATGGACTTATTCTTTTTCTGGCCTCGATTGTGTCTTATCCAAGTGCTTTGCTGGCTCGTTTTTACCAGACTCCTTCGCAGCAGTTTGCAGTGTCGATTTACACAGGTATGTTTGTGCTGGTTAATATTTCTTATAGTTTATTATGGTATCAGGCTACCAGGGACAAAGAATTGTTGCGTCCCGGATTGGATGCGCATACGATTACTTTGATCAGGAATAATTATCGGTATGGCCTGTTTACCTATCTATCGGCATTTGCACTGTCTTTTTATTTTCCAAAAACTGCACTGATCATCTGTGTTTTACTTTGGGGATTCTGGGCTGTGTCTTCCAGGAAAATAAGTAGCAGGTGAAATCTTAGATATTTCGTTAGGGAAATGAAAGTAATTCTTAGCCAGGATTGTGATTAAAATTTTGGAGCAAAAAAATGATTGTAAATTATATAACCTCAAAGCTGACTATTAATTAGTCAGCTTTGGGGTTTCCGATTTATTTTTCCATGCGGTCGTACCTGCTGAAGGAACCCTGATTTGAGTTGGGTCTTTTCGTTTCTTTTGCGGTCCTTGTAATTGATCAGCACGCTCACGTGTATTTTCACGCAGGTCAGCTAACAGCTGATCTTTCAGCTCGTGGTGCTGCTCTTGCTGTGGTGCAAGATTAAGTTTTTCAAGTATCAGTTTCCTGAATTTACGGCCAGATCTGGGAGCAAATAATACCGCTAATGCAGTACCTGCTGCTAATCCGGCTACAAGGGCAAATGTGCCCAAACTATTATCCTTATGGGTGTGTAAAACACTTTTGATGATTTTTCTATAGCTCATAATTATAGGTTTAAAGTTATTTTCTGATTTAATCAGTTAATAGCCTGGAGTAATTCAGGATTTAATCTCCGGCATATAACAAGAGGAAAATGATATAGTTTTTAATTTATTTCTGCTGATTCTAAACCTGGCTTGTCCATTAAAAAATAAAGACCGGTAAATTAATTGTTTTATAATCAGTTTATTACGTTGTTTATGGGGTTTGTGCACTGAATTACTGAACAATGTTCAAGGTGTGTTTGTAAATGCCAGCATTATATATTTTCCGGTATCTCCATTGAGCAGCAGGAGATCTTATTCAATAGCCGGAATAATATAGAAATTCTCATCATGGAAAAACATGTAATTAAGCACAGGGGAAAGTTGTATCCTTATCAGGAAAATGATATTGGTGTTTTGTTTGAAAAACCGGAACAAAATAGATAACATTATCGGCTGTTGTATCAATTACCTACCGAAGAGAATTGATGAAACCTGCAGTTTAAATCAATCAATTAAATGATTTATAGTATAGAATCAAATTACGGTTGTTTACTTTCGACATACTCCGTATACATATGTTCAGTGAGGGGCAATAATCTTTTACGGCTGTCTGTAGGATTCTCAATACCACTGGTATCCACATCTACACCACCAGTAGTGTAAAATTCCACCTTTTTATTCACCTTTGAGTAATAAATCTTTCCAATATCACCCCGGGTAATCTCTGATATATTTTTTATTCTTTTTAGCTGTTTTAATCTGAAAGTATCCTTAGGAAGGATATTTGCTCCCTCAATTTTCTGATCACAGGCTACGGTTTGATATTCGTTGCCATTCCAGTACATACATTGGTTACTCTTGTCATAAAATAAATATGACCCACCCACAATAATAAAAGCAGCAAAAAATGATATCACTGCTTTATTGAATTTACTTGGAAAACCAATTTTTCCATTACCTATCTTTTGACCATTATCTGCTGGATGGTTGCTTAACAGGTTATTAACTGTTAATGTTGATGCCTGTTCCGGAAATTCCTCTTTTTTTGTTTCGTTGGCTTTTTGGATTTTATTGTTGTCTAACAGTGTGTTAGGTGATGGTATTGAAGATGATTCCAGAAATTCCTCTTTTGTTTCTTCAACAATATCAACTGTTTTATTTTCTTCTGCATATAACTCTTTTGACTTATTCGCTGAAAATTCCCATTCACTTTTTACCAATTCACCCATATCCGCATAAACATGTGGTCTGGGGTGGAAATCTATCAGCCAGGCTAAAAGTTCAATATTGTTGTCTTTTGTATCGTTTGAGACGCCTTTCAGGAACTGATATAAGGCTTTGAAGATTTCAGAATTAGATGTCTTCAGCTTTTTAAAATATTCTTCCGCGCTATTTCTTTCCTCCTTGAATAATAATTTAAAAGTCTCCTCATCCTTTTCTGAATATCGATTTTGGAAAGCGGCCAGACATTCCTTTTTCATATTTGCAGTGGTGAGATTCCGCAAATTATAAGGTAATGTTCCCTCATCTTTTCTCTTTTTATAAGTCAGAATTACCTCTTGTTTATAATCTTCAAATCTTTTCAAATCAATTAGCAAATAATTATTAAATGGAATTTTCGGAATCTCTAAGGAATTTTCGGAATTCTGACAGAATCATTGGAATCTTCGGAATCCTCTAATAGCTAGCTACTTACATCCCTGTATGTTTGTATCAGAAATCAGTTCAGACTTTGATTCGCTATCAGAGTTTAAATGTACAAAACAGATTTCATAAAGAGATGAAAGCGCGGTAGTTAATGACCGGTTTGGGAAGCAGTTATTAATTCCCGCGTTTGATTCTCACACTTCCCAAAAATTTCAGAAGGCCTTCTGATTCGCATTTGTAGCAGTCCCCACGTATGATTCGTGGGGGACTACATGGTAATCACATTCTAAATTTTTGAATCATGTTTTTTCAATTTATAATAACTATGCTATTGGGATTGGTATCCCCTTCAACTACTCATACAACCTGTCATACACATGGTGATACAACGATGAGTGCTGCTCAAACTGAACCTATTTTAGGAGGTGACACCGGCCAGAATCCTCCACCAAAATAATAATAACTGGTAGGTAGGAAATAATGCGGCAGCCCCATAATGTGTGTAACTCTATGGGGCTGCTGCATTACCTATCTTTTAATTTAATATATCGGTTTTCATTATTATTTGATCAATTCTTTTTCTTTAATGTATATAATAATATTTTTTTGATAAAAGAGCTAAAATTTTTCTTTATTTTGGATAAAACTAAGCTCTTGAAATATCTCTATTTATTCTCGTTTCTTCTCCTGCTTTTTTATTCCTGTACAGACCATACTAGGAAAGGAAAGAAGGAAGATAACTTATTCTACGATAAAGCTTTTGAATTCCGGCAAAAAGAAATGCCCGACAGTGCATTTCTTTACTTCAATAAAGCTAAAGATTTATTCCTACAGCAAAAAGACAGCTTGAGTGCAGGAAAGTGTTTAGTCAATATGGGAATTATCTCGGCCGGCAAAGAAGACTATTTCGGTGCACAAGAACTCTCCCTGAATGCCATGTCTTATTTTGATCAGAAGAAGGAAGACCAGTACTTTTACATTCATTCCAATTATAATAACCTTGGGATTGTAACATCTAAGCTATTGAATTACACAGATGCCTTAAAGTTTTATGACGCTGCAATCGAATTTTGCAAAGATTCTTTAGCCATGCGTCTTTATCTGAATAATAAAGCTACAATCTATTTAAAGATTGCTGATTATAAAGCCGCTTTAAAAATATACAATCAGATCTTGAAAGGAGCTTCTAAAAACAAGAAACAATATGCCATGGCACTGACTAACATTACCTTTGCCAGGTGGCAGCAAAACCCCAACTATAATCCTTTACCCGATTACTTAAAAGCATTGCGGATTCGTGAACAAGAAAAAGATCTCTTAGGGCTGAATTCAAGCTATTTCCATCTTTCTGATTTTTATACTAAAAAACGAACCGACTCTGCTTTGTTTTATGCACATAAGTTCTATCAGGTAGCTACCAATTTAAATAGCACTGATAACAGATTAGGAGCACTTAGAAGATTGATTCAACTGAGTTCACCCAAATTAACCCAGCAATATTTTGTAACCTATCAAAAGCTTGATGACAGTTTGCAAAATGTGCGTAATGCTGCCAAAAACCAGTTTGCGCTTATTCGTTATGAAACGGAAAAACATAAAGCCGACTTTTTAAATGCTCAAGCAGAAAATATTCAAAAACAGAATAATATTCAAAGGAAGAATTTTGTAGTAGGTATTCTCGCCTTATTCTTATTAGCTGGTTATTGGTGGTATAGAAAGAGGAAAAAAGGACTTCAGCAGGAAAAAGAAATAGAAGTTAAAAATACAGAGATTAAGTATGTGAAAAAGATTCATGACCGGGTGGCTAATAAAGTGTACCAGCTGATGTCAGAAGTAGATAATACTCCGAAGGTGAATAGAGATATTTTGCTGGACAGACTTGAAATCCTTTATAATATTTCGAGAGATATTTCTTATGACAGTAAAGAGTTGAACACAGGCAAAAATTACGATCAGGAGCTTTCGAAAATGCTAAAGTCCTATTCCTGCGAAACTATAGAAATTTTTATTATTGGAAACGAGGAAGAGCTATGGGAAGGCGTCAGTCCTGAAGCAAAGACTGAAGTTTTTTATATCATACAAGAGCTGATGACCAATATGAAAAAACATAGCCAGGCAGAAACTGTGGTCCTGAAATTTAACCGGAATGAAGGTATGATGCATATATCTTACTCAGATAATGGAGTTGGGATGAATGATGTCATCAAGAAAAATGGTTTGACAAATACGGAAAACCGTATAAATAGTATCCAGGGTACTATTACATTTGAAAATACACAGGAGAAAGAACTTGAAATTCAGCTCTCATTCCCTTTTTCGTAAAAATTTAAGAAGAATGTTCAAAAAAGTACTTATAGCAGAAGACCACGAACACGTTAATATTTCCGTGCGCAAAACCCTGGAGGATCTCGGTACGGTCCAGAAAGAATTTAGATATTATTGTGATGATGCATTATCAATACTGCAAATAGCAATGCGTCAGGGAGATCCCTTTGATTTATTAATTACTGACCTCTCATTTGACGAAGACACAAACATACAGCAGATTACCGGTGGCAGAGAACTGATCAAAGCAGTCAGACAGTTGCAGCCCAGTTTAAAAATCATTGTTTTCTCTCTTGAGAATAACATCAATATGGTCGACGAATTGTTTAATAAACATGGCATTGATGCCTATGTACGTAAAGCCCGCCATGATGCAGAAGATCTCAGGAAAGCTATAGATGCAGTTTCCGGCAATAAAAAATATCGTTCTGCCGGTTTGATGCGTAATAAAAGAATAGAAAATTCTTATGATTTTAAAACTTTTGATATTGAGATCATCAAATTACTCTGTAATGGAATGCCTCAAAAAAATATCCCATGCTATTTGCTGGAAAATAATATTAAACCATCCGGCTTAAGCAGCGTTGAAAAACGGTTGAATGCAATCAAGACGATATTGAATATTTCGAGCAATGAACAGCTGGTTGCTTATTGTAAGGATAAAAAGATTATTTAACTCAAGTTTCGCACGTGAATTTTAGCAATCATGTACAAAACTTGAGTTATTAATAAAAAAGGTGCAAGATAAAAGGTTAAAAAATCTAATTCTTTGCACTTTTAAAATTTATATGTGCTGGGCTTTTATTTCTCGTTAATTATTGATTTTTTAAACAGTCTTTCCCAACCTGATTTTCCAATAATCAATGATTTGTAGGCGTGAGTATCACCGTCTATATAAAAATCAAATGCTAAATTTTTTGTACCCAATATTTTGCCCATTTTTAATGGAACGATTCGTGTTTTCCCTATCGAAAATTCATTATTTTTGAAATCATCAAAAAGTCCTAATACATAATTATAAAAATCTTTTTCATCTTTAACAGAAGCGAATGCTACTTTGCGGGTTCCATTTATATCATCAGTAAATGTCAAAATTTCAACCGTCTTTCCTAAGCGATATAACTGAAATGTTGGCGTTATAAGATTATTCGATCCAACTAATTGGGGCGTTATGTTTTTTTTGTCGGCATTAATTTGTTCTTTAGTTCTTCCAACTTTTAGCTGGGCAGAAACATTATTTCCCAGACAAACTAAGGATAAAAGGCAAGTTGCAATTAATAGTTTTTTCATATTGATAGTTACTAAGTTTATAAACTGTATCGCAAATTAAACAATAATGCCATTTTAAGTATTATTAATCAGAAATTTATTAAAAACATATTGATTGCAATTTCAAGAACACAAAATTACCGCTTCGCTAATACTTACTCTGAATATAATTAACTCAAGTTTCGCAGGATAGAATCAGGATATCAAGTAAGATGGGCTGTGGAAGTTTTTTCAAAGAGGGAAGACAACTTCTAAACTTACGCAAGTGCCTGGCTGAAGATCTTGCTGCTCATCTCTGTGAGATTACAATAAGAGATTGTAAGACTTATTATTGAGGTTTTTGAATTAGAGATCGATGATATTGACGCATAAATACAAACGCTAATGAATGACGGTAAAATCAAAAAATCCTATCCTTTAATAATCAGAACCACATCACATGATGGCTAAAATTCATATGCGAAACTTAAGCTATTTAATACAATGATAGTGCTGCGATTAAAATAACTGCTTTACGGCTATCCGTAATATAAAGACTTCCTGTCTTGATACTTTTGTCATGTCTATTAATTAAAAAACTGGATTATGAAAAAGTATTATGTTAACAAAAATGCCCAGGGTAACGGTGATCATGAAGTTCATGCGGAAGACTGCATATACCTGCCAAATACAGGCAACAGAACCTATCTGGGCGAATTTTCTTCCTGTATTGGAGCTGTAGCAACAGCAAAAAACATATACCCGACTACAAACGGTTGTAAGACCTGCTCGAATTTATGTCATACCAGGTAAATCCTCCATAACTCCACTCAAAATCAATAAAATGTATTTCATGAAATAATCAAATCTTACGGGAAACCGTAAGATTTGGAATGCTCACCTCCCTACTTTTGATGAAAATAAAGTCAATTAAAAATACAGGAAAATGGATCTCAAACTTAAATTAGAACAACTTCATCAAAGAGTAGTCGGATTAAAAGATCAGATTAACACAGAAGAGGCAACGAAAAATGCTTTCGTCATGCCTTTCATTCAAATATTGGGTTATGATATTTTTAATCCTACAGAGGTAATTCCAGAACATATTTGTGATATCGGAACCAAAAAAGGCGAAAAAGTGGATTATGTAATCCGTAAAAATAATGAACCTATTCTCATCTTTGAATGCAAGCACTGGAAAGAAAGTGCAGATGCCCATAATTCACAACTCCACCGTTACTATCATGTTTCTAAAGCGAGATTTGGTGTATTGACAAACGGCACGATTTATAACTTCTATGCCGATCTGGAGAAGCCAAATATTATGGATGAGAAACCATTTTTAACTATTGATCTGGAAAACCTGAAAGATAACTCAATCAAAATTCTGGAAAGCTTTACCAAGAATCAATACAACTTAGAAAGTATTCTTGATTCGGCAGAAGGCCTCAAATACATTAAGGCAATCAGGAACGAATTCGAGAAAGAAATCGATAACCCATCTGATGAAATCGTCAAGCTACTGGTTAATCGTTTTTTTGATAAACCGCTTACAGCAAACCGAATGATCGCTTTTAAAGAATATGCGAAAAAAGCATTAGCTATTTCGATCAATGAGTCTATAAGCTTTCGCTTAAAATCAGCACTGAGCATTAACGAGAAGATTGAAAAACAGGACGATATTAAAACAAATAATATTGATGAAAATCAAGATGAGTCCAGGATTATTACTACTGAAGAGGAATTGGAGGCTTTCCAAATTGTTAAGGCAATTTTAAGAGAAAAAATCCCTGCGAATAGAATTGCAGCAAGAGATACCCAGTCTTATTTCGGTGTATTGCTTGACAATAATAACCGAAAACCAATCTGCCGGTTCCACTTTAATACCGCAAATAAATACCTGGAGACTTTTCAAAATGGAAAGGATACAGGCGAGAAGAAACAACTTAAAAGTCTGGACGAGATTTATGACTATAGAAGTCAATTGCATCAAACTGTAGATAACTATTAAATCTTATGGCAAGAATTATACTTCAAAATAGTGATATCACGCTAGATACTAGTAAAGAAAAGACGTTATCTACTGTATTTTTAAGTGATAGAGATTTACTTAAAAAACGTTCTGGAAAATATCTTGCCCTCATCGCTGGGTTTGATTCTAAAACCCTGACCGCTACAAAAGGGATGGAAGCACTTATGCAGGCAATTCATGAAGAATTTGGTACAGCAGCATTGAGCAGTTTGCCTTTAGGCATAGTATCCAAATGTTTTCTAGGGCACCCCTATGAAGTGCATACTCTTGATTTAAGTGGTAGTCAGATCATCAAACATTATAAAGTAAATGAAACGATGGAGGCTGATTTTGAAAAAGCCAGGGTTGTGGCAAAGCATAATGCTTATGCTATGGTCGAAGTCTATAAAGATAAAATTATTTTGATCCGTAAAGACGGAACAGCTACAAAATTATAACCTAATCCTATGTCACAACAAGTAATCTCTTACGCTGACCTTACTATTATTAATAATGCATTACGGTCAATATCATCAAATATGACGGGTGTAAAATCCGAATTGGGGACACTAAATTTCAAACAAGACCAATTAGAGGATGATTTAACAAAGCTGGCAGGTTCTTTTGCCGATTTTGTGAATGCAGATTTAAAACATAAATCATTACAACTTGCTGAAACCCGTCAGGGGAACCTAAAGCAAGATTTACAAATAAAATATGGCTATTACGCGGAAATCCGAAGAATGGCCACTGGTATTTTACAAGGGGTAGATGCAGGCGTAGTCAGCGATGATACCTTAAAATTTACGACCGAAGAGGTCATGATCAAAGCGCCTGGTTATTGGCTGGCTCCAGCATTAGTGGCATTAGCTGCCTGGATTACAAATGACCACTTTGCTAATCAAAAAGCAATGGCAGAAGCTTTAAAAAGAGATGATTATAAGACAACTCTTTTCTTTTTGTTGTTAATGAGAAGACTCCAAAGAAATGATGCCAGTCTGAAATGGCTGGAGCGTTATTTTATGCATCAAAATCCGCATCATCTGGATAGAGAGTTCATCATCATACTGGAAGCAGTGACCACGGGCGTATTCCCTCCTGCGGCAAGACAATTAATGATGACAAATGTCAAAAGCTGGTTGGATCAGCTCACACAAGGTGATACCTTTATTAATGAGCAGAAGTCACAATGGGTTAGCTTCTTTAAAGCGATGGGGCCTTTGCCAGATGGAAAATATCCATTGCTGGGGAAATTTTCAACAAACTGGGAAGCACTCGAAACCTCTTTGAAAGAAGCTAAAACATATGATATATTGGATGCGCATTTCAGAAGTATTGTCGCAGCCTCTGCGGATTTTTCAAAAAGTACGAAGGTCCAGTTAGATGAAATTTTGTCACTTCTGGTAACTAATTTCGATGAAGAAGAATTACCACTACAAGAGCAAGTGAGGCTAAATCAGCTTATTATTCAAATGGATGGTGATAAAAAATCTGCACAAGCATTGATAGATGTGGAGAAGCACATTTTTAATGAGCAGGTGGATTTTCTCCAGCTACTTACAAATGCCTCTTTTAATCCAGAATTGTCAGGCGTAACAAAAGTAACCCAATCACTTGCTGTTTCCATTAGTCAACCCTGGATTATTGAATCTTGCAATACCTTTATTGCACAGAATAGAAATAATATACCACAAACCATTGAACTTGATATCGATAATTTTAAGATAACAACCAGCAATGGAAGTGATGAAACCAAACTCCTTGAAAAACAAGAAATCTTTTATCAAAATGTTCTCGAAACAGAATTGGGTAAACTTTCATTTCCATATGGTGGTGTGATCATCGGTGTTTTAATTGCTCTTGGCGGTGTCTGGGCATGTACATCAAATGTTATTGCAGGATTAATCGGATTGGGAATTGGAGTTGTCATAATCTGGAATGTAATCAACAGCCATGCTAAAGCAAAGAAAAAAATCACCGAAAATGTTGAAGAGAGAAAACGTATGGCAAAAGCGGTATTAAGAGGTTGCATTTCTGAAACTGTAGATTATAGAATCGAGCATCAGGAAGAAGACAACAAGGCCGAATTGGTTTTGGAACTGCTCGGGTCAATTATTCCGGAAAATTTCTCTAGTGTATCCAAAGAGACAGTACGAAACATTATTTAACATTTAGCAATTTAAAACGATGGACATCATATTAGATAACGATTCAGCGCAACCTGAAAACATCAATAATCAGGCTAAGAAAGAAAATGCAATAAAACCCAATTTATTTCAAGGTAATACACAAGGCGGAATTGACACAGCTAAATTCCCTGAATGGGATATTGTTCCGCCAAATCAATTCATAAATCCAAGAATCAAAAAACAATAATGCAGTCGCCGACAACTTATGCAGAGTGGATTAATTTGCTGAATCAATTCGGAGAAGGTAATGATGAAAGCTTAGAACAGCTGAATAAGGGGACCTTTATTATAGATGCCGGAACGGCTTCTCGTTTCTATGCCGGAGTTGAAAATACTTATAAAAAGAGGAAGCAAAAATGGCTTAATAAACTTCAGCAATCGTTTCGAATGCAAGAGCCTAAAACTATAGCTGATTTTGAGATTGTTCTAAGAAATGGAAAACAAAATCTGAATCCTTTAATCGTATTTATCACCTTAAAGGGGATACCTGATGATTTAAAGAAAACGCTTAAAAATGATCTTGAAGCCTTTGTTGAAGAAATTAAAAAATCACTACAGGACGGTGTTTCAAAATCCGCGGGTGGAAGCGAAAAAATGATGATTCTGCTAAATTCTTTTGGAATAAATAGCAAATCAGAAAAAATAGAAACAACCGATAGTGGAACAACTGAAATTCTACCTGTTACAGGTAGAAAAATAATATTCTAAAATGGCAAACAAAGTAGAATTCAAAACTTCGCTTTTGCGGATGTTCAGAGCAAGAATACCCTTTATATCTATTAGAAGTATTGAAAGGGCAAGGGTATTGGAAGTTGTTCAGCAATTGGCTGAAGAAATCAATATCCCTATTTATGTACACAGCCTGTCACATGGAACAATGGATATTAAAACCAGGAAAAGTGTGAATGATGACCGGTCTGTTGCAGGCGGACTGGATTATGCCGTTCAGTATATTTCACAAAAACAGAACCTGACTTTTGTTTTTAATGAAGTAAGTGATATTGAAGATGATAACCTGGTCTCCAGGCATATTTATGATTGCGTTATTCAGGCTATCGAAAGAGGAGGGAGTATTTGTTTAATTACCACAAAAAGTATTTGGCCTCAATTACAGCGATTGGGAATGACAATCACATTGAATGCGCCAAACGAGGAAGAAATGCTGGAAGTTGTTAAAGATTGTGTTACACCTTATAAAAATTCTATTCCACTGGAATGGGACGAAACCGATTATAAAATGGCTGCTACTATTTTAGCAAATATGACTAAAATAGAAGCAGAAAACGTTTTGGCCACTCAAATGGCTAAAGGATCTCTAACCAAAGATGATATCAGAGAACTCAGTAATGCAAAAGATAAATTATTCAGCGACATTTCTGGATTGGAAAAAGTAAAGATTGATCCTGCTACACTTTCAGTTGCAGGCTTAAGTGGGCTTCAAAATTGGCTTGATAATCAAAAAAAACTCTTAACATCTAATCTCAAAGCGAGAAAAATGAGACCACCAAGAGGAGTTCTTTTAGTGGGGGTTCCAGGCTGTGGTAAATCATTATCTGCGAAGTTTATTGCTGCCAATTGGAATCTGCCTTTATACCGTCTTGATCTTGCCGCAATTCAGGGACAATATCTTGGTCAATCTGAAAATAGATTAAAAGAAGCATTGGCTTCGGCCGATAATGCCGCCCCCTGCATTTTATGGATTGATGAAATTGAAAAAGGTCTTGCAGGTGCAACTTCTTCAAATGATGGTGGTACATCCATTAGAATGCTTGGTCAGTTTCTATTTTGGCTTCAGGAAAGTGAAGCCAAAGTATTTGTGGTCTCAACTGCAAATGATGTCAGCAAGCTTCCTCCGGAACTGTTACGCAGAGGACGTTTTGATGAACTGTTTTTCGTTGATCTGCCAGGTAACCAGGAGCGGAAGGATATCATCAATCTTTACATCCAACGAAATTTATTAAACCGTCCCACAGAAGGTATATTAACGAAGCTTATTGAAATTTCAGAAGGCTTTGCTGGTTCTGATCTTGAAGGAGCAGTTAGAGATGTTGCTATACAGGCAGTTATTCATGGGGATGATATAGTCAATGATGAATTATTCGAGAAGTGTTTTAAAAATATTGTACCGTTAAGCAAAACTGCACCCGAAAGAATTGAGGCGATCAGGATTTGGGGAAGAGAAAGAGCTGTTCCCGCCTCTGGTATTTCATGGAATACAACTCCATATGATAGTGCAGCTGGCAAAAGATCTATTATAATTTAGACGGTCTGGCCGGCAATCGTTTTAGCCTGAAGCTATTAAAATAATTTTTCGTTTTCTGGTTTACCGTAAATAACCGGTTTATTGGTCTATACCCTTGTTTAGTTTGTTACTATTTTTTTGTCTGATAGTTATAATGTTTTTTTTGTCTAAATATTTACCTGTAAATAAACAGTTTGATCGCTTAACTTTTATGAACCCGTACAGAAGATACATAGCTATAAAAAAAGCATGGCAAAAAAACATTGAGATTACTCCTGACAAGCATGGAAGACAGTTAAAGAAAATACACTACTGAATCTGATTATGATAAGACCATTCAAAAACAGATGGACATACATTTTAGAAAAATCGAGCTACTATGAGAATTAAATTGAAATCTTTCACATAAAATATAAATTATGAAAACACTTTTACTCCTTGTCATTTTCTTCACCAATACTAACTTTTCAACCCCAAAGTCTGTTTATATCTGTAACAGTGGTATTTCAAAAAAATACCACTATAAACCAAGCTGCCGTGGATTAAAAAATTGCCAGTTTAAACTTTTAAAGACCAGCTTGGACAAGGCTAAAAAAGATGGTAAAACTTTGTGCAGGTGGGAAATTCATTAGAATCGCCTTGCGGTATAAGCCTACTGTTTATAATTTAACAATATTTTTTCTAATCGCTTCGAGCACCATACCCACACGGCTTTGTACATTCAACTTCTCAAATAATTTTTCCCTGTAGCCATCAATAGTCCTTTCGCTCAAAAACATTAAAGAAGCGATTTGTTTGTAGGTCAGATCACTGCATGCAAGTTTTAAAAATACTTTTTCTTTTTCATTGAGTAGTGGAACATTTGGTTTATGATTTAATAAACGTCTGAAATTGATATTACTGACATCTGCATTGTATTGCCCTTTGATGTAAATTTCATTAAGGGCTTTTTCTAATTCGTTAGGATGGGTATCTTTTAAAAGATAGGCGCAACAACCTGCCTTAATCATTTCTATAACGGTGCTGTCTGTATCAGTCATTGAGAGTGCAACAAGCTTTATTTCAGGGTAGTTCTGACTCAGCCATGCGGTAGTTTCCAATCCATCCATTACTGGCATATTTACATCAATCAGCATGATTTCCGGATGATTGAGGCTTAATCGCATTTTATCTTTCAAATCCTGACCATTACTCGCTTGAATAATAACTTCGTACTTCTTAAAAGTATCCAGCATTAATACCAATGACATCAGAAATAATTTATGATCATCTATAATTCCGATACTAATTTTCATATTTGTCATCATTAATTGGTAATTGTATATTGATTTTAGACCCATATACAGATGTATCCCAGCAGATACTTCCTCCTAACAAGCCAATACGTTGTTTCATATTTCTGATACCCAGACCTGTATTCGCTGATTCTAAATCAAAACCTTTACCATCGTCATAGATTTTCAGGTCAATTGTATTTAATATTGTAGTGATGTTTATACTGATGTTTTCTGAGTCAGCATGTTTGATTGCATTCTGAATTGCCTCCTGGGTTATGCGGAAAAGAATGATTTGTTTTTGTGTATCTAACCCTAATTTACCACAATGACTTAAATTTATTCTGATTGTTTTTGCTGCATTTATCCTGTTGATTTCATTTTCAAGATTGGTGATCAGGTCAAATTGTTCAAGCCACTCTTTGTCCATTGATTTTGTAAGCGCACGAAGCTCATTAATAGCTTTACCCAATGTCTCTTCTGCAAGGTTTAAAGTATCGGGGATCTGAGCCAGGCTTCTTTGAGTTATGCCGATGAACATTTTGGTACAGCTCAATAACTGCCCCACATTATCATGAAGTTCTTTGGCCAGTTCATTGGATGTCATTTCCTGAACCTCTATCTGAGACTTCATCAATTGGTTCTCAAACTCCTCTTGCATGCTTTTTTTTTCCTTCAGGTAAACATGCTGTTTCATTTTGTAATTTACGATTGCAAATACAATCCCCAAAAACAGAATGATAAGAATTATTGAAGTAATTATTATTGTGGCGTAAATCTCTTCCATCTATAAAGTGAAAAACCAATTAAGAGAAATATATATAAGAAATAATTGCTAACCGAATTTATAAGTGAAAAAAGGTACTTTGCTTTTGTATAGTTGGATTTTACAGTAATTAAGTAATTAAATATACCATTAAAAGGCAGCGTACAAATAAAGTAAATGAAAAATGCAATAATAAACCAGAAGGAGGGCAGCATGAAAATTGACCGGTCATCATTTGGTTCTATGCACCACAATGCAAGTATACACCATGTAATGATCAGCAACGCTTCAAAGCTATTGCTGATACATGGCATCTGTGTCCAGTCCTGCATATTTAAACTGATAATCAAAGAACCATTAATAAATACAGGAATGGAATATAACATTAATTTTCTGATAGGCTTTATAGGGATGCCATCAATAAGAGATAGTGTTATAAGGCTGTATTCCAGTATATTAAATATATGGTAAATTAGGTAATAATTTAATCCTTTACTGATATATACTTCAACTATAGCCTCCGTCAAAATTGATATAAATAGTAATAAAGCAAGTATTTTTATTCTTCTGACTTTTAGAAGGAATAAGCTATTTACAAAACAGGCAACCATTAAGAAGTAATAAAAATACTTGAGGTTAATCATTTATTAAAACTTTTCTTTAGCGTAATTATAAAAAGATTTTATAAACTCTGCAAAGTCCATTTCTTTCAGATATTGAGACTGGCTTTCAAGAAAATCTTTCATTGATTTCACATTTTTGGCCTCCAAAAATGGACTGCCTCCATTACCCTTTTCCTCTATTGGTGGCAGCAGGTAATTCATTTTCTTGTAAATAGCGTCTTCATCAAGCTCCGCGGTATTACTGACCTTTTTTTGAGCTTGCATTGCCGCCGCTACATCAAGTAGAGCTGCTCTTGCAATCACTTCCCCAGTGCTATCAACACCTTCTAATGTAAGGCTCGCATCTTTACCATCTTTATCGGGTATTGCAAGATAAAATCTTACATACTCACAATTTTCATAGGATAAAACCCTGAAAATGGAGGCTTTACTAAACTCTACCCAATAAACATTCCTAAATGGATCATTGACGTCATCTGTATTTACCTGATCCTGAAATCTCCCGATCATCTCTAATGCAGCGCATGGTGTAATAGGCATTCCATAATGCCTGATGTCAGTGTTTGAAAATGGTTGCTCCAGGATAAGGTCACGTTTTTTGCTTTGGCGATCAAAGCCTTTTAAAGTCATTAAGTCATTTGTTCTTGGCATAATTCTTTTTGTTTGCGTTAAATAATACCACAATATGGCAAGATTCATTGGTAACTACAACGGGTAAATCACTGTTTATGAACGGGATATTTCCCATATCCATCAAAAGGAAACTACTGTTAAAATATGGTGATAATTCACCTGTTTTTCTGTTATTGATCTTAAGACATTTGTATAGCTGATCAGCATTCAGAGCTGCATAACGAATTTATTATTATCGTAAAGGCAATCAGGAAAATAAATTTAACTATAAAATCAATCATTATGAAGTCTTTAAAAATCATTCTCATGGCTATGGTCATCTCATTTTTTAATGTAAGCTGCGAGCCATCACCAAGTCCGGCTTCTATGGTTTTAGGCTCTTTTTTTTCTGGCCTGACCAATCATTTAAATTCAATTATTCAACAAGCACAAAGTTCTGGAACTATACTTGAACTTACCGCAGCGTCCCAATTAATGAATGTTATTGAGCAGGCCAGAATAGCCTATGACGGTCAATTGGATCATACCCTGGATTCTTTTACAGCAGCAGAGAGACAAACCTTTTTAGATATTAACCGGACCATAATTCAGTTAGATAAAGGAGTAACCAATTCTATCATTAATACACAGAATCTTATGTTAACCTTACCTTTGATGGATAGGGTGCCCCAGATCAGGTTATGTACAGGGAATATTATTGCTCCAAATCAGAAGAAATACACGTTGCATCTGGCTGGAGGATTTTGGGATCTGGCGAAAGACGGTTACCGTGCAGTTTTAAAAATAAATGGGAAAGTTATCAAGCCTATTATCAAAGCAACCAATGAGGTTGAATTTCAGATGCCCAAAGCACTTTTTAAAACTCCAGCCAATGAAATTGTATTTATACCGTGCGAAATTGAAATCGACTACAAAAAAGATAAATTGCTGGTGTTTAGTAGTAAAGAAACTGCAAAATTCAGTCAGAAACTAATTGTTCTCCCTTTAAAATTTGCCCAGGTTTCTTTAGAAACTTCAAGTTTGCAGGATTCAACTTTTGTTCGGGTTAACCAAACTTGCGGACCTTACATTTGGAGTTCCATAGATGGAAATAATCACAATGAAATCCAGGGTTGTGATATGGAAGCAGGGTGGCAATGTGATATTGCTAGTGTTCACCCTGTTTTATTAGGTGCGCAAGGCAGATCAAATGTAGATTGGTTTGATAACGGGAATCAGAGTTCGCTTGGTGGTGCAAAATGGAAAATGCTGACAACCCCAAAATCCGGACCCTTTGGTCATGATGGAGTTGTTTCTATCAACTTGATTTATAATTCTTTTCAAATTAAAAAAGTTGATGTAGTTAAGCTATCCAAGCCTGTTGACTTAGGGTGGGGAACCACCACCGTATTTGATTTGCCAAGAAACTCCATATGGAAATTGGTTTTTAAAAAGTATGACAACTCGGTTTTTACAATTGCATCTACAGATCAGAGCTCTTCTCTGGTTAAATTAAATCTGATAAAAGACAGGCAGATCTTAATCGCTACAGCTCCATTCAACGGCCTTTAGTAATCCTATCGTAATCAACCATATATCTAAATTAACAACTCATGAATAAAAATTTAGTTTTATTAAGTCTGTTTATGCTGCTCTGGAGCGGTATCACAGCCCAAACAATTCCGTCCTCCTCCTATCAGGAGACATCTGGAGAGAAAGCAGCGAGGGAAAAAATTGAGCGTAAAATTGCTTTAAAAAAAGCAGCGCTTGAACGGGGTATTAAAAGTAGAACATTATATTTTGATTTTAATAACCCCGTTCCTATTGAGAACCAATTTTTTCCAGCTAATAAAGTAATCACCCTGCAACTTTTAAACGTTAATCCCTTTCTTTATGAGGTGAGCATTAATGATACTTTAATAACGTTTCCAAATCAAAAACCACCTTTGTTTACAGAACTATTTGCAATGCCCACTTTAAATAAAGTACAAGATGTGCAGCCAAATACGATGAACTCTAATGCTTATATGTGGGCAGAGATTCTGAAGTTTAAGTCTATCCCGGAACAAGAAGCTGATCAGGATAGTTTAATGAAAAAATTTATCCACAAGTACTCAACTCTTGAAGATAGCACTAAAAAAGTATTAAGTCTTGGTGATCTTTTAACAGAGCTAGATAAAATTGTTGTCAAATGTAACCTGGATCTTGAAGAATCGAAAAGGCTGGCACAGACCTATATTCTTAGTAAACATATAAATGGAATTGACGAAAGCGCCTTTCCAGTCGGGCTACAGTCGGCAATAGACAATATGATAGCCTCAAACCTTGAAGCTGCAACAGATTTTATAAAGGAGGGTGAGCAGCTTAAAGGAAACTATCTGATATCCGCAAATGAAGTTTCCGCAATTAAAGAGCTAATTGATAACGCTGTAAAACTTAAAGAAAAGTTGGTGAAAATTAGTGAGGTAAATCTTGGACAGCGGATCGCTGAAAGTTACGATCATGTTTTTAGCTCCAGAATTAATCCATTTAAAACTGCTTCAGCAGGCTATGGAGCTGATCAGTTGCTTTTCAAAATAAAGGTTAAAAAACTGAAAGAAGTAAATTGTCCTAAGCCAATAACCAGTTTTGATGTTAAAGCAAACATTGTAGGAGGAGTGAAAATTGATTTTAGCGCTGGTCCGGTGTTGAATTTTGGTCGTAACAAATTCTTTGATCAATCTTATCGTAAAGAGCCGTTTTATATTGGGAACAGACTAACTGATAGTATTTCTATTGAAAAAAATAACAATAATAATCAGGCAATGTTCTCTATGGGCGCATTTCTTCATGCCTATACCAGGGTTTCAGGATACCTGAATGCCGGTCTTGTTGTTGGTGGAAGTCTGGGCACTGATCAGAGGTTTTATACACATTTTGGCGGTTCGTTAATTATAGGGAAATCGGACCGGCTAATTCTTAGTGGAGGTCTTTCAATTGCTAAATCGGATATGCTTTCTGGTAGATATGATGAAAAACAATTACTGAAAACAGCAATATCACCAGAAATAATTCCAATTGAAAAGGTTACCAGAGTTGGTGGTTTTTTCAGCCTGACCTGGAATTTGAATATGATTCCTTAAATGGAAAGGCTAAAAAGATAGCAACAATGGGTACAGATGAAAGTCTTTTACTATTAAATTCGTAAACCGTCCGCAATACACACTTTTGGAGACTTCATCGCTCAAAATATCCTTAAAGGCGATGAAGACTTCATAAATGTTCTTTTTGATATAATGCGGATTTAAAGGGAAAGTATGTTTTAATTCATCCCTTTGCACATCGCTATAATTGGCATGTAAACGGTGTAATTAACTGTTTTCCGGATAACCCGTACTCCTTTGTTTTCTTTAATGAAAATCTCTTTTCATATCCTTCTGTTTTTATCTTTTGGACTAATTAAATAAAAGCTATAACTTCCTGTCTATAACCAAATACTAAACCTTTATAAACTACTCTTACCTATGACTAAATCGTTTAATTTTATTAAAACTGTTGTTGTGCTACTGCTTTTGCTCCAGTTTTATACCATGTCATCAATCGCTCAGATCACCTGGCCTGCCAGTCAGCTTCTTCCATCTTTTACTGCGCCAGCACAAACTCAGGATTTAATTACGCTTCGCGAAACATCTTCCCGGTGGGAGGCCGAAAGCTCAGCTATCAGTCACAAAACCGGAAGACCGGAAACAGACGGCTGGCTTTGTCAAACCGGAATTGACCTTCCAAACCTTCATATGGTTTACGGGCCCTATGATAAAACTATACCAGCTGGCCCGAACGTAGCTGAATTTCGAATGAAGATTGATAACAATACCGTCAATAACGATCCGGTAGTAGATCTTGAAGTCGTTAATGCCACAACCGGGCAGATCCTGACCACGAAGACCGTTACCCGTCAGCAGTTTGCTATAGCTGCAGACTATACCAGCTTTAGGTTACCCTTCACTATGCCAGCAAATAATCAATCCATAGAGTTACGCGTATTCTGGCGGGGAACCAGTTATATCAAAGTAGACTGGGTTAGTGCAGATCAAAATAGTTCCTCCGCAGAAATGTACCTGTTTGCCTCTTTAAAAGGGATTATTAACCAAACAAAGCCGCGTATTTTCTCTTACGAAGGTGATTCATTTGCAGAAGGGCCATATACCTGGTTGCAATCTTTAGGCTTAGGCTGGTCTGAACCCGCAGACAAATGGGATCTGATTACTAAATACCGCAGTGAAATATCCGGTTTAATCGTTTATGACCCTGCGCAAATACATACCGTTAACCTGGCAACCATGCTTGCAAAAAGTAAAAATGCCCTGATCGTCTCTCCATTACTGCTATCACGTTTAACCTCTGCTCCATACAATTTACCCATTTTAGTAGATATGCGCGGGCAGTTCAGTAGTAAGTTGCAGGTCTACCAAACTTTATATAATACCTACTGGCCAAACATTGATCACCGGTTATTAATCGGATTAAATCCTGAAGCACATAAAGCTGCCCTCAGAGAATATGCAACTGCATTGGGTGCAGCGGTAGTCTGGCTGGATCCGGATATCGCTGGTGAAAGTGAATTACTAAACAGCTTTCTTTCTTCCATGCCCGCAGGTTCAAACTTTATGGGATGGTGGCCTGAAGAAGCCTCAGGTGTAGAAAGAGCCTCAAAATATGGATTGACAACCATTGCCAGTGATTGGTGTACAAATCTGACCGTACATAGCGGTACATCAAGAACAGTGAATATTAAACCAATACCTCCAAAACCCGCATTACAAAATAAGATTTATGTGGCCTTCATTTTAAGTGATGGTGACAATTTACAATATGTCGAACATTTGATGCGTAAGCTTTGGTCTAACCCTGATCGCGGCTCAGTTCCTATAGGATGGACATTATCACCTGCAATGCTGGATGCTATGCCCGGAGCACTCAATTACTTCTGGCAAACCGCTACCGACAATGATAACCTGATTTCCGGCCCTTCAGGATATGGCTATACCTATCCGAACAGCTGGACTAATCAAAGTTTACTGGAACAATTTGTTGCTAAAACAGAAGATTATAATAAACGTGCTGGTTTGCGGGTGATTACGGTCTGGAACACCATCACCGGTGGAATCAGTCAGAACGTTGGAGAAACCTTTGCCAGCCACGCGCCAACCTTGCTTGGCTTAACTGGTCAGAATACAGGTGGGGGACTAACTATTTACAATAACAGCCTTCCTGGAATGGCACTTTCCTGTAACTACTGTAGCAATGAACAAAATATGAAAGATCATATTGCTTCTGCTGCCGCAGGATGGGATCGTAATTCACCACGCTTTGTAATTATACAAGCACAACCCTGGAATAATGCCAGGCCAACAAGTTTTAAGGATGTGGCGGGTTCCCTGAACGCAGATTATGTAGTAGTGCGTCCGGATCATATCTTTCAGCTTATCCGGGAATCAAAAGGTCTTTCAACCAGTCTGCCGGCGAAATCTCATTTGTCTAATAAACTATAATTGAGTGAGTAGAGAAACCTGATTAAACAGCAGTATCCATGTAAAAAGATTTATCCTTTTTGCATGGATTTTAATTACTTAAACCTTCTTTTTTTGATTCGCGTACATGCTGGCTGCATAATCGGTCGGAGACATTCCGAACTGTTTGGCGAAAATCCGGCCAAAATGAGTTTGAGAACTATATCCTACCATCTCTGCGATCTCGTAGATTTTAAGGGTACCTTCATTCAGTAGTTCCGCTGCTTTTTTCAGCCTTGCCAGGTTAATCAGTTCATTCGGAGAAAGATTGGAAATAGACTTTATTTTCCGGTACAGCGTCGGCCTGCTCATATTCATGTGATCAGTCAGAAGGTCTACATCTAACTGTGGATTACTGATTGCCTGATCTATAATCATCTGTATTTTTTTTAAGAACTGTTCATCTGCCTTGGAGTAAGCGAGACTCTTGATATGGAGCAGCGGAGAGCTTGAAAAATAAGCTTTGATTTTATTGCGGTTAGCAATCAAACTCAGAGCCTGTACCTGTAAAAACTCCGGAGAAAATGGCTTTTCAATATAAACATCTGCGCCGAGTTCCAAACCCTCAATCTTAGCCTGTAAACTGTTTTTGGCTGTCAGCAGGATAACTGGAATATGACTGAATGCTATCCCTGATTTGATCCTTTTGCAAAATTCAAAACCATCCATTTTGGGCATCATTACGTCACTAATAACCAGGTGTACAATTTCTCTCTCCAGGATCTCAAGCCCTTCAATACCGTTCGCTGCGACCAGGACTTTGAACTTTTCGCCCAGATCATCCGCTATGAATTCAAGAATTTCTTCATGGTCATCCACCAGAAGAATCACCGGTTTCTCCTGGTTATCATCAGCTGTATTTGATACAAAGTTTAAATCTTTTTCCATTTTCCTTTTAAGTTGAACTCTATCATTTGATGAATGGGGAATGTGGCCACCAGTATATTATAATCTGCAGGAGTTTCTTCCAATTTAAGGGAGCCCTTATGCAGTTCGGCCAGTGATTTTGCTATAGACAGGCCGATGCCGGTTCCTTGTTTCATTTCAGCCTCTCTTGTCCTGAAAAAGGGCTCAAAAATATGAAGTGCCAGTTCAGGTTTGATTTTATTTCCATCATTCAGCATACGTACCATAAACTGATCCTGCTGTTCATTTACTGTCAGTGTTACCCTAACCGTTTGTTTCCCATATTTAATCGCGTTATCTACCAAATTACTCATTATTTTATAGAAGGCTTCCAGATCGATATAAGCATATACCGGCTCTGCAGGTAAAAAGGTTTCGTAAACAATCTCTTTCTGTTCGGCAGCAAGCATAAATTGCAAATTCACATCGTGAAGGATCTCAGAAATATTTGCTTTAACAAAATTTAAAGAAAAACCGTGAATCTCTGTTTTTCTGAAATCCAGCAGTTGATTAGTCAAATTTAACAAGCGGTCAGTATTACGGTCCATAATCTTCAGGTTTTTCTCCAATGCAGGAACTTCTCCAGCAGCTTTGATCATTTTCTCCATTGGCCCTTTAATCAGTGTAAGCGGTGTTCGTATTTCGTGTGCCACATTAGTGAAAAATTCAATTTTGGCCTGATAGATCTCCTTTTCCTTTTTATGTTCAAAGATTTCCATACGCCGGTTGTTTTTACGCTGGATGGTTTGGTGGTATTGCCTGATCAGCAAGACAGTTAAACCAATAAACAGCAGTGCATAGATGAACCAGGCAACTGGACTTTTCCAATAGGGTGGGAGTACAATAATAAACAGTTTAATGTTGTTTTTACTCCATGCATTACTGCCCTGGATCATCGCCTTTGCTTCAAAAACATACTCTCCCGGAGCAAGTTTTGTAAAGTATATTTTCCGGTTAGTTTTTAGATATTGCCAGTTGTTATATAACCCGCTTATTTTATAAGCATACTCAGTTTTTTCCGGAGAAAAATAACTTAATGCAGCAAAATCTATATTAAAAGAAGATTGATTGTTATTCAGCGTAATATGATTGATATATAGGATAGATTGTTGCAATACCGGGTCTTCTTTTTTAGGCCGGGCTTCTGTATGGTCAATCTTAAAGCCAGTTAAAAATAAAGGCGCAGTTTTAGTATTGGTCTTCAGTTGACGCGGAAGAAAACTAATCAGTCCTTTTACACTTCCGAAATACATCCTGCCGTCTGTATCTTTATAAGCAGAGCTATAGTTGAACTGATCGGTCAGCAGACCATCAGTTTTTGTATAAACTTTAACTGTTTTTTTAAGCGGATCAAAACAGACTAGTCCACGCGTACTGCTGATCCATAATTTATATTGATCATCTTCCAGGATATTAAAAAGGAAATTAGCCGGCATCCCATTCTTTACTGTAAAAGATTTGAAACGGCCTGTTTTTTTATGGAAAAGAGATAAACCACCGCCATCTGTAGTAATCCACAGGTTCTTTTTACTATCCTGAAAAATACAATTTACAGTATTATTGGGCAGACTGCCAGCATCTTTAGGATCATTTCTGTAATTCTTATAATTGCTGTTCCCCAATTTGAAGCTGAAAAGTCCGTCATTGAAAGTTCCTGCCCAGATTGTTCCGTTTGCATCTTCTTTGAGGTTATTAAAGAATAGAAATGGCAAACCCGGTACAGGATCAAAGTCATCCTTTTTGCTATTGTAAGTATAAATGCCCGCTGTAGTGGCAATCAGAAGATCACCAGCCCTGGTTTTATATAAACTTAAGATAAAATCTGACCGGAGTAAACTTCCCTTACGCATATGATAATGTTTGGTAATCAAACCCGTATTGATGTTCATTACATCCAGTCCGTGTTCAAAAGTGCCAATCCAGAGCTTATCGCCATCGGCAAGCAGCCCGTGAATATTATAATGGGCAATGGTGTGTTTGCTGCCATCAGGGAAATAAGAACTGAATTTGCCGCTTCCGGGAGCTAATTTGTTCAATCCCGCATCTTCGGTTCCGATCCATAAATTGCCGTTCTTGTCTTTACAGATTTCCCTGATGTCATTTCCACTGATTGAATTTTCCTGCTGCGTGGGAAAGTATTTGGTGAAAATAGAAGATTGGGCAGCATAATAATTCATTCCGCCAAAATAAGTTCCGGCCCACATACCACCTTCTGTATCTTTGCAAAGGGAATAAATTGCATTGTCAGACAAGGAATAGGGATTGCTGTTCTGCTTTTGCAAATGAACCAGTTTCCCGTTTTGGTGATTGTAGATATAGATTCCCGATTCCGTACCTATCCAATACTCCTGGTCATTCATTTTTTTTATGGCCCGGACAAAAATGTGGGTTTTATCCTTGTTCATTACGATCAGATCTTTCAAAACGTTTGTTTTAAGATCGAATAATTTGATGCCCTGATTCGTTGTCCCGATAATAAGCTGCTGATCATTTGTTTCTTCGATCGAAGAGATCCATCCGATAGCTGTATTTTTAGCCGTTAAAGAAAGAATCTCAAAAGTGCGTGATGTTTTGATGTATCTGGCAAGATAACCATCCGGGCTGCCCAACAGAATTTCTCCATTTGGACGGCAATAAATATAAGTTGGAATAAATGATTGACTAACCTGTACCGTAGAAAATTTTTCGTGAAGGATGTTATAAATATATACTTTTCCTGAAGAAAGCATCCATAAATTACCTTCATGATCAAGCGTGAGTACACTAATACTCCTGTTTTTTGTCTCCTTGACCAGTGTGAAAAATTCGTTAACTGCATTGTAGTGATAAAGGCCCTGAGCTGTGCCTACCCATAAACTGGCTGGTTGGTCACTGAGTAACGAATGAACCTTATCGCTGCCCAGACTTCTCTGATTTGCAGGATCATGACGATAAGTTTTGAAAGAATACCCGTCAAATCTGTTCAGGCCATCTTTTGTCCCCATCCACATAAAACCACTGCGGTCCTGAGTACTACAAAACACACTATTATTAGATAAAGCGTTCTCTACCTGGTAATGTTTAAAGTAATAAGGCTGTGCCTGTGATAGCGTGGCAGACAGCAATAAAAAAAATAAGGTTAGAATTTTCAATTTGGTCTGATGGTTATCTCAAATATATTAATAATTATAAAGCTGAATCGATTTATAACTGAACCTTTCCTATCTATATCTGACAAAAAAAAGAGACAAATTGAAGAATTATTGATACAAATGCATGCAACAACCAAAAGCTAAAAAACCAATATTTGATTGTACGCGGATAAAATCACCTGATGATCAGTGTACACCTAACCAAATATAAACTCTTTATGGAAAAAAGTCTACCTGCTTATTGCAGAAGTGTGCGCTTAAAGCAGTATCCGCTTAAAGCTTTTACCTTTTGTATTTTCCTTCTTTTCTCCCTGACCAGTACCGCACAAACGAGCAACGTGAGCGGGACAGTTACGGACGACAAAGGACAGACGCTCATCGGTGTCACAGTGAAAATTAAAAACACGAAAATCGGCGGGATGTCTGATGCGAACGGGAAATTTAAATTGACCGTTCCGGATAAAAATGCCATTTTGGTATTTGCGTATATCGGATATACTACGCAAGAAGTGCCTTTAAACGGACAAACGGAGCTATCCGTTAAACTGAAAGACTACAACAATGATCTTCAGGAGATTGTGGTCACAGGATACGGTTCGCAAAAAAGAGAGTCTATTACCGGCGCAATTTCTTCTGTCACCAGCAAGGATATTGAGCGTGTACATGGCGGATCTACCGTAAGTACGGCGCTGGCAGGAAAGATTCCCGGCGTTACCTTTCGGATGACCGATGGCCGGCCTGGAGCAAGTGCCAGTATACAAATTCGAAATATGGGGCGACCACTCTATGTTATTGATGGGATTCAACAGGACGAGGGTCAGTTTAACAATATTGCACCTAACGATATTGAAAGTATTTCAGTGCTAAAAGATGCTTCTGCTGCTATTTATGGTGTACGCGCAGCGAATGGAGTAGTTGTGGTGACCACTAAAAAAGGAACAACTGGTGAAAGCCGGATTAACGTAGATGCTTATCTGGGTTTCCAGAACTGGTCAAGATTCCCTGACGTAGTGCGTACCTCTTATGATTATATGCGTTATAAAGCAGAGGCAGAAATGAACTCTAACGGGAAAACCAGTATTACACCAGCAGAATTGGAAAAATACAAAATTGGAACCGATCCTGCCTACAGAAGTTTTGACTGGCGGGATTATATCCTGAAAAGTAATAACAATGCCCCTCAGAATTCGGTTAATGTGAACTTTACCGGCGGAACGGATAAAATGAGCTATTATGTTTCCGCGACAAATCTATATCAGAATTCTGTATTGGGTAAAGAATATGAATTTAAACGGACTAACATCCAATCTAACATTACAGCAACTGTAGCCAATGGGCTTAAGGTCGGGGTTAACATTAACGGAAGGATTGAAAGCCGCGAGAACCCTGGTGTTCCCGGTACTGATGATTACCTGCTGGCACGTTTGGCAGTATTGCGGAACAATCCTTTGGAACGTCCATATGCCAACGATAATCCAGACTATCTGAATGATATTGGACATACGGAAACCAATTATGCCTTTTTAAATAAAAAACTTTCAGGCATATACCGTAACGACTGGCGGGTTTTACAAACTAATTTCAATGCAGAATACCAGATTCCTGGCATCAAAGGATTGGTCGCTAAAGCTGTATATTCTTATTATCTGGCAGATTATGTACTCAATAATCATGAGTATACCTATAATACTTATACTTACCGCCCCGCTACTGGTGCTTATGACGTTACAGGCGGTAGTAATAATCCATACCGCGAACGTGAACAGAAAAAGGAATTTGCAACCACTTTTCAGAGTCAGTTAAACTATAATAACACTTTTGGTAAACATACCGTGGGTGCCACGCTGGTTGCAGAAAGGATTGAACTGAAGCATCAGCGGAATTATATACACTCTTCACCAATTTCCAATAATCTGCCCTTAATCTATTTTCCAACTGCTGACAGGTATGATGACGTCGATGATGGCGAAGCACGTATCGGCTACATTGCCAGGTTAAATTATAATTACAACAGTAAGTATTACCTGGAAGCTTCTGCAAGACGGGATGCCTCTTATTTATTTGCACCAGATAAACGCGTAGGTTATTTCCCTGGTGTTTCTGCGGGATGGAGAATTACAGAAGAAGGGTTCATGAAAAATATTGTGGGAGATAAAAAGATCCTGAGTGATCTGAAGTTCCGTGCTTCTTACGGCATACTCGGAGATGACCGGAATCCAAATGATCCGAATCAACCTATTGTGTCTCCATATGCTTATCTTCCAGGTTATAACTATAACCAGGGAACAGTCATTCTGGATGGAAACCCAGTGATTGTTTCCAGAGATAAAGGAATTCCTTTAAACAGAATTTCCTGGCTGAAGAGCAGGACTTTTGATGTAGGTGCAGACTTTAGCATGTTCAACAATAAGCTTACGGGTACGATAGATTATTTTTACAGAAAGCGTACTGGATTACTGGGAGGAAGAAATGATATTATTGTTCCCGTTGAACTGGGCTACAGACTGCCAGATGAAAATGTGAACAGTGATGCACAGTATGGTCAGGAGATCTCTTTAAATTATAGCAGTAAAGTTGGACAGTTTAACTTTAATATCGGAGGTAATTTTTCCTATACCCGGTCTGAAAACCTGCAATCTTATAACCCATTATTTTTTAATTCGTGGGATAAATACCGGAACTCGTCCGAAAACAGGTATACCAATATAGATTGGGGATATGAAGCTATTGGACAGTTTACTTCTCAGGAACAAATCAATAATTATCCGGTAAATATTGATGGTAAAGGAAACAGAAGTCTTTTACCTGGTGATCTGATCTATAAGGATCAGAATGGCGATGGCAAAATCGACGAATATGACGACCGTCCAATTGGCTTTGGCTATGGAAAGCAACCCAACATTAATTTTGGTTTAAGCTTTGGCGCAAGTTATAAATCTTTTGATTTTCATGCAGATTTTTCTGGAGGAGCAGGGTATACCTGGTTCCAGAACTATGAAACCAGATGGGCCTTTCAGAATAATGGTAACCTGAATACAATTTTTGAAGACAGATGGCACCGTGCCGATCCGTTTGATTTGAACAGTGCATGGATTCCTGGTAAATATCCTGCAAACCGCTATAATGATGGCGGGCATAGCAACTACAATCATAATTCAACTTTCTGGTTGCATAGTGTGAAATATATCCGGGCAAGAACAATAGAGTTTGGCTATACTTTACCAGCTGCAATGCTAGCTAAAATTAAGGTGAAGCGGGCAAGGTTCTATATTAACGGGTACAATCTATTCTCTATTGATAATATGAAACAGTATAACGTTGACCCTGAGGTTGCAGACGATAATGGCCTTCAATTTCCACAGAATAAAATAGTTAACCTAGGTCTCAATTTAACTTTTTAATAGCATGATGAAGAAGATATATACAGTACTTACATTTACAGCTCTTTTACTTACAGGGGCTTGTAAAAAAGATAGTGCATTTTTAGATGTACCTCCTAAACAGATTATTCCCGAAGAAGTCGCCTTCTCGGATCCGGCTTTGGTACTTTCTGTTTTAGGAGATTTGTATAACCGGCAACTGGATTTTTCAAGTCTGGATGGAGATGGCTGGCGATCGTTTGTTGATTTTAGCGAGGCTTTTCCTTCAGAAAACGGAAGCTACAATATTGTTCAGCGTACAGGCTGGGGTTATGGAGAATGGGGAAACTGGGATTATGGGTATATCCGTGACATGAATCTTTTTATCAGGCGGGCCACTGCGGCAACCAAGCTTACTGAAGCAGATAAGGCCAGGTTCATTGCAGAAGCACGGTTTTTAAGAGCTAATTTTTATTTTGAACTGGCAAAGCGGATGGGGGGAGTACCCATAATCACAGTGCCAATGCAGTACGATTATTCAGGAAATGTAACTAATTTACAAGTCCCAAGATCAAAAGAATCGGAGGTTTATGATTTTGTCATCAGCGAAGCTGAAGCGATAAAAAATATATTACCAAAAGATGTGAACCAGAAATCAAGAGCATCCAAAGGAGCTGCACTGGCGATGGAAGCGCGTGCCGCCTTATATGCCGGGTCTATTGCTAAATATGGTTTTAAAACTCCGCAAGTTACTTTGGCGGGTGCGGAAGTGGGAATACCTGCTGGTCTGGCTGGCGGTTATTATCAAAAAGCACTTGCAGCTGCACAAGAAATTATCAATGGTCAGGCTGGTGCTTATCAACTGTATAAAGTTTTACCTGACCTTTCAGAGAACTTTGCGGCAGTATTTCTGGATAAAAGCAGTGTCAATCAGGAATCCATTTTTATTGAAGATTTTAAAGTAAACTCAGCAAAAGTTCATGGTTTTACCACTAACAACCAACCGTTTTCAATTTCTGACGAAGGTTTGGATGCGGGACGTCTGAACCCTTCTTTAAACCTGGTACAAGCTTTTGAAAAACTAGACAATACTTATGCACCAATCGCTACAAAGGACGGGCAGGGTAATCCTGTATATTACACCAATCAGCTGGATGCTTTTGCGGGCAGGGACGCCAGGCTGGCAGGAACTATTTTATTGCCTGATGGGACATTTAAAGGTAAAAACGTTGATATCTGGGCAGGTTACCAGTTGGCAGATGGCAGCGTTTTAAGCAGTGATGATGCGAGCCATTTAGTGAAGTTACCAGGAACTGACGTTGCAGTTCAGGTGGTTGGGAAAGATGGGCCGGTTAATGGACAAGAATTCAGGACGCAAACCGGATTTTATATCCGAAAATACTTAGATCCGCAGGTAGGATCAGGAAGAAGGGGAAGACAGAGTGATGTAGCATTTATCCGTTACCGTTATGCAGAGGTTCTATTGAATGCTGCCGAAGCTGCTTTTGAACTGGGAATGGGCGGTGTTGCCGATGGATATATCAACCAGGTTCGTTCCAGAGCTGGTTTAACAACAGCAATACAAGGAGTTACGTTTGATCAGATTGTTCATGAACGCCGGGTAGAACTAGTATTTGAAGGACACACTTTATATGATATGAAAAGATGGCGTTTGGCACATATCGTTTGGGATGGAAGTAAAATGTCTGTCGCTCAGCTGGTGAGTAATATAGGGCAGTCTACCAAGAAAAATACACAACCCTATGGACTCTGGTCTTATAAATATTACAATCCTGGAAGTCCAAATCACGGTAAATGGCTATTTAAAGAAATATTGCCTACAGCAGTTACAGGTGCAAATATGTTCCAGATGGGGAATTATTATTCAAATATTGGCAATGATATTTTATCCGCAAATCCAAAAATTGTTAAACAACCAAACCAGTAACCCTGGCTTTTAAATAGTACAATTATGAAGTTAAAACCAATATATATATTGTTTCTTTTCCTGCCCGTTTTCTCCTGTAAAAAGGATAATTATGAGGCGCCTTCCTCTACTTTAAAAGGCAGGATTCTGTATAATAAGGAGGAAATCGGATTGGAATTCAATCGTGTTCTGCTGGAATTCTATCAGCCGGGTTTTGGAAAAAAGGGAGCTATTAATGCAAGCTTTGCTCAGGATGGAAGTTATTCGGCACTTTTGTTTGATGGTAATTATAAGGCTATCATTCCAAATGGACAAGGGCCTTTTAAATGGCATCAAAATACAGCGGGAGTCAATGATACCTTAGCAGTCACCGTGAATGGAAATCAGACCCTGGACTTGCAGGCAATCCCTTATTACCTGATCAGGAATGCCATTTATAAAGTTTCCGGAACTGACCTGACTGCCACATTCCGTGTAGACCAGATCATTACAGGTAACGATGCTAAAAAAATTGAACGCGTTAATTTATACGTGAATAAAACTCAGTTTGTTTCCGGCTCAGATAATATTGCCAGTGCAGAGCTATCGGGAGGAGCTATAACAGATCCCACTGCTTTAACACTTAAAGCTGTTGTTCCGGCTATTGTTCCGGTTCAGAATTATGTTTTCGCACGTATAGGGGTGAAAATAGATGGGGTAGAAGACATGGTTTTTTCGCCTCTTCAAAAAATCCAGTTGTAACCACGAATACGAGTTTTAAATACGAAATACCAATTATAACCATAAATTCATAAGATGATGAAGAAAATTCTAACGGGAACAATGCTCTTACTATTAGGTTATTCTGCCAATGCACAGCAGGCAAAATGGGCTTTAATTAAAGACAAAATTGTTTCTCCATGGGCAGAGAAAGTAAATCCAGCTGCCCCTTTGCCGGAGTATCCGAGGCCGCAGCTTGTGCGCAACAATAAATGGAAAAATCTGAACGGGCTCTGGGAGTATGCCATTATACCTGAAAACCAGCAAGAACCCGCTAAATATCAGGGTCATATCCTGGTGCCATTTGCAGTAGAGTCTGCCTTATCCGGAGTTGGTAAAACAGTGGGTAAAGACAGTGTATTGTGGTATAAAAATATCATCACGTTGCCGGAATCGGCGAACAGTAAAGATGTGCTGCTGCATTTCGGAGCCGTAGACTGGCAGGCTGAAATTTTTGTCAACGGTAAAAGCGCAGGGAAACATGAAGGAGGTTTTGATCCTTTTTCGTTGAATATTACTTCCTTACTTAAAAAAGGGAATAAGCAGGAAATTAAAGTACGGGTATGGGATCCGACCGACGAGGGGCCCCAGCCAAGAGGAAAACAGGTGAGAAAACCAGAAAATATCTGGTATACACCCGTAACGGGTATCTGGCAAACAGTTTGGCTGGAAGCTGTACCCAAATCTTATATTCTATCTACCAAACAAACACCAGATATCGATACGCACCGTATTTCGGTAAGTGCTGCGGTTCAAAATAACCAGCCGGGTGACCAGTTGAAAATCAGTATATTAGATGGGAGTACCGTAATTGCCGAAGAAAAGGTAGCTGTAGATGCGACTGCTGAGATTTCAGTTAAAAATGAAAAGTTATGGTCTCCGGAACATCCGTTTTTATATGATCTGAAAATTACGTTGCTGAGAAATGGGAAACCTGTAGATGAAATAAAGAGTTATTTCGCGATGCGTAAGATCTCTATGGGTCCGGATGGCAAAGGCATGCAACGGATGCTGCTGAATAACAAATTTGTTTTTCAATACGGACCGCTCGATCAGGGGTGGTGGCCGGATGGTTTATATACAGCACCTACAGAACAGGCTATGCTATATGACATTGATGAACTTAAAAAGATGGGGTTCAACATGATTCGTAAGCATATCAAAGTGGAGCCGGCAAGATATTACAATTATTGCGACCGCGTTGGAATGTTGTTGTGGCAGGATATGCCAAGTGGTGACCTGGGCAACGGATGGGAAAACAATCCCGGCGTACTTGACCGTGCAACAGACAAAAACAGGACAGCTGAATCTGAAGGGTATTACCGTAAAGAATGGGATGCGATCATGAACAGCCTGCATAATTTCCCTTCTATTGTAGTTTGGGTGCCATTTAATGAAGCCTGGGGACAGTTTAAAACGGTTGAAATTACAGAATGGACGATGAAAAAAGACCCCTCCCGTTTAGTCAATAGTGCAAGCGGAGGTAATTTTTATATCACCGGACATATGGTCGATCTGCATAATTATCCGCATCCGGCTATGCCTAGACCAGATTTATTTGGCAAGGGCCATATCCTTGTTTTGGGTGAGTTTGGCGGATTGGGTTTACCAGTTGATGGACATACGTGGCAGCAAAAAAATAACTGGGGCTACCAGTCTTTCAAAAATTCAGGTGACCTGTTTGCCAAATATGCAGCCTTCACCAAAAGGATAGCAGAATTAATACCGCTAGGACTATCGGCCGCAGTTTATACACAAACAACTGATGTAGAAGGTGAAATCAATGGCTTTATGACCTACGATAGAAAAGTGATTAAAATGCCTGTAGAAGAACTAAAGCGTGTTAACAATAAACTTTACTTAATTCCAGCTCCTTAATTATAGCCATAAAACATACATCGCATGAAACGATTATTTATCTCTTTAGCTTTAGCAGGTTTGCTGCTCAAAGCTTCAGCCCAGCAACAGCATTCCCCAGTTCAGCAGCAGCGTATTGCTCCGGCATACCCACTGCTTACACACGATCCTTATTTTAGTGTCTGGTCATTTACAGAGGGATTAAACAGATCGGCTACCAAACATTGGACGGGAGCAAATCAACCGTTGACAGGTCTATTAAAGGTAGACGGCAAAGTTTACCGCTTTCTTGGTGGACAGGAGGAAAGCTTCCTGACGCTGCTGCCTGCTTCGGACGAAAAGGCATACCCAGCAAAATACATAGAATCAGTGCCTGGGCAAGGCTGGAATCAGGCAGGATTTGCAGAAACAAGCTGGAAAACCGGAACTGCTCCTTTTGGAGATGGTGCAGCAACCACCCAGTGGAAAACTAAAGATCTGTGGATGCGCCGGACATTTAATTTAGGACAAACAGATTTTAAAGGTTTGAAACTTAAATTGATGAACGATGATGATGTTGAAGTCTATTTAAATGGAACCCGGATTTTTGCCTGTGAATGTTTCAATGGCAAGTTTATTTATGTACCAGTAGATACCAGAATTTTGAAAAAGGGACAGAATCTGCTGGCGGTTCATGTTAAAAATAATGTGGGTGGCCAATGGCTGGACGCCGGACTCGTATATGATAAACCTGTGGTGGGTAACCCAAATGTTTTGCTGGCTAAACAAACTAAAATTGGCGTAACTGCCACTCAAACTTTTTATAGTTTTGAATGTGGAAATGTAAATCTGGATGTTGACTTCACTTCACCACTGCTGATGAGTGATTTGAATCTACTGTCCCGGCCGGTTTCTTACGTGTCTTTTAAAGTAAAAGCTAAAGATGGTAAAAAACACAATGCTGAAGTATACTTTGGAGCAAGTACAGGTTTAGCGGTCAATACAGAGTTTCAGGAAGTAACTGCTAAGCAATATAAAACAGGACAATTGTCTGTTTTGAAAGCAGGTACCAAAGAACAGGCGGTATTGAAAAAATCTGGTGACGATGTGCGTATCGATTGGGGTTATTTATATGTAGCTGCACCAGGGACACAGGTTAAACAATATACCGGCCCGGCAGATGAAGCTTTAGCAGCATTTACAACTGGAAAGACCACCGGAAAGACTATTGCGAAAGGAAAAACCAGTGCGGATGGGAAAAAATTAATGCTTTCTACAGAACTTCCTTTTAACCAGGTTGGAGCATCGCCCGTTGAAAAACACATTTTAATAGGTTATGATGATTTATACGCTGTGCAGTATTTTGGCCAGAATCTAAGCGCCTGGTGGAACCGGAAAAAAGATCAGACGATAGAAAAACAATTGGAGCTTGCCAATGCTGAATATGCGGCTGTGCTGAAAAAATGTACTGATTTTGATCAAAGATTCCGTGCAGACAATGTTAAAGCAGGAGGTGCAAAATATGCTGACCTTTTAGATCTTTCTTACCGTCAGTCAATTGCTGCCCATAAACTGGTGGAGAGCCCGCAAGGAGAACTCCTTTTTCTTTCTAAAGAAAACTTCAGTAATGGATCTATCAATACAGTGGATATTACTTATCCTTCTGCACCACTATATCTTGTCTATAATCCTGATTTACTGAAAGGGATGTTAAACGGGATCTTTTATTATAGTGAAAGTGGCAAATGGAAAAAACCATTCCCTGCGCATGATCTGGGAACTTATCCTCTGGCAAACGGACAGACCTACGGAGAAGATATGCCGGTTGAAGAAGCAGGTAATATGATTATTCTGACCGCAGCAATTGCCAGGGTGGAAGGCAATGCAGATTACGCTAAAAAGCATTGGAAAACACTGTCTGTCTGGGCAGATTACTTAAGTAAAGAAGGGTTTGATCCGGCTAATCAGCTTTGTACAGATGATTTTGCAGGTCATATGGCACGTAATGCAAATTTATCCGTTAAAGCAATTGTCGCTTTAGGTGGATACGGAATGCTTGCGGATAAACTGGGAATGAAAGCTGAGGCTGTGAAATATAAACAGATGGCGAAACAGATGGCGGTTAAATGGATGGAAATGGCAAATGATGGAGATCATTATGCCTTAACTTTTGATCAGAAAAACACCTGGAGCCAGAAATATAACATGGTTTGGGATAAAGTACTAGATATGGATATCTTTCCAAAAGACGTGTTCAAAAAGGAAATTAAATATTATCTGACTAAACAAAATACTTTTGGTTTGCCGCTGGATAGCCGCCGCAGTTATACCAAATCGGACTGGATTATGTGGACAGCAACGTTAACGGATAACCGTGCAGACTTTGAAAAGTTTATTGATCCGGTTTATAAGTTTGCCACAGAAACATCCAGCAGAGTTCCGCTAAGTGACTGGCATGAAACAACAGATGGTAAACAGGTTGGCTTTCAGGCACGAAGTGTAGTAGGGGGGTATGCGATTAAATTGCTGGATTATAAATTACATGGTAAATAAAAGATAAATTTGGTATATGAAGTTTACTTACATCACTATTTTAGCAATTGCGGGGACAACTTTTGCTTCCTGTAATTCAGAAACTAAATCAACGCAGGTATTGGACACCGTGCAAACGGTTAAGCTTTCGGCAGATTCTTTCAAAAGAACTACAGATGGTCAGGAAACAGGGCTTTACGTCTTGAAAAATGCTAAACATGCAGAAGCTGTATTTACCAATTATGGAGGTAGGCTGGTTAGTTTGCTGATTCCTGACAAAACTGGGAAATTAACGGATGTAGTAGTCGGTTTCAATAGTGTGAATGCGTATGAGAAATCTACAGAGCCCTATTTCGGCGCAACGATTGGACGTTATGGTAACCGGATTGCCAAAGGTAAATTCAGTTTGGACGGTAAATCTTATACTTTATTCACCAACAATGGACAGAATACATTGCATGGGGGTAAAAAGGGGTATCAGTATGTGGTCTGGGATGCAAAGCAACCGAATGAACATACCGTTGAATTTCATTATTTATCAAAAGATATGGAAGAAGGTTTTCCTGGTAATTTAACCGTTAAAGTAACCTATACGTTAACTGATGATAATGAGTTGAAAATGGATTATGAAGCTACAACGGATAAGCCAACTGTGGTAAATTTGACCAATCATGCATTTTTTAACCTGAATGGCGAAGGAAGCGGTAAAATTCTGGGGCACAAGCTACAGATTTATGCAGATGGATATACTCCGGTCGATTCTGCTTTAATCCCAACGGGTAAGATTGAAAAGGTGGCTGGAACTCCATTCGATTTCTCTAAACCATTTACTATAGGAGCCAGGATCGACGATAAAAATGAACAATTAAGCTATGGTAAAGGTTATGACCATAACTTTGTGTTGAATAAAACAGAAGGAATGGGCATGTTTCATGCAGCTACTGTTCAGGGTGATAAATCTGGTATTGTGATGGATATTTATACCACTGAGCCTGGATTACAATTTTACAGCGGTAATTTTATGCAAGGTAAAAATACCTTTAAAGGTGGTACAAGAGATGACTTTAGAACGGCAATTGCATTGGAAACTCAGCATTTCCCGGATTCTCCAAACCAGGCTGCTTTTCCTTCCACAGTACTTAAGCCTGGACAAACTTATAAAACGAGTTCAATTTATAAGTTTTCAAGTCCTTAAAACATCAATTAATTTTTATCAGTTAAAAGCCTGACGAAATTCCAGCGGTGATAAATTCGTCTTCTTTTTGAAAAGCGTGCTAAAGGATTGCGCATGCTCAAATCCCAGAGCATAGGCGATCTCGCTGACCGAAAGACTGGTCGTTGAAAGTTTTTCTTTGGCTTTCGCGATCAGTTTTTCATGAATATGCTGCTGTGTGTTCTGCCCGGTATGAACCCGAAGCAGGTCACTCAGGTAATTCGGCGACAGGTTCATCTGTGCAGCAATGTATTGTACGGTGAGCAAACCCTGTACGTCGCTGTTAAAGTAGGCATCGATCAACTGCTCAAACCTGGTCAGCAGCGCTGAATTATTATTCTTGCGGGTCAAAAACTGCCGCTCATAAAAACGGTTGGAGTATTTTAGCAAGCTCTCGATCTGCGTCAGAATGATCTCCTGGGTGTGTTTATCAATATGCTGGCACTCCTTATCAATTTTATGGAGGATCGTGATCAGGTCATCTTCTTCCCCGGCCGACAGATGCAGCGCCTCGTTAACCGCGTAATCGAAAAAGCCATAGTGATGAATGCTGTTTGCCAGCGCATGCTGTAACAGGAAGTCCGGGTGAAAGATCAGGAGATAACCAGACCCGCATTCCATATTCTGCAGGTCCAGTTGCTGCACCTGATTAGGCGCGGTAAAACTCAGTACTCCTTTATCGTAATCATAATGCTGCTGTCCATATCTGATTTTGCCTTTGGCCTCGCGTTTGAGCGCCACGCAATAAAAGCGGTTAACGAAACCTTTCCAGATCTCGTCTTCCAAAAAAACACTTTCCGCCAGATTGATCACGCTCACCAGCGGGTGGTGAGGTTCTGTTAAGGACAACAAACGGTGAAATTCAGATAAGGTGTTAATCGAGTTCATAAACAAAATTAATCAATTAAACCCATACTGAACTCATCATAAGGCGCGCCGGTATCCGTACCTAAAGGCACAATGCTTTCCAGTTGTGATAGATCTGCCTGAGTTAATACAATAGTTGTTGCCGCCATGTTTTGCTCCAGGTACTTCCGGCGTTTCGTTCCAGGGATCGGCACAATGCCTTTGCTCATGATCCAGGCCAAAGCCAGCTGCGAAGAAGTAACATTTTTGGTTGCGGCCATTACTTCGATAGCTTTCACCAATTCAATATTCTTGTCGAACTGTACGCCCTGGAAACGCGGGATTGCCCTGCGGAAATCATGCTCAGGCAGGTCGCCGATACTTTTGATCTGTCCGGATAAGAATCCGCGGCCCAGCGGTGAGTAAGCTACAAAACCAATACCCAGTTCCTTTAAGGTTGCCAAAACCCCACGTTCTTCCACCGTTCGCTCGAACAAAGAATACTCGCTTTGTACGGCAGTGACCGGATGTACGGCATGCGCCCGCTTAACCGTTTCAGACGAAACTTCCGACAACCCGATATAACCCACTTTACCTTCCTGAACCAGCTCAGCCATCGCCTCAACTGTTTCCTCGATCGGCGTATTTTTATCCAGACGGTGCAGGTAATACAGATCAATGTAATCCGTATTCAGGTTTTTGAGCGAACGCTCCACAGCTTTCTTCACATAATCTTTTTTACCATTGATGGCCCAGGTTACCTTATTGTTATCATCGATCTCCCAGCCAAACTTGCTTGCCAAAATATACTGATCACGTTTACCACTGATCGCTTTAGCGATCAGCTGCTCATTCTTCAGCGGTCCGTACAGATCGGCAGTATCTAAAAAATTACCTCCTGACTCAAGCGAACGCTGGATCGTTGCGATGGCTTCCTGCTCATCCGCAGGACCATACATATGTGCCTCTTCAAAACCCGTCATCCCCATACAACCCAGACCGATCAAAGGCACAACCAAACCCTGGCTGCCCAATGCTATTTGTTTTATTTCCATGATTCAAAGGTCGGTAAGCCAAATCGCGCGCATGTATGCAAACCCCTGAAGCCTGTAAGCAAATCAATGATTTATGATACAGCCTGTTTTTGTTCAAGTTGTTCATCTTTTGCTAACAGCGCTGCCTTTCGTTTTTTTTGCAGTATAAAACCGGATATTAGTTTTAGGTTTAATTTCATGCCCGGAAAACCCTGTCTTATATACAGAAAAATAATTTAAAGTAAAAAGACGAAAACACCTTAAATAATCAGGTATTTCTATCTCGTTACAATTCAATATTTTAAAATAATTTAGCCGTTCTCAATAGCAATAGGGCGTAAACTGAAAAGCCATAAAAGAGTAGGTATTTTAATCTAAATCAACCATTACAATGGGCCAATTTGCCTCCATTATTTCCCTGACCAGGAAAGAAATTCTGACTTTAACTGAAACGCATATAACGGACATTCCAACCGCTACTCAGGATCTGAATTTGATTACGACCTCTCTCACTCCACGTACTAAAGTTTCGGTTCCTCCTCCGTTTGCTGAGTCAGATTTGCCTGATTCCACACTTTCAAAGACTATTAGTAAAGCAATTAATTCAGCTTATCTGGAATCAGAATATTTATTTAAAGCTGTTTTTCCCTCCGTTGAATTACCACCAGGAAATACTGATTTTGGTGTTGTGCTTAATTATACGCCTGTAATGGGAGATTTTAAAAGCCTGACCAATCAACTTTCTCTGTTTTTGACGAATAGTAATTTACAACCACTGCTTGCCGGGGAACTTGCCAAACAATTACAGCCACAAGTAATGGCAAGCGGAAATACACCATCTGCAACTTTTGGCAGGGTGGCAACCCCTAATTTAACGATTGCTGATCCGCGGATTACCGTAGAATATTTATTTTGGGTAGCAGCTTTTGGCATATTCCGCACTGGGACAATCAATGCAGCCGGTGTACCTGGTTATGCTGTGGTTTACAGTTGTAGTGCTGCCAATGGAAAACTGCAAAGTATTATGAAATAACATCCTATTAATATAAAATAAAGAAATCATGGAAAACTCTGATCATATTCAATCTGTACAAATAACACCTAACAGTATACTAGCTGAAACTCCACCAACCATTCCTTTGAGTGTTGCCATTGAAAGAGCTACGTCCTGGAGAAAGATGATTACCTCATTACCTGAGGAATCTAAATTACCACAGGCAATTCCGGCTTGCGATTCTGTTGGCCCGTTAATACCATCTCAATTAATTTTCAGAGCAATCAATATTAATATGAGAGATATAGATTTGCTGAAACAAGAACATCCGGATGCAAGTTCAGTGAGGCTGTATATGAGTATACCTGATCCTGATTTTCCATTTCAAATCTGTGGGATGCTGGTTCCGGTGGATGCGCAGAACAATGACATGCTTACCAGATCCAGTGCTGCTAATATATCTAAGGAAGAAATGTTAAAAAACAAAGCATATTCCACCGTGTATGATTTCACTCAGCCTTGTCCAACTTTATGTAACACGATGAGTCCGCTATTTGACAGTTTTAATAGTGTTGAGCCTTATTTGCGATATAAAAAATAATGGCAATTCCAGTCAGTTTGATCTATACAGGAATAATTGTTCCTGTAAGTGTTTTAATTCCTATTGGTATGGCTGCTTCCAAAAGAAAGGATGCTGACAGGCCATTAAAAATAATCTGGTATTATTTATTACTGGATTGTGTCGTCAATGTATTGGCTGTGCTGCTTGCAAATCACAAGATTAACAATCTTCCGGTTTTGCATGTTTTCACTATACTTGAATTTGTATTGATGAGCTATTTTTATCTGTCTGTTTTGAAGGAGGAAACAGCTGTCAGGATTATTAAATATCTGCTGATTCTTTTTCCGGTATTCTGTATTGTAAACTTCTTGTTTTTCCAAAGTATCTATCAATTTAATACCTATGCCAGACCGGTTGAAGCATTAATTATAATGGGCTGTAGTCTTGCTTATTTTGCGCAGAGCAATGATGCAGAAACCAGGTGGTCACTAAATCCGGTAAACTGGATTAATACTGGAATACTATTATACTTTTCGGGTGCCTTGTTTATTTTCTCTTTCTCCAATTTAACTGTAAACGAGATGACTGAAAAGTATTATGCGATCAATGTTTTAATGTGGAATATCCATGCCACACTTTTACTCATAATGTATCTTTTAATTGCCTTTGGCTTTAGTAAATGCAGCAAACAATAGGGGATAATATTTTTCTGTTAATCATTTTGTGCACCGGTGGTATTTCTCTGCTGGTGGTCTCATTTGTGATTTTATTTATAAATAATCAGAAAAAATTACTCAAGAACAGACAGCAGATTCATGAGGCAGAAATGAGTTATCAAAAAGAATTGATGCGGGTGGTATTACAATCACAAGAGGAAGAAAGAAAGCGTATCGGTCAGGATTTACATGATGATGTTGGCGGTTCTTTGTCAAATTTACGCATGTTAATTAACCGGGAGGATCTTGCTGAAAAACAAGGGGTTGGAGCTATAATGGCTGCTCATAAACTGTTAATTGATAAAATTATACAGGATGTACGTAACATATCGCATAATTTATCACCTCCTGCTTTAGCATTATTTGGTTTTACGGTAGCGCTGGAAGAATTACTTGATAGCATAAATGATGAAGATGGTTCATTGATAAACATTATTAATGCTGCAGAGGCTATTACAGATAAATTACCATACGATATGGCATTAGCCTTAATCAGGGTATTACAAGAGCTTATTTCCAATACGGTTAAGCATGGGAGTGCAAAACGGATAGAGATATCCATTTTCATGGAAAATGGTTTATTAGCTATCCAATACAGGGATGAAGGAATAGGGTATGATCCTGGGGATCAGAAGAACAGAAAAGGAATGGGGATGCAAAATATAGAAAGCAGGTTAAATATGATCGATGCGACTTATACGGTGAAAACTGCTCCGGGAGCTGGATTCTCTATGTTTATCGTGTTGAACAGTTTATTAGTTTAGATTTTAAATGATGTCAGACAAAATACGGATTGCCGTTGTTGATGACCAGCACTTATTTCGGGAAGGGCTGGTTAATCTTTTAAGTAGTAAAGTTGATTACCAGCTGGTGGCCCAGGCTGAAAATGGGAAGGTTTTTTTAGAACAGCTTGGCGGGCTGGAAAGTCTTCCTGATGTGGCATTGATTGATATGAATATGCCCGAAATGAACGGGGTTGAACTGAATGCAGTTTTGCATAAAGATTATCCTTCGATAAAAGTGATCATACTTTCTGTGCATGGTGAAGAGCGTTATCTAAGTAAAATGATAGAGGCCGGAGCCTGCTGTTATCTGATCAAGAATTGTGAAACCAGCGAATTGTTTTCGGCTATTCATAATACCTATCACGTTGGCTTTCATTTTAATATTGAAACTTTAAATGCGATGCGCAACGCGGCCAGATACCGCAAGCAGGGTTTGAAAAGTGTAAGCAGTATACCCATCAATCTTTCGGAGCGGGAAACTACCATCTTAAAGATGATCTGTGATGAACTGACCAATGTTGAAATCTCTGAAAAACTGTTTCTCAGCAGTCGTACTGTTGACGGACACCGGACAAACCTGTTAATAAAAACAGGTTGTAAAAACACAGCCGGCTTAGTCATCTTTGCCATCAAGTATGGCATCTTCGAAGTCAAATTTTAATAGAAAACCTCTTTATTCTTTTTCCTGAAACATGCAGACCAGGTGTTTTTACCTGGTCTGCATGTTAAAAACACCTGTTTACCAAGCCGGGATATTCAACGCGGAAAAAAGCTTTTATTCTGCCTTTACTTTGACATGTCAAACGATTAAAGCGCTTTAATTTAAAGCTGACAAAGGCAGAAACCGAAAAGCCTTAACAGAGTAGGTAAAATTCAACCCTCAAAACACTACGACCATGAATACCGAATTAACCGTCGAATCAGAAGCATCAGAAATTATCGATGCGCTGAAAGAGCAAGCATCAACACTTTTGTCATCTGTATTAAAAGAGCCACTAACAGATTTTGGCGTAACCGCTTTAGGAAACTTCCCATACTATTACCTCAATCCTAATAACCTGGAGTTCAATGCGACTACTTATGGTTGGATCAGTGCTGGTTTAACCGCTGGTGCAAATCCTGTAACGCTTGATGAGCCATTTACTAATCTTTTTATTGAAGCATTATCCAGCGTAAAATATATGCTGTCAAGTGCAGATCAGGCATCACTTAACGCAGCACAAAAAAAAGCGACTAATCAGCAAATGGCGCTCTTAAATCTTTGGACATCAATCTATGGTCCGGTAGTGGCCACGGGGAAACAACAGCCAATAGATATTATTATGAGTACTATTGCAACGACCTGGGCAACACCTGCCACTGATCTTTATACGATTCAAAGAAGTAAAAACTTAGCTAAATTATTAAACAATACACCAGCAAGTGGTCAGCCTGTATTACCAATTTTTGCAAATTACCTGAATGCACTGGGCAGCAGTATCTCTTTGCAAAATGCAACAACAATGAACACTGGATATTTGTACACAGCACTGGGTAATGTACAGAGTGCTGATGCCGACAACGGTGGAATGTTATTAGATGATAGTGCGACTGTTTATCATCCTGCTTATGCAGTAAGCACGCCATTGCCTGATATCATTAATGGTTTAAGCGCAACCAGTAATAAGGTTGAACTAAACATGACCGTTACCCGGTCAAGTGAAAGTGAGGTGAAAATAAGTATTGAAGGTGGGGCAAGTTTTGAAATTCCTATCCTTTCTTTTCTCACTTTATCTGTAGACGGGAGTGCAAGTTATTTTTCAGATACGATTGCAACCGCTTCGAATGCGATTAGTGTGAGCATGACTTTTACGGGTGTTACGCTGGTTAATTATGGCCCTACTGCATTTAGTATGGCAACCGGATTAAACTGGTCATGGATGAAACCGATCACTGATGCGATCAGAAATGGTTCTAAAGATATTTCAGGTTTTGTATTTTCTCCAAAACCAAACATTGATTTTTCCGAAGATGGTCCTTTCGGCTTTTTAACAGGCGTTGCGATCAGTAATTATCCTTCTGTTGTGATCACTGTGCAAAGTGATTCTTATAATAGTATTGAAAAAACTATTGAACAAACAGTTTCTTTAGGAATTTCATTCCTGGGTATACCTCTAGGTGGCGGGTCGGAGTCTACTTATTCGCATACCGCAAGTTCAAGCAGTTCATCTTCAACAGTGACCATTACATTGAATCCTCCTGCTGATATGGTTGCTGGTACAAATGAAAGTTCAAGAGGATGGGTTCTTGGTTCAGAAACCAGTTTTCCTGGTGCTGTTCAAAGTAATTTTCAAATTGCCAGTGGATTGGGATACCCGGCTTATCAGCTTTATCAGGATAACACGGGAACTACTTATTGCAGTGCTAAGAAACAAAAAAGCCATGCAACCGGTGCTGCGTTTGTGAAAGCTTGTCTTAAAGCACATCCAGGAACAAGTTGCAATGGTAAACCATGGCTGAGCAATAGTCAAACTGGTACAATCTGGCCTTAAAATTTAAAATAGCGTTTCTCTTATAGCTGCCTCTTTCCGGGGCGGCTATTTTTTATAAATCCGGTCTGCCAGACTTAAATGTTGTTTTTTGATTTCACGCAGTACGATTTCTGCAATTTTACGGGCACCCATTTCGTTGAAATGGGTATTATCTGTTTTTCCTTCCGGATAATTGGGATTTTCACCAGCTTTTAACTGATTAAAGAGCATTTTTGAGTTTTCCGGGCCCAGTTCCTGAAACAATGCCCGGCTTTCTTTGTCCAGATCAATTAATTGTACTTGTTGTTCTTGCGCAACCTCGCGTACCAGTGCTGAATAAATGAGGTGTGTTTCTTCAATTTGACCGGTGGCATTAAATTTACGGCGTGATACAGGAGTAATTAATATCGGAACCGCATTTTTCGTCCTTGTTTCTTTGATAAATAACCGCAGGTTGTTTTGGTAATCAGCTTCAGGAGTGTAGCTGGATTTTGCCTTTGATTCATCATTATGCCCAAATTGAATAAATACATAATCGTCTGCTTTTAACTGATCGGAAATCTGTTTCCATAAACCTTCAGTAATAAAGGTTTTAGTGCTTCTGCCATTTTTGGCTATATTTTTTATGATAACTGTAGAATCAAAGAATAGGGCAAAAGGCATACCCCAGCCAGTTTCGGGATAAGCCCTGATGTTTTTATCAGACATAGTTGAATCTCCTGCAAGATAAACGGTTATGTTTTTAGCAGGCCAATAGAAAGACATCAGCAGGATTAAAGGAGTTATGGCGAGAAGGTAAATTAAAGGCAGTGCTAATCTTTTCATATAATTTATGCTTTTGGATATTTGGTCTTAAAGATTTGAAATTACGATTAGAAGGAGTTAATGGCAAAAATGGAGGTATTAAAATTGCGCAATCGTTGCCAAAAGGATTTATTTAAAAGTTATTGCTCAGATAACCCTATACCGGTTGCTATTTTTCTGTAATATCCCTTTTGTTTCTATTTGATCAGGATTAAAATACCGGTTATAAGTATTATACCAGCCAGACTGCAAAATTCTTAGCATTGGGGATCCTCTATATAGCTTTTATAGCCATAATCGCGATTTCAAACTTATCCGGATGAATTGATTTATTCTTAATCCTTGTCCGGTAATTATAAATTGTATTTAAAGAATATTCCAGGATACGGGCCAGTTTATCCGGATCATTCACGCCCAGACGAATAAGCGCAAATATTCTTAAATCTGTGTTTAATAATTGATGGGGTAGCAGTCTGACCTGATATTCCACCGGGAAAAGGGTATTGAATTCGGTAACAAAATTCGGAAAGAGTTTCAGGAATGCTTTATCAAAATTGCTGAATAATTCTTCACGCTCTTTTTTCAGATTGATATTGCCCACCAATACCTTGATCTCCCCGAATTTTTTAGTCGTAAGCCTTTGGGTAATGGAACTTTTAATCTTTTCCAGTTTGTTCAGGTAATCAGAAATGATATGAAGATAATATCCTATATATTCTTCTTTGATCTTTTCTGCTTCGTTCAGTTTTTCTATTGTATTCCTCAGCCTGGCATTTGCCTGTAAAACCAGTTTGTCAGCTGCTTTGATCCTTTTGAGCTGCTTGTAAATGATGATGGCAAAAACAATAATTGTAATTGATAAGACAGTTAACAGTGCGCAATAAAAAAACAACATTTGTTTTTGCTCCTGCTCGTGTAAGATTTTTGCACTGGCAATGACTGGTAAAATAGCGCTTACTTGTACTTTGCGCTGTCTGGCACCGTAGTAAACCGCATCATCCATAGCTGCTTTGATCAAAAGGTAAGCATCTTCTATATGCGTTTTTTTATTCAGGAGCTGAGCGAGGTTTAACATGGCTGCAGCTTCTTTTGTAGATGATTTGATGTCGGCTATCGAAGCATTGATTAACAATTTGATGGCCCTGTCAGGTTGGTGGTACTGGATGTATATATCACTTAATGTAGAGGCGGTAATTGCATACTCATGCTCAGATAACCGCTTGCTATAAATCAGTGATTTAAGTTTAGGAATAGCCTGCTTAAGATCACCCGCTTTAATCAATTTTAAACCGCTATAATAAGCATAATCAAAAGAATGATTGTCACATAGTTTAAGTGCAGAGTCCACGTAAAGGCTGGCTTTGGTCTTGTAGATCCTGGTGTAATAATCATCCTGGTCAAAATCTGCAAGATCATAATAAGTTCTTGCGCTAAGCAAGTAATATTCTCTTTTAACTGAGTCGGGCAGATGTTTGAGCTTTAAAGTACTCAGTGAATCAAAAGTTTCTTTAAACATACCCGAAGAAAGTAAGATAAAACCCAGTTTTAACTTGGCATAGGCAATTTTAGCTGGATCTTTCAGTTCATTACTGATGCGTTGTAACTGATGAGCGTAATAAAATGCTTTATCATATCTGAAAGATTTATATTCATTGTATAGCTTAAGGCAGACCACATATTCATCGTTTAAATCCAATTCTTTGTGTGTCAGTGAAGCTTTCAGAAAGTCAATACGTTTTTGTTTTTGTGCATCTAATTGTGACTTCTCCTTTAAAACAAGTTTAAGTTTTTCTATTTCCCTTGCAGGAGATTGGGCGGCAGAGTAAAGGCAACCGATAAACAATAAGGTTAGATGAAGTACCAGGTGTTTCATACTATTTAAGCTAATCATTAAATTCTGATTTATATTCTTCCTGGAAGTATTCGTGTTTTTTAAATATTAATTGGTTGTTTATCAGTTGTTTGTGTGTTTGTTTTTCCGGTGTGAGTTTATATTATTTCTCAGAAAGGGGAGAATGCTTTAATTAACTGAATATACTGCTGTCATTTGTAGAAATACCCGGAGCACAATGTGCAGGGTAGATAACCAAATATTCTATTGATATGAAACACTTAACTATTTGCTTACTTATAGCCATGGCTTGCCTGGGTTGTAAAAAGTCAGTCACCTCACAGCAAGGTGAACAGGGTGCATCTAAATCGCTTACTGTAGCGAATGCAATCTCAAAGTCAACCTCCAAGAAAATTTTCATGCACTGGATGCCCTGGTTCGAAACACCGGATTCAAGAGGGGCGTGGGGGTATCATTGGAAAATGAACACGCAAAATCCGGACGTAATCACAAACGGTAAGCGTCAGATTGCGGCTTATGCTTATCCGAAAACAGGCCCATATGCCTCAGGAGATCCTGATATCATCGAATACCAGTTATTACTGATGAAGTATTCGGGGGTTGATGGGGTGATGATTGACTGGCCGGGTACAAGGGCACGTTATGATTATCCGGATAACCTGGCAAATTCTAATGCACTGATTTCAAAATTAAATGCGCTTGGGTTACAATTCAGTATTGTACACGAAGACCGGAACTGGGACGCCGGACAAACCAGCGGCGCAAATGGTGATTTCGTTTATATGCAGAACAATTACTTCAATCAAAGTAATTATCTGAAGGTGAACAATGTGCCAGTGGTTTTAAACTTTGGCCCGATAACTTTTCATCAGCCTTCAGAATGGAATCAAATCCTGGCAGGTCTTAATCCAAAACCAAAAGTTATCCCATTATATGGGAATACAAACCAGGTGGGATCAAATAATGCCGGAGGGGAGTTTCCATGGATTTATCAGGATCATCCTACCGTGGTAAATAACTATTATGCACAGGCTTCTAATTTCCCAATTTCAATTGGTATAGTTTATCCTGGTTTCAAATCTTTTTACCAGGCTGGCGGAGCTGACGGGCCTACCTGGCAAATTGCCTATAATGGAACCAGTACTTTTTCAACCTTGCTGGATAAAGCATTAGCCTCCAGCGTAGGCATTATTCAGTTTGCAACGTGGAATGATTACGGAGAGGGAACGATGATTGAGCCTACTGCTGAATTTGGTTATGGATTTTTAACTACCATGCAGCAAAAACTGGGCGTGTCTTATGGGCAGCATGAACTGGAATTGATTTACCGTTTATATCAATATCGTAAACAGTATAAAGGTAATTCTGGCATTCAGCAGCAACTTAATCAGGTCTTTGGTTACTTTGCCGCGCAACAGGTTAGCAATGCCGAAAGTCTGTTGAACAGTATTGGAGGCGGAACTATAACACCACCAACCGGAACAGGTATTACTATCAAAAATAAATGGTTAAATACTTTTCTGTTTGAAGAAACCGGCCAGGTTAAATACGGCTCATCCAATACTGATGCCCGTGCAAAATGGGTTTTAGAGCAGGTTAACGGGCATACCAGGATTAAAAATGTAAGTACAAGTCATTATTTGAATATTGAGCATTTGTATAGCTATGCAGAAAGTTCAGTAATCCCTGATAGTTTTTACAGCAGTTATTGGATAATTGAAGATTACAATGGCTTTAAAAGGATTAAAAGTGAATGGAAAAACACTTACCTGAATTTAGAAAATCAGAGCGGGTTTGCGCAGGCTACCAGTATTAACGCTACTGCCGAGAGCAGCCAGTGGACGTTAAATTAATATTTTAATCAAATATGCGTCAGAGGACTATTCATGATAGGTCTTTGGCGCATTTATTTTTCTATTACCTTAATAAAATTCCCGTCATTAGTTAATTGAAATTTTCGTTTAGATATTCACAATTGTTTATTATTTCGTCAAAAATCTGATTTAAAATCTAAAATCTTGATATTACTATTAACCACGATAATATGTGGATTCGTGTAATAAAAAAATGATTATAATTTTAAAAATTTATACTTGAAGATTATTTAAGTGTTTTTATGAGAAAACAATTGATTTTTAAAAATTTGATGATGCTATTCGTTGTTTCATGCGTTAGTTTATGTTTCATTTCACGTAACAAAGGTCAGCAAGCTGCTGAGCAAAAGAATGTCTGCATTCGCATTCAGGAAGCCAAAACCTGGATGGAAAATCATATAATCGTACCCTGTCCGGATAAAAATTGTTGAATCGTAAAATATACCTATGTACAACTGAAAGTATATCAGTTGTTTGTATAGGTATAAGGCATAGATGGAATTAAGCCTTAAATAATTAAGATAATACTCACTCTATTTTGCCAGATCCCGGCTGGCAGATAAATATAAATATAATGACCTCTCTTTCTCAAAGCCTAAACTGTAAAATCATGAATATTTTTAACTGTAAATTGATCTTTTTAAAGGTTAATCATAATCAACAGTTATTAATAAATTAATATTTGATATTTACTTTGGAGCAATCTATTGAATCATTTGTGATAATTTAAAACTACTATGAAAACTTAAATTGCAATTTAAGAATTTGATTTATTTTCTGCGTATGCGGTTAATAAATCAAACGTAATAAAAATACGCTTAAAGGCAGTTTATACCCCGGGACAATAAATCTGCTACTCCTTCACAACTACATCTACAACCTTAAAAAACAATAATTATGTCACTGCATACTTTTCCGCTACACCCTGCACAACAAGATGTGTATATAGATCAATTGATCAATACAGAAGCTCCATATTACAATGTGGGAGGATACATCAGATTAACCGGCCCCCTGGATAAAGAAAAATTTATCATCGCTGTTAATTCTGCATTAGAAGTTTTTGATGCGCTAAAGATGAGATTTGATCTCAATGATCCGGTACCTGTTGTTTACATAGATGATACTTACCAGAAATTTGAGTTGCCAGAGCTCATTTTTGAAGAGGGTGAAAATAAGCGGGCGGAAATTGAGCAGTGGATAAAAGAACGTCTGGCTATACCTTTTGAAGTAAAAAAAGAAAATATCCTGACCGAACAATACCTGATCAGCGTTACAGATCAGGAACATCTGTATTATTTTAAACTCCATCACCTGATTACTGATGGCTACGGTGTTTCGGGTTTAAATCAGTATGTCGCTAAAAAATACAAAGCATTGGTGAGTGGTGAAGATGTTGTTTTTAAACATCCTTCCTATATCGAAGAGGCTGCGAGGGCTTCTGCTTATTATAGTTCTGATGCCTATGCGGCTGAGGGTGATTACTGGAAAAAGAAACTAGAGAAAAGGCCATCCCCTATGTTAAGCAGCAGATACGCTACTGATGAAAAGTGGAATACAAAATGTGATACTTTCATTATGGAGTTTACAGCGGCAGAGAGAAGCAAACTTGAAGCATTACAGGTGAAAACCAAGGCCTCTGTACAGCAGCTGACGCTTGCAGCACTCATGATCTATTTTAGCAGTATACAAGATCAGTCCGAGTTTGTTTTTGGTATACCTTTACACCGCAGAAGAACAAAACAACTGCGCGTTATTCCCGGAATGTTTACCGGGGTAATCCCATTTTTGGGAAGCTGTGCTCCGGGAACGAAAGTCATAGATTTATTAAAATCAATTGCGGCTTCACAAAGAGAAGACTATCGCAACCAGAATTACCTGATAGGTGATCTGAGCAGACATTTCAAAATCAATGCGGTAGAAGATGCATTGATTGAAATTGTAGTGAATTATGCGCCAATGGATTTTCAGCTCGACTTTGGCGATGGCCTGACTGGTATAGCGAACAATGTACCCAGTGGTCATTTACCTTTCCCAATGGAAATGTTCTGGTATGACTATGGTCAGCAGCAGCCATTACAATTAAGAATGGATTTCCAGGTTCAGTATTTTGATCAGAAAGAGGTCGGATTAATGGCGGAACGTATTCTTTTTATGCTGGATCAGTTTGATTATATGCTGGATAGCGATATCTCAGAGATCAATACGCTGCCGGGAAAAGAACGAGAATTACTGAAATCACTCAGTTATTCACCGGACTCTTCTTTTTCGCGAGATCCAAAAATGTTAACTGAGTTGCTGGATGAGCAGGCTGCGCTCAGACCGGATGCGGTTGCAATTGTACTGGAAGGAACTGAATTAACCTATAAACAACTGGAAGAACGCTCTAATCAGTTGTCTCATTATCTGCATGGTCTTGGTATAAAAAAAGATACAATAATTCCGATTTGTATAGAACGTTCCATTGAAATGCTGATTGCGATTGTAGGTGTCATGAAAGCGGGTGCTGCTTACGTACCTGTAGATACTTCTTATCCGGCAGAAAGAATAAATTATATGCTGGAAGATACTGCTGCTGAACTGATGATCTGCAGCAAAGAAACAAAAGCACAGCTTACTGGTCAGATTCAGGTAATTACCATTGAAGAGGGTTCTTCAGTTTTTGCAGGACAACCAGCAGATCATGCTGCAGTTATCCCCGAAGGTAAAGATTTAAGTTATGTGATTTATACCTCCGGATCTACGGGTAAACCGAAAGGGGTAATGGTAGAGCATGCCGGAATGATCAATCATTTATTTGCAAAGATTGAGGATTTGCAAATGAACGCAGAAACGGTATTGGCTTTTACTGCGTCTTATACATTTGATATTTCGGTATGGCAGATGTTTGCTGCGCTTTTATGTGGCGGACGCACTGTTATTTATACGGATGAACTGATTTATAAACCATCAGCTCTGATTGGTGCTGTGGCACAAGATCAGATTACTATTCTGGAACTGGTGCCATCTTATCTGGCTGCTGTTCTGCAGGAAGATATGGATATCCCGCTGGAGAAACTGCGTTACCTGATGGTTACAGGAGAGGTGGTTAATCAGCATGTCTTAAGCCTGTGGTTCAGCCACCGGTATTATGCGGATATCCCGGTAGTTAATGCTTATGGGCCTACAGAAGCATCGGATGATATTACGCACCATATCATGTATGATACCCCTTTGCATATCAATGTCCCTCTGGGCAAACCGGTAAGGAACCTGCGTATCCATATTTTTGATGAAGCAATGCAGTTAGCACCAATGGGGATTCCCGGCGAAATCTGTGTAGCGGGTATTGGTGTTTCCAGAGGATATCTTGGCAGACCGGAATTGACGAATGAGAAATTTATTAAAGATCCTTTCAGTACAGATCCGAAAGAACGGATGTACCGTACAGGTGATTTAGGCCGCTGGTTGCCAGATGGTGCTATTGAATACCTGGGACGTATAGATGACCAGGTTAAAATCAGGGGGTATCGTATTGAACTGGGAGAGATTGAGCACGCTTTACAGCAATCTGGTTTGATCAGCCAGTCTGTAGTGATCGCAAAAGAGGATATCACCGGAAATAAACGTTTACTGGGCTATATCGTGCCTGTGACCAGTTATGATAAAGATGCAGTACTGGATTATCTGAAGGAAAAGCTTCCTGCTTATATGATTCCGGCATTGGTGGAACTGGAACAATTGCCATTAAGCGCGAACGGGAAAATTGATAAAAAAGCACTGCCTGATGCAACTGCCGAAGCGGTAATCACTACTGAATATATTGCGCCACGTAATCAAACGGAAGAATTTCTGGCTGTACAATGGCAGCAATTGCTGCAAATATCATCGGTCGGTGTCTGTGATAACTTTTTTGAACTTGGAGGGCATTCGCTGCTGGGCATGCGTCTGATTGCAGCGATTACCAGAGAATTACAAGTGGTCATTACCATGAAAAAATTATTCCTTTACCCAACTATTGCAGCGCTGGCAGCTCATATAGCGCAACAGGAAAAAGGGGCACAGTTAACGATTACCCCGCAACCACGGACAATGGGAATGCCATTGTCCTTTAGCCAGGAAGGTTTATGGTTTATCGATCAGCTGGAAGGAAGCAGTCATTACCATATTCCACTGGTCTTAAAATTAAAAGGTAAGCTGAATACGGAAGCTTTACAACTGGCTTTAAAAGATATTGTTAGTCGTCATGAAATACTCAGAACGGTAATCGGTCAGCAGGACGGAATCGGCTATCAGCAGGTACAATCTGCGGATTACTGGAAAACGGAAGACATCAATACAGACCAGGACCTGCAAGCTGCGCTTACCGCATTCATGTATCGTCCTTTTGATCTTTCTGCCGACTATATGTTGCGTGCAGGTATTATTCCGGCCGGAACAGATGAGCATATACTGGCCATTACCATTCACCATATTGCTGCGGATGGCTGGTCTACCCCGATTATAATTTGTGAATTATCTGCCTTGTATAACCATCATGCAGGTCACCAGAACAGTCTTCTTCCTCAGCTTCCTTTGCAGTATGCAGATTATGCGATCTGGCAAAGGAATTATATGACCGGAAAAGTTTTAAAAGCAGAACAGGAGTACTGGAGAAAGCAACTTTCCGGAATAGAGCCACTAAACCTGGCCACAGATTTTACCAGGCCTCCTGTTCAAAGTAAAAAAGGAGCCATACTTGAAGTTGAAACCGGAAATGATTTATTGCAAAAACTGAATCATTTCAATAGAGAACAGAACGTTACGTTATTTATGACGCTGATGTCTGTATGCCAGGCATTGTTGTATCGTTACACCAGCCAGGAAGATATTTGTGTGGGTACGCCGCTTGCCGGAAGAAAACAACAGGAAGTGGAAAGTATGATTGGCTTTTTTGTCAATACAATGGCCATACGTAATCAGGCTAACGGATCTCTTTCTTTCACTGAATTAGTGAAAATGGTGAAAGAAACCTTACTGGAAGGTTACGAGCATCAGGATCTGCCTTTTGATGAAGTGGTGAAAGTAGCTGGAGAAAACTGGGATATCAGCAGAAGTCCTGTTTTCCAGGTCATGTTCCTGTTACAGGATGCGATGGATCTGTCCGGTATCAAACTGGAAGGGATTTCCGCAACAACAGAAAATGTGGAGCATAGCATTGCTAAATTCGATCTTTCTTTCATCGTTACGGAAAAGAAAGATGGCTTGACCTTAAGCATAGAATATTGTACAGCTCTGTTTGAACGTGATACGATTGCAAGAATGGCTGCACATTATATTCAGTTACTGGAAGCAGCTGCAGGATCACCTGCCCTGGAGATTGGTCAGCTTAAACTACTGACTGCGGAAGAGGAACATCAATTACTGCATGAATTTAATCAGCCGGTAAACAGAATAGCCAGAAACAGAACTATCCTGGATATTTTTACAGCGAATGTGAACGCAACACCAGATGCAACTGCGGTTTGGTATCAGCAAACACAGGTGAGTTATCAGGAACTGGATAAATTATCCAATCACCTGGGGCATTACCTTAGAGATCAAGGGGTAAAAGAAGACTCACTAGTGCCCATCTATCTGGACAGAGGTCTTGAAATGATCATCGGGATTATGGGTATATTAAAAGCAGGGGCTGCTTATGTACCGGTTGATACACAATATCCGGCAGAAAGAGTGAGGTTTATGCTGGAAGATATCAACAGTAACTGGTGTTTGACCAGTGCCGCATTTGCGGAAGATTTACAGGAGATTTCAGCAGCGGAACAACTTGATATTACTATACTTGACTATGCGACTATTTCCAGTTTGCATCAAAAAGGCACAAAAATAAAAACTTCATTGTGGCCCCATAACCTGGCTTATATGATTTATACTTCTGGTTCCACCGGAACTCCAAAGGGAGTGCTTGTGGAGCATGGCGGGGTAGTGAACCTGGCTTCAAGTCAGGCGAAAGCATTACGCCTGGTGCCTGGTATGAGAACCTTACAGTTTGCATCCTTCGGGTTTGATGCGTCTTGTTATGAACTTTTTAACACCCTTTTAACTGGTGGATGTTTAGTGATTCCGGAAAAGGAAGATATCTTGTCTGCAGATCGTTTCAGTAAATTTATGAACGATTATGGGGTTGAGGTAGTTACCCTGCCACCTTCTTATCTGAATATCATTAAGGATAATATTCCTGTTTCGATTCAAACTATCGTATCCGCAGGAGAAGCACTGAATAGTGAAGCAGCACGTAAAATTCAATCTTATGGTATCCGTTTGGTGAATGCTTACGGGCCAACAGAAAATACGGTTTGTGCAACTTTATCGGATGACCCGGTTAAAGCAAAAGGCAGAGTGGTTATTGGAAAGCCGATAGCCAATGTATCCATACATATTTTAGATGGATCAGGGCAACTGGTACCAGCAGGTGTACCGGGAGAATTGCATATTGGTGGAGTCCAGGTAGCCAGAGGATATTTTAACCGGGCTGAGTTAACCGCTGAGAAATTCATTACTGATCCTTTTATGCAGCATGGCAGGCTTTACCGCAGTGGTGACCTGGCACGCTGGTTACCAGATGGAAATATTGAATACCTAGGAAGGACAGATGATCAGGTGAAAATCAGAGGTTACCGGATTGAATTAGGAGAAATCGCAGCGGTCATCCAGCAAAGCAAACTGGTTAAAGAATCAGTAGTGCTGGCCAAAGTAAACGGTGATGGAAATAAACAACTGGTAGCGTATATTATTCCTGCCGAAAATTATAAAAGGGAAGAATTAACTGCTTATCTGAAGCAGATCCTTCCTGAATACATGATTCCATTAGTGGTAGAATTGGAACTGTTTCCAATGTCAACCAGTGGAAAAGTGGATAGAAAAGCACTACCAGATCCTGCAGGAGAGCTGCTTAGAAAGAAAGCCTATGTAGCTCCGGGTAACCTGACTGAACAAGTACTGGCAGTGATCTGGGAAGATTTACTGGCTATAGAAAGCGCAGGTGTAAATGATGATTTCTTCGAGTTGGGAGGACATTCCTTACTGGCTATCCGGTTAATTGCGGCTATCCGTAAACAATTGCTGGCAGAGCTTGCAGTGAAGGATATTTTTATACACCGGACTATTGCTTCGTTGGCTATACATATTCAGCAACAGGAAAACAGCGTGTTATTACCAGCCCTTACTCCACAGGTAAGACCTGTACATATTCCATTGTCATTTAGTCAGGAACGTTTATGGTTTATTGACCGTCTGGAAGGAAGTACACATTATCACATTTCTACAGTACTGAATATTAAAGGAAAAGTAAACCGCGAAGCTTTACAATATGCATTGCAAACGATTGTCAACAGACATGAGGTATTGAGAACTGTCATCAGAGAAGAAGATGGAGTTGCCTATCAGCATATTTTAGCTGCTGATCAGTGGACGCTTAGTGAAGTTGTTAATACGGAAGGAATTCATGAACTGGCTCATCAGCCTTTTGATCTGGCTGCGGATCATTCGTTACGCGCAGGTTTAATGCAGCTTACAACTGATGAATATACACTGCTGATTACCATGCACCATATTGCTTCTGATGGTTGGTCGGTAGCTATTCTGGCCAGGGAACTATCCGGATTATATGGAGCTTATATAGAAAACAGGGAGCATCAGCTGCTGTCTTTACCCATACAGTACGCTGATTATGCATTATGGCAAAAAGCATATGTAACTGGTGAGGTACTGAAACAACAAAAACAATATTGGACCAATAAATTATCCGGATTATCACCGCTTAATTTAGCAACTGATTATCCAAGACCAGCTGTTCAAAGTACGAACGGTGCGCTATTAGGGTTCACTTTAGACAGTGAACTGACTGCTCAGCTGAATTCCTTAACCCAGGCGCAGGGCGCTACGCTGTTCATTACTATGATGGCTGCGTTTAAGGTCTTGTTATACCGCTATAGCGGCCAGACGGATATTTGTGTAGGTACACCACTGGCTGGAAGGAAACAACAGGAAGAAGAAAACCTGATTGGATTCTTTGTGAATACACTGGCGGTAAGAAGCGATTTAAGTGATAATCCTGTATTTACAGACTTACTACAGCAGGTCAAAGGAACTTTGCTGGAAGGCTATGATTACCAGGATATGCCATTCGAAAAGATTGTGGAGGCAGTAGCCACAACCAGAGATCTAAGCAGACATCCTTTGTTCCAGGCCATGTTTGTATTACAAAATATGCCGGATGAGATCGCATTCGAATTGGGAGATTTGTCCCTAACTACGACAGATCTGGAAGAAACTACAGCTAAATTTGATTTAGTCTTTACCGTAGTTCCAAAAGGTGAGGAATTGTTATTGGGTATTGAATATGGTACAGACCTGTTTAGTGCGGAAACCATTCAGAAAATGGCTGGTCATTATAACCAGTTGTTAAAAGCTATAGTCGCTAATCCTGAACAAAGAACAGGCACCCTGAATATCCTGACTGACCAGGAAGAAAAAGAGCTGGTAAAGATATCCAGCGGCCAGCTGATTACTTATGCTGATGAGCTGACTTTTGTCCATGCTTTCCAGGCGCAAGTGAAAAATACGCCGGATGCACCAGCCTTAAGATTTGAAGAAGAAGTGTTAAGCTTTGCCGCATTAAATGAACGCGCCAATCAGCTTGCACATTATTTAAGGACGAAAGGGGTGAAACGGGATAGTATGGTCCCTATTTGCATGAACAGGGGACTGGATATGATCGTTGCTGTAGTAGGTATCTGGAAAGCAGGTGGAGCTTATGTTCCGGTTGATCCAAAATATCCGCAAGACAGGATCAGCTATATGCTGGCAGATTGTGAGGCAACTGTTGTCATTGCTGATCCTGTAAGCCAGCTGGTTTTACCTTCAGACTTGAATGTTACGGTGATTACTTTAGCCCATGACCTTGAAATATGGCAAAGCCAGCCGGTGGATTCACCCGAACTTATTACCGCTCCGGGAGATCTGGCTTATGTGTTATATACTTCAGGATCTACGGGCAAGCCAAAGGGAGTACTGGTTGAGCATGCTGGTTTATTCAACCATTTACTGGCTATGGTGGATGAGTTCACCATGAACGAAAAAACTATGCTGGCTTTTACCGCTCCTTATACTTTTGACATTTCTGTATGGCAAATGGTGAATACGCTGATTTGTGGCGGTTGCACTATCATTTATCCGGAAAGTCTGATCATGCGTCCGGATGCGCTGATCAGAACAGTTGATCAGCAGGAGGTAACGCTGCTTCAGTTAGTGCCTTCTTATTTGAATGCGGTATTGCATGAAGATACAGAGGTGACTTTAAGTGCGTTACAATATCTGCTGGTTACTGGTGAGGCCGTGACGCGTCAGTTGCTGTCGTTATGGTTTGCACATCCGCATTTTAAATCCATACAGGTAGTGAATGCTTATGGCCCTACAGAGGCTTCTGATGATGTAAGTTTTTACTTTATGAATGATACTCCGGATGCTGTAAATATTCCGGTGGGTGTACCAATACAAAATTTAAGGTTATATGTGCTGGATAGTGCCGGGCAGCAGTGTCCGATAGGCATACCAGGTGAAATTTGTGTAGCTGGTATCGGGGTAGCGCGTGGTTATCTGAAACGTCCTGAGCTGACTGCAGAGAAATTTGTAGAAGATCCATTACATGCTGGCGAAAGAATGTACAAAACCGGTGACCTTGGAAGATGGTTGCCAGATGGAAATATGGAGTACCTGGGCCGTATGGATGACCAGGTGAAAATCCGTGGTTTCCGTATTGAGCTTGGAGAAATAGAAAGTGTATTACAGGATCATCCTTTGGTTGCACAGGCCGTAGTAGTAGCTAAAGCAGACGAAAGTGGTATTAAAAGATTAATCGGATATGTTGTTCCCGAAGAAGGAGCTGACAGGGACGAACTGGCTGAATATCTGAAAGAAAGATTACCAGAATACATGGTACCGGTGATTTTTATGATGGAAGTATTTCCATTGACGGCCAACGGTAAAATTGATAAAAAAGCGTTGCCTGATGTGGCTTCGGCTGCCTTAAGGGAATATGCAGCACCGCGTGATCAGAGTGAGCAGCAATTGGCTGAGATCTGGGAACGTCTGCTGGAAATACCACAGGCGGGTATCTATGATAACTTCTTTGAACGCGGCGGACATTCTTTATTAGTGATCAGACTGATCGCAGCAATCAGAAAAGAAATGCAGACAGAACTGCTGGTTAAAGATGTATTTATACGTCCAACTCTTCATGAACTGGCTGCTTATATCAGGTTAATGGGATTAACTGAACTGAATGCCGGCATTACTGTTCAGAAAAGACCAGAATTTATCCCATTGTCTTACAGTCAGGAGCGTTTATGGTTTATCGATCAGCTCGAAGGAAGTATACATTACCATATTCCGGCTGTATTCAGGTTGAATGGAATAGTCAATCAGCAGGCACTAAGTTGTGCCCTGCAACAGATTATTAACCGTCATGAAGCGCTTAGAACTGTAATCGGAGCAAAAGAAGGAGTTCCTTTTCAGCATATTTTAGCACCAGATCAGTGGCAACTGGAAGAGCTGACCATAGAAGGTAAGCTGCACGATCAGATCAGTGCATTTATTGATCGTCCATTTGTTTTATCGGCAGATCATATGCTGCGGGCGGGATTGATTCAACTGGAGCAGGAAGAACATATACTGGTTGTCGCTATCCACCATATTGCTTCAGATGGCTGGTCATCTGCTATTATAGTCAGTGAACTTTCTGAGCTGTATACGGCTTACCTGGAAAATACAACGGCAGCATTGACATTACCAGAAGTACAGTACGCAGATTATGCAATCTGGCAGCGTCAATATCTGAAGGGTGCAGTGCTGGAATCTTTACAACATTATTGGAAACAGCAGTTGTCTGGTCTTGAGCCACTTGCCTTGCCTACTGATTTTATCAGACCAGTAGTTCAAAGTACCAAAGGAGCGATGCTGACTTTTAATATAGATCCTGAACTGAGTAAAGCATTGAACCAGCTAAGTCAGCAACAAGGCACTACGCTGTTTATGACACTGATGTCTGTTTTGCAAGTGTTATTATACCGTTATACCGGACAGGAAGATATTTGCGTAGGTACTCCTGTAGCGGGCAGAAGCCGTCAGGAAGTAGAGGAACTGGTTGGTTTCTTCATCAATACGATAGCTATACGTGCGGGTTTGAATGAGAATATTTCCTTCACAGAATTATTGCAACAGGTAAAAACTACGTTGCTGGAAGCTTATGAACATCAGGAATTGCCATTTGAAAAAGTAGTAGATACGGTAGTGAAAAGCAGGGATATGAGCATCAGCCCATTGTTCCAGGTGATGTTTGTTCTACAAAATGTACCGGATCACGCGGGTTGGGCTATGCCGGGCCTTACTTTAACGGAAGATGAAGTAGAGCTGACTACTGCAAAATTTGATCTGATCTTCAATATGGAAGAAGGGGAAGATGGGTTAATCCTCCACATTGAATACTGTACAGATTTGTTCAGACCTGCAACCATCAGCAGAATGGCCGGGCACTTTGAACAATTATTAAGAGCAGTGACTACTAGTCCTGCGCAGCAGATCAGTGTGTTGCCTTTATTGACTTCGCCAGAGAAACTGACACTGCTGCAAACCTTTACAGGTGTGCAGGCAGATTACCCTAAAGAAGAAACTATAGTCTCACTTTTTGAAGCACAGGCACTCCAAACGCCGGACGCTATTGCGGTAAGTTATGAAACCAGTCAGTTGACTTACCGTCAGCTGCAGGAACGTTCTAATCAGCTTGGACATTATTTGTCCAGTATCGGTGTGGTCAAAGAAACGCTGGTGCCTCTTTGTATGAACAATGGACTGGATATGATTGTAGCCATTCTGGGTGTATTAAAAGCTGGTGGGGTTTATGTACCCATGGACCCTGCTTATCCTGAAGACCGTATTCAGTATATGGTAGAAGATACCGCAGCAGCTATTGTGATCAGTAACAGTGCTGACAGCTTTGTTTTAAAAACTATTGATGCAATTCGTGTACTGGTTGAAATGGACACTGATTTTGAGATGATCAGCAGCTATTCAACTGAATCAGTGCCTGTAGCTGTAAATGCAGAAGATCTGGCTTATATCATTTATACCTCTGGTTCTACTGGTCGTCCTAAAGGGGTATTGATCGAACATAGGAATGTAGTCAGATTATTTGAAACGGAAACTCCATTATATGATTTCAATGCACAGGATGTATGGACCATGTTCCATTCGTTCTGCTTTGACTTCTCGGTTTGGGAAATGTATGGTGCGTTGTTTTATGGTGGTCGCCTGGTCATGGTACCTAAAAATATTTCGCGTGATATTACCTTGTTTGCTGAGTTACTGGTTAAAGAAAAGGTGACTGTACTGAACCAGACTCCGTCTTCGTTTTATGTATTGCAGGATTACCTGGTTACTTATACGGATACGATAGCAGTACGTTATGTGATTTTTGGCGGAGAAGCATTGAATCCGGGAAAACTCAGACAATGGAAGGAAGCTTACCAGGATTGTTCACTGATTAATATGTACGGTATTACTGAAACCACAGTGCATGTGACTTATCAGTTGCTTGATGACCAGCACCTGAACAGCAGTGCGAGTATCATTGGTAAAACAATTCCAACGTTAAGTGCCTATATTCTGGATGCAAAACAGCATCCTGTACCGATCGGCGTTCCGGGAGAACTCTATATCAGCGGTGCTGGTGTGGCCAGAGGCTATCTGAACAGGGAAGAATTGTCTGCAGAAAGGTTTATTGCCAATCCATTTGAAGCAGGGGAAAGATTATACCGTACAGGTGATTTAGCCCGCTGGTATCCGGATGGAAATATTGAATACCTGGGCCGTATGGATGACCAGGTAAAAATCCGCGGTTTCCGTATCGAGCTTGGAGAAATTGAAAGCTGTTTACAGGAAAGTGGTTTGGTGAGCAACAGTGTGGTTCTGGCAAGAACAGGTCATTCGGGCGATAAACAATTAGTAGGTTATGTCGTGCCAGAAGCGGCATTTAGCAAAGAAGCAGTGCAGAACTGGCTGGGCACACGTTTACCAGAATATATGGTGCCGGCTATATGGGTGATGATGGAAGATATTCCGTTGACATCCAATGGAAAAGTCAATCGTAAAGCATTGCCAGAGCCGGAGGTGGATAAATTATTGAGTACTGTCTATGAAGCAGCACGCAATGAAACAGAAGAAAAACTAAGCGCAATCTGGCAGGAACTGCTGGGAGCAGAACGCATTGGTATTCATGATAACTTCTTTGAACTGGGTGGAGATTCCATCAGTATCATCAGGGTGGTTAGTAAGATCAAGCAACTGTTTAATAAAGAGGTCAAAGTATTTGAAGTTTATAAAGCGGCAACGATTGCGCAATTGGGAACGGTTGTGGATAGCAAGCCTGCGTTATTAAACAGCAGGGTATTGTATGATCAGCTTACAGCAGAAATAGCGGAACTGAAAGATACGATGCTGCCAAAACTGGAAAATGCAGCGGCGATTGAAGATGTTTATCCAATGAGTGATATTGAACGCGGAATGATTTATGTTTCGCTGTTAAATCCGAAGGAAGCATTATATCATGACCAGTTTGTATGTCCTGTTCCGGTAACTTTTGATGCTGATCTGTTAAAAAGAGCATATGAACTGTTAGCGGTGAAACACAGTATTTTAAGGACTGCTTTCAAACTGGATGTGGATGGGAATGATCTTCAGCTTGTTCATAAACGTATTGATGTAGTCGTTCCGTCATTTGATCTCAAAGAACTAGAAGATGATGCAGTAAAAAGTGCGGTGGAATTATATCTGGAAGAAGAAAGAGCTACTCCTTTTATTCCTGAAAAAGCACCTTTATGGAGAGCGGCCGTGTTTACTCAAAAAGATCAGCACCTACTGGCCTTCCAGTTTCACCATGCTATTCTGGATGGTTGGAGTCTGGCTTCTCTGAATACAGAACTCTTCAATTTATGTAATCAATTGATCCGTGAGCCGGAGCAGGTTGTATTGCCATTATTGAAATGTACTTATAAGGATTTTATCATTGAAAGTCTGATCGCAAAAAATAGCGATGATCACACACAGTTCTGGAAAAATGAACTGGAAGATTATAAACGCCTCGATATTTTTACAGCGGAGAATGACTTCCAGGTCCTAAATCATCAGTTTGATGCAGATTTGGTTACCTTATTGAAAGAAAGAACCAAACAAGATAATATTTCCCTGAAGGGTTTGGCAATGGGTGCTTATTTGTATGCATTGAACCTGCTTACTCAAGAAGATGAGCTTACTGTAGGTCTGGTGACCAATAACAGGCCACTGGTTGAAGATGCAGATCAGCTATTGGGCTGTTTCCTGAATACAAATCCTTTCAGGTTAAAAATATCAGCCCGGGAGCTGACATGGAGCAGCTATTTTGAGGCCATAGAAGCGCAGTTATTGTCACTGAAAGAACGCGACAGAACGAGTCTGTTTGAAATCACCAAGGCTACCGGAGAACAGTCGTCTCATGACAATCCATTTTTTGATGCTTTATTCAATTATATCAACTTCCACGTTTACAATAAACTGGATGCGGGGATTGCAGCAACCATTGCTGAAGAGTCTGCAGAAGAGGAATTGGCTATTGCAGGTTACGAGCTTACCAATACTTACCTGGATTGTACAGTCAATACCACTGGTGATACGTTCAGCATCCAGTATATTTTACGTAAAAAGCTGAAGTCTGGTAAAAAACTGGCTGAACTGCTGGAATATTTCAACAATATCATTCAGGCTTACCTGAATAATTATACAGGACTGGTTCGTGAAAGTGAAATCCTTCCGGTTCAGGAAGCTGCCCAATTATTGAAAGTCTTTACAGGTGTACCAGCTGGTTATCCGCTGGAAGAAACTATTGTATCGCTTTTTGAAACACAAGCGATTAAAACGCCCGATGCGGTTGCAGTAAGTTATGAAACCAGTCATTTGACTTACCGTCAATTACAGGAGCGTTCTAATCAGTTAGGACATTACCTGTGCGGGATCGGTCTGACTAAAGAGATGCTCGTGCCGGTTTGCATGAGCAATGGACTGGACATGATCGTCGCTTTATTAGGGGTGTTAAAAGCGGGCGGTGCTTACGTGCCGATGGACCCTGCTTATCCACAAGATCGTATTCAGTATATGGTGGAAGATACGGCAGCGACTATTGTGATCAGTAACAGTACTGATAGTGAAACACTAAAATCTATCAGCAGTATTCGTAAACTGGTTGAAATGGACACAGATCAGGAGCTGATCAGTCAGTATTCAGTTTCGCCGGTAATGGTAAACGTGAATCCGGATAACCTGGCCTATGTAATTTATACATCTGGTTCAACAGGCCGCCCTAAAGGAGTGCTGATTGAACATGTGAATGTAGTCAGGTTATTTGAAACGGAATCACCATTATATGATTTTAATGAATTGGATGTTTGGACCATGTTCCACTCGTTCTGCTTCGACTTCTCAGTTTGGGAAATGTATGGCGCGCTGTTTTATGGTGGCCGCCTGGTCATTGTACCTAAGCATATATCCCGCGATACCACTTTGTTTGCGCAATTATTAGTCGAAGAAAAAGTGACTGTACTGAACCAGACTCCGTCTTCATTTTATGTATTGCAGGATTACCTGGTTACTTATACAGATACGATCGCTGTTCGTTATGTGATTTTTGGTGGGGAAGCACTAAATCCCGGAAAACTGAAACCATGGAGAGAGGCTTATACAGATTGCTTGCTGATTAATATGTACGGTATTACCGAAACAACGGTACACGTTACTTATCAGTTACTTGACGAGGAGCATTTGAATAGCAGTGCGAGTATTATTGGTAAAACAATACCCACGCTAAGTGCCTACATTCTGGACTTACAACAAAATCTGGTACCGATAGGGGTGCCAGGAGAACTCTATATCAGTGGTGCTGGTGTAGCCAGGGGATACCTGAACAGAGAAGAATTGACAGCGGAAAGATTTATCGCCAATCCATTTGTAGCGGGTGAAAGATTATACCGTACAGGTGATTTGGCAAGATGGTATCCGGATGGAAATATTGAATACCTGGGCCGTATCGATGACCAGGTGAAAATCCGCGGTTTCCGTATTGAGCTTGGAGAAATTGAAAGCGCTTTACAGCAGAGCGGATTGGTGAGCAATAGTGTGGTACTGGCAAGAACTGGTCATTCGGGTGATAAACAACTGGTTGCTTATGTAGTGCCAGAAAAAGAATTTGATAAAGAAGCTGTACAAAACTGGCTTGGTTCAAGGTTGCCGGAATATATGGTGCCTGCAATATGGGTATTGATGGAAGAAATTCCATTGACATCCAACGGAAAAGTAAACCGGAAAGAATTACCGGATCCACAGGCAGGTGCGTTGTCTGCCAATGAATATCTGGCACCGCGAAGCGCAACTGAAGTGAAGATTGCAGCAATCTGGCAGCAATTGTTAGCAGTGCCGCGTATGGGTATCTATGATAATTTCTTTGAACTGGGAGGACATTCCCTGCTGGCTATCCGGTTATTGGGTGCGATGCGCAGAGACCTGAAAGTGGAAATGCAGGTGAAAGAGCTGTTTGCTCATGCAACTATTGCCGCATTGGCAGCTTATGCGGATAAAAAATCAGACCGGATTTTACTACCGGCAATTACTGTACAGCCTAAGCCGGAACGTATACCATTGTCGTTTGGACAGGAGCGTTTATGGTTCATTGATCAGTTGGAAGGAAGTACACATTACCATATTCCTGCAGTGCTGAAAATGCAGGGCAGGGTGAATAAAGAAGCTTTGCAGTATGCGATACAACAAGTAATCAACCGTCATGAGATCTTAAGAACAGTTTTGTTGCAAGCTCCGTATGGCGGAATGGTCGAGCAGCAGGTATTGCCTTCAGATTTATGGCAACTGGAAGAAATAGCAGAATCGGCGATTGTTGATTTTATTGACCGTCCTTTTAACCTGGCAGCAGATCATATGCTGAGAGCTGGACTGGTTATTTTAGCGGAAGATGAATATATGCTGGCCATAGTGATGCACCATATTTCATCCGATGGCTGGTCAGTATCCTTACTGGTGAATGAAATTACAACGCTTTACAATGCTTATACTACGCAGCAGGTGGTTTCTTTAGCTCCTTTACCTATACAATATGCGGATTACGCGCTTTGGGAAAGAGCTTATCTGACCGGAGCAGTTTTAGCGCAGCAACAGGCTTATTGGGAAAAACAACTTGCGGGATTGGAACCGCTGGAACTTCCGGCAGATTATCCAAGACCAGCTGTTCAAAGTACCAATGGTGCTGTATTGCGTTTTGAAATAGAAAAAGAGTTAACGAGCGGTTTACATGCTTTGGGTAATCAGCAGTCGGCCACTTTGTTTATGACTTTGTTTGCTTCTTTCCAGGTTTTACTGCACCGTTATAGTGGCCAGGAAAATATCTGTGTGGGTACCCCGGTTGCAGGCAGAAGACAACAGGAAGCAGAAGAGCTGATCGGTTTCTTTGTCAATACATTGGCAATCCATACTGATCTGAGCGGAAATCCTTCTTTTGTGAATTTATTACAGCACGTTAAAACTACGTTGCTGGATGGATATGAACATCAGGATATGCCTTTCGAAAAAATAGTAGAGGCTGTAGTGAAAACCAGGGATCTGAGCAGAAGTCCGTTATTCCAGGTGCTTTTTGTAATGCAGGATACGGTTGTCACGCTTACGGATGGTTTCCATGAGATCGCTATTTCAGCGGTTGAAAATGAGCATGTAGTGGCTCAGTTTGATCTTACTTTTACCCTCGCAGAAGAAGCAGGTGTATTACAGTTAAGTATAGATTATTGTACGGATATTTTTGCGCAAGAGACCATTGCCCGCATGGGCAGACATTATCAGCAGTTGCTGAGGTCTGTTGTAGAGATGCCATCACAGGATATTGCAGCGCTGGTAATGCTGACGCAGGAAGAAGAAAATACATTACAACAAATAGGACAGGGGCCGTTGGTTGCTTATCCTCAGGAGGAAACGTTTGTAAGCCTGTTTGAAAAACAAGCAGCAAATACGCCTGATGCGGTTGCCCTGATGTATGAAAATGATACTTTAACTTATCAACAAGTGAATGAGCGGGCGAATCAGCTGGCTTATCATTTGATTACTTTAGGAGTTAAACCAGATATCCTGGTGCCGGTATGTATTACCCGTTCACCAGAAATGATTATTTCTATTCTGGGAGTGATGAAAGCAGGGGCAGCTTATATCCCTGTGGACACTAATTATCCGCCGCACAGGATCAGTTATTTACTGGAAGATGCGAAAGCAACGCTGGTGATCAGTAACAGTACGGTGAGTCATGTGATACCGGCTACTTCTGCTAAGTTAATTTTAATGGATGTGGACAGCGGAATGCTGAAACAATATTCAACTGCCAATCCAGCAGTAATGGCCGCACCACAGGATTTATCTTATGTGATTTATACTTCCGGCTCTACTGGTACGCCTAAAGGGGTACTGGTAGAACATGATGGAATGCTGAATCACTTATTTGCCAAAGTAAATGACCTGCAGTTAAACGCAGCATCTGTGCTGGCTTATACTGCCTCTTATACTTTTGATATTTCAGTATGGCAGATGTTTGCCGCGCTATTGTGTGGAGGCCGCACTGTTATTTATGATGATGTACTGATTTTAAAACCTGTTTCTTTCCTTGAGCAGGTGGCTGAAGATGAAATTACTATTCTTGAATTGGTGCCTTCTTATCTGAGGGCTTTATTGCAGGAAGAGCTGGATATAAAACTGGAAAAACTACAGTACTTACTGGTCACTGGGGAAGCAGTGAATCAGCCTTTGCTGGAGCAATGGTTCAGCCATCCTCTTTATGGGAATATTCCGGTCGTGAATGCTTATGGGCCAACGGAAGCTTCGGATGATATTACGCATTTTATAATGCATGAAACACCGGTGGGTAACAGCGTGCCTCTGGGTAAGCCGGTACAGAACCTGCATATCTCCATACTGGATAAATCAGGACGCTTATGTGCCTTCGGAATTCCAGGAGAAATTTGTGTAACCGGGGTTGGGGTATCCCGTGGTTATCTGAACCGCGCGGAGCTGACTGCAGAGAAGTTTGTGACCAATCTGCAGGGGGAAAGAATGTACAAAACGGGAGATCTTGGACGCTGGCTGGCAGACGGGACTATCGAATACTTAGGGCGTATTGATGATCAGGTGAAAATCCGCGGTTATCGTATCGAACTGGGAGAAATAGAAAAAGTATTGCTGCAGCATGAACAGGTTACAGCGGCAGTTGTGGTTGTGAAATCAGGAAATCTGATTGGCTATATCACAGGCGCAGCTGCGGATAAGGATGTAATACGTCAATATCTGCTGCAAAAACTGCCTGAGTATATGGTGCCGGTACTGGTAGAATTGGAGCAGCTGCCATTGACAGCGAATGGAAAAGTGGATCGCAAATTATTGCCTGATCCATCTGCTGCATTATTAGTTAATAATTTATATGCAGCTCCGCGTAATGAAACAGAACAAACACTGGTTACAATCTGGGAAGAGCTTTTGGAAACTACAGCGGTTGGCGTCCATGATAATTTCTTTGAGCGCGGCGGGCATTCCCTGCTGGCGATCAGATTACTTGCGCTGATCCGTAGCAGACTGAAAGTGGAACTGGTTGTGAAAGATATATTTGTTTATCCAACAATTGCCGGTCAGGCAGATTTTCTATTGGCGCAGCATCCTGCTGATTTATTGCCACCGGTAACGGCTCAGGTACGTCCACAGCATATTCCGCTTTCCTTTAGCCAGGAGCGTTTATGGTTCATTGACAGGCTGGAAGGTACTGTTCATTACCATATACCCGGTGTATTTAAATTACAGGGCGAATTGAACAGAGAAAGTCTGCAATATGCCATTCAGCAAATTGTGAACAGACATGAAGTATTAAGAAGTGTGATCCACTGGTCTGAGGAAGACAATAGTGCTTATCAACAGATATTAGCACAAAATCAGTGGCAGTTAGCTGCAATTGAACCGGAATCCGGACCGGAAGATCTGACCACTGCTATTCAATCGTTTATACAAGCTCCTTTTGATTTGTCTGCAGACCATATGTTAAGAGCAGGATTGGTAACACGCAGTGAAACGGATCATTTGTTAGTTCTTGTAACGCACCATATTGCATCTGACGGCTGGTCTGAAGGAATTCTGGTCAAAGAACTGACTGAATTATATAACGCGCATGTAGAAAAACGCGATACGTCATTGTTGCCGGTGCCGCTGCAATATGCAGATTATGCCATGTGGCAGCGCAATTATTTACAGGGTACTGTCTTGACTAAACAACTGGATTACTGGACTACGCAATTGGCTGATACCACTATATTGGATCTGCCTGTTGACTTGACCAGGCCGGCTGTACAAAGTACAAATGGTGCGATGGCCGATTTTAAACTGGATACTGTATTGAGCTGGCAACTGCTGCAGTTCAGTCAGCAGCAGGGTACAACTTTGTTTATGACTTTACTGGCTGCATTTAAAGTGTTGCTGTACAGATATAGTGGTCAGGATGATATTGCTGTGGGTATACCAGTGGCGGGAAGAAAGCAGGAAGAGGTAGAAGGACTGATTGGATTCTTTATCAATACCCTTGCTATACGTACCAATTTAAGTGGAGAACCAGCATTCAGCGACTTGTTGAAACAGGTTAAAGAAACGCTTTTAGAAGGCTATACTTACCAGGATACTCCTTTTGAAAAGGTTGTAGATGCGGTAGTTGAAAACCGGGATATCAGCAGAACACCAGTATTCCAGGTCATGTTTGTATTGCAGAATACACCGGAAGAAGCTGAAGTGAAATTGGGAGAGATGGTCTTATCTGCAGAAGATATTGAACACACGTCTTCCAAATTTGATCTCACTTTTGTACTGAAAGAAAATGAAGATGGGCTGGACCTGAGTATAGAATACTGCACGGACTTGTTCCATAAGGCTACTATTGCCCGTATGGCAGGCCATTACGAGCAGTTGTTACAAGCAATTCTGTCGGGGCCTGAACAGCAGATCAATAGCATTAACTTCCTGACTGCGGGAGAAACGCAGCAAGTATTAGAAGATTTCGCAACTGCCCCGGTCAATTATCCGGTTGAAACCACTGAATCTTTAGTATCTCTTTTCAAAAAACAGGCTTTAGGTAATCCGGATGCAATTGCATTGGTTGCTGAAAATATCAGCCTGACTTATGGAGAACTCGACAGAAAATCTGATCAGCTGGCACAGGAGCTGAAAGGCAAAGGTGTTAGCGCTGAACAATTGATCCCTGTTTGTCTGGACAGAAGTCCGGAGCTGATTATCAGTATCCTGGGTATTCTGAAAGCAGGAGGTGCTTATGTACCTGTTGATGCGGGTTATCCGCAGGATCGTATTGTTTATATGTTAGCAGATTGTAACAGCAGTCTGGTCATCACGAATAATAAATACGCGGGGTTATGCCAGAGAGAAGATGCAAGTCTGTTGCTGATTGAAGAGCTGGATGCGATTTGGAATAAGAAAGAAGCGGTGTCTAATCTGGAAATTCTTCCAAATCAACTTGCCTATGTCATTTATACTTCGGGTTCAACTGGTCGTCCTAAAGGAGTAATGGTAGAGCATCATAGCGTGGTGAACCTGGTGAAATGGCATATTGGTGCTTATGAAGTCACTGCTGAAAGCAAGGCGACTGCCATGGCAAGTATCGGGTTTGATGCATTTGGCTGGGAAATATGGCCTTATTTGTGTGCCGGAAGTACGCTGCATCTGCTGGATGATGATACGCGTTTATCTCCTGAAGAAGTTGCCAAACATTACATTTTAGCTGGTATCACACATAGTTTTGTGGCCACAGGCCTGGTTAAAGAAATAGTTGATGCCTTGCAGCAACAAAATCATGTGTTGCAATATCTGCTCACAGGTGGTGATCGTTTACCACCAGTAGATGTAACTCATTTATCATACGCACTGGTCAATAATTATGGGCCAACAGAAAATACAGTAGTCGCTACTCATTATGCTTTATCAGCAGCTACAAATGGTACGCTGCCATTTATTGGTAAGCCAGTATCCAATACCAAAGCTTACATTCTTGATGCTAATCTGGCCCCTGTTGCTATAGGAACACCTGGTGAGCTTTGTATCAGCGGTATGCAGCTGGCAAGAGGTTATCTGAATTTACCAGAATTGACAGCAGAAAAGTTTGTTGCCCATCCATTCCTGGCCGGAGAAAGGTTATACCGTACCGGAGATTTGACACGCTGGTTGGCAGATGGAAATATTGAATATCTGGGAAGAACAGATGAACAGGTGAAAATCAGAGGCTACCGTATAGAACTGGGAGAAATAGAAACGGTATTACTGCAAAATGAACTGGTTAATCAGGCTGTCGTGATAGTGAATCCGGATGATCAGGGCAATAAGCGTTTAGTAGCTTACATTGTACCATCGGGTGCATTTAACAGACAGCTTTTAGAAGAATATCTGAAAACACGTTTACCAGTTTACATGGTGCCTGCATTATGGGTAGAATTAATAACTATTCCACTGACAGCGAATGGAAAAGTAAACCGTAAAGCTTTACCTCAGCCTGTTGCTGATGGTGAAATTGATACCACATCATATGTGGCTCCACGTAATGAAACCGAGGCCGGATTAGCGGGGATCTGGCAGGAATTGCTGGGCATCAGCAAAGTAGGTATACACGATAATTTCTTTAGATTGGGTGGTGACTCTATTATCACGATACAAGTGGTAAGCCGTGCTAAATGGATAGGTTGTAATCTGAAACCTAAAGATGTATTTATGCATCAGACTATCGCAGAGCTGGCAATTATTGCTGTTGCACGTAAAAATACAGCAGGGCTGGTTAAAGGGGAGCAGGGACAGCTGGAAGGAACAGCAGGCCTTGCACCGATTCAGCAATGGTTTTTTGAAGAAGAGCTGGTCAATAAACATGCAATCAATCATTTCAATCAGAGTGTGTTACTAAACCTGGACAAACGTATTGATCAGGAAATGTTATCCGATATTTTGGAGCAATTACAAGCGCATCATGATGCGCTCAGGTTCTCTTACCATAAGAATGAAAATCAATGGGTTCAGACTTACAGTGATGAATCTGTACAGCTGAGTTATGAAGATCTGACCGTAGTGGCTAAATCGGCATTGGAAGAAACCATTGCTGAAAACTGCGAAAATTATCAGGCTGGATTAGACATTACTAACGGTCCGCTAATCCAGTTTGTCTGGATGGAAACTCCTGATTTTGAGTTGTATAATCGCTTGCTTTTTGTAGTGCATCACCTTGCAGTAGATGGGGTTTCGTGGCGTGTTTTACTGGAAGATATGGAACGCTTGCTGGAAGCGGGGTTGAAGAAAGAAAGTATCAGCCTGGGTGAAAAAAGCAGTTCTTACAGACAGTGGCATAATCAGTTGGTACAATACGGAAAGTCTTCGGTGTTACGCTCCCAATTGCCTTACTGGAAAGAGGTAGTCCGTTCAGCAACCTATTTGCCAACGGATAAAACTCCGGAAACTCTGGTTATGTTAAAAGACGCAGGCTCATTCTCTATAGAGTTAGATACGGTGTTTACCCAGCAGTTATTACAAGAAGCTTCAACAGTTTACAATACAGGAATAAATGACTTGTTATTAACGGCGCTGGCCTTGACGATTAACGGCTGGAGTGGTGAAAAACAAGTAGTGATCGGACTGGAAGGCCACGGAAGGGAAGAGTTGGGAATTGATATGGATACAAGCCGTACGGTAGGCTGGTTCACTAATCTTTACCCGGTATTGCTGACTACTGATGCAATTGAAAGTAATGACACTGGTAATCTGATTAAAAGTATCAAAGAGCAGCTCCGCCAGGTTCCTGACAAAGGCATTGGTTATGGCGTGCTGAAATATATCAACAGAGAACCCGCACTTCAGGATGCTGCACCGTGGAATATTATCTTTAATTACCTCGGTCAGTTTGATCATATCACCAGTGCAGCAGGTGTGTTTACTTATGCAGAAGAGTCTGCTGGCCGGGAAATCAGTGCCAGTTACCCGATGCGGGAATTGATTTCTGTGACCGGACTGGTACAAAACGGGCAGCTTTCTCTGAACTGGAGTTACAGTAACTGGCATTTTGAAAGTTCTACTATTGAATCACTGGCTGTGCTTTATATGGTTCGTCTAAAAGAGCTGATTACACATTGTATCACACAGGCCGGAAGTCCTCAGTCATTCACACCTTCTGATTATGGATTAACAGGGGAAGTGAGTTATCAGCAAATGGACAAATTTTTAAATAGCGACGAGGGAGATCTCGAAGACATCATTAGTTTTTAAAATTATTACATGGAAATCAAAGAATTCATAGCGGAACTATATAGCAGACATTTCTCTTTAAACGTACAAGATGGTAAACTCACTTTAAGAGGAGATAAGAACAAATTGACAAATGAACAGATCGCTGCAATCAGAAGTGATACGGAAGTTATCAATTATATCAAAAACAATAAACAAGAGCTGATAGACTATCTGGAGCATGCAGAGGCACCGGAAACCAGGAAACGTCATGAAAGTATATCTGCTATTTACCGGTTGAGCGGCTTGCAGGAAGGAATGCTTTTTCATGGTTTATACGATGGTGAGGCTGCTGCTTATCTGGAACAATTTACTTGTGATTTATCACAGGTAAATACTGGTTTGCTTCAGGAAAGCTGGAAGTTATTGTTAAAGCGTCATACTATTCTGCGCAGCAGTTTTGATTATGAATCTCTGGGGATGCCGGTTCAATGTGTTCATGAAGAGGTGATCCTGCCTTTTCAAGTAGTGGATTTACGTCAGCATAGTCCGGAGATTCAACAAGAGGACATCGCTTTATTCATAGCAGAAGATCTGAAAAAAGGAATCGACTTTAAAAAGCCGCCATTGATGCGTATCAGCTTATTGCAAACTGGTGAAGATACTTTTTTCATGGTATGGACTTATCACCATATTCTGCTGGACGGCTGGTCTATGTCCGTATTAATGGAAGAATTACTAGCGTATTATGAACTGCTGGCAAATGGTCAGGAAGTGAAAATAACGGAACAGGATAAATATGAAGATTATATCCGCTACATAGAAAGCAGAGGTTTAGGGGCACAGGAAGAATACTGGCGTACTTATATGCAAGGTGTAGAAGCGGGAAGTTTATTGCCATTTATTCAAACGCCGGAAGGCAGTACAAGGGGAGCAGGGATTTTTAAGGAAGAGCTGCTTGTGCTGGACCAGCAAATTAAAGAAAAGGCTGATGCTTATATAAAAGTTGCTGGTTTGACCTTGAATACACTGATACAAGGGATATGGGCTTTTATTCTGCACAATTATACGGGTAAAACAGACGTAACTTATGGAGTCACTGTATCCGGACGTCCGGAAGAACTGTCCAATATGGAAACCAGGGTCGGAATGTATATCAATACCCTCCCTTTACATACCGTTGTAAAACAGGCTACAGCAATCACTGAGTGGTTAGCTTCGATTCAGGATGGACAGATTATGTCCAGAGAATATGGCTATACCGCGTTAAGTACGATCCAGCAATGGACTGGGGTTACCGGAGATTTATTTGATAGTATACTGGTTTTTGAGAACTATCCCGTTGGTAAAAGCGGCTCATCCGGCCCGGGAAAACTGGTAGTGGATAATGTGGTGATTAAAGAGCACAATAATTATCCGCTGTCTATCATCGTAGCGGTAACAGAGGAGATTAATATTTTATTCATGTACAATGAGGAAATACTAGGCGGAATATATGTGCAGCAGCTGAAAAGACATTTTGAACAAGTGTTGTCACAAATTATATCCTTTAAAAAAGACAAAGTCGGCGATTTGTTATTGGTAGAAGGGGAAGATAAAGAACAGTTATTGCATCATTTTAATGATACCTTATCTGTATATGAGCAGGAAGATTCTATTGTTTCATTATTCAGGAAGCAGGCAGAACTGACGCCTTCAGCGATAGGCCTGGTGTTTCTGGATTCAAAACTAACCTATGCTAAATTGGAGGAACGCAGTAATCAGTTAGCGAACTATCTGGTTGAAAAAGGAGTAATTACCGGAATGCTGGTGCCGCTTTGTATGGACAGAAGCCTGGAAGTGATGATTGCTATTCTGGCGATATTGAAAGCAGGAGCTGCCTATATGCCAATTGATCCGGGATATCCTGAAGAACGGATCCGCTTGATGTTGTCAGAAAGCAGCAGCCCGGTAGTGGTGACCACTTCGGACTATGCAGATCTGCTGGAAACACTGCGTGAGGATATTGAAACACTAAGTTTAGATAAGCTGGCTTATCAGTTACATCAAAGGCCTGTGACACCAACGGGTATTGTCCTTTCTGAACAGGATCTGGCTTACGTCATTTATACTTCTGGTTCTACAGGTCAGCCTAAAGGCGTAAAAGTAACACATGGAAATGTGGTGAGTTTAGTTCGGGGAGTTAACTATGTTTCTTTGGGTAAGGATGATGTGCTGTTGTCAACCGGAGCACCTTCTTTTGATGCAACTACCTTTGAATATTGGGGAATGCTGCTTAACGGTGGCCGCCTGGTTTTATGCGAAGAGCAGACTTTGCTTGATCCTGTACTGTTAAAAAATGAAATACGTAAGCAACAGGTTACTCAAATGTGGTTTACCGCAGGCTGGTTTAATCAGTTGGTAGAAACAGCTGTTGATGTGTTTGAAACACTGTCTGTTATCCTGATAGGCGGAGAAAAATTATCGGCGAAACATGTACGTAAATTACAGGAAATTTATCCTGCTATTGACATCATTAATGGTTATGGCCCTACAGAAAATACTACTTTTTCTCTAACCTACCCGATTAAACCAGGGTTTGACAACAATATTCCTATAGGTTTTCCATTAAGTAACCGTACCGTTTATGTTTTAAATGAGCAGCAGCAATTGTTGCCAATTGGTGTAGTTGGTGAAATTTATCTGGGTGGTGCTGGTTTATCTGCGGGTTATCTGAACCGGCCGGAACTGACTGAAGAAAAGTTTATTCCGCATCCTTTCTCTGTAAAAGCAGGGGAACGTTTGTATAGAACAGGCGATTTGGGCAAATGGCTTCCGGATGGCAGCATTGCTTATGAAGGCCGGATTGATGAACAGGTGAAAATCCGCGGTTTCCGTATCGAGCTCGGGGAAATCGAAAGTGTACTGCAAAAATGTGAAGGAGTAAGCCAGGCGGTAGTCACCGTTTTGACTGACGAAGAAGGAAGTAAGCGTCTGATTGGTTATATAGTGCCGGAGGGGGCTTATAATCAGGAAAATATAATGGAGTTTTTACAGCAAAAACTTCCCGATTATATGCTTCCAGCTATGCTGGTTGAACTGGAATCTTTACCGTTAACAGCTAATGGTAAAGTCAATAAAAAGGAATTACCTGTTCCTGAAACCGGAGCTCTGACAGAGCAGGGTTATGTTGCACCAAGAAATGAAACGGAACAAGTACTGGCAGTGATCTGGCAGAAGATATTAAAAATTGAACAGATAGGAGTATATGAGGATTTCTTCAAACTTGGAGGACATTCTCTGCTGGCTATCCGGCTGATCGGGACCATAAGAGATCAGATGAAATTAGAGGTTACCGTGAAAGCGATGTTCGAAAATACAACGATCGCAGCGCTTGCAGAATATTTGGAGGTTAGCGGGAATAAGAAATTGCTTCCACCCATTACAGTGTTGCCAAGACCGGAATTTATTCCTTTATCTTTCAGTCAGGAGCGGCTGTGGTTTATAGATCAGCTGGAAGGAAGTGTCCATTATCACATGCCTTCAGTACTTAAATTAAAGGGTAAACTTAATCAGGATGCCCTTGAGCATGCACTACAAAGTATTGTCCGCAGGCACGAAGTACTCCGTTCAGTAATCAAATCCACTGAGGGTATACCTTACCAGGAAATCAGGTCTGCTGATCAATGGAAGCTTGCTATTGTTGAAGTTAAGGATGATTTGACTGCTACTATCAATGCGCTTATCCTTCATCCTTTTGAATTGTCGGCTGATTATATGCTGAGGGCAGGATTAATCAAATTGCAGGAAGAAGAATATTTATTGGTATTGACGATGCACCATATTGCATGTGATGGCTGGTCAATCAATATCCTGGTTGATGAGCTAACTGCAAATTACCAGGCTGCGCTACAAAATACAAAAGCTCAATTGCCTGATCTGGCTATTCAATATGCTGATTATGCGATCTGGCAACGCACTTATTTAGCTGGAGAAATACTGAAATCACAGCAGGATTACTGGTCAGCAAAACTTGGGGATGCGGCTTCACTGGAGCTTCCGCTGGATGATGAAAGACCTGCTATACAAAGTACACGTGGTGCTTTAAAGAGCTTCCATATTGATCGCTCATTAACTGACCAGCTCAATACATTCAGTCAGCAACAGGATGTGACTTTATTTATCACTTTGTTGTCTTCATTTTATGTGCTGTTGTCGCGTTACAGCAGACAGGATGATATTACGGTAGGTACTCCGATAGCCGGAAGAAGACAAAAAGAATCGGAAGCATTGATCGGATTTTTTATCAATACGCTGGCTTTACGTTGTGATCTTAGCGCTGCGCCAACTTTTCTGGAATTAGTGAAGCAGGTTAAAACAACTTCTCTGGAAGGTTATGACAATCAGGATATTCCTTTTGAGAAAATTGTAGAGGCGGTAGTTAAAGACAGGGACCGGAGCAAAACTCCTTTATTCCAGGCCATGCTGGTCTTGCAAAATACGCCTGAAGAGCCTGAACTGATATTAGGCGACCTGACGCTAAGCAGTGAAGAAGTAGACCATGCTTCTGCTAAGTTTGACCTTAATTTTATGGTTGAAGAAACAGCCGAGGGGCTGGATCTGAGTATTGTCTATTGTACCGATTTATTCAGGGAAGCGACTATCGCCAGGATGGCTAAACATTATGAGCAGTTGTTAAAAGCTGCGGTAACCCATCCTTCGCAAGCTGTTAAAGCCATGAAAATGCTCTCTTCACAAGAGGAAAATGAGATTGTTCATGTCTTTAATGAAAGAGCGGCTGTGCATCAGTATGCCAGAGATAAAACTATCGTAGCTCTGTTTTTAGAACGAGTAAATATTAATCCTGATCAAATAGCTGTAGTATATGAAGGCCAGCAACTCACTTACCGGGAGCTGGATCAGCGCACAGATGAGCTGGGAAGGTATCTTCAAACACAAGGTGTAAAAGAAGATACCCTGGTTTCAATCTGTATGAACAGAAGTCTGGAGATGATCATTTCTATTATTGGTATATTGAAAGCCGGAGGTGCATATGTGCCTATTGATCTGGCATTTCCTGAGGAACGTATCCGTTTCATCCTGAAAGACACCGGTTGCCGGATTTGTATTACTGATGGAAGTTTACAAGACAAAATAACCATTCATGCTGATGAGCCTGTAAACTACCTGAATATTAAGGAAGACTGGTCTGTTATTGTCAGTGAAATTCCTCAGGAAGATTCTCTTAATGCAAGTAAACCTGCCAACCTGGTTTATGTAATTTATACTTCTGGTTCTACGGGTAATCCTAAAGGGGTAATGATCACACATGATAACCTGGTAGATTATGTTGATGGTTTACAGCAGCGTTGTGCTGTTAATGCGTGTGATTCATTTGCATTAGTCCCTGCTATTGCGACCGATCTTGGAAATACAATTCTGTTTGGCGCTTTGGCCGCGGGAGGTACGCTTCATGTTATTGCAGAGGCTTTAACTACAGATGCGCTTTCACTTTACAATTATTTTGAAACTCACGGTATTGATTGCCTGAAGATTGTCCCTTCGCATTGGAAAGCAATGTGTATTGACGGGAAGTTATTGCTGCCTGCTAAACTGCTGATTTTTGGTGGAGAGGCTTTACAGGATGATATCGTAAAGCAGCTCAGATTGTCTGAAACCAGTTGTGAGGTGTTCAATCATTATGGACCTACGGAAACTACGATTGGGAAATGTATGTATCAGCTGGATCTGCATCAGGATTATACGGGTGTGCCAATTGGAAATGCTTTCTCTGACACGACTTTATATATTCTGGATACTGAAGGTGGAATTGTACCGGTAGGAGCAGGAGGAGAATTATGTATAGGCGGACGTGGAGTGGCCAGAGGTTATCTCAATCTGCCTGAATTGACCACAGAGAAATTTGTACGTAATCCATATAATGAAGATGCTGATTCCCTGATTTATAAAACGGGTGATCTGGCCTGCTGGTTACCGGATGGCAATATCAGGTATATGGGACGGATAGATGACCAGGTGAAAATCAGAGGTTACCGGATTGAACCTGGAGAAATAGAACGTGTATTGCAACAAAGTGGTTTAGTGAATCATGTGGTAGTACTGGCAAAAACAGACAGCGCGGGAAATAAATACCTGGCAGCATATGTAGTTCCAAAAGGTGAGTTTAATAAAGCACAGCTTACCGCATTTTTGCAAGGATGTTTGCCGGCTTATATGGTACCTGGAATATGGGTTCCTTTAGCCGGAATGCCGCTTACAGTGAATGGAAAGATCAATAGAAAGGCACTTCCGGAACCGGATACACATCAATCGACAGCTGCAGATTATGTTGGCCCGCGTAATATTACAGAAAGGAAACTGGCAGGGATCTGGCAGGAATTGCTGGGTATTGCAAAGATAGGTATCTATGCTAATTTCTTTGAATTGGGAGGCCATTCTCTGATCACTGTACGGTTATTGGCACAGATCAGAAAAATGGGTTATGCGATTCAACTGAATGCATTGATGGTCAATAAAACTATTGAAACACAGGCTGTTTTGCTGACCGGACTCTCTGCATCACTGGATCAGGATTTCAATGCACATCTGATTTTATTAAGTAAGACCGAAGGTGATCAAAACTTGTTCATTTTGCCTGGAGGTGATGGTAATCCGGACTGGTACGATCAGTTAGCAGGAGAAATTCATCAGGAAGGCCCTGTATATGGTCTTAAAATGATCGGGTTGCTGGAAGGAGAAGTTCCACTGGACACTGTAGAAGAAGTTGCCGCGCAAAATATCAGGTGGATCAAAGAGGTGCAGCCAGAAGGGCCTTACCGTTTAGCAGGTCATTCTTTTGGCGGATATGTCTTGTATGAAATGATTCGTCAATTCGAAATTATGGACGAGCAGGTAGAACAGGCCGTTTTACTGGATATACCAGTCAGAGCTAATATTTATCCGGTCCCCGTTGATTCGCTGGTCAATGATGCACTTATTTATCTCGAAGAAAACAAGTTTATAGCGCAGCCTTATCCCGTATGGATAGCGGAAATGAAATCAGCTCTTGAACAGTTGCCTGCCGGTGAACGCCGCGCATTTATGCTGGACTACGTGAAAGTTCAATGTCTTGGAAAAGGTGTACTGACAGACTTCCTGGCCAGAATGGTTTACCTGATGATCTGTAATTCAACTATGGAATATTACATTTCGGGTAAGGTGAATGCCACACTGACCGTTGTCCGTGCGCTTGAACAACAATGGGAGCAGCTTGGCTTCGATGAAAATCTGGGGTGGGCACCACATGCGGATGAAATTCAGCCAGTAGGGGCATCGGGCGATCACGTAAGCATGCTGAAAAATGAAAATGCTAAAATATTGGCAGCGCGCCTCAGACCATATTCAATTCAGACACCAATAGCCAGCCAAACGGAAGCCTGACCGGCTTCCCTATAAAAAACAAATCTTCTAACTATTAATTTATTAATTCTCTAATTTTTATTATTATGTCTACACAAGTTTTTGAAACTCTTGAATCCAATGTCCGCAGCTATTCCAGAAGTTTTCCCCAGGTATTTCAGAAAGCAAAAGGTTCTTTCTTATACGGTTCAAATGGGGAAGAATATATTGATCTTCTGATGGGGGCTGGCGCGCTTAATTATGGTCATAACAATGATTATATTAAAGCACAGCTTTTAGAGTACATGGCAGGAGATAATATTATGCAGGGGCTTGACATGTTTACTGTGGCCAAGAGTGACTTTATTACCACTTTTAACGATTTGCTGTTAAAACCAAAAGGGCTGGAATACAAATTTCAGTTTTGCGGGCCAACCGGTACCAATGCTATTGAAGCTGCGCTTAAATTGGCCAGAAATTATACCAAACGTTCTAATGTGATTGCATTTATGGGTGCTTATCATGGTTTGTCTCAGGGTAGTCTTGCATTGACCAGTAATCAATATCATCGTGATGTAGCTGGAGTTGGATTGCATAATGTTACTTTTCTTCCTTTTGAGAACTGCGGATCTGAAGGTTTTGACAGTCTTGCTTACTTCGAAATGATCCTGGAAGATACACACTCAGGGATTGAAAAACCAGCTGCTGTTATATTGGAAACAGTACAGGCAGAAGGCGGGATACATGTAGCCTCACCGGAATGGTTATTTAAACTGAAAAAAATATGCGAAAAACATAGCATCCTTTTTATCTGTGATGATATTCAGATTGGCTGCGGAAGATCTGGTGACTTTTTCTCTTTTGAAAGAGCACATATTGCACCGGATATTGTGGTCTTATCAAAATCATTGAGTGGTTATGGTTTGCCAATGGCCATCTTATTGATTAAACCTGAACTTGATATCTGGCAGCCGGGTGAACATAACGGAACTTTCCGTGGCTATCAGCTTGCATTTATTGGCGGAAGAGCGGCACTGGAATTCAGAGAGAAAACTGGTCTGGAAGCGGCAGTAAAAGAGAAAGCTGCATTTATCAGTAGTATTCTTCATGAAGAAATAGCAGCTGAGGATGAACGTATCGCAATCAGAGGCCTTGGTATGATGTGGGGCATAGATTTATCAAAGTTCAGCGATCCGTTACTGGCAAAGAAAATTGCAAAAGACTGTTTTGAAAAGCACAATTTAATCGTAGAATGTGTGGGTCGTCACGATAAGGTGATTAAAATGCTTCCACCATTAACGATAGAAAAGGAAGTACTGGAAAGAGCCCTTGGCATTTTACAGGATACCATAAATTTGCATGTTAACCAAAAATCGGAAGTACTCGCTTAACTAATAAGTGATGTTAATACCTTTTATCAATGAAGATTAATGCCGCATTGCGGCAGAATATGTTTAAATTGCCGAAAATAGAAACGGGATGTCTAATTCAAGACTGAACAAATAGGAATTGAAAACATGAGTAAAGCAGTAAAAACACAGGATAAAGTGGTAAAAGGTGGTGATGTAGTACGTATCCCACGTAAATTGAAAAAATTAAACAAAAAGAATTTTGGTATTGTTTCTTTTGATGAAAAAGAAGCTTAAGAATTTTAAAGCCTCTCTTAAGGAGAGGCTTTTTTAGTTAACGGTATTCCCTGAGGTGTAAATCCAGGCCCGGGGACCTCAGCATCCAGGTGATAGCTTATATTTTACTTCATGGCTTTATTCAATGCAATAATCGCCAGTTTAAAATGTTCAGGTGCAATCAAAAACTGAATATTTACTTTTCTTAATGCAAAACCTGCACTTTTGATATCTATATTGTTTTCGGTTAAGGCATTGGCACTTTTAGCTAATAAACCTGGCTGATCCATATTCGTACCCAGCAAACAAACCATCGCAACTTTCTCAATCGTTACTTTCTCAAAATCATCTTCCAGCTGACTGATCAGTTTTTTATTATAGTCGCGCGCCCATATGACAATAGAAATGCTGTTTGCACTGGTTGCTTTAAAAGTATAACTCACCCGATGATCATAAAATGCCTGCATGATCTGTAAATCACTGCCTACATTACCTACCATGGAAGGATCATATACATCAATCATAAGTAATTTATCAGTTCCGGTAATGACCTCTACACGTTTATGTTCGCACACAAACTCGCGTGTAATTAAAGTCCCCGGATGTGCGGGCTGAAATGTGTTCTTAATCCGCAGATTAATGCCGCTTACTTCCAGAGGCTTTGAAGCCTTTGGATGGATAGCTTCCATACCTACATCTGCCAGCTGATCGGCAATATCATAATTAGTATACCCAACCGGAGTACAGTTTTCCAGCCCTACCAAAGCAGGATCGGCAGTAGACAGGTGATACTCTTTATGGATGATAGCCTCTGCCGGTCTTAGAAATTCTGCAATTTTACTAAAGGTAACCTCTGAATAACCTCTGTCAAATTCACGCATAATTCCTTCTGTACCCTTGGCATACCCAGTCACGATACAAAGTGTTTTTTTGAGCTCTATATTTTTAAAAGCATTTTTTATACGCTGATCTATTGTAAAAGCACGGTGATCATTAAATCCACTCAAATCAACCAGTGCAGTATTGATATCCATGTTCTGCAAAATATTGGTGAAATTAAATGCGGAATGGCTTTCACCAATCGAAGCTAATATCTCACGTGCTGCCTGCAATATTCCTTCTTTACTCACATAACCGGAAGCTAAAATATTGGCTAAATTTTCCAGATATTTCTGAGCTTGATTGACGTGATCCTCAATAAACTGATCCGCAACTGTAAGATCCAATCCCAGATCAGCATATTTTTTATTGATAGCTTTTAATTTGACAATCAAATCTTTTAGCGGACGATGAAAATTCTGGTGTTTGGCAATACGGTGATAGACACCCGGAGCACCCGTTTTCTTGTTTTCAAGTAACAGATCCGTAACACCTGAGAAAGCGGATACTACGAATATCCTGTTATATAACTGATCGCCTGTACGTTCAAATAGAACAATATTTTTAATGACATCCTGCAAGGCACTCATAGAAGTGCCGCCAATTTTTTCTACTGTTAACATCTAATATATTTATTATACCAGGATTGTGCTGGTTCTTTTGTTTAGTTTCTGCCTAAAATACAGGATTATTTTGATAATTACCGGCCTGGTATATTTCTATCTTCATTTTATGTTTGGACAGCTATCAGTAGTCTGAATAGATTTTTATAAATTTATAGATTAAAAGTTAACCTCATGAAAAAGAATACGATTTTACTTGTCTTGCTATTTGCGTTCACTACTACCTTTGCACAGGTAAAAACTCAATATTTTGATGCAGACTGGAAACCGGTAGCTAAAGAAAACATGGTCTATTACAGACCTGAACCTGCTGCTGTAAATGGAAAATACCTTTTTAAGGATTATTATAAATCAGGTAAACCTCAATTTGTAGGTTACTCTTTGTCTAAAACCGAAGAGAAATTTGACGGGGAAGTTAAATATTACGGAGAGAACGGTAAAATCAGTGGTACATCTGTATTTAAAAATGGAGTTTTAAATGGCCCGGTGAAAACATTCTTCGAAGACGGAAGGTTAAGACAGAATGCTGTTTATAAAGACGGTGAGGAAGAAACTGCTACACTTTATACTTACAAAGGTACTGAAATAGAAGGTGTTCCATCTGTATATGATCTGATTACTATCTTTCAAAAAGATGAGCGTGTGAAGCAGATTATTTATGATGGTAACCCGAAAGGTATGCGCCAGGAATCCTTTTTAAATGAAGGTAAAGCTAAATATTACGGCTCCGATGGAAAGCTTTTGGGAGAATTGATTTTTGATTTGTATGGTAATCCTAACAATGGAACTATGATTGAATTTGACTTCAATCCAATGAAGGTTTCTGCTACGCGTTTTTTCGTTGATGGTCAGGAACAGGAGAATAAACAAATCTGATCAGCAAGCTTGTTTATTGAATAACGAAGTTTAAACGGTTAAACAATTAATCTGTAAAATAAGCCGGTTGCACCCTATTGTGTTAAAAACACAATAGGGTTTTTTAGTATAGGTGAATTTATATTATCAGGCTAAAAATATATGTTTATTGTGTTTTAAAGCCAGATAAATGTCTAATGTTAAACTGTTTTATGCTCATGTTTAATAAAAATATATGTTAAATAATTTGTGATTTAAACGTTTAAACACAATATTAGCAGTCCCAAATCTTATATACTGTATGAAGAAGAACATTTCAATGAAAGATATTGCCCAGCAACTGGGTGTTTCCACAGCATTGGTATCTTATGTTCTTAATGGCCAGTTGGAAGACAGAATCAATAAAGATACTGCGCAGAAGATTAAAAAGTTAGCTGATGAACTCGGCTACCGGCCCAATCATGTAGCTAAAAGTTTAAAGATCAATAAAACACTGACCATCGGTTTAATCCTGGCAGATATTTCAAATCCTTTCTCCGCAAGTCTGGCCAGGATTGTGGAAGACGAAGCAAAGAAGCATAATTATACCGTGATTTTTGGCAGTGCCGATGAAAGCACTGTTAAATCAGAAGATCTGATCCGTACTTTGATGAGCAGGCGTGTAGATGGCTTTATTATCGCCGCTCCCGAAGGATCGGAAGAACTGTTAATCTCCCTCAAAAAACAAGCTATTCCATTTGTTCTGGTCGATCGCTATTTTCCGGATCTCAATGTGAATACAGTAACTATTAATAATTTTCAGGCTTCCATGGAGGCCATCAATCATCTGCTCGGACAAGGGTTCAGTCAAATCGGGATGATCAATTTAAAATCGGATCTTTTCCATTTAGCAGAACGTTCCAGAGGATATAAAGCAGCACTTATCAATGCTGGTCAGCAAAACGAAGGAAAGAACCTGAAAGAAGTAGAAGAGAAAAATATGATTGCAGAGGTTCATCAGGCCATCAATGAACTATTAAATCAGGCAGAGCCTATCCAGGCGATCTTTTTTGGTAACAATAACTTAGCGATTGAAGGATTGATTCATATCCGGAGTTTAAATATCCGTATCCCTGAAGATTTGGCAATCGTATGCTTTGATGAATCTAATGCGTATAACTTATTCTATTGCCCGATTACTTATATCCGGCAACCATTGAACAGATTAGGGCAGGCAGCCGTTAAATTACTGCTGGAAAACCTCGGAAATGAGGAGAAGAGTACAAATAATATTATACTGGAAGCAGAACTGATTATTCAGGAATCATCAGCAAATGCTGAAGCCAGAAGGACAATGATCAATCTTAATGAAATATGAGCAGAAAAAATAATCTTCAGGTAGTATGTTTTGGAGAAGTATTGTGGGACAATTTTCCATCTGGTAAAAAGCCTGGTGGTGCAGTCATGAATGTGGCTTATCACCTGAAAAACCTGGGTGTGAACAGTCATTTAATCAGCAGGGTTGGTGCTGATCAGAATGGGACAGAAATTATGCAGGTGATGAAGGATTCAGCTGTAGACACTACATTTGTTCAATTGGATCAGGCGCATAAAACTTCCACTGTAGAAGTCACTACGGATCAGGATAATGAAGTTCGTTATGAGATTGTTAAGCCTGTAGCCTGGGATTATATTGCATTTGAAAACCCGCATATCCGTTTAGTGGCACAGGCCGATGCGCTTGTTTATGGAAGTTTATCTGGCCGCTGCGAAACGAGCAGGGCAACGCTGGCAAAATTATTGGCACTGGCACCTTATAAAGTGATGGATGTGAACCTGCGTGCACCTGATTATGATGCAGAATATATCGCTGTACTGCTGCATCAAACGGATTTACTTAAATTAAATCTGGAAGAGCTCACGATTATCAGTGACTGGTTCAGTCAGGATTGTCAAACAGAAACAGCGCGTGTAGAGCTCCTTAGAAGCAAGTTTGATATTCCGGAGATTGTGGTTACAAAAGGTAGTAAAGGAGCTTCTTATTATGGAGATGAGACGGAGCATCACTGGTCTGCTTATGCGATTCAGGTAGCAGATACTGTAGGTAGCGGAGATTCATTTTTAGCAGGTTTACTGGCGATGAAGCTATCCAACGAATACATCAATGATACTTTGGATTTTGCAGTTGGACTCAGTGCTTTTATCACTACAAAAGCAGGGGCATGTCCACCTTACAAAGTAGCAGATGTAAACAAATTTATCAGAACTTATAAAAAAGAATGGAGTGTGGATCGCTGGTCTGGTCCTGCTTCATAAAACTGGGTTTCAGTTTTGATGTAACAAAAAAAGCAGCCCGATAAGCTGCTTTTTTTGTTAAGCATATAATAGACCACCTGGGTGATGAAACTATTTTATTTTACACGTTCAACGTATTCACCTGTACGTGTATCGATTTTTACCTTATCACCTTCGTTTACAAATAAAGGAACTTTGATTTCAAAGCCTATTTCTGTAGTTGCATATTTTAATGCACCAGAAGAAGTATCTCCTTTTACAGCTGGTTCAGCATAAGTAATCGCTAATTCTACAAAGTTTGGTGCCTGAGCCATGATAGGTTCTTCACTTTCAAAAGAAACGATAACATCCATTCCTTCTTTGATAAACTTCGCAGCCGGGCCGAATAAGGCTTTAGCAACACTGAACTGCTCAAAAGTAACGTTATCCATGACTACAAAATAGTCACCTTCTTCATATAAATATTGAAAATCACTAGTTTCTACACGGCAAATTTCAACCTGCTCGTCAGTTGCTAAACGGGCCTCTACAATTTTCCCGGTTTTAATATTACGAAACTTTCCTAAGTAGAAAGCTCCACCTTTACCTGGTGTACGATGCAGGATTTCTGTAACTGTTACCAATTCGCCGTTGAAACGTAAAATATTTCCTACTTTGATTTCGGATGCCTTTGCCATAAAATATAGTTGTAAAATTTGAGTTCAAATATATGTGCTTTTTTTGTGTATTTATAGTTCAATTCATAACATCTTATTGTTTCTTACTCACAAAATCATCATTCAATAGTATATTTTAATTTAAAACATTTCATAAAACGGTTTGTTCTGGTTGCAAATTAACTGAAAATAGCCTGAATCTTATAGCTGTAAAAGGTATAATCACCAACGATAAAATGTCGAATTATGAAAAAACCAGTAGTATCTCCTTCGGAAGCAATTTCAAAGAATGAAGACCTTCAAACCAATAAAGAAGACGGGTCAGGTCAATTGCTGACCACTAATCAGGGATTAAAAGTTAATGATGATCAGAATTCACTGAAAGCTGGTGAGCGTGGGGCAACCTTGCTGGAAGATTTTATCCTCAGAGAAAAGATCACTCACTTTGACCATGAAAGGATTCCTGAACGTATTGTACATGCCAGAGGTTCAGGTGCACATGGTGTATTTGAATTGTATAAATCTCAGGCTGAATATACAAAAGCCGGATTCTTAAATGATACCACAATTAAGACTCCTGTTTTTGTTCGGTTTTCGACGGTTGCGGGTTCCAGAGGTTCTACAGACCTGGCCAGAGACGTAAGAGGTTTTTCTGTTAAATTTTATACTCAGGAAGGTATCTATGATTTTGTCGGTAACAATATGCCTGTTTTCTTTATTCAGGATGCAATCAAATTTCCGGATCTTATCCATGCTGTAAAACCAGAACCACACCATGAAATGCCTCAGGCAGCATCTGCACATGACACTTTTTGGGACTTTATTTCGCTGATGCCGGAATCTTCGCATATGGTGATGTGGTTAATGTCCGACAGGGCAATTCCCCGAAGTTATAGAATGATGGAAGGATTTGGCGTCCATACTTTCCGTTTGATTAATGAAGAAGGAAAATCACACTTTGTTAAATTCCACTGGAAGCCGCTACTTGGTGTGCATTCAGTAGTCTGGAATGAAGCTTTAAAAATCTCAGGTAATGACCCCGATTTCCATAGGCGTGATCTTTGGGAAGCGATAGAAGCAGGAGCATTTCCAGAATGGGAATTAGGGATTCAGGTGATTCCGGAAGAAGATGAACATAAATTTGAGTTCGATTTACTTGATCCAACCAAATTAGTTCCGGAAGAACTGGTACCTGTTCAAAGAATTGGAAAAATGACGCTGAACAGGAATCCGGATAACTTTTTTGCAGAAACTGAGCAAGTGGCCTTCCACCCGGGGCATCTGGTTCCAGGTATTGATTTTACGAATGACCCGCTTTTACAAGGACGTCTGTTTTCTTATACTGATACGCAGCTTTCCAGGTTGGGAGGGCCAAACTTTCATGAGATTCCAATTAACAGACCTATCTCACCGGTGCATAACAATCAAAGAGACGGGCATATGCGTCAAACTATTAATAAAGGGCGTACCAGTTATCAGCCAAATCGTATCAATGATAATTCACCATTGCAGGCTAAAGTTTCAGAAGGTGGGTTCAGTTCTTATCAGGAGCGGATTGATGCTAAAAAAATCAGGGCACGCAGTGATAGTTTCTTTGATCATTTTTCTCAGGCTACACTTTTCTACAATAGCCAGTCTGAACCAGAAAAGAATCACCTGGTAGACGCATTGCGATTTGAACTTGGAAAAGTAGAAATTGAAGACATCAGGAAACGTATGCTTGGCATTTTAACACAGGTTGACCTTACACTGGCCGCACGTGTAGCAGAAGGTTTAGGTTTGGATGTACCTTCGGGGCCTGAAAGACCAGTTAATCATGGCGTTCCGGCAGATGGTGACCAGAAGAAATATGAACCGAAAATTGTTAAAAGTACGCTGAAATCGAGTGCAGCACTCAGTATGCAAGACACGCCTAAAGATACTATTAAAACCAGAAAAATAGCTATTCTGGCTACTGATGGCGTAAATGGAAGTCAACTGGATGCGTATAAAAAAGTACTGGAAGCAGCTGGTGCAGTAACGAAAATTGTGGCTACTCACGACGGACATATTAAGGATGACTCAGGAAAACTAATCAAAGTAGATTTTACTTTTCTGACTACGGCATCCGTTTTATTCGATGCGGTATATATACCTGGTGGTAAAAAATCAATTGACGCATTAACGGCAGAAGCAGATGCAGTTCATTTTGCCGAAGAAGCTTTCAGACACTGCAAAGCTATCGCGGCGAATGCAGAAGGGGTAGATTTCATTCTGCTTTCCAATATTCCGGTTAAAGATGAAAAAGAATTGGTGAGCGGGTTACTGCTGAACAAGACGGCTAAAGATTTTGAAAAGGCTATACAAGAACACCGTTTCTGGGATCGGGAGAAAAAAGGAAAAATACCAGCTTAATAACATTTGAAACATAAAAGGGCGGTGTCAATTATTATTGACACCGCCCTTTTCAATAGCTTAAGAAATAGTTTTTCTGGTTGAATTCAATTTAAGATGCTTGATTATTCAGATCCTCTTGCTCAAGCAATGCAATTCCAGCTTCATTTCCCTGCTGAGCTGCCAGATCAAATACTGATAATCCTCTGGAATCTAATATAGTCTTATCCGCTCCATAACTTAATAACAGTTTAACCAGTTCATTTCTTCCAAACATAGCTGCAAACATCAATGCAGTTCCGCCATTTCCATGTTGAAGATCCAGATCTGCGCCATTACTGATCAGTAGTTCGGCAATGTCAGGATAACCCTTAAACGAAACTCCCATCAATGCTGTATTTCCGCCAAAATCCTGTGCATTGACATCGGCACCCGCATCCACCAGTAATTTTACAGCCTCATAGCGGTTGTTATAAGCCGCAATAATAAGCGGAGAATACCCTTTTTCATCCTGACTATTTAAATCGGGATTGTTTTTCAGCAATGTCTTTAATTGATCAACGTCTCCGGTTCTTGAAGCATTGATGAGCGCATAAGTTTGATTATCCATTTGTTGATCTGATTAATTTCATATTAATGAGTAGTATGAACACCACAATCCTGAAATGGTTTATTAAATTTGAAGATCATAACGAAGAACAATATGACATTTAATGAATATATTGCTGGAATACTGGATACAAATGAAGCCTTACCATTTCCTGTAGTTACCGCAACGTATTCCAAAAAATCTGTGATTACCAGTATAGGACAGGTCGAAAGAAATGTCTATTTCCTTAATAAAGGAATCATAGAAATCGGTATGGAAACTGAAGCTGGCAATAAAATCATTGACTTCTATTTTTCCAACGATCTGTTTTCTTCTTATACTTCCTTTCTGTCACAAGAAAAATCAGATGTATACCTCTACTGTTTAACGGAATGTGTTGTAGAAATTATTCCCTATGCGCAATTGAATGAAGCCTATAAAACCTCGCTGCTCGCCAATCAGTTTGGCAGACTAAGTACTGAAGAACTTTATAGGAAAAGAGTGCGGAAAGAAAAAGATGCCCTCACTAAAAATGCAGAACAAAGGTATCTTGAACTCGTTAAAGACAGACCAGAAATCATCAAAGAAATTCCTGTTCATCGCGTAGCCAGGTACCTTGGTATCCATCCCGAAAGCCTGAGCAGACTTCGTAAATTAATTTCCTAACATAGGTTAGTCTATTAAAAATTACGATCCGTTACCTTTGTCCCCATAAATAATCCGTAGAGATCATGGTACATTTTCAAAGAAAATTAGCATTACGCTGGGCCGATTTAGATCCCAACTTCCACCTCAGGCATAGCAGCTATTACGACCTGGCTGCTCAATCGCGGTTAGAGATCTTAGGCGAACTCGGCCTGACAATGACTGTAATGCAAGAACAGCACTTTGGCCCTGTCATCTTCAAAGAATCCTGTACATTTATCAGGGAAATTAAATCAGAAGACCAGATCAGCATTAATATTAAAGTAGAGAAGATGAGTGCCGACGGATCAAAATGGTCAATTCTGCAAGAATTTACTGATCACGAAAATAAAATAAGAGCCATTCTTACCGTCGAAGGGTCATGGATAGATACCAAATTACGTAAACTGGCCAGACCAGTACCTCAGGTTGCACAGGATGCTTTTAGCCTGTTACCGAAAATGGAAAAAACATTAAATGATATTTTTTAGTCTAAACTAGTATAAAAGCAGTATTCGCTGAATAAATGTAAATTAGAATAATTGCGGGAAATTCATTATCCTTTGATAAACTATTACCCGGGGAAATGAAATTGATAAGACTTAATTTAATAGCTGAGGAGGCGAAACTTTTTGACACAATGGCTGTTCTCCTGTTGAAATTAATCGAATCAAAAAAATGAAACTACATCAAACCAGCAAAGCACAGCACATCGCTCGTATCATATTAGGTCTGATCCTGCTAACCGCAGGAATCGGTCATCTGAGCTGGGCAAGGGTTGAATTCCTGGCACAAGTACCGGACTGGGTTCCGCTGAATGGAGATCTTGTCGTTATTCTGTCTGGAATTGCAGAAATTTCCATGGGACTTTCCTTAGTATTCTGGAGCAGCCAGCGCATCAGGATTGGCTGGATTGCCGCATTGTTTTTTGTACTCGTTTTTCCTGGTAATATTTCTCAATTGATTACACACACCAATGCTTTTGGGCTGAACTCAGATTTGCTTCGTGGCATCAGGTTATTGTTCCAGCCAGTGCTTGTAATCTGGGCACTTTGGAGTACAGGAGCCTGGGCTGCATGGCGGCGGAATAAATAAGCTGCCCAGAGCAGATATTAGTTTTCAGGCTGCTTTTTAGCACTGTAAGCCGCTTTAATCTCTTTGATATTTCCCGCCGTTTGATTAAAAAAAGCAATAATTTCCGGATAAAAGCTTTTGAATGTTGGATAGCGATCCCTGGAAGATTCATATTTGCCTAATAGCGTAACTAATTCTTTTGTCCAGAGGAAACCCTTATTTTGCTGTTCCAGAACCTCTGCCTTTACAACCTGATCATCACTTTGGTGATCAATTAAATATCTGACTACACAAGCTCTGACCACAGATTCGTTGATCACACTTTGCCAGTCCTCATAAGCCTGACGCTTCATCTCTATCTGCTGTGAATCCAGCAATATTTTGCCACTGGCTTCAAGTAACTTATCGTTGCCATCTTCCTCCAGAATGTGATTCACAAAAGAATGGTTAAACTGTATCCGCCCTACTAAGTACATCTTGACTAGCTAACTTTCTCGGTTTAGCTTTGCCTGTATGAATAATTTAAAAGAAAAGCGCAGCGCGATGCACGCCATGATCGAAGATTGGCAATCCAGTGGCAAGTCAAAGAAAGACTATTGTCTGGAAAAAGGCATCAATGAGGCCAAGTTTTATTATTGGTATTCTCGGAGCAATGGAAAAGAAGATACTCCCCTGGGATTTATCCCGATCGTTCGGGATTCTGGTATTAGGGAGATAGAAGTATTTTACCCAAATGGAGTGAAACTGAAAGTTAATGGCGATCTGCCGCTTTTAGCTCAGTTGATTCGCCTGTATTGAAATGTTCTCACTAGGATCTTCGCATCGTTTTTATCTTTATTCGGGGCATTGTGATATGCGTAAAAGTTTTGATGGGCTTTGCGGATTAGTCAGCTCCGGGCTGCAACGCAGTCCCACCAGCGGTGAAGTGTTTGTTTTTTTGAATCGCAGTCGTACACACATCAAACTACTACATTGGGAAAGTGGGGGCTTTGTTCTCTATTACAAACGGCTGGAACAGGGCACCTTTCTTGCTCCAAAAGGCGGGGAAAATGAAATGTCATGGAGCGATCTGGTGCTGATGGTAGAGGGCATTCATGTGGTAAAGAGTATTCGAAAAAAACGTTATTCATTAGCATAAAAACAGGCTTTTATCTTGTTAAATAGCTGGTAAATCCGTATTTTTAGCGTATGGAAACGGCACTGGAAAATCTATCGAAAGAGGACCTTTTAAAGGTTATTTCCAGCCGTGATGAAAAGATAGATTCCCTTTCCCAAGAACGCGATTATCTGAAATCGCAAGTGGAGATGTACAAACGTATGCAGTTTGGACAGAAACGTGAGCGCTTTGAAGGTGACTCAAACCAAACGATGCTTCCTTTTGGAGCTGAGCCTGCTGAAATAGAGCAACAACACGAAGTAATCAAGGAAAAGATTGAATATGTACGTAAGCGTCCTAATCACAAAGGACGAGCTAAACTTCCAGCCCATCTTCCTGTAGAAGAGATCGAGATCCACCCTGATGGTGATTTATCAGAGACGGTATGCATTGGCAAGGAAATCACCGATGAATTAGAATGTGAGCCTGCTAAGTTCTATATTAAACGATATATCCGTTATAAATATGCAGCTAAAAATGGTGAAGAGATCAGGATCGGAGAACTTCCTGAGCGTGTAGTCGACAAAGGAATACCAGGATCGGGGCTGCTGGCGATGATAGTCACGGGCAAGTATGCTGATCACCTCCCGCTGTACCGCCAGAAGCAGATCTTCGCCAGGGAAAATATACAAATCCCATCATCAACAATCGAAGGATGGACCAAACAAGCGCTGGAAAAACTAGAACCACTGTATGATCAGCTCATTTTCGACACCAAATCCAAAGGCTACTTACAGGTCGACGAAACGCCAATAAAGGTACTGGATAGCGATAAAAAAGGCGCTGCCCATCAAGGTTATTATTGGGTTTATCACGCTCCGCTGGACGGAACCGTGGTGTTTGATTATAGTCCCACCCGTGGTGGCATCGCTGCTGTACCCATGCTTGGAAACTTCAAGGGATATCTTCAGACCGACGGCTATGCCGTGTACGAAAAATACGGAAAAAAGAAAGAGGTGACGCACCTGGCCTGCTGGGCGCATGCTCGCCGTGAGTTTGAAAAATCACTGGACAATGATAAACCAAGAGCTGAAAAGGCGTTGCTGTTGATCCAAAAATTATATGCTGTAGAGCGGCAAGCTAAACAAGGAAGCCTTTCTTCCCAGAAGATCAAGGAGCTGAGACTTGCTGAGTCTTTACCAGTAATCAATGAACTTGGTAAATGGATCTTTGAAGAAATAAAGACTACGCTCCCTAAAAGCCAGATCGGAAAAGCGATGGCCTATGCTTACGCTCGATGGGATGCTTTATCGGCTTACTTATATGATGGAAATCTACAGATCGACAACAATCTTGTCGAAAATGCGATAAGACCAGTGAGTTTGGGCAGAAAAAATTACCTCTTCGCAGGAAGCCATGAGGCTGCACAGCGGGCAGCAATGATATATTCGTTCTTTGCTATATGCAAGAAACATGAGGTAAACCCTTTTCGCTGGCTAAAACATACACTGCAAAATATCATGTCCATAAACCACAAAAACATCAAGGATCTATATCCCCAGAACTATAAACAAATTATCGAGCAATCAAACATGTAGTCTATAGGGCGGATACGTTAAACTCATGAATTAAGGTAGGCAGATAGTCATTCGTAGAAAATAATGGTTGACTTGTTTCATCGAAAGTCCAGCAACCCATTATGGCATAGACGATCTTTTTTTTTCCGGCGGGGAACACGCCCGGGCCATAATTAGCACCACCATTGGCAAGGCCAACGACAGTTTTGTAATCTACACTATGATCGCCATAGTAAGCCGGATACCAGGCAGAATCAAAGCTTGCCGCCGCCTGATTAAACCGGGCTGTGGCTTCTTTATAAACTGCCTGATGATTTTTATAAAATACTTCAAATGCAGAAGTCTTATAAAAGTCGTTCAGCAGCTTCACAAATTTCAGTGCATCTTCCATTTCCCATTTTCCTGCTATACTGCTTTTTGAAACTTTGATCATAGAAAATTGATCGCCTTTGAGTTCAAGATTTACAGCAAGGAACATGACTCTTGAAAAACCCATTCCCTTTTCATCACTCAGTTTCTTTGCAAAACCGATTACTGGCTGATCCTTATATTTTCCAAAATAAGCATTAATGTCTTTGATATACTGCTTGGCAAAATTCATATTGTACTCAGGATTTCCTGCAAGCCTGAAGACAATGCTCAGCAATTCTATTCTTCGGTCTACTGTTGATTCAACAGCCTCTGTTTTAACAGATGCAGAAAGCTGACTGGTAAAAGCAGGAGCTTTGGCAAAAGAAAAAGTGCTGATCAATAGCAGCAGAAAAGTAATAGTTAATTTCATTGGCTGGAACATTAATTCTGAATAACCGAAGTTATAAAAAAATAAATCAGAACATAATACCTGTGATAAGCGTTATAACGATTAAAACCTATAAAATAAATAATGAAACATACATCTTATCAGGAAGCGATCGAAGAATATGAATTAAAAGAAAACGAACAAGCTTTATTGCTTTACGCACATTATGGCAGGGCAATCTATATGGGGCAGGTTTTAGAGCAACAGACTATCAATATGTTAGCAATAGATGACATCGTTAAAACCAAACCTGATTCACAAGCTTCCTACGAAGCTATCTGGGCTAAATATGACCATAGTAAAATGATGGTAGGGGTAATGACAACCCTTTTACAAGAGGCTTATCAAATCAGTGACATTGATATGGAAGAATTCAGGGAAGTATTGGTATTAAGAAATAATTTGGCCCACAGATACTTCAGATTTAATGATGTATTATTCTCTTCGCACGGTGGTCGTAAACGCATGATCAAAGACTTTGTAGACTTCACCAACAGTATCAAGGCAATAGAAGAAAAACTATCAGTTTATATCGCGTCCTATAATAGTGCAGCGGGTTTAAGTGCAGAAAGAATAGCTGAATTACTAGCAGAAAGAAAAGAAGAGTGGAAGGACAAAGTGATCGATGATACCTATGATAGTTCATTAAAGTATACCTAACCTTTGACACACATTGCCCCGGACTATGTTTAAAAATATGCTATTAAAATTATCATTTATTTTATTACTATTTACAGCGACAACAGCTGTTGGTTATGCACAGGTTTCAAAGTCCAGTTTTCAAACTAATCCATGGAAAGAGGGGCAGTTGATTTCGCCTGCAGCACTGGCTGGAATGATCAGTAAGAAAGAAGATGTTAAGGTTTACAATATCGGAGTTGTTCAAAATATAAAAGGGGCAACGAATCTGGGTGCAGCAAGTGAAACAGAGAATCTGAATAAGCTGAAGGAAATTCTGAAGACCACGGCTAAAAATAAAGCTATTGTAATTTATTGCGGATGTTGCCCGATGGACAGATGCCCGAACATCAGACCAGCATTTAAAGCTTTTGTGGATCAGAAATTTACAAATGTGAGGTTATTGGAACTTCCAACAAATATCAAAACCGACTGGATTGATCACGGCTATCCTGTAGAATAAAAAAATACTTTATCGGAATAGTTCATGACAATCAATGGATAGCTAGAATAAACTTAATGTCCCGCTGTTTTAGAGAATAAGTTAATGATTACTACCCCGGCAACAATTAAGGTCATTCCAATAAGCGCAGGGGTGTCAGGGATTTGCTGATAGACAAAGATTCCGATAATAGTAATGAAAACGATACCTGCACCGGCCCAAATTGCATAAGCAGTTCCTACAGGCATAGTTTTAACGGCTATGCTCATGAAATAAAAGGCAAGGACTATGCCTGTAATTGAAATAGCACTCGGAAGTAATTTTGTAAAGCCATCAGATTTTTTCAAAAAAGTGGTTCCGGTAATTTCACTGATAATCGCTAACAACAGAAACAAATACGCTTTCATAAAAGGATGTTTTAATTTGACAGGACAAAGAAATGATGATTTTAAACAATGGGCTAATGTAGTTACAAGCAAATTAAAAACAGGAGATATCCCGTACCTAATACAATTAATGGTAATGCAAATGATAGCACCCTGACCGGGGGCTTGATATAGGATGGGTATATTGCTTATTAAGAGCCCTTTTTTGATTTAAGCTTGTATAAGTATATACTCTTATTTCCCGTTTTGTCTTCTTTAGACAGGACACCTGACTCCGTTAACCTGTTGAGTTGTCTTGAGATTTCTTTGCTGCTGAAATCCCGTTTATATTCTTTTTTTATATATTTTCTGACATAATTAACTTCTCTCTGTTCAGCAAAGAAGAAAGTTGGAATTAATTCCTTTTTTATGAAATAAGCTATACTTTCTTCTCCTTGTCTGGCAACGAAGAACTGAGGATTGTTGACATTTTCTTCGTAAAAGTTTTTGATGGGCTCTATAGTATCCCATTTTTTGAGTTTAAAGAGTTTGGCTGAGAAGATCACATCAATCTCTACTCCGAAGAAATCTGCTATCTTTCCGGCGGTTTTACTTGAAATAGAGGCTTTTCCATTTTTTATTGTACGGAGATGGTTTAAAGAGATATCAGTTGCAATTGCCAATCCTGTCACATTAATGCCTGTTTGATTAAGTAGAGAAGTAAGCTGTTTTCCAACTAGTTCAGCCCTCAGATATTCATTTTCTTCCATAATAAATCAAAAAGAGATATAAATCTGTCCTCATTATTAATGAAATAGTTGTTATTGTGGATTCAGAATTATATCTTTACACTATGATTTAATAGATATCTAGAATAGAGAAATATTGTATGATGATTTTCCTTATCATACGTGTATTAAACAGAGGCTTATTCCTATACTTTAAGATTATTTATCCTTCCTTCCGACAATTGTCGTGATGCATCCTGTATGCACAGAAACCTAAAACCATAACCTAAAACCTTTTTGACTGCCGGTTAATCAATTCTGATAAGAATTGTATTGATCTGATTTTTTAATCATCACTAACCAATAAACATGAAAAAAACGATCTCAATAATCGCTATGGCCACGCTTTGCCTTTTTTTAAGCGTACAGGCTCAGATTCAGGTAACGAAACCAACTTATAAACCTGTTAAAATAGGGGATAGAATCCCTGATGTAACATTGACTAATATTTATAATTATAAGACTACAAAAACTAATCTTTCTGATTTTAAGGCTAAACTGATTATTCTTGATTTCTGGGCAACATGGTGTACGTCCTGTTTGGTTAATTTCCCGAAAATAGAAAAACTGCAAAAGAATTATGGGGGAGAGGTTCAGTTCATTAAAGTAGCTTATCAGCCAAAAGAAGAGGTATTACCTTTTCTTGAGAAATTCTATAAGGGTAAGCCGTCAGTCATCCCAGTAGTTACTAATGATATAATACTGGATCAATTATTTCCCCATATCTATCTTCCTCATTATGTATGGCTGGATCAGGCAGGCAATGTGGTAGCAACAACCACTAGTGATCAGATCACCATAGAAAATATTGATCGGTTTTTAAGTAGCGATAGTATTGGAGATATGCGTTTAAAAGTAGACCTGGATGATGCTGAACCGCTTTTTATTAACAATGAACTTTTAAAAAATAATGAGTTAAAACATTATTCTGTTTTTTTGAAAGGTTTGTATGATGGTCTTGGCTCAGGGGTCAATGAGCAATTTAATAAAGCTGGTAAACTAACAGGTTTAAATATTACCAATATGGCCCTTTTGAGTATGTATGAACAAGTAGCATCAGGTTTATTTAAACAGCGGGGTAAAACCTATAGTAAAACCAGGAGCCTGATACTGGTTAAAGATCCTGCATTGATTGCGCATAAAAGTGGAGCAGGCCCTAATGGATTTTACACATATGCTGGTAATGCACCTGAGTTGAAAGATACGTTAGTATATCAACATGTTTTTGATGAGCTGAACCGATATTCTGATTACCGTGGAAGTATAGAAAAAATAAAAGTAAAATGCCTGGTATTGAGGCGGACAAGTAAAGTTGATAAAATGAAGACCAAAGGTGGTACTCCAAAAAGTCAACGGTTTACAGATCCAGATGCTAAACTGATCAACTATCCATTAACCATCCTGCTGCTGCGTATCAGTGAACTCCCCTTTATCAATATGCCTTTAATTGACGAAACAGGATATAAAGAACCTGTAGATATCCAGGTTCTTAAAAGGGATGATCTGACCGCTTTACGACAATCATTAAAGGCTTATGATCTGGAATTGATAGCAGGAATAAGGGAATTAGATATGTTCGTACTCAGGGATAAAGATTAGAAGAAAGAAAATGAAGTACTTAATTATAACATTAGCATTACTTATTTTTGCTTTAAACGGTAATGCCCAGCATAAAATTACAGGAAGAGTTGTTTCTGATAAGGATAAAAAACCTTTAGCCGGGGTAACTATCAAAATAGCCGAAAAAAACATAACTATACATACCAGCAGTGATGGTTCTTTCCATCTGATATTGAAATCTGTAACGGATACGCTTGAATTTTCTCATCTGGGTTATAGAAAAAAAAGAGTAGTTGTCAGCGCTGGTAATGAAGAGGTTTTTCTGATTAAATTAGAAGTTCAGGAACAGATTTTGCAAGAAATCAATATAGTTTCGTCTGGTTACCAGAAACTACCCAAAGAAAGATCCACAGGATCTTTTAATTATATAGGGCAGAAAACATTTAACCAGCAGGTGGGGGCTACTGTATTGTCGAGATTAGAGGCAGTAGCGAATGGAATATTTGCAGACAGGAGTACGCTCGGTGGTGCTGGTAGTCTTATTGTAAGAGGATTAAGCACAATTAAAGGACCGAAAGCTGCATTAATTGTCCTGGATAATTTTCCTTATGAGGGAAACCTGGATAACCTGAATCCTAATGATATTGAAAATATAACAGTGCTGAAGGATGCAGCAGCTACCTCGATATGGGGAGCCCGCGCTGGTAATGGTGTAATTGTAATTACTACAAAAACAGGAAGATTTAACCAGCCTTTAACTATTGATTTTAATGTAAATAGTACAATAATCAGTAAACCTGATTTGAGCTATCTGAAACAGATATCTTCTGCTGATTTTATAGGGATTGAAGAATTCCTGTATAGCAAGGGAAAGTATACGGATGATATCAGTTCAATCTACAGGCCAGGGCTTACACCGGTAGTTGAACTATTAATAAGGAAAGATAGAGGAGAACTGTCAGAAGAAGCTTATAACCTTAAAAAAACAGCCTTAAGCTCTATTGATATAAGGGATCAATATGCTCAGCATATTTACAAGCAAGGTTTAAATCAGCAATATGCTTTGAATATTAAAGGTGGGTCAGCGAATAATGCATGGAGCATTTCTACGGGGTACGATCATAATTCTTCGGTATTGGACGTGAAGTACAACAGGTTCTCTATGCGTTTTCAAAATATATTTAAACCTGTTAAAAATTTAGAAATATCAACGAGTGCGTTTTATACACAAAGTAAAAGTAGTTCTGGTAGACCGGCGTATGGGGAAATCAGGTCTGGATCAGACCTGTTCCCTTATGCGCGTTTCGCGGATGAACAGGGAAATCCATTAGCTATAATGAAAAGTAATCGGGTAGGTTATCTCGATACCGCTGGTAACGGACGGTTAATGGACTGGAAATACTATCCGCTGGATGACTATAAGCATGTCGTAAATACGGTATCAATAAGTGATATACTAATTAATGCTGGTGCAAATTATAAGCTGATTAAAGGGTTATACGCAGATGTAAAATATCAGTATGAGCGCCAGCAAACTGGTGGTAACAACTTGAGCGACTTAAATAGTTATTTTGCCAGGGATTTAGTCAATACCTATACGCAGTTTGCTGAGGAAAATAAAATAATTTACAACGTGCCCAAAGGAGGCATACTCGATCAGTCTAATGTTGTTTTACAGGCTCATAACTTAAGAGGGCAGCTGAACTATAGTGGACAATGGGGCAAGCATCAGGTGAGTGCTATTGCCGGTGGTGAACTGAGAAATTCCAGAACTATTTCAGATCAAAACAGAACATATGGGTATGATCAATTATTGAATTACGTAAATGTCGATTATTTGACTCCATTTCCAGAATTTATTGGCGGAAACTTAAGCTATATCACCGATAACAGAAACCTCGAAGAGAATGTGAATCGTTTCGTCTCTGTTTATGCAAATGCCTCCTATACTTACAATGGAAAATATACTTTTTCCATGAGTGGAAGGAGTGATGCTTCTAACCTTTTTGGGGTGAAGACCAATGCAAGATGGAATCCGCTGTGGTCTGCTGGTAGTTCATGGGAACTGAGCAGGGAAAAGTTTTATCAATTTGGATCCATACCTTATTTAAGATTTCGAACCACTTATGGGATTAGTGGAAATGTAGATCCTGCGATGAGTGCAGTGACAACAATTAGCTATAATGGTAATTCTGACTATACTCCGTCACCATATGCTGGATTTAGTAATTTCAGCAATCCTGATTTAACCTGGGAGCGTTCTGCAATGTTGAATCTTGGTTTGGACTTTACATTAAAGGGTAGCAGGGTGAGTGGAAGTGTTGAATATTTTAACAAGCGTGGTACTAATCTTTTTGGCGACGCCCAACTTGATTATACTGGTGGTGTAGGTCCTTCTATTTTGAAAAATGCGGCCAGTACAAGAGGCTATGGCTTTGATGTAGAATTGAACAGTATTAATCTTAAAGTGGGCAATTTTAGCTGGATAAGTAATTGGAATGCAAATTTTTATAAGGAAGAAGTTATTGCATATTATTTACCAAAGCAACCTGTCTCTGCTTATGTAAATGCCAGTCCAAGGATTTCAGGATTATCTGGTAAGCCTGTTTTTGCCGTGTTTTCTTATAAATGGGCGGGACTTGATCCTTTAAATGGTAACCCAAGAGGGTATGTAAATGGTGAAGTAAGTAGTAATTACAACTTGCTGACCGGAACTACTGTAAAATTGGATGATTTGATTTATCATGGCTCTGCTTTACCAACTTTTTATGGTTCTTTAGGTAATACTTTCTCTTATAAAGGACTTAGTTTAACTGTTAGGTTTACTTATAAACTTGGTTATTATTTCAGAAAGTCTTCTGTGAATTATGGGAGTTTATTTGAGCAAAATAATGGTCATTCAGATTATGCCCTTAGATGGCAACAGCCTGGTGATGAGTCGAAAACCAATGTTCCTGCTATTGTTTATCCAAATAATAGTTTCAGGGATGTTTTTTATGCTGGTTCACAGGTTTTAGTAGATAGAGGTGATCATATTAGGTTACAATATGTGAATTTTTCTTATGAGCTTGACCGGGAGAAAGTGAAATTTCTTCCTTTTAAGAGTCTGTCAATTTATATCAATGCGGCTAATCTTGGTCTGATCTGGACGGCTAATAAAGATCATATTGATCCTGATTATCAGGGTAGGAATGTACTTAAACCTTCAAAAACTTTTTCATTGGGAATCAGGGCCAACTTAAATTAAATAGATAATGTATAGATTATATAAAAATATAATGGCTCTTCTATTGATTAGCTGTTTGATCTGCCTTTTAGGGTGTGAAAAATTTCTGGATGAAAAAACGAATAAAAAACTGGCAATCCCTACCACTTTAGCTGACTTCCAGGCACTGTTGGATAACCCGTCAAGGATAAATTATTCTTCTCCGGTAAGTGGAGAAATAAGTTCGGATGATTATTACCTGACTGATACAAAATGGAATGGTTTGGCCTCTGTGCAAAATCGAAGAATGTATGTTTGGGAGAAGGATAATCTATTTGCCAGCAGCTTTAATGACTGGTCAAGTGTTTATAGTGCGATTTATATCGACAATACTGTTTTGCAAGGCATAGATGGGGTACCCAGATCCGGAACAAATGCTGTGGAGTGGGATAATGTGAAGGGCCAGGCGCTATATGGCCGTGGAAATAGTTATTTGGAAGGTATAATAATTTGGGGAATTGCTTATGATGAGGCAACAGCAGGATCGGATCTAGGACTTCCTTTACGGTTAAACACGGTTTTTAGTGAAAAAACTAAAAGAGCTAGTGTACGACAAACTTATGAACTGGTTATTCAGGATCTGAAAGCTTCTATAGCTTTACTACCTGTAACACCTTTATCTAAATTCAGACCTTCAAAGCCTGCGGCTTATGGATTATTGTCAAGGGCTTATTTATCAATGCGTGATTATGAGAACGCGTATAAATATGCTGATTCCTGTTTGTATTTAAGAAAAGATATACTGGATTTTAATACACTTTCATTTACTGTAAATTTTCCTTTCAATGTAGATAATAACACAGAGGCTATATACTATAAGTCAATGAGTACACCACCTATTATATCCGGTGTATCGCCCATGGTAGTACCAAAGAGTTATGACAGTTTTGATTTAGCCGATTTAAGAAAACAAGTGTTTTTTAAAAAGAATCCGGATAATAGTTATCGCTTTAAAGGAAGCTATGGCGGAAGTTATGGGCCTTTTAGTGGTGTTGCTACTAATGAAATGTTCTTAATTAAGGCTGAATGTTTGGCCAGAAAGGATCAGATTAATGAGAGTATGGTGGTATTGAATGGGCTATTAGTTAAGCGCTGGGATAAAAATAAGGTTTTTGTTCCTTATAGTGCTGGAAGTTCTGCTGAGGCACTGGATATTGTTTTGAAAGAGCGGAGAAAGGAGTTAATGATGAGAGGACTGAGGTGGATGGATATAAAAAGGCTGAATAAAGAAGGGGCAAATATTATCCTCACCCGGACTTTGAATAATAAGGTTTATGAGTTGTTACCAAATGATTTGAGATATGCCTTGCCAATTCCGGAAGACATAATTAGTTTATCAGGTATGGAGCAGAATAAGAGATAGATTTTCAAAGTCCATAGATTGCTTTTAGGAAAGGCTTTCTATGGACTTAAATTATTGATTATTTATTTTGTCTTCTGGACAATGAACTATTAATAATTTGGTCATCGGTATGATTAGTTAAATAATTTTCCAGAGTTTGGCCAGCTGGAACTTTAATTTTACAAGGGGTATTTTCTTGACCATTGCAGACGAACTTCTTCGAATTCAAGGTAGGGCCCCAGGCCCCAGCGACTCCCATTTCACTATTATCTTGTCCATTAAAATAGTAAAAAGTGTCAAACCGATTCGGATTTGCACTTTTAAAAGCGCTCTGTGTAAATATTAATCCACCTGCTATCACTACTACTGTTAATCCGAATGTATTTACATTCTTAAAGAATTTATTCATCATATAAATATTACGACAGCGCATTTATTTATAGTGTCCTGTCTTTATCACCGTTCAGAAACCTGGAAGCTCCATTCCTTCGGGCTAAATATTAATTCATCGTATGACAGCTGAGCTTGTTCGCTGTTCCTGATATTTCTTCAATTTTTGGCGGCTCTCCTTTCTTTTTGCAATTAAACATTCGGTTAATTAAGAATATGGCTATTGATGATCGGTGTTCTTTTCAGTAGAATTCCTGTTAAAGCCAGTAAAAGGAAAAAGATATTAAAAATCAGATGTACGCTGTAACTCATGTATTTGAGGATGCCTCCACAACTGCATGGGATTCTGCCGAATACTCCTGTCATCGTAATCGCGATATAAATAGTAAATAAGGCGAGCAAAATAAAGGAAGCGTAAAATCCTGTTAACCTTAATGGTTTATAAAGTAACAGTGCTACAATAAGTAGCTCCAAAACAGGGATCGCCCATACCAGAATCAATGCAACAGATTCAGGGAATACCTGGTTTAGCATTTCTGATTTGCTCCGGGTAAAGTCGGTCAACTTACTCAAAGCCGCATAACAGAATAACAGGGCAATTGCAGTCGCAATTCCTTGCAATATGATTTCTTTTCTCATCCTGACTGATCTCCTTTTGGAATATAGATTAAATGTCGGGAGGATTGAATCGTATTATGATTGCTTTTTATTGAATTCGCATACACCAAATATTACATTCGTAATTGTCATTTGGTGAGTTGAAAATTGTCAATTGTCTTTTCTAAACCTTGATAAAGAATTAGGACTAATCCCTAAAAAGTACGCAATATCTTTCATTTTGGCATTGTTAAACAGTGAGGGATGGGCTTTGAACAATTGGAGATACTTCTGCTTACCGCTCAGATGTAGTCTGTTGGCCTGGTATTCTTGTCTCACAGCATCATAGTGATCTCTGATTCTTCTAAAAAGGAAGTCCGTTTCTTTTTCCAATCGTAAATAATCTTCCACATTCACATACACTAAATGACTGTCTTCTAAAAGCTCAATAGAACTTGGTGCAGCGGCCTCGCTAAAAAAACCTGGAATGGTATAAAGTAAATCTCCACTAAAGGAGAACCATAGGGTTTGTTCCTGAACCTCAGCATTTTTATCTTCTTTAAATTCCCTTGCCGAGCCATCAAAGATGAACCATAATTTCTTTTGAATCTCTCTCTGGTAAAGAATCCGGGTTCCTTTTTTGCAAAAATCTTCAAATACCATATCCATCAGCATCACTTTGGCCACAGCAGAAACCGTCATTAATTTTTCTAACAATGGAATTAGCTGCTGAAATATGTGGGGACTTACGGCCATTATCTTTCTTTAGTACATACAATAGGACTAATCGTGAAGTTTAAGATCCAGCCACAGTAACAGGAGAGGGAGATGAGCGCTTCAGGTAGTTATTTACTAATATAACTATTTATTGTTAAATTTAATATTTGTGTTAATAAGTTTATTTTTTTAATTTTATATTGAATATAGATTTTATTTAAATTAGTTTCATTCTTTCGTTGTCAATCTGAGTTTCAATGCTGTACTCATAATCCTTTATTTTTTTAAATTATACTCATCCGGCTCGCATTTATTGGCGGATTAAACCAATATTCATTAAGAATCTTCTGAAAAAACAACATCTTTTTTAACGCTGACCAGGTTCCCGGATCAAGGTTAATCTCTTCCAGTTTATATTTCTTTTTCCCGTCAAGTCCTTTTAATCTGATCGGTTCTTTACTAAGCTTAACCTGCTTTAATTTGCTAACAATTTTGCTGCTTCAAATTTATTATAAAGGTACAAAGCCTTGTAGAATAGCGGTCAGATTTCGCGGAAAGTTAAAAGCATTGATTGTATATCTAATTATTGTATATATTTACGTAAACATTTACGTAAATATATACAATGATAGCAAACATTATTAATGAATCAGGCTCTTTTGCCATTGGTACCAGACTGCGCAGATTGTATGAATCACTGACCAATGATATGACCCTGATATATCAGGAGCAAGGCTTACCGCTGGAAACAAAAGATTTTATTCTTTATTATTTAGTGAGTAAACGCAGCAGTATTAGTATCTCAGAGATTGCAAAAGAACTGAACCTTACTCATCCTGCGGTGATTCATATTGCAAAGAGTTTAGAAAAAACAGGGTACATCGAATCTGAAAAATCTGTTAATGACAGCAGGAAACGTCTCTTGAAACTAACAAGAAAAGGACAGAAAGACTTGGCCAGGTACAGGGTACTCTGGGAAGATATTATGGGGCTAAACCAGCAGATATTTGAGCAGGAAGTACAGCTTTTACAGAGTATTCAAAAGCTGGAAGAAATGCTGAAAGAACGTACTTACTATCAAAGATATCATGGTTTACAAGCTTCAAAAAAACTGGTTAAATATTAAAATCTAATCTATGATGCACAAAGACTGGTCTCTATTGGACAACCCCATATGGAATGCGCTGAATACAGCTCATGAGGATTTTTCATCTGGTAATCGGGTAATTAAAAGATATAATGAGGACACTATTCCTTTTATGGGAATGGCCAGTCCGGATGGTGAATTGTTAAGACAAATCGCACCATATTTTAAAGCGAATGAAGAAGTCTTTTTAAAAGATGAACTGGACTTCATCCCGCAAGGGTGGGAGTTGCTGAACAAATTAAACTGTTTACAGATGATCTATGTACCTGCGTTGAGTACAGAGGTTCATAGCAATGGAATAGTTAAACTTTCCGGATTAGATACCGGCGAGTTATCAAAACTGATCAATTTAGTACAGCCTGGTTTTTTTAAAGAAAAAACTTCTTCGCTGGGAGATTACTACGGAATTAAGAAAGATGGTAAACTAGTTGCTGCGGCCGGAGAAAGATTTAATTTAAACGGTTTTACTGAATTAAGCGCAGTCTGCACGCATCCTGATTATACTGGTAATGGATATGCGCAACGGTTATTGCATGTATTATGCAACAAAAACTTAACACAGGGAAGTACTCCCTTTTTGCATGTTGTGGACACGAATATAAGGGCCATTCAGCTCTATGAGCATCTGAACTTTGAAACCAGGATAAATTTTCCGCTGATCAAATTGAAATATCTGGGTATATAATTAACAGAAGCAGGGCTATTAAACAGGTCATATAATGGGAATCATCCTTATACCTTGAATGCTAACGGATTGTTGCTGTTAAACTTTAATACACCAGATACGATTAATATCAAATAAGGACAGGCTTAGTCCCCATAAGTCTGTCATCCTTTTATGGTCGTAGTTGAGAGGGGGTTGAAAGGGCCATTGGCCCTTTCAACCCCCTCTCAACTACGACCACTAATACTAGCTGAAGAGTTCTTCTTAAGCTACAGGTCATACTCTTGCAATTCATTGAGGTGGTAACATTAATATTTTTAAATTTCTTTTAAATTAAAATTAATAAATATTATTTGTTTAATTCAAAATAAACAACAGCTATTTTTTCCTGTAAATAGGTGATTAAACGCTGATTTATGAATAAATTTTAATTATTTGTAATTATTATTTGTTTTTGTGATTTTTCGTGCTGAAATTGTAATTATCGATTAGCTATTATAAATATAAATAATGTAAAAATATCCGCTTATTATGGCTTTTGAATGCTTTTGTTATTCATTTAGTGCATAAATATAAATAGATGTCATATTGTTTGTCTTAGAGTAAAATTAACTAAAAATTAACCTATCAATGAAAAATACTGAAGTATACCTTAAGCCCAATTTAGTCATGGAGCCATTAGTCGATAAATGGTATGCATGGAGTCATCTCATATCTCCGGCTACAGCTGCGATGAACATTGTCGGGCGGCACATGACTATCATGGAATCCTATTTAATGGCACCGGAGCTTCATGCAGAAGCTGTTCTGAATCCAAAATTAAGAGGAGGTCCCTTTATGGATATACCTATAGAAAGGGTCGGTGAAGTCAAAGCTATTTATGAGGATACCCTGTTAAAGCAACAGCCCGTACTGGAATTTTCAAAAGCTGTCAATAAATTAGATAAATTGCTGAAAACTGATGCAAAAGGTTTCGCAATGGAAGAGCTGTATGCATGTGTACCAGAAGAACTTAAAGGTTATGTCGAACTCTATTATGACCGGAATAATAATGGAGGATTCAGGTTTTTTGAGCCCCTTTTATATGAGAGTTCCTATTACAATAAGAATGCTCAAAGTCTGGCCCTGTGGATTACTGACAATGACCACAGACCATTCTGTCTGAGTACGCCTAAGCTGAATGATGAAAATACGCTGCATTTGGAGATCCCTTTTGATCATCCTGGAATTGATGAGCTGGCCAGAATGAAAAGAGTCCCTCAGACCATTGATTATATCAAAGAGAAAATGGGTATTACGGACGATCAGTCAGCCCTTTTTGAAACATTTTTCACGACTGAAGTTCCACCCGTTTATGAAAAATATGCTGGTGATAAAATCCGTATGCGGTATTTTGGCCATGCCTGTATTTTGGTTGAAACAAAAGATATCAGCATATTGGTTGACCCGCTGATCAGTTATTATGGCTATGCTTCAGAAGTAGATCATTTTTCGGATGTGGATCTGCCTGATACTATTGATTACGTTTTGATTACTCATAATCACCAGGATCATATCTTATTTGAAACCTTGTTGCCATTGCGCCATAAAATCAAAAATATTATCGTTCCCAATACTTGCAGCGGTAAGCTTCAGGATCCTGATTTAAAGCTTATGTTTAACCATATTGGTTTTGATAATGTGATCTCTATTAATGAAATGGAATCGGTGAAATTTGCGGATGCAATTATTACAGGGGTGCCATTTACCGGAGAACACAGTGATTTGAATATATTAACAAAGTCTTGCTATTTTGTACAGATAGGAGATTTTAAACTGGCATTTTTTGCGGATTCAAGAATAATGGAACCAGAATTATACGCTCATATTCAAAGAAAAACAGGAAATGTTGATGTTGTTTTTCTGGGAATGGAATGTGATGGAGCGCCATTATCCTGGTTATATGGGCAGTTATTGCCTCAAAAGTTACCAAGAGATCAGGATAATAGCCGAAGATTATCGGGGTCTGACTGTAAAAAAGGAATGTCTTTAGTAGACATCTTTAATCCTAAAGAAGTTTACGTTTATGCCATGGGACAGGAGCCCTGGGTTGAATTTATCAGCAGTATTAAATACACTGATGAGTCAAACCCGATTGTCCAGTCAAACAGGTTAATAGAGGAGTGCAGAGCAAAGGGAATTGTCGCGGAGCGATTATTTGGTGAAAGAGAAATACTCTATAACAAATAACTGATTCAAATTAATAATCATCTTATAGATTTCTTACTGCTTACTCCTATAGTACTCTAATTTAACCTTGTATGGAACCCTCATCCAATACCCTTGTTATGCATCCTGCTCAACAGGATATCTTTATTGATCAGCTGATTAATATCAACAGTCCCCATTACAATATCAATAACTATTTTAAGATTACAGGCCCATTAGACATCGATAAATTTGTCAGTGCTATTGTTTCTTCTGCTGCTGTTTTTGATGTTTTTAAAATGGCAATCGCGACAGACGATTTTAATCCCGGTTACCAGGTTGCTGCGCAGGAACGCCAGCTTTCTGTTCAGTTCATAGACTTCAGGAGTTACGATCATCCTGTAGAAATGATTCTTCAGTGGATAGAAAATCAGCTGGATAAACCGTTCGCATTAGAAAAATCAAGGTTACCTGTGGAGCAGTATATCCTTAAAGCAGCTGACCATGAACATTATTATTTTTTTAAGTTTCATCACCTGATTTTTGATGGCTATAGTGTCAGGGTATGGACCAGTTATATTTCCAATAAATACAAAAGCCTGTTAAATAATAATCAGGAAGTTTTTGTTTCCCCTTCTTATTTGCAGGAGGTGGAAAAAGCAGTAGTAAATTATGGAGCTGATGCCTATCAGGTCAGTGCTGCCTACTGGAAATCAAAAATAAAAGTTAAGCCAGCTTCCGTTCTCCGGCCAGCATATGAGGCATTGAATGAGTCGGGGAAAGAAAGCAAATGCTATACGCGCATTTTGGAAAAGCAGGAGCAAATACAGTTAGCTCAATTAGCGATGACCAGTCAGGCGCGTTTGCAGCATTTAACGATTGCCGCAATGATGATTTACCTGGCCAGAACGTATGGACAGGAACATTCACTTTTTGGTACAGCTGCCCATAAACGAAATCAAAAAAATCAGCGGGAAATACTAGGGATGTTTTCCGGGGTTGCCCCGTTTAAAGGTGATTATCAGCCTGCAGCTAAGTTAATTGATTTCATCAAAGATATTGGTCGTTCTCAAAAAGAAGATTACCAGCATCTTGATTATACTGCTGGTGATCTGAGCAGACATTTTAAACATGATCCTTTAGCAGGGCCTTTCTTTGATTTTGTGATTAATCATATTGTGTTTGATTTATCATTTAATTTAGGCACTGATATTCAAACAGATCATGAGGTGAGGTTTAGCAGGCATCAGCAAACTCCACTGGAAATTATGTGGCTTGACCATGGCGAAGATCAGCCCTTACAGCTGGTTATTGGATTTCGTCATGAATACTTCAGGGAAACAGAAATCGCTTTATTTACTGAGCAGTTATTAACTATTCTAAAGCAGTTTACGCAAGCTCTTCAGCTTCCTGTGGAAGAAATTCAGGTTGATGCTGCGGCTGGAATACCTGCATTTGTCAAAAAAAATACGAATGTGGTACTCACCGCAGCGGAATTGGAGCAGCTAAAAACATTCAATGCTACAGCAGCAGCTTATCCCCTGGACAGGAACCTCGTGGAGCTGTTTATTGCGCAGTCAAGTCAGCACCCTGATGCGATTGCAGTGATCTTTCAGGATCAGTATTTAACCTATAACGAGCTGGATCAGAAGAGTAATCAGCTCGGGCATTATTTACGTCATGCAGGGGTGAGCGAAGGGACGCTGGTACCGGTTTGCATAGACCGTTCCATAGAGATGGTGATCGGTATACTGGGTATTTTGAAAGCAGGCGGCGCCTATGTTCCGATTGATCCGGAGTATCCTCAGGAAAGGGTCAATTTTCTGCTGGCAGATACCGGGGCTGCCATTGTTGTGAGCAGTAAAGCGCATCAAAAGCTCTTTGCGCATCATGCGGATATTCGTTTAATTTCAATGGACGCAGACTGGGGAGAAATTGCTAAGGAATCAACTTTAGCAGTCGTAAATGAGCTGCGTTCCGAGCATCTATGTTATGTGATTTACACTTCTGGTTCTACCGGACAGCCTAAAGGTGTAATGGTAGAACACAGCAATGTGGTGAATTTAGTTTATGATCGTCAGGAACTTTTAAAGCTAGGTCAGCAGGATCGGGTAGCAGCATTTACAAGTTACACCTTTGATCCGTTTGTAGAGCAGTTGTTTATGGCTTTGCTGAACGGAGCGGGACTGGTCCTGATCTCAAAAGAAGTACAGCTGGACACACAAGCGCTTGTTGCTGTGCTGAATAAGGAACAGGTTACTTATATCTTGAATACACCGGGGTTTTTAAGGAATGTACCTTTTGAGCTTGCGCCCCGGAGTTTAAAAGCTGTAATGGTTGGAGGCGAGCGCTGCACAACTTTACTCGCACAACAGTGGACCCGGCAACTTCCTGAACTGCAGTTTTATGTGGCTTATGGGCCTACTGAATGTACGGTGATTTCTACTATTTATACCTATGATAAAGCTCAAAAGGGAGGAGAATATCTCCCTATCGGGAAGCCAGCAAAAAATCAGCAAATACATATAGTGGATTCCAGTGGTCATTTACTGCCTTTGGGTGAGCCGGGAGAAATCTGTATAGGTGGCGCCGGTGTAGCCCGGGGATATCTGAACCGCGAAGAATTAACGTCAGCGCAATTTGTACCGGATACTTTTGGCAGCCAGGCTGGTGGCCGTTTATATAAAACAGGTGATATCGGAAGATGGCTGCCGGATGGGAATATTGAATTTATTGGTCGTAAAGATGACCAGGTTAAGGTGCGTGGTTACCGGATTGAGCTGGGAGAAATTGAAAATGCTGTTCAGCAAAGTGGTCTGGTCAGTCAGGCTGCTGTGCTGGCTGTGGGAGAATCCGGCAGCAACCAGCTGGTTTGTTATGTGATTCCGGAAGATACTTTTGACCAGCAACGCATCATTTCTTATCTGGAAACTCAGTTACCGGAATATATGGTGCCCCGTATTTTTATAGAGATGGCTGCTTTCCCGCTAACTGCCCATGGTAAGCTGGATAAAAAAGCATTACCTCCGGCAGATATTAAAGGACAGCGGAGCAGGGATTATGTTGCTGCAGGAAATGAATTAGAGTCCAGTTTGACCGCTATCTGGGAAGAACTGCTTCAGGTAAGCCCCATAGGAATCCATGATAGTTTTTTTGAGCTTGGCGGACATTCTCTGCTGGCGATGCGGGTTAGTGGTTATATACATCAGAAACTGGGGGTAAATGTTCCGGTAAAAAGTATATTCCAATGTAAAAATATAGCGCAGCTTGCGGCTTATATCACCAGGCAGACGGCTATTGGTTCAGAACATTCAGCTATTCCTGTGAACCAGGGAACAGTAAATTTGCCATTGTCTTATGGTCAGGAAGGACTATGGCGGATAGATCAGCTGAGTGGAAGTGTGCAGTATCATATGCCGATGTATTTCCGTCTTTCTGGAACAATACGTACAGATGCGCTTGAACATGCGATCAATGAGGTAGTAAACCGTCATGAAATTTTAAGAACAGTAATCCGTGAGGATGCTGACGGGCAGCCTTTTCAGCTTGTGCTGGAAAAAGATACCTGGTCACTGGATAGAATAAAACATGTTCGGGGTGGAGAAAGCGGGCTAAACGATTTGCTATCGGAGCTTTCTTCGGCAGTTATAGATCTTCGTACAGCTCATATGCTGCGGGCTCATCTGATCCGGATTTCGGAGCAGGAACAAATATTGGTTATTATCCTCCACCATATTGCGGCTGATGGCTGGTCAATTTCAGTGCTGATCCGCGAAATCATTTCCTGCTACCAATTGAATATAAATGGTTTAACTTCGGTAATACCAGAGCTTCCATTACAATATGGAGACTATTCAATCTGGCAGCGTGCACAGGAAAAATCCTGGGATGGTGGTATTGCCTATTGGAAAAACCGGTTGGAAGGTACCAGCCAGCTCGAACTGCCAACAGATTATCCGCGCCCTTTAATACAAAGTACAAAAGGTGCAGTCGCTGTATTTACATGGAATGCAACTTTGTCGGCAGCGTTGCAAATATTCGCACGTGCGCATGAAGCTACTTTACATATGACCCTTTTATCGGCCTTTAAGGTTTTGCTGCACCGGTATAGTGGTCAGGATGATATTTGTGTGGGCAGTGTTATTGCAGGGCGGACACGTCAGGAACTCGAAGGACTAATTGGCTATTTTGCGAATACACTGGCTTTAAGAAGTAACCTTGGCGGGAATCCTTCTTTTGTAGATTTTCTGCAGCAGGTTAAGGAAACGGCAATAGGAGCATATGAGCATCAGGATGTACCTTTTGAACGTGTGGTTGAGGCGGTTGGACAAGAAAGAGATAAAAGTCGTAATCCTTTGTACCAGGTAATTTTTACCGTACAGAATATTCCGGAAGTACCAGAGTTCCGTTTAGGAGAAGCAGTTTTTACGCAGCAGAAAACAGGTCGTACTACCAGTCAGTTTGATTTGAATGTGTCTGTAGCAGAGCGAGCTGAAGGGATTGAAATCAGTGTGGAATATTGTACCGATTTGTTTACTGCCGGAACTATAGACCGTATGTTTGGTAATTATGAGGAGTTGCTTCAGGCTATTTTACATACACCGTGGCAGCAAATAGATCAGCTGCCGGTGTTGCGTAAAACAGAACAGCAAGAATTGCTTTATAACTTTAACCATACGGCTGTTGCTTATCCCCATGAACAGACTCTGGTAGATTTGTTTAGCAGGCAGGCCACTCAAACCCCGGATGCCATAGCAGTGGTTTATCTGGATCAGTCTTTAACTTATAAAGAACTTGACGAACAAAGTAACCAGCTCGGACATTATCTGCGCAGCGCAGGTGTTAAAGAAGATATGCTGGTTCCGGTAGGTATCACACGTTCTATAGACCTGATGATTGGGATACTGGGTATCCTGAAGTCTGGCGGTGCCTATGTACCCATTGATTTAGCCTATCCGAAGGAGCGTATTCATTATATTTTGTCTGATACCAATGCAAGTATCGTTGTCAGTAGTGAGGATAACAAGCCGTTGCTGCTGAATGCGTATACTGATATCCGGGTGATTTCATTAGACGCAGCACGTGAAGCTATTGCTCAGGAACCGAAATCAGCCGTGCCCACAGCACTTCGTTCCGACCATTTATGTTACGTCATGTATACTTCAGGTTCTACCGGGCAGCCGAAAGGTGTGCTGGTTACCCATACTAACGTGATAAGTTTGATCTCTGGTGCAAATTATATCCAGCTGAGTTCCAGTGATGCCCTGTTATCTGCCGGCTCTGCATCTTTTGATGCAACAACTTTTGAGTATTGGAGCATGTTGCTGAATGGCGGACGTCTGGTATTATGTCCGGCGGGCAGCTTGCTGGATAACCGTTTGTTCAAAGAAGTATTGCAGGTGAATAAAATCACTGTGATGTGGTTTACAGCAGGCTGGTTTAACCAGCTGGTAGATGTGGATATAGAATTATTTGAAGGTTTATCTGCGGTTATGGTTGGAGGCGAAAAGCTATCGGTCACGCATATTAACCGTTTCCGCGGGTGTTATCCGGATAAGACTATTATCAATGGTTACGGGCCGACTGAGAATACAACTTTCTCTGTTTGTTATCCTGTTCAGGAGCTGGAATCCTCAGGGAATATTCCACTTGGGCGTCCGCTGAACAACCGGCAGGCTTATGTGCTGGATAATTTTGGACAGCCGGTACCTATTGGTGTAGCCGGGGAAATTTACGTGGGCGGAGCTGGTGTGGCACGCGGTTATCTGAATCAGGAAGAACTGACCTCAGCAAGATTTATCAAAGATCCTTTTGTGGCTGGTAATCGTTTATATAAAACGGGTGACATTGGCAGATGGCTTTCGAATGGAAATTTAGAGTTTGTTGGCCGGATGGACGATCAGGTTAAAATCCGGGGTTACCGTATTGAATTGGGGGAGATTGAAATTGCCATTCAGCAAAGCGGTTTTGCAGAACAATGTGTGGTGATGGCACCTGCCGATGAATCCGGACAGAAACGCCTGGTAGGTTATGTAATTGCCGGTGAACAAGGATTTGACCAGGATGCGCTGATTGCTTATCTGGACTTGCGTTTACCGGATTATATGGTGCCGCATGTATTTGTAGTACTGGATATTTTCCCGCTGAATGCGAATGGTAAACTGGATAAGAAAGCACTGCCTGATGCGAATCGTATTCAGCTGGTCAGACCAGATACAGCCGGTTTACTTACAGAGACTGAGCAAAAAGTAAAAGAGATCTGGGCGTTATCACTTGAAATAGAAGAACTGGGGATTCATGATGATTTCTTTAAACTAGGCGGCGATTCTATTATTGCCATTGGTGTAATCAGCCGGCTGCGTAAAGCATTTAATGATCGTATTCGTTTATATGATTTGTATGAATGTTCAACGGTCAGCCGTTTGTCGGCGCTCATTGATTCCGGACATGCAGTAGTGGAAGAAGATAAGGGGCATACCGTTCGTGATGTCGTAATTGCTGAACTGGAATCTTTGCGTTCCCGTTTATTGCCAGACTTTGAAGACGAATCAGCAATAGAGGATGTTTATCCGATGAGTGATATTCAGAGCGGAATGGTTTATGCTTCTCAGTTAAACCCTGAGCAAGCAGTTTATCATGATCAGCTGACTTTTAAAATGCCATTATCTCTGGACAGACCTGTTTTTGAACAGGCATTAAAGTTGCTGGTGGCTAAACACTCCATCCTGCGGACCAGATTTGATCTGGATGTGCATATCGGAGGTATACAGGTTGTTTATAAGCAAGGAGATCCTGAACTGGTATTCCACGATATCCGTTCGGCTACAGCAAATGGATCAGCAGCTTATTTAAATAACTACCTGGCAGCAGAGCGTGCTATTCCTTTTGTCGTCCATCAGGGAAAATTATGGCGGATCAGTTTATTGCAGACTATGAAGGATTATATCCTGGTCTTTCAGTTTCATCATGCGATGTTTGATGGCTGGAGTGTCGCTTCTTTTACAACAGAATTGAATAATCTGTATTTAGCTCTCCTGTCTGGTGGAGCAAAATTGCAGTTATCTCCGTTAAAAGCGAGTTATCGTGACTTTGTGATCGAAAGTATGGTTGAAAAACGCAATCAGGATAACCGGACATTCTGGGCAGAGTCATTAACTGATTATAAGCGATCAGATATGTTTACCGAAATGGTTGCAGATGATAATTGGGCAAAGGCCTATGAGCTGAGTTACCTGCAAAAATTAAAAGATAAAACAAAGGCAGATGGGTTGAGCTTGAAAGGAATGTTTTTGGGTGCTTATCAGTATATGCTGAGCATGCTGACTGCGGAACAGGAAGTTACCCTGGGTGTGGTCACCAATGGCCGTCCGCTCACAGAAGATGGCGATAAAGTACTGGGTTGTTTTTTAAATACAGTTCCTTTCCGCTTTATTGGTGGTCATACTGGTGAGCTAACCTGGAAGGCTTATTTTGAACGTATTGAGCAGCAGCTGACCTCATTAAAAGAACGCGACAGAATGCCTTTGATGGAAATTGCACAGCTCACAGGAGAGCAGTCATCCAGTGGTAATCCATTCTTCGACACTATTTTCAATTATATTAATTTTCATGTGTATGCGCATATGGATGCTGAAGAAGGGCTGTTTGCAAAGCAAGGACATGTTCAGCTGGAAGAAGAGGAAGAACAGGATGCATCCGGAGGTTATGAAGCTACCAATACTTATCTCGATTGTTCGGTTAGTGTTACCGGAGATATTCTGGTGGTCAGTTATCACCAGACCAGGGGATTTAAAAGTGGTAAAACACTGGCCGGTATTCATGCTTATTTTGATGCTGTATTAACAGCTTATCTGGAACATGATGAAGAGCTTATTGCTGCCGCCCCGGTATTACCTGCGCAGGAAATGGAATTGTTACAGGCTTTCAATTCAACAAAAGCAGCTTATCCGCAAGCGCAGACGCTGGTTGATTTATTCCTCGCTCAGGCAGTCCAGTCTCCGGATGCAGTTGCACTGATTGACCAGGATCAGCAGCTAACTTACAGAGAACTTGACTTGCAGAGTAACCAGCTGGCACATTATCTGCGTTCGGCTGGTGTTCGCGAAGATACACTGGTACCGATCTGCATAGGCCGCTCTATGGATATGATTATTGGTATACTGGGAATTTTGAAAGCTGGAGGAGCCTATGTGCCGATAGATCCGGAATATCCCCAGGAACGGATTAATTATATGCTTTGTGATACCGGAGCACGTATTGTGGTCAGTAATGCACAGCACCGTGACCTACTGAATGCCAAAGGTATGCTGGTCGTTTCGCTGGATGAAGAGCTGGAATTAATTCAAAAAGAGCCTTCTGCCGTTGTAAGCACTGAGCTGCGGCCGGCTAATTTATGTTATGTAATTTATACATCAGGTTCTACCGGGCAACCCAAAGGCGTATTGATAGAACATACAGGGGTGGTTAACTTAATTTGTGACCGCCGGCGGTTATTAAATTTCAGTGCTGCTGACCGGGTACTTTTATTTTCAAACTATACTTTTGACCCTTTTGTGGAGCAGCTATTTATGGCTTTGTTAAGTGGTGCCGCATTAGTCATCGTCTCCAAAGAAGTGCAATTGGATGCCAGTAAACTGATGGAGGTTGTGGCAGCTGAAAAGATTACCTATCTGGATGTGACACCAAGTTTTTTAATGGGGTTAGTTCAAAACGAAGAATTAAAAGATTTAAAACACGTCATTGCAGGAGGGGAGCGTTGTGCTGCATCAATGGCACAGCGCTGGACATCAAACAGTCAGTTAGATTTTTATAATGCTTACGGGCCAACTGAATGTACCATCACCGCTACAGTCTATCCTTACGATAAAAACAGGAAAGATGGCGAATATCTTTCTATTGGTAAGCCGGTTGGAAATGTGCAGATACACATCGTGGATAAAGCGGGCAACTTATTGCCTGCAGGTGTAGCGGGAGAGCTGTGTATTGCTGGCGCAGGGGTAGCCCGTGGCTATCTGAACCGGGAAGAGTTAACCGCTGCACGTTTTATCGAAAATCCTTTTGGTAGTGGTCGTTTATATAAAACTGGTGATACCGGCAGGTGGCTTCCGGATGGAAACATCGAATTTACAGGCCGTATAGATGATCAGGTTAAGGTACGTGGATACCGTATTGAATTAGGAGAAATTGAAAGTGTCATTCAGCAAAGTGGTTTGGTGAGCCAGTCTGTTGTGCTGGCACATGCAGATGATGCAGGGAATAACCAGCTGATTTGTTATGTGGTTTCTTCCGGAGTTTTTGGGAGAGAAAAGCTGATGGCTTATCTGGAAATGCAATTGCCGGAGTATATGGTGCCGCGTGTATTTGTAGAAATGGAATCTATTCCACTCACTTCTCATGGAAAACTGGATAAAAAGGCCTTGCCATCAGCAGATACAAAAAGACAACTGAGTAAGAATTATGTACCTGCAGCCATTGAACTGGAGTCTACGCTGGTTGGTATCTGGGAAGAGTTACTCCAGGTAGTGCCGATAGGAATTCATGACAGTTTCTTTGAATTGGGTGGACATTCTTTGCTGGCTATGCGGATGAGCAGCAGTATACAAAAAGAGCTGGAAGTCAATGTTCCGGTGAAAAGTATATTTCAGTGCAAAAGCATAGCTAAACTGGCGGCATATATAGAAGAGCTCCAAATTAAAACTGTTCGGCTAGGGGTGAATGTAATCAGCCTTTAAATCAATATAACCTAAATAAATAGCTATGAATACGGACTTTAACCAGGTTGTCAATGTGTTGAAAAAGGCAAGAAATAATGGTGTTTCTATTTTTCTTGAACATGATAATCTTAAACTTGACTTGGGTGAGCAGACTCAGATTGATCCTGAACTGCTGGCGGAAATCAAAAAATATAAACAAGAGCTCATTGATTTTTTACGGAATGAACTGTCTTCTGGTAACGATTTTGATCATTTGCCAATTCCAATCAGAGGGAAGAAAGATGATATCCCATTGTCCTATGGCCAAAAGGGGCTGTGGATGATTGATCAGCTCAACGGGAGTACGCATTATCATATGCCAATGTATTTCCGTTTATCGGGAAAATTTAATGCGGATGCGCTGGAACTGGCCATCAGAGAAGTGGTGAACCGTCACGAAGTTTTACGAACGGTAATTCGTCAGAATGCTGCAGGTGAGCCTCTTCAGGTTGTTTTAGAGAAAAATCGCTGGTATTTAAACAAGATCGCTGATTACCAGGGAGGAGAAGCAGGTCTGGCTAAATTACTCGCTTCCATCACTTCGGCCAGTATAGATCTTCGTACAGATCATATGTTGCGGGGACACCTGATCCGGATTTCAGCTCAGGAGCATGTACTGGTAATTTTGCTGCATCATATTGCAGCCGATGGCTGGTCACTTTCTATACTGATCCGGGAGCTCGTTTCTTTATATGAGATGAATATGGGGGATTTAAAAGTTAAACTTCCTGAGCCTGTATTACAATATGGAGATTATTCCATCTGGCAGCGTACACAGGAGCAGACCCATTGGGGCCGCCGGATAGCTTATTGGAAGGATCGTCTGGTGGGTACCAGTACACTGGAATTACCCACAGATTATCCGCGGCCGGCGATACAAAGTACAAGGGGGGCAATGGCTGGCTTTCCGCTTGGCGCAAAACTTTCTGCGGGGTTACAATTGTTGTCACGTCAGCATGGCGCTACTTTGCATATGGTGCTGTTATCAGCCGTTAAAATCTTGTTTTACCGCTACAGCGGGCAGGCTGATATTTGTGTGGGGAGTGTGATTGCAGGACGTACACGTCAGGAGCTGGAAGAATTAATCGGGTTTTTCGCCAACACACTGGCGCTCAGAAGTGACCTTAGTGGTAATCCCTCTTTTCTGGAGCTTCTTCAGCAGGTAAAAGAGACAACTTTAGGCGCATACGAGCATCAGGATGTACCTTTTGAACGTGTGGTTGAGGCAGTCGGACAAGAAAGAGATAAAAGCCGTAATCCTTTGTACCAGGTTATTTTTACGGTACAGAATATTCCGGAAGTGCCGGTATTCCGCTTAGGAGAAGCTGTTTTAACAGAACAGAAAACCGGGCATACCACGAGTCAGTTTGATTTGAATATTTCTGCAATAGAGGGGTCGGCCGGAATTGAAATAGGAGTAGAATATTGTACTGATTTGTTTAAAGCGGCAACAATAGACCGCATGTTCCGGAATTACCTGGTGCTGCTTGAGGCTATCGTGCAGTTTCCATCGCAAAATATAGATCAGTTGCCTGTACTGCGCAAATCGGAGGAGGAAGAACTTTTAAAGACTTTTAATGCACGCGTTTCGGCTTATCCCCATGATCAGACTTTGGTCAGCTTGTTTAGTTTGCAGGCCGCTAAAACTCCGGATGCCATTGCGCTGGTTGATCTGGATCAGTCTTTAACTTATAAAGAACTTGAGGAAAAGAGTAATCAGCTCGGGCATTATCTGCGGTCGGCAGGTGTTCAGGAAGATACGCTGGTCCCAATCTGTATTACCCGTTCTGTAGATATGATGGTTGGAATATTAGGGATTCTGAAATCCGGCGGTGCTTATGTGCCTGTTGATCCCGAATATCCGCAGGAAAGGATTAGTTATATCCTGTCAGATACCAGTGCGGATGTAGTGGTCAGCAGTGAAGCTAACAGAATGCTGCTGAGCGCTTATGCGCATATCTGTGTGATTTCTCTGGATGGCGAGCGTGAGCTCATTGCCCGGGAGCCGGTTTCTGCCGTACCCACAGGTCTTCGTGCTGACCATTTATGTTATATCATGTATACTTCTGGTTCTACAGGACAGCCTAAAGGTGTCCTGGTAGAACATGGCAATGTGATCAGTCTGATTTCGGGTGCAAATTATATCAAGTTAAATTCCCATGATGCTTTATTATCAGCAGGTTCTCCTTCTTTTGATGCGACAACATTTGAATATTGGGGAATGTGGCTTAACGGCGGGCGCCTGGTCTTATGTCCGCCCAGCAGTTTACTGGATAATAATTTACTGAAAGCGGTATTACAAGCGAATAAAATCACAGTCATGTGGTTTACTTCTGGCTGGTTTAACCAGCTGGTTGATGTAGATATAGAGCTGTTTGCAGGGCTGTCATCCATTATGGTTGGTGGCGAGAAATTGTCAGTCGCACATGTAAACCGTTTCCGTCAGCTTTATCCCGATAAGATTTTGATCAATGGTTATGGGCCAACTGAAAATACAACTTTTTCACTGACTTATCAATTAACAGGTGACCAATATGAGGGAAGTATTCCTATTGGGCGGCCCTTAAGAAACCGGCAGGCTTATGTGCTGGATAGTTATAAACAGCCGGTGCCAGTTGGCGTGGCCGGAGAGATTTATGTGGGCGGAGCTGGGGTAGCCCGCGGTTACCTGAATCAGGAGGTATTGACTGCTGAACGGTTTGTACCGGATGTTTTTAGGAAAACAGGTGGCCGTTTATATCAAACAGGAGATATTGGAAGATGGCTGGCTGATGGAAACATTGAATTTATTGGCCGCAAAGATGATCAGGTGAAAATCCGCGGGTATCGTATTGAGCTGGGAGAGATCGAAAATAGTATTCAGCAAAGTGGTTTTGTAACGCAGTGCGTGGTGCTGGCACCTGCTGATGAATCGGGGCAAAAACGTCTGGTAGCTTACGTGATTGCTGGTGGACAGCGGTTTGACCGGGATATGTTGATTTCTTATCTGGAATCACGCTTGCCTGATTATATGGTGCCCCATATATTTATAGCAATGGAAGCTTTTCCGCTTACTGCTAATGGTAAGCTGGATAAAAAAGGGCTGCCTGATGCGGGCAGTGTTCAGCCGATCAGAACTGAAGTGGAGACAGAAGAGCCTTTAACAAAGACCGAGCAAAAAGTAAAAGAGATCTGGGCTTTATCACTGGGTGTGGATGAATTGGATATTCATGAAGATTTCTTCAAGCTTGGCGGTGATTCAATTGTTGCTATTGGGGTGATCAGCAGATTGCGTAAAGCATTCCATGATACCATACGCCTGTATGATTTATATGAATGTTCTACCATTCGCAGTTTATCCGCTTTGATTGATTCGGGACAGGTGGATGATGCCGGGAGCCCAAAGACAGATCCGGTTCGTGAGGTGATCATTGCGGAACTGGAAGCACTCCGTTCGCAGCTGCTTCCACAATTGCAACAGCTTGCCGCTGAACAACATACCGGATTGGAAATTGAAGATATTTATCCGATGAGTGATATTCAAAGCGGAATGGTCTACACTTCTCAGTTAAATCCTGAAATGGCTATATACCATGATCAGATCACCTTTAAACTACCGTCCATATTGGATAAGGATGTTTTTGAACAAGTACTTCAAAGATTGGTTTCCAAACATTCGATTTTGCGAACCAGATTTGACCTTCATATCCATACCCTGGGGATACAGGTTGTTTATAAGCAAGGAGATATTCATGTGGAATATCATGATATCCGGATGCTGAAAGAAACTGAGATTAGTGCTTACCTGGGCGCTTATCTGGCAGAACAAAGGGCAGTTCCTTTCTGGGTTCATCAGGGAAGTTTGTGGCGAATGGATGTGTTTCAAACCTGTAAAGCACATATACTGCTATTTCAATTTCATCATGCGATGCTGGATGGCTGGAGTGTAGCCTCTTTTACTACAGAATTGAATAATCTCTATGTGGCACAAATGGAAAGTAAGGTGGAGGTGAGTTTACCGCTGTTGAAAGCAAGTTACCGTGATTTTGTGATAGAGAGTATTTCAGAAAAGCGCAATGAAGAGAACCGTGAATTCTGGGTGCAGTCATTAGCCGAGTATAAGCGTCTGGATATTTTTACAGCTACAGTGGTTGATGATCATCTGTTAAAGGTTTATGAGGTGAGTTATCTGGATCGCCTGAAAGCTAAAACAGAAGCAGATGGGTTGAGTTTGAAGGGCGTGTTTCTTGGCGCATATCAATATATGCTGAATATGCTGACTATCGAACAGGAGGTTACGCTGGGGGTGGTAACTAATGGCCGTCCGCTCACCGAAGATGGGGATAAAGTGTTAGGTTGTTTCTTAAATACAATCCCTTTCCGTTTTACTGGTAATGAATCAGCTATAACCTGGAAAGCTTATTTTGAGCGCATAGAGCAGCAGTTGGTTTCACTAAAAGAAAGGGATCGTGTGCCTTTATCAGAAATTGCCCGTCTGATTGGAGAACAGGCATCAAGCGGTAATCCTTTCTTTGACACGATTTTTAATTATATTAATTTCCATGTCTTTGATCAGATGGATGGTGCAGAGGCCTTGTTTGTGCAGCAGGATTATCTGCAAGCCGAAGCAGGCAGTTTACAGCTGGAAAGTTCGGAAGTGACCAATACATACCTGGATTGTACAGTCAGTACTACCGGGAATGTGCTGGGGGTAAATTACAGATTAGGTAAAGTACTTAAAAGTGGTCAGACACTGGCTGATATTCATGTCTATTTTGATGCTGTGCTGGATGCCTACCTTGAGCATGATATGCAGCGGATTGCTGATGTTCCGGTATTACCGGCGCAGGAGCTGGCGAAATTATCGGCTTTCAATTCAACGTCAGCAGCTTACCCGGTTGAACTGACACTGGTAGATTTGTTTGCAGCACAGGTAGCTGAGAGTCCTGACGCGATTGCGCTGATTTACAGGGATCAGCAATTAACTTATAAAGAACTTGATCAGCAAAGTAACCAATTAGGACATTACCTGTGTTCGATGGGGGTGAAGGAAGATATACTGGTACCTATCTGCATAGACCGTTCGCTGGATATGATTATTGGTATACTGGGTATTTTAAAAGCAGGGGGTGCCTATGTTCCTGTAGATCCGGATTATCCTCAGGAAAGAATAAACTATCTGCTTGCAGATACCGGGGCTGGTATTGTGGTCAGCAATGCTTGTAACCGGGCTTTGTTGGGTAAAAATGTGCGTATTGTCTCCATAGATGAGGATTGGACAGCAATTAACCAGGAGTCCTCAGCAGCTGTATCAACTGCGCTCCGATCTGATCATTTATGTTATGTGATTTATACTTCGGGTTCTACCGGACAGCCCAAAGGGGTATTGGTGGAACACAGAAGTGTTCACAATATGGTTTTCGGATGGCAGAAAAAACTGGCGCTGACCAATGCTGACCGGGTATTGTTGTTTTCAAATTATACTTTTGATGCTGCTGTAGAACAAATCTTTATGGCCTTATTGAATGGAGCGGGACTGGTTTTAATAACAAAAGAGGTACAGATGGATGCAGATGCAGTTATAGCAGTCATGAATGCAGAAAATGTGACTTATATGCTGGCTACTCCCGGTTTTTTAAGGAATATACCAGCAGATCAGGTTCCATCAGGTTTAAGGCATATTACTGCAGGAGGAGAGCGTTGCGGAATACCTTTGGCGCAAAGCTGGACGGCTTATACTTCGCTTGATTTTTACAATGCTTACGGGCCAACCGAGTGTACCGTATTTGCAACTACTTATCAGTTTGAAAAGGGTTGGAATGAGGCCGGTTATCTGCCGATCGGCAAACCAGTTGAAAATGTACAAATTTATCTGCTGGATGCGGGAGGTAGTTTATTGCCTGCAGGGGTGCCGGGAGAAATTTGTATTGGTGGTGCTTGTGTAGCAAGAGGTTATCTGAACCAGCAGCATTTAACTGCTGCGCGTTTTGTTGCAGATCCTTTTGGAAATACGGCTGGTGGCCGCTTATATAGAACAGGTGATATCGGCAGGTGGCTTCCCGATGGAAATATTGAGTTTATCGGACGGATGGACGACCAGGTTAAGGTACGGGGGTACCGGATTGAATTAGGGGAAATTGAGCATGCTGTTCAGCAGAGTGATTTTGTAAGTCAATCTGTTGTACTGACCCGGGCAGATGAATCTGGTAGTAATCATTTGGTTTGTTATGTGGTTCCGGAAGGCTCTTTTGCCAAAGATAACCTGGTATCCTATCTGGAAACTCAATTACCTGAATATATGGTGCCACGGGTATTTGTGGAAATGGAAACCATGCCATTGACTTCACATGGCAAGCTGGATAAAAAGGCATTGCCCTCAGCTGGAGCTTCGGTTCATCAGCATCAGGGTTATGTGCCGGCCAGAAATGAACTGGAAGCAAAGCTGGTCGCTATCTGGGAGGAATTACTTCATGTTTCTCCTGTAGGAATTCATGATAGTTTCTTTGATCTTGGCGGACATTCTTTATTGGCTATGCGGGTGATGAACCCGATCCGGAAACTCGGATATATAGTGCAAATGCAGGATTTACTGGTCAATACGACAATCAGTACGTTAGCTGGAATGCTGCAGAAACAAATAGAGGAGACAGGTAATGAGCATCTTGTTTTATTGAATTCCGGGCGGTTGGATGAACCTGTTTTTATCATACCAGGTTCAGATGGAATTTGTGATGGTTACGATGAGCTGGCTAAGGGATTAGAAGATAGTGGTGCAGTATATGGTCTGCAAATGATGGGTTTATTCAAAGGTGAAAAACCTCTGGATACCATAGCAGCAATTGCAGCGATGAATATCGAATGGATCAGCTCAGTACAGCCAGAAGGGCCTTATCGTTTGATAGGTCATTCTTTTGGCGGAAAAGTGGTTTATGAAATGGCCTTGCAGTTGGAGCGTAAGGGGGAACAGGTAGATTTAGTGGCTATTCTGGATGCAGCGGCTATTTTAAAACGAAATGTTCAGCCTGATGAAAATCCTGGAAGCTCGCTGCTTAATCTCCTTAGCTATTATCATTTGATTAAGACTCCTTATCCAGCCTGGACAGGCAGGTTTTTAACTGCTGTGAAGGAGGTTCCTGAGCATGAACTCAAGGATTTTGCAGCTGATTTTCTGACGCATCAAACTGCTGTTAAAGAAGAAGATATTGCTTTTATTTTGAGATTGCTCGATTTACAATTTACAAATGTACAGCTGGATTATCCTGTGGATGGAGAAATCAAAGCCCTGACTGTTATTGTCAAAGCTGAGGATGAGGATTGGACAGGTTATACACCAGGTTTGGGCTGGGAAAAGCATACAGCTAATCCTGCTGTTTATACCGTTCCTGGAAATCATTTGAGTATGGTGAAAAATAAAGAAGCACTCACCTTGGCTGCTTGTTTAAAAACGCATCTCATTTGTTATACTGATTTGTAACAGTTTTTAACTAAACAGCTATATTGCATTAGTCTGGTTGCAGATTTTTCTGCAACCAGACTAATAAACTGATGGAATGGAAAATAATGATGCCCTTATTAAAAAATTAAAGCTGATCAGGAAATTAAATGAGGGGCTTTGGGGTTGGCCGGAGGAAAAGGAGCGTTTGCAGCAGGCCGAAGATCTTTTAGAAGAATTAATCTCAGAATTTCCTGAAAATACGCTGGTCATGACGAGTATAGGTGCATTGCGATGCGACCAGGGTAAACATAAAGAGGCAATTGTATTTTTGAAAAAGGCTGAGTCTATTGGATCGGCTGATCGCAATTTATATCTGAATATAGCGATTGCAATGCTGAATATTTCTGCTCAGACCAGGGCAAATGCTAAAATCTATTTTAAAAAGGCTGAAGGATTTGAAGCGGATAAATTAAGTCTGGCCGCTTATTTTGATCCCCAGGGGTATTAAGGTTTCCTTGTTTTTACTAAATTCTTTTCTGATTAAAAATCCTGAATCTTCATCTGTTTTATTTCACAAATACATGTCCTGAATATGTTTTAGTGCAATAAATTTAAATTATAAACTTTTTTGTTTTTAAATAAAGCAAAATATATAATTTTAATTGAAATAAAATTTATAATTTGAATTCTGTAATTACACTGTAGTTATACAATGTTAAACAGAATATGATTGAAAATAAGTTAAAAAATCAGGTAGAAGCAGAATTATCGCGGTTAAATCAATATTTTCTGGAAACAGATGATACTGAAAATAACATAGGCTTATATATGGGAATGTCTGGCAGTTGTTTATTACTCAGCCTTAACTATTTAACCAGCGGCAATGAAATCTACTATGAAAAACTTGGTTCCTTATTAAATAAAATCAATGATTTTATTAATGAGAACCCTAATCCCGATCCTTCTTTCTCTTCTGGACTGGCTGGTTGGGGCTGGCTTATTGAATATATGTCTCAGAAAGGAATACTAGGCACTGAGGCTGATCTTTTATTATCAGACGTAGACATTTACCTCAGCTCCAGGATGAAGGCTATGCTTTTAAAGCATAATCTCGACCAGCTGAACGGCGCTTTAGGTATAGGAAGATACTTCATGAAAAGAGGTAAAAAGGACGAAGTATTAACTCTCCTGACTTATTTGGAACAGCATAAAATTGAATCAGGTGATGAAATAAAATGGCGCAGGGAGAACTGGCGGAAGGCAGGTACTTACTTCTATGATTTCAGTCTGGCACATGGAGTAACTGGTATTATTCAGTTTCTCATTTCCTGTTTCAGAAATAACATAGAAAAGGAAAGATGCAGTTACCTGATTGCCGGAGGTGCCCGGTTTTTAATCCATAACAGACAGCCTTTTGAGGAAGCAGGTTCGTTTTTTCCGGGTATTATCAATTTTGAAGACTATCAGGCAGGAGTTCACAAAAACGCTCAGAGCCGGCTGGCCTGGTGTTACGGAGATCTGACCATTTTTTACATTCTGCTTGATGCTGCCGATGTTCTTGAAGATGAAGAGCTTCGTGAGCTGGCTATAGCAGGTCTTTTAAAAAATACCTTAAGAACATCATTTGAGGAAACTTCTGTAATAGATGCAGGATTTTGTCATGGCGCTTCGGGTATTATTCACGTTTTCAATAAAATCTGGAGAAAAACGAACATAGAAAATTTTCTCAGGTCTTCCGAATTCTGGTTGGAACAAACATTGGCCTATAGCTCAGGGAAGCCTGCTGAAGAAGGATATGAATTTCTGGTAGGAAATTTTGAAGAGCGGAGTTTAAAAAGTTGTTCCACCCTATTAGAAGGGAGTACTGGTGTTGCATTGGCCTATCTCAGTTATCTAAATCCCGAAATCTCAGATTGGGACGAAAGTATGCTATTATAATATTTAAATCATACCAGAGTAACTATTCTGGGAAGGCGGAATCCGAAAAGCCTATAGAGTAGGAATAAAATTAAACCGTAATTTTTATGAAAAATGAAAACATTAAAAATTCAAAATTAACATTGAAAAAAGTAACCATTGTAGAATTAAGTCAGGAAGATCTTGCACTGGTTACTGGTGGGGTTAAGGCCGAATCACAGTTGCTAACTACCTCTCACTTTAGTTGTACCGGATCTCTTTGCTGTGCTACAGAAGTACCTACTGAACACTAAAATTTCCCTTAAATTATCTTAAAACTTTAATCAATTCATAATCAAAACAAAACCAGTTTATGGAAAGTAATTCAGAAAAATCACCAGGTAAAAAAGTAGTGCTTAAAAAAACTGTTATTTCAGTTTTAAACGAAGAAGATCTTGCACTGGTTACAGGTGGAGTTAAGCCAGAGCCGTATTTATGGACAACATCTTTTGTGAGTTGTACCGGAACTCTTTGCTGTGATGGAACCAAAACAGTTGTACCAAACGACTAACTGTTTTCAGATTTTTATTAGGTTAATGGCTCTTTGGAGCCATTAACCTTGCTTTGTGTGCACACCTATGAATTATTCTTTTTTAAATAAAATAATTATCCGTACTCCTTTAAAGCCTTTTAAATCTTCTTTTTCTTTAGCAGAGTTAAAAGAACTTTATTCAAATCAGACCGTATTGGAGGCCCTGTTTCTTTCTTCCCAGGTACTTTACTATGAATGTGTCAAATGGCTGAATGGTGAATATACTGAAGGTAAAGAACAAGATAAATTAGTCTTTTCTTTGTTGAAATATGCAATTAGAATGCATACCAGGTGCACACCTTTTGGGATGTTTGCAGGCTGCGGGATTACCGGGACAGCTAATCAGTACCTGCTGTTAAATAGTCATGCTTTCAGATCGACCAGGTTAGATATGAATTACTCTTATCTGCTATCACTAAGAACTGCAGAAAAGAGTTTTCTTAAACCTTACCTTAAATATACCATTAACAGTAGTCTATATCAAATAAAGGATAAAATCAGGTATGTTGAATATATCTATATTGGTTCAAAACGTTTACATCAGATCGCAGAAGTAGAGCTTTCTGATTATCTGTCTGAGATTCTTTCGGCCGCAGCAAATGGGCAATATTATGAAGAGCTTATTCAGATACTGATTGCTCAGGATATAGCAATTGATGAAGCGACTGGTTTTATTGATGAAATCATTGGAGCTCAAATTTTAACAAGTAATCTTGATCCTTCAGTTACCGGGTTGGAACCCCTGGATAAAATCTTATCCGTATTAACTGATATCAGTTTACGTCATCCATTACAAACTGAAATCACTACTTTATTATTATTTCTTAAAGGCATTAAGGATTCACTCCTGGTTATTGACGGGAATTTTGAAAATGAAATTTATAAATATGAAAAGCTTGCATCAGATCTTAAAGAAACAGAGGTGCCTTTCCAGCTTAGCAGGCTTGTTCAAACAGATATGTTTTCGGCTATCGTTCCTTTGAATAATAAGCAGGGAACTGAAGATTCGTGGCTCTTAAAAGACACTCTTGCTAAAGCTTTGAGGGTTTTGAATAAGCTGACCCCGAAACCTTCGAAAATACGTTTAAAAGAATTTAAAGAAAAGTTTTACCGGCGATATGAAAATGCAGAAGTCCCTTTAATGCTTGCTTTAGATAATGAAGCAGGTATCGGTTATGGTGCAAATTCAAATGAATCCGGAGATATATCCGCATTGCTGAGAAATATACCGATCATCAGGAATAACAGGGAAGATAGTAAGACAATTAATATAGATAAGATCCATACATTTTTATATAAAAAACTGATGGACGCCAGATCCAATAATGCGCATGTAATTTTAATCGATGAGGTGGAATTAGCTGATTTCAAGGAAGGTTGGAATGATCTGTCTGCAACGATGACTATATTTTGCACTTCATTCGGAACTTTGAATGGCATGCCTCTGGTTGGTGTCAAGCACGTTGGAGGTACCAGTGCTATCAATCTGATTGGTAGATTTGGCGCCGGCAACCAGGATATTAAAGATTTTATTGATGAAATCTCAGTGATTGATGAAAAAAACTATCCTGATACTGTTCTGGCTGAAATTGCACATCTGCCTGAAAACGGGATGGGGAATTTCCTTTTCAGACCAGCTTTCAGGTCTTATGAAATTCCATATTTGTCTCAATCATGCCGTCCGGCAGCACAACAGATTCATGTAGGTGACTTATACCTTTCTTTAAAACAGAACCGGTTAGTATTGCGCTCAAAAAGATTAGGTAAAGAAGTTGGGCCAAGATTAGGCAATGCACACAATTTTAATCAAAGTTCATTACCTGTTTATCATTTCCTGTGTGATATGCAGATGCAGAATTTCAGAAATGGATTGTATTTTGAATGGGGGGGGCTTGCAGATGGAATTGTTTTTCTTCCAAGGGTACAGACTGGTCAGGTCATCCTATCTTACGCGATCTGGAAATTAAAAGCTGAGGATTATGCCTTCTTATTCCCCGCTTCAGCTAATCATTCTGATTTGGTACTTGCAAAAGCAGTTGAAGATTGGAGAGAAAAGTTCAGGATTCCGGAGCTGTTTTATTTGGTAAATGATGACAATGAGTTATTAATTGATACCCGGTCTGCCTTAAGCAGGCAAATGTTTGTGCAGGAAATAAAAAAAAGAAGTGCTATCATTCTTAAAGAATATATAGCACACCAGGGAGATGTTCTTATACAAGATCAGGATGGACATTTGTTTAACAATGAGCTTCTGGTTGTCATTGAAAAAGAGCAATTGAAAAATGTGATCGTCCCAAAACATGCCGCTGTTTTAGAACCGGAAACACTTCAAAGAGATTTTTCTGCTGGTAGCGAATGGCTTTATTATAAAATATACTGTGGCAATAAAACCGCTGATGACATACTATCTTCCGTGATTGATGAACTTGTTCAGAAGCTCCTTGAACAGGGAGTGATTGATCAATGGTTTTTCATCAGATATCAGGATCCTGATTTTCATTTGCGTGTACGGTTCCATCTCACAGATACAGTCCATTGTGGAGCTGTGATTACAGCTTTAAGCCAATGTTTAAAAAGATTTGAAGAAGAAGGTGTGGTATGGAAAATTCAAATTGACACCTATAAAAGAGAAATGGAGCGTTATGGCTCTTCAACAATGAAAGCTGCGGAACAATTGTTTTTCCAGGATAGCAGAACTATTGTAAAAATGATTCCTCAATTTGTTAACGATGAAGATCAGCGCTGGCGTTTTGCTTTACTTTCAGTAAATGAATTTCTGGAGAATATGAATTTCACGACAGACCAGAAAATAGAATTAACGGGCTATTTGAAACTAGCTTTCGGGAAAGAATTTGACCTGACAAAAATATCAAAGGCACAGCTCGATAAAGCATACAGACAGAAAAGGGCGGATATCGAAGGGCTTTTTGCGGGGGAAAATATCATGGGGCCGATGGAGAACATTTTGAAATACCGTACTGCATCTCTTACCCGGACCAATGAATTTATTCTCGCCCATTTTGCCCCATTGAACCGCGGGTTGCTGAATGATTTTTGTTGTGCTATCATTCATATGATGATTAACAGGATATTCAGAAGCAGACAGCGTGCGCATGAACTTGTTTTATATGATTTTCTTTACAGAAGCTACAGAACGAAGAAAGCCCTGGGCAGGTAACCTGTGAGCTAAATTATATCCACAAGCTTCCTAAATTTACTTAATTATGGAGAATTAGTTTCTGACACCCCTTATATTTGTGTCCGGCTGATTTTACAGGCCTTAAGCATTATGGAAAAACTTAGTATGAAACAGACACAACTTCATCCTTCTAATTTTGATTTTTTAAATAAATTAGGTCAGAATAATGATAGAGAATGGTTTCATGCACATAAAGATGAATTTCAAAAAGAACAGGTACAGATAGAAAATTTTGCTGATGCAATATTGCAAGAGCTGAATACCCATGATGTGATTGAAACCCCTTCGGGCAAAAAGAGCTTATACCGTATTTACAGAGATACCCGTTTCTCCAAAGATAAGACTCCTTATAAAACACATTGGAGCGGTAGTTTCAGCCGTGCAGGAAAATTCCGCAGAGGAGGTTATCATTTTCACCTCCAGGAAGGAAACACTTATATTGCAGGCGGTTTTTTTGGTCCATCTACCGAAGACCTGAAACGAATCAGACAAGAAATTTCTTTTGATGCCACACCGCTCAGGAAAATATTAAGTAGTGCCTCATTTATTTCGACATTTGAAAACTTAAAAGGTGAACAACTCAAAACTACCCCTAAAGGGTTTGATGCCAATGATGAAGCCATTGATCTTTTACGTTATAAACAATTCTTGCTGATCAGAAAGTTTTCGGATCAGGAAGTGCTGAGTGAAAACTTTTTGCAACAAGCCGGGCAGACTTTTAAAAACATGCGCCCATTTTTTGATTATATGAGTGAAATATTGACAACTGATATCAATGGGCTGTAAACTCAAACCCCTGACGCGTATTTTTTGAAATGCGTAATCTATTTTAATAATTTCCTGAGATACGCTAAAAGTTCAAGGCCTAATGCTGATTTTAATACCGGAATTAATACTTCTTCTAATTTCAGCTGTTCAACTTTATACATTTCAAACTTTCGGTCATTGCCATGGATGAGACTAAACTCAACATTTGAAATTCTGTCTGCAAGTTTTACAATAATGGCCTCTTCATTTTGGGCTATCTTTTTATAGAAGTTAATTTTTCTTTCTGCCCGGCTGGCTCCCTGATCATCACTTAAAGTGTAAACGATTTCAGTAACTACTGCTCCGAATTTCTCTTCCAGTTCGGCTCTGGTCACTGCGGTATCTTCCAGTACATCGTGCAGCCAGGCCGCAATTAATAAGTTCAGATGATATGGAGTGCTCAGGTCAACATTGAACCTCATCAGCACACTAATTACATTTCCAAGGTGTATCTCATAAGGAGATACACCATATTTCTGATCACCATGTGACTGAACTGCAAATGCCCGGGCTTCATTAAATAATCTTTTATAATCCGTTGTTTTTATATCTTTCGCAACCATTGTATTAAATTATAGAATCCTGTTATAAACTAAGCTCCATTTTTTTAACAAAAGCAGGATTAAGATATTTCTTTAAATCCTTGTAGGGAACAGACACCACAAGTTGTCCTTGCGCAAAACTGGCAACTTCATAAGGATTATATAAAAATGCAATTCCATTGGCATCAAAAAAGAAGTTCTTGTTCGCTGCCAGGTGATCATCAAATAATTGAGTGGTTAATGCCTCACCAGGTTTCACTTTATATTGTACTCTGAAATTCTTTTCTACTATTTTTTGTAAGGAAACAGAATCGATATTGATGACATCAGTTAAGGCTAACTGTTTTTGGTTTTTCACATCAAAACAATAAAATGTTGTCGCATAATTATTATGTGCACCACCAGAATAGCCATCAAATAAATGCTTGACAATAGCAAAACCTCCACCATTGTATTGCATATAAAGATGCTGAGTTTTGGAATAGTTTGAACTGGCACTCAGTCTGTCTTCATCATCTTTCAGGCTGCTTATTTCAGTTTTGTATGCACTCAGATAACTCTTTGCATCAGCTTTTATACCTGCCATCCAGGAAGGTGCATTTGGTATTTCCAGGAGTTTCCTGAACTGCTTATCCAGCCATAAGACCTCTGGAGTTTTTCCGGCAGGCATTAAATATTCATAACTAATCACTGCCTGAGGTGAATCTTTTATTTTCGGAAATGCCTTGATTGAATCCTGATAGCTGGCAATATTAAAAGTATAACTTCCTTCAGGATACCTTTCTTCCAGTCGGATACTTGATTTTTCTTTGCCCTGTACCCTTAGTCCGCTTAATACAGTTCCTGTCCACTTCAATTGTAATTTTGGTCCGGCAGGCATGTCATCCGAATACCGGTCTCCAAGACCACTTTCAGTCAGAATTATACTATCCTGACTAATTATTGTATCAGTGATCAGGTTCACCTGGGTGCCATTATAATCATATGTACCTGTAAAATTATTCCCGGTCCTGCTTAAATTGACCACTACATTCCGCTCGCCAATGATTCCCTGGAATCTTTTGTAAAAGCTTTCCGGAAGATGTTCCTGCACCGCTACCCGGCGGGATACTGCTTCTTTGGTGGTTGTGTCCTGAACTGATATTTTTTTCTCTGTTGAATGACAGCCGGCAATTAATGCCGACAGACAAAAAGTATATAAGAATGGCTTCATAGATTTTTATAGCTGTATTTCGTAAAAATAAACAAATTTCAGCATTTAAAACGCTTCATTTAATCCCAGAAAGAATCCTCTTGCACCGTAATTTCCGAAGGCATAGTCAAGACATAGATTGGTCCGTGTCGCTTTATTGAATAACACACGTAAACCTGCACCTCCTCCAGGTTGCCACTTGTCAAATATTTTCGTACCCAGCTCATCATTGGTCGTTTGTACATTAAAGAAGGTAACGCCACTCAAAAACTTATTCCTGGTGATCGGGAACCGGTATTCTAATTCTGAATAGTTATAATTAGTCCCTTTAAAATAGCCTATTGTATAACCTCTTCCGCTACGGAAGGCCGGATCTTTTCCTGTTCCCGGTAATTCCAGGTAGGGTATTGCTCCACTGGCCAGGTATGATCCCCAGTTCCAGAACGCAATTACATGCTCAGGGTTACGCGCAGAAAGACTCCAGTATTTTCTGAAATCAGTGGTGAATTGTACCGCATTTTTTGTGCTGCCTATCCAGCTCTGGTTTACCCTGATTCCTGCATCTGCATAAATCCCTTTATATGCCCTGTTCTGATTATCACGAGTAGTATACTGCACATTGAAAAGCAAGCCATTTGAACTATAATGATCACGGTCAAATCCATGACGGTCACTGTAAATATTATACGGCGTTAAGTCGCTCTCTGTTGCTCTGTCCTCAATCTTTCTTCTGATATCAAATGATACACCAGCACCAACGAACAAGTTTTCTTTAACTTGTTTATATACTTTCTCTTTAAAGCTGTAATACTGCGCATGCAGCACATAGCCCTTTCGATCGGGATTTAACAATGCCTCGTCTTCAGCAGTTCCCGGATTGTTATTTCCTATACCTAATCCGAAATCCGGTGTGACAGTTTTTGCGGCAACCAGGCTACCCTGGAAATTCCATTTATTACCCGGGGTGTAAATATTATGATTGATATAAAAATAAATAATCCCTTTAGTGGTGATAGAAGCTGAAGTGGCTGCTACAGACATTAATGTGTTGGGGTCACTTCCTAATACTCTGCCAGCTACAGCCTTTATACCTATTTGTGCTCCAATACTTGGATTGTAGGCCACATTAGGTATTGGTGTAATTCCAGACTTTTTACGCAGCGGATTTGGCTTTCTATTGGGATGTAAGACCTTTCTGAATAAGTCAGCAACATCATACTGCTTATCAGTCGAGTCAGCAGGCCTGACAGCGGCAGCGGCTAAAGAATCCTTTTTTACGGAATCAGATTTGAGTTCCTGGCTATAAGCAAGACTGCTTACGGTTGTAAATCCGGCTAATAAAAATAACCTCGATATTAAATAGAGTCTTGTCCGGGCAGGATTGAACTTTTTTATATGATTTGCTGAATGTCTGAATTCCAATTTATAAAGGCGTTAGGAGTATTGATTGTAAATGTTAAACCCCGAAATCGCTATAATGTTTTATGCTTTAACTATTTATTATTACATTCCTGCTTAAAGACTACTATTCAGGGCATTAAATATCAATGCTGACAAGCATATCAGTTCATCCTGTTTGACATTTATTTGAGGGGAATTGTTTTAATCAATTATAATAATATTACACTATATATTTATTTAATTATATTAAATAAGAAAATTATTGTGTTTTTAAAGATTTTTTTGGAAAAAATAATTAACTAAAGGTGATTTTTTAATTTTATTTTTTGATTGGCTGTTAGAAATTAATCGTCGATTCCAGCTTCTGGAGTGTATTCCTGCAGGTTGTTTTTGAATTTACTTCTGGATGAGCGGAACGGTATTAGTCTTCGATGTGGTGTTCTGCTTAAATGTGAGGATGAGAGCTGGTTATAGTCTTATAAAGCTTTTAAATATGTTTTGAGCCGGTTTTGGTATTGATTATTCCTGTTTTGTGTAGTCGTTATTTGTTTTTATAACACTTATTTTATTGCCGTAATTTTTTTGGCTGATTGTGTTTTTAAGTCGGATTAAATGTGCTGTTTTTGACTGTTGTACCTTTACTTGATAAAAAAAACACAATAATTTAACGTGCAAATCATTTTATGTATGAATAAATTTGTACTTTCGTTAAAAAACATACATTATTATCCTCTATTAGAGAAACTAGATTCTTATTGCTTCACGAAATACCATATTATAAAGAATGTTTACTTTTTTTAAGAAAAAAAACCGAGTTGAAGATATAGAATGGCTGGGTGTTGATATACATTCCCATTTATTGCCAGGGATTGATGATGGATCTCCTGATGTTGCGCAATCTTTGAGTCTGATTCATCAGCTAAGTGATTTGGGTTTTGGTAAGTTCATTTGTACACCTCATATTTTTAAGGAATTGTATCCAAACGACGCTAGTACGATTTCATCTGCATTGAAAGAGGTTAAAGTTGAATTGGAAAAATCTGGTTTAGAGGTAGATATTGCTGCTGCTGCTGAATATATGATAGACGAAAATTTTCAAGTTAAAAATGACTTGCTTTGTTTGCCGGGGAAATATATTTTGATAGAGATGTCTTATCTCTCTGAAACTCCTGGAATTGATCAGGTGATTTTTGACTTGCAGATTCATGGCTATCAGGTCATTCTTGCACATCCGGAGCGCTACTCCTTCAATCATCAATATCTGGCCAGATTTAATAGATATAAAGAAATGGGGGTGCTGTTTCAGTTAAATTTATTAGCTGTTTGTGGATATTATGGGAATGAAGTGAAACGTGTATCCGGCTATCTGCTGGAAAACAAGCTTTATGATTTTGCTGCTACAGACTTACATCATAACAGGCATTTGCATGTGCTCTCGAATGCAATTACCAGTGGTGCTTTATATCAAAAGCTAGGTAACTATGATTTTAAAAACAAGGAGATCTTCCTTTAATATTCAGATAAAACGACTTATATATTCAAACAGGGCACAAAGAATATGTAGCTGCCAATGATAGCCCGAATAAACTTTTAAAATTATAACCCGTTAAAAACGCCTTATCCACCTATGAGAAGAAGTTTTAAAAATGGTAAAATTAGAAACGGTGCAATACTGTTTCTGACTTTACTTTTTGCATCCTGCGCAAGTACTAAAAATGTACCTTATTTTCAGGACATTACGTCCGCAGAAAAATCTGTATTAGCCAATACAGCAGTCTTCACAGAGCCAGCTATCCAGCCTGATGACATCCTTTCTATTTCCATATTTACGATTGATCCGGCTACTTCTATGGTGGTAAATCAGGTAGGTACGCAGGCGCTGAGTACTATTCCCGGGCCATCCGGCGGTATTGTCGCTACGCCTCCTGCTTCAGGATTCCTGGTTGATAAAAATGGGGAAATTGATTTATCTATCGTCGGTAAAGTAAAGATTGGGGGGTTGACTACTTTCCAGGCCAGAGACTTGATTAAGGAGAAGGCTGCTGTCGTTTACAAAGATCCGAATGTGCAGGTACGTTATGCTAATTTTAAAGTTACTGTACTGGGAGAAGTGAGCAGGCCGGCTTCTTATGTGTTGCCAAATGAGAGAGTTAGTGTGCTGGATGCCTTGGGGCTGGCCGGAGATCTGACGATATTTGGCAGACGTGAGAACGTGCTGCTGATCCGGGAGAATAATGGTAAAAAGGAATTCGCACGGCTGAATTTAAACTCTTCCGAACTGTTTAACAGCCCTTTTTATTACCTCAAACAAAACGATGTCATTTACGTCGAGCCTAACAAAGGAAAAGCTGCGTCCTTAAACCAGGCAAGAACCCAGACTTATGCCATTATTGGAACTGCGCTCTCAGTTTTAATTGTCTTGTTTTCAAGGCTCTAGTTGCTCACCCTTTTAGTATAAACCAATGAATAACATAGTTGAAAACAGGATATCACAAAAAGATGATGCTTTAGATATTAAGCAAATTATATCACGCTTATTATACAACTGGTATTGGATTTTATTGTCATTATTAATTTGTGTTACTTTTGCTGTGCTGTATGCCAGGTATAAAACACCCAGTTATAAAATATCTGCCAGAGTACTGGTGAATGACGAGAAAAAGGGCAGTGGCCTGATGGCCGGCAGTGATATTTTAGGTGACCTCGGCGGGTTGCTTGGGGCAAAAAGTACTGTTGATAATGAAGCTGAAATTTTAAAGACCAGGTACTTGATGGAGCGTGTTGTTCAGGATATGAACCTTAACATCACTTATTATAGAAAAGGAAGAGTAAAGAACACAGAGCTTTACAAATCACCGGTTAAGGTGAGAATAATCTCCGCAGAAGATACGATTAAAGAAACGAATGTTGGTGTGGAGATTTTGAAAAACAACCAGCTGGCGATCAGTTCTGAAAAGCTGGATACACTGGTTAGTTTTGGTAAACCTTTTAAGGTCCCTCATGTTGGAACCCTGCTGATTACCAAAAATCCTGAAGTTCCGGATTTATACAACAAATACAATGTGAACATCAATTCTGTCGATACCAAAGTGGCAGATATGATGGAAGATCTTACCGTCGAGGTGAAAAATAAACTGATTACGATTGTCGATGTCTCTTTAAACCACCCTATACCGAAAAAAGGAGAGGATATACTGAATAAGCTGATTGAAAGCTATGTTCAGGAAAACGTGAAAGATAAGAATGAAATTGCTGACAGTACCGTTAAATTTATTCAGAACCGTTTGAATTTCATCGGGAGGGAACTAGGTGACCTGGAAGGTAATATTCAGGGTTTTAAACAAAAGAATAACCTGGCCGATATGACCGAGCAGTCTAAGCTATTGGTGCAGACTACGGGGCAGTATGTGAGTGATCTGAGTAAAACTGAAACCCAGATCAGTATTCTTAAAAGTTTGCAGGAATACCTGAAAGACGGGACAAAGAACAAACGCGTTTTACCGAGTTCTTTAGTACCGGCAGATTTAGTGTTTAGTGGTGCTGTAGAAAAATTCAATACCCTGACACTGGAAAGGGCAAAAAGATTAATTGGTGTCACTGAAGCCAATCCGGCGATTATATTACTGGATAAGGAAATCGCAAACGCAAGAGCTGATATTGAAGCTAATCTGGTGACCACACTGGATGCCTTTACCATTACCAGGGACAGATTAAGCAATCAAATGAAAAAGGCGGAGACTCAGGTTCGCGGCGTACCTGAAATCGAGCGTAATTATTTGAACCTTGCGCGTCAGCAGCAAATCAAGCAAGAGCTTTATCTCTTTTTGATGCAGAAAAGTGAAGAGACTGCAATTTCTAAAACATCAAATATCTCAAATTCCAGAACGATTGACCCGCCTAAATCCGAGGTGAAACCATTCAGTCCTAAAAAAGCGATGATTTATATCGTTGGGCTGTTCCTGGGCTTGTTTATTCCTGTTTCAGTTATTTATCTGAAAGATATCTTAAATGATAAGATCCAGACTAAAGAAGATATCAGCAGAGTAACCGCTGTTCCTGTAATCGGAGAAATCAGTCATAACGAAGAAGGAACTAACCTGGTTGTGGCCAATAGTTCAAGATCTGCAGTCTCTGAGCAATTCAGAGCTTTAAGAACTAACCTTTATTTCTACATGAAAGCCGCAGAGGCGAAGGTTATTCTGATTACCTCGAGTATGGCGGGTGAAGGAAAATCTTTTGTTGCGATTAACCTGGGAAATGTACTGGCGCTTTCCAATAAAAAAGTTCTTTTAATGGAACTTGATTTACGTAAGCCCGGACTGTCTGCCAAGCTCGATATTCCAAATGATTCAGGGTTTACCAATTATATTATTGATCCCAATTTAACTGCAAAGGATATTATAAAACCTTTAAGTATCCATAAAAACTTATCGATTATCAGTTCGGGGCCTGTACCGCCAAACCCGGCAGAAATGTTATTGGATGACCGGACCAGAGAATTAATTGAAGAACTCAAATTACAGTTTGATTATATCATTATAGATGCTCCGCCAATCGGGATCGTTGCGGATGCGCAGCTGATGTCTGCCCATGCAGACGCTTGTGTATACCTGGTCAGACAAAACTTCACTGCCAAACAGCAATTGAATATTGTGGAAGATCTGAGCAGGAATGAAATGATGAAAAATATTGGAATCGTTGTCAATGACATTGATGGTCATGGTTACGGTTATGGCTACGGATACGGCTATGGTTACGGTTATGGCTCATACGATGCCCCAGACAATAAAAATAAAAAGTGGTTTAAAAAGTTGTTCAAATCTTAATTAATTATGTTTAAAATACTTGATTGTACCTTAAGGGACGGTGGTTACTACACGAACTGGGACTTCGATAAAAGTTTAGTTCATACTTATTTGTCCTCTCTAAACAACCTGCCAGTTGATTACATTGAGGTGGGTTACAGAAGCATTCCCATTAAAGAATATTATGGCAAATATTTTTATTCTCCTGTTTATGAATTGCAGGAGTTAAAAAGTCTGACCACTAAAAAGCTCGTGATCATTTTTAATGAAAAAGATATCAGAGTTGAACACGTAGCTGACCTGTTGCAGCCTATCATCGGTATCGTGGATATGGTGCGTATCGCACTCGATCCGCAGCAATTAGGACGTGCGCTGAAACTGGCTGCCGAAATCAAAAGATACGGTTTTGAAGTTGGCTTCAACGTGATGTACATGTCTAAATGGAAACAATACGGCAATTTTGTAGAAGAGCTGAGTGGTCTTGACGGCCTGGCTGATTATTTCTACATGGTAGATAGTTACGGCGGTGTATTTCCTGACGATGTGAAACAAACCATGGACCTGATCCGGTCAAAAACTGATTGTAAAATTGGTTTCCATGGCCACAATAACCTGGAAATGGCCTTGATCAATTCACTGACAGCCGTTGATTATGGAGCTGATATTGTGGATTCAACCATTTTAGGAATGGGACGCGGCGCAGGGAATTTAAAAACTGAACTGTTACTCTCAGTTTTAAATACCAAATATAACATGGACATCGATTTTAATGCGATTGGAAATGTGGTTGACGGCTTTGATAAACTCTTAAAAAAATACGAATGGGGAACTAACGTACCTTATATGATTTCAGGATCAAATTCATTGCCTCAAAAAGATGTAATGGACTGGTATACAACCCGTGTGTATTCCCTGAATAGTATGGTCAGAGCGCTTCAGAATCAAAAAAACAATATAAAAGATAATGAGCAGCTGCCAGTTTTTACACCTGCAAAATCTTATGATAAAGTACTTATTCTGGGAGGCGGACCAAATTCAGTGGAGCATTCCAAAGCCATTATTGAATTTATCAATCACACTGAAAATATAGCTGTTGTACATTCAAGTTCAAAAAATGCTTTGTACTACAAAGATGTTCAGGCAGACCAGTTCTATTGCCTGGTAGGGAATGAAGGCCATCGTTTGGAAAAAGTGTTCAGTGACCTTGGAGATTTTAAAGGTATTTGTGTTTTTCCTCCGTTCCCACGAAAAATGGGTACTTATATTCCTGCGCAGATCCATGATCAATGCTTCGAATTTGAACAAATATCTTTTACTGATAAGTTTAAAGAGTCGCACAGTATCCTGGCCTTGCAAACGGCATTGGAATTAAAAGCAGAAGAGATTTATATTGCTGGCTTTGACGGTTATCAGGAAGCTTCAATTTCTCAGCTGGAAAGAAGCCTGGTAGACGAAAATGAATTTTTGTTCCAGATCTTCCAGGAAACTTATGCTAAAGATATTATCTCTTTAACTCCTACAAGGTATAAAACCTTACAGTCCGGTTCAGTCTATAGTCTGGTATGCTAATGAATTTTATTGTAGTTATTCCCGCACGGTATCAATCGACCAGGTTTCCAGGAAAACCGTTAATCGATATAAAAGGTAAAAGCATGTTATTGCGCACCTATGAACAATGTATTCAGGCCGTAGATAAGAGTTTAGTCTATGTGGCTACTGAAGATCAGCGCATTGTAGAACACTGCGAGTCCTTTGGTATTCAGGTCTTATTAACCTCAGACAACTGCTTAACCGGTACAGACCGGATTGCTGAAGTTGCAGCGCTGGTGAAAGCAGACTATTACATCAATGTTCAGGGTGATGAACCTTTGTTCAACCCTGATGATATTACTCAAATGATTTCCCGCCTGGATACTTATCCGGGGGAGATCCTCAATGGGTATTGTCCGATTACAGATGAAAGACAGTACAGAAGCAAATCTGTACCCAAAGTTGTTTTCAGACCAGATGGCAGGCTTTTATATATGTCAAGAAGCCCTGTTCCGGGAAATAAAAGCCTGGATTTTGTGAAAGCATGGAGACAAGTATGCGTGTATGCATTTCCTTACACGGCTTTAAAAGCTTTTGCTGAAACTAAAAATAAGACTGTTCTGGAGGCAGAAGAGGATATTGAGATTCTGAGGTTTCTGGAGCTGAATTATGAAGTGAGAATGATTGAGTTGTCCAGTGAATCTATTGCGATAGATAATCCGGAAGACCTGACAGAAGTATTGGCTAAATTAAAAGAAGATGCTATCAAAGTATAAAGTAATATTATGGGATTTCGATGGAGTCATTATGGACTCCATGCCCATAAGATCAAAAGGATTTGAGCTGGTATTAGCGCAATACCCAAAAGAACAAGTGGACGAGCTGATGGCTTATCATGAACTGAATGGTGGTCTTTCCAGGTATGTGAAATTCAGATATTTTTTTGAACAGATCAGGAAAGAAACGATTACTGAGGCGCAGGTGCTGGAGTTTGCAGCTCAATTTTCTGAAATCATGCTTTCTCTTTTGATGGATGAGAAACTATTGATTACTGATAGTGTTGAATTTATCAAAGCGAACTGGCAGGATTTCCAGATGCATATCGTTTCCGGATCTGACGGTAAAGAACTTCGAATGATCAATGACGAGCTGGGACTTTCCAAATACTTTAAAACCATCAATGGTTCTCCGACTCCCAAAAAACAATTGGTAGCAGAGGTATTAACAGCGAATCATTACGATAAAAATGAAGTTGTGCTGATCGGTGATTCTATCAATGACTATGACGCGGCCACAGTCAATAATATTTCATTTACAGGCTACAACAATCCTGAACTGAAACGTCTTTCTGAAAATTATATCACGCAATTCAAGCTCATCGTTTCCCAATGAAATTCAGTATCCTTAAGACGGTTTTCTTTGAATCCCTGAACAGGCTTTGCACTTTAATTATTGTGCTGCTGGTTTCCAGGAATTTTTCTGTCAGTACTTATGGGTACTTTTCTTTGTTTATCACCATCACTTCTATCGGGCAGACTGTCATTGACTTCGGTTCGCAGAATTTTGGGGTAAAAGAGCTGATCAAGCTGAAGGAAATTACAGACATCAGGAAAATGGTCACTACGGTGAGTACCTTCCGTTTTATAGGATTTATAGTCTGGGTATTGTTTTCCATTGTCTATTCCTTCTTCATGGAAGACTCTTTTACTTTTGCTGCGCTGTTGATTATATGGGGATTAATCTATCTCTATTACTGCGACTGGATTTTAAAGGGGGTTGGTAAAATATCCAGCCAGGCACTGATCAACCTCACTACCAACGGAATTGCTTTACTGGTACTTTACCTGCTGATCTGGAAGAAACTTGAGCTGACCAACAGTTATATCATCAGTGTCGCCAAGATCGGCCCGTTACTGGCTGCAGCTATAATCTCCGGATTTTTTTTAAAATGGTTTACCAAATCCAACCTCGTGCTGGTCGGAATCAAAAAAACATGGCCTAAAAGCCAGTTTAATGAAACTATGCTTTTTACTACCGGCAGTTTCTGTGCCAGAGCTTATAATTCGATAGGTTTAATCCTGGTCGGCTTCCTGCTGGATAAAACTACGCTGGGGATGATCTCTTATGCTTTCACCTTTTATAATATTTTCAGTATGGGCAGGGCGATACTCATTACCTCTGTTTACCCATACTTCTGTAAACTTGAGCGGAAAAAAGCACTTAAACTATCGATGTTTCTGAATCTGGGTGCCACACTATGCTTCGTTCTATTCCTGCTTATTTACCTGAATTATTCGGATGAAATTATCCATATCATCGTACCGAAAACGACAGCTATTTCTGAGGTTATCCGGTTCAACTTTACTATCGGTGTAGCGCTGATCGGGGTAGTCTGTATGTCCTTTTTTACCATTACTTTTTTACAAGCATTTGAAGGTGGAGGAATCTTTAACCGGCTAACAATCTATGGTCTGGTGATCGTACTGGTGCTGAATCTGCTGGGTTATTTTCTGGGGTATCTGAAGTACAGTTCAATTGCTTCTTTATTGACGGCAGAATTTTTAATTGCGCTTTATTCTTATTGCTACATTTTTAAAAAGACAAATAATGAAGGCATTAGTTAACAGATTATTTTTAAGCCTTGTCCTGTTGCTTCCATGGCATTCACTGATCGTGAACGGATACCTGAGAAAATATTTCTCATTGATCGTGCTCTGGAAGGAATTAGCTGTGGTAGCCCTGTTTATCCTGGCTATTACGCATAAAGGGCCTAAAATAAGTGGTATAAAGCTCATTATATTGCTCAGTACTATTTTCCTGTTAACCGCTCATCTTTTCTTTAACAGTGTCGGCTTACTGGCCGCCTATAGTTACCGGATATACCTTTTGCCGATATTAATGACCATTTCCCTCTATAAATTGTCAGACTTAATTGATTGGGAAAAAATCTCTAAATGGTTTATCACCGGTGCATTTGTGATGGCGATATTTACTACCATCCAGCAACTATTTCTGGGAGAGAGTATTTACCTGAACGCAGGTTATCCGGTGAACACCTTTAGCGATGAGAAACTCAACTTTACCTTTTACATCGGCTACGGATTGCTGCAAAGAGGGGCAGGAGGGTTTATTGCGCCAATTCCATATAGCGTATACCTGATCCTGGCGCTGGTTTTACTGTTCAAATACAAAGAACTGTTTAGTGCCAGATTTGCCAAAACGCTGAATATGGTATTAACCATTAGCCTGGTGCTTACTTTTACCCGTTCTACCATTGCTACCTACCTGTTTTTCTTTGCCATTCCTTACCTGAATGTTTTTACCCGGAAAACCGTAAAATATCTGGTTGTGCTCGTATTGGTGGTGATAGTCCAGTTTTTCGTTGTCCCAGCTGCTATTCAGGACATGGAACTCAGTACCATTGATACTTTCTGGAGCAACAGTACCTCGCTGGAAGATACCAGTTCTGCCGGACATTTTGAAAGTCTGGACAGAGGTTATAAAATCGCGTGGGAAAACATTGGAAATGGTATTGGTCTGGGGAAAGTCGGTGCACATACTGCCGCATTTTTTGATAACGCCCTGGTCATAGAGTCCGGTTACTTATCAGTAATCATTGAACTTGGTTTAATGACGGCGGTATTTATATACCTGTCATTTCCGCTGGTGCATTATAAAAAAGGTTCACTGTCTACCGTCATTATCCTGGTTTACCTGGCAGTATCCTTCCTTTTGCCCCTAATCTATTACGTAGAATTATCCCTGTTAATTCTCATTACTATTGAAGCACTAAATAACGAAAAGAAAATATATGTTGATCATCGTAGGAAGTCCATGGCAAGCTCTTTTGGCTAAGAGCTATATGCTGAAAGAGAATATAACTGACCCGCAATACATCATTGAGAAATCATCTCCGAAATCATTCGCAGAGATTATAAAAATACTCGATGCTGATCAGGATTCGATCCGCATGGTTATTGAATGGTCGCAACTCTCTGTGCTTTCCAGGGCGAAAGCTAAAATTGCATCTTCCTATATCGATGCGATCAGGCAGGCCCTGCAACACGATTATTTTAAAGCTGTTGAAAAAATCCTGGTCTTTTCTGAGCAAACCGTGCTCTTTAAAATCATTTATGATCTTTTTGGAGATGATAAAACTTATCTCAAATCAGAGGATGGAATTCTGGACTATTTGCCAGAGCTCAAACACCACAGTTTATTCAAACAAATTGCCGGGTATGTATTCATCCAATCCAAAGTCAAATATTACGTCTATAAAAATTATTATCACATTTTCAGCCAGGTGATCATGTTCAGTAAGGTTGAGGAAGTGAGTCCGGAGTGTTATGTTCCACTGGCAAGCCTTAAAAAGGAATTTCTGACTGTCCTGAAAACGGCTTATCAAATCACTGAAGGTGGTGATACCTTTAAAGGTAAAGATGTCCTGCTGCTCTGCCAATCTCTTTCTGAAGATAAAGTCGTTCCGCTGCAAGAAGAACTGAAGCTGTATGAGAAATTCATTCAACGCTGTAACGACTTAAAAATGACGGTGATTATTAAACCCCATCCACGTTCATGTCCGGAAAAAATTGAAGCTTTAAGTAAGCTCACCTCCAGTCAGGTAGAGTTTTTTGAAGACTACGGTATTCCGGCAGAATCCATGCTGCTGAATGGGAAATTTAAAGAAGTTGTTGGCGTTTATTCTAATACGATTATCTATGCCCACGAATTTTTTGGTGTTAAAGGGATTTCTTTGCTCACCCCACAGATGATTGACCTTTTAGCCCGTAAAGAAAAAAAGAAATTTACTTATATCTACGCGCAGTTAAGAAAGTATTTTAGTAATGAATATACTGTTTTTCAATAGCTTATGAATTTGACATCGTTTCTTCCTTTCAGGATGAACATTGCAATCCTGGCGATTGCGATCATCCCTTTTACCGGTAGCTTTCAAAGCAGCCCACCAGAAAAACCAGCTGCTGATATTAAATTGGGAGCTTATTATTTTGACGGATGGACTGGAAAATATGCACAGCATATCAGTCCAAAACTAATGAACGCTTTTGCGAACAGGAAACCAAAATGGGGGTGGATCACAAGTTCTCAGAACGTTGTTGATCAGCAGATTATAGCAGCCTCTAATGCCGGGCTATCTTTCTTTAGTTTCTGCTGGTATTACAGCGGGAAAGACAAATATAAAACAGAGCCTTTAAATAATGCACTGAAATATTTTCAAAAATCTGCCAATACCGATAAAATGGAATTCTGTCTGATGGTGGCTAACCATAAAGGATTTGAAATAGGAACCGCAGACTGGAGTACCGTTCAGGCAGAGTGGGTGAAACAATTTAAAACGCCAAACTATTTGAAAGTGAACGGTAAACCGCTGCTCATCATTTTCTCAGTCGGGAACCTGGTTAAAGATCTGGGATCGGCAGATGCTGTTAAAAGTGCTTTTCAGGAATTGAAAACTGCAGCAGCAGCCAGTGGATTAACTGGTGTAACCATGGCTGCCTGTATTTCTGGTGATGCACGAAGTGTCAAACAAGCCCAGGACTGTGGTTTTGATATCCTGACAGGGTATAATCAGCATAGCGCAGGCTTTACGGCGAAAACTACACAGATTCCTATTGACAGCATGCGGACTGCGGAGAAAAGATTATGGAACAGGGTAGCTAAAATCAGTGATTTGCCCTATATCCCGGTGTCTACCCTGAACTGGGATCCAAGACCCTGGGCAGCAACAAATAATGCCTATGATACTGCTCCTTATTTTGTCGGTTATTCTGAGCAATCAGTTTACAATTCCGTTTCGGGAATGATGACCTGGATGAATAAAAATGCAGCACATCTCACTAAAGAAAACATTGCATTGCTCTACGCATGGAATGAAAACGGAGAAGGCGCTTATCTGACTCCTTCTGCGAAAGGGCCGGACTTCCTCAGAGGACTACAAAAAGCTTTAAATAAACAATAATGAGTTTGATACCAAAAAAGATAAGAATTCTGCTCGACGCACATATTTTTGATCATTCTTTTCAGGGCACAGCCACTTATATGTATGGACTGTATTCCGCATTGGTAGAATTCGAAGGACTTGAAATCTCTTTATGTGCGAATGACCTTCAGCATTTAAAAGCGCTGTTTCCTGATCCAAGATTTAAATTTGTGCAGTTGAATGCAAGTTCCAGCATCAAAAGATTGCTGACTGAATACCCCAGGCTGATTAAAGAGGGGAAATATGATTATGCACACTTTCAATATATTGTTCCCTTTGTTAAAAACTGCAAGTTTATCAATACTGTTCACGACCTGCTGTTTTTGGAGTTTAAACAATATTTCCCATGGTCTTACCGGATCAGCAGAAAAGTGCTTTTTTTGGCTTCTGCTAAAAGATCAGATATTGTCTTAACAGTTTCAGCATATTCACGAATTGATGTTTCTAAAAAGTTCCGGATTGCTAAAGAGCAGATTCATGTGACTCCGAATGCCGTTACAGTAAACCCGGCAAAAGTAGCATCCGAAATTAATATCAAAGCTAAATATGGTATAGAGAAGTATATCTTATTCGTAAGCCGCTTTGAGCCCAGAAAAAATCACAATGGGCTCCTGAAAGCCTTCCTGAATTTAAAACTATACGAGCAAGGCTATAACCTGGTTTTTATCGGGAGTAAAAAAGAGAAAATTGAGCAAGACGCTTTTGATGAATTACAAACCTTGATTCAGGAGGATAACCGGAAATATGTCCATTTTCTGGAAGGCATCAGCTGGCCCGATCTGAACGCTTTCTATCAGCAGGCAGAAGTTTTTGCTTTTCCTTCCTTGGCCGAAGGTTTTGGTATTCCGCCGATAGAAGCAGCCATGAACGGATGTAAGGTGATTTGTTCCAATCAGACGGCGATGTCAGAATTTAGCTTTTTCAAATACTTATTTGATCCCGCAGACCAATCCGGATTTGAATCTATGTTACGTGCAGTACTGGATGATCAGGAATACCCTTTTGAACAAATCAAACAAGAGATAGCCAGTAGATATAACTGGGAAGTGATAGCAGATAAATTTTATAATATAATTAGCAAAGATCATATATGCGCATAGCGATAATCGGGACAAGAGGTATACCAAACTATTATGGAGGTTTTGAACAATGTGCAGAGTACCTTGCGCTTGGGTTAGTGAAAAGAGGATTTGAAGTTATCGTTTATAATTCTCATAACCATCCCTACCAGGAAAAAGAGTGGAATGGGGTTAAGCTTGTGCACTGTTACGATCCTGAAGATAAAATGGGTACTGCCGGCCAGTTTGTTTACGACCTGAACTGTATTCTTGACGTGAGGAAACAGCATTGTGATATCATCCTGCAGCTGGGGTATACCAGTAGCTCTGTATGGGGCTGGATGCTGCCGAAAAAAGTAGTGGTGACCACCAATATGGATGGACTGGAGTGGAAGCGGACAAAGTACTCAGAAAAAGTAAAGAAGTTTTTAAGATATGCAGAAAGCCTTGGCGTAAAATATAGTGATCATTTGATATCAGATTCTATCGGGATTCAGGACTATCTGAAAGATAAATATAAAAAAGACTCCACCTTCATTGCTTACGGAGCTACCTTATTTGAAAGTCCGGATCCCAGTATGCTTCAGGAATACAAACTCGCTCCGTATGCCTATAATATGCTGATTGCCAGGTTAGAGCCTGAAAATAGTATTGAAGTTATCCTGGAAGGTGTAGCGATGGCAGGTCTTAATATCCCATTTTTGGTAGTCGGAAAACACGAAACCGATTATGGGAATTATCTGAAAGAAAAATTTGGCGCTTATCCTCAAATCAGGTTTATTGGCGGAATTTATAATATTGGGATCCTGAATAGTCTGAGACATTTTTCAAAGCTCTATTTTCATGGCCATACCGTTGGTGGTACTAATCCATCGCTGCTCGAAGCTATGGCCTCCAGCAGTTTGGTCTGTGCAAATGATAATCCATTTAATAAGTACATTTTAGAAGATGATGCGCTCTATTTCGGGAATGCAGCCGACGTTCAAAGGCACTTGTTGGAAGTAGTTTATGATCGGGATATTTATCAATCCATGATCGCTAATAACAGAGATAAGATTACCAGGATCTATGACTGGGAATTGATTGTTGATCAATACGCAAATCACTTTGCTGCGATCAAGGGTCAGATTAACAGGTAAATTTTACCAGCTCTTTCTCAGTTTCAAAAGCAAACCATAAGCATTATAAAGTAATTTACCCTGATCAAGGGCTGTAGCAAAACCAATATTATAGCCCTTGTTTAGTGGTCTCATACCTTCCAGATAGAAAGAGAGCTGATCAACCGGCACAAAGATATTGGTGGTCTGCGGATTTCTGATCGAGCCTGTTGAACCTCCGAAAATACTCGTTCCAAAAGTACCGTAGTTCTTCGAATAAGTAAGTTTTGTGGTGAAGTCCCAGTCTTGTAAGCTCCCTGATAAACCGAAATGTACTGCAACTATCCGGTTATTAATAAAGTTATCCGCATTCCGGTAGGCCTGTCCTGTCCGCGCATCATTTCTTGTGGTAATTAAAGGTGTTCCCAAACCCATGCCTTTATAAGACCAGCCTTCCATATAATAGAAATTGTTGTAGTAATCTTCATCACCAGATTTGGTAGGTACGGACCATGGGTAGCCTGCCTGATCTTTAGAATAAAAGAACTCAAATAATGCTTTCTTCCATTCAAATCCGCGATTTTTACGGTTGTAATTCTTATTCCCGAAACTGATTCCATTTAAACCATCCCTGATATTTGCCAGTTTGGACAAAGCACCTACATCATAAAAAGTTTGACGGTATACCATGACTTTAATACTGGTGAAATCATATTCGGCGCCCAAATCCACAGAGCCCAGTTGGTTGCCAATTTTAGAAGTCGGTACGCCGGTAGTTCCATAAGATTTACCTGTGGCTACATAAAATAATGATTTGAGTGGAGAAAGTTTGAAATTAGGCCCGTAAGCTTCTTTTTCATTACCCCAATAGACCTGGTGGTTGAATCCACCGTAAAACTTCAGTTTCCAATCTTCCCTGCCCAAACGAACATACAAAGACTTTTGATGAAAATAAGTGGCAGGGTGGGTATTCTGGATATTATAAACCTGATTGCTGGACTGCGAACCCTTAATAACGTCCAGAATTCTTGTTTTTCCAACCCAGCCATGTACAAAGTTTCCTTTGATAGCGAACAGTCCGTTAAAGACTGGCAAAGTATAATAGTCAGGAATGGAAAGTTCTATTTTTGGTATCCCCAGGGCATTTCCTGATACAGAGAAATTACCTGAACTTAATGCGGTATCTCCATTCAATCCCATCACATCTTTCGTTCTTCCGCCTTTAAGTTCAAAAATACCAGCTCTTACTTTTGCATAAGCCTCGATCAGCTGGAGTGCTGATTCCTTTCCAATATTTGCTCTCCCGTCAAAACCAAAGCCCCAGTCTATCAGCTTTTTCTTTCCGGATGTACTATCAATTGAAGACGGCTTAAGATAATCACGGTGGAATCTTGCGATAAAACTCCCCGATGCGCCAGGGGAAGGAGTGGATCCGAACTGGTTTGACCGCATCCAGAAAGGAACAGCCCCGCTGGTTGTTCCGATGGCCTGAGTCTCCACTTCGGCTTTTATACCCTTAAAGGTTTGTGCTTTGATCTGGCTGGTCAGTGCCAGAAGCGCTACAGGAACTAATATTAACTTACTATTAAAATTTTCAATAAAACTCATCAGGATCAGGATAAAAAGGTACGGTAGCGTATTTATATTTATGGAGCGCTTGCTTATAATTTAAATGAAGGCCTCTCCAAAAGTGATACTCATTTCTTTAACCACTTCTTTGATTTCCTGTTCCTGATCTTTAGGGTAGATCAATAAAGCATTACCCTCATCTACGACAATAAAATTATCAAGGCCGCGGATAATAGCCAGCTTATCACTATTGATATGGATGATACTATTCTGGGTGTCTTTTATATTAATCTGCCTGGCAGATAATACATTGTTGTCGCCATTTCTTGGTGCAGACTCATACAAAGAAGCCCAGGTTCCAAGGTCTGACCAGCCAAAATCTGATGGGATGGTATAAACATTGTCGGCTTGTTCCATAATCGCATAATCAATAGATATGTTTGGTGATTTTGGATAGTTTTCAGTGATGAATGTCTGTTCTTCAGAAGTATTATACAGGTCTTTTCCACTGTCAAATAGCGTATATATTGTTTCTGCGTGCTCTTTTAGTCCTTTAAGAATAGAGCCGGCCTTCCAGATGAAGATACCAGCATTCCAAAGGTAATCTCCGGTTTTCAGGAATTCTTTTGCTTTTTCCAGGGAAGGTTTTTCTGTAAACTGCATAACTTTATGAAGTCCCTGATCCTGATCTGCCGCATATTTGATATAACCATAACCTGTATCTGGCCGGGTGGGTGAAATTCCTAAGGTAACCAGTACATCGTGCTGTGCTGTATAAGCTAATGCCTGTTTAACTTTATCAATAAAGATATCTTCGTGTAGTATAAAATGATCAGAAGGGGCGACTACAATGTTTGCATCCGGGTTGATTTTGTTCAGCTTAAAAGATGCATAAGCGATACAGGGGGCTGTATTGTTGCGGCTTGGTTCGCAAATTAGCTGTTCTAAGCTAATCCCTTTTAGTTGATTTATAATAATATTGCTGTACTGACTATTCGTTACAATGTATATATTTTCCGGCGGACATAATTTCAAAAAACGATCATATGTTAACTGGAGGAGTGATTTGCCGATTCCAAGGATATCGAGGAATTGTTTAGGATAGGCATTGCGGCTTTTAGGCCAGAATCTGCTGCCGACTCCGCCGGCCATTATCAATACAAAGTTGTTGTTTTTCATTTTTCTGGTTGATTGTGGTTGCTCTTAAATGATTGAAAATATTATGTTTATGGTTATTTTTTGTTTCGTTTTAGCATTTACGACTGAATAATGAGTTATAGCCTGAGGTTTTAATGGCAGTTATTCCCCTTGATTCTAAAATTATTGAATTATTCCTTATAAACCAGGAGTGAATTCAGAAGTTAATGATTTTTTAACCTTAATCTCATCCTATTGTTGCAAATGTATTTATTTTTATGTTATTATAATTATGTTTCTATTGCTATTTGCGTTTAATAAAAGCTTTGTTATGTTAATATATTGAATTTAAGTGAAAATTTAATGCTGCGTTCATGAGGTAAAATCCTTAAGAGTACTATATTTGTACCTATAACATTTCTACTTATGACTAAATTAAAACCCTCACTCGTTATTTTGGCTGCCGGAATGGCGAGCCGTTATGGTGGTAACAAACAAATTGAGTCTTTTGGGCCTTCCGGAGAAACCATTATGGAATATTCAATTTTTGATGCCATTAAAGCGGGGTTTGGTAAGGTGATCTTTATCATCCGTGAAGAATTTGCTGCTTCCTTTAAAGCTGCTATTGAGCCTAAGCTCGCAGGTAAAATCGAGCTGGACTATGTTTATCAATCTCTGGATAAATTTAGCGGTGGCCAGGAGATCTCTGCCGAACGTACAAAACCGTTTGGAACACAGCATGCGCTATTGTGTGCCAGGGAAGTTTTGGATGCGCCTTTCGCAGTAATCAATGCAGATGACTTTTATGGTGATGATGCCTTTAAGCAAGCTTATGATTTTCTGACTACAGCAGCTGCGGCAGGTAAATATGCCTGTATCGGATATGAACTTAAAAATAGCTTAAGTGAGCATGGTTCAGTGACCCGTGGTCAGATTAATGTGAATGCAGCAGGTCATATTACCGGAATTACGGAGCGTAAAGAAGTAGTTAAAAGGGATGGTAAAGCAATTGCAAAGGATGGTGATCAGTTTATTGAATTGGCACTGGATACCATGGTGAGTATGAACTTTTTTTGTTTTACACCAGAATTTGTGAATTGGAGCGAAGTTGGTTACCTTAAGTTTCTTCAGGAGAATGTAAATAATCTGAAAGCTGAATTTTTAATTCCGGAAGTTGCAGATCAGCTGATTAGTGCAGGTGAAGGAGTGGTGAAAATGATTCCAACTGAGTCCAAATGGTTTGGTGTGACTTTTAAGGAAGATGCACAAATCGTTAAAGAAAGACTATTGGAGTTAACAGCATCTGGATTGTATCCGGCTGATCTGTGGAAATAAGAACCAGGATAATCAACCATTAAATCTACAATGATGACTAAGAAAATTTTAATTACTGGTGGTGCCGGGTTTATCGGTTCACATGTCGTACGCAGGTTCGTGAAGAACTACCCCGATTATCAGATCGTAAACCTTGATAAATTAACTTATGCAGGGAATCTTTTAAATCTGACTGATATAGAGTCAGCTCCAAATTACGAATTTGTGAAAGGGGATATTGTGGATGCCGCTTTTATAACTGAACTATTCCGTGCGGAGCAATTTGATGCCGTTGTTCATTTGGCTGCTGAATCACACGTAGACCGCTCTATCTCCAATCCGATGGAATTTGTGATGACCAATGTGATTGGAACAGTTAACCTGCTGAACGCTGCAAAAGAACATTGGAAAGGTAGCTATGCACAGAAACGATTTTATCATGTTTCTACGGATGAAGTTTACGGGGCGCTTGGGGAAGCGGGTATGTTTACTGAAACTACCGCTTACGATCCGCATAGTCCTTACTCTGCTTCTAAAGCAAGTTCAGATCACTTTGTGCGTGCTTATCACGATACTTACGGGCTGGATGCGGTGATTTCCAACTGCTCAAATAACTATGGCTCTCATCACTTTCCGGAAAAACTAATTCCGCTGGCGATCAATAATATTAAAAATAATAAAGCGGTACCTGTATACGGTAAAGGTGAAAATGTACGTGACTGGCTTTGGGTTGAAGATCATGCGCGTGCTATTGATGTGATTTTCCACCAGGCAAAAGCCGGGGAAACCTATAATATCGGTGGTCACAATGAATGGAAAAACATTGACCTGATTAAGCTGCTCTGCAAGATTATGGATGAAAAACTTGGACGCTCATCCGGCACTTCTGAACAATTGATTACTTATGTAACCGATCGTGCGGGTCATGATTTAAGGTATGCAATTGATTCTTCTAAACTTCAGGAAAAATTAAACTGGGTGCCCAGCCTTCAGTTTGAAGAAGGTCTGGCAAAAACAGTAGATTGGTATCTTGAAAATGAACAATGGCTGGAGGACGTGACTTCGTCAAATTATCAGTCTTATTATGAAACTCAATACGCAGAAAGATAAATGGATATATTAGTATTAGGTGCATCTGGTCAGCTGGGTAGCTGTATCAGAAAAGTAGCTTCGCAAAAAAAAATCAGTTCTATCTCTTTTCCTGATGAAAGTGCAGGGAATATACTGGACTATGCAGGGCTTGAAGAATTATTTATTGCAGAGCAGCCGGAATTCGTGATTAACTGTGCGGCTTATACTGCTGTAGATAAAGCAGAAGATGATGCGGAGCTTTGTGAGCAGGTTAACAGGGATGGAGCAAAGCATATTGCGCTGCTTTGCCAGGCGTACGGTGCGGTGATGATCCATGTTTCTACCGATTTCGTTTTTGGCGGTAACACTGTTAATTTGTTGAAAGAAGAAGATGCTGCTGAGCCCGTTAATGTTTATGGCGTCACTAAGCTGGCGGGTGAAAAAGATATTGCAGCTGTTTTATCTGCCCATTTCATTTTACGTACCAGCTGGTTGTATTCGGAATATGGAAACAACTTTGTGAAAACTATGCTGAAATTAGGTGCAGACAGAGATGAGCTGAATATTATTGCTGATCAGATTGGTACGCCGACTTATGCGATTGATCTGGCAAAAGCAATTTTAACAATTATTGAATCAGGAAAGACGGCTTACGGAGTTTACCATTACAGTAATGAAGGAGTGACCTCCTGGTATGATTTTGCGCAGGGTATTTTTGAACTCAGTGATACGGAGGTGAAATTATTCCCTATTCCTGCTTCTGAATATCCGACAAGGGCAGTAAGACCGAAGTTTTCCGTTATGGATAAAACTAAAATTAAAAAGACTTTTGATTTGGAGATCCCATACTGGAGAGATAGTTTATCAGTTTGTATCCACCAACTGGCTTTAATTAATGCCCCTCAAATTTAAAATATGAAAGGAATAATTCTGGCAGGAGGAAGCGGAACGCGTTTACACCCCCTGACTCTTGTAATGAGTAAACAAATGATGCCGGTTTATGATAAGCCGATGATTTATTACCCGCTGTCAACTTTGATGCTGGCAGGAATCAGGGAGGTGCTGATTATCTCTACGCCTCACGATCTGCCTAACTTTGAAAAACTTCTCGGTGACGGAAGTCGTTTGGGATGTAAATTCTCTTATGCCGTACAGGCGGAGCCGAATGGACTGGCACAGGCTTTTGTGATTGGTGCTGACTTTATTGGAAAAGATAAAGTTGCGCTGGTACTGGGTGATAATATTTTTTACGGAGAGGGTATGTCTAAATTATTACAGGCAAGTGCAGATCCTGATGGAGGTGTTGTTTTTGCTTACCAGGTTTCCGATCCGGAACGTTATGGTGTTGTGGAATTTGATGCACACAAAAAAGCGGTCTCTATTGAAGAGAAGCCGGTTCAGCCAAAATCTGATTACGCGGTTCCTGGTTTGTATTTTTATGATAACAGTGTAGTAGAGATTGCAAAAAATATCAACCCTTCTCCGCGCGGCGAATATGAAATTACTGATGTAAACAAAGTTTATCTGGAGCAGGGGAAATTGAAGGTTGGTGTGCTGAGCAGGGGGACTGCCTGGTTAGATACCGGGACGTTTAACTCGCTGATGCAGGCCGGGCAATTTGTTCAGGTTATTGAAGAACGTCAGGGACAAAAAATAGGAGCGATTGAAGAAGTGGCTTACCGGATGGGCTTTATAGATGAAGCGCAGCTGACTGCTATCGCTACTCCTTTAGTTAAAAGTGGTTATGGACAATACTTGCTGAAGTTGCTGAAGTAGCTTTTAATACAGTTTTGCTTTACTTAAAAGATCCCCGGGACTCCTGTCCCGGGGATCTTTTTTTTGTGAAATATCACTGCAGGTTGTGCTGTATGTTTTCAGATTGTTTCCCTTTTTTCCGTATTGAGGTGTTATTCAGGTTATTTTATTCTTAAATGAAATATAAAAAAATAGTTTAAAACTATAAGGAGTCTGGCGCTTTTATTTTGTTCAATTATTGTTAAATTTTGATTAAATAATAAATTTTATGCTATAAAAAATCTTTTTAAGTTAAAAATTGCAATAAAATTGATAATTCTCTTTGCGATTGACGCTTATTTGCTATATTCGTGTATCTATAAATAAATCTCCCTATGCAAACACGTTATTTATACCTTCTAAGGTATGTTTTACCCGTCACTGACCTGTTAATGCTTAATCTGGTTTACTTTACTGCCTATAATTTAAGTATTTACATGGGAAAAAATGTTTCCTATGAATTATTACATCATTATGTGATTGTATGTAATCTGATTTGGGTATTTAATGCCTTGTTTTTTGGTATGTATACTGAATATGGAGCAAGGCGCCTGGAACGTATTTACAGAAGTACCTGGAGAAGTGTACTGATGCATGCTGTTTTATTCTCGGCTTATCTGTTATTGGAAAAGAATATAGACTTTTCAAAAACCTTTATTGCGGTCTTTTATTTCCTGCTTTCCAGTGCATTTATATTAAATCGTTTTGTAGGGACATCTTTGCAATTCCTGTTAATCAATAAATTTCAAGTGACAAAAAAGGTAGCTGTGATGGGAGGTAATCCCACAGGTAACCGGCTGGCCAGTTATCTGACCAAGCAAAATAATGTAGATTTTTATGGGATTATAGCAGAGCGGGATGAAGACTTTTATAGTGATAAAACAGGGCTGATCTCTGACTTTGCTATTGCTGAAATGAAAGCAGCAGCGGCCGGGGGTGTCAAAGACCTATACGTCTCAGTTCCACCCGAAAGAATGTCAAAAATGCATTCCCTGGTTAGAGAGGCAGATAAACAATGTCTGCGTTTGAAATTCATTCCTGATATCGCAGGATCTTTAGATGCACCGTATACCATGAGTTATATGGGGGATGAATTCCCGATCATCACTTTGCGTAACGAACCACTGGAATTAATGGGCAACCGGTTCAAAAAACGAACTTTTGATATTATATTCAGCGGGCTGGTTATCTTGTTTATTTTAAGCTGGTTATATCCAATTATTGCGCTGCTGATTAAACTGCAAAGCAAAGGGCCTGTCTTGTTTAAACAACTGCGCAGTGGTAGAAATGACGAACCATTCTGGTGTCTGAAATTCAGAAGTATGCGGATGAACAGTACCAGTGATAAAAAACAGGCGACTAAAAACGACGACCGTATTACCCCGATTGGTAAATTTCTGCGCAAAACAAGTCTGGATGAGCTGCCGCAATTCTTCAATGTATTTGCCGGAAGTATGACTGTTGTCGGGCCAAGACCACATATGCTGAGCCACACAGAAGAGTACAGGGCAATTATCAGTGAATTCATGGTACGCCATTTTATGAAACCAGGAATTACAGGATGGGCTCAGGTCAATGGTTTCCGCGGAGAGACCAAAGCACCGGGTTCTATGGAGAAACGTGTAAAACACGATATCTGGTATCTTGAAAACTGGACGGCTATGCTCGACGTAAAGATTCTTTTTATGACGATTATCAACGTTATTCACGGAGAAGACAATGCCTATTAGGTACTATGCTAACCAAATCTTTGCCCCGGAAAGGATTTTCCGGGTTTTTATTTTTTGAGTGAAACCTAAAGCAAATTTATGCGGTCTGCCTATCAAAATTTACTATTGCTTTTACTGCTCACTCCATTTCAGTTATCATTTGCCCAGGTCAAAAAGGCTGTTACAGGAAATATAACTGATGGGAAAACCGGAGAAACCTTAATTGGTGCCAGCATTAAAATAACCGGAGGCACAACCACCGTAGCCATGACCAATGGCTATGGCTTTTATGCGGTTAGCACTATACCCGGCGAACATGATATTTCTGTGAGCTTTATTGGCTACAAAACTATCACACAGCACCTTAACTTATCCAAAGATATGCGGCTTGATTTCGTACTGGAACCCGGTAATCAATTAGATGAAGTCGTTATTTCCGGCGTAAAAAGTAGTGACCATATCAACAGTGCTCAAATGGGGCCTCAAAGGATGAGTATCCATGAAATCCGTAGTCTTCCCATGCTGCTTGGCGAAAGAGATGTTATGAAGGCCCTGCAGCTTTTACCCGGGATTAAACTGGCAGGAGAAGGAAACAGCGGCTTTTATGTGAGAGGAGGGGCAACTGATCAAAATCTGATCCTGCTGGATGAAGCACCCGTTTACAACGCTTCTCATTTACTCGGCTTTTTCTCCACTTTTAACTCCGATGCGATCAAAGACGTCACCACCTATAAAGAGGGGATGCCCGCTCAGTATGGTGGAAGGTTATCTTCGGTCATAGATATCAAAATGAACGAAGGCAATCGCAAAGAAACCACTGTAGAAGGAGGGATCGGCCTGATTTCTTCCCGGCTCAAAGTAGAAGGGCCAATCGTCAAAGACAAAGGGTCGTTTATGGTCAGCGGCCGCAGAACCTATCTGGATGCCTTCTTTAAATTATCCCCCAATAAATCCATTAGTAAAAATGCCTTATACTTTTACGACCTCAATGCAAAGGGTAATTACAAAATCGATGACAAAAACACGCTTTTCCTGTCTGGTTACTTTGGAAGAGATAAACTGAACCTTGTCAATATATTTGGCTTTGACTGGGGCAATGCAACCGTGACTATGCGCTGGAACCATTTATATGGGCCGAGGCTATTTTCCAACACTTCCCTCATTTACAGCAATTACAGTTATGTGATCAACAACCTGATGGAAGATGCAAACTTTGAAGTCAATTCCTTTATCCGGGACTTTAATTTAAAGCAGGACTTCCAGTATAACATCAGCAACAAACACCAGTTGAAATTTGGCCTTAACGCCATTCATCATACCATTGCGCCCGGTACGATGACCGCTACCAGCGCATCCAGTGTCAACCCGATCACTTACGAAAAACGCAAAGGACTTGAGCTCGCAGTTTATCTGACCGATGAATGGAATGTGAACGACCGGTTTAAAATGGTATACGGGTTACGATTGAGCGGTTTCTCTGTGCTTGGACCAGGTAATTTTAAAACCTATGATGCCGAAGGAAATATCGTGAAAATGACCAGTTATACCTCCGGTCAGTCTGTGAAAAACTACCTGAACCTGGAACCCAGGTTTTCGGCCAGTTACAAGCTAAATACGAACAGTGCTATAAAAGCTGCTTACACCAGGAATACGCAGAACATCCACCTGATGTCTAACTCTACTTCGACCTCTCCAACTGATTTATACATGATGAACAGTAATAATGTCAGGCCGGAAATTGCAGATCAGGTTTCTACAGGTTATTTCAGGAATTTCAAGGAGAATCAATATGAATTTTCAGCAGAAATCTATTACAAAACAATGCAGCACCAAATCGAATACCGGAGTGGTGCAGATTTGCGCGAAAAAGATAATATAGAATCGGATTTGCTTTATGGTGATGGCAGAGCTTATGGTATCGAACTGTTTTTTAAGAAGAGATCTGGCAAGTTCAACGGCTGGATCGGATATACTTATGCTAAAACGGAGCGGCAATTTGATACCCTGAATGAAGGCCGGTGGTTTAATGCCAGGCAAGACCGGACACATGATATTTCTTTAGTGGGTATATACAAAGGCAGTTCACGCTGGACATTTTCTACTGTATTTGTGTACAATACAGGGAATGCAGTAACTTATCCGAGCGGTAAGTACCAGGTTAACGGAAGAACCGCTTTCTATTATGCGAATAAAAACGGTTACCGTACCCCGGCTTATCACCGTCTTGACGTTTCAGCAACACTGGATGGAAAACCTGGTAAAAAGTATCAGTCCAGCTGGACCTTTGGTATTTATAACTTGTACAATCGCCAGAACGCTTTTGCAATTAATTTTAAAGATGATCCGGATAATGCATCCAAAACACAGGTTGTGAGAACAACCCTGTTTGGGATTATCCCTTCAGTAACCTGGAACTTTAAATTCTAGTATGATGATGTATTCAAACCGAAACAGAAAAATTAAGCTGGCAGCAGGCTTACTGACTGGAATAGTTGTATTGAGTTTATTGACCGCTTGTGAGAAAGCAATTGACCTGAATCTGGATAATGTGAAACCGGTTATTGTGATTGACGGTGGTGTAAATGACCTCAATGAAGTTCAGGTGGTCCGGATTTCCACCACCTATTCTTTTACAGAAGCGAATAAATTTAATGGATTCGCAGGTGCGAAAGTTGTGCTGACCGGAAGCGATGGTACAACCGTTAATTATACGGAGAAAACAACTGGTATTTATAACAGTCCGAAATTTAAAGGAAAACCCGGAACTACTTATCAACTCACTGTCAATGCACAGGGAAAAACCTATACTGCCAGCTCAACGATGCCGCAAAAAGTAATTTTGAATCTGCTGACTTTTAAAGCGCTCACTGTGGCTGATAAAACCAGGAAATACGTTGCTGTTATTTATGATGATCCGCCCGGTGTTGAGAATTGGTACCATGCTATTGTCCGGTTCAAAGGGAAAGTGAAATTCGATGTCGCCACTGACGATCGGTTTAATGATGGTAATAAAGTCAATGACGTGATCTTTTATGATCTCAGTAAGGATATGATTCCTGGTGATACCGTTGCTGTGGAATTTCAATGCGTTGATAAAGCAGTTCACAGGTATTTTTTTAGTTTGGGGCAGAACTTATCCGAAATCCAGCCTGTTTCGCCTGCTAACCCACCATCGAATTTTGATCACAATGCGCTGGGTGTATTTAGTGCTTATACGACAAGTTCACGTAAGGCACTTTTCAGATAAGCATACCATTAAAAACAGGCTGCTTCAATCCGGCAGCCTGTTTTTAGGAATAACTGATTTGATATCGAAAAATAACTGAATGATATCAAAAGCTTTCGATTGCTGTAGAAAACTTATTTATTGATACCAAAAGCTTCCCATCCCGAAATCGCTGCACGATTACAGGTCATCGCCTGTGTACCGTTCTCGCTTGAAATGTATTTTCCATTATTTCCTCTGAAAGATACTGTTCCGTCCGCATTCGTTACCCAGTCAAACTTTTCCCAGTCACCAGCAGTGGTGCGGCTGCAAGTGATAGCCTGGGTTCCGTTTTCAGACGAAACATATTTGCCTTTGCTTCTTAACGAAATTTTACCACCTCCGGCATCCACTACTGTGAAAGTCTCTACAGGTGATGCTGCAGTGCGGTTACAAGTCATTGCTGTAGCGCCATCTTCGCCACTTACATAGCGGCCATTAATTCCTTTTAAGGTTACTGTACTTCCGATTGGAACAGATCCGCCCGGGTTGCCTGCTCTGGAAACTACGACCTGGTTAATTGCTGATAACAGTGAATTTGCACCAGTCGCATCCTGCGATAATTCCCAGATCATCACACCGCCAGCCTGATCGAAAGCAAGATTGGTTTTGCTTTTAATCGTAGGGATGCCATTATATCCGATTCCTGCATAAGAGTCTGAATTTGCACTTCCGCCTCTTGATAAGATAGTTTTATAATCCACATATTCATTTGCAGAACGGCCATAAAATGGAAGCCCTAAATTAGCTTTGCTTGCAGGAAGTCCTCTGCCTATCCAGTAGTTTAACGACTGAACAGCAAGTGCAGAAGTAGAGTGGTTAGCTCCACCTTCATCATAAGCCATAATATTTAAGAAATCTACCGCAGCAAATACTGCATTTTGAACACCGGGGCCATTGTAAGAAACTACGGCAGCAGTTAATAATTTTCCTTTGTTGTGCATTGCAGTGCTTAACTGCTGCATTAAAGCGGTATAGTTATTGCCAGAATTTCCTGCATCAGGATATTCCCAATCAATATCAATACCGTCCAGGTTATACTGATTCACTAAATTAACTACGTTGTTAGTGAACGTTGTACGACCAGCTGCGCTGGATGCGAAAGCTTCAAATGCGCTGTCATCTCCATTATTCCATCCGCCAACAGATACTAATACTTTGACATTGTTCGTATGGGCGGCAGCGACCAGGCTTTGAAGTTTTGAAGGGTTTTCTAGAGGTTGGAAACCACCAGAAGCAGTAGGCAGAATAAAAGCATAATTGATATGTGTTAACTTACTGTACTGGATTTGATTAACTTCGCCGGCCCATGAAGGTACATAGCCAATTACTTTAAAGTTAGCCGCAGAAACGGCATTTACTGAAGTATTGTTTGCATTCATCTGGTTGTCAGGAATTGCAGAATCTGCCTCTTGCTTTTTACAGGACACCATGCATAATAGTAATAGTGCCGGCATTAACACTGATCTTAAATGTTTTTTTGTTTTCATGATAGTTGGTTTAGGTTATAGATTGAACATAAAACTAACATCATAAATTGTATAAAACAAAATATTTTATAATTAAAATTAAACAATTAATATATTAAGATAATTACTGATACGCTTGAAATACAGTTAGTTCTAGCTTATATGGACATTTATATAGTTAAAGCACATCTTTTTATTTAAGCTGATGGAAAATGATGATGCACAATAAAACCAATGAAATATTAAGCTAATCAATAAGAAGAATTTCAGGTATAGCTAATAAATAAGAAGAATTGCAGCTATAGCTGATAAAAGCTCTACTTTTATACCATGAAAACGATTATTCCATTATTATCTGCCGCAGTGATGATACTTTCATCCTGCAGCAATCAAACATCAACCTCTTCAGCCAGGAAGATCAAAGAAGATGCTGCGACCAACAAGGCGTGGAAAAGACCAGTTGGTCAAAAGATTTATGCCGCAATGCAAATTGAAAACAGCATTAAAATTGGTGATTCTGTGAAGCTGAAATTTACTGTTTATAACCCAACAGACAGTGTACAGCAGTTTTGTAAATGGCATACCCCATTTGAGCCTTTAATCAGCAAGTATCTTGATGTTAAAGAAGTCAATGGCGAAGAAGTAAATTACCAGGGCGCAATGGCTAAAAGAATGATGCCGCCACCAGCCAGCAGTTATCAGAAAGTAAATCCTGGAGACAGTCTTTCTATTGCAATTGACCTGCTGAAAGGCTATGCTGTCAAAAAACCAGGAAAGTATGTGATTACCTATAACGGAGAAGGAATGAGCGGCCTTTCGGTTAAAGACAGTGTGGTTTTTAATTACGTTAAACCCTAGCATTTTTGTATTTTTGGACTACTACCATAGTCCATCAATTCAATTGTGCAATCTTCCTGCTTAGCGCAGTAAAATCTCTGTAAAGCCGGCAGCACAATCTTCGTAAAGAATGTATGATAATCGGGAAAAAGGTTTATTTGAAATTAAATAAATCCTATCTTATCCTGTCAAATCAATAAACCATTTTAATACGATGAACAGGTATCATAAATTTCTTATTTTAAGCTTAGGCAGTCTGCTTACATTCGCAGCAGCGGATACTACTTTGTATGCAGCAGACTATTCTCCGGCAGCTCACCTTCTAAATGCAGCGACAGCAAAAGCCCTGATAGGGCGTTGGGATATCACCATGGATGAAAATGGCAAAGCTGTTCCATCCTGGTTAGAGGTTAAGCTTTCAGGTAACAGTACCCTCACCGGTTATTTCGTTGGTGTATCAGGAAGTGCCCGTCCAATTGCTAAAATATCTTTTAAGGATGGCAAATTCAGCTTTACTATTCCGCCGCAATGGGAAAAAGGAGACCAGGATTTTGTGATAGAAGGTGAATTAACAGGAGATAAAATTCAGGGGACTTTAGTGACCAGTGAAGGAAAAAAATACAATTGGAAAGGCGTAAAAGCCCCTTATTTATACAGAACCACCCCGGTAGTCTGGGCTAAACCAATCGCTTTATTTAATGGAAAAGATCTGACCGGCTGGAAAGCTTTGGGAGAAAACCAGTGGATTGTTAAAAACGGTATTTTGACCAGTCCGCATTCCGGTGCTAATTTAATATCAGATCAGAAATTTACAGACTTCAAATTACACGTAGAATTTAAATATCAAAAAGGCAGTAACAGCGGGGTCTATTTAAGAGGCCGTTACGAAGTTCAAATTGAAGATAGTCCTAAAGACGCACATCCTTCAAGTGTGCTGTTTAGTGGGGTTTATGGCTTCCTGCCACCCAATCAGATTGCTGCGCTTGGCCCTGATCAATGGCAAACTTATGATATCACCCTGATTGGGCGTATGGTTACTGTAGTGGCAAACGGAAAAACAGTGATCAGTAACCAGGAAATCCCCGGAATTACAGGCGGTGCGCTGGATAGTAAAGAAGGCGAAGCAGGGCCGGTTTATTTTCAGGGAGATCACGGGCCGATTGAATTCAGAAAAATTATAATTACCCCGATCAGATAACAGATTTGGTCAGGTCAGGAAATAGATAGAAATTAGTAAAGAGGTTGTCCGGTAAAAACATTTAATTGTTGTTTATGAAAAAAGTAACAGGTTTGGGCGGTGTGTTTTTTAAATGCGATAATCCGCAAAGTATGAATGAATGGTATGCCAAAAACCTTGGATTGGCTACCAGTGAATACGGAACAAATTTTGAATGGCGGGAGGCAGATCAGCCGTCAAAAAAAGGATCTACCATGTGGAGTACATTTCCGAAGGATACTCCATATTTTAATCCGTCAGCCAAGCCCTTTATGATTAATTACCGGGTCGAAAATATTGTTGCACTGGTTGATGAACTAAAAAAGGAGAATGTGACCATTGTTGATGAGATTGCGGAATATGACTATGGCAAATTTGTCCATGTGCTCGATCCGGAAGGAAATATTATTGAGCTTTGGGAACCAAAAGAAGAAAATGACCAGGATCACTCTGCTATCGAATTGCCATAAGTAGCGTATTAAAGATTATGCTCTGTGTAAGTTTTAAAGTTATCCAGAATAGCCTGCCAGCCATCTCGCTGCATATCAACCGGATGCGTGCTTTCCGGGTCAAAGGTTTCGGTAACTTTAGTTTGATCCCCGTCACTATTAAAAGAGATTTTTACTTTTCTTCCATCTGCTATGGTATATTCGATAAGCTCATGCTCTCTTACATCGGTATATACGCCCTCAAAATCAAAACTTACGCTGCCATCTTTAGCAGCCATAGTAGTTTTGAATTTTCCATCTTTACGCAGGTCATTGTCTGCATACGGGGAATGCCAGTCGGGCGAGGCATTATTCCATCGGGTAATATGTGCAGGTTGGCTCCATGATTCCCATACTTTAGCTACGGGCAAATTAATTGTGGTTTCTACGGTGACAGGGGGGTGATTTGCAGTTTCCATAATCAGCTATTAATTTATAAATTTTAGTTGGTAATTATTTTATTCTTCGCGGTTTGCTCGTAATAATAAATTGAAGTTGCGATAATCGCTGAAATTGTGCAGCCAACAATCAGAAATCCCATTTGATTGAACAAAAACTTCTGATTAAACAGCATGGAGATCGTTGCTCCATTGTTCATATTAATGTATTCTATATAAAAGAATAGCATACCCAGCGTTACGACCAGAAAAAACACAGGCCAGTTGAATAATACGGCGGTCTTAAAGATTTCACTTTTCACTAAGGGTGGTTTTATTCTGTATAAAGCCCAGATACAACAGGAGGTTACAATACACCAGAAGATTACACTTTGAACCGTATAGAGTGTTTTGATTGCTCCTGTCTGATAACTGATCAATTGAGCATTGATCAGATAGTTGATAGCTCCTTTACAAATTGTGGAAAAGCCTGAAAGGATGACCACTGTTCTAAAGATTAAAACGAGCTTAAGCTTATTTCCCAGTGCTGATTTTGACCGGTAATGCAGCAGTAAGAAGAATGTCAGCAGCAGGGTTAAAAGATAAGCGTCAAACCAGCCGAACTCTCTGGCCACACCAAAATGGATTAAAGCGAGGTAAAGTATAAGGGATAATCCTCCGCAAATCCAGGCAATAATTTCTGGTACAGTCTTTTTGGAATAGAAAATAACAATAGAGAGGATTAAGCCTGAAAGCAATACTGCGGCTGCACCTGCTCCTAATAACATAATTATAAAATAGTCTCCTGATAGATACATTTGCGTGATTAATTAACAAGCCCTAATTTATTAATTAAATCCGGTATAATCGTGGTAACGGCACATAACATTGACCACAAGAAAAACAGGCGCTGCTTTACTTTCATTTTACACCTTTTTTAATGCGTATTCAATAATGTGTATAACCTCAATTCTTCATCCCGGAAATTATGTCCTTTTTTAGTTTATGCTTAAAAAAGCAAAGCAGAAAAATCAAAAAACCGGATTTTTAAATTGCTTAACAAGCCCTGTCTTCCTCCTGAATTTTGCCCTAACTGGTTGATAGTTATTAGTCTTTTGCCAGCTATGTCCAGTGGTTCATAACCTGGTAAAGTTGTTAACAGGTCTTTAGTTAACAACATCTGTTGGTAACCCATACTTATCCACATTATGGTCAAAAAAAAGAGCTAAATAATTGCTTTTTAGTGGCTTACTGCTGAGTATAAGTTTATGTTTTTTTGTTGGTAATTTTCTGGATCTTCGCAATCCCAAAAAGGAAGGAAGCTTTTTTCAGGGTCAGTAACATTACCAATAACAATAAAAAACTATGCAGAATACTTGTACAACAGTGTGGAATAACTCGCTTCAAACCATTAAAGCTAACATCCCGAATCAAAGTTATAAAACTTGGTTTGAGCCGATCTCAGCCTTAAAATTAGAAGGTAACGTTTTAACTGTGCAAGTACCAAGTTTGTTCTTCTATGAGTGGTTAGAAGAGCATTACGTTGGCCTTTTGCGCAAAACAGTAAAGCAGGAACTAGGAGATGAAGGCCGTTTGGAATACAACATTGTTGTAGACAATAAGCCATCAAAAAGCAATACACCATACATTGCTGCAAGCTCACCGGCAAACACCAATACTATTGCTTCGAAAGCACTGCCAACACCAGCGCCAATCAGTAAAGACCTGAGAAATCCTTTTGTGATCCCGGGTTTGAAAAAACTAAACGTTGATCCTCAGCTAAACTCTAATTACACTTTAGAGAATTACATTGAGGGAGACTGTAACCGTCTGGCACGCTCTGCGGGCTTCGCTGTGGCTGCTAAACCTGGCGCAACATCATTCAATCCATTAATGATTTATGGTGCAGTAGGATTAGGTAAAACGCATTTGGCACAGGCCATCGGAAATGAGATCAAACGTACTTACCCAGACAAATTAGTAATTTTTGTATCCTGCGAAAAATTCTGTCAGCAATTCGTTGAATCTCTGAAAAATAACACGATCAATGACTTCGTGAACTTTTACCAGGCAATGGATGTAATTATCATGGATGATATTCACAACTTCGCCGGAAAAGAAAAAACACAAGATATCTTCTTCCATATTTTTAATCATTTACATCAATCTGGTAAACAAATCATTATTACTTCAGATAAAGCACCAAAAGACTTATCTGGCTTAGAAGAACGTTTGCTGAGTCGTTTCAAATGGGGTTTATCAGCAGATTTGCAAATTCCTGATTTAGAAACAAGGATTGCTATTCTGAGAAAGAAAATGGCTAGTGATGGTATTGACCTGCCAGCAGAGGTAGTGGAGTACGTTGCCCATAACATTGATAACAATGTCCGTGAACTGGAAGGTGCTATGGTTTCTTTACTTGCGCAGGCAACTTTAAATAAAAAAGAGATCGACCTGGCACTTGCCAAATCGATGTTGAAGAATTTCATTAAGAATACATCCAAAGAAATTTCAATGGAATATATCCAGAAATTAGTTTGTGAATATTTTGAAGTTGCTGTTGACCTTGTTAAATCACCAACCCGTAAACGTGAGGTGGTACAAGCCAGACAAATCTCTATGTACCTGTCTAAAAGCCTGACTAAATCTTCTTTGAAAAGTATTGGCGCATTTTACGGAGGCAGAGATCACTCTACTGTGATTTATGCCTGCCAGACTGTAGAAGATCTGATTGACAGTGATAAGAAATTCAAAGGATATGTAACCGATATCCAGAAGAAATTAAAGATGAGTTAACCCGAACCCATAAAAAATTATGAACTTAAATGCCACTACGATAGCAATTCTACTGGTTGTTGTCCTTGCGATCCCTTACCTGGTCCATGTGATCAGAAAAGTACAAAACTATAGCATCCCTTTGATCAAAGCATTAAATCCTTTTTATACAAAGGAGATGCACGAAGCAGATCAGCTGAAGTTGAGTTTATCTCCAATCGTTAAGGAAATGGAAACGCAGGAGCTGGCAAAATTCATTAAACACTGGACTGCCAAATTTGAAAACGGTAGTTTAACTGAACAGGATGTGACAGATCTGAATGCAAGAATTGCAGATGGCAGAGCAGATCAGGTGAATGGTATCCTGGCTTTACATCCGGCAGCCAGCATTCAGTTTCAGGAGATCAATGCACAATTGAAACGCAAAGAAGCTGTAATTGAACAGGAAACTGTATCAGAAGTCTTAGTCTAAAAAAATATCAAATGATAAAGCTGAATCTTGTCCTTAAGGTTCAGCTTTATCATTTAGTTTAGTTGCGATATTCTGAATAGAATTATCCAGATTTTGAGCAGAATCGAAAAGTGCCTGTTCAAACTCAAAGTAAGTTTCCTTCCGGTCTTCACTCATTCTGATCACCATGATTATGCCTAGTATATTGCTCAGGTATTTACGTATCTCATGAGAATTGATAAATGAAATCTCACTGTTTAATTTGTTGAACATCAATTCATCATACTTTTTCTTCATTTTCAGCGAGCGGTACAGGAAAATAAAAGTCAGTATAATCATACCTGCAACTACCATACATAACATAAAGTAATTTTGTCTCACTGCTAAATTTTCCTGAGCAACTACATATTTTTTATTAATCTCATCATACTTCAGGTAATTCAGAATACTTCCGGTTTTCATGGTTCTGATTGTATTTAATGCGGCCTGATCGGTTGCTCTTTTATAATATAACGCAGCTAAAGCAAACTTTTTTTCTTTCATACAGGCATCACCCAAAATATTGAATAGTTTGCATCTCATCTGGCCCAGACTCTTCAGGTCTGCGGATGACAAGAGTTTAAGCGCTATTGCTCTGGCCTTTTCTGCTTGATTAAATAGCAGGTAAGCCTGTGCTAAATGAAGAGAGGTGCAGAGTTTTTCAGGATCATTGGCATTATCAATCAGTAGCTTAATTTCATCAATTGATCTTTTATCCTTTTGTAATAATAATACCATGTATTTCAGGCGATGTGTATTACTCGTATTGGCAGATTTGATCTGATTTGCTTTATCCGTATAATAATTTAAAGAATCCAGGTTATTTAAATGAAAGTAGGCCATAGCTTTATGCTCATCAACCAGCATTTGCGCTCTTCCTTGTTGAGCAGCCAGATGATGCGCAGTGTCCAATGTTATTATAGCCTCTTTATAAAGGCTGCTCTTGATGTAAAGATCTGCCATGTTGATATAATTCGAAATAAGTTTACTGGTATCGTGAAGGTTTTGTAATCGCTTTTCAATAATCAGATAACTTTCCATTGCCCGCATGTAATTTTCCAGGTCAGTATCAATCAATGCCAGTATACTCAGCAGCCTGATCATCCGTGAATTTTGCTGTGGTGTTTCATCCAGTGCTTTAAGGATATAGCGCTTTGCCTGTTCAAATTTTAAAAGTCTTTTGGCATATAAAGCCTCTATTTCATAGCTAAATATTTTTTTATCAGAAAGATTACTTTTTAGAATTACCGATAATAATATTTCTCTGTTGCTGCTTAGGTTTTCTTCTTTTGCCAGCCATATATAAGAGTTGATCAGTTTTTCCAGCTGCATTTCTGATACAGATGCAGAAGAATTTACAGCTGTTATTATTTTATCCCGGAGGCCGTTTCCAGCGTACAGGAGGGTAGAAGAAAGGAAAAAGATTAACGTTGAAATGACAGCCATTTTGAGGATTGTCTTCATTTATATTTATTTAAATTGCTTGATATGAGGCTTATTTAAAAGTAGTGAAAGGAGAAGCAATCCTCCTTAGGAATTTTTATTTAAATAGTCGGAAATTAACAATTTTGCAGTATTTGTTACACATATATGTTGTTTTGTTAACATAAGCAATGGTTTTCTGATAAATTCACTGCTGAATGTGATGATGACAATTCAAATTAACTGCGACTGAATTCTTTTGGATCTTCAGGTGATTTACAGGGAGGGCATGAGGGTTTAGCAAGGGTTAAGAGAGGTTTGTATGTGCTTTCAGTAAAGCTGCACTTTAATCAAAAGACCAATATCAACTCCTGTTTTTTATTAATTTTCAAACTGGATGAGCAACTGGATTCCTTTACGCATAATGATCAAGGTAATTCCATTGATTTTCCCAATTGTGTTAAAATTCCGTATATGGTTGTAGTTTTATGAGCTGACTGACAAATATTATAATATGATGGTAGATAATTTGATAATAAATATAGCCTGGCTTTTAAAATTGGTTTTTTTTTGACTTAGAAGTAATTTTTAATTCTTATCTTAAATCACTAAATTTCATGGTGACGACCAGATATGCTGATTTTTATAGCCTATATCGTTTAATCATTGGCTAATAAAGTAAAACCAGCATTTCAATTATTTTCTTTAATTTAATCCTGACCAAATTTAAGCTATATATCAAATGAAGAAACTTTTCCTTTTTTTTGCCGGCCTCCCGTTGCTTGTAATTCAAGCTTCTGCACAACCAAATAACCATAAACTCATTTATGATAAACCCGCCACGCAATTTGAAGAGGCACTGCCATTAGGAAATGGCAGAATGGGAGTGATGGTTTATGGTGGTGTTCAGACTGAAAGATTTTCGTTGAATGAAGCTACATTATGGGCAGGAGGACCTGTTAATCCGGACATGAATCCGCAAGCGAAAACTTATCTAAAGCCAGTAAGGGAAGCTTTGTTTGCAGAAAACTATAAAAAAGCAGATTCACTGGTGCATTTTATGCAGGGCAAATTCTCAGAATCTTATGCGCCGCTTGGTAACCTGTTTTTTAATTTTAAACATCAGGGAGAGCCTGTGGCTTATCGAAGAGAGCTTGATATACAAAATGCAAAGAGTAAAGTCAGCTATACACTTAATGGAACAGCTTATACCCGGGAAACTTTTATCTCTCATCCGGATCAGCTGGTTGTAGTCCGGCTTACTGCAAGCGGAAAAGATAAGCTGGATTTTACCTGCCATTTAAACAGTCTGCTAAGGCATAAGGTATCTTCAAATGGTAAAGTCCTGTCAATGAACGGACATTCGCCTGTACATGTTTCTCCAGGTTATTACAGGAACGAAGTGATCTGGGATGATGTCAATGCAATGCGTTTTACTGCGCAGCTTAAAGTGCTTAAAACAGATGGAAAGTTTAATACAGAAGATAGTGTGCTGCATATTTCAGGTGCACGTGAAGCGGTTATTGTGCTTTCTATGGCAACCAGTTATAATGGGTTTGACGTCAATCCGGGTACCCGTGGAAAAAATGAATTAAAAATAGCGGATGATTATCTGAAAAAAGCGGTTTCTTATGCTGTGCTTTTAAAAAATCATACGCAGGATTTCAGAAAATATTATGACCGGGTACAGCTTACTTTAGGCGATGAGGACCGTGCAGAGCTGAATACTGCAGACCGGTTGAATGCCTTTGCTGCTGGTAAAAATGATAATGCACTGGTTGCTTTATATTATCAATACAGCAGGTATCTATTGATCAGTTCATCAAGGTCAGGCGGGGAGCCTACCAATTTACAGGGAATCTGGAATGAAAAAGTACAACCACCCTGGAGTAGTAATTATACAACCAATATCAATGCTGAAATGAATTACTGGGGTGTGGAAACTGCAAATTTGCCTGAGATGCATCAGCCATTACTTGATTTTATAGGTCGTCTGGCAAAAAACGGCGCTGTAACAGCCAGGAATTATTATGGAGCGGGTGGCTGGGTGTTACATCATAACAGTGATATCTGGGCGATGACCAATCCTGTTGGTGATTTTGGAAATGGTTCTCCGGCATGGGCAAACTGGCCAATGGGTGGTAACTGGATGGCTACTCACCTTTGGGAACATTACGCTTTTACACAAGATGCAACCTATTTAAAAGCGCAGGCTTACCCGTTGATGAAAGGTGCAGTACAATTTTGTCTTGATTTTTTAGTTGCAGATAAAAATGGCTATCTTTTAACTGCTCCCTCAACTTCGCCAGAAAATAATTATATCACGCCATCCGGATATGTTGGCGCTTTATTATATGGTGGTACGTCCGATTTAGCTATTATCAGAGAATTATTTAATGATTATGTAAAGGCAAGCGAGCTGTTAAATGCAGATCCTGATATACGTAATCAGGTTAAAAACGCTTTAAAAAGGATGTTGCCCTATCGTATAGGCAAGGCAGGGAATTTACAGGAATGGTATCATGACTGGAAGGACGAGGATCCTAAGCACAGGCATGTTTCTCATCTTTTTGGTGCTTATCCGGGTTATTCTATTACCTCGGCAGCAAACCCTGAGCTGGCCAATGCAGTCAGAAAATCTTTAACTGTGCGTACCAATGAAGGAACCGGGTGGGCAATTACCTGGAGAATCAATTTGTGGGCAAGAATGCAGAATGGGGAAAGAGCCTACGATGCGTTAAAAAAACTATTGCGTTTTGTAGGTAACGGGGCAGACGTGAAAATGAACGGTGGTGGTACTTATGCGAATCTGTTTTGTGCGCATCCGCCATTTCAGATTGACGGCAACTTTGGCGGAGGAGCGGGTATTGCAGAAATGCTTTTACAAAGTCATCAGGGGTATATTGAACTGTTGCCGGCTATTCCTGCCGAATGGAAACAAGGGCAGGTTAAGGGCTTGATTGCCAGGGGAGGGTATAGTATTGATATGCAGTGGGAAGATGGTAAACTGATCTCGGCACAGTTGAAGGCTAAAAAAGCAGGGAATTGCAAGATTAAATACGGAAATAAAATAATCAGCTTGCCTGTGGCCTCAGGAAGCACTTATAACCTCTCTGAGTTGCTGTAATCAGCAACTCAGATTTACTTTCTGCTGAAAATTCCGTGATGTTCACCTAGGGCAATCGTCAATTGGTGTAATAATGAATAGATTTTATTTTTTATAATTTAACTTTAAGGCATCTCTTAGTAATTAGAGTTAATACGTATTTACAAGATAGTTATAAAAAAAATAAATATCCTGTAAGTTGTTGATTACGTTTGTGCTAATGAGTGTGAAGTTGAATAATTATTGATAAATAAAGGAGTTTATTTCCTGTAAAAAGGGAATAGCTGTTTTACTGTGGAAGACGCAGCGATGTGAAAGGTTTTAGAGATGAAATCATAATCAGATTGCTTTCTGTGTTATTTTGTTTATCTTTTTTTGTTCCTGCTGATATATTTTGTTAATGATAATAAGTTGTTCAATTAATAATATGTTAATGTATGTTGCTTTACTTTATAAAATATCTTAATAGATTAAATTGATTGTTCGTATGGCAGAATTAAAGGAGTGCGCATTAAAATCAAATCTGCGCTCATCAAAGAACAGAGATTGTATCTTTTACCCTGTATGGGAACTATGCTTTTATTTGTTTTGTTTTTTAATTCCAGTAGTGAAAATGCAAACTTTTATACTCTATTAAGAAATAATTAATCGAATTAAATAGTAACCTTCTACAAACCATTTTAACAAATTATAAATTAGTCAATCTCTTATCTTTAGCTCACCTACCCATGTTAAACGAACTAGGAAAACTCGCTGCCTTTATTGGCAATACCCCCCTAATTGAACTGAAAAATAATGAAGCCAACCTTTTTGCAAAGTTAGAATACAATAATTTTTCGGGAAGTTCAAAAGACCGTGCTGCATTCAGCATCATTTACAACGGTATCAAATCGGGGAAAATTACGGACCATACAACTATCATTGCGTCGAGTTCAGGTAATCTTGCCATAGCAGTTGCTTCTATCTGTAAAAGACTTAAATTAAGATTTATCCCGGTAATCGATCCTAATATTAATTCCTCTTACGAGACTTTATTAAACCTCATGTCTTACCAGGTTGTGAAAGTTACCGAAAGAGATCATACCGGAGGATACTTGTTAACCCGGATTAATGTCGTGAATGAATTACAGGAAAGAACGCCGGATTCTTTTATTGCTGATCAGTATGGAGATCCTAATAACTATAAAGGTTATTATGGACTTGGAGAAGAAATTATTGCCTCTTTTGATCGTCTGGACTATATTTTTGTTGCAGTAAGCTCCAGCGGAGCGATTACTGGTATATCTGATTTTATCAAGAGAAAAAGACCAGAAGTGAAAATTGTAGGGGTAGATGTAGAAGGTTCTGTCATTTTTAGTGACAAGCCTGTCAAACGTTATATCTCAGGAATAGGCGCGAGCCAGGTTCCTCCGATTATGGAAAATGCAATTATTGACGATGTGGTTATTGTTTCTCAAATGAGTATTATCAGAGGTTGTAATGAACTGCTGAATGAGCAGGCAATTTTTGCAGGAGCTTCTTCAGGTGCTGTTTACCTGGCTGCGAAAAATTATTTCAGATTTAATGGTAGTGATCCCAAAGCTACTTCGCTATTGATTTTTCCAGATAAAGGCCATACTTATTTAGATACCATTTATAACCAGGAATGGGGTATACAACTGGCAGCCAGGTTAAACGAAGAAGTCCTTTCCATCAATTTTTAAGTCGTAAAATAGAAATCATGTTATATCTGAATGCCAATAATATTAAAGAGATAGGTTTTAATTGGGAACAATTAACCTCAGTAATCAAGGACGCAGTAGTACAGCTTCATGCTAACGACTATTCACAGCCAATTAAGCCTTATTTAAGATTTGGAGATCCTAAAAACAGGATTATTGCGATGCCAGCTTATATTGGCGGAGAGAATCCATGGGCAGGTATCAAATGGATTGCTAGTTTTCCTGATAATATTTATAAAGATAAACTAAGAGCAAATTCCGTTACTATTTTGAATGAACATGATTCGGGAATACCGCGTTGTATCATTAACACCGCAACGGTCAGTGCAATCAGAACTGCGGCCGTATCCGGTTTAGTAGTTAAAGAGTTTATCAATGGATACAATAGTGACCGGAAGCTAATTGTCGGGATCAATGGTTTCGGCCCGATTGGTCAGATGCACCTGAGAATGATTACTTCCATTTTAGGTGAAACTATTGATAAAGTATTGATACATGATCTGAATCCTATTGATGTCAATAATATCGACGATGAAATTGCAGCGCAAACGTTTATCGTGTCAAGCTGGGAAGAATGTTATCGGGAGGCCGATATATTTATCACCTGCACAGTTTCTGATGCACCTTATATTAATCTTCCGCCTAAAAAGGGTTCTTTACAACTGAATGTCTCTTTGAGGGATTACACAGTAGATATGAAAGACTTTATGGATATCATTATCGTAGACAACTGGGAAGAAGTTTGCAGACAGAATACCGATATTGAAAACATGCACAAACAAAAAGGACTTTTGGAAAATGATACCTGGTCAATTGCGGAAATTGTGAACAAAGGTATTTTGGGGAAAAGAGCAGCGACTGATGTAGTGATGTTCAATCCAATGGGAATGGCTATTTTTGATATTGCAGTTGGCGGATATTATTATCGTGAAGCACTGCATAAAAATATGGGTTTCGCATTGCCGGATTAATTACCAATCAATCATTTGTTTATTTTATGAAATTTATGCTTTATAGCCCGCCTCAATGCGGGCTGTAATGGCGTATTTTTTAATGCAAAATTTTCTCAATGCAAAATCCGACAGTTGTTAAAGTTAAAAGTGTCAAGAGTAATTCTCTTAAACCATTATTACGTTTATTACATTATGTAAAGCCCTATTGGCTGGAATTCAGTTCAGGACTTTTTTTGCTGATGGTGGCCAGCGTATCTGGTTTGGCGCTGCCAAAATTACTCGGGCAATTGATTGATGGCGGGAAGCAGGGTATTGAATCTGGTAAAACTACCTATATAGGCTGGTTGCTGATTATTATTCTTGTGCTGCAGGCGATATTCTCTTTTTTCAGGGTAGTCTTGTTTGTGAACGTGACGGAGAAAACACTGGCTGCTTTACGCCAGACAGTCTATAGTCATCTGATCAAAATGCCGATGCGTGTTTTTTTGCACAAACGTGTAGGGGAACTGAGCAGCAGGATTTCGGCTGATATCACGTTGTTGCAGGAAATATTCAATACTACATTAGCAGAACTGGTGAGGCAATCGGTCATTATTATTGGTGGCCTGGTTTTACTGATGTATACTTCATTCGAACTGACTATTTTCATGCTGCTGTTATTACCGGTCATGATGGTTGTGGGAGAATTGTTCGGGCAATTCCTGAATAAATATGCAATGCAGGTACAGGATAAGGTAGCCCTGTCCAATACTGTTGTAGAAGAAACCTTGCAGGGGATTTTCAGTGTGAAAGCTTTTGTCAGTGAGTTTTTTGAAATTGGGCGCTACCGTGAACATACGAACGAAATGGCCCGGTTAGGAATGAAAGGCGGTAAGTACAAAGGTTTATTTAGCTCATTTGTTATTATCGGGATGTTCGGAACACTGGTCGCGGTAATCTGGCGTGGGGTAACCACAGGAGTGGCTTCAGGTGAACTTATTTCTTTCTTATTGTATTCTATATTTATTGCCACTTCTATTTCTGGTCTGGCAGAAGTATATACTTCTTTACAGAAAAGTATCGGAGCAACTACCCATCTTTTCGAATTGCTGGAAGAACCGGTAGAGGAACTGACAGATTTCAAGAGCATTGCACCGGGAAATCTGCTTCATGGAACAATCGCTTTCCGTAATATTCACTTTCATTATCCTACAAGGGAAGATATAAATGTGTTGCAGGGGGTGTCTTTTGAGGCCTTTTCAAATCAGAAAGTCGCGATTGTTGGCTCAAGCGGAGCCGGTAAAAGCACAATTGTGTCCTTATTATTGAGACTATATGACCCTTCAAAAGGAGGGGTGTTCTTTGATGGAAGGGACAGTGCGAGTATTCCATTATCGGAATTGAGAGCGCAGATTGCAGTTGTTCCACAAGATGTTTTTCTTTTTGGCGGAACCATTGGAGACAATATTGGTTACGGCAGAAAAGGTGCTTCCAAAGAGGAAATTATTGCTGCTGCGGAAAAAGCAAATGCCTGGGAGTTTATCCAGAGATTTCCAATGGGATTGGATACCATTGTAGGGGAGCGGGGAATACAACTTTCCGGCGGACAGCGTCAGCGGATTGCAATTGCCCGTGCGGTATTGAAAGCTCCGCGTATTTTAATACTGGATGAAGCCACATCGGCACTGGATTCAGAGTCTGAAAGACTGGTGCAGGATGCGCTGGATAAATTGATGGAAGGACGTACGTCTATCGTGATTGCGCATCGTCTGGCTACAGTAAGGCAGGCTGATAAAATTATAGTACTTCACCAGGGGCAGATTGTTGAAGAAGGTACGCACCATGAACTGATTGATGTGAGTGGCGGCTTGTACCGGAACCTGAGTGAAATGCAGTTTACGAACTAAATAAAAGGATATTTATGGAGGTGAAACTTTTTCGCGTTTCTGATGGGAAGATGAAAAATCAATGTTATCTGATTCATGAGGGCGAAACTGGTGTACTGGTTGACCCGGCATGGGATTATGAGCTGATCAATGATTTCTTATCAGCGCATCAAATTATATTAAAAGGAGTGCTTTTAACACATTCGCATAAGGATCATGTAAATCTGGCCTCAACTTTTGCGGAGCTGCATGGAGTTCCGGTTTATATGTCTGCAACTGAAATCAGGGACTATAATTTTAGTTGTCAGAATTTGCAACCGGTTTACCATTTGGAAGAGCTGATCATAGACAATTTAAAGATTATGCCTGTAGTTACACCGGGGCACACTTCAGGAAGTACCTGTTACCAGGCTGGATCTCACTGTTTTACCGGAGATACTGTTTTTATTGAGGGTGTAGGAGCGTGTGGTATTAACGATATTGATGCGCTTTATAATTCTGTGCAGTTTTTTAAAGGTTATTTTTCTAAAAATACGCTGATCTGGCCGGGACATTCTTTTGGGATGGCGGCCGGGCAGGAACTGGATTTTCTGATGTCTAATAATCTCTATTTTATGATTGATGAAAAGAACATGTTTGCCGATTTCAGAATGCGTAAAAACAGACCTGATCCTTTAGCCTTTAAATAAAAAAGAGGTCTTATTGAGAAAACGTAATCTGCCTGCAGTTAGACACTACCTGGTAGACGGCGCGTCTCAATACGACCTCTTTTTTGATGAAGTAACTATTTTTCAGGCTTTGCTGATTATGGGGCATTTGTCCTGCTTAAGCGGTATTATAATCGATAAATTTATTCATCTCAAAAAGATGAAAAAATTAGTCCTGTATATCAGCTTGTTATGCTTATTTGCTATTTTAATACTCAGTTTTACGGCCAGTTCAACCGCAGAAACTGTTTATTATCAGATAGCTAACCGGGAATCTATGCTTGATATTGTTGTAATTGATGAAGGGGCTAAGCCTTTTCCGGGTGCAGCGGTAAGATTAGTAGAACTCAATAAAGACACGATTACGAATGCTGATGGGATAGCAGCACTAAAAACCTCTCAGCACAGTTGTATCATGGTTGTCTCCTTTATTGGTTATCAGTCTAAAGTAATCAGGGTGATCCGTGGAAATACCACACCTTATAAAGTGGCACTGTATCCTGAGCGCTTAACTAAAAAATAAATTCGTTGTTTGCAAATTAAGAGGCCATATCTTTGCGATTGGCCTCTTATACAGGATTCTTATAATTGCTTTACTTGCACCTTATAATCGCTTTTATTCGTACCTTAGAATCCTGCTGAGATCCTGAATCCTGTAGTACTTTGGTTATCTTTTGAAGCGCTCATGTTATGATAATTAAAAGCTTTAACAAAGTTTAACCTTAATCCAAAGCGCTGTACACCGACATATACTTCCGTGTAATTTTTGATCACATCAGAAGTCAGGTAATTTACTCCCGCAACTTCCTGTAGTTTTAACATTTTAAACAACGGAATTTTACTCACAAAAAGGCCTCCGAAATTATGTTCGAAATGCCCTTCCAGAAATTCCTTTCCTGTACTGAATTCATAAGGACTGAGCAGCATAAAACCATCGGTAAACTGAGTGTAAACCACAATATTACTCCCTGCAAAATGCTTGAAATCCATATAATACAATTTGTCCCTGTTGAGGAATTTCCCTGCTGCTAAACTATATTTGAAGGTACCGATCATCCCCAGTCTCTTGTTTGAATCAAAAACACGGGCACCTGCATAATCATAGTCTACAGCTGAGTTTAACAAACCTTTTATCCCTTTACGATAATCCAGCTGAAGCTTTGGATAAACAGAACCCTGTCTGATCCTGAAATCAGGACGCTCAATATAACTTTGAGCAAAGGTGATATTTAGTGATAAACCAAGGGTAAGCGCCTTGTTTGCCACAAATGCGTAATCATTGCCCAGGGTAGGGTATGGATTATTTGCTGTAAATTCTTTGTCAGGAAAGTCTTTAGCTGTTCTGAAAGAAGTATTCAGCAAAGGCGTTCTGCTGGCATATTCAAGACTACCTGAAAGATATAATCCATTACTGAGTTCTCTGCCTGAATTGATATTTACAAAATCCTTTTTGTATAGTTTTAAGATATTATTCTTATCAAACAACGTACTGATTGTATTGAAAAGGGCAGGTATAGCGTCGTAGTTTGTGTTAAAATCGGCGTAGCTTGTTCCTCCGCGGATTCCGGCATAAGCATTGTATTTTGGATCATATGTATAGCTTAAATTTGCATTGGCACTCAATTTTTTATTTTCGAAACCATAGCGTGGATTCAGCTGCATCACTAAAAAAGTACTGTCTTTCAATGTTTTTTTATAGGTTATTTTAGGGTTATAGATCCAGCCTTCTATTGTATTATAGTTAATGCTAAAAAGTGGTCCGCTTATGCCCCAATGTTCTTTTTCTTCCGTGTTTTGATGGCTATATCCCAAAAATAATGCTTTTAAAGGCTTGAATTTATTCTCTTTTCTATCAATTGAATCACGGTATTGAGCAGAACTCCGTACCAGTTTAATACTGTCTTTTTTTACATAATCCCTGCGCTCATCAGGGGTCAGCAGCATTGGACGGATTCCTGCCCAATAAGTTGAATCTTTTTGATTCGCATCAGCATTGACTTTCATTACCCTGTTGGTAAAGAACTTTGGCGGAAAATCTGGTTCAATATTATAGTTATTGAACACACCGGTATAGGTACCTGTAAATTTGAAGCCCAGCAGACCACCTGAATAATCATACCGCTGACTGGCCAGCATCCATTTATCTTGATTAACCGGAATGAATTGTTGTTTGATATGCAGGGTGTCAATACCTTCAATAATTGAATTATTGGTAATCGCCAGATCTGTACTATGAATGCGCCAGCTGTCATCAATGATATAAATGTAGCCATTAAATACCTGGTCGTATTTGCGGCGTGAAATTACCTGTATCTTGTTGATCCAGTCATTACCTTCTCTAAAAGTTCCTATAAATTTATAGCGGTAAAACAACATGGCGTTATCAGCTACAGGTGAGACGAAACCTACATTACTCAGCTCTTTAATATCAATGGTGTTTTTATAAAAACTAATCAGAAAATCTGTAGCCTGATTAAAACTAAAACCGTTACTATTGCCGCTCACTTTTGAAGAAATCATTTCTTCATTGATTTTACCCGGCTGCTGAAAGTTAAATTTAGAAACCGATTCAGAAAGATAGAGTATCCCTCTTTTACCGGAATCCAGCCCTATGTTTTTAAGGTCATCCTGTACATTTCTGCCCAGGAATTTCTTAGGCGCATTTTTAAGTTTGGTTACTCCTTTAATATAAGTGTCACAAGAAAATGCTTGTACTTCTGTGAGGTGCTGCTTGCGTTTTTTGATCGCATTTCTGATAATTTCGTAGGCTGGGTCTTCTGAATTTGCTTTAATCACCACATCTTTAAGCTGATATACCTCAGCTTCCATAATGACAGACAAATTCATATCTGCGCTGATATCGACTTGTTTAATTAGCTGGTTATAACCTACGGCTTTGAAAATTAAGGTATAATGGCCTTTTTCCAGTTTGAACTGATACTCCCCGTTGGTATTGGCAGAAGTACCTTTAGTAGTACCCTGAATATAAATACTCGTAAATGGAAGCGTATTGTTTTGTTTATCGGAAGTGACGCCTTTAAGGATAAACTGCTGTCCAAAAACCAGGTTTGCAGCGAAAAGGAATAGTAAGGAAAGTAATAGTTTCTTCATGTATATAATAACTTAGGACTAAGTTGGTTATATTATTTGTATAATATCATGTAGCAATAAGTTAAAATAAGTTAAATTAACTAAAACAGGAAGGCTTTTTCTTATACCTGCCTGTTTCAATTGTTATACTCAATTATCGTTATTAAATTGATTGCTGGAGGTACGGATAAAAATATCAAAAAAGGGTGATCATGATTTATGATACACCCTCATGTTATTCAGAAATTAACATTTTTTACAGCGAAGCAGCCCCTGGATTTAGGTGCGCCTTGTATGCAGTTACCTGATCAAAAAGTTCTTCTACGCTGATGTCCAGAACTGAAGCAGTCATATAAATTTGCAGATCCTGATCTTTTTCCAAAGCAATTGAACTCAGTTTTTTGCGAATCTTTGCTGAATACGGCTCAGGATTATTAATAATTAAAGTAACCAGTGTATCTCCTCCAACTTTATGAAGCTGTATATCATCAATATCCTGCCATAAAATTAAACCAGCGGCTTTACTCACAGCAGTAACCTTTGCCGTGATTCCTTCTGGAGCCAGCACAATTAAAGGAGACTTATCTTTTAAGGAAATCATCGTTTTTATGATAATAATAGCCAGTATTATACTGCCTATAGAAGAAAAAGCAACACCTTTCGCAATTATAGTTCCGTCAGAAATGATTCCGCTGCTGTACAACAGGATCAGCAGCATGAGTACTAGTACGCCTGACAATATCAATAATAAGTTAATTGATTTCTTTCTGTTTCTGAAAAATTCTACTACCATTTGACGTTCAGGTTATTTTCTTCTGCGAATGCTTTTCCGTTTTCTAATAAAATGGAATATTTCTTCTCAAATTCAGTATTGTATTTTTCTTCAATAGCTTTGATTAGCTTATCTTTTTGTTCCTGCGTCCCTTTTGCATCACATAACTTAGCATAAGCAGTATATTCATTTTTATAAACTGGCAGAACGAATTCATAAAGCGCGATAGCCTGATCCTGGATGACTTTTCTTTCGCCGCTTGCACTTAAGGCTTTGATGTCCTTCAGAGATTTCTCAATATATAAAATTTGATTTTTAATGTAGGTAACGGCTTCATCACCTTTTTTCTTCGAAGAAGGGATATCCGGATATTCAATGGTTTGCCCATTGATTTCTCTGGCCATTGCCGGTGTCGCAAATCTGGATATGGAATTCGTGTTTAAGACTGCAATACCGAAAAATTTGTCTGCGGTTTCAGTACAGGATTGTAGAAATAGAACAAGGGTGGCGGCAACAGCTAACTTGGCAGCGGAATGTTTAATAATGTTTGTCATTAAATTATTGATTGGTTAAATTTATTTTTCACCTTCAATAATCAGGCCGATTATGCCTTTAAGGCTGTATTATTCCTGCTTTCTGAGGTTAAGAACTAACTGAGAAAGCAGGAATATATTAAAATACTTTGGCGAAGCAATTGAAAGTTTCATTGGCTACTTCAACTGCTCTGCTTTCATCGGCTGCATTTTTGCCAGTCTGATCTAAAGCCTGTACAAATTTCCCCCACATACTGCCGGTTTCTTCACCATAGCCAGAAAAGAAAGATACTCCTTTGGTAACTCCACCTTTAGCCAGCATTTGTACAATGATTTTACCGCCCATAATAGAACCTTCCATTACATATAAAGCGGCCATTGCGTCCAGTGCATTTTTGATCTCAGGTACTTTAATTCCTGTTGCTGCAGTAGCCTCTCCGCCCAGTTCTATGATGTCCTGTTTGATATAAGCAGAGTTCCTTCTTTGAGGCAAATCTGAAAGGACTTCTGGTGTAATATAAGGTGTTATCGCGTTTTCAAGTGCACTGAAATAGTCATTGAAATTTTTAAGAAGGGCTATATAATCTTCGTCACTGCGAATCGCTTTAAGTTTTAAAATAACTTCTTTTTCCAGTTTTTGATGTGCAGGCATGGTAGCCTCTTTGATGATTGAACTGATCATAATAGTCTGTGTATGGCGGCTAAAATAGTAATTATTAAATAGACCATCTGCAATTGAAACTTTAAAAATTCTAAATCAAAAATCGGAATTGGTATATTATTTGGTGAAGAAAAAACACAAGCAAAAATACTTTATCTTGCTCCATGTATAATTAACCTCTGATTTTTTATTCAAGATGACCAATAAAAAAAACTTTGATTCTGACTTCTGCGGCAGTTTACCCTTACACCATATCAACTCTATACAAGACTACGGTTATTTATTAATTGTTGACAAGAATCTGAATATTATACAGTTAAGTGAGAATGTAGTTCAATTGACAGGTAAAAAGACCGATGAGCTGATCAATAGTCCGCTGGCAGATTTTATCCAGCAGCAGGATCTGCTTAAGATTGAGGAATTATTAAAAAAGGGGCTATCTAAAAGAGTACCCCTTTATCTTCAGTTCCGGGAACAACAAGGCACAAATTTATTACTGGCCTTGTTACATGTTGAGACAGATTATATCATTATTGAACTTGAAAAACAAGAAGAAAGCAGAAACAGAAGTTTCGCCGATGTTTATCAGGAAATAAAATATATCAGTACCGCTATTGATCAGGCTGATAGCGTACAGGAAGTTTGCAATATCGCCATTCATGAACTGCGTAAATTAGCCGGATTTGATGGGGTTTTAATGTATCAGTTTGATAGTGAATGGAATGGTACGGTCATCGCAGAGGAAAAAGATGAGCGTCTTGATCGTTATCTCGGACAAACTTTCCCTGCTTCGGACGTGCCTAAACAGGCCAGGCAAATGTATCTTAAGAATCCTTATCGGCTAATTCCTCACCGCGATTATGAAGCAATCAGATTATACCCTGTAATCAACCCGGTAACCAACGCATTTATAGATCTTTCTGATTGTAACCTGAGGGGAGTAGCCAAAGTACATCTGGAATATATGAAGAACATGAATGTGAAAGCTTCCATGTCAATCAGGGTAATTTACAATGAGACTTTATGGGGTTTAATCTCCTGCCATCACCTGGAACCAAAATATCTGGGTTATGAGTTATGCTCTATATTTGAATGGTTGTCTGAAGTGATTTCTACCAGAATTTCATTGATCATTAACAAACAGGATTATAGAAATATTAAACAAATTCAGGAAAAGCGTGTTGCATTAGCTGATCAGATTTATGCCCATGATGATATTACTGCCGGCCTTTTAAAAGATGATTCAAGCGATATACTTCAGTTGTTCAATGCTTCGGGGGTCTTTATCAGGACAAATGGCAGATCAGAAACGAAAGGGGATATTCCTGATAAAATTGATTTATATAATCTAATACAATGGCTGGAAAGCAGAAATTTAGACACCGTATATTCAACCAGTTCATTAGCTGATGTATATGAGGATGCTGCTGAGTATCCAGCTCTGGTAAGTGGCCTGCTTTTTATACCAATCGACAGGATTACAGGTGATTTTCTGGTCTGTTTCAGACCAGAGGCTATCAGAAATATTGATTGGGGAGGTGATCCTAATCATGCCATCAATTTCACTGCTGATGGTAAAAAGTATCATCCCAGAACTTCATTTGAATTGTGGAAACAAACCGTAGAGAAGCAAGCCTTACCCTGGACTAAAAATGAACTGGAGGTTGCAGAATCTTTAAGGAGCTTCCTGTTCGAATTTACAATTAAACAAGCACAACAATAGAAAAGCATAAAATACAAATAAAGACCAATATGCGGGATCAGCAAGAGAACAGTTATTCAAAAGAAGATGCTCAATATATTGTCGCCATAGGCGCCTCTGCGGGTGGTTTGGAGGCTATACATGAGTTTTTTGATAACATGCCTCAAAGTTCAGATTTCGCATTTGTTGTGATTCAGCATCTCTCTTCGGATCATAAAAGTTTATTGGTAGAATTAGTCTCCAAGCATACACAAATGCAAGTGATTGAGGCGGCCCATAATATGCTGATACAGCAGGGATTTGTCTATATTATTCCCAATAATAAATTGATGACGGTAAGTAAAGGCCGTTTGAAACTTGCTGATAAATCAAAAATTAAAGCGCCTAATATGGCCGTGGATGTATTCCTGCATACGCTGGCTAAAGACAAAAAAGAAAAAGCTATCGCTATTATTCTTTCTGGTACAGGTACTGATGGTACTAAAGGAATTCAAAGTATCAAAGAAAACGGAGGAATGGTGCTGGTTCAGGATCCGTCTACTGCCAAGTTTGATGGAATGCCTAATAGTGCTATTTCACTGGGAGAGGCTGATTATATTCTTTCCCCCGCTAAAATGTTCCACGAATTGCTTAATCACGTCAATGAAGATCCATTAGAGGTGCTTGATCATAACAATGTCGATGAAAGCATGCTGGATACCATTTTTAAACTGGTACACGAACAAAGTGGTAATAATTTTAATCTGTATAAAACACCCACAATCATCAGGCGTATTGGGCGCCGCATGAATGAGAATGGTTTCCATACACTGGAAAGTTACATCCAGTTTTTAAAAAATAATGTCAATGAAGTAAAAATACTTGGACAAGACTTTTTAATTGGTGTAACCAAGTTCTTCAGAGATAAAGATCATTTCGAGTTTTTAGAGAAAAATATATTACCGGATATTATCAGCAATAAGAAAGAAAAGGAAGTTTTAAAGGTTTGGGTTTGTGCTTGCAGTACAGGGCAGGAGGCTTATACAATTGCTATTCTGATTAATGAATGTTTGGAACGGGCTGGGAAAACTTTGGAAGTGAAGATTTTTGCTACGGATATTGATCAGAAAAGTATAGAAATAGCTTCCAGAAACCAGTATCCTGAAAATATAAAAAAGGAGGTTCCAGCTGCGTTATTTAAAAAGTATTTTGTTCAGGAAGGTGATTTTTATAGCGTCAGTCCAATAATCAGAAAGCAGATGGTTTTTGTGAAACATGATGTGATCAAATCGCCGCCTTTTATTAAGAATGATCTGGTGAGCTGCCGGAACATGCTGATTTATATGAATAAGACGCTTCAGGAAAAGGTACTTTCTACTTTGCATTTTTCACTGAATAAGGGAGGGTACTTGTTCCTGGGCTCGAGTGAAACTGCACATGTTTTAAAGGGTGGGGTTTCGGAAAGTGCAGAGAAGTGGAAAATCTTTCAGAAATCCGGAGCGATCAATTATTCTTCATTTAATACCTATAATACTTCTGGAAGATTATTGATTTCGGAAGATAAAAATGGAAAAAGTATACCTGAGCCGGCTCAGACTCCACTAGAAAAACGCTTCAATAAATTTATTGTTGATGATTTGGGTTATGCAGGTGTATTTATTGATAAGGGATATATTATAAAAGAGGTTATTGGGAACTATAAGAATTTCTTATCCTTACCAGATCAGAAAATTGAATTGAATATTCTGAAAATGGTTCCTAAAGAAATAGCTGTTGTCCTGAACACTGCTTTAAGAAAAGTATGGAAAGAAAATACTGTTGTTCATTTAAATAAGCTTCGTATCCATCAAAATGAAACGCCGTCACTTCTTAATATAGCTATTCAGCCACCCGATGAGGCAGGATATACGATGCTTGCTTTTACAGCACATGCTGTTGATGTGGTTCCTGATAAAGATGATTCCAATAGTTCTCCCTTATCTTCATTACAGTATGATGAGTATGTGTTTGAACTGGAAGCTGAGTTAAATGAAAGCAGAAGCAATCTTCAGCTGGCTATGGAAGAAATGGAGACTACAAATGAGGAGCTTCAGTCTACAAACGAGGAATTGCTTTCAGCGAACGAAGAATTACAGTCGGGTAATGAGGAATTACAATCCTTAAACGAAGAGCTTTATACACTGAATACTGAACATCAGGTAAAGATTAAAGAGCTGGTTGAGTTGAATGATGACCTGGATAATTATTTCAGGAGTACAGATATTGGCCAGGTATTTCTGGACTCAAACCTGTATATCCGTAAATTTAATGCGGCCGCTATTCATATCATCAATATGATTGAGGCGGATATAGGCCGTTCTTTTGTACAGATTTCTACTAATCTGATTGCTGAAAACCTGATTTCAGAGGTAAGTTCTGTATTGGCTGGCGGGCCGGTTATTGAAAAAGAGGTAACGCTTAAAAGCGGTAAAAGAAGTCTGATGCGGATCATGCCTTATGTCCGTAAGGATAGAAAGAGGGATGGGGCTGTCATCACTTTTGTTGATATTACACATATTACGGAACTGAATAATATTATTTCCGGTGTTTTTAATGCAAGTTTAAATGGTATCCTGGCCTTTACAGCCATTCGTAATAAAGAGGGGATTATTGTTGATTTTAAATGTACTTCGTTCAACGATTCTGCTTTAAAGCTGCTTCAAAAAGATAAGATTGAACTTGAAAATGCATTGCTGGTTAAACAGCTTCCTGAACTGATTCAGGGAAGTTTATTTACTAAATATATAAACCTCGTAGAAAAGGGCAAAAATATAGAAACTGAATTTCAGGATGCCGCTAACAGATGGTATAAAATCGTTGCTGTAAAAATGTCGGATGGTTTTGTAGCTACGCTTTCGGATATTACAGATCAGAAAGCTGCGGAAGACAGGCTGAAGAAGAATTACAATGAACTGATTATTGCCAGAGAAAGTTTAAAAAACCTGAATACAGAACTGGAAATCAAAGTTGCAGAACGTACAAAGGAACTGTCTGAAAGTGAAGAGCGCTTTAACCAGGTTTCCAGGGCAACCAATGATACGATCTGGGATTGGAACCTGGTGGAGAATACCATGTGGAGGAGTGATAATTTTAATTCCATGTTCGGTTATGAGTCTACCGGAGAGAGCAGCAATATCAGGTTCTGGTTTGAAAAAATACATCCGGAAGACAGAAAGGTTGTACAGGATAGTGTATATGAGGCGATTAATACGAATAAAAAACAGTGGTCTGCGCAGTATAGGGTAAGGAAGCTTGATGGAAGTTATGCGATCATTCTGGATCGCGGATCAATTATGCACGATGATTTTGATACCCCTTACCGGATGGTCGGATCAATGGTTGATGTGACCAGGTTGATTGAGACTGAGGCAAAACTAACTTCAAGTGAAGAGAAATTTGAAAAAGTATTTCATTCGAATATGATCGGAATGATGTTTTCAAATCTTGATACCGGTTTGATCGCAGATGCAAATGACGTGTTTCTGCGGATGATTGGTTATAGTAAGCAAGACCTGACTGATGGACTGGACTGGACTAAAATTACACCTCCGGAATACAATCAGGTTACTGAGGACGCCATGTCAAGGTTGAAAGCCGAAGGGGTTTGCCCGCCTTATGAAAAAGAATACATCCGTAAAGATGGAAGCCGGATTTTTGTGATGATCGGATCGGCTTTGTTAGGCAAGGATGCTGAAACAGTAACTTATATTATTGATATTACTGAGCAGAAGGTAGCGGAACAAAAAAGGGCGGAGCTTCAGCTTCAGGTTAAGAACCAACAAGAAGAGTTTTACAGGATCTTCAAAAATGCCCCGGCATTAATTACGATCAGAAGAGGTAAAGACCTGGTTTATGAATTTACCAACAATAAGTTTAATGAGTTTGTAGGAACGGAAGATTTTATCGGGCAAGCCTCGGCTGTTGCACATCCTAAATATATAGGCTCACCAATCGCGGAAATTGAGCAGCAGGTTTTAAGGACCGGTGAGACTCATATTGCCAAATCCTTCAATATAAAATATAAACATCCTGGTTACGGGGTGGCTGAACATTGGTTTGATTTTACCTTTATTCCTGTTTACACGGCCAATGGCGAGATAGATGGAATTGCATTCTTTGGTTTTGATGTGACTGATTTGCTCAAGGCACAGCAAACGACCAAAGACCTGATGCACAAAAAAGATGAATTCATGAGTATTGCAAGTCATGAATTGAAAACTCCGATTACCAGTATCAAAGGGTTCTTACAGCTGGCCTTAAGGTTTGCAGACAAGACACAGCAGAATAATCAGATGCTGACCTTGATTAGCAAGGCAGAGAAACAGGTTGGTAATTTAACTTCACTGGTAAATGATTTGCTGGACGTCACCAAGATACAGGCGGGAAAAATGCAGTTTAATTATGCGCATTTTAATATCAAGAGTACTTTAGAAGAGTGTATTGATGATATCAGGCATACCGAAGATTACGAAATTATCATTGATCATATTGATGATATCCAGGTTTATGGAGATCAGCATAGAATAGAGCAGGTGGTTAACAATTTCTTATCCAATGCGATTAAATATTCTCCAAAACACAGAACTGCAAGAGTGTATACAGAATTGATTGGGGATGATTTGAAGTTAACGGTTAAAGATTATGGGATTGGCATACCTCAGGACAAGATTGAGAATGTATTTGATCGCTTTTTCAGAGTTGACGCGGTTTCTGCTATGTTTTCGGGTTTAGGACTGGGATTATATATCTGTGCTGAAATTATTAGCAGGCACGGTGGCCAGATCGGTGTAAACAGTGTAGAAAATGAGGGCTCTGAGTTTTGGTTCCAAATACCAGTAAAAGGAGTGGAGAAGAAGGATGAAATAGCAAATGAAAGCAATTAAATATCAAGATCAGCCTTACGGGGATAAGACTGATCTTTGAAATTCTTTGATCGGAAGATCAGTTTAGATGCAGAGGAAGGAATCGAACCTTCTGGTGCTGCCATTATTCAGCCCCCTGCTTTTTGAAAGTAGCACTTGTACTTCGGGTGCAAAGATAAGTCTCATATTAAGAATTTATGGGGGTGAAGCATGATTTAACAAAAGCTTAATATAGGTGATTTAACATACTGTTTTTATTCTTAAAAATGTTTTTGCTCTTATAGCTAAGATTGTTTTATAAATATAATTTATTTTGATTAGATTAATTATAAATAAAGTATGTAGTTTTATGAAAAATAAACAGATATGAGAAAACACAATTACCCTTTATTATTGATTTTTTTGCTAACCACCGTTGGTTTGGTTTCTTGTAAAAAGAATCAAGTTGCTAATGACCATGCCAATGGCAAAGATGGGAGCGGAAAAGATGAAACCATTGTCTTAATTGAAAGAGCATCTTCTAAACCATTTATCTTATCTAATAAGGCTTCTGGTAAGTCTGCATCTGGTGTACAAGTAAATGGCTTACCAGATGGCCCTCTGGATATTAAATATTATTTAGGAAGATCTTATAATACAAAAATAAGTGAAATCGGGAGTCCTGATGGTGTGAAATTTCCAGTAATTGATATTGACAAACTTTATGCCGCTAATCCTGATTATTTCAAGAGTATAAAAATAGGAACTTCAGATGCTCAACGTTTTTCTTTTTCAGATTTTGAAAGATACCAGGAAAAATCTAATAAATCGAGCACTGTGACTGGTGGATTTTCCCTTAAAATAGGCTTTTTTTCTATTGGGACAAAGCATAAATTTACTAACACTTTTTCTTCAGATGTAGTTACTGACAATAAAAAGGTATTCGGGGAACTCAATGTAAGGGTCAAGGACGCTTCTTATGAGCTTCTTTTGAGCAGCAACGTAATAAAAAAGGTTAAAGAAGACTACTTAAATTCAACGTTTCTGGATGAATTGTATAACACTTCTCCAAGTGAATTTGTCAATAATTACGGTGCATTTTTAATCACAAATTTTATAGCAGGTGGAAGAGCAAATGCATTATTTACTGGGAGTTACCTTTCTACTTCTGACACGCAAACCAAAGAGAAGTCTATGGATAATTCAATTAGCGCTTCTTATACATTCAAAGAGAAAAGTAAAGACTCAATAGGTGCAAACATTGGAATTGGTAATGGTAATGGTAGTACAATTGCAAAATCGAATAATATTGGTGAATTCAGAACCTCTGTAAAAACCTATGGTGGTAGTTATGGGTACAGCGCATTTACGGTTCCAAAGTCAATTGATGATGTGAATATTGATCTTTCAACTTGGGCATCTTCGATGAATGATAAAAGTAAACATGTGCTGATTGATTTTAATGATAATGGACTCAGACCGATTTCGGATCTTTTGTTGCAAGAAAATATTCGCTATAACTTAGACAGATATGCAATAACAAGTTCAGAGTCTAAACCACTTGAAGTGCCGCGGATTGAGGCTAGATGGAGATATATCATGTCTGGTGGTATTGGGTTTGTTACCGTTGTATTGAAAACGCGCTTTGGTGATGAGTTGCTGATTAGTGACAATTCAACTGTTTTGCAATTCCAGGATTTGAATGCGATGCAGGCTTTTGCGAAACAAGAAGCATTGAAAAAGCTACCTTTTTATAAGGTCGCAGTTACAGCTAACTATATGAAAGCAGATGATGTCTCGAATTATACAACTTCAATCGTTAATATTGACGAGGCAAGTATGAAAAAGTTTTACGATGTGAAACATAAGATGTTATATCTTTTATCTCAGGCAAATGGAAAGAAATTTGCTTATTCAATACACAATGATTTCTTATTAGATACTTATGCAATCAGGAATTGGGTTAACGGTATGGCAACGACAGTAGTAACTCCAACTGAATTAGAAAGTTATACTATTATAGGATTATAAAATCCACAATTGTAAAAGCCTGATGAATTCATTTTTATCAGGCTTTTATTTTTACAGCTCATTGATAACATAATGTTTAATTTCTGTTCATATGAGTTGTTGAATTTTGGCCTGCTTATCAGTAAGACAGGCAGGCTAATATGGAACAACAGCAGGTACAAGATACAGTAGAGCGGATATTCAGTTTATATGAAACCCTTGGTGAGGAAGAATATGGTGAAAGTGTGAGTATGACCATGCATATGATGCAATGTGCGCAACTTGCGCAGCAGGCTGGTGAAACTGATGAAGTTGTACTCGCCGCTTTTTTACATGATATAGGCCATTTTCTGGAAGGTGATGAAAAGATGGATATTTACGGTACGCAGCATCATGATGATCTGGGTGGCCGGTTTTTAGTGGATCTGGGTTTTCCGCAAAGAATGGGCGACCTGGTGTCGAGTCACGTTGCTGCGAAGAAATACCTGGTTTATGCGGAGCCGGCTTATTACGATGCGCTTTCGGAAGTGAGTAAGATTACACTTGAATTTCAGGGAGGTAAAATGACAGCTGAAGAGGCTGCTGAATTCGAAAAAGATCCATTGTTGCCGTTGTATGTTAAGATTCGTAAATGGGATGATTTAGGAAAAAATGCGGATAAACCGGTGCTGGCAGAGGAAATCCAGCTGATGAAGGAAATGACACATCATTATCTGATGAACTTATAATCTTGATTATTTCTGCATAAATTTAGGTTAGAGCAGGACAGTTAATAACAGTTAGCTGATTATAAAGCGGTATTATCGCTTATTATTCTAACCAGATATATAAATTTATGCAGATCATTTTTGGAGTTATCTTCCATTTTATCGGGGGCTTCGCCTCTGGCAGCTTTTACATCCCCTATAAAAAAGTTAAAGACTGGGCCTGGGAAAGCTATTGGATCGTTGGCGGGATCTTCTCCTGGCTGATTGTGCCACCATTGGCAGCTTATTTAACCATTCCTGATTTTGCTGAAATTATCCAACATACCAGTGCTGCAATTATAGGATTAACCTATTTCTTTGGCGTATTGTGGGGAATAGGAGGGCTTACTTTCGGTTTGGGTGTACGGTATCTCGGGGTATCATTAGGCAGCTCCATCATATTGGGAATGAGTTCTGTTTTTGGCGCATTAATGCCATCAATTTATTATGATTTTTATCCTAAAGCAGGCAAAGATACTTTTACTGATATTATAACGAGTCCGTGGGGGCAGCTAGTCATTGTCGGTTTAATCGTTTGTATAGCAGGTATTTTCATTTGCGGGAAAGCCGGGATGATGAAAGAAAAGGATCTGTCTGCACATCGGCAAACACAAGAAAGTGCGGAATTTAAAATAGGACTGGGTTTAACAGTTGCCGTGATTTCAGGGATACTCAGTTCCTGTTTCGCCTTTGGTATTGATGCAGGAAAGGACATGGCGCATGAGGCTAATCACTTATGGAAAACGCTTCATCCGGGACAGGGAGAATTCCTTTTTCAAAATAATGTAACTTATATCGTGATTTTATGGGGAGGCCTAACGACCAATTTTATCTGGTGTATGCTGCTGAACGCTAAAAATAAAACATTCAAAGATTATACAAATAAAGAAGCCCCATTACTTAAGAATTATATTTTTTCTGCATTGGCAGGGATCACCTGGTTTTTACAGTTCTTTTTTTACGGAATGGGAGAAAGCAAACTAGGGAACGGTGCCAGTTCATGGATTTTACACATGGCCTTTATTATCCTGGTAGCCAATATCTGGGGATTAGTGCTGAATGAATGGAAAGCCGTATCGCGAAAAACATTCAGAACTGTGCTGGTTGGTATTGTATTTATTATCGCTTCTATCCTGATTGTAGGATATGGAAATTCAATTAAATAGTCACAAAAAAATATTCAATACTATGTTCGACGAAAGAGATCGTTTTAAACACGTAAGTTATTTATGGGATGAAACAGAAGCTGCTAAGTTAGCAGGAGATGAGGTTGCCTTATTACTTTACCGTTCAAATTTATTAGGTGCAGATTTACGGCTTACCAACTATGGTGGTGGAAATACTTCGTGCAAAGCAAATGCAATTGATCCGCTAACGGGTCAGACTACTGAAATTATGTGGATCAAAGGTTCGGGAGGAGACATTGGTACGTTAAAGCGTAACGGATTGGCTGCGTTGTATGCAGACCGGCTGAGCGCTTTAAAAAACATCTATAAAGGTCTAGATCAGGAAGATAAAATGGTAGAGCTCTTTAACCATTGCATTTATGATTTAAACTCCAAAGCACCTTCAATTGATACCCCTTTACATGGATTTCTCCCTTTTAAACATATTGACCACCTGCATCCTGATGCGGCGATTGCAATTGCAGCAGCGAAAGATGGGAAGCAGATCACGCACGATTTGTTTAAAGGTGAAATTGGCTGGGTAGACTGGCAGAAACCTGGGTTTGATCTGGGTTTACAATTGAAACAATGTCTGGATGAAAATCCGGGAATCCGCGGAATAATGCTCGGGTCTCATGGATTATTTACCTGGGGAGATACCGCTTATGAAAGTTACCTGAACACATTGGAAGTTATAGAGATTTGTGCGGATTATCTGGAAGCTAATTATGGAAAAAAGGGGCCGGTATTCGGTGGTCAGAAAATCGCCGCGCCTGAGCAATCGGTAAGGAAAAAGCAGGCGGCAATTATATCGCCCATTTTACGTGGATTTTGTTCTTCTGAACGTCATATGATCGGGCATTTTACCGATGACGCAAGAGTGCTGGAGTTTATTAACTCGAATGATCTGGCCAGACTTGCTCCTTTAGGCACAAGCTGTCCGGATCACTTTTTACGTACTAAAATAAGTCCGCTGGTTTTAACGCTGGATGCAGAAGAAGACCTTTCCGATACGGAGCGCCTTAAAGAAATACTGGCTCCTGTTTTTGCAGCCTACCGGGAAATGTATGCTGATTACTATCAAACCTGTAAGCATGATAACAGTCCGGCGATGCGTGATGCAAATCCGGTTATCATTCTTTATCCGGGAATTGGCTTGTTTTCTTTCTCCAAAGATAAACAGACTGCTCGTGTGGCAGCAGAGTTTTATATCAATGCAATTAACGTGATGAAAGGAGCGGAAGCAATTTCTTCTTATACTTCATTGCCACGTCAGGAAGCATTTAATATCGAATACTGGCTGCTCGAAGAGGCAAAATTGCAAAGGATGCCAAAGCCGAAAGCGTTAACGGGTAAAATTGCGCTGGTTACTGGCAGCGCAGGAGGAATCGGCAAAGCGATTTCCAGGAAGTTTGCAGAGGAAGGTGCTGCTATCATCATCAATGACAATGATAGCAGCCGTTTAGCACAGGCAGACCAGGAATTTGATCAGTTATTTGGCAAGGACGCTTATACCACTGTATTACTGGATGTCACTAGTGATGAAGCGATACAGGAAGCTTTCAATACAGCTGCGCTGGCCTTTGGCGGGGTAGATATTGTGGTCAATTGTGCTGGATTGTCTATTTCCAAACCCATCGAAGAACATACCGGCAAAGATTGGGATTTGTTATATGATGTACTGGTTAAGGGGCAGTTTAAAATCACACAAACAGCTGTAATAATGATGCGCAAACAGGCAATCGGTGGTGATATCTTAAACATTGTCAGCAAAAATGCGTTAGTTTCCGGGCCTAACAATGCAGGCTACGGATCGGCTAAAGCTGCACAACTTCACCTCAGCAGGTTGAATGCTGCGGAATTGGGAAAAGATCAGATCAGGGTCAATGTGGTTAACCCGGATGCGGTAATTTCGGATAGTAAAATATGGGAAGGAGACTGGGCTGCGGGCCGTGCAAAGGCATATGGTATTAAAGTAGAAGAATTGCCTGCTTTTTATGCAAAAAGAACGTTGCTGGATAAAATTATCCTTCCGGAAGACATTGCAAATGCTTGTTTAGTTTTTGTAGGTGGACTTTTAAATAAATCTACCGGAAATGTAATAAATGTAGATGGTGGCGTGGCTATGGCTTTCGTCAGATAAATTGAAGAAAATGGAAATAGAAAAATATCAGATAGACACACACAACCAGGAACTGGAAACTGAACATCAACGCAGATTTGACTTTGCGGCAGCAGAAAATCCGCAGGTTGAAAATATAATCTCTAAGTTGATTCAGTTCCAGATTGGGATTCCAAGCTGGGCACTCGGTACTGGTGGAACACGTTTCGGCCGCTTTTCCGGTGGCGGAGAGCCACGTAGCCTGGAAGAGAAAATAGAAGATATTGGGCTGCTTCATCGGTTGAACCAGTCAAGCGGTGCAATTTCATTACATATTCCATGGGATAAAACTGAAGATTACGAAGGAATTAAGAGGTTAGCTCATCACCATGGACTTCGTTTTGATGCCATGAATTCTAATACTTTTCAAGATCAGCCCGGCCAGGCACATAGCTATAAATTCGGGTCTTTGCAGCATGTGAATAAAGCGGTACGCAAACAAGCGATTGCACACAATATTGAAGTGATCCGTCAGGGTGTGGCCTTTGGGTCGGATGCGTTAACGGTCTGGCTGGCTGATGGCTCTTGTTTTCCGGGACAGTTGAATTTCAGAAAAGCCTTTCAGAACACCTTGGAAAGCCTGGAAGAAATTTATGCGGCTTTACCAGAAAAATGGAAGTTGTTTGTGGAGTATAAAGCTTTTGAACCAAATTTTTATTCGACTACAGTTGGAGATTGGGGACAGTCATTGTTATTCGCCAGTAAACTAGGGCCTAAAGCTTATACGCTGGTTGATTTGGGACATCATTTGCCGAATGCAAACATTGAACAGATTGTCTCTCTTTTACTGATGGAAGGCAAGCTGGGTGGTTTTCACTTTAACGACTCCAAGTATGGGGACGATGACTTAACTGCCGGAAGTATGAAGCCCTATCAATTGTTTCTTATTTTTAATGAACTGATTGAAGGGATGGATGCAAAAGGTATAGATCATGCCACAGGATTAGGCTGGATGATTGATGCTTCGCACAATGTGAAAGATCCTTTAGAAGATTTGCTGCAATCTGTGGAAGCGATTATGCTGGCTTATACACAGGCATTGTTAGTTGATAAAGAAGCCTTATCTGTTGCGCAGCAGGAAAATGACACTGTTAAATGTCAGGAAATTCTGCAGCATGCTTTCCGTACAGACGCAAGAGCGATTGTACAGGAAGCCAGGCTAAGAAGCGGAGGAGCTGCAAAACCTTTAGCATTATACCGCCAGCTAAAAGTCAGAGAAAAGCTGATTGCAGCAAGAGGAGCAAAAACCATAGCAACAGGTTTATAATGGGTGCCATTCCAGTTATTGTTGTTTTTGATGTTGGAAAAACCAATAAAAAGATTTTCCTCTTTGATGAAGACTATAAAATAGTTTTTGAACGCTCCGCCCGTTTTATAGAAATGTATGACGAGGATGGAGATCTGTGTGAAAATCTGGAAAGTTTAAGGCTTTCTGTTTTTGATTCTTTACGCGAAATATTGAAGCGCAGGGAGTTTGAGATTAAGGCAATTAACTTCTCTGCTTATGGAGCAAGTTTTGTATACATTGATGAATATGGAAAGCCGCTGGCACCTTTATATAATTATCTGAAAACTTATCCTGAAGAATTGGAGAACAGCTTTTATGCTGCTTATGGTGGCCGGGAAGCAATTTCTGCAGCTACGGCATCGCCTGTTTTAGGCAGCCTTAATTCAGGGATGCAATTATACCGGATTAAAAAAGAAAAGCCAGATTTGTATCAACAGATCCGGTATGCGCTGCATCTTCCTCAATATTTGAGTTACTTAGTTTCTGGGGTGGAGTATTCAGACTTGACCAGTATTGGTTGTCATACGCAGCTTTGGGATTTTAAGCAGAATGATTATCATGAATGGGTTAAAAAGGAGGAGTTAACTCAAAAATTGGCGCCTATTGCTCCTGCAGAACAGGTATTTGCTTCGGAGTTTCCGGGTAATCAGTATAAGGTAGGCATTGGTTTGCATGATAGTTCTGCGGCATTGATCCCGTATCTCATTAATTTTCATGAACCATTTGTGCTGATTTCTACCGGAACCTGGTGTATCACGATGAATCCATTTAATACAACGACGCTTACCCCGGCAGAGCTGGCGCAGGATTGTCTTTGCTATTTGCAATATAAAGGGAAACCTGTTAAAGCCTCCCGGATTTTTGCCGGTTATGAACACGAACAGCAGGTGAAACGTATTGCTGCTTATTTTAAGCAGAATATTGGCCGTTACCGCCATATGAAATATGAGGCAAATATCACTGAAGAGTTATGGAAAGGGATGAAAGAAAGAAAGGAGCTGGATCTTCCTTTGTGCAAAGAGTCTGCTTTCCCTAAGCGCGATCTTGCCTCTTTTCCATCAGATACTTTTGCTTATCACCAGTTTATTCTGGATCTTACTTTACAGCAAAAGGCCTCTTCCAGCCTGGTGATGGATCATAAAAAGGTGAAAAGAATTTTTGTGGATGGTGGTTTTAGCAAGAATACAATTTATATGAATATGTTAGCCCTGTTGTTTCCTGAACTGGAAGTTTTTGCTGCCTCTATGGCGCAGGCTACAGCAATTGGAACTGCACTGGCGATACATCAGTGCTGGAATAGCAAACCCATTCCGACAGACCTGATTGAATTAAAATATTATACAGCACATACAAACCAGGAATTATGAAGTTTTGTCAGAAAATAAGTATTAGCTCTTCCCTGTTTTTAATTTTTAGTTTGAGTTCTCTTGCTTTTGGAAGTGCCAGATTAATTGCAGGTAGTTTGGTGCCTCCTTCTGGTCATGAAATTGTATCGCCAGGTGGCTTACAGTGTGAACATTTAGTAAATCCTATCGGCATTGATGTGCCAAAACCAAGATTATCCTGGTTGCTGTCTGATACACGGCAAGGTGCTAAACAAACCGCTTACCGGGTAATGGTTGGCACAGATTCTTCTGCATTGGTTCAGCAAAAAAAAGCTTTATGGAACACGGGAAAAGTTAATTCTTCTGCCGCGTTGCTTCTTTATAATGGAGAATTGTTAAAACCATTTACTAAATATTTCTGGCAGGTAGAGGTCTGGGATAAAGATGGAAAACCCGGGGTAGCTAAGGCCGCCAGTTTTGAAACCGGAATGGTGCAAATGTCCAATTGGAAAGGAACATGGATCAGTGACCGGAATGAGGTGAATATATTACCTGCCCCGTATTTCAGAAAGGTATTTGAAAGTCCGAAAAAGATAAAATCTGCCAGGGCATATATTGCAGCAGCAGGATTGTATGAACTTTATCTGAATGGTAAAAAGGTTGGCAACCATCGTCTTGATCCGATGTATACCCGCTTTGACAGAAGGAATTTATATGTAAGTTATGATGTGACTGCCAATTTGCAGGCTGGTAAAAATGCAATTGGTGTTTTATTGGGAAATGGCTGGTATAATCACCAGTCTTTAGCAGTATGGAACTTCGATAAAGCACCATGGAGAGCAAGACCCGCATTTTGCCTGGATTTGCGGATTACTTATCAGGATGGCTCTGAAGAAACAGTGACTTCTGATGGCAGCTGGAAAACACATAGCGGGCCATTAGTTTTTAACAGTATTTATACTGCTGAACATTATGATGCACGTTTGGAGCAGCCGGGATGGAATAAAGTTGATTTTGATGCCAGTAAATGGGGAGAAGTGACTTTGCGCGCAGCACCTTCTAAAAATATTGTCAGCCAGGCGATGCACCCTATTCGTAGCATTGAAACTATTCCGGCAGTATCAGTGAAGAAGTTTAACGATACCACATATGTTTTTGATCTGGGCAGAAATATTGCAGGGGTCAGCAAAATTAGAGTAAGGGGTGAAAGCGGAACAGTGATTCAGCTTAAACATGGCGAAAGATTGTATCCGGACGGCCGCCTGGATCTTTCTAATATTGATGTTTATCATCGCCCAAAAGATGAAAAAGATCCTTTTCAAACCGATATACTGATCTTAAATGGTAAGGGTGAAGAAGAGTTTATGGCCAGGTTCAACTATAAAGGATTTCAATACGTAGAGGTCGTGAGCAGTAAGCCTGTAGCATTGAAAAAGGAAAGTATTACCGGATATTTTATGCACAGTGATGTTCCTGTAGCAGGCCAGGTTAGTTCTTCTAATCCTTTGATTGATAAATTATGGTGGGCAACGAATAATTCGTACTTATCAAATTTATATGGTTATCCTACAGATTGTCCGCAGCGGGAAAAGAATGGCTGGACAGGAGACGGGCATTTTGCTGTAGAAACAGGTTTATATAATTTTGACGGCATTACAATTTATGAGAAATGGCTTGCTGATCACCGGGATGAACAGCAGCCTAATGGGGTGTTGCCGGATATCATTCCTACTGGTGGCTGGGGTTATGGAACTGCAAACGGAACGGACTGGACGAGTACAATCGCTATTATTCCCTGGGATATTTACCAGTTTTATGGAGATTCCTCGTTGTTGGCGGCTTGTTATGACCATATAAAAAGCTATGTAAATTATGTGACGCAAATTAGTCCTTCGGGGTTAACAAGTTATGGAAGAGGGGACTGGGTTCCTGTAAAGTCTTCCTCTCCGTTAGAATATACCTCTTCAGTTTATTATTATGTGGATGCTCATATTCTGGCTAAAACAGCAAAGTTGTTTGGTAAAACTGAAGATGCTCAGTATTATAGCACACTGGCCAATAAAATTAAGAAAGCTATCAATGCTCAATATCTGAATCAATCGACCGGGATTTATGGCAGTGGTTTACAAACGGAGTTAAGTATGGCGCTGCAATTGGGCATTGTTCCAGCAGCACTTCAGGATAAAGTGGCTTCCAATCTGGCAAAAAGAGTAGCGGCAGATGGGATGCATCTGGATGTAGGTGTATTGGGTGCTAAAGCAATTCTGAATGCATTGAGTGATCATGGTCAGGCAGAAACGGCTTATAAACTGGCTGCGCAGGATACTTATCCTTCCTGGGGCTGGTGGATTGTCAATGGGGCAACTACACTTTATGAAAATTGGAATATTAAAGCAGAGCGTGATATCTCGTTAAACCACATGATGTTTGGAGAGATTGGTGGTTGGTTTTTCAAAGGATTGGGAGGGATTAAAGTGGATGAGCAACAACCGGGATTCAAAAATGTAATCCTGGCACCTAATTTCGTCACGGGCTTAACTCATTTTGAAGCGAGCCATGATGGGCCATATGGGAAAATCGTTTCTTCCTGGAAAAGAAAAGGTGAGACCGTTATTTACGAGGTGACTATTCCGGCAAATAGCAGTTCAACAATTTCTTTTCCAATATCGGGAAAGCAGGCTGTTTATTCTAACGGTAAAAAGATCAGCCGGATTTATAAAACCGAATCTGGCAAATATCAGTTCGAAATCCGGTAACACGGGTATAAAACCGAATAAAATCATTTCAGCATTCATTTCTTAGTTTAAAAAATCAGTAAAAGGGAAAGTCATTCAATTGGCTTTCCCTTTTTTATTAAAACCTTTTAAATGTAAATAAAAGCCGATTTACAGGATAGAGCAGGTTGCCGATCAGCAGAGGTTGCTTTACTTTAGAACAACCAAATATAAAACACATATGACAATGGAGAGGAATTTACAAAAGTTTTTTTCTGCGCTGGTTTGTGTACTCTTGTTTACATTTTACAATAGTACAAATGGCTATTCTCAGCAGAAAACTGTGACAGGTAAGGTCACAGATCAAAGTGATGGCAGTCCGTTACCGGGGGTGACCATCAAGGTATCAGGCTCGGCTGCCGGAACCACTACCAATTCAAATGGAGAATATGCTTTAAAAGCCGCGGAGAATGCGGTACTTGTTTTTAGCTATATCGGTTATACAGAAACCAGGCTGACTTTTACAGGTAATCCTACACTGAATGCACAGCTCGTTTCCAATAATCAGAAGCTGGATGAAGTAGTGGTTATCGGCTATGGAACAACCACGAAAAAAGATGCTACAGGTGCTGTGGCTACGGTTTCGGCAGTACAAATTAAAGATTTACCCGTAAGTTCTGTAGATCAGAAGTTGAAAGGCCAGATTCCGGGGGTGCAGATCAGTACCACCACAGGAACTCCGGGTGGTGGTACATCTATTAAAATCAGGGGATCGGGTTCTATTGGCGCAGGAGATAATCCTTTGTTTGTAGTGGATGGTTATCCGATTTCAAACACATCAGGGCAGGTATCTAATCCTTTGAATGTGATTAATCCGAATGATATTGAATCAATTACTGTTTTGAAAGATGCTTCTTCGACTGCCATTTATGGGTCAAGGGGGTCTAATGGAGTAATCGTGATTACGACTAAACAAGGTTTAAAAGGAACTCCGGTAGTGAATATAAGTGCATATACCGGGATTCAGCAGGTCCCTCAGAAAGGGAGGCCGCAAATGCTGAACGGAACTGAATTTGCTCAATTCAGAAAAGATATAATTGCAGATGATTTTGCTTCCAGAGGTTTGGTCGCTACTGATGCGGATATTCCTGAAGCCTTTCGTAATCCTTCACAGTATGGTACTGGCACAAACTGGTACAATGAAATCATCCATGATGCGCCGATGAGCAATCTGGATGCAAGTATTAGCGGAGGGTCTGAAAATACAAAATATAACTTTTCCCTTGGTTATTTGAATCAGGAAGGAACGATACGATATACCGGATTCCAGCGGTATGCAATTCGCATGAATACGGAAACTAAACTGGGTAAGAAATTAAAAATAGGGCTTAACCTGGCACCAACGAATAGTGTGCGGGATCTGAATAATTTTGAAAATGAGTTTGTGGATGTGTTAAGCAGAAGTTTGTGGTTAAGTCCACTGGTTCCTTTAACCGATGCAAATGGCAACCGTACGCCTTATGTCAGTTCTCCGGGTATGTATGCCGGCCCTAATCCATTGAATAGTCTGGAATTTGGAGGGACAAGATCGAAGGACTTCAGAGGCCTTGGTACTGCTTTCGCTGAATATCAAATTCTCGATGGATTAAAGTTGAGATATAGCTTTAATGTAGATTATACGAATAGTTCTTCATTTGTTTTTAATCCTTCGTTTGTTGGTGGTGTAAATTCACCTCCGCCAACGGTTCCAAATTCTACAACCAATAAATCAACAAGTTTCAACTGGCTGTCTGAAGCGGTACTGACTTATGATAAGTCATTTGGTAAAGATCACCGACTGAATGTGGTGGTTGGTTATAGTGCGCAGAAAGAGCGTGCAGAAAGTTTATATCTGTTCGCCGATAATTATCCGGATGATAAAATACAGACGATCAATGCGGCTTCTATGATCAGCGGATATAATGCTGATGTACAAAAGTGGTCTATTATTTCTTACCTGGCGCGTGCTAATTATTCTTATCAGGATAAGTACCTGTTTACCGCCACAGTGCGTACAGATGGTTCGTCACGTTTTGGCAGCAATAAAAGATATGGAACATTCCCTTCGGCTGCTTTTGCATGGAGAGCTTCGGAAGAAGAATTTATGAAAAAAGCAACGTGGATCAGTGATTTGAAATTGAGAGCAACTTATGGGTTGTCTGGAAATTACAATATTGGAAACTATACTTATATCACAAATATTGGTTCATCGAACTATGTGTTTGGCGGCCAGATTTCCAGCGGTCGTGTTCCTGCATCTTTGAATAATCCAAACCTGACGTGGGAAGAATCTTCTCAGCTGGATGCGGGTATTGATTTAGGGATTTTAAAAAACCGTCTATCATTTAATCTGGATTACTATAAAAGGATAACTAAAGGGATGTTATATAACAGTGAGATTCCTTTATCATCAGGTTATTCCAATGCGATTATTAACTCTGGAAAGATTCAGAATCAAGGATTTGAATTTGGACTGACTTCTAAAAATCTGGAAGGTACATTTACCTGGAACACCAGTGCTAACATTGCTTTTAACAGAAATAAAGTATTAGCCTTAAATGAAAATAACGACCCTATTTACAGCGGCAGAAGCGGGGAAGGTTCTTACCAGCATATCACGCAGGTAGGGCATCCTGTGGGTGAATTTTACGGGTATATCCTGGAAGGTATTTACAAAGATCAGGCAGATTTGAACAACTCACCCAAACATGTGACTTCCGTAGTGGGCTCTGTAAAATATAAAGATGTAGATGGCAATGGGATTATTGAGCCGGTAAAAGATTTCGCAGTAATCGGATCACCTCAGCCCAATTTTACCTGGGGTTTGACCAATACGTTTGGTTATAAAGGATTTGACCTGAATATTTTATTAGTAGGCTCTCAGGGCGGACAGATTTTAAAAACAGCGAATCAGTATTTGCTGAATATTGACGGTATTTTCAATGTAGACAGGAAGGTGCTGAACAGATACCGCTCACCAGAAAACCCAGGCGATGGAGTTACCCCAACTACCAATGGATCAAGGGTAATTTATCGGGATGTGAATTCTTCGTGGGTAGAAAGCGCGAGTTATATGCGTATTCAAAATATAACTTTCGGTTACCGTTTTGGGGAAAGATTGCTGCGGGCATCTAAAGTGATTAAAGGTGCAAGAATTTATTCCAGCATTCAGAACCTGGCAACTTTTACCAAATATAGTGGTGCAAATCCAGAAGTTAGCCGGAACACGATTTCAGGAAATGCAGTAAGCAGTGCATTGGTTCCGGGAGAGGATTTTACAAATTATCCGCTGCCAAGAACGTTCACGCTGGGTCTGAACTTAACATTTTAATCTTTTGTCAATCATGAGAAATTATACAAAATATATAATAACCGGGGTGCTGCTGATCAGTTTGTCAGTATCAGGTTGTAAAAAAGCTTTTCTGGATCAAACTCCGGAAGCTTCTTTACCGGGCGTTAATTTTTACAAATCAGAAGCAGATTTTAAACAGGCAGTGAGCGGTGCTTATTCTTCTATAAGTGATATGGGGAGAGTAAATTACTGGCTATTTGGTGAAATGAGATCTGATAATACAACTTATCAATATAATCCGGCAGACCGCGGTTCTGAACAGCGTGAGTTTATGGATCAGTTTCTGATTGGGGCAACGGCTGAACCTTTACAGGGCTATTGGCAGCAAAATTACACGGGTATTGCACGCTGCAATGAAATCCTGGCCAGAATAGATGGAGTAACAATGTCTGCTGATGTTAAAAATCAGTTTACAGGAGAAGCCTTGTTTTTAAGAGCTTTTCATTATTTCAATTTGGTGAGACAGTTTGGAGGAGTGCCTTTAAGGCTGGTTCCAAGTCAGTCTCCGGCAGATGCGCGTTCTAAAGGGCGGGCTGCTATAGAAGAGGTTTATACACAAATAGTTACCGATCTGACTGCTGCGGCAACTAAGTTACCAGTTAAATATACGAGCCTGGAGGCTGGAAGGGCCACTCAGGGTGCGGCTTTGGCTTTACTGGCCAAATTATATATGACCCAAAAGAAATTTTCAGAAGCGTTGGTTCCTTTAAGAAAAGTACAGCAGCTGGGTTATAGTCTTGTCCCTGTGTACAAGGATATTTTTCTTCCTGCAAATAAAAACAACAGTGAATCTGTTTTTGAGATTCAGTATCTTGGATCTCAGCCCGGGTTGTCGAGTGATTTTCTGTATCAGTTTGCACCCTGGAATTCCGGAAGTGTGATCACCGGAGATCCGGCGACCTCATTGAATGGAAGTAGTGGCTGGAATATTCCAACGCAGGATATGATCGATGCTTATGAAACTGGCGATTTACGGAAAGATGCTTCTTTAGCAGTAGGTTTTACCGATGCGGGAGGGAAGTTTGTAAATATTCCATACGTTAAAAAATACAACCATGGGATTATTGACAGAGGACGCACCAATGATAATTTTCCTGTCATCAGGTATGCCGATGTGCTGCTGATGATTGCCGAATGTTTGAATGAACAGGGTTTTGCAGCGGGCGGAGAACAGTTTACTTTATTAAATCAAATCCGCAGCAGGGCTGGACTGCCTGCAAAAACTCCTGGAAATGCTGTGGCGACTTTAAGTGTGGATAATCAGCAGGCTTTCAGGGATGCTATTTTACAAGAAAGAAGGGTGGAATTAGCTTTTGAAAATCATAGGTGGTATGATCTGATACGTTCTGGCAAAGCAGTGGAAGTGATGGCAGCGCATGGAAAATATGAAATTGCGCATAAACCGAATATCCCTTCGGGTTCTTATCTTTTAAATGCGAATAAACTCTTGTTACCGATCCCTCAAAGAGAGGTGAATCTGGATAATCTAACTCAAAACCCTCAATAATCAACCATGAGAAATTATTTTACAGGAATTGCAATAGGTTGCTGTCTGCTTGATTTATCGGCGGCAGCTCAAAAATTAGGTGTTACTGATCTAAGAACGGAATATCTGAAAAATCCAATGGGCATTGAATCGGCGGCACCGCGTTTAAGCTGGAAGATGAGTTCTGCACAGCGTAATATGATGCAAAGTGCTTATCAGATCAGGGTAGGAACGGATTCTGCTGGCTTGTTAAATGGTCATTCATCGGTATGGGATAGTGGAACTCAGAAAAGTGACGCGTCTGTTTTTTTACGGTATGCCGGGAAACAGTTAAAATCTGATACACGCTATTACTGGCAGGTTAAAATCAAAGATAACCAGGGAAATGAGTCTGGATGGAGTGCTGTTAACTCCTGGCATACGGGTTTGCTGAATCCGGGTGACTGGTCTGCCCAGTGGATCACTAGTGCTATGGCAGATACGCTGGAAGGACCAAGCCCTATCTTCAGAAAGGTATTTGCTACAGATAGAAAGGTGAAATCAGCTGTGCTTTATATTTCTGCGCATGGTTTATATGAGGCGCAGATTAACGGAAAAAGAGTGAGTCATGATCACCTGGCACCGGGATGGACGAGTTATCATAAGCGTTTATTATATCAAAGTTATGAAGTCACGAACTTGCTGAAAGATGGTCAGAATGCAATAGGTTTTACGCTGGGTGATGGCTGGTACCGCGGCTATCTTGCTTTTGACGGTAAACGCGGGTTTTATGGCAAACATTTAAGCGGTTTGGTACAGTTGGTTTTGGAGTATACTGATGGTACGAAAAAAATAATCAATAGTGATGGCAGCTGGAAATACAGCACCGGGCCCATTCGTTTTTCCGATTTGTATAATGGAGAGATTTATGACGCCAGGTTTGAAAAACCAGGTTGGGCAACTGTGAATTATAAAGATACAGGCTGGAAAAATGCGCAGATTATTGCTCCTGGTAAAGAAGTGTTGGAGAGCAGTATTAGTCCGCTTGCGAGTAAGCATGAGCAGTTCAGTGTGGTTAAAGTAATTAAAACACCGAAGGGCGAAACTGTGCTTGACTTTGGCCAGAATGTAGTAGGTTGGGTTTCCTTTAAACTGAGTGGGAAAGCAGGATCTTTTATCCAGCTGGAACATGGAGAAGTACTGGATAAAGCAGGCAATTTTTATGATGCTAATTTAAGGAAGGCTAAACAACATGTAAAGTATATTTTTAAAGGGGTAGGTGTGGAAAGTTATGAGCCTCATTTTACCTATCAGGGTTTCCGTTATGTGAAATTAACAGGGAATACGGCACAGGTTGATCCTTCGGCTTTTAAAGCAATAGCCGTTTATTCAAATATGGATCCTACAGGGACGTTTACAAGTTCTGATCCGCTGTTAAATCAATTGCAGCATAATATCCAATGGGGGCAGAAGGGTAATTTTATGGATGTGCCCACAGATTGTCCGCAACGTGATGAGCGTTTAGGCTGGACGGGAGATGCACAGGTATTTTTCCGTACTGCGGCTTTTAACATGGATGTAGCTGGATTTTTCACGAAATGGATGAAAGATGTGGCTTCAGATCAGCTGGCTAATGGAAGTATTCCTTATGTGGTGCCTAATGTGTTAACTCAAAATGATGCCGGTTCAACAGGCTGGGGTGATGTGGCTACGATTATACCCTGGAATATGTATGTCGCTTATGGTGACAAACAAGTTTTAGCAACGCAGTACCCAAGTATGAAGGGCTGGGTTGATTTTATGACCAGCAAGAGTAAAAATGATCTTTGGAACACAGGTTCCCATTTTGGCGACTGGCTGTTTTATCGCCCCGAAGATGACAATGATGGCCGTTCAGCAATAACTGATAAGTATTTGATTGCACAAGCTTTTTATGCACATTCTACGCAGTTGCTGGTCAATACAGCTAAAGTGCTGGGTAAAAAAGATGAGGAAGAGAAGTATATGGAGTTGTTGGACCGTATCAAAAAGGCATTTGTTAAAGAATATGTTACGCCAAGTAGCAGGTTAGTTTCCGGATCTCAAACAGCATATGTGCTTGCTTTGAATTTTGATATGCTGCCGGAAAATTTAAGACAGCAAGCGGTTGATTTTCTGGTGAAAAATATAGAGAGCTATGGTAATCACTTAACGACCGGATTTTTAGGTACACCATACCTTTGCCATGTGCTGACACGCTTTGGCCGTACAGATGTGGCTTATAACCTGCTATTGCAAGAAACTTATCCTTCCTGGTTATACCCGGTAAAAATGGGTGCAACGACCATCTGGGAACGCTGGGATGGGATTAAACCTGATGGCAGTTTTCAAACTACAGGAATGAATTCATTTAACCATTATGCTTATGGCGCAATTGGGGACTGGATGTACAGGGTTATGGCTGGTTTGGATACGGACGAGTCTGAACCTGGTTATAAAAAGATAATTATTGCCCCACAACCTGGCGGTAAGATTACACAGGCGGCTGCAAAGCTGGAGACTTTGTATGGTTTAACGGTAAGTGACTGGAAAATAGAGGGTGGACAGTTTAAGTTAAAGGTAATTATTCCTCCAAATGCGACTGCACTGATCAGGTTGCCCGGTGCTGCCGGGGCTGCGGTTACCGAAAGCGGAACTGAGCTGAAGGAAGTTAAGGGGATTGTTAAGGTTTCTAAGCAAGGGAATGATGTGGAGTTTAATGCAGGGTCAGGAATTTATCAGTTTGAATACGCCGTAAAGTTATAGTTGCCGTTTTGCTGTTTCATCTCCAATCTGATCAGGTTGGAGATGAAAAATGCGGTTCTTATTGACGCGCCTGAAGAGGTCAATGCAATCAAATCAGTGTCTTATTATCACTAAAAGGTTTATATTTATTTTTTACAACAATGAAGACAGCCGATTTTTTCAAGTTTATACATGTAGATGAATATTCTGCAACTCCTAAGTATTTACAGCTTAGTGATTCTATTATTGAAGCGATAGAAGATGGTATTTTGAATAAGAATGATATCCTTCCTTCTATCAATGAGCTAAGCAGTGTACTGGAGATATCCCGGGATACAGCAGAGAAAGGGTATAAATATCTGAAGAAACAGGGAGTGATCTTATCCGTTCCTGGAAAAGGGTTTTATATTGATAATACAGAGTTCAAGAAAAAGATAAAAATATTCTTATTATTTAATAAGCTGTCTGTGCATAAAAAGATCATTTATGATTCTTTTGTGGCCGCGCTGGGGGATGATGCTTTGATTGATTTTTATATATATAACAATGACTTTTCGATCTTTAAAAAGCTGATTTTAAATAAAAGGACTGAATATTCTCATTATGTAATCATTCCGCATTTTGTGGAGGGTGGAGAAGATGCACATCAGATTATCAATACGATCCCTACTGAAAAATTAATCCTGCTGGATAAAAAAGTGCCGGGCGTGGTTGGTAATTATTCTGCGGTTTATGAGAATTTTGAAAAGGATATTTACAGGGCGCTGATCCAGGCAAAGGAACAGCTGGAGAAGTATCATACTTTAAAGTTGATATTTCCTCAAAAAAGTTATTTTCCAAATGAGATTATTGACGGATTCAGAAGGTTTTGTCAGCAGTATGCTTTTAACCATTTGATAGTTAGCGACGTGGAAAATGAGATTATTCAATCTGGGGAGGCTTATATCAATTTGATGGAAGATGACCTGGTGGTTTTGATTGAAAGGATTTTATCTATGGACTTGCAGATGGGAAAAGATGTGGGGGTAATTTCTTACAATGAGACACCGCTGAAAAAGTTTTTATTGAATGGAATTACAACGATTTCCACTGATTTTAAAATGATGGGTACGATTGCTGCGGAGATTATTAAAAGTCAGAACAGGCAGGATCAGGAGGCTCCGTTTTATTTAACGCTTCGGCCTTCTTTGTAATTAGCATTTATTTATTCTTGATTTTATGCTAATTGTTTTAAAACTGTATTAATGCTATATTAATTTATATTGAAATTTGTTTCCGTTTTGGAATGATAGTTGGTTTCAGTGGATTACCAAATATATAAGCTGCTGAGAGGCAGTGCTCAAAACATGGAAAATAATTTAATCAAGGAGATCAGCATAGGGGATAAGACTATTTCTCATTTTAGCTCTTTCACACTTCAACAACATTTTAATGCGCATCACTATTTTGAACTCAGGTTTAATCATGATGAAATGGGCGCACCAGGGTTAATCAATCTGGACAACAGCCGGGACTTTGTAGGGAAGACATTAAGCGCGTCATTTGGCTATGTGCTTGGCAAACAGCAGATTTTTGCTGGTTTGGTCACTAAAGTTGAGCTGACACAAAGTAATGGATATCATGGTGTTTTAGTTGTAAGTGGGTATAGCCCGACTATACTGATTGACCGGGGGCCTGATTTGGGTTCTTATCTGGATAAGGATTTAGGCACCATTGTACAGCTGGCTACGCATGATACTCCTGCTAATGATTTGCGGATAGTAACCAATGCAACCAGAAAAAACCCTATAGATTATGTGATTCAGTATCGTGAGAGTGATTTTGAGTTTTTAAACCGGCTTAGTGGTGAATATCATGAGTGGTTTTTCTACGATGGTATGAGCCTTAATTTCGGTAAACCAGATACGCAGAAGGAAGTGAGTTTATTTTATGGGAGGGACGTGAATAGCTTACAATATGCAATGGAAGTTGCCCCGATTAAGAATAAAAGATTTGCCTATAATCCAAAACAAGATGAGATGCTGCAAAGCGAAAGTTCTGGTAAAGCTGATGGCAGGCCGGATCTTGTTCATGCGATAAATGCTTCAAATACGACTTATAGCAAGACCTTTAATCAACCTTCTTTGATTCGTGTAGATAATGGCAGCGATATTAAGAGCATGGTGGATAATGAAGAAAAAGCGAACATCAGTCAGCTGTTGAAAATAAGCGCAAGTGGTGATAATCCAGAGGTTGCGTTAGGGTCAATTGTAGATATCACCATGAGTCTCAGACAAGAAGTGTCCTTTATAACAGAAAGTCTGGGTAAATTTCTAATCACCTCAGTAACTCATACGATTGATGATCGGGGACATTATGTAAATACTTTTGAAGGATTAGTTTCTACCACAGAGCGTTTGGTGGTTAAAAACTATAAAAGACCTGATCCGGATATGCAGCTTGCTGATGTTTTGGATAATGATGATCCGCAAGGACAAGGTAGGGTGAAGGTAAAGTTTAAATGGGCTTGCCAGACCAATGATCCGAGTGAGTGGTTAAGGGTGATGAGTCCGAATGCAGGGAGTGGAGATACAGGGTCGAATCGTGGTTTTCATGTGATCCCTGAAAAGGGTGACCAGGTCATGATTGCTTTTGAGGAAGGGAATATTGCAAGACCGGTGGTTTTGGGTAGTGTTTATCATGGCAAAAATGGCGATAGTAAAGGGTTCAAGAATAGTAATGTGAAAGGGTTGAGTTCGAGGATGGGGAGTTGCCTGACTTTTGACGATTTGAATCATGCACTTCATCTGGGAACTGATGAGTGTAATTTTATTGATATAAAGAATGGGGATAAGGAGATTGAGATAGTAGCTCATACGAAGGTTATCATAAGATCTGGAAATAGCAGTATTACACTCAATTCTGATGGGACGATTGATTTAATTGGGAATATTATAAATATTCAGGGTAAGGATGCCATTAATGCAAATGCCGATCCGTTAAAAGGGGCGAAGGTAAATATTGGATCTTTAGAAAATACTACTATAGCTATTAATGCGAGTAGCAAAGAAACGAAGGCAAGCGGTAAAATTACCAGCAGTGCAAAAGGTGAACAAAAAATAGAAGGTGGACCCGTTAATATAAATTAGTCATGAGCAGATTTACTTTTTTCGGTACGGAAAATACTAATATCCCAGAAAAGACTGAGGTAATCGATGTTCAATCATCGAGTGATATTATACTTTTTAAAGAGGGTGAAGCAAAGTACAGAAGTGTGCAGCTTGCGGTAATTAAAATGAATGGTATTATTGAAAACCATGTAGAAACTAAACTGGAGTACCACGTTAAAAAATATATTAACAATGATCAATTGATGGTAAGAGTTACTCTTGCAGATCAGATTGTTGCTATCCAGCCTTCTTATTTACAGGAAAATTTGGATCTGATGAGCAAAATTGATGTAATTAAGAGTAATGCATTAGTAGTTGTAAATCCAAAAACAGGAAAGATATTACGGATCGATAATATGGATGAAATTAAAGCGAACTGGTTGGATTTTAAAAATGAAGTGAAGTCTAGTACATCGTTTGTGAAGTCACCAGAAATGAGAGCCAACATTGATACCTTTCTAGTTAATGTGGAGCAGCAGATGACCGAAGAGAATATTCTCCTTGATTTTCAGGTTCGTCCATTTTTTGACCTGTTTTTTGATAAATACCTAATCAATGATCAATTTATAATGAAGCCATTTACTAAACTTTATTATTCTCAGCTATTTGACCGGCTGCCTGTTGACTTTAAGGTTACAGAGGAGATTGTTGATGAAACTCCTTCTTCAATTAGCATTTTAAAAGATGGAAGATTAGTGGAAGGTAATCCTCATCTTGTTGACTTTGAAAAGATTTATGATTCAAGGTATAAGCCAAGTATTGGTTATAAGTTTTCTGGCTATGATTATAATCACGAGACAAGGGTTATATACGATTTGAACGAAAATATGCTGAGTGATGCTAATATGGTAATTACTGAGGAAGTGAAAAATAATATTGAATTATTTGTTGATTATAAGTTACAAAGAATAGAATAATGGGAAGCTCATATTTACCATCTGGTGTGATGATCAATTGCACCTTAATGACTGTAACTAAGCCTCAGAATCTTGGAGTTGTCAGGTCTAGTAAAACTGTGATTAATACTAAACGTGCAGCATGGCTTAATATTGATGATAAAAAAGTCAGCGTAAGTTTTGTCTGTAAGTCTCCGGCTAAATTCTGGGGAGGTTTGGGAGCAATGTTAGTTGGAATTGCCGTAGGAATTATTTGTATTGCAGTTGCAGTAGTAGTGGTTGCAGCAATTGTAGGTACTGGTGGTGTTGCCGGGGTTATTTTAGCAGGAATGGCTGCATCTGTAACTGGTGCTACTACAGTTATTGCTGGTGTAGTGGCAATTGCTGGTGCTGTATCTATCGCGATAGGAGATTATAAAGTGGCACATGCATGTGACTGTTCGTTGGAGGGAGGGTCTGAGTGGACATTACCCCATAACAAGGTTACATTTAATCAAAAAAAAGCTCTTCTTCAAAGTTCCATTTTAAAATGTGTAAAAGGAGGAATGATACAACCTTTTATTAGCCCTGTTGTAGCACATAAAGCCGCAGTTAAATTTTCATCGAATAACAAAGAAGAAGTCGATCAACATCTTAAACAACAGGCTTGGATGGGCTTTGTAAGTGGTTTAAGTGGTTTGGGTGATCCAATAGGAACAGGGATTGGTGTTGGTTTTGCAGGATGGGAGTATGTTGAAGGTAATGATGATCAAACTCTGGCAAACGAAGGTAGCACAGCTGATGAAGATTATAAAACCGATGTAGGTAATACGGTTAGAGATAATAGTGCCGGCACTATTGCAGGGGCAGGAAAAGGTAGCATCGACGTTGCTAAGACTATGACTAGACAGAATCAAACTATTATCAGAGAATTAATGGAGCAAGGGGCAACATATGACCAGGCAGCTGCATTCTCCAGATTTGGTGAAAAGACATTTAAAGGAGAATTCTCAAAAATGGGCGCAGGTTTAGGTGTTGGATTAGGTGTTGGTTTAGCTGGTTCTGTTGCCAATCACTATATTGCTAAGAGTTACAAGGAAAACAAGGTAAAACTAATAGAAGATACTTTGAAGAATGCACGTAATATGCGTAATGAAGATAGTGAAAATAATGAAAATGTTATCGCAAGTAAATCTTAATCTTAAATATGAAAAAAATACTGCAAATCTCCAGTGTTAGCCTTCTCGCAGTAGGACTGATTTTTGGTAGATATATTGGCCGTTGGTTAGTTAATATCTTTGATAATCCGGATACAAGTATAAACGATGGACGTTTGCATCTTGATGAATATCTGTCAAAGTGCGATACAGTTAGTTTAAATATAAAAAAATACACTGACTCAAGTAGTTATTTTGAAGTAAAGGCTAAATTTAATCCTTCTTCGGCTGACAATACTGCTTTTGCTTATAAAAATGAAATTACTTTTTATAGTGATTCCCTTCATAAGTACTTTTCTATTTTTTATTTTTTCGGCAATCCCGAATTACATCATCTGTTTGGTTTTTATTATACAAGTGCTATTAAGAATCCAGGTGGAAATATTATTGCTACTGTGAATAGACTGGATTTTAATGATACCTCTTATGGGACTAAAGAAAAACCAATACCAATAATTTACTTCCAATTAAAGAAAGAAGAATCAAATACATTTTATAGTATGGCTAAAGGAAATAATAAGAGTGATTTTCATGGTTCTGAAGCTGACTTTAAGAAAAATATATTAAATTCTAATGCTGGCTATTATTTATCATATGTAAAAAGTAAACAAGATTTTGAAAGGATGTTTGGAAAAGAAAACAAGCTTAAATAGAAAAGGATTCTGGTTGCTAATTGCTTTTTAAGCTTATACATCAACTTTGATCATTTTTTCTCATTATAAGAATAAACTTATTGGGATGTGTTTTGAGGAATTTCTAATAAATTTATAAATGAAAAGGGTTCTGCAAACTGCAAGTATATGTATTCTCGCTTTAGGACTGATTTTTGGTAGATATATTGGCCGTTGGTTAGTGAATATCTTTGATAATCCGGATACTAGTATAAATGATGGACATTTATATATTAACAAATACTTGTCAAAATGTGATACAATCACACTAAATGTGAGAAATTTTGCTGACTCAGCAAGTTATTTTGAAGTGAAAGCTAAATTTAACCCATTCTCAGCAGATAATATAGCTATTGTTTATAAGCATGAGATTAAGTTTTATAGTGATTCCCTTCATAAATATTTTTCTATTTTCTATTTTTTTAGATACTCTTCTATGGATGAAGTTTTTGGAATGTACTTAGTTAGAGCTATTAAAGATCCTGGAGAAAAAATTATTGCAACTGTGAATAAACAGGAACTTGCAGATACTACTTATGGGACTAAAGAAAAACCTATACCGATAGTTTATTTTCGTTTGTTAAAAGACGAATCTTATAGTTTTTACAGCCTGATTAAGGGTGAAGGTAAAGGTGATTTCCGTGGAAGCGAGGCTGATTTTAAAAAGTATATGCTTAATTCTAATGCTGGCTATTATTTATCATATGTAAAAAGTAAACAAGATTTTGAAAAGATGTTCGGTAAAGAAAATAAGGTTGAATAGTTTTGGAAGTCTTATCATATCTAAATTTAATGATAGTTTCGAGATGGCTTTTTAGTTTGAATAGGAGATATTTTAAAACTTAGGTTTTAATATGTATTTACAATTGGAAAGTATGATATGGAAGAGGTGAGGATATTTGAGCTTAAGGATGTCGGTTTACAGCAGGCAGGTAAATCGATCTTGTGGACTGGAGGGCTTTTCTTTATAGGCTTGATCGGAAGCTTTACTTACGGAATATTTATTAATCATGAGGTATCTAGTATATTCTTTCATTTAAGAAATGCCTTTGTTCTTTTTATAATAATATTTGGGATTAAGGAGTTTTTCAATAGGAAAGACAAACCGGGCTACGGAGAGCTGGTACTATTAAAAATTATAGATACTAGCTTAGTATTGGAGATAGATAAGTTTATAGTTTTTAATGGAAATATCAATGAATTAAAAGCTATTAGAACACTTGATCTTTCAAATAAAAAAGATGACTTACAAGCTCAAATATATATTGGAAATCAGACTTTTAATCTGGCCTCCAGTTTAAACTATAATAATAAGAGCCAATTCAATGAGTTTGTGCTAATTTGTGAAAAAAAGCTTGGGATGAAAATCAAGCCTGTGCCATTCTCTATTTATACACATAATTTGCAAGGAATAAAATATGTGGAATATTTTAATCCCAAAAATCCCTTAATATAAAATATTGTATCGTACAAAGTGAAACAGATTTTAAATTAGTTTTTTGGACTAGGCATATCTCAATAACCCTGACTCGGTTTATATGATTTTACTAATTTTTTACCTACTTATTTTACATACCCGAAAAGAATGCAATTTAGCTATCATTACACGACTTTTGGAAAGTTGCTACAATATAACAAACCAAGGCAGCCACGCTTAAGCGTGAACTCAACAGTTTTTCCTTTTACAAAATAATTAAGGTATACTGAAAGAAAGCTATTGATATAAAATATACCATCCTCTGTTTCGCGGATATGGATGTAATACGCTACCGATTTATAACCCTTTTCTGCCTTTGGAGCATTGATTTTTCTTCTTACCAAAAATTTCTCTTTAGTATACAACATATTAATCAGTCGATATATTGGATTAGTAATAACAGATCTTGTAATGATAAAAGAGAATCCAAGTAACATGATGCTATTGGAAATTAAACTAACTATGTGCTGTTTACCAGCCAGGTATGTTGGAGTGGTATAGTAAATGATTACTAATACACAAGCAATAATACTTGGTAAGTGTTGTATGATCTTCCAAAATAATGGCTTTCTGGGATTAGCATCCCAGCCAAGAACTTTAAACATAAATAGTCCTAACAAAGAAAAAAATAAGCCTGGTATAGATAAGTAAATTGATTCGGAATTCAGCACAAGATAAATTAGGAAAGGCGTTAAAATACCCGGGAAAACGTTTAAACTTCCACTAGAGATGCATATTAAGAAAAGTATTATTGTAAAGATTATGACGATCATTCACTAAATTTAATTATTATTTTAGATCTGGGTTAATAAGTGATTTAAAAATATTTTAAATCACTTTGATCTTTAGTTCAACAAATCATTCTGTAGTTGATGAATTAGATTTTAGCTAAAGAGCGTGCCTGAAAAAGCACCCTCTTTAGCAAATTTTTAGTCCTATATTTTTAATTATGAAATTGTAACCTCTTCCGTGTAAACTGAGCCGAAACGGTCAGTAGCTACTACTTTAAACTGACGGGTTCCCGGAGCAGGAGTAGCGAAAAACAGGTGATCTGTTAAGGTCGGTTCCACCCATTTATGCTTTTTAGGAACTAAAGGGCCATCGTATAGTTTATAAGCGATCGGATCCATTGCTGTTCGCTGTTTCATTGCTCCTTTATTTACTCCGTCTTCGAAGTACTCTACTTTCCATTTTGGGTCCCAGTTCCAGATGTTAACACCGATTTCTGGTGAGGTGGCGGGAGTGGTTTCCTGTAAATTACCAGAAGCAGCCACTGAAGCGATTTCTGAGAAAGAACCTTTAGGATAAATCCTGAGCTGATGATCTTTGGCTTTTCCGGTAGACTTGTAATACCATTTGATTTCACTGCCGGTTACTTCGTAAACTCCATAGCCGTTAGGGCAGCCATCACTGCAAACCGGGCCAGTCCACCATGCACCACATACCGTACCATGCACGTGTTCAATCATGTTGCGGTCTTCCCATTTCTCGTTCATATGCGTATGTCCCGATAGGATATGAACCTGATAACCTTCCAGTAATTTATATAAACGTTCTCTGTTTGATAATACCCCACCCAGCTCATCATCTTTCAGTTTATTCCTTCTGGAATTACCTGTATTGGTCGGGATATGTACAGAAACTACCACCGTGCTTCCTGGTTTTACCGTCTTTAAATCCTGTTCAACCCATTGTAACTGAGTTTCTGTTAAATAACCGATATACTTTTTAGCGACTCCCAAAAAGAACACATTATCTAATGATATATAATGAATCTCACCCCGGTTATAAGAATAATAAGTAGGGCCGAATTCGTCTTTAAAAGTACGGGTTGACAATTCATCAGATCTTGCATCCAAATCCATATCATGGTTACCAGGCAGATTGAAAAAAGGGATACCCGTTTCAGCTACTGCATCTTTATAATCTGCAATCAGTTCAAAATGATCCCAAACCAAATCACCACAGCCAATTCCATGAAACAACGTTCCCTGAGGGTAAGATTTTAATAACTCCTGAACATCAGGAACAGTTTGAGCTTTTAGCAAAGCCGCGTCTTTTTTAGAGATAATCTGCGGATCGGCCCAGACTAAAAAATTATGTTTCTGATCAGATACATTCAGTTTTTCCAATACAAAATCAGCTTTGAAACTAGTACTGTCTTTTGGGATCGCCTTATAAAAAGAGGCAATACCTCTCTTTTGATTAAACTGATAACCAGCCGGAGAACTGATATAAACATAGTCCGCAGTGTGGTTACTCAGCAGCTCGTAATTACCACGTTTATCAGTCAGGGTGATATTAATGCCATCTGTTACCGCAACACCTGCAACCGGGTTGTCGCCAGCGCTGATATTCCCTTTTAAAGTAACCGTAGTCAGGTCAGTTGGTTTTGCCGGGAGTGGCAACGTTGCTGCCTCAATTAAAGCTGCAGGGGCCACAATCAGCGTACCTGATAAGCCTAAGTTTCTTAAAAAATGTCTTCTGTTTAACATGAGTATATTATTTTAAAGAGCGGTTTTTAGCCCGCTTAAATGTTTAGTCTGGTGAATTTTAGTTCGCGTAAATAGCAAAGTCTTCAATACTCAGCCTTCCGTTATTAATAGATGTATTATTTGTTGTTCCCAAGCCTAATTTTTTAACTCTGAACCGTACCGGCCCGGTAATGTCCATCGGGAAAGTTGCTGTTTTGGCAACGGCCGATGCATTATTGATCACCTTTCCAGTTTGCAGCCATGTTAAACCGTCATCCTTAGAATATTCTAATACAAAAGAACTGGTCGCATCATTGTAGTAAGCACCATATAAAAAGGATACTTTTGATGCCCCGTCAGGCACATTAAAGTTCATTTGCACATAAGCCGGAACAGCCAGATTTTGCTGCATCCGGATACACTGTAAACCAGCAGGATTAAAGCGGTCACGGCCAGAAGTATTCGCTAAAATAGCTTGATCCAACAACCAGTTTCCTGTTTTTAAACCAACAACTGCCGCTGCATAAGAAGCCTTTAAACTCTGATTCGGGAACTCAAAAGTTTCAGGGAAACCCTTATAAACAGGTCCGCTTGCATCCAGCATATCGAGTATGTTGCGTGGCCATAAACTAGGCACAGCATCACCTTTCCCGTCTACCTGGTACAGGAGTGGAATACCTGTAAAAGTAGCGCTCGCTGGTAAACCCTTACCCGCAAAAGAAGCACTCTTTTCTGTATGCAAAACCATTGTTCCGCCATTATCTGCTAAACTTTTATCGCCCGCATATAACTCTCCGGCAACAGGAACAGGAGTGATGCTTCCGGAAAATATTCTGACCAGACAGCCTTCATAATCATCTGGTTTAGCCTTAAATAAAGCCGTAGTTACAGTAATCGGGTTTCTTGCATTTCCACTCGAAACCTTGTTTACTGACGCCGCATTTAAACCTGTCACCTGTAAACTTCCATTCACTTTGGTAAGCGTTGTTCCGTTCAGGTCTACCACAATAGAATCTCCCGTTTTCAAAGCTGCCGCATTTTCTACCGCCAGTAAAATTCCCCTGGTTTTATTCCTTCTGTTATTCTGCATGGCTATAGTTCCGGCAGGCATATTCCCAGACTGGACATCAGAAACCACGATGCCGATAATCTGGTGTGCACCAGCTAAATTGCCTGTATTTAAGCTTACAGCTGTACCCTGATAGATGGCGCGCAAATCTTCTATGGCGATAACCGGACTAGGATCGCCCAAAGCAGCATCATGCTTTTTACATCCTGCTAAGCCGGTTAACAGCAACCAGCAACTAAAAAATTGAAATATATATTTGTTCATGATTATTGAGCGATTAAGGTTTTTGCCACCATACTTTAGTGTATAAATCATCTGCACCCTGTATGGCTACAGCCGCAGCATAATTCGCACCATTGGTAGATTGCAGATAGACAGGATAATTTAAGCGGGAAGGCATCTGGCCGCCATTTGGCAAACCAGCACCTTTCGGTAACTGAGGATGGCCTGTGCGACGATATTCAAACCATTGCTCCAGATCAGTCATAAACAGGCTGTAATATTTCTGCAAATGGATCAGCTCGAGTTTATTCTCCAAAGCTAAATTGTCAGTCCATTTCACATCTGCACCCTGCAGGTAGTTTTCAGGAACCGCATAGCCCCAGTAAGTAATCCCGCTGGTTACCCCGTTTTCATAATAACCTTTAGCCGTTCCGGTAGTGATCCAGCCTTTTGAAGCAGCTTCGGCCAGCAGGAACTGGAGCTCCGCGTAGTTCAGGATATTACCCAGTAAAGGCTCAGACTGTAAGGCAACAGGTAAAGTAGATTTCCCTTCGGGAGCTTGCCCTACAGGATAGCCACTCGGAATGCCTTCATACTTTCCATTGTAAATGGTAGCCCATTTCGCAATTCGCGGATCGCCCCATTCCTTTAAATTGTTGACAAAGAAATCAGCCAGTTTGGGCGTGTACCAATCGGCAGGCCGCCAGGTGGCAAAAGGCGAAACATAAGGCGCAGTACCTGACCACCTCAAAGCTGCCGACTCTGCATTACTGCTTATAACCGGGTAATTAGCACTGTTTACATCCACAATGTCCTTAATTTTTGCTACTGCTAAAGCTGGCGATTTAGCAGAAACCCGCATCAGCAATCTCAAATAAAGCGTATTGCCAAACTTGCGCCAGTTAGCTGCATTTCCTGCATAGAGCGGATCACTTGAAGAAGGGATATTGGTGCCCGTTTTTAACAGTTCGTTAGCCATTTCCAGCTTTTTAAAAAGCTCCGGATAGATGACTTCCTGACGATCAAACTCGGGCATAAAAACACCTTCTTTAGCTTTAGTCGCATTGAAATACGGGATGTCACCATAAGTATCAGTCAGTAATGAAAACACATAAGCCTGGCAGATCAGCGAGATCCCTTTGAAACTATTGCTGCCCAATTGTTCCGCACCTTTGTAGATATCATTGAAATTGGAAAGTTCCAGATACCAGCTGTTCCAAAGATAATCACCCTCAGATTTACGGATGTCGTAACGGAAAATTTTCCCGTCTGTATCACCCATATCTACCGTTACCTGCATCAGTTCGTTAGTGAGCCTTTGGCTGCGGCTCATATTTGCGGTTACAATACTTGCAATAGCGGGAGCAAGCAAAGCCTGCGGTAAAGCCTTTTCACTCGTATTAGGATTCACATTCAGCTCCTGAAAACCTTTTTTACAAGAGGTCACCGCTAAACATAAAATCAAACAGATTGTATAATTTTTGAGTCTCATATTCATTAAATACCTATGTTTAAATTGATACCAAAAGTTCGGGTAGCAGGGAACTGGCCCAGTTCAAAACCCTGGTTAATCGTACCGTCGTTTAATGTCCCAAACTCAGGATCAAAGCCCGGCCATTTCGTGATTGTCATCAAATCACGGCCATAAATACCAATTGTGGCCCTTTGCAAACCGAACCTTCTCAGTGTTTTTGGTTTAAAAGTGTAGTCAAATCTGGCTTCACGGAGTTTGATAAAATCAGTAGAATAGGTAGTTCCCTCAATATTATCCCGGCCATAATGGGTAGTGTAATAATTAGTCATATCTTGTGCAATTACCGTGTTCGGGCTATAACTGCCATCTGGATTTTGCACTACACCTTTACCGATAATCCCGTTGTATCGTCCCGGAAGCGTGTTTGTTGTCTTTCCTTGTTCAGCTAAAACACCTGCAGTGAGCGAATAACCTACTGCACCATATTGTGCATCCACCAGGAAACTCATTCCAAAATTCTTATAACGGAACTGGTTGCCTAAACTCGCTTTCCATTTAGGGGTGGTATTGCCGATATAAAGCTGATCATCAGGGATAACCGGGTAACCATTCTTATAAACAATCTGCCCGTCTGGAGACCGTTTGTAACCACGGCCATACAGATCACCCATGCTGCCTCCAATTTTAGCTACAATTGCACCGCGGCTGGCTGGCCCGGATTGTAAAATCAGGTTATCCAGGCTATCTGTTAAAGCGATAATCTTGTTTCTGTTAGCGGTAAAAGTTCCGAAGACTGTCCATTTGAACCCATCTTTCTGATCTATCGGTGTACCATTCAATTCAACTTCTATCCCTTTATTACGCACTTTTCCAGCGTTTACATAAGCATAACTTACGCCCGAAGAACGGTCTACAGTAGTTTTCAGAATCTGATCTTTGGTATCACTTTTATACAGGGCAATGTTGATGCCCAGACGGTTATTTAAGAACCTCAGATCAGTACCCACTTCGTAACTTGTGGTATATAAAGGTTTCAGATTGGTATTGGTTAATACCGTTGGATTTTGGAGTCCGCCGGGAAAATTATCCGCTACATCATAAGTGAAAGAAGTGATATAAGGGGTTTGCTGACCACTGCCCACACCTGCTACCGAAGCTCTTAATTTGGCATAGGAGATGAATTTTGGCAGTTTAAACATTTCAGACAGGATGCCACTCAGGTTTACTGAAGGATAGAAAAAGGAAACATTATCAGTAGATTTTGCAGTTGCCAGTACGCTGTTCCAGTCGTTACGGCCTGTAACATCTATAAATAAGTAATCTTTATAACTTGCTGTCGCAACGCCATAGAAACTGTTAATTCCATATTTACCACGGTAAGGTTTTGGCGTTAACACACCTGCACTGTTAGCCAGGCTATAAATACCCGGATAGGTAAGTGAATCCGCACGCAGTTCATCTTTGTTATAAGTGTTTTTTAACATGCTGCCCCCCGCAGAAACCGAGATTTTAAGATCCTTGTTCAGGTCTTTGTTGTAGCGGATTAAAAAGTCGTTGGAAATTTCCTGAGAGAAGATGTTTTGTGTCCTGAACATTCCTTTTTTGAACTTCTCGGTATCAAACGGGCGTTGCTGAGAACGGGCTTCATAAGAAAAGTCCATCGAACTGCGAATCATCAGGCTTAAATTCTTAGAGAAATTATAAGTGGCCTGTACGTTTCCCGTTAGTGCATTCCGGTTAGATTTGTTGAGCATTTCATTCGCAATCAGGTATGGATTGTCAGGATAACTGCTAAAAGGATAGCTCTGCGCTACATTTTCTTTTCCGGGGGCCCAATAGTCCTTTAACCATCCCGCATCTGCGCTAGGTAACCAGAACATGTTCCAGTACATGATAGACTGGTTATTGTAACCAGTAGAAGGGAGGTTATCACTAAACTTGTTCGTATAGTTAACTTTGGTTGCGACCTGAAGTTTCTCATTTACTTTATGGGTGGCAGAAAGGGCAACTGTATTTCGGCCGTAACCAGTATTGGGGATGATCCATTTGTTGTCTACATTGGTTAGCGAAAGGCGAAAAGTGGTCTGGTCATTTCCACCATCCAGGGTTACGCTGTTCGTGAAAGTACGGCCGCTCTGAAAGAAATCTTTTCTTGAGTTTTGATAAGGAAGCCATGGAGTTCTCTCTTTTCCTATAGTTTTAGTGATCGGGTCATACTGGAAAAAGGATTGTCCGTTAAACTTAGGCCCCCAGGCAGAACTTGTACTCCTGGTACTTGGGCCATCTGCTGTTGCCCCAAAGGAGTAAAAGTTGGCACCATCGTTTCCCTGTCCGTATTCGTACTGGTAATCGGGCCAGCGGGAAATCGTTTCTATAGCAGTATTCGAATTGACTGTTACCCCGATCCCGTTTCTTTGTTTACCGGATTTAGTGGTAATGATGATCGCACCGTTTGCACCGCGCTGTCCGTATAAAGCAGCGGCTCCCGGACCTTTTAAAACGGTTACATTTTCTATATCGTCCGGGTTGATGTCGTTTAAGCCACTGCCAAAGTCAATAGGCGACTCGCCCTGTAAATAGGCGGAGCTGCCACTTCCTGTTGTCCGGCCGCTGCCATGGTTAATCACCACACCGTCTACTACAATTAAGGCATCATTTTCACCGGTCAGGTTACTTTCTCCACGCAGGATGATTTTGTTTGAACCCGCCGGGCCACCGTTTGATCTGATCAGGTTTAAGCCGGCAACTTTACCGGACAACGCGTCTGTCCAGTTGTTGGACATGGCATCGGTCAACTGTTCGGTTTTTAAAACTTTGGTGGAATAACCAAGGGCCTTTTCTTCTCTTTTGATACCGAGCGCTGTGACTACGACTTCATTTAAAGCGTTGGCAGATTCCTGCAGATGAAGGTTTAATAAAGTGTTATGGTTAGCCGTGATCTTTACCTTTTCGGTACGGGTATCCTCAAAAGAGATGTATTTGGTGATGATGGTATAGGTTCCCGGATCAAGGCTGATACTATAGCTTCCGTCGTTGCCAGACTGGATAGTTTGTGCAGTTTCGAGTATTTTGATAGATACACCGGGAACTGTTTCAGCATTTTGATCGGTTACTTTTCCTGTCAGTTTCCCTTTTACACTGTTGACGAGCAGGATGTTTTTAGCATCTGTTTGTTTGATGGTTAAGGATTGGTTGCGGAGTAACAGGCGCAATGTTTCTGCTACTGTTCTCTCTGCTTTTGGGAGGTTGACCTTTTGCTGATCGTCTAACTGGCTGTTGTTATAGCTGATGGTCATGCCACTTAGCTTTTCGACCTCGTTAAAGGCTTTTTTTAAGGTGATACTGGTTCCGCCAAAGGTAATCATCTGGCTTGTTTGTGCGTTTGCTGTACTGATAAACAGACTTAACCACAACAAAATTGCTGTGCAGCCGAGCCATCGAATAGTATTATTCATATCTTTACTAAGTTTTGTGCTTTTTTAATCGGGAGTTTAAAACATCATTTAAGGGCCGGGAACGTTACAGCGTTTTCCGGCTTCTTTGTTTTTTATGGGATTGTAAATTTTTAGTTCATCGTGTTTTCCTTTCTCATTTATAAAATATGATGGTGTTGTTTGATTTGGTGTAATGTGATCCGGTCAGGATAGCCAGTGTTTTGAGCATCTGGTCTACGGGTGTTTTATGGAATGATGTGGTTACTTTCATGGCGGCCATTGCAGGATCTTCAAGTTCTATATCGAGTTTATAGGTTCTTTCTATGGTTGAGGTGATTTCTTTGAGTGAGGCATTGTAGAAAACCATTCTGTAGTTTCTCCAGTCGCAAATAGCTTCTGCATTGATCTCGTTTTTATTTGTTTTCCCGGTTTTGGTATCGATCTGGAGTTGCTGATCGGGCAAAAGGAGGCTGGTGATAGCAGGGTGGTTCTTTTCTTTGAATACGACACCTACTTTTCCTGTTTTTACGGTTACAGCTATGTGGCTTTCTTTAGGGAAGGCTTTAACATTGAAGGAGGTGCCGAGAACGGTTGTACTTACTTTTCCAGTTTGGATAATGAAGGGCTGGGTGGTTTGGTGTTTGACATCGAAAAAGGCTTCTCCTTCCAGGATCACCAGTCTTTTGTGAGTAGCAAAGTGTTTCGGGTATTTCAGTTTACTGCCTGCATTGAGGTAAACGATAGAGCTGTCAGGCAGGATGAAACTGCTTTGCTGGCCATATGGGTTGGTAATTTCTGTGAGCAGGTTTTGAGGATTGGATTTATGGGTTTTGTACTGATGGAGTCCAACACCAATGATGAGTATCAGCGAGGCTGCCACAGCCAGTCTGGCGAATGGAAATTTACGCTTCACCGGTTTTTTGTCCTGGTTGATGTAGGCGGTGATTTTAGCCCAGTTTTTTTCCTGATTGACTGGAATTTTGTAATAGAGTTTTGAAGCATCCAGGATCAGGATAACTTCTCTGAACTCTGTTTCGTGTGCAGGGTTGCTGGCTACCCATTCTTGCAGGACAGTCAGATCTCTTTCTGTAATCGTTTGATGATAGTATTCAGTAATCAGCTGATAGTATAGTTCTTCCATTTCGTTCTTATCTATAAGACAAGATTGACAGGGTGTTTTACGTAGCGGGAAAGGTTAAGCTTATGTTATGAGTGTGTTAACTATTTTTTCTTTTCTGAAGTGGACAGCAGGGTACGTAGTGACTTTATGGCCTGGTAAAGGGTAGTTTCTACGGTGCGTACAGTAATGCCCAGGAGCGGGGCAATAGTGGTTTTATCGATTTGCTCGATACGGCTCATTAAAAGGACTTCACGCTGTCTTTCAGGGAGCAGGTTAATGAGCGACAGGATGCGTTGCTGCGATTCGCGGTTGGTCAGGATTTCAAATGGGGTAAGGTGCCCGGAAAGAAGTGTTTCATGGTTTTCAAGCGGTTCGAGCAGGGGTTTGTGTTTTTTTAGCTGGTTTAAGGACAGGTTTTTAGCAGATTGGAACAGGTAGGGTTTTAGTAAGCGGATTTGCAGTTGCTTGCGGTTGTCCCAGAGGTTGATGAACAGGTCTGAGATCAGGACTTCACTAATGGTGATGTCTTTGGTGAATATGGTTGAGAATTGGGTTAATGGGGTGTAGTAACGGGAAAAGATAGTTTGCAGGGAGAGTGTGTCGTCCTGGTGCAGCAAGGCAAGGAGTTCTTCGTCCGAAAAAACGTTGTAGTTGTGGGTTTTCATTACCAGGCAAAGGTACGGGTCTAGTGTTACGGGGATGTTAAGTTTGAGAGGGGGGCAATTGGTCTGTGATTAATTATTTAGTTTTAACTCTCAAACTGTATTTAATAGTTATTAATAATTTAAGTTAAAAGATGGATGATAATTTAAGATATGCTATCTGGCAGGCACATGATCGCAGATGTTTATATACAGGTGAATATTTAGAAGATTTTAAGGCACTGGAAATTGATCATATTATTCCAGAATCTACTCCAGCTGATATTTTGGCAGAAAAAATACGCATACATAACTTAGGCAATGATTTTAATGTTAAAACCTCACTGAATAATTTAGCACCCAGTACAAGGTTAGCTAACGCAAAAAAAGGAAAAGAGCCATTTCCTCTCCACAGAGAAACTTATTATCTGGAAATTGTTAGCCGGAAAGTCGAGCTGGTTAAGACTAATTTAGCTAAAATAAAAGCGCAGCAATTGCAAAAACGTAAATGGCTGATTGAAAATAAAAGTGGAAATGATTTTAGATTTGAAGAAGAGTTTGAAGTATATCGTAATCTTACTATAAGCGAATATCCCCATGCTCCAAATCATTATTTTATGTCCAATACGGAGTTAAGATTTAATGCTTTTCTACCGTCTTGTTATCAGGAATTTGGTAGTTGTTTGATAGAACTTAGAAATGAATCGGTTATGACTACTATTAATCATAAAAACATAATGGAGATGGTGTCCGATTTTAAGAAAAGAGGGATAGCATATTTATTGCCGGAAATTCCATCTATGGATGATAAATTTTTTGTTACTCTATATAATACCTCCATACATCTTTCTACGAAGGCATTTTTACAACTTAGAGCAGCTTTTGAAGATTTCCTGTCTGAATATGATAAACAATACAGGCTATTTCTGAATTTTCTGGAAATTGGTGATTTGGAAGTTGTCAGAAATAATACGCATTGTGTACTCAAGAGAATAAATCGTTCTGAATGGAAACAATTATTAGCGTATGCTTCAAAATATGATCTGGATCGTGGAAAAGGGGCACAATTTTGTTTTAATCAACCAGGAGCCCAGATTATTTGTCTTAATCTTGATTTAAATGTCTGTAAATTTTGGTTGATCCCTGCAACTGTATCTGATCGCGGTATGGAGTCATTTGTTTATTTGGAGGATGAGATGGAAGTGTTGTGGAAAATACCTGCAAAATCTGATCGTCGAAATATTGAGTCTGGTGGAGTTTATACGGCAAAGAAAACTTTGGAGTGGTTAAACGAGACATTATTGAATTTTCGCAAGGAAAAGTGAAAATTTACACAATCCACCTTTAAATAGAGTCAAATGCTGACGTTACTTATTGCGTAGTTTTATCAAGTAAATTTAGTTGATGTGGTTGAATTATTATGGTACAATTTGTACCTTTTTTTAATTTATTTTTGTTATATTCGTATTATAAAAAGTTAACATACTCAATATGAAAATAACAAGCTATGAACATAAAGATCATAGTCCTGGGGACAGGTGATAAGGCGGATGCCTTAATCAAAGAAGCAAAAATATCCGATATGCCCTCAGTTCAGGAAGATTGGAAATTTGACTTCAAAAAGCAGATGAAAAACTTAAAGAATGCAACAGGTTACATCCTGGTAAAGGAAGATACACCTCATGTGATTGAGGGATGTATGATTTTTCAGCTGATCAATAAAAGAGAGCCGTATTTGGCTTTTGTTGAGATAGCTCCACATAATAAAGGAGATGAGAAAAAACATGATCATGTAGCTGGCAGCCTCATTGCATATGCTTTTAAACTCAGTTTAATAAAAGGTGTGGATGAATTTAATGGAGCTTTGCATTTTAAGGTTGCAGAAGAGAAAAAGGAAGATGAAATCAAGTTGATGAGGCTCTACTCCACTAAATACAATGCTTACCGGCTGGGTGACTCTAATATTATGGCAATTTATGATGCCGATGGAGAAGAACTGATCCGGCGCTATCTAAGTTAATATTAATAAGAATAAATAATAGGAAGACTTATTATGGATACTACTAAAGGAAAAAATAAAGCAGATTTCAGTATGACCATCGCACCAAGTGATGGTCATAACCTGACAAAAAAAGAAAAAGATTTAATTGAAGAATCTGCAAAATTACGCCATGCTCAACGTTCTCCTGAACGTTTGATCAGAAATCAGATGCTTTCAGTTCTCTATCGTTTAGAAGCATATTTACAGGAAGAAAATGGAGATAACAAAGAGGTTTATACCATTGCGTATTTTGTTGAAGAGTTTTGCAAGGTTTTAAAACTAAATAAAACTCAATTTGCCTCACATGTTGATACCGATGTTTCAAACCTCAATAAGTATCTTAATGGGCAGCGGGCATTTAATATTGAGTTTGCCATGAAGTTTTCCCATTTCTTTCATACTCCAGTAGACGTTTGGTTAAAAGTTCAGTTAAAGAATGATTTGATCGCTTTACACAAGGCAGAAAAGGGTCACAAGTACGATAAGTATGATTATAAGAAAGTTTTACAAATGGCCTAAATGGCCATTTTTTTATGACTGCCAGTTATTGATTCAAATACAGGGCGGTGGTTACGTTACATAAGAAATTTATCCAACACCTGAGGAGATGGAATTTCGCAGCTTACTTTTTTAGTCACTATAGATTTTCTATGTTTTGCAACCACATTGTAAATGAAGTCTCTAAACCAAAGTGGCAGAATTTTAAATAATACTAAGTAATAATATGGTCTGCGCATTTTTGCAAGTATATTTAATACGGCTTCACTTCTTTGGTGGACAACTCCGTCAGCAAGAAATAAAATTGATTTATTGTCTGCCGGCAGTCTGTTATCTTTCAATATTTTTTGCCCGGCCTTTGATTGTAACGACGAAAAGAAAAGAGAAGAACCCTGTTCATTTTTAATAATGAAGTTGACAGTGCTATTACAAAAATTACATTCCCCATCGAAAAGAATTATAGTTGCTTTTTCACTTTTCAGAATGTCTATTTTCTCATTATAAAATTGCTCGTTTTTAGTTGTTATTTGGTCATGTGTTAAATTCATAGGATAAAGGTTGATCGATTTTATTGTTTTTCATTGTTATAACCACTTAATTGCGCCATTAGAAATGAAAAATGGGCGGTCATCATCACTATGCTCTTTTGAGGAAATCAAGTATAGCCCATTTTCTGGTACATTTTTAAATACCAGCTCCTTATTACTTAAATTAGAAATGGTAGAAATCTGTTTCCATCCGCTTTGCCACAAAAAAAGAGTGTATTCTTGCCCTATCAAAGGTTTCGTTCTAAGTTGATTTTTTGCAACAGCAACTGCTACTTCCCATACGTATGCATTTTTTGCTATGGCCTGGTCGCTCTCGATTGATTTTATATATTTTATAATTAGATTACCTTTTCGTTTTGTAGGTTTTAAAGTTAATATTTTACCATTTGAATCAATGTAAAAAGGATAGTAAACGTCTTTATAACTACTTTTATCATAAGTTGATAACAAGTAAAGCATGTCTGTGGACAACTCGTCAAACCTATATCCATTGTTCTTAAATTCTGCTGCTGATATGGGTATCCATTCTTGTGAACTATAATTACAGGCCAGTAAAATTTTAGATTTTATATTATTAAACAACTTTCGTGTATTGAGATTTATCACTTTATGATATTGTCTGGTAACGTCTATTGATCTGTAGTTTTGAAGTAATGGAGGTAAAATTTTTGTTCTTTTATATTTGTACGCCAATGAATTACGTTGCAAAGAATAAGTATGGCGATAGATTTTACCCGCTTTTTTGTATGTAGAAAGAGATGGATATTTTTTGCCGCCACTATAATATAATAACGGATCATATTTTGTTACTTGTTGCTCTAACCCTAAAAAAGGCCTCAACTTATGATCTTGTAATATTAACGAATTCCAGGTATGTGCTCCTGCCATATTTCCCCAACATAAAACATAGTCGAAAGAAACAGGTATCCCTAATGCTCTGTAATAATATTGCCCCATATAGGCCATGGTAATGCAAGATCCCTTTTTCTGTCTAAAAATATCGGTATAGCTAAGCGTATCTTCATGTGTGTTGGCAACATCAAATTTGAAGTCTGGGAGAATCAATTTATTGGTGTTGTTTATATATTCAATAATATCCTTACTATTATTTAGCTTTTTATTCTCTATGTGGTTTTTAGTATTCTTTGAAATTAAATTTTTCCAATCATCATCCTTTGAAAAATTGATTCTATATGGAAGGACAAACTCTAAAAAATCGTCGAAACTGATGCTTTTATTATTCAGTAAATATTGAGAGGCTTTAAAAGTAGAATCTATATTGCGGATAATGGTTTTTGGCTCCATTGTAGATATGTCAGCTATTGCGTGGCCATTTTCAATATGAAAGTTCCCGTTCATGTTGTCTAATAAAAATTTTGCAGCTCTTAATTTAAGCTTATCATTTTTATAATAATCATATACATATTTTTGGGTTTGAACAAGCTTATTTTCTTTAACATTATTGCAGGAAATAAAAACAGCAATAAAGATTAAGGAAGTTTTGATAGCCAAAGTTGTGATTATTAATTTCATAGAGGTATTATTTAGTTTCTATCTTTTATTCGTTGTTTAGATTCGTCAGACTCTGATTTTTGTTTAGCTACATTTTTCACACTAAGCTTACCTATATTCCAGGAAATATTGATGCTTGCAACATTTGAATCTGAATAAGTTCTATCCTTATAATATATATTATTGTACAAAGCACGATTTGATTGATCAGTACCAAATCTCAAACTTCCTGATAGGGTTATTGTCAGATTTTGTTTGGGCATGTTCTTTTGGACAGCTAACTGTCCGGAGCTAGTACTTCCATGTTCGAAAAAGCCATCCTTGAATTTATTGTTCCAAACCAATGCGGTTTCCACAACCCAATTTTTAGGTAATGTGAGGCTATTAATATAAGCCAGATTTACAGAGGGAGTTGATTTTACACGTATTATATCTTGCAGTTCAGTTCCATTTATGAAAAACGAATTTCCATTTAGCCGAATTTGCCAGAAATCTCTAAATGTTTTGACGTACGAAGCGTTTAGATATAATGCACGTGTATTTGAAAAGTTGGTATATTGCTCATATAGAACATTCTGACTATCTTTAACATATAACGTACTTATCAGGTTTTTCATTAACACAAACCCAGTCGATATGATAATGCCATTTGATTGCGTCCAGGTCAAGTCAAAAGTGTTATTAACTTGGGGCTGTATATCGTCTTTTCCTTGAAAATAAACTAAACTATTACCGTTGTATCTTTTGTAGGAATTCAATTGAAAATAATCCGGTTTGATTACATTTTTTTTGTAAGAAATTTCTATAACATTTGTTGCGTCTAATTTTTGCTGAAAAAGAAATGATGGCAAATAAGAAAATAAGTGGAATTTGACTGATTCATGTCCATCATAATTGTTAATCTTAATGTCCAGGTTTTCTAACCTATTCCCCAGACTTATGTACGTATTTTTGAATTGTTTACTCCAATCTATGAAACCAGCGTAATTGTTTTCGTCATAGTTTAAGTCGGATTGGCTAACGACGCGGTTATCGATATATGAAAATGTTTTGTTGTGATTGATTAGATTGGTATTACTTAATCTGGTACCTAAAGTAAGCTCACCAAAAAACAAACCTCTTCTATATTCAATACTTCCAACTATTGTCTTGATTTTTTGGGGGAGGCTGTCAGAAAGGTTTTTGGTGTTTACAAACATACCCTTTGAAAAATTACTAGTATTGTAATTATTTGACAACTTCCTGGGATTGCCAAAGTATTCCGCTTGAATTTTAAATGATTGTCTTGTACTATCCCATTTTGTCTCTAAGCTTGTTTGCATTAAGTGAGATGAACTTTTCATATTTATTTTAGATAGGAATTGGAATATTGAATCCCGTGCTTCAATTCGCTCCTGAGTCGGATCACCGTTGTTCGAATTAGTGCTTATTCTGGAAATACCTGGATTCAATTCTGTATAAAAACTAATTACAGTATTCTTCGCACTGTTATATGTGATGTTCGCAGAAATCCGATTCTGTTTTTGTAATGTATTGGTAATTTGATTGGTTTCCCAAATATTGTCAGGCTGATTAATTGTGTTAATTATTTTTTTCTCCTGTAAGTCAGACTCATGATGGTTAAAGTTAACTTGTAAGTTGAAAGGTCCTCTATTATATATAATGTTATCTGTTAGCATATATCTATAGTGAATTCCCTTACTCCCAGTTGCTGAGGTGAAATTTTTAATTCCATCTTGCTGGTTTTTTTTTGATTTAATATTGATAACTGTTTGTACGTCGGAAGGATAGGCTACCCCCGGATGGCTGATAATTTCTATGTTTTGAATATTTACCGGAGCTATAGATTTAAGATAATTCATCAAATCTATTCCACTTAAGTATATTCTCCTGCCATCAACAAAGACCGTAGTTGTTTGGTTTTTGATGGTTAATTTTCCTGTAATGGAGGTTTCAACCGAAGGAGCATATTTTAAGATATTCCATACGTCAGTTGCTTTCCCCAACGGAGAGTTTTCCAGGGTTAAAGTAATTTTACCCTTATTCATGATTATATATTGTTTATGACTTTTAATCTCTACTTGTTTGAGATCTTCAATATGCGGTTTTAGAAAAATCACAATTTTTTCGGCTCCTGGCTTTGAGATTTTTATTAAAGTGTCTGTAACTTTTTCATAACCAACATAATTAATCGTTGCACGGTAACTTTCAAATCTTAAATCTTTAAATATTACTTGTCCGGCTTTATTAGTGCTACCAGATTTGATTTCTCCATTTGTATTTCTTATGACTACGAGTGCCGAAGAAAGAGGCTCATTTAAAAACTGATCATTTACTTGTACGATTAGTGAAGATTCCTGACACCAGGCAGATAAGCTGAAAGTTAGCACGATGAATATAATTTGCAACACTATGAACAATTTATTCTTGTATTTCATAGAGATGAGTTCAATTTTACCATTGACATTGCTATCTTTTTGATCTTTTCGATCGCCGGTGAATTTACTTTAATGGGCATATTAATAATGACATTAGCCCATTTAATTGCCTCAGAATGGTTTTTTCTGTTATGGTAAAGCATCATCAATCTATATCGTGCTATAAACAAGTTTGGAACTAAAAAACTGCATTTTAGGTACGCCTTTTCAGCTAATTCAATTTCATTTATTTCTTCATAACACATCCCTAGTAAAAGGTAAACATCATATTTGCTTGAATATTTATTAGCAATCTCTAAGCTCGCTATTGCCTTTTTATAATTTTTCAAACTATAACAGGTACGAGCATAGGACTCAATAAAGTCTATATTAGTTTGCAGTTCAGGTTTGAGTTCGTCGTATATCTTAATTATTTGTATATTATTTACATTTTTTACAGTCTTGTAGTTTTCTACATTACGCCACTTAATTTGTTTGTCATAACTAACGAATAGTCTAACCAGAAGTGTAAGTACAATGATTGATAGCAATGAAAAACTGACAAATCCTTTAGTTCGTAATGAAAAATATGTTTTATTATCGTAATTGCTACATATTGACAAGGCAATTATGAATATCGTTAAGACAGGGCTCAAACGGAATGGAAAAGAAAATAATGCTAAAAATAAGATGGTAAAGCAGCATATAATGGCTGGTTGAACTTCATGATCAATGTGTCTATATTTGTTTCGGATATTTAATCCAATTTTTAAAAGTTTAAAAATGAGCATGCATATCATAAAAAAACCAAAAATGCCTGTTTCTATGAAAAGTTGTAAATAATCATTATAAGCTACTGAAATATAGGACGCCAGGTATTCACCTTGTTTGTCATTGTTACTTTTAAAATAATTTTCCTGAAAATCGTTATAAACAACATCGAACCGTGAGATTCCTATGCCATTAGCATAATTTTGTTTTAGTATAACTAAACTGTTTTTTAGTACAAACCATCTCCCCGATGTAGATTGAGGCTTAATGACCAACATTGAAAAAAACAGTACTGCTGTTAAAGAAAATATTCCTAGAAATTTGTAGATATTATTCTTTGAAACTTTGATATCAAGCTTTTTTTTCAATAATAAAATCAAAAATATCTGGAAGAACAATGTCATCCAGGCTAATCTTGAGGATGTAAAAAATAGGAGGATAATTAAAATCCATACAGTTAACAGGAAAAATCCACCTTTCGCTAAAGGACTGTAATCTTTGCCATTATAAATAGTATAGAAGGAAAATGGAATTATGCATATTAAATAGTTGATGTAAACGGCTGGAGAACCAAAACTCCCTGTTACTTTGAAAAGAGAGTTAACCGATGCAACAGCAGATGTAACTTGTAATGAGCCAATAATTAATTCTGTGACGGAGATAAATGTAATTATTAAGGTGATTGTTTTTACCGTTTTCGTCTGAGAGGCTGAAAACTTTATAAGTATATATATTAATGGGTAAACTATTAGAGGATAGATGCTTGCGATACTTAAAGGAGTGGAGTTTCTTATTATGTTTACTCCCAGGATAATATATCCTATACACAAAATTAAATCAAGTCCCTTAACCTGAAGCCTGTGTATTGAGTATTTTAGCGAAATTTTATCTTTTAATATCCGAATTAGCAAAATTATTATGACAATTAAGGCATATAAATATTCGTAGTCGAAAATCGGATTGGATAATGTCATTTTTGAGCAGTTTATAAATTCTGAGGCTCTATTTTATGCATATCTTTCTCCATAACAAAAAAGCAGGAGATGTTTAGCAAAATCATCAGGGTGGCAAAGAAAAATAGGTTAAGAGATATTAAAATGCTGATATGCATCATAATAACTAATGAAAGCCACAATTTTCTCGTTTTTTTATTCCACATAAATAATGGATAAAAGAGTTCGACAATGATAGTTCCTAATCCAATCGCCAGGGGAATTATTGGATATTTTGCCATGAAATTAAAATTTGCCGACAGATCATTACCGAAGAGAGGCAGGTGGACTGATTTCCAGATAGACTCTCCATTCCACCAATTTGGTCCTATAATTTTATCAAATCCGGATTCAAAATAGACTATCGTTAGGTGGATTTGAAGTAACCGGCGATATGGAGTAGGGTTTGCAGGAGATAATTTAAACAATTTATTATCTAATGAATAAGATCTGCCCACCGGGAATATAAAACAATAAAATATACTTATCGATTTAAAGGCGTCCACACCATATATAAACAGAGGAGCTCCCTGATTTATCATTATTTGAAGTATAATTAAAGCGAATGCTGCGATTCTTGTCAAAAATCCAAAAATGAGTAACAGGCATGAAATTATATACGCACTAATGAATAAGTTGATTGCAGTACTTTCAGACAAACCTATGTTATTTTGAAATAGGTTCATAAAATTCAATATTGTGGGCATGAAACTAACCTTTAATAATCCGCTAACTGCCATAGGGGTAAGCCCTCCCAGATATAACATTCTAAAATCAGGAATTACGGACAAAAAATGAATCAAACAGAATAATCCTATTGAAATTCGAAAAAAAGGTAAGAAGTAATAATTTTCTTTTTCATATTTGAAGAAAAAATCGATTATTTTTTGATCAATTTTTTCTGCTATTGACCCTAAGCTTTTTGTGATCATTTTTTATTTACTTCAAGAGTGAGTATGTTAATTAATTCAGGCTTGTAGTCACCCATTAACGATTCCTTAAGATTTGGGAATTCATATAAATATAGAGTCGCCGACATTTTTTGATCCTTTGAGTAATCATTATTACTCAACCAAATATTTCTACCAATAGATTTAATAACTACATCTAAGTATCTTGTATAGAGCGATTTATTACTGGCGACTTTATTTTTTGATTTGCCTATTTTCTTTCTTTCATCATCAAGTGCTTTGAATCTTGCTTGAAATGCTCCTAATAAGGTATTATATCTTATAAGTCCTTCATTAGTTTTTAATTTAGGTAGGTAAACTTGTCTGATAACAGTATTGCTAGTGTCTTTAATTGAAAATTGAAGAACATAACCACTTGCTACATTAGGAGCGAAAAAGCCATAGCCAGCATCTATACCAGCCATCACGCTATATTGTTGAGTCAAAGGTATTCTAAGTACTAGCTTTATTGCGTCTGTTATTTTCGTAAGAGGTGGATTTTTAACGTTCTCATTAAATACTAAGTTGTACGCATTTATTGAACTATTTATGCAAACTAAAATGATAAGTATTAAATGTATTGCTGTAAAAAAAAGAAATAATCTTTCTTTAAGTGTAATTTTTGATCTGTTCATTTTTGCATTTGGTGCAGTGTTATTTGAATTATATGTTTACGGTTATACCAATCTATAACCGTAAACATGATAATATTTTATTCGTATGAATTTAAAACTCTATCAATACTATTGTCATTTAATTCCACTAAAGCATCATTTGTAACCTTTGCTTCAACTAATCTTGAAGTTGTTGTACCTTTAGAAAGATCAGTGTTTTTTGTTATTGAACTGGTGAAGACGCCATCACCAGCGATGAATTTTGCAGATTCTGTTACTACTTTTACTTTACTGATAGCAGTCTCAGTTTCAGAAATCTTCGGAGATTTAAAAGAGAAAAGTGCTATAGGTAATACTGCAACACAGGCTAAGGTTAAGATACTTTTGAAATTTTTCATAAAATCGTTTTATTTAATTGTTAAAATATAATTTAGTTAGGTGATTGGCAATTAACTTCGTAGTTGGAGACCATTTTATCAACGGTCTTAATAGTCACACTTATTTGTGAGTTTGAAGATGACTGGTTTGATATTATCAGACTCGAATCTGCACCAACCTTCAATTTTATTGTTTTTTGAGCCAGGAATGTACTTTCTCCCTTCTGGTTCTTGTACTCTTTCCAAATCTTGATTTTATTTTTTGATTTGTTTGTAATTGTTGCTGTAAATTCTGATTTGCCTAAGCCTCCAATTACAAGGCATCTATTTGAAGCTAAGTCTTTAAATATGTATAAAGATTTGCAAGAGCTGAAAGTGGCGGCGATTATGATTAAAACACTAATCATAATGCACTCTGTTTTTTTTGCGTATTTTATTTTTGATTGTAAAGGGAATGAGAGTTTTAATAGCAGAGATTTAAGATACATTAGTTTAGGTGATTAAGTATAGCTCAGTTTTTTTGATTTTTAATTTCTTTATATTAAAATATATTTCATTTCAATTACTTTTACTAAGATAGTTTAAAACAGTATTTCTTTTTTTTTAATTACGTGAATAGTACTATAATTTACGTGAATGGCCTTATTATGATAATAAAAGGAATGATTTGTAGATCTAAGTCAAAACAACTAGTTGAAATGACTTAGAGTACCTACGCTTAAAAGCTGTTTACAGATTGGTCTTATACCGACCAGCACTCAGGCACAAACAAAGCATGACTAGTTGAAGACTGATGAACTTTATAACTTTTCCTTTGGCCAGAACATGGACAATAACGGACAATTATGGACATTGCCTGCTTTTCTTGCTCATTATAATAGAGCCCCCATTGTATGCAGGTTCAGTAGACCTGAAGATAAAGGAAAAGTTGAATCGGCAATTAAGTATGTGAAAAACGACTTTCTGAGAAACTTTAGGGGGATCTGATTATGACGCACTAGTCTGCGAATTTAAAGTCTGGAATAAGGAAGTTTGTAATAAGCGTGTTCATGTCACCACCAGAAAGATTCCTGAAACCGTCTTAATGGTATAGACAAACAGTCCTTGGCTGCACTTTCTCTCCGACGGTATCAGGTAATGGGCCTATCTACACGAAAGGTAAGCCGCATGGCACATATCAGTTATCGTCATAATTACTATTCTGTCTTGGCATATAAATGACAACTATTAAGCTCAATGAATTAGCTTAAAAATAAGCATGCATTGCATCGCAAAAACTATGATATAAATAAACTTTAAGAAAAAGAACGAAAATAATCCAATGGCAAATCTTAAAGACTGTTCACCTATACCTTTTAATCTTTGGACTCTGTTAATGACAAAATAATTAAACCACAAATAAACTACAATGGGTACTGCAAGGAAAAATATAGATGGAAAAAAATATTCCCCCGCCATTAGAAAGTTCAGGTTAAGGGGAATTATATGTAATAGTACAAATAGTAAAAACACACAACCTGAACTCCATAATATTTTGTTACTGATTTTACCGGTTTTATTCAGTACTGAATAAATTATAAAATTTGCAGCTGCAAAAAAAAGTAGATATACTATATTCATAAAAATAACAATAGTGCATTAATCAAATTAATTATTAAACAGTAATACGTCAAGTAAGCCTTTAATATCAAAAGGTTCTGCTTCTAATAAGAGCTTGGTTTTGAAACCGTCATTATCAAATTCAAACTCATATTCTACATATGGATGCCCATTTCTTTTATTATTAAAATTGGCTAATTTAAATACAGGTTCACCTCTACATTTTCTAAATACTACTGACATATATTATTAAAATAACTTTACAGGAACATATCTCTATGAAATATAAATCTTCCATTATTTATTCCAATTCTTAAACCGATTTGAAAAAAGAAGTATTAAATTTCTGTAATGTATTCTCCTACAAAAAAGCCACGAATCCATTGAAAATCTATTCTGTATGGTCTGTACATAAGGAGTAAAATTTATACACCTTTGATTTATTTGTTCCTTTAGACTTTATTGTATAGTACAATGTTCCCTTCAATTTAATAATAGAATCACCAACACCTATAGAAGCATACATATTTTTATATTCAGAAGTAAAAACTAATTCGGTTTCATTTTTATTAGTATCTAAATAAATTATTTTTTCATAAGCGTGATTTGGAGTGTCAATAAATTTTTTCTCAATCCTGGAGCGAATCTCCTGCACATACACCTCTTGCTCTACAAAACATGCATGATATTTGTCATGATTGTAAGGTAAAATATAGAAAAACACAAAAAAGAGGATAATTGTAGATGACAAAATCGTAAGAATATTATTTTTCATTAATCAGTTTTTCTATTCTTGTCCGAAATTTTAAATATATGACTTTGTAAAAGTAGTCTTTCCAACTTGATCTGTTCTATATGGTTCACTTATTAATGTAGTATTTCCAATGCTCATTGACCCAGATTTGCCATCCTGTAAATAATCTTATTAATGTTAGGACTTTAAAGACTTTTCCTGACGAGAAAAGCGTAATACCAAACACTGGACTATCTGGTATTACAAAATTTATTTAGTTCAAATGGGTTAAACAACCATTTGAACTCACAGGAAGTTATTATTCGACAGTATTGTTTGGCGACACCATTGTATTATTGGGATTAACTGATATATAATTTACTAATCCAAAATCCATATAAAAACATACGGTCTTTTAACTTTTTTATATTTTCCCAATTCTAGTATGGATCTCGTGTCTTCTAATTGACTAAGGCGTCAATTACTCATTTTTGAATAATCAGGATTCCAATATTTCATTGAACACATGTTCCTTTAGATAGTAGACTTTATAAAAAATGGGTAATGAAAAACCAAAAGAGAAAAAGATTGGCATAAAAGACTTACTGTACATACCCGCTGCAGCAAATAACATCATAAGGAAAATTGGGTATAATACTGGAGTAAGGTAAATCAATTTCACATCTGTCTCCTGGCCGGTAAAGTGAAATTCAAATTTTCCTTCCCCAATTCTAGTATGATAATCGGATCTAAATCTTTTTCTATCACTATATTCATCATCAATAAAAATAATAAATCCAGGACCTCGATCTACAATTCTGTAAAAATTCTTTTTTAGATATTCATTGATTTTTTCTTCTAAAACATCAGATTGTATCTGTATCTTCTTTTTTATCCTAAATTTAATTTTCATCTAATATCCTCCTTGATATTGCATTGTATTCATATAACGTTTACCAGCTCCCGGTGAGTTCAAATTTCTGACTTTAAATGGGGATCAAATCCAGCTGGTAACACCGGGGTCCATACGACCTCCCCCCTTTAAACCTTTCATATAAGGAATAGAGACAGCTTCTGGTGCAGCATTCAAGCCCATGCCCCAAACCATATAATTCGAAGTAGAATCAACATTTCCAGTGTTTTATTTTCTGGGATACCACAAAATATCTACTTATAAAAAGTTTCAATTTCTCATATATCTTGTCTTTCATGCAATAAACATCAAATCATTCGCCTTACAATTATATCTGATTAGATTTACACTAAAACACCTGTATTAATCGCCTGTTGCAACGTAGAGACTGTAATTTTGGGTTTGTATACCCAATGAGCTAATTGCCTGACCCAATTCAATTTATAATTAAGAAAGGATCTAACAATTGAAATTATGAAGGTATCATCAGGATATCCATAATTCTTCCAATTAAATCTTGTGTAATCAATATTAAACGTATTAACAAAATCGGTTATGAACAGATCCATCTCCAAATCAAACAAGTTAAGATCCAAATCTAAGCTCGTATTTAAATTCAGCTTACTTAAATCGACATTTTTAATACTATTTTCTAAAATGAAGTTCCCAATGAAAACCTTTAGTTCTGGCAGTAAATTATCCATTATTTTCCTAAATTTATTAACCACTGCCCGGTTCTTTTATAAAGCCAAAACATTGGGCTTACTTTAACATTGTAATAAAATTATCCTGGATATTTTTAATTTTAAAAAGAAAATTCAGAACAAAAATAGCGAGTATAAATAATGCTTTATAATCGACAGATACACTAATAAGTATTATTATAAACCATATAACTAATTCTATCGTGATTGACACACGGTAAGTTAGACATATATCAGTATTTTCATCATTTTTGGTGAAGTCTAACCGACCTTTATCGACAGTACGATAATAAGCATAATTTGAAACTACCTTCGAAGTATCAGCTTCACCATCAAATAAGATAAAAGTCCTGGATTTTTCCAAAATGTTATAATTCTCCTCTTGTAAGAATGATATTGCTTTTTCAACTACAGTTTCCTGGTCGAAATTTACTGACCTATTTGTTTGAAATCTTAGTTCCATGCTAGTGTTGCCCTATGCTTTGAATGTATGATTGTGTAAAGTTAGGTTTTCCAATTTGATCTGCCCTATAAGGTTCACCTATTAGCGTAGTCCTTCCAACGCTTACAGACGCAGATTTCTTATTCTGTCATTAAACCCCTCACTAAGACCAAGTCAACTTTATTGCTGCAATTACAGCGTTAGAACAACTAGATATCATTATCTTGAGATCCTATCATATTACCGATAAAATTATCCTGGATATTTTTAATTTTAAAAAGAAAAATCAGCACAAAAAGGATAAGTGCAAATATAGCATGGTAATCAACAAACACACTAATAATAATTATTATAAACCATTGAATTAACTCAATAGTAATTGACAAATAGTAAGTTAGGCATACATCGGTATTTTTATTATTTTCAGAAAATTCCAGTCGACCTTTATTTACTTTACGCTGATAGGCGAAGTTTGAAATTAACCTCGAAGAGCCATCATCATCATTGAACAAAACAAAAGATCCAGTCTTTTCAATTATATTATAATTCTCCTTTTGCAAGAATGACATTGCTTTTTCGACTACAGTATTTTGATCGAAATTTACTAACTTATTTGTTTGAAATCTTAAATTCATTCTAGCGCTGTCCGAAATTTTGAATATATGATTTTGTAAAGTTAGTTTTTTTCCGCCATTGAAAATTCTCACCAATACTGATAACAATGCCAGTCGTATTATAGGTAGACAATGTAGCAAGATTAAGGCTTCCGAAACTATACCCTATTGATACACCCGCTGTAACCCTCACTTTTTTCGAACTGATTTAGGAGACGAGAATTCAAATGTCGGCCTATTCCCAAAAAACCTTAAAATTTAAAAGGCGAAAAATGTGAGCAATTGAAGAACATTAATTTTAAAATTATTGAATTCGACAACTTCAGGAAAGCCAGTTTTCAAACCCTCTCACTTGATATAAGTCATCCTGATCAAAAAGATGGTTTTGACCTGCAACATCCGGGTACTGCCTGAGTACTGCCTGAGTACTCGTTAGGGTAAGAGCAATGCTGAAGTAACGCGAGAGCATGGCAACTCTAAGTCAAAACAACTAGTTGAAATGACTTAGAGTACCTACGCTTAAAAGCTGTTTACAGCTTGGTCTTACACCGACCACCACTCAGGCACAAACAAAGCATGACTAGTTGAAGACTGATGAACCTTATAATTTTTCCTTTGACCAGAACATGGACAATTACGGACAATTGCAGACAGCTGCGGACAATTATGGACATTGCCTGCTTAGAATGATACTCTTTAGCACAAATGCTTTACATTGATAAAAAAAGCAAATATTTATGGCAATTTTCGACGGTAAATTTTTAAAGGGAATCCTGGGCGATTTCATTTTTAAAGTAGTAGATGGGGTACAGGTTGTTTCAAAAAGACCTGTGCCAGGCACAATGAAACAAACAGTGGAAACCAAAAAGGCATCAGCGAATTTTCGTAAAAGTAGCATGCCTGGAAAACATATTAGAGGCATATTTCATCATACGCTCGGTGGAATGAACGAAACAAGTTATGTTTTTCGATTTACCAGTGCGCTGACTATGACCTCCTATGTGATTAGAAACTTATGTTTTACCAGAAATAGCCTCCAGAACCATTTGAATCTGTTAATTTAAGTCCGACAGGACTTTTTAAATAATTAAGTAATTTATTAAATTGCCCAAGTCTTAAATTGACTTTTAGTATTAAAATATTACTGCTAAAGTCGGGTCCTTCGCTTAAAACAATAGTGTCATAAGGGTATCTTAATAAATTCATGAACCCTTTTTCTCTTTCGGAGACAAGATTATAAAATCCTCTTCCGTAATCAAAATATTTATAGTTTTTTAAATCAATATGTATATTCTTATTCCAGGGCATTAGATATTTAATATGAAGTGTACTGCCATCAATATCAAGCTTGCAGCTATATCTAGATAAGAAGAAATAAAAGGCAATCACTATAAGAATGAGATAGCATATGAATCCTGGTGTATGCTCCTGAATAGATTCAAGATTTGAGAAAACATATGCTATTATAAATACTACAATTAAATAAACTGTGATGGAACACGAAAGTTTTAACTTCATTATTGATAAGATAGAGGATTATTACATAAACGAGCCATATAGGTCTTCTATCTTCATAATGGCTGTTAAGCTCATTGGTAGATTGAATACCGCTTGTATATATGTCTTGTTGTATCAGGCCGTCAGCATATTTTATTGTATAATAATCAAATTTTGTAATTTATATATAGTAGTAATTTACCATTTTCTGATTACTTCATCAGGTAGGGGGCAATAATAATCTTGCTGGTCAGCCCCGGATCACCGTCAGGTGTAGGTAACAGGTATTTGTAACGGATAATCTTTTTGGCCGTCAAGCGCGCTGGTACTGTACCAGAATTCTTCGATCTTAAAACGTGGCTGGCCGGAGAAATTCCTGCAAAAGTTTATCAATTACCAGATGCGGCTAAACTCATCTTTATTTTATCCGGTATTTCTTGCTTGTTTTATCTGCTGAAACGATCGGTTATAGCTGTCATAAACTACTTTCTCCCTTTCGTAAGTATGATCAGGCTTCCAAAGTTCTTCTGTTTTAATCCTATTGCCTTTAATTTTTGTTTCTGAACTTATCAATGTTCCTCTTTTATAATCTTCAGTTAAGTCAACAGGATTTGTTTTTACCAGATATTTATCCAGCATCCCTGGAATCTCGTGAAAGTTTTTGCAGTCATCTTTAATTGTTATTTCCCTGCTATTTCGAAATGCAAATGGGAAAAGTCTATTTAAAAACCAGGGGTTTTCTTTCATGCTTTGGCCTGGAGGCTCTGTCAAATAGAAAATAAATTGTGAATTGTCGCCAGATGCATAGTCTGTATAAATTATCGTTTCTATAGTCCTCCAGCCAATGAATTGAATGGTATCAAAAAGAGGCAATTTATAACTTATACCATTGTTGTCAAATGTAACGCTCTCTTGTCTTTCAACTTGTTTCTTTATAGACTGCTCTGAGACTTTAAAACCAAATGTGAGCCCATAAAGTATCATGCCTGGCACTAAAAAGAAAAGTACGGAAACGATATAAGCACCAATAATTTTCACGTCCTGGAAAATCATAAATATGGTTAAGCCTAGCCCTAAACTTATAAAAAGGGCAAGTAGTAACTTTATACCTGTAAACCAGTTTAGTTTCATATCTCAATTTTGCCAGTCTGCAGCTCTTTTTTTCCTCTCAAACTTAATAATTTAAAATGTTTTTTACCTAAACAGCAAGGCAGCCCGACAGGATCAGTGAGAATTTGTAACTTGCAGTCTAACGCAAACCTTATGAACCTGATTGGGAAAAATAAAATCGCTGACTATATACTTAAGCATCCTCAATCCCGTGTAGTTCTATTAACCTTTCTCAAAGAATTTCCTTATCGGCAGGAGCGGTATACAGCTCATGGTTATGTTCAGGTTGATGGGACATACCAAATGGATGGCTTTGATTGTTTAATCAAAGTTCGAGTAAATCATTTTGCTAAAGCCATCCATATTTTAGAGCTTACCACCAAGGAAGAGGAAATGAATAAGTGGGAGCAAAAACGCAAAGAACAGCAAGCAACCGGGATTAGAGAAGAGATCATAAACCAGTCGGTCACCGTAGTTGTGACATTTCCGCCACCGGATATAGAAGATCTGTACCAATTAGAACAAAGCAACAATAAGGAGGTTGTTGCAAACCTGTTCCATCCAGAGCTGAAGGAGTTGGCAATTGGTACAGCAGATGAATATGAACAAAATCTTGATCTCGTAAACATACTATTTGATGCAAAACCTGAAACCCCTGAATTTGAGGAACTCTTAACTTTGCTTCCACAGGTAATTGACTATGAAGAGTACAAGCTGGAATTTCCGAAACTTAAGATTTTTGAGGCCGTGAAGAATCGGATAGAATTTTTTTCAATAACACCTATTGAACTGCGCTACATCATAGGTACAGACCATCAAGTAGATTTGTTTTTTTCTGGTAACCTGGAACTTGCAGATGATGTTTTGGGCAAGTTATATGAAATTGTTGCCTTACGTGCGCCAGTTACCGACAAACGGTTCTTTTAAACAGCTATATATTCATAAAATATGATACATAAAAATAATTGATTTAAACCCCCTTCGATGATGGCATTCTTAGATAAATAGAGAAATAGAAAACTATTCATCATTGCCGGAGGCATTTTAGTGATAATGGCAATCGCTGTAGTTTTCCCAATAGAAAAAAGCAAAGCTATTACCATAGCCGAATTCCAGTACACTTATCTTACTTTAATCATTGGTGTTTTGCTTTCGATGTATGGCTTTTTAGGAACCCGGATTTTTACAGCGTTACTTTTTATGATTTTGAGTGCCATCATCAGCTCGATTATTTGGTTTGTGTTATTTTCAGACTCTTTTGTGTCCATGATTGTCGCAACCTGGATCGGCTTTCCTGTTGGTTTACTCGCGGGCCTGATTTTTGTGATTGTGAATGCACTATTTTTAGAACCTGGTGAAAGCAAAAGATGGAAGCTGATTAAACAGGTACTGGTTTACGTCCTCATTCTCGCAATGTTTACTCTTCTTTTTTACAAAGGTGGATTGGATATATAATGAAACCTTTGCAAGGACATTGGTAGTGAAACCAGCAAGGTTATTCTTCGCTTAAAGAAAATGAGATGGTGAAAGTAATGGGAATTCTGAAAAATATTTTGCATTATGATTTCCCGGGTATTGTATAATTTGTTATTGGTATTTGACCTTATTATTAGCTTTATGAAATCTATCAGTGCAGGAATATTATTATATCGTATCAATGCTGAGCTGACTGAGGTATTTTTGGTTCATCCTGGTGGTCCTTTTTTTCGACATAAGGATAAGGGCTACTGGACAATTCCTAAGGGCGAACCTGTTGCGCAGGAGGAATTGCTATCCACTGCTTTGCGTGAGTTTTATGAGGAAACTGGTTATTCACCGGCAGGTGATTTTAAGGAGTTGAAGTCTATTGTGCAGAAAGCTGGAAAAGTAGTGCATTGCTGGGCGGTAGCTGGGGATTTAAATCCTTCAAGTATGGTTTGTAATACTTTCGCTTTGGAGTGGCCACCCCGGTCTGGTAAAGTTGTGGATTTTCCAGAGGTTGATAAAGGAAATTGGTTTTCTTTGGATCAGGCGAGACTGCTTATCAATTCGAGGCAGATCAGCTTTTTGGATGAACTGGAAGAAATGCTGACAACTGGCTGATGGGATAAGTCAGGATGTTTTAAAACATTCTTTCCTGGAGTCTGTTTAGTAGAAATTAATCAATTTTATATAGGATGGATAGGAAAGATTTTAATTTAAATGCAGAGCATTCTGATGTTGTTGGGAAAAATGATCTTACCCAGGGAATTAAAGACGTTGTTGTTGACCAGATTTCCGGACCGGCTGGTACTGACGTTAATTTACATGGTGTTCAGCAAAGTTCTAACTTGTATCCGCTTGAGCAGGAGTTGGATAGGGAGGGAGCTACTGGTCATAAGGACGAAGATTTAGGTATCAATTCTGATGGAACCAATCCTGGTACTGAATATTTTCCACCGTTGAATGAGCCTTCAGCTGATTGATATTGGTGTGTTAAATTAATGTTGGTATGTTAAATGGTCTGAGTTATGAGTCTTGGCTTTGGTCGTTTTTGACATGAAGCAGGTTTTCTGTCTGCTTTTTAAGCTCCTGGAGTTTTTCATTGACTTTTGCGGTTTTCACTTTTAGCTCGGCTGATTTTTCTAAAAGCGCTTCAGTGAACTTTTTATTCTGGATTGAAGCTGAATTGTCGTGTTGATTTTCCATGTGATTAGCTTTTAGTGTGGTATAATTAATAACGTCTTTATCTGTTTATTATTGGGATGGTCTATTTTAGTATTTGCTGTTATGGGAAAAAATAATGTTCCTGCTTACTATTCAGGTACCAGTGGCTTGCTGTTGCCTGTGCGTAATAAGCTTTTTTATCCGGACGAATTTAAAGAAAAAAGCAGGTTGTGTTTTTATTCTTCGATGATGAACAGTATTGAGATCAATAGTTCTTTTTATAAAATACCAATGGGATCAACTGTTGCGAAATGGGCTAAGGATGTTCAGGAAAATTTTAGATTTACCTTTAAGCTTCCTAAGATGATCACCCACAATAAGGGGCTTGCTTTTGATCCTGAATCTGTAAAGAATTTTATGCAGGTTATTTCTTTGGCAGGTGATAAGAAGGGTTGTTTGCTAGTGCAGTTTCCCCCTTCTGTACGTATTGGAAACTTAAATCAGCTGGCTTTATTAATGGCTTGTCTGCGTGAATGTGATCAAGCTGGTGACTGGAATATTGCGCTGGAGTTTCGCCACGTGTCTTTGTATTGCGAGCAGGTTTATCGCTTGCTTGATGAATATGGTTTGGGAATGGTGATACAGGATAAACCACCTGCCAGTACACCAATGCTGGATACAGATCTCAACTTTGTGTACTTGCGTTTCCACGGGCCTGGAGGAAGTTACAGGGGAAGTTATCAGGATGACTTAATGTCTGAATACGCAGATTATATCCGGGAATGGATGGCCGAAGGAAAAACAGTGTATACTTATTTCAATAATACTATGGGTGAGGCAATTGCTAATTTATTTACGTTGAAAGATTTGGTTCTTGGGACTATAAGAGATGAGAAAATCTCTACTTTATAAAAGTCCGCTTTTGTGGGAGGAGGTCACTGTTAATGATGAAAACTGTCTGAATGATATCCATAAGTTGAACGTAACCCCTTAATAATAGGTTTTAAACATAATTTGGATATTGAAAAGTAGAAGCAAACAGTTATCTTACTTGATATTTTTAACAAGTCTTTCGAGCAGTAGAAATGAACATGTCAGTCAACAAAATTATAACTAGCAAAACAAGATGGTGGCATTTTGTTTTCTTGCTTGTCGCTGCACTTTTGTTGAGTGTCTTTATCTATCTGATTTTAATACCATATGCGTTCTGGGGCATCTATGGTGAGGGAGCTATCTCAGAAAGAATAGGAAGTCTTCCTTTGGTGATTTTGCTTAGCGAATGGTTACCCCTAACCATAGTTCTGTCGCTACTCGGATTGGGTTTCTACCTGCATGTAAAAAATGGAAGTCGATCAACTGCAAAATCTTACTTACTGACTGCAATAGCGCTGATGCCATTTTACATGTTGAGATTTCCGATTTTGGATTACATTTTTACTATCTTTCAGTAGGAACAATAACTGTACACTCCCCGTCAAAAGTAGGTATTAATGCTAAAGAAGGACATGAAGATATGCCAGTAAATTCCATTACACTTATCTTACTTTAATCATTGGTGTTTTGCTTTCGATGTATGGCTTTTTAGGAACCCGGATTTTTACAGCGTTACTTTTAATGATTTTGAGCACCATCATCAGCTCGATTATTTGGTTTATGTTATTTTCAGACTCTTTTGTGTCCATGATTGTCGCAATTTGGATCGGCTTTCCTGTTGGTTTACTCGTGGGCTTAATTTTTGTGATTGTGAATGCACTATTTTTAGAACCTGGTGAAAGCAAAAGATGGAAACTGATTAAACAGGTACTGGTTTACGTGCTCATTCTCGCAATGTTTACTCTTCTTTTTTACAAAGGTGGATTGGATATTTAATGAAACCTTTGCAAGGACATTGGTGGTGAAATCAGCAAGATATTCTTTGACTTCAACTGTACCAGTGCAGACGGGGGAAACTTTGTGATTGAAATGCGGCGTGGCGTTTTTGTGGTTAATGAGGATCATTTATATGCGGATATAGAAACTCAATAGGTATTTCGCGTAATTTATTGGTAATGCTATCCTTGAGAAAATATTTTTCCCCGCCTTTATTGTTAAATGTAATTACATAATGATTAGGAAAGTTTCTTCCTTCATTGTAATAGTGACGATTATAGGACATTTATAATTTATAAAATTTAGATTCATCCGGAGATTCAAGATTCATTTCAGTAAAATCTATCATACTTCTAGCTTTTTTTAAAATTATTCAATGGTTCAAATGCAAGGCTTAACAGATTGTTATCCGTCATTTTTGTTAAACCCCATGTTAATAAATAAGCTTTGGCAGCTTTGTCTTTTGGTCCCAGATTTTTATGACTCTGTGTTTCTTCTTCTTTGCCGCGTCTTCCCTCTACATTACCATTTCTACCATATATTATATTGGAAATATTATTTATTTTATGTAAAAATAAGTCTTCAATAATTGTGTCTGATACTTAAAATAATTTTTTAGTTAATCTATGCTAAATTTTTGCAAATCTTAAAATTGCATTAAGATAAACAAATTTTTAGCTAAGGACGGTTATAAATCAATATGGCAGACGTACATTCTAAGAGACCCGCTCATATAATATGCAGCACATCTTCTGGAATGGCTGGAGACTCAAGCAATAAATAAGGTATGGAGCATGGATTTTGTGCAGGATGCTTTGTTCAACGGGGAGCGTTTCAGGATCTTAACTATAGTGGATAACTGTAGTAAAATATGCCATGGATTGCTGGTTGGAAAATCACTCAAGGGTTAGATGTTGTGTGCGAATTGACTAGGGCATATCTTGTTGAAAGCTGCTTTCCTGAAAGGATTCAGTGCGATAACGGGAGTGAATTTATATCCAGAGATGTAGACATGTGGGCATACCAGAACCAGGTAACCCTTGACTTTTCAAGACCTGGAAAACCCACTGATAATCCGTATGTCTAATCTTTTAATGGCAAATTTAGAGATGAATGCTTGTCAGTAAATTGGTTCCTTTCACTGGAAGATGTCAGAGAAAAAATTGAGAATTTCAGATGGAAGTATAACCAGTACAGACCACACAGCAGCCTTAATAATCTAACTCCCAAAGAATTTGTCAACTTGCAGGTAAAAACATAGAAAACTCCACTTTTGGCAGTCTGAATAACAGGGAGGAGGTCAGTTTTTTACTAAGATATTTAGGTAAAATTATGATTTTATTGAGTTTTTGATTTTTCATTTAATATTTCTCTTTTTAATTTATAAGAATTGGAAAGGTCATATGTCCCAAAATAGATTCTTAACACTATCTGTGGTAAAAGTTTAATGAGAATTTTATAACTTAACCTTACGAATATAAATCGTATCTAAAACATATGCATATATGAAGGTTGTTATCCTTGCGGGGGGCTTAGGCACCCGCCTTTCAGAAGAAACAGGAATTAAACCAAAGCCTATGGTAGAGATAGGTGGAATGCCTATTTTATGGCATATCATGAAGATCTACTCTGCATACGGATACAATGATTTTATTATATGTTTAGGATACAAAGGATATATAGTTAAAGAATATTTTACTAATTATTTTTTGCACAAATCAGATCTGACAATTGATCTCAAAAGTAATTCCTTTGAAATACATAAATCTGAAGCAGAATCCTGGAAAATTACACTTGTGAACACAGGAGATGATTCGATGACCGGAGGTAGAATCAAACGCATTCAAAAGTATGTTAAAGATGAAACTTTCATGCTGACCTATGGAGATGGAGTAGGTGATATTAATATCAAATCTTTAGTAGATTATCATCTAAATCATGGAAAACTGGTTACAGTGACTTCCATTCAGCCTTTAGGTCGTTTTGGTGCCTTAGCTGTATCGGGTGACAATGAAGTATTTTCTTTTTTGGAGAAACCCAAAGGCGATGGGTCGTGGATAAATGGTGGATACATGGTTTGTCAACCTGGTATTTTCAATTTTATAAATAATGGTGATGATACCATTTGGGAACGTGAGCCTATGCAGAATATAGCATCATCAGGTGAAATGTATGCTTATAAGCACCATGGTTTCTGGCGTCCAATGGATACGCTGAAAGATAAACATGAATTAAACGAAATGTGGAACAAAGGTAATTCTCCATGGAAAATCTGGTAGGCTCATTAACAACACTTAAACAATGTTATAATGGTAAGAGAGTTTTTCTTACCGGACATACTGGCTTTAAAGGAACATGGATGTTAAAAGTTCTTCACCTTTTAGGAGCTGAAATTAGGGGCTATGCCCTTGAGTCGTTAAATGACGATGATCTTTACGAACTTATCAGTGGTGATAAATTAGGTGACTCTATAATCGCTGATTTGAGGGATCGGGATTCTTTGTTAGCTGCTGTGTCAGAATTTCAACCGGATTTTATATTTCATTTAGCTGCTCAACCCTTAGTAAGGCTTTCCTATGAAATTCCGTCTGAAACTTTTGAAGTCAATGCGATTGGTACCGCAAACCTATTAGATGCAGTGAAAAACTTAAAAAAAAAGTGTACAGTAGTTTTAATCACTACAGATAAAGTTTATTATAACAATGAGTGGGACTATCCATATAGGGAAAATGATAAACTTGGAGGGCATGATCCGTATAGTGCAAGCAAAGCTTGTGCAGAACTCGTTATTGATTCTTATAAAAACTCTTTTTTTAATGTTAAAAACTATTGGGAACATTTAAAAGGTGTTGCTATAGGTCGTTCTGGTAACGTGATTGGTGGCGGTGATTGGTCAAAGGATAGATTAATTCCGGATACTATGAAAGCTTTATCAGCCAATAAAAATGTTTTTATTAGAAATCCAGATGCTATCAGGCCCTGGCAGCATGTTTTAGAACCTGTCATTGCTTATTTAAACTTAGGGAATTATTTAAATAGAGAACCTTTAAAATATGCCCAGGCTTATAATTTTGGTCCATATAATAATGATACTTTAACTGTCAGAGAAATGGTTCAGCTCTTAATTGAAATATGGGGCAAAGGGAAAGCTGAATATCTGAAAGCCGAAAATCAATATGCGGAGGCGGGGTTATTAAAATTAGATATTAGCAAAGCGATGAATCAATTAGCATGGAAACCATTATTAAGCGCCCATGATGCAGTAAACGATACAGTCAGTTGGTATAAGATGTATAACACTGATCCAAAGGTAATTGCTGCTTTTACAGAACAACAAATATTAAATTATATCTCAAAAATGGCATAAGATGAAGAGAATAGCTATTATTGGATGTAATTCATTTTTGGCCAGCCATCTGATTAGCAGGTTGGCTAAAAGAGATGAATTGTATCTATACGGCAGGAACTATAAATCAGCGAATATTAACAAGGATAATATTACTTATATTGAATTTAATCATCCGGAAATTTCACTTGATTTCGATCTTCTCCTCAATTATGATATTATTATTTATACCGCTGCGGCCGGTGTTCAGTCTCATCTTCATGAGTCCGGATTACTCATTTACGATCTCAATTTCTATTTGCCTTTAAAAATTGTTTGCTTTTTAAATGACAAACGATACCAGGGTAAATTAATCACGTTTGGTACTTATTTTGAAATCGGGAGGAACGATGCTATAAAAGCTTTCGATGAGAATGAAATAGTCCTGGCTAAAGGTGATATTCCAAATAGTTATTGTGATTCAAAACGATTATTAAGCCGATTGTACAATAATAAACAATTTGATTTCAATTGGATTCACCTGATTATTCCTTCATTATATGGTCCCGGCGAAAATGAGCACAGGTTAATACCTTATGTGATCAATAGCTTAAGATTGAAAAATAATTTAAAGTTATCGTCAGGTGAACAGGTAAGACAATATCTTTTTGTTACTGATCTTGTTGATTTTATTTCCTTAATTATTGACTCGGCTATTCCTCCTGACCTGTACAATATAGCAGGGCCTGATGAGCCTGTTAAGATCAAGGATCTTGTGACCCGGATTCATCAGTTAATGGGAATTGAACTGACAAGATATGATCAGGTAGATACAAGAGATCAAAATATGGCTTATTTGGCTATAAATACAGGTAAAGTTAAGAAGGATATTTATAACTGGAGTCCTGAAATAAATTTGGATAATGGTTTAAAGATTTGTTTATCAAATGGATTGAAAGACAAAATTAAACTTATCGAAAGAAGTAAAATACAAGATCACAGGGGGTGGTTCTTAAAAGTGATGAATGGTTTTGAAGATCATTTACCAGATTATACGGGAGAGATGTATTTGACCAATGCACTGGCTGGGGAGACTAAAGGAGGACATTATCATAAAAAAGCAAATGAATGGTTTACGTTAATAGGAGGTGAATGTGAGTTAAGATTAGTGGATATAGCCACTGGAGAAAAGTTGTTTTTTGAGTTGTCATTTGCAAGGCCAATAACAATATATGTTCCAAATCATATTGCTCATATTTTTATTAATCGGGGGGCAGATCAATTTACCTTATTAGCTTATTCCGATCAATTATATGTTCCTGAAGACACGATCTTATTTGATGATTTTTAAAGTGTCATATGACCCGAAATTTACAAGTTTTATGCGTTGGTTAAGCGATTAGTTATCTTAGTTAAAACTGATAAATTATGAAAAAAATAAGACTGATCTCAACTTCATTCGAAGAAGGTAAAAATGAACTTATCATTAATACCCCGTTGGTATTCAAAGACTATATTATAGATTTGGCTTTGTACAATAATAGAAATACTCCTTCAAGGGCTGCGAGCTTACAATCCAGAACAAAGTGTAAAATCTATAAAATGATGGAATGGCTTGAATATCCTGATTATGACTATTACATATGGGTTAATTCTAAGTTTGTAATAATGGATGGATTCTTTGAGAACATGTTTGCCTATGAAAATGATGAAGATGCTGAACTGTTTTTATTTAATCACCATATGAAATCTTCAATCAGAGCAGAAATGGATTTTATGAAAGATCATATGGATCGCGGGGATTCATATGTATTAAGCAGATACGGAGGAGATGTAATGGAAGAACAAGTAAACAAATACCTTGCAGATAAAAATTATAAGGATGATTTGCTCTTTGATGGTGGTTTATTTATGTATTCCAGAAAACTGGTTGAAAATAAAGAGCAAAATTTTATGATTGATTGGCTTTTACATAATGTGCTTTATAGTGTTCAGGATCAATTATGGCTCCCTTATCTGGTAAAAAAACATAAAGTAAATTTTAGAGTTTATGATAAAAATCTCTTTAATAATGATTTTTTAGGTTTTATTGGCTAATTCTGCTGAATTGATACCATCTTATCGAATAATTATTTTATTTCAGTATGGGACATTTGTGCATTTTCATATACTATATATATAAGTATCTACATCAAGTAATTATTATATATGATTAAAAAACAAATTTTAGCTTTTGGCATTTTATGCTTTACAAATTTTATTGGTTATGCCCAGTTATTAAAACCAATAAATTTTGCTGATATCAGAACTAGAGGAGAACTAAATATTAGAGCGCAAAAGAATCTTGACCGGTTAGAAAGTGATATTTATACGCCGGAAAAAGTATTTCCGCCAAGAGAAGAAAATACAGCAGGATGGCCAGGCGACTATGAAGGGCGTGTACTGGTTAGTTTAATAGTGGAATCACAGGCTGCCCATCGTAAGCCGAAATATTTGGAAGAAATGATGCGCATGCTTCCTCAAAAGTTAAATAGAGATGGTTATTTCGGGGCACTTCAAAGTGATATAATACAGGAACAACAACTATCAGGTAATAGCTGGCTTTTACGGACACTTTGCGAATATTATTACTGGAAGAGAGATCCCAAAATGAAGGAATATTTGGAACGTGTAATCAGAAACTTGGTTTTGCCTACCAAAGGTTATCATGCTATTTATCCAATAGACCCTAAAGAAAGGGATAAAACAAAGGGAGCAGCAATAGGTTATGCGGAGAAAATAATTGGAAAGTGGAGGGTGTCATCAGATATTGGTACCGATTTCGTGTTCTTAGATGGCATAGTACAGGCTTATGGAATTATTCCTTCACCAGAACTAAAAAGTATAATCGATGAGATAGTAGCCCGTTTTCTTGAAATTGACCTAAAAGGTATGAAAGTACAGGCTCATGCAACATTGACTGGGCTAAGAGGACTTTTGCGTTATTATTCCATCACTAAACAACCGTATCTTTTACAAGCTGTGATACAAAGATATAATCTTTATCGTTCAACTTCAATGACAGCTGATTTTGAGAATTTTAACTGGTTTGATCGTCCTGAATGGACAGAACCTTGTGCTATTGTAGATTCTTATCTGCTGGCAGTACAGTTATGGCAGTATACCAATAAACCTTTTTATTTAGAAGATGCTCATCATATTTATTATAATGGGATTGCCAATACACAAAGGGCAAATGGAGGCTTTGGCTTAAATAATTGTCCGAGACCAGGATATAATTCTCTTAACGTGAATGAGAATGAAGCCTGGTGGTGCTGTACTATGCGCGGTGGTGAAGGATTGGCAAGAGCTATTCAATATAGTTATTTTATTGGTGTCAAAGAAATTGTAATTCCATTTTTTAACAATAGTGTAGCAACGCTTAAATTGGGAAATCAGACTGTTACATTGAATCAAACCTCGGTTTATCCGTTCGAAGGGAAGGTATCGTTTGATGTTTTAAATTCTTCATTAAACTCAGCTTTTACAATAAAAGTTTTTGCTCCTTACTGGACCAAAAAACATAAATTAACACTAAATGGAAGATCAATTCCTTTTGTATTGCGTAATGGTTTTTTAATATTTAAACCTAAACTTTCGAAAGGGAATAAAATAGTACTGACCTTTGATCAGCAAATTAAAGCTGAACATATGGTGAATCAGGAATATTCTAAACCAGATTTTTATACTTTAAATTATGGACCATTGATACTCGGTATTGATAATACCAATAAACAGCCAGAAATCTCATTTACTAAGCTCCCGAAATTTACAAGACTTACAGATCGTGATTGGATGGCTGGAACAAATGGAATTCATTTTTCAACTGTATATCAATTACTTGATCCTAAAGTCACCAAAGAATCAGGTTATTCAAAACAAATTTTATTCAAAATTGCAGACTTAAAATAGAAAATCAATTTTGTCATTTTCTGATTTTTAGCAAACTATAAAAGAGCTAATCATTATTAAATGATTAGCTCTTTTATAGTTTTATTGAAATAGGTTCAATCGCTGCGACCCTTCGTGTGATGTATAACGTTTATCATCCCAGATGAAAGTTCCCATAACAACTTTAGGCAATCTCAATCTGGCATTGATCCCACTTTTACCTTTACGCTTTAACTTCACCGAGATAATGCCTTCAGGGGAGGGAATTGTTCGACTTGTTTTTGTCAATTTAGCGAGAGCAGGTTTAATTAAAACTCTTCTGAATCTAGGTACCTCTGGCATAATTCCGCATATAGTAGCCAAAAAATTGTAATCGGGACTTGTACTCCATGCATGGAAATGTGATCTTGATGGTTCTGGTATGCCCACATGTCTACATCTCTGGATATAAATTCACTCCCGTTATCGCACTGAATCACCATATCATATTGATACCAAGATATCAATGCATCAATATAAACGGTCCAGCTAATTACTAAAAACAACATTCAAAAATAGATACTTTGATTTTATAATACACTTGCTATTTATGGACAACATATTACTCCTTTGTAGATATACATGAATCACATTAGTTCTCTTTCCTGCTCAATGAAACATGTTTAGCGTCTTCATAACAGGTTATACTTAAAAAATAATAAAAAGCCATCCTTAAAAACAATCTAAAACTATTTCCATTCTTCTGGGTTCTTACAGGGAAAAAATCTAGAACATATGGAAAGCAATAACGAAATTATTAGTGACCTGAAAGGATTGGTCAACATTGTTAACGATGGAAAAGAAGGTTATGAGTCTGCAAGTGAAACGACTGACAGTATTGAACTGAAAGGATTATTCTTAAAGTACTCGGCCCAGCGTGCAGGTTATGCAATGGAACTTAAAGAACATATTGCTCAGCATGGGGGAGATTCTGAAAATGAAGATGGTGGAATTTTAGGAAGCCTTCATCGCACCTGGATTGATATTAAACAGGCTTTAAGCAGTAAAGAAGATGCAGCTATTCTTGGCGCAATTGAAACTGGTGAAAAGGCTGCGATAGAGAAATTTGATAAATGCCTGGAGGATTACGCATCTCATGCTGATCATATTGGACTGCTGCAAAAACAAAGAACTGGTATTCTGGAAGCACTTAAAGAAATCGAGACTTACCGTCAGCGTCTGGAAAGATAATTAAATTATACAAATCAAAGAATGTTATGCCCGAAGGCCCGTCAATAGTCATATTAAGAGAGCTTGTAGAAGAACTTCATTTAGAAGGTACTTTCATTACCAATGTGGTAGGTGATACGACTATTGATAAGGCCCGGATGCTGAATCAGGAACTTGTTTCCTTTAAAAGCTGGGGCAAACATTTTTTGATCTGTTTTAAAGGTTTTACTTTACGTATTCATTTTCTCATGTTTGGGAGTTATATGATTAATGAGCGCAAAGACAGGCCTGCCAGGTTAAGTTTGATCTTTGAAAATGATGAGCTCAATTTTTATACCTGTGCCTTGAAATTTATTGAAGGAGATATAAACCAGACTTATGACTGGTCTGGTGATGTCATGTCAGATCAATGGGATCCGGAACTGGCGATAAAAAAGCTTAAGGAAAAAGGGGAGAGCCTGGTTTGTGACGTATTATTGGATCAGGATATATTTTCTGGTGTTGGAAATATCATTAAAAATGAAGTATTGTACAGAATAGAGGTACACCCTTTGAGTACGGTGGATGGCCTGCCTCCTGGTAAATTAAAGGAAATGGTTAAAGAGGCAAGTTTATATAGTTTTGATTTCCTGGAATGGAAAAAGGCTTTTGTCCTTAAAAAGCATTGGTTAGTCTATTCACGTAAAGTTTGCCCTCTCGGGCATCCAATTGAAAAGGAAAGTCTCGGTAAAACCAAGAGAAGAACTTTTTTCTGTGAACGGTGTCAGAAATTGTTTTCTTAACATTCGTTCAAAAAACTGCTCAAACAAAAAATGAGAGGCACTTGTTTCTTAAGTAGCTGTATTTCAGTGAAAATAAGATGAAATTTTTCGGGCGTAATTTCTTATGTAATTGTTTTATTGGAATAACAGGCTGTCTGTTGTTGTTGAGTTCTTGTGGGGTTAGACGTACAACCGTTAATACACCGGAGGCTCCGGCAAATTATTCTACAAAGAACCCTGTAAAGGTACAACCTGGTATTAAACAGGATCCTTCTGGAAATCTTACTGAACTAACCAGGAAAGAGAAAGCACTTCGCGCAGCGTTTATTGATGTGCTGGAAGCCAAATCGTCCGATTTGCCTTTTCCCAATCTGATACATAGTATTTATGAAAAAAAAGAATATCAGCCGGTGCTGGTTCGAAAGTTCTTTGAGGATCAGCAACTGCAAACGCTGTCAGATTATCTGGATAATTCTGTAACGCATGGACTGGATCCTGAACAATTCTTTTTTACTGGTTTAAAATATCAGCTGGATGAAGTGATTCATCAAAGGTCATCGGACACGGTAAAAATCCAGCGCAGTCTGGCCAAACTGGAAATGGCTGTTGTGAATTCTTTAATCCGGTATAGTATGGCGATGCAGTATGGGATGACAAATCCGGCTAAAATCTATAATCATTATACAATTCCTACTTTAATCCCTGATAGTAATTCAGTGATCAGGATTTTTGAAATAGTAAACCTTAAAATTTATCTGGATAGTATACAACCAAAAGAAAAAACTTACCTGGCTTTACAAAGAGTATTAAAGCGTCTGGATGCGGATACAGCGGAAAATAAAGATACAGATAGTGTTAAGATCAGCATGCGGCAGAAGGTTGTTGTGAATATGGAGCGGCTGAGGTGGAAGAACAAACCTGCTGAACAGAAATTTGTAGCAGTAAATATTGCAAATTTTAGTCTGGATGTAATAGATAAGGATAAATCAATATTGCAGATGAAAGTTTGTGTAGGAGAACCTGGGGATAGGCAAACGCCTCAGCTTGGAAGTATGATTCATAGCGTTCAGATTAATCCGGTTTGGAATATCCCGCAAAGTATTGCACGGAATGAGATTTCCAGGTATGCATCGGCAGATAGATACTATCTTTCCAATAATAATATCAAAGTTTTTAAAAAAGGTAAACTGGTTAGAGATCTGGAATCTATTGACTGGCCTGCGGTTGATATTCGTGATTATTCTTTTCAGCAACAACCGGGAGCGAAAAATTCGTTGGGTAAAATCAAGTTTCTTTTTAAAAATGGATATAGCATTTATTTGCATGATACACCGGTAAGGAGTGTGTTCAAACGGAGTATGCGGGCAATCAGCCATGGTTGTGTACGGGTAGAAAAACCGCTTGACCTGGCTTTTGCTTTATTTGGAAAAGGTGAAAAATATGATCAGCTCAAAAAGGGGATAGAGAGCGGCTACCCGCGTGCAAAGTTTATGGGTTTGCCTCAGCGGATTCCTGTCCGGCTATACTATTATACAGCCTGGCTTAATGATAAAGGAGGAGTACGGTTTGGCAAGGATATTTATGAGCTTGATCAACTGGTGTACGATGGAATGCAGAAGAACCAGTTTGAAAGTGCAAAGAGATTATAGTGCTTCTTTATACTTGATAGATAACTACGACAGGAGTGTCATGCAGCCTGATTTTATTAAACTAAAAGTAAAAATATAATGTGTGATATTGAGTTTGAAAAATTATATTTACATCAACCATATCTATTGTCAATCTCAATATATGAAAAGACGCTCATTTGTAAAAGCCTCCCTGGTAACAGGTACGGCTGCAATTATTTCTCCTGTAATGACTAAAGCCGCAGTTAAAGATAATCAGCATGAACCTGCTGAATTTTATGAATTAAGAGTTTATACGCTGAAAGATGATATTCAGCAAAAAATAGTGGAAGATTTTTATAGTCAGGCAGCTATACCAGCGTTTAATAAACTGGGGGTAGAACATGTGGGCGTTTTTACCGAATTAAAGCCGGATGGCCAGACCAGATTATTCGTATTGATTCCTTATCACAGTCTTGCACATTTCAATGAAGTGATTGTCAAACTGGAACAGGATAAGGTATTTCAGCAAAAGGGTATCCCTTATCTGACTGCTCCGGCAACAGCTCCTGCTTATGTGCGTATTGAAAGTTCCATTATGAAGGCATTTGCACATGCGCCTAAAATAGCAGTCCCTCCAAATAAGTCCCGCATTTTTGAATTGCGTCAGTATCAGAGTGCAAGTGAGGCTGCCGGAAAGAAGAAAGTTGAAATGTTCAATGATCAGGGGGAGATTGATATTTTCAAACGTCTGGGTTTTAAACCTGTATTTTGGGGAGAAACGGTCATAGGGCCATTAAGACCAAATTTGACTTATATGCTGACCTTTGACAATCTGGAAGGTAAAGCGGCGCATTGGGATTCTTTTATAGCTGATGCAGAGTGGAAAAAAATAAGTACAGTTGATGGTTATTCGGATGCACTATTAGTGAGTAAGATTACTTCAACGTTATTATTGCCGGCGGTTTATTCACAGGTATAAAGCTTTATTTTTTCTTACTTACTGTCAACGTCCTGTTTTTGACAAAAGAGATGAATTTTTCACCATAAGATTCACCGATTTTAATAAATAAGTCACCTTCCATTTTTAAATTAGGGCCATTAATTGTTTTGATGTGCCTCATGGAAATAATAAAGCTGCGGTGTACCTGGATAAAATTAGTATTGTCTGCTAATAAAGCTTTCATATCACTCAGCTTTAAATAAGCTACAATTTCGGCCTTCTCCGTGTAAATTTTAATATAGTTATGCAGGCTCTCAATTGCAATAACGTCATTGAAATTTATTTTTGTTGTATTCAGGTCTTCACTTTTATTCTTCACAAAGAAAAAATCGTGGTCATCTTTTGATTTCTCGTCATTGCCCGGCTGTTCATCAGGAAAGAGCCTCTTAATTAATGAGGTGAACTTTAGGATGGTAAAAGGTTTTAATAAAAAGCCATCAGCATGAACCTGGAAGGCTTCATAGGCGTATTGCATATGCCCGGTTATGAAAATCAGCTTTTTCGTTTTTCCAATAAGCTCTTTCGATAATTCTAATCCGGAAATAACAGGCATCTCTATATCCATTATAATTAAATCGATAGGCACCCTGGTTGTAATGTTGTTTAAAGCAACAACAGGATTTGAATAAGACTCAACCAGATTTAAATTAGGAATGGAATCAATATATGTTTTTAATAATTCAATGGTATGAAGTTCATCCTCAATTATTATACAATTATACATGGTATCTCGTCTTTTGGGTAGTTAATACGAAAGTAACACTTTATTGAATAATAAAAATCGGGTTGAGCAGTAAAATATAAGGTTTCGGCAAGCTTCTTCAGGGTTACAGATAATACATTTCAGGTTAATAAGCCTTAATGTTATTTTTAGCATAATTAATAGGTTTGAAAATTAAGTATCCGGGCTTAAAATTTATTTTATTGATTATTAGTTAAAATATAATAGAAAAGCAATTTGTTAATCAATGTCAACTTCATTAGATTTTAGCGGCATTTATCTTAAAATATGCTCTCTTTATTTATACTCAGAGGTGTGTTTAATTCTTTGGGGAGCATGTTTTAAGGTTAATGTAATTTACTTGGGAGGTTATCAGAATTGATAAAGATAACAAATACGCACAATTTTGATCAGCGCGTAATTCTTCGTACCCCAATATATTCTTTAGCTGACTTTGATAAAAGCTTCGTCATAGAAAAACTGATCTGCGACCCGGTTTTTTTAGAGGCCATCTATATCGCTTCTCCAAGCTTATATAATGCTTGTCTTAAGTACAGCAGCGGATTAATTTTAATGGAGAAAGAAATCTTAAAATTTAAGCATTCGCTTTATAAATACTACTCCAGGATGCACAACCGGTGTACCCCATTCGGTTTATTTTCTTCTTGCAGACTTACAAAATGGAAGAAAGGGGAATCTGAAATTATAATTGATAACAGTAATTTAAGCCGCCATACGCGCCTGGATATGCATTATCTCTGTGCATTAGCGGCTTATTTATCATCACTCGCCGGGGTTAGAGATCAGTTACTTTATTTTCCAAACAGTAGCTGGTATGTAATGGGTGAGGATATTCGTTATATAGAATATAAATATGCAGATGGCAAAAGACAGCACCAGATTAGTGCTGTAAAGAGTTCAGTTTATTTAACGGAGCTTATGGAATCGGCGAGGCATGGGTTAACCAGGATTAATCTCATCGCTATTTTAGAAAAAGCTGGTATTCAAACTGATGATGCAGTTAAATTTATTGATAACTGTTTGGATTCTCAACTTCTGATTCATGAACTTGATCCTGCAGTTACGGGTGATGGGCTGCTTACACAGCTACTTAAAACTCTGGAAAAATATGCTGTAAATGATTTGCAAATTAAGGGTATCGTTCAGAAAATCAAAAAAATAGAACAACTATTAAACAAATTAGATCTGCAGTTAGTCAATAAAATAGCTGATTATCAGGAAATACTAAAAGTAATTGATACGCTGGACGTTCCCTATGAGGCAGGAAAGATATTTCAAACTGATGTAACAGGTATAGTTGACCCCGAAAGCGGTTTGTCAACTGATTTACAAAGAGAAATTTTAACAGCTCTTGGAATCCTCCATAAAATGAGGAGCAAAAAACAGACCCATTTAGTTTCATTCACCAAACGGTTTTACGAGCGTTACGGTGATCAGGAGATGCCTCTTTTAGAAGTTCTGGACACGGAAACGGGTATTGGTTACGTGCCTGGTAAGCATTTAGTACCTTCACCTATTTTAGAAGGACTGTATTTGTTTGAGGCCGCTGAAACAGAAATGCTTGCCTGGGGTAACTGGGAGCAAAATTTACAAAAAAAATGGTTAAAGGCTTATAAAGCTGATCAGCGCCATATTGAGATCTCTGAAGAAGATATGGAGGATATTATTCCTGCAAATTCATTATTCCCTTCTTCTGTTCAGCTGATGTTTGAAGTCATATCTTCCGGACAAGTCTATATAAAATATGCTGGCGGAACAAGCCCTGTCAATATGATCGCCCGTTTTGCACAATCTGATCCGGAACTTACTAAACTGGCTTCTGATCTGACTACAGCCGAGCAAAATAGCACACCAGGGGTTATTTTTGCAGAAATTGTGCATCTTCCTGAAGGAAGGGTCGGAAATGTGCTCCAGCGCCCTGCTTTCAGAAATTACGAAATACCTTATCTGGCAAAATCTTTATTACCGGAAGAGCAGCAAATACGTGTTCAGGACCTGTTTATAGCTTATAAAAAAGGAAAAATTGTCTTGTACTCAAAAAATCTGAATAAAATAATTATACCACGATTAAGTAATGCGCATAATTTTGGTAGGAACGCTTTGCCAGTATATCATTTTCTTTGTGACCTTCAGGATCAGGATCAGATTACTGATTTAAAATTTAATTGGGGAAGCCTTAGCCAACAATATCGTTTTTTACCACGGGTGATCTTTAAGAACGTTATATTACAGCGTGCCAGCTGGATCTTTCTGGAGCAGGACATTCAAAATCTGCTTCAAAAAAGCATAATTCGCTTTCGGGAATTGCTCCTTGATTTTATACAGGAATATAATTTACCTCAAAAAGTTTTTCTTGCAGATGGTGATAATGAATTGCTTATCAATTTTGAGGCATTGGAAGAAACCCATCGCATTTTTGAGCTGCATTTGAAAGGCAGCAGTCAATTCATTTTCAAAGAATACCTGCAGCCAGCTCACTTAGTAAGAAATTCAGATAAGCAACATTACATGCATGAGTTTCAAGCTTTTATTACAGTGAAACCTGACCTTAATATGGAGTTATCGACACAAAAAGATAGTTTATCTATACACGAAGCATTAACTGCAACCACCTGTAATACTGATCATGAATGGATATATTATAAGCTTTATTGCGGTGTGCGTAATGCTGATGTATTACTTGCAAACCCTATAAAGGCATTGACTGCGCACTGTGAAAAAAAGGGCTGGATCAAAGAGTGGTTTTTTATCCGTTATACGGATAGCGATTTTCATATCAGGCTTCGCTTAAAGCTGAATGATATCAAGTGGCTTCCATATCTCACCAGGACATTTCATAGCACATTTAAACCGTATAAGAAAACTGGTTTTCTCTGGAAAATAATGACTGATAATTACCAGCCGGAGTATGGTCGTTATGGGATCAATACATTAGCGCTCGCTGAAAAGTTCTTTTATTATGACAGTATTGCTTTCCTGGGTTTTCTTGATCAGAGTTCGGGTGATGAAAGAGAAAATCTTCGCTGGCAATATGCAATTCTCTCTATTGATACCTTGTTTGAAGCTTTTGAATTTACAACAGAACCTAAACTTGAATTGATGAGGAACCTCAAAGAAGCATTTGCATCGGAATTTAAGTTTGGAACAGAACAAAGAAAACAACTTGCCAGATCTTTCAGGGAAAAGAAAAGCGAAATTTACGCTTCATTAAGTGTACAGCAGCCAGGTGATCAATTTTATCAGTTTTATTTGATTTTGAGACAACGGACTGAACAGATTGATCCAATAATCCGGCAGCTCAGGAAAATGGAAATGGACGGAACATTAAAGGTTTCAATTGCGGATTTATTAAGTAGTTATATACATATGCTGGTCAACCGTATTATTCCCGAATTTTCAAGACTGCATGAAGCTGTTATCTATGATTTTTTATATCAATATTATAAGAGTGTAAAGGGAATGAAAAATAGAATTCAGTTGTGATTTAATAAGACAAAAATAATAAGTTAGCTCTGTATTGTAGTTGTTGCGTATTTAAAAAGTAAATTATATATTTAGAAAATCTAGCAATCTTATGAAGAAAAAGAAAAAAAGTACCAATAAGGCGTTGTCATTTGAAAAAACGGTTATTGTATCACTTGGAAAAAAAGAAATGATGAAAATAAGAGGTGGTGGCAGGGGGGGAGGCCGCAATTTTGAGGCTAATACGAATGATGGTGACTCAGGGCGTCTCACTTGTGACACAGTGCAAAGTACTGGTTAGGCAGCATATAATTTGATGATAAACCGATTATATAATATCAACCGCACTAAAGTGAAGAGAATACTTATACTGATTTTAATTTTACTGCCCTTTTTATCTAGTGCTCAAAGCTGTAATTGTAGTGATAATTTTAAATCTCTGGTAGATAAAATAAAGAATAATTATGTTGGTTATAAGGATAAAGTAAATGCTTCAAATCAAAAACAATTTACTGTTTTCACGGATAGTTTAAAAGAAATCGCTAAGTTATCCTCCAAAATGAATTGTTATGATATTTGTGCGGAATGGTTGTCTTTTTTCAAAGATGAGCACATAGGTCTCTCTTTTACTCCTGGTAAAGCTACAAAAGAAGAGGTTAATGATTTTTTTTCTACGACAGAAAAGACATCATGGAATGAAAAAACCTTAGATGCCTACTTACTTCGTAATCAAAAGAATCTTGACAACATAGAAGGATACTGGACTTATGCGCCTGACACTTATAAAATAGGTATCGTAAAAGATAGTATCCGGAATGAGTTCGTTGGCTTTATTGTTCGGACGAATGTTCCTAACTGGGAGAATCAGCAGGTAAAGCTCAGGATAAAAAAGATAAAAGATAAATATCACCTTATTTATTTCAGAGGGATAGACCATGGGAAGAAATTCCCATGGTTAGTTGTAAAGAAAGACAGCCTGGAGCTTGGTTATTTTGGCGTATGGTATAAAAGTAAATTTTTCACCAATAAATACGAACCCAGAACACTGGTTAAAAAGTCTTTATCACCGTCGTTTAAAGTGCTTGATAAGGAAACTAATTTATTAGTAATGCCTAGCTTTGCTTTTAAATACAAAAAAGAAGTAGACAGCCTTTTGGAGAAAAATAAGGAATTACTGAAAACAAGCAAACATCTGATCATTGATATCCGTAATAATTCGGGAGGACTAACCAGTACCTTCGAGCAAGTATTACCTTATATTTATACCAATCCAATTTATACAGATGGTGGAGTGGTATGGGCAACTCCGGATAATATTAAGAATGGATACGATACCGATATTTCTGGTTTTCCTGAACAGACTCAAAAGAAGTTTAGGGAAGAGACCGAAAAATTAAAGGCACATGTTGGTGAATTTTATCCGCTTTATGAGGGAGATACTATTGAGTTTTCTCAGGTCTTAAAGAATCCGCAGCGTGTCTCTGTGCTGATGAACAGAGGAAGTGCGAGTGCTGCAGAGCATTTTATTTTAAGAGCTGAACAAAGTAAAAAAGTTACGCTGTTTGGTCAGAATAGTGCGGGAGCTATTGACTATACTGAAATTGTAAGTGGAAAAATCCCATGTAGTTATTTTACTGTTCAATATCCTGCATTCAGGTCAGACAGGATAGAAAAGCGTCCATTAAACAATATTGGGATAACTCCTGATATTGTGATTCCGCATCATACTCCAGACTGGGTTGAATTTGTACGGACTTATAAAACTGCCAATTGAAACGGTCCATAAATTATAAGTTAATATCTTATCATATAATATTCTGGGTATTACATTTGATTTTCAACAGGTATGATTCTATTTTTCATCCTGGTGATCATTATTTGAGGGTGTGGCTTGATATCGTATGTGCGCAGGGAACAAATATTGGATTGGTTTATCTCATTATATTTTTGTGTTCGAGATATACTGTTCCGCTAAAGATTATCCCGTTGACGATTGGGGTTGTGATACTTTATTGTTGGTATTTCCTGATGTGGTACGAAATAAGTTTTGTGCTCAGGCCATTCCTGAAAAACTCGGCGGTACCTGAATTTAATTTCCTGTATCAGGTTGTAATTGTGCTTTGGGTATTTGTTAAGTTCGCTTTTTTTGGCTTTGGATATGAAATTTGCATGAAAGTAATTAAACGGGAAAAGAACATGGCAATGATAAAAAAGGAGAAAATTGAAGCTGAGTACGCATTTCTGCGGGCGCAGATCAATCCTCATTTTTTGTTTAATACACTGAGTTTATTTTATGCAAAATCATTACCCTTATCTGAAGAACTATCGGATGGAATTGTAACTTTATCTCAAATTATGCGCTATTCTCTGGAAAAGAATGAACATAGTAAAATGGTCTTGCTTTCTGATGAATTGGAACATGTAAATAATGTGATTAAAATTAATCAGATGAGGTTTAGTAACCAGTTACAAATTGACCTTAAAATTGAAGATACTTTTCCTTCAATTCAGATCGTTCCGCTGATCATTATAACTATTGTAGAAAATGTACTAAAACATGGAGATTGTACGCTGGCAAAAGATCCTGCTGTAATTAGCCTGTTCAACTCTGAAGATGGATATTTTATTCATTTATATACCTATAACAGAAAGAAAAAAACATTGATCAAAAGCATGAATGGAATAGGAATGGAAAACATTAAAAAGCGTCTGGATTATCATTATGGTGATAATTATGAACTTATCGTTGATAATAATGATGATTTTTACATGCTGAAACTCAAATTACCGGTTTTTCACCAAACTGATTTTTATTCTTAATTACAAACGGCTGATGAAGAAACCTTTAGGACTCCGTTTAATCTGCTATCATTTCATTTTTTGGGTGATTTATTTTTCTTTGTATTCAGCTAATGAATTTGTAAATATTCCTGAAACTTATTTCTTCAGTTTAACAGATATATTAGTTACACAAGTCCCAAACTTAATTATCGTTTATCTGAGTATTTATTTGTTTTTAAAATATACTATTCCCAATAAACCTATAGCATTAACTATCGGTATTTTTGTTATTCACGTCATTAATTCCATTGATTGGTACCTGGTTGAGAATCATATCACCCCATTTATTGAAGTCAATCCGGGGCCTGGTATACCGCCTCAGGGGTTTTATGCTGTCCAGTCTTCAGTAGCATACCTTACAATGAAATATATGATTTTTGGTTTTGCCTATGCTTTTGCTGTTAAGATGATCAGGAATGAAAGAAAGCGCAACCGTCTGGAACAGGAAAGGCTTAAAGCAGAATATGCATTTCTTCGCGCACAAATTAATCCGCATTTTTTAAACAATACCCTGAACTTCTTTTACGCAAAAGCTTTGCCTTTATCAGATGGACTGTCAGACGCCATTATGACCTTATCCCAAATTATGCGGTATTCACTGGATAGGAATGAAGGTAACCGGATGGTGATGCTTTCTGACGAACTCAGACACGTACGAAACGTGATTAAGCTGAATCAAATGAGGTTTAGCAACCGTTTACAAATCGACCTTGATTTCGGGACTACATCTTCATCAATTCAAATTGTCCCATTGATTATTATCACCATTGTAGAAAATATTCTGAAACATGGGAATTGTACATTGCCGGATGATCCCGCAAAAATCCGGCTGTCAATTTCTGAAGACGGATGTTCTATTTTGCTGAATACTTACAATAAAAAGAGTGAATGGGCAGCTGAGCATTCCAGTGGGATAGGTGTTGAAAATATCAGAAAACGTATTGCTCATCATTATATAAATGATTATCAATTGATTATTGATAATAATGATGTTTTTTATTCCCTGTCACTCCAATTACCTGTTTTTCATAAAGTTGAGTTTTATACTTCACATGATGACCAGCTCAGTAATGAAAAGGCTGAATGGGCCAGGTTATTTGCAAAAAAGAAACTTAACCTTTCTTAATCTTAAGCATACTCATCGAACATGGAGATGATATCTCCTGACAGCCCGCCTTAATCCTATGGTGAAATGGGCGATCCATCTCCGGTACAGGCGAACCAGCCTTGTTAACCGGCCGTAATTTTAATACAGGTCCGTTTGCTTTTTCATCTTCTGAAAATCATATCCGGGTAACTGGAAAAAAAGAATAAATATTTTTTTGTGGTGTAAGCGTATCAAAGATAAAATGAGACAGCAGTTAAAGCGGTTACAGGCTGATAAATACGCTTGTTATGTTAAAAAATCTATGATTTATAGCGTATCAATTGGTTTTTAATTATTTGATATACAGATAATTGTAAAATTTTTATCTTGCTTATATCCATAAAAGTCCTTTAAATTTATAGGACCTAAATTATAAACTAAATATTTATCTAATGAAAAAACAGACTACTAGAAGACAGTTGATGGCCAGTATAGTTTTACTGGCAGTTTTATTCGGGACAGCTTGTAAAAAAGACGTCAATACAAACGAATCGGGCAACAAAAATCAGGACGCTTCAGCAACTGCAGTGAATGCCGTCAATGAAGACATTAATCTGAACTGGGAAAACCGGGCCAATGGCTCTACTTACACCAATTCACAGGCGGCAGCAGATTTTGGAAACATTTCGGGATGGCAGGAATCCAGAGCATTTGTGACCAATGGAAAAGACGGTTCTAATGGATTAAGAGTTACTTTATTGCCAAATGCGCTTTCAGGAGCTGGGGGGTTGATTGGAAATGTAAATCTGAGCCAGGGAACTGCGTATGAACTGGATTATGATGTGAAATTTCATAGCAATTTCAATTTCAGCAAAGGCGGAAAGATTGGTTTCGGCTTTGCAATTGGTGAAGGAAATACCGGGGGAGATCCTGGGTGGGACGGAAATGGTGGAACGCTGCGGTTAATGTGGTATGCATCAAGTGCAGACAGAGTATTCTTTCAGCCTTATGTTTATCATAAAGATCAGCCTACCAAATTTGGCGATACTTACACGCAACGGTTCCCATCAAGCGGATCTCTTCAAAAAGGAGTTTGGTATCATGTCCATATGTATGTGAAAAGCAATACAGGTTCAAGTACCAACGGACATGCTCAAATTATGATCAATGGACAAACCATTCTGGATAATGATATCCGCTGGACTACAAATGATAGTCAGAGATTAATCAATAAGCTTACCTTCCACACTTTCAGAGGAGGAAGCCAGGAAGAATGGAAAGCAAATACTACAGATTATATCTATTACGATAATTTAGTGGTGAATAAAATCAATTAGTGCACTCAGCTGGCCTGGCTTTTCATGGTCAGGCCAGTTGTCTGATTGTTAAATTGTTCATTGCAATTGATTATATTTAGTCATCCTGTGATTAACATCTTTACAATTTTTAATGACTAAACCTGTTTTTAACTCTTCTGCAGGCCATTTGGTTAGAATCCTTATGGTCATGTGTTTATTTTTTATGCTGACAACTGAACTGTCTTATGCACAAAAGATTATTTCAATTGATGATAAAGTTCCGCATTATATTTTTTCTTATGGGGAAATTGAATATTTGGAAGATAGTACGGGCACTTTGAAATTAACTGATATTTTAAAGCCTGCTCTTCAGTCAGCATTTCTTGTGAATAAGAAATATACACCCAAAAACTATCATATCACCTCTGCTTACTGGTATAAGTTTAAAATAAAACATTCCAGAGCATCTGCTAAAAACTGGATACTTGAATTCTTTGATCAGTCAATTAATCATTTTGCCTTGTTTGTACCCGACAGCAATGGTAATTACCAGGCGTATTATTCCGGGACTGCCTATCCATTTAGTCAAAGAGAATATCAGCATAAGAACTTTGTTTATGAGCTTAATAATGATACTGACGCAACGCTAACCTACTATGTACGGATAAAATCGTCTCAATCAGTAAGTGCGCTTATGGTATTGAGAGATATCCGCTGGTTTGTGAAATATGCCCTGAATGAATACCTGATTTTCGGATTGTTCTATGGAATGGTAATCGTTTTCAGTTTGTATAACCTGCTCATGTTTTTTGCGGTCAGACAGATGCAATATCTCTATTATGTATTGTATAATCTAAGTATTGGCCTTTACGAAATGAGCATTGATGGTATAGCCTTTCAATACCTGTGGCCTGACTGGCCTTTATGGAATGAATATGGGATTGGCTTTAGTTTGTATTTAAGCAGTGTTTTCGCGCTGATGTTTACCCTTAATTTTCTTTACGTCAAATCCAAAGCGCCGAAGCTTTATCAATTAATTGTCTGGGTTATCATTTTACGCAGTTTATTTTTTATAATCTGTCTGTTTAATACACATCTTTTTAGTTATAAACTAGTAGAAATCATCCCTTTGCTCGTTGCTTATGGAACTGGTATTTATATTTTTAAAAAACATTACCGTCCGGCAATGTTTTTTGTGATCGGTTATACATTTCTGGTTATCGGCTTCCTGATCAAAATTCTGTTGTTATTAAATGTACCCTGGATGCCATACGGGCCCTTTACTTACTATAGCCTGAGTTTCTGTTTTGTATTTGAAATGATCCTTGTGTCTTTTGCCATTGGCGAGCGTGTGAGGACCTTGCGCAAAAATGAAAGTGAAGTGCAAAAGAGAATGATTCATCAATTGCAGGTAAATGAAAGTCTGAAAGATACTTTAAACAAGGAATTAACTACACTGGTTGATGAGCGCACACAAGAAGTCAGCCTGAAGGCTTCCATTATTGAAAAACAGAATGAAGAGATTTCCTTGATGAATACGATGCTGGAAAAAGATAATCAGGAATTGCATTTGAACATAGAGAAGGTTACCAAAGCCAGGGTAATGTCAGCTCATGTTGATTTTGCAGAGTTCAGTAAGATTTATCCGGATAGGGAAACGTGTTTTAAATATCTTTCCGAGCTGAAATGGGCGAAAGGATATACTTGCCGTAAATGTACAAATACATTTTTTCTGGCCGGTTTCTTACCCTATAGCAGAAGATGTACCAAGTGCGGTTATGATGAATCAGTAATTGCGCATACTATTTTTCAAAATAGCAAGATCCCGATCAATAAAGCTTTTTATATGCTTTTTTTGGTATACTCTACAAAAGGGAAGATTTCTTCCCATAAACTCTCAGGATTATTGCTGATCAGGCAGAGCACATGCTGGGCGTATAACAGTAAAATGCAGAAGATACTGGAAGAACGAAAAAAAGAATTAAAAACCAGCGGAGAAGGAGGATGGAGTAAACTGGTGCTGGATCCGAATCTTCCTTAGTTGCTATAATTTCACCTGCCTGATAATATTTTTAATATTCAGTTCTACAATATCAGTCATGGTTTTACAGTTTAGGTAATTCAGGTCTGCAAAATGTTCTGACATCCCTTTTTTCAATGTCTCTATGTTTTCTGGCGTGGTCAGAACCTCCGTATTGGATACATCCCGTAAATCCGTAAGACGATGGCGCTCACTGCGGACACGGTGTAAGATAGAAGATTTCTCTTCCTGTTGATATTGCAGAAAAGTTTTATCAGACAATTGGTCCATACACATCTTTACATAAGGAAGGTTCTCTTTAAAGAATTGTGCAAGGTATACTTTGATATTTCCTTCATAAAACTGCTGATCAAAGTCAATAGCCCTGATCCTGAACTGAATATCATCAAAGTCGGGTGTGATCTGTACCACGAAATTATAAGCCCGCATATCGCCCAGCAGCATGACTAAACAACGTTCGTTGAATTTTACAAATTCTTTTGCAATACGTGTAGGATTATATTCTGGATTGTGTAAATACATTTTTGCGAAAACATCTCCTGGTATTCCGGCCACATGCTCTTCAATCAGTGTTTCTCCATCAACCAGATAGTTAACTTGGTTTGGGGAGAGAATTTCTTCCAGCTCCAGGCCGTAAATCCGGGATGCATCTGCTTTTTTAACATAAAAATAGTCGTAGACATCATTTAGACGATTGACAATTTTAATCCGAAAAGGATGTGTATTGCCAAAGGTGCAATATTCGATTTTTTCAATATATTTATGTTGTACGATACGCAGGTTACCAGATGCTTTTAAATTGGCATAAATAACTTTCAGGCCATTATGTAATTGTTCAATCCGGTCTGCAGGGTAAATAGGCCCTTCCCAAAGTGAATCTTTTCCATATTTATCCATAATCGGATAGGCTTCATCAAAAACTAACAAGTCATTGTAAGTGATTGGAAGTTTGGAGTCCCGCTGATAGGTTCTCAGGTACTTTTGCAAAGCAGCTGTAACTGGGAAAATTGGTTTCTTACGGGATATTTTTACATCATCAGGTTCCATGTACAGGCAATTTACGTTTAATCACTGGTAATATCTTGTTTCTTTTCTGTTGCAACTGCTATATCCTCAGCATCAGGTTCCATCGCTTCTTGTTCAATAGAGGCTTTTGCCTCGTATTGGAGGTCAATATAAATCGGAAAATGATCAGAGCCGGAATTTGCCAGGCGCTTGATATGCTTCAGTTTAAAATCTGTGGAGATAAAAGCATGATCCAATGGAAAGCGCATAACCGGATAATGTGCATGGAAAGTGTTGAAAAATCCTCTTCCTCTTCTTGGATCCAGCAGGCCGCTCATTTTCAAAAACAGTTCTGTAGTATAACTCCAGGCAACATCATTCATATCACCGATAACGATTACAGGATCTTTACTTTGCTGCGCAAGATCTGCTGTGAGCAGCAATTCCTTATCTCTTTCAGTAGATCTTGGATTTTCATTAGGCACAGGCGGAGTCGGGTGCAGCGCATATAACTGGATCCGCATGCCATTTTTAAGGATCACACCAGTATGAATAGATGGAATATCTTTTTCTACGAGATAAAGAACAGCCGGATCTTTTAATTCCAGTTTGGAATACAATAGCATTCCATAAGTGTTTTCCAGTGGTACGCGAACGTGAAACCCGTATCTCTTTTCCAGTTCCCTGGTTTCGTTGTCCCAGCGCTGGTTAGTTTCGAGCAGGAGTACCAGGTCCGGATCGCTTTTTTGTATTTCTTGCAGGCAGCCTTTTGAATTGGTATTGTCCTGATAAACGTTGGCGATCATGATACTCAGACTTTGTTCCGGAATAGCTGCCGTTATCCTGAGTACTTGTTTTTTTCCAAATGGAGTGAAAGGGACGATTTGTACAAAAAGATAGCCAATATTCAAGGTAATTAAACCAGTGAGTAACCAGTTATAAAGTACCGGCCCCTGGTAAAAAAAGATAATCAGTAATACACAAATGATAGAAAGTACCAGTTTTTGTAAACGGGGATAATCGAAAATTCTGAAAGTCCAGTAATCGTGTTTAACAATTGATAATAAGGTGAAAGAGAGCAGAAGAATTGATAAGATGATAATAAATGCGTGCATTACCGGATTTTAAAAGAACTATTTAACTATTTTTTTTTAAACTTACTGATTTATCCCGGCTCACCAAAATAGGGGTTTATTGTTACTGACTACACAATCCATTTATTCTCCGGTGCATATAAATATTTCAGTGCTGCAATAGGGGTCTTGCAGCTAAATCGCGTTTATAGAATTATAAAAGCTGTTCCGGGCAGCTTACTGAACTTTAAACCTAATGATATGAAATTAAGAATCCTGTTATCATTGATCGTAACGACGCTCTTACTCAGTTGTAACCCTTTCAAAAATAATGAGATTAACAAAGTGATTAATGCCTTCTATAATCACCACAAGGGGCCGTTTGAGGAGGTAGACAAAACTTTACTTTCCACTACTTTATCCGATCTGGTAAACAAAGCAATTGCAGAAGAAGTTAAATCTGCAGAAGAACTCAAAGCTTTAAAATCAACAGACAAGCCAAACAGGATTGAAGGTGATATTTTTACCAGTCTGTCAGAAAGTTTCACCTCTTATGAGATTGGTAAAACCAGCATCTATGACGATAAAGCTACTGTTCAGGTCGAGTTTACCAATAACAAGGCCGGCACTGAAACGTGGAAAGACGATATAGAATTAATTAAAGAAAATCATGCCTGGAAGATCGATAATGTTCGTTTTAAAGGGGAACACTCTTTTGGGAAAAGTACTAAAGATGTGCTGTCGCAGTTTTTGACCCCCATTACCGCAGTAAGTTCGGATGCCGACGATCAGCGTTGCAGGCTGTGTGCTGGTCATCAATATCAATGGAGTAATCTTAAAAAAGGATGTATCCGTGTGCTTGAATTGCCTTTTAAATTAAAAAGTATGGATAAAACTTCAACCGCAAGTGTCATCTTTTCCGATGATCAGAAAAAAGCAGAAGTCTTTACACAAAAAACAAGCTGGGTACTGAACAAAAAATCTTTAACAGCTTATGAAACCGAAGCTTCTGATAAAGGCGTATTTCTGGAAAAAAGAAATAATGTCTGGAGGCTTGGAGAGTTGAAAGATGGTAAAACGATCTATTCAGGGCATGTAGAATAAAATAATCATCAATTAATACCTGGCAAAACAAATCCATATACCAATGAAAACCAAAATTTTAGTATCAATCATTACTGCTGTAATTTTATTCGGCTGTACTAATTCTAAAAGCAATAGCGCAGCTAAAGCTGTAGATGCATTTTATAAAAATTACGATGGCCCTTTTGAACTGGTAAACAAAACCTTATTGTCCAGAGAACTGGCTGCACTGATTGACAAAACGGTTAAGTTAGAAGAACGATCAGCCGCTGAATTAAAAGCGGCAAAGTCAACTGATAAGCCAGCTATGATAGAAGGAGATATTTTTACAAGTCTGTATGAGAGTTATACTTCTTTTAAAATAGTACGGGTAAGAACTGACGGTGATCTGGCCACAGTACGTGTAGAATTCACGAATCACCGGGAAGATGATATTGTATGGACGGATGAAGTGCAGCTGATCAGACAAAATGGGAACTGGAAAATAGATGATGTACGTTACGGGTTGAAAAATGCACCCTGTCCGAATCTTAAGAAAGGACTGTCAGATTTTCTGACTCCTGAGCCTGTTGTAAACGAAAGTTAGCGAACCTGTAAGAGGCCCGAAAAACAGAAAAACGATTGATTTGATAAGCAATGTTATTGTGTTATCATTCAAATACTTATGGGTTAATTTCAGTGATATTATTTATTGTCCTGTCTGAATAATTGCTTATATTAGAGAGTAGTATTTTTTAGCTAAAAACCAAATATTAAGCTTATGAAAACCAAAATTCTATTTTTTCCTCTTATTGTTATTATGCTTTTATTTAGCTGTAACAACACTCAAAGTGATGGGATCACCAAGGTGGTTAACAAATTTTACAAATATTACAAAGGCAAGTATGTTGGTGCCGATAAAGGGCTGCTTTCTGCCTCATTAGCCGTACTGATTGACAAAGCACTTGAAAAGGAGGCTTTATCGGCAGCAGAGATCAGGGCCTCAAAATCAACGGATAAGCCAGCAATGATTGATGGTGACATTTTTACCAGCCAGCAGGATGGATATACCGGATTCAAAATTGGTGAAACTAAAATTGAAGGAGATAAAGCTGTTGTTAGTGTTGAGTTTACCAACAAGACTGCTAACAATAAAGCATGGAAAGATGATGTCGTAGTGGTTAAAGAGAACGGTGCCTGGAAAATTGATAATGTCAATTATAAAGGGGATGCAGGCAAAAATGTCAAAGCAGTGCTCACCCAATTCTCATCGGCTTCAGTTTCTGCCCCTATGGAAAGCAAAAAATAATACCGTGTGCTTTTATATTGTCATTCACCAAGAGTATAGATTTATACTGATTTGATAAAAAAAGCTTGCCCAGCCTGCACTGCCCCCAAAAAGTCAGACACTATTTGGGGGCTTTTTTATGCCGCTGAATAACCTTAAATAAGCTTATTAATTGATTAACAGTAGTATAATATTCACACAATAATAAGTTTCTTGATAAAAATGCTTAATTTTTCACAAAAAAGCAGCCATGGGAGAAAAAATCATATCAAAAGTAATCGGAACTTTAACTGAAGATGATAGCCTTTTAGATTGGTGGATAGGAGAAGAAATTGAGATCCCGTTTTTTGATCATGAAAAAGTAGGCATCAGTTTTACCGATTATGACAGGGAGCATGATGAAACGTTTTTAGTGGAGGCTGATGATGCTTTGCAACATTTTCTGGCGCTGACTTCTGCAGACAGGAAAGCCGTAACCCATCTTGTTTATAAAAACTGTTTAGATTTTCTGGAATTCGCAGAGCCGGATGAAGCAGATGATGATTTAAGAGCAATTACTGATGAAAATGAGATTTGGAAATTCGTGCAGCCAACAGAAATTTATGTGACAAGACGGTTGTATGAACAAGAAGATCTTTATGTTCAGGTTGTCTGTGCGTGTGATTGGGATCAGGAACATGGGTTGCAGTTAGTTTTCAGACAGGGAAAAAAACTGACCAGAGTAAGTGGTCAGGATGGTCATTTAACTGAAGCTGATGCTGAGGGCAAGCCGGATAGTGAAGATTTTTTATTGTCTCAATTTTAGTATGAATGCGTAAAGAACAAAAATCTTAATCAGTGTCCGTCTTTTTTATATATCCTTTTGCTACACTATCATCAATCAGTGTTTCAGTAAAATCCCATATAATTTTAGATCCATGTTCAATTTTACGGGTTTTCTCCATCACTGTATGGTAAGGTACATGGTGTTCAGTCCAGGTACCGCCCTGATTTGATACATTCTGTAAGATCGGTTCAAACCTATCCATAGAACGTGCAAACCTGGCCTCTGCTGTATCTCCGGTTTCAAATTCTTCCCAGATTGCAACAAATTCTTCTGCTTGTTTTGCAGGCAGCAAACCAAATATTCTTTCTGCTGCTTTACGTTCGGCCTCTATATTGTCATGGTTCACAATCGTATCATACAGAAAAACATCACCTGAATCAATCTCTACCAGGTCGTGGATCAGCAACATTTTTAAGACTTTTAAAATATCTACCGGCTCATTGGAATGTTCCGCCAATGTAAGTGCCATCATAGCCAGGTGCCAGCTGTGTTCGGCATCATTTTCTCTGCGGTCACTGTTGAAAAGGCGGGTTTTTCTCTGGATGTATTTAAGCTTGTCGATTTCGTGAATAAAAGCAACTTGCTGAAGTAGTATATCTAAATTCATGAGGATAAAAATCTTTGTCAAAGATAGAAATGGAAAACGGTTATCAGGATAATCCAGTAAGAATTTTCTAATTTAAAGCCCGGAGTGAGAGGAAAAATTTAACTTCGCTCAACTTTAAAATTTAGGATCATTAATTTATAAATACATCGGGTTGATTGAGTTTCCAAAAGATATTGGGTTTAAATATAGCTGGAGAAAATATCAGCAGCGCATTTTTGATCAGCTGGACAGGTATTTAACAGACGGACACCTTCATATTATAGCACCTCCGGGGTCGGGAAAGACCATACTGGGGTTAGAAGTGGCTTTGCGGCTCAATCAGCCTGTTTTAATTCTGGCGCCAACTATTGCGATCAGAGCACAATGGATTCAGCGTTTCTGCGAACTGTTTTTATCAAATGATATAATACCCGGCTGGATATCAACAGATATTCGTAAACCTGGATTTATGACGGTTGTTACTTATCAGGCACTCCATGCAGCCTGTAATAACCTGCGTATTGATGAAGCTGAAACTGACGCCGAAGAGGAAACTGAAGAAACAAAAACTGAAAATAGCGATAACAGGAATCTTGATCTGATTGTTAAAGGACTGATTGAACAGAAAGTCGGGACAGTTATAGTTGATGAGGCACATCACTTGAAAAATGAGTGGTGGAAGACGTTGACAAGAGTTAAAAACCAGCTTAAGCCTGTTATTGTTGGTTTGACGGCAACGCCTCCTTATGATGTTTCTGTGAATGAATGGCAAAGGTACCTCGAACTTAACGGGCCGGTTGATCTGGAGATTTCTGTGCCTGAACTAGTGATAGAGAACGACTTATGCGCACATCAGGACTATATCCATTTTACTTTGCCTACAGCAGATGATGCGCAAAGCATACAGACTTTCCGGCAAAATGTATCTGGTTTATATTTAGAAATCAAAGCTGATGAGACTTTGATTTCTGCTTTAGAAAACTGGACTGTCTGGATAGAGCCTGCCGCCCATCTGGAATGGATTTATGAAAACTTCTCTTCTTATGCCGCTTGTCTGATCTTTCTGAAAGCATGTGGAAGAGAAATTCAGGATGGACATCTTGAAGTTATAGGAGATAAAAAATTCAGTGTTCCAATATTGGATTATACCTGGATAGAAACCCTGTTGCAATTTTATCTTTTTGACAATACTCATTTTAATACGTTTCAGGAACACCGGAGAAAGCTCGAAAACCGGTTAATTCATCATGGTATAATTGAAGGCAAACAGATCAGCTTCTGGCATAACAAGAAGGTAACAGGTTTTTTAACTTCCAGTATTAATAAGTTAAATAGTATTAAAGAGATTGCTGATTTTGAATATCAACGGATCAATACGGCATTGAGGATGGTTATTCTTTCAGATTATATAAGGAAAGAATTTTATGTGAACGGCTCAGAGAACGTCATGGAGTTGAATAAAATTGGTGTGATGCCTGTTTTTGAAAAGTTAAGACGTAATAATCCGGCCCAGATGAAAATAGGGGTGTTAACAGGTTCAATTGTTATCCTTCCTCAAACTGCTTATGCAGCATTTGAAGTCTTATCAAAAGCTGCGGGATGCTTAAAAGTTAATGCGTCGGTTGTGCCATTTGATGCAGATTATCTATTCATCCAGGTTGAAGGAAACCTGAGGAATTCAATTATACAACTGGTCACTGCCATTTTTGAGGCTGGTGGTATTGAAATACTGATTGGTACCAAATCTCTGCTAGGTGAAGGATGGGATGCACCCGCTATAAATTCACTTATTCTGGCCAGTTTTGTTGGTTCTTTTGTTTTATCTAACCAGATGCGTGGAAGAGCGATCAGAACGCAAAAAGATAATCCGGGAAAAACCGCCAATATCTGGCATTTAGCTTGTATAGATCCAACTTCAGCTACGGGTGGTGATGACTTTGATCTACTGAAAAGAAGATTCAGAGGCTTTGTTGGCGTGTCACTTCAAGAGAAATCGGGTATTGAAAATGGGATAGGGCGTTTAAATATTCCTGATAGAATTCACGAGGTTAAAGAAATAGCCCTCAGCAACAAAGAAACATTTATTGGTGCAGGTGACCGTGAATCATTAAAGGAGGCCTGGAACACCGCTTTAAAAGCTGGAGTAGTACTGGTAGAGGAAATTCGCGTTCCTTTTTCTGATAAGGTACCTTATCAAAAGGTAAAAAAGATGTATCTGAATAAAACGATGGCTTATCTGTTCGCTGAATTGTTTTTTGGACTCCTGAGTTTCGGAGCAGATATGATCAGGCTGTTTTTCCGTTCACTCCGGTATATGAAAACTCCTGAATCTTTTTTTAAATGGCTGATGCTTGCAGGGTGCCTGGGATTGATCTTTTGTGGTAAACAGCTTTATACTGCTGCCAGGTTATATTTAAAATATCGTGATATTTCAAAAGATGTGTTTCAGATTTCCAATGCGCTGCTTAAATCATTGATTAAGGCGGAAGTTATTCACTCTGATCCTTCGAAGTTGGAGATTATTACTACACATGATAGTTATGGTGCTGTTTATTGCCATCTGACAGGGGGAACAACTTTTGAAAATTCTGTATTTATAAAAGCTTTAAGGGAAGTGCTGGAAGAAATTGATAACCCGCGTTATGTGATTGTAAGGAAAAGCTGGTTGTTTTCTTTTTTTAGTCAGCGGGATTACCATGCGCTTCCGGAAATACTGGCCAGAAATAAAGAACTTGCTGAATATTTTACCGGGCAGTGGAGAAATCTGGTTGGCCCTTGTAATTTGATATTTACGCGGACCCTGAAAGGCAGAAAATTGTTACTGCAATCAAGAATGCAGGCGCTGTCTTCCCAATTTACGAAAAAAACAGAGCAAGTGAATAAATGGAAATGATCAACAGCGTTGTAATTCTACATCTTAAAGTAGAATTTGCAAATTGTTGCATCTATTTTTGCAATATATAGCGGCATAGAATTTTTTTAAATTAAATTTGCGCCATAAAAACATACCATGATTTATTTCTTCTCCAACGAGCTTAATACTGTTTTTGCTTTACAATCAGAGCAAACTCTCTCATCGTCAGATATTTCTAAGTTAACTTGGCTGTTTGGCGGGGCCCGGTTCAAACAAGAAACCGTTTTGACGGAGTTCTTTATTGGTCCGCGCGCTGCAATGGTAACTCCATGGAGCACGAATGCTGTTGAAATTACGCAGAATATGGATATTCACGGGATCATCAGAATTGAAGAGTTCAAAAACACAACAGCAGATTTTACTGACTTTGATCCGATGCTGTTTCAAAAATACAGTGAACTCAATCAGGAGATTTATACGATCAGCCTTCAGCCAGAATCAATTCTGCCAATTGAAGATATTGCAGCGTATAATCAGCAGGAAGGTCTTTCCTTAAGTGAAGAAGAAGTAGATTATTTAAATAAACTTGCAGATAAACTAGGACGTAAACTGACAGACTCCGAAGTATTCGGTTTTTCTCAGGTGAATTCAGAACATTGCCGTCACAAGATTTTCAATGGTACGTTTGTGATTGATGGAGAAGAACAGCCTTCATCTTTATTTAAACTGATCCGTAAAACATCTGAGGCTAATCCTAACGGCATTGTTTCGGCCTATAAAGATAACGTAGCCTTCGTCAAAGGCCCGAGAGTGCAGCAATTTGCCCCTAAAAGAGCTGATGTACCGGATTACTATGAAATTAAAGACTTTGATTCAGTAATCTCACTGAAAGCAGAAACACATAATTTTCCAACTACTGTAGAACCTTTTAATGGTGCGGCTACAGGTTCAGGAGGAGAAATCAGAGATAGGTTAGCTGGTGGTCAGGGCTCTTTGCCTTTAGCGGGTACTGCTGTTTATATGACTTCTTTCTCTCGTCTGGAAGAAAACCGTCCATGGGAAAAAGCAGTAAACGAAAGAGACTGGTTGTACCAGACTCCAATGGATATTCTGATCAAAGCTTCAAACGGAGCTTCTGATTTCGGTAACAAATTCGGTCAGCCACTGATTACAGGTTCGATCCTTACTTTTGAACATGAGGAAGACGCCAGGAAACTTGGTTATGATAAAGTAATCATGCAGGCAGGTGGCGTTGGTTATGGAAAAGCTGACCAGGCTAAAAAAGAAAAACCTGCGCTGAATGACAAAATTGTTGTTTTAGGCGGAGAAAACTATAGAATAGGAATGGGCGGTGCTGCGGTATCTTCAGCAGATACAGGGGCTTTAGGTTCAGGTATCGAACTGAACGCTATTCAACGTTCAAATCCTGAAATGCAGAAAAGAGTTGCCAATGCCGTACGTGGTATGGTAGAAAGCGATCACAATACGATTGTATCTATTCATGATCACGGAGCAGGTGGTCACCTGAATTGTCTTTCTGAACTGGTTGAAGAGACTGGTGGAAAGATTGATTTAGATAAACTGCCAGTTGGTGATCCGACCCTTTCTGCCAAAGAAATTATCGGCAATGAATCTCAGGAACGTATGGGACTGGTGATCAGCCAGAAAAACATTGATACGTTACAGAAAATTGCTGACCGTGAAAGGGCTCCGATGTATACGGTAGGAGAAGTGACAGGTGATCATCGTTTTACTTTTGAATCTGCTACCAACGGTTCTAAACCGATGGACCTGAAAATGGAGGACATGTTTGGCAGCTCTCCGAAAGTAATCATGCAGGATAAAACGGTTGATAGAAAATATGAGCCGGTAACTTATGATGCTGCTGAACTGAATACTTATCTGGAACAAGTATTACAACTGGAAGCAGTAGCGAGTAAAGACTGGTTAACAAATAAAGTTGACCGTTGTGTGGGTGGCCGTGTGGCTAAACAACAATGTGCAGGCCCATTACAATTACCATTGAATAACTGTGGGGTAATGGCTTTGGATTTTCAAGGTAAAGACGGTATCGCAACTTCTATTGGACATGCGCCGCTTTCAGCGCTGATTGACCCTGCTGCAGGAAGCAGAAATGCTATTGCAGAGTCACTTTCAAATATTGTTTGGGCTCCTTTAAAAGATGGTTTGGAAAGTATTTCACTTTCAGCCAACTGGATGTGGGCTTGTAAAAATGAAGGCGAAGATGCCCGTTTATATAAAGCTGTAAAAGCATGTTCAGAGTTTGCAATCAGTTTAGGTATTAATATCCCTACTGGTAAAGACTCTTTATCGATGAAACAGAAATATAAAGATGGAGAAGTTATTGCGCCAGGTACAGTGATCATCTCTGCTGCTGGTCATTGTGATGACATTACCGCAGTTGTAGAACCTGTTTTACGCAAAAGCGGTGGTGCTATTTATTATATCAACCTTTCAGGAGATCGTTATAAATTAGGTGGGTCATCATTTGCACAGATCTTAAATAAAATTGGTACTGAAACTCCTGATGTTTTAGATGCAGGACAGTTTAAAACTACTTTTAATACTTTACAGGAATTAGTTAAAGCCGGGAAAATACAAGCTGGACATGATATAGGCAGTGGTGGTTTAATTACGACCCTTTTAGAATTATGTTTTGCAGACCGTAACCTGGGGGCAAACCTTGATCTTTCTGCTTTAGGAGATCAGGATATTATTGAAACACTTTTTGCGGAGAACATCGGTATCGTATTCCAGGCTGATGCAAGTGCTGAAGCTGTTCTGAATGCGAATGGTGTAGTTTATCATCAAATTGGTACGGTGAGTGAAACAGCTCAGTTAACGGTTAAAAATGCTGCTGGTAACTGGAGCTTTGATATTGATCATTTACGTGATGTATGGTTTAAAACTTCTTACCTGCTTGATCAGAAACAAAGCGGGCCGGTTAAAGCTAAAGAACGTTTTGATAACTATAAAAATCATGTATTAAACTATAGTTTTCCATTAAATTTTGATGGAAAGAAACCAGTTATTGATGCTGCTAAACCAAGACCTAAAGCTGCTGTTCTTCGTGAAAAAGGAAGTAACTCAGAAAGAGAATTGGCGAATGCAATGTATTTAGCTGGTTTTGATGTGAAAGATGTACACATGACTGATTTAATTTCAGGCAGAGAAACCCTGGAAGATATTCAGTTTATAGGTGCAGTTGGTGGATTCTCCAACTCCGATGTTTTAGGATCGGCTAAAGGCTGGGCAGGGGCGTTCTTATACAATGAGAAGGCTAAAAATGCGCTGACTAATTTCTTTAAACGTGAGGATACCTTATCAGTTGGTGTTTGTAACGGTTGCCAGTTGTTTGTAGAGCTGGGGCTGATTAACGAAGACCATGAAGAAAAACCTAAAATGTTACACAATGATAGTGCTAAACATGAGAGCATTTTTACTTCATTGACTATACAGGAAAACAATTCAGTAATGCTTTCCACTTTAGCAGGAAGCACTTTAGGGGTGTGGGTTTCACATGGTGAAGGTAAATTCCATTTGCCATATGCAGAAGATCAGTATAATATCGTATCAAAATATGCTTATGAAACTTATCCGGCTAATCCTAACGGATCTGATTACAACACAGCAATGCTGAGTGATCAAACAGGAAGACACCTGGTGATGATGCCGCATATTGAGCGTTCATTGTTCCAATGGCATTGGGCTAACTATCCTGAAGGACGTAAAGACGAAGTTTCTCCATGGATAGAGGCGTTTGTAAATGCCAGGAAATGGATTGATAAATTAGCAAAACAGACTTTTTAAAATAGCTGGAACCTTGCAGATAAGCAAGTTCTTTATCATGGCCTGATGTACTATCTTTGTATAGTATATCAGGCCATATTTATGTCAGGAGGTTTTATGAAAAAGGGTTTATTAATATTGCTGCTGTTATTTACTTACCGCGTGTATGCACAGGATGTTGTGTATGAAGTGAAAATTGGTACAGCGAGTAAGTATAAGAAAGATCCTACGCCCAGATTGGCCATGTATCTCGCATTTGATCTGCTTTTTCCTGACCGTTATCTGCCATTACAACTTTTTAAGCTTACAGGTGTTAAAAAGATGAAGGTAGAAAATACAGCTGATCCGGCTAAAAGCTTTGCGCTTGTATTTAACCGAAGAGGGCAGTGGACGGCTATGCAAACTCCAGCTGATACTTTATGGGTAACCTATAAAGACGGTGCACCTGATGAATTTATAAACCGTTCAGGGAGCATTAATAAATTTCAATATTCAGGGGACACGGTAATTTCATTGCATAACCACAAGACAGACCGCTATATCCGTAAAGGCAGGATTTTTCATAAAGTGAATAAGCATGCTGATAAATTATCGCAACCGATAACCATTTATTCTAATACGAACTGGGATTTGCCTTTGACCATCCATTATAAACAGCATCCGGATGATGATGAAATGAATATCATGACAGAAAATTTCTTTAATGACGGAAAAGGAAATTTGATTTTGGACAAGACAATTTATAGCAACAGATCACACCTGGTCTTTAAAATGGAGAATGGATTACCGGTCACTCTGAGCACCTTCAAACAGCTCATATTTGGTAATGAAAAATCAGTAAAAGAGTCGGACGTGAAGCCAGATTTGCTTAATTTCAGCTACGAATATTTTGAAAAAGAAAAAAAAACAAAATAAAATATCGTCCTTTTGAGAGCTAAAGTTTTCACTCCGTATCCAGCAGCCAGATTTACTGCCCTGATTGTCTGAAATTACGGGTTCAAACCCCGGAAAACAAACTTGTCTCAACTTTATAAATATGGGAAGAAATCAAGCTTTATGTTTGCTGACACGCCTTTTTTTATGGCTTAATAATTCTTGCATGTACTCAATTATTGTCATGAAATCAGGAAGAAATTTTGCGTCTTTTTTGCAGCTTAAAATCAGCTGAATTAACCCTTGTTTTTTCTTGTTTTTTGATGTCCAAATTCGGCCCGTTGTAGCTCCATATCCGCCACAGGGGCTAAAAACCGATAAATTTTGCTTACCTTTGCCTCGGTTTTAGTTTAAACGTCCGCTGTTAAAGACGCCATCTGAGCGTTAAATTCTAGAAAGAAACAGCACAATTTCTGTTTAAATATTCAGGGAATTTACTCCCTGAGCATTTGTTAATTAATGTTTTATTTAAAGCATTTTATGATATGCGGCAATTAAGCCGGCGTATATAAACTTTATTTATGAAAATAAAATTACAGCATATATTCAGCTGTATAGTATTTATCGTTATTTTACCTTTAACACTAATAGCGCAAGACTCTGCATCAATAAAAAAAGATACTACAGCAACTCCCTTAAAAAAGGAGACCATAATAATTCCTGCACGTCCGGATAAACCAGTACTGAAAATCGGGGGCGCATTAAGATTCAACTATAATCTATCCTCCTGGAAAAAGGAACAAGTTAAAAGAGGCGGTGATTTTGGCCTCGACATGTTTCGTATCAATGCAGCTGTTGCTTACAAGAAACTGGACTTTCACGCAGAATACCGCTTTTACTCCAAAGATTTTGGAGGGAGCTTTTTGAAAGAAGGTTATGTAAGATACCTTTTCAATGACAGTACACATATGGATATCGGGCTTGTTCAGAATCCATTTGGAAATACAACTTATAACTCTCATAACTGGTTCTTTAACCTTCCGTATTATGTCGGTTTTGAAGATAAGTTCTCGATGGGTATTAACTTCCATCAGCGCAGAAACCGTTGGGTTTATGACGTTGCCTTCTTTAAAAATGCAATGGAGCTGAACTTCGGAGATCAATCAGGAACAGATCCATCCCGTTATTCTTATGACGTTGCCGGCAGAAACAAAGAAGTTAACCAGGGTAATATCAAGACGGAGTATTTGCTGGCCGAAGACAAGAAAATCGGAATTTCCGGTATGATTGGTGGTGTATACAATATTCCTACGGGTAGAATGGGAGCCAGGTGGGCTGCTGCGTTACACACAGACCTAACGTTTGGTCGGCTTAATGTGAAGCTGCAATCCATGTACTATCAATATAATCTGTCGGATTCATCTCAGTACAAAAATAGAGTACAACTAGCAGCTTATGGATCATCATACGATGTCGCCCGTAAAGCTTACCTGCATACTGCGTCATTCGCTTATACACAGCCTGTAAAATTGGGCCCGGTAGAGTCGCTTGTTTTTTATGAGAACTACTCTTATATGAATAAACCACAAGCCGGATTTAAAGATACACAGATGAATGTACTCGGTTGTATGATCAATGCAGGAAACCTCGTGACCTATGTAGATTGGGCCGCAGGAAAAAATCAGCCCTGGTTAGGGCCGGATTGGCAAAATGGATTATCATCAGGTAATCCGGACTCTCAATGGAGCAGCCGGTTCAACATTAATATCGGTTATTATTTTTAACATAAAACGTCTATACCATGTCTAAACTTAAAATAGAAGACCTTACACTCATATTCGGTAAAGAAAAAGAGGAGGCACTCACCTTATTAAAACAAGGAAAAACCAAAGCAGAAATCCTGAAAAAAACAGGATGTACCGTTGCGGTGAAAAATGCCAGTTTTAATATAGAAAAAGGCGAATTTTTTGTAATTATGGGCTTATCAGGCAGTGGTAAGTCTAGTTTGCTCAGATGTTTTAACAGATTAATTGAGCCCACTTCGGGTAGCGTCATTTTGAATGATGTCAATATTACCAGTCTTGGAGATAAGGAATTACAGAACGTCCGTAAAAAAGAGATGGCCATGGTTTTCCAGAATTTTGGCCTGTTACCACACCGTACTGTATTGGAAAATGTAGCCTTTGGCCTGGAATTACAGGATATCCCAAAAGAACAACGGGAAGCAAAAGCTCAGGAAGTTGTGGAGATGGTGAGTCTGAAAGGCTATGAAAATCAGAATACTTCAGAGCTTTCAGGCGGGATGCAGCAACGTGTGGGTTTAGCCCGCGCTTTGGCGAATGATCCTGAAATCCTGTTAATGGATGAAGCTTTCTCAGCACTGGATCCGCTGATCCGTACACAAATGCAGGATGAGCTGATTGACTTGCAGGAAAAAATGCATAAAACAATTGTTTTTATTACGCATGATCTTGACGAAGCAATCCGCCTTGGAGACCGTATTGCCATTATGAAAGATGGTGAAGTGATCCAGATTGGTACTCCTGAAGATATTTTAACCAATCCGGCAGATGAATATGTGTCTTCTTTTGTAGAAAAAGTGGACCGGAAATCAATTATTACTGCGGCCAGTCTGATGTTTGAAAAGCCTACTGTAGCAATTTTCAAAAAAGATGGGGTAGAAGGTAGTTTAAGAAAGATGCGTTCTTCGGGATTAACATCGCTGCCAGCAGTTTCTGTAGATAAACATTTCCTTGGTTTCGTTTATCTGAAAGATATTCTGGAACTCAAAGCCAAAGGGCACCAAACTATAGAAATGGCTATCGTCAAAGATGTACCGGTGGCTTACCCGGAAACTACAGTGGAACAAATGCTTCCATTTATTGCAGAAAACGGAAGAGCAGTACCAATTATTGACAGAGAGACCAATAAACTGCTTGGAATCGTTGCACAAACGTCTCTTTTGATAGAGACTACAGGAACTTCCTGGGAAAATGTGAATGGAAACTCAATTGATAACTTACAAAACGAAGTAATATAATATGATACATATAGGACCTTATATAGAAGAATTTATAAACTGGCTTACCAGCAATTTTGGAGCATTATTTAATATCATCAAGATCATTGTGATCTCAGTAGTGGACTCCGTGGAATGGGTATTGATGTTCCCTCCATTTTATGTGATCATTTTACTGGTCGCCTTCCTGGCCTGGAAACGTACCGGTTTAGGCGTAACGATATTTACTATTTTAGGCTTAACGCTGATCTGGGCAATGGGCTACTGGGGACAAACGATGGCTACATTGGCGCTGATTCTGTCTGCTGCTTTTATTGCACTTTTAATGGGTGTACCTATGGGAATATGGGCTGCTAAAAACCCTCTGGCAGGGAAAATTATGAGACCCATACTCGATTTAATGCAAACCATGCCCGCATTTGTGTACCTGATCCCGGCAGTATTATTTTTTGGTTTAGGGAAGGTGCCCGGGGCATTTGCGACTATTATCTTTGCAATGCCGCCTGCGGTTCGTTTAACTACTCTGGGGATCAGTCAGGTACCTAAAGAAATTGTAGAGGCAACCCGTTCATTCGGTGCTACACCAGGACAATTGCTTTTTAAAGTAGAATTGCCTTTGGCATTGCCTACTATACTTGCAGGAGTAAATCAAACGATTATGATGGCACTTTCTATGGTAGTTATTTCAGCAATGATTGCAGCCGGAGGATTGGGCGAAGTGGTATTGAAAGGGATTACCCAGCTGAAAATAGGATTAGGATTTGAAGGTGGTATCGCTGTGGTAATCCTGGCAATTATCCTGGATCGTATTACACAATCTTTCGGAAACACCAAAAAGAAAAATATGGCCTAAGCTGCAAGCTCAGGTTTCAAAACGCAATAAAAATTGATAAATGATATTCAGTAAAAAAAATAAATCTATTCAAATGAAGAAAGTAATCAGCGGATTATTAATAGCACTGACAGCGACTGCACTTTACTCTTGTGGAGGTCGCGCTGCGAACAATAAAAAAGTAACCATTGGCTATGTAAACTGGGCAGAAGGCGTTGCCATGACTCAGTTATCAAAAGTATTACTGGAAAAAGAAGGTTATACTGTAGAACTGAAGAATGCCGATGTTGCACCAATTTTTGCAGCAGTAGCAGGTGGGGATGCAGATATCTTTATGGATGCCTGGATGCCGGTTACGCACAAAGAATACATGGATAAGTTTGGTGCAAAATTAGAAGTTTTGGGTACAAACTATGCAAATGCACGTATTGGTTTAGTGGTTCCTGATTATGTAAAAGTAAACAGTATTGAAGAATTGAATGCAAATGCTGCACTTTTTGAGGGTAAAATTACTGGAATCGATGCTGGTGCAGGCATCATGAATAAAGCTGAACTGGCCATTAAAGACTATAAATTAAAACTGGAATTGCAGTCTGCAAGTGAAGCAGCAATGCTGGCGATCTTAAAGAAAAGTATTGATGCTAAAAAACCAGTAGTGATTACAGGCTGGTCACCGCATTATATTTTCAGTACTTATAAATTGAAATTCCTGGCTGATCCTAAAGGTGTTTTCGGAAAGGTTGAAACCCTGCAAACTGTTGCCAATAAAGACTTTGTGAAATTAAACCCACAGGTGACATCATTTTTTAGAAACTTTCAGCTAGACGATGCGCAATTAGGTTCATTAATGGCTGCACTTAATGGTGCTGACGATGAAAAAGCAGCAGTTGAAAAATGGCTGGCCGCTAACACGGAATTTGCTGTTAGAATGAGCTCTTTTTTAAAGACTGAATCTGTAAAATAGTAAAAAAATGGCTGCTTGTAATCGGTGCCATTACTAACAAAAGGCTATATGTCCCTATAATAGAAGGATATATAGCCTTTTTCTGTTTTATGCGTCTTTCAACGCCTGAATATCGAGCTTATCCATTTTCAGCATTGCGTTCATCACTCTGGCAGTTTTTTCAGGATCATTATGATGTAACAATCTGCTTAAATCAGCAGGTACAATTTGCCATGATAGGCCAAACTTATCTTTAAGCCAGCCACATCTTGATTTTTCTCCCCCTGCTGATAACTTTTCCCAGAACTCATCTATTTCTTCTTGCGAATGACAGTTCACGAAGAGCGAAATTGCCGGCGTGAAAGAAAACATAGGGCCTCCGTTCATTCCCAGGAAATCTTGTCCGTCCAGATGAAAAGAAGCAGACATGACTGAACCCTTTGGCATAGGACCGCCCTCCCCATGATAAGAAATGTTTTGAATTACTGAATTTTTAAAGATGGAAGTGTAGAAATGAATTGCCTCTTCCAGGTTGTTGTCGAACCATAAAAATGGGGTTATTTTTTTCATACGTAATATATTTGGTGGTTAATTATTCTTAATTTAATTACTCCTACATTAGGAAAAGCAGTAGTTAAGCCCGTTTAAAGTTTAAATATACCTTGGTAATTTGATTAAATGAAGGGGGAAAAGAGACATTTAATGGGTGAAATCGTGCCTTTAAGCCTAAACCAATAACCACAATTATGAAACGTATTTTGATCCTTTTTGCTTGCTCAGCTTTCGGAACTTGTTTATTTGCGCAGAAAAAACCAGTTAAAACCCCGGGTAATCCGATTTTTCAAGGCTGGTATGCAGATCCTGAAGCCGCAGTTTTTGGTGATAAATTCTGGGTATATCCAACTTATTCCGCTAAATATGAAGAACAAGTATTTATGGATGCTTTTTCTTCATCAGATCTGGTTACCTGGAAAAAACATGGCCATGTACTGGATACTGCCAATTTTAAATGGGCAAAAAAAGCAGTGTGGGCACCTTCCATTACTAAAAAAGGCGACCAATATTATCTGTTTTTTGGTGCAAATGATATACAAAGTGATCAGGAAACAGGAGGAATCGGGATCGGCGTAGCTGATAAACCCGAGGGCCCTTTTAAAGATTATCTCGGAAAACCGTTAATTGATAAATTTTATAATGGTGCCCAGCCGATAGATCAGTTTATATTTAAAGATAAAGACGGTCAGTATTATTTGATATATGGCGGATGGGGACACTGTAATATCGGAAAAATGAAACCTGATTTTACCGGGTTCATCCCATTTGAAGACGGCAAATTATTCAAAGAAATTACCCCTCAGGGTTATGTAGAAGGCCCTTATATGTTTATCAGGAATGGAAAATATTACTTCATGTGGTCAGAAGGCGGATGGACAGGCCCTGATTATTCTGTGGCTTATGCAGTAGCCGATTCACCAATGGGGCCATTTAAAAGAGTAGATAAAATACTCAAACAAGACCCGAAAGTTGCCACTGGTGCAGGTCATCATTCTATTATCAAACACCCGCAAACTGATGATTATTATATCGTTTACCACAGAAGACCTTTAAATGAAAGCAATGGAAATCACCGGGTAACCTGTATCGATAAAATGGAGTTTGATACTAACGGATTGATTAAACCGGTACAGATCACGTTTGAAGGCGTAAAAAGTAATCCAATCAAATGATAGAATTGAGCTGATGGCGTGAATGAGGATTATTTCTTTAATTTGTTACAATTAAAGCCTGATAAAGACGTTTTGTTCGTATTTTAATAATAAAACTGAACAATTTCATAATTACACTTCCGGACTGGTTTTTGTAAACCATAAAAGCATACAATAATGGCCTGATTGATTTAAATCCTATTTAATAGCAATAGGGTGATGATAATAAGAGAAAAAACAACTAAGTTGTACATCCCTTATCGATTGGGATTATATACTGATTTTTGCTAAGAATTTTAAATACGCTGCTACACAAATGAATGAATTAACCGGGTCTTCTAAACAAACTTTGAATTTATTAAGTGCTGTTACAGGAGCTGTTTATGTACTGTTGAATAAATATCAGGCCTATCTGAACGATGTCGTTAAGATTGAACTGGGCATTCAGGAAAACGGGCAGGACGGAAAAATAAAAAAAGCAATAGAATTTGAACAGCTATTGGATGGTTCGTTGACTTTCAATTCCTTAAGTGATCGGATATCCAACAGTATCAATGCCCTGAACAGCAATCCGGCTGATGACTTTTTATTACTGATTATCTGGAAGAGTGACGATCAGGCCAATGAATATAAATGTATCATTCGTATAGAAGATGGTGATGTGGCTGGCTCAGTATTCAGCTGTAAAGACACTGCATTTTACGCTGCCGTTTTTAAACAAGCACACAACCACTTTCTGAATGTATTACAACAAGTAGCGGAAAATCCGGCGATACAAATCTCCAAACTCTCCTTTATGGACGAACAGGAGCTGGAACAGCTGACCATTTTTAACACCGGCCTGATTGATAATGCAGTTGCAACGCCAGAATTATTACACTCTATATTTGAACGTACTGCGTTAACTTTTCCTCAAAACAAGGCGGTACATGCCGGAAGCAGGCAGGTCAGTTACCAGGAATTAAATCTGGCCGCAAACCAGCTTGCCGGCCGCTTAATTGAAAGAGGTATACAAAAGGGTGATTTTGTGGGGATTTTACTCAAACGTTCCCCTGAAGTTTATCTTTCCATGCTTGCTATTCTCAAAGCAGGAGCAGCTTATGTACCACTGGATATCGGTTATCCTGAAGACAGGGTGAGCTTTATCCTGGAAGATTGCGGTGCTAAATTTTTATTAAGTGATGAAGCCTGTTCTGCCAGCTTCAAACTTTCCTGCGAAGTAATCCTGGTGGATGACCATTCATTTGCCATTCGTCAAAACAATAACAATTCACCGGAAATAGAGATTACAGTCGCTGATCCGGCTTATATGATTTATACCTCCGGGTCAACAGGACGTCCTAAAGGTGTAATTATTTCACATGCAGCGATCAGTAACCTGGTTAAAGGAGAAGATCGCCTGTTTGAACTGAACCCACAGGATAAAGTTGCACAAGTTTTCTCTGTGGCCTTTGATGCTTCTTTAGAAGAAATCTGGCTGGCTTTCAGATCAGGAGCTGCTTTATTCCCTGTTTCGGAAGCTGTGATGCACTCCGGATCAGATCTGAGTGACTATATCGCAACCCATCAGCTCACGGTATTGTCTACTGTGCCGACCATGCTTTCAATGATGCAATACCCTTTGCCATCGCTGCGCCTGCTGATTCTTGGTGGAGAAAACTGTCCGCATGAACTACTATTGCCATGGCATAGCAGCGGCCTGAGAATTGTGAATACTTACGGCCCTACAGAAGCAACGGTAATTGCTACCTATGCTGATTTTAACCCTTTACATAAAATAACAATCGGAAAACCCGCAGTTAATTATACCACCTATATCCTGGATGAACAACATTTACCAGTACCTATTGGTGTACCCGGTGAACTTTGTATCGGCGGACCTGGGCTGGCTATTGGTTATTTGCATCAGCCTGAACTAACTGCTGAGAAATTCATTCAGCCAGCTTTTACAATCGCCGATAATGCTCCATGCTGTCTATACCGCAGTGGTGACCTTGCCCGTTTCAATGAACAGGGGAACATTGAATTTTTAGGACGTATAGATCTTCAGGTAAAACTCAGAGGTTATAGAATAGAGCTTTCAGAAATAGAATCGCAGTTACTGCAAATTGAGAGTATTAAGAATGCGGTCGTTACCGTTAAAGAAGATGAGCAGAAAGTACAAAGGCTGGTCGCTTACCTGATTTTGAAAGGAGAAGCAGATACGTTTAACGAAGAGGGTTGTAAAACACAGCTTAAAGCCAGGTTAGCGCCTTATATGGTACCTGCGGTATTTGTAATTATGGATGCCTTTCCACTGCTGGCCAGTGGTAAAGTAGACCGTAAACTCTTGCCTCAGCCTGTTAAGAAATATAAAACAGAGGGACGTAAACTCGTAGCTCCCCGCACTCTAACAGAAACGATGCTGCTGGAGGTATGGAAAAAATATTTTGAACCACAGGAAGTTTCTGTGACCGATGACTTCTTTGACCTTGGCGGACACTCCCTTGTTGCTTCCATGATGGTTTCGGAATTGCGGAAAACAGGTGCTGCTGCACAAATCTCTGTGCAGGACATTTATACTTGTCGCAGTTTAGAAAAACTTGCGGCTAAAATCAGCGCGATTGCTGAGGACAATGAACAATTACCAAAAGAGAAAGCCGAACCCACTGTCAGACTAAAAGTGCCGGCAGGAATGAAGGCCATAACCTCATTTTTGCAATTAATCAGTGTGCTGATCTTTTTTATGATAGGCTCAGCAGGGCTGATGGCACCTTTTGTTATTCGTCATTTCGGCTCATCAACCAAGGTACATGACCTTTTGGTTTATGGCGTAACGGGTTTCTCTGCTTTATTCTTTTCTATCATTATCCTTTCCATTGCAGCGAAATGGATACTGATTGGTAAATTCAAAGCAGGCAGATATCCGCTTTGGGGCTGGTATTACCTGCGTTTCTGGATTGTAAAGAAACTGATTGATCTGAGTCCGATTGGCATTTTAAGCGGAACACCATTTCTAAAATGGTATTTCAGCCTGATGGGTGCAAAAATAGGAAAACGTGTTTTCCTGGGTTCAGACAGAATCCGGGTATTCGACTTGCTGACTATCGGTGATGGCTCCAGCATTTCCAAAGAATCACATTTACTCGGTTATAAAATTGAAGATGGTGCGCTGATTATCGGTAGTTTAACCATTGGGGAAAACTGTTTTGTGGGTACGCGTTCCGTAATTTCGCCGGGTGCAGTGATGGAAAATGGCGCTGGAATAGGAGAGCTGTCGCAACTTCAGCCAGACACTACGATTCCTGCAGGAGCTTACTGGAAAGGAACGCCAGCGGTACATATCGGGCCAAACAAAGCAGCACCCGCTATCAAATTTATCGGACAGAATAAACCGATGAATTTTGCATTGTATGTGGCTGTGCTGGCTTTAACTTTAGGCTTTGTCTTCGTTTTTCCTTTCGGATTAAGTATTCCGTTTATCGTGATCTATTACGAAGTCGTCTTATCTTTTGGTCTGGGCTGGGCAATGATACTTTCTATCCCGATTTCGGCTATGTATATTATCATTTACTGTGCTTCGGTAGCGCTGTTCAAATGGCTGATCATTGGTAAACTCAAAGAAGAGGCTTTCAGTATGTACAGCTACAAGTATATCCGCAAATGGGCAGTGGATTCGCTGATGAATATGAGTTTAACTTACTTCAGATCCGTTTATGCGACCATATACCTGTCTTCCTGGTTAAGACTGATGGGGACGCGTATTGGTAAAGCCACTGAAATATCAACCGTAAATCAAATCACGACCGACCTGGTAAAAATAGGGGCAGGAAGTTTTCTGGCCGATTCTGTGAGTTTAGGCTCTCCTGAAGTACACCAGGGTACAATGTACCTGCGTCAGATTACTATCGGAAATAAAACTTTTATTGGAAACAGTGCGGTGATTTCATCAGGAGATACGATCGGCAGCAATTGCCTGATCGGTGTATTGTCTACACCGCCAGCTAATATCGAGAAAAAATATATCAATGATTCATCCTGGCTTGGTGCTCCGCCAATGTATTTGCCTAAAAGACAGGAAAGTGTGAAGTTTGCCGATGACCTGACTTTCAGACCTACCAATAAATTATATATTCAGCGTGGTATCATTGAGCTTTTCAAAATTACTTTGCCTTATGCCATTACTTCGGTGATCTTATTGTTATTCTATCATTTAATTGATAACTATTATGCTCATTCCAGCAGGCATATCGCTTATACCCTGAGTATCGCCCCGTTTTTATTGCTTGCGCTGATTGGCGTCTCTGCTTTAATTACTGTGTTGTTTAAAAAGGTACTGATTGGTACTTATAAACCCTCAAACCAACCGCTCTGGAGTATGTTTGTCTGGAAAAATGAACTCGTTAATTCCCTGTGTGAAAACATGGTCTACCCGCTACTGGTCAATACATTATTGGGGACGCCATTTGCACCTGTATTTTTCAGAATGATGGGTTGTGACATTGGAAAAGACGTTTATATGGATACCAGTGAGATCACAGAATTCGATCTTGTGCATATAGGGGATCATGTAGCCATTAACCACATGTGTACTATACAAACTCACTTATTTGAAGACCGTGTGATGAAAATGGCGCACCTGAATATAGGTGATAATTGTAATGTAGGGGCAATGAGTGTAGTGCTTTATGATTCTACCCTGGAAGAAGGGGCGACTTTACAAGCACTATCCTTAGTGATGAAAGGGGAAACAATTCCGAAGCGAACACAATGGGCAGGTTCGCCAGCCAAATTTGTGAAGTAGTTCAATAGGATGGTGAGGTGAAATCGTAGCATAGAAAAATAACAAGGGGAAATAAAGTTGATTATATAGGTTTAATTGTTGCAACTCTGGGTTTATCTACTAAATTTGTAGACTTTAGATAAAACCAGATGATCACAAACCTAAAATACAGTATTACCTTAATTTTTCTATTCTTTATTACCGGCCTGGCTTCAGCTCAAAACAAAATTCTTGTTTTTCAATCAGACTTTGGCTTAAAAGACGGTGCAGTATCTGCGATGAAAGGAGTAGCTATTGGCGTTTCGCCGGATCTTAAAATATTCGACCTCACGCATGAAATACCTGCTTATAATATCTGGGAGGCTGCTTACCGATTAGTTCAGACCGTACCTTATTATCCAGCCGGAACAGTATTCGTTTCTGTGGTAGACCCGGGAGTAGGGACGAGCCGCAAATCTGTAGTGCTTAAAACTAAAACAGGACAATTTATCGTGACACCAGATAATGGTACGCTGACTTTAGTTGCGCAATCTCTGGGGATTGAAGAAGTCCGGGAAATCAATGAGGTTAAAAACAGACGTAAAGATTCAGAGAAGTCTTATACTTTCCACGGACGTGATGTTTACGCTTTTACCGGAGCAAGATTAGCTTCAGGTGCAATCACCTATGATCAGGTTGGAAATGAACTTCCAAAACAAGTTGTAGAGATTCCTTATCAAAAAGCTACGCTGGAAAATGGCAAACTTAAAGGAAGCATCTCTATTCTTGATGTACAGTTCGGCAATATCTGGACAGACATTACCGCAGACCTGGTCAAACAGCTTAACCCGCGATATGGAGACGTCATGCACTTGCAAATCTTCCACAAAGGAAAGAAAGTTTATGAAGGAGATGCGCCTTATAGTCAGACTTTTGGCGCTGTTGCCGAAGGTAAGCCTTTAAGTTATCTGAATAGCCTGTTACAGTTGTCTTTCGCTTTAAACCAGGCTAACTTTGCTGCAGTTCATCAGATTGCCAGTGGCAATGAATGGAGTGTAGAAGTAACTTTAAAGAAGGGTAAATAAGATGAAGAGATTAATTAGCGCTTTCCTTTTTCTTCTGATTTCAACTGCTGCTTTCTCACAAAACCGGACGATAACAGGCCGGGTTACAGACCAGCACAACAATCCATTACCCGGTGCAACGATTGTACTATCGCCGGATGGCAAACAAACCACCAGCGATCAATCCGGTGCCTTTAAAATAACGGCAACTGCCGGTACACAGCTGATCGGAGTTAACTTTGTTGGGTATAAACTCTTTAAAGAAAAGCTGACCGCTGTAAACTATTATACCATCAGCTTACAGCCGGATGAAGCGGTGCTGGATGAAGTCGTTTTGGTCGGTACGCGCAGTACAGGCAGAACAAGATTGAATACCGCAGTGCCTGTAGATGTATTCAATATCCCAAAATTACAGCTGATGGCACCGCAGAATGATTTAAACCAGCTGCTGCAATATGCTTCACCCTCTTTTAACTCTAACCGCCAGTCCTCTTCTGATGGTAGTGAACATATTGATCCGGCCAGTATCCGTGGATTAGGCCCTGATCAGTTACTGGTGTTAATGAATGGGAAACGCAGACACACGACTTCTCTGGTAAACAACCAGGGAACGGTGGGCAATGGATCTGTAGGCACAGATATGAATACCATTCCAGCCTCTGCTATTGAAAGAATTGAGGTTTTAAGAGATGGTGCTTCTGCACAATACGGCTCAGATGCAATTGCAGGTGTGGTTAATATCGTTCTGAAACAAAATACGGGTAAATTACTGATTGCAGCGACAGGGGGGATTACTTCCAGAGGTGATGGACAGGTGGGGCAGCTCAATCTGAACTATGGAACTGCCTTAGGTAAAAATGGTGGTTATTTAAACCTGACTGCCGAAGGTGCTTACCGGGGTAAAACCACACGTGACCAGAACAATGACCTGATTATTTTTGATCAGTCTGCTAATCCGGCCCGTGCTTACGATGATGCCCGGTTAAAAGCAAGAGGTTTAACCAGAGATGATTTTAATTTCCAGATCGGAGATGCTAAAATTCAGAACCTGTCTGCTTTTTTTAACCTTGGACTTCCGTTTAACCATGGGGAAACTGAATTTTATGCCTTTGGCGGATATAATTACAGAACCGGAGAAGGCTTTGGCTTTCGCAGGCTGCCGGCTAACCCTTCAGTAAATGTATACAGTATTTTTCCTGATGGATACCAGCCCAATACGACTTCAAAGATCAATGACAGGTCTTTGGCATTTGGATTTAAACAGAAACTGGGGAATTGGAATGCTGACCTGAGCAATACTTTGGGTGACAACAGGTTTGACTACGAAGTGAACAATACCGTGAATGCTTCTTTACAGGATAAATCTCCAACCAGCTTTAAAGCAGGAGGGCATGAATTCCTTCAAAATACAACTAACCTTGACTTTAGCCGTAAACTTGATGTTGCTTCGGGCTTAAACGTTGCTTTTGGTGCAGAATTCAGAGTGGACGATTACCAGATCAGGGCAGGTGAAGAAGCTTCCTGGAAAAATTATGCTTTGATTACAAATCCTGATGGTACGGTTTCCAACCCTTCAGGACTTGCAGGAGGTTCACAATCATTCAACGGGTTTTCTCCTGATAATGTGGTGCATAAAAACAGGAGCAATACCGGATTATATGCCGATGGTGAACTGGATATAACTTCAAAATGGCTCATCAGTGGTGCAGCCAGGTTTGAACATTATAGTGACTTTGGCTCTACTGTAAGTGGTAAATTCGCTACCCGTTACAAGATCACCCCGAAATTTAATATCAGGGGGGCCATCAGTAATGGATTCAGAGCGCCATCCCTGCATCAGCAATATTTTAGTGCGGTAAGTACCGATATTTTACCTGACAATACCTTAGGGCAATCGGGATTTTTTATCAATAGCAGCCCTGTCGCCAAAGCTTTGGGGATTCCGGAATTAAAGCAGGAAACCTCCATGAATTACAGCCTTGGTTTTACAGCTCAGCCTTTTAGGAATTTCAGTATTTCGGTAGATGGTTATCTGACTGCTATTAAAAACAGGATTGTGCTGACCGGAAGCTTCGGTTATGATGCATTTGGAGATCCCGTTCCTGAAGTTCAAAGTATCATTAATTCTTTTGGTGTATCTTCTGCACGCTTTTTCAGCAATGCAATTGATACCAGGACTATCGGCGTAGATGTTGTGGCAGATTATAATATCAGATCAGGCGGCCATACTTATGGCGCTTCCCTGGGTTTTAATATTAACAGGAATAAAATTATTGGTGACCTGCATATCCCGGATCAGTTAAAAGGGCAGGAGGATATCTTTTTCTCACCGAATGACAGAACTTTGATTACAGAGGGAACACCAAGGATAAAAACCAATCTTGCGCTGAATTATGGCTACAAGAATTTCAGTTTACTGCTGCGTAACGTTTACTTTGGAAAAGTGGCCAGAAACAGTTTCCCTTATGGAGAAGAGCAGATTCATAGTGGAAAAGTGGTAACTGACCTATCCTTAAGCTATAACGTAAAACCTGTGACCTTTACTTTGGGTGCGAATAACCTTTTTGATATCTTTCCTGATCAGCAAATTTATGCCAACAGTTATTTTGGTGTATTTAAATATGCTTCAGTGCAGATGGGAACCCTTGGAAGTTATTGCTTTCTGCGGGCGACACTGGAGTTACCCAATAAAAAGAGATAAATGGAAGGCTAAAGGCAGGAAGTAATCTTGTCTTTAGTTTCTTTTTGTTTGAATTGTGTAATAATTCGGGAATATGAATCACCTGTATTCTTTGTTCATTGCTATCTGAGCTGCATTGTTAATCATGATTTAATATACTATCATTGAATTGTGTAATCATTTATTTGATTATTGTAATTGCAGGAGTTGCTAAAGTGGTAATTTTGTAGCATTATGATAACGATTACCTCCAAATCGAAAGCTATTAAAGATCAAAACCAGGGAATAGCCACCCTGTTAGCTTTTGCCTTACTACCTCTATCTGGCTTTGCAACTGATATCTATATTCCGTCTTTGCCAACCATGGCAGGGGAGATGAATGTGAGCAGTATCCAGGTGCAGCTTACCTTAAGTATCTTTCTGATCAGTTATGGTGTTTCTCAACTCTTTATCGGGAGTGTCCTGGATAGTTTTGGTCGCTATAAAATCTCTTTGATTTCCCTGGTAATTTTCGCACTGGCAAGTTTTACGATTGCAACTACACACAATATCTATCTGATTTACCTGATGCGGGTTATCCACGGATTAACGGTTGGTGCAATTATCGTAGCCAAGCGTGCTTATTTTGTAGATGTATTTTCCGGAGATAAATTAAAACATTATTTAAGTCTTTTCTCTATTATCTGGTCTACAGGCCCGATTGTCGCTCCTTTTATAGGCGGTTATTTACAAGCAGCCTTCGGTTGGGAGTCTAACTTTTACTTTTTAGGTGGTTTTGCACTGGTACTGCTGGTATTGGAAATGATTTATAGTGGAGAAAGCCTCGTACACTTTACCGAGTTCCGTTTCCGTAATATTTTAAATATCTATACCACCATGGTGAAGACTGCAAGTTTCTCATTGGGCATAGTGATGCTTGGACTGGCTTACTGTATGGTGATGATTTATAATATGACAGGCCCTTTCATCATTGAGCATCATTTACAGCTTTCACCTATTATTGCAGGTTATAGTTCCCTGTTTTTAGGTTTTGCATGGATGGTCGGCGGATTTATTGGTAAAGCGACAATTAACAAGCCTTTCTTTAGAAGACTTGCTGTTAATGTCGGCTTGCAGGTTGCCTTTGTGACTGTGATGATCATCAGTCTTAACTTTATCAGTAATTTATATTCTATGCTGTTCTTTGCCTTTATCATTCATGTAGGCGCAGGTTATACTTTTAACAACTATTTCACCTTCTGTTTAGGTAAGTTTCCAAAAAATGCAGGTATTGCAGGGGGCCTTACCGGTGGAATCACTTATGTCATTGTTTCCTTCCTGAGTTATGGGATTGTGAATGTCGTACCCGCAAAAGACGAAACAAATCTGAGCTACAGCTATTTGATTCTGATTGCACTTTCGGTAGTGATTATGCTGATCATTGCTAGTATCAATAAGAAAGCTGCAAATCAACCCGCAGCACAAACCGTATAGCAGTCAAAAACAGAACGGGATCTTTGCTTAAACGTGAATGATCCCGTTTTTTACGGCATAAATAACCAGTCCGGCAATCTTCTTTGAACCTATTTTTTCAAACAACTTAGTCCGGTAACCTTCTACAGTCCGCACACTCAGAAAGAGCTTCTTTGCAATTTCTATATTGGTGCTTTCCTCACAAATCAGTTTGAGTATATCAATTTCCCGGTCATTCAGCATGGCCTCTTTGCTGCCAATCGTTGCAGGCGGCTGGACTAATAATTCTTTGATTAAAGTAACTGATAAATGTTTATTGAAATAAAAGCCTTTTTCATGCACTTCGTGAATAGCCAGGATAATTTCCTCAGGCTCAGAATTTTTTAACAGATAACCATTTGCACCCGCTTTCATCACTTTGATAACATATTGACTTTCATCAACGGCAGACAGCATCAGTATTTTGATATTCTCAAAATTAGCTTTGATATGATCAAGCATTTTCAAATCATTCATACCAGGTAGCCTGATGTCTATAATGATCACATCCGGCTTTTTAGAAGACAGTTGATGGAGCAGATCAAAACCATTTCCTGTCTCAAAAACAAGATCAAATTCTTTGATATCATTTACTATTGCTGTTAATCCTTTTCTGAAGATTTTCTGATCATCAGCGATTGCAATTTTTAGCGGTATCATAAGAGAGAGCAATTATAATTAGATTTAAATCCGAATAATAAATATAATTCAATTCCAATAAAGTATCAAATTTTTAATACCCGTTCAGGTAGAATCACGGGCCTGCTACCGTACCAGCACGTATTTTGGAATCTGGAATTAAACTGGTCAGCATGTTTGGAAAGAGCACAAAACATCCGGTTTCGTCAGGCAGGATAGCTTAATTTTACACGCCCTTGTGTTTAATGCTGTTTGCCACTCATTTGCTGATCTTTATGGGGTTTTAACCGGATAAAATCTTGTTCTGCTGAAAAGAGAACCAGATTTGTCTACCTTTGCACTATTCTTAAATCGTATTTAAGAGTGTAATATTAATTTGCTGATATGCGTCAAAAAGTATTTTTATTCGGGCTGATTTTTATGGGACTGACTACCTGTTCCATTACAGGCTGTAAAGAAGAAAAATCTACAGCTAATTCTGCTTTTTATTACTGGAAAACCACGTTTTTACTGGATAAATCTCAGGCTGGATTATTAAAGGATGGAGCTGGTAATCAATTATATCTTCGTTTATTTGATGTGATCTGGGATGAACAGAAAAGCGATGTCCGGCCCAATGCTGTGATCAGTATTAACCAGGATGTAAGTCAATTTCATATTGTCCCGGTTATTTATATCACCAATAAAACTTTTGAAAAACTAACTGCTGATCAAATAGAGCCATTGGCCGAAAAGGTCAATCAATTGATCAATGAGATTACTACACAAAATAAAGTGTCTTATCAGCGTGTGCAGATAGATTGTGACTGGACTACAGGGACTAAAAATCGTTATTTTACTTTTCTTAAAGCTTTTAAAGCGGCCAGTAAAAAACAACTCGAAGCAACGATCCGCCTGCACCAGATCAAATATGCAGATCGTACAGGTGTACCACCCGTTGATAAAGGCCTGTTAATGTTTTATAATATGGGCAAAATATCAGCCAGGCTGCAACAGCGTAATTCTATTTACAATGCAACGGATGCCTCAAAGTATATCAGCTATCTGCCTACTTATCAGTTGCCTTTAGATATTGCTTTGCCTTTATTCTCCTGGTCGGTACAAATCAGAGAAGGGAAGGTCATTCAGCTCTATGGAAAAATAGGCCGAAAAGAATTAGCAGACCAGAATAACTTCCGGCAAACAACTCAATCAAATGTTTATAAAGCGAATAAAAGCTTTTATTTATCAGGTCTTTATATTAAAGAAAATGATTTGTTTAAACTCGAAGATGTAAATCCTAAGCTACTGAACGTGGCAGCGAAACAACTCTCCAAACACCTTGCACACCTTGAAAATAGAAATATAATATATTATGAATTATCAACCGTCGCTGCTTCAGCGCTTGAAGCAAAAGATATCAAAGAAGTTTCTGCTCATTTTTAGTGTCTGCTCCATTGCAGTAGCAGGTGTTGTAGTCGCGTGTGGTGATGGAGGCTACTATGATGATTATCAAAGTTCCAGCTTTGCACCCGAAGCTTTTGTAAGCAGTTCTTACTCTCCCTTTTTCTATACCAGTGAAATTAGTTATTACAATGGATATAATCTGGATGACAGCAATACCCGTTATAATCAATTGGTAGTGAGTGAATGGAATTCCTGGTTTGAAAATAAGGTAGATACTACTACGCTGAAAACACTGCTCATCAAAGCCAGTTCCGGAAATATTGATTCTGTTGCCCGTTATTATAAGGGAAAGCTGGATGTATTACCAGCAGGAATGCCTGATCTGAAAAGCACGAAAGCGAATAAAAAGAAAGTAAGTGCTTTTCTTGACTATTTACTCTTAGCCAAAGAATGTGAAGTTTACGCAGTAGGCCCGGGCGATTACTGGTCTTATGAGAAAACTCCTGTAAAAGAAGTACCTGCAGATTTAGAAAATACTTTATTAAAAGCTGTAGGTGATACAAAAGATATTTTTATCAAACAGCGGCTATGGTTCCAGATGGTGCGTTATTATTATTTCAAGCAGAAACAGCATGCAACTGATGTGTCAAAGGTTGATGTTCCCCTGCCAGCCTATTTTGCTAAAGAGGAAGCTGCTTTTCCAAAGAACATGATGTATTACCGTGCATTAGGGTATCTGGCCGGTTATTATTATCAAAAAGGGGAATTTGCACAGGCAAACTATTTGTATAGCTTATGTTATAACTACGCTTTCGAAATGAAAATCCCAAGCAGATGGAGTTTTCATCCTCAGAATGAGTCAGACTGGAAACAGACTTTAAACCTGGCCAAAAATGGAGACGAAAAAATCACCTTATGGCAGATGTTAGGGAGCAGTAAAGATGAAGCACGTGCGATTAAAGAAATTTATGCCATTGATCCTAAATCTGAGAAACTTGATCTTTTGCTGAGCAGGCTGGTTAATATCAGAGAAGCACAAGGGCAGGTATCAAAAGATACGAGTACAATTGATCCGGTAACACGTGCAGCAACATTAAATGAACGAACTCTGGTGAGTAAGATTGCCAATGAGGAAAAAACATCAAAACCTTATTATTGGAATCTGGCTGCGGGTTATCTGAATTCCCTTTCGGGTAATTATGCGCTGGCCAAAACATTTTATACCAAAGGAAGAAAACAATTACCGGCCAATGATACCCTGGTTATGGCGCAATATAAAGTGCTGAACTGGCTGCTTTATTTGAAAACGCTGAAACATATCGATGCAAAAGCAGAAGCAGAGATGGTTGAGCCTTTAAACTGGCTGAATAGTTTGAGCAAGAATAAAAAATCTATTGCTAATCTTCGTTATAACAGTGCGATTGCTCAAAGTATGACCTTGTTATCTGCACAATATAAAAAGCAGGGAAATGTGTTAAAAGCTTATTTTTTCGCTCCTGAAATGGCTTTTTATAATAGCAATGATAGGATAGAAGCAGCAAAAGCACTGCTGAATAAGAAGGATAAAACTCCTTTCGAACTGGCTATGCTGAATTATTATTCGATCAATGTTGGACAGCTAAGCTATTTACAGGCTATGTTATTGGTTTATCAGGAAAAATTGGATGAAGCAATTGTGCTGATGAAGCAGGCAGATACAGTCAATAGAACTGAGCTGATGGCTAATCCTTTCAATATCAAGATTCAGGATTGTCACGATTGTGATCATCAGGCTGACAAGGACAAGAAGCATTTTACCGTATTAGGCTTTATTGAAGCCTTAAAAACAATTAAGGGAGATTTGGCTGCAGGTAAAGATGTTTCCAGAAATGCAGCTCTGTTGGGTAATGCTTACTATAACATTACGCATTATGGGAATGCCCGTGTATTTTACTACACAGCTAGCGTAATTGATAGCTATGGAGATTCTCCTTATAGTATTCCGGTACCTTATAGAAAGATAGTGACCGATAGTAAAGTCGCGGAGAAGTATTATCTGATGGCGCGCGCTAATGCTAAAACTAAAGAGTTAAAAGCGAAGTATACTTATATGGCGGCTAAATGTGAGCGGAATGAGATCTACAACACGCAATACAATAGTCCTGGTAATGACCGGAAGTATTATGGGGGCTTTGATTTTAGTCAAATACCTGCAGGTAAATATTTTGCGGAGCTGAATGCACAGTACAGCCAGACCAAATATTATCAGGAAGTATTAAATGAGTGTGGTTATTTTAAAGCTTACGTCAATAAGAAGCATTAATTGAATAGTTATTCAACTTTCAGGAAGGAGCAGATGTTTTTATCTGCTCCTTTTTTTATGAAATGATATCCAATCTATTTGGAATGATATTTAGTATTGCGCTCATCGCTGATTTGTCCTTTCCAGTTTAATCCGTAACCGAAATCGTAAACATGTCCCTGCGCGTCTGTATGGCAGGTCATATCGAAAGGGACGTCTTCGTATTGCTGCTCTACTGTGAGCATGTTAGCGGGCATCTGAACAGGCAGTAAGCCTGAAGGTTCTGCTGCTCCTGAAATAATATCCAGCACAGCTTGTCCTGACACACCAAAGTGTAATACAATTCCTTCTATCTGCTGCTCAAATTCATTAAATATCATAGGTTTGGAAGCATTAACAACTACAATCACTGGTTTGTCTTTCATCGCTGCTTTTGTATCCAGGATCGTTCTCAAATCCATTGTATTATAAGCCGTAACTGTTTTATTAGCGTAAGAGCGGTTGCTGATTGCAGGGTCTATGACCGGATCTCCGGCAGCCATACTTTGTACTCTGGCTGTAGAAGCGGTGTAAGCGCCATATTGTAAGGTGATTGGCACATAACCATTGCCCCCGGCTTTTCTGTCTTTTAAATCATAACCACCTTCTGCACTGTAAGGGCTGGATACAAAGACAATAGAAAAATCAGCCTGAGCAGGATCTTCAGTCAGGTTATAATATTTTTTGATCAGATTGATATCTACCGGATAATCAAATTTTGGCGCAGTCAAGTTTCCCCACCAGTCTCTGGAGGCAGGATAATAGATTTTTGGTACAAACACAGTTTTGTTTTTAGCAACAGGCAGGATGGAAGATTTGTTTTTAAGCAAAACTACCGACTTCAGCTGTGCCTGAAATCCTGCTTTCATAAATTCAGTATTACCCACAATCTGCTTGCTTTCCTGAGGATCAAGGTAAGGATTCTCAAAAAGACCCACTCTGAAAATGTTTTTCAACAACCGGATTGCCGAGGTTTCAAAACGTGCACGCATAAATTTTTCTCCGTATTCTTTGATACCCATCTGATAAGCCGCCATGATCGGTTTGATTTCATTGTTCCCGCCAAACTGATCTACTCCAGCCATAATCACTTTATAATGTCTTTCATTGATCGTTAAAGCTTCAGCACCCCAGGGTTTACCTGCAAAAATATCAGGTGTAGCACCTTCATTACCAGTAATCAGCCAATCTGTACAGACTACACCATCATAATTGTATTTTTTTCTCAACAGGTCTGTAATCATGTATTTGCTATATCCATTGGCTACATTCTGACCAGAAGGATCTTGTCCATAAGTAATCGTATAATAAGGCATTACTGCTGCCGCTTCTTTGGTTTTACCTTCCAGTTTAAAAGCTCCGTTGATAAAAGGACTCAGATGTTGTGCTAAATTCTTTCCGGGATAAACAGTGAATTTACCATAAGCCCAGTGACCGTCACGACCACCTTCTTCAGCGCCTCCGCCAGGCCAGTGTTTAACCATGGCATTGACACTTTTATAACCCCAGCCATCTTTGATTTCATCCTTTCCGAAGGAAGTCTGAAAACCATCGATATAAGCACGCGCCATATCCTCAGCCAATAACGGGCTTTCTCCAAAAGTCATAGCAATGCGGTACCAGCGTGGTTCTGTACCTAAGTCGATTTGTGGAGAAAGTGCTGTAGAAATACCCAATGCCCGGTATTCCTGAGCGGCGATATGTCCAAATTCTTTCACGGTTGCCGGGTCAAATGTTGCGGCCATTCCTAATCCATCAGGCCACATGGAAATGGTACCTCCGGCACCTGCATTAAATTCACTGTTTATAGTTGCGGTATGCCGGGGATCAGTACTGGTATTTCCCGGCACACCAAGCCCTATGCCTTCCACAAAGGCCTGCATATTGTTATTCCAGGCTGCGGCTACTTCAGGGCTCTGTACTTTGGTAATCAGGATATGTCTTAGATTATCTTCTTTCAGGAATTTCTTTTGGTTATCGCTCAGGTCTGCTGCTTTAGCTTTGCTTTTACTGAAAGCCATTCCATCATAAGTTGCCGCACCAAAACCAGCTTCAGCACCAGGGAGCATCTGATGACCGCTGTAAAGCATCAGGCCTGAGATTTGTGCGATGGTCATTTGCTGTGCCAGATCTTTAGCCCGCACACCGGCTGATAATCTCCAGTCTTCGTACTTATCCAGCTTCCCGTTTTTGTTCAAATCCTTGAATTGAAGCCCGTCAACGGTCAGTATTTTGACACCAGACGCCGGATTATAACCTAATATAACTCCGTTCGGATTCGTAATTAATTTATAGTTTTTTCCTTCCTGTGCATTCGTGACCTGGAGGCAGGAGAAAGCCAGGAGCGTTAATATTTCCTTTTTCATACAGCTTAATTTGGTTTGTTCTTCGACTATTTGGTTATTGATATAGTTTATTATCAGTGATATAAGGTGGTCTGAGGTGTTTCTTATATTTATGTGCTTCAGTAGGAAGCAATGGTAGACTTTATTTTCTGTTTTTCCAAATTCATATTTAATCAGGGAATAATATTGCTGTAAAAACTTTAGATTACTTTATCCTGCAAATGCAATTATTTAATAAAAATTTGTACTTATGTAGTTAACTACGTAATTTTAAACTTATATATTGAATAGCGATGGAAACACAATTTGAAATTATCCCCTCAACAGTTGCAGAAACTGAGCAAATCATTGATTTAATACTCACTATTCAGCAACAGGAATTTAATATTCCGATTACTGCGGCAGATCAGCCAGATCTGAATGAGATTGATCAATTTTACAAAGCACCAGGTGGAGAATTCTGGATTGCAAAACATCATGATCAGGTAATCGGTTCTATCGCCTTAATTAATATAGGTAACGGTATTGGTGTTATCCGTAAGATGTTCGTCCATAAAGATTACCGGGGTAAAGAGAAAGGGATTGCGCAAAAGCTGCTCGTTACCCTGATTGCTTATGCCAGAACAAAAGGAATCAATACGATCTATCTTGGTACTGTGGAGAAGTTACAGGCAGCAATCCGGTTTTATCAGCGTAATGGTTTTGTGCCTGTCGAAAAAGCTAACTTACCAGCGCATATGCCTTTGATGAAACTGGATACTCACTTTTTTGTTTTACATAGCAATGATGACAAATAAAGAAACTGCAAATTTAATAGATGAATCTGGTATACTTGCCATTTCAACGCGTTTACAGCGCTTAAGTGAACAGCTTCGTAAAGATGGGCTACTCCTTTATAAAACTTTTGGGATAGAATTTGAACCGAAATGGTTTCCTGTAATTTATACACTGCAATTCAAATCTCCTTTGAGTATCCTGGAGCTTGCGGCAGAAATTGGCTATGCACATCCTTCCACAATCAGTTTGCTGAAAGAGCTGGAGCAGCAAAAGCTGATCAGCTCTTTGCGTGATAAGAATGATGAACGCAAGCGGCTGATTGTTCTGACAGGCAAGGCCTGGGAATTGATTGAACAGATGAAACCGGTATGGGAAATTATGGTCAAAGTGCTTTCAGAAATTACTGAGAATGAAAATAGTTTGCTGAAGGCGCTGAATGAGTCCGAAGCACAACTTCGCAAAAAAGGATTTTTAGAACGGGCATTGGTTCTGGTAGATCAGCTCAAAAATGAGAAGGTCAGAACTATTATTGAGCCTCTTGAAATGGAGGTTCAGTTAGTAAAAACTACCGAGGGGTTGAAAACTTCGGGTGCTATACTGAAGTCAGTTTTAAGGGGAATAAATGGAGATCATTTATTTGCTGTTGCTGCAATTGATCAGTCCTCACACTTTCTGGCAACTGTACATGATCTGCCCGCAGGAACATGCAGTTATTACAAAACCAAAACAGGATACAAAATCGAAGGGCTCGCTGTACTAGAGCAATACCGGGGAATGGGAGTAGGAAAAGCTTTAATTAAAGCAATCACTGCTTCCCCTAACGAGTTCTTTTATGTGCATTCACCGCTTGCTTTGGTGAGTTGGTTTGAAAAAACAGGTTTTTTGAAAAAAGGTAAACAACTGGAAGAATCCGGTAATCTTTATTACAAAATGGTTTTTAATACTTAAATGACTAAGAATCTTTATAATTACTTATTTTATTGTAAAATAAACTTTCAGTAATAACTGAAAGTTCGATAAATTGTGTATGTTTGTTTATGGAATTACCAGAAGCAAAACAAAAGTTTATAGAGGCATGGGGTAAATTGGGTTCTGAGTGGGGGATCAACCGGACTATGGCACAAGTTCATGCCTTATTATTGATTTCACCAGAAGCATTGACTACTGAAGAAATCATGATTACCCTGAGTATTTCAAGAGGGAATGCAAACATGACGCTCAGAGAATTGATTGGTTGGGGATTAGTGGAAAAACAACATAAAGCAGGAGAGCGTAAAGAGTATTTCTTTGCAGACAAAGACACTTGGAATATTGCCAGACAAGTAGCTAAAGAGCGAAGAAAAAGAGAACTTGATCCAGTGATCAAAATTCTTGATGAATTGTCTAAAGTGGAGGGGAATGTAAAAGATCCTGAGTTTATGACCTTTACGAAATCTGTCAAAGACATTAATAAATTGGCGAAAAACGTAGATAAAACTTTAGATACCATGCTTAAGGCAGAAGAGAGCTGGTTTTGGGGGTCAATATTTAAGATGTTTAAATAAACAAATATTAAAATATTCATTAAGTTTCTAGTCCATTCAAATGAAATACAATAAAATTATTCTGGCCGGAGGTAATGGTTACCTGGGGCGCGTGTTGACACAATATTATCGGGAACTGGCTACTGAAGTTATCATTCTGAGCAGAACTCAAAAAGTAGCAGATGAAAATGTTAAAACATTAGTGTGGAATGGAATAGAGGAGGGAGAATGGGCTGATGCATTAGAAGGAGCTGATCTTTTGATTAATCTTTGCGGTAAAAATGTGAATTGCCGGTATACGGAGAAAAGTAAGAAAGAAATTATTTCCTCAAGGCAGCAGCCAACTGAATTACTCGGTTTGGTTATTGGAAAAATGAAGGCCGCCCCAAAACTATGGATCAATGTAACTTCTGCAACTATTTACCGCCATGCAGAAGACCGGCCTCAGGATGAGGAAACGGGAGATATTGGTTATGGTTTTTCTATTGATGTGTGCCGGGTATGGGAACGTTCTTTCTTTGAAACTGTTACGCCAAAAACCAGGAAAATTGCTTTGCGTATGGCCATTGTACTGGGCAGGAACGATGGCGCGTTTCCCCGCCTGCTGAACCTGGTAAAACTTGGATTGGGTGGGCATCAGGGAGATGGTCAGCAATATGTTTCATGGATTCATGAGCAGGATGCTGCAAAATGTACAGAATGGTTATTACAGCAGGAAGAATTAAGCGGGGTTATTAATTGTGCTGCGCCAGAAGCCATCAGTAACACAGACCTGATGAAATTGCTCCGCAGGTCTTACGGCATTCCCTTCGGACTTCCTGCCCCTGCCTGGTTACTGGAAATCGGCGCGAAATTCATTGGAACAGAAACAGAACTGATCTTAAAAAGCAGGTGGGTTAAGCCCAAACGTCTGTTGGATGGTGGTTATCCTTTTCTATTCTCTAAAGCTGAACATGCTGTGAAAGATATTTTAAGTATCCGGATTTAAATTTAAATATATGCCTCGTAAACCATTCAATTTTTCCTTATTAACAGGAATCCTTTTTTCAAATCTATTTGCCTTATTCATTATCTGGCTTACCGGTTATTTTATTACGAACAAGAGTGGAGTAATGATTTATTCTGAGTTTGTCATCCTCCCGCTGCTCATGGGAATGATCAATAGCTGGTTCTGGAAGAGCCTTAATTTGAGCAGCAGGGCAATTGTTGGCTATTCGTGTTTGAGTGGTTTAACAGCAATACTACTCAGTTTTGTTTTTCTGAGAGAAGGGGTCATTTGTCTGCTCATCGTTTCTCCGCTGATTTTTTGTTGTATCATCGCTGGTGGATTTATTGGCCGCGTGATCTTGAAAAAACAAAGTCAAAAGCTAAGTGTGAGTGTCTTTTCCTTAATATTTGTCCTGTTTATTACGGATGCAGTTCAGGAACATCATTATGAGAATATGGTTGCTGATGAAATCATTATTAAAGCAAGCCCTCAACAAATATGGAAGAATGTAGTTTCATTTGAACCCATAAAGAAGAAAAATAATTATTGGTTATTTAATATCGGCATGCCAAGCCCTGCTGCAACTACAGTGACCGGGCATTATAAAGGAGCAGGGCGTAAATGTATTTTTAGTAATGGCTATATTTTCGATGAAAAAATAGCCACTTATGAAGTAAATAAGGAGCTGACTTTCGATATTATCGGACAGCCGCAGGATCCTGAAATTATGGGACATATTGATATCCTGAAAGGACAATTTATACTCAAAGATAATGGCAACGGTACAACTACGCTGGTTGGCAACAGCTGGTATAAATTACATGTTTTTCCGACCTGGTATTACGATATCTGGGCGGAAAGTATTACCAGAAATGTGCATTTAAGAGTAATGGAACATATTAAAGAACTAAGTGAAAAAAGATAAGCTTATTCACTCTTTTAAATTTACGCCTCAATAGTTATTTGATTAGAAAGGTAGTGAAATTATGATTTCACTACCTTTTTTCCTTTTTTAATTAATTCCGGTAGGTGTGGAAGATAGCATTCGGTAGCTTAAACCGTTTTCAAAGTGCCCGTCTGCTTTGCCCTCAATGTATAATTGCAGTATACAAAAACGTAATGAAGCTAACAAGTACGGAAGTAATTTATCGGTTTTTGCATTTTCTCTTTCCTCCCAAAGATTGATAAAAACACATTCAGTAATTGATTCAGCGAGCGTGTGATTTTTTATTCTCTTATAAGATTCGTTATAGACTTTCTTCCAATACCGTTCAAAAATTTCTATGAATGCCAGCCGGTCGCTTTTTTTCAAATGTTCGAGCAGCATAGCATCGCTGAAGTAACTGTAGACGGTTTTTTCTGATTCCATAGTAATCCTTTTAGGTCAATATAATTAGCATTTTATTTACCAATTATAAAAAAATAACCGCTAATTATCATCAAAATAAATGTCTGTAATTTAGTTTTTTATAGCTAAAAGCATTTAAATATAATAATAATGGTTATTTATAATAAGCTTTTTTTATGGCTGCTTCAGCTGAATGTGTTTTGCGATGTTTGATGGTGCAGGCAGAACATAACTTTTATTATTTGATAGTGATTTTCTGAATATAAGCTGCGCCCAAAATTCCAAAAGCATCTGATATGTTTCCTTTAATAGGAACATCCAGCACACCAACAATACCTTTGGCTGCCTGTAGATCAATACTGTATAAATAATCAAAATAAGCAGCAGATGTTGATTTTACAACTAATGTATACTGTGTGTTTTCAGATTTCAGCGTGGTATTATCATAATAGATTTCTAAGATAGTTTTATTTCCGTTAAATGTTTTATCTGTTAAAAAAATCCTTCCTGAGTGATCTTTTAAAACATTGAATCTTACATTTTCAGTTCTCTTATCATCAGTGGCAATAATTAATCTGTTAAATTTTTCATCAAAAGTAGTGTCGCGTTTAAGTTCTAAAGCAGGGTTGGTTTTCAATAACTCCATAAATTCGGCTTCTGAATTGACTGTTACCTTTTGTCCGTTCGACAGATAATATCTATTTAGTGTATAATGCCTGGCCTTCAGTTCAAAAGTGTAAAAATCAGGTTCCGCACCGGGGTCAATAATTTCTACATCCATGGAAGTTGAATCCTGTTCAAGCAAATTCAGTTTAAAAGCCGTAGGAATAGTGGTCTCTGCCTGGTATGTTTTTCCCTGGTACGCAATAGACAGCTTATAATTCTGACCAGCGAAAGCCTTTTTACCCGTGTAATTCCCCTTTCCCTGGTAAAGATACTTCTCTAGCAGGTTATTATGCTGATCAAGAAGATTGACTTGCGCAGCTGAAACATCAGGGAATCCAGCTGCACCAGCAGAGAAATCTGAGGTACTCAGGTTAATGAATCCATTGTCTGCCTGGTTAAGCTCCCCTAATACAACCAATTTAGGATTTTTGGGTGAAATGTCCAGATTTGTTTCTTTCTCACAGCTGCTCACAACTAAAAAAAGCAGTAAGGCAAAAATATTTATTTTTCTGTAAATAAACATGACTAAAATTTATAGGTGAACGTAAAATAGGGGATTAATTTTAACTTGACTTGTTCCAGAATATTGACTTTATCAGGCGGATTACCAGTTGATACATATAAAGACGACGACGTTGAATTCGCAATCGCATTGTACATTCCTAAAGTCCAGATTCTCTGGTGTCCGTTACTAAATTTACGGGTAAGATTTAAACCAAGATCAAGCTTGTAATTGTTGCTGAGCGTATAGTTATTTAATCCTGAAATTATATAGGTATAGTTCTCTGATTTATTTCCCAGCACTTCGTCAATGTTTTTATGGATGTTTTGTGGTACAGTAACATGCCGGCCGGTAATATAGGTCCAAAGCGCGGATATTTCCAGCCTTTTACTTAAAGAAGCGTTCAGTGCAATGTTGAAATTATGCCTTAAATCCTGATCTAAAGGAAAGCTTTGTCCCAGATTAAGGGCCTTAAACTGTCCGGTTGTTTTGGATAGGGTATAGGCCATCTGAAATCGCAGCCAGTTGAGTTGTTGTACATAACTCAATTCTATTCCCTTGCTGATTCCCTTTCCTGATGCCAGTCTGTCTTCAATTGCCCTGGCAAAATAACCATTCGCAATATCCTGTCCTGAACCCAGAGCCAGTAAGTTATCCATATTTTTATAATAGGCCTCTACAGTAAAACTAGTTGTTTTTCCTGCCTGCAAACGATAAGACAGGTTGTAGATCTCAGAGGTCTCTGGTTTAATATTTTTACTGCTGGGAATCCTGAATTCTGTGGGAACTGAAAGTCCATTCGTGGTAAATTGATGTATAAATTGCGACATTCTGGAATAAGAAGCAGTGAACACCTGATTATCACTTAAATGATAAGAAAATCTTATTCTTGGTTGCAGGGTATTGTAAAATGTCTTCCCGGATTTAAATCCTGTATAGTGTAAGCCTGCTGTTAATTCTGAGCGTTCTCCAATCTTAACTTCATCTTCGATATAGGCATCCAAATTAAGCGTATTAATCGTGATACTCTCATCTGTGCTCAATCCAACAGGAAAAATAAATGAATTCATACTCACGCCACCTCCAAAATTCAGTTTAAGATCTGGCCTCAAATAATAATTAAAATCACTTTTTAACCCATAATCCTTTACGGTAGTATATATACGTTTTGGCAGGCCAACCAGAGACGAGACGAGATTTGCATCCAGCGTATTTCTGTACTGACTAAAAGTAGCCGTCGTGTTTTTAAATAGACGCGGGCTTAAAATGCTATTCCACCTGAATGCGACCAGCCTGTTTCCCCATTTCAGGGTCGATCTTAAAGATTCTGAAATTTTAAGTTCCTCGGGGAAATCTAATTTTTGCCGGTAAGAATCATTGCCGAAATAAGTACTGATATAAAACCTGTTATTTGGGTTTGCGATATAATTGAGCTTTAAATTAAAGTCTAAAAAATAATAGTATAACCCTGCGTCTTCCAATGCTTTTGCGCCTAATAGATCCAGCCAGCTTCTTCTGGTATTTAAAGAAAAAGAAGCCTTATCTTTAATAATAGGCCCTTCAAAACCAGAAGAAGCATACAATAAACCAATGGTTGTATAGCCATGGTATTTTTCCATGTTACCATCTTTGGAACGGACATTCAATACCGAGGAAAGACGACCGCCGTATTTTGAAGGAAAATCACTGCGGTAAAAGTCTACACTTTTGAGCACATCGGGATTGAAGATGGAGAACATTCCGTTAAAGTGATTGATATTATAAATGGAGATATCATCCAGCGTAACCAGATTCTGATCTGCATTTCCACCTCTTACAAACATACTTACCGAACCACCGGTATTACCTGAAACACCAGGATATAATTGTATAGCCCTGATCACGTCTTTTTCTCCCAGAAAGGAGGGGAGTTTATTCGCTGCTTCCAGATCCACATGATCACCGCCAACATTTAAATTGTTCCGGGTTTCCTGACTTTTTGTAACCACTAATTCGGGCAGGTCTACTCCGGATCTGAGAAAAATGTCCTTCCGGATACTCTCACCTTCCAGATTAACTTTTACACGAACTGGCGCGTAACCTGTATGGCTAATAACTAACTCATAAACACCTTTTTCAAGACTGATACTATAAAAGCCAAAACCATTGGTTACGGCAATATTATTATTTTCAGTCTCCGTTATATTGGCACCAATAATGACCTCTGCACTTCCTTCTTCTTTGATAAATCCACTTAATGTAATCAGTCTGGGATTGCTGATAAGTAGTATTTTACCTTCATATTCTTTAATTTGAATAGATTCTGCACGTAAAATTTCCTCCAGTAATTCTCCAACTGTTGTGATACGGTTAGATAAAGTTATTTTTCTGTTCATCCTGATGTCATCAGGATTATAAGTTAATAGGATGCCTGTTTGCTCAACCTGGGTCAGAAAAGAAGAGATTAACCCTTTTCTGTGGCTGATTTTTATGGGCGTGTTTAATAGCCCGGTCCTGTTTTGTGCATTTAAAATAACAGGAGCCAGAATTAAAAGTAGGAAAAGATAGAATTTATTCCCTGTTGTCATTCTCACAGGCTAAATTATGGATTAATATATAATCTTTTTTAACCTCGTAATTAAACTTAAGAATGAGTTTTAGTTCTTCTAATACGCTTTCCAAAGCCTGGTTCTTAAAAGTTGCTGTCACCGCACACGATGTAGCATTATTATCCAATATAATTTTTCTGTGATAGGTATTTTCAAGTACTTTGACCAGGCTGGACAGCTTTTCTTTTCTGAAAACTAACATGCCTGTTTTCCATGCATATTCATTCTCAGAAGTGACAGTGTCTTTTTGAAGCTGATCGTTATGTAATGTTCCTCTGTTACCTGGTAAAAGCGTAATTGCAAGGCCACGTTTTTCAGTACTGCTGAGTTGTACTTTTCCGGTTCTCACGGTAACTTCAACCTGCGCCTCTGCGGTATTGACATTAAATGATGTACCCAGAACTTTTACCTGTCCTTTTCCGGCATCAATAACAAATGGTCTTGCCGGGTTTTTAGTGACTTCAAAGAACGCTTCTCCTTCAAGTCTTACCTGCCTTTTATCTCCGGAAAGCAGTTTGAAATATTTTAAAGTACTGTTTGCATTCAAAGTAACCAGAGATCCATCTGGCAGTGTAACCTGCTTATTGGCAAAGTTGCCTGAGCTGACAGTGATTAAAGGGTTATAATAAGAGCTATAATAGATAAGTGCAAAACTGGTGATCAGGAACAGTGACGCTGCGATAGACATCCACCAGCTGCGTTGTCCTGCTGATTTGACTAATTTTACTGTTGGAGTTTGTTTTCCTCTGATTTGAGCGTCTATATTTTGCCAGGCATCATCTAAGTTGCAATCAGGATTATAAACAGTTTGTTCAGCTTTTGCTATCAATGATTTCAAACGGCTGTACTCCTGCGGATTGGATCTGATCCATTCTTCCACAACTACGTTTTGCTCTGGAAGAAGCTCGCCGTTGAAGTGTTTGGCCAGAAGAGAATTAATATCTTGATTTTGCATGGTAGCTGTTAAACAAAGATTAAACGTAAAAATTTAGCATACCCCTATGTTCCAGAAAATAAATTAATGAAAACAAAACAGAAAGGGGAATATAGTGCGTACGGGCAAATTCCCGCATAATACTGATCGCTTTACCCATTTGGTTTTCAACTGTTTTAATGGAAATTCCAAGTTCGTTGGCAATTTGCTGATAAGTGAGCTTATCAATCCGGCTCATCCTGAAAATAGCACCACATTTTGGTGGAAGGAGTGCTAATGCTTCATCAACAAGTGTTTGTATATCTGTACTTTCTTTATCTTCTTCTGCTTCTAATGGGGTGTCGGTTATTTTATTGTAAACCATTTCATCCTCCATGGATACCGTATGAACTTTCTTCCTCAGTCTTGAAATGCAATTATTGCGTACCGCAGTAATCAGGTAGTAAAGTGCATTTTTATCATTGACCATGTCCTGCTTTATTTCCCAGAATTTTACAAATACTTCTTGTACGGCATCCTGACTCTCGTCGGCGTCGGCAAGATATTTATAAGCATGCATACATAAAGTTTTGTAATGCAGACGGAATAACTTCTGAAAATCTGAATATAAAGGTTCTTGTATGTGCATATAGTAATACCCAGTATGGGCCTGCAATTGACAAAGATAAATTAATTTAAAATATAACGTGGGGGTATTTATGATTCTTGTCGTCTATGGGGAAAGGAATAATAAATTATGCCCAATGTTTAGAAGGAAAATTGCTGTAGTTTCTATACTAATTGTTTTATGTGGGGGCTTCATTGAGGTTAAAGCACAAGGCCTCAAATTTGGAAGACTAAATAGTTTACGCCTTTCTGAAAGTCTGGTGAGGGGAAATTCAAATCTCTCTATATTAACAGTTCTGGGCTATCGTTACCAGTTCAGTGAGGAACTCAAAGCTGGTGTTGATTTTGGTTTTCATAGTGGTACTTATGACGATAGTATAGTAAAGGAATTTAATAGTGCCGCCAGCATTGATTTCACTTATTCACATGGCAGAACGGTAGAACTCTATGGATCAGCCAGCGCTGGGTATGGCTTTTTTACCGGCATTCTTGCCAATAAGTTTATCTATCAGTTCAACCCTCTGGCTATGCGGATTGGCAATGGCAGTATAGTCGGTTTTGCTGAACTGGGCTGGGGATACAGAGGCCTTCTGACTGCCGGGCTCGCCTATAAATTTTAACTCCTGATCGCTCATTTTTTACATTTTAAATTATATGGAACCAATTATCGGAATTATAGAAAATAACTCGGCAAAAGTAGCACAGACGCTGAATGTAGTTTTAGCAGATGAATTTTTGCTTTATACCAAAACGAAGAATGCTCACCTGAATCTTGATGAAAATGACCTCTACCGGAAATTAATGCTTTTCAAGGGACAATATGAGCAATTGGAAATGACAATGGATAGTATTGCACAGCATATCCACTCCACAGGTTACAATATTCCGGCCACACTCGATATATTTCTGGAACTGGAGCACCTGGCTGAGCAGTCCCAGTTTAATTATAGTGGGGTAGAGCTTATCCATGAATTACTCGAAGATCATGAAAGTTTAATCATCCGCCTGCAAAAGAAAGCGGTTTACTTTGGAAATGAGCTTCAGGAATCCGGAGTTGGACGTTATATGATGGAACTCATAGCAATACACCAGAGAATGCGGCTCGACCTGAAGATTTATCTGTAAATTCAGCAATCCCTGTGGGATATGATTACCACAGGGGTTTTGCTATCTATTCTGAATATAAAGGGAGTCTAAAAAAATTAATGGTATTTTTGTCGTTCTATTGAATGAAATATTTACGATTTGAAACCTACATATACTAAATTTCTATCGAGAAAAATTATTCTTGCCTTTTTAGCCGGGGTTATCGTTCTGGCTATAGCTGCATTATTTGTGCGCTATTCTATCACTCATAAATTAGAAAACCTTTCCAGATTCGCTTACGATATAGAACGCGATCAATCTAAACCACAGCGGGCTTTATTACTGCTTCATCAGGCTGAAGATGATTTTCAGGAATCACTTTTAAGTACAGACAGTACTAAAAGCAATGCTTATAAAATAAAATTGTCACAAGCGTTTAATGAGATCGATTCCCTGCTTAAAGAAAATACGGATACAGCAGGTTTATCTGCTATACAGCGTAATAAAGTTAGATATTGGTATCATCAAAAATTAAAGCTATCTGAAAACTTATATACGCTCAAGCATAATTTTGATTCCCTGCTTACTGCTTATACTGATTTTAACCTGAATAATCGGCATTTACCCGGTATCCAAACGGTGGTGCATGCGAATAAAAAGATTACGAAGAGTCAAACCGATACTATCCGTAAGGAATTGGAAGTTCAAAAGAAAGGGCTCTTTAGCAGGTTAAAAGATGCTATTTCTAATACGAATTCAACTAAAACAGGGGTAATTGAGATTAACCATAACCGGACCAGTGGTGCTATTGACTCTGTGACGATGAAAATTGCAGGAAATGATAAAAGAGCCTATACAAAAGGTATTAAACAATTACAGGAACGTAATGAAAAGTTATTAACTGCGCAAAAGGAACTGATTACTCTGAATATACGCATCAACAATGAGATGGAACGTATTATCAATGGCGTCAGGGAAATCAATTATAGTATTGTTGCTGAATTTAAGGAGATGGCTTTCAAAAGTTATCAGGAAACTACTGCTTTATTGAACAAGTTTTACCTTGCGGCACTTTTCCTGGTGCTGGTATTTGCCATATTACTGATCATATTTATTATTAAGCTGGATAAGTCAGAAGTGGATCTGCGTAAAGAAAATGATCGCGCTGTAACTATTGCTCAGCAAAAAATGGACTTGCTGCTGCATATGAGCCATGAAATCCGAAATCCACTAACAGCGATCAAAGGTTTCCTTTATATATTCAGTCGTACCAGCCTCTCTCCGCGTCAAACAGAAATGCTGGGCTCTATTACCTTATCTTCTGATATGCTGCTGCTTACCCTGAATGATACACTGGACGCAGCAAAGATGGAAACTAATGAATTTAAGATTAATGCTGAGCCTTTTAATGCTGATTTTGCGCTGAAAGAAGTGATAGAGAGCATGGAATTCAGTGCCACTAAAAAAAAGCTGGCAATCCATTATAATTTTGAAGGAGATAAACAAGCTATCTTGTCAGGCGATAGTTTCAGGTTAAAACAGATCATGGTTAATTTGCTGAGTAATGCGATTAAGTATACCAATACAGGCAGTATTACCGTGAATGCAAAACTTAGCAATGAGGCGCAGCAAAACAAGCTGGAAATTAGTATTAAAGACACTGGAATGGGGATTAGCGCGGAACAGCAAACCAATTTATTCTCTAAATACTATCAAACTAATTCTGCTAAAGGTAAAGCTGGGACTGGTCTTGGCTTATATATATGCAAGCAGATGGTCGAATTGCAAAAAGGAGAGATCAGTGTGGAAAGCAAAGCCGGAGAAGGCAGTACTTTCAAATTTTATATCCCTTATCAACAAGGAATTGATTTAGAGAGCGGGGTTGTTAAACCTGCAACAGATGACCCGCTGGTATTGATGAACGGCATCAGTATTCTGGCAGTCGATGACAATGAACTGAATTTAATGTTTCTGAAAATGATGACCAGTAAGTGGAACATCAGCTTCTACCAGGCATTAAATGGCGCTGAAGCTCTGGATATTTTACATAAAAACCCTGTAAGTGTGGTGCTGACAGCTATTCATATGCCAGAAATGGACGGCTATGAGCTGCTTTCTGCCATCCGGTCTGCTGAGGGTTCTATCCATAAAGTACCCGTGATTGTAATCGGAGGAAATGAAACTGAGCTGGAAAATATAAAGATTTCAGCAAGTGATTTTTCCGGCTTAATCAGAAAACCTTTTATCGAGTCAGAACTGGTTAGAAAAATTGCAGCTGTATTACAACTCCTTCCATCACAGCCGTCATAAATATTTTTATTCTTTTATGTAATTTTAATCTTTTCGCGGAGTCTTACGATAGGGGAGAACTATAATAACGACCTTACCATTTTATAAATTATCGATAAATTTAAATATGAAACAAAAATTACTAATCACAATGGCCATTTCGGGCTTGTTCCTGAGTGCTTCGGCGCAAAAGGTGAAGTTTACCGAGTATGATATGGATAATGGATTACATGTCATCTTACACCAGGATAAAACAGCGCCAGTGGTGGCTGTTTCTGTGATGTATCATGTAGGTTCGAAAGATGAAGATCCGCAAAGAACTGGTTTTGCACATTTCTTTGAACACTTGCTGTTTGAAGGCAGCGACAATATGAAACGCGGAGAGTTTATGAAAACTGTGAGTAGCAATGGCGGGCAAAACAACGCAAATACTTCGCAAGACAGAACCTTTTATTACGAGGTATTTCCTTCGAATCAGTTAGAATTGGGATTATGGCTGGAAAGTGAGCGTATGCTGCATCCTAAAATAGATGAGATCGGGGTTAAAACACAGAATGAAGTTGTTAAAGAAGAGAAAAGATTACGTATTGATAACTCTCCTTATGGAAAGTTTACAGAAAAGATATTTGACCGTTTGTTCCAGGGACATTCTTACCGCTGGCAGCCAATTGGCTCGATGGAACATTTGGATGCTGCAAAATTAAGTGAGTTTATCGCTTTCTTTAAAAAGTATTACGTTCCGAATAATGCCGTACTAACTATTGCCGGTGATATTGATGTTGCCCAGACGAAAGCCCTGGTACAGAAATATTTTGAAGAAGTTCCAAAAGGTGCTCCGGTTGTGAAAACAGTTTATGAAGTGAAGCCTGTAGAGAAAGAAATCATTGATACTGCATATGATGCAAATATTCAGATCCCTGCGATATTTGCTGCTTACCGTGTACCAGGTATGAAAAGTCATGACAGCCAGGTTTTAGGTATGATCAGTACCTTGCTTTCGGGTGGTGGCAGTTCAAGACTGAGTACTAAAATGGTGGATGAAAAGAAAACTGCAATTCAGGTTGCCGCTTTTAATTATTCTTTAGAGGATTATGGTGTCTATATTACTTTGGCACTGCCTAACAACAATACACCACTGAATGATCTTTTGAAAGATATCGATGCGGAGGTTACACGTTTACAGACTGACCTGATCAGCGAATCTGAACTGACTAAATTACAAAACCAGTTTGAAAACAGCTATGTGAGTAAAAACAGTAAAATGATCGGTCTTGCTGAGAATCTTGCCAATGGCTATACTTTCCACAATAAAGATACGAATGATGTGAATGAGGAATTAGATAAAGTGAGAGCTATCACACGGGAAGAAATCAGGGAAGTTGCCCGTAAATATTTAAATAAGAACCAACGTATTGTTCTTTATTACTTACCTAAAAAATAGTCCGCTTTCCAATCAAGATTAAAATTACAAAATGAAGAAGATATTCATACTTGCCTTTGCCACACTGTTTGTACAGTCTGTAGTAGCGCAAAAATTAGATAGAAGTCAGAAACCAAAACCAGGGCCGGCACCTGTACTTACTTTTGCTGATCCGGTGATCTATAAACTCCCTAACGGGATTACGGTTCTGGTTGTTGAAAATCATAAATTACCAAAAGTCTCCGCTACTTTCAGCATAGATGCCGGCCCGGTTACTGAAGGGTCGAAAGGGGGTTCAATCGCTTTACTAAGCGGATTAATGAACGAGGGAACGACAAGCAAAACCAAAGCGCAGTTTGATGAAGCTGTAGATCAGATGGGTGCAGATGTGAGTGTTTCTTCAACTGGCGGACATACCAGTGCACTTACCCGTTATTTCGATAGCGCATTCCTTTTAATGGCTGATGCTTTACGTCATCCTGCTTTCCCGGAAGCTTCTTTTGAGAAATTAAGATCTCAGGCACTGACCGGTTTAAAATCCAGTGAACGCAGTGCTAAAGCTATTTCTGGACGTGTAGTAAATGCACTTGCTTATGGGGTGAACCATCCGTTTGGAGAGTTTGAAACTGAAGAAAGTATTAAAGCACTTAGTTTGAATGATATTAAAACAGCTTATAGTAAATATGTAACTCCTTCCAGAGGCTATCTTACTTTTGTTGGAGATATTAAACCTGAAGCGGCAAAAGCTATAGCAATTAAAGCATTAGGAGACTGGAAAGGTGCTTCTTTAGCGCTTCCGGTTTTAGCAAAAGTAAATAACCCTTCTAAAACTGAGGTCGATGTAGTGGATGTATCCAACGCGGTGCAATCAGAAATTACGGTAACCAACCTGATTGATCTTCCGATGAGCAGCCCTGATTATCATGCTGTTTTACTGGCGAATGAAATTCTGGGTGGTGGTGCTGATGCTAAATTATTCAGAAATCTGAGAGAGAAACACGGTTTTACTTATGGTGCTTATGCTTCCACGGGTTCAGGTCGTTTTCAATCAGCGTTCCGTGCAAATGCGGCAGTAAGAAATGAAAAAGTAGACAGTGCAGTGGTTGAATTTCTGAAAGAAATCAAGGTGATGCGTACCGAAAAAGTAAGTGCTGATGACCTTCAGAATGCCAAAAACCTTTACAATGGTTCTTTTGCTCTGGGGTTGGAAAATCCGGCGCGTACCGCTGGTTTTGCAAGCAATATTCTGATCAATAACCTTCCAAAAGATTTCTACCGGACTTATCTTCAGAAGATTAATGCAGTGACTGCCGATGATATCCTGCGTGTGAGTAAAAAGTATTTTGGTTATGATGATGCAAGGATCGTTATTGTCGGTAACCAGGAGAAATTTGTTCCGGGTTTAAAGAAAATGGGATTTGTTGTTAAAGCCTATGATAGATATGCAGTTCCGGTAAAAGTGGTTTCTGAAGCAGCAAAAAAGGTAGCTGAATAAGCTGTTTTTTAACGGATTAAAACCCCTGGTTTATAGGTTAAACTTAATTTTAGCTATAAACCAGGGGTTTTTGTATTATACTGCCGGAATTTGTCATCTTTGAATACGCTAATTTTAATCGTGAAAAAATCAAAGCCAAAACGGACTACCATACCTGTTCATAAATTGCAGGAACGTACCTCACTGGGGTTAATCATTCGCCATTTTGTCAATTTCAATAAACATGATATGCGAAAATTGGGCGCACACCGGGATGATCATTATATTTTGATTCTTCAGGAATATGGAAATAGCCATGTAAATATTGATTTTAAAACTATAGTAATCAGTGGTTGTGCTGCTTTTTTTATCTTACCAGGACAAGTGCATTATGTGCCTGATTCTCAAGAGGCAGCAGGTTGGTTTATGGCTATAGATTCCTCTTTGGTAGACAAAAGTTATCAGCAGGTTTTCGAGGAACTTGCACTGCATCAGCAAACCCTGGTGGTTAGTACCGAAAAAATAGCTCAGTTGGTTAAATGTGCAGCGCTTTTGTGTGATATGTTTGATGATGGCGAACAAGCCTTGATGCCGGGCACGGTGATTCATTCGCTTGCTTCCGCTTATGTAGGGATTTTTGCTGCACTTTATAAGTCCAGTAATCCCGAAAAGGATAAGCAACTGCTAAGACCGGAAATTATTACCAGTGAGTTCCGGAAATTAGTAAGCAGTCAATTTAAAACCCTTAAAAATCCAAGTCAGTATGCAGATATGCTTTCGCTTTCCCTGTCTTACCTGAACGAGGTGGTTAAAGTGGTAACCGGTTTCCCTGTAAGCTATTGGATCCATCATGAAATCGTTCTTGAAGCCAAGAGAATGCTATATTATAGCGATTTAACGGTGAAGCAGATTGCGTTTTCACTGGGCTATGATGACCATGCTTATTTCTCCAGGCTGTTCAGTAAAGTGGCGGGTGTTTCCGCTGTACAATTCCGGAAAGACTACCGCGAATAATCCAAGTTAAACCTTGGATAGTCTCTTGAATGGGCATTTGTTTTATCGTTTTTTTGTATAAAATAAAGCTGATGAACAGTATCAAAAAGAAAGTCTTATCAATTTTTGAAAGCCGCGTTTTAAAACAAGGACGTGTATTAGAAGTAAGGGCGTGGAATCCCGCCACTTTTTTTGAAGTAGATGTGCACCTTCCGGGTGTAGATATGGAAAAATGGACTTCAGTCCAGCATATAAAAGTTAAAGTTTCCGAATATACCTATCGTGATTATACCCCGGCATTGTGGGATACTGAAACACAAACGTGTACGCTTTGTATCAGTTCAGACCACAAAGGGCCGGGAAGTGACTGGGTCAGTAATTTGAAAAAAGATGACATTCTCTCTTATGTCGGCATAGGAGGCACTTTTCACAAACCAGTAGCAGATAGCAGGTTATTGTGCTTAGGCGATAGCAGTAGTATCGGTCATTTTCTGGCTTTAAAGCAATTGGCTCTGGGTATTGGTGAAGTCTACGGCGCGATTAGTTTTAATATGGAATCACATGCACAGGAATTCTCAGAATATTTTGATACTTATCTGCAGCCATTAAATGAAAATAAAAAGGATCTTTCTTTGGTTACCTGGCTGAATGAGCAGGAATTGAGTAATGAGACAATTTATATTGCTGGCCATATTCCAACAGCGATGCAACTCCGCAGCCATTTAAAACAGCGAAATGATTTTAACGGAAGTATTAAATTACAGGGATTCTGGCAATAATGAAACGAATTAACGAAATGAAATCAGATATTTTACTGGATCTGTGGTTTTTAATGGTCGCGCTTAATTGCTTATTAAATTTGGTTGGTATATTGTAAATTAGTGTCATCATATCAATTAAGCTTATGCTGATCAACAACTATCTTGAAAGCGTATTCAAACAGTTTGAATATTATAAAATGCTTGGCGAAAAAACTTTTGTACAACTGACGGATGCACAGCTTTTTTATCAATATAATCAGGAAAGTAATAGTATCGCAACTATTGTTAAGCATATATCCGGGAATATGTTATCGCGCTGGACAGACTTTCTGACAGCGGATGGTGAAAAGGAATGGCGTAACCGGGAAGCGGAATTTGATAATGATGTTAAAGACAGAGCAGAATTAATGTTGCTATGGAATAAAGGCTGGGATTGTTTGTTTACAGCTTTGAATACGATTAATGAGGATAATTTTGAAAAAATTATTTATATCAGGAATCAGGGGCACTCCATTACTGAAGCAGTGAACAGACAGCTGGCGCATTACCCATATCATATCGGTCAGCTCGTATTTTTGGGTAAAATGCTGAAGAATGACAACTGGGATTCTTTATCCATTCCACGTGGAGATTCTCAAAAGTTTAACGGAGAAAAATTTGCTCGGCCGAAAACGAAGACGCATTTTACAGATGAATTCCTGAATAAAGGAAAGATTTAGTCTTTACGATAGCTTTTATAAACGGTGATTTTTATGTTTTTGTTTATAAGGACAATTATTTAAATTTAGGCTGGTGATAGTATCTAATCAATTGACAGTTGAAAGCTTATCTGCATAGTTTTATCAAGGCTAATTACAGAACCATTTTTACAGTGGGGTTACTGGTATTGATATTTCAGATAAGTGTGAAGCAAAATTTCCTGTTATTTCATACTATTGTTGAACTTTCTGCCATTGTAATTGCCTTCGCAGTTTTTATAGTGACCTGGAACACCAGGAAAATAATTGATAACAATTATTTGTATTTCGTTGGGATGGCCTATATTTTTATTGGCACCTTAGATCTGCTGCATACCATTACTTATCCGGGCCTGAATATTATTCCAGGAACTATTTATTATACAAATCAGTTTTGGATTGCCACAAGATTTCTTGAAGCTTTAACCTTCATGATGGGTTTCTGGTTTCTGAAAAGAAAGAAAGTACTCAACGGAGATATTACAATATTGACTTATTGCGTAGTAACGATACTCTTTACCTTATCTATTTTATACTGGAAGATATTTCCTGTTTGTTATCTGGAAGGAATAGGGCAGACGCCTTTCAAAATTACTGCTGAATATGTAATTATCGCCATGCTCTTTTTTGCCGGATTTCTGTTGTATAGTTCCCGCAATAGTTTTAGTGCCTCTGTGTTTCGGTTTTTGATTGTATCTCTGTTTTTTGCTATCCTCAGTGAATTCTGTTTCACCTTATATGTTTCTTTTTTTAGTGTACCTGCAGAAATAGGGCATTATGCAAAGTTGATTTCGTTCTTTTTAATTTATAAGGCCAACGTAGAAACCGGATTTACCAAACCCACAGAACTCATCTTTAAAGATCTGAAGGATAATGAAGAAAAGTACAGGACGCTGACGGAAAATCTTCCTGAGCTGATCTTCCGCTTTGACCGGAGCTTCCGGTGTTTATATGCCAACTGCGCGCTGGAACAATTTCTTTCCCTGCAGCATGGAACTTATACTGGAAGGAAATTAAGCCATCTTGGATTTCCTGCTTCTTTTGAGCACCTGTTAATCAAAATGTTAATCGCGGTGAAACAAACAAAGATCACCCAGGAAGCTAATTTTGATCTGAATGAAGGAAATTATGCCAGATCTTTCTCTATCCAGGTAATTCCTGAATATGGCCTGGAAGATCATGAAGCGACTTATTTAGTCATTTGCTACGATATTACAGCTTTAAGGATTACGGAATTAAGGTTAATGGAGTTGAATAATACCAAGGATAAGTTCTTTTCAATTATCGCGCATGACCTGAGAAATCCATTCACTTCACTGATCTCTTTTAGTGAGCTGATTTATAAAAATGTGAATAGGCTGAGTCCTGAGAAAATTGAAAGTTTAGCTATGAGAATGAATGATTCCGCTAAACAAGCCTATGTTTTATTAGAAAATCTGCTGCATTGGTCAAAGATGCAGACCGGAGTGCTGAAACCTGATTTACAGGAATTGGACGTTGTTGAGTTGTTCAACGAAATTAAACATATTTCTTCTTCCATTGCTGTTGCGAAAGGAATAGAGATCAAAATTGAAGAATTACCTTCGGCCAGAATTGTTGCAGATAAACAAATGGTGAGTACAATATTGAGGAATATCATTGCTAATGCGATCAAGTTCAGTTATGCAGGTGGGAGTGTGGTGCTCAATGCTTATGACCGTCAGGATGAGATCCTGTTTTCAGTAACGGATTCTGGCGTCGGTATTGAAAAGAAACAGATGGAGTTGCTGTTCAAAGCCGACAGCAGTTTTTCTACACCTGGAACTCAAAATGAAACAGGAACAGGTTTGGGGCTAAGATTATGCAGGGAATTTGTAGAAATAAGCGGTGGAAGTATCTGGCTGGAAAGTGAGCTGGGGCTGGGGACGACTATCTATTTTACGATACCAACTCAGACGGTGCATTCTTCCAAAGATATTTCTGTTTAAACGTAGTTGTTAAATGATAAAAGCTCCTCAGGAGCTTTTATCATTTAACAACTTAATTAGCGATCAGTTGCTTTGTATATTCCTGAATCGCATTTTTGATATTTTGAACAATCTCTTGTCTTCCACTTAAAGAGTTGATATATTCTTCTTCTTCAGGATTACTGATAAATCCTATTTCGGTTAATACCGCAGGCATACCTGCTCTTGCCAATACAGCCAGACTTTGTTCTTTTACCCCACGGTTAACGCGGCCAACTTTGACATATTGCTGCTGAATTAAAGTTGCCAGTTTAATACTCTGGCGGCGGTACGCATTTTTCATCAGCGAAAGGATGATAAAACTTTCCGGATCATTTGGGTTATATCCGTCGTAGTTTTCCTTGTAATCCTTCTCTAGTAAGATTACCGCATTCTCTCTGACCGCTACATCCTGTTCGCCTAATCTGCCAGAACCGGAAACGAATGTTTCCACTCCTGTAGTTTCTGTTCTGCCTCTCATGTTTCCTGGCATTGAATTACAGTGAATAGAAATAAATAAGTCGGCGTGCGCTTTGTTTGCGATGTCGATCCGTTCATATAAAGGGATAAAAACATCCTCTGTACGTGTATATATTACCTTGGTGTTCTCAATTTCTTTCTCGATTGTTTGTCCCAGCAGCATGGCAACATCCAGAGCAACGTCTTTTTCTTTAGAAAACAAACCCCTTGTTGATCCGTCTTTTCCACCGTGACCCGCATCAATAACGATGATCATTGGCTTAAGAACAGGAGCTGGTTTGACTTGTTGTACCGCAGGCGCTGTTTGTATTTGTGGTACTGGTTGTACTTGCTGAGGCGTTTGTGCGTATATATAAGAAGAACTAAGCAGAAAAAGAACAGTAAAAGCAGTTCTAAAGGCTGTTTTGTTTTTAATGTTTTCAGGCATTATTTTTTGCAGGTTTATTAGTGTTTTTATAAAATCCTTTTGAGGATAATTCACAAATTTACAAAGATAACGCTGAAATTCTAAACTTAGTTCGAATTCATTGCCCTGAAAATTACTAAGAAGAAGAAATAACAAGTTTCGGCAGAAATAATAAAAAATATAAAACTTTAAACGTTTTTTTTGATTTAAGGTAGAAACTGAACAATAGGAGTTGTTCAAAACAGATGTTTAACCTTAACAGAACATTATGAATTTAAAGTTTCTGGCAGTCGTAGCCTTAACCGGAATGGTTTTTACGGCATGTAATTCAAACAAAGGAGGTAGTAGTGATACCTCAAATACTGGAATGACAGATACATCTTCCATGGATACTACAATGCATGATACCACCAGGTCAGATACTTCAGGTGTGGGCGTTAGCGGGGCTGGCCCGGGTACTGAAGGCTCAGGGGCTGGTGCGACAGGCACTAACGGGCAAGGTACGCCGCCTCCTGGTACCACAACTACTCCTGGAATGACAGGTGACAAAAATCCGAGTCCGGTAAAACCTTAATCAAATGCTGGTAGTTTTATAGTTCATTCTGTAAAACTACCAGTTTGTTTTTCTTCCTGAATGCTATGAATGAGCTTCAGTTCTTGTCTGAATAAGCTATTGTTTAATCTGTTTTTATCTGGTTAAGTGTTTTTTTAAGATAATGCTATGGAAATGATCCATAATCAGCATCATCTGTTTAATAAACCGAACCCCATTCGCCAGTGGCGATAAAAACAAAAAGATTATGGCTGAATTAAACAATACCTCCCGTAACAGAAAAAGTATTCCTAAAGTTGATCTGACTGCAATGGTAGACCTGGCTTTTTTACTGATTACTTTTTTTATGCTGACTACTTCCCTTGCTAAGCCAGTGGCTATGGATATTGCTAAACCAGACACTAGTGATCCGGATGCGACCCTGGATTATGCAGCTTCAAGAACCATGACTATTTTACTGGGTAAAGATAATAAAGTGGCGTGGTATATGGGAGAAGCAGGAAAAAGCAGGCCAAATATTGAAGGGTTCAGTCATATCAGGCACTCCATTTTAAACAATAAAATGAATGTAGCTCTTGCGAATGCGAATCGTCCTGACAAGACACTTACTGTCATTATTAAGCCTACAGCAGGGGCTACCTATAAAAATTTTGTAGATATCATGGATGAGTTGTCTGTAGTAAAAATCACGAATGCTCCGGCAATTGATGATCATCATATTACTGATGCTGAAAAGACATTTATGAAACTCAATAATATTTTATAATTGAACTGTTCAACAGTGCAGGTAAGCATTGTAACGACCTTGCCTGCACTGTTTTTATTTGGTTAACTCTAAATCAGCAGTTAAGTTTTTATCTTTCCTGTATTTGGCAAGATTAATCAAGAGTACACTTCCAAGAATAACAAACAATCCGAGAATTTGAATCAGACTGACTGTTTCACTGGTAAAACATACGCTTAATAGAATTGCTACCACGGGATTAACATAAGCATAGGTACTTACCTGGGTTGCAGGACGAACTGTTAAGAGCCATACATAGGCACTAAATGCAGCAATTGAACCAAATATGATCAGGTAAATAATAGCTAACCAGGCACTAAGTGATACACTGCCCCAGTGGAAATGCTGATACTCAGAGCTCAGTGCACTACCTCCTATAAAAGCAGTACCTGCAGCCAGCATTTGCCAGGCTGTATTTACAGATACAGAACTCCCGGGTGCTGAATGGTATTTAGAATATAAAGATCCTCCAGCCCAGGCAACCGGGCCGAGAACCAACAAACACATTCCTACTATCTGGTTTGAGCTTTGAGTTGTATTTACTGCCTGAATTACTTGTTCCGAAAATAACAGGATTACACCAATAAAGCCTATAATCAATCCTGCTATTGTCGATTGACTACTTAAGTTTTCCTTCCATTTAGGTTTGTCCAGAATTACAAACCAGATGGCTGCGGATGCAACCATAATGGCTACCAGGCCACTTGGAATAAATTGTTCTACCCAGATTACTGTACCATTGGCAACCCCAAGCATTAACAGACCGCTAACTATTGCATATTTTATATTTTTCCAGTCGAATATTTTTTCTCCTCTGAATTTACACCAGGTCATAAGCAGGGTGCCTGCAATGACGAAACGGAAAGTGCCAAGAAAAAATGGCGGAAAGCCGGCAAGGGCTCTTTGAATGAAAAAATAGGTAGACCCCCATACAATATATACAGTGGCAAATGCGAGATAGACGAGGAGCGGAGAGGCGGGTTTGTTGGTCATGATACTTTTTTGTTTTCAGGAATGACTAATTGTTGTTGTTCTTTTACAGTTTCCAGAACGATCGTCGTACGGATAGACACGATCGTTGTGATCTTACTAAAGGAATTTCGCATCAACTCCATCAAAGAGGCAGAGTCTGCCGTTCTCACTTTAACTAAATAACAATCCTCTCCTGCAATGATATGCACCTCCTGAACTTCTTCTATTTTAGCAAGTTCAATTGCGGTAGTTGTACATCCCAGGCTGTGTGATGCTTTCATGAAGATGAAGGCCAGCAATTTCAGACCTACTGCTGCGGGATTAATCCTGGTCGTATATTGAACAATTACTTGCTTTTGTTCCAGTTTCTTTACCCGCTCCAGAACAGCAGATGGTGCCATATCAAGTTCTTTTGCCAGGTGGACATTGGAAATTCTTGAATTATCCTGCATTAATCTTAATATCGCAAGATCAATATGATCTAAATTAATGTTGTTTTCGACTATCATTCTATAAATGTAATACAATTCAGAATTATATTCATTTATATTGTGAAATAAATATAATAAATTCTGAATAGATGATTGCCGCTGATTAGGATAACATCTCTTTATAAACACAAAACCACCCTGCCGTTCAGCAGAGTGGTTTTGTGTTTATAAAATCTTATAGATTCTTGTTAAGAACTCATTTTAATCTTTATGTTTTCCTTTTCCATGACCATTATTGCCTTTGTCTTTCCAGTCACCTTTTTTGTCATTTCCTGAATCATATTTCTTAGCCTGTCCGGGCGGCATTCCGTGTGGATGTCCTTTGACTGCATAATACCTTGGATCATCACTATACTTGATTACTTTTTGATTACGTACTTTTTTATACTTTGCATATTTTACTTTGTCACTATTAAAATTGCGGTAAGGATTACTTGAATTTACGACAACTTTATAGCCATTGTACAGATCATAACTACTGTATCTGGGAGGAAGTGAAGATGAAGATATCCATCTGCTCCCTTCACGGTACGAAAACTGCCGCTTAGGTACGTTATAATAACTTTCTATATCCGGAAGATAATAGTTATCTACATGATCATAACCTACCGGGCCCCACAGTGGCTGTGATCCGATATTGACATTTACATTGATCTGTGCTGCTGCATGGTATGGCAAAAAGCCTATCATGCCAAGCAAACTAAGTAATATTAGCTTTTTCATTTTGTGGTTATTAGGTTATAGCTGTGCTGATTACAGCATAGTAATATCACATTCGAAAATAATGCCACATCCTTATAAATTAAGAAACAACGCTTTAATTTTATCAAATGACAACTCTTTATAATTATCTATATATAAATTACACTTTGGCAGTTCTTCTGCGGTGTGAGAAGTTAATACGCCCACTACCCGCATTCCTGCATTTAGTGCAGCGGAAATGCCTGAGTATGAATCTTCAAAAACAAGACATTGTTCAGGAGAGACACTCAGATTATGAGCGGAGGCCAGGTATACTTCAGGATCTGGTTTGTGCTTTTTAACATCTTCACTCGCCAGGATAGAACCTAATTTTTCACGGATGGGTACCTCGCTTAAAATCAGATCCAGGTTGGCGCAAGGTGCAGATGTAGCCACCCCCATTTTAACCCCGTTATGCTGTAAATCAGTAATGAATTCAAGGATACCAGCAATGGGTTCGATATGCGGAGCATATATTTTCCGGAAAAGACTTTCCTTTTCATTTTCCATTTCATATAACTCTTCCTCTGCAACAGGTCTTCCTAAAAAATGGGACAGGATATAGCGATTGCTTTTTCCAAACATATGTGCTGCAAAGTCTTCTGGCGTAGGGTAAAGGTTACGTACGGAGAAAAATTCACGGAAAGCCATGGAATGATAGGGATTGGTATGACAGATTACTCCGTCCATGTCAAAGATGACAGCAATTTCTTTATTCATCCTGCAAAGTTAAGCTGAATAAAATGGAAAAGGCTACAGCCTTTTCCATTTTATAAGAATTTAGAATGTACAGCCAATTTTTGCATATACATAACGACCACTGTAACCAAACTGACTGATTGCCCTTGGATATAAAAATCTTCCATTTGAAGTATTATCCAGGTTACCTGTATAATTTTCGGTAGGAATACCACTTAAATTGTTCGCATTGTTTCTTGGATTGATATATAGTTTATCAGGATATACATCAAAAATGTTATTTGCACCAATGGTTAATGTTAAAACCTTATTTGCTGCATAGCTAACAGAAAAATCACTTACCCACTTTGGTGTAAATGTTTGATCCAGCTGTACTGGTAAGTTATTTGATGGAATGTTTGGATCAATCGCATTCAGATAAGTTACTTCTCCAAAACGAACCGCTCTTGCCACAAAACTTAATTTGTCAATAGTCAGATTAGCAGTAATATTTAACTTGTTTTTAGGTACTGAACTTTCATAACGTGAACGCTCTAAACGGTCAAATAATTTGGCTTTTAATGTAGGATTGCTTTCTATTTTATCTCCTCCGTTAATGCTTCTCACTACAGTTTTATTTAAGTTTCCAGCAATACTTAACAATAAATTGCTTTTACTGCCTAAATAAAATTTATTGGTCAGCACGACATCCAAACCGGCAGTATTGGTTGTAATGGCATTCGTGAAAAATTGCACACTGTTTACCTGCGCATTCGGATCAACTGTGTTTAAAATCTGATTGACTACACCCGTTGGAATTAATGCTCCTGCACTTGTTCTTTCGCGTGCATATTGACTAGAGAAAACTATCCGGTCTTTAATATCAATATTGTAAGCATCAATAGTGAAAGTAAACGTTTTGGCTATCTTTCCTGCTAAACCAAGACTTCCTGATCTGGAGATTTCTGGTTTTAAAGAGCCAACACCAAACTGGCCAACAATAGGATTATCGTTATTAACAGTTAATACCTGTGTTGGATTACCCGCAACAAACTGTGTACTTTCATTGTTGAAATAGCGCTGATGTAAAGAAGGGGCTCTAAAGCCAGTTGCATAAGCACCACGTAAAGAGATGTCGCCAAATAATTTCACTTTACCGGTGAATTTGTAAGAGAAGTTAGCACCAAAATCGCTGTAGTTTTCATAACGTCCTGCAGCTTCCAGCAGTACTCTTGGGCCAAACTCAGCTTCAAAATCTGCATAAGCACTTACGTTATTTCTTGATTTGTCAACTGCATTACTGGGTTTGAATCCAGGAAATACCTGTGAACCAGCTGCCGTAAACGAAGTGCCTGCCAGTCTTCCCGGGATACCTGCCGATGGCTGGCCAAAAGAATAAGATAATTCCTCGCCTGGTTTGATCTGATAATTATCAACCCTGAATTCTCCCCCAAAAGCGGTATTTAGTGAGGTGATAAATCCGCCATCAAACTCATGTTTTTTACTCAGGTCCAGGTTGCTGGTATTTTGTCTGAACAGTAATTCACCCGCATAAAATGAAGTAGGGCTTGTGCCAGGCGGGAGGGAAGCGTTAACTGTATTGTTGATGTTGAACTTAATATTGTTCTCACCGCTGGTATTGCTAATATCATAATCCCAGGTTCCTATTTTACCTTTTGAACCGATAGAGAAGGAAAGATCATTAATTCTTGTGTCTATAAAAGGAAGAAATCCATTAGGAAACAAAGTCAGGTCAATCTGTGTAGTTTGCGTTGGTAAACGGAAAAATCCAGCAGCACTACCCGTTTTATGCGTATATCCGGCTGCAAAATAAAGATTGGAACTTTTTGTGAAATTGTATTGCCCGTTTAAAAAGAAACCTCCGTTTTTTGAATCAGAGTTCCCTACACGCATATTATTTCTATCCAGCCCATTTGCGGCTGCTCTTGCATCATCCGCGGCTTTTAAAATTGCATACCTGGCTTCAAATGCTGCCTCGGTTTCCAGCGCGCCCTTTGCAGGTGCTGCTGAATATAAGAGCGGGCGGGTGTCTAAACCACCACGATTTGTATATTCCCGTTTGATATATTGACCTGCAAAATTGATAAAGCCCTTGTCATTATTGAAAGCCCATCCTTTGCTGAAATCGGCCTGAAAAGTACGTCCATCACTAAATTCGCGTCCTAAAGCTTTAGAATCAGACTGGCCGAATGAAGTAGAAAAGCTATAAGGGGTTACCTTTTTCAAGACAATGTTGATTACGCCTGCAATCGCATCCGAACCATATTGTGCTGCTGCACCATCACGTAAAACTTCAATCCGTTCAATAGCCGACACAGGAATTGAGTTTAAATCAGTACCGACAGAACCCCGGCCAAATGTACCATTGATATTCACCAGTGCGGTAGTGTGCCTGCGTTTACCGTTTACTAAAACTAATACCTGGTCAGGGCCCAATCCCCGGAGTGATGCCGGGTCAATATGGTCAGTTCCGTCTGCAACAGTTTGTCTGTTGGAACTAAATGAAGGAGCTACATAGTTTAATATCTGGGTCAGGTCTACTTGTGCAAATGTTTTCACGTCTTTGGTTGTAATTAAATCTACAGGAACTACACTTTCAATGTTTGTTCTCGGTACCGCTGACCTGGATCCGATAACTACTACATTCTGCAATAATGTTTTAGTGTCCATTAAAACGAAATCTGTAGTTTTTGAACTGCTATCCATTTGAATAGCTGCTTCTGTGTTCTGATACCCTGTAAAAGAAACACGGAGTTTATAAGTTCCAGCTTTTGGAAACTTAATGGCATATTTTCCATTAGAATCTGTAGAAGTTCCCAATTTAAGGCCAATTACCTGTAGTGTTGCGCCCGGAATCACGAGTCCGGCAGAATCAGTGACTTTTCCCTTTAATACCTGGGAGAATAGTTGGTTCGTAATCATCAGAAAAAAGAGGATGAAAACGATTTTTTGTAAGGTTTTAATCATAGGTTAGGTTTATTTAGATTGTAATCTAACTAAAATATTACAATAAATTTATGGTTACAAACCTATTTATGATTTTTTTTTATTTTGTGTTTGCTATTTTGGGCTAATAATTTAAGTACTTTGATGTCAACTTCTGGAAATGTTATTCGTTAAAACAGCATTGTTTGTATTTTTTTAAATTTATTGTTGTTTATTTATATAAATCGTTGTAAATTGAATTCAAGCATCCATTTAGTGATGCGAACGCTGCTTATTTTTTGTATTTCAGTAATTAACTGTTTTTTAATCCTATTGTAATCTAATTCTGGGGTATATGTCTGATTTCGTGTGGTTTTATATTAGCCTTCTGTTTGTATTTGATTGTTTTTTCTGTGAAATGAGAATTTGCATTTTCTTTTTTAAGACTATGCGTGAATTAAAAGCTGGAAAATCGAATTAAATTCGATAAATAACTGTTTTTGTTATGCTTTTCTCTCTTAAGCAGCTGGTTGTTGCTAAATTGGAAAATCAGTTTAAAGAATACGGCCCGTTTCCAGGCCGCATGCTTAATCCTTTTAATTGCATTTTTTAGGATACAGGTTTTTATATTATTCAGTTGCTTTAATACCCTGTGGTGATTTAAGGCAGGTTAACCTTTATTAACTCTATGTTATTTTTAAATAACGGAAGATGATCATTAAATTCAAAAGCTTTATTAAAAGATAGAATCACCTTTTCTGCGGTGGTTTTAAACGGTTTTTTAAGATGGATTAAAACGCGGTCACCTTTTTCTATGGTATACAGCTCCTGTTTTGACCCCGAAATCTTTTCTACGGTGACTACTCCCTTCAAATCAACAGCAGGAGATTCCCCGGGATATTTGATATCCAGTTTACCCTGATTTATTTTTACAGAAAAACCAGAATGGTTTACTATAAATATTTCAGCATTTAAAGTGTCCCGCTCCTGATAACTTCTGAGTCTGAAATTTATACCTGAAAGGGCAATTTCCTGATCGCTTACATAAACAAATGGCGGTTTTTTAACTTGTTTTATACTGTTTAAATAAGTAAGCTGCTTTCTGGTGAAACCGGACTTTGTATTAAAAGAATAACTAGTGGCAGTAATTTGATGCTGGTCAAGGTATACTTTATATTCAGCTGGTAGTAAAGTTGTGGTCATACTGATTACTGCTGATTTATTATCCTCTGTTTTATAATTGACTAAAAGATTGTAGAGGGATTTGAAATGACCGTTCCTGCCTGTAAGCTGATACGTTCTGAGTTCATTTAAAGGCTGAAATTTTAAAAAAAGAGACTTGTTTTCTCCGGGTTTAAGCACTATTGATCCGGTACTTCCAGTCTTGGGCAATGTCCGCAGACCTTCACCTGTAGCTATTTCAATTTCACTGATCGTTAAAACACTGCTTCCCGGATTACTGAGCTGAATACTGGCCTGCAGTTCCTGCGTTTTAAGATCAGCAGTCAGATAGAATCCGGCCGATATCCGTTCAGACTCTATCTTAACGGGTGTATAATTCAAATCACCTTTAATCCTTTGAGTTTCGGAATGATTTTTACAGGCAAAAAGTAAAGAGAGCAGGACTAAAGAAATGATTCTTTTCATAGGATAAATGATGAGTGGTGTTACAAACCAGTAACAGACCAGATGGAATAAGCGTGTGGAGGAACCTGGATCAGCACCCTTCCGTCAGCCGCTACAGTTGGCTCCCAGTTCGATGCTCCTGTATATTCTTTTATCTTTTTATTTGCCCAGTTAGAAGTTACCCACTGTTGCTGCCAGTTATCACTACCATTAAAGTAAACAATTAAACCAGGAAGCGTTCCGTATCCATTTCTTCTGTCAATGTACTGATCAGTAGCTGAATATAAATTGGTTGTTGTTCCTCCAGCCAGGTTTTTGTGGATCCAGATCAGGTTGTTCATCCTGTTTTTGTCCAGCAGATTCTCGTAATCTTTATAGAAAACACAAGGATACCCTTCGTGCGTCATGATATAAGCATAAGCAGCATACTTATTCGTCGTAATATCAGTATCATGGTTACTTACAAAAGTAACTGCCCTGGCTGCATTTCTCTTTAATAACATGTCATCATTCAAATGTGTCAGATCATTCGTATCAAAAGCACTATGCATTGCATAAAAACAAGCAAAATCAAAAGCTGAAGAAGTTTGTTCAGTTGCATCTACCCAGTTCTGTAAATTTGCAGCATTTCCATCCCATTCCTCACCAACAGCAAAAACGGCAGCTGGGCCACCTACACTGTTTACGAAGTTTTTGACTACCCAGGCACCGTAGCCTTTCACGTAATCAAAACGAAATCCATCAAAGTGAAGATTGTTTTTATAGAATTTAGACATGCTGTAGGAAGCATTATAGATCCAGTTAGAAACATTTGCTTTTTTATGGCAAAGATCGGGGAATCCGGCAAAAGCACCCTCGTCAGCAGCTTCAATGTCATTTGGATGGAAATCATTATAAGTCCGCTGAAATTTTCCGGACAAAGGAGTGAATTTCGTATAAGTACTGGTATTGGTATAAGGGTTCGCTTCTAAAGTCCCTCCACTACAATGATTGAGTACAATATCTGCATATACTTTTATACTATTATTATGCGCAGTAGTTATCAATTTGCCAAGGCTGGTAGAATCACCAAATCTTGTGGGTTTTGTACCCATCTGAGTGTAACTGCCGAAATCAAAATAATCATAAGGATCATAACCCATACTTGTTGCACCACCTTGTGCTTTAGTAGCAGGCGGAAGCCAGATTGCGCCAATTCCTGCTGCTTTCCATGCCGGTATTTTGTCATTCAGGGTATTCCACCAGCCGCCCTGAGGAACGTCCCAGTAAAATGCTTGCATCATTACATCGCTTCCGGAGCCTTTGGCTGCGTCAACTTGAATCTGTTTAAAATTGTTTGATGGGGCAGGGTCAGTGACTACTGACTTTTTGCATGCAGTGAAAGAAAGAAAAAAGCCCATAAACAGGACAGTCTTCCCTGCCAGGTAAGCTGATTTTTTGTTCATACGATTTGGTTATTTATTTGGTTTAATGTTTTGTTCAGCGCATATTTCCCGACAAGTCTGATCTGATTCGGGAACGTTCCCGAACCAGAATAAAAATACAATAATTTATTTAATCTGAACACAATTGTTGATTATAATTAATAATTTATTGGTAAAGAAAGCAATTCCATTATCTTCGTCTTCATTGATAATTCGTTGCTGTAAGCATATTATATAATGAGAGAAATAGCCGATCTTAAAATAAAAATTGAACACTTTACAAAAGCAGACTTTGAACAACTAAAAAGTGAAACCGAAAATCAGGTTGCAACATGGTTCTGGGCAACCAGTGATTTATACAATCCAGAGCCTTTTCATTATGAAAGTAATAACTGGGCAAGGGGACGCAAGCTCAAGGAGGAGCCGGAAAAAAAAGCGCAGCATCATCATTATGGTTTAAATGCTCAGGGTGAAATCATTGTTGAAAGACAATACACTAGTTTTGAGTCCTATTTTTATGAGCTGTTTTTTATCAGAACTCACGATACAATAACCCGCTATAGATTTTCTTATGATGAAAAGGAGATCGAACAAATTTCCCGTTTCTATTACCAGCAAGATCGGCTTACCCAACATATTACTGTTGCTGACAATCAATGCAAATGTGACTATGCAACTTATCATTATGACAGCCATCAAAAGCTGATTGAAAAGAAATGCCATCTGGAATTTGAAGATTTTGAAACAGACAGGAACCATGAATACAAATATGACCAGTTTGGCCTGCTGGAAACTATTACAGAAAACCAGGAAAGCGTCATCTATCAGAAACCGGATAAGTCCATCAGTTTTAAGCAGCTTACGGTGATGGCCGAAGAAAGATTATTTACTGTACTCCGGCAAAATATCCACCAGCATGCTGTACAAGAAGAATTATACTGTTTGTATATCTGCTATGGTAATGCTGATTTGTTCCCACCAGGTATTGCTTACGGTACTAAAGCCGAAAAAGACCACTGGCAGGCTCAAGAGATCAAAATGAAATGGATAGTCTGGAATCCTGCTGATTATCAATTCAACATGGATGTTAAAATGGATAAGGAAACGGAAAACTTTTTTTCCTTCTACAATCAGGAGACGGAAATGCAGCAAAAACAGGCAGTTGCAAAAAAAACTATCTTAAACGTAACCATGAAGTTGAAGGCCTGTTTGAACGAATTCAAACTGAATAAGACAAATGATTTTGTAATTATAGCTGCCGATAATGAACAGGCTGATTTAAAAAAGAACTTCAAAGTAATGAACCCTGAACTTTTTGAACAATTCAAAAAGGATCTTCCATAGAATTCGAAAACATTTTAAATAAGCTGATGTTTAAACCTATCACCCACAAAAGGGCAGCAATCAGCATATGGAACCATTTAACATTAAAATCGAACACGGTAAAAAAGAAATTACCTTAACCATCCTGCCCGACGACAAGGGCTATTTTAAAGTAATTTATTATGGAGGAATATTAGGAGCCATCTATTTTGACGGGCATAACTGGGAACAAGTTCCGCCAGCCGATGTTATTGCAGGAGATCTGCCAATGTATGAACCAGATCCTGCTCATGATGATCATGAAGGCCTCTCGCTAACTGAGTACCTGGTTGAGCGTGCAGGCCGTGAAATTGACTTATACCTTGAGGAACATATCTGAGCAATATAAATAAATCCAATGGACTTAATGATCAGGATATTTGGTGAGGGCAAGGATCTTAATGCATTAAATATGGGATGCCGGGCACTGGTGATGTATATCATCATGCTATTATTTATCCGGATTTCCGGTAGCAGGACATTCGGTAAAAAAACCACATTTGATAATATCATTGTGATCACAATTGGCGCATTACTTAGCAGAGTAGTAGTCGGTGCTTCTGCTTTTATCCCCACAGTCACCGCTGGTTTTGTACTTGTTATGGCACACCGTGTTTTAGCCTGGGCAAGTTTACATCACAAATGGATTGACCGTATCATTAAAGGACCAGAAAGAATATTATATAAACAAGGGATAGTAGAGCAGCAAAATCTGGATAAAAGCCTGATGTCCAAAGGTGATCTGATGGAAAGTGTCAGAATAAATGGGAATCTTAATAATCTTGAGGTTATAAAAGAAGCACGTCTGGAAAGAAGCGGGGAGATCAGTATCATCAAAAAAGAATAAATTTTATAAATAAGGAAAATATACCCTCCATATTTTAGTTAGCAAATAAATTTTAAACATTGCTAATACTTTTTATTTTATTTAATAAGTATTAGCAATGTTTAAAATTTAATTATTAAGTTTGGTAAAGCCAACTAAACCAGACTATTGCAACTATGAATAATAGGGAACTATTAAGAGTTGATATTATCAAGCAACTTTATTATAAAAATCCACTTTCGCTAACTGAGCTAAGTAAACTGACTGCTAAGAGTTTACCATTGGTTACGAAAGTAGTTAATGAGCTGGTTTCAGAAGGATATGTACAGGAGCAAGGCCTTGGGCCTTCAACAGGGGGAAGAAGAGCTTCTTTATTCCTTTTAAATATCGAAAAACAGCGTTATGTTATTTCTGTCGCTACAGATCAGTTCACCGCCCGGTTAATCATTTATGATCTGGCCAATACAATCATTCTTCCCGTTAAAAAACTTGAACTTGATATTCTTGATGATGAAGAAGCAGTAGATAAGCTCGTTTCATTTATTGCAGAAAATATTGATGCATCTGGTATAGATCAAAAAAAATTCCTTGGAATCGGAATCGGTATGCCTGGTTTTATCAGTGCAGAAGAAGGTGTAAACTACACGCATCTGAAAACTAAAGACGGATCTCATTTTGGTCAATATTTAACAACCAGGCTTAAACTTCCGGTATTCATAGATAATGATTCGCGCCTGATTGCCAATGCAGAGTTGTTTTTTGGTGCCGCAGTAGGAATGAAAGATGTAATGGTTGTTAATATTGGCTGGGGAACTGGTTTAGGGATGATTATCAACGGCCAGTTATACCGTGGAAACAGCGGATACGCAGGTGAGTTCAGCCATATTCCTTTATCTGCAACCAATACATTATGCTCCTGCGGCAAACGCGGCTGTCTGGAAGTGGAAACCTCTCTTTTGGTGATGACACAGAAAGCAAAAATGGCTATGGAAACTGGCGAAGCCACCAGTATGACTGAACTTTTTAAAGATGAAAGCAGGAATACGGGGGAATTATTTTTAGAAGCAGCAAGTAACCATGATCCTTTAGCCGTTTCTATTCTTTCTGAAGCTGCGTTTCACATTGGAAAAGGTGTAGCCACATTAATCCATATTATGAATCCTGAATGTATCGTACTGAGCGGTAGGGGTGCAGCAGCAGGTAAAATATTGCTGCCACCTATACAACAAGCTATCAATGAGTTCTGTATTCCAAGAATAGCTGCTCAGACTTCAGTCATACTCTCAGAATTAGCCGCGGATGCAGAATTACTGGCAGGAGCAAGCTTAGTCATTGAGCATTGCGAATTTGACTGATTTAACTTTTAATTCACACTAATAACTAATATAAAATAAAACTAAATCGAATAACTAACCTAGAACACACTAAACATGAGAAAAATTTACTTAAAGTATTTAAGCGTTTTTCTGTTAACCCTGTTGACAGTCAGCGCTTTTGCACAAAAAACCCTTACCGGGATAGTAAGGGATGCTTCTGGCCCTGTGCCGGGAGTTAGTGTTTCGCTAAAAGGAACTTCCAAAGTTACCCAGACAGATGGTACTGGAAAGTTCTCCATTACCGCCAGTACAAATGATGTTTTGTCTTTTTCTGCGGTAGGATACGCTAAACAGGAAGTCACTATTGGGAATCAAACGTCACTAAACGTTACCTTGACTGAAAGTTCAAATAGTCTGAATGAAGTTGTTGTAACCACCGCATTAGGGATTAAACGACAAGAAAAATCATTAGGATATGCAGTAAGTACGGTCACAGCTAAACAACTAACAGAAGCTGGTAATACCAATTTTGCATCCGCTTTATATGGTAAAGCTGCCGGAGTAAAAATTACTACTGCACCAGGTGGTGCGAGCAGTGCGGTAAGCGTACAAATTCGTGGAATCAATTCGATCAGTTATAACCAGCAGCCTTTATATGTTGTAGATGGGGTAATGATTAGAAATGATGGCCAGAATGGAGCTAAAGGTGCTAATAACAATGACTATTGGGGAGATCAGCGTATCAGAGGAAACGGTATTTTAGATATCAATCCTGCGGATATTGAAAGTATGACTATTTTAAAAGGAGCGAGTGCTTCTGCTTTATATGGTTCGGATGCAGGAAGTGGCGTAGTCGTAATTACCACTAAAAAAGGAATGAAAGGCAAAGGTCTTGGAATTGATTTTAATTACCAGGGATCAGTTGATCAGGTTGCTTTTTTACCAAATTTCCAAAATGTATATGGGCCGGGTTATGACAGGGCAACTAACTTAGCCAATGTCGGCCGTGAAGATGGCTGGAATGTAGATGCGACTTCACCAACAGGGTTAAGACCATATTTCAGAGCCTATGCAAACTTTGGCCCTAAAATGGAAGGTCAGCAGGTCAAATGGTGGGATGGTTCGATCCGTTCTTATTCTCCGCAACCTGATAATTATAAAGACGTTTATCAAACAGGTTATACCTCAAACGCAAACGTGGCTATCTCTAACCAAAGCGAGGCTATCAATTACCGTTTCTCAGCATCACGTCTGGATTATAAAGGTACACAGCCAGGAAACACAGGGTCAAAGAACTCTTTCAACTTAAACTCTACGATTAAACTTGCACCAAAACTTTCCGCAGATGTAATTGTGAGTTATGTAAATACGATCACAAAAAACAGACCTTATCAATTGGGCCAGGTTTTAGGATCATTCGGTGGTTTCTTCAGCCGTGCTGAAGATATGAACCTGATGAAACAAAAATTCCAGACTAGTGACGGGTATAAATATGCCACTTTCGACCAACTGGATCGTCCGGAGCCATTCGTTTACAATATCAGAGCAACTAATTTACTGGATTTCTACTGGCAGCAATTGAAAAACGAGTACGTTGAAAATGAAAACAGATTACTATCAAGTTTTACTTTAAACTATGATATTGCTAAAAATCTGAAATTCAGAGGACGTATTGGTAATGACTATACCGGCGCAAGAACAGAAAACCGTCAGTTTACTGAAGTTCCGATTGCATTAAATGGGAATACCAGTACTGGTGGATACACTACTACACAAGGACAATATGCAGTTTTATATGGAGACGCTTTATTAACTTACTCCAACAAAATTGGTAAAGACCTGAATCTGTCAGTAAGTGGAGGTTACCAAGGTAGAAATGAAACTTATAAAGACCAGCAATCGAATACGAAAGATGGACTGGTTTCAAGAAACTGGTTTGCGATCAGTAATTCATTCAGTGTTCCTGAAACTACTGACACCAGGAAACAACAATCGAAATATGCTTACCTGGGAATCTTAAATTTAAGCTATAAAGACTTCTTATTCTTAGAAGGTACAGCCCGTCAGGAATATGCATCTACACTGCCTCCACAAAATAACAATTACTCTTACTATTCATTAAATGGTGGTTTTGTTTTCAGTGATGTAGTGAAATTACCAGGTTTCTGGAACTATGGTAAATTAAGGGCTTCTTACGGTGTGGTTGGTAATGCGCCACCTTTATTTGAATCAAATATTGTCTATACACAAACTTCTCTTCAAACTATAAATGGTTCAGTTCCTTCGTTAGTAGTTGCTAATGCTTATGGAAATAATAGTTTAATGCCAGAAAAGAAACATGAAGCAGAATTTGGCCTGGAAACCCGCTTTTTAGAAGGACGTCTTGGTTTAGATGTGAGTTACTACAACAACCGTGTTAAAAACCAGATTGTACCACTACAAGTAAGCTCAACTGTTGGTGCGACGAGTCAGATTGTAAATGTGGGTGAAATTGGGAGCAGAGGATTTGAAGTCGCTTTAAATGCAACCCCTGTAAAAGCTGGTAAATTCCGTTGGGACACACGTTTGAACTTCTCCTCTAATAAATCGCGTGTAATTTCATTGACGGGAGGCATGTCAGAGTTGAATTTCTATTCTTCAGATCAGGCAACTGCTAAAATTGTAGCTAAAGCCGGAGAAGAATTAGGTAATATCTATGTACGCCCAAGATCCACAGATTCCAAAGGCAATTATATCATTAATGCTGATGGTTTGTATGTGATGGACAACAGTACTTATGTTAAAGCAGGGAACATTATGCCGAAAGTTGTTGGTGGTATCTCTAACACCTTCAGCTATGGTAACTTCTCTTTAGATTTTACTATTGATGGTCGTTTCGGCGGAAAGATGCTGTCTCCAAATCTTAAATATATGCGTGGAGCAGGTATGCTGGAAAACTCTATGGAATTCAGAGATGCTGAACACGGTGGAATTGCTTTTACCAGTAATGGTAAAACATATAACGACGGTGTACTCTTACAAGGTGTAAACCAGACTACAGGCTTACCGAATACCAAAGTTATTAGTGCTGCTGATTATTACATTAATACTTATAACTGGGGAGAAGGTTCTTTGACAGATGGAGAAATTTTTGATAACAGTTTTATCAAAATGAGAGAAGTGGTATTAAGCTACAAATTGCCAGCTTCATTTACCAGTAAACTTAAAATCACCAACCTGAGAGTTTCATTGATTGGCCGTAATTTATTCTATATCTGGCGTACGCTGAAAGATCTGGATCCTGAAGCACCACTGGGAAATAAATGGTGGTCACAAGGAGTAGATGTAGGTTCAACAGCTGCCTCAAGAAATTATGGTTTTTCTATAAGCGCGAATTTCTAATCGCATTAATATTTTTAAGATGAAAAAATTAATTATAAATATAAGCTTTGTTTTAGTTGCAGCGACGTCATTAGTGAGTTGCAAAAAAGCACTTGAAGATAAATTCTATAACCCGGAAAAAGCACGTGATGCTAGTGTTCCAGGCCTTTTTACTGCAATGTTAAACAATGACAGAGTTGCGGCGAAATATTGGAATGTACGTACTTTTTTATGTCAGATGCCAGGCGTATATGCGCAGACTTCTTATTTCCCGAATGCAAATTCAGTTTATCAGCAAAATGATGGTTATGCTCAAAACTATTGGGATGATTTTTATGCTACAGGTGGTAACGGTAGCGGAAGTATGGCACAATACCGTTCTATGGAAGTCAAATTCAAAACACTTTCAGATGCGGAAAAAGCGACTCAGGCTATAATTATGCAGGCTGCAAAGGTTGTATTGATAGAGCAGGCGGCAAAAATGGTAGACTTATGGGGAGATATTCCTTATAGTGAAACAGGGAGTCTGGAAACAAGCAGTACGATTGTAAATCCTAAATTTGATGAGCAAAAAGCTTTGTATACCAGTTTTATCAGTGATCTGACTACTGCTGCTGCTTATTTCAAAGCAAACCCTACCAATAAAGATTTTTCCAAAGCGGATATATTGCTGAAAGGCGATGTCAATCAGTGGGTGCGCTATGCCAATTCTTTACGCTTAAGATTACTGATGCGTATTTCAAAAGTAGATGAGGGGACAGCCAGAACAGCAGTATTGGATATGTTAAACAATCCGTCCGCTTTTCCATTAGTCGATGGAGGAAATAATCCTTCCTATAACCCGGGAGCATCTGATGTTTTACTACAACCTTTAACCAATAGCACCAGTGATTTAAGGGCCGCTTTTATGGAAGGCAGCTGGTATGCTACTGATTATATGTTAAACACGGTGATGTTGCCAGCTAATGATCCGCGTATTCCTGTAATCTATGATAAATACGGCAGAATAGTGAAGATTGATAAAAAGGATGTATTTGTGCCTAATAAAACATATAAAGCTATGCCGGTTACGATGATTGCATCAGATCAGGAAACTAAATTTGCGGATTATTCAGTACTTGACTCTGCAACTTTCCTGTTTAATCAAAAATTACCAGGTATTGTGATCACTGCTTCTGAAGTGAATTTTTTGAAAGCAGAGGCTTTTGAAAGATGGGGTAGCTCAGCCAGTGCGCAGACTGCATATGGAAATGCCCTAAGACAATCTGTTACTTTTTATTACTACCTGAATAACTTAAATCAGGGTGGTGGATATGTGAATGTTCAGGCTCCCGACGCTGCTGCTATAGATACCTGGGTGAATACCTCTTCAGCTGCTTATACAGGTACTTCTGCAAATAAACTGGCTAATATTTATACTCAGAAATGGGTGCATTTAGGGGTACTCCAATCTACAGAAGCCTGGTCTGAATACAGAAGAACTGGTTTCCCTGTTTTAAATTTCCCTGCAGATGGTAAACTATCAGGTTTTGATACTCCTCCAAACCGGTTAATCTATCCAGGTAAAGAAAAGATTCTGAATGCGGCAAATTATCAGGCTGTTCAAGCTAAGGATACGCGTAAAACCAAGATCTTCTGGCAACCGTAAGCTATAGCATTTTTAATTAATATCTTGTCCCGGTTAGTTTTTTTAGCCGGGACATTTTTATATTCAGGAGATAAAATCAGTTCAACAAATCCGATCCTAATGAAAACAAAAATTATAATTGCAGCGATGCTGATTTGTGCTGCCGGTAAGTTAGCAGCACAAGAAAACGGAATTCATCAGCAATCAACCATTTATGAAGCCCCAACAGATCCCCTGGTTAAAAAGAAACTGGACAAATGGCAGGATCAGAAATTTGGAATGATTGTTCATTGGGGATTGTATGCTGTGCCAGGGATGATCGAATCCTGGACACTTTGTTCAGAAGACTGGATAGAACGCGACAGTACAAAGACTTATGACGATTATAAAAAGTGGTACTGGGGGTTGAGTAAAGCTTTTAATCCGGTACATTTTAATCCGGAACAATGGGCAAAAGCTGGTAAAAGTGCAGGCATGAAATATCTTGTTTTTACCACCAAACATCATGACGGTTTCGCCATGTTTGATACCAGGGCATCTGACTTCAGTATCGCTCAAGGTCCCTTTGCAAATAATCCGAAAGCAGATGTGGCTAAATATGTATTTGACTCTTTCAGAAAAGAAGGCTTTATGATCGGTGCTTATTTTTCCAAGCCCGACTGGCACTCTGAATATTACTGGTGGTCTAAATATGCGACCCCCAACCGCAATAACAATTACGACATTCAGAAAAACCCGTGGAGATGGAACAAATTTAAAGGTTTTGTCTACAATCAGCTGGAAGAACTGATGACCCGTTATGGTGGTATTGATATTTTATGGCTTGATGGAGGATGGGTCAGACCATTGGAAACTGTTAATGAAGAAGTACGCTCCTGGGGCGCTGATATCCCTAAATGGAGCCAGGATATTAACATGCCTGAAATTGCCCGGATGGCAAGAAAAGCACAACCTGGTATTTTGATGGTAGACAGAACGGTTCACGGGCCTTATGAGAACTACCAGACACCAGAGCAAAAGATTCCTGATACGCAACTGGATCATCCCTGGGAAAGCTGCATGACACTGGGCGGGGCATGGGGATTTGTTCCCAATGATCAGTATAAACCTGCCAGTGAAGTGATTCACAAGCTAGTGGAGATTGTTGCTAAAGGCGGAAGTTTGCTTTTAGGGATCGGGCCTGATCCGGATGGTACTTTACCAGCTTCGGTGGTCACTAAATTAAATGAGATTGGTCAATGGACTTCTAAAAATGGTAAAGCCATTTACAATACGAGGATTACTAAGAACTACCACAGTGGCCAAACTTGGTTTACGCAAAGTAAAGATGGTAAATTAAGGTATGCGATTTATTGTGAAAATGTTGGAGAGCACCCCGCCAAGACCATTCAATGGACAGGTAATTTACCAAAAAAGGGGACAGTGCTGAGATTGGTCTCTACAGGTCAGTCCTTAAAATGGACAGTATTAAATGATCAGACTACAGTAGAATTGCCAGCGAATATAGTGGGCTCAGCAGCTGCTTTGTCTTTTGAATTTACGCCAGCCATTTAGTGGTTTAGAATTTTTATAGGAAGAAAACTTAAATTATGATTAATGAAGTATAAAGTCGTTTTATTGCCGTTCCTGCTTTCCCTTTTAAGTTATGCTGCTATTGCGAATGATACACTTAAAGTTGTTAAAAATAAAAGCCGGATAAAGACCTCGTCAGCCTTGCCCTTATATAAAAATCCGGGGATGAGCATCGATAAAAGAGTGCGTGATCTGCTCTCCAGGATGACACCGGAAGAGAAATTCTGGCAGCTTTTTATGATTCCGGGAGACCTGGATGGAGTAGATAAAAACCGCTATAAAAACGGGATTTTTGGCTTACAAGTCAGTGCTGTTTCTCAGGGCGGAGGGGGAGCAGGACAAATGTTAAGTTATAATACAAAGGAGAACGCTTATACCTTAGCCAAAAAGATTAATGCCATACAGCGGTATTTTGTTAAAGAAAGCCGTTTAGGTATTCCTATGATTGCATTTGATGAAGCGCTTCATGGTCTGGTGAGACAGGGAGCTACCGCTTTTCCGCAAGCCATTGGTCTTGCAGCCAGCTTTGATACCGCAATGATGGGACAGGTTGCCGGCACTATAGCGCAGGAAACTAAGGTGAGGGGGATCAGGGATATTTTAACACCAGTAGTGAATATCGCTGCAGATGTACGCTGGGGGCGCACCGAAGAAACATATGGGGAAGATCCTTTTCTATCTTCTCAAATGGGACTGGCTTTCGTAAGCGCATTTGAAAAACAGAATATCATAACTACGCCTAAACATTTTGTAGCCAATGTTGGCGATGGTGGCCGTGATAGTTATCCGATCCATGCGAATGAACGTTTACTGGAAGAAATCTATTTTCCTCCATTTAAAGCTACCATACAGCAAGGTAAAAGCAGGTCACTCATGACTGCCTATAATAGCTTAAACGGTACTCCCGCTACTTCAAATGCTTATTTGCTGACACAAAAGTTGAAAACAGAATGGGGCTTTAAAGGATTTGTTATTTCTGATGCCGGAGCAGTTGGTGGTGCAAATGTTTTACACTATACCGCAGCAGATTATACTGAAGCCACCAGGCAGGCGATTATTGCAGGTCTGGATGTGATTTTTCAAATAGAGTATGACCATTATAAATTGTTTATTCCCCCATTCCTTGATGGATCAATTCCACAAAAACGGATAGATGATGCAGTTTCAAGAGTTTTAAGAGCAAAATTTGAATTGGGTCTTTTTGAAAATCCTTATGTCTCTGAAAAGGATGCTGAAAATGCTTTGAATGATCAAAGTCATAAAGCAATTGCTAAACAGGCAGCTTTAAAATCATTTGTTTTGCTAAAGAATGCAAAATCTGTGTTGCCGTTGCAAGATATTAAGAACATACTAGTCGTTGGAGAAGATGCTGCCGAAGCGCGTTTAGGAGGTTACAGCGGAACTGGTAATGGTAAGATCAGTATTGTGGACGGTTTAAAGAAAAGAGCGGGTGAACAGGTTAAGGTGACTTACAGTAAAGGAAGCACGCGGGATCCGGTTTTATATATTCCCGTAGCTAAACAATTTCTGAAAGCGGATACTGCTTCAGGGCTTTTCGCTGAATACTTTGATAACCTTACCTTAAGTGGTAAACCCTTGTTTACGCGGATAGATCAGGGAATAGACTTCATGTGGACGCTCTCTGCACCGGACAAACGTTTAGCGAAAGATCAGTATGCGATCCGCTGGAACGGCATGCTTAAAGCTCCAAAATCAGGAACTTATCAAATTGGGCTGGAAGGAAATGACGGTTATCGTCTTTATGTGGATGGAAAACTATTAATTGATCAGTGGGATAAAATATCTTATCATACCCGTTTGGTTCCATTCACTTTTGAGCAGAACAAATCGTATCAGGTCCGGGTAGAATTTAAAGAAACTAAAGGCAATGCACACCTCAGGCTGATCTGGAATTATGGCGTTGCAGATGAGCGTGCTAAAAATTTAGCTGATGCGATTCAACTCGCTGAGCATGCAGATGTTATTGTAGTCGCTGCGGGAATTAAAGAAGGAGAGTTTCAGGATCGCGCACTATTGAGCTTACCAGGTAACCAGGAACAATTGATTCAGGCGATGGAGAAATCCGGGAAACCTGTAATCGTTTTATTAGTTGGGGGCAGTGCCATCACGATGGACAATTGGTACAATGATGCTGCGGCAGTTATGTCGATCTGGTATCCGGGAGAAGAAGGAGGAAATGCGGTTGCAGAAACTTTGTTCGGTGACTATAATCCTGCAGGACGCTTACCGATTACTTATCCGGTTCATGAATCACAACTGCCATTGGTATACAACCATAAACCAACAGGCAGGGGCGATGATTATAACAACCTGAGTGGTGAGCCTCTTTTCCCGTTTGGTTTTGGCCTGAGTTATACAAAATTTGACTACAGAGAGCTGAAATTAAGTAAAACAGCTATTTCCAGAACAGAATCTGTAACAGCAAGTTTTACATTACAAAATACTGGTACTTATGATGGAGAAGAAGTGGTACAGCTCTATATCCGTGACCTGCTGAGTACAGTAGCCAGACCGGTTTTAGAATTGAAAGGTTTTGAGCGCGTCAGGTTAAAAGCAGGGGAGTCTAAACAGGTTAAATTTGAAATTACTCCTCAAATGTTGCAAATGCTGAATGCTGAAATGAAGACCGTTATTGAGCCTGGAGACTTTAGAATAATGATCGGTTCTTCAAGCAAAGAATTGCTGTTGAAAGACACATTAAAGGTGATTAAATGATCGGAAAAATAGTGTAGCCTATCAGGTCCAGGTGGTGTAAACTGATAACACCTGGACCCTGATAAGTTACTATATTGGCGAAGTTTATATTGGATAACAAATACCCGACTATCAATTTGATCATGACACATTGGAAAAAACTGGAAGTTTACCGGCAATTACAAGCAGAAGAGATTTCTCCATCATTCAAAAATTTCGCACATTATATTGCGAATGAACTGTTTAAAGAGAATTTTAAACTGAAGGAATCAAAAACAGTCAAGAAGTTTTATCGGTTTAATGAAGATTTTGAACAAGCTGTTTATTTTGAAACTCTGAGTTCTAAAACTGATTTCAGAATAAAAATAGCTATAAAACCACTTTTTTCTGATCCAGCTATCCCGTATTGGATTCTGGAAGCATTTGAGATTTCAGCAGGGTTTAAAAGGAGTTATCCTTTAACGCAGGAGTACTTGTTACTTGCCGGACACCTTGTGGAAGAAACAAGGAAAAGCTTAATCCCTTTTTTTGATCAATATGATAGTTATCAAAAAGTAGTGCTTCATCATCAGGATTTATTAAAACACTATCGCACAAATGATAGTGAGACTATTCCTGAATTTGTAAGTGCTGACCTTTTATTTTATGATAGCTCATTTAAAGCGAGGGATATAGCCCTATTTAATCAATCTCACGCAAAATTCTTAAAACGTGAACTTTTTGTTTACGAACGGTTTAAAGATGATCCTGCAGCCGGAAAAGAGATTTCAGACAGAATTGAAGCATTTAAACAGCTTCATTTAATATTCAACGATGATAAACGCTATCAGCAGGAAATTGAAAAGCTCAATCAAAAATCTGCAGATTATCTCAATACGTTTCAAAAAAAGAGAACAAAATAGCTTTGTTTATTTGATCCATTGTACCACAGAGCTGGTATATTTCACAATCGAAAATACAAAAAAAATGCTGCCCGATCTGAGCAGCATTTTTTGTTAAATTACAAGTTGTAAATCCAACTTTACTGCCTGACCATTTATTGCTCTGCCGCATATTTATCACTGAACTTTTTGTCCAGTTGTTTATGCAGATTATCCAGATTAATATCCCTTCCTTGTATAAAAGCCTGCTCCACCTTATTTGTTTTCATATCCAGTGCATCACCCGCAGAAATAAAGAAAGTGGCATCTTTCCCAACTTCAATACTTCCGGTAGTTTTGTCTGCACCCATTGCTTTGGCTGCGTTCAAGGTAATTGTAGCTAATGCTTTCTCTTTATCCAGACCCCATGCGGTAACAGTTCCCGCCATAAAAGGTAAGTTTCGCTGTTGCCAGTATCCATCAATGCTTAAAACAACATTTAAACCAGCATTAGCCAGAATAGCTGCATTCTTATAAGGCATATTCACATCATCATCATTATGATCTGGCAAAGCATGCGGCTGTTTAACCACCACCGTAATGCTGTTCGCCTTTAAAAAATCAATGATTAAATAAGCCTCATCCGCACCCGTAATTACCGGTATAATCCCGAATTTCTTAGCGAAATTAACCGCCGCTACAATATCCTTTTGACGCTCTGCTCCAATAAATAACTTTTCCGTACCTGCAAAAACACGTTTCATAGCCTCAAAGCGAGTATTGATCACTTCTGGTTTACCCATTTCTGCATATGCCTTTGCCTCAGCGAAGAAAGAAGTTAATTGATCAATAGCTGACTGTGTACGTTCTGCTAATACTTCAGGAGCCAGCTGCGGCCTGCCATATCCTCTGAAACGGGGAGTCGCCGGCCAGCTCATATGCATTGCATCATCTTTTCGCAGCGCAGCATCTTCCCAATTCCAGGCATCCAGTTGCACTACAGAAGAACTTCCTGAAATTACTCCACCTTGCGGTGTTGGTTGTGCCATCAGGATACCATTACTCCTTAAAGTAGCGGGTACTTTTGAATCCGTATTGTAAGCAACAATAGAGCGGATATGTGAATTATAATCACCAATTTCCTCAAAATCAAGTGTAGCTTTTACAGCTTCAATCTCGGTTAAACCTAAATTTGTTGTTGCCGCAATAAAGCCTGGATAAATATGTTTTCCACTCGCATGGATACGCAATACATCACCCTGAGGAACTTGTACGCCTGCAGCTGCCGCTATAATTTTTCCATTCTCAAAAAGAAGCGTTCCGTTTTCAATGACTGTGCCGTTTCCAACATGTATCGTTGCTCCGGTTATCGCTATGGTTTTACTTTGTTTTTTTGCTGGAGATATGTTGGCCTGTGCAAAACACATCAGGCCTGATGCCGTTAAAGCGAGGGTAAATAGATAGGTTTTCATATTAGTGTGCATGTGCTGATTCGTTTAATTCTGCTGAATAGTTTTCTAAAGTTTCGCAATTGTAAAGGCGTGGAGCAATTCCCTGGGCACGTTGCATACCAGAACCGCTGCTTTTGCTCTCTAGCATCTTTTGAATTAAACGTGCTTTTTCAGTTTGCTGAGTTTTAATGACCAAAGCATCTTTCTCTATATCCCAATAAGCTACCCCATCTACAAAAGTCTTTTCGGCTTTCGCATAAATAGAAAGCGGATTATCTGACCAGATAACAACATCAGCATCTTTACCGGCTTTTAAACTCCCAACCTGACCATCAATATGAAGCATCTTTGCAGGGTTTAAGGTCACAAATTTAAAAGCGTCCTCTTCAGAAACATTACCATATAAAACAGCCTTGCCTGCTTCCTGGTTTAAATGTCTCGCCATTTCTGCATCATCAGAATTGAAAGCAGTTGTAATCCCTACATTGTGCATAATCTTCCCGTTGTAAGGAATGGCTTCTGCAACTTCATTTTTGTAGGCCCACCAATCAGAAAACGTTGAACCAGCAATGCCATGTGCTTTCATTTGTGCAGCCACTTTATAACCTTCTAAAATATGTGTGAATGTGTTGATCTTAAAACCCATACTGTCCGCAACATGGATCAGCATATTAATTTCACTTTGCACATAAGAATGACAGGTGATAAAACGCTTATTCTTCAGGATTTCAACAATAGCATCTAATTCCAGGTCACGGCGGACATTATTTCCTTTTACAGCGATTGCTTTCTCATACTCTTTTCCACGTGTAAACTCATCCACAAAGGTTTGTTCAACACCCATACGGGTTACCGGAAAACGGGCACCGGTACCAAAATTACTCTGCTTCACATTTTCACCCAGAGCAAACTTGATAAAACCATCAGCACCAGCAAATTTCAGTTCTTCGGGAGCTTTACCCCAACGTAATTTAATCAACTGAGACTGACCACCAATTGGATTTGCCGAGCCATGTAAAATATGTGAAGTCGTTACACCTCCTGCCAGCTGTCTATAAATATTCACATCTTCCGAATTGATAATATCAGCAATACGAACCTCTGCAGAAACAGACTGTGCACCTTCATTAATACCACCGCTGCCTGCAATATGCGAATGTTCATCAATAATTCCCGCAGTTACGTGTTTGCCCGTTGCATCAATAACCTTCGCATTGCCCGCATTCAGATTTTTGCCTACTGCCTTGATTTTTCCATTTTGCAGCAATACATCTGCATTTTTCAGGATACCATCTTTTTCATTTGTCCAGACCGTTGCATTTTTAATCAGCACAGTTTCAGCTTTTGGCAATTCTGCATTTCCGAAAGCGCCGAAAGGATAGATTACAGTACCCATTGCTAAAATAGATTTTGGTTCTTCCTTTTTAGGTGTTTCTTTAGCTGCGTCTTTGTAAGTTGCTGTAAATCTGCCAGCCGATCCATCCGGCATTACCGCTTCACCTTTGAATACCAGGGGAGAAGCAGCGGTCAGAAATCCACTTAAGCGGACATTACCAACAGGGTTTTTCTTTAAATTGAAGTTAATACTTATCCAATCACCATTTCTGGTAAAAGCAGCAGTAGCTTTAACGCTATCTGCACCAATTCTTTCAATTGCTGCGACCGAACCACCCGATGCCCCGGTGATTTTTAACGTTAACGCACCTAAACCGCCGATGTTTAAATTGTAATTTCCACGGATATCAGTGACGTCTATTTTATTGATTATAAAGCGTTTTCCCTGTACCCAGTTTTCAAAAATGATGTTCTCTTTTTTGAACAGATTATCAGATGAAATCAGGAAGTTGGCCACTTTACCTTTTTCCAGTGAACCTACTTTATCGCTGATGCCTAAAAGAGAAGCCGGAATTTCGGTAATGGATTGTAAAGCTTGTTTCTCAGTCAGTCCCTTTTCTATCGCAAGGCGAATATTAGCCCAGAAATCACGGGTGTTTTCTAAACCGAAAGAAGTCAATGCGAATTTGATTCCTGCCTTTTCTAAAGCAGCTGCATTGGCAGGTGCCATTTCCCAGGCTTTCATCTGTGTTAAAGTTAAATTTCTTGCTTCCGAAGGATATTCCACCTCATAAGCCTTAGGGAAATTCAATGGGATAATCAAGCTCGCCCCGGTTGCTTTAACTTCCTGAATGCGCTGATATTCATCACCTGTAGATTTGATGATATATTTTTTGCCAAACTCTTTGCCAATTTTATCGGCACGAAGGATATTAGCCCAGCCATCCACTTCAAAAAGCTGAGGGATATTTTGCTGCTTTCCAAATTCTTCGAGCGAAATATTATATTCTTCTTTCTGCCTGCCATACCACTGTGAATCGTAATAAGTTTGGCGCAATAAAGCAATTGAACCCATTAAAGAAGTCGGATAATCGTTTGAAGATGTCCCTTTGCTGAATGAATAGTTTGCAGCAGTCTGATCTTTCAGAAATACAGTGTTAGCTGCACCATCATTTAAGGTTACTGCCGCAGAAATCCCGCGTGCAATTCCATCCCGGTTGATCACATTGACACTTCCGAAACCAGCTTTTCGTAAATCATCTGCTTTTTTGCTATCCACAGAAAAAATGTTTTTTACCTGTGTTTCTGGTCTGATGGCTTCATTCCATCCATAAGCGCCTTTTTTGGTGGAAATAAAGACAGATTGGCGTGCCGCACGGGGCTGGACAACGGCTTCTGGCAAGCCATAACCAGTAAATGCATCCACTAAGGAAGGGTAAATGAACTTTCCTTTCACGTTAATGATCACATAGCCTTTAGGTACAGCAAGGTCTGGCCCAACTGCTTGTATCGTTTGGCCTTTCACCAATAAAGTAGCGTTTGTAAGGGTTTGGTTGGAATTGACGACGATTGTGGCGTTGGTAAACGCAAACATGCCCGGTCTGGTGTCAAAAGAGCCATTAACAGGATAGGTAGTTTGCTGTGCAAACAGAAATGCAGCATAAAATACCAGCACAATGGCGAGTAAAAGTTTCTTCATCATAGGTTAAGAGGTTAATTCATTTAAAAATAATATAAATTAATAATCAACTTACTTAATCACTCAATTTTTACAATTGATCAGGCACGAAACAGGGCTTTTCATGTTCGGGAAATTTGCTGGGTTTAAGTGAAAGTATCGATATATAGCCTTACTTTAAGCGAATGATATTACGCTATTAGAACCAGGAGCCATTTTATGAAAATTTCCAGAGACGATCTGTTTGACTTGAATCTTTGTATCAGAGGATTAGGTGTTTTAACTACTTACATGCATTCTGATATTTATGAATATATCTACTATTTCACCTTTAAAAAGGTAATGAAATCCTATGCGAAAGATTTCAATGATGCATGGGAACAATACCTGGACGAAGATGAGTTTTTTGAAAAGATAGAAGATCCTTTTGTGCAGAATGCACTTAAAGCTCAGTTCAAACTTATGAAGTTTAAGCTGGAACTGATCCGGAGATTTGGGTTTACGGAAACAGAAGATCTGGAAGATGCTGAAATTATTATACAGGCACAGCGGTTTAAGCCTTATGTACTGATTTATAAACGGGCTAAAAGTTATAAAAAGCTAAAGCTTTATTATGAGCGGACATTAGAAGGGATTATTGCTTGTTTATATAGTTATGCTGCGGCGATCACTGTACAGCGTTATAAAATTCCGCTGGTATTTAAAAGACAGTTTAATTCAGCTGATCAGAACTGGTCGCGTCTGCTGAACACTGACGATAATAATGTGGTATTATTAAAGCAGCTGATTAGTGAATTAAAGGAAGATCTTGATCAGCTGAGGTTGTTATTAAAGAAATAGAAAGCCGATTATTTTTAAGGACAATAGGGGTATTGATTTTTAGTTCGTTTAAGTTGTAAGTGTTAATTATACACTATTGATTATACAATTTAAATTATGAAACTTACAAATTTTAAGGCGTTGGTTATGTTGCTGTGCCTTACACCTTTAATGACCCTGGCACAAAATAGCAGACAAAGAAAAAGTGACCTGGTAGTAGTATTGATCAAAAAATATATTACTGAAAAACGCCCGGATCAGATTTACGCACTGGGCAGTAAAGCTTATAAAGCTGCTGTCAGTAAGGATAGCTTAACTATTTTTATAGAGAAAAATGCCTATATCCTGGGGAAAATAAAAGAATCTTCTTTCCTTGGGACTAAAAAAAATCAAAGCAAATATAAACTGGAATTTGAAGCTGGGAATGTTGAACTTTCTTTCTCACTTGATCAAAATAACAAATTAAACAAACTCTCTTTTTCACCTTTTGTACCTCTCGTTACCAAAAAGACTATATTGGTTCCTTCTTCCAATCCTTTAAAATCTAAACTGGACAAAGAAGTTGATACGCTGGCCAGGAATTATATTCAAAATTCAAATACTGTAGGCTTGAGCATTGGTATTTTGAAAGATGGAAAGACCTTTACTTATGGATATGGTACCACACAAAAGAAAAATGGGGTAGTTCCTGATGCAAATACAATTTTTGAAATAGGTTCCATTAGCAAAACATTTACTGCTCAGTTATTAGCGTACTTTGTGAATGCAGGGAAAATCAGTTTAACAGATCCGATGACGAAATATCTGCCGGATTCAGTAGCTGCAAATCCCGAGCTTCAGCAAATAAAGATGGTAAATTTAATTAACCATACTTCTGGATTAATTCGTTTACCAGACAATATGGCTGGCAAAAATTTAGAAGCTGAAAATCCTTATAAAAACTATACTAAGGAGTTATTATTCAGTTATTTGAAGTCATGTAAGTTAGTTTCCGTTCCAGGGGAAACTTATAGTTATTCCAATACGGGCACTGCGCTTGTGGGTGTGATTTTAGAGCGGATCAGCGGTAGAAGCTATGCGCAGCTAGTGAAAGAAATTATAACTGATCCTTTAAAAATGAACAGCACATTTCAGCACCTGACTCCTGAATCGGCAAAACGCTTTACGAAAGTATATAACAATGAGGCCAGGGAAGTTAAAGCCTGGGATTTCGATGTACTCGTTGGTGCCGGAGGTCTTCGGTCTACTGTCAATGATCTGTTGATTTATGCAGCTAACAATATTGAAAGTAAAAATCCAGATTTGGCAAAAGCATTTGAACTTACCCATCAGGTTACTTTTTCAAAAGAACCTATGGTTGGTTTAGGCTGGCATGTGATGAAACCAGCGGCGGATACTTATTATTGGCATAATGGTGGAACTGCCGGAAGCAGAAGTTTTATGCTCATCAATATCGATAAAAAAACTGCTGTAGTTATACTTTCTAATTCGGATGTCGAAACTGATAGTATAGGCGTAGGAATTTCAGATAAATTATAGTGATTTAAATGGCCGGTAAAATAGTTCACCGGCCATTTATTTGTTAATTTCCTAATTAATAGACAAATCAGTTACTCAAAATCCACTTCATTCATTTTATTCTAGTTCAATTAAAAGACTCAGAAGAATTATTGTGAGTGAGAATGTAAGCAATCCTAATATTCATCCAGGAATGCCTGAATTATTGAAAAATTCAAGATCAATCTTGGGCGGAAATTCCCTGAAAACAAGAACAGACTTGCCAATGCGCCTGTTGATAAATTCATGGATTTATTGGTGATCTGATTATTTTAAATGAACTTGGTCATACATGACAACAGAAGAAAAAATCAATGAATCGGAAACACACGTTTTTAAAGTAGTATTTCCTGATACTACCAATCACCACAATACGATGTTTGGTGGAAGAATATTAATGATGATGACTGAAACAGCGTTCATGACTGCTACCCGGTTTTGCAGGAAGAGCTTTGTGCTGGTGAGCAGCGGTCAGATAGACTTTAAGAAACCTATCCCTGCTGGTTCTCTGGTTGAACTGGTAGGCAGAGTTGAACGTATTGGTCATACAAGTATTGTGATACAAGTAGAAGTCTATTTAGAAAAGATGAGGGAAGAGTTCAGGGAAAAGGTAGTGAACGGCGCTTTTACTTTAGTTGCGATTGATGAAGATAATAAACCTGTTTTAATCCGGTAAATTCAATCAACCCGGATTTTAATCCGGGTTGATTTTTAGAAACTAATGTTATACGAGTTTTTTATTTCTGCCATTGCAAAAGTACTATGTGTACTTCCTATACTTTTAACAGAGCCTAATTTGTTAAAAACAAAATCCTGGTAATGTTTCATATCCCTTGCATAAACCTTCAGGATAAAATCGAAATCCCCCGAAATATTATAACATTCCACTACTTCATCGATCTTTAAAATGTCTTCTACAAATTGATGGCCTATTTTTCTATCGTGTTGTTTAAGTTTAATATTGCAGAAGACTATAAATCCCTGGTTAAATTTTTCGGGATCAAGTATGGCAATGTACTTTTTAATATATCCATTACTTTCCAGTCTTTTTACCCGTTCAAATACTGGCGATGGTGATAAACTTACCTGGGCCGCCAGCTCTTTTATCGTGTAATTTGAATTGTTACCTAATATCTTTAATAGCAATAAATCTGTGCCGTCCAGTTCTTCCATAGAATAATTTTCCTTAGTGATACCAAAAATAACAACTTAAAAGCATAATATGCTTCTTTTTGTTCATAGAAAAGTAATTTATCCTTATTTATTGGGACTAACATAGTTTTAAAATCTTCATATATACATTTGTGAGGAATTAAAAACTGATTTGTAGCAAATAAAGCGCTGGTTATTGAGCAATAACCGGGGAGTTTTTTACAATGATTATTAACCATTTAAAAAGTTGAACAAAGATGCAAACGCACAACCTAGGCTACCCGCGAATTGGTAGCAACAGAGAACTGAAAAAAGCCTGCGAACAATACTGGTCTGGCAAAATTACCTTAGCTGATTTATTAAGTAAAGGCAAAAATATATCCGAGCATAACTGGAAATTACAACAGGAAGCCGGAATAGATCTGATCCCTTCTAATGATTTTTCGTATTATGATCAGATCCTGGATATGTCGTTAACAGTAGGCGCTATCCCGAAACGCTATAATCAGGTGGCCTTAAAATCCAATAATGAAATGGATTTGTATTTTGCTATGGCAAGAGGTTATCAGAAAGAAGGATTGGACATTACCGCGATGGAAATGACAAAATGGTTAGATACAAATTACCATTATATCGTTCCTGAATTTTATAAAGATCAGGAATTTAAGTTATTCTCTAATAAAATCGTTAACGAGTTTGTGAGTGCAAAGCGTTTAGGCATTAATAGTAAGCCTGTAATTATCGGACCAGTTTCGTACCTGTTATTGGGCAAAGAAAAGGAAGAGGGTTTTGATAAACTGGATTTAGTGAAACGTTTATTGCCAGTTTATGTGGAGATTTTAACGGAATTAAAAGCACATGGAGCTGAATGGATACAGTTTGATGAGCCGTTCCTGGCTTTAGATATTAATGCTCAGGCAAAAGAAGCTTACCAGTATGTTTATGCAGAGCTGAAAAAGAAATTTCCATTGCTAAAAATCCTGGTGGCTACTTATTTTGAAGGTTTAAAAGATAACCTGGTTTTAGCGGCATCATTACCTGTTCATGCCTTACATATTGATTTGGTACGTAATCCAGAGCAGTTGGATGAAGTGCTGAAGGCTATCCCTGGACAATTGATTTTATCTTTGGGTGTAGTTGATGGAAGAAATGTCTGGAAAAATGATTTCGAGCAGTCTTTGTCGATCATAAAAAAAGCGGTAGCTCAATTAGGAAGCGAACGCGTATTGATTGCGCCTTCGTGCTCCTTGCTGCATTCACCCTGTGATCTGGATTTAGAAACCAATGATCAGACTTTAACTCCTGAGCTTAAACAATGGTTAGCTTTTGCTAAACAAAAGATTGATGAAGTAGTGACGTTGAAGGCATTAGCTTCTGAGAATCCTGGTGCAATTGCATTGGAGAAACTGGAAGAAAATAAAGAGGCTGCTTCCAACCGCAGAACGTCGAAACTGATTCACAATGAGCAAATCAAACAGCGTGTAAGTGCGATTACAGCTAAAGATGCAGCGCGTATAAGTCCTTTTCCTGTACGTAAAAAGACACAGCAGGAAATTTTACAGTTACCTCTTTTTCCAACGACCACTATAGGTTCATTTCCACAGACTCCTGAGGTTAGAAGCTGGAGAGCGCAGTTTAAGAAAGGTGAAATTACTCCGGCAGAATATGATACTTTATTGAAAAAAGAGACGGAAGAAACAATCCGCTGGCAGGAAGAAGTAGGTATTGATGTATTGGTTCATGGTGAGTTTGAACGCAATGACATGGTAGAATATTTTGGCGAACAGCTGGACGGTTTCACCTTTACAAAAAACGGATGGGTACAAAGTTACGGTAGCCGTTGTGTTAAGCCTCCTATTATTTATGGAGATGTACACAGACCAGCGGCAATGACTGTTTACTGGACGGAGTTTGCACAATCACTGACCAAAAGTTTGGTTAAAGGTATGTTAACCGGGCCCGTTACGATTTTACAATGGTCTTTTGTCCGGAATGATCAGCCTCGTTCTGTTACTTGTAATCAAATCGCATTAGCAATTCGTGATGAGGTAGTAGATTTGGAAAAAGTAGGAATCAAAGTTATTCAGATTGACGAACCTGCTATCCGCGAAGGTTTGCCTTTGAGAAAAGCAGCTTGGCAAGCTTATTTGCAATGGGCAGTAAATGCGTTTAAAATCTCAGCAAGCGGTGTCAAGGATGGAACACAAATCCATACGCATATGTGCTATTCTGAGTTTAACGATATCATTCAGAACATTGCTGATATGGATGCGGATGTGATTACTATAGAGTGTTCCCGTTCACAAATGGAATTGTTAGATGCTTTTGCAGACTTTAAATATCCGAATGATATCGGGCCGGGAGTATATGATATCCATTCTCCAAGAGTACCTTCAAAAGAAGAAATGGTAGCGCTTTTAATCAAAGCGAAGGCCGTGATTCCCGCTGAGCAACTTTGGGTAAATCCTGATTGCGGATTAAAAACCCGTCACTGGCCAGAAACCAAAAGTGCTTTGATTGCTATGGTAGCAGCAGCTAAAGAACTAAGTGCAAACAATACCTGTTAAATTAAAGGTAAGCAGTTTAATATATTTTGAGGATCACCTGGTAATAAAACCTTCTCTGACAATTTGCAGAGCGGGTTTTATTGGTTTATTAAAGATTTGTGTTCATACTTAACCGAAAAAAATGAAGAAAAACCTTGTGTGTTAAATAGCTACATTTATCTTGAAAAATTATCAGTCAAAATAATAGCAAAATGGATAGTATTCAAGAAGAATTTTCAGCAGAGGAACAAAAAGAGTTTTTCGAAATATTGAAGGCACGTTTTGAGAAGAACAGGAACCGTCATAAGGATTTGGAATGGGCTGGCGTACAGGAAAAATTAGAAGCGCATCCTGAAAAAATGAAGTCGCTGTGGGCAATGGAAAAAACTGGCGGTGAACCGGATGTTGTTGGTTATGATCAAAAGACAAAAGAATATGTTTTCTATGATTGTTCCCCGGAGAGTCCGAAAGGCCGCAGAAGTCTTTGTTATGACCTCGAAGCGCATACATCAAGGAAAGAGTTTAAACCGGAAAATAATGTCATTGACGTGGCAGCTGATATTGGCGTTGAACTTTTAACAGAAGAAGAATACCGGGAATTACAGCAAATAGGGAGTTTTGATGCCAAAACCTCGAGCTGGATAAAAACACCTGCTGATATCAGAAAATTAGGTGGAGCTATTTTTTGTGACCGGCGTTATAATACGGTCTTTGTTTACCACAATGGAGCAGAATCTTATTATGCTTCCCGTGGTTTTCGTGGTGCATTGAGGGTCTGATGTTTTAGACATGCTTTAAGCATTGCTATGGTCGATGGATTGTATCTAATTATTCTACATAATGGTACTCAAAAGAGCCCGTCTATCCTGATCAATTTATAAAAAAGCCGTCTTTTTTAGATAAGAAGACAGCTTTTTAACCTATAAAACCTTATAAAGAATAACGTAGTGTTACTCCATAAGTTCTTGGATCACCGAGTACACCAGCATATAAACCGGAGTTACCTGCTGCGGCCTGCAATTGTTCATAATAATTTTTATTAGCTATATTTCTTGCCCAGATGAATACAGAGAATTTATCTGACTTGAATCCTAATCTACCATTCAACAAAGAATAACCTTCGACATTTAACACACTCGATGGTGTTGGATTTGAAGAATATTGTGAACGGTAACTGGCATCAGCTGCAATAAAATATCTGCCTGCTGTGGTGGCCAGTTTGCCAGGATTGCTGAATTCTGCACCACCAGAAACATTCCATTTAGAAATACCTGGTAACCTGCCTCCGGAAGCATCTTTAAATGCTACCTGAGTAGCTACGCCATTTACAAGTTCAGTATGGCCGGTTTCTTCTAAGGGGAGCGGTGCATTGGTGAATTTTATATATTTACCATCAAGATAAGCCAGAGCGGCATTTATAGTTAAGAACCTTCCTGCTTGATAAGTTCCATCAACTTCCAGACCTTTTACCCTCACTTTTTCTGCATTGGCAAGATAACCTCTGTTTACACCTAATTGTGGCGATTGTACATTGGTCTGGTAATCTTTGATAGCTGTATTGAAAACACTGATGTTTAAGATTGCACCTTTAACAGGTTTAGTTTTAATGCCCAGTTCATAATGCTGAACATATTCTGGTTTTACGACGGCCACAGACAAATCTGCTTCTCCGGTAGCAGTAGTTGGCAAGCCACCTACATTAACACCAACTGGTTTATATGCGGTAGAAAAGGTTCCATAAGCGTTTAACTTAGTAGTAGGGCGGTAGGAAACTGTGATATTACCGGACAAATTATTATTGTCCACATGGGTATTGAAGCGCTGATTGGCATAAACAGCTGTTTTTAATGCAAGTAAAGCCGGATTTGCGGTTTGCAATCCTCCATAAGTTGTCCTGTCATAGTCTACATCTTTTTTATCATAAGTATATCTTAAGCCGGGTAAAACGTGCAGGTGATTCAGAATTTCCCAGTCAACCTGTGCAAATACAGCAGCACTTAATGATTTGATGGTTGAATTGGTTTTGATACCGTAGCCATCTAACAGGCCTGGTGTGGAGTATAATGCCTGCGCACCGGTATTACTTGTTTGCACAAATCTCCACTGATCTTTACCAACTTCTTCTGTCTGCCCTAATCCTTTCAAATTCTGACTCAGGAAATATACACCGATTACGCCGCTTACTTTTTCCGATAAATTACCGGCATATCTGACTTCCTGTGAATATTGATCATGACGGGAGGTTCCCTGAGATTTAGTTAGTGCAGACAATTCTGAGAAATCCCTGTCGTTTGTAGGGTTCCAGTTCCAGAACCTCCAGGCGGTAGTTGAAGTCAGTGTCCCATTGCCTATTTTATAATCCAGGTTTACGGATAAACCACCAATAGACTGATCGTGCTTCCATGGTGTATTGGTATTGATTGTCCTGGATTTCGGGTCTGCGACAGGCTGCTGGTAGCCTAAATCAGAAACAATTTTGGCATATTGACGGTAAGGACTTCTTTCTGTTGCAGTAACGCCTGCAATTACCAGTGGGTAACCTGCGGGATGCTGAATGCTTGCATCTCCACTAAACAAGATTTGTAATTTATCTGAAGGGGTATAATACAATTGGCCTTTAAAACCAAGATTGTTCTGACCGCTATATCTGCGTTCTTCTTTAGTATTGAAAATTGTACCATCACGCTGAGTTCCCGAAATGGATAATCTTGCGGCAAGATTTTTTCCAACACCTCCGGTAACTGAGGTTTTCGCCTGCATAAAGTTATAGTTTCCAAAGCTCAATTCAACTTTCCCGCCTGGCGTTTGTGTTGGCTTGGCTGTAGTAATGTTAAAGGCACCTGCGGTCGTGTTTTTGCCAAACAATGTTCCTTGTGGGCCACGTAATATTTCTATTTGTTCAATGTCAAGAAAATCAGTAGAAGTAGCAGCAGGACGGGCCTGGTAAACCCCGTCTACATAAAAGCCTGCTCCAGGATCTATACCGTCATTGGTTAAGCCAAATGTTGAGCCCAGCCCTCTGATATTCAATGTAGTGTTCCTGGCATTTGAAGCATACAGTTGTACTGAAGGAACCAGTTCTTTTAAGCGGTTAACATTAAAAGCGCCTGCGTTTTCTGCGGCCTGGCCTCCGATAACTGTAATTGCGATAGGTACATCCTGTAATACTTCTGAACGTCTTCTTGAGGTAACAACGATTTCATCAAGCAGTGCACTTTCAATCAGGATTAATTCAAAAGGTGTATCCTGAAGTTTTAGAATCTGGAAATCCTGGGATTTGTAGCCAATTGAACTCACCCGAAGGTAAAATGGAAGCTCTTGTTTTGAATCGATAGTGAATTTGCCGTCAACATCTGCAGTTGCAGAAATCTTAGTGCCTCTGATCAGTACTGTTGCATGTGGTACAGGAACGCCGTTACTGCTTTTTATAATGCCCGTTATCGCACTTTGGGCAAAAACATAATTTGCTGTGAGCAGGAGTGAAAGGATAATGAGTAAATGTTTCTTCATCATATTAATAGTCAATAGTTTGATTATACGCAACCAGGTAATTGGTTTTATGCGTTAGTTTTCGGTGATTATTGCATAGCAAAGCCATATGGACGTTTTCAACATCCAGCAACGTTTTAAAATATGATATTTGCAGGCTTTTTAGTCTTGCTCAGTGATTACTGAACTGAATCAACAGCAACAGTAGGTTAGAAAGAGGGTTCCTTCTTTAGCTGTTTTTCTTTTCATTTTTATAAAATGTAAGTCTGTTTTCATTTGGTTCTGATTGTAAAGATTTATGTTGATTATACGAATATAGTATTCTTTTTTTGTTTAAAAGATTAAATCTATAGATTTTGTAGTTTTTATTTGAACGGACAATGAAACCCTTGTAATATTATGATTTATAATATATTAAGGCAGGTGTTAGTTGTTGAAGATCAGATCAAAGAACAACAAATTAATCTGGACTCAAAAGCAAAGAGGATGACTGGTAAACCTGATGAACTGGTACAAAAGGCTTCTTCAATTGAATCTGATCATTCAATTGAAGAAGAAACAAATTAGTTAACATGGTGATCATGTTTGAGGTAGTGCAGGGTAGCCTCCTCAAACATTATTTTTAGTTAAAAGAAGATTTAATCAATCTTTATACTGTCTATTGCTTTCTCCATTGCATGCTCTTTTATTCCAGGTACTTTTAATCCTTCAGCACGGAATACCGACAGATCTGTCATGCCTAAAGCACCAAGGAAGGCTTTTAAATAAGGCGCAACAAAGTCGTTGGCTTTACCCGGGCCTTGTGAATAGACACCACCAGAAGACATAGCCACATAAACTTTTTTTCCTGTTACCATTCCGACAGGGCCGTTTTCACTATAACCAAAAGTTATTCCTGCCCTTGTAATATGATCAATCCAGGCCTTTAAGGAGGTATGTATGGTAAAGTTGTAAAGCGGTGCACCAATAACAATGGTATCTGCAGCGAATAATTGTTTAACGACCTGGTCAGAAAAACGGATAGATTCTTTTTCTTCCTCAGTAAGCTGGTCTGCGGGAATAAAAAAGGTCCGGAGAACCTCAGGCGTAAGATGCGGAATTTTGGCATCTACAAGATTTAATTCTTCCACTGTACTACCCGGGTACTTATGCTGAATTTTTTCAACTATAGTATTACCCAGCTTAATGCTTTGTGATTCTTTGCCTTGTATGCTTGAGATTAAATGAAGGATACGTTTCATATGAAAATTTGTTTATTTAATAATATTAATTAAAGCAAATGTATAGTTACCTATTGATCAAAAGTCCATACTTACCTGAAGGAAAGCGGTTACATTGAGGTAAGTGATGTATCTTTACGGCTATGAAAATGATTAGAAATGAGGATCTTCCAAGCCATGAAGAGTGCACAGGCTCACTCAAAAACGTCCTTGATGCATTGTATGTTCTGAATGGAAAGTGGAGGCTGGCGCTGATCCTTTGCCTGGTGCAATCATCCAAACGTTTTAATGAAATTCAGCATGAAATCAAGGGAATATCCTCCAAGGTATTGGCTAACGAGTTAAAGAATCTGGAATTGAATGACTTTATCAAACGTAACGTATATCCAACTACCCCGGTAACTATTATCTATGAAGCAACCGATTATAGCAGGACTTTGAAAAATGTAATAGGTGAACTGAGTACATGGGGTCAGCAGCATAGAGAGAAAATTAAGCAAAGTATGCGAAAACAATCCTGAGACCTGAATTCTTTAACAGGAATTAAAACTAACAATCTTTAAAGTTCAGTGTTATTATTTACAAATTATAAAAACAATGGATCAATACCTCGTTATACTCACGATCATAGGGGTAGGAATCCTTGGGATGGCCTGGATGCCGTCCTTTACTGCCAAAACCAGGATATCATATTCTATCGTTTACCTTTTGATCGGTATGCTGCTTTACAGCGTTTTTGATTTCCTGCCTGCCCCAAATCCAAGGGTACATGGTGAATTTACACTTCATTTGACAGAACTGGTGCTTATTGTCTCACTGATGTGCACGGGGCTTAAAATCGACCAGAAATTTTCATTCAGGACATGGATAATTCCATTCCGGCTGATTACTATTACCATGTTCCTTTGTATAGCAACAGTTACATTAATAGGCATCTATTATTTTAAAATGCCTCTTTCTACTTCCATATTACTTGCTGCGGTACTTTCACCTACAGACCCTGTACTGGCTACTGATGTGCAGGTAGGTGATCCCAATCAGGAAGATCGTGACAATGCTAAGTTTTCTCTTACCACTGAAGCTGGTTTTAATGATGGTATGGCATTTCCATTTGTATGGCTTGCCATCGCACTGGCCATGACTTCAGGAGGCGAAATTCCCTTTTTATTTACATGGGCATTGAAACATGTACTTTACCAGATTGCTGCCGGGTTAGTTTGCGGATTTCTACTGGGTAAATTATTGGGTTATGTACTTTTTACGCTTGGTAAGAGATATGAAACTTTCTTTACTCAGGATGGTTTTGTCTCTATAGCAGCGACACTGATCGTATACGGCGCAACTGAAATTGTTCATGGATATGGATTTATTGCCGTATTTATTGCTGCGATAACACTCAGAGGTTACGAGAGGGGGCATAAATATCATAACCGCCTGCATGCATTTTCAGATCAGATTGAAAGGATACTTGTTGCCATTATGCTGATTCTTTTTGGAGGCAGCCTTGTGCGTGGTGTAATGAACAGCCTCACCTGGCCAATGGCAGCATTCGGCATTGTCTTTATTTTTGTGATCAGACCATTATCTGGTCTGATCGGACTGATTGGCACCAAGCTCAAAATCCAGGAGAAACTGGTCATCAGTTTTTACGGTATCCGGGGAATGGGATCTATTTATTATCTGGCTTTCGCTTTTGGAACCACTTTTTTTAAATATCAGGATGCCCTTTGGTCAATTATAGCCTTTATTGTACTTATTTCTATTGGTATACACGGGATTACTGCTGGCTTTACTTTTAAAAAACTCGAGCAGGTATTACCTGAGGATAACGAATTAATTGCCAAATAATCCGTTCAGGAAAGGAGATTATTATTTTCAGGTTTCTATGTTTTTTGTTAAAGATGGTCTATTATAGGATTTCCGGAAATTTAATTAAAAAGTAAGGGTAAGAATTCTGATAGGTAAGCTCTCCAATTAGACCAGGTGTGTCCGCCATCGCTTTCTACGTAATCGTATTTTAGGGGGAGAGTATCTAATTTTTTACGGTAAGTCTCCACATTTTTAAACAAAAAATCTTTTTTGCCAATCGCTATCCAATAAAGTTTAAAGCCATTTTTGGCTTGTATTTTTAGTTTTTCGTCAAGCTGCTGATAGATAGGTTGCTGATTGTTTGCAGGTGGTAAAATTGCCGGAGAAAAAAGACCTACATAAGCAAAGGTATTTGGATAGTTTGCCGAGATGTAAAGCGAGTGGAAACCACCCATTGAAAGGCCAGCTATAGCCCTGTTGGCTTTATCCTTTTTAGTACGGTAATTACTTTCAGTAAATTTAATTATTTCCGGAAAATACTGTTCCATATCGCCATTAAATACGTCTGGTGTCATCATAATGGGTTTATACATTCCTTTACTTGATTCACCTGGCGCAGCACTGTTAATGGTATGCCCGTTAGTGATGACAACGATCATAGGTTTTACTTTTTTTGCGGCAATAAGATTATCTAATAGCTGTGAAGCACGGCCAAGCTGCATCCATGCTTCTTCATCACCACCTACACCATGTAAAAGGTAGAGTACGGGATAATTTTCTTTGGTTGATTCGTAGCCAGGGGGTGTATAAACAGTTAATCTGCGGGACATTTTTAACCCATCTGAGCTATACCAGCGCTTGGATACCGTTCCATGGGGAACATCCGTGACCTTATATAAATCTGCTTTGCCTTTACCAACAAGAAATACATTTACAACAGAAGCCACATCTCTGATCAGATAAACATTATTAGGATCGCGTATTTTTAATCCATCGACTATAAAGGAATAGCTATATAATTCTGAGGGCAGCACTTTGGTTGTAAAAGTCCAGACACTATCTGCGGATAAGACCATGGGATCTGTACCAGCGTTATTACTGCCAGCAGTGTTGAAATCTCCCTGCACCTCTACCTTTCTGGCAGCAGATGCTTTTAACCGGAAGGTAACCGTACCATTTTCATGGACTTCCGGAGAGATAATTTCCTTTTGTTTGCCAAAATTAAGATTCTCCTGCGCGTAACTATTGGACGCAAAGATGGTAAGGAATAGTATACTGATATATTTCATAATTTTTCTTTTACAGACGTTCTCATTTGATCATCAAAATCCAGCTGTATGAGTACTATTTTATTTTCTCCAAGCTACTGTATTCTATTGGTAATATCCACTTTTTTTTCTATACTGTTAAAAATTATGCAATCTGGAATGTAATCAGTCTTCATCCGCTTCTGTCTATCACAAATATTAACTATCAGATAGCTCAGTTTCCTAATTAAGTTCCATCATAGAACTGAAAAAGCAATTCTATGATTTAATTAAATTTCCAGTTGTTTTTGTAGCTGGATTTTATCAGAAGATGAACCGATCATGATGGTGAATGTGCTGCGGGGTTCAAATACTTTTTTCATCTGCAGATCAATGATGGACAGGTCATCAGTTGTCAGAAGGAATTCCACACGTTTTGATGCTCCTGCTTTGAGTTTAATACGCTCAAAATGTTTCAATTGCCTGATTGGTTGAGCTGTTGAGGCAAACTGATTTTTCAAGTAAAGCTGGACTACTTCATCTCCGTCATATGGCCCGGTATTTTCTAAGGTAAATGACACCTGATAAGTTCGATTTGATAATGCTTTGCTGATGTTCAGGTCATGATAAGCGAATGTTGTATAGCTCTTGCCGTAACCAAATGCATAGCGAGGAGTTGCCTCTTCTTCGACATAACGATGGTCAAGCGGACTTTTTCTATTGTAATGGACAGGGATTTGTCCGACACTTCGGGGTACGGAAACAGGCATTCTCCCAGCTGGATTATACTCTCCAAATAAGATATCTGCAACAGCAGAACCTCCTTGCTGGCCGGGATACCAGGCGCAAAGTAGTGCGTCTGCATTTTCCGCAGCCCAGTTCATGTTCAGCGGCCGGTCTTGTATGTAGATAATAACAAGAGGTTTTCCTGTCTTTTTTAATGCTTTTAGTAAATCCATTTGCTTACCCAGCAGGTCTAGCGTAGAGCGGTCAAACCCTTCACCACTTTCCATATCTCCAATTGTTTGAGCCGTTGCAATTGCAGCCCCCGTTGTTGCGTAGGCTGTCTTAAAATCCCGGGCACTTGATCCACCTACTACTGCGATGACCACATCTGCCTGTTGTGCCGCTGCAATAGCTTGAGGAATAGTGTTTTCTGTAGTGTCACGAATGGCACACCCTTTCACATAGCTTACTTGCGCATCAGATAATTTGGAGCGAAGTGCTTGTAATATAGTAATCACATTTCCTTCAGCTTGTGGTGCTGTATAATCGCCCAGCATATTATATACATTGTCTGCGTTAGGGCCCGTAACAGCAATCTTAATTCCCTTTTTTAGTGGGAGGATGCTATTTTTATTTTCCAATAGGATAATCGATTCTCTGGCAACCTGTCGGGAAAGCAGGAGCTGTTCCTGTGTTTTAATTTCCTTTTTAGCTTTTTGAGGATTGACAAAAGGATGTTCAAATAATCCCATTTCGAACTTTAAACGGAGCACGCGGGATACGGCGGTATCAATAAAGCGCTCTTCAATTCTTCCTTTTTCAACAGCCTGGATCAGGTTAGGGTAAGCATTCCCTCCTAGATCTGCATTTAAACCAGCTTTGAGTGCCAGTATAGCAGCTTCAGTATAATCCCGTGCGATCCGGTGACTGCCTTTTATCCCCTCTATACTTCCTAAATCAGACACTGTAAAACCTTTAAATCCCCATTCTTTAATTAATATATCTGTCAATAAAAAACTATTGGAACTACAGGGGATACCATCTATGGAATTATAAGCGGCCATAATTGATCTGGCTCCGGCATTTATGGCCGATTGAAAAGGAGGGAGGTAATATTCACGAAGTTCCCGCTCACCAACACTGGCAGCGGCTCCGTTATGTCCTCCTTCAGGTATTGCATAAGCTACAAAATGTTTGAGTGTGGCTATTGTGCTATATGGAGCAGACAGCTTTCCTGCTCCCAATCCTTTAATCATCGAAGCAGCAAGCGTTCCTGTGAGTACAGGGTCCTCACCATAACTTTCTTCCACACGTGACCAGCGCGGATCGCGTGATAAGTCCAGTACCGGGCCATAGCTGATATGAGCTCCTTGTAAACGGACTTCTTTTGATACACATTTGGCCATTTTTTCTACTAATGATGGGTTCCAGGTGGAAGCCTGGCCAATACCAGTCGGAAATACGGTAGTACCAATCGCCATATGGCCATGAGGTGCCTCTTCTGCCAAAAATACCGGAATACCAAGACGCGTATTTTTTAGCATATATCGTTGTAATTCATTCGCAACTTCGGCTGCCAACTCAGGATTAAGACCGTTTTTCAGGGTTTTTTGTGTCCATGGATCGGCTCTGAATGTTGCCCAGAGCATGCCAATTTGTTTTTCGGCAACAATGTCCTTGAATTTTTGAGATACTTTAACCTTATTTCCTTGTCGTTCGTACATTTCCCATCCAAGCGGGCTTAAAAGTTGACCTACTTTTTCTTTGAGCGTCATTCTTTTGATTAAATCCTGAGTTCTTAAGGCTACAGACTGACTGGCATCTTTGTAAAGCGGTTGCTGGCAGTAAGCGCTAACAGGTAATGAAAGAAAAGTACAGCAGGTCAATATTACAAGTCTATTCATCTGGTTAATTCCTAAATATATGTACATACAAGTATAGTAAAATTTAAATATTACCTTATAGGTAATTGACTTTTTTCAGAAATCAAAATGGTTAATATTTATATATGGTGGTTTTTTACTGTATGTTGGATTATTAAGAATTTAAAATATATTTGGTTATTATGTATGTACATTTAGATTAGTTGTATTTTATATTTGCCATTTCTTTAATAAAACCAAAACCTTAAACCATAATGAAAAGGACTGTTCTCCTCTTATTAATCAGTATTCAGGCGACCTTACTTTATGCACAGCAAGAGAATGGGCCAGTTCAATATGTGAGGCCGAACATCGGATCCGCGCATAGCCGGTATTTTTTTTATAGCCCCGGAGCCGTTCCTTTTGGTATGGCCAAATTAGCACCCAGCACGAATGGTAGCGAAGGCAATGCATCCGGATGGGAAGCAGTAGGATATGACGATCGCCATAATTCTATAGAGGGCTTTGCAAATTTTCATGAGTTTCAGATTGGAGGAGTAGTCTTTGCACCAACAGTAGGGAAGTTGAAAACATTTCCTGGTCAAAAGGAAGAGAAAAATTCGGGGTACAGGTCTGCTTTTGATAAGTCTGATGAATATGCTACTGCTGGATATTACCGGGTGATTTTAAAAGATTATCATATCAAAGCCGAACTTACTGCTACAGAAAGGGTTGGTTTTCATCAATATACTTTTCCAAAAACAGATAGTGCCAATGTGATCTTTGATATTGGCCATAAGATGGGAGAGAGCGGGCCGGTTCTTGATGCAAAAGTGACTTATGATCATGGTCATGTATGGGGCTATGTAGTAACTAAACCTGTATATGTTCAGAAATATCAGGAATCAGCAAATGTCACGATGTATTTTTATGCATTACTGGATAAAATCCCTTCCTCTTATGGTGTATTTAAGGATAATACACAGTTTAAAGGGCTTAAGACCATAAAGGGAAAGGGTGCTGGAATATATTTGCAGTTTAAGACTAAGAAAGATGAACAGATTGGAATTAAAACAGGTCTTTCTTATACTTCTGTAGAAAATGCAAAACTTAATTTGAAGCAGGAAGCTTCAGGATTAAGTTTTGCAAAAGCAAAGGCTAATGCCATTCAAAACTGGAATAAATTATTGGGTAGAATTGAGGTAAAAGGCGGACTCGAACAAGATCGGATTAAGTTTTATACAGGACTCTATCATGCGCTTTCAGGCAGAGGTCTGGCAAGTGATGTGAATGGTGCTTATCCTAAAAATAATGGAGATATAGGGCACATTTCATTATTGAAAAATGGTACTCCGAAGTATCAGTACTATAATACGGATGCCATTTGGGGAGCTTTTTGGAATTTGACTCAGTTATGGGCCATCGCTTATCCGGAATATTATAATGACTGGGTACAAAGTCAATTGCTGGTTTATAAGGATGCAGGCTGGTTAGGTGATGGTATAGCCACTAGTAAATACGTATCTGGTGTTGGAACAAATTTTACAGGACTGGCGATTGCAGCAGCTTATAATGCAGGAATCCGGAATTATGATGTTCCTCTTGCTTATGCAGCAGTACGGAAAAATGAACTGGAAGCTAAGGGACGGATTCCCGGAGCTGGAAAGCTGGATGTTGGTATTTTTGTGGAGAAGGGTTATTCACCGTATTTGAAGGATGTGACCGGTAAACCGGAGTTAAATACGCAAGGTTCTCCTTTTGGAGCCTCTCATACGCTGGAATATTCTTTTTCTGCCTTTGCAGCAGCAACTTTTGCCAAGTCTCTTCAAAAGACAAAGGATTATGAGCAGTTGACCAAACTTTCAGAAGGCTGGAAGTTGTTGTATGATCCGGCTACAAAATTCATCAGACCCAGAGATAGGGAGGGCAGGTTTTTAGATAAGTTTGATCCTTTTGAAGCCTGGAAAGGTTTTCAGGAGGGGAATGCCTGGCAGTATACGTTTTATGTTCCTCAAGCGCCAGAGCAGTTAGTGAGTTTGATTGGAAAGGAGACTTTCAGCAGCAGACTGGATAGTATTTTTACTATTTCTCAGAAAAATTCATTTGGTGGAGGAACGCAAATTGATGCGTTTGCAGGGATTCAGGGCTTGTATAACCATGGGAATCAGCCGAATTTACATGTTTCCTGGTTGTTTAATTATGCCGGAAGACCGGATCTGAGCCAGAAATGGGTAAGAGCAATTTGTAATGAATTTTACGGTACTGATGGTATACATGGTTATGGATATGGTCAGGATGAGGATCAAGGGCAGCTGGGTGCCTGGTATGTTCTGGCTTCCATAGGGCTTTTTGATGTGAAGGGGTTGACGGCACCCAATCCTTCTTTTTTAATAGGAACGCCTTTGTTTGAAACGGTAAGGATTAAACTTCCTGAAAGTGTAAGGAAAAATGAGTTTTTGATTAAAGTTCGTCAACAGGAGCCCGATCATATTTATATTCAGAGTGGAAGGTTTAATGGTAGGGCGTTGAAAGGGTTGTCGATTGGGTTTGGGGATTTGGTTAGGGGCGGGGTTTTGGAATTGGTTGTTGGGAGCTACAATTAAATTATCAGTGTTTTGACTAATTAAATGGTTCGTATTAGACGTATGAGCCAACTGTGTCAGGAGAAAAATTATAAATGATTTTTTTACTTTTTTTAAAATTCAGCACTTATCGCCGCTATTCAGAATAATGCAATCATATTATTCATTTATTCTATCACAAATCAATGTAATTTCCTTAATGTGTTTTATGTATTTTACATAATGGGTAAATATATAGTATAATACTAAGTTTTAATTGTGGTTTATCCAGACAATATCTTAGATCAATCTATGAATTTACTTGATTGTTGTTGGCAGAGCCTTTAAATATTAGAATTAGACACAGGAATTATGGAAGAATTAAATTTCAATGCATTTTTTGGTACTTTTGACGTAGATATGGAACCGGTTTCCGTGATTGATATTACTGAAATAATTAAAGATAATTTTCATCGTGACCTGAAAATTATAATCCCGCCAAATACGGATTTTATCGAATATTTTGGCGACCCTGCAGCTGGTAAAAGAAAATTTATACAGATAATTAGCCCATATAGAAAGTTTAATATTATACAAGACGATTATCAATTTGATATTGAGATTGATTTAAATCAACTTGACAAAAATATTAAAATTATATATTATGCTTATATTGATAGAAATTCGAATTGGCAAGAGATAATTTCAGGTCAATTAAAACAGCTTCGGTGTTATGGAATTCTTGATGAGGCCGACTTGTATGTTCACATCACTGATGTTAAAGGTATTTTTAATGATGTAGTAGGAATTATTAAAAATATTTGCAAGCATGCCTATATTCTTAAATCTAATCAGAATCATTTTGAATATTATGGGATTAAATTGGCATATGATTTATCTGGCCAATATCCTGAATCTACAATCATCTATCTGCATACAAAAGGAATGAGTTATCACGGACAAAGCAGAGCAACTGCTGATATTGCCCTGCTAACTGGAACCTTTGATAACTGGAGAAAGAATTTAGAGGTTTTTAAAGATAATAGCATTAATAAAATAGGGTTATTTCCTGCATTAGAGGATATGGAGTCTAAATGGCTGGCTGGATCCAGGGGGGGATGGATATGGTATAATTTCTGGTACGCCAGGGCTAGTTATATTCTAACTTGTGAAGTTCCGGAAATAAAAACACATAGGTGGTATTTCGAAGATTGGCTGGGTGGACCTCAAAATGAATTATCTGTGTTAAAAAATGACTGCCGAAGTATTCATCCGGATAATGGAAAAACATATTATACGGCTGAAGAAGCAAAAGCAGGACTTATGGCCTGGAAAATAGTTCTTGGATTAACCAGTTAATTGAAAAACATCTCCTTTTTTTTACAGTTTGAAAAAAGCTTTTAGTTCAATCCGAGTGGCTGAAATGGGTTATTTACAGGTTCAAAGGGCTTTTATTTAAGTTTCTATTATTATTTATATTTTGTTCCTTTATAGGAATCAACCAATTACAGACCATATTTATTGATCATAATGAATCGTTTTTTTTGCAATATTATCCTGTTTTTTTTAAAAAAAATCATGTTGCTTACTTTTATAATTGTTCTATTAATGAGTAGCAGCTATGCTCAGGGCAAACATAAAAATGCTACAACATTTGCAGAACTCGAAAAAGGATTTATTGCTGTTCCAGATAGTATCCAAACAAGTGTTTATTGGTATTGGTTGTCTGATAATATTTCTAAAGACGGGGTAATTAAAGATCTCGAAGCCATGAAAAAAGTAGGGATTAATCGTGCGTTTATTGGAAATATTGGTATAAGTGATATCCCTTATGGAAAAGTGAAATTATTTTCTTCTGAATGGTGGAATATAATTCATACTGCATTAAAAACAGCTACCAGACTAGGTATAGAAATTGGAATTTTTAATAGTCCGGGCTGGAGCCAGTCTGGCGGACCATGGGTTAAACCTAAACAAGGAATGCGTTATCTGACGTCTTCTGAAATTTCGGTGAATGGGCCTATGTTATTGAATAGAAAATTAATTAAACCAGATCCTGACTTTCAGGATGTAAAAGTAATTGCTTATCCCGCACCTAAAGACTTTGATTCGGACCTGCGTAATCATAAAGTGAAATTAATTGGAACACCTGAAGTAGATAATCTAAAAAATCTGGTTGACAAGAATGAAGTATCGGTAATCAATTTACCTGTAAATAAAGCCTTTACTTTAGATTTTATATTGGAAAATGCATTTACTGCACGTAGCTTGCTAATCTATCCAGCAAATGCGCCAGCATATTGTGAGGTAGATTTACAATGCAAAATTAATGGAGTTTACCAAACGATAAAGCATTTTACAATGGATCGTACAAATCCGGGATTGAATGTTGGTTTTAAACCATATGCGCCTGTCGCAATCTCCATTCCCAAAATAACGGCCAAAGAATTCAGACTGTTATTTAATGAAGTTTCTGATGGAAGTGGAATAGCGGAGATCAAATTTTCATCGGCTCCTATTGTAGAAGATTATATGGAAAAGACCCTGGCTAAGATGTGGCAGACTCCTTATCCTTATTGGAATGCTTATCAGTGGATGTTAAAACCCGCAATTGATGATAGGAGCCTTTTGATTGATCCTGATAAAATTATAGATATCTCTGGATTCATTTCTGCTGATGGTAACTTAAATTGGAATGTACCTCCTGGTAAATGGATTATTGAGCGTACAGGAATGTTACCAACAAAAATGCGTAATAGTCCGGCTTCAGCTGAAGGTACAGGTTTAGAAACTGATAAGATGAGCAAGATGCATATAGCAGCTCATTTTGATTCTTTTTTAGGAGAGATTATGCGGAGAATACCTGCAGAAGACCGAAAGACATGGAAGGTGGCTGTAGAAGATAGTTACGAAACAGGGAGCCAGAATTGGACCGATGATTTTATAGAGCCATTTAAAAAGGTTTATGGTTATGATCCGTTACATTATTTACCTGTATTACAGGGAAGGGTTGTAGGGAGCGTTGACCGTTCTGATCGTTTTCTATGGGATTTAAGACGCTTTGTAGCTGATCAGTTGGCTTATGAATATGTAGCTGGTTTAAGAGAAGTAAGTCATAAAAATGGATTAACTACCTGGTTGGAAAACTATGGACATTGGGGCTTTCCAGGTGAATTTTTACAATATGGCGGTCAATCTGATGAGGTCAGTGGTGAATTTTGGAGTGAAGGGAGTCTGGGTGCAATTGAGAATAGGGCTGCATCTTCTTGTGCCCATATTTATGGGAAAACAAAAGTATCTGCCGAGTCGCTTACTTGTTCGCGTGATTCTTATTCACGTTATCCGGCGCTAATGAAACAACGTCTGGACCGCTTTTTTACAGAAGGTATTAATAATACACTGCTGCATGTATATATTCAGCAACCAGATGAAAAAACGCCTGGCGTAAATGCCAGGTTTGGAAATGAGTTTAATCGTCATAATACTTGGTTCTATGATATGGACGACTTCCTGAAATATATAAAGAGATGTAATCTACTATTGCAACAGGGTAAGTATGTAGCAGATGTAGCCTATTTTATTAGTGAAGATGCACCTAAAATGACAGGCTCGCAGGATCCTGCATTACCAATAGGTTACTCTTTTGATTATATTAATGCTGAAGTTATTAAAACCCGCATGTCTGTAAAAGATGGAAGAATTGTGCTGCCTGATGGAATGAGTTATAAAGTTTTGGTTTTGCCGAAGTTGGAAACGATGAGACCAGAGCTTCTAATGAAAATTAAACAATTAGTTCTTGACGGCGCTGTAGTTTTAGGTCCGAAACCATCAAGATCTCCAAGTTTACAAAATTTTGGAAAGGCTGATGAAGAAGTTCAGCAGCTTGCTGCTCAGCTTTGGGGAAGTATAAATAACACCGATATCAAAGTGAACAGGCTGGGAAAGGGAATGGTAATTAATAGTATGAGTCTGGAAGAAGTATTCAAAATGGTCAATTTGGTACCTGATTTGAAAACTAATCCTACTGATTCTGTTATGTTTATTCATAGAGATTTGAAAGAAGGTTCTGTTTATTTTATATCCAACCAAAAAGATAAATCAATTAATATTAAACCAGAATTTCGGATACCCTTTGGAGTGCCAGAGCTATGGGATGCTACTAAAGGAACTATGCGGGAACTTTCAGGTTATGGTCATAACTCAGTTAGCACTACTGTACCATTAACCCTGGCACCATTTGAAAGTGCCTTTGTCATGTTTAAAAAGGATGATATAACTAAGGATATAAAGGTGGTGCAACCAAATTCAAATTATTTTTTGACTAAACGAATAATGAAAATAACTGGTGAATGGCTGGTTAATTTTGAATCCAAATCCATAGGGCCATCCAATCCTGTTGTATTTAAGGAATTAGAGGACTGGTCAATAAGTAAAAATGACAGTATCAAATATTACTCTGGAGCAGCATATTATCACAATACCTTTAAATTAACAAATCTTGGAAAAAAAGAGCGGGTAATATTAGATTTAGGTGCTGTTTCTGCAATTGCAAAGGTTAAGGTTAATGGTATAGATGTAGGTGGTGTATGGACCTCGCCATATAAAGTAGATATTTCTAAAGCACTTAAATCTGGTAATAACGAACTTGAAATCAAGGTAGTCAATACTTGGGTGAACCGTTTGATTGGTGATAGCAAATTGGCAGTTAAAGAACGTAAAACCTCGGTAACTTATGATAAGTATACACCACAAAGCAAATTAAAACCATCAGGTCTTTTCGGACCTGTAAAGTTGGAAATAATTAAATCAGCTTTTTCGAAGACCCAAATCTGAACAATATATATACTTTCATCAATCCATTACCGCTTTACGGAAAAATCCTATATTTTATTCAATATCTAGATTGTGCTTATGGAGCAGACCACTTAAATTAAGTGCCGAAAACTTTGCTTTTTTCATCTTGTTCAGATCAGGATCCATACCATAGTTCAGTGCAGTTCTAAAATCTGCTTTCTCAAGTATCGTATTTATGAATGTTGCGCCACTTAGTTCGCAATTTTTAAATACAGATTCAGAGAGATCTACATTCGAAAAATCGACCTCTTTTAATGAGCAGTCGGTAAAATTTGTCTTTCTCAACTTCGTCCCAAAAAAAGTAGAATAATCCAGATAGGATTGAACAAAAGTAAAAGAAAACATAAACTTGTTACAGCGTGTGAAATTTACGCCCAATACTTTGCAACCCGTAAAGGTAACGTCCCTAAACCCAGCACCATCGACCATGGCCATCGAAAAGTTGCACTGTTTAAAGTAGCAACCTTCAAAATCGTTATTTCGCAAGTCGCTCTTGCTAAAGTCACAGTTAATGAAAACACATTTAATAAACTCTCTGTTCAATAACTGTTTCTCTGAATAATCAATATTCGTAAATGTTTTATCCTGGTGTATTGTAGGCTCGGTTTGCTCGCTCATGAAACAGATCTATTTTTAAGTGAAATTTGTGGCTTTTATAGTTTTGGTGTTAAATAATCCAGGATATCCTGCTTATTTTTCTCAGTAAGTGCACCGTAACCCAGATTTTCTGTATACCATATCCCATCTGCAACTAGTTTGGTAACCAGTCCGTGTATATTGATTTCACCCTCGGGTGGCAAAATGTTTGCCCTGCACCAGCTGTCCCACATTTCCCTATAATGCTCGCTGATCATTATGGCCTGTAGCACAACCCGCATTTTCTTCTTGTAGCTTTCATCATCACTTTTGCTGATGATGAACTTAAGATAGGCCAGACTTCCATCCTTTTCCAATATGTTGCCATCGAGTTTATATTGCTTTACTGATTCGGTCAATTCGTCAAGGCCTTGCCTCATCATTTCATCGAGCAGTTCTTCCTTGTTCCGGAAGTGATGTATAATACCACCTTTACTCAGCCCCGTCCGGTCGGCTATCGCCTGAAAAGTTACCTGATGCCAATCCTCAGTTGCACCTATCTCAATAGCCATATCAATGATCATTTTTTTGTTGATCTCTGGCTCCTTTTTACGTTTATAAGCATTCTCTAATACCATACTAATATTTTTTTTAAATATACCGAACGTATGGTTTGTTTCAAAATAATTCTTATATTTGTGACATAATCCTGCTTTAAAACTAAAAGCGGGTAGTAAAAATATCTCGTTATAAATGGAAAAAAAATTGGCTGTAGATATAGTTCATTCAGAAATTGTTAAAAGTGCTTCATGCAACGTAATTATTTATTCTGATGCTAAGCCAATCACTGTTTTGTTTATAGTTCCATTCTGGAACGCGCTTTATTGAGTTAACTCCTAATTCTGACTCCTAAAAACAGCTCATTTATTTGAGCCCCTGTTCGTGCATATATATGCACAACGGTTTCTCTATGCTTTTTAATTTAACAAATCACACCAATATGCAAAATTTGAGAAGGCTTTTTGTGCCTATTTCTTTCGCGGGCTTATTCTTTAGTTCCTGTGGAAACCAACAGCAAGGCGACCAGAAATGGGGTTCCGGCGCACCGCAACCTTTCCCCGTAATTATGGTATCGGCCTCCAATACAATCCTTACCGAAGATTACCCGGCAATGCTAGAAGGGCAGCAAAATGTAGATATCCGTCCCAAGGTAGACGGTTTCATCGAAAAAATTTATGTAGATGAAGGCTCTAATGTCGTTAAGGGTCAACTTCTTTTTAGACTTCAGGCCCCACAGTACGAACAGGAGGTGAAAAATGCGGAAGGCAATATCAAAAGTGCCGTGGCGGCGTTCAATTCTGCTAAACTTCAGCTCAAAAAAGCCGAGCCACTGGCTGAACGGGGAATTGTAAATAAATTTGAGGTCGATGAGGCCCGTTACAACCTTCAAGCCAAGGAAGCTGCACTATCACAGGCACGTACAACACTGGTCAATGCCAGGGTAAATGTTGGATACACAAATATCGTTAGCCCAATGAATGGTATCATTGGAGCCATTCCCTATAAAACCGGAAGTTTAGTCAGCAGTGCTGCACCACAGCCGCTTACCACCGTATCTGATGTGAGCAGGTTGTATGCTTATTTTTCGTTAGATGAAAAGAAATACCTCGACTTTGCAGCGTCTTATCCAGGCAAAAACACAAAAGAAAAAATTAATAAGTTCCCGGAGGTTAGCCTTGTGCTTGCTAATGGTAAAGCGTACAGTTCAAAAGGGAAATTGGAGACTATTGCAGGACAAATCAATCCCTCTACCGGTACGGCAACCTTACGTGCTGTATTTGATAATCCTGAAAATCTGGTGCGAAGCGGATCGAGTGCGACCATACGCATCCCAATGGCAATAAATAATGCAGTAATCATACCCCAAAGTGCTACCTATGAGATGCAGGATAAACGTTTTGTATATGTTGTTGCAGCTGATGGTACCATCAATAGCAGAGAAATCAAGGTGAATCCAATTTCCAACGATACAAACTTTGTAGTAAAAGAAGGAATTAAAGCCGGCGAAAGGATTGTATCAGATGGAATGTCAGGCCTTAAAGACAAAATGAAAATCATTCCTACAGACCCTTCGAAAATGGGTACACAACCAAATTACTAGTCAGGTATCCAACTTATTTATACCATAACAATATGTTAAGAAAATTTATAGAAAACCCGGTATTGTCTACTGTTATCTCTGTGATCATTGTGATCTTAGGCATACTTGGATTGTATACTCTTCCCATATCACAATATCCTGACATTGCCCCACCAACTGTTGAGGTAAAAACGAGTTACCAGGGCGCCAATGCTGATGTAGTTATGAACAGTGTGATCGTACCATTAGAGGAACAGATCAACGGAGTAGAAAATATGTCTTACATGACTTCTACTGCAAGTAATGACGGTACAGCGACCATAACTATCTTTTTTAAGCTGGGAACCGATCCCGATCTGGCTGCTATAAATGTACAGAACAGGGTAACCAAAGCCACCAGCCTGTTGCCTGCTGAAGTGATCAAATCGGGTGTAACCACCAGCAAACGCCAGTCCAGTTTAGTGTTTATTTTTGATGTATACAGCACCAACAAGACATACGATGAAGCCTTTATCCAAAACTATGTTAACCTAAACCTGATGCCCCAGCTTAAGCGGGTTCCCGGTGTTGGCGATGCATTTTTATACGGTGCGAAAGACTATTCCATGCGTATCTGGCTGAAGCCAGAAGCAATGGCTGCATATAAACTTGTCCCCCAGGATATAATGCAGAAACTTACAGAACAGAACATAGAAGCAGCACCTGGCAAATTCGGCGAGAATGGGAAAATGGCTTTCCAGTATGTAATGAAATACAAAGGAAGGCTTAAAACGGCAGAAGATTTCGACAAGATCGTGATCCGGGCAGACCAGAAGGGCAACATTCTGCGTCTGAAAGATGTGGCAAGGGTAGAACTCGGTGCACTAAGCTATGCCAGCGGAGCAGTAACAAAAGGTGGTTTGGCTTCCACCTCTATTGCCATTACGCAATCGGCCGGTTCCAATGCGCACGAACTAATAAAACAATGTGAAAAAATCGTAAACGAAAGTGGAAAGGATTTTCCGGAAGGCCTGCACCATAAGACCTTCCTTAACGCTAACGAATTTTTGGATGCCTCCATTGAGAAAGTAATACATACGCTCATTGAGGCATTTATCCTGGTCTTTATTGTAGTTTTTATATTCCTACAGGATTTTCGTTCAACACTTATTCCTGCTATTTCGGTTCCGGTAGCCATTATCGGCACATTCTTCTTCCTAAAACTATTCGGTTTCAGTATCAATATGCTCACGCTGTTCGCTTTGGTACTTGCCATCGGTATTGTAGTAGATGATGCCATTGTAGTGGTAGAAGCAGTGCACGCTAAACTGGCACATGGTGCTAAAAATGCAAAAAAAGCAACTTTACATGCCATGAGCGAAATCAGCAGCGCCATTATTTCAATTACACTGGTAATGGCAGCTGTCTTTATTCCCGTATCCTTTATCGACGGTTCTGCAGGTGTTTTTTATAAACAGTTCGGACTAACCCTGGCTATTGCCATTGTAATTTCAGCCATCAATGCTTTAACCCTTAGTCCTGCCTTGTGCGCCATTTTCCTTAAGCCCCATGTGCAGCATGATGGTGATCAGCAAAAAGGTGTAATGAATAGATTTTATAATGGGTTTAATGCTTCTTTTGAGGCCATGACATCCAAATATAAAAAAACTGTAGAATTCCTCATTAAAAGGAAATGGCTGGCGCTTTGTTCTATTATTGTTTTTTCTGCATTGAGTTTTTACCTCATAAAGACCACTCCGACAGGCTTTGTGCCGAATGAAGATGGTGGAGCTATTTTTTCAGACATTATCCTTCCCCCATCCTCTTCGCTGGAAAGAACAGAGGTGCTTGCAGATCAGGTAGAGAAGATTGTTAGCTCAGTTCCGGAAGTAGAATCAGTTACCCGTTTAGCCGGGCAAGATCTGATTAGCGGTGCGGGCGGATCATATGCAACACTTTTCATCAGGCTAAAACCATGGAAAGAGCGTAAACACAAAGGTCAGGATGTACAGAGCATTGTGGGCCAGCTTTTTGGCCGAACCGTTCATGTAAAAGGCGCACAAATTATTTTCTTTGCCGCTCCAACACTACTTGGTTTTGGAAACACTACCGGTTTCGAATTCAACCTGCAGGACCGCACCAATGGCGATCCGGGCAAATTCGGACAGGCCATGGGTAAATTCCTCGGGGCATTAAACCAGCGACCGGAGATCCTATATGCAACCACCTCATTCAATAACAACTTTCCACAGTTCCAACTTGATATAAACGTAGAAAGATGTGAGCAGGCTGGAATAGCTGTAAATATGGTACTTAATACTATGCAGGGCTACTATGGTGGTATTTATGCTTCTGACTTTAACCGTTTCGGCAAACAGTATCGTGTAATGGTACAGGCCGATGCAGGTTCCAGGGCAACTCCTGAAAGCATCAATAGTATATTTGTAAAAACAAATAGCGGGCAGATGGCGCCAATATCGGAGTTTGTTACCCTTAAAAAGGTACATGGCCCGGAATTCTTAAATCGCTTCAATCTATTCAACTCAGCTGCTATTACGGGGTTACAAAAACCTGGCTATAGTTCCGGAGATGCGATAAAGGCAATACAGGAAGTTGCAGATCAGACCTTACCCAGAAAATTTACATACGAATTTTCAGGTTTATCAAGGGAAGAAGTAGAAAGCGGAGGACAGACCATCCTCATTTTCTTATTGGTACTTGTTTTTGTTTACTTTCTATTGTGTGCACAATACGAAAGTTACATAGTTCCATTCGCAGTACTGTTATCGCTCCCAATCGGGCTATCAGGCGCATTCCTTTTCGGGAAACTGTTTGGGGTAGATAATAATATATTTGTACAGATCAGTCTTGTAATGCTGATTGGCCTATTGGCCAAGAATGCCATTCTGATTGTAGAATTTGCATTGTTGCACCGCAGGAGTGGACAGGGAATTGTGGCCGCGGCAGTTGGTGGTGCCACAGCGAGGTTGCGCCCGATCCTGATGACCTCTTTTGCCTTTATCTTTGGGCTTTTGCCACTGATGTTCGCACAAGGTGCGGGAGCGATGAGCAATCGTTCTATTGGTACAGCTGCAATTGGAGGTATGCTTGTGGGTACCATCTTTGGCATTTTAATTATCCCTACACTATTCATCATCTGCCAAAGCCTGCAGGAAAAAATAAGCGGTGCCCCCTCGAAAAGGACAGAAAGCGAGCATGATGAGGCTTTTATCTAAAATATGAATATGATGAACAACAATTATAAATGGCTTATACCCGCACTGCTGCTTATGGCATCGTGCCAGGTAACCAAAAAATATGAGGCGGCGGCGGTACCTGCGTCCACCAACTATCGATCAATTAAAATTTCGGATACCATCAGCACAGCAAGTGTACCCTGGAAGTCCTTTTTTGCTGATACGGTACTACAAGACTTGATCGCCGAAGGGATTAGTAATAATCTCGATCTGAAAATAGCCTATCAGCGGATTGTATCTTCAAGAACCGGTTTATGGAGAAGCAAACAGGCCTTCATTCCGGAACTAAACAGCACAATAGGCATCAAACAATCCAAACTTCCTTTTCCACAAGGTTTTGGGTTGGTAAAGGATGCCACGCAATTTGATATTGGGCTACAGATGAATTGGGAAGTCGATATTTGGGGAAGACTGGGAAGTGCCAAGAAATCAGCTTATGCAGAACTTATGGCTACCCAAGAGGCACAGCGGGCAATACAGACGCAACTGGTTGCTGATATTGCCAGCAACTATATATCTTTGCTCTCTTTGGACAGCCAACTTGAACTTCTACAAAAGACGGTCAAAAACCGTAAAGAAGATGTAGAAACCATGGAGGCACTGAATGCATCAAATATTGTAAATGGTGCAGCGGTAGTACAGAGTAAAGCAAACCATGCGGCCGCCAAAGTTGCTATTCCTGAAGTAAAAAAACAGATCTTCGAGACTGAAAATGCAATTTGCGCTTTATTGAACCGTGAACAGGGTAATGTGGAAAGAGGATCTCTGGCCAACTTTAGTTTACCCGAAAGCTTGCAGACTGGTGTACCATCCGCGCTACTGCAAAACAGGCCGGACGTAAAACAGGCAGAGCAGTTGTTAAGGGCAGCTTTCCAGCATACAAATGTGGCAAGAACCTCCTTTTACCCAAGCTTGAGGATTACAGGCGGTTCCGGGTTTTCGAGCTTTAATTTTAAGAATTTATTTACTGTAAGCAGTCTGTTTGCTAATATTGCAGGAGGGCTAACACAGCCCATCCTGGCCAGGGGCGAGAATAAAGCAAAGCTCAAAATTATGGAATCCGAGCAGCAAATAGCCCTGTATAACTTCCAGAAGGTAATGGTGGTAGCTGCAAAAGAAGTATCTGATGCGATGTTTACCATTCAGACTGCCCAGGAAAAGCAGACTGAACGTACTTCGCAAGTCAGGTTTCTCGAGCAATCGGTAGAATTTACCAAAGAACTACTGAGGTACAATTCCTCAACGAACTATACCGATGTACTCACCTCTGAGAATAATCTTTTAAATGCACAATCAGGAAACATTGAAGATAAAGTTCAAAAGTTACAGGGAATAATTTTGTTATACAAGGCCTTAGGTGGAGGATGGAGATAAATCATAATTGGAACGCACCTGGCCGCGTTCTCTTAAAAAACTAATCAATGAATTTAATCAATAATCTTAAAGCTGTTATTCTTTCAATCGCAGATTTTTTTAGAAGATCATCAGAAGTATTGGAAGAAGATAGGGTTTTTCTTTTTCTGGACATCAATTCTTCTACAGAGAGTGCAGAACGCTTGGGAAACAGGGAATATAGCCGGTATTTAAATCGGTTTTTTGAGCAGGTCGAAGATGCCGCCTATAGCTGTAATGGAGAAATCTATGAATGCGTTGGAGACGAGGTAGTATTGAGCTGGGAAAAAAATGATGCCTATAATCAGCAAAATTGTATCCGCTGTTTTTTTATGATAAAAGATGATGTGGCGGCACATAAATCTCTATACATTAGGGAATTCGGACAGATGCCCGTCTTCAAGGGAAGTATCCACGGAGGAAAAGTGATGCCCACAGCTCCATTAATATATAGAGAAAAGCCAGTATACCATGGGCATGTGCTCAATGTTACTTCCAGGTTACAAGAGCTTTGTTATCAGTACGGGCAGGAGCTGATCGTTTCACTAAATGTATGGGAAAAAATCCCGGTTAATAAGAGCTATCGGGCGTTTGCAATAGGATTGGTTAAAATTAGGGGGAGTGCCTTCCCACTAGAGATCTTCGGCGTGAAATCTGTCCAGGCAAAATAACTTATACCCATCTGTACTTTCTTCTATAACATCAGTAGAAGAGCTGTGTCATAAATCAGAGCGCACGGAAAAAAGCTAAATTCTGTAAATAATGGCTAAATACGATCAGGCTAAACATTTTTTTACCTGATCGTATTTTTTTTGATAAAATCATTAGAAAAATCTTTTTTTGCCCAATAATTAAAAACTAAATTAGAAAACATGAAATACATCAGACTTTTACTAATGACCACTGTCGCGACCATATATTCTCCTATGGTATTTGCGCAAGTCCATACTTATTCGCTAAAGGGGAAGATCGGGCAGTTGAACATACCTGCCAAAGCCTATTTGTATTATACTAACTCTACTGGCTGGAAAATAGATTCGACTTTGATCAAACAAGGTAAATTTACTTTTTCAGGACCAATTTTTGCTGATCAACAGGCTGCTCTATTTGTCAACAAATTAGGCGATGGTGTACGTTCCAGTAATGCTGTCTATATCAAGCTTTACCTTGAAGCAGGAAATATTAACGTAAACAGTCCGGATTCGGCCAGCAATTCCACGGTTTCAGGCGGGCCATTGAATACAGATAATGCCCGTTTGAATGCCGCGATGTCAGCAGTAAATAAAAAACTGACTACAATGAAAAGCGATTATAGTAAGGCAACGCAAGCGATGAGAGAGAACAAAGAATTTAATGATAAAATGGAAAGGGTAAATGATTCTCTTCGTAGTGAGCAAAATAGAGTATACTATGCTTTTATAAAGGATCATCCCAATTCACTGATCAGCTTATACGCTTTACATAGCTATGCCGACTATTTTCCAGACGCCAATCAACTCGAAGCGATTTTTCGTACTTTATCCCAAAACGTCCGGTCATCTAAGCCGGGCAAGGAATATGGTGCCGAGCTCGCGAAGCTGAAAAACACAGCAATCGGCGCGATTGCTCCCGATTTTACGCAGGCAGACACATCCGGTAAAGCCGTATCACTTCATGATTTTAAAGGTAAATATGTGCTACTTGATTTTTGGGCCAGCTGGTGCGGCCCTTGCCGGGCGGAAAATCCAAACGTAGTTGCTGCCTACAACAAATATAAAGACAGTGGATTTGCTATTGTGGGTATATCACTTGACCAACAAGGAGCAAAAGATAAATGGCTAAAGGCCATCCATGATGATCATCTGACATGGACACAGCTGTCAGAACTTAAAGCATGGCAGAATCAGGTTTCACAGCTATATTCAGTTAGCGCTATTCCACAAAATTTTCTGATCGGACCAGATGGTAAAATTGTAGGTAAAGATCTTCTGGGGCAGGATCTCACCAATAAGCTGCAAGAGATTTTTAAGAAATAATACCGATTATTAAAAAGGTTCGTCTTTAGACCAGACAGTACTTCCAAGGGTTTATACTCCAAGAGGGGATTAGCTCGCTGCTCTCGCTGATCCCTTTTGGGGGAGGCTTCAACCAAAAATGCTTTTCGCTGCGCTCAATGGCAATTTTTTTTTAAAGCAAGCCTTGCGCGAAGGCGCGCAGAACTTGCTTTAAAACAAAAAATGCCACCCTGCGGGCAGCATTTTTGTTTGGCGGAGTGTGGGGTGCTACAGTCGAACCCCTGATACCACTTTTGAGTTTTTTTAGTGGATTGAAAATTATCTAAATTATATTAATAATGATCACGCTGGAATTTGCACCTAGTGCAATTACCAGGGGTCATATATACAATATGACTTTGAAAATGGAGCGCACGTCCATTTTGCCTGAAATACTCAGTCTTTCTACGGATTACTCAATTCTGGTTTTTCCTGAAATGAAGTGGCGATAATCCTGTCTTTGTTTTAAATATTTTTGTGAAATGTGAAGGATGTTCGAATCCAAGCTCATAAGCAATTTCGCTGATGGATCTTGAAGTTCCAAGCAGCAGATTTTTTGCTTTATCAACCAACCTGAGATGAATATGTTCAATCGTAGTTTTCCCGGAATATTTAGTGAGAAGGTCAGATAAATAGTTAGAAGAAAGACAAAGTTTTTCTGCGAAGTATCTCACTTCGGGGATACCTCTGTCAATGAGATTTTCGTCATCAAAATAGTGATTGAGCAACTGTTCAAAATTCTGAAGAATATCGCTGCTCACTTTTGACCTCGTCAAAAACTGCCTTTCGTAGAAGCGATCGCAATAGTTGAGAAGTAACTCGATATTATTTAAAATCAAACCTTGTGTATGCCGGTCGATGTTTTTTGAATATTCTGTTTCAATGGTAGAAATTATCACCTCAAGCGTTTTCTTTTCCTCATCAGAAACGTACAGTGCTTCATTGCTTGTATAATCGAAAAAAGTATAGTTCCGAATCTTTTTACCCAATTCGGAACCATAAATAAAATCAGGGTGAAATGCCAGTAACCATCCTTCGTCAATCTCAGCATCAGTATCAGAGCTTGTCTGTATTACCTGATCAGGCGCAATGAACATCAAAGCACCTTCCTGAAAATCATAATCTGAGCGGCCGTACTTAAAGCTGCCGTCGAATTTTTTGTAAACAGCTGCATATAAACCCAGATGATGAAAATGCTGGGCGGAATCCTCATCTTTTCTTTTGATTTTTTTAAGGTCGATAACGCTTACCAGAGGATGTTTCGGACTTTCAAGACCGTAATATCGATGAAACTCTGCAATCGAATGAATATTGATGAATGATTCCGGCATTTTGTTGGAATTTGTAATGATAAAGTTAAATCTTTTTGCAGCGATTATTCCTGCATACGTCTTAAAAAATCTTCTTCAGAATTTTGATTTTTCAAATCGATGTAGAACTTTGCATCATCCCCAATACTGTATCTCAATTTGGATTGACCATCTGTTGCTGCCTCAAAAATAGTATCTGCAACTTCTTCGGTCGTAGCATTTGCTAAATGTTCCGTACGTTTTGTAAACTTTGGAATGAAAGTCGCCAATTCCTGATTGTAATCTTCAATCGTATTCTGAATCATTTCCATTCCGTTTCTGAAATTGGTCGCAACGCTTCCGGGTTCTACAATTTTTACGGAAATTCCAAAAGATGACAATTCAAAATATAATGCTTCAGAAAAACCTTCGACGGCAAATTTCGAACTGTTGTATAAACTTGTAAAAGGACTGGCTGTCACACCTCCGAAAGATGAAATATTGATGATAACTCCTTTTTTTTGTTTTCTCATCGCCGGTAAAATGGCTTTAGTCATATTCATCAAGCCGAAAACATTGACTTCAAATTGTTTTTGAATCTGAGCTTCGTCCGACGATTCGAAAACGCCTATCAAACCGTAACCTGCACTGTTGATGAGAACGTCAATCTTACCGAACTTTTCTAGTCCTTGTTCAACTGATTTTTTAATACTTTCCAAATCTGTAACATCCAGTTTTACCAAATGTAGATTTTCACTATCCTTTAATTCGTCTTCCTTTTCAGGAGAACGCATAGCAGCGATGACATTCCAGCCCTGGTTTTGAAACAATTTTGCGGACGCTTTTCCAAATCCTGATGATGCCCCTGTTATCAATACTGTCTTTTTCATAATAAATGATTTAATATTTCTGGTACAAATTTCCTTCAAATAATTGTGAGGCATTTGATGATTTCACGGAAACACTTATACATTTCTCTGATTTTTAATATCAAAGATTCAGCTACTTGAGAATTACGATACCTTGAGGGAGTGTCGAACCCAAAATAGCCATTTCTGATGAATTTGAGCACTTTTTAATAAAAGATAAAGCTATGATATGTATTAAAAAAAATATCGAACCGTTTTTGATGCTTAAAAATAAACAAGTAAATCATTCGTATTCAATGAGTTGAGTTCAATAAAAAAAGAGACGTACAAAGCTGTACGTCTCTTTAAGCGGAGTGTGGGGTGCTACAGTCGAACCCCTGATACCACTTTTGAGTTTTTTTAGTGGATTGAAAATTATCTAAATTATATTAATAATGATCACGCTGGAATTTTTGCACCTAGTGCAATTACCAGGGGTTATATATACAATATGACTTTGAAAATGGGGCGCACGTCCATTTTGCCTGAAATACTCAGTCTTTCTACGGATTAGTCAATTCTGGTTTTTCCTGAAATAAAGTGGCGATAATCCTGTTTTTGTTTTAAATATTTTTGTGAAATGTGAAGGATGTTCGAATCCAAGCTCATAAGCAATTTCGCTGATAGATTTTGAAGTTCCAAGCAGCAGATTTTTTGCTTTATCAACCAACCTGAGATGAATATGTTCAATCGTAGTTTTCCCGGAATATTTAGTGAGAAGGTCAGATAAATAGTTAGATGAAAGATAAAGTTTTTCTGCAAAATATTTCACTTCGGGGATACCTTTGTCAATGAGATTTTCGTCATCAAAATAGTGATTGAGCAACTGTTCAAAATTCTGAAGAATATCGCTGCTCACTTTTGACCTCGTCAAAAACTGCCTTTCGTAGAAGCGGTCGCAATAGTTGAGAAGTAACTCGATATTATTTAAAATCAAACCTTGTGTGTGCCGGTCAATGTTTTTTGAATACTCTGTTTCAATGGTAGAAATTATTACCTCAAGCGTTTTCTTTTCCTCTTCAGAAACGTACAGTGCTTCATTGCTTGAGTAGTCGAAAAAAGTATAGTTCCGAATCTTTTTGCCCAATTCGGAACCATAGATAAAATCAGGGTGAAATGCCAGAAACCATCCTTCGTCAATCTCAGCATCAGTATCAGAACTTGTCTGTATTATCTGATCAGGCGCAATGAACATCAAAGCACCTTCCTGAAAATCATAATCTGAACGGCCGTATTTAAAGCTCCCGTCAAATTTTTTGTATACAGCTGCATATAAACCCAGATGATGAAAATGAAGGGCAGAATCCATATCTTTTCTTTTGATTTTTTTAAGGTCGATAACGCTTACCAGAGGATGTTTCGGACTTTCAAGACCGTAATATCGATGAAACTCTGCAATCGAATGAATATTGATGAATGATTCTGGCATTTTGTTGGAATTTGTAATGATAAAGTTAAATCTTTCTGCAGCGATTATTCCTGCATACCTCTTAAAAAATCTTCTTCAGAATTTTGATTTTTCAAATCGATATAGAACTTTGCATCATCCCCAATACTGTATCTCAATTTGGATTGACCATCTGTTGCTGCCTCAAAAATAGTATCTGAAACTTCTTCGGTTGTAGCATTTGCTAAATGTTCCGTACGTTTTGTAAACTTTGGAATGAAAGTCGCCAATTCTTGATTGTAATCTTCGATCGTATTCTGAATCATTTCCATTCCGTTTCTGAAATTGGTCGCAACGCTTCCGGGTTCTACAATTTTTACGGAAATTCCAAAAGATGACAATTCAAAATATAATGCTTCAGAAAAACCTTCGACGGCAAATTTCGAACTGTTGTATAAACTTGTAAAAGGACTGGCTGTCACACCTCCAAAAGATGAAATATTGATGATAACTCCTTTTTTTTGTTTTCTCATCGCCGGTAAAATGGCTTTAGTCATATTCATCAAGCCGAAAACATTGACTTCAAATTGTTTTTGAATCTGAGCTTCGTCCGACGATTCGAAAACGCCTATCAAACCGTAACCTGCACTGTTGATGAGAACGTCAATCTTACCGAACTTTTCTAGTCCTTGTTCAACTGATTTTTTAATACTTTCCAAATCTGTAACATCCAGTTTTACCAAATGTAGATTTTCACTATCCTTTAATTCGTCTTCCTTTTCAGGAGAACGCATAGCAGCGATGACATTCCAGCCCTGGTTTTGAAACAATTTTGCGGACGCTTTTCCAAATCCTGATGATGCCCCTGTTATCAATACTGTCTTTTTCATAATAAATGATTTAATATTTCTGGTACAAATTTCCTTCAAATAATTGTGAGGCATTTGATGATTTCACGGAAACACTTATACATTTCTCTGATTTTTAATATCAAAGATTCAGCTACTTGAGAATTACGATACCTTGAGGGAGTGTCGAACCCAAAATAGCCATTTCTGATGAATTTGAGCACTTTTTAATAAAAGATAAAGCTATAATATGTATTAAAAAAAATATCGAACCGTTTTTGATGCTTAAAAATAAACAAGTAAATAATTCGTATTCAATGAGTTGAGTTCAATAAAAAAAGAGACGTACAAAGCTGTACGTCTCTTTAAGCGGGGTGTGGGGTGCTACAGTCGAACCCCTGATACCACTTTTAAGCTTTTTTAGTGTATTAAAAATTGTCTAAATTTATTAATAATGATCCCGCTGGGATTTGCACCCAGTGCAAAAATCAAAGTTTGCAATATTTTAGAATGGCTTTGAAATTCGAACTCCCCGAATAACGCAACTATTTTTTAAACTCATCGCAAAATCGAAGAGATGATCAAGTTCGCTCAATTCGGGATCCGAGCTGTCCAAGATGCTATAATTTTCACTAATCCTGATCGCTTTTTGCATTTTTTTTCCAGCAACTTCTATTATGATATAAACGATGCACCAACAAAAAGACAGAAAACGCCTGTTCGGCACGACTTCGTTTCTCTGGTGGTCGGAATAGGGGGTGCGAAAACCTTCTGTTTCGATCCTGACATAACGGCTGAGCTGCGTCTCGTTATAGGACGACAATCGGCGATTGGCTGCCTCGCAGGTATTCTCGAAAGTGGAGATCAGCCTGTCATAGAGACTGATGATTGGATGTTCGGGTCTCATTCTTCGCTTTTTGTAACATCATTTTCATTACCCTCCATCTTTAGGATATTGTTGAAGCTCATAACGATGGTGTGTTTCTGATTCTTAATACGCTCGGCCGATGAGAGTTCCACGTTATGCAATTCGGGAAGTCCATATTTATTTGTAAAGGCCTTGTCTACCATCGGTGGCGCGGAGTGTAAGGTAATATTTGTCTTGCCGTCGTACATCCACAGGTCTTGTTTGCAAAATGGTAAAAAGATCTGGTAAATGTAATTATGGAAATAGAGCAGCATTGAATGTGTGGGGAATGTTTCCGAACTTTTCTTTTTCCTGACCATCAGCGCCAAGGGACTGGGGAATTCCGGGCCGGGATTGACATAGATCATCGCCCTACACAATGGATTGCCAGACAGTTTATTTTGCTGTTCATCGGTTTGTTGGAGCATGAGATTCAGATCGGCGTATTCTGCAAATTCTTCTTCATTGAACAAAGTGAGTGCTATTTTTGCCAGCGACTTGAATACCCTTAATGGCGTATAGGGCGGCCGGTCTGCATTGATGGTCATTTTTTTGTCATCAAGATTAATCTCGATGTCCTCCTCGAAATTGGACGAGGTAAGGTCCTTCTTACTGCCAGTTTCTGGATCCTCACGGTGCCTGATCTCCAGGTTTCCGTACGCAGATTTGTAGGTCGGATTTCCGTTCTTCCCTTTCTTGGAGGAGAGAGATCTTGGCGCCCCGATGAAGGAGGCTAGATCGGTTTCATAGGTCGAAAAAAGCAAGTTGCAGACGTCGCATTCAAAATCCGAAACAAAGGAACTCTTTCCAAGAAGTTCGGGAATAATATGCGCCTTTTTCTTGAATGTGACCTCTGGAAAGCTCTTGGTGCAGAACCGGCAGGTTCGCTCGTGCTTTGGCTTGAGCAATCTATCCTGCAACTGGTTGGGCTGGAAATCGGTGACTTCATATATCGAAAAGAAATCCTCATGCTGTTTGCGGAACTTCTCGGGAAGATTTACCACAAAATTTATATCTACCATTCCGGTCTGTTCGTTAAAATTGGAAACAATTTTCATCATAACGTATACTTTCTAACAATTTGAATCCACCTTTAATTGGGCATCGCTGTGTTGGGTTGCGGGATCAGTAGAATCCGGTTTTTTAGCTTCCAGTCTGCCGGTAATAAACAGGCTGATACCGAATTTTTCGGTCTGCTTGAGGCTTATGCCGCATTTACTGCCCCAATGTCTGCCGCGCCAGTGTTGCTGCTCTCCCTGAAATTCGTTTGCCCAGCTTTCGAATTTTCCATTGCCAAAGTTGTCCGGCCCCAATACAGCGAACAGTTTGTTGGTCAACATCTCGTATTCGCGGCTGTAGTACCACAGGTTAAATGTAGGCATGTCCTTATAATAAACTGAGATAAAGCCATCCTGGGGATCAATTTGGTGAAGATACACGTCAAAAAAGCCCAGAAAAAATTCATCAAGAAACCTGACGATACTTGTAACCCTTGTTTCCACCTCTGAATGATATTGGGATACTTGGGCCTGGCCATGCCTACCGATTTCAGCTATCAGATCATCTGCGGTATTGGTAAATGGGATCATTTCGGGTATAAAGCGACTTGCTTGCGCTACGTCCATGATTAGTGTATGAGTTCCAAACTCACGGTATATCGCCACTGACTTTGCACTCAGTTTCTGGTCCTGCGTGACGAAAATCTCACAGTGTCCGGCAAAATAAGCATGTGTCGCATCTGTATTGATGTTCTGCGCAGACATCTTGCTGTCAGACCTGAATCCCATCAGATCAAGGTTGGAGTAACTGGTTACGAAATATTCCTTTTCGCCCTGATCAATGAAGTGGTTTTTGCCAATTTCCATGGCCATCGCATTGAATTCTTTGAAAGTGTGACCCATCACAGAGCCGGGCAATATACTGTTCAAATGTGCAATGGGGTCGTTCTGATTGCTCAGTTCCTTGCGCTGCTCTACATGTTCATCCATCATTGTCCTAGCGTGCCTGTAGAAAGCCTTTGCCTCTGAGGAGCCATTGACCAGATTAAGCATGTCCGTGATCAGCGACTTCATTGTGGGCTGGTCGTTGGATTGTTTGAACAGCGATGAATAATCATATTCCGGTGTAGCCAGGTTGTCCAGGACGGTCCGCTTGAAGGCCGCGATTGCTGAGTTGAGTTTTTCAACAGGATCCTCCATTCCCAGAGCTGTAAAATCGATACCCGCAAATACATCGTCGAGGCCTTCAAGGCTTTCGGCGCTAAAACTGTTATCCAAGGTAGTCTGGTAGAACTCCACTGGATCCCTGATCTCATAGGTGACATGCTGCTGCTTGGGGTATTTGGCGATGCACTGTTTATGGGTGATCTCGCGGATCTTTTCCAAGTCGGCTATCGTCTTTTCCCGGTTGTTGCTTCTTATGAGATCATCGATGTGGGCCTCGGAATAGACAATATTCAGGTATTCACCATATGCGTCGATTACCTTTTTCAGTTCGGTGTGGTCGTCAAGCTTTGTGATAATATTGGTATCTAGGTAAATCCTCATCAGCTGTTTAATTTTGTCTTTCAAATTTCCCTCACGGAACTAAAGACCGATATCGAAGGTGCTGAACACCTTGGACTCCTTCAAAACCTTAAACCTGGCGCTACCCGCCTCGCTTAGCTCAAGGAAATCGAAGGCTCCCTTTACGGCTTCTTCGGTAAATGAAGCCGTAAAGGATTTATAGTCTTTGTTGGACATCAAACGCTTTGCCTTGCCCAGCAGATCGTCCAATTCTACCTCAGTTCCGATCATATCTTTTCGTACAGATCGCTTGATCACATTGGTGAAATCCTCATAGTTATCCAAGGGAATATCTAGTTTGCTCTTCAGCAGTTTATCACTAATGAACAAATTGCTCAACAGGTGGTTGACAATGCTCAAAAGGATCACCAGTTGATCTGCCTTCGGCGTCTGGATTTCGTGAAGTGCACTATTTCCTAGAAACCTGATCGAATGCAGCCTACGGGATTCTGCCTTGGTAAGGTAGCCATTGCTGTGCAACAGGTCTATACGTTCTGCAAGATTGGTATGTTTGATCTTCAGGTGGTTGCACGTGGCCTCGATCAAAGCACGAAAGCCCGCGGCCGTTAGCAGCAAGGAACCGACTTTGAGTGCGTTGATGGTCTCTTTATAGATGCTCTTGATGTTTTCAGGAACTTGGTGTATGCCGCTGAGCTCCTCGCCCTGATATAAATAAGGTGGATAGACCTCCGCATCCTCATAGTACTCCATGCCTCCATCGGGATCTTCTCTCATCATGAAGTTATCCCCGTACATCTTAAGGAAGGAAATATTCTCACAACCCGCGCATTCGATAACTCGGAAACGGTTAATCCATTGGAAGTTATATTCATCCTCTGAGCCTTTTGTTTTTTTCTCAAAGAGGACAATGTGCTTCCGTTCGCCTCTACATGCCTGGCAGAAATATTTTTCGTAGGTCTGATCCATCGCGAAAATTAATCAAAATAACCGATTTTTGAGTTATTAGTAGTGTGCTTTTTTGTTTAGGGTTGTCTAATATGCGTTCAGCATTGGAGCCAAAAATTCGCCCGGGTAATCTATAACATTTTTTTATCTGCAGGATAGTTCGATTTTGATAACTTTCTATTATAGAACCGGTTTTTTATCCGATGTGTTTATATGGCCGGTCGCGAGGAACATTGCTGTCCGTTATATCTTCTGCAACGAATCCTTATGCCAATAAAAAAACCGGAAGTTTTCAAAACCAAACCGAGACTTTCTTATGAGCACCAAGGGAATTTGGTAGATGCAAATACTGTAGGGGGTGACATGAATGCAACTGATCGCTAAATTATGAGTATTACCCAGATGCTATCTAAAAGCTCGCATTGATGTTATTTTCAGGTATCAGATTGCATGATTTTTTGAACCTTTGCTTTATAGGATTCCATTTTTTTATCAATAAATTTACCAAACAGAATAAACCAGATAAACCGATGCTCCAGGACGATACCCCAGATGCCGCAGAATCAAGTGCGGGCGATGATTTTCACATACTTTGGTCCATTCAAAAGTGCCTGAAGCTGATTAACTTTGAGCCGAATGCCTTAAAGGCAATTTCGGTAGAGAACCTCTCTATCTCCGATAGCTCCTACCTAGATACCGGGGGAGGAATGAATCTGGGTGTAGACCTGACCGAATATTATGGCGGTTCAGGTATCCTGGATTCCAGCAAGGTTGTCGTCTCCCAACTCAAATACAGTACGCGAACACCGGACAAGGACTGGACCGCATCGAGGATATGTACCAGCAGCAAAGGCGGAACAGAGGGTTCGATTATAGACAGATTAGCCCTATTCTACAGGAAACTATCTGACCAGGTAGACAGATCTTCGGTGCTGAACAAGCTTACTATAAAATTGGTCAGCAACCGCCCTGCAGCTAGAAAACTTCTGGGAGTTGTAGAAACTTGTAAATCGGTCATCAACCAGCGATCTCTAAAAAGTGTCGATATTAATGACCTTAATGCCAAGCTTAGCCAAGCGCAGCAAAAGGATCTTTCCAGGCTTTTTAATGCCTCTAAGCTTTCGGTAAATCAGTTTATAGATTTTATTGCTGTCCTTGATTTTTCCGACTGCAACCAGGCTTCGCGTTTCCAGCTGGAACAGCAGATCGTCTCTGCAATTTCAAAATGGACTGCTTTCAAGACCTCACTGGAATATACCTACCTACACAAACTAATCTGGGGCAAGATGATGCCGGAACAGAAGAAGATCAGCACTATAGTGCTATCTGACGTAGTTCTTGCTTTCGGTTTGCCCGACATATCTGCGATATTTCCAGTGAACAATAAGATCGCCGCGCCCGAAAAACTGGTACCTAGGGAGCAGCTTTCTTCCATCAGCGAGCAGTTGCTCAAGCAGGAGAATCAGATCATCTGTCTACATGGCGGTGCTGGCATCGGAAAGTCTACATTGGTCAATATGATACCTGGGATACTTCCTGCTAGTTCAGTTTCGGTAGTTTTCGACTGTTATGGTGGAGGTAGCTATCTGGATCCTGAAGATCGCAGGCACAAGCATGAGGCGGGGATCCTTCAGATCTCCAACGAACTTTCCCTTAAATCTGGTTCAAGCCTACTGCTAAGTGTCGACAAACCTGACGAGTTCTATCTTAAACAGTTAAAGGAAAGGATGATCTCGGCGCTTTCAATCGTCCGCTCGATCAATCCAGAAGCGATCGTTGCCATTATCCTAGATGCTGCCGACAACAGCGTTACGGCATCGGAACTTTATCAGGGCAAAACCTTTGTCAGAGATCTGATAGAAATGCAATTTCCAGAGGGCTGCAAAATCATCGTATCGTCAAGGACCGAACGGGTAAAAACACTGCAACTGCCCCAGGAGGCTATAGTCATCCCAATCAAGCCTTTTTCCCAGCCGGAGACCAGAGTTTTTCTGGAGGGGTATTATACAGAAGTAACCGAGAACCAGGTTTCCGAATTCAGAAAGCTTACCCATGCGACTCCACGGGTAATGGCATACGCGCTGGAGCTTCCCGGAAAAACCTTGAGTGCTAAACTGCTGCCACTTAAGCCAAACGGGAAGACACTGGAGCAGATCTTCAGGCTACGGGTAAGGGAGGCTGAACGAAAGGCCTCTAAGAAAGAGGTAACGGCTTTTCTGAAGAACCTGATTGCTATGCCCCGACCCGTCCCTATGGACTTTATCACTAAGGCTGCCCAGCTGAGCGAGGAAGGAATCGGCGACATTAGGATCGACCTATGGCGGGAGATTCTGGAAAATGGCCGTGAATTTACCTTCCGTGACGAGGACTTTGAAACCTTTCTGAGAAAGACCTATAAGCTCGCGCAACAGGATTTTGAGCAGATTGCCTCTAAACTGTTAGAAGGCGCGGAGTCAGACGAATATTGCAGTACGCATCTCTCAAATTTTCTGAGCAAATCAGGCAATTACGGTGAACTTAGGGATATTGTTATAGAGAAAAAATATCTTGCATATCCCTTGGATCCGGTCAAAAATAAGGAAGTATTCATCGAACGGACGAAGACCGCTATGCGCATGTCCAGCGCTGAGTTTGATCCGCAGGATTTTATAAAGCTGCAGATCGTAGCGGCAGAGGCAGCGAAGACTAATAGTGTCCTGGAGGAAATTCTTTTAGACAAGCCGGACCTTGCTGCAAAATATGGTAACCTGCAGACCAACCAGAAGATCTACTTCCAGTCGGGGAACCCCGGATGGTTCGGCAAGGTACACTATCGCAATGCGGCGGTATATGCCAGGCAGAAAGAGACCTGGGACCTGGCCAAACAGCACCTGAGCAAGGCCCGCGAATGGTTGGACTATCGTAACAAATTGGACGAAGAAGAACTAAAAGATTATAAATTGACGGCAAATGATCTTGCTTTTGGTGCCGAGGCAGTGCTGCACCTCCACGGAGCGGAAAAGGCCATCGAATGGCTCGGCAGGTGGAAGCCCAGACAGGCCATTTATGATGTCGTCCATATCCTGTTGAACAACCTTTTTGCCCTCGGCAATACTGCGCAGGTCGATCGCTGGTTTAAGAAAAACGGCGACCAGTTGCGTATAGATTTCAGGCTAATGATCGTTGAGGTCTATTTTACAAACGCTCTGAAGGTCCCGCTTAACCTGAAAAAGATATTGGCAGACGTGCTGCCGCTTTCAAGGATCGTAAAAAAGGAGGATGAACTGCTGACTTCTTTAATCGTCTGCTGTGAGGCAAGCCTTGCAGCGGGTATTTCCTATGCAGAGGTCAGACCGGTGCTGAACCTGATCGCTGTGCAGGTCCCGAGTCATACCCCGAGCTTCTATTCCACATCGCGCTCTGAGATGGAACACCTGGACGTGCTTCTCAGAAAGGGGGTGATCTTGCACCTCTTCGAAGGCAGCTCCTTTACCACTAAGGATTTTTATCCGAAGAGCCTCCAGGAAAAAAATGCGAGTCCGGACCATAAGGTCCGATCACAGGTAGAGGACCAGGTAAAAAGGTTCGAACGTATCTATGGACATCTGCTCCCCGCCTACTCGATCAGGGGGAACTATTTTTTGAAAAAGCAGCCGTTAAAGGCGCAGCTCGAAAATTTCGGGAGTCTGCTCTCAAATTTTGACAATGATTGGGAGCTCAAACACTACCAGCGCCACGAGACCCCCGGGCTCCAGAAGTTCATCATTCTGAAACTGTTGGATATCGCTTTTCACCAGAAAGGGGATGGGCTGATCAATTCGATCAGGAACCGTATCCTCCAGGGTGAACTGCGGGAAATCGATCTGCTACTGTCGATCTGCGAAAAGCTCGGCAGGAAGGAACGTTTGCGAAATACTGTGGTCGCTATCCTGTCTCACACCGAGGGAATTATCGATTCGGCGAACCTTTCCGGCAAGGAGATCATAGATGACTATACCAGGGCGGCCATTACCGGCAGCCGCTGTTCTCTTGAAAAGGGAAAATACTATTTCGACAAGATGGTGCAGGCCTCGACCGAGATCGATTTCGAAGCCTTCGACCAGATCAGGAGTGTTAATGAACTGACCGAACTGATCCAGCCATTGGACAATCCTAAACTTGCCATCCAGTTTTTTAGGTATGCCGAATACTGTGCTCAGCGGATGCGGAGCTGGGACGGCTTCCCCTGGCACGTGGTGGTCCCATCACTAGCGCAGCTGGACATCCGTACGGCATTTGCCGTGGTATGCCAATGGGACCACAGGTATGTCCGGTCGACTGACCGGCACTATATGGAACTGATTTCCTCGGCGCTACAACAGGACTTTATTCCCGCGGACATCGCTACCGCCATGCTGGCCATGAACAGGTATTATTACGATGGACTGGAAAGCTACCACAAGTTGCTCCTAGAAAAGATCGATAGGCTGAAGGACCATAAACTGAAAAATGAAGCATTAAAGCAGATCATTAAAGACATGAAGCTCCACCGCCCGGGAATGAAGAACACCACCTTTTTGAGGGGATTCCTGGATATAATCAAGGACGGGAAATTTACAGACAGTGCGATTGTCCGTGATCTGGAGCAATATATTGTGGCCCTAGAAGCCATCATCCTAAAAACGCCGGATCAAGAGCACGCTGAAAACCAAGAATATTCCAAAAAGGAGTACCTGCTGTATGCTGCGGTGATAAAGAAACACGCGAACCTCGGGCCAGATACCCTGAGGGAAGTCATTGAAGAAATCAGGGGAGGTGAACAGCATGCCTACGTAAATATTGAACAGCTTTTCACCCAGATTGCCCAAATTGCAAAGCAAGAGGATTATATCACCTACCTTGAAGCCTTGGTTGAAGTGGACAGTTTAGGTGTATGTTACAATGATTTCGAAGATGGCCTGAAAGTATTGCTTGAGAAGTGGAAGAACGATCCACAGGTCATGAACTGGAAAAAAGGTGCATTTGACAAAATTGTTCAAAGCTGGTTCAATATTTTCTTTTCAGAGGATTACATCAGCTACAGTTCATTGCAGCGCCTGTCGAAGATCCTGGAAATCGACGAGCAGAGCTTTGCACTGGGACTGATCAAAATGATACCAGAAAAACTGGATGGGTTTTCATCCAAAGTGCTCTATCAGATGCTGACCATTGTCTATCCATTAGTAGAAGCGCAAGAGCGGCCAGAGGTTCTCGGCTGGATCCTGGGCCGGTGGTCGACGCGCGTTCCCGAGGATTATGCGGAGACAGCAACCTCTGACATATTGCGCTCAGGTAGTTCCGCCGATGTGGTCGCTGCATTCCTACGCTACCATCTGGGACATCCCAAAAAGCGGGTGCGCTGGATCACTGCTCATATACTTCGCCGTATGGCAAGGTTGGGAAATACCGATGTGATTAAGGCGCTGCTGGAGCGGCAAAATGACCATGAATGTCATCCGTTTCAGGATCAGCAGAATTTCTTCTATTGGATTTCCGCCAAACTGTTCTTATGGGTGGCCATCGCGCGTATCTGCCAGGAAAGCCCGCAGGTGATGCTTCCGCTTGCACGGTATCTGCTGGCTGAGTTAAGGGACCAGAAGCTTCCACATGCCCAGATCAAATACTTTGCCCAGCTCGCGGCAAAAGCCATTATTAAAAATGAGGCTACAGCATTTACCGCTGAGGAGATAGCGGAAATAGACAGAGCGCTTTCTTCGCCATTTGAGATCATTAATTTCGAGCAGACCGAATATTCCGAAGATCCGGAACGGACAGAGCTAAAGTTTTCTTTTGATACGATGGACACCCTGCCGTACTGGTATGAGCCGCTTGGAAGGATTTTTAAGGTGGGAAGTTATTCGGTGGCTGCCACTGCCGATAGGTTCATCAGCGAACATTGGGGCTATGTTGGGGATACAAGAAAGGATGACTATATCCATGACTCGGACTATACGCAAACTGACAACCGTCATGGTTCCGAGCCCCAAATAGAAAACCTGAGTAGTTATTACGAGTACCATGCCATGTTCTGTGCGGCCTATACGCTTTTGCAGACCAAACAGCTGGTTGTGCTGGAGGACAGCTGGAGGGAAACCTGGGAGGAATGGCTGGAAGGATGGGCCACCTGCTGGAAAGATTTCTGGCTCTCTGATTTCAACCAGCCCACTCCGCTGATCAAAAAATACTGGGTACACCATCAAGAGGGGAATCCCGACTGGGAATGGGAAATCGTACAAGAAGATTTCGATAGCCTACTGGGGTTGGATACGGAGGATACTGTTGTAGTCTACCTTGGGGCCACTGTCCATATCGGAAAGGACAGCGAAACCCTGAGCCTGCGCTCTGGTCTTGTGGATCCCCAGACAGCGCCCGCCTTGTTGAGGTCTTTCCAGGCCAGATCTGCAAACGATAACTATATTTCCCTGGAAAGCGATCACGATTATGGAGGCTATGAGACCCGTGCACTCAAGGAAAGATTTCCTAGGTTTAACGTGGGGGGCTGGCTATATGAGGAAAAGACTGAGGTAGAGGGCAAGTGCATAGATGACAACGATCCCCTTTTCAAGAATGTCTCTAAAATAAGGATACGCCCTGGAACGGCATTCCAGAAGTGGAGCGGTTGCAGTTTTTCGGATGATTTTACTTATAGCTACAAGGGGCAGCAGACAGAGAAAAACCGGATCTCCGAATTTTCGAGCTGGTCTACGGTCAACGAAAAGGAAAGCTACAGCGATTTCTCAAGCTGTGGGGTTTCCCTTTGTATCAAAAGGAAGCAGCTGAAAGCTTTTCTGAATGATCAGGGAAAAGACCTGATTATCAAGGTGGAGATGAAGCGCAGCGTGGAAAGACGGGACCATAAGTACTATCCTGCCTACACTAAAATTTATTTATTCAAAGCAAATGGAAGAATTGAAATACTCTCAGGAGACTATAGACCTTGGTAAGAAACTGATTAGTGAATTTTCTGCGCATGACAAGAGGGACCTCACCTTAAACTGGATGGCCCATTACCTTTCCGACCTGATCGTATCTGCCGAAAAAGAACAGAACCAGACAAAGAAAACGAAGCTGAACAAAGAGGCTTTTGATATGATCCTTACCCTTTGGCAGAATCGCAATGATTTTCCAAGGGGAACCAAGCCTCTAAACGGCCTGTCCTCAGCTGTTGAAGTGATCAGGTCTCTCAGGCGGAAAGATCCGGAGATGGACTATTGGAAGCGCAGCCGGGAGTACCAGGAAAACGGTCCCTGGGGAAATTTCGCTGAAACCATGCGGAATTCTTCGGAGAACATTTTTGCGCTCACCATATTTGCAAGTATTGGGCAAGATGCATTGGCCAAAGAAAAGGAATGGGAGAAGTTTCCCAACCTGCTGTCTGATGAAGAAAGAGAGGTTCTGAACTATATAGATGAGATCCTCAAACGGGATGAAAATCCCATTAAAATCCATTATACCAGTGCCGACAAAAAGGACAAGCCCAGGAAAGTGGAAAAGAAAGACAAGGTGCTGGGTCGGATAGAAAAGTTATTGAAACAGCAGCAGGAACAGTTTGAAGCACTGAAACAATCTGTGCTGAAAGGACGTGAGCTAGCCGACGATAGTGATGACTGGGAAAATCAGTTCAATGATTTTCTGGACTGATTTTTCAATTTCGAAACCTTGCGTAAGTGTAGCTTTAGGACTATTATGAACATTTATTAAAACCTTCAAGCATAAACTCTAACATTTCGATACTTTAACTTGTGATCACTTTAGGGTTTGTGTCAGAACCAATTTCTCTATAAAAAAACTGGCTGTTTCTCAATCAGAAAAGTCTCCATTTATCAAACTATAAAATTGCTGGGAAGAAGTGACATTTGTGTAAACAAAGAAAAAGCTGAAAAGATATTGAATTTCCTTTATCCTATAGCCAAGACATACAAAAACTATATGTTGACAACCAAGAATCAGAACATAAGGGATGACTCGAACACTTATATTCTGATTCTTGGTTGTCATTGCTATCAGTAAACTAATATTCTAAAAAAACTCGAACACTATGTTTGTTCCGCCAATTCAAGTATAAAGTGTTGAAAAACAATTAAATATGAGCATAAAAAAAAGAAACGATCAAAATTGATCAGGGTGTGGGGGTGCTACAGTCGAACCCCTGATACCACTTTTAAGCTTTTTTAGTGGATTAAAAATATTCTAGCTTAGAATAATAATAATCCCGCGAGGATTCGAACCTAGTCTGAATCGCTCACCATTTATTTATACGTTTTTAGCTGCAATTGCTAGATATAAGTATACAGAATTTAAAATATTTACAATAACCAAAATGAATCAAATTTAATTAAATATATTGATTAATTATTAAATTAAACAATAAGATTAGTTGAGTACCTAAATCTGATCCTTCCTCAAATGAACAGAAGAGGTGGTTGATATACAGACTAATTAGTTCTTGAAAAATAGACAGATCCATCACATTTTGAATTCCGAATGATCCAGGATAACCCTGATATTCGGTAAATTTCACTCATGCGTCCTTGCCTGTAGTAATTGCTCCGTTTGCACTGAAAGGAAAAAATATTTCCTGATTTAGATTTGAATTGCACATTGCATCTAAATCAAAAATATATGAAGGATACGGCTCTCTATATATGGTTGCTTCCGAGTTCATACACGGGCAGTGGCATTGCCATGTATTTTACTTTCCTTGTTTCCGGAAGTACTAGCAAATCTTTGTAGCGGAAACAATAAACAATTTCAAAACCAACAAACATTGTGAAAAAAAAATATTAATTTTCGCGACAGTATTATTCTGCTCTAAAATAGCCTTGTCACAAGCGCCGGGTGCTCCATTAATCGGTGTTGCAACTGCTGGAAACGTCAGCGTCTCAGTAACTTTTACAAAGCCAACCACCATCGGCGGCTCTGAAATTACGGGATACACAGTCATATCCTCGCCGGTTAGAATTTCTGCATGGGGAACTTCCTCTCCGGTTGTAATAACCGGTCTTACTAACGGCAAAGCCTATAGCTTTACAGTTACGGCAAGCAACGATAGTGGACAAGGCTCGACTTCAGCAGTCTCTAACAGCGTCACACCAATCGCCAATAATGTTGGTTCAGATGACAACTATGGATGGTCAAAGCGTATCATTTTCATTGTTGGAGGCGGGCCATCGTTGATTGCTAACACCGTTTATCAGGATGTAGCTATCGATAAATCCACCAATAACGTCCTTATCGAAAAGGCAGATAAATTGCGTACCAATCTAAGTCTAGGAATCCTTACACACCATTTGTGTCTGATATAAGAAGAAGCATTAAAAAATAAGCGATACAGAAACTAAAGTAGTCTATGATCACTACCCGAGAGGAATAACCTTCGGATTTTTCTTCAATCCCGTTGAACTTTCGACAATCAATACTACCCAAAGCTCTCCGGTAGATCTCGGCCTTGCAATAGGTTATCGAACCGGGTTCTTTTCAATACTTGCAACATCCGAATTTTTTTCGTTAAGGCAGCCTAAGGAATCTTTTATTGAAAAATATAGAGGTAATGGCCTGCAATATACAGTCAATTCAGAAGTGCAGACATCAATCAATACAAGTGAAGACGGAGTGTACAGGTCTAAAAAGATTACCGCATTTGGGATCAAACTTGCCTATACTTTTGATATTGTGAAAAGTTATTATTCTTCAACAAGGTAATATGGCAATCGAAGAAAGCTATCTTGAAGAGCATTTTTATCCGCGACTGAACGCCTTATATTTTGGATATGAAAAGGTGTGTCTTCAAATGGGCTCTACCATCGTATTGCTAAATGTCATATTGATAATAAATAAAAAAAAACGTACATATATTTAAGTTACATTTACACTTAAATTAACATATGTGTCTTAAGTAGATATATTATTTAATAATATGTCTACGTAAGACACATCAATATGTAAAAAAATTAAATAGATGGAGTTCATGCACTATTTTATAGCTTATAATTTATATAAATAAATGAAATAAAAACAACAATAATACTGATCAACTTTTTTAACTAAAAAACACTCTTAAAATGAAAATTTCAAACAAATCTATAATCATTGCTCTTCTTGCATTCTCTTCGTGTAGCAAGGACATTATGAAACCAGAGAACCATTCTAGTTCAATTCCTGAATTTATGAAAGACATGGAGGTGGTATCTGAGCGTACTGGCACCGGAAAGATTATCCTGAGCTCTAAAGAATTAAGTTCCGGTAGATCAGCATTGACTACTCCTCTTTCAATTCCACAACCTTTACAGCCAGAATATTACTTGGGCAGATCTTATCGTGGAGACGGAAGTATTATAGTAGATCCGATAAACGTAAGTTTTAAGGTAATAGATATTGAACGATTGTTACAAGAACATCCGGATTATTACACCCCCTTAAACCTGGATGTTGTTACAGCGACAAGTTCATCTTTCGCTTCCTTTGATAGGTATGAGCACAAAACTAACTCAAATAAAACAATATCAGGTGGGTTCAGTGTTAATCTGGGGCTTTTTAGTTTTGGAGCAAAAAACAAATGGACAACTATATTTACATCATCAGTAGTTAATGAAACCAATGCAGTTTTTGGAGAATTGAATGTTGAAGTAAAAGGTTCATCTTATTCGCTATTGTCCTCAGAAAATGCACAAAGAACTATCATGGAGAATTATCTGAGTCCAGACTTCCTTAGTGAAGTTAATAACAGCTCAAGAGGTGAATTCGTTCGTAACTACGGAGCTTTTGTACTTGCAAGATATTATACAGGTGGGAAAGCAACTGCAATGTACACGGGAACTGATAATAAAACTACAACAAACGAGACTAAAGAGAAAGGAATGGATGGATCTATTAACGGCTCTTTTGGATTTAACATAAAAAAAGGTGTTGATGGAAAGGTTGGTGGCGACTTTGGTTTTGCAAATGGAAGTGGAGGATCCACGGGTGAGCAACATAACATTACGCAATTGAGGTTGTCAATTCAGACAATCGGTGGAACTAAAGGATTAGGAGCATTCACCGTTCCTAAAAGAATTGAAGATATTAATATCAATTTAGGTGATTGGGTGATGTCACTAAATGACCACTCGAAGTATAATTTGATTGGAATAAACGAAGGTGGTTTAAATCCTATCAGCGATTTTGTAATGGAAGAAAATTTCAAGAAATCAATTTATCTATATCTTAAAAATCCTGAAACTTTAAAATATCAAACAAAACTTGTAGAGCCGCTGATATGGATAAGACCTACATACCCTCCTGGTGGTGGAGCTGGTACAGTATATTCAATGTTTCTATTTACCAGATTTGGTGAGTTTATCAACATCACTCCAAGTGACATGCTTCAAACCCGATTCGATTTTCCATCTGAGCTTTATAATTCATATGTCGCCAGGAAGAAGCCCTTCTTCGACTTAACTTACTATGCAGGCGGGGATTATTTTATACCTGATTCTGATGGTATACCAGTGTTTTCTTTGACTGGAATAGAGGAGAATACAATGCGTAAATTTCATCATGATAAGACAAATACAACTTATCTTTTATACTCCGGAGGTGGAAAGAAATATGCATTTTCTATCCACGATGATTATGTATTAGATACGTACGGCATACGCGCTTGGGTCAATGCGATGCCAACAACGAACTTTTCATTTGTACAACTTCAGAGTTACACTATAATAGGTTTATAAATTGATATGATCCTGAAATATATTATTTAAAAATACTTCATAACATTATTACCGTAAGTAGCCAGAGATAAAAATCTGGCTACTTGCTCTTAACACTTTTAGAAGCAGACAGAGGCTATAGGCCCCAGTATATCCCAGTTCTTTTAGCTGATTCAATAAATTACGAAGTAAAAGTTTAGCTTCTTCCATGAGTCTTTCAACAATGTAAGGCAAAGATTTTTCAAGCTGGGTGGGAAGATTATAATGATGGCGGGGTAAGCTTTGTGCTGCAATATATTTTCGAATTGTCGTTCTGTACATCTTAAATTTTCTGGCTATAGATTTAATAGATGCACCTTCAGCATGCAGTTTTTTCACCTGCTTAGACTTTTCCTTTGTCGGTCTGAAGCACCACTCTCCAGATCCATATTGCGCATTGGTAATTTCTTTGGATCAATGGTGACCGAATTTATTTCCTGATTTCTTATTGATTTAAGTACTTGATATTCTTGCTCTAGCAACTTGCGAAGTGCTTCGCCCAAATTTTTAAGTAAATGCCATCGGTCAACAACTTATTCGGCCAATGGGGCACCTTTCGTCGCTCCCTACCGATATTTACCATATCGGTCTCTACTAATGATTTCTACACCTGGATTCTCCTGGAGCCATTTCTCTACCGTACTGGATTCTCTGTCAGGAAGCAAATCAATAATTCTTCTATTCTCAAGATTTATAAGAACGGTTCCGTACCGATCGCATTTTTTTAAGGCCCAGTCGTCTAATCCCAACGCAATAGGAACTTTTAATATGGGTATTGCCTGTATCTTCAACCATCGCAGTAACGTTGTATCACTGACTGGTATTGACATTTTTATCGATAACCGCTCGGAAGGTTTTGCCCCTGTTTCAACCACTGTCGTTAACAGTAGCTTTTCGGCACGTTTGGTAAACCGTTTGAAGGATTCAAAATGATCAGTAAACCTTTCTGTAAATACCTTGACGGGGCATTCTGGTTCTCTACAATAAAATTTACGGGCTCTTAAATAAATAATTATACGATTCCCAAATGCGGGTAAATCTTTTATCTTGCGGGTATAGTAACTGTGAACACCATAGCTAGGTTCAAGACAGTTAGGACAAAAACATTTTTTCTGTACACTTTTCACATAAATATTAGCAAGATCTGCAATCCTATCTACTGAAACCACTTTAAACTTTTCTGAAGTAGAGAAAATTAATTTTTCAGTACTCATAATCAGTAATTTATAATGCTAATTTAAAGATTATTAAATTATCCACCAAAAATGGGTAAGAACCAGCATCGTCCAGAATATCCAGATATTGGAAACAAACGAAATTCATAAATGGCTGAGATTAAATATCATCCATTCGGATATTTTTTTACTTATTATAAATATCCTTCAATACAGTGAATTTAACCAAAAGAATTGCCTTGCTGATCAACAAGAATCATAAATTTTGGATTGAACCCTTCAGATGAAACATCTATTACGTTATTTATACTGGAAGCTATATTCAATTTTGGCTCAGGAAGAATCAATTCCATGATCTTACCTGAATCTTCGATATCAAACCATTCCTTATCTGTTCTAAGATAATATGGATCACCTAATGTTAAACTATAATCGGGTGGTAAACCCACTGCTTCTAGGATCGTTTTGTCGTCTTCGCCTGCCATTGTGCAGATCAATTTTGAAAGCGGAAAAGCTAAGTGAGGATGTAGGTTACTAAACTTAACCTTGTCACTTAAATCCTTGGTTGTATTGTTGAAATATTTATCTTTTATGAATTGGGCTCCAATCACTGTGCATCCGCTATTGCGGTCTATCCCACGGTATTTCCTTTTAATGTAGTTATATAGAAGATACATTGGTATATATCCTTCGTCTCTTGCATATTCGAGTAGTACATCTACTTGAGCTTTCTCGTTTACCTTACCTTTTGCTACCATATGCTTGAGTTGTGGATAGGTACCATCATCTAAATGAGTTCCTTTTTTATGGTCGCCTAGGTTGTGGTAAATGATCTTAGCTTGGAGAGCGTAGGTATATACTTTATGATTATTATGTATGATTCGCAATAATATGTCGTGTCCATTTGCTTTTTCATTCCTTGATTCAAAAAGACTATAACCAGTATGCATAAATCGGTCTTTCAATAATCTTAGTTCATAAACTATATTTTGCGTAATGGTAGTTTCCATTATCCTAAGACCAGGTGTTTTGCGGGAAAATTCAATCCTTTCCCATGTATCAATAGCTACAGCTTTAAATAAACTACAGTTATCAAGAACTTTCTTGGAGGGCAGATAATGTTCAATGCTCATAAATTAATAATTAAGGTGTTAAGAGATCTCTATAGAACTGAACAAGTTCAGGGGTGGAATATCGGCATATGTTAGATGTAGAGGGCAGTAGGACAACTTTGACTTTCCTGTTATCTACTAATATAAGATCTTTTTGCATTGGATATGCTCCTTTTTCTAAAGTAAAATTCATCCTATTCAATTTACAATAGCTTTTGAACCAATCATAAGCACTATTGCCTTTACCTTTACTTGTCAAAATAAGATGAGTGATCCCAGGATGTTTTTCTAAAATTCTAAAGATATCCTGAAATTCAATTGGAAAAATGTTGATGTCCATTGAACTATCTGCTTGTCTGAGCACGCGACTCCCCATATCCGCAAGACCTACATTTAGTTTATCAAGTATTATTTCTCTTTCATGTCTAGCTAAGGGATCGGTAAATGAATTAATAGTTATACCTGATACTATAGACATTACTTCCCAAAACCGGTTTCTCCCACTTGGATAGAAAAAAGTAAATCTTCTGTCCTTTGGCTTTGCCGGAAAAGTACCAAGAATTAGAAATCGGCATTTTTTGGTAATATATACATCAAAAGGATGTGGTTCTTCTTTAAAAGCGCAGTTCGTATTAAAATTCATTTCTTAATGATCTAGATATCAACATAAGAGTATGGGGCATCTCTATTTACTAAATTTCCGAAATGCACTTATTGTTTGAAATATAAAATATGAAACAATTATACGGCTTAAAATATCCCAAAAATATATCCACGTCGAAATTTCAGTTATTCCTACACCTCGTTAAATTTCATTCAGAAAATATTTTCGCTTTAGCTTAAATATAATTAGCAATTAAATTCAGATATTTTAACGTATTGCGCAAATAGGTTGCGCAGTATTAGTTTTACTTTGTTTCAGTTAGCGATCCGGCTAACAATAAATTTTATCTGATATGGAGTCTATAACTGAAAAAGGTGAGAAATTTATGCTGGTTTCGAATGAAACTGATTTGAAAGAATTAATTGATCGGATTGCAACACGAGAAGCATTTGCTTACCTATTCAAATTTGCTGAACGGGAATTCTTTATCTCTTTACTTGAATCAGTCAACATCAGTTACGACGATTTTACTGCAAAGTACTATCATTACGATGCAAGCCGGAGACTGCATATAGCCGAGAGTGACTTCGGGCATGTATGGATTAGCACCCACGGTTTGATCGCAAGGAGAAAGGCTACTACAAACCGCGCCGTAAATTCCTGTTTAAATCAGTATACAGTGATTTCACTGCTAATCAAAAAAGCGATTGAAGTGGTTGAAGATGAGAATGTATATGACATCGATTCTTATAATTTTGAACACCTGGGCGAACTGTCGCCCGCCATATTTCATAACATGACCTTTTATATTGAGGTCTTTTGTAAGGCTTATCTTTCACTATCTGGCATTCCAGCTTTCCATGGGCATAAGCTTCAAGTAATTTACAAAAATACAGTAGAATCTATGGTTACCAACAAGCACGACGATTCTCTCTTTCAGATATTGGTACTTGATCCACTTTACAAAGTAGTGGAACATGTAAGCAATATTCCGGGCGATTTCAAAGAGCAATTTATCAAATACGACGATAATCCGCTTGATGACACTATTATCTTATTCGAACCAGCAGCTTTAACTGAAATGATCCATTTACTGGAATTGTCTGTGGATTTTATTACGGACTATTTTTACATGGGCACTGAAACACATTACTTAAAATCAAACATTTATCAACGGATGTTGGACAAGGCAGATACTGAAGAGAAAAGGAAACGAATACAAGCGTTGTATCCGCACCTAGCGAAGAAAAAATGCGGTCCGGAAAATTAAAAACAAAATATGAAAGCACGAATTGAAATAATTGAGGAATACAACACCCTGCTACGGGAAATTTATATGGAATATGACCTGAGATGTCTTGCTGATGAAGACTACACCTACAAAGGCAGAAATGTGCTCAGCCCGGCCAATGATGCCGAACAAGATATGGTTCGCTCTGGCCTATACACAAGACTGGAACAAATACTTACACTCAACAAAGCGGACAATAATTTCATGCATGCCGAGAACGAACTTATTGGGACGACGGCTGATCTCAAATACCGCCTGGGAACTTTATATCTTTACGCTCCTTACGTAGTGAAATTACAAGATTCTTATTATCAGTTTAATGGAAAGGATCAGTTTTACCACGAGCCCACCTACCTTGACAGCAGGTACAACAGAGAGATTCCTGTAGCTTTTGAAACCTTATATAAATTCTGGCAGCGGTTGATGGACTATATAACGGCTTTTTTTCCAGAACTGTTGCTAAAAACAAAAGGGGTGACGTATTTTCATACCGTCATTAATCACATCAATAATACGCAGCCACATTTGACCTCGTCATTAAATTTTCAATGGATAAATAACTTTGCAGACCAGACCTATCCGCTGATCAACAAACAGCGGAAAGTGTTTGTACATACTGAAGGCTTTGAAAATCAGTTCTTCAGGAACTTTTTAGATGCTGATACCACAGCAATTAGTGAAATGGAGGTGCTGGATGCGAAGCGTCAGGACTTGCTACCATTTTTACACCAGCAAATGGAGCTGTGCCTGGAAGGATATTTCAAAGCCATGGACTTTCTTAATGAATTGGTATTTGAACAGGATGCCATGACTGAAGAATTTAGATATCGACTTAAATAGAAAAGGGGAATGATCCAACTGATCCTTCGCTGCTTATATAATTGACTCTTTGTTAAGATGTCAGAATGAACGAGGATATTTTTATCTTAGCTATTACTGAAATAAATTATGAGTGATAAAAAGCGAGTAGACGCCAAGAAAATAAGTTGGCAGGAGCAGCTTTCCCAGGCGAAAGATGAATTTCCTTTACCCATACCTTCGCCGCAAGTTAAAAAACAGTGGAAGGCTTACAGTAAGCAATTACAACCGACGCTCATCCGCGCTGCGGAGCAATTGAGAATTACTTCAGATGCGCTTTTTAATCATATCCGCACTAATCGCATATTTCCTGTAAATGAAGTGCATCAGCAACGCCTTAAAATTTTAGACTTTATTGAACTCATTAAAAAGTTCGATCCTAAAACCTATAAATATTTCGAATATTACTTTCAGGACTTGATTGTCAGTGAAAAGCAAAAGGAACAAAAGCAGTTTCTATTAACGGAGCTTCAGAAGAAGATCAAGGTTGATCTAAATAAAAGGGCAGCTATCACCCCGCCAGCGGTATCACGTCCTTTTCGTATACCTTACCTAGCGCCGACTCCGATCAGCCAACGGCTGGAAATTCCATGGAATGATGTTGTATTCAATGATTATACAATTACCTTAAAGTTCGATGTCAATTATTCCAAGCCATATCCGATAGCAGAATCTCGAAAATCTTTCAAATTTTTGAAAAAATATTTGTTGGGTCTCAACCTTAAGCCTTTATCAGTATTGCTGGCTGGCAATGAAATTAAAGAGATTGAAAATCTTGATCAGCTCAAAAACATCGTGACCATTTTAAAAGTTCGGAATGAATTTATAGAACATTTCGAGAAGGATAAAACGGTACAAGTTAAATCCATCTTAGACCTTATCGAAAACTTACCATCAAATTTTCTAACTGAAGTCGCAAAAAGTGCAGCTGGCCAAATCGAGTGTATAACCTACCTTTCCCAACATAGTGACTTGCGCTACAAGCTTGCGCCAGCTTATGAGGTCATCACGAATGGACACTCAATCGTAACAGAAGAAACTTTTGTTTTCACCATTGTGAGAGAGGAAGTTTTATTTTTGGTTTGGGAAAGTACACTCCATGGAAGGGCTACCTACCTTTTCGCCACCGATGAGCAGAGCTATGAGGAAACCCTACAATCCATATATGATTATATCGCTTCTCATCAAAAAGCCAAAAGGATGAAATTGAGAAAAAAGGATCTTCAGGTCGGAGACTTTAATTGCATTGCCTATGTAACACATAGTTCGTTTGAGCATTGGCGGGAGAAGATGGATGCCTCCTGCACCAATTACATCAACCAAATCAATCGCATTCAACCAAAACATAGTGCTGAGTAAAATAAAAACCGATCATTTCATTGTACGATATAAATCTTCCGTGCAACTTTTTTGGAACCTATAATTATAGAAGTTAAAATAATAGCCGAGATAACCTGAATCGGCCAAAATCAGGACATATAACAGCAGGTGGATATTCTGGTGCATGTTGACCCCCCAGTAATGGTTCTAATTTCGGTTTACATTAAAAGTACTTTAAGCTTTTACTGACATTCCGGCGGATACTGACCCCACCCCGGGTTATTAAAGATTTTGTAATGGAGCATATTGACCCCTCTTGATCTGTGTTAAAGCAGGTTATAATGGAGCATGTTGACCCCCTTCTTTAATTTGATTTGGCTTACTTAGGTAAATAATATTTACCTAAAGCAGCGTGTTGATGGCCGGAAAATCGAAAGCTATGAGTCAGATCAAACAATTATTACGTCTTCACAAACAGGGCGATTCCATCAAAAGTATTGCGCGTAATCTAGGGATAAGCAAGAACACCGTAAAAGCATATATTTCCAAACTAGCGGCTGGTGAAATCCCGGTAGCAGAACTTCTGGAAATGGAAGACCCATTGTTAATGGGGAAATTCCATGTTGGTAGTCCAGCCTATAAGGATCCGCGGTTTGAATATCTTCGGAACAACCTGACCTATTATGCCAAGGAGCTTGAATCCGTAGGCATGACGCGGCTTCTTCTTTATGAAGAGTATGAGGCTGGCTGCAAGCCCGCCTACAGCTACCCCCAGTTCTGCTTCCACCTTCGCCAGCAATTAGTTGCCAGGCGTCCGGGCATGCGCTTAGAGCATCTGGCTGCAGATAAGCTCTTTGTTGACTTTGCAGGCAAGCAAATGCATTACATAAACAGAGAGACTGGTGAAGTGGTGGCCTGCCAGATATTTGTTGCATCGCTTCCATTCTCTGATTATTGTTTTGTAATGGCCGTTAAAAGCCAGAGAGTGGATGATTTTCTCCATGCACTGGAATGCTGTCTTAGGGAACTTGGAGGTGCTCCGGCAGTCTTGGTACCGGACAATCTCAAATCCGCGGTGATCAAGTCTAATAGATTTGAGCCAGAGATTAACCGGGCACTGGAGGACTTTGCAAACCATTATGGAATCACAGTTATCCCCACAAGATCAAGAAAGCCAAAAGATAAGGCACTGGTAGAGAATCAGGTTAAGTTGGTATACAATCGTGTGTATGCCAGACTCAGAAACCGTCAGTTCTTTGATATCGAGTCCCTTAACCTGGCTATCAGGGAAAAAGTAAAGGCGCATAACCAGACCAGGATGCAGCAAAAGCCCTATTGCAGGGAAGAGCGATTTCTTGCAGCGGAAAAAAGCCTGCTCAAACCGCTGCCGGCCGATGGCTTTGAGGTCAAGTATTATTCAGAGCCCAAAGTGGCGCACAATAACCATATCTACCTTGGGAAGGACAAACACTATTATAGCGTTCCCTTTGCATACGTAGGGCTTAAGGTTCAGGTGATTTATACCAGGAGCATGGTCAAGATCTATGCAAGGGGTAAGCAGATTGCCGTTCATGTGCGGAATGTGAACCCGGCAGGTTACTCCACACAGAAAGATCACTTAAGCTCACATCACCAACACTACCTGCAGAGGAGTCCAGATTATTATATTGCCCGGGCAAAGGAGAGATCTCCGGAAATGTATCTTTTGTTCCAGATGGTATTTGAACAGAATACACATCCTGAACAACTTTACCGTACATGTGATGGCTTGTTAAGATTGCAGAAAACCGCAAGTCCCAGCGGATTTGCAGCTGCTTGCGAACTGGCAATGGATGTACGCAACCTTTCCTACCGCTTTGTCGAACGCATCCTCAAAAACAATATGGTCGATCATCAGGATAAGCCAAAACAGGAACAGTCGCTTCCAGAGCACCCGAACATTCGGGGCAAAGAATATTATTCACAATCAACTATCAAATTCTAAAAAATGAACATTGAAACTCAATTAAGGGACTTACGCCTACATGGTATGATCCGGAGCTGGCAAGCGCTTAGCGAAACAAGAAGAATCCATGAACTTACCCTGAGCGAAGGGATGGAAGTGCTTCTGCAGGCAGAAGCTGACGATCGGGATGGAAAGCGGTTTGAACGGCTTCAGCAAAATGCAAACTTCCGTTACAGAGCATCAATAGAGGAACTGAACATGGATGCAAAAAGAGGATTGGACAAAGCCGCTGTCGGTATCTTTGCCACAGGTGAGTATATACCCAAAGGAGAAGCAATATTAGTGTGCGGTTCTACGGGAACAGGAAAATCGTTTCTCGTGTCAGCACTCGGACACCAGGCCTGTACCCAGGGATACAGAGTGGCTTACTTCAATGTCCAGAAATTATTGTTAAAAACAAAGATGAGCCGGATTGATGGAAGTGTATACAAGTTTTTTGAAAAGATATCAAAAGCAGATTTGCTCATTTTGGATGATTTCGGACTGACACATCTTGAACAACAACAGCGAATGGACATGTTAGAGATAATTGAGGACCGACATGCAAAAAAGGCTACAATAATTGCCAGCCAATTGCCGGTGGATAAATGGTGGGATATCTTTGGGGATTCAACCCTGGCAGATGCATTTTTGGACCGTATGGTGCACACTTCTTACAGAATTGAATTAAAAGGAGAAAGTCTTAGAAAAAAAAGGTAAAATTGTCATGCCGTCAGCTATGACAGGCCAAATCCCCGAAGGGGGTCAGTATGATGCATTACTGGGGTCAACATTGCCAGAATATCCAGCAGGTACATTTTTAAGATGATACCGGTTAAATACTCAGAATCCCCTGTATCTTTCATTGGAAGCCGGCCATGCAGAAAGAAGTCTGCTAAATGATGTTTAAGCCTTGAAAAATAGCTGTTGAATTCTTCACATTCAAAATCAGAGCACAAATAATGGTTACAAATCAACTGAGGGATAATATAGGCTTCTTTTTTTTAGTTGTAAGCGTGGAATCCCGGTTACAATACCTGCAAACCCGCTCTGTCAGCGCCTTATAATTTCTCAAAGCCGACTCCGGGTGGACAATGATTTTCGCAATATCATACTTCGTCACAAACCACTTAAAATCAGCGATTACTTTCATGCAGGCTGATTGTTAACAACTCTTATCGATACAATTAAACAAATCCTTTATTTTTATATTAATCAATTCTAAAAACGACTCAACATCAATGGACTTAAATTTTTCTTCCGATAGCCCTATCTTCCGCTCTAGCGATGATCGCTTCCAGCGCTACGGTTTTTCCCGCCAAATTGCCCAAACCATCATCAACAGGCAAAGTCAGGACTGCATAACTATCGGCATTTACGGTGCATGGGGTGAAGGAAAAACCTCTGTGCTTAACTTTATCGAGCAGGAACTTCAGCTGGACGAAAACGTCCTCACTGTTAAATTCAATCCCTGGAGGTACCAGGATGACAACACTCTTTTACTCCAATTTTTTAACCTTTTGGCTCAAACTCTTGATGCCAAGCTAAAAACCAAAAAAGAAAAACTCGGCGAATTAATTGCCCAGTACAGCGATTTGGTTAACGTTCCCATGGTGGGTGATGGGTCCGGTATTGCAAAAGGTGCTTCCAAACTGCTCGATAAAACTAGTATAGAATCCCTGAAAGATAGAATTAACCAGATCATTTTAGAAAAAAACAAGAAACTGGTCATCTTTATTGATGACATTGACCGCCTGGAGAAATTAGAAATTCATTCCATCTTCCGGCTGGTAAAGCTGACTGCTGATTTTTCCAATACCATATACCTGTTATCCTTCGATGAGGAAATGGTATCTGCTGCAATTGGCGAGCGCTTTGGTGAAGGTAATGCTGCCGCCGGAAAACAATTTTTGGAAAAAATAATTCAGGTGCCTTTGCGTATCCCTGCCGCGCAAATTCGCGCTTTACAGGAGTACAGCATCTCGCTCATCAACATAATCCTGGATCAACACAAGATCAATGTCGCTGGAGAAGAGGCAAACCGTTTTATCGAAGGCTTCCAACAGGCCATTATGCCCAAACTTAAAACCCCAAGAATGGTGCTCCGATACAGCAATACCCTTTCCTTTTCGCTACCGCTATTACTCGGTGAAGTAAACGTTGTTGATTTGATGTTAATCGAGGCTATTAAAATTGTCTATCCCCAGCACTATGAATTGATCCGCTCGGATGCCAACCTGTTTACCGAAGGCTTCCAAGATGAATATTCTGAAAGTTCAGACAAGAATAAGATTAATCGCCTGAATAGCCAGCTTGAAAAACTCGGTGAAAAAGAAGATACAAGAATTATAAGAGCCATCAATGACCTACTAAAAAGCCTCTTTCCAAGATTAGCAGAAGCCTTCAGCAACATACGCCATAATACAAGGATGGATAGTGAGTATTACAGGCAAAAACGTATCGCCTCCACGATCTACTTTAACCGCTACTTTAGCTATTGCGTGATTACTGGCGACCTGGCCGATGGCGCCTTTGAAACCTTTATTAAAACCCTGGAAAGCTTTAGCGGAACTGAGCAGGACCGTGAGCTTAAAAAACTATTGGACGACGGTACTGCAGAAAACCTAATGCGTAAACTGCGCAGCAGGGAAGAAGAATATTCTTGGGCCTTTTCTACCGCCATTGCCGTAACCCTAACCAGAAATTCACATCTGCTGGATAATGATCAAAGCGAAGGTTTTTTTGCCTACCTGCGTCCATACAGCCAATCTGCTATCTTCATCAGCAAGCAGCTCCAGCTTAGCTCCAATAAAACAGAAAGCTACACATTAGCTACAGAACTTTTCTCAATTGCTGACATTGATTACGCCTTTGCCTTACTCAGGTGGATAAATGCAGCAAAAGAAGAAAACGAGCAAAAAATTTTCAATAAATCGCAAATCAATGAACTTTCTAACCTTATCTTGAAGCGAGCAATAGAGCAGGCTGGGGAAAGCCCATTATACCAAGTTTTTCCGGAGCTTACTTACCGATTATTTGACACTTGGCATGAAGAGGATTCGGAAAGTTTTAAAACTTACATTAGCGGATTAATCCAAAGGCATAAAGATGCCTACATCAAAATCCTTTATTGCCTGACTAGTAAAATCCATAGCTCCAGCAATCCCAAACCATATTACTCTAACATTGATGAAAAGCAATACGATTATATCACCGGGATGATTGATGCCGAACTGATTAAAACCGAGATCGAGAAGAACTTTAGGCTTAATAAATCCGGTCAGCCGGAAATTATCTGGGATTCTTACGCCGGAGCATACCAGACCGATGAAAACTTAGTCCGACAGTTCATGCACTGGTATGAGCGCAAAACCAACATTTAGCCAAGCTCAGAACAGCAATAAAAAATAACCTTTTCTAGCGCAAGTCTTACCGTGTTGGGGTATGAAATTGGCTGACTTATGCTTTATTGTAAATCTTCTTGGTCGGATAGCCCCCGAAACGATTACAAAAAAAGCCTCAAATGTGAGGCTTTTTTTGTAATCGTTTCGGGATCATACCAATATGCATTTAAATGGGTTTAAAATGAGTTTCCACTCTCTCGTATTTTATAGGTAACCGAAAAGATAACCGATTATTTAGACCTGATTTGTGTCGTTTTAAAGAAATTCCTTCTATTCTATAAAGATATGATATTCTAAATTAGAATCCAATAATTTTAGCATTCGCTAATCCCCATGGCAGAAAAGGGGTGGACAGTTTGGCGCGTATTTGATGACTACATTTGTCGAAACATACAGCCAATGCTTACATAGACGTTTCTACCCGAACTACTTGTGCGATACTCAGTCCTCTGCATTGATATTTTGGAATTGCACTACCCTGAATTGAAAAAGCATTATGCCGTTGCCGCCTTTAGAGCGGCCGGCTCCGCGATTTCATTCTGGGATTTCCACGTTGCAACTAATGGGCTTGAGAGAAATACGTTTATTTTATTTAATTACATAGTTTAATAAGGTACGATTGTAAGAGTAGTCGGAGCAACAAAAAAATCTGAAATCAAGGTAGAATAGCTTGAAAAATCTGAACCGTAAAGATAATCGTAGATAGAATAGTAATTCAATGCTTCAGGAACATCATCTAATCCATGTGGTACACCTTTACCGATTTTATTGGTAAAAAGCAATATTGGATCTGCAAATATCAGATCACTATTACTTTGATTAACAGCCGTTTTAACAAGGTTTAATATTCTCGCCCCAGGATCTAAATAAAAATTATTTTTTGATAGCTGCAAGTTCTTAAATGATAAGGTTTCGTGGTAGTTATTACTTGAAATAACTTCTATGTAGAAAACAGTAAACGAGTTAGTTAGCATTGAAATCCTCAATATCAACTGACCTGATATCTTTGTGTTGTTTTGCTCGGATTCCCCTAAAAATATAGATACACCATATGATGGAAAATTTTGAAAATCTGGTATGTACTCTATCTGATTAGCTGAGAGGAATTCACCGATTTCAAATGTACCACCATTGTTATTATTAAGGTTATAGACATCATTTTTTTTCTCTAGTCTATTCATTAATTCGCTATAACCTGAATATTCAGCTCTTTTTATACTTGAACCAATTGGGTAATAATTATAAATGTCGTTTATTAGCTTATCTTTCATTTTGATCTTGGTTAATTTATTAAAGGTAATATTACGTTAAACGTCCAAATACAGCAGGTTGATAAGGAACTGTAATGCCTGAACATGTCCCCATACTAAAACTTCCACCGACAACACTTAAATTAGCTCTCACTAAGTTAACTAAAGTTTGCTGAACATTATAAGATATATAAAAAGGTGCCGGATTACGTTGTACTGCGAGCTTAAGCTCATCGACAGCGAGGTTATAGGCTAAAACAAATAGAGCTGACGCACTTGCACTATTAGATGCTCTACCGACTTGCCAGCAGGTTGTAGGCAGCACGGCAGGTACTCTAGTGTATTCCTGCACATTCCCTTCTCTGATTGAAAGGATCACTCCTAAATTGCTTACCCCACCTGTATACCCAACTCCGGTTTTAATATTAGCATAATACCCTCTGATATGTGCATATCCAAGGTCCCCGCCATTTAGTGGATAAACTTCAGGTACATTTGATGGAAAAGGTTCGGGTACATAATAATCATTGACAGTCACTTGCACATTGCTGGAATCGATCTTATCTAAATAAGATCTACTATGTGTTGCTTTGCTCATCATTAGAGCTTTCAACGAGTCAAGTGAAGCAGATTCTTCTGTATTATTTTTAATCTCTAAATTATCTGATTCAGATTTTTTGCAGGAGTAAAAATTTAGAAATACAAAAGCCAGAAGTAAAATTTTTTTAACTGATTTATTCATGATCGTAATTATTTATTTTAAGTTAAATATTGAATTGTTTGAGTCAATGAGACAAATTTGTTCACCTATTTTGAAAATTGCATATGTCAATTAAACAGTGACATTATTAATCAGTTCATATTTTAACGACCAGACTTCAATACCTCAATTACATAAGCAATTATTGCCTTTTCAAATACATGACGCTTAGTTAAAGCACATGGGTGCATTGGGAACAGGAGGTTTTAAAAAAAATAAACTTGGGATATCAAAAATCAATGCAATGCAGGGTTGATTCAGAACTTAGTATTAAAATAGCTTTATATAGATTTTAATAATTTCCCAATTATCCTATACGCCTAAACCATAATGAATTTGACCATGAGATCGAGATCGTTCGCGTAATATTTAAAAAAATCCATATTTAAAACTCTATAATTGGCATAAATTATATCTATTAAGTATAAAAATTATCATTTATTGCACTATATTTTAAATGATTCAACATCGAAGCGAAATTTCACTGGCATTACTAAATATTAGTTTTTCTGCGGCCTTTTATTGGGATAATTCTAAAATAAAATCATAAAAATTCAATGAGCAATTCTTTTAAAATCAGTGATAACGAATTGTTTTACAGACTAAAGGCCGGTGACAAAGTTGCTTATGCTGAGATCTATCATCGATATAAAGAGTTTTTATTCGTATTCGCATATAAAAAGACAAATAGCGAAGAAGAAGCTAAAGATCTGATCCATGAATTATTTTTAACGCTTTGGGAAAAACGTACAGAAATAGTCATAACCAAAGAGTTATCGGCTTATTTGTTTTGGACTCTGAGAAATAAAATTTTTGATTCTTTCAGACACAAAACCGTAACTCAAAAGTATATAGACTCTTTTTCAAATTATCTCATAGAGCATGAGGCCGATACCGATTACCTGGTGCGTCATAACGATCTATCTAAATTTATTGAATCTGAGATTTCTGCTTTGCCTGCAAAGATGAGACAAGCTTTTGAATTGAGTAGAAAGTCTAATTTAACTCGAAAACAAATAGCCGCAAAGCTTAATTTATCCGAAGAAACTGTGAAAAGTCATATACGCCGGGCGTTATTAATATTAAAAACAAAACTTGGGGTCGTTACTTTCCTTTATATGTTTATGAAACTGTAATATTTATAAATTTTAATTGCACCCGCCGAACTTCTCTTATCGTCATCTATATGAATTGAGAATAATCAATTATTTAAATATGAACAAAAAAGAAGTTAAAGATCTTTTATTAAAATATCAATCAGGACAATGCACTGAAAAGGAGGGGGCTATTGTTGAGAACTGGCTTTTTTATGAAAATAAAACTGATTTTAATCTATCTGATCAAGAATTAAAGCAAAATCTGATTGATCTTGATTTTAGAATGGGATTAAATCATAATGTCAAAAAGCATAATTTTATTCGAACTTTTGCAGCTGCAGCTGCAATTTTTTTGGTTGTTTGTACTGGTTTATATTTCTACACATCAGCACCTGCTAAAAATGACATAAAAGGAAATACTCTTTCAGTAACTAAAGATATTGGGCCCGGTGGTAATTTTGCAACGTTAACTCTTTCAGATGGAAAATCTATCGACCTTAATACAGGCAGAGATCGAGTTCTTGTGCAGAACAATGGTTTGAGTATTGTAAACACAAAAAATAGTCAACTCATTTATACGGCTAATAATGTATTAGATCTGTCAAAAATAAACCACACTAAAAATAATTTTTCGACAAATCTTCTTAAGACCCCAAGAGGTGGACAGTACCAGGTCACTCTTTCGGATGGAACTAAAGTTTGGCTTAATTCTGCCTCTTCTTTAAAATTCCCTGCTCAGTTTATCGGTGAAGAACGTCTCGTACAGCTAACTGGAGAAGCGTATTTTGAGGTTGCCAAAAATCCTGCTATGCCTTTTAAGGTCACTGTAAATTCTACAACAGTTAAAGTTCTTGGTACGCATTTTAATATCAGTGCATATGGAGACTTGTCTTCAACAAAAACTACACTACTCGAAGGTTCTATTCAATTAAGTAATGGAAAAGCGAATAAGGTTCTAAAGCCAAACCAGCAAGGTGTAATTGATAATGCCGGATCAATTAAAATCACAGATATAGATCCTGAGCAGGCAGTCGCCTGGAAAAATGGTTACTTTTCTTTTAAAAGAACCAGCCTGCCTGAAATCATGCAACAGATATCACGATGGTATAATATTGAAGTGATCTTTCATGGAAAGGTTTCTAATGAACAAGATCTTTTCGGAAAGATTAAAAGAAATAGCAATCTCTCTAAAACTTTAGAATTATTAGAATTTAGCGGAGTTCGCTTTAAAGTCAAGGACCGCCAGGTCATTGTTACGCCAAAAAAGCAATAAAGTCCAACCTATATCTAAAATTTAATAAATCAATATGCGTCTAATCTCTCCATTGCAGTTATTCAGATTTATAAAAGTATGCTCACAATCTTTCTTGAGATTGAAATTTACTATTATTTTGCTTGTATGCTGTTTACATCTAAGCGCCGAAAGTTATTCTCAAAATATCAGTATCAATGTAAAGAATGCTGATCTGGAGAAAGTTTTCACATTAATTGAAAAGCAGAGTGGATATCATTTCTTTTATAAATACTCGGAGATAATTAAAGCAAAGCCACTCAGTATTAAATTAGATAATGTAACTCTTGATGAAGCGTTAATAAAATGTTTTGAAAATGAGCCTTTAAGCTATAAAGTTGTAGATGATAATATTATAGTAAGTTTGAAACCAGGCAATCTTAACAGATCAAATTCTGAAAATACTGTTACCGGATTTGTAAAGGATGAAAAAAACCAGCCTCTCCCTGGGGTAAGTATTCGGATAAAGGGAATATCTGGAGGTACAACTACCGACCGGCAAGGCAAATTCACCATAAATGTTAACCCTGATGCGATATTAATTATTTCCTTTATTGGATTTAAGACTAAAGAGCAGGAAATAAAAGACCGCGTTTCAATTAATATTATACTTCAACAGGACGAAAGGGAATTGAATGAGCTCATAGTTGTAGGTTATGGAAACCAGGAACGTCGCAATCTGACCAGTGCCATAGGGTCGGTAAAAATGGAAAATATCCAGGGTATTAAAGCAGCAAGCGTTGACCTGAAACTAGCGGGTCAGCTGGCAGGTGTAACAGTCAACCAGGTTACAGGTACTCCTGGTGGCGGTGTGATCATAAGAATAAGAGGATCAGGTTCAACTGGTGCCGGAGATGACCCACTATATGTTGTAGATGGTTTTCCAATTTCCACAGGTTTTGATCAGCATTCCAATCCTTTAAGTACATTGAATCCTGATGACATAGAATCAATCAGTGTATTAAAAGACGCTGCTTCAACTGCGATTTATGGATCTCGTGGCTCAAATGGAGTTATCATTATTAATACAAAAAAGGCAAAAATCGGTCAGTCATCCATAGCCCTAAGCACATTTACAGGCTTACAATCTATCACCCAAAAGAGCAAAATAAAGATGATGAATGCTACTGAGTTCGCTCAATTTCGCAATGAGGCAGCTGAAGATTTGGCTAAATTCAATGGGAAAGTATTTGATCCTTCTACTATTCCAGTTGAATATCGTAATCCTTCTTCTCTTGGCGAGGGAACAAATTGGTATAATGAATTGACACAGCCAGCATTAATGCAAAATTACAATTTGACTATTGCAAATGGCACCAGTAAAGTCAGGTCTTTATTCTCTATAGGCTTTTTTAATCAGAAAGGATCGGTAATCAATACCGGATTTACCAGGTATTCCTTAAGGGCAAATATTGAAGCGGATGTACTAAAGAACCTAACGATTGGCTTAAATTTAGCGCCAACATATAATAGAAGAAATAAGCAGGAGACCGATGGCCATTTTCAAAGTGGCGTGATAACCCAGGCATTGCTTGATAGTCCTATTCCTCCAGTCAGACTTACGGATGGAACTTTTAATCCAAGAATAACTTCACCAGGCACCTTCGTCAACAACAATCCTGTCAATGCATTGACCAACACCATGAACAAGCAGGTAGATTTTCGGACCATGGCAAATGTTTATGCAGCATGGAAAGTGGTTGAAGGATTGAACGTTAAAACTACTTTAAGTGCAGATTACAATAACAGTAACACGGACTCTTTCAGACCATCTTACGTTGGGGATTTCCGAAAAGCACCTCCACAACTGGCTACTGGCTCGACCTCGGCAAGTAATTCAATGAACTGTTTAAATGAAAATACGGTAAACTTCAATCATCAATGGGGTAAACACAGTTTGACCGCTTTAGCAGGTTTTTCCATCCAAAATGAGACAAGTGATTACAGAGCTACTTTTGGCTCAGGATTTCCAGACGATATTGTAAGGACTTTAAATGTTGCGGCAAGCTTAACCGCTGAAGCCAGGAAAGAACAATGGAAACTACTTTCCTTATATAGCCGATTCAATTATGCCTATCAGGATAAATACCTCTTAACAGCTTCTATTCGCCGTGACGGATCATCAAGGTTTGCCCCAAATAACCGTTGGGGCACATTCCCTTCTATATCAGCTGGATGGAGAATTTCAAATGAATCTTTTTTTCCAAAAACCGGAGCAATTGATCAGCTCAAATTTACCGCAAGTTATGGACTTGCGGGTAACAACAACATTGGAAACTATGCTTACATCGCCACTCTGGATAAATACAACTATGTATTTGGTAATGTCCTTGCTCCTGGAAATGCGCTCAATGAGCTAGGGAATATTAAATTGGGATGGGAAACTACCACTCAGCTAAATATCGGGATGGATCTATCCCTGCTTAAAGGAAGAATCTATTTAGTAGCAGAGTTTTATAACCGGTATACAGAAAATATGCTGAGCTACCTTCAGCTACCCATAAGCTCAGGCTTTACCTCCTCATTGACTAATATTGGAAATGTAAGAAACAGGGGGTTAGAATTTACATTAACAACTAAAAATATTTTAAAAAAGGATTTCAACTGGTCCACAGATTTTAACATTTCATTCAACAGGAATAAAGTAATAAGTCTTGGAAAAACCCCTCAGATTTTAGATGCCCCTGAATTCGAGAATCCAACGAGCATTACAAAAGTCGGGCAGCCATTAGGAATGTTTTTTGGATATGTTTTCGAAGGCATCTTTCAAAATCAAAAAGAAATTGATCAGCAGCCACATTTTGAAGGCCAGTTGCCTGGCTCGATTAAATATAAGGACATCAATGGTGATGGTATAATTGATGGGAATGATCAAACTATAATAGGAAATCCGCATCCTAACTTTACATTTGGTCTGAACAACCGTTTATCATATAAAAACTTTGACCTGAACATTGTAATGGCTGGCTCACAAGGTGGCCACGTTTTCGATCTATATAAGCAATTCACGACCAATCTTGATGGAGTGTTTAATGTAGAGAAAGAAGTGGCAAATCGATGGCGATCTGAAACTAATCCGGGTGCTGGCCTTTTACCATCAACCAATGCAAATACCAATTTGGCAAGAGATTATTATCCATCCTATTGGGTTAAGTCCAATTCATATATCGCATTTAAGGATATTTCTTTAGGCTACACTTTCAAAACAAAGTTCAGTCAGAATTTCAGGGTTTATGCAAGTGCACAAAATGCTTTACTGATCACTGCCTATAAAGGTGGTAATCCGGAAGTGGGTATAAATTCAGAGGAGGGCAACCATTCCCTGGCACCAGGAATTAATTTTACGGGGTATCCCATATCAGCGGTTTATACCTTAGGCATTAATTTAACATTATAATCTGCTCCTATGAAAAAATTACTAATTATCATATTCATTATAGGGTTAAGTGCCTGCAAAAAAAATTATCTGACCGTCGAGCCAGAAACGAATCAAAATGGAGCCAATTATTTTAAAACATTAGACCAGTTTGTGAAAGCTTTGAATGGGGCCTATGCGCCGTTGCATGGGTTATATACCCGTTCCTACTGGGAAATTGCCGAAATGCGCTCTGATAACACATCCTACCAATTAAATACAGATGACCGATCAGGCAACCTTCGCGAAGAGCTGGACGAATTCAGAGAAATCAATCTAAATGATGATGTACAAGATTTTCTCCAGGGTAACTACCTTGGAATTGGGCGCTGTAATGTTATTTTAACCAGGTTGCCAAAAGCAGCTATCAGTGATGCGAAAGCAACTGATGAAATTATTGGACAGGCTAGTTTTTTGCGTGCCTATTACTACTTCAATCTGGTAAGGATGTTCGGTGAAGTACCGCTCATACTTGAAGAAATTACTTCTACTGAAAATGCATTTTCCTTAAATAAAAGGAAGCCGGCAGCTGATATATATATATCAATTATTAATGATTTGAATTTGGCAATTACCAAACTTCCGGAAGTATTTGATGAAAAAGGTAGGGCGACCAAAGGGGCAGCAAGGATACTGCTGGCAGATGTGTATTTAAGCACACATAAATATGATCTGGCAATACAGAAATTGCGCCCCTTGCTAACTTCTAACTATCATCTACTTGAGAACTATGCAGACAATTTCGATGTAAAAAAGAAGAATGGGCCGGAATCAATATTTGAAATCCAGTTTATGGAAGGCCCTAATGGATTAGGAAGTGACTTTACGGATCTTTTTGCACCCTGGGATTCTCCTGACGGTTTAGTAACTGGCTTTGAAATCACTCATGATACCGGCAATGGATGGAACATACCTACTCAGGATCTATTGGATGCCTATGAAGAAGGAGATTTGAGAAGAGCCGCTTCCATTGACGAAAATTACGAATCAGAAAATACCGGGAAAATAGTCCCTTATATAAAGAAATATAATAGCGTTCATGCTGTTAGAGAAATTACCGGAAACAACTTCCCGGTTTATCGGTATTCAAATGTGCTGTTAATGCTTGCTGAATGTTTAAATGAAACAGGAATGTCAGTGGAAGCTATCCCATATTTGAACCAAGTCCGAAAACGGGCAGGATTACCTGATTTCCTAAGAACCGGTCAGGCCGAACTCAGAAGAGCTATCCTACATGAGCGACGAATAGAATTTGCGTTTGAAAATCAAAGATGGTATGATTTACTGAGAACAGGTACAGCTCTTGAAGTCATGACGAGACACGCTGCCAAAGAGAAAAAAGAGAAAAATTACCTGAGTGTTGCAGCTTACGGGAATATTCGTTTGCTGTATCAATACCCTCAACGTGACATTAACTTACAGCAATAATAGAAACCTTATAAATTCTAACCATACACCCATGATTTATATTAAAACATTGTTCAGGAACCGGTATTTAAAGGGGCTTTTGTTCTTAATAATTGTACAGGTTTTCGTATTACGGGCACAGGGTGAACCAACGAATTTCGGAGTTGATCACCTGATCTGTGAATATAAAATGAATCCAATAAGTATTGATGTACTTAAACCTCGACTATGCTGGAAACTTACAGGTGCCAAAAGGAATATCAGGCAGACAGCCTATGAAATTCAGGTCTTTACTGAAAAAGAATCTGCGAATACATTAAAAGCTCCATTATGGTCATCTGGCAAGATATTTTCAGATCAATCTGTTCAGGTACCTTATAATGGGCCGGCATTAAAATCAAAACAGGCGTATTTTTGGAGGGTTATGGTATGGAACAGTGAAGGAGAATCCTCTACATGGAGTAAGGTTAACTGCTGGAGAATGGGTATTTTAAATGCCCGGGAATGGAAAGCAAAGTGGATACAATCTAATTTTAAAAATGACACCACGGGAAGCCCAAGCTCACAATTCAGAAAAGATTTTAAACTTAACAGACCTGTAAAGGAAGCCTATTTGTATATAACCTCACATGGTGTATATGAAGGTTGGCTTAATGGTGAAAGAATCGGCAACGATTATTTCACTCCGGGCTGGACAAGTTACAATAACCGCATTCAATACCAGACTTATGATGTAACAAGTCAACTTAAAAATGGCCTGAATGCTATTGGAGTGACTTTGGGAGATGGATGGTATCGCGGTTATACTTATGACAAGAAAAAGGATATATATGGTAAAGAATTAGCTTTACTCGTTCAGTTGGAGGTCGAATATAAAGATGGAACACGTGGCACATTTATTTCCGACGGAACCTGGAAAACTTCACAAGGTCCGATTCATTCCTCTTCATTTTTTGACGGAGAAGTATATGATGCTAGAATGGAAAAAATAGGCTGGTCAACAGTCGGCTATAATGATAAAGCCTGGAAGCAAGTATTGGTCAATTCAAGTATCAAAGACAATTTGGTTTCAATGGCAGGCCCGCCAGTTAGAAAACATGAAAAATTTGTTCCGCTGAAAGTCCTTACTACCCCGCAGGGGGATCGGGTAATAGATTTTGGGCAAAATCTTGTCGGTTGGGTGAAATTTAAACTGGCTGGTAAATCTGGTGATACCTTGAAATTATACCATGCTGAGGTTCTTGATCAAAAGGGCAATTTTTATACGCAAAACCTTCGTTCTGCCAAACAGGAAATCTCTTATGTATTTAAAGGAGGAGCTGAAGAGACGTATGAACCTCATTTTACCTTTCAAGGCTTCCGGTACGTTAAGGTTAAAGGATATACAGGTGTATTAGACTCCACAAGCATTGTAGCCTATGCGATTTACTCGGATATGCCCCAAACCGGCACATTTTCAACTTCAAACCCCTTAATTAATCAGCTTCAGCATAATATTGTGTGGGGACAGAAAGGAAATTTTGTAGATGTACCGACCGACTGCCCTCAGCGAGATGAAAGAATGGGTTGGACTGGCGATGCACAGGCTTTTTGCAGAACAGCAACTTTCAATATGGATGTGGCTGGTTTTTATGGTAAATGGTTAAAGGATCTTGCAGCAGATCAACATAAAGACGGGGCAGTACCTTATGTAATACCAACAGTACAGGATAGTAGCGCTGTAGCTGCCACTGGCTGGGCGGATGCCGCAACAATAGTTCCCTGGAACGTTTATCTGGCTTATGGAGATAAAAGGATACTTGAACAACAGTATCCTTCAATGAAAGGATGGGTTGATTATATGGTTCGTCACAGCAAAGATTATTTGTGGAGTACAGGAACGCATTTCGGAGACTGGTTATCGTATGCCGGGACGGATTACGAAGATGGTGCAGCAGTAACGGACAAAGGACTTATCGCGCAGACTTTCTTTGCACATTCAACACAATTATTGATCAATTCAGCTGAAATTTTAGGGAAAGTTGAAGATGAAAGGAAATATTCCATATTGTTAAATCACTTAAAATCAGCATTCCAAAAAGAATACGTGACACCTTCAGGAAGGATTGCTTCAGGAACTCAAACGGCCTATGTTTTAGCCCTTAACTTTGATATGTTGCCAGAAGAGCTCAGACAATCTGCAGCCGACAGGCTCCGCAGAAATATCGACAACTATGATGAACATCTTACTACAGGATTTTTAGGCACACCATATCTTAATCACGTACTTACTCGTTTTGGCCATCTTGATATGGCTTATCGTTTATTAATTAAGGAAACATACCCTTCCTGGCTATACCCGGTAAAAAATGGTGCAACAACAATTTGGGAGCGATGGGATGGCATTAAAGTAGATGGTTCATTTGAAGATCCAGGGATGAACTCATTTAACCATTATGCATATGGTGCCATTGGTGATTGGATGTACCGAGTTGTTGCTGGAATAAACACCAGCGAAACCGCCACAGGGTTTAAAGAAATGGTGATTTCCCCTAAGCCCGGAGCAAATCTCACAACTGCTCAGGCAGAATTGGAAACCCTTTATGGTAAAGTATCTTCAAAATGGATGATTGATGGAAAAAAACTGAAAATAGACATTGTAATACCTCCTAATACAACGGCAAAAATAGAACTACCTAATGTTGCCGGCAAGGTACTGGAGAACGGAAATGACATTTACTCTGTAAAAGATCTTCATGAAATAAAGAAGGTTGGGGATACCCAACAAATGAGCGTTGGTTCCGGAAATTATCATTTTGAATATACCTTTCATTTCTAATAAGTATGGCACATACAAACCTTTATTCTACAGTTTGCATAAGAGATCCAACATACAACTGATTAAGTTAATTATTCAGTTGGATTATCCTGTATTTTAATTTACAGATGCACTATGCTAAAGAAAGCAGGTGTATCATATTTGAAATATAGGAATACACTGATCTGACTCCTCATTTTGTTTAATTAATCTCACTAAAACTATAACAGAATTATAGTTAATGCCACATCTATGTCTATTACTTCTGTCCTATCGAAACTTAATTGTATCAGTTACCCTAAAATTAATATGGAATATAACACCTCAAAATTTATGGTCATGGATAATAAGGACATCAGGTTAAAAATGCTCATTCTAAAATATGATGAGCATACTTTACAACTCTCCAAGATATTAAATGAGATTACTGAAAAGGATCTTTACCGCTTCGATGTTTATTCCAAGTCTGTTCCATGGATAGTAGGCGGCCAGGTAAGTTTTAGATTTCAGATAGCAAATGTATTAGGAATTGAGATTAATCCGTCTACTGATCAAATTTTTCGTACCGATGGTACTCAGCTTTATATCGAATATCCCTCGCTTGAAACTTTCAGAAAAGATTGGGAAATAATCAGCCCTATTCTAAAAAATGAGATACTTGAATTAGATAACGAGGAACTATTTACTTTTTCGGAGGAAGAACCAAAGATGAAAGGAAGCTTTTTTGACCTACTGTCTTTCATGATAGAAAGGGAACGGGAAAATATAGATGCACTAATCCTATGGAGAGGGTTGCTGACATGAATGATAATTTCAATAGATATTCGAAATATTTTCATTTAAAAAATGATGAAGAACTCATTTCTCTGATAAAGGAAGATGTAAAGGCTGCACATTATGAGCTTACCGAAAGATGGGCAACAAAGCTTTACAAAAAAGCATATAGAAAGTTACGGAATCAATCAATTGTAATGGATCTTGTAGAGCAGGTATTCAATGAGCTTTGGGTTAACAGGAGGAAACTCAAAATAAGAAAGGCATCAGAGTATCTGGTAGGTAGTTTGAAAGACAAGCTATACGAACTTGATGAGAAAAATGAGTTACACAGTGCCTATACCGAGTCCCTAAATCATTTTGCCCTGGTAATACTTAAGGCTGATTCAGCATTGAGTATCCCGAAAATTAAGGAGCTCATTGATAAATGGCTCCTTATCCAACCTCCAGAACGAGTTCAGATTTTTAACCTTAAATACAAGGTGAAAATGACTTCAAAACAGATATGCGAAAAATTAGATATTCCGTTAAATGTCGTAAATGCACAAATAAACGGTTCCGGGCGCAGTTTAAATGAATATGTTCAGCGATTCCATATAATGAAATTAAATAGAAGAAAAACGCATCGGATCAGGTCATTATTCAAGCGGCGAAAACATATACAATAGCTCTTTGTGCCACTACTATAATAACGTTGACGTAATAAACTACAATACAATTGATTAAGGTATATATATTGATGATAAATCCTAATATCATGGTAAACAAATTAATCGCAGACATAAACATAGAGCAGGTGCCTATTACGCATTTCAGCCTTTTTTCGCTGGACCAGCGTTTCAATGAACATCATATTTTTGAACTCCGTATTAATCACGATCAGGTCGAGGGTACCAGTAGCATTACTCTTGCCAAATCCAAAGATTTCATAGGGAAGAGCTTGACTGCTCAATTTGGTATTCTTGGAGAACCCCAAAACATCTTCACGGGGATCATTGCAAAAGTTGAGATCGCCCAAACCCACGGTTTTCAGGGCGATATAGTAATCACCGGGTATAGTCCGGGTATCCTGCTTGACAGAGGCCCCGATCTGGGTTCTTATCTCAATAAAAACCTAAAAACCATTTTGAAACAAGCTACCAATGATACGCCGCAGAATGACCTGAATTTTCAAATCAATCCAGCTTATACCTCCATGATTGATTATATCATACAATATAAAGAAAGTGATTTTGATTTCATCAACCGGCTTTCTGCTGAATACCATGAATGGTTTTATTATGATGGCAGTATGCTGCATTTCGGTAAGCCAGACCAGCAGGAAGAAGTTGCACTTATATACGGAAGGGATCTTCACAGCATGCAATATGGAATGCAGATTGCCCCTCTGAATTATCAGAAGTTTGCCTATCATTCCCCGGAAGACATATTATTGAGCGCAAAGCCTTCAGTAAAAAGCTCAAGCTTGTCAGATGTCTCCCACGCCATTTCTGCCTCTAACGATGTATATAGTAAACGCTTCAGCCAGCCACTAAGTGTCAGGGTGAACTCCCAAAAAGAGATTGATACATTTGTAAACGATGAGCATAAAGCGCTCGTGTCTGGACTTGTCCAAGTCAATGGCCGTGGCGACAATCCTCAGGTAGGGATTGGCAAAGTGGTTAATATCAGTACCAGTATGCGCAATGGACAGGATTTCCAGGTAGAAGACTTCGGAAAATTTGTTGTGATGGCCATCCATCATGAAATTGACGGTGTTGGACATTATCACCATACTTTTGAAGGGGTTTCTTCGGAGAGTGAGAAGTTACCAGTTAGACGCGCTTTAAAACCTCAACCAGATATGCAATTGGCCAATGTGGTGGACAATAATGATCCCCAAGGACACGGACGCATAAAAGTGAAGTTTAAATGGCAATGCGGAACCAATGACGAAACGGAATGGCTTCGGGTAATGACACCTGATGCAGGCAGCAGCGACAAAGTGAGTAAAAATAGAGGGTTCGCATTTATCCCCGAAAAAGGGGATCAGGTTGTAATAGCTTTTGAAGAAGGGAATATAGCAAGGCCCATTGTTTTGGGCAGTGTTTATCATGGTAATAACGGCTCTGGAGGGTCAGAGGATAATCATTTAAAAAGTATTGCGACCAGAAGTGGTAATAAGCTGCAAATGAATGACGCAGATGGAAGTGTTAACCTTATGGATAAAGGAAGTGCTAACCTCCATTTTGATGGGGCAGGTAACGCCACCCTCAATGCTGCAAACTCTAAGACCATCAATGTAGGCGGTGATAAAGATAATCCACCTCAATCAGTTATTCATGCCGACGCAGAAGGCAACATTGTTTTAGATGCAAAAACATCCATTACCCTAAAAGTTGGTGATAACCTGTTGTCTATTGATAAAGAAGGACTCATTAAACTAAACGGCAAAAATTTACAGCAAACCGTTAAAAATAACTACGATTTAGATGCTAAAAGAGTCACGCAAACTGCAAAAGGGGCGAATTTTAAAATTAATAGCGATCAAAATGTAATTGTAAGCGGAGGAAAAGAAGTTCAACTGAAATAGATAATACATCATGCAATATTTAAAGAACAATGCGATATTACAGTGTGACAAAGGGTTAATTTCTTCGCCACTCAACGTAACAAGCAACTCAAAAATCAAAAACCGAGATGGCGTTTTCGCTACTGATAAAGACAACATAGCGGGAGTTAATATCACTCATTTCACATTATGTGCCATAGCTGGGATATGCAGGCTAAACCTAAACTTAAGTGGACAACCCCTTAACTGGATAAATACGGTTCCAAAAGTCAGTATTTCAGGAATGAAGCCCCTTTATGAAGTTTCTAAGTGTATTTGCCCTTTAGGAGGCATTATTTCAAGTATTAACTCCGGACAAATTTAATTATGGCAGCAGCATTAGCCACAGCGTGGGCATTTGAAGGAACAGCAGCAGCGACAGGATTATCAATGTCATGGAATCCAATAGGGTGGATCATTGACATCGTTGTGATTGTTGTAGCAGTCGTGCTGGTCGTCGCAACAATACTGGCGGCAGTGGTACTAATTATTGATAATTGGGATGCAATTTGTGCTTTCTGCACCTGGGTAGGGGGAGAAATGGTGGCTGCAGCCAATTGGGTCGCAGCTACAGCCGTTGCCGTTTGGGATGCTGCAACAGTAGTAGAAGAAAAGGCTGAAAAGAAAGTAAAGGATTGGGCTAAAGAACTTGCAGCTCTTATTGCAGCTGAAACAGCACTGATAAGAAAATGGAACGTATACCAGATTATTATGAAACAGCCGGGTAGATACCAAAAAAGGACTTGGGGCTTTGGCTGGAATATATGGCATAACTATCCAGCTGACTGCAATGGAGATAATACCTTTAAATATGGGATTACCATAAGAAATACCGTTCCCGAAAGATATACAGGCGGCTATATTAGTATTCAGCTAAGTCTCGGTAGATTGGAACAGGGATTCTTTCATGGACCTTACGATGCTCTAACGGCAAAAATGGAAGAAACTGGCTATATTGCAGCTTACTTTGGTAAACATTTAACTTTCCCCCCGGGCAATTCAAAATTAGGTTAACACACTTTATTGGGTAATGAAAAAAGAAGAAATAGAAGTTTTGTTATTAGAGGCTCGTGCCTACCGTGATATGCGGAATTATGCTGGTGCATTAGAAGATCTTCACCAGATTGTCAATGCAGTGACTGATAATGTAGTTTATACTTATTTATTAGCAAGCACCTATCTTGAAGCCGAAAACACCGAAGCTGCCAGGCTATATGCAGATAAAGCAATAACCATACAGGCCAATTATAAAGAAGCTATAGAACTACTTGGCTTAATTAATGAAGCGGAAGAAAAGTTTGAAGCAGCAGAAGGCTGCTACCTAAAATGTTTAGAGATTGATCCAAATTTTGACAATGCCCGCTTTCTCTTAGTTCAATTGTATTCGAATTATTTTTTTCCAAAACGTTTAGGTGAGTACCAAGATGGATATATCGAGTTCTTTAATGTCCCTGAAAAAGTAGCGAAACATGCTACCTATTTGTTAGAAAAGAACATTGTAGATTTAGATAAACTGACAAAAAAGAAGACAAGAGAACTTTCAAAATTTTGTTTGCTCACTTTCCGTTTGCTTTCTGTCGCATTATATAAATTAAGGAAATATGAGGATTGTATCCAATGTTTAAAGAAACAAATAGAATTTTCATCCTTACACACTAAACTCTTTCCTGGCTTTTTCATTAACGAAGAAACAAACATTTTTAAATTATATCATTTACTAGGCAACGAAGAAAAGAAGAAAGAATATATAAAAATATTTGAATCCTATATGAATCAAGGCGGTAACAAGAAAGAATCCGAAGAGCATGTTCTGAATTCGATTGCTGAAGCAGACAAAGGACTAGTTTATCTGTAATCAGATTGAAGCATAAAATCAACATATGGAAAATAGAGAACAACTAAACAGAGATTTAGAAGAGGCATTGAACAATGATGATATTGAAGAAGTTTATGTTTTGTATAGCAAATTGATTAAAAATTATCCAACAGAATATTTTTCCTATAGAAATTTGGCAGAGTATATGTTGACGAATTACGAAGAATTCATGGATACAGAAGCAGGTGTTGAGGAAACTCTGGTATCCGTAATCAAAAAAATTAAGTCCGGCCAATCTCTGTGTGAAGATCAATTTTTAGCAAATTTGCACCTATATGAGTATAAATTAATTGACATATTAACAGAATACGATCCCGCTTATTTTGATCAGTTTAGCGGAGCATACCAAATCGGGCTACTAAATAAAGTAATTGAACTAGACCCCTCAAATATAGATGCTTACGAAAAAAGAGGAGCTATTTTTCAAGCAATAGGCCAGAAGGATCAGGCGAAAGCAGATTTCGATCAAATGGCAATCTTGCTCAATGCTAAGGCCAGTAACCCGCTTAAAGATGAGGAAATATTAAAAACAGTGACTCTTGCCGTTAATCAGGAAATTAATGGCAAAGAATTAGAGGCCTGCCGAAATTTCGAAAAAATACTCGCTCAAAACACAAATGATACTGTAAAAAAAGTTTGCTACCAAGCCCTGATCAGGATATATGGTAAATTGCATAACCTGGAAAAAGTAGATGAATATCAAGACTTATTAGATAGCCTCTAACAACATGGAAATCACGCTCAAAACTATAGACCCTGTTAAATATCAATTTGCTTATAAAAAAAATACTGTATACAAAACCAAGACTCTGGTTAATACAATCGGTAATGGTAAGTTTAGTTTCTTTTTAGAATCTACTGAAAAAGGTCTCGAACTTGTTTTTAGAAATGAATTCTACACGAATAATACCTCAAAAGACCCATTGGTTTTTTCTCCCGTAAAACTCATATATCACCCTGACGGGAATTTATTTTTAATTAAAAACAGAGAAAACCTTAAAATTCAATGGAGTAAGTATAAGGAAAAATATAGGAATGCTGAGAATTTATCCGTACTGATGACCTTTGAACGGTTGTATTTCCATACTCCTTTAGGATTGGAATATGAATTGGCGTCTAATGGTGCATACGTCCCGTTTCTTCTTTATGTTTACTATACAGATCTAAAGGAGGACACTATTCTAAGAGGCATGGACTGGGTGCATACACCTTTAAACTTACCCCTGAGAATTGATTATCAGGCAGGCGGTACTAAAGGAGATATCATTTATATTCTAGGTGTAATTTCCTTGGACGAAGAAATGCTGACTAAGGTAATAGCCGATAAGAATTTCCAAAGCAGGGCCAAACCTTACCATTATTCAAGAAATTTTCAGATTCAGTCGGAAATAAAAATTGCATATGATCTGAATACGGGATATATTCATTCTGCAGTATTTAGGCTAAAAATATCAGGAAAAGAGGAACAAATTATTGAAGAAATTGATTATGAATTTACTCAGGATGGCCTGGATAATATTTTCAGACCAAAAAACAGGAGCTTTCTGATATAGTATATTAAATAATCATAAAGTATAATACTAAGACTAGTTCTCTGAGAATAAAAAAAATTATACTGAATTTAAGCAAAAACTAATTGACTGGTCTGATAGAAGTTTGGAAGGAGGCAGGAGCTCTCTGCCACCAGGATTTTTTGATTAAATTGATAGTTTATAGTAATTTAATTTTATGGAAGAAGAAAACAAAGTGTCAATATTTGGTGGATTTGTTTTATCTGAAGAACACCTTTCCTCATTTGTTAAGGAGAATTTTACGGAGGATGGTGATATCTATTCAGATTTAATGGATGATCTAAAAGTTGATTACATAGATAATCAATTTCAAGAAGTGCTTTATATTGGTAAGGAAGTTATTAAGGATGATTTGGTGCAATTTTCGTATTCAGAATCTTTTTTGCATTTAATAAACGAGGATTTATCAGGTTATAATAGTGTGATTTTATTATATAATTTTAACTGTAAAAATAAACCTCAAAAAATTACTTTAATAGGGGTTTATGATTACCGTTGATTTGACTTATTGTAAGATAGGATCTACAGAATTATATCTGTTGTTAGTCGAATCAAAGTATAAACCGACTAGAGGTGTTTTTAAGATATTGGGTGTAGATGAGGATGTGGCTACCGATGAGTATGATAATGAGTATATGGTTCTGAATTCTCAGACTCGAGCTACTTTATTTTTCCTGTAGAAATATTAACATGCTTGGCCATTCGTAGAAATTTGGTGTTACCCGAATTCATTGCCGATAATAATGAATTAATGCTAATGCAAATCAATTCTTTGCCTAAATAAATATTCCGAAGAAAGTACACCAGTGTTCCGTACTAAAGTGGTTCTTCGTCACTTTTGGTGAAAACCCCAATGGGGTAAAATCAACTTAAATCTTTAGCTTTAAAAGTGCTTTCGAAGTATCAAAACCGTTTTATTACATACGCATTAATGATTCTTCGCCAAAAGTGACGAAGAACCAGTTTGTCCCATAATATGGTGATAGGATAAAATTTCCTCAAACTATTATTATAAGCAATTGATATTTAGTAGCTTAGGGTAGATTAAATTCCCAATCATGGATCACTACAAAATATTGCCGGACAATTTGACGGCAAAAAAGATCAACGCGCTCGCTGACGAATTCGATCTTAACTTCCAAACGTATCTCATAGCTATCGTATTTCCCAAATATGAGATCTGCTTATTGTCAACCCTGCAATACCGGTTCGATCCGACCAGTCCGTGGATAGTCAAGGCGAGCAATTTATCGTCGAACAACCATGAGATAACATTCGAACTTGGTTCGTTCAGTCCCGAGTTGCCACTACAGCTGTTCTGGATCGTAAACGGTATCACTAAGTTGTCTTCCGTAGCGATATTTCTTGGCAACAAGGAAACAAAGAAATTTATTAGGATTGCCCCTGCCGAAGGAAGTAAGGTAATTGAGAAAGGCAAGGACTGGATCGACGAAAAAAAGGATATCTCGTTAAACTTTTGAAGCTATGAAATATATTTTAATGATCTTCCTGTTTATAATGGCCAGCGATGTGTTCGCTCAGGTCAGCCCAGCCGTTGTGAAGCAATTACGAGATGAAGCGAAAGTCAAAGGCAAGGAAACTCCGTTTATTTCAGACGTGACCGGCAACACCTTATCCCAAAACCAGATATTTAAGGAAGTCGATCCTTTGGGTTTCGACCTGTTCAACGCCAACCTTTCTTTTTCCGAGAAAGATCAGGTTCAAAAAATCGGATTTTCGCCTTTAAAGCTGATCAGCAACTGGTATACAGACTGGGGTATATCCAACTTACGGATAAGTGCGGCGAATAGCAGTACCGGCCTAACCTCGGGGCTCAGTCTTGGCTACGACGGCTCGGCGTTGGAAAGCGCTCGGGTAAGGGGGCTTTACACAAAACTTAAGGCCAAGCTTGATGATGATAAATTACTTCCGGTTTTACGACCCAGGGGGGCCGCCGAATCGACAGCCGATTATACCATTTATTACCAGAGCGTTTACCGGAAAAAACTCGATGAACTAATCGAAGAATTCGATCTCGCTAGGCTCAAGCACGTGTTTAAGGTTCAGGGCGGTTACAATGCGCAGTTCTTCAGCGTGCTAGGCAGTAACAGTCCCACATCAACTTTTGACAGCCTGAACTACCATGGCTTTAAAGGCAACAACTTATTCCTAACGGCTTCTTACAGCTTTAATAATGGCTGGTTAAACCTTAGTGCAGGATATAATTATTTTAATAAACGCAAAGCTGCTGATTCCACACAAATACTCAACCGCTACGATGGATTTTCTTTTGGTGTGTCAAAGAGGGTTGTACAGCTGATCGGAACGGAAGCACTTAAGAAAAAAGATTTTTACAAGAACACTAGGTTCATTCCTTCCATTTTGTTCGGCGTATCTTATGAACGGTCTAAGTTTTTGGGACAGGATTATTTGTTTGCAGAAGAAGGAGCCAAACATATCTACACTTGGACGCCATATATTGAGTTCGCCATTATCCCGACTGTGCAGTTCAGGATGGGATTTCCGTTTAAAAACTCCGAGCTTTTCGATACCAAGTCTAAAGGTCAGACAATTAACACAGTATTTCAGTTCAATTATAAACTGATCAACCTCAACTGACAGATGATAGAGTCTAAAAATACGCAATCGGCACTGGTCGTTTTGAATTATTTCTCACGAGCGATGATTTTCATGCAGATTGCAGTTTAAGCTATTTTTTGACGGTAAAGTCAGGGAGTGTGTATTTCAGCGAAAGTGGCTCTTAATCACTTTTGATGAAGGATTCAGCCAGTATACATCTTTACAATTCGGTGCTACAAAAAACTATTTTATAGACAGGGATCCATCAACGGTGATTTATCTTTTATGATTTCACCAAAAGTGACGAAGAACCACTTTGAAGCGGAATCGTGGCGTACTATGTAGCGGAATATCCACCTAAAGATAGTATTGACTATCCACAGGATGAATTAATTAATAAATGTAAGGCCAAATTACTTATTGATAATCGAGGAATAAAGTTTGAGTTCTAGATCGAATAAAGCCGATGTTGCATCCACATACATCGGCTCCTTATTAACTAACCTATAACTGTTCCCTGAAACTCAATACAGAAGAACAATGCTTTCAATCACGTATTACTGGTAAATAAAGTGATTTGATCACATCAATTGATATTGAGTAATTAAACCCGGTCTCAGAAAAAATTATAATCTCTTCCAATTTTAAAGCATCATTTAAATCAATTCTAATCTCTTTTCTCATAAGGATATTTGCTACAGCAATGCAAACTGCTGGTGTTATCTTAATACTGCAATTTATTTCTGGTTTGCATTTTCCATTTAAAACATAACGTTTTCTCCTGTGTTTGCTGGCAAATTTCTCAACATCAAAATTTATTGATTTTGATCTGTTTGCTCGCATGATGATAAGTAAATAAGTAATAATGTCATCAACTAACAGCTTTTCAAGAGAGAAGATTTCATCTACTTTATTCAGTTTTTTAACATCGATTATAAGTTGATAAGCACCTAATGCCAGTGCTAAATTGATTATCGCAATTAATGATAAGGTTAGGATAGGGGTTTGCTGGTATATTTCTTCATATACGGGTTTTATTGGTGGCCAGGGCATTGCTATTAGCGCCATTATTCAGGATTATTTTTATCAAATTATAAATAGATTTAAGTTGATACATTTAAAATAAATGACAATAAAAGTCTATTACAATAACATGAAGTTGTTGATTAAATTTATTGGTTAATATTTTTGTTTGTAATTTATTACTGTAGTTCCTAATGAGATGAATAATTATCCTAAAAGGAGTGTATTTAAATTAATTTTGTGAATAAATTACTTTTTGGATTCAATTTCATAAATGATGTTGCTTATGTAAGCATTAAAACCTTTGGCAAAAAGCCATCTACAAAGAATGGAATAACTAGCATGCATATAATGTAACCTTTAGTGTTTTGGCTGTAATTTTTACGAACTGCAATTGAAAGTATTAGCAACCATGTTGTCCAATTAGCAGTTGTATTGTTTATATTTTTCATCATTATTTTTAGGGGTAAATAAATATTTCGGGTCAATTATAAATACTTTTTTTTTCATCGACAAGTAATTATTAGTCAGTGATTTAATGAGAAAAATGTTAAATCGATTTTTTATATATTGACTGACAGAATTATTTTTTTATTTTTTTTAGCACTAAAAGTTGTACAAATTTCCTTTTCAATTTACCTCTCGTGTAAAATCAATTTCTTACAGTAGACTAAATCGAATTGTACGTTTAGATTGCTAGTTAATGGTGTTTTATAGCTTTTAAGAGTATTATTTTTAATATTTCATCCTGGAATTATTTAAGTTTAGTGGTCATTCATAAACAAAGCACCAGATTTCTGTTCACCACCTACCAATAGTAGTTTTCCTGATTCATTTAGGATCAGGAAAACGGTGGTGATAAACAAAAAGTTGAAATTTTATTTTAGAAGAATACAATTGCCTATAACCAGGAGATCAATACCGGTTGCATAAAATGTCCGGATAGCATCAACTGGACTGCATACAATAGGATCTCCTTTTACATTAAATGATGTATTTAATACGGTACCAGTACCAGTGAGTTCTTTTAATTCAGTTAACAATTTGTAATAACGCTCATTAGGATGCTCACTTACAATCTGAATCCTTGAAGTGCCATCCTCATGAATTACTGCCGGAATTTCTCGCTTAGCCAAATCATTTGCAGTTAAAGTCATTGTCATAAAACTGAATGCTCCGTTTTTCAGATTTTTTTTAATCTTTTCTCCTAAAACAAAGTATTTTGAAACATCATCTTGTAACATTGAAGGACAAAAAGGTCGCCAGATCTGCCTTTGCTTAATAATCCGGTTGACTGTATTTTTAGACTCAATGTTTAATGGATTGGCCAATATAGAGCGCGCACCCAATGCTCGCTGGCCACCTTCCATACCAAGCTGGAACCATCCGATCACCTTATTGTCTGCAATTTGCTGAGCGACATATCCTTCTAAGTTTTCAGGCTTAAAAAATTTCAACTGACATCTCATTAATATCACTTCAATCTCTCTATCAGAATATTTGTTTCCTAAGTATACATGACCTAATGGCTGATTTTGCAAATTACCTTCGAGATTATAATAAAGCGCCATTCCAGCGCCGATTGATGTTCCAGAGTCCGAAGCAATGGGGTAGACGTACATTTTTTGAATCCAATCAGATTCAAATAGTGCACCATTCATTTTAACATTCATAGCAACTCCACCGGCTAAACACAAATTGTGGTTGCCGGTTTTAATAGCCCAATATTTGGAAACCTCAAGTATAATTTCTTCAAGATGGTTCTGAGCTGCCAGTGCAATATCTTTGTGCCATTGGGTGATTTCGGCATCTGAAGCTCTCGGCGATCTTCCCATCAAAGTGGCGAATGAATCTGAGCAAAAATTTGAAAAAGTTTTATTGCCAAGTGAAATATAATGAGGGTTGCAATCAACACCACCTGTTTGATCGTACCAGATTACAGCATCTAATCTCATTTTGGCTTTTTTATAAATAGCGCTTTTTTTTCCATATGCAGAAAGACCCATTACCTGCCATTCATCACCATAAGCTGTAAATCCAAGATATTCGGTGATTGCAGAGTAAAACCAGCCCAATGAAACCGGAGTTTTTACCTCTTTAAGCAATTCAAGCCTATTGTTTTTACCCTCCCAAATAGAAATTGTCACTTCTTCCCCAGAACCATCAAGTGTTAAAACGATAGATTCAGAAATACCAGAGGTGAAAAAAGTAGTGCATGCATGAGCTAGATGATGATTTACGAATAATATTTCAGGAAATTGAATATTACCATAAACTCTTCTTAATTGCTTTAAAATAATTGATTTTTGATTTTCACTCTTATACTCAGCTAGTTTTGCCTTTTCATAAGCGATATCATTTTTATGGTTAATATCATATCTGGTATTTATGGAATCATAGTGTTTCTCCATTGTACCATCATCATACTTTGCGCATTGCCAGGGGATGGCTATATTATCAATCTGATCCCAATCTAATTTTGTCTGTTTAAAAACCTGAGCAATTGCGTTAATCGGAAAAAGGTTACTGGCATGTTTATAACGTATTAAACGTTCTTCTTCTACATAAGCTATTGCATTACCATTTTGTATGATAGCTGCAGAAGGATCTACACCTAAATTATATATGCCCAATGTTATCATTTGAAATTATTAATTGGTTAATAGTCCATACCAGCTGATAAAGCAACTTTCTGCATAATCCACATTTATTTTTTTTCCAGTCAGCTCGTCAAGCGCGAAGATGTCGTCCCAAAGAATTCTGTTTTTTTTTATTTCTCCGGTATAATTTTTCAATGCTTTTTCCTTTAAAAAGAAGAAATCAGATATGTCAATGATACAATTAGGTACGTAGCAGGATGCCATATGATTGACAGTTGGGAATTCAAGAATGATCCTTTTTCTAAGTGCATTCTTGATCATATTAAATGTTTCCTCATGATCGCGGTGAGCATCATATCTTGAAGTAGTTAATACCAATGTATTACCTTGATTCAGGTTATTGCCATTTTGGTCAATAACTCCATTTTTAAATTCAATTGAATGAATTTTAGATTTAAGGATCTCCACGGATTTAGAGTAGTTTAAAGAAAACTCTTTGAGATTTCCATCTTCAAAATCCAAAAAAGAGATATTATCAATTGTATTTACACCTAAAACAGATACAGCAGCAATAGTCTCAGCTTTACGATTCAAAGGATTTGTCCCGCTTTTTAAATCTAATTTTTCGGACGTTACGTAGAGGATATAAACATTGAAGCCATAATCAATTAGCCTCGCTATCGTACCAGCCATACCGATCGATTCATCATCGTGATGGGGGGAAACAACGATAGCCAGACGATTTAAAATGAATTTATTGTAATCAGATACTAACGTTTTATTACGTAAATCAAGAAAGAAAGAAGTGTTATTAAGGGGAGTATTCATTGTAAATTATCTCTTGTTTTTGAAAGTAATTTACAATTTTAGCTTACCTGTTAATTGGACAAATGACCCATAATTATTCTATTGTTAGATGTTTAGGTTCATTAATTTCAGCGTAAGATAGATCTTCTGTTTTACCGGATTCCAGCCAGATAACACTTTGACTGGATTTATGGCTTTGTCCCAGAATATCGGCATATAGCTCAGGTCTGCGCGCCTTAATATATCTGTGGCCGCCAGCTTGGGTTAATTTTTCCTCCGTTAACTCGGCTATGACAAAATCGTTTCCAAGCACCTTACATTCAGCAATGATATCACCAAAAGGATCTATGATCATAGAACAACCGTTTTTAAGCTGGTCATCGTCCATACCAATCGGGTTCGAGAAAACAGCATAAATGGCATTATCGTAAGCTCTGGCAGGAAGCCATTTCATTAACCAGGCTCTTCCCTTTAATCCATTAAACTCAGCAAGAAGCGAATTCGGATCATTTTCTCTGTTGAACCATAAATCCGGAGATACAAATCCGGCACCAGGACGGGTAGAAGGAGTGCACATTGTAACATGAGGCATAAAGATGATTTCAGCACCCAGTAATTTTGTCGCCCTCACATTCTCAATAACATTGTTATCATAGCAAATAAGAATTCCGCATTTCCAGCCAAAAAGATCAAATACACAATAATCATTACCTGGTTTTATGTAGGGATTAATGAAAGGATGCAGTTTTCTGTATTTCGCTACTAATCCATTCCTGTCCACACATACATAAGCTTTATAAATGTTGTTTTGCTCATCTTTTTCGAATAATCCAGCAAGAATAACAATGTTGTGCTGATCAGCAATTCCCTGAAGTTTAAGAATACTATCTCCTGCAGGAATGAATTCTGCAATCTCCAGCAGTTGCCCTTCTGATAAATTGCGTGCAAAAGTGTATCCAGTAATAGAACATTCGTAAAATGAAATCACATCTGCGCCTGCTTTAGATGCTTTGTCAGCTAAAGCAGCGATGACAGACAAATTATAATCTTTGTCTCCACTTTTATTCTCAAACTGAGCAGTAGCTATTTTTATATTTTTCATATCCTATTAAAAACAAATGTATACTTCATACATGAAAACGGGTTGTAAGAATTCGACATATAAAAAAAAATAATTTAAATTTTTGGAAATTCTAAAAGATTTAGGGCCAGTGCATCAAATTTTAATGAATATTGAGTTGGTGTTATCCCAGTTATTCTTTTGAAATACCTGGCTACGTGAGCCTGATCATAATACCCGGCATCATAAGCACTATCTTTTAATTTGAGATGATGTGTGTCTCGAAGACTTTTTAAGTAGATGGTAAACTTGACGATATCACAATATTTTTTTGGAGTGATTCCAATTGTTTCAATGAACTTTCTTTCAATTTGTTTCTGCTCGCAGCCCGTATACCTAATTAATTGCTCCTGGTTGATTAATCCATTGTTTTGCTGAATGAAATTTACAGATGCTGTTATCATTGGCAAAGCTGGATTATTGATATTTGCAATGATCTTAATGAAAAATGATTCCAATATTTGAATTCTTTCAGCCAGATTCTGGCAAACAAATAACCTTTCAGTCACCTCAGTGCCGATATTTCCAAATAAATCAGTGAGACTGATAGTCTGTTCAACCAATTCATTCGCAGGTATATTTAGCAAGTTGCTCAATGCATAAGGTTTGAAGACCACTATCAGTAAACAAGTTTCATCCACACAAAAGATATTCTTAAATCCGCTAATTTGGCCATAAGCAAATGAGGAAGGTAAGGAATCAGTTATACCAGTTTTTCCAGAATTGGTTATTAACCTGTTTTTGAACGAAAAGACAATTCCAGTATTACCATCAGAGAATAGCCGGAATTTCTTGACTCCTTTTGTATTGCTCTCCACAAATAAGTAATGTTTTATTAATGATGATAATTGCTTTGTAGGATAAAACTGCATATCAGATCTATTTTATTATAAATTTGGAAATTCCAAAAGATTAAGCGCTAGTGCATCAAATTTTAATGAATATTGTGTTGGTGTCACCCCAGTTATTTTCTTGAAGTACCTCGTAACATGAGCCTGATCATAATACCCTGATTCATAAGCAAGATTACTTAGTTTAGCAGGCTTTGAGTCTCTGAGATATTTTAAATAAACTGTAAGCTTGACGATATCGCAATATTTTTTTGGAGTAATCCCAATTGTTTCAATGAACTTTCTTTCAATTTGCCTCTGCTCGCAGCCAGTGTACCTAATTAATTGTTCCTGGTTGATTAAACCATTGTTTTGCTGAATGAAATTTACAGATGCTGTTATCATTGGAGTAGCTGGATTATTAACATTTGCAATGATCTTAATAAAAAATGATTCCAACATTTGAATTCTTTCAGCCAGATTCTGACAAAGAAATAATCTCTCAGTCACCTCAGTGGCGATATTCCCAAATAAATCAGTCAGATCAATAGTCTGTTCTACCAATTCATTCGCAGGTATATTTAGTAAGTTGCTCAATGCATACGGTTTGAAGACCACGATCAATAAAGAAGTTTCATCCACACAAAAGATATTCTTGAATCCGCTAATTTGGCCATAAGCAAATGAAACAGGTAAAGAATCAGTTAGCCCTGTTTGGCTGGAACTTGTAATCAATTTATTTTTGAACGAAAAAACAATCCCTGTATTCCCATCTGAAAATAGACGGAATTTTTTGATTCCTTTTGCATTGCTCTCAACAAATAAGTAATGTTTAATCAATGTTGACAATTGCTTTGCTGGGTAAAACTGCATATCAGATCCCTCAATTTATTACCAAATGTATCTTTCTTAAACTACATAAAAATGTAAAAAGTCTCAAACACCTCAAAAATGATGATGGATTATTTTGTCCTATTTTTATTGAAAAAATAATTTTGATGTTTCCGTAATTATAAATGCTTTTAGCCTTATTCGTGTCGAATTTGTACAATTTTAGATTCGTTTTTTTTTGTAGGAATCCTTAACATTACATCAGAAATGGTGCTTTTTAAGCTTTAAAGGCCTTTTTACATAAACTGTTATAACTGCAATTTGAGTATATGAATAATGGTCAATAATATGAGTAAAGAAGTTTTTTTAAGTGAAAAGGAGCTGGTTGAAACCCTAAGAACAAATAGAACTTTTGCGATCAGTGAATTGTATGATAAATATTCGGGCGCTTTGTTATTCAAAATATTATATATAGTTGAACGCACAGATTTAGCTGAACAGGTACTTAAAGATGTATTTGTAGAAGCATGGAGGACAGCTGTTGATTACAACCCAAATGATAGGCGCTTATTTACATGGATTTTAAACCTCGCTGTAAAACATGCGAAAAAGACTTTGAAAATAATTGAGGAGAATTCTAATCGAAAAGATTTACAAAACCAGCAGCATATTAACTACACTACATTTAATAATGATGAAAAGAATGAATATTGTCATTTAAGAGCTGAAGAGCTTTTAAATTACCTGGATCTGGAGTTATCAGAAGTGTTTTATACTGTTTATTTCTTAGGAAATACGTTAGAAGAAGCATCAGAGATTCTTAGATCACCACTTGAAGTAATTAAATGCAAGATTCGGATGGCTATTCTGGAACTGAGAAAGATTTATAGTCAGGAATTCCATTAAGAGTAACCAATAAAGAGCCTAAACTATACTTACCTTATTAACGCTTGTATGAATTATTCCTTTGAATGTAATCTTCAACTTGATGTAAAGTTGCCAGATCATGTTTTTAATTTTATAAAGATAGCTGTTAAGATGAACACAGTTATTAATCCTAAATCAGTCGACGGCAGATATTGGCTATCTTGCATTCAAGAGAGAAGGACAAAGAAAACCACAACATTTTCTATAAAACAACTGGAGCATATCATCATTTCCTCAATACAACCCTTTTTATACAATTTTGATTATAACCAGGAATACCGGGAATTTATATTTGATGTGCACACTGTATTGACGGACTTATTAGAAGAAGCAAAGCTGGAACAAAAGAAGCTTAATGATTCCTATACAAAACAAACTACTTCAATTGTATTCATCTGATAGAATAAAATTAGATCTATTATTTGACCAATTAATAATTCCCAGAATGTTGCTTCATTGATATTCCTTTGATGTTTTTTAATAAATCAATTGCTAAAGTTATACAACTTATATGTTTGCGATTAATAATAATTTAACAATGATTTAAATATTACCTAATTTTACAAGATCATCTCCAAAGATTTATTGTTATTGTGTTTACAAAAAATAATTCCATTGTAATGATTTTGTATAGTAAACTTTCTGATGATGAATTGGCTGTCTTGCTCCGTGATGGTGATAAAACCGCATTCAGCGAAATCTACCATAGATACAAAGGAATCCTTCACGTTCATGCTTATAAAAAGCTAGGTGACTTCGAAGAAGCTAAAGATGTTATACAGGATTTATTTTCCACTTTATGGTTAAAGCATAAGGATATGCCGCTAACTACAAATATCTCTGGTTATCTATATATAACGATCAGGAATAAGATATTTAATATAATTGCTCATAAAAAGGTAATATCAAAATATACGGATTCTATCACTAGCTTCATTGATGAAAATAATTTCACTACTGATTTGATCATGCGTGAAAAGGATCTGGCTAGCATCATAGAGAAGGAAATCAATGCATTGCCACCAAAAATGAGAGAAGTCTTTATTTTGAGCCGCAGAAAAAATATGAGCCATAAAGAGATTGCCAATACCCTGGGAGTCTCTGAACATACAGTGAAAAATCAGATAAAAAGTTCATTAAAGATTCTCAGAACAAAACTAGGGTTGATTCTTTACCTAGCTCTGCTTTTAAAATTCTAATTATTTACTTTTCTTAATCGGATAGCTTAATCTTTGCCTATACAGTGTTTTTATGATTGTGTTTGAGAAAATAAAATATTTTTTCAGCATGACTAGCCCTTTGCCATAGCGTTACCTGTCTTAGTTAAAATTAGAAAAAACAGCTGGGGCTTATGAATAAATCGGAATTAATAAAGAAGTATAGTAATGGCACTTGTACTGAAGGTGAAAAAATACTGCTGGAATCCTGGTATAACAAATTTGAACTTAATGATATTCCCCGTTTAACAGAACTCCAATTTGAAGAAATCAACACTTCAGTTCCTAATATCATTGCTAACAAGAGAGAGAATAAGCTCTGGCCCCAAATAGCTGCTGTCGCATCAATAATTATTTCAATCTGCATTTGGTTTTATTTTTATAAAAGCGTAGGTACTGTCCGAACTGAAATCACTTTTAAAAACGAAATCAGGCCAGGAAAGAATGGTGCTACGCTAACATTGGCAAATGGTAAGAATATTACCTTATCAAATGCTATAAACGGAATTCTTGCTAAAGAGGCGGGTGTAAAAATCACTAAGTCTGCTGACGGACAAATTATTTATGAAGTTTCGAATTCCTCTTCCAAAAATGGAAAGGGGGAATTACACTATAATACTCTGACAACAGCCAGGGGCGAACAATATCAGGTGCGTTTGCCGGATAGTTCGATAGTATGGCTTAACGCTGCCTCAGCTCTCAAATACCCTTCATCTTTTGCGTCACTCAAAGACAGGGTAGTAGAGTTGAGCGGCGAAGCCTATTTTCAGGTAGCAAAGGATAAAAAACGTCCTTTTATCGTTTACAGCAGAGGTCAGAAAGTAAAAGTTCTGGGGACGCACTTCAATATCAATGGATACGATGATGAATTTTCTGTTCAAACCACTTTATTAGAGGGCTCTATTGAAGTGACCTCTAAAAAGGAGATAAATCATCTATATCAGCGCGGAATAGCTGAAAATAAAACTGTAGTTATTAAACCTGGTCAACAGTCCCAAATCAGAAAAGGCCAGATTAAGATTTTAAGCAATGTTGATCTGGACGACATTGTTGCATGGAAAGATGGATATTTTATTTTCAATGAAAATATTAAGAGCATTATGAATAAGGTGGCAAGGTGGTATAATGTAGAAATTTTCTATAAAAATGAGCCAGACCCTAAGCTTGCTTTTCAAGGTAAAATTGCCAGAAGTAGAAGTCTAAGTGAAGTACTTGGAATTATGGAAAGAACAGGAGCAGTAAACTTTAAAGTTGAAGGAAGGAGGGTTACAATTACGATAAATTAAATACTTAACTGTTAAGAATCCAAAAAATAAGCCAGAAGTGCTCGAAACACTGCTGGCTAAGTCTGGGTTCCGATAATAAAAATTTGAGATAGTTATCAACCTTAAACCAGAACTACAAATGTATAAAATTTATACTAAGAAAGATGGTGTGCTTAATCGGCACATCAGTAAATTATTGCTAATTATGCGATTAACTACTTTGATCTTAATAGCAACCATAATGCAGTTGAGTGCTACTGGCTATAGCCAGCGCATTTCTCTCAACATTAAGAATGCGCCATTAAACAATGTCATTAAAGAAATAAGCAGGCAAAGCGGCTACGAGTTTTTTTATAATAATGATTTGATTGAGAAAACCAGCCCAATTACAATTAATATAAGGAATTCATCTTTAGAAGAAGCATTAATTAAATGCTTCATTAATCAGCCTTTCACATTTGAAATCCGTAATAAAGCGGTTTCTTTAAAACCTAAAAGCCCATCAATTATTAAAAGCTTAAATAAAGCACTGTCTGAATTGTTTACTGAAATTGATATCAGGGGACATGTCGTTGATAATAACAATTTGCCTTTAGTTGGGACAACAGTTAAAGTGTTAAATAGCAATAAAGCAGTTTTAACGAATAATGAAGGGTATTTTGAATTATTAAATGTTGATGAAAAAGCAATTTTAATTGTAAGTTATATTGGCTACAAATCACAGCAGATACCAGCCCAGCAATCTGGGCCTTTAATTATTAAACTTGAACTTCAACCCTCAGACCTTGAAGGTGTAGAAATTGTGAGTACAGGATACCAAACTTTACCAAAAGAACGTACAACTGGTTCATTTGAAAAGATAGACAATAATTTATTTAATCGCGTAACAGGAACCACTGTCACATCAAGATTACTTGGAACTGTTGCAGGGGTGTATTTTAATAATAGATCGGCAACATCTCCAACTGGTGATGCGATATCAATAAGGGGAATAAGTTCACTAAATAATAATACCATTCTTACCAGGCCGCTGGTAGTATTGGATAATATCCCTTATGAAGGAGATCTATCTAATTTGAACCCAAATGATGTTGAAAATATCACAATTCTTAAAGATGCTGCTGCTGCTTCTATCTGGGGAACACGAGCTGGTAATGGTGTAATCGTAATAACTACAAAAAAAGGCGCATATGATAAACCTCTATCTATATCATTCAATGGAAATGTCACTATTTCAGAAAAGCCGGATTTATTTTACCTGCCTCAAATAAGTAGTTCAGATGCCATTGATGTTGAGAGGTTTTTATTTGCCAATCAGTATTATGATAACAAATTAACAACCACCAGTCCTTATCCTCCATTTTTAACCCCCGTAGTTGAACTATTAGCAAAGCAACGTGAACTACCTTTATCAGATACAGAAGGAAGAGCACTGATAGATAATCAGATTAATGCCTTTCGTCAGTATGATGTACGTAACGATTATCTAAAATATATGTATAGGGACGCTATAAACCAACAGTATTCACTTAATATAAATGGTGGTAGTAAACAAGTTACCTATATGTTATCTGCAGGGTATGACCGAAACTTAAATAGTTTAGTAACTTCTACTTATAATAGAACATCCTTCCGATCTAATGTCACTTTTAAACCAATTAAACAGCTTGATATTCAAACCAGTTTTTTGTACACAAGAACAAAAGACGTAAATTCTGACGAGGCAGCTGCTGGCGCGACATCATATGATCCTGGATTGTTCTACCCTTATGCTCGTTTGGCTGACGGCTCCGGCAACCATCTCGCGCCTGGCATGATCTATAATCCGACTTATCTTGACAACTTAAGTAAGGATTCCCGACTGGTTGACTGGAGATTTAAGCCTTTGGATGATCTTCATAAAACTGTCTTTACTGGAAATTCACAGGATATCCTATTCAACCTTGGCGTTACATACAATTTAAATTCAATACTGTCAGCAGACATCAAATATCAATATCAGCAAACTAATACAGATTCCAAAACATTGTACGACAAAGATTCCTACTATGTACGGAATCTGGTAAACACCTATACTGATCCAATTACCTTTGAGCGGGCTATTCCTTCTGGTGCAATAAATATTCCAAGGGAATCAATATTTAAAGCCCAAACTATCCGTGCACAGGTCAATGAGCACAAAATCTGGAATAATAAACATGAACTTAATGCAATTGCTGGTGCCGAAGCTCGAAAAAATTATGGATTGACAACAATTCAAAATACATTATATGGTTTTGATCCTAATACCAATTCTTTTTTAAATGTAGACTACAAGAACCCTGTCCAAACTTATTATGGAGGAACAGAATTAATACCTAACCAGCCATCAATAAATGATAATAACAATAGATTCACTTCTTTATTTTTCAACTCAGCATACACGTATAATAATCGTTATTCAATATCTGCAAGTGTTCGTAAAGATGCTTCAAATGTGTTTGGAGATAATGCCAATAAACGAGGGTCTCCTTTATGGTCTGGAGGTGCAAGTTGGGATATATCTAAAGAGAACTTTTATAGATTTGAATTCATACCTAATTTGAAACTTAGGGGAACATATGGCTATAGCGGAAACGTTGTAACTGGAGTTCCTGCGTATGCAGTTGTCACTTATCCTGGCAGTAATTCTATAACAGGACTTCCTTATGCAGAGACTACTAATCCCCCTAATCCAGATTTAAGATGGGAAAAGGTCGGAATGTTAAATATAGGATTAGATTTTAGTATGAAGAATAACCGGCTTACAGGAAGTATTGAGTATTTTGATAAGCGCTCAAAAGATCTGGTCACTAACGCACCAATTGATCTTACCAAGGGATCATATACACAAACTTTAAATTCTGCTAACCTGCATGGAAAAGGAATTGATATAACTTTAAATTCTTTGAACATGAATATGTCCGATTTTCAATGGAGGAGCACTTTAATATTTAATTATAGCAGAACAATAGTGACCCGTTATTTATTAAAGGAAAATACTGCTCTGGATTACATTGGTCGGTCAAATTTTCTCAATCCAATTGAGGGAAAGGATGCGTATGCTGTTCTTGCATATAATTGGGCTGGCCTTGATTCTTCCAATGGAGAGCCTCAAGGTTATCTTAATGGCGAAGTGAGTAAAGATTATTCAAACTTATTGAATGCTAAAATAGAGGATCTTCGGTATTTTGGCTCTGCCACGCCAGTTTATTATGGAGCGTTTCGTAATACATTTTCCTTTAAAGGAATAGAAGTGTCAGCTAATATCCTTTATAAATTTGATTATTATTTTAAAAGACCCGGGATAAACTACAATAATCTTTATGCCATAGGTATGGGTAATGAAGAATATTCACGAAGATGGCAAAAACAAGGAGATGAAAAAATCACAGATATACCTGCTATGATCTATCCTCCAAACTCTGAGCGTGATGATTTTTATAATGGCTCTGCGGCTACTGTAGAAAAGGCTGACCATATTCGCCTGCAAGATATTACAGTTGCTTATCTGCTCCAAAATAGGATACCAGGTCTGAAATCTGTCAGACTTTATGCAAATGTGAATAATGTTGGAATTCTATGGAGGGCTAATAAAAAAGGTATTGATCCAGATATCATCAGTGGCTACCGTTCTCCACGTACATTTTCAATGGGACTAACAGCGAATTTTTAATTTTTAGTAAAACTAATTATGAATCGGAAAAACATATTTTTAACACTCTTCATTTTAATCTGTGTATGCTCTATTTCCTGTAAAAAGGATTTTCTGGATGTTAGGCCAAACAGTAAAGAAGTGAAGTTTTCTGCTGCTGATTGCCAGGCTTTATTAGATAATTTTGATGTAATGAATGCCCTCTATCCTATAGATGGTGAGTTATCATCAGATAATTATTACCTGCTGACTTCTACATATAACGGACTTTTTGATCAGGCAGACAAAGATATACACAGATGGGCTTCTGATGCTAGAAGGAATGGCGCTAACAGCAGTTGGATTGCACCTTATACCGTTGTATATAATGCGAACCTGGTAATAAAGGTACTTCAAGATGACCCGGGTAATCTCAACCAGATAACAATAAATACTTTAAGGGGATCTGCATTGTTTTTTCGGGCACACGCTTTTTTTCAAGTAGCCCAGTTGTATGCAAAACCTTACGATCAAAATTCTACTAATTCAGATCCTGGAATTCCTGTACGGACAGAACCAGATTTAGAAGTTGAATCTGAGAGAGGAACTGTAAAGCAAACCTATGACCGGATCATACAGGACTTTAAAGAGGCAATCACCTTATTACCTTTAACAAGTAGCATTAAGTCACGTCCAAACAGGGTAGCGGCATTTGCTGCGCTCGCAAGAACATTTCTGGCTATGGAAGATTACAATAATGCTGGTATATATGCAGACTCCTGCTTAAAATACCATAAGACCTTACTAGACTATAATTCTATCAGCAGAACTTCTCTTACACCTTTTACCAGATTTAATGATGAAGTGATATTTCATAGTACCACGAATGCAGCTGGCCCTGTGCGCCCGTCAATAGCACTAATAGATACCTTGCTTTATAGGTCTTATAACGACCATGATCTGCGAAAGGAAATTTTTTTTAACCCTGTCGCTGCCGGGCAAAGATTTACCGGAAATTATAACCCGGTTACTATTGCCGCATTTTTTAATGGATTTGCTACGGATGAGGTATACCTTATACGTGCAGAATGTTATGCCCGAAATGGAAAAATAGATCTGGCTATGGCAGATCTCAATACATTAATGAAAACAAGGTGGGATGATAATGTTGTTTATCCTACGATTGGGGCTACTACTGTAGATGAAGCATTAAGTAAAGTGATTGAAGAGAGAAGAAAGGAACTTTTATTCAGAGGGCTAAGATGGTCTGATCTAAGGAGATTAAATAAGGATACTAAATTTCAAAAAACACTATATCGCAATCTTGATGGGACAACCTATTCACTTCCGCCAAATGATAAACGTTATGTATTACTAATTGATCAGCAAGTTATCAATAATTCAAATCTCCAACAAAATCCCAGATGAAATTAAAACTAAAAAATCTTCCTTTCTTTGGCTGGGTAAGTATGATGATTGCAGTTATTTTATCTACCCATTTGGTGTTGAATGCTAATCCAATCCACAGTGATAATCTTCAAGTAAGTACCTTTACTGATACAATAAAGAGTTTGAATGTCGGAGATGTTGTACCGGACATTATTATTAAAAAGATAGTTAATGATAAACAGCGAAGCACACATCTGTCAGATTACAAAGATGTATTATTGATTCTGGATTTTTGGACAACAGGCTGTACCGCCTGCATTGCTGAATTTCCTAAAATGGATTCTTTACAAAAAGTATTTGGCGATCAGATTAAAATACTTGCGGTTACTTATGAAGCTGAAAGCCATATTAATTCATTTTTTAAAAATAATAAATATGCAAAAACAACGATGCTACCGTCTGTGGTAGAAGATAATGTATTAAATAAATGGTTTAAGCATTGGGCAATACCCCACGAAGCTTGGATTTACAGAGGAAAAGTCATTGCACTTACCGGGGGTGAATATGTTACGGCAAAAAATATCCAATATGTACTGGATGGGAATTTACCTGAATGGCCTGTTAAGGATGATTTTAAGCAACTTGATGACAGCAAACCCCTGATCAGTAAAGGGGGATTCGGTCAAACTGTGAGTTATACTGTTATAACACCATTTAGAGAAGGTGTGCACGACAAAAAAATCATAAGCAGTTTGGATTCCAATACTAAAACCCGCAGAAATTATTTTTTGAATTTGGGTATATTATCAGCTTATAAAGCTTTATTGAGCTATTTGGTTCAAATTCCTTTATCAAGTGGGAGTCGCAACCGGCTTATTTTAAACGTAAAGGACAAATCTAAGTACATTTATGATCGGGCGTTAGGTACTAAAGAGGAATGGAACAGAAAAAATCAATTTTGTTATGAGTCTATTACTCCAGATAGAGTTGGTGATGATAAAAAACAATATGAGTTGATGATTGCTGATCTGAATCGCTTATTTGGATTAGATGCACGGTGGGAAAAACGATTAATGAAATGTCTTGTGTTGACCAGAACATCTTCCGCTGACAAAATTAAATCAAAAGGCGGAGAAACTATTTTATCTTTTGATAAATCGGTTAAAGAGTTCAAAAACACCCCATTTGATAATTTGGTCTATAAGTTAAACGATTATGAAAATAATCCACCAATAATTAATGAAACCGGATATGAAGACCCTGTAGATATTGAGCTTAAGATAGATTCCTGGACTGATATAAAAACCATAAAGAAAGTACTTCGGCAATACGGTCTTGATTTTAAAGAAGAAGAACGTGAGCTTGATGTGTTTGTATTGACCGAAAAATAGTCTATTGAATGGAAAATGATTTATTGTAATGCACAGTTATGATATTCATTTTCAAAATGGTATATATTTAATTTGGGAACTTTTAAAAGTCTGGATTCTCATGATGGCCAGACTTTTATCTTAATTCGGCTTTAAATATTTTATACATATTTAAGCTGAGTCACATCAGGCGTAATTATACCATTTAAAGCATTTGTAATTGCATTTTGAATATCTCCTGTTATAATTGGTTTCGCATGGGCATCACTATTTGCAAAAATTGCACATAGTGTTTCACCACCTATGCAACCAGGATTATTGTTAATTATATAGTTAGATGCTACATAAGGGTCTCCATTTGCATTTAATTTAAACCAATTCATAATTTTAAGTTTTAAATATTTTATCAAAATTAAAATAAGCCAAGTGGTCCTTATCAAATTACCACTTGGCTAAAGACTAAGCAGCTTTCAGCTGAGTCACATTTGGTGTAATTATGCCATTTAAAGCGTTAGTGATGGCTGTTTGAATTTGCCCAGTTATAATAGGCTTGTTATTTGCATCAGTTTGCGCATTGATAGAACATAAAGTTTCTGATCCAACACAGCCCGGATTATTGTTGAGCGTATAATTAGCTGGAAGATAAGGATTAGTAGCACCTGTATTTAATTTAAACCAGTTCATAATATTTCACTTTTAATATAAAAGTGTAAACTCTAATTCATTAACTGCCTACTCTTTTCAAGGTTTTCAGCTAGCCCTTTGCCTACTATGTTAAGGATATTCAGCATTTTCCTTTTTACTAACTGCCATGCAAACTGCATGTTTAATTTGCTTTTCAAAAGGTTGTATCATCAGATAATGTAATACTAATATCGAAAGATTTTATTTCGAATAAAAGGGTCAAGTGGCTCAAATTCAGTTTTTTATATTTTTTTTTATATTGTTTAAGGATAAGAGATATCAATTGATTATCTCTTATCCTTAGTAATAGCCCACACCCTTGGCGGAGTTATTACTTTTTAGTATTAATACAATATCGCTTTGCTTACGTCCCTTGCATCAGTAGCGGTGGTTTGTTACCAGTACCTTCCGGTATTTAAAAAATTACAGTTAATTGGGTTTGGGGACTGTAATTTTCTCTGATGCTTAATACGCACTGGAAGAGCGTTTACACATTGGTACTCCCCAAATATTATTTATTTGAATATTACCTCAATTTTAATTCTAATGAGGTTATTGTAAAATATCTAATAAGTTAGCAAGAATTCTAAATACTACCTAGGGACAGTTGCCACAAATAGACTATTCATCTGTATGAAAGAAACTATTCATTTGTCAATAAAAAGCTATTCATATGTATATTCACTACCTGATAATTCATTTATTTTGGCGGTTTGTTTCAGAAGGCTGAAGTTGAATATCTAAAAAATAAAAATAATATTTAGTTGGATTAAAAATGAAATTTTACCTTAAATACGTCTATAATGCATTATTCGCCTTGTTAATTTAGGTTTTAAATCCTGAGATTTAAATTTCAAATCCTACAACTCACATGAGAACTAATAATAATTAGTTAACACTAATTTAAATAATACTAATTTTGCTTTTAATCTCTTCTACTGTTACAATGAATTTATGTTAGGCTAATTGTAACTAAACGTAAGTATGAGATTATATAGTGACCTTTCAGATATTGAATTGACACATTTGCTTCGAAATGGTAATGCAGTCGCATTTGATGAGATTTACTTTCGTTATAAAAGTTTATTACACATTCACACTTATAAAAAACTGGGTGACTTTGATGATGCCAGTGACATCATACAAGAACTATTTACCAATCTGTGGATTAAGCGTTCTGCTTTGCCGGATCAAACCAACCTTAAAAGTTACTTATTTGTATCTGTCCGTAATAGAATACTGGACTTCATTTCTCACAAAAAAGTAGAATCAAAATATATTAATAGCTTTCAAATTTTCATAAATGATAAAAGTAGTTATGTAACTGATCTGTTCATTAGAGAGCGGGAATTTGCTAAAATTATTGAGAAGGAAATAAATGAGCTGCCACCAAAAATGAGAGAAATCTTTATTTTGAGCAGAACCACCGGGTTATCTCATAAAGAGATCGCAGAAAAACTAAACATTTCTGAAAATACCGTTAAAAACCAGGTTAAAGGTGCCCTTAAAAAATTGAAGTGCAAGTTTGGCTTATTCTGGTTTCTGGTTTTCGTGCTTTTTTATTAAACTTTTTCATTTTTTTTTGATTTTCGTATAGTCCCTGCATAGTGCACTCGCCGTTATACTACTATAACCAGCAAAAAAAGTCGGTGTATGGAAAGAACGGATATCATAAAATTATTAAAAAGATATAATTCGGGTCAATGTACTGTTGAGGAAATTGCCTTGATAGAGACATTTTACATGAATTATGTGGAAGTTGATGTTTCTGATTTAACCGAAGAACAATTGGAGATATTGATGAATCCTGAACCTTCAAAAATTAAAAAATCAATCTACAGCCCAACTTTGAAACAGATTGGTATTGCAGCTTCAATCATGCTTATGGTTATGGTTCTGGCTATGTTTAGCTTCCTGAAAAATAAAACAGATCAAGATATTATTGCTGACTCTAAAGACATAGCTCCCGGTAAAAACAGTGCGACACTAATCTTATCTAGTGGTAAGAAAATCATCTTATCCGAAGTTTCAAATGAAAAGCTCGCTCAGGAGGCCGGAGTAAAAATTACGAAAACTGTTGACGGAGAACTTTTATATGAACTTTCAAGTTCCTCTCCTGCAAATAGCAATAGGGGCAAAGACTTAAGATTTAATACACTTTCTACCTCCAGAGGCGAGCAATATAAGATTCGCTTACCCGATAGCTCCATCGTGTGGCTGAATGCCGCCTCGTCCCTTAAATACCCTACTTCTTTCACTTCATTAAAAGAAAGAAGAGTTGAATTAAAAGGTGAGGCTTACTTTCAGGTAGCTAAGGATAAAAGTCATCCATTTTATGTTTCCAGTAAAGGGCAGGAGGTTAAAGTGCTGGGAACCAGATTTAACGTAAATAGTTATGACGATGAACCTGTTGTGAAAACCACTCTATTAGAAGGGTCTGTAAAAATCAATACCAATTCTAATGATTCACTGCCAGGTAAAAAGAAATCTGAGACTATCCTGAATCCTGGCCAACAAGCACAATTAACGGCAAATCATATATCAGTTATAAATAATGCTGATCTGGAAGATGTAATCGCATGGAAAGATGGCTATTTCATTTTTAATGAAAATTTGAAAAGTATAATGAATAGGGTTGGAAGGTGGTACGATGTAGAAGTTGTATATGAGACCGTACCAGATCCCAATCATAATTTTCAGGGAAAGATAGCCAGAACCAGGAATATATCAGAAGTATTAAAGATTATGGAATATCAGGGAATTGTACACTTTAAAATCGAAGGAAGGAGGGTCATTGTGACAAAATAAACGATCAGAAGTTAAAGTGTGATCCACAAAAAAACCAGTAGTGCTAGAACACCACTGGCTATATCTGGATTATACCAATAAAAAATTTGAGTTACTTATCAATTTAAACCAGAATACAAATGTATGTAATATATACCAAGAAAAGGGGTATGTCAGAACGGCGTGTCCCTAAAATTCAGCTCATTATGCGGTTAACTACAATTATTTTAATAGCAACAATAATGCAGGTTAACGCTAGCAGCTTTGGCCAGAGGGTTTCCCTTGATGTTAAAAATGCCCCTCTAAATGTCATCATAAAGGAAATCAGTAAGCAAACTGGTTATGAGTTCTTTTATGATGGTAATTTAATTAAAAATACAAAGCCGGTCAGCATTAAAATAAAAAACGCAACCATTGAAAATGCACTTGAATTGTGTTTTACCGGGCAGTCAATTACCTATAAAATTGAGAACAAGGTTGTTTCATTAAAACCACTGAGCAAGTCCATATTAGATAAAATAAGCACCGCTGTTACTGGTTTTTTTTCGGAAATTGATGTCAGTGGGCGTGTCGTAGATGAAAAGGAAAAACCACTTATCGGTGCAACTGTTAAGATTATAAATACGAACAGAGCGCTATTAACGGATGAAAATGGCGCTTTTGAGTTTTATAACGTTGATGAGAGCGCTGTGCTCTTAATTAGTTATATTGGATATCAGTCCCAAAAAGTTCCTGTGAAGAATTCCGGGCCTATCACTATCAAATTAAAAGAAGCTGGTAATTTGTCAGAAATCCAGGTGATAGGTTATGGACAAGTATCCAGGAAATTCAATACTGGAAACGTATCTACCATAACTTCTAAAGATTTAGAGAAGCAGCCTGTAACAAATGTATTATCAGCTTTATCTGGCAGGCTCCCTGGCGTTTTTTTGCAAACCACTAATGGTTTGCCAGGAGGGAATATAGAAGTGCAAATTGGGGGGAAAGGTTCAATTACCGCTGGTACAAATCCGCTTTATGTTGTTGATGGAGTACCTTTCCCTGGTACTTCACTTGTACATAACACTTCTTTAAGTGATATAATAAGCGGGGAAATAAGTCCGCTCAATTCTATTAATCCAAATGATATTGAGAGCATAAATGTACTTAAAGATGCAGATGCTACGGCAATTTATGGAAGCCGAGGTGCTAATGGTGTAGTTTTGATAACAACAAAAAAAGGTATCGCTGGTAAAACTAAAGCAGATATAAACATTAGCTCTGGTGTAAGTGAGGTAGCTAGTTTTCCAAAACTGTTAAAACTCTCCGACTATTTGACGATCCGTAGGGAGGCATTTAAAAACGATGGACTGGAACCTTCTACTGATCCAAGTTCTTTAGGTTATGCACCTGATTTAAAGCTCTGGAGCCAAACTGATGCTACTGATTGGGGCAAATATATTATGGGTCGAACTGGAAGGACAACAAACGTAAATGCCAGCCTCTCCGGTGGATCTGAGCAAACAAAAATGCTTGGAGGCATCAATTATAGAAATGAAACTTCAGTATTACGTGGAGATAACAAATACCAAAGAGGAGGAGCCAGATTTAGCCTGCAACATCATTCCATTGATAATAAATTCAATTTATCCAGTTCTTTATCATATACGGCAGATGATAATAATTCTTCAAATCCAAAGAATGATTTTCTCAATTTTTTATTGCTTCCTCCTAATTTTCCATTATACAACCAAAATGGAGAATTGAATTGGGCAACAGGTAGTAATCCTATTGCAGCAATAAATAATTACTCCAAAACCCGAACAGGAAATACGGTTTTTAATACCACAGCCTCGCTCCAGTTGTTAAAAGGTTTAACTGTTAAAACTGATTTTGGTTTTAATCAGCTGGAGATGAGTCAAATAATTGTCTCTCCAAAATCGGGAAGTAATCCTAATTATTCCCCAACGAGCCAAACCACTTTCGGAGACAATTTAACCAGAACATTTATAATTGAGCCCCAAATAAACTACTCAACTAATATTAATAAGTCCAGCTTAAATTTTCTAGCAGGTGGCACGTACCAGAAGAATTCTACAGAAAACCAAATATTAGTAGGTACAAATTTTAATAGTGAATCATTATTGGAAAATCCTGGATCTGCATCTACGATCACTCCAAATGGTTATAATATAGTTTATAAATATGTTTCATTATTTGGCAGGGTGAGCTATAATTTTGATCAGAAATATTTTTTAAATGTTAGCGGCAGGAGAGATGGTTCGTCACGTTTTGGAATTGATCATCAATTTGGAAATTTTGGTGCAATAGGTGCTGCATGGTTAATCAGTAATGAAAATTGGTTAAAAGATAAGTTGAGATTTTTATACTATGCTAAAATTAGAGGTAGTTACGGAATTACAGGGAATGATCAAATAGCTGACTATCAATACCTATCTACTTATCGGACATCTGGGATTGTTTATCAAAATCAAAATGGATTAGAACCAGCAAGAATTGCTAATGATAATTATCATTGGGAATCCAATAAAAAGACTGAAGTTGGACTAGAGGTAGGCTTGTTTGATAACAGATTCAATTTTACCATTAGTCATTTTGAAAATGTTAGTGGCGACCAGCTTGTAAATTATACTTTACCATTAATGACAGGGTTCACCAGTTATCAGGCTAATCTGCCAGCAAAAGTTAGAAATTCTGGTTGGGAGTTAGAATTGAACAGTACAAATTTTAAGACAGAAAAATTTAATTGGTCAACTAATTTTAATATTACGTTTCTAAAAAATAGGTTAATTAGTTTTCCAGATATTGAATCCAGCAGTTATTCTAAAACTCTTGTTGTTGGTGAAAGTGTACAAAGGGCGACCGGATTTATGTACTTAGGTACAGATCCGGCAACAGGATCATCTTTATTTAAAGATAAGGATGGCAACAGTACTAGCTTGCCAGATTTCGATTCATATTATTCAACTATCGGTAGAAAAGACCCGTCTTTTTATGGTGGTATGGGTAATACTTTTAGTTTCAAAGGATTTAGATTGGATGTTTTCTTTCAGTTTGCCAAGCAAGGTATATCTGGAAGTGTAAATTCTCCAGGAACTATATTCAATAGTTTTGATTTGGTGAAAAACCGCTGGCAAAATCCTAATGATTTAACAATTACACCAAAGGCTTCTACATCATCAGATTTTTATTATACGTTATCGTCAGCAAATTTTTTCAATTCGACATACCTGCGGTTAAAAAACGTACAAATATCTTATGCTGTGTCAGATCATATTCTTAAAAAGATAAGGGTAGATAGAGCGACCATTTATATTCAAGCCCAAAACTTAGCCACTTGGTGGAACAAGAATAACGCACTTTATGATCCGGAAAGTGGTGCCAGCTCAAATATTCCCCCACTACAATGTATTAATCTAGGTGTTCAATTTACGTTTTAATTTATGAATGATATGAAAAATATAATTATAATCATTTTGGTTTTGGGATTATCAACTTTAGGGTGTAAAAAATTAATAAATATTGAAGCCCCAAAAGATCAGTTAACATCTAATGCCGTTTTTTCAGATACAATATCAGCAACCGCAGCACTGGTTAACATTTACGGACAATTCGATAAAAGGATAGAACTTAATCTGACAAACACATTCGGATTGTATACTGATGAATTAGAAATTACCTCTATTGATCCTACAACCAAAGAATTTTTATTCAGTAGACTAACTGCGTCTAATTCATTGAATGAAACTTTGTGGGGGAATTTTTACTTTACGATATATAGTTGTAATGACTTAATTGAGCGTATTTCTAACTCAAATGGAATTTCCCCATCTAAGGCAATTATCTATGTAGCAGAAGCAAAATTTCTGAGGGCATATTGTTATTTATATCTGACTAATTTTTATGGAAGGATACCTTTAGTACTAACAACTGATGCAAATTTAAATAGATCATTAAAACAATCAGATGAATCTGTCGTATATGATCAGATTACAAGGGATTTAATTTTTGCACAACAAAACCTTCCTGCGCAATATCAGGGATTGGAAAAAGTGCGTGCAAATAAATGGGCAGCAGCTGCGCTTCTTGCAAGGGTCTATTTAATCATGCAAAACTGGGCAAATGCTGAAATGGAATCTTCCTTGGTTATCAATAGTGGGTCGTATTTGCCTTTAGACGCTGTAGATCAGGTTTTTAAATCAAACAATAAGGAAAGCATTTTACAGTTTTGGACAAAAGATGGTTTTACCGGATTAGCATCAATATTTGTTCCATCATCTCTGACTTCAATACCTGTGTATCCGGTCACTAAACTACTTTTGGATGCCTTTGAGACTGGTGATTTGAGGAAATCCTTATGGATAGGGGAAAGCATCATTGATCAGGCTGGAACCGTTTTATCATTTCCCAATAAATACAAAAACAGATTAGCTAGCGCTTCGGAACCTGAATATTTAATTGGATTGAGGTTATCAGAACAGTTTTTAATCAGGGCTGAATCGCGAGCGCATTTATCCTCCTTAGATGATGCAAGGGATGATTTAAATATTATCAGGAGACGTGCTGGTCTTTTAAACTCAACAGCAAATACACAGATAGATTTATTAAACGCTATTATGAAAGAACGTAGATGTGAATTATTCTGTGAATGGGGTTCAAGGTTCATCGATTTAAAAAGAACTGGGAGTTTGGACGCTGCCCTCAGCTATAAAAATACCTGGAAACCATCGGCTAAAGTATTGCCTATCCCACAAAATGAGATCACCTATAATCATTCATTAATTCAAAATCCAAACTATTAATCATGAAGACTATTAAATATTCTGTGCCATTTTTTTTGCTAACAATGCTCTTTTGTACTGTAACTTTTGGTCAGAACCTGGATATTCAGCCATTAAAAATTGGAGATAAAATACCTGATTTTCAATTTGAAAAGTTAAAGAATAATAAAGTGCAGTCTATAAAAGCATCTGAACTTTACAAGAAAGGAATACTGATCTTGAATTTCTGGGCCACCTGGTGTACACCTTGCGTGAGGGAAATGCCTGAAATCAATGAACTGGCAGGAAAGTTTAAAGACAACTTCAGTGTAATTTGCATTTCAGACCAATCTGATAAGGAAATTGACGTGTTTTTAGAAAAGAATAATAAGTTTCATCATTTGGCATATATAGCCAGCGATAATGTACTAAAGAAATATTTTCCTTTTAGGGTATTACCTCACAACATCTGGATAGATAAAACAGGCACTGTAAAAGCAATTACAGATGATTACCAGGTTACTGCCGTTAATATCGAAAAGTTTTTAAGCAATCAAATTGCAATGCCTATAAAAAATGAGCAACTCGATTTTGATTGGACCAAACCATTAGGCGTTAAGGACAGTAACTTTAGTTATCGTTCTGTAATCACGCCATCTCAGAACATTGGCAATGGTGGTTCTTGGCTATTAGATACTACAAAAGGTGGCATGCGCTATTTAGGATGGAATTTATTAAAATCTGACTTTTTATGGGCGGCTTATATGAGAAGTGATATGACGCCGAGAGATTATAAACTAATCCAAGTAAATACAAAAGATTCATCCAGCTATTTTGGACCTAATTATAGAAATGGATTTCGGGATGAGAATTGGATTAAAACTTATGGCATTGATAGTTTAAATAGCTTTTTAAATAGGAATTCCTATTGTTATGAAATATCTTTTTCTAGAAGAATTGATGTGGATCGTTTTTATCAATTAATGGCACAAGAGCTGTGTTTGTTTTTTAATGTTAAGGTCAAAATGATGTCTCGATTAACAGATTGTTGGGTGATTACGAAATTAAATGAGAAGATTAGGAAATCTATCTCCACAGACAAAGCGAAGATGCCTCTTCAATTTATGGATGGATCTAAAATGATTGCTAAAAACCAAACGATTAAAGAATTAGCAAACCAGCTATCTGCTTATTATCCAAGTGAACCACATTTTGTTGATGAGAGTAGATTGGAGAAGGGGATTAACCTATTATTTGATTTCACTGATCCTAGTGATCCAGCAGTTTCTATAAAAAAAATGCGTAAAGCTCTAAATGGTATTGGACTAGAAATTAAATTAAAGAAACATTTATTTCCATATTTAATTATTAACGAATTGGAATAATTATTAAACCGGCATTTCTAATTGTTAGAAATGCCAGTTTAAACTTAATTGTACCTCAGTGTTGGACCTCCGGAGGCTACTGCGCATACAGCCAATGTAGAATTACATCCTGTGATACCAATGGCTTCAGCTTTAGTTTTATTAAATAGTGGAGGTAATGGATTACCATTCCTGTCGAAACGAGTCCAATTGTATGTTGGATCTTGTGCTTTTGAAGAATTAGCATAGCTTGTCGCGAATGCTCCAGTTACGCTGACCATTAATGCAATGGCAAGTACTGTTGATTTAAGTGACTTTTTCATGATTAAAAGTTTAAGTAAAAAATTTGGTTATATATCTATTCCCGTAAATTGGTGTGGTGAATATTCAATTGGATAATTAATATTATAGTGTAATTTGATTATTAAGATTCCATTTATTATGAATACCGTAACGTTGGGCCTCCAAAAGCTGATGCACAGATGTGATATGATCCGTTACATCCAGTTATTGCTACTGCCTCTGCAAATGTTTTATTAATCAATGGAGGTAATGGGTTTCCATTTCCGTCAAAACGGCTCCAATTATACTTCGGATCTTGTGTTTTTGAAGAATTAGTGTAGCTTGTGGCGAATGCTCCAGTAATGCTGACCATTAATGCAATGGCAAGTATTATTGATTTATATGATTTTTTCATGATTAAAAGTTTAAGTTAAAATTTTGGCTACATATCTATTCCTGCGGATTGATGTGATGAATATTTATTATGTGGTATGTTTTTATAAATTATGGCGATTACAGAAATTACAATAAAGACTGCATTGAATATTAAATGTGTTTTCCATCCCATAGTCGCAATAAATCCACCACATGTACACGGTAAACTTCGTCCAGACAGTAACATTGATGAAATGTAAATTTCAAAAGCTATTAACAGTACCAGGGAACCATAAAGTCCTTTTACCCTTGTTTTATCAAACAAGAGTAATAACACTATAATCACTTCTATAAGCGGAATTAACCAGCCTATAATGGGAGCGAAAAGGGACATATATGGCACAGGTGCTGATTTCATCTGCGATACATATGTACCGTAATCTAAAATTTTGGCTATTGCAGTATACCCAAATAAGCAAATGATGAGTACACTTGCTGCCATCGTAACTGCTTCTATTTTATCGGCTTGTTTCATTTTGATCGCGTTGGAGTAACAAAATAAAATTAGTGCTAAAACAGAATTTATATACCATCACTTTGCGGTGAAAACAAACCGCAATTGCGGTAATAATCAGACGCAATTGCGCCTGTAATTATTACGTAAACCATTAAAATTCATAATACTGTGAGGGTTTGATACAAACTATATTCTGAATTACATTGAAACATCCAATGTTTTGAAAGATTTATCCACTACTTAAAATGCCATTACTAATAATGGATTATGATTTTACATATCTTCTTTTAAGTTTAGATAGATGTTTTTCGTTTATACTCAGAAGTGAGGCAAGAACCGAATTCGTCAATGGATATTTACGTGATGATTGTTCGTTCATAAATTTCAGGTAGCGTTCATAGGCATTTGGTATCCTAAGAGATATTTCCCGTTCCCTTGTTAACTGCAAATTTTCCTCAAAAATCTCCAATAACATTCTGTATAAGTGGTAATTCTTTTGCGCAAGGATTTCAGCTTTTGCTAAGTTTAAATACCAGCATTGCGAATTTTCGAGTACCATTATAAATTCGCTGTAATTTTTTTTTGAAAGAAATCCCCCTATTGGAAGTACAAAGCCATGATCAGAAATCCAGGAAGGATATTCCTTGTCATCGACTATGTAATTACCCATGAGCAAGCCAGATTCTATAAAATGTAGAATTGGATAGGAGTGTTCAGGAGTACCTATGATCAATCCTTTACGAAAGCTTATAGGCATGAAAAGACTTAGTAAATCTTCTATTCCTCTTTTATCTGCAGAGGCCATAGAAAGTAATTTTTCTTCAAGTTTATTCATCTTGCTTTGATTTATTCTTACAGAAGAATATTATTTATCAGGAATGTCAAGTTACATGAGGTCTGCTGAAAGTGTCATGCTGAAAAAAAACGCACTTTATTAATACGACTTATAGTATTGGAAATTTAAAATATTTATCTTGGTAATGTATAAAAACTTAATAATTTATGTGGTTTATTAATTTATTTGAAGATAGCGTAAATTTAGCAAATCGCTATGGAATATCGCTATTACTAATTTTATCAGTCCTTTTTACAATTAGGATTGTCATTTCTTCACAGGCCAGGTGGTCAGAACGTGAAAAGTTCTATTACGATATCTTAAAAAATCTGGGAATTTGGAAGGATAGTCTATCTGATAGATTAGATTACTATCAGCAGCCAGGGTCGGAGTATGACACGGAGCATGAGAATAAACCTTATTTTTTGGCAAGAAGTGAACAAGGTCGAAATGCTTATCAAAATATTCGGGAGCAAGTGAATATAGGACGTATTTTTCTATCAGATAAATCTATAGCTGATCTTGAAGATCTTATTGGTGAATATTGGGTTATAAGAGAACACCGGGCTGTTTCGACATTGGATTATTTGCAGCTGACGTCTGACATCGTAAGAAAAACATATAGTTCAATACTGCAAGACGCTAAAAGAGACCTAAATAAAAGTCGTTATTTGGAATTATTAAAGAAGGTTGTGGCCAAAAGTTAATAATTAACCCATCATATGATTAGGCAGAATTGGAAGCTTTGCAAACTCTAGATCTCTATACTTGGAAAACCGAAATCTTCTACTACCTTGCCCATGATCAGATAGCGATTATTAAATGTGTAAGAAATAAGCTGGCAGAAGCAATTAATTATACTGATCCCCATTTTAAAGAAAACGATTAGTTTGATATATGGGTATGAATTATGAATCAATCTGCCAGCTTATTTCTGTGATCAAAGAAGTTTACGTTTCAACGTAAATATCGCCTGACCACTAACTTTATTGAGATATGCTAAATCATTTACATTGGATTCGTTGATATTAGTAATACTTCCATCTGATAATCTAATTTCAATATTGTATTTATTTAACCTTTCATCCGGAATTTTAAAACTTATATTTCCATTTTCATCAACATTTCCATGAGCGGTATCAAAAATTGTCATGTCCTTATATGAGGTTAATTCTAAATGGGCAGTAACGGCCTTATGAAGCCATACTCTTAATTGTTTGTAATCGGAACGGTCGGCCAAAATTCTATCGTTCTGTGAACACCTTTGCATGCCATTCCAATCTCTATCATCGCCTTCCAGCTTTAACATATCCAGATAATTATTAACATTTTCGAAATGATAGCCTGAAGATGGCTGAATATCAATGATATGGTAATATCCTGGGTATTTATTATCGCAACTCATTCCAATCGCATTTCCCTCGCACCCAAAATAATTTACGAATTCTGAATATCCGGCTTTGCGTAATTTTTTGTTATACTTTTCTACAAAACGGAGTGTTTGTTTCTGAGTAACCTCTACGGATTTTGCATCGTTTGTTGCTGCAAAACCACGCTGACCACCTTTATCACCTCCCATAGGTTGGTCTATTTTAATATGAACATCGCAGTTTGTTACAATTGCCCCTTTTTCAAGTTTTGATAATCTGGTTACGTAAGAATAATTTAATCCTTTAATAGTAATTCCTGCTGGCTTAATAAAAACTGTCTTTGAATTATCTGAAAATGATATTGAACTACTATTCCTTTGTTTCTTAGCGTTAAGAGTTATTAAAGTTTCAGACTTATTGTTATTAAATTTCCTGTTAAAAGTAAAAGAAGCGTAGCCATCTCTTTTGAGTATAATATTTTTAACCTCTTTGGCACCTTCAGAATTAATTTCTATTACACAATAATAAGTTTCAGGCATTTCAACTCCACCTCTATACCTCACGGTATATGTACAGCTTCTTTCCGTATCATTGCTTTTAATCAAAAAGACGCCTGGTTTACCTATACACTCCAGCATACATTTAGTCCAATTATCATATGCAACTGGTTCTGTACGGTAGACTTCATAATTTTTAATCTCGCTATTATAATTTTCACTTTCAGTTTTTGAAAGAAAATCATGCATTCTCTTTTTAAAATCTGAATAATTAAAACTGGCCGTGATAATATCTGCTATTTCGGGTACTGGAATTGTAGCACTACTTGAAATGTCAGTTTTAAATTCATTATATTCTTTTTCAGTTATTTGCTCCATATATTTAGAATAAATGAGGGAATTGCTCGTATACTTAAATACATCTTTTCTGAGCGCTTCCTTGCATTCAGCACAATCTTGGGAAATAGACACATTTGGATATAAGAGAAAACATGATAGGAGTAAGGTTAAAAGAAATGAAAGCTTACTCCATTTGATACGTTTAGCACTCTTGTCAAGAGTTGGGTGTTTAATTAAGTCCATGAGAATAGTTTTTAATTTTAGATACAATAAATCTACAAAGGGACATTTATAAAATCAAAAAAAAATAGCTTAAAACAGGTGTAATGGTTTGTCTTTCAGTGTGTTTTACGCTGTTTGATTAGGTTGTTAATCAAACATTATAATTGTGGTTTAGAAAAATATCAGCGCTCCTATATCACTCATTTGAGATTTAATACTCTGGCAGGAATTTTTCATATAAAAGATAAATTATTCGAGGCGATAAGTTATTCAGGTAAGCAATTAAAGGCTCCCATTTATATCTATGCTTTAAAGGGTTGGAAATGTATCTGAAATTTTTGTTTTTTACTAAGCTACTATGCCTGAAAACTATTAATCCATCACCGGATTAGACAGAATCGGAAGTTTTGCAAACTTCTGGATCTCTATACTTGGAAACCCGAAATCTTCTACCACCTTTCCCATGATCAGATAACATCCAGTACCCCGGAATGGATAGTTAGGGGTACTATTGGGGAAATGAGTGGTGTCAAAGAAACTCCCTTCCGTATCCAGGAAAGTACCAAACCACATTTTTTTATTATTTTTAGTGTGAACAGTTTTTTCACAAACGTACATTCCAGCTAGTTTAATGGTCTGGCCGACATACTTTTTCAAATCTTTAGTTTTAATTTCTCCTCTGTAAGAGGTATGTAATAGATCAAATGAAGATAAACTGAGTGGGAAGCCTAATAATTCAAGTTCATGATAAGCATCTTCAAGTTTTGTATTGATCAATTCGGGCATGCTGTAGTCCTTATTTTCCACTACAAAAAGCTCAGCATGATTTGTTGGCTTGGCTTTAGCAGCACCAAATAACAAATGCACATCCCATAGTAATGCTTTTTTGCTTTTTCCTGTAAAGCGTAAAGCACCTACGCGAATGAGCGTTATGGTTTGTTCCAAACCTATTCCTGTACGCTTAATGAAATTTTCTAAATTAACATAAAGCCCATTTTTATTACGTTCATTGGTGATCAGTTCAATAAACTTTATTTCCAGGCCCTGAATACCTATAAATCCGAGATAAGCCTCTTTACCAACAATTGAAACTACCTGGGTGCTATGGTTCACGCATGGGAGATGTACAATTGCCCCGGCCTTTTTCAGTTCTTCAACATAAAGCCATCTGGTATAAAAACCACCATAGTTGTTCAATACCGCTACCATAAATTCGATAGGATAATAAGTTTTTAGGTATAAACTCTGGTAGCTTTCCACAGCGAAACTGGCGGAATGCGCTTTAGAGAAACTATATCCTGCAAAAGAAGACACCTGCCGCCATACCTCCTCAACAATTTCATTTGGTCTTCCCAAGGCTTTTGCACCTTCTTTAAAACGTTCAACAAGTTTTTCAAATTCAATTTTTGACCTGTATTTTCCACTCATGCCACGTCTTAATATATCAGCATCTGTACCGTCCATACCTGCAAAATGAATACAAATTTTGATGACGTCCTCCTGATAGACCATCACACCGTAAGTCTCCTTTAACTGCTCTTTCATAACAGGGTGGAGGTAATTCGCTTTTTCAGGATTATGATGGTGGCGAATGTAAGTTGACATCATTCCGGAACTTGCCACGCCTGGCCGAATAATTGAACTGGCAGCTACCAAAACGAGATAAGTATCACAAGCCAGCTTAGTTAGTAATTGCCTCATCGCCGGAGATTCAATATAAAAGCAGCCAATAGTATTTCCAGTTTTTAAGCGTTCGTTAAGATTTGGATCTTTCATAAAGGCTTTTACATCATGAATATCAATTTTTTGACGTTGATTCTCCTCGACTAAACGCACAGCTTCCTTTATGTGTCCAATCCCCCTCTGACTGAGGATGTCATATTTGTCAAATCCGATGAGCTCGGCTTCATACATATCCCACTGAACCACGGGCATTCCTTTTGGTGGGAGATCTAAAGCTGTATAGTAAGTAATGGGTTCTTCGGATATGAGTACACCTCCGGCATGAATGCTACGCTGGTTTGGCATATTCCCCATCATTTCATAGATGGCGAGAATCTTTTTGAAAGTATCATTATTTCTATTTACCGCCGATTGCGAACGATCTGTAAAACCGTCTATCTCTGCTTTCGGTAACCCCATTACTTTACCAATTTCTCTAATCACGGAGCGATCTTTAAATGTCGTCATGGTACCTAATAAGGCAGTATGCTCACGCCCATACCTCTTAAAAATATAATCTTGAACATCCTCCCGTTCATCCCAGGAAAAATCAAGATCAAAATCTGGGGGAGAAGTACGCTGTGCATTCAAAAAACGCTCAAAGTATAAATCAAGCTCTATCGGATCGACATCTGTTATTCTTAAACAATAAGCTACTGTACTGTTTGCACCAGATCCCCGCCCAACATGATAATAACCCTGTTCAGATGCAAATCTCAATATATCCCATGTGATGAGAAAATAGGAACAAAAATCAAGCTCATAAATTACTTTAAGCTCATGCTTTACCTTTTTTAAAGCCTCTTTATTGTCTTTACCATACCTGTCGATCATTCCTTTGATCGCTAACTTTTCAAGCAGCTGCTTATCATCAAGCTTGTTTCCAGTGTATGATTTTCTATTTAGCTTAACTTTACCACGCTGGTAATCCATGACACAACTGTTCATTAGATTCCGTGTATTATCCAGAATATAAGAATGTCTGGTAAAGTTGGCTTCCAGCTGACCAGGCGGAAGAAACATATCTGTTCTGCAGCACTTATCGTCATCAGTAACCATTGTCAACAAGGTATTGAGGTCAATTCCTCTCAAATATTCATGCAGTCGATATTCTAATTTATCTGATATGAAAACAGGTTGCAATGCAATCAATTTATCCTTCAGATTAATAAGATCCCTGTTATGCAAAAGATGCAGTTCATCAAACCGAATACCGAAAAATTCATTATTTCTTAATCCCAGGCTATAATTAAAAGGATAGATGACATAGACATTGTTAAAAACAGGAGGCTGATCTGGAAGCGGTACTTGTTCCAGGTTATGAAAAGTTAGAAAGTCATTGAGTTCTTTCATTCCTTCTCTATTGCGGGCAATACCCACATAAAGCAATTTTTTATCCCTTCTGAATTCAATTCCGGCAATTGGCTTAATGCCCCTTTTATCGCATTCCCGCATAAACTCCATTATTCCGGTGGAATTATTAATATCCGTCAATGCGATTTGATTGATGCCTCTTGCCTGAGCTTCATCTACAATCTTTTCTATGGACATTGTACCAAAGCGTAAGCTGTACTGAGAATGAACGTTGATATACATTACAACTCTAAATTAATCGTAGAAGCTAAGGTGATCGCTTTTTCACCGAACCGCTGACGGATTTTATCCATCGCCTGTACCAGATTATATTGGTCATTTGATGCACTGTATAAATCAATCTGTTCAAAACCAGTTACTAAATTTGACAATCTTACGCCAACCAGACGGATGAGCATCCGCTTTTGGTAGAGCTGTCTAAAAAGATCTTTAGCCTTAGCAATTAGTATCCAATCAAGTGAGGTATAAGGAATAGTTACCTGTTTAGTCACGTCTTCAAAATTGGAATACCGGATGGTAACAGTTAAACAGGCGGCAAGCTTTTTCTTTTCCCGGAGCTGATAGGCAACATCCATTACCATAGAAGTCAGCAGGTTATTAATCATAGCAATATCTATGCTATCTGATTTAAAAGTACATTGAGTACCAATAGATTTCTGTTCCTGATAGGGGATAACAAGAGAATGGTCAATTCCTTTAGCTTTTTGCAGTAAGCTTAGACCATTTTTACCTAAAAGCGCAGTCATATGATCAGGATGGACTTGTGAAAGCGTATATATTTTTTTTATACCCATATCACTAAGCTTGATGAATGTTTTTTCCCCTAAGCCTGGGATTTTCTTAATGGAAAGCGGGTTCAAAAAAGGCTGCACTCCTAACTGCTCAACATTTTTCTCTCCACCAGGTTTACATTCATTTGTCGCCATTTTAGCAACAGTTTTATTGACCGATAAACCAAATGAAATGGGTAAATGTAATTCACGTATAATCGTTTCTCTCAATTCGTGTGCATATTTCATGCACCCATGAAAGCGATCCATACCCGTCATATCAATATAATGCTCGTCTATACTGGCTTTTTCAAATAATGGCACCCTGTCTTTAATAATTGCAGTAATTTCATGTGAAGCTTTAGAGTATTCATCCATGTTACCTTTAATGAAAATAGCATCAGGGCAAAGCCTTTTGGCTAGTCTGGAAGACATTGCTGAGTGAACACCAAATTTCCTGGCTTCATAGCTACACGATGCAACAACTCCACGATCTGAAGTACCTCCGATAATTACAGGTTTTCCAATCAGGTTTTTATTTTTACGAACTTCGACAGACACAAAAAATGCGTCTTGATCCATGTGTATAATATGTTTGTCATTATTCATAAATCGTGTATTTAGATCACACAAATCTATGCTAATATTTTTGGTAATTGCAAAATAAATTTTACTAATATAATTAGTAAAATCGTTTTAATTGTAACTAACAGATGTTTACATGAATAGGTTCCATAGTCACTACAACCTGAAAATAATATTCTTTTAAAGGATTTGGAGATTTAAATCAATAAAGACAAACTATGTTATTATCCATTGTCAAATGGTCTTGAAAATGAGTGATTGTAATTTACTGACAGCTTAATCTATTTTTTAAAGCGTTGCTCAAATTCTTCTTCAGACATGATGTAGGTTAAATAGGTGAGCACATTATGTTTGTATTCTGTAGCATTTGGTTCTAGTCTGATTTCGATATACTTATCATTATCATCAAAATAGAACTGACAGATTTTCTTGTCTATCCCTTTAAAACTAAAAATAGGAACTGGATTTTCCCGGGTTCCATACTTTGAATTTTTATAATCATCACTATTTACATAAGCTGTAATTTTTCTGCTGATCATTAGCATGCCGAAGCTTGCATAATTTTGAGAATCAACGTCGAACATATTAATCTTAAAGTACTTCCTAAGTACTTCATCGAAAAAAGTTACATACAGGATATCTCCACTGATGCTTTTATATCCGATTGCGCTACCACCTATTTTATAGCTTTTATAATTAGTATTAACCCTATATTCAGCTTTGGCCGACTGATTAGGGATTTGAATAGTTAATGGAATTATTTTATTAAAATAAGTCTGGAAATATGGTTGTGCATCATTTTTAGGAATCGTGAATTTGTTATAGTAATGGACAAAAAGCGGAAAAATTATGAACATGCCACCAAACCACAAAATTGTATTTTTATTTATCATAATTAGTTCTTTATAGGCTATCAGCGGTATTGGTCAGTTTTATATTATAGAAACGCTAACAATGATTATAGTTAATAACAGTTAGTAATTATTCTCTAAAAATTTATAATCATCATCAACAGGGTCTCTCCAGGTAATATTTTCTCCAATGCAATTCCCCGTCTTTAATAACTTGTATCCCATGTTGTTGTCATAACGATTGGTTACTATAACTTTAAAAACACGATCAAAAACTAAGTATTTATCTACAAATTCAGGATGTATGACGATGTTTGATGTCACGTACTTTCGTTGCATACTTGGATAGATTAACATATCTATATCGGCTTGCTCAAACAATGCGCAGTTGGAATACCATGACGTTAAACTATATGGTTCTTGTTCAGTTACAAATGCATCGGCAATAAATTCTATAATCATTTCTAACTGCCTGGCTTTTTTTTCACCATTAATGCCAGCATCTATAAGTCGTTCCTGATGAAGTCGTCTAGACATTTTAAAAAATATATTTTTCTCAGGTACATTTTCTGGAAAAAAGAACATAACTTCAGCTGGGCGATCAGATCTGATATTCCATTTTGAAAGATAAAGGATATCCCCATTGACTGGTTTGTTTTCCATTAGTGCAGTTCCTGCATTATGAGCAGAATAGAAAACAGATTGTCCTTTTAAATTTGCCCTTCCGTTGCTTTCACAAAATTCCGGGTTAGGGTATGAATATGTTTTAACCAGATATATATTTTCATTATTTTCATCAATATTCTTTCTAGCTCGATACACAGGAAAGCTATTGATGTGATCGGGTAAATATTGAATTGATGCAAATGGCTGAATCAAAGCTTTTCTATAAAAAAGCTCACCAATTTCCTGTTGGTTCATGCTGCTTTTATCTATTTGGAAGAGCTCATTCAAATCTTCTTTAAACTGGATTAGCTCAGGAAACTTATTAATCAGAAGCAACCAATTTTCAGATGATGACTGTTCATGTTGGTGATTGTTGTTTTTAGATTCCATTAGCGAGCATTAATTTGAATTGTTAAGATACTCATTTGAATTCAGCCATTACGTTTCTTTATAAATAACCAGGTGCGCAAGAGCCGGATCACTCATCATCCGTCCTATTTCTGAGGCCATCAGATCCTGTATGTCTTGTTTGATTTGCAGATAATTCGTTTGAATCATTTCATCATCAACCTGCCGGATTACAGGTATTTCTTTATATGCGGCTTCCTCGCTGTTAATTGCCTTGAAGTCAGCTATAATTTCACAATCAAACGCTTTCAATTCTATTTTTTGATCTGGAGTATCAGAAAGTATTCCTGCAAACTGGCCTGAAGATAATTTAGCAATTTTTGATGCTGGCACAGCATATTCCAGTTGCTTGCTTTTGCTGATGCTGGTACCAGAATCACTGATAGAAAGACTTTCCCTTTTCTGCATGATCTTACCGATCTGTTCAGACAGTTGTTTAGCACTATCTCCAGTTTCCTGTCCTGCTATAATATTACCTGCAATACTCATAATTACATCTGCCTGTTCCTTGCCATATTCCTTACGCAGCTGATTTATAGACTGAACACCCATGAGCACACAAATCCTATTGGATCTGCCCGTAGAGATGGTAGGGATCAGGTCAACTGAAATGGTAGGGTACTCATCGAAGATGAGCATAGATTTTGATTTGCCCTTCTTATTGATGACTTTCAGCAAGCGATTAGCAAACAGAGAAAGCACAGCTCCATATACTTGCTGTTTTTGTGGATTATTACCGATACAAAGTACTTTTGGCTTCTCCGGATTATTGATGTCGAGCGAGAAATCACGACCAGTGAGTACATAATAAAGCTGAGGACTTGAAAGCCTGCCTAACGCAATCTTTGCACTTGCAATCTGTCCTTCAAGCTGCTCCATGACATCAGCGAGATAGGCATTAATGAAGGGGCCAACGAGTACTTCAAGCTGTTTGTTTGACCTGAGCAAAGTGAAGAGGCTATCGTAAGGAAGCTGGAGGAATTCTATGGCGTGAGGCAGCGTACAATATATTCCATCCTTATATTGGCGTAAAAACCAGATGATGGCGGTGAAAAAATTGATAGGACTTTCCACGAAAAAATCGCCTTGTTTCGTCTGCCACATTTTATTCAGCCCTAATAAAATTGTCCTGGAGCACTCTGTAGCATCTGTAATGTCTGTCATGCTTTGCGGCTCTAAGGGATTGCCGCGGTGTGATCTGGAAGGATCTTCGAAATTGATAAATAAGCATTCCGGCTCCCCTTTATATTTATGCTTGTTCTTTAAGAAATGGTTGTAGGCAATAATGCTTAAGTCAGGGAACTTGAAGTCATAAACCAGCATTGTATATGGATCTGGCCGGTTAAAAGCCTGGGCAATGAATTGCCTGATGACGAAGGCTGTTTTACCAGCTCCAGCAGATCCCGAGACAAGAATACTTCGATATGGTGCGATACAGTTCAAATAACCTGACCTCCATTTATCTTTCAGCCGATATTTCATCGGGATGTTTACAGAGTTTTCATTTACCAGAAGCCGCTCTTCCTGGGGAAAGGTTTCATTTTCATCATTGAAAACATCATCCTTAAGCTTATCCTTGATAATCCTGGAAAGTAAAGTGCCTCCAGACAGCAGCAGTAAGAATCCTGCCGTACAAAAGCACATATATATCCCTGCAATAATTACCATTGGAAGTGGTAAATACATGGTCAGCTGGCTTATAAAATAGATTAATAAACCAGTAATGATGTAAGCAAGTGCTGTCCGATAGTTTAACTTTTCGTCCTTGCGCCCCTTGGCACCTATTAAAGAAATTATGAGGAATACAAGGGCAATAAGCTTTGACTTATTGAAACTTGAAAATAACCCGGAGTTTGTGATATTCTTCAGCACCCTGTCCGATAATTCACTGGTGTACTTCCATTCCTGGAAAGCACCGTAGCAATAATAATAGCAATGAATGAATAGTAATATGATACTAATCAGTCTCGTCATATCCAGAATTTTCCTCATCGCCTGTTCGTTTTCACCTGTCTGCATAGCCGTAAATTTTTAATTGTTTAAATGCGTTTCTTCCTTTTCTTTTTTCTGCGGGGTTTAAGGTGTCCCGGAATGTATTCATTGGTATATTCGGGTTGGAAAAGCAGCTCGAGCAAGCTGTCTGATGATTCACTGGCGTTAGTTGTAGTAAGCTCTTCTAAGTAATTTCTCTCTGAAGGATCTGCGGACTTAGGCAGGGGAGGAAGTTGTGTCTCTGGAAATTCTTCGCTGATTTTTTTAGTATGGATCTGATCAGCTGTTGCTGAAGATTGGATGAGCCGCTGTTGAATTGAATTCGCACTATACAGTTTACCAAGCGAACTGCCGTTGAAGACACATTTCGTGGTGTGATCTACATAGGTAATTCCATAAATCAATCCATTTTCATTTTGTCTGAGCGTGGTAGAAATGCCGGCCTTTTCCAGCTCTGCAATGAAACCTGCCAAAGAGAATCCGGCACGTTTCATTAAAGCAGTGTTGAGGATATTTTTTATACGTGTTTTATGAGGAAGCTTTTTGGATTCATTTTGAGAAAACTTGTCCTGTAAAAATTTAAGGGTGGGTTTATTGTAGAAATCACTGGCTTTAATCGGGATGCCAGTCTTGTTGCCGTTTTCATCCAGAACACGGAATAACAATCCGTTCTTTTTAAATACGGTGCTGTTTTCACTTCCTCTGTCAGCCATTACATTGTATCTTTTCAATACTGCATTGAGCTCAGGAAGGGAAGCATATTTATAAGAGTTAAGAACAGTATCCAGTACATTAGTAATGGCTCTTTTTGTTGCAGATTTTCCATATTGAACCTTTTGAGCCTGAATTGGTGGCAATTCATAGGAAAGGTTTCCTTTACTGTCTTCTGCCTTTACTAATCCGAATATTTTCTCTATGTTTTTGCGGGCAACTTCAGACTGGTTACGACCGATGTTCTGCGTATCAATCCTTTGTCCGCTCTCACGAACTTTTAATGATACAATATGAATATGAGGGTGTCCGGCATCAAAATGCTGATAAATAATATATGGCTGATTACCGAAGCCAATCTGCTTCATGTAGCTCTTTGCGATCTGAACCAGGCGCTCATTGGAAAGCGTTTCTGAGGGATCAAAATTTAAAGAAATATGAACGGCATTTCGCTTCACATTCTCATTTAAAGCAGCCTGGTTTAATAAGCGGTTTAACTTATTGGTTAAGGTCAGATCAGCTAAATCTTTCGGATAATTTTCAGCTCCGATACATGATGCTACACCATCCTTAACTTTGTTCTCATTGTAGTTGAAAATCCGGTGCAATGAGTATGAGGTTTTGATCACAGCAACCATTTGTCTGCGATTTTATTGATGCTGTCTTTGATCACATCCATCTTACCGAACAACTTTTGTTTGTCCTGTTCGTGGGTAATGAGCCAGTGTTTAAATTCAGGAATCTGATTTAAAGTGTGCAGCTTCTTAACGGCCTGGTTAAAGTTGTTTCCAAGTGCATTCAATTCAGTTCTGAGCTTCATCATTTCTGACATAAAATCATCTAATGATGCATTCCTATAGGTCGTTACATAAGGTCTGTCAAACAACCTTTTCCGTACAAATTCACTTAGTTTTCTGCAAGTGCTGGCTTTGAATTTTTTCTCCAGCTGCTGATATTCACCAGGTGTCAGCCTGCATATTATAGTACAGGTTCTGTTAGATTTAGCATCTCTCATCACATCATCATTTTCACACATCAATACTAATTCTGTTTAAATTCCACCGCCCACGACTTCGGAGTGATATTAGCGGCCAGATCGGATTGTATTACAACCGGACATCTGGCCGAATGCAAGATTCCAGCATTCTGTAAGCCCTTTAAAGAGCTTTATAGCTTTTTGGGACTGTAAGCTCTATCTCCTGGGAATGTCTGTATGAAACTTCGATATTATCTATCCTGATCTATTTAAGAGCTGTTTCCGAAATTTGTGAGCCAGTCATTAAAGTCTTTGTGATTTTTATACAGGTTGCTTTCATCAATATATTTTTCACTTAAGGAATGGGCATACAGCGTACATTCTTTTCCGGTTTTATCCCGGTCTAAAAAGAGGTGTATACCCTGATGCTTTTCGAGGAAGGGACGTGCCCTCTCAAATAATGACACGCCATTTAAAATCACATAATCATATTTGGAACCAGGTAGATTCTCCTGAACTGAAAGATAGGAGAGGAAGTCTATGAAGCCTTCAAAAACTATCACTTCATCAGCTCCATTTTCTAAGGTGGTAATGTCCTTTGGGGCGCTGCTGATCTTAGCATAAGGATTGCGAATTTCGAATCCTCCTGAATCATTTTTGAACCCTATTCCAAAGTAATTCTTACCATTTACTTCATAATGAATTTCTTTACAATATATGTCCGCAATTGCTACAGAGATCCTTCTTTTTTTTAGGTATTGCAAGAGTGCATTGGAGTAGAGAGACTTCTCGAACGAGACCAAAATTTTACTTGCCGGGTCTTCTTTGAAAACAGCAAAGTGCTTCTGTTTTTGCGGGGGAAAAGAAGATTGATTAAAGCAGGCCAGGAACTCGCCGATAGTACAATCGTGAAACTGCATTGCGAAGTCAATGATAGTCCCCCCACTAAATTTTCCAGATGAACTGCGCTCACCAAAATCAACCCATACATTCTTTTGCCTATCAATTTTAAAGGAAGGTGTTTTCTCTTCCCTAAAGGGTGATAAATACCAGAATATATTGCCCCTGATTTTCACAGGCTCAATACCAAGACTTCCTAAATAAGATACCAGATCTATTTCTTTAATCTCTTGCAGAGAGATTCCATTCTTTGATTCCATAACTACACCTTATCACTTTCACACTCAGAATACCATACTAAATTAGGTAGTGTAAAGCTCATTCACCCATCCTCACTATATTTTGATGGGGATCATTACATGACATCACCTTATTTTTGTTTAGTTAAATAACGATAAGGAGGAGAGCGATGACAAACAATGAAATTGTAAAAGTGTACGATACCATTATGAGTATCCCAGGAATGAGTGAACCTGTAAAGATTGATCTTAAGATCACCCGGAGAAATGTTTTATTACTCAGTAATGTTCTCGAAAGAGGATTGACATTGAAAGACCCGGATGATAAATCTTCGAATCTATTGGACTCTATGGCAAAGGAAACCATTGCTGAACTTAGAAATTTCGCAGATGACTGCTTAAAAAAAGCGGGGATGACAGAGTTCAGTGAAAAGCTGAAAGCATTAAATGTTAAGTAAGAAATGAATTTGTAAACAAATAAGGCCGTCCAAGTAGACGGCCTTATTTGTGATGTGCTTGTATTGCTAATAATAAGCGGACTAATAAATTAGATTTCTTCCTTTTTCTTTAACCTCCAGCCATCATCATAGAGGCTGAAATGAGCTGTCTTTAAATTCTTCTTATTAAAATCTTTAGTAGTTATTTTTGAGAAAGGAGAGATGTTCTGATAAATTTCATAATAATCTACAATGGCAGATTTACCATCTTCAGCAGTCTTAATACCTGTAACCGAACCTAATTTTATATCCGCCAATTTAACCAGCTGGACGGAATGCTTCCTGTCTTCCTCTGGAGTGGATAGTAAATAAGGTTTTGACTTTTCTGTAAAGGCAACCAATGGCTTACCTATATCCATTAACGAATAAGAATGTTTTAAGATTACGAAACCATCTGTCTCCAATCCTGCATCCAGTAATTTAGCCGCCGTTTTCGGATCAGCACAATAGATTTTAAAGTCATAAAATTTGGGGGTGCTGTAATCCTTCTTTATAATTTCAAGGGCTTGACTTTCATTTAATTTTTTGGGGCTGCAAGCAATCAATAATGAAAGCAAGCAAATTGCTGATAAAACTGATAAATTCCTTTTCATAATTTTTCATATCTGATCATCTAAATTTACAAATCGATTTTGAAATACTACTGAAAAAATATATGAATAACCAATATATTGTTGTATTTATAAATTATTTGAATTGAGATTCTCTTTTAAAAAGGTTGTTAAAAGACAAGTAATCTAATAATTATTTCAATTACTTGATCCGTTAATGTATATATACTATACTTAGTATATAGTGCCTTAACAAGTACATTAATCAGTAACTAACCAAGCTATTGAACAATTAATTAATGATTTAAAGCATCAAGGTATATTTCTCAGTAAAACATCTGGTTGATCTGTCTGAGTACTTAGTGCATTGTCAATTTGTTGCTGCAAATCTGGGGTTATTATTGGGCGACCAGATCCATTATCATTTGCAAGTATTGCACAAATATTTCCGGCGCCTGGACAAAACGGAGCATTTGAACCCCATAGGCTATAGCTTCCTGAATCGTATGGATTTAATCCTGCACCTCTTAAATACCAATCTGCCATAATATACATTACTTTTATAAATCAAAAAGCAACAAAAACTTTATTCTAAGCTTACTATGTTCGGGGTTTTCAGCTTCTCCCATGTTTTTTGGATAACTTTATAAGCTCAGGATTCTAATATGAGTTTTACGGCCGATACCCAACACTAAATTCAGAAAAATCTGGGTGCTTCACTAGGGGCAGATGCCTCAAAAATAATTAATTATCAATGTAAAAAAGCTTTGTTAAAAGACAAGTAATTTGAGAATCATTTCAATTATTGGTATCCGCCCTATAGACTACATGTTTGATTGCTCGATAATTTGTTTATAGTTCTGGGGATATAGATCCTTGATGTTTTTGTGGTTTATGGACATGATATTTTGCAGTGTATGTTTTAGCCAGCGAAAAGGGTTTACCTCATGTTTCTTGCATATAGCAAAGAACGAATATATCATTGCTGCCCGCTGTGCAGCCTCATGGCTTCCTGCGAAGAGGTAATTTTTTCTGCCCAAACTCACTGGTCTTATCGCATTTTCGACAAGATTGTTGTCGATCTGTAGATTTCCATCATATAAGTAAGCCGATAAAGCATCCCATCGAGCGTAAGCATAGGCCATCGCTTTTCCGATCTGGCTTTTAGGGAGCGTAGTCTTTATTTCTTCAAAGATCCATTTACCAAGTTCATTGATTACTGGTAAAGACTCAGCAAGTCTCAGCTCCTTGATCTTCTGGGAAGAAAGGCTTCCTTGTTTAGCTTGCCGCTCTACAGCATATAATTTTTGGATCAACAGCAACGCCTTTTCAGCTCTTGGTTTATCATTGTCCAGTGATTTTTCAAACTCACGGCGAGCATGCGCCCAGCAGGCCAGGTGCGTCACCTCTTTCTTTTTTCCGTATTTTTCGTACACGGCATAGCCGTCGGTCTGAAGATATCCCTTGAAGTTTCCAAGCATGGGTACAGCAGCGATGCCACCACGGGTGGGACTATAATCAAACACCACGGTTCCGTCCAGCGGAGCGTGATAAACCCAATAATAACCTTGATGGGCAGCGCCTTTTTTATCGCTATCCAGTACCTTTATTGGCGTTTCGTCGACCTGTAAGTAGCCTTTGGATTTGGTGTCGAAAATGAGCTGATCATACAGTGGTTCTAGTTTTTCCAGCGCTTGTTTGGTCCATCCTTCGATTGTTGATGATGGGATTTGTATATTTTCCCTGGCGAAGATCTGCTTCTGGCGGTACAGCGGGAGGTGATCAGCATACTTGCCCGTGACTATCATCGCCAGCAGCCCCGATCCTGGTATTCCTTTGTCGACTACACGCTCAGGAAGTTCTCCGATCCTGATCTCTTCACCATTTTTAGCTGCATATTTATAACGGATATATCGTTTAATATAGAACTTAGCAGGCTCACATTCTAATTCATCGGTGATTTCCTTGCCAATGCATACCGTCTCTGATAAATCACCATCAGGGTGGATCTCGATCTCTTCTACAGGAAGATGGGCTGGAAGTTTAGCTCGTCCTTTGTGATTAGGACGCTTACGTACATATTCAATCTTTTCCTTGATTACTTCGTGTTGTTGCTCTATTTCAGCAGGCTCAGCTCCAAAAGGAAGCATCGTTTGGTTTGAGTCACCTTCAAAGCGCTCACGTTTCTGTCCAAACTGCATACGTTTGTACATCTCCACTTGCGATTTCAGATAATCGCGTTCTTGGGAAAGGGAATCTATCTTTTCATCACGGCTGGAAATAACCTTTAAAAGGTCCTCTTTCGATAGATTTTCCAGTGCCGTTTCCATACGCTAAAAATACGGATTTACCAGCTATTTAACAAGATAAAAGCCTGTTTTTATGCTAATGAATAACGTTTTTTTCGAATACTCTTTACCACATGAATGCCCTCTACCATCAGCACCAGATCGCTCCATGACATTTCATTTTCCCCGCCTTTTGGAGCAAGAAAGGTGCCCTGTTCCAGCCGTTTGTAATAGAGAACAAAGCCCCCACTTTCCCAATGTAGTAGTTTGATGTGTGTACGACTGCGATTCAAAAAAACAAACACTTCACCGCTGGTGGGACTGCGTTGCAGCCCGGAGCTGACTAATCCGCAAAGCCCATCAAAACTTTTACGCATATCACAATGCCCCGAATAAAGATAAAAACGATGCGAAGATCCTAGTGAGAACATTTCAATACAGGCGAATCAACTGAGCTAAAAGCGGCAGATCGCCATTAACTTTCAGTTTCACTCCATTTGGGTAAAATACTTCTATCTCCCTAATACCAGAATCCCGAACGATCGGGATAAATCCCAGGGGAGTATCTTCTTTTCCATTGCTCCGAGAATACCAATAATAAAACTTGGCCTCATTGATGCCTTTTTCCAGACAATAGTCTTTCTTTGACTTGCCACTGGATTGCCAATCTTCGATCATGGCGTGCATCGCGCTGCGCTTTTCTTTTAAATTATTCATACAGGCAAAGCTAAACCGAGAAAGTTAGCTAGTCAAGATGTACTTAGTAGGGCGGATACAATTATTGTGATCGGCTAAAGTCTAAGCTATATTCCAAGTACTTAACAAGTGTATTAACCATTAACTACTAAAATCATTGAACAGTTACTGATTTAAAAATATTAATTATTACTTCTCAGTAAAACATCTTGTTGATCTGTCTGAGTACTTAGTGCATTGTCAATTTGTTGCTGTATAGATGGAGATAATACTGGACCACCATGCCCATTACTATCTGCAAGTACTGCACAAATATATCTTGCGCCTGGACATGATGGAGCAGTTGTACCCCATAGGGTATAGCTTCCTGAGTCATATGGATTTGTTGCTGGGGATCTTAAATACCAATCTGCCATAACGTACATTACTTTTATAAGTCAAAAAGCAACAAAAACTTTATTTTAAGCTTACTATGTTCTGGGTTTTCAGCTTCTCCCATGTTTTCGGATAACTTTATAAACTCATGATTCTAATATGAGTCTTACAACCGATACCCAACACTAAATTCAGAAAAAACTGGGTGGTTCACTAGGGGAAGATGTCTCAAAAACAATTAAATATCAATGCAAAAAAACTTTGATTGCTAATCTTTCTGGTTAACAGAAAATTCTTCTGTAATTTTTAAATAGTCTTTAATTCTAAATAGTTTTAGAAGTCTAATCTAAAAAGCAAATAAATCAGAGGTCTTTTAAAATTGCGGCGCTCCCTGTTTTTCTTAAGCCCAGGCATAGCATGGGGAAAACAGGGAGCGAAAAATGGGGCGGGCAAAGCCCGCCCACCGGACGATTTTCAGCGATTAGGCTGCGGTTTTTTTCCGTATTAAAGTCCTGATCACAGGAGCAGACAAAGGCGTATTAATTTTGATCGGGTTCACTTTCAAGTCATGCAAGTTTAGAAATATCCCTCTATTGGCTATCCATTTATTGCGGATCAACTGCCATAATATTTCACCGCCAAATTGCGCAAGCGTTGGATTTATAAAAAGATCCTGCTTTTGTAGAGCTTCACGCAGAGAACAACTTGGTGTATTGTCTTCTGCTTCGGATTGAACCAACAAAGTTTTAAATTCATCAGTGATAAAAGGGAGCAACCCAACTGTCTGATATTTTTTGGATTTGGGCTGAACGATTTCACCAATGGTAGACAAGAGCAATTGACCAGTATCCTTACTATTGCCGTAATCCATCCAGTAATAAGGTCTATACCTTTCATTAAAGTTTGTCATTTCAAATTTTTTAAGGATTTCAGCAATATCAAACCTCGCTTGAACCGTATCCACACAACTTATAAATATATTAGCGGTTCCTTTATTCTTAAAACCAGACAAGTTCTCCTTATTATACTGATAGGGGCAGGCTTTCCAGTTTGTTCCGAAAAAACCATTAATATTGTTTATCCGGGCAACACACTTCTTTAATCCAAGTTCAGAGCGGGCGAACCTTTGCCTTCCTAAATTTGCTGTCGTTACGACTTTATCATCATATAAATTCACGTGCAAACCGGGGTGTCCCAGTTCAATCAGTGAATGACTAATTTCTGCAAGAGCTGTTAATACCCGGCTTCCTGTTCCGCCACATCCGATTAAATTAACGGTGAGCTGGTTGGTAGGGGCAAGCAAGTAATTTGCTGTAAAATGGATGATCGGCTTAGTTTTCATTGGAGTAGATTTTTAATTGTAGAACCAGTTTTAACGAGATGCTGAACAGGGAATTTTTTATTCCTGTTGATCAATTGTTTCCATAACTGGTGCAGGTTGCCATTAATTGGATTGTGTCCATCAATAAGGTGACTGAAATAACTGTTAAAAAAATAAACTTCCCATCGTGCTATAAAATCTTCGAGCATACAATCCTTTGGAATATTTATCTGAACAGACCCCATGCAAACCTTTCCCTGCCTGTATAAATTAAAGAAGGGCGCATGGTAGAGCGGGGTATCCTGAGTAATATCTGCACTTTCGGTTATGGCATAAATTGACAGGCTATCCTTTGATGCTTTCCATAATAATGCAGGTACATAAGCATTCCCGGATGGTAAGTCTAAATCTTTGAACAAGAGGTCTGCCTTCATTACAGGCGTATGCCAGATCACATAACCATTCTGATCGTGATTTATATAAATAATATTTTTAGGCATTAACCCTTTTGACTTCAGATAGGTCGTTTTCTGATCGGCCAGTGAATTGAAAACTTTTGCAAATGTGTGGCACTCTTTATTGTTTAATGGATGGGCATTAACAGGACGTCCATTTTCATCAAAATCAAAAGCTTGTACATAGCTGTTTTTATCCCTTGTTTTGGTCTTATAGATCACTATTGTTTTTACAGGGTGGTAACCTGTCCCAAAAATTTCAGTTATATTTTTCATAGCTTCTTATTAAGAATAAAACATAAATCATCTATCAGCCTAAAGAGTTCTATTGTGAAATCTAAGCTCTTTGCATCCTGATTGAATTTGCTGTCATAAGTCTTGAAAATTGTGGGCTGATCTCCGCATCCTGTATTTGCATAATTGTCCCTGACATATTCACATAATTCATCACAGATGCTTCCAATATTGTTATAAACAAAGGAAATGATCTGTTCACCGCTTACATACTCAAAATCTGGATCATCTGGTTCCGTATCGTGGTACATATGGTCGAATACATTTCCGTAAGGATATTTCTCAGCAAGGTAATAGGCATGTTTGGCCACATTTAAACAAAGCTGTTCTGTTTCATTTTTAGGATGAAAATCATCAATACGTTTTCGCAATTGCGCTAAATGATCTGTGCTATGAAGTATACGCTTGACCACATCACCGATATGTTCAATATCATTCAGTTCTTTTAACCTATTCCGGTAATTGTATTCCTCCATACAATCCTGATCCCATTCCAGGCAATCCCGGAGCATGTCATACTGATCATATAAAAAGGTTCCCTCATCCCTGTAAAAAGGGATTCCGGTTTTATCATACAGATAGGCGAAAACAGACAGCAATAGATCAGCAGTATCTTTTTGCTTCTTATTCCTTAATAATTTATATAATGGAAGTACGGGGATATAGTACAAAGTATAGCTAACATCAAATGTTTGTTTTGTAGTGAGGACAATTCTATTGTCATCATTGATCACAATAGACATTTCAGTATCCAGCTGATTGTTCTCAAAATGGGCATAACAATGCCAGTAGGCTAACAAAATATTATAAGGATATGGTTTATCCTTTACATTTAAAGGCTCAAAATTATGGGCTTTGGCAAAAATAGAAACGGAATCAAAGAAGTCCCTTTCTGTAGCCAGTTGGTCTGGTAATTTTTCCGCGGAGGGTTCATAAACCGGGAGGAACCGATGGTTTAGAAAACCATCGGCAATCGGTTGGCCGGTAACGACTTCGGTTCCATACTTTGAACGCTTCCGGCATCTGGAAGAATGTCCATTGTTTCTGTAATTTGTCCTAAAAGTTGATAAAGCTTCCATTGTTTTTTATTTTTCGGCATTTTAATAATGCCAGTTTCCTGCTCTGTTTTCATTTTTTTTAACCTTTAGTGCCCATTGTAGACACAAACGTATATTGTAGTTTATCATTTTTAATTAAGGGGCCTTCTATTCTGGCAGTAGTTAGAATTGGGTAAATATTAGAATAGAACTCCCGTACATATTCGGGAGTGAATTTTTCCTGTGGATCAGGGTCACTTAAAGGGATTTGCTGCCCATTTTCTTCGTGGATGAAAACCCGTTTTAATATTATACTTGACATGATGTATTATTTTTAGGTTATAGATTTACAATAATTGGAGCTGATCAGCATATTGTTTGGCCTTACGATCTAAATCAATTGCCATCTTTTTCAGCTCCTTTTCTTTTTCAGGGTAATCTATTTCAGATGGTAATATTTTAAGCGCATCTTCATATTTGCACAGGCCATTGAACTCTTCAATTTTTTTCATGGCCTCTTCATAGTTTTTTTTCATTTCCTCTTTAGATACGGCCGGGGCAGTCTCGATCTGATCATCCTCCACATTGGATTTTTTAGTTGATTTCTCAGATTTTTTAGGAGCAATAGCTTCTTGTAATGCCTTTTCATAATGCGCTTTATTAATAAACCCTTCGGCTGTTTTTTTTACGGGATTTAGTAACTCCTCAAAGAAAGTTTCCCCTAAATGTTCAGATGTGCCTGTAAAGAGCATCGGAGGGAGGGACTTTTGCTGTTCTTTATGACTGATTTCAGGATTAAACAGGACACTTGCAATAACCTGATCATCGTCTTTGATTTGGATAGCAATGTTAAACACGCCTTTTACATTGAGGCTTTCTAAAGCCTCGAAGAAATTGGTTTTCATTATTTTGATTTTTGATGAATTTATGATTACAGTAACTGCCATTGAATAGCCATAAAAAGCCCTATGACTATCAATATAAAAGCGACTTTTGATAAAACCCATTCCAATATTGAAGAGATTACAGCAATGAAATAATTGCTGTAATGCTGCATCCCACCTAAACCCCTGCGGTTAAATCTTCGCATTCCTATAATAAATAGTATTAAAATTCCTATGATGATGAACAGGTAGCCAAAAGTCTGTGGCTTCATGTTGATGATTAATAATGTATTCATGGTTTTTCTGATTAAATGTTAATTATTGAATTATTTTTCCTCTGCTAATTTTGATTGCAGTTCTACAAGTTTGTCGTGAAAATCTGACCAGTAAGATTGCAGTTTCATATCCGAAAGGATTTGTGCGGGACTAGGATTCTCATGTGCATAGCTTTTAAATAGATTCGCCTGCTTTATGGCCTTTTTCAAATCGGTAACCTTGATTTTTGTACCTGATAAATCTGTTATTTCCATTTTCGTAGAATTGTATGGTTTAAGTATTAAAAAGAAGATCAAATGTTTGTATGAACTTTGGATTCTGACACCGCTTATCTTTGATGTACAGCCTTACGCAATGATTAATGTATAAGGATTGGTTCCCCTTGTACAGGAGTGTAGCAAACAGGTAAGCATCCCTTTTCTTACATTTTTTAAATTCAGCTACAGCCAGTTCCACGTTGCGGATCAAATACAGCCATGTGGTAAAAGTATAGTTCGGATGATTCCACCTGTCCCGGTTATCATCTTCAAAGGCCAATATATTCTCCGAGGTATATTGAATGAAATCCAGTAAAGGAGGTATTTCACCTGGGAAAAATTCATATAACAGTTGGCCTTTAGCCTGTGCGGTGCATTTATTTAATTCCATGATTTCTGATTTTAATGTGATCTATTTGATTATTAGAACAGCAGATCATTTTCTATTGAAAATATCTGATACTGCTTGTCTGTCATTTTTCTTAATAGCTTCCCGAATTGCTTCTGCACCGCAACCGTATCCCATTTCCGGGTGATAAGAAACAGAAAGTGAATACCCCTCTTTTGTTGTGAATTTCTTATCCATTACACCGAAAACTTCTATTAATTCGGTCAGATCAGTGATGCTTCTTGGGTGAGTAGCGAAAAAGTGCTTTCCTTTATGCGCTACATTGATTTCGTAATACATAGTTTTAGATATTAGGTTAAATGATTTTTATATTTATTTCTGCTATTTGATTTAGATTTTAAATGGGGGAGGGTTTCCTCCCCCGGATTTTTAATTGAAAATGAGTGAATCGCTTCCTTTAAGTGAAAAATCATTGCACAGATCAAATGCGGTCTGCGATCTCAATTTTGCCGTACCTTCCACGATTGAGCGGAATTTATCCTCTTCATTCTGGAACTTGCGAACATTTTGGAAGTACCCGGTTACCGCATTATAAGCACCATATACCGTACCTGCTGTGGTATCCAGCTGCTGAGTTGGATTAGACATAGCGTATTTATAAACATCACCCACAATATTCAGGTAGGCAGTAGAAAGCAGGTCGGTTTTCCCTTTTTCCAAATTGTGGAGTACCTCTCTATTAGGAGCCATAGCAATCTGTATCAGTTTTTTCACCTCTTTGTCTGTGATGCTGACTTTAGACCAGTGGTTGAAAATGTCTCCCAGTTCATTTGTCATCCTGTTGCTGATGCCTAAAAGTTTATGTGCAGTGCTTAAACGGTCTTTAGCAGAGGAAGTATGACGAATTTTAACCGCATTGGTCTGGCTTTTTAAGGCTGCATTAAGCGTGTTGTTACAAACGATACGGATCGGTGTAAAAGCAGCATTTATACTGCCTGAACCATCGTGCGAAGTTGTTAAAAACAAATATTGCTCTATCAGATCATTCCGGCCAACGGTAATATAATCAGGAAGTTTGGCGGTGATGAAAATACGTTCCCCATTGCCCAAAGCACCTGCAGTTTCATATTTTATATCATTTGCACCGCCTACAATTTCATCAAAGAAAGAAAAGGCATCTACATTCTGTACGATCTGGTATCCTTTTCCCACCACTCCCAAAACCTGATCGTTGTCGGTTCTGACATTGGCGAAGAAGTCAGGGACTTCAATTTGTGAATAAATCCATTCATCAGGATTGTTGAAATTGAACTGACCACTGTCAGGAGTATATAATTTGCGTTTTTCTACGGTGAAATCAAGCCCGGCAAATTTGATGGCTTCGGCGCTTGTAGGATAATCCTCTACAATTTGACCGAGGCCATGCCATGCTTTTTCGCGTACTGAAAAGAAACTGTGATTTCCGGTTAATTCGTTGTAATTAAGATTGTGTGACATGATATTGAATTTTAAGGTTGAAATTGAAATGAACTGTTATGGTTTGCGCTGTTAGAATGGAAGGTCATCCGTTATATCTGTGCTGGCTGATCTGGTTTGCGAAGCAGAATTTCCTGCTGTTGCTCCGGTAGTGCCTTTGGATAAGAGCTTTATTCCATTGGTGAAAAAGTGAAGACTGCTTTTGAGTTCGCCATTACGATCTAAATAAGCCCTTGAAGTGGTACGGCCTATAAGTTGCACCAATACGCCTTTTTTAAGATACTGGGCGATTTTTGTATTTATCCAGTAACCACATTCGTAATAAGTAGTCACTTTTTTGGTTTCACCATTTGCCCTGTAACTGTCATTAATGGCAATACTAAAATTCACTACCTCTTTGTTTCCTTTAACCGGATTAATGTTTGCATCTGCGGTTAATCTTCCAATAATTTCCATTGTTTTAAGTTTAAATTTTACATACTGTTAGTTACTTCCTCCTTACCCGACCTGCCTCAAAAGACATTTTTCAAAAGAAAAAACGGAAAAAAAGAAAGCCCTTAAAGACAGTGGCCAGGAAGACTGGGGAGTGAGGACGGACAGAAAAAAAAAATGGGAGGCTCCCTCTTCAGGGATACCCATTTTTTTTTCCGACAACTGAACGTACCAGACTATGGTCACTATCTTAGCTGCCCTTTTCGTCCGTTTTCATATGAAAAATTTCACACCCATTAAAAAGCTTTCAAAATCATAAAGCATTCAGCATTGAATATTAATGCCTTTAGAGATAGAAGAAAACCAAACAATAATGAATTCGGGCTATTTGAAATACAGGGTTGGTAATAAAATTAAAGTCAGTATTAGTAACAGGCTATAGAAAACCGTTAGGAAAGAAGTGGAAATCCCGGAATGAAATGAGGAATTGTAGCGGAGAGACGGGCCGGTTACGGCAACGGCATAAAGAAAATTAATATGGCCAGATATAAATCCCTGATTTGTTCACAAGACAATTATATAAATGAAAAGATTATACATAAGGGTTTAGGGCACAAATCATTTTACGCAGTATTGAATTTTATATTTTATTCTTTTAATAATGAGATTTTACACAAATTGGCGAACGCTAATTTGAGAGGCTATTTATGTTAAAACCTATTGATTATGAAAGTGAGAGATTGTGTGTTCATTCCTTCAGACCCTATGACTTGCAAAGGTTTGATCAATTCGCACTTGATATTCTTTCTATCTTATCAGACGATTTTACCTTAAAATTTATTCCTGGAAAGCGGCTCAATACTATTGTTGAAGCCGAAGCCTTTCTGCAAACCATGATTGTTAATTTTCACAACGGGCGGAATTTTATGCACTTTATCACAGATAAAAAGATGAACCGTGTAATAGGCATAATTGACTTGATATCCCCAAAAGTTGCCAGAGAACACTATGAAATTGAAAAGTACCCGTATTTTATTGAGTTTTATCTAAGTGGACTTGCAGCGGGGACTTCAATTATGTCTGAGATTCTTCCTGCGATTGTAAGTAATGTAATTAGCCAGGGGATAACTTGCATAGGTGCAGTCATTGATCGCAATAACACAGCTGCAAAAAAGGTGCTTGAAAAAGCAAGTTTCCTTTACAAATCAAGATTTGACATTCTTCAGGATTTTTATGAAACTGACTTGGGAAATTACAAGTAAAGTATCCTACATGCTAAGCTACTGATAGAATTATCTTTTTTGAATATATTTTCAAGAAATAAACAAGTCCAAAGAAAGTGGCACTACGTCTTTATGCTGCTCACCTCCTGGTTTTAATTTAATAAGTTCGGTTGCCTGAAATTCTTTTTCAAGTGCCCCATGCTCAGTATAAAGATCGACTTTAATAAGAGATCCGATAATCTGGCGAACATTTTGGTGGGCTACCTTTATTAGAAAATCTTCTGTTGTTACTCTTTGTTTCTGAAATACTGTGCCTTTATAGGATCTCTCATAATTTACGAAGCCATCCGGATCAGCGTCTTCATAATTAGCAAGGTCTAGCTCACGTGGTATCTTTATAATATAATTGAATCCACCGATGCTCCCATTTGTTATGTTGGTGAAAACGAATTTTAACTTGAAATCTATGAATTTATAGAGACCGCCCAAAACGACTGCCTCTCCCGTTGCTTTAATTACAGGATCTATTGTAATGCGATCTATTACATCAGCTGCCTCATCCACAGCAAATGCACGAGCAACCTTAACTGGTAATTTGGGTTTGTTTTTAGCAACTTCGGCAAAAATATATCGTTCATGCCCTGTTAGCTTTTCAAAAAGACGGGTTCTTTCTTCTTTAACTGAGAGGTCAACTATATCCCTGCCCTTAAAACCTGCTGGGGTGATCTCTTTAGCTCTGCCCTGGAAACTGGCTAAAATATATTTATTGGGACTATTGTTGATATCATTAATTATTAATTCGTATTCTGTCCCGACTCCGCCTTCAAAACTATCAGCTCGCTGTTTGTAACCCTCAGATAGGATAATAATAATTTTTGGGTAATCATGCATCGCTTTATGCATCATTTTAACGAAATTAATTGAGGTTTCTTGCTGTGCTAGCTTTTTATCCATATCTGCCTCAAAACCGTTGTCTCTTAAATAATTTGCAAAATCAAAAACTTTGTCATCATGTTCTTTTGACTCCCATCTATAGGTGATAAAAACCCGGTTGTCATTTGAGATAGTTTCTGTTTGGTTATTTGTTGCTCGCATAAAATCTATTTGAGGTTCTTCTGAGTCATTTAAATTAGATGATAACTGAAGTGTTCTGCCGAAATTTAATGAACTATTTTGGATTCTGCTGGATGATTGCTGTCTTTTTTGTAACGCGGCCTCTTCTTTTTTTAACGCATCAATTCTCTTGTTCAGAGATTCTTTTTTAGTACGTTTCTGCTTTTCATAATCGTTAATCTTCTGCTGAATACTCAAAGACTCCTTATTATATCTTAAAATCTGACTTTGTTTACTTTGGAGTGTAGATAATGAAGTGGTTTTCGTAATTGATTTACTAACTGAATTGATTTGAGATTGTTTGTCTATTGTTTTCTTCGTTTCAGCAAAGATCTTTTTGTCCAGGTCAAGTATTTCTTTTTGTAGTTTTGAGATTTGAGAATGATAGCTTGATAAACTCATTGGCGCTTAATTGAAGTGTAAATATAAACAAACTTTTAAAGGGCTATGGTGCCTTTCATCTCCAAAAGATTTATATTTAGACATGAAAGGTCTCAAAGTGAAATTTACACCATCCCAAGATGACATTGCAGAAATCAAAAGCTGGTTAATCGCTGAAAATGAGAGTTTCAAAGAGGGATTCTATTGCAACTGGTCAGTAATACTCCAATCTTACGAAGATAAAAAATTAGTAGTACTTATATCAGAGCAAAAAGCAATTGGCTTTATCACTTGGCGTGAAGGGGAGAAAGTAGCTACTATAGATATCGCGGAGATCAAACCAGAACTAAGAAAAAAGGGGTATGGAAGACATTTAGCAGAAAAACTCTTTCAAAAGCTGTTAAAAAGGGGATTCGCCGTTTTAGATTTGCATTGCCAGCCTGCCAAGTCCGAAGCTGTATGGAAACGGTTGGGATTTGTACGCTTTCCTGATGTTAAAGAATTTGAATGGGAAAATTCGGAGAGAGGCAGCCATTTATACAAGATAATGGTCCCGCATCTCAAACCCACAAAGTCCCAGATATCTAAAGAATCCATATACCTTTGGGGAGTTGAACCTCGTTTGGCTGAACGTGAAGCAGCCCGCTGGAAATGGCATCCAAAATTCCAAAAAGGAACAAGAAAATTAATGTTACCAATAGTCTTTCCTGCAAATCGTAATTGGCAAATCAGCTGGAGTAAAAATGATATGCCCATCAAAACCAGTAAAATTAAATACTTTAGTCGTAATGAAATCGATTTTAAGAGTTTCATTATCATAGAAGAGTTACCAATAACTTAGTATGGCAAATATAGAAAAGCAACCAATAATCACGGAAATATATCTTGAAAGCATTTGTGCTGTGATCGGAGACACCGTTGAAGGGCTTACTGGTACTGAAATCACAAAAATTCTGGCTGACTGCAAGATGACGGATAATTTATCAATGGCGAGTAAATCAACCCGATTATATAATGCATTCGTACTTTATCAAAATAGAAACCAATGCTCAAATGGGATTTTAAAATTCCTAAGTCATGCAATGCATCCAGCCAGATATATGAAAAGAAATGAGCTGTTTCAATACCGACTAAATGAACTTAATAAGTCTCTATCTTTCATTGGCCTTGAATTATCAAAAGAAGCCAAATATAAAAAGGTTGCTGCTGCAAGAACGCTTTCTGACGCTCAGGAAAGAGCCAGTCATTATAAATCAAAATTGGAGCTTAGAAATATACATCCTGAAGTTTTTAAATATTGCGATGAAGAACTTGTTAAAGAAAATTATTTTCACTCTGTATTTGAAGGAGTAAAAGGAGTAGCTCAAAGACTAAGGGATAAGACAGGTGTACATGCCGATGGAAATGCTCTTGTAGATGTGATTTTTTCAACTGCTAATCCGCTTTTGAAAATTAATCCACTACTTACGGACACGCAAAGAAGCGAGCATCTGGGACTTTCCAATATGATAAAAGGGCTCTTTGGTGTCATTAGAAACCCAACTGCACATACTCCAAAAATCAAATTTGTAATTAATGAAGCCGAAGCTTTGGACATCATGACAATTGTATCATACGTACATAAGAAGCTTGATAAAGGTGTTTAATTCTAAAATTTAGTATTCTGTTCAAATTTTTTATGAACTAAAAGGTTATTATAAGATCACAATTCCCAAATTAAGCTAAATATAATTTTCTATTTAAAATAAAAGTTCCGGAAATTTCATTTTTAGAATTCCGGACTGCAGCTGTAAGTTTGTATAATAATCATTGATAGTTTTTGTATCCAGGTCAACCAAGCCATTGATATGCTTATCTGCTGAGTGATTATTACGGTTAATTACTTCAAGAAACCCTTTCATAATCTCTACTACCTCATCTTGCGCTTGATTAGGAATTTTATTCAGCTCAATATTTAATATTGCCCAAAGATGCATTTCTTCAAGTGTGGTATCAATTTGAATTACTTTACTGTGCAAGATAAGAGTGTTTTTTGACCAGTTAATTTCTTCAATAATCAAGTTTTCGTAATACTTTTTCAGCGATATGTGATTTGTTTTATAACTCAGATGCTGATTTACCTCAGCTGGTTTTAAATCTTTGAGTAATAAAGACAAAGAATCAATAATTTCCGGTAACGATTTGTCCTGAATGGCATTTGTATACACCTGCTGTTTGGCATACTGAAAAATCCTCTCCTTATTGAAGTTTAGATAGATGACCAATTTCCAGATCTTTTCACTCCAATTGATCTTATCTTCTTTTTTAATGACACGCTGTAAACCCCTTAGGAGTTTTGCTGCATACTCTATTCTTTTATAATTAAAAGCTTTTGGATATATACTTGAAAATTCCTGAAAAAAGTCGTAGAATATTTCAACCAGGTTAGCAGGTACTAGATTTTGCCTTAAAAGCCCCTCTATGCCTGCATAGGTTTCCCGAAAAATGTTGCCTTGTAAATTAACCGCATAATCTGAGGCGTTCAATCTGTTATTCAGATAATCCCTGGCAATTAACATTGCTGATTTTTGGAGGTCATCGATACACATTGCCGTATTTAAATAGATGAGCCTGTTATTTGAATTGATCTTTTCCTGATTTTTCACATCAATTTTACGGTAAGCTTTATTGGATAAGGAAGTTAACCTGTTAAAATATAGTTTGCATATCCTTCCTACATATCCATTCTGCTTTTTACTAAATAAGAATTCCTCAAATGTTTCCCCCATCATTTTCCTTTCTTCATTTAAATAACACAGCAGGCTATCGATATCTTTGGTAGGAATGGATGGAATTTCTTTTAACTGTTGCAGCAAATTTTCAATGTTGTTCACATACTCAGTAAGTTCTTTCTTCATAGCCTTTAGCTCAGGTTAAATTCAAGGACAATTCTACTTTTATAAGTTGGCAGGAAAAGCAATTAATTCATTAATCATAATGGTCAGTTAGAATAGCTGGACTTCGTTAATATGAAATTTAAGCATAAATTAATAATTAACGAACTGAAAAACAGTTGTTTAATACATTTATATGTGTAAATGTGTCGTATTTTGGTAGAAAGCATCCCATTTTAATAGGTTATATAGCAAATAGATAAATAAAATATCGATTTTAGATATGGGCAAAACATCATGTTAAATGCATAATAGGGTTTTACGTAAGATTATACGTTGGTGTTTAATCTTTAGTAAAAAAATAATTCAAAATCATTGCGAAAAACGCCATTTTAATAATGTTTTTTTAATACGGGAAATAAACATATTTTAATATTATTGGTTTTATAACAAATAGCATCATGGCATTAGCCTGCCGCTTTAATGACAGCTCTCCTGATAGTTTAATAGTTCTAATTTACAGAGGATACTTGACGGAGATAACTCTTTTTATTGAAGCCGGTTGTAATTAACCTTTAAAATTGAAAGTATGTATAAAAATGTAAATTAAGCATGAATCATGTTAAGCAATTATCCCTTGGCAGCGATAGATCAAGTGATCAGCGTTACCCTAAATCCTCTAAAAAATGAAATTGAGTCTTTATCAAGCATCCAGCTGAATATAATTGAAGGCATCATTGAAAAAGAAAAGGAAAAGCTTCAGAAAAACTTAAAGAGCAGGATTTTTAAAAGCAACAATGAAAAAGAAATTGAACTTTTTGTCTCACAGTATCATTCCACTTTAATCCTGCTTTTGCAGCAGGTTTATAAAAATAAGCCCTATTTTAATGAAGGAAATCCAGTCCTGAGCAAGGCATTTAATCTGCTGGTTGGCTCCCTAGATGAACTATTGGTATTTATTGAAGAGCGGTTTGCCCCTTATTTAAGTTTATTGGAAACAGTTCCAATTACTTACCTGGAAGTCGCTAAAAATGAGATCAAACAAAGTATTGAAAGATTTAAAAACTCTTTTTTGAATGCTGTACCTGATAAGGAATTATCTGAAATTGTCCTCAATGAAATTTTAAAGTTTATTGAAACACCATCTGAAAACTCTTCAGTTACGTTTAAAGAGGTGATTTATATGAAAGATCTTGTTAAAGAATTAGAGCATATTGATCAGCCAGAAAATCCAAAATGTATCTATACCGCTCTTGTAGAACTTTTAGTATATCTAAACTATAATAGTAAGCTCTTCATCAATCATTTTACATCCAAAATTAAATTGCAGATCAATTCGCTGCCATTTATTGATAAGAAGATTGTACAATTGGAATTTAAGCGAAAAGAATTTCAGCAAATGCATGTGAAGCCAGGAGTTATCTTAAATCCAGAGTATAATGGAATAAAAGCTGAAATTGAGCGCTGGTTTACACATGAGATATACTTCGTTTCACAGGAATTAAAAGTACCGGAAATTTCTGCTGCCCTTAATCCGCCACCGGTTCTTCCAAAAAGAAAAGAGCGTGATAAAGTACTTTGTATGCTAACCGGGGATCAGATCGGACTGTTTTTGCGGGCATCTGATCAGAACAGATTGCTGATCGCTCCATCAATGACTGCAATATTTAAGGCTATTGTTCCTTCTCTGTCTACTAAGGATAGAGAGGAATTGAGTGTAGAAAATACTCGTGTAAAATCATATGAAGCGACAGATCATGACAAAGAAACTTTAATCATGGCATTAGAAAAGCTAATCCAGACCATAAGAGAGTTTTAATTGGCAGAGTTTTCACCTTTCAGCGCATAGCTGCTGTCATAATTAATATCAGGCATTCAATCATTTACACAAATCGTAAATATTGAATGCTTTTTTTTTACAATATTAATTTCTTTTAAGTTGCTGAATTTCAGGGTGTAAATCAGTTTTTAGCTGAGGCACGAAAGAGCACGATAATATTTCGTGCTTTTCTGTGCCTTTTCATGATAGATACATTTGAACTGTAATTTAAAACAAACCGGATCAAGGACAGACCGGGTTGATAATTGTAAATGAAATACTGCTTTATATGTTAAAAAACATTTCAGGGTTTGATTACCTGGTGGTGATTGCCTTACTAGTTGCACTTTATTATCTAATCATAATATTGCTGTTCTATTCAAATGAACTTAAAGAGATCCTTAATGGTAAAAGGAAACTAAATTTTAAGCCATCTCCGGAGCACATTGAATTTTTGGAACAGGATTACTTACAGGATAATGCAGGTAATAAGGGAAATGAGGCTCAGCTGATTCATAAGCCATTTGTCGAAACAAGTGATGAGACCTTTGAAGAAGTTGAGCAGCTCATTACTGGCTTACAATTCTTAATTGCAAGCAATGCTGATGAAAAAATCGGAAAGGCGGAATTTGTGAGCAGGATTTCTAGTTTATTACGACTGCATCCGGATTTGAAGAATTCCTTATTTATACCGGTGATCAATGAGCTGATCATAGCTGAATGTGAGAAATATAACTATGTGCTTTTGACAGAGGAGGAAATTTTAGAGCTGTGGTGATAGGTTGAGGGACCTTCCTGACTTCCTGCCGGTTTCGACAGGAAGTAACAGGAGGGATTGATTACCAGCTTAAGAAAGAATCCTATTAATAATATTGCTGTTTTCCTTATTCAGTGCTGAAGGTGAAGTGAAGAGGATGATAAGGGAAATGGCTTCTTTTCGACCCTCCCCACCGTGAAGGTGGGGTAGGCTTGAAAAGAAATTAAAGAAATGCTGTTCTCCATGCCAGGTGCTGTAGAGCTATTGTGAGATCGATGATGGAATGTTGAGAGGACAGCACCCTTCATGCCTGTTCCTGATAAAGGAGCAGGCAACATGAAGGTTTTAAATTTTGAAATTGAACTTTTAATAAAGGAGTAAGGATGAAAATGTGCGGGTGGAAAATTAAGAGATTAAAAAGAAAGCAACTTGTTGCTTATGGCGGTGTGCTTATATTATTAGCACTGACGATGACAGTAATGGCTCAGGATGGAAATGCCGGGATAGAAAAAGCAAATGAGCAGGTCAGAGGTTATTTTAAATCGGGCACCAATCTAATGTATGCCATTGGTGCACTAACCGGTCTGATTGGAGCTGTTAAGGTTTATCAAAAATGGAATGGCGGAGATCAGGATACATCAAAGGTTGCAGCCGCATGGTTTGGAAGTTGCATCTTTTTGGTAGTAGTAGCCACAATAATTCAAAGTTTCTTCGGCATTGCCTAAATACTATCGGTAGTAAAATAAAATTTAAAGATTATGACAAATAGCGTCTATGAAATTAATAAGGGTGTCAATAAGAGTATAGAATTTAAAGGGTTAAAGGCTCAATATATCTGGTATTTTGGTGCTGGTGCCGCCGCCTTGCTTATTGGGTTTGCAATCATGTATGTCATTGGCATAAACTCTTATTTATGCCTGGGAATAATAGGTGTTTTGGGAACGATGATGACTATGAAGATTTACGGGCTTAGTAATAAATATGGTGAACATGGACTGATGAAAAAAATTGCACGGCGTAGCATACCTAAAGTAGTCAAGATTTATAGCAGAAAAACATTTAGAACGTTAAAACCTGGGAAAAAAGAAAATAATAGTATCCAGTTTAAACGGAGAGAATTATGACCCTTCTGACAGATTATGAAATTCTTGGTGTAAGTTATTTAGTGGACGTTGACCGGGATATGTTATTGCTTGTTGAAGACCCTGAAATTGGACTCTCATTTAAAAACATGCATTACACTGATACACATTACCTCCTAAAATATAATAGGTTATCACCAGTAGATGGGGACAATAGTAAAGTTAATCCCGGGCAAATTGTAGATGTTCCTATTCCTCATAAAGTGATATTGAATCCAGTAGCCATGGCAAGGAAATATGGCGTCACTGTCGAAGCATTGAAAGGTAGAACTGATTATGATGTAATGGTGGACCAGGATCTTTTAAATCAGCGTATCAATGGCAAGTTACCGGAAATATCAATTGCAGGTTCAGATTTTATATATGATATAAAACTAAATGCGCTTCTTCCAAAGGATAAAATTGGAGGCAACTTGATGATTGGCCCTGATGTTTATCTAAGCGAAGATGAAATGCATTATACGTTTTTATATAATCCTGTAAAAAGAGAAATAGTTCATTACGACCGAAATATGGTTGAATTTTCAGCAGGTGTTTTTATGGCTAAAATCCCAAATCAACTCAGACTTGATCCTTATGGGATGATTGAAAAGCTTGGGCTGCATGTAAAAGATACCCTGGTTAAATTTCCAATACAAAAATCAATGACAGCTCAGCTCACTCCATTATCTGAGCTATATTTCTTTAAAGCGCTGGTGCTTAAAAATAGGGAAAGGTTAATCGTTAGTGATAAGTGGATTTCAAATCGAACCTCTGAAAAAAATAAAACTACAAAAAAGGTAAAGAAAAAGAATAAGGGGAATAGGTTATAGTGAATTTGATGGCATGACTGAGAAGGTAGCAATAGCAAATTTCGCACAATTAGTAGTTGTGATCATGTAATTAGAAGGCCGGGTAAAAAGAAAGGAGATAAAGTGGAGATGAAATTACCAGTATATGAGATCGAAGGAACACAGTTCCAGGTTGATGTTATAGCAAGGGAAATGAGGGAATGTGCAAATCCAGCGAATATCATTGGATTTCATGAGATGATTGATAATGGAGAATCATATTCATTTTATTATGATCCTGTTGATAAAAATATCTCCATTGACACTGTATATCCAAGTATATATATTACAGTCCCTCAAATGCGGCATTTTGACCCAGTTACAATGGCTATGCACTACAATTATCTTGTAGCAGACATGAACCTAAAAACCGATTACGAAATTATTGTAGATGAGGAGTTAGTTAAGTTGAGATTGGGCGGAGCACTTCCAATAATTAAGCTCATGGATCATCCTTTCTTTGTTGATGAACGACTAGGCTCATTGCGGCCAAAAGACGATTTCCGGACAATGGGAATTTATTTTGATGATATGGAAGAAATTAATGACCGGGAGTTAGGCTTTGTGTATGATCCTAAAAAACATGCTATTGCAGAATTAAATCTACAAACAATTACCAAGTTCCCCAAGGATTTGTATTTACTTCATGTTCCTCATCAATGGATTTTAGACCCTGTAGGTTGGGCAAGAAGACATGGTTTTGATTTAAAAGAAGTTTTACGCAAATATCCACCTCAGAAGGATTTGAGGGCTACTGTTATACCATGGCGTGAAACACCGCTTGTAGATATTATCCAAAAGAACTTATGGCAGAATTTTGATAAAAATTATAAAAACACCATTAAGGTAAGCACCAATAAAAAGAAAAAAGGTAGAGGAATATAAGGGATAAGTGATCATGGATAGAGAATTGCCTAAACTAAAAATAGGAAACACGGAGTTTGTTATTGACGTAATGAACAGCAGGCTAATACAAGCTGAAAAACCTGATAATATCATTTCATTTAATGATATGGAAGATAAGGGTATATATTATAAATTCTTTTATGACAGCGACACATGTAATATTGGAAAATTAAAAGATGTCCCGGACAGGCAACTGAATCAAAATTTTGATTTTGGGTATGATAGTATCCATTTAAAGTTATTCATGGATGTATATAGTTACGACGAAAATCATGTTATGCTTCGTATTCCACAAATGGTTGAGCTTGATCCAGAAGGAATGGCAATTAGATGTAAAATCCCGGTTGAAGAATTAGGTGGAAAAGCAGATTTCAGTCTTTTAGTTGATCAAAAAGCCTATCAAAGGCGGCGTAATAATGAATTCTTACCTCAAATAAATATCGCTGGTGATATGTATTCTTTAGAGCCAAAAACAGGTGTGCTTCATCCGGTAGATTTCGGGTCAGGCCTGGAAATAAATATGGGTAATTTATTAAAGTCAGATAACGGCCAAAATATAGGACTTTATGATTTAAACGGTCATTGTGGTGTTAAAGTTGAATTTGACATAAATAAAAAGTTTCCAGAAAATATTGTGGCTTTTGAACTGCCGAATATGATAAAGCTAGACCCTGTAGGCGTTGCGCTTAATCATGGATTAGATATGAGGAGCATACTTAGAAAATATCCGATCATTGAAGACTATAGTGCAAAAATTAGTCCTGTGGCAGAGAGTCAGATACCTAAGATCATAGAAAAAGCTGTTCGGGAAGATATTCGTCTTCGGGCAATAAGTCAAATCATTGTTCCGAAAAAACAGCATAGTAAAAAATATAAGAGGGGGCTGAATTAATGTAATTACAATCAGTTAGTTATAAGTGGGTAAATAAAAAAGAAGATGGAAAAGGAGTTGAAGGATATTTTACCAATTTTTGGTGTAGAACGGGATTGCATCCTCAGTAAGCAAGGCGATATTACGGTTGTCTATAAAATAGAATTGCCAGAGATTTTTACGCTTAGTGATCAGGAGTATGAGCTGCTTCACCAATCGTGGATTAAGGCGATCAGATTATTGCCAAAATTTTCAGTTTTTCATAAGCAAGATTGGTACACTGCCGCGGTTTATAAACCGATTAATAAAAAATCCCGGAGTTTTTTAACTGATTCTGCAGACAATTATTTTGCTGGCAGGAAGTACATGGATCATCAGTGTTTCATTTACCTGACTAAAAAACCAGATGGACGGAAATTAAGCACATCTCTGTTTTCTAACCTGTTAAGAAAAAGTATTGTGCCAGATCAAACCATTAAACCGGATATGCTCCAGCATTTTTTAGATAGTTGCGGCCAATTCAAAAGAATTTTAGAGGATACAGGTCTATTAAAGTTACGTAGGTTATCTGATGGAGAATTGGCCAGTGACGGCAGGTTTGTTGGTTTAATAGAAAAGTATTGCTATTTAAATGATAGTCCAGAAGAATTCATAATCAGGGATATCCAGTTTGGGGATAAAATTAAAATTGGGGATCGCAATTGCCAACTTTATACACTTGGTGACGTAGCTGATTTGCCGGGATTGTGCGGGAGCAGGATCAATTATGACAAATTTAGTAATGACAACACAAAATTTTCATTGGGATTTGCCAGTTCATTAAATCACCTGCTTCCATTTGATCATATTTATAATCAATACATATTTATCGAAGATCCGCAGGTAACTATAAAATCTTTGGAGAGCAAAAGATTAAGATTGCAATCGCTCTCTGCATATAGTCGTGAAAATTCAATATCAAGAGATGGTGTAAATGATTTTTTAAATGAAGCGATCTCCGAACAACGTTTGCCAGTCAAAGCGCACAGCAATTTATTGGTTTGGACACAGGATAGTGAAAAGCTTAAGGACATTAAAAATCATGTTGGATCTGCACTTGCGCAGATGGATGCTGTTGCTAAAGAAGAAACTGCTGGAGCTGCACAGATTTTTTGGGCCGGAATACCAGGGAATGAGTCAGATTTTCCAATTAATGATTGCTATGATACATTCTTAGAACAGGCAAGCTGTTTCATTAACAACGAAGGCGCTCCAAAATCTGCGTTACCTGATGAAGGAATTAGGTTCTGTGACCGGCTATCTTCAAGACCAGTATATCTTGATCTTTTTGATGCACCAAGAAATTCAGGTGTAACAAGTAATATGGGAGTTTTGTGCTGCGGAACAAGTGGTGGTGGAAAATCAATGACGATCAATCATATTTTGCATTCTCTGTTTATTCAGGGTGCGCATTGCTTAACTGTAGATATTGGAGGAAGTTATAAGGGCTTATGTGAGCTGGTAGGAGGTTATTACTTTACCTATGAAGAGAGTAATCCGATCCGTTTTAATCCTTTCTATATTCCTGATGGACAAGTCTTGGATACAGAGAAAAAGGAAAGTCTTAAATCATTGCTGGTTGCCCTTTGGAAGCAGGAGAATGAAAGTTTTAACAGATCTGAGTATGTAGCACTTTCCAATGCACTTAGTGGATATTATGCACATCTCGCTATCAATAAGGATATTTTTCCATGTTTCAATTCATTCTATAAATATCTGGAAGATGATTATGTCAATATATTAAAGGAGCATAAAGTTAAAGATCGCGATTTTGATGTAGACAATTTTTTATATGTGCTGCGTCCATATTATGAAGGTGGCGAATTTGATTACCTACTTAATGCTACAGAGAACCTGGATATCTTAAATCAGCCATTCGTAGTGGTGGAGCTGGATAATATAAAAGACCATCCAATTTTGTTTCCAGTGACTACAATCTTAGTTATGGAAATGTTCATCAGTAAGATGAGGAAGCTCAAAGGAATAAGAAAAGTGCTGGCAATCGATGAAGCATGGTCGGCTATTGCTAAAAGTGGAATGGCCGCATTTTTAAAATATGCTTTTAAAACGATACGTAAGTTCAATGGAGTCCCTATTGTGATCACGCAGGAACTGGATGATTTGATCAGCAGCCCAATTATTAAAGATGCGATTATTAACAATGCTGATATCAAAATTCTTATGGATATGAAAAAGTTCATAAACAAATTTGACAAGATACAGGACACTTTAGGTTTATCTGAAAAGGCCAAAACCATTCTTTTGTCGGTGAACAAAGATGACCGTGATATTTTCATTGACCTGGGTGGTCAGGTTCAGCAGGTATATAGAAATGAACTTTGTCCGCAAGAGTATTTTGCTTTCACGACTGAAGGTAAGGAGCGGTTTAAGGTCCTTGAATTAGCGAAACAGCTTGGTAGTATAGAGCTGGCTATTTCTGCATTAGTAAAACAGAATTATAATTAAAAAATAAAGAGATGAGTTGGAAAAGATTTGTGAAAAAGGTAAGGTTCTCTTTTATAATGCTTTCAAGGCAAAGTTTTCAGGAGGCAGCAATATTTTCATTTATGACCGGAAGGTTTCGCCGGGAATGGAAAGATGCAGAATGTGAGCATGTTGAAGTCATTACCATTAAAATTTATAATGAGATCGCGGAAGCGTACGAGGTATCCATCGTAAAATCCAAGCTTGTGATTCATAATGAACAAATGGTTTACACTAAGCAGCCGGATGAATGGCTGGCGATTTATGATACTAGCAGAAGGCAGCTCATTGAAGTTGGGGGTACCAGGACCTTTACGTTTTTTCCTGACGAAAACGAGGCGTTGCTTGATAAGCATGGCTATGTTAAAGTTGAATGAGAAGTATCTAACAGGGATTGAGAAAGGGGGGATGTGATGAAAAAGGTGATGATATTATTATTTGTAATTTTTACCGCGACTAATATATCTGCGGAAAAGGCTAATGCTCAATTGGCTTATTTAGAGATCATAAAGGCAGGTGTCAAGAAAGTTATCAAAGCAGTGGATCTGCAAGTTCAGCGTTTGCAGAACAATACAATCTGGCTTCAAAATGCGCAAAAGACGTTGGAAAATACCATGTCTAAATTAAAACTGGATGAGATTTCAGATTGGGCAAATCGTCAGAAAAGTCTTTACAAGGACTATTACGATGAATTGTACAAAGTGAAAATGCTGATTTCCTATTATAAAAGGATCAGGGATATTTCAGATAAACAAGTTAGGCTGGTACAAGCGTATCAGCGGGCCTGGCAGTTAACCAAAAAAGATCCTAATTTTTCTCCGCAGGAATTGGAATACATAGGTAAGGTTTACTCCGGTATTCTTGATGAGAGCCTTAAAAATATAGACCAGATCTTTCTAGTTGTAAATTCCTTTCAAACACAAATGTCGGATGCAAAGCGGTTAGAGATCATCAATAGTGCTGCGGATCAGGTAGACGACAATTACAATGACCTCACGAGATTTAATCAGCAAAATATTATGCTTAGTCTGCAGCGGGCAAGGACTGGAAATGATGTTTTGGTAGTTAAAAAACTATATGGGCTGGCGGAATAGGCCATTTCAAAGTATAATCAAATTAAAATCAGTTATATGAAATATTTCATCTTGATTGCGATTTCCTGCTTTTTATCAATCAGCACAAATGCCCAGACATTTTCAGAATGGTTCTCACAAAAGAAAACTCAAAAGAAGTATCTGATCCAGCAAATTGCAGCATTGCAAATTTATATCGGATATGCTAAAAAAGGATATTCCATTGCTAAAAATGGATTAACACTGGTTGGGGACTTGAAAAAGGGAGAACTCAATTTGCACAGCGGTTATTTTTCAGCCTTAAAATCTGTAAACCCAAAGATTAAGAATTATGCAAGGGTTGCTGATATCATCTTACTCCAGATCCAGGTTATTTCTAACTATAAGCGGCTATTTCGTGTGGTCAGGAAAAGTGATATAATGAGTATCAGTGAAATTAATTATCTCTCTGCCGTTTTTGAGAAGTTATTGGAAGATTGTTCCAGAGCTACAGATGAACTGATTGATTTGACCACTACAGGGAAAATGGGAATGACTGATGGTGAAAGATTAGACCGCATCGATAAATTGTTTTATGAAATGCAGCGCAAATCAGTGTTTTCCCAGGATTTTACAAATCAAACATTGGTATTGATCAATTTAAGATTGAAATCGAAAAATGACGCTTACTCAATTGGTAAACTTTATTGAATTAAAAATCATAAACATGAAAAGGATATTCTTAGCAATTATTGCCTTTTTGATTTTAGGAAGCTTAAATAAGACTTCAGCACAAAGTACCGAAGTTGAGCAGTTACTATTAAATGTCGAAAAACTAACTCAGTTTAAGCAAATCCTTACTGATATGAAAAAGGGATATGATATTTTAAACGGTGGCTATAATGTGGTTAAAGACATATCGAAAGGCAATTTTAGTCTCCATAAGACATTTTTAGATGGATTAATGGCCGTGAGTCCGGCGGTGAAAAAATATAGACGGGTAAGCGATATCATCAATCTTCAAATACGTATTGTCAAGGATTATAAGACCGCATTAAAACGGTTCAGGTTAGATAAAAATTTCAATGATGATGAGCTCGCATATATCGGGCGTGTTTATACAAAATTATTTGATCAGTCCTTAAATAATATAGATAACCTGACGACAGTTGTTACAGCGAATAAGCTCAGGATGTCTGATGATGAGCGGCTGGAAGCTATTGATAAGATATATACTGACATGCAGGATAAAGTTTCTTTCCTTCAAAATTTCAATAAAGAAACCTATTTATTATCGCTGCAGCGTGCAAAAGAAAGAAATGATGCGGTAACTATTAGCGGTTTACATGGTATAAACAATTAAATAATAATAAGATGGCAAAGTGGGTTGGAGCTGCAATTGTTGCAGCAGTGTGGGTGTTATTGCCTCAGTTTAGTCATGCCCAGGGGGTGGGCGAACAGATCGGAGGATTACAGGCAGTACTGGATAGACTTTATGATGATATGATACCCCGATGTAGTCAGCTCATCGGGGTTGGACAAGGAATTGCAGGGTTTGCTGCTGTTTTTTATATAGGAACAAGAGTTTGGCGCCATATTGCCAATGCAGAGCCAATAGACTTCTATCCTTTATTCAGACCTTTCGTATTGGGATTCTGTATCATGTTTTTTCCCTTGGTATTGGCGACTATAAATGGAATTTTAAAACCTACAGTTATGGTGACCAGTCTAATGGTGACTGATTCTAATAAAGCAATTGAGGTGCTGTTGAAAAGGAAAGCAGAAGCCATTAAGTCTACACCAGAATGGCAAATGTATGTTGGAAATTCGGGTGAGGGTAATCGTGACGAGTGGTACAAGTATACCCATGATGACGATGACCCTTCAAATGAAGGCTTTTTAGCTGGAATTGGAAATGATATCAAGTTTGCAATGTCAAAGGTTGCTTATAATTTCGAAAATTCTGTTAAAAAATGGATGAGTGAGGTGTTAAATGTACTGTATCAGGCCGCAGCGCTTTGTATCAATACTTTAAGGATATTTCAATTGATCATTCTTGGTATTTTGGGACCGCTTGTTTTTGGATTTGCAGTATTTGATGGATTGCAAAATTCTTTAATTGCGTGGTTATCGAGGTATATCAATGTTTATTTATGGTTACCTGTTGCTAATATTTTTGGAGCAATTATAGGTACTATTCAGGAAAACATGCTCAAACTCGATATTGGGCAAATTCAGAATCAAGGCAGTACCTTTTTCAGTGCTACGGACATGGCTTATCTGGTCTTTCTCATTATAGGAATTATAGGATATTTTACTGTTCCAACGGTTGCTGGTTATATCGTAAATGCTGGCGGAGCGGGCGGTATGCTGCAAAAAGTAACCAGCATGATGTCGAGTACTGTCAATAGTTCTGCTGGTATGGTTGCTGGCAGAGCCGGGCAAACCTTTAGCAACATTAAAAATGCAAGGGAAAACTTCAATCTGGGTTATTCTGGTGCTGCACGCGGAAGTGGCACTCATGGTCATGTTGGCCGTGTGTCTGGCCATGTTGGGTCATTCTTAAATGAAAGACTATCCGGAAAATCTAAATAATAGTTTAATTCTCATCACCGCATTTATATGCGGGAGCAATATAATTATCATGTTTAAGCAATTACAAAATATAGATACGGCCTTTAAGCATATCAAAATTTTCAACATAATACTGATTCTTGCCAATGTTGTTATGTTCTGTTTCTACACCTATAGATCAGACAAACGGATAGAGCAGGCAGAAAATAGGGTATTACTTATTAATAATGGAAAGGTTATTCCAGTTGAGGTATCAGATAGGGTTGCAAATCTTCCGGTTGAAGTTAAAGACCATATTGCCAGTTTTCATCTGTTATTTTTTACGCTGGCACCTGATGAAAGTGTCATTCTATCTAATATAAAGAAAGCACTCTATTTAGCTGATAATTCAGCAAAAATTGAATATGACAACTTGCAGGAGAACGGTTATTATTCCAATATCATTTCCGGGAATATCAGCCAGAGGATAACAGTAGACAGTATAAAAGTTAATATAGACAAGCTTCCCTACTATTTCAAGTGCTATGCCACACTAAAGATTGTAAGAACGACAAGCACTGTGATTAGAAGTCTGGTAACAGAAGGATACGTTCGGGAACAGGTTAGGAGTGATAATAACCCTCATGGATTTTTAATTGAGCGGTGGAATACGATAGAAAACAAGGATCTAAAAATTGAAAACCATTAAATATCATGGCTGAAGAAACTAATATAGGTAACAGTGAAGAGAAGCGAAATCATTCTTTTACAAGAAAAAGTATAGAAAAGGTTGCAGAACAATTTGTGGCACAGCTGCGTAAGCTGGCGGTTTACCTTCAGCATAGGAGTGAGCTTCTTTCACGCAGGACAAAATTGGTTCTGCTCGGTCTGTTTTTATTAGTTGGATCTGGATGTAGTTTATATCTGATTTTAAATTCCCTGGCTGGGAAATATCAATTATCCATTACCTCGGTAAAACACTTTCCATTTATCAATAAAACAATGGCAGAGGTGAATAGGAACATCATTGTGGTTACGAAAAGGGATTATCTGGCCGTTCAGAATTTCAGGAAATATCTAGACAGTATAAAATTCAGCCCCGGTGGTAAAATTGAATATGAGAAAATAATACATGAACGAGCTGGGCTATTGGATAGCATGGATGAAATTGAACATATATATAAGCAACAGCAAAAAGAAACCAGTAGGTAATAAGCATCAATGATTGAAGATATTAAACTGAATAATTAATTAAAATTAAAACTATGGAACCAACATTAAAAACTGAAAAATTTCTCAGGAAGCGCCAATTTTTCCTGGTCATCCCAATTATTATAGTGCCAATTCTGTTATTGTTTACCTGGGCATTGGGCGGGCGGAAATCAACTGAAACTGATGGGATGGATAAGAAGAAAGCTGCTTTTAATATGAATCTTCCAGATGCACATTTTAAAAAAGGTGATATGCTGGATAAAATGAGCTATTATGATAAAGCAAAATCAGATTCCGATAAATATAAGGCACTCACAAGATCAGATCCCTATTTTAAATCAAATTCTGATTCTTCCGCGACTACCTTATCTGCTTCCTTCCCAAGTATGGGGAATACAGGTAATCTTAAAACCTCACCTTTTGATGGTAGCAATAATGAACATCGTGAAAAAAAAGTTTATGAGAAGTTAGCTCAGTTGAACCATGCACTGAATACTAATGCTATATCTGAACCAAAGAAAGCAGATCCTGCCCTTCCATTAAGTACTGCAACTGTTAACAGCGCTGATATTGACAGACTTGAAAGCATGATGAAAATGATGGGCCAAAAAGATGGAGATGACCCTGAAGTTCGCCAGCTGAATGATATGCTGGAGAAAATATTAGATATACAACATCCTGATCGTGTACAGGAAAAAATAAAACAAACATCTGAGTTAAGAAAAGGGCAAGTCTTTCCTGTTTCTGCAACCGGAATTTTTAACCCGGTTAGTTTGTTTTTGAATAATATAAATCAGTATGGTCAACCACAGGCCGGCACAGTAAACACCTTTTTTGGATTAAATGATACACTTATAAATGGGAATAGTATAAGCATGATAACTGGGGTATTTGATGAAAGCCAATCAATTGTTAGTGGATCGACAGTTAAGATCCGCCTAACGAGTGATGTCTACATCAACGGGATCCTAATTCAAAAAAATAACTACCTGTATGGCCTGGCTGTGCTGAATGGAGATCGTTTAAATATAGAAATTAAAAGCATCCAAAGTCCAGGAGCTATATTTCCGGTACAGCTAACTGTGTATGATCTGGATGGCTTACCTGGCCTTTATATTCCAGGTACTATTAGCAGGGATGTGAGTAAACAGTCCGCTGACCAGGCCATTCAAAACCTTGGCGTTTCTAATTTCGATGCTTCACTAATGACACAGGTTGCAAGTACAGGAGTTGAAGCTGTTAAAACACTGGTCAGTAAAAAGGTGAAGTTAATAAGTGTAACTGTCAAATCAGGCTATCAGGTCATTTTGAGAGACCATAATATGAAATAGTAATTAGGATCAATAAAATAAGTATAAATCTAAAAAAAACTAAAAATGAAAAAGATTAGTGTAGGGGTGATAGTAGGGTTATTTAGTTTATTACTTCATTTTTCTGTGTTTGCGCAAGTTGCAGCAACAGAAGTTTTAAATATGCAGCCAAACTATGTTGCTGTAAATGAAAACATGGCTGTTAATTTAATTTTTCCTTTCCCAGTTAAACGGGCACAATGGGTAAGCACCGCAATTACGGTTCAACAGTTTAAGGGAGTTGATAATATTTTACTCCTTAAAGCCAACAAGAAAGATTTTCCACTAACGAATGTATCAGTGGTTACGACTGATGGTCAGTTTTACTCTTTTGTCATTGGATATTCTAATGAACTAAGTGTGATCAATCATAAATACCAGGTAAAGGAAAAGCCTTTGGTCACTTTTTCGGAAGAAAACAGCTTAAATGAAGCCAGCGTTCAAAAGAATTCAGAGAAAGTTTCCATGAGTAAAAGCGAATCCATAAGAATTAAGGAACGGAAGTACGGGCTTCAGTTTGGTCTTGATGGAATTTTTGTTAATGGCAATCTTATGTATTATAAGCTGCACATTAAAAACAGAACTAATGTGCAGTATGACATTGATCAGTTACGATTTTTTGTCCGTGACGAAAAGAAATCAAAGCGTACTGCAATTCAGGAGCAGGAAATGATGCCTTTATATATTAATAACTCCAACAAGACTATAAAAGGAAACGCTGAACAGAATTACGTCTATGTCATTAAAAAACTGACTATTCCTGATAAAAAATATTTGACAATCCAGCTAATGGAGAAAGGAGGGGGCAGGCATTTGGAACTTAACATTGCTAATAATAAGATAATCCAGGCAAAATCGCTCTAGTAATAGCGCATTAAATAATTTTTTAACAATAAAAACTAATTTATTATGGAAATCAATGTCAAAAATCAAGAGTACCTAAATACGCAAGTATTTTATACAGGGTTTGGGGACACACACAGGTTTGAAATTGGAGAGGGAATAGCTTCTTTGAATGCTGAGAAAAATTCATTTTCAGTAGCTCATAGTGAGAAAATTAATGGTATCGATACGTTTACGAATCTGAATTTTATAAGAGGCAAGGGAGACTCTAATATGGTTTTCTTTAATTCATATGATTTTACGCTAATGGAGTCAGGAAAAGAGCCTTTAACTCAAAATTTCAGAGTTCAGAACTGGCAGGCCATGGAAATAAAAATTGATGGCGAGACAGAAGTGATTAACGGAAAACCTTTAGAGAAAAAAGTTAACAGCACAATTAGTAAGAAAGAAGCTTTTAATGCGATGCAGGGTAGATACCCGCTAAAAGAATTCATTAAAGAACAAAATCAGGTAAAATCCTACTATAAGGCTCATATTAAAGTCGATTTTAATGATAAACTTACAAATGGTGATTTTAAAATTGTAAAGCTGCCGGATTTTGATTTTGAAAGTAAGATAGATTCTATCCCAATTAAAGATCTTGACAAAAATGATAATAAAAGTGTGCTTATTGAATCGTTGGAAAAAGGTAATATCCAATCTGTGTTATTATTAGTCGGTGGGGAAGAGGTAAAACATTTTCTTGCACTAGATGCTGTGGCTAAAACTATTGCGATATATGATTCTGGTATGAACCGCCTTGGTATTCATAATGGCGAGGAAGTTAAAACGGATAATAAAATTACCAATGAAGAGTCAAAAAAAAATAATAAACAGGTAGATACAACTGCAAAAAAAACTAATAAAAGTAGACGGAAAGGTAAAGGGATCTAATGCAGATTTTAGTTTTATAATCAATCAATAAGTATTTATATGAAAAATGATAAACCAATCAATCATGTGGAGGTTGAACAGGCGGAGTGGGATAAAAGAGAGGAATGGTTTAAAGAAACATTTAAAAAGTATCCAAAAGCATTAGAGAGTAGAGCGTTCAAATTAGAAAAGCTCGAATATTATGAATTTGTACATGCTAAGTATATAAATTCTCCAGATCCTAATGACCGTCTTGCTGCGCGCTTCTTAGGCGAACAAAAAGTAAAATTAGAACGGGCTTTATACCCAAGTAGTACAGTTAGATTTTTGAAAAAGGTTTTCGATGTATTTTCTAAACCTAAAGTGTTTTCAGCGCCAGTTCCTTTTTCAGAATCTTTTCCCGGCAATAATGAAGCCTCCCTTAAAGATGTTAAAAAACAGCTTATTCAAGCTGGTTTAGGTAGCTGCATCAGTGAATTGGAAGGGCAGATAAAGCAAGGTAATGATGAGTTTTCTGTTTCTGCAGCCATCTACTTCAAACCAGGTGAAAAAACCAGTTATAAGGCTGATTTTAAAAAAGATGAAGAAGGCAATTTACAATTTCTTGGATTTAAAATTATTTTGGATAGCAAGGATGGTAAGGAAGCTTTATCTCAGCAGTATAAATGGGATGATAACAAGCCTTATACAGCGGTGAAAGCTTATAACCAATTAAATGGTAGAGCTGTTGCTCATTCGTATTCCATGGATGGAGAAAAACAATCCAGTATGACCATGCTTGATTTTACAGACAAGGATGTATCTGGCAATTTTCGGACAAAGGAATTTCCTCTGGATTTTGACTATATGAAAGAACTTTCGGCTCTTCCTTTGAAAGATAAAACCCGTGCACTTCTATCAAGACTAGAAAATGACATTCTTAATGGTAATAGAGCGCAGGTTACATTTTTGAAGAATGGGGTAGAAGAGACTTATTATATTGAAGCTAACCCAGGACAAAAGTCATTTACTGTTTATAATGAGCATCATAAAAAAATCACGCTGAAGGATGCCATTTCAATTAGAGCCACTGAAAGCGTGGTTAAGGAAGAAATGAGAAATAAGCAAACAGAATCGCCTAATGTTTCTTCTGATACAAAGACAAGCCAGAAAGAGCCGAGATTGAAAGTTGTTAGAAATACAAAAAAGAAAACTAAGATGTCCGCTAGTTAGCGGACATCTATTATCTCTTATGATGGAAAATTTACAGCCATTATCTTGTTTCTTTGCTGCAATTAAAACAGACCCCCGTATAAGTGTAACACATATCGGGGTTTTTGCGGCGTTATTGCAATATTGGAAAGAGCATGGATCAAATAATCCAATGTATGTATTCAGCCATGAAATTATGCCTATTGCAAAGATATCTGCAAGTGCAACATACCATAAGAGTATTAAAGATTTGAACGATTTTGGTTATTTAGTGTATGAGCCATCATTTAAGCGAAATAAAGGAAGTAAGGTCTATTTGCTCAACAGCATTTAAAGTTCAAGATTAAAAAGTAAAATTTATTCAAGCAAAATAAAATAATTTAATTTTTAAAAATGTATGCTAAAGCCTTTTAAAGGCTTTTGTGGTTTAAAAAGGAGGGTGTGTGATGGAAGATGAGATAAAAAAGAATGCCTTAGAACCAAGTTTCGATGAAGAAATAAGAGATGAAAAAGAAAGGAAGTTGGTAGATTTAATAATTAAAATGATTGTAACATTGACATTAACAGAGTTTTATGAAAAAGGCAATTAGGTATTTAAGGTTTAGTAATGTTGGCCAAAGTAATGGTTCTATCGAAAGACAAGAAATTTATACTAACCAATGGTTGAAAAATAATAATGTTGAGCTTGTTGATTCCTTTATTGATAGGGGGAAAACTGCTACAAACTTTGATCGGCCAGATTTTATTAAGCTTAAGGAATTTATTGTTAAACACCATAAACGAGTTGATTATTTAGTAGTAGATCAGTTTGATAGATTTAGCCGTATCGCTGGCGAAGCACTTAGTATGGTTAAGGACCTTCAGAAATCATACGGTATTCAAATTGTAAGTGTAACTGAAGGAATAACATTTGATTACGATACACCAGGTAGTTTTTTTAGAGCAGGTTTACAACTTTTGCTAGCTGAAGAAGATAACATCAATCGCAGTATAAAGGTTCGGGGTGGACTTTATACTGCAAAGAAAGAAGGTCGATACGTGTCAAGAGTAGCGCCATTTGGATATAGGAAAGTGGGTGAGAATAAGGATCGTAAAATAGTTGTTTTTGAGGAAGAGGCTAAGATTGTATTATTTATTTTTGATTCTTTCCTTAGAGATGTTCCTCTAAAAAAAATTCAGGAATTGGCACGAGAGATGGGCTACGATCGTAAAGGAAATGTGGCTATGGCTAAAGTCTTATCAAATCCAGTTTATGCGGGTTTGATTTATGCAATTCCTTTTAAGGAATATCAAGGTGGATTATTTCCTGGCCTGCATGAACCAATAATTGATGGAGTTACCTGGCGACTAGTTCAGAGTAAATTGAAGAAACCTGTAATTCATAGAACAGACATTGACGATTCATTACCCTTAAGGGGGCTTTTAAGATGCCATTGTGGAAATCCACTTACAGGAGCACCATCAAGAGGTAAGCTTGGCAATTATTTTTATTACTATAAGTGTCGATTTTCAGGTCATAACAACATAAGCGCAATAAAATCACATAACCAGCTCTTAGGTGCGTGGGAATTAATGAGTCTTTCTGATAATAAGATTAAAGACATTCGTATTGGTTCACAAAAATCTATTGAACAGGAAATATCTGTAAATGCGAAGAATGTTATCTCTAAAAAGCAATTACTTGAAGCAGAACAAGAAAAACTATTTGCATTAGAGGAAAAGTGGATAAGAAATGATATTAGCAAAGAAACTTACGATCGATGGTATTTATCATATAATTCAAATATAGATGATTTAAAGGCTACTATAGATAGGCTCAGTCAAGATCATAATAAAGCATTTAATATTTTAAACAAGTATTTAGATCATCTTGGTAACATGAGTTATGTTTACACTCATTTAAGCACATTAGATAAAAGAGAGCTTGTTAAGCTGGTGTTCGACAGCAATCTATACTATCAAAATGGGATCTATCGAACACCTACAATGATGGAGATTTTCACTGGTAACTCATTGTTAATGAAAGAGAAAGGGTATCTGATATATGAACAAAAAAGGGGAGATCTTACGATCTCCCCTCACAGCGGAGAGTGGGGGATTCGAACCCGCGGACCCTTTGACAAGTCAACAGTTTTCAAGACTGCCGCAATCGACCACTCTGCCAACTCTCCGCGACAAAAGTACAAATAATGCGCATTTCTGCAAACGCTAATCTGCTTTATATGTTTAAATGCCTCATTATGAATTGAAAAAAATGCTGTTTACAACAAAACAGGCAGCATTTTTACTGAAAAACTTCTAATAACCTCACTGATCAATGATAAAGCGGAAGCCAATTCCTCTTATACTTTCTATATGAATGGTTTTATCTTGTGCTAAATACTTTCTCAGCCTGCTGATAAATACATCCATACTCCGGCCGTTAAAGAAATCAGATTCTTTCCATAAGTGGTTGAGTATATCATTCCGCTTAATGATCTGGTTCTGATGCAGGCATAGGTAGTGAAGTAACTGAGCCTCTTTTTCTGTGAGTAACTTTGCTTCTTCCAAACAAGTAAGCATTAAATTCGCTGGTTCGAGTTTATAAATGCCAATTTGAATGATTTCCTGTGAAACCGGATTAATCTTCGTTCGCTTTAAAATGTTCCTGACCCGCTGTATCAGCTCGTCTGCATCAAAGGGTTTTAGAATATAATCATCGGCACCTAGTTTAAGACCGTGCAAAATGTCCTCTTTTAGTTTACGGGCAGTTACAAATAAAAAGGGGAGTTGCGGATAAGTCTGTACCAGTTTTTCTGCGAGTGTGAAACCATCTTCTTTTGGCATCATCACATCAATGATTAAGATATCATAATTTTTCCTTTTCAGTTCTTCACGGGCTTCAACACCATTATATACCCGGTGCGCTTGAAAATTGTTTATTTCCAAATACTGTTTCAACAAGTTTCCCAGATCAATATCATCTTCCACAATTAATACTTTAATACTCATATAGGTAAGCTGATTTGAAATGTACTGCCTTTGCCTGGTTTGCTTTTTACAACAAGCTCAGCACCGAGCTGTAAAGCCGCTTGTTTAGCCAGGTATAATCCAAGGCCCAAGCCTTTAACTGTATGTTTATTTTCCTCCGGAATGCGGTAAAACTTATCAAAGATATGTTGCTGATACTGTACCGGAATACCAGCTCCCTGATCACCAATTTCTATATGATAATGAGTTTGACTGTGAGAAGCTGTTAAATGAACCGGCGAACCTTCTTCACTATATTTTGCAGCGTTGTCTACTAATATATTTAATATCTTTTCCAGCGTCATAGCATTGGTCAGCAGTATTTGCGGCTTTGTCCCTATTTCAGTTATCAATTCGTGATTGGCAATAGCTAAATCATTCACATATTCATGCAGAAATCCAGTAATTTCCAATTCTTTCTGTTCAACTTTTATAGCCGTTACCATTGCACTGTCCAGTACACTATCCACGAGCTGCCTTATTTTTCCATGTTGCCTGTTTAATGAGTGTAACAAATCATTTAGCAGGGCTGGTTTTGTCTGGACTTCTTTTAATAAAATACTTTTCAAGATGATACTTACAGAACTTAAAGGAGTTTTCAGTTCATGTGTAATGTTATTAGCAAAATCCGTTTTCATCTCTGCCAGTTTTTTTTGTCTGATCATTGCACTAAAAACCAGATACAATAAAATAATTACGGCTACAATTAAACCAATAGCAAGAGATAATATGCCAGCCATCCGTTTAAAAACTTCTTTTTCGTGGCTTGAAGCATCTATGTGATTCGACTGTTTGATTAAGATGCGTAAATTTTCTCCAGTACTCAGTGTCATATCTTTATTTACTGTAATCACATCCGCAGTATGGAAGTCATCACCAGAAAAGATGACAGGTTTTGCTTTCGCAGAGAGCAATGTGTCGGATTTTCCGTCAATCTCATAAATGATTTCATCGAATTGCGATTTATAACTTATGCCTTGAATACCTGGATCTTTATTGAATATATTTTTCAGGTAAATACTGGCTTGATTACCGGATTCCTGTGTATTGCGTTTCAGTAATTTCAGAAAAATAGCTTTGTCTATTGGATGAGTTACATATTGAGTAACTGTCTGACGCAGATTTGCCTTGGTTCGCTCTGCTAAAGATAACATAACAGGACTACCCGTAATGCTGAGTATTTTTTCTTTGATCTCTTTATAAAAGTCATTCCTGGTCAGCTGGTAAGTGTTTCTGACCAGATAATACTGTATAAATGATAAAGTGCATACAATGATTATGCATGCTATTAAAAGGGCTCTGGTCGTGTGATTTTTATTCATCTGCGCTGTCAAATATAATGATACTACCTTATTTAAGTCATCATTGTGTGTCCGTTAACTCTTCATTAACTCTCTGTTAACCATCTATCCGGTAGAACGACAGCACTTTTGTTTCAACTCAACTCAACGATGATGAAACTTAGAATTATAATGCTACTGGTCGCCTGGCTGATTACAATCTCAAACTTTGCAGCTGCACAAAATAACTTAACATTAAGTGGTCAGGTCAATAGCAATATTCCATTGGATGGTGCTACTGTTTCCCTTTATAAAACTGCTGATTCAATACCTGTTCAAACAGCAATAACAGATTCGAAAGGTGCGTTTAGTTTAGCTCATTTAAAACCCGGTGCTTACAGGATTACTGTAATAATGATCGGACATTCAGTTTATAAGGGAGATAGTTTCCAATTAAATGTGAATACGGTTTTACCCGTTATCCAGTTGCAGCAAACCGGACTAGCTTTACAAGAGGTCAGCATAAGCAGCCATAAAGCTTTGATAGAAAAAAAGATAGACCGTACCGTGATCAATGTAGATGCAATGATCAGCAGTGCAGGAAGTACTGTTTATGAAGTCCTGGAGAAATCTCCAGGTATTAGGATTGATCAAAGTGGAGGGGTCAGCTTAAAGGGAAAAGGTGCTGCTATATTTATTGATGATAAGCCTGCCTATCTTTCAGGAGCAGATCTGGAAAGTTATTTAAAATCTTTGCCTTCGTCTACCATTGATCAGATTGAGCTGATGACTAATCCACCAGCTAAATATGATGCGGCCGGGAATGGCGGGATTATCAATATCAGAACGAAGAAAAGTAAAATAAAAGGGTTTAATGGTGGCGCTAACCTAAGTTATGTTCAGGGGAAATATGCACGAACCAATAATAGTTTTAACTTCAATTACCGTTATCATAAAATGAACTTTTTTGGGAACGTCGGGTATACAGTCATTAATAACTATAGCGATCTGGATATTAACAGGCATTTTGAAAATGTAAATGCAGAAGTCGTTGCTAACTTTTTACAGCATTCTTTTTCCCGCACAACCGGACAAAGTTATACAAGTAAGATCGGTATGGATTATTATTTATCTGATAAAACCACTTTTGGCATTGGATTGACCGGGCTATACCGTCCTTCGAAACAAAAAATGCTTGTTGAAAGTGTTTTTACAAATGCTCAGCATTTGATGGATTCTACTGTACTGGCGGATAACAGAGAAAAGAATAAATTCAAAAATATTGGTGTTAATTTAAATTACAGGCATTTATATGATAAAAATGGCAGGGAATTAACGGCGGATATAGATTATGTAAACTATAACACTCAGAATGATCAGTTATTTGATAACAATAGTTATCCGAAGGGCGTACTGCCTGCAAACAATTATTTATTAACCGGATCTCTGCCTGCACAGATTAATATATATTCAGCTAAAATAGATTACTCGCATCCTTTGAAAAGCGGTGTCAAACTGGAAACAGGACTTAAAACCAGCTATACGCAGACTGACAATATCGCCGATTATTTTTATACTGTAAACCAGGTTACCAAACCTGATTATAACAAGATCAATCATTTTTTATATATAGAGCATATTAATGCGGCCTATGTAAATGTAAATAAAGATTTTAACCAGTTAACTGTACAGGCTGGACTGAGGTTGGAGAATACAGTTTCTGATGGACATCAGTTAGGCAATGCACAGAAAACTGATTCTACGTTTAAACGTAATTATACAGGATTTTTTCCTACGCTGTTTTTACAATACAAGCTGGACACAGCGGGCACTAATTTGCTCAGCATGGATTATGGAAGAAGAATTGAAAGACCTTATTATCAGGATTTAAACCCATTTTTGGCGCCGATTGATAAGTTTACTTATTATACAGGAAATCCCTTTTTGAAGCCGTCTTATACAAATAGCATTGAGTTGTCTCATACTTATAAAGGCAAATTTACAACGTCGCTGAGTTATGGGAAATCAATAGATCAGGTGAATGAAACTATCGAAATTGTTAACGGTATTTACTACAGCAGACCAGGAAATATCGGGAAGGCTACAGTGAAGTCGCTATCTTTTGATGGGAGTTTTGATCTGGCCTCCTGGTTTAACTTTCATTTTTATGGACAAGTAACCAATATTCATACAGTCAGTGCATTTTATACTGGTCAGTTGGATACGAAAGGAACATTCTTCTACTTAAAACCAATATTACAGTTTAAAGCCGGAAAAGACTGGACGATACAGCTGGATGGTTATTATCAGAGTAAAGTAACGAATGCTCAGTTTGTTGCTGGCGAACAGAAAAGGATTAATGTAGCCGTTGCTAAAAAAATATCACCGGGTACCACAGTTAAGCTGGTGGTTAATGATATGTTTCATTCGTATGTGAATAGTGGTGTGATTAATAATTTAGCACTGACCAGCGCTGATTATCATAATGTAAGTGATAGCCGTACCGCGGTTCTTTCTTTAAGCTACAGGTTTGGTAAAGCTATTTCCAATTTGCGCAAACATGAAGGAAACGGTGCGGAAAGTGAACAAAAGCGGGTAAAGAACTAATGCGGTAAACGTTCCAGCAAGATCACGCCAGCTAAAGCAAGCAAGGTTAGGGCAATATTCACTTTGAAATGTTTTCTCCACCCCATATGGCTGAAAAAACCTCCGCATGGACATGGATATCTTTCGTAAGCCTGATACATGATTCCCGCCACATAAATGGTGAAAATGGACATCATCGTTAGGGAAAGATACATCCCAAAGAGCCTGGTTGCAGAATTGATCAGTAAAATAATAACTCCGATTTCAGTTAATGGCAGCAATATGGTAAGCGGAGAAACAATCCATTTAGGAATAGCCTGACTGCGTAGTATTGCTCTGAAATATCTCAGATTACGAAACTTTGGGAACGATGCATAAGACCAAAGTGCGATGAAGATGCCAGTGATGGAATAGGTTAAGATTGTAAGTATCATTTTTTTCCTTGTTGGTTAATACCAATGTCAGAAGATTTTTGTAGTATGAGTAGGGACAAATGTCCCAAAATGAAGGATGACTACAGGAGTCCGGATTATTAAATAGGTATTTTTTATCGTCCCAATAGTTAATTTGTCTTAACTTTCTCTCCGATAAATTATAACAGAACCGAAATATAGCAGCCCTTATTCATGATTGATTCTAACTTAAAGCAAAACGTCTTATTCATTTTTATCCTCACCTGTTTTTTTTCAAAGAGCTTTGCTCAAAATAATATCACACTAAAAGGGATTATCAAGAATACAGATAATGTGGCTATTGATGGTGCAACTTTATTCTTAAAGGATGGCCATACTGGAGAAGTCATAAAACAGGGATTGACCGCTATAGATGGAACTTTTGCTTTTACTGTAGTTGCAGGAAGTTATGTGGTTTCTGTTAGTTATTCAGGTACGTTGTCTTATCAGAGTGAACTGTTAAAATTATCAGGAAGTCTGGATTTGGGGACCATCAAAATTGAAACAGCCGCCCGTAGCTTAAAGGAAGTTGTTATTCAAAGCTCCGCCAATAAGCCTTTAATTAAGATTGAAGGCAGAAAAATGATTTATAATATCCAGAAAAGTATAACCGCGCAAGGGACTAATGTGCTGGAGGCTTTAAAGAAGACTCCTGGCGTAATTGTCAATCAGGATAATTCAATTACACTGAATGGGGCAAACGGTGCGCTGGTAATGATTAACGGCAGACAAACTTATTTACAGGCTGCGGAGCTGGCACAACTGCTGAAAACGATGTCTTCTTCCGACTTAAAATCTATCGAAATTATTAGAAATCCATCTGCTGAATACGATGCTGCTGGTACTGGTGGTATTATTAATCTCGTACTTCAAAAATCAATTGCTGAAGGTTTCAATGGCAGTATCAATAATGGAATTGCTTATGGTGTCACTTTAAAGCAGAATACCAACCTGAATCTTAACTTCCGTAAAGGAAAAGTTAACCTGTTTGGAAGTTACAACCATAACTTCGGACATTTTGCGATGGACTATGACAATGACCGCACAACCAATGGAAAGGTTTATCTGAACTCGAATCATGATGTAGATAAACGCCGTAATATCGGGTCAACCCTGGGCGCAGATTACGCTATAGATACAACCAAAACGATTGGAATGGTGGTCAATGGTAATTTTTCGAATGGTGGTGGTTTGATCACTCCGTTAACGAATATCTATGATCAGCCAACAGGCCAGCTTTTACAAACACTGAGAAGCCAGAGCGATTATCCTGATCAGAAAGCTAACCGCTACAATTTTAATTTAAATTACCGGTATAAAGGGAGTAAGCATACTACACTGGATATAGATGCTGATTATGGAATCTTTGATGCAGCTACGAAAAATCTGAGTACGAATAGTTTTTATGCACCAAATGGTGATTTTCAATCCTCCAATAATTTCCTGGTGGCCAATAGCAGGGACATTAAATTGTATGCAGTTAAGGCTGATTATGGCTTTCTCGTTGGGAAGGGAAGAATGGCTGCTGGTGCAAAGTTTTCTAATGTAAACGCTGATAATGTATTTAATCAGTATGATGCGAACGGTAGTGTGAATGTGATTGATATTAATCTATCAAATACCTTCAAATATCAGGAACAAATTAGCGCGGGATATTTGAAATATGAGACACCCGTTAATGACGAATTTAGTATGGATATTGGTGTAAGGATAGAAAATACGCATTCTAAAGGAGATTTGCAGCCAAGAGAAGGTAGTAGCCAGTCGCCGGCTTTAGTAGTCAGAAATTATTTAAATGTCTTTCCGACGGCAAGCATTACTTATAAAACCAAAAATTCTGGTGCTTATAATTTAAGTTTTGCCCGCCGTATTGACCGGCCTGCGTATAATGATCTGAACCCGTTCTCTTATCCTGTTGATGAGCTTTCTTATTGGAAAGGGAATCCGTTTCTCCGGCCTCAGTATGCAAATACGCTGGCACTGCAATATAGTTTCAAAAATACAACCATATCAACTAGTTATACTAAAACAACTGATCTGAGCAGTGGAATAACAGAGGTTTTACAGGAGAACAGGATTATTATGATCCCCAGAAATATAGGTTTTCAGCGTAATCTTAACCTGACCGTTACTCAGCAGTTTACCCTGGCCAAATGGTGGAACGTGAGCCTGACCGGGATCGGGTATCGTCTGGAGAATAAGGTAGGTACTTTGGAATATGGAAATTATAGCCGCAGCCGTTTCGCAGGTACAATTAATGTTCAGCAAACCTTTAATCTGCCTGGTCATCTGACGGCTGAAGTTGCTGGCATAGTAAACTCGAAAAATATAAGTGGATTGAATACTTATATAAAGAGTAATTCACAGGTCGATCTGGGCTTGCAAAAGAACTTAATGAAAGATAAGGCAACGCTTAAACTCGCTGTTACAGATCTTTTAAGGACAAATAAAATTAATACGGATGCGAAACTGAATAATTTATTGCTTCATACCACCTATGTAGGGGAGAGTCGTCAGGTACGCTTGAATTTTACCTATCGGTTTGGCAATAATAAGGTCAAAACGAAGGATAACCGCGAGTCAGGTTTACAAAACGAATCACAAAGATTGTAAATAGGATCTTGTATCCAGATGTTTTTTAAAATAAACTATGAAAATCTATTAGATTTTATGATAAAGATCATCATGAAAACTGTCTAAGCTCATTTAGAGGCAAGGTTGTCCTAAATATATTTGACCATAATTTAAATAATTCATTATGAGAAAAATATGGATACTAGCGCTTTTAGTAAGTGTGACATTAACAAGTTTGGCGCAACAAAAAGGGGAGTGGCGTGTAAGATTACGTGGAACAGTAGTTGCCCCTGATGCCAGTGCAACTATCAGCACAATAGGCGGATCGGCAGATATTAGTACAACATTAATTCCTGAACTGGATTTTACTTATTTCTTAACTAAAAATTTCTCAGCAAATTTAATTCTGGGTACAACCCGTCATCAAATAACAGCAACACAAACTGCCCTGGGAGATGTAAATGTTGGAAAAGTATGGTTATTACCACCAACTCTAACATTTTTATACCATGCACCAGTTGCAAAAGGGATTTTACCTTACCTGGGTGCCGGCTTAAACTACACTATTTTTTATGGTGCTAAAAATGGCTCCGCCATAGCTAATACTGATTATAAAAATAAATTCGCTTTCGCTGCACAGATTGGTAGTGATTTTGATATTGGCAAAAACTTATTCCTGAATATAGATGTGAAGAAAATATGGCTGAGAACAGACGCCACAGTAACTACTATACCAAGTGTTGCAGGTGGTGCAACTGTAATTGCAAATACCAAAATAGATCCATGGTTATTTAGTTTTGGTATTGGAAAAAGGTTCTAGTATCTAACTTTTTAAAGAAGGGTTATTAGTCAGAAATAACCCTTCTTTTATATATTTTATACCCAAAAAAGCAATGACCCGCTGATGCAGCTGGTGCTTTTAACCTGGGTAGCTGCAAACAGGCATCGCTTAGATTAAAAGGGCAGCATTCGATGAGTTTTCTGAAGTTAACTAAGATCGAATACTGATTACCTAATCAAGTTTTGTACATTGGATTGTATCTCCAGCATCCATTATATGGAATCACGTGTTTAACATCAATCTATAAGCACTGAATCCTGCCATTTGGCTACAACAATTGGGTATTTGGTTATTTTTTCTATTGCGTTGCTTCGGAACTTTGTATCAGCAAAATAGAAAAATTATGAATATTGTACTTACAGGTTCCATCGGAAACATTGGAAAACCCCTTACCCAGAGTTTAATAAAAAACGGACATGCGGTCACAGTTATCAGTAGTAATGCAGAACGACAACCGGCAATTGAGGCACTTGGCGCTCAGGCAGCAATCGGCTCCATAAAGGATGCTTCTTTTCTTGTCAAAACCTTTCAAGGTGCAGATATCGTATATCTGATGGAAACGCTGGATGCCACCGGTGGTGATATGTCAGAGAAGGAAACCGATTTTATTGGTCTGATTAGCCAGATTGGCCGTAATTATAAGCAGGCGATCGAACAATCAGGAGTGAAAAAGGTAATCCACCTGAGTAGTATTGGCGCGCACATGGATAAAGGTAATGGCTTTTTAGTATTTCACCATAATGTGGAAAATATATTAAAGCAGTTGCAGGCTGAAGTATCCATTAAAACGTTACGTCCGGTTGGTTTTTATACGAATATGTTTTCTTTCATTTCAACGATCAAAAACAAGGGCGCAATCATCTCTAATTACGGTGGTGGTCAAAAAGAACCATGGGTTTCCCCCCTGGACATTGCTGCGGTAATTGCAGAAGAGATGGAGTTGCCTTTTGAGGGAAGAACTATACGTTATATCGCCAGTGATGAAGTATCACCTGATGAAATTGCCGTGGCACTTGGAAAAGCAATCGGAAAGCCAGATTTGCAATGGAAGGTTATTTCAGATGAGCAGCTTTTAAATTCCTGGTTAAGCATCGGTTTTAATCCTCAGATTGCCCAGGGTTTTATTGAAATGCAAGCCAATCAGGGCAGTGGCAGATTGTACGAAGACTATTACCGCAACCGGCCGGTTCTGGGCAAAGTCAAACTTGCTGAATTTGCAAAGAACTTTGCTGCAGTTTATCAGCAGGAAGAATAAGTTTTTCACACGATGCTAATTAAGCAGCAACTCAGCTTTCACTGCTGGCATTCAGGATTCTTTTCGGCCCAACTAAAAAGTATTGGATATTTTTAAGGTTTTGGCTAAACCAAAAGCAGATTTGGATAAATCCTGGCCATCCAGTCAGCCCATCTTTGTAGAAACAAAAGAAATCAATTATGCGTGTATTTGTTACAGGAGCCACAGGCTTCGTTGGTACTGCCATTGTGCAGGAACTATTAAATGCCGGTCACCAGGTACTGGGACTGGCCCGTTCAGCCGCATCAGCAAAAAAGCTGACCGATGCCGGTGCAGAAGTTCATCGCGGTGATCTTGAAGATCTGGACAGTCTGCGCAGTGGCGCAACTCAGGCCGATGGCGTTATTCACGCCGGTTTTATCCATGACTTTACCCGCTTTGCAGAAGTTTGCGAGGTAGATAAAATCGCTATTGAAACCATTGGCAGAATATTGGCAGGCTCTGACCGTCCTTTTATCGTTACCTCAGGCACAGCGCTGATCAGCCCGGGAAAGCTCGCTACCGAAAATATCATCCCGCCAGTTAACCCCGACTGGCCGCGTGCTTCCGAACAGACAGCAGATGCAGTAGCCGTATCTGGTATTCGTGCAGCAACGGTTCGCTTATCTCCATCGGTACATGGTGACGAAGATAAACACGGATTTATACCCATATTGGTCAATATTGCCAAAGAAAAAGGAGTATCGGCCTATGTGGGTGAGGGACAGAATCGCTGGAACGCCGTACATCGGCTGGATGCTGCTCATTTATTCCGGCTGGCATTGGAAAATGCTACTTCTGGAGCCCGTTATCATGCTTCTGCTGAGGAAGCCATTACAGTTAAAACAATAGCCGAAGCCATTGGTAAACAACTGAACATCCCGATAATTTCAGTAGCACCTGAAGTAGCAGCTGAACATTTTGGATGGTTCTCACACATGGCTGCTATTGACTGTCCGACATCAAGCCAATGGACACAGGAGCATTTAAATTGGCATCCAACGAATGTCAGCTTGCTTACAGATATTGAAAACGGTATTTATACCAATGCTGGTAGAAATGCAGGCAGCGATGCATAGCGGAAAAACACTGGAGAACTTTCACCAGAGCCAGCAAAAAATGGGTAAAGTCAAACTCGCTGATTTCGCGCAAGAGTTCGCCACAGTTTATCATAAAAAATAACGAAATTAGTATACTTATGAATAATCACCAGCTTTTTCGTTTTCATACGATCACCGAATATCATCGGGCAGTGGGGCTACCTAATCCTGCGCATCCGCTGATTAGTTTGGTGCATATGGAAAACATCAACAAGCCACTGGCCGAAGGCTCGTTCAATTTGATCTATGATTTTTATTCAATCTCAATGAAAAGAGTAAAGAATACTAAATTTAAATACGGTCAGCAGGCCAGTGATTTTGATGAAGGTGTATTGTTTTTTATGTCACCCGGTCAGGTATTTGGTGTCGGGATTGAGAAGGGTAGTGTAATGCACCGTCCAGAAGGCTGGATGATCCTTATTCATCCGGATTTTTTGTGGAACACACCGCTTGCCAAAACCATTAAGCAATACGAATTCTTTAACTACTCGGTTTATGAGGCACTTTATTTATCGGATAAGGAAGAAATGATGCTTACTACAATCGGGCAAAATATAGAACAAGAATACCATGCCACTACAGACCGTTTCAGTCAAAGTGTAATCATTGCCCAGTTAGAGCTCTTGCTCACTTATTCCGAAAGATTCTATCAACGTCAATTCATCACCCGAAAGATCGCCAGCCATGAAATATTGACCAGGCTGGAAGATTTACTGACCAATTATTTTAACAGTGGTGCACTGGCTCAAAAAGGGCTGCCCAGCGTGACTTATATTGCCGGAAACTTAAATATCTCACCAGGTTATCTAAGTGGTTTGCTTAAATCCCTTACCGGGCAAAATACTCAGCAACATTTACATCACAAGTTGATTGAACTTGCAAAGGAGAAACTCTCCACCACCAATCTGTCGGTCAGTGAGATCGCTTATGAGTTGGGTTTTGAACATTTGCAATCCTTCAGCAAACTTTTCAAGATCAAGACAAGCTTTTCACCAATGGAATTCAGACATTCCTTTAATTAACAATATCAGGCCGGAGTTAGCACTAACTCCGGCCTGATATTGTTAATTAAACTATCTGAAAAAATTCCGTATGAAGTTAAATTAATCTCCTTTTCATCTCCTGTTCAGTTCACATGGATAGTTTTGAGGTATAAATAATGCAAAACTAATAAGGAGAAAAAATGAAAAGTCAAATTAAAAAAATCGCAATAACTGCAACTCTTGCTCTTATGAGCGGATTGGCAATGTCTCAGGTACGCCCATTAAATAATCTTCCGGCCGGGCCAGTTAAAGGTCCTGGTGATATGCCGCCACCTCCACCAGAAAGAAATAATGGCGGCCCGGAGCGTCGTCCGGTACTAAAAACACTTACAACTCTGAATGGGAAAGTGTTGGCATACCAAACAAATGACAGCTATGCCTACAACAGCTTTACCCTTCAAAATGGCAGCCAGGTGATCACAGTCAGGTTTCCTGAACATTTGGGTAAGCAGCTAATGAGCAACGCTGATAAAGGAAAAACAGTTACCGTTAAAGGGTTTACAGATCTTGATCCGGACGGCTTGAGTACTTTTCAGCTGGTGAGTGCCGTGGTAGGTGGTAAAAATATTGTTGATACGCCACCAAGACCTCCAATGGTACCGGTAACAGCAGAATCCGGAACTTTTACTGGAAGCATAAGGGAGATCAGGCGTGACCAGAGCGGTGCGATCCGGGGATTTAATCTTGATAACAAAGTGCAGGTAGACTTACCTCCACCTGCTACTGAACAATTACAGTCCCTGTTGAAAACTGGTGAGAAGGTTAAAGTTACCGGCTTTAAAGATACCGTACCAAATGGTGTTGCGCTGGCATCCAATGCACCTGCGATTATTCATCCGCAAACCATTGAACTCAATGGTCAGACCTATCTGTTACGATAAGATAACCGGGGAGAACAGCCTCTCCCCGTTTTTTTATGAAATAGCAAACTAACAGGGCTGTTTTGCTGTTAATTAAATTATTCAAATCTCTTTCAGGCGATAATAGATGCTGAATAAAAAAAATCATTAGACAAACAACCGCAAATGAGTAATAACCGTTCTTTAGTATTGGTGATCATCGCACTATTGCTGGTTATTGTATGGTTATTGGTAAAATCTCCCGTTCCGGTACTGCCCAGACCACCATTACGTGAAGATCTTCCAAAACATAAAAAAGTGCAGAAACTGCGTACTGTTACAGGAATAGTTACAGCCTATAAAAACAATCCTCATTTAGATATTAATGCTTTGGAACTTAAAACCAAAACAGCAGGAATGATGACTATTGATTTTCGTCCGCATACAGCCGAAGCGGTAAAAAAGATTGGTATTACAGGGCAGCTGGTTACCATAACTTATAGCTTACAGCCAAACGATGAGGAAGCTGGATACCAGCTGATGGCCATAAAGAATAATAAAACCGGCATTGGTCAGGTTCTTGAAAACTTGCCACCACCTCCTGATATACCTGATCATGAAACGGAGAGTTTCAAATTGAATAAACCTTTAATTATCACAGATCAATATGGTGGTATTGTGGCGTTAAAACAGCAACAATTACTTTTTCATTTTAAACCCGGGCTGGTAAATAATATAGCACCCCTGATCAAATTAAGCCAGCAGTTAAATCTTGTCGCAGTAAGGCGTCCTGATAACCTTGGCTTTATCAATGTGAACCACGATAAAGTATATATTGTTCTCAGCATAACCATGGATAACAAAACTTTTCTAGTCAGATGAAGATATTATTGGTAGAAGACGAAATTAAATTAGCAGGTTTCATTGCCGATGGCCTGATGCATGCTGGTCACGTATGTGACCATATAGCCGATGGTAATAAGGGCTTGGAAACGGCCATGGTAAATAATTACGACCTGATCTTGCTCGATCTGATGTTGCCAGCACTTAATGGCTTTGAGGTATTGAAAAACTTGCGCAATTTCAATAACCAAACTCCGGTAATCATACTCAGTGCGTTAAATGATACCGAAAACGTGATTAAAGGTCTTGACTTTGGTGCTATTGATTATCTGAAAAAGCCATTTGATTTTGATGAGTTATTAGCCAGGGTCCGCGCTGTTCAGCGACGTTCACTAGCACATAGTACTTTAAAATTACAGGTGTCAGATCTCCATATTGACCTGTTGAGCAGGGAAGTTTGCAGGGCCGAAAAACCAGTGATTCTGAGTAATCGTGAATTTAGTTTACTGGAATTCCTGGTTTCCAATTCAAATAAAGTGATTACCAAATCACAAATACTTGAAAAAGTATGGGATATAAATTTTGATCCTGGAAGTAATATAGTAGAAGTACATCTTTATCAGTTGCGAAAAAAAATGGATAGGGGATATAATGAAGAGCTGATCCACACAGTTATTGGGCGGGGATATATCCTCAAAGGCGAAGTAAAAAAGGGATAAGAAGGATGCTGGGAAAACGACAGTTTGGGATCAAGTTAAAAATAACTATAGTATTTAGTCTGATCTTTATATTGCTAAGTTTTTCATTCAATCTGTATTGTTACCGGCAGATCAGAACCTTAATGATTTCTGATAATAATACCTACTTGCTGGCAATGGCGCAGACGCTTCTGGATAAAACAGAAATATCACCTGTAATTATCCCTTTGCCCGATAATAATACCTCTATAAGGGTTTTATACCATTCAGCAGGTAAACCTGTCACAGTTTTCCAGTCTCCTGGGATCATTAAAAATATCAGCATACCTTCAAAGACCGGAGTGACAGATACCTTAGGAATGAGGGTGGCCTATGTAATCAGCAGCAATGCAGATGATCCAGCCGAATTGATGCTTGTGCGCAATGCAGATCAATTAAACCATAACCTGCATTACCTGCTGTTACTACTTTTCGCCTGCAGTCTGATCAGTGTATTACTGGCAGGTTTAATCGCTTATATCTTGTCTTTCTATTTGTTGCAACCTGTACAGCGGATCATCAATGCGGCCAAAGTAATCAATACCAATAAGCTCAGGGATGTTATCCCGGTTAAAAAAACCAATGATGAACTGCAGGAGCTTACAGAAACCATTAATACTATGCTATTGAGAATCGATGAATCGCTGCAGCAGCAGCAAAACTTTTTTGCGTCGGCTTCTCATGAGCTTAAAACACCGCTGGCCATTATGCGCGCGGAGATAGAGGTTCACTTGTTAAAACCAGGATTGGCCACGCAGCTATCAAATTTAATGGAAAGCCAGTTATCAGAAATTAACAGGCTGGAACAGGTAGTACAAGAGTTTTTATTGATCAGTCAGCTGAAAAGCAAAGGGATCACTTTACATAAACAACAGTTAGACCTCTCGTCAGTTATCCTGAAATTATTCCACAGGGTTCAACCATTATTACAGGAAAAAGAACTGAAAACTACAATCCATTTTGATAAGGAAGCAGAAACATTCATGATTTGGGCAGACGAAGATAAGTTAAACATCCTGTTAATGAATCTTATTGAAAATGCGATCAAGTATAGTGCTGCTGGTACTATTATTACTTGTTGTGTTCAACAAACATTACAAAAAAATCATATAGCAATTAGCTTCAAAAATACGATTCCTGAAGAGAGCTTTCCAACCGAAAATCTGCAAAATGCTTTTCATAGAGAAACTCTTCAGGCAAATGGTGCAGGCATTGGCTTATGGCTGGTCAAAGAAATAATCCATTTACATGGTGGAAATTTTAATATTACCAGTGCTGATTTCATTTTTGAAGCAGAGATTACCCTGCCCTTAACAAAATTTGGTGCTGTTCATCAAATTGATGGGCAATCCGTATATCCAACCCATATGAAGAAAAATTAATATGCATACTTTTCTTGATAAGTGTCTGATTTTTATTTAGTTATTTTGTTTTGTGGTTTTTTAGTGTCCAAACAATAGTTCCAATCCTTCTGTTGACAATTTAATATGAGCAAACACATAAAAGGAGCCACGGTAAACAAAAAGATCATCTGGCCATTGCAATCTCTCAATTTTTTTATGGCCGATCTCCAGGCAGGGGTAGGTCCGTTTTTGGGTATATTCCTATTAGCCCATGGCTGGAAAAGTGGACTGATTGGTTCGGTAATGACTATTGGTGGAGTAGCAGGAATGATTATGACTATTCCTGCGGGGGCATTAATCGATGCGACTAAAAGAAAACGGTTTTACGTAGTGATTTCAGCAGTCTTTACTATACTGGCATCCTGCGTTATTTTATTCTCCCAGGAGTTTTGGGTGGTCAGTATATCGCTCGTTGCTACAGCTATCGCAGGTTCGGTTATAGGTCCGGCAATAATCGGTATTACGCTTGGAATAGTTAAGCAGAAGGGTTTTAACCGGCAGAACGGTAATAACCAGGCATTTAATCATGCAGGTAACGTTTTAGGTTCAGCTTTTTCAGGTTATCTCGGCTATAAATTTGGAATGACTGCTATATTTTTATTATCCGCCTTTTTCGGAGTATTATCCATTATTTCAGTTTTAATGATACCGGCAAAGTCCATCGACGATAATGCTGCACGAGGGATGAAAGAAGGGGGAGAAGACGATAAAGCAAGTGGTTTTAAGGTGCTGTTTCAGTGTAAACCTCTATTGGTGCTTGCGGGCGCACTTGCCTTTTTCCATCTTGGTAATGGTGCAATGTTACCCTTATATGGGTTGGCGGCAGCTGCCAAAAATCAGGAGAATGCGTCGGTATTTGTATCCATGACAATAATTATCGCTCAACTGGTCATGATAGGTGCTTCTTTGCTTGCAATTCGTATGTCTGAAAAAAGCGGTTATTGGCTGGTATTATTGATTTCTTTTATCTCATTACCTATCCGTGGTTTAATTGCAGCACATATGGCAAGCCATATCGGTATCTATCCAGTACAAATCCTTGACGGTATCGGTGCTGGTCTGCAAAGTGTGGCTGTTCCCGGACTAGTCGCGCATATTCTGAACGGAACAGGCCGTGTAAACATCGGTCAGGGTGCGGTTATGACAGTTCAGGGACTTGGTGCCTCGTTTAGCCCTGCAATAGGCGGTTGGATAGCACAGGAAATAGGGTACAACTCCACCTTTATGATCCTTGGAGGATTTGCCATCGGTTCAATTTTACTGTGGGTTTTATTTGCAAAAACTATCAGAGCTGTTTGTTAGCTGGTATTAATTTTCTTCATCTCATTAACTTCATCTAATAATATCAAATAAATCAAGTTGAACAATCTTACCTGTTTTTATGAATAACATACTTATCTGGAGCATTTCTTTTATTGCAATTGCAGGTGTCATTATACGGCCTTTTAAAGTCACAGAAGCATTTTATGCGGTAAGTGGGGCCTTTGTACTTATAATTCTTCAACTCATCAGTACATCAGATGCGCTGGCAGGAGTAGCAAAGGGTCTGGATGTTTATCTGTTTCTGACCGGAATGATGTTGCTGGCTGAAACAGCCAGAGAGGAAAAACTATTCGACTGGCTGGCCGCACATGCGACTATAATGGCCAAAGGATCCTCAGGGAAATTATTTTTATTAATCTATCTTGTTGGTATTATCGTAACAGTATTTCTATCGAATGATGCAACTGCGGTGGTTTTGACACCAGCTGTAGCTGCCGTTGTGAAAACTGCAAAGGTGGAAAAACCTTTACCCTATTTATTGATCTGTGCATTTGTCGCTAATGCAGCTTCCTTTGTATTACCTATATCCAACCCGGCAAACTTAGTGATTTACGGTACTCACATGCCTTCTTTATTACATTGGCTTGGGCAGTTTTTAATACCTTCTGTGTGTGCCATAACTGTTACTTACTTTATGCTTCGCTATACACAACGCGACTGCTTTACAGAGAAAATTGAAACTGACATCGAATTACCTCAACTGACTCAGGGAGGTAAAATGGCATTGATCGGTATATGTGTTACAACAGTAGTACTTTTAGTTTCATCAGCATGGAATATTCAGCTTGGTTTACCAACGGCAATTACCGGCATTATTACCACTGTGATCGTGCTGGCCAGGACAAATAAAAATCCTGTAACTATTGTCAAAGGTGTGTCCTGGTCTGTATTACCTTTAGTAGCAGGTTTGTTTATAATCGTTGAAGCTTTAAATGAAACCGGTATGATTCAGCAATTAACTGCGCTTTTAATGCATACCATCTCCAGATCCGAAGCGGCAGCAGTTTGGCTAAGTGGTTCAGTGGTTGCAGTGGCCTGTAATTTGGTTAATAATTTGCCAGCTGGTTTGATTGCAGGGAGTGTGCTCCAGAATGGTCATGTTCCTGAAAGTGTAAAAAGTGCAGTGCTTATTGGAGTGGATCTTGGCCCGAACCTTTCCATCACCGGCTCGCTGGCTACCATTTTGTGGCTCGTGGCGCTGCGAAGGGAAGGCCAGGAAATTAGTGCCTGGACATTCTTGAAATTAGGAAGCATGATCATGACTGCAGCACTGCTAATATCGATACTGTCTCTATGGATATAAATACTTTTTATTTTCCGTAGCTAAAATTTATAGTTTGTTAATTATTTTTTCTTGTAAACTTGCTATATCTTGATTGTTATTAACCCTGATGCCTATGCTTATTATAAAATACACACCAGTTTTTAAAGAGAAATGTATCGAAATATTTAAAAGTAATTTACCTAAATTCTTTGCTCCGGATGAATTGCAATTATTTGAAGCCTTTTTAGATCATGATACTGAAGATAACTATTATGTTGTAGAGGACGATGGACACTTATTAGGCTGTGGTGGCATTTTTTTAGATGAAAAAACTGATGAGGCGGGCCTGTCATGGGGCATGGTGCATGCCCGGCATCACCTGAAAGGAATTGGTAAATTGTTTACACAATACAGGATAGATCTCTTAAAGAAATTATATCCTGCCAAAATCTACAAAATTGATACTTCACAGCATACGGCGGCATTTTATGAAAAAAATGGTTTCAATATAGTCTGCATTATACCAGATGGTTTTGGTAAGGGAATCGATAAGTATACCATGAAAATGGAAAATAGGTTAATGTAAATAACATATTAGTGAAACTAGTTATAAAGATGTAAAACTAGTTTCACCGCTAAATTGATTAAAGGTTTTTATCCTTTGTCTCTTTAACTATTTCAGAAGTATGAGAAAAGTTACCCTTGCTCCATCCAGCGTTATTACCATAAGGGTTGGTAATATATGCACCTGTTTTGGTATCTAAAATAACTACTCCTTTTTCTCCTACAGCGGTCTGATACCTTCCAATTTGTTCAGAACCTTCTTGCTTGAAACTAAAAGCGCCGAATAATAGTGTTGCAGTAAAAAGACCGATCATAACTGATTTAATGTCAACTGAATACTTCATAAATATTTAAGTTTAATTTGTGCGATAAATCTAATATACAATAACTGCCAGAAAATTAATCACAAATATTTAAGGTAATCAACAGCTGATTAATATTGTAAACGGAAAAATATATTGACGGGCTAAAGGAACCAAAATGAGTATGGCTAATCTGACATCCCATTTGAATAGTTTGTCTGAATTTTTGACAGATTTTTACTGAGAAAATAGTATAAATATTGAAATTTTTTCAGGTAGAATAGCTCAAAATGCAAATGGCATTGACCTTGTATTTCATTTTATGAATATGAGTTCAAAAATTTTAATTAACAAAAGTTTTAATCATTAAATCAAATTAAGGAGGAAAAACCCATGACATTGGTTAAATTAAATGCTGAAAACAAAAAGAAAAACGTATTAATACCAGGCTTTAACGACGTTTTTGATTCAATTATCAATGATACTTTTTTTTCTGACCGTCTGCTAACCAGAGTTCCGGCAGCCAACATCAGCGAAAGCCCTGATCACTTTCATTTGGAGCTTGCTGCACCTGGCTTAAATAAGGAAGATTTCAAACTTAACCTGGAAAGAAATGTATTGAGCGTCACTGTCGAAAAACAACCTAAAGATCAACAAAATCAAAAGCATTTCACCAAGCGTGAATATAGCTACACTTCTTTTGTACGTTCTTTCAGCTTGCCGGAATCAGCTGATGAGAACAATATTCAGGCTAAATATGCAGCTGGTATATTGACAATTGAAATTCCAAAAAAAGAAGAGGCTAAAACAATAAGCCGTCAGATTGAGATCCAATAAAATGTTTCAACAAAGGGCCTTTTACTTGTAAAGGGCCCTTTTTTATATCTCTTGTCAATTTTATATCTCTAATCAATTATTATTTAAAGCAGAAAGCCTTTTGAATTTATTTACATTAAAAGCATAGAGAAAGAATTCACCGCAGGTTCCGTGTCTTTTATCGCTATAATTTAAGACAAATATGTAATCAGCAATTCAGCTGTTCTTTGTACAGCCTGATCAACAATTTCTTCTGGACAGCCCTCAAATACTTTTCTGTCCGAAAACAAGGGCTTGCTATGGAGCTGGCAATCAATAAATATCGTGCCGACTGGTTTTTCCGGACTTTCACTACCGCCGGGACAGGTAAGTCCAGTTACACCAATGTGTATGTCAGCTGGAATCAATTCAAAGAGTCCTTTAGCAATGGCTTGTGTGACCTCCATAGATTCCGGTGTAAAAGTTTTGATCATTTCTTCAGGAACATTTAATAAAGTTTCTTTAAGCATTGCATCGTAACAAATAATTCCGCCCTTTAAAAATTTTCCGGCATCATTCAGCAATGAAAAATCTGATGCAATCCTTCCGGCAGTTGCACTTTCCGCAAATGCAAGGGTGAGTCCCTGAGCGATTAATAATCTTCCGCATATTTCAAGTTGGTCATTCATATTAGTGAATATTAAAAACTAAGTCACTGATTTTGGATTATATAACCGGCACTTATCTGTTTTGTTTAATTTCTTTTAAATCATAGTATGATCTTTTCTGACCGGTTACTAATACTTATTTTTTACTTGTATAAAATATTTTAAAATGTGATTTGCGCTCATTATAACAAAATATAGCGCAATTTCCGGCTTAGCGCATTTGCTAAAACACAGTTTATATTAATTTGTTAACATGAAATTATCAAATCATAAATACTGATGGAATTAAAAATTTTACCTGGAAAATCATTTCCACAAGGGGCTACCTGGGACGGCAATGGTGTAAATTTCACCTTGTATACTGAAAATGCAACAGGAGTAGAGTTGTGCCTGTTTGATGCTGAGAACGAGGATACTGAAATCAAGTTGAAAATCACTGAGCGGACAAACCTGATCTGGCATATTTATGTTGAAGGTATCTGTCCCGGCCAATTGTATGGGTTTCGGGTTTATGGACCATATGAACCCCAGGATGGACATCGTTTTAACCCGCATAAACTACTTGCAGACCCTTATGCAAAAGCGATGGCGGGAAAAATTGATTGGAACGATGCACTTTTTGGATACATCATTGGCAACAAAGATGATGATTTGAGCTATAGTGAAGTAGATAGTGCCCCTTACGTCCCTAAATCTGTAGTTATTGATCCTGCCTTTGACTGGCACGATGATAAGCGCCCCGATATTACTTATGAAAATTCAATTATTTATGAGGCACATGTAAAGGGGCTCACTAAACTACATCCTGGTATTCCCGAAACAATTCGTGGAACTTATGCAGCAGTCGGGCACCCGGTTATGATTGACTACCTGAAAAGGCTTGGTATAACAGCCATTGAGCTAATGCCTGTTCATGACTTTTTAAGTGACAGACACCTTGAAGAAAAAGGCCTGAGTAATTATTGGGGTTACCATACGATAGGTTTTTTCGCTCCTGATTCACGCTACTGTTCAAGTAGTAAACACGGAGCTCAGGTCAAACTTATTGCTGAACCCTGGGACATCGGTGAAGATGGTTATCAAGTTGGGAAATTTCCACCGGGCTGGGCAGAATGGAATGGTAAATACCGTGACGAAGTTCGCCAGTTCTGGAACCATACTGCACCTAATTTGCCCGAGTTTACTAATCGGCTCACTGGTAGTGCTGATTTGTACCAGAATGAGAGAAAACCTACGGCCAGTATCAATTTTATTACTGCCCATGATGGTTTTACATTGAACGACCTGGTTTCTTATCATGAAAAACATAACCAGGCTAATGGTGAGGAAAATCGTGACGGGGAAAGCCATAACCATTCTTTTAATTTTGGCGTAGAAGGACCGACAGAAAATGCAACTGTTAATGCGGCCAGAGCACAACAAAAAAGAAATTTTCTGGCCACTCTTTTCCTATCTCAAGGCGTGCCGATGCTATTGGCAGGTGATGAAATGGGACGTTCGCAAAAAGGTAATAATAATGGATATTGTCAGGACAATGAAATATCATGGATTAACTGGAGCCTCTTAGACAACGATTTATTAGACTTTACAAAGCAATTGATCCATATTCGCAAGCAACATCCTGTCTTTTGCCGTAAAAATTGGTTTAAAGGGAGCCCGGTCAAAGAAAATGGAGTAAATGATATTGCGTGTTTTCTACCTTCAGGACAAACCATGAATGAACAGGACTGGCATATACCTATAGGAGAAGCGCAATCTATAGCTATATTTTTAAACGGTAAAGGTATCAATAGTGTAGATGCTGCTGGAGAAAAGATTACCGATGTTAACTTTTATATGATTTATAATTCAAGTGTTGAACAAATCAATTACAAATTGCCTGAAGCAGCTTATGGCAGGTCATGGGTTCCTGTAATGAATACTATGCTCCAGGTAAGCAGTGACCCTAACTATCTGGCAGAATCAATTGTTACGGTTGGCGGCAGATCGGTTATGCTATTGAAGGAAGAACAATAATTATAAACAACTTTATTATAAAGATGTTATGGTTTAAAAAATATAAATAAGTAACATCCTCAGTCTGCTTCAACTAAAAATTTCTCATAAAGTACTATGCAGGTGATGATTTAGAATGACAATATGGAGAATAAAAGCAAACAAGATTTAACTGTCCAAAGAGATAGTGCAACCCTGAGCGTATGGCAAAGAAATGCTATTATGCCCGATCTTCAGCAAACAAAGGGTTTTAATCGCGATCAAGTATACGATTGTTTAATTGTTGGCGCAGGAATCACCGGTATTACCACCGCTTTGCTGCTGCAGCAGGCAGGCCTGAACTGTGTGATTGCTGAGGCGCGCTCTGCTGGATTTGGGACAACCAGTGGTACCAGCGCACATTTAAACACCTTTTTCGATGCGACTTATCCAGAGATCGAAAGTGATTTCGGACATGATGCTGCAAAGTTAACAGCCCAGGCCGGTAAAGAAGCATTTGATATCATTTGTAGTTTTGTAAAAGACTTGAAGATTGATTGCGATCTGGAGTTTAAACAAGCCTGGCTGTATGCCGAAAATGAAAAGGAAAACAAGGAGTTAATACAAATTCTTGAAGCATCTAAAAGAGCAGGCCTGCAAGTTGAAATCGCAACTGAAAGTGATGTGCCAGTTCCTTTTTCAACTGTAATTAAATTTGAACAGCAAGGGCAGTTTCATCCTTTGAAGTATATCAACGGATTGCTTGCTGAATATATAGCTTTAGGCGGAATACTCCTTGAAAATACACCAATCATATCTTATGAACCTGAAGGAGATAGTCACATCGCTAAAGCCGGTTCAGTAGCCATAAAAGCCAATAAAATTGTTTATGCCACACATATGCCCCCAGGGATAAACCTGCTGGATTTAAGCAATGCACCCTATCGGAGTTATGTGATTGGTTTAAGATTAAAAGATGACCAGTACCCTGCAGGTTTAGCTTATGATATGCAGGAACCTTATCATTACTTCAGAACACATATTATTGATGGGCAAAAATATCTGCTCGTGGGCGGAGAAGACCATAAAACTGGTCATGGTGATCCCGATAAGGCTTTTGAAAATCTGAAAACTTATGTAAGCCAGTACTACAAAGTCGAATCTGTAGACTTTGAATGGTCTGCTCAATATTATGTGCCAGCAGATGGTTTACCTTACATCGGGCAACTTCCTGGTCATGATCAGGATATTTTTGTTGCCACCGGCTTTAATGGTAATGGAATGATGTTCGGTACACTTTCCGGCAGAATTATAGCAGATCTTATCCTGGGAAAGAAAAATAAATATCAACAATTGTTTGATCCTTCCAGGTTAAAACCATTGGCAGGTTTCAAAGCATTTGTAAAAGAAAATGCAGATGTGGCCTGGCATTTTCTGGCTGACCGTTTTTCATTTGAACGACTTGATGAGCTTCAGAAATTAAAAGCAGGCGAGGGGAAGCTTGTCAAGTTTGAGGATAAACAATTAGCAGTTTATAAAGATGCAACGGGTAAAATTACGGCATTAAACCCAACCTGTACACATGCAGGGTGTATAGTACAGTTTAACCATGCAGAGCAGAGCTGGGATTGCCCCTGTCACGGCGGCAGATTTGATATTTCAGGCAAAGTCCTGAATGGTCCCCCAACTCAGGATCTCGAAAAAATTATCATCAATTATGATCTGCAGGTATGATACAGCTATTTATTCTCCAACAAAATCTGTTCTTCTGGAATAAGTTTTACTGGTCAGGAGAATCCGGAGACTAATCAAAGGTAAATCTAAAAACAATGACAATGGAAAATGAAAAGAACAAAATCACACGTCGTAAGGTAATAGGCAACCTTGCTTTTGGGGCAGCCGCTCTGGCAGCGACCCCTGTATTGGGAGCTTCAAAATCAGGATTAAGCAGTTTTTCTCTGGCTAAAGGTCTTGAAGATCCGACAGGTTTATATCCCAAACCTCCATTTAAGGAACAGAAGCAACCCTGGCCCGGGCTGGTCAGTAAAATGGATCCAAGACCTGATCATGGTGAAGCCAGTTATAAAGGTTCCGGTCGTTTGGCAGGGCGTAAAGCACTGATTACTGGCGGTGATTCGGGTATGGGCAGGGCTGCTGCAATTGCTTATGCAAGAGAAGGAGCAGATGTAGCCATAAATTACCTTCCGGCAGAAGAATCTGATGCCAGAGAAGTGATTGAACTGATTAAAAAAGAAGGGCGTAAAGCGATTGCCATTCCTGGTGATTTGCGGGAAGAAGAATTTTGTAAAAAATTAGTAGCACAAGCAGTGAAAGGTATGGGAGGGTTGGACATCCTGGTTAACAACGCAGGGCGCCAGCAAACCAGGGAATCGATTCTGGACATCTCTTCTGAGGATTTTGATGCAACCATGAAAACCAATATTTACGCTCCTTTCTGGATTACAAAAGCTGCATTGCCGCATTTGAAACCTGGATCTGCTATCATCTCGACAACATCTGTGCAGGCTACTGACCCTTCTGCAGAATTGTTTGATTATGCACAAACTAAATCAGCTAATACCAGCTATGTAAGGTCGCTTGCCAAGCAATTAGCGTCTAAAGGTATTCGTGTAAATGGCGTTGCGCCGGGTCCGATCTGGACTGCTTTGCAAGTAAGTGGTGGGGCTACTATGGAAAAACTCAAAAACTTTGGAGGTGATACACCATTTGGCAGACCAGGACAGCCAGCTGAACTAGCCTCTATCTATGTTCAACTGGCAGCAGCTGACGCCAGTTATGCTACAGGCCAGATTTATGGTGCAGCCGGTGGCGGCGGACAACCATAAGAAATTCACCAGTAAATATAAAACCGGGTAGTCAGAAAACTATCCGGTTTTATATTTACTGGTGAATTTTTATAAGTAGTTATTATTTACCAGTTTCCAAATGTGGGGCATCGACCGGCTTTGACTCTGGCGAGCCTTTTTGGCGTAGATAAATGGTTAAAAACACTATTGAGGCTACAGATAGAAACTCGCTTTGCCAGTTCTGAAAGGTCTCAAACCAGAATTCTGACTCTCCAAGGTAATCTATTATAGTTACTGTTGGTAGCTTTTTGGACAACTGTTCTGCATTGTGGTTATCCCAGCTTCCGTATAAGTGCATTGCCCAGCTGGCAAAAAACAGAATGACAAAACAAATAGAAAGAGAATTACTGTATAATTTCAGAATCCATCCACCCTTTCTTACGGCCCAGGGTGCATTTGGTGAGGGGATGGGCTCCCGATCAACTTCTTCGGGCTTGTCGAGTTGTTTTGACTCTGCCGAACCAATTTGGCGGAGTGAAATTGTAAGCATCACATATAACGCCATTTGCAGGAATTCACTTTCGAAGTTTTCGAAAGTTGCAGATATGAAATGACCGCTTTTAAGATAAGTACCCAAACTGATTTCCTGTGCGTGCGCTTCCTTTAAATCATTATTGTGCTGTTTCCAGCCTGTTAATGCCTGGGCACCAAGGGTAATCACAAATAAAATAAGGAAAACTATAGTAAGGCCGTTGCGGTAGAAGTAGGAAGGTCGCCCTGGTTTTGTTTTCATGCTTCAATTTATAGAAGGTTAATGCGATGAGGAGTTCCGCTCCATTGGGTAACTATATACTAATCATAAATTTAAACAAAATGGAAGCAGGCTAAGCTAATGTTGACTTAGCCTGCTATCCTATTATTCTGCAGCTGCTTCCTCATTGATGAAGCTTTCAGCTACTTCTGTTAATGCTGCGTCAGTTTCTTTTTCGTTGTCCAAAGTGAATTGCAATAACTCAGCAACTTTGGTATGGCCCATATTTTGTGCAAATACTACAAGCGTTCCATACGTTGCGATCTCATAGTGTTCTACTTTCTGTGCGGCAAGGATTAAACCTGCATCACGAATCATAGTACCCGCATCGGTATCTTCAATAATACCATCCGCTTCTTTTAACAAGCCATCCATTGCATCACATTTTTTGGCCTGTGGCTTTTCTTCTAATAATGAAAATACCTGCTCCAGGGTTGCTATATGCGTATTGGTCTCTTCGGTATGTTTTTCAAAAGCATTGGCCAATTCCGGACTGGTAGCTGCTTTTTTCATTTTTGGTAAAGCTTTGACCAAATGTTTTTCTGCCCAGTAAATGTCTTTCAACTCATCCACAAAGAATTCATGGAATTCGGAGTTTTCCATCTTACCAGTTTTTTCAGTTGGTTTTGAACCTGTTTTTTTTGTGTTTGCTTTTGGAGTTGCTTTTTCGTTTGATTTTGTTGTAGTTGCCATAATTATTTGTTTTAAAGATTGTTTATTAATGCTTCTTTTATAGGCATTTAATCGAGCTTAGGTTACAACCAACTATTTTATTCTTTGTTTAATTTTTTTTGAATTTTCAAATAGGACTATTACAATATCTCTTTATCAATTTATTCAGACTTCCGTTTTTGATAGCTGCTTTAGCAAAAAAATTAAATACCGGTTCGGCTATTTTTTGAAACCCTACCATTCTGGAATTGCTTAAATATATAAACAGCACTAAATCTGAAAACTTGCGTGAAGTTCCTGCTGTATTTGCCAAGCCATCTTTCGCAAGCCCTTTTAGAATAAACATTGAATTCTCAAAGTTTTTATTGCCAGGATTAAGGGTTGTCGTTACCCTGCATTCCTCGTTAGAAATATTATGATAATAATGCTTTTCGTTCGGTGCTATAGTGACGATATCCCCCTTCTTTAAATAGTGGATATCTTTACCTTTACCTACTTCCAGTGTCCCTTTTAAAACCTCAAATGTTTCTGAAAATAAAGTGTGGAAATGCCATGGCGTTTTTTCACCCGGAAGAATATTTAATTGCAGCACACTGTTTTCATTGTTGTCTGCTGAACTAATCAGTTTAATATATCCCTGAGTTTTCATAATTGTTTTTTTGATTTAGTTGTAAGTAAGATTATCCCGAATACCGCACAAATGACGATCGCAATGATGTGGGGCATAGCTTGAATAACGCCATTGTAGCTTTTGCTGAGAACAATAAGCATATCGGTAACCGGAATCATGGTCCCTGCTAATAAAGTCACGCCCAAAGCGCGTCTTTCATTCATCAGTACAAATACACAGATCAGCAGCCCTGAAAATATGTCTCTGATCCCTTTTATGTATTGAAAAGAATAGTCGCCATTTACATTAAAGTGTATGCCATATCCGGCTGTAGCAACTTCAGGAGATAAGAAAAAGCGGGCTCCCAGAAAAATCATTCCCAGTCCCAGTAAAAGTGCGATTGTATAAGAAATTTTTGTTGACATGATAATTTGTTTTAAATGTTAAATAATAACACAAAATTATCAGAACAACTTCCGGCATTAATGCACCTGGGTTAACAAATCAAAATCGGGTAAAAATTCTTTTACGGATACGGCTAAGCGATTGTGGCTTAACCCCAACAAATGAGGCTATGTGATATTGGGAAATTCTTTGTTGCAAGTCTGCATGGGCATTTATAAACCGCTCATAGCGCAGTTCAGGAGTTTCGGTATAAAATGAATTGATATCTTTCAGTAATTGTATAAAAACAGCTTCAATTGCTATCCTGCCAAAACGTTCCCCTTCACGAACGTTCGCATAGAGCAATTGCAGGTCATCGTACGAAATCGTTAAAACCATACAATCTTCTAAGGCTTGAATGATTTTTGAAGATGGTTTTTGGGGAAGAAAACTTTCATAATTACACACATAATTATTTTCCTGTGAAAAGGCATATGTTTTTTCCTCACCATCATGATTAATGTAGTATCGCATTAATCCCTTTACAACAAACCCAACTTGTTTACAAATTCGTCCCTCTTCTAAAAAGAAATCTCCCTTTTTATAGCTCTTTTCTTTAAACAAAGCAGTTACAGTGCCTATCTCGGCCGGGCTTAGTGTAATTAGATTTTGTATACTATCAAGTAAGTTATTTATCATCCGGCTATTGCGCTGAAGTTTCGTCTAAAGGCTATGATTGTGATTGTTAACTTAACAAAAATAAATAAACTTTGGTTCTGCGGAAGGTAATAAAAGGTTAATTATCAATCCGCTCCGGTTTTAACTTATCTGACCGGTCATTTTAAAAGTCACATTTCCTTTTCGTCCATTATAACCATCGAAACCTTTGCGGCCATCGCTGCCACTTGAACCATTATTCCCATTCGGATTTCCAGCACCTCCAGTTCCGCCTGCGCCACCTTTACCGGCTTTACCTCCAGATCCGCCTGTACCCGGGATGCTATACGCTTTAATCAGATTCAGATAGGGGGTAACACCGGGAGAATAATTAATCGTAATATTTCCGCCATTGCCACCTGAATCACCATCCCGGCCATTTCCACCATCCTGGCCATTGCCACCATCTCCACCCTGACCAGTTACTGTGCTGGTTGTAGTGACAGTTGTTCCGTCGCTATTGATTTTAGTTTCTGTAAGCGTCGAAACTATGCCAGATGACCCGGTTGTACCGGCATGGCCATCCGGGCCATTTGCACCGTCACTTCCATTTGCACTTCTGGTTGAAATATCAATCGAACCTCCATTTGTATTCACCCAATAATTATAGGTTTGCTGTGTAGCCTGATTTTGTATCTTAATCTTTAACAATTGAGCATTGATAACCGAATCGTGATAAATATCTGCAGTAACATTTAAATCATAACCTTTTCCGGCTGATCGTGCATTGAACTGATAGTTTGCAACATAATCCAGCAGAACGTTAAGGGTATCAGTTATAGCCGTATTTTTGGCTAATAAAGTTATCAACTGTATTTTATTATTTTTAATTTTTGTCGGGTCATTATCAATTTTTAAATCATCTTTTGATTTCGAAATATGAACACCATTAAATAAGAAAACGAAATCTTTTAAATTTTTCCTGACCGGAGTCCATTTATCAATAAACATTTTGTTATCAAAGTTTTTTCTCACACCAAACTGAACATGGTCACCCGGTGCTTTCGGAAAATTCTCTGTGGTTAAAATATTTATGCTTGTTTCATAATTATAAGGTATTTTTTGCAGAAATAGCCACTTGTCTTTACCGCCTAAAAACCATTTTTTTGTGTAGACATTAACCGTTAGTGAATCTCCTTTTTTATATACTTTTCTACTTCCTTTTATTTTGATTTTTCCATTCGAGTAATTGCCGCTATCTATTTCAATTTTATATTTCGACCAATCATCAAAACCATTTAAAAAACCTTTAGTTTGTGATTTTATCCCCATATCAGATAACACTATAATGCCTATAGGTAACGAATTGCCTTCTATACGTAATACATTCGGGTCATATTCAAGAAAATATTTTTGCGTTTTTGTTCTGGTATCATTAACAGGAGATTGAGCAATTACAGGCAAACACCAAATGAAAGAAATAAGGATTGTAATAAATAGTTTCATAAATATGAATAAGGAATAACTAGTTTCGGCTAAAACTAAGATAAACAAATGACGAAAAAGTTTAAGAGACTATTTAAATTTTGTTAATTACCGGATAATATTCTTTTAAGGCAGTTATTCGTTCAAATCATACACTTTTTGCGGGCCTGGTCATTTTAGCTGCATAGGAAAGGGTAAATGGCTGTTTGGATTTTGGGGCACCATTATTGGATGCTTATGGAAAAAAAAACATATGATTTCTATAAACAACGTACAACCATTAAGTCCTGAAAGCTTATTTGATCTTTTAAAAACTGAATTTCCTGCTTATGTAAATGAAAAATTGGGGAGCAACCTGGCAGTTGAGTTTGCTCATGTTTCAGATATTGTCAACATCAGTTTCCCGGAAATCATTGAAGGTAATGCTTATACGGTTACCGTAGGCGATAATAGTTTGGAGCTCACAGATCATACTACTGAGGGAACTTATAATACCGAATTGCTGGAACAGCACCTGGTGGAATTTTTGACTTTGAAAGCAGGTTAACCCCGCTCTTTTTTCCATGCTGACTTCATTTTAGCATATTTTATATCGGCTTCAGCAGCTTTCCATTTCTTATAAAAGATGGCTGCTGATGCTGCTTTTTCTGTTTCCCCGGTTCCGCGCTCCAGCTGGGTATAACCGTTATTAAGGTAAGAGGGTTTTCGTTGCCTGGTTATGCTAAATAATCGGGTATTAAGATTTATCTAAAGTATAGGTGATACTGACTATATTTCTGATTCCTTTATCCAGTTCAGTTGCGGATTCATTTAAAAAAGTTAAAATCTCTTTTTGAGCATCAGTGGTAAAATCTTCATTCTTCAGCAAATCAGCTAATCCAATTATTTTCGCGAGAGAGTCTCTGATTTTATGGGATTGTGTCCATGCAATTTCCTGCAATTGCATGGCCTGTCTCTGCACCCGGGAGATGGTCTCTTTATAAGCTGTAATATCTCTGTAAGAGCCAATAGCTCTAATTGCATTTCCGTCTTTATCCCGCAGAAATATGCCTCTATAATGGATAATAGCAACTTCTCTATTTGCTTTAAAAAATCGGTATTCAGAATGCAGCACTTCTGTTTCTGGATTTTTTACTGCATCATTTAACTCTTTTAAAGCTTGTTCCTTATCCTCGGGAAAGATATTGTCAGACCATAATGTATTGTTATATACATCCATATTATAACCAAAAATTTCATTGAAACCCACACTCCAGTTAGCTATATCATTTTCAATATCCCAGTCGCAGATAGCTTCATCTGCTGCCTTAAGCATTAACTTATACCTGTCATTGCTTAGCCTTAATTCTTCATTTTTATTGATGAGCTCGGTTATATCAGTAGAATTTGTCACAATCCCTAAAATAGCAGGGTCTCCAAGCATATTTCTTGCGGTAGTCGTTAACCATCGCCATTCATTGTCACCATTCAGGAACCGGAAAGGTTTTATGTGGATCCTTTCAACTTCAAGCAAAGAATTCATCTGTTCTATAACCCTTTCCCGGTCTTCGGGGTGTACATAATCATAGGCAGTTTTACCTATCATTTTTTCGGGATATATTTTAAGCAAACTAATACAGCTTTCACTTAGAAACTTATATTTTCCGTCCATATCGATTACGGATGTTAAATCTGATCCTGCCTGTACAAGTGCTTTAAATCTGTTTTCACTGAGGAACAGCGTTTCTTCTAATCTTTTTGCTGCTTGTTCATATTGTAACTGTGAAGTTATATCAGTAGCGATTATAAGTTCAACGGACCTTCCATCTGATTCAAATAGATTACTCTTAATTTCGACAGAAATAATATCCCCGTTTTTTTTTAAGTGTTTATAGCGTTTGTTTGTGAAGCGCTCTTTATACCTGTGAACATTCTCCATAGCCAGCTCAAATTTGGGGATAGTATCTTCTGGCCTTATTTCTTTGATAGTCATGCTTAAAAAATCTTCTCTGGAATATCCATAATGGCGTATAGCAGCTTCATTGACTTCAAGAAAACGTAAAGTATCAATATCATAAATCCACATTGGCTGCGGGCTTAGCTGGAAGATATCTTTATAAAGGTTATTTAGAAAGTCCATAAATTATTGAATAGTATTTTTTATAAATAAGCTTACAGGCATAGGAAAATAATAGCTGAACGCGCATTGAATATTAAAGGTATAGCTATACTATAATAAGCTAGTTCGTATCGGAAAAACTGATTATCTGTATTTTTTAAGTAAGAAGAACTTTTCTGTTAAAAAAGTTTAATCATTTTTAATCAAAATAACAATTCGTGTGATATTTGGTTATGATAATAGTATTTCGTTTTTAGATGAAATAACTGATGTTTTCTGGTTATTTAACAAAAAAAATATATTAAAAGTTTTAAATATTAAATAACAAACCAGAACCTGTTTTTTACGTATGTTGATATAATGTAACACTAAAGAATTAAAGCGTTATATTGTTTTATATATAATTCTTATCTCTGAAATGTTGTTTTTTTTGGTCTTAAATGAATTATTAAATGTTTGAAATTATAAATGATATCAAATAATTGTAAGCTTATGCTTACCTTTTCAGGTTATTAATTGTATAATTTTAATTAAAGATTAATTGTTTGTGAATTATGCTTTCTTTCGCTGATTTAAATAATATTTTAAACAGTAGCCCGGTTTCCATGGCTATTTTAGACTTAGATAGGAGATTTCAGGCTGTGTCTAACCAATGGTTGATCATTAATGGGCTTAAAGAGGTGCAAGTAGTTGGCAAATTACATAGTGAACTATTCACGGTAAATAGCCGCAAGTGGCAGGAGATTTTTGATAATTGTCTGCTTGGTATTGATTACAATGGAGAGACAAACAGGGTAGATCCTATTGATAAAACCAAGGTATGGATCAAATGGCAAATTAATCAGTGGACTGCAAATACACCAGGTTGCGGAGGACTTGTGTTGTATTGTGAAGATATTACAGCAATTAAAACTAGTAAGCTTCAAGAGACACAATTTCATGTGTTTATGGATTATATACCTGGTCTTTGCTGGATCACTAATTCAGCCAATGTCCTGACCTATGCAAATAAACATTTTTTAGATACACATCAGCTTCCGTCTACAGTAATAGGTAAAAATAAAAAGGACATTTTCGGTAATGATATGGCAGCAAATGCGTTCGTTAACAATTCAGAAGTCCTGAAAACAAAGCAAAGTAAAGAATTTCAACAAACTATCCGGGACCAGGAAGGTTTTCCTCAATACTTTATGACTTTCAAGTTTCCTTTTTTAGATTCTTCAGGAAATATGAGTTTAGTAGGAGCCGTTGGTTTTAATATAACGAAGCATAAACAACTTGAAGAAAATCTGTACCAGAGCGAAGAACAATTTCGCCAGGCATTTGAACACTCTTTGGTGGGGATGGCTTTAATCTCTCCTGAAGGATGCTGGAAGCGTGTTAATGCCAGTTTATGTCTGATCACAGGATATACTGAACAAGAATTGCAGTCTATGTGTATACAAGATATTACACATCCGGATGATTTACCGGAAAGTATTGCCAAACTTATTGATCTTGCTAATAATGTTACCGAAAGTCTTAAAATTGAAAAGCGGTATATTCATAAAAATGGCGATATAATCTGGGTCGTAATTGCGGCAACGATGTTAAAAGACAGCCAGGGCAGGGCACTTCATTATGTATCACAGATTGAAGACATTACTAATAGAAAAGAAATTGAAGGTGACCTGAAGCAAAGCGAAAAGAAATACCGTTCTATATTTGAAAATGTACAAGACGTATTTTATCAGGCTGATCAATCTGGGTTAGTGACTGAAATCAGCCCGTCAATTCTTCAATATTCCGGCTTTTCCAGAGCCGCCATTATTGGCCAGCCTGTTTCTGATTTTTACTATTATCCTCAAGATAGAGCAAGGATTATCAATAGTTTGAAAAATGACGGTACAGTAATTGATTTTGAGGTCAGACTAAAAACAGCAGATAAGGAACTAAGATATGTATCTGTGAATGCCAGGTTAATTTTAGAAGATGGCCGGATTGCAGGCACTGAAGGGAGTATGAGAGATGTAACAGCCAGGAAGTTTCAGGAAAATGCATTGAAAACATTGAATTCGGAGTTAACTGCATCAAATGAGCAGAAGAACAAGCTCCTTTCCATTATTGGTCATGACCTCAGGAATCCAATTTCAGGTAGTCTGGAGCTTTTAGAAATGACACTAGCTGATCTTTATTTAATTTCAGTTGATGATATTCACCTGCATCTCTCCATGATCAAGCAAGAATTATCGAATGCAAATGAGCTTTTAGAAGGGCTGTTGATTTGGGCGAAGTCGCAATTTAATGCGATTGGTTTTCATCCTGTGAAAATTGCTGATATTTCAAACCTTATAGAAAGATCAGTGCATAATGTTTTGCCAATGGCCAATAAGAAATCTATTCGGATAGTACACCAAACAGAGCCGGATGTGGGCATCTATGCAGATAAAGAAATGCTGGAAACTATAGTCAGAAATTTACTCTCCAATGCTATCAAATTTTCACATACTGGAGGAGAAATAACTATCAATGTATTAAAAAAAGAAAGTCATGTGCTCTTTTCTGTAGCTGACAATGGGATTGGAGTGCCAGCAGAGAAAGTTTTGGAGCTCCTTAACAGTAAATCAAATTATACTACTTATGGTACAAATGGAGAAAAGGGGACAGGACTCGGATTAAATCTTATCGTTGATTTTGTATTGAGGCATGGAGGGAAAATCTGGGTAAATAGTGATTTAGGCATAGGGAGTGTTTTTTATTTTACTATACCTTCTGGATAATGATAATGTTAAGATGATGGTATCAAAGGTATTGAGAACATTGGAAGATAAGAATCTTATTACCCGCCAGGCACACCCTACAGATAATCTCGCTACTGTTACAAGTCTGTTACAACTCAAATTATATTTGCGAAGCAAAGGATTGTATATTTGCGGCACACGATTAAGTATCTATGGACTTTAAAATCATATTTAGGTATAAACAATCAAGAATGTGGAGCCTTGGGTTTCTTGCATCGCTGCTCTTGCTTGTCATAAGTACTGGTGATTTTAAAACTACGGTCACAAAAAAAAGATCTCTGCGTTCGGAGATTTTGCAGTCGAGTTTTAACACGGCAGAAGTACTCTTTCATCAAAATGACCTGCTGCGTCAAACTACTTCCTCAGTAAGAGGAAAAGTTACAAGCTATCGCAAAAAGTTTAAACATCTGATAGAGGGAAATGACGACCATTCTCCCTATGTTAAAGAGTTACAGTATATCCGGTATCTGAACTCATTTGTTAAACTGAATTACGAATCTCCTTATTTCGTTTCGGAGCAACTATCTTTCCTGTACAGGCTTTCGGTCTTCTAGATTCCCATTAAAATTATTCTTTCTCCTGTTGAAAACAGGAAGTGTACTGAATCACGCTATAACAATTATGGGGCTGGTCCGGTACTTTGTATGAAATTCAGAAACGAAAAAACGAAGCTTTGATATAGCATCGCGGATGAAATATGCCCGGCGCATAGCTAAGCTTCAGTACTTATATAACAATATATACTTAATGAAATTAAATTGGATATTCATCATATTTATGATGGTAGTTACCCAGGCATGCTCCACTAACAGCGCCAAAACTAAGGAGGAGAAATTAACGGAAATCCCTGTTGTTAAATTGAAAATAGTTGATACCGCTCTTGCACTTAATTATGTTGCAGACATTCAGGCGGTCCGTAATATAGAAATCAGGGCCAGAGTACAAGGCTTTATTGAACAAATACTGGTTGATGAAGGGCAGCAAGTAAAAAAAGGACAGCTGCTTTTTAAAATGAACGACAAAGAATACTTGATTAAGCTAAACCAGGCTAAATCACAATTAGCAAGTGCTCATTCATCCGTAAAGATTGCCGAGGTCGAACTCGGGCGGATTAAAACTCTGGTAGAGAAAAAAGTTATATCTAAATCAGAACTGACACTGGGAACGGCCCGCCTTGCAGAAGCTGAAGCTAAAGCGAGCGAAGCCTTGTCAATCATTGATGATGCCAATCAAAAACTTTCCTATTTATCCGTCCGCGCACCATTTGAAGGTGTTATAGACCGCATACCTTTAAAAACTGGTAGTCTGGTGAGTGAAGGAGCACTATTGACAACCTTGTCCGATAGCCGTAATATGTATGCCTATTTTGATATCTCAGAAAATGAATATCTTCAATTTATGCGTACAGGCAAGGGGCATTTTTCTACACATGCAGAAACTGCACTGATACTTTCGGACGGTAATACTTATCCGCTCAAAGGCAAAATACAGACGCAGGAGAGCAGCTTCTCCGGAAGTACTGGTTCAATTGCCTATAGAGCAATGTTCCCCAATCCCGATCGCATACTCAAACACGGTGCTTCAGGTAAAGTCCAATTGATATCTAAACTGGAAGGCAGCCTGTTAGTACCTCAAAAGTCTGTCTTTGAAATTCAGGACAAAAACTACGTGTTTGTGGTTGATGAAAAGAATACAGTGAAAATGAAAAGTTTTGTACCTAAAATGAAGCTTGCTGAATATTATGTGGTAAGCAGCGGACTAAAAGCTGGCGAAAATATCGTCTATGAGGGTATACAGAATATCAAAGACGGTGTTACGATTACCCCCGTATTTAATAAATCCAATAGTCTTTCCGCAAAAAAATAGTACAACTAACTTATCATCATAGCTAATTTCCTTGTATAACACAGGGTAAGCTGCTGCATTTATAATTAAAGAAAAATGGTTGAAACATTTATTAGAAGGCCAGTATTGTCACTGGTTATTTCTCTCTCCTTAATTTTGCTGGGTGTGCTCGCATTTTTTTCGCTCCCCATTACGCAATTCCCAGATATTGTTCCGCCATCCGTAGTCGTTACAGCAAGTTACAATGGAGCAAACGCAGAAGTATGTGCCAAAGCCGTCGCTACTCCGCTTGAAAAAGCCATTAATGGTGTTCCTGGAATGACTTATATGAACTCTGTAAGCAGCAACAATGGGGTAACACTAATACAAGTTTTCTTTAATGTTGGAACAGATCCCGACCAGGCTGCAGTAAACGTGCAGAACAGGGTGACTACAGTATTGGATGAACTACCAGAAGAAGTTATCAAAGCAGGTGTAACTACAGAAAAGGAAGTAAACAGTATGTTGCTTTATCTGAATGTAACCAGTAATGATAAAGATATGAGCGAGGAGTTCATCTACAATTTTGCAGATATCAATGTCCTTCAAGAACTAAAACGTATAGATGGGGTTGGTTTTGTAGATATTATGGGTGCCAGAGATTATTCTATGAGGGTATGGCTGAAGCCAGACAGGATGCTATCTCATGATATATCTGCAGATGAAGTTATCAGCACCATGCGTAAACAGAATATTGAAGCGGCACCCGGTGTTGCCGGTGAAAATTCTGGAAAAGGAACTGAAGTAAAACAATACGTTTTAAAATATACAGGAAAATTTAACAGCAAAGAAGACTACGAAAACCTTGTTTTAAAAGCTGAAAAAAATGGTGCTTTAGTTAGGTTAAAAGATATAGCGGATATCGAATTCGGGACCGTAAGTTATGATATGGTATCCAAAACAGATGGCAAGCCTTCTGCCTCGATTATGATTAAACAAAGGCCTGGCTCAAATGCCAGTGAGGTTATTGACAATATCAAGGAGAAAATGGCCGAATTAAAAGGTACCAGTTTTCCACCAGGAATGGAATATAATTTTGCTTACGATGTTTCCCGTTTTTTGGATGCCAGTATTCATGAAGTACTCCGCACACTTGTGGAGGCCTTTATCCTGGTATTTATCGTGGTCTATATCTTTTTACAAGATTTCAGAAGTACCCTGATTCCCGCATTAGCAGTACCAGTGGCGCTCATCAGTACTTTGGCCTTTTTACAAATATTGGGTTTCTCCATCAATATACTCACGCTGTTTGCGCTTGTTCTGGCAATCGGTATTGTGGTGGATAATGCGATTGTTGTGGTAGAGGCTGTGCATGTGAAAATGAGCGAAGAGCACCTGCCGCCAATGGAGGCAACTATTGCTGCAATGAAAGAAATTGGTGGTGCTATCATAGCTATTACCATGGTGATGTCTGCTGTATTTATTCCGGTAGCCTTCCTGTCAGGACCTGTGGGTGTTTTTTACCGGCAATTTTCACTTACACTAGCTATTGCCATTGTCATTTCTGGAATTAATGCATTGACGCTAACACCAGCTTTATGTGCAATTATGCTCAAACACCAGGAAGGACACACTGCTGGTAAGGGCCTGATGGGCAGATTCTTCAAACTGTTTAACAAAGGATATGATCAAACAGAAAAGAAGTTTAGTCACCTTATAGGCTATATCATTGGACGTAAACCTATTACTATTTGTCTGTTCCTTTTCTTTTGTATCGCTACCTGGGCAGGAAGTAAAATACTGCCGTCTGGATTTATTCCGACAGAAGACCAGGGGATGATCTATGTAAATGTGACCACTCCACCAGGATCAACTGTAGAAAGAACAGAAAAAGTACTGGATCAGATACAACAAAGTACGCGCAGCCTTAAAATGGTAGAAAATGTAAGTACACTTGCGGGGTATAGTTTGATGAGTGATATAACAGGAGCATCATACGGAATGGGGATGATTAATCTGGCCCCATGGGATAAACGAAAAGAAACAGTAACAGAAGTAATCTCAGCATTAAAAGAAAAAACCAGGGGAATCAGTGATGCCTCGATTGAATTTTTTGCTCCGCCAACAGTACCTGGTTTTGGAAATGCCAGCGGATTTGAACTGAGGCTCCTGGATAAGAACAAGAGTGAAGACTTGAATAAAACTGCCCAGGTTACCAATGACTTCTTAAAAGCACTGCGAAGCCATCCGTCAATTTCTGGAGCCTTTACGAGTTTTGATCCGAATTTTCCGCAGTATATGATACATATTGACCAGGATATGGCTGCACAGAAAGGTGTTTCTATAGATAACGCAATGAGCACACTGCAAACTTTAGTAGGTAGTTATTATGCCACTAACTTTATCCGTTTCGGTCAAATGTATAAGGTAATGCTTCAGGCATATCCGGAATACCGCAGCAAACCAAATGATCTTTTACGGTTGCACGTTAAAAATGATAGGGGTGAAATGATTCCATATTCTACCTTTGTAAAGCTGGAAAGAGTTTTTGGACCAGAGCAGATCAACCGTTACAATATGTATACTTCGGCGATGATCAATGGTGATGCTTCGGCCGATTTTAGCAGTAGTGACGCCATTGCTGCAGTTGAGGCTACCGCCAAAGAAAAACTTCCACGTGGCTTCAGCATCGAATGGTCTGGGATGACCCGCGAACAGATCCTTTCAGGGAATCAGGCAATTTACATTTTTATCATCTGTCTTATATTCGTCTATCTTTTGCTCGCTGCACAATACGAAAGTTTTCTGTTACCCTTACCGGTGCTGCTCTCACTTCCTGCAGGTATAGCCGGTGCCTTTTTCACCTTAAAGCTCGCGGGACTTGAAAACAATATTTATGCACAAGTATCACTGGTCATGCTCATTGGGCTATTGGGGAAAAATGCAATCCTGATTATCGAGTTTGCCGAGCTCAAGCGCAGAGAAGGCGCAACAGTAGCAGAGGCGGCAAAAGCCGGAGCTGTATCCAGGTTAAGGCCAATTTTAATGACCTCGTTTGCATTTATTGCCGGGTTGATACCGCTTTGTATTGCTACTGGTGCCGGTGCTGTAGGTAATCGTTCTATAGGAACTGCCGCGGTAGGCGGTATGCTGATCGGAACACTTTTCGGTGTCATCATTATACCAGGACTATATGCAATTTTTGCGTCGATAGGTAAAAAGAAACCAAAATTAGTTATTGAAAATAATAAGGAAAACGCGTAATGAGATTAAGCTATAAAAATACCACCTTCTGCTATAAAACGCTTTTGTTATCCACCTTGATAGCTTTTACGGGGTGCAAGAGCATGGAACCTGTAGTTATGCCCACAATGCAGACCATGCCCCGTGCATTTAATAGCACTGAAAATTCACCTGAGCACCTGTTGAACTGGAAAGAGATCTTTACTGACCGGGAACTTGTGGCATTAATTGACACCGCCCTGAATACTAACTTTGAACTTAAATCCGAAATGCAACAGATCATTGTGGCAGAAGCAAATTTAAAACTTGCAAAAGCCAGTATGCTGCCAGGTTTAAATACGAGTGTAACTGCAGGCCTGGACAGGTTTGGGAAATATACGATGAATGGAGTGGGGAACTATGACACCAACCTTTCGCCAAATGTAAGTACCAATCAGCAAATTCCAACTCCCACACCAGATTACTTTATGGGTTTTAGAAGTTCCTGGGAGATTGATATCTGGGGGAAATTGTCAAAGCGCAAAGAGGCTGCATACTCCCGCTACCTGGCTACTAAAATGGGCCAGCAATGGCTCCGTACCCAGGTGGTCGCACAGGTTGCTAAGTTGTATTTTGAATTGATTGCCCTGGATAAACATGCCGAAATTTTAAAGCGGAATATTGCGCTTCAAAAAAAAGGTGTTGAAATTATTGAGGCTCAAATGGCAGGAGGGAGGGCTACATCATTAGCTGTTAGCCAGTTCAAAGCACAAATGATGGCTACACAAGGCAGTTCATATCAAATTACACAAGCCATTGTAAAGACCGAAAATGAACTAAACAACTTGTTAGGAAGGTTTCCTGCCCCAATCAAAAGGGATACCTCTTCGATTACCAGGGTGCTGCCTGATCAAATTTACGCAGGTATACCTGTCAGGGTAATCTTGAACCGACCGGATATAAAACAAGCTGAGCTGGAATTAAGAGCGGCGAAAGCAGATGTTCAGGCAGCGCGTAAGGCTTTGCTGCCTTCATTTACATTAGATGCTTACAGTGGAATTAATTCCTTTAAGTTACCCCTTTTATTTTCGCCGGGATCTTTGGCCTCTGGTGTATTAGGCGGATTAACAGCTCCGATCTTTAATAGAGGGGTACTAAAGAATGGTAACCGCATTGCAAACGCAGCACAGCTCAGCTCTTTTTACAATTATCAGCGAACAGTACTACAAGGATATCAGGAAGTTTCTACCCAATTAAGTGCAATTGATAATTACAAGCGTGCTTACCAATTGAAAACGAGTGAGGTCGAGGAATTGAAAACTGCATTGTCAACAGCCAACGATCTTTATCTTGCCGGCTATGCATCCTACCTGGAAGTGATTGTTGCGCAAGGAAGTATGTTGAATTCAGAAATCGAGCAAGTGGGTTTAAAGCGTGATTCCTATATCACATTGATCAACCTTTTCAGGGCTTTGGGCGGGAATATTTCTGAATAAGCTTAGTTGGAAGATTTTGATTGCTAAAACCTGAACTTAAATATACGCCTTTAAATATTCAAACCAGTATTGTTTTTGCTGGTTTGAATATTTAAAGGTTTTCTGTTTAAAAGTCTGTTCTATTGATTGTTAAGAAATTTTATTTTTTTATTAATTAAATAACTGCTAAACTTACATAATATCTAAATATTATAAGTCAAAGTGACTAGAAAAATAATACAAGAGTTTTTGTTAACATTTTCATTTGATTTTCAAAATAAAATAACTGGCTATCGAAGATGGCAGGATGCTCAATTGTCATTATCAGGAAGAATAATACTTTATAGATGGGTTGATAATTTTAATAAAATTCTTTAATTATTATGCTGAATTAATTTAAATTTAATGATAATGAGTAATAAGGTAATAGCTCTCCCGTTTGCAGGAGGTAACAGATATAGTTTTAATAGTATTGAAAAGCATGTGCCCAAAAAATTAGCGTGGATTACTTTGGAGCTTCCTGGAAGAGGGAATCGTTTTAAAGAAAGTTTGCTGGATAAAGTTGACCAGATGGTAGATGATCTTTTGAGTCAAATAATACCACATATAAAAGAAGGAAATTATATTTTATATGGGCATAGTATGGGTACATTATTAGGTTATGAACTCACAAAAAGAATCATTAAAAATAAATTGAAACAACCTGTTTATCTGTTTTTTACTGGACGTGGAGCTCCAGGATTTGATAGGTTTAAAAATAAAAAATCAGTTCTTCCAAAAGACATATTCTGGAAAGAAGTATATGAAATGGGAGGTTTCCCTAAAGAGCTTTTTGAGTATGATGATCTTTTAGATTTGTATTTTCCTATCATGAAATCAGATTTTAAAGCTATTGAGGATTATGAGTTTAATTCAATGAAAAGTCCATTTCTAATTCCCATACATGTTTGTATGGGAGATAAAGAAATTGGTGAAGAAGAAAACAAAACTCCACTGATAAGTATGAAAGCATGGAGTGAGGAAACATCTGGTTCTTTTTCCTTCGAATTATTAAAAGGAGATCACTTTTTTATTCTCAAACATCCTGAAACTATTGTACAGAGAATATGTGAAGCCTTTGATGGTGAATTAAATACAAAATAATATGATCAATGCTTACACTTCTTTATTTTTTACCTTAATTTTTCTCGCTGTTTTTAACCTTTCCTTTACAAAATCAAGATCACGTATATACAACGTGTTATGATGTCCACCAGGTAGTTTTACAGTCAAATCCCTAACCATAGGATCATATTTATAAGGGTTAAAACCATGATTTAAAAGGAGTAGATGAATGTTTTTTTCATCAAAACCATATCGGTCACCAGAACCATTAAGCTCAATAATAATCGCTTTCAGTGACTTATCTTCAAGAGTATTGCTGCTGCCATTCAGCACTTCTGTTTCAAAACCCTCTACGTCAATCTTCATTAATAAAGGGCTTCTGCCTGAAAGGATATTATCCAAAGTGTCGACATTTACCTCTGTACTCTCTGTGTCTCCAGGGCTGCTCACATGATTCCCGGTATCAAAAGATGTTGTAAATTTTAAAACGCTTTTACAGCTGCCTAAGCCGATATTTAAAGCCTCTACTTTATCTTGAATGCTATTAATTGCGATATTTTGGCTAAAGATTTTAAATGTTTTAAGTATCGGTTCAAATGCAATCGTCTTTGCACCAATTTCCGAAGAAGCCAGCATAGTATAACTGCCTACATTAGCCCCGATATCCAAAAATAAATCATCCTCCCTTAATGTATGAAGCAGAAAGGCCATATCTTCAAACTCATGAAGTCCACAATAAAAATTGCCTGTCGCACCAGTAAGGCCTCTCCAAACTAAAAGCTTACTTTTTTCCGTAAACTGGTATACAATTGGAAAATTGATGACCCTGGAAAAAATCTGCCATTTTAACAAATTAATAATTGCAGAAAAGCGATTGTTTCTCGTAAGCGGATGATTAAAAATAAATTTTAGTGTCCTGTTCATTCAGCAAAGTATACATTAAAAATTAGTTCCTGAAATGGTTTTAATGCTTATACCGATTGTATGAGGTAAAGTACCCCCAAAGTTTTTGTTCAACTTTTAAGGGGGTACTTTAAAATGAGACAACTTCTTTATGTAAATTAATAAACAGCTTAGAATGTAAATCTAAGTGCCAGGCCGAACCTGCCGGCTTCACTACCAAGAAATGGATTATCACCAACATATATACTCGGTCTCCAGTCAAATGCCAATGCCAAAGGTGCGCCTCTGAATTTGTAGTCTAAACCAGCAACGGGAACTAAATAAAATGCAGTGTAGTTATCAGCAAAAAAGTATCTTTTTCTGTCATAAATCTGAACCTTTGGTCCTCCTCCAATGTACCAATCCAGTCCGCGGGCACCTTTAATCGGGGCATTGTATTGCAGGAAAGCCTGAAGTACAGTGGTGTTTCCACCAAATAAAGCTTCTGCCTGTAAAGCTGTATTCCTGTTAAAATGTGTCCTCAGTGATGGACCTACTAAAGTTGCACCATCACCAAAATCCAGCCCCAGACCTAAACCTGTCTTGTAATTTTGTGCTTTAACATTCATTGTGGCTACCGTTAAAGCCAGACATCCTAAAATTGTAAATAATTTTTTCATAATCCTGATTGTATTATATTTTTAAATTCTTTGCCCAACAACTTTGGTGCCGTGATATTTTTCACTTATTTAGGCTTGGATGAAGTTTTTTATGTTGAAAACCTTTTTTATATATCAAATAAGAAACAGCTTCAAAAATTATTTCATATCGTACTTATAATCAGATATTTAATTCGTATGAGACTGTAAAAGGAAGTTTATTCTGAGTACCTCAAATCAAACAGCGTAATTTAGAATGATCAGATAAAGATTATTTCCTGGCTAACTAATCTTTCCAGATTGTGTCTGAATGTGAATAAAAATCAATACAGGATGGACCGAAAGCATATTACACAACTTATAAAATTTCTGTTCCGGGACATATAAACTTGCCAATCAAATCAGTAACTATTATCAAACAGAAAAATAGTAAATAAAAAACCAGTTATTGAAATTTTACGTTCTTTATCCTATCTTAGGATTACTCAATTAACCCCTTCATGCAACAATTACCAACCATTACTGAGGAATACTTGCATCTATTTAGAGAAGGGCCACTCACCATGTATATTTATGACGATGAAGCCGAAAAATTCCTGGCAGTCAATAACACGGCGCTGTGCCAGTACGGATATAGCCATGAAGAGTTTTTAACCCTTCGCCTGTCTGATATACAACCGGTCGAGGAACAGGATGCTTTGATTCAGCAGCCAAAGATTGTTCCTGGGATGTATACATCCAGCGGGCGGTTAAGGCATCGCAGAAAAAATGGGGAAATATTTTACGTCCAAAGCTATTCGCATCAAACAATATTTGAGCAACATACAGCAATCCTTTTTCTGGCTATCGATGTGGACCAGACGGAAAAAGCACTTGAGATAGAAAATATTCTCGATAGCATAACCGATGCATTTTACACCATAAATCATCGCTGGCAGTTCACTCATGTTAACAAAGCCTATGAAAAGCTGCTTGGAAGAAAACGTGAAGACATGATTGGCGGAAACATCTGGGAATTATTTCCTTACGGCAGAGAATTCAGCTATTATGACCGGTACCATCAGGTGGTCAAGGATCAGGTTAGCGTCCACTTCGAGGAATACATTCCAATAAACAATAGCTGGGTTTCGGTGAATGCCTATCCAACCACCGAAGGACTGGCAGTTTATATGGTAGATATCAGCGAACAACGGCAGCTCCGTGAAACGATCTATACGAATGAACAAAACCTAAGGGCTATTATTAATAATACAACTGATCTGATATGGCTGGTCAATACAGATTTTAAAATCATATCTGCCAACCGCGCCTTCCGGGATAGAATGGCTGGAATTACTGGCAGGGCGAAAGATAAATTGGCTGATGCAGATTACCCGGCAGATTTGCTGGTTATCTGGAACGCTTACTACCGTCAGGCGATGGACGGTAACTCCTTTAAAATCATCTGGACAGATACTAAAGATGGGAATCCTATTTATGAAGAAGTCAGCTTTAACCCGGTGTTTGATCAACAGGATAAAGTTTCAGCCATCAGTTGCTTTTCCAGGGATATTACAGAAGCAAGGATAGATCGGGAAAGGATTCTCCGGCAAAATCAGCAGCTAAGGAAGATCGCATGGATACAGTCACACGAAGTAAGGTCGCCTCTGGCAAATATTATGGGGCTCGTACAACTGTTAACAGCTACAGATATGCCGGAAGAAGAATTTTTAAATATGCTGTCGATGCTGAAAACTTCCGCAGACCAGCTGAATCAGGTGATATTTGATATTATGACACAAGCAAATAATCATGATGACGTTGCAGATTAATTTGATGGTTTAGATGGGTGGACAGAAGTTGATGCATTAGCCTGAATAGAATTGTTGCCGGTTTCCACTTCAATTTCTCTGGTCGTTACAGCATAATGGGAGGGATGAATCTCATGACCGTACATTAATGCATATGCTTTAGTAAACTCCGCGCCGAAATAAAGAATAATTGAAGAATAATAAGTCCAAAGCAGTAAGATTACAAGTGAGCCAGCGGCTCCATAAGTACTGCCAATATCACTTTGCCCAATATATATAGAAATCCCAAATTTGCCCAGCATGAATAAAACGGCTGTTACTAAAGAACCATAGATTATATCCCGCCATTTGATAATTGCATCAGGTAATACTTTGAAAATTACGCCAAAAATCAATGTGACAACTGCAAGAGTAAGGACTTGATTAAGGATATAAAATATAACTACAGAAACGTCGGAGAACCTTGCCTGCAACCGGGAACTAAATCCATCTAAAATTGAAGTAATTCCAAGAGAAACCAATAACAGGAATCCCAAACTAATGATGACCGAAAAAGAGAGAAAGCGGTTTTGAAGCATCTTTAGCCAGCCACGTTTCGGTTTTGGCTTCAGTCCCCAAATGGTGTTAATCGAATCCTGAATATCAGCAAATACAGTAGTCGCACCAATTAGCAAAGTAACCATTCCGATAATAAATGCAATTGTTCCTTTATTGTTAATTGCAGCTTTTTGAACAATTTCCTGGAGTTGTAATGCTGTTTCTTTGCCCATAAAACCGGCAAGCTGACCATATATTTGTCCCTGCGCGGCTTCTTGTCCTAAGAAAATACCACACAAGGATATGATCACTACTAATAAGGGTGCCATCGAAAATACAGTGTAATAAGCTAACGAGCCGCTTAGCTTAGTTATCTTATGGTCGCTGAAACCAGCAAAAGAATTTTTCAATACTTCCCATATACCTTTCAAAGTGATCTTTGTATTCTTGCTCATTCTTTCTTTATTATTATCCGGTTTATTGTGTATTAGTAAACCTGAATATCCTGCGATTGTTTTGATTGTATTCAAACAATAATGGAGCCTTATTTTCAGACGAAAGCTTTATGGCCAGAAGGGGCAAATTCAATATTTATATGCAGTTATTGTCAAAAGATGCATGTTTTTAATTCCGAAGCGCTAAAGATTAAAATAAATAAACCATTTAATTTAAATAGTCAGTTAAACTGGCAGACGATTTAAATTAAATGGTTTATTTATTATATTCCAGGTATTATCAGGCAAGCCCAATAGAAAAATCATTCGATTTATCTAACATCTATCGTTTTGTTAAACGCTTGATCTTTAGAGGTGATAACAAAAGTTAATTGATTAGAAAGGGCTTTTCCAATATTAAATTTTTTAACTAATTTTTCTGAATTGTTATAAGTATTCGTGTAAAGTTGATTGTTGAATTCATCGAAAATCACAATTTCAACCGGAGCCTTATTGGTGTAATCTAAATTCAGGGTTATCACTCCATCTTTCTTAGTTAATACTGGTTTAAAGACTTCTTTATTTGAAGCTATAGAAAGAGAGGCTTTATTATTTTGAATGTTAATTTGATATTCAACCAATTTTAAATCCGTTTCTAGTTTCATTATATAATTTCCATCAGGAAAATCAGTTAAGTCGTAAGTTTTAGTGGATCCGCTTAATTCGTGACCTTTTTTCTCATATAGTATTTCATCATTCATGCCATAGAACGTTACTTTCATGTCTTGCGTCTCATTTATAGAAAGACTAATAGTTTTTCCTTCTGCACTGTTGACTTTTAATGAAAGGTCATCATTATTTGCATATGTATTTACACTAGTAAAAAGGATGGTAGCTATAACGCTAATTTTGAATAGATTTTTCATATCATTAATTTTAGAAGAGTTAGTAATTATTTGATGGGTCTAAGTTATTGACAATGAGTTAGTATAATTGACTGCATATTTTCCGATAGTTATGCTATATTACCATTGATATGTATTCTTTTTTGCTAAAACTCATAATAAAGTATATTTTTGATTTGATAAACTGAAAAAATATGAAAGCAATAAAGCCTGGATACGAGGTAGTTGAGACTTCTTTTGGAAGCTCTTTCTATTATTCTAAATATTTAATGAATTCCAATAACAAAGCTCATGTATGGCATTACCACCAGGAAATAGAAATGGTTTTTGTAAATGGTGGTGCTGGAAAAAGACAAATTGGGAGTCATATATCTTACTATACCGATGGAGACTTAATCTTAATTGGAAGCAATCTCCCACATTGTGGCTTTACAGATTACGATACCGGGAACAAGAATGAAACGGTCATCCAGATGAAACCAGATTTTCTTGGAGCAGGATTTCTGGGTTTACAAGAAACAAAATGGATACAAGAACTTTTTGATAAGGCCAGAGGAGGAATTGCTTTTGGAAATGAAATCAAAAAAGTTGTTGGCAAACAGATAGAGAAAATGGAGAATTTATTACCTTTTGAAAGACTATTAGCACTATTAGCCGTTTTAAAAGAACTTCAAAACTCTGCCGATTATAGAATTTTAAATGCTTCCGGGTTTTCACTTGAAACACAGGTTCAGGATAACGATAGAATTAATATGGTTCTCAATTATGTTAAAGATAATTTCAAGACACAAATAAGTTTAGAAAATGTAGCTGCGATGGCAAGTATGACGGTGCCTTCTTTCTGCAGATATTTTAAAAAAATTACCAAAAAAACGTTTACTGCTTTTGTTAATGAGTACCGTGTTGTACATGCTTCAAAACTTTTAGCTGAAAAACAGACCAGTATCGCAAATATTTGTTACGAAAGTGGATTTAATAATTTTAGTCATTTCAATAAGTCATTTAAAGAATTTACAGGTAAAAATGCTTCACAATATAGAAAAGAACTGAATTCAGTAATCTATGAAACTGTTTAGTTTTTAGAAAGATCATTAAAATTTTAAATTAACATGCAGATTATTAAATCTGGTAATATTTTCGAGAGTAACGCGCAGACTTTGGTTAATACCGTTAACTGTGTTGGTGTTATGGGAAAAGGAATAGCATTAGAGTTTAAACAGCGTTATCCGCATATGTTCAGTGACTATGAAGATTTATGCAGCAGGCAGTTGCTTGACATTGGCAAACTTTGGCTTTATAAGACCGGGCACAAATGGATATTGAATTTTCCAACAAAATATGACTGGCGACAGCCCAGTAAAGAAGAATATCTTGAACAAGGACTTGAGAAATTCATGGAGACTTACAAGGACAAAAAAATAACCTCCGTGGCTTTTCCCTTACTAGGTGCCAGTAATGGTAAGATTGACCCGCAGCGGTCGCTGGAAATCATGAGACGATATCTGGATGGATGCGATATACCGGTTTCAATTTACATCCAATAATCCAGAGTGCATTTAATTCAAGAAATCTGCGTAGCTTCTTTTTTTTATCTTGTTGATAAGAAAATATAGTAATTATAATAAATTCTAACTTAAAGTTGCGCTTTGGGTAAAACTACGTAAATTCCCCTTTAGGGTACAATTATTATCAATTTTCGTTAAATTGGATCATCAAATTCTTAAACGAAATGGTGAAATTTCCAATACCTGAAAATGAAAATGAACGCCTGAAAGCGTTGAAGAATTACGAAATACTCAATTCTTTATCTGAAGAGGAATATGACAGGATCACCGCCATTGCTGCTAACATTTGCGGAGTTCCCATTTCGCTGATTACCCTGCTGGACGAGGACCGTCAATGGTTCAAATCTAAAGTAGGCCTGGAAGTCGATCATACTTCCAGGGAACTCGCGTTTTGCCAATATACGATCATGGATAATGACCTATTTGAAATTCATGATGCTACCCTTGATGAGCGGTTTAAGGATAACGATTTAGTGCTGGGTGAACCACATATAAGATATTATGCGGGTTACCCGCTCATTGATCCTAAGGGATATAATTTGGGGACGCTCTGTGTGATTGACAGGAAACCTAACGCATTAAGTGAACAACAAAAGGAAGCACTTCGTTTACTCAGTTTGGAGGTCATGCAATTGATTACAGATCGCAGATTGAAAGAGGAGCTCCGAAATTTTGAGAAGCTTTTTTTATTGTCTAATGACCTGATCTGTATCTCTGGTACAGACGGCTACTTTAAGAAAATAAATCCAGCATTTGAAAATCTGCTGGGCTGGCGTGAAGTTGATATTTTAGGCAAGAATATTTTTGAACTAGTTCATCCGGCAGACCTCCAAATCACTGAAAATGAAATGGAAAAGTTGAGAAAGGGGATTTCGATTGTCAATTTTGAGCATAGACTACTCACTTCAACAGGCACCTATAAAATATTTCAGTGGGTAATTACTCCAGAAAAGAATACCGATAATCTTTTTGCCGTTGGCCGGGATATAACCAGCATCAAAGCAAATGAGGAAAAACTAGCTGAAAAAGAAGCCAATTTGAGGGCCGTGTTTGAAAATTCCCAGGGATTGATTACTACACACGACCTTGCCGGAAAATTTATTACGGTTAATGGTGCTGGTGCTGCAATTTTGGGTTACAGCGTTCAAGAGATCGGTCAAATGAGCTTATTTGATGTTATTCCCAAAGAAAGACACGACTATCTAACAGCATATCTTCTTGAAATCGAGCAATCCGGTCATGGGTCCGGACAGATGTTAGTTAGGCATAAAGATGGTTCACTTCGCACATTATTGTTCAATAATGTGCTGGAAAATATAGCTGGGCGGCCTGCCTATGTGATTGCCAATGCGCTGGATATCACCGAACGTAAATCTATGGAGGAACGTTTGGTTCAATTAACCGAAATGCTGGAGCAAACCAATAAAGTGGCAAGAGTGGGAGGGTGGCAACTTGATCTTTCCACGCAAAAATTATTTTGGACAACAGTAACCAGGGAGATCCACGAGCTTCCTGAGCAATTTGAGCCTGCTATGGATACCGCTGTCCTTTATTATAAAGAGGGGACAGACCGGGACCGGATTTTAAAAGCAGTTGATTTGGCCATTCAAACTGGGGAGGGATGGGCAATAGAAATACAAATTACCACTTTTACAGGTAAAGAAATTTGGGTAAAAGCAATAGGGAATGCTCTTTTCGAGGATGGGGTATGTAAAAGATTATATGGGTCTTTCCAGGATATAGACGAGAGAAAGAAAATAGAACTAAGGGCCGAGCGCGCACGGGTGTTACTCAGTTCTTTTGCCGCTCATGCTCCTGCGGCTGTGGCAATGCTTGACAAACACATGAACTATATTGCCGTGAGCAACAGATGGCTGGAAGATTATAATCTTGCAGGACTGGAGATCATCGGAACATCATACTATACTCATTTTCCTTTTATTACAGCGGCTGGCATAGAGCGGCATCAACGTATCTTAAAAGGAGCAATAGAAAGAATGGAAGAGGACCGTTATCTGGGTAAGGGGTTTGGCAATCAGGAATTTATCAACTGGGAAATGCGGCCCTGGTCAGAGGCTGATGGTTCCATTGGTGGAATGATCATATTTACTCAGGACATTACTGCGGCGGTTAATCAGAGAAATGAATTGGAACAGGCTAAATTAGCTGCTGAGCAAGCCAGCGTGGCAAAATCAGATTTCCTGTCAAATATGAGCCATGAAATAAGAACTCCTTTAAACGGGGTTATTGGTTTTACAGATCTGGTTTTGAAAACAAAGCTAACAGATACCCAATTACAATATTTATCTATCGTCAATCAATCGGCGACTGCTTTGCTCGGTATTATCAATGATATTCTCGATTTTTCCAAGATAGAAGCAGGTAAACTCGAACTTGACGTTGAGGAGTGTGATATTTATGAGATTAGTGGCCAGGCTACCGATATAATTACCTATCAGGTACAAAAGAAAGGCCTGGAAATGCTGCTCAATCTCTCCAATGATTTGCCCAGATTTATTTGGGCTGATTCGATACGTTTAAAACAAATACTGATCAACTTGTTAGGAAATGCCGCAAAGTTTACAGAACAAGGTGAAATTGAACTTAAAATAGATGTTGTAAAGGAGCAGGAAGGCCTATCCCTGATTCGATTTGCAGTACGAGATACAGGTATTGGAATAAAAGAGGATAAAAAGGACAAGATATTTGAAGCTTTTGCCCAGGAAGACGGGTTTACTACGAAAAAATACGGTGGCACTGGCCTTGGCCTGGCGATTACCAATAAACTCCTGGGGCTGATGAACAGCAAGCTGGAATTGACAAGCACTATTGGAAAAGGAAGCGAATTCTATTTTGAAATCTGGCTGAAATGTGAAAAAGGTGAACCTAAAGAATGGGAAAACATCAGCATGCTCAAAAATGCATTAATTGTTGATGATAATTTAAATAACAGAGTGATCCTGGAACAGATGTTATTGTATAAAGGTATCAATAGCAGACAGGCAAAAAATGGATTTGAAGCTTTGCAGATACTGGCATCAGGTGAAAAGTTCGATATTATTCTAATGGATTATCATATGCCTTATCTGGATGGTCTGGATACTATACGCCAGATCAGGGAAAGTTTCAATGATACAGAAATTTTACAACCCATTGTTTTACTATTCAGTTCTTCGGACGATGAAAAAATTATAAAAGGATGTGAAGAATTGAAAGTAAATTCCCGCCTGGTCAAACCAGTTAAGATGACAGAATTTTATGAGCTGCTATCGCGTATCCAATTAAAGGAAAAAACATCTCCTTTACTATTGAAGGATGATGATCCAATCATAACAACAGCACAACTCAGGATCCTGGTTGCTGATGATAATCCAGTGAATATGATGCTGGCCAAAATCATTATTGAAAGGGCGGCTGTGAATGCGGAGGTCATAGAGGCGAAAAATGGAATTGAGGTTTTAGCGCATTTTAATAAGACCAGACCAGACCTCATTTTAATGGATGTACAAATGCCGCAAATGAATGGATATGACGCAACGGTTGAGATCAGGAAATTGGAAAAAAGTAAGTATAGAACCCCAATTATTGCTTTGACAGCCGGGAATGTAAAGAATGAGCGTGAACGCTGTATTGCTTCAGGAATGGATGATTTTGTAGTTAAGCCTGTAGTGGAAGAGACGATTGTACAAATTCTTAAGAAATGGCTGCATATTAGTGTCTTTAGTACTAGTTCTGAATCACAGATGGCAAAAGATGAGTTACCACATTTCGATCCTGATATCTTAAAAAAACATATTGGAGATAATCAGGTGGTTATTGCTGAAATTATCGCCCTGACCAAAATACAACTGGCTGGATCTTTAGCCGTGCTTAGAAAGGCCGTAGAAAAGAATTCACCTGAAGAGGCCTCTGCACAAGGGCACAAAATATATGGTACTGCTGTTTCGGCAGGTTTGCCCAGATTGGCAAAAATAGCAAGGAAAGTGGAAATGATTAAAGATCAACCCGATTTGAATATGAATGTTCTGTTAGAGGAGTTAACTGAAGAAATAAATATATTTACTGACTTATTTTGAGACAATCGGGCAGCATGGGATTAATTTTGTCTTTTTTGCTAAAAAAAGAAAAAAATTAATCACAAATGAAATTCAGATTTTTACTATAATTCGTATATTGTTTAATGTTGACTATTATCATATGAACCGCTATAATCCAAAAAGGTTGGCCGATGTTGATCGTTTTCTGAAACTAAATATAAGTAAAGAAAAGGAACTACAGGAAATTGTGGAATTTGCTGCTGAAGTCTGCGGATCACCCATTGCTTTGATTACTTTAATGGATGGTGAAACGCAATTTATTAAATTCCATACCGGAGCTGATATTGATCTGGTTGATTATAATGACACTTTCTGCCAGCATACCCTCCATTATGCTGACCTGCATATTGTTGAGGATGCCATCAAGGATGACAGGTTTTTAAATAACCCTTTTGTTCAGTCCGGTCCCTATTTAAGATTTTATGCAGGCATGCCGCTGATCAGTGAAAAAGGTAATGCAATTGGTACGCTCTGTGTTTTTGATTTAGAAAGCCATTCATTATCTCACTTTCAGCAAGTGATTTTACGTAGTTTATCTGAGCAAGTTACTAACTTATTAGAGTTTGATGTAACCCTGCAAATTTTAAAAGAGAAGTATGAAGAGTCAAATGAAAATGCCAGTATTTTGTTAACTTATTTTAATAGCTCCAGTTCTTGCCATTTACTCATGGACAAGCATATGCAGGTAATAGCCTTTAACCAAACTATGGCAAATTTCATAGTTGCAAATGATCAGCCCCAAATTGTAGAAGGGATAAGTATAAAAGATTATGTTCCTGCATCCTTTTTGGAAGAGTTTACTGATTACTTCAACAGGGCACTGTCAGGTGAGGTGATTAAAGTAGAGCGCCACCTGGATTATACCCAAGGAACGATCTGCTGGTATATGATCTATGAATCAGCTTTAGATTCCAATGGTGAACTTTTCGGGGTTTCACTCAATGCCACAGACATCACCAGCAGTGTCATCAATCAAAGGCAACTTAATAACCAGGCTGACGCCATTATTAAGATTAATGATATCCAGGCGAATGATCTTGCCGGGCCGATTGATCAGATCATTCAGGAAGCGGAAGAAATCAAAAAGATGATATCAACGGGCGAAGTGGAAGAATTTCACCTGCTCCAATTGGCTGTTGCAGAATTGAAGGAAAAGAAAGCAAAGATCATAACTGTTACTTAAGAATAATTTATTTTACAAATATGCCACTGAAAGAACTTGAAAGTCTGGAAGCTGTTAATAGATATCTTACTTTGGAAATCAGTGTAGCTGATAGATTACAGAAAATTGTAAAAACAGCTGCTGAGATTTGTGGTACACCAACGGCATTGATAGCTCTGATTAGTGAAGATACGCAATATATTAAATTCAATCAGGGCCTTGACTTTACGCTGATGCCCATGGCAGATGCCTTTTGTAATCATACCATTTTGGAACCTGATTTTTTCGTTGTAGAAGATACATTAAACGATGAACGGTTTAATAATAATCCACTGGTAACCGGGAATCCCAATATCAGATTTTATGCAGGAGTACCGTTAACTACAGATGACGGCTACAATTTGGGGAGTCTTTGTGTAATCGATCAGATTCCAGGGAAAATAGGAGCTGTTAATTTAAAAATGCTTAAGATGCTGGCCAGGCATGTGATTAATTTGTTTGATTTTGAATCTGGACTGGCATTACTGAAACAACAGTTTATCCAGACAAAACAAACAGAGATCAAACTTAGATCATTCTTTGAAAGCTCTACCTCTGAACATATTATCATTGACCGGGAGTACATTATCCTGGCTTTTAATAAAAGGTTGAGAGATTTTATTTATAAAGAGTATCATATCACCATTAAAAAGGGAATGAAGATTACGGAATTTGTCGGGAAAGTTTATATGCAGGATTTTATAGTCAATTGTAATCGGGCACTGGCTGGTGAACAGGTGAGGCATGAAAGATTGATGCAATTTGGAGGTACGTCGATTTGGTGTGATATTGATTACAACCCTGCAAAAAATTCTGAAGGAGAAATTATTGGTGTTTCCTTTAATTCAACAGATGTTACAGATCGTATTGTACAGCAAAATAAGCTGTTAAGTCACCAGGACAGTTTGACGAAAACGGCATTTTTACAATCTCATGAATTACGTAAACCCGTGGCCAATATTAAGGGGATTTTAGCACTGCTTCAAATGGAGGGATACTTCGAAAATTATGGTTCACTACAAAAAATGGAAAAAGCTACCAATGTCCTTGACGAAAGAATTCGCGCTATAGTGGAATGCACAAGAGTTTAATTTTTAGGATGTTCAAGGATTAAAATGCCTTAGACATATCTTTTAGTCACCTATCGCTGTATTCTTTTTTCCTTTAGTAAAAAATAAGAAATCAGGCATCCCATACAGCTTCCCAAGAATATATAATATTCAAAATTCATTTGATCGATAAGATAACCGATATCTATTTTATCAGGGGACAAACTGAAGTTTTTTGAAACTCCACTAAAATATGAGCTGAGCAGCTGTTTTCTTGCAAAAATTGCCAGAACCGTACATATCATTACTATAATCATGCTGGCGCATTTTTTATTCGCACTAACAATGGGAGCCAACATCCAGGTTGCCAATACCAAAATGGGCATCAGTCCAATTACCAGAGAAAAAGACAATGTTGTCCATAATTCTCTATTAAGGTCTGTAAGATGATAAGATACCTCGGCAGCTTCTGGAAGCACTAAATAGATAAATTTGTCAAAAGTAAAGAGTCCCAGAGCAAAAAGAGCGATCGAGAGCAATACTGCGAAAAAAACGGTTTTCTTGGTCTGTTTCATCATGGGTTGCAAACGTTTTATGGTATATAAAATACTTATATTATAGATTAATAACAGTTTTTAATCTCCAATGTTTTCTATATTAACCCTTTATACAACAAGTAGGGGCTGATCTCAGGCACCTGGAACCACACAAAAGAAGAAGACGCAAATTCGCGAAGACAGTTCAAAAGAGGTGTTTTATGGAGGAAGGAATTTTAAATAGGATAAAAATAACTTTAAAACCTCAAAAAAGGAGCTTTTTTTATAATTTGCAAAGGTGCTATAGTCTTGTTTAATAGCTTATCTATAAGTTTCACTAAATTTTTAAATTATCCTTATTTATGAAAATAGCTTTAGCTTCCCCTCCATTTCCGAAAAATCTGAGTGAGGGTTTACAGACACTCGAGAAGATGGCTATAGAAGCAGCTGATATGAATGCTGAAATAATCTGTTTTCCAGAGTCTTATCTTCCAGGATATCCAGGTATGGGCTATTCAAAAGCAGACCAGACCAGCGCAAACCTGGAGAGGGCATTAAACGAAGTATGCAGAATTGCGGCTGAGAACTCAATTGCCATAATTGTTCCTATGGATTGGTATATGAATAAACAACTTGTCAACCTGGCTTATGTTGTTTCCGAAAAAGGTGAAATATTAGGTTATCAAACTAAAAACCAACTAGATCCTTCAGAGGACACTATTTGGGTACCGGGTACGCATAGATTTATATTTGAAATTAAAGATGTCAAATTTGGTATAACTATATGCCATGAAGGATTTCGTTATCCTGAATCAGTAAGGTGGGCTGCACAAAACGGTGCCCGGATCGTTTTTCATCCTCACTTTTCCGGAAGTAATACGAATGGAGTAAAGCTAACGGAATGGGGCAATAAAAGCAATCCATACTATGAAAAAGCAATGATGATGAGAGCTTTGGAAAACACGATTTATTTTGCCAGCGTTAATTATTCATCCCTTTATCCTGAATCAGCCAGTTCATTAATCGACCCTTCTGGAAATTGTGTACTCCATGAAGTTTATGGGAGATCTGGTATCATTGTTGGAGAAATTGATCCTGATCAAGCAACTGGCCTATTAGCCAAAAGATTTAAAAACGCTTTATACAGTTAATAATTGGGCGGGTTTTTTAAGATCCTGCTTTATTCCTATTGGTTTTAATGCCTCTTGTTCCTCTTCTTGTTTTTTCGCAGCAAAATTGATCCTGCTCGTTTTGGGGTTTGTTAAGAAACTGTTTGCAGAGAGCTTACGTATGTTTAATAAAATTTAGTTCACCATTGTGGGCTTATGATTACTAAACAGGAATTAAGATATGTCAGATAGTATATTAAAAACGGGCAATACAGTAAATCGTTTTTTGCATAGGAAGATTGATAGAGAGGACGAGCTGCAGCAAATCGTCGAGTTGGCAGCCAATATATGTAATGTACCGATAGCGATGATTACATTTATGGATGATCAGACACAACATATCAAATTCAAAGCCGGTACTGATCATAGCGAAATTTCTTTTACTGATACGTTTTGTAAGTATACTGTTATACAAAAAGAACTGTTGATTATTCCCGATACACTGGTAGATGAGCGGGTGAAGAATAATCCATCTGTAGTTCAGAACCCTCACCTCCGCTTTTATGCAGGGTCACCATTAACTACTCACGATGACTATAATATAGGTACATTATGCGTGTACGATATACAGCCTAAAACACTGACAACCATTGAGCAAAAGATGCTGCACCGGCTTGCCCGCCAGGTTACCCGCTTGCTGGAATTTGATGCCAGCCTGCAGCTCTTGAAAGAACAATATGAATTTTCACGTGTAGAAGAAATTAAGCTCCGCTCTTTCTTTGAAAGTTCAGGTTGCTGTCATTTGCTGCTCGACACTCAACTGCGTGTACTTTCTTTTAACAACGCCATGGTCAATTTGCTCAGGAGCAACTACCAGCTCACCATTGCAGAAGGCATGGAGGTGAATGATTACATTGAAACTGGATTTGTTGAGGAGTTTATCAGGAATTGTAAACGCGCATTAAAGGGAGAAAATGTCAATATTGAAGCCATCATCAACCCGTCAAAAGGAAATAACCCATGGCAGCTTATTTTTGAGCCTGCTTTTGATTCGATGGGGGCCATTACAGGTGTTACTTATAGTGCAACTGATATTACACAAATGGTAAGGGATGAAAAAACGGTCTTAGAACAAGGAGAATCTCTTCGTCAGATTGATCGTATACTCTCAGCTGACTTACATCATCCTCTTGAAGTTATCAAAGGTGCAATGTCTAAGATGAAACAGCAAGGCTATCCCGATGGTATCATTGAGTTTGAACTACTGGAAAAAGCATGTAATGAACTTTTGAACAAAGGGAGTTTAATTATTTTATCAGACGAACGCAACATTGGGTATGTGCCTTCCTCATTAACTCTTCCATATAAGTAATCATTAATTAAACTACGCTTTTCAATGCCATATAATGAATTAAAACGACTGGAGGCGGTAAATAGATTTCTAAAGGTTCAGGTTGATAAACAGGAAGAATTCAAAGAAATTGCCCAGCTAGCTGCAGATATCTGCGGCGTACCCAACGCGCTGATCACGCTAATAGGTCAGGATACAGAATATATTCTGTTTAATGACCGGTTTATACCCAGCTCTGGCAGGGATCAATCCTTTTGTCATTTCGTAGTGGAAAGCGAGCATATAATGATTGTTCCAGATGCGCAACTGGACCCTAATTTTAAAAATTATGCTGCGGTAACAAGAGAGGCCGGTATCCGCTTTTATGCAGGTGCACCGCTAACCACTGATGACGGACAAACACTGGGAAGTTTATGTGTTTTTGATAAAAATCCAGGAGAACTTACCGGAATCCAGACAAAAATGCTGCAAAACTTAGCTAAACAGGTTATCCAGTTGCTGGATTTTGAAAGCAATATTTACTTTTTAAAAGAACAATATGTGAATGCCAAAAAGCTTGAATTGAAAATGAATTCATTTTTTGAAAGCACTACGAGCAATCACTTATTGCTGGATAAGGATCTGAACATCATTTGCTGTAATAAAGCAGTGAAAGATTTAATCAAGAAGGCTTATGATGTTGAAATACAACCAGGCATGGATATTAAACAGTTTATTGATCCTGAATATATGGCTCATTTTATGGAGAATTGCAGGCTTACTTTATCAGGAGAAAGTATCAGACTGGAACTTTTACATAATTTTGGTGTATACTCCGGTTGGTTCATATCCAGTTATGATCCAGCCAGAAACAACGACGGTGAAATTATCGGCATATCTTATAATTCCATCGACATTTCCAAAAGAATAGCCTCTCAGCAAACCGCTTTAGCCCAGCAGCGTAAGCTCGGCCATATTGCATTTATACAGTCCCACGAATTTCGCAGACCGGTAGCAACAATCAAAGGCATGCTTAATCTGATGGAAATGGATGGATACGATGTGACTTATCCCTTGTTAAAAGTGATCAGAAATAGCGTAAATGAGATAGATGATCGCATTGTCGAAATCGTAAATTTTACAGTTAAAAGCACTGGATAGTAAACTTTATTGCTTACATGGTCGAAATTAATTTCATGTATTGATATCACCTATCCAATTTCGTCGCGCATCTGTTCAAAGTTCTTAAGCAGTTCGTCAATAGCATTCAACTGTTTTTTTTGTTTATAAAACCTGCTCCATATAGAGACTCCTGCAATATAAATCGTAGTGATGGCCAGAGCGGTAAAGGTAAAAAGCAAACTGCCCCTTTTTGTAATTTCTATAATATAACCAACCATAGCAAGCCATAATAATACAGTATACACCCATACATAACTGGTTAGCATTTTTTTTTGCCATTTCAGTTTTCCAATTTGATTATCCAGGTAATCGATGCCCGCAACGTCACGCTGATCTTTCCGGAAGCTGTAACTTTTCCAGCTTAAAACCGCAAAAACAACCATGAGGAAAATGACCGAACCAATGCTTACATCAAAAGGCCAACGGTATTGCTGGTGGTAGGTCAGGTAAACCCAGGCAATTACTGATCCTGCAAGCACGAAGCCGGCGCTCATGAAAAGGTTAGACCTCCGGAGTTTACGCTGATGTTTTTCCAATTTATCTTGTAAAATAGGAGTGATATTATCTGTAGTGTTTTTTTCTATTGACTGTGAAAGCCAGCTATGCTGAAGTTCCTCGAAATTTGTCATTTTTTATCCTCCATTAGGTTAAGTAATCGTTCTTTAATCCGGTTTATTCTTACGCCTGTATTGGTTAAACTTGCACCAGTAATCTCAGCGATTTCTTTATAGCTTTTCTGTTCCAATAAAAGCGAGATGATAAGCCGGTCTTGCGCAGCAAGCTGACTAATACAAAACCTGAGTTTTTCCAGTTTCGCTTCCTGTTCCATCTTTTCCGGAATATATTCGATATCAGGCATTTGATAGGCATCAGGAATAGACAAATGATCATGTCGCTTATTTTGGGAATTAAAACCAATAGCAGTATTGATCGCGATGCGGTAAATCCATGTGCTTACTTTCGATTTTCCTTTGAAACTTTGAATGCTTTTCCAGATCTGATAAAGGATTTCCTGATATAAATCGTCGGCATAAGAAACATCATACAAATAGGCTCTGCAAATCCGATAAATACTCGCATGATTGGCCCTGACTAATTCATTAAAGAATTCCTGCTGATCGCGATTGTTCTGTTGCACAGTGTCTTTTATAATTTGGTGATAAAATTATCCATTTGGTTTAACATCCAGAGTGGCTCATTAAACATTATAAAATGCCTGGCGTCGTTGCTCACCTGAATGGTACAGGTTTTACATTTCGCATACTGCTTTTGGAAAACTCCGCTAACATAAGAGCGGGTAAAACCAATATACTGCGGAGATTCTTTAAAAGCAGCCAGTACCAGTACCGGGACATTTATCGATGCAATTTTGTCCTGAATGTCATCACTCATCATTTCAGTAAAAGTATAGGCCATTGTTTTCCGGTCAGATTGTGCTCCCCAGGTCGCGATCGCTTCCCATTTTGTTGAATCTGCACATAAGCTTTTGGCAACGTTTAACTGGTAGGCTTTGAGTTTTGCATCGCTCATCTCATTGTATTGCGCCAGAAGTTTTATTGCCTGGCTTTCCTTAAAACCCCTTTGAGCAGCAGGATTAATTGCCGCCGCGTAAAAAGGCATTGCATCGATTACAACAACCCGGCTCAATCCATCTTTCATTTCAGCTGCAATATTGAGTGCAAGAAAGCCACCAATCGAATGGCCAACGAGAATGACGTTTTTAAGTTTTCGGGTTTTGATGTAATCCATCAAGGCCAATTTGAACTTGCTTAGATACGGGCCTTCAGTCATTGGAGGAACACCAGCATATCCGGCAAGTGTGAAAACGTGACACTCGAATTTTTTATTGTAATGCGCTACTGTACTTTGCCACTCCTCACCACTACAGGTTGCGCCGGGTATAAACAACATCGGTTGCCCTTTACCACTTACCTGTACTTTAAAAGGTTCATTCGAACCATTTGCATATGCAGAAATGGCCACATTTAAAATCACGCTGAAAACTAAAATTACTTTTTTCATATTCGGTTCTTTTCTTCATTAGTAAGCCATCACTTTAATTTATTACAACAAAATTTAAATTTTATGAAAATGGTGCCTGTCTGAATGGTAAAAAGAAACAACATTGCGCAAATTTGGTGTTCTTGCAATTTTAAGGCAAGCTAATTCAAAACATTAATGAGCCAGATAAAATCAGCCTGATAAACAATGTGTTATGGATATAGGAAGAAAATAGATAAACCTCAACAATAGTTCTCTGTGCGATGCGCTAGTGCCAATTCAAAGAATTGGGCGTAAAGGGATGAATATTAATACTCCTGGTCGTCCCAACCCGGATTAAATAAACGCTTATAAAATTCCGTGCTAAATATGGAAGGGCCTTCATAGTCGTCGATTGATTTCGACAGGGCATTCTTTATCGGGAGCTCCTTTGTTTTTCCGTCAGTTCCAAGAATCATCAAAGCCTGATTGTAGTTACCGTCGTTTCTGTATTCAGGATGAAAATAATTTTGGTTTCCGCAAAGGTAAAGAGTTCCTGCTTTGCCCTCCATAGTGACATTGCTACCGGAAGCCTTAAAATTCCTGGCATCAACTCCATCTACTGCACAGATACCTGTTGTATGCCCTGTGTAATGGGGCATGCGGCCACCTGTCTTATCCCATTTGCCAAATGTAAAATATACATGTTTTCCGTCAGTGTAAATTCCACGGTCAATCCTAGTCAATGGTGCAGTATTATCAAGGCGCCCAAGGGAAACAAGTTCATGACGTTGGTGATCGTAGCAATAAAAATCCGTTCCGCTGTAAAAAATTGCGTGCCAGCCGAAATCCCCGTCAAGAGAGAGAAGCTTTAAGCCACCGTTTTCAGGGCTATGTTTTTCTGCAGATATAATGTATTGATCGTTGAAATAATGACTCCCATCGAAGGCATATTGTGATTGATACTGGTCATCTGGTGGGTTCAATACTTTAAATCTTAATGGATTCGCACCCTTTATTTTTACACCTCTGAAAAATACATTTTTCTCATCGCAGATGTATTCATCTGCCTGGGCAGATCCATCAGGTCCGTATTCCACCTGATGCAGCGAATTTACATCAGCCCACGATACGATGTTCTGTTTATAATAAAGGTGATTTTTATCGAAGGCATAATAGCTACGCAAATGTGCAAAGGAGGTTGCATCTGCTTTTTTTATCTCAATATTGGCATAAAACACCTTCCGCCCATCCCTGCAAAAATTATTGCCTAAATACGCTGTCGTTGCAGGATTCATGCCGGCTACTTTATCTGCCTTGAAAAAAACATGATGGGAATCCTTGCCCATGTCCCCCCTGTATGAGACATCCTTTAGAGGTTGGAAAGTAGCTAAATCGGCATCCTTTACCCAAAAGTAGCCCACGCCGGGCTTGTTGAAATAAATCTTTCCTTCACTGGAGCAATATCTGCTGTACGGATAGCTAATTGTCTCTGATGTTAAGTTGATGCCGTCATGTGCATTATTATACTGGGTTTGTTTAAAGATGACGTAACCTCCAAATAATGAGATTAAGATGATCAGGATGGTTACAATTTTAACAGGCTTCATAAAACATCTGTTTGAGATAGAATTAAGGATTTAAAATTTCGGCATCAATATGTAGAATTATAAATTCGGTTTTACAGCATCATTGCCAGTATTGCCGTATTGAACAGGGCCGCTATGACCACGCAGGTGTACCAGATGATCCTGTTTTTTGTTTGCTGATCAAGTGCGTACATTTTATAGCAGAAAAATGCGCAGATAAAAAAGAAGACTTCTATAAAGAGGTAAAAAATCCAGCTAATATAGATCCAGGTTTTATCTGTTGCATATACTAAAACATCATAGTAATAATCAAATTTTACCTGTGGCTGTAGGGCTGACTTCAGGTAAAAGAAATCAACCTTTGCACGGGGATCATTTAACTTAACCAGGTCATTTTTAAAAACATAAAAGTTCACTGCCTCACCTTTATGCTCCTGGTCATAGCTGCCATCTTCAGGCACAGACAAAGCAATAATGTTTTCGCGGGCTGTGCTGAATACCGGTGAATGATACGACCGGTAGAAAGAAGCATTGTATGGGGCAATCTTAAATGTATAGTTGTGAAATCCTTTACTGCCTGTTTCCCGCAGCGAGTTTATTGTGCCTTCTGTTTTGATAAGCGAACCACTGATTAGTGAAACATATTCAAAAAGGCCTCCGGTAAACAGCAGCGGAAACAGCAGCAAAGCAATCAGGGCCAGGGTGAATTTAGAGAAGTTGCCGGATGGTTCATACATCGTTCCGCTCACCACAACTTCTGCGTTCTGTCCCGGTATATTGATGAATTCCAGATTCACAATCGTACCACTGACCGATCTCATTTTGCCAAAAGCACCCTGGAACTGGAGTGTCATCGGCTGATGAATATAAGTTGCTGCATCGTCATTTGCAAAAGACAAGGGTGAGCCTAACAGCGCTTGCCGGAACCTGAGTTCAAAAAACCTTTGGTCATGCGAGTGCTGTCCATAGCGAAAGCTGTAAACTTCGGGAATGACTATGTTTTTTATCACAACACTAATCGGGTTTTCCGCCATAGAAGTTAAATTTAATTGTTCTTTCGTTAGTTATGATCAATATTTGCACCGGACTATAGTCTGAAAAGGCGCCGGCTAATTATTTAATATCTATTATTTTAAACGGTGCCTAATTATTTTTAACCAATCTGACACGATAAACCGGGGCTGTATCACTTCCCGAAACCGAAAGAAATTTTATTCTTACCTGTTGTTTACCTTTTAGCATTGCTGCTGGAATAAGGTATTCTTCGTGATAGAAACCAGATTTCTTTGTGTCATCAGTATGATCAATTACTTTAAGCTTCTGGTCATCAACATAAATCTCAAACTTTTTCCCGGCTATGGTGGCAAACTGGTACCTGACATTAAGTGATAAATCAGTAAGTCCCTGAGTGGACATGTTATAACTGAAATATCCTCCGTTATTGGCATCACGCCAGAATTCATCAGCATTACTACCGGTACGGGAGTTTTCCTGGCGTAAGGCATGATCAACTTCTGGTTGCTGCTCGCCTGGTGCTACAAAATCCACTGTCCGCTGATCCAGCTTCAGTTTCTCCTTTTCTATTTTTGCCACTGAATCCAGGTAATTAACATACTGTGCCGGAGTTAACCTCATCCAATAGGCCATATACCGGGCATCGTGAATACGATAAAAAGGCTCGAGCACCAATGTCTCTGAATTTATAATTTTTTCACTGGCGAATGCAAAAGTCATCGGCCGCCCGGCTACAGGGACGATCTTTCCCGGAATTGCTGCAATGTTATCCTCAATAATGATAGGTGCTTTGTCAACAGGAAGCTTCTGGCCACTGGCAATATGCCCCCAACGGCTATCGTCCGCAACCAGTCCTTTCAGTCGTTCCGTTGCTGTTTTTGCAGCCAGCATGATAGGACCATGCATAATGGCAACATACTCCGGAACGTTTGGCATTTGCTCGATTGTAGTCTGCATGGGCATGATTACCTTGATCACATCCCCTTTTTTCCATTTTCGCTGAATGCCGATGTAAGAGGAGGGAAGCTTTTTATAGGGTATTACTTTACCGTTAATCAGAATTTGCATAGTACCTTCTTTTACCCACGATGGGTGCCTCAGCATCAATGTGAAATTTGCAGATCCTGCTGTAATGGTCAGTGTAGACTGCTCTTCGTCAGGAAAAGAAGTCTCTTGTTTTAACGCTATATTTTTCTCCTTCCAGTTTAATTTTGAAGCGATAAACAAATTTAAATACAAGGAATCTTTTGTATGCGTATAGATAAACTCGTTATACTTACCATGATTCTCCATGCCGCTTCCTACACAACACCACATGGCCTCATTTGGCGCAGAATAAACCCTGTAATGCCTCGGTCTTACCGGTGTAAAATAAACGTATCCTCCATGCTCAGGATGTTGAGTCGATAAAATATGATTGTATAATGCACGCTCATAAAAATCGGCATACTTTGCATCGGGCTGTTCCCTGAATAAGCCTTCTGTAAGTTTAAGCATATTGTAGGTGTTACAGGATTCAGGCCCTTCCACATCATTCACAAAGTCTGTACTCGCTGCTGCACTCGGAAAAAACTCGCGTCTGCTGTTTCCACCAAATGCAAGCGTACGGTTGCTGGTAACTGTTTCCCAGAAAAAATTACTGGATTTCGTATATTGATCATCATGACTCAATTCAGCTATGCGTTGAAATCCAATAGCTTTTGGCACCTGTGTGTTGGCATGCTTGTTATCCAGATTGTCCTGGCCCGCTGCCATTGGGGTTAAGAGCTGGTTATGGGAAAAACGCTTTGCAGCAACCAGATACTTTTTGTTGCCGGTGATTTGATAGGCATCTGCCAATTCTTCGTTCATTCCCCCATGCTCGGTATCAAGCATAGCTTGCATTTGCTTTTCAGACAGTGCTGATGTTATATCAATTGCCCAGTCACAAAACTTCAAAAATACATCTTTCGCATCCTGATTACCTCCATACAACCAGGCATCCCTTAATCCCGCATACATCTTGTGTACATTGTACCATGGAACCCAGGCAGTGCGGTAAGCTTTAAAATCGCCTTTTTTAAATGCCGGCCATATTTCATGGCTATTGGGAACTCCACCTGCATAACCAGCACCCCAGTCAGGATAAGCAATGCCGTTCCTGATCTGACAAGCCTTGAGTGCTGCAACCATGTAGTCCATTCTGCGTTTGCATTCGGCATTTCTTGTAGACGCATAATTAAGCGCCATGGCAGTTAAATAATGACCCCCGATATGTCCATCTAATCCTTCCCAGTTTTTATAGCTTGCTTTTTTCACAGGAATGCCAGCTTCTTTCAGGTATGGCGCTAACATTCGATCTACATCGTATTTCAGCAGTGTTTTAATATTAAGATCCCTGGCTTTTATAAAAGGTCCGTTCGTCAAACTCACCTGATCCAGCGGAAATGTATTTGGATAGAGCTTTTCCTGCGCATTTATTTGTAAAGAGAAAAAACATATTGCGATTGCGATTTTGCAGGCCCTGGTACTCAAAGAATAATTACTCATTGTTTTTTATAGTTTAACAGATATAGGGTGAATCATATTCATGTTACTTAATGGCCTGGCTATCTGTAACATTATATTTAGAAAAGGTAGAAGGATCTACGGGCTTAAACAACAACTGAGAAAACATAAATAATCCGTTTTTCCATACTTTAAAATCATGAAATCCAGGTTCAATAAAATAAATATGCGGAACATCAGTTTTTACCAGGTAATCGTGGGTACGTTTGCTATTTACGATCAGATTATCACTGGCACCACACGAAATAAACAATAGCTTCAGCATTTCTTTTGCCTTTTTTGGATCAGGGACCAATTGTTCTGGTGATTTTGTATTAGGAGCTGATGAAAATCCGCCAACCCAGGCAAATTTATCAAGATGACCTAACCCGAAATTTAAAGATTGCCCTCCGCCCATTGATAATCCGGCGATGGCACGGTGCTCTCTGTCTGAATACACACGGAAATTCGTTTCTACAAATGGGATCAAATCATTGAGCAGATCTTTTTCAAAAGTAGAAAATGCTTCGACCTTATCTCGCGACATCACGTTGCCGGTAGCACGATCGTCCTTCATGGCACGTCCGTTAGGCATCACAACAATCATCGGTTCCAGTTTGCCAGCCGCATACAAATTGTCTAATATAACCTGTGGCTTACCTCCGTTTAACCATTCTTTTTCATCTCCTCCAATACCATGAAGCAGATACAAAACGGGATATTTCTTATTTTTTGAATACCCGGGTGGGGTATAGGTTATGGCTTTTCTGTTGTTACCCACAGTTTTAGAATAGTAACTTATGGTATCTATCTGACCATGTGGTATGGAAGTGCTTTCTACATCAAAACCCGGAGCAGCTGGTGCCACCATTCCCTGAGAGAAAACAGGGGTGCTGCACAAGAAAGAAGCGCCGATCAGCAATACTTCTCTAATGCGTAAATATCTGGTTAACTTAATCATATTTGGTTTTATTGGTTACTAATTTATATTCGAATAAGTCCTGAAATTACTTCCAGGCCATTAACTATTTAACTTTGGTTGCAATCTTTAATTCATCCGGATTTTTGTCCGGAATAATTTACTACTTATTTATTAAATTTACACTAGTTAAAATTAAATAATTCGGCTCCTGTTCCTTTAAATATAAAATACAGGTCATGTTACCCTTTTAACTTTATTTATTTTACAAGAAAGGAGCTTCCATTTTTTTAGACCGCCAGTAATTTAATATTTAAATTAGCCAGTAAGCTTTCCTTTGGGCTATCAGGAAGGCAATTGGTAAGGATAACTAAAGACAGTGTCTGAATAATTGATCTAATAATATCATCACTTTTTTATCTTCAGCTTTACCATATAATTTAGATCCAATGGCATTCAAGTGACTATTATCATAATATAGGCAAGTCCCATTGCAGAATGGAAAATCCTTTAATTTAAAGAGCTTACTATTCCTTAAATCTAAAAAGTGAACATTAGGATATTTTTTGATGATCATGAGTAGCCTTTCATAATCATCTTTATCATATAGCGCATTGAAAGAATTAATTACAGGTAACCCTAAATGTTTAAATCGTTGATATTTAATTGGATTTACAGAAAAATGAGGAACGTCTGAAACAATTATAAGCTGTTGATTTCTGGACATTTCTTTGAAAAAATTTTCAAGGCTTTTAATCTCTTCCTGACCTTTATCTTTCCAAAGTCCTGCAATCACAATAATTTTAGATTTATTAATAACAGGCTTTAATAGCTGCTGCTGTTTATTCCAATTATCAATTTCTGGTTTAGAGCTTTGTGTGCTCTTGATATCGAATGTAGGGACGTTAATAAATCTATCAAACGTGATACTTCTAAATTTAAAATTGTGGGCTTTACCTATGACATCAAAAAAAGGATTGAGATGTAATGCATGGCTATCACCAATTAAAAGTAATTCTTTAGCAGAACTTGTATCTCCGCGGATAATAATTCTATCTCCATTACTGTGGTTTTCCAGTCCTAATGCATTTGGTGATGTGACTTCATCTGTAGTAATAAATATTTTGCTATTAATAGATTTTGATAAAAAGCCTAATGAAATCAGACAAATAACTGGTGGTATGAAAAATATAAAGAATTTCCTGTTTTCTTTTAAATCCTTAAAAGGAGTTTCGATGAACTTGTAAGATAGCCATGAAAGGCATGCAATAGCTATTAACGCAAATATGGTCAGATTTAAATTTAGAATATAACGATCTGAATAGTATCTAAGAAAAGCAAGTACTGGCCAATGCCATAAATAAATTGAATAGGATAGTTCTCCAATATATACTATTGGTTTTACAGAAATTATCTTGTTAAACCAGCTTCCACATGATATTAGAATAAATAAGCTTCCAACACAAGGTATTAAAGATAAAAAACCAGGAAAATCTGAGGCCTCACTGATAAAAATAAAGCTGAAGACTATTGCTGTAATACCTGTCAAACTCAAAATATTACGTGTTCTAATTGACGTTTTTTCCTCTAATCTCCATAAAATCGCTACAGATCCTAAAAGAAATTCCGGGATTCTGGCTAATAAAGAAAAATACATTCCTTGCTTGTCCCCAAGCCGGATTTTATATGCTGCATATGTAGTAAGTAATATAATTATAATTGGAAAAATGTATTTATTAAATCTTCCAGGTAAGAAAATCAAAACAATAGGCAGCATCAAATAAAATTGCATTTCTACAGACAATGTCCAGGTATGCAATAGCGGTGTTTGTTCGGCCCTGGCACCAAAATAGTCATTAACTGCAGCAGGCAGATAATTGTTGCTGTTAAATATGATGGAATTTGCCAAAATAGTTCTGAAATTCGAAAAGTCTTTCCCTATAAATAATATTGTGGTACAGACTGTAACAAACAACAGCAAAAACAAATAAGCAGGAACAATTCTTTTAATTCTGTTTAGGTAGAATTTTTTAAAACGGAAGGTGTTGTTCTCTTTTTGTTTTATAATAATTGATGTGATCAAATATCCAGAAATCACAAAAAAAATATCTACTCCAATAAAACCACCTGGTAATAAAAATTTATTAAAATGAAAAATAACTACTGATATAACAGCTATCGCTCTAATTGACTGAATATCAATTCTGTATATTTTTTTTTGATTCATTGTTATCGGAAAGATAGATAACTTATTTATAAATAAATTGAATGCGCGTGATCTATCATTATTGATTTTGAATCAGTGATTTAATTAAGCGAATGTATGTTAAATATAAAGAATAATTACTCCCCGTTGTTAGGAAGACAATGCATTGATTATCTAAATAGAAATGACCTCTCCCCAAAAAACTTTAAAATTTAAAAGGCGAAAAACGCGGGTAATCGAAGAACATTAATTTTAAAATTATTGAACTCGACAACTTCAGGAAAGCCAGTTTTCAAACCCTTTCACTTGATATAAGTCATCCTGATCAAAAAGATGTTTTTGACCTGCAACATCCGGGTACTGCCTGAGTACTGCCTGAGTACTCGTTAGGGTAAGAACAATGCTGAAGTAACGCGAGAGCATGGCAACTCTAAGTCAAAACAACTAGTTGAAATGACTTAGAGTACCTACGCTTAAAAGCTGTTTACAGCTTGGTCTTACACCGACCACCACTCAGGCACAAACAAAGCATGACTAGTTGAAGACTGATGAACCTTATAATTTTTCCTTTGACCAGAACATGGACAATTACGGACAATTGCAGACAGCTGCGGACAATTATGGACATTGCCTGCTTAGGATGATACTCTTTAGCACAAATCTTTTACATTGATAAAAAAACAAATATTTATGGCAATTTTCGACGGTAAATTTTTAAAGGGAATCCTGGGCGATTTCATTTTTAAAGTAGTAGATGGAGTACAGGTTGTTTCAAAAAGACCTGTGCCAGGCACAATGAAACAAACAGTGGAAACCAAAAAGGCATCAGCGAATTTTAGTAAAAGTAGCATGCTTGGAAAACATGTTAGAGGTATATTTCATAATACCAACGGCGGAATGAACGAAACAAGTTACGTTTTTCGATTCACCAGTGTGCTGACTACAGCCCTTGCAGCATGTGAGAATCCCACAAAAACGGGATACTTTTTTAAGCGAAACAGTTTTGGTAATTTAGCCGGTTTTGAATTTAATATTAAATCTCCTGTAAAAAAGATTTTGAATTTAAAACCGAAAATCGAACTCAATCAGGGAATTATGAAGATTGTTTATGATGAGTCAGGTAACGCGCCAAAATTGCGTTTTCCAAAGCATGCAACTCAATGCAAACTAACATTCGTAGTCGGATTAATCCGGCTGAAAGATGGTAAAAGAATTCTTAATCCGGAAAAATATAGCATTACCCTTAAAAAAAACGAAGAATTAATAAATCTGATTGATTTTTCTTTTAAAATTCCAGATGGTTGTCTAAGCATCGCTGTAATGTTTTTGAGTTTCTATAATGGTATCACCTTGTTAAATAGTAAATCATTTAATCCCGCAGTCATATGTGATGCAATCTTAAGTCCCGGCACTTTTACCAATCAGGATAATCATTCATGGATGGAAATGCCAGGTTTGAACTTCGGTTAATTTTGCAGCAGCTATTATCAAAGGCTCTCCTTAACTGGAGGGCCTTTCTTGTTTTAACCCTGTTTTTAATAAATAAAGCTTTTTCAGTGTTGGACAAATCCGGTCAAATCCGGTCAATTGCGGACAATAACGGACTATTGCGGTCAATTTATTTTTGAGCTAATTTATTGATATACTTTTGTTTAACGAGTTTAAGCAGCCGGCATGCTATTGACTTGAATTAATAGAATAATTCATTATTTAAAATTAAAGAAAATGGGAAAGATCAGAACAGGAATCCTTGGTGGATTCTCAGGAAAAGTAGGAACAGTAATCGGTGCCAGCTGGCGTACGTTGGATGTAATGAGAAGTTTACCCAAAAAAACCAGTAAGCCACCAGTCAGATCACAAATTGATCAACGTAAAAAATTTGGCTTAATAACCGGTTTTTTAGGTGCTATTAGTGAGGTTGTGAGTAAAGGATACCAATCCGGCAACAAACTGTCTGGCCCGATGAACGAGGCGGTTAAATTTAATCTGAAAGAAGCTATCTCAGGTGTGTCTCCATTATTTACGATCAATTATGCTAAGTTAAAACTGACTCTTGGAAAGTTGGACATTCCACAAGACCTTTTAGCAGTGCCAGTTTCAGGCCGTAAAGTAGCAATCACCTGGGCCTATGATCCTTTGGATTTTAACACAGAAAATGAACGTCTGGAGCGTTCTACGGATAGAGCTAGTATAATAATTTACGATGAAACGAATGATTATTTTCTAATTCCATCAACCGCGGTCAGAACCGCTGGTAAATTAGAAGCACGTATGCTGTCTAAAACTAGCGTCGGTAACACTTTACATTGCTGGTTTTACATTTCTTCTTTAGATGGTAAAAAGGTAAGTACCAGTGTTTATCTGGGGCCTATCAAAGCTATTGCATAGGATTTGAATAAACCGGCAAGCTGACGAGTTTGCCGGTTTATATAATAAGACTGCTATTAACTGATAAATTCTTAAAATTTAAAATGTGATGAATATAAAAACTATAGAATTGCCGGGGATAATTAAATTATTACCGGTTGTCAATACCTCCTTAAAAAGATCGGAACCCAGAATGATACTCGCAGTTTTGCTGTTAATATGGTGCTTTGCGCCCAGGTTTCTCAACTTGTTTGATGAAAGGGTAGGTAGCATAGATCAAAGTATCTGGCTATTGATTTTATTGAGCATGATTAGTTTTCTTTTAATAACCGCTTTATCGTGGTGGTTATTACAATGGTTTTGGCTACTGATGAAATTACCCGCTCTAACATTTATGGTTTCACAATTTAATTTTCTATCGTCATGGCAACAATTAGGCTTTTACTGGGCATCCTTTGCTTTGTTATTATTAGCGGCTTCGGCTTGCTTGATCGCAATCTGTTAAATAACAAATGTAGCTTCAACGCTCTGGAGTGTCAAAAAAGAGAGCTTCTTGTTCGTATTGCGGAAAAAGAAATAGGGGTGAGGGAAATAACTGGAAACAATGACGGATTTCGTGTAGAGACTTATTTGACCAGTGTAAGTTTAAAAAAAGGGCAGCCCTGGTGCGCAGGTTTTGTAAGCTGGGTTTTTGCGCAGGCTGGATATGATAAACCACGATCAGGATGGACACCAGATCTTTTCCCTTCATCCCGTTTAGCACGTTCTGCCTTACCAGGTAATTTGCTGGGTATATACTTTGTTAAATTAAAAAGAATAGCTCATGTTGGGATGATCGTTAATCAAAAAGGAGATTGGGTAAATAGTGTAGAAGGTAATACGAATATTCAAGGCAGCAGAGAAGGTGATGGGGTTTATAGAAAAAAGAGACATATCAAGACTATTTATAGAATTGCTGATTGGGTAAAAGTTAATTAGTGTTAATTATTGTTAAATAAGATATTTTGTTTTCTTTTCAATAAATAATATTTATTATATTGTTGTGTTATTAAACCTATTTATTTTGAAAAACGCAAAATTATTCTGCAAAAGAGTTATAAATACTTTTTTGATTATTCCTCCCTAACGTGACTATTTAACAATCGTTGAATAATTCAGATAGTTTAAAATTTAATCATGTGAATATGGAAATGAACGATAAAGTGAATTTGTTGATAAATGTCCTGGCTGAAATGATGTGTACGAAAAAGCAGGAGAAATTTGTTGCTCATGAAAGAAATTTGTTAGATACCAATGATGTGAAATCTATGTTCCGAATTAGCGACCGTACTTTAAGAAGATGGCGAAGCAGAGGGTTATTGAAGTCTGTGATTATTGTTGGCTGTCTTTATTACAGAAGAGAAGATGTGATGAGCTTAATGGAAAGTAAATTCAGGGATGAGATAAAATGAAGAACAGATTTCCACCAACAAAGAATCTTAGTAAATTGAACAAACTATAGTCGATGTTATATCACGCAGCATCGACTATAATTAAAAGTAATATTAATTGAACAGAAAATCTATACTTTACAAAAGTCTGTTTTTACGGTGAGAGGTCAGTTACAGTATTTGTAGCGATTGCAATTGTAGCTTTTTTTAAATATAATTAATCTTAAATATGAACATATTTCCATTTATTAAATCTGATTTCGCAAGAAATACTTTAGCTGTAATAGTTGTTCTTCTTGTTCTAATACTTCTGATGCAAAAAGGATATGCTTTCGGTCAGTGGCTAAAAAAGTAATCAGTTTAAATTAAGGATCTCACATCGTTCTGTGTTTATAAAAAGGATGCAAAAAGTATAAAGAATGAAAATATCAATTAAGATAGTAATTACTTATATTATTGTTTTGTTTTTCACAGTTTCTTGTGTTCAAAAAGAGGTGACCTCCATTTCAAATGAAAAAAATATGGATGGAATTTTTAATGATCGATGGAATCAAATTAAAAATGCCAAGGATAAAGAAGAAGAAAAAGAGCTGGTTTATAAATTTATGCAATTCCTTAAAACAAAGGACTATACTATTAGTAATCCTACTTATGTTTCAAGTAATGGGGCTGTTAAACCTTTTTCTGAAATGTTGGATGATACAAAGGCAGACCAGTTGAAGAGTATCAATATTGAAATAATAAACGATAACGAAGAAGGAGAGGATAAACGTATTAAACTTATGAATTGGAAGCCGATTGATAATGAATCTGCTGTAATGTTTTTACGGGAGTAGAAGCTAGAATAAGAAATTAAAACCGCGGGCTTTCTATTTGCTTGTAATTTATAAAAATAAAAAAGTCGGAACCAACTCCTGGATTACTTTCAAACCCTATTCTCCCGCCTTGCCGCTCTATAAACTCCTTGCAAAGCACCAGGCCTAAGCCAATTCCTCTTTCGTTATCCGTACCAAATGCAGGTTCGGACTTAATAGAAAAAATCCTTTCCTGTTTATCTACCGGGATCCCTTTTCCATTATCGCTGATACTTATTTTACATTTACCGGATATCAACTCAGCTTTGATCGTAATTTGTCCTCCATGCGGAGTGAATTTCAACGCATTGCTGATCAGATTGCGTACGATCAGCTGGAGCATATTGATATCAGCAATTACTTCCAGTGCAGGAGGGATGTGATGATTCAGAGTTATATTTTTTTTCAAGGCATGGATGCTTTCCATCTCTATTGTTGGCTGTAATGTTGTCATCAAATCTACAACAACCAGGTTTACATTTGGGCCTTCCATCTGCGACTTAGACCAATGCAACAAATTGGAAAGCATTTCCATCGTATTATTAGTAGATTTAAGTAATGCCTTTTCTAATACTAACCGGTCTTGTGTGTCCACTACACTTGTATTTAATAACTCCAGGTAGCCTTGTATATTCATTAGCGGAGTCCTCATGTCGTGTGAAATGATAGACATCAGTGTTTGGACTGCTATTGTCTTTTCTTCCGTAGCTTTTCGCTCTTTATCATAACTCCGTCTCATGAATTTAATGACGACGTAAATTATGATTACAGGTATAGGAAATGCAGTAATCCGGTCAATAAACTGACCCCGGCCGGTATTAAAGGGGTATTTCACTAAAGACGGACAGTAATATTCAAGAATATGCAATACCAGAAAACACGACAAATAGATAACTAACCATTTGATATGTTGGTGATAGGGAGAAATTGTAAATACTAATAAAAGATAAGCAGGCCATATCAGGTCAGTAGATCCATTGATTCCTGAATTAGCAAAGTAGTTAATACCCAGAAGTAAAACACCTATTAAACCGAATAACGTACTGTTATGTGTTTTGCTATGAAATCTGGAATAATAGTACTGGTGCAAAAAGAATAAACCAATTAGAAAAGTGGACAGCGCCGCAATATAAAGACCTGCAGATATATCGTATGGCACATATAAACAGGTCAAAGCGATCAGGCCAATACAAATAGAATGAAATATCCTGCTTTCTAAAGAAAACATTGATGGACTCCCTATCAGATCAACCCGGAAAGCATTTTTTTTTGAAAGATGAGCATTAAGAATACTGAAGTTGAATTTTGGCATGAAGATTATAAACTACGATGGCTGTTAAAATTAGAATTTTAGTTGGCAAAAACCTATGCCTTTTAGTGTGATATAGTATTCTTCTTCTGGAATATTATATCAATACTCAATCTCAATATTACAAAGAAAAATGCTTGTCTAATGCTAAATTCTGAAGGAATATAAACGTTTAAGCATAGTATCCGTTTATAGATGAATATTTTACCTTTTAAATTATAAGTTTGAATAAGATTTCAAATAATTACAATGAAAGTTAATATAATTGTCATGGATATAGATGTACATGACGTTAATTTAGCTATGCAGTTTTATCAGGAAATATTAGGCTTGAATTTATTAATGGATCACGGCTGGATTAAAACGTTTAGTTCCGATGAAGAACAGCAGGTACAGTTTAATTTTGCAAAGGATGGAGAATCAGGTGGATATTCTGGCATCGTCCAGAATATCCATTCACAGTTTAATACTTTAATGTTATGGCAACAATTAAGCTTTTATTGGGCATCATTTGGGTTGCTTTTGCTTGCAGCATCGATATGCCTGGCAGCAATTTGTTAATGGGTAACTAGCAGTATCAGGCAATCCTGGATTTGAAGTACCGGCTGCAGGTGGTTAGGATTGGAGCAAGGTGTGAGGGACAGGTTTGGAAATAACGATTGGGAAGGGTGGAAGAGTATTTACAGGATGGCTGATTGGGTGAGAAATGGAAGAAGGATACCATGAATTTGGATAAGAAAGTAGATCACAACTTTGAGTCGCTTAATAAAAGGATAGATTTATTACAAGGGAATTCTGTTTCAACTATGGAATCATTGGAAAAGGGAATTAATGATGTGAAGTCAGAGCTTCAGAAAATATCTGTAGTTACCCGGTATGAAAATGAGTACTTCTACCTTGTAAATCCTAAAAACGGATTGCCAAACTAATTTTTCGAAAAAGATTTAAAAGGCAGATAAAGATGTTTTGGACTGCCCCCAAAAGTTTAGACAAATTTAGTATTAGATTTGTTATAATGAGCCCGATATTCCATCGGGCTCATTCCGTTTAAGTTCAATTTTATTCGTTCCTTGTTGTAGTACCAGATATAGTCATTTATATCTTTTTTGAGCTGATCTGTCGATTCATATTCATTTAAGTAGAAGAGTTCCGATTTTAAGGTTCCGAAAAAGTTTTCAATTATAGCATTATCTAAGCAATTACCTTTTCTGGACATACTTTGGATAATCCCATTTGCTTTTAGCAGTTGCTGATACTTTGGCATCTGGTATTGCCATCCCTGGTCAGAATGCAAGACTAACTGAGAAGTATTCCTAGCTTGTGGTAATACTTTTTTGAGCATGTCCAATACTCCCTTGAAAACCGGCCTGTCAGTGAGTTCATAGCTGATAATCTCCTGATTGAACAGGTCTATTATTGGAGAGAGGTACAATTTCTTTCCCTTGACTTTGAATTCTGTAACATCTGTGGCCCATTTTTGCATAGGTTGGTTAGCCTTGAAATTCCTATTAAGGATATTTGGAGCTATTTTCCCTAGCTTGCCCCTATAAGACCTGTATTTTTTTATCCTGATCAGGCTCTTCAACCTCATTTCTCCCATCAATCTAAATACAGTCTTATGGTTAATAGCCATTCCGACCCGTTTCAGTTGCAAGGTAATGCGCCGATAGCCGAAGCGACCTTTATGGGCATGATAGACCTTGTTGATCTGGATCTTGACCTGTTCGTATTTATCAGGCAAACTGGCCTTCTTAGAATAATAATAAAATGTACTTCTTGCCATGCTAATACAATTCAACAGGGTATCCAGGTCGAACTGATGCCTTAGTTCCATTATGGCTTGCGCTTGTTTTCGGCTTGAACTAAGGCCTGGAGCTTTTTTAGCAGGGCATTCTCTGCACGTAAATATTCATTTTCCCGTAAAAGCTCTTCCTCACGGGTAAGTGGCCTATCCGATTTTCTCGGTTTTCGCTTGTTTGCTGGATTCTCCTTATATGCCATCGGTAGTCTTCCTTTAGGTCGCGGTTCTAGTCCAGATGATCCAAACTTCTCAAATCGTTTCTGCCATTCGATAATTCCCGCATCACTTGAAAGCCCAAAACGTAGCACCGCCGCTCTCAAAGATAACTTTTCTTCACGAATTGACTTCAGGACTGCTAGCTTAAAGGATGGACTAAAAACTCTTTTCCCCTTTCTGGGAAGTAATCCAGGAGCTCCCAGATGCTCGTATATCCTAAACCAATCTTCGAAAAGAGAATAAGTAATCCCGTATTCCTCACCCAGAGATTTTGCAGAACGATAATGTTCCGACATCTGCTTCACACAGTATAACTTGAATTCAAAACTGTGTCTGTTTTTCTTTTTCATAATAATGCCCCCAGAAAGTGTCTAACTTTTTGGGGGCATTGCATTTTTGTCTGCCTTTTGTTTAGAAAGTATGTGTCTTTGATCATTTTGATAAAGTTAGCAGAGCAGTTACATCCAATGGACTTATATGGAAACCTTTTTAAACCTGACTTCCACCCGCTGGATAGATTCCTTGCTGCTGCCATGTTATTTGTAGAATTCAGTGCTTTTTTGAGTATAAAAGATATCTCCATCAAAAATTTTCATATCACTAAATTCAGGTGGAAGCAGGGCCTGTTTTAGAGTAGACTTTCCTGCACCTTTACTCTCTGTAATTGTAAATAGCTGAGGATTAGCGGATAATGGCATGCTTGCTTCTTAATGCTCTAACCTCTGTTTTAGTCAGTATCCTAACGATTTGGCGGGGAACTTCTATATTGCTCTTGTCAAGTCTCTCAACCCGGATTCGACCATCAGGGTATTCATAAAATGCCTCATCTTCTTCCAAACGATCATCAAAGACCATAAAACAATGCCCACTACCAAGATCATTTTCTCTCAGTTTGCGAATAACCTGTTGAAGTCTTTCAATTCGCTCTGGGCATCGTAAATAGGCTTCCGAATAACCTTTTTTCTCAGATCGTTCCAGATCACCAAATAGTTTGCCTTGTATATGCTGCTTACGTTCCATAACTACAAAATGATGGGTTATAATTGAACATATACAAATTACATCTAGTTTTGATTGCTTTTTGTAATAAGCTTTTAACTATTTGTTGTTTTTCAATATTTCTACTTTGTCTTGTTCGCTTTTTAGTAGACGCTCATAAAGCTCAACAACTTTATCTAATGGGTTGTATGAGCACTGGTAGTTATAAGCATAAGCGGTTGAATTGTCATTCATATTCTGAATATGGAAAATCAAAACTTCTTCACTAAAGTTTTTTATAGCTTCAGCACTCACACCTAAAACATCAGCAATTTTCTCAAGCATTGAATCTTCGATCTCTTCGCTTTGCTCAATTTTTGAAATAGTTTGTTGACTTACGCCCAGCTCACCAGCAAGAAAATCTTGTTTTATACCTCTGATTTCACGAATGCGACTAATCTTTTTTCCTATATGCACTTTGTTGGATTTTGTAGCTGTTTCCATAGAACAAATATAATTAATTTCCAGATGGTAAGTAACAATTAAATATGGGTAAAGTACAATTTGAATTGGAAACTAGCTATTGCCAAGTTTCATTCGGGAGTTCCAGACTGCTTGAAAATAAATTTTGATATATTTACATTTTAAATCAAAAGCCATAGGTTTTAGTAAATATCCATTGTATGAGAATTGACCGGATAAAGGTTGCCAATTTTAAAAATTTTGACCAGTTAGATGCGTCTTTTGCCCCTGGGGTAAATCTTTTTGTAGGTGGAAATGGAAGTGGGAAAACCAGTATTTTGGAAGCAATAAATGTAGCGTTGGGAGGTTTTTTTGGTTCCCAAGAACAAAAAATGCAACGTGGAATTGAATTTGATGAGATTAAAATTACTAATGGTAAACGAGAACCGTTTTCATCTGTTACTGGCTTTTCTGATGAAATTAATCAGGAATGGACTCGAAATATTAAAAGGGATACCAGGGCCAATGATATTAAAGGTATCAAAGTAGCTGTAGATTTTGGGAAGCAGTTTTTTGATAACTTTGATAATGCAGATGATAGGACGATCGCACCCCTTATAGCCTTTTATTCCACTCAAAGATTGTTTAAAGACAGTTCTCAATCACATAAGCAACGATATGATGCTGCAAGTGCCAGAAGAAATGGTTATTTGCAAAGCTTAAAGGAAAATGCCATTAAAGGGACACTAAATGAATGGCTTGGTAATGCGGTGACGAGAAGAGCGACAAAGTTTATCAATGACATTGAAAGTGACGATCTGGTACTCGAAAATGTAGAACAAGCGATAAGGCAAACATTAATTTTCTTTATGAATTTGCCTGAAGATTTTGCACTCAAGATCTATCAGGATCCTGACTTTGGAAACGAAATCTATGTAAATTATGATAATGAACATAATCTACCGTTAAGTTATTATTCAGATGGTTTTCGTAATCTCATCTATCTCATTTTTGATTTAGTCTGGAGAGCCTCACAGCTTAATCCATGGCTAAAACTTACTGAGCTATCTGCAAATGTTAACGGTGTGGTAACCATTGATGAAATAGATCTGCACCTTCATCCAAGATGGCAGGCGAAAGCAGTTGCTATGTTGCAAAAATTATTTCCAAAGGTTCAGTTTTTTATTACTACCCATAGCCCGACTGTTGTTGCTAATTTGGAGGAAGGGACATTGTATGAGGTCAACAATAAAACGGTGATTAAATCTGAGAATGATTTCTTTGGTAAAAAAATTAATTATATACTCAGAGATGTTCTCGATGCCTCAGACAGGCATGTACAAACGCAGCAAAAACTAGATAAACTATTTGTTTTGATCGATAATGATGTCATTAATGAGTACGAGCCTTTGTTATTGCAACTTAAGGCCTTGCTAGGAGATGATGATCCAGATATTATAAAGGCTCAAGCTCTTATTGATTGGAGAAATGAGGACAAACAGCAATTAGAATAATACATGCAATACATTCAAAAAAGCGGACCGCAACCGGGTGATTGGGATTTATGGTTTACTACTGGAACTGGTAATAGGTCATATAATTATAATTCAGATGCGAGCGCTATGCGTAATCTTCCTCTTGCTAAGAAGCATTTACTTGAAGAACAGAATTGGCTTTGTGCTTATTGCCAGCAAAAGCTTACTTTAGAACAGGCCTCAATCGAGCATGTTATCCCAAAAGAGTTCAACAAAGAACAGTCTACAAATTATCATAACTTAGTAGCAGTATGTAAGGAAACTCCTACAGATCCAATAGACGATAGGTTTCATTGTGACAAATATAAACAGAGTGAAATGATCGCCTCTTTAATATTTTCTTCGGCATCTGATGTCACTCAACAAAGTAATCATCGTTTTCTTGAGGCAAATTCTGATGGGTCAATTTCTGCAAAAGGAAAAGGTAGCATTGAAGATAAAAAGCTGGCGGAGGTATTTATTGAGGTGTTGAATCTCAATCATAGCTTGTTAAAAGCCAAGCGTGCTATTGATCATCTCAATCCGCTTATAAGTATTGCAATAGGGTTTAAAAAAGGCGACAGGCGTAAATTTTGGGAACTACAATTTAGTAATATCTCACGTGATAAGGAGAGGCCTTTTCGTATGTTTCTTTTGATTTATATAGGAAGAATACTGGGCTTTTAGTTCAAATTTTAATTAGCCAGGTTGAAAAGAAATAATTGGCTTGATGGTTACTTTAATTGATAATTTCGACTAAATAACAAGGTATTATTTAAAGGGGAGGCAAAATAAGTTTTGTCTCCCCTTTTTTATTTGGTAATGCTGTTCTATTTACTGTTTTTCAATATTTCGACTTTTTCTTGTTCGCTTTTTAGTAAGCGTTCGTAAAGCTCAACAACTTTATCTAATGGATTAAATGAGCATTGGTAATTTAATGATGCTGAATTATCGTGGTAAGTATTTCCGATTATATTAAATATAGCTTCTTCACTAAAGTTTTTTATAGCTTCAGCACTCACACCTAAAACATCAGCAATTTTTTCAAGCATTGAATCGTCTATCTCTTCGCTTTGCTCAATTTTTGAAATAGTTTGTTGACTTACGCCCAGCTCACCAGCAAGAAAATCTTGTTTTATACCTCTGATTTCACGAATGCGACTAATCTTTTTTCCTATATGAACTTTGTTGGATTTTGTAGCTGTTTCCATAGAACAAATATAATTAATTTCCAGATGGTAAGTAACAATTAAATATGGGTAAAGTACAACTTGAATTGGTAGGTTACGGCATTAGATAACCCGAGATTTGGTAATGGAAACTAAAATCGGATTATATGTACGCGCAAACCATGATTAGCACAAACACCTTGTCCAAAAAAGGAGGGCTTTTTTTTAGATTACCTTTTCAGCATGGCAGTTTTAAATTGGGTATTGATACGTTAAATAAGTTCTCAGATTTCAGAAAACCCAAACATCCGTATTTACGCATACAGACCAGGAAAATATCATTTTTGAATGAGTTGCTGATAGTAGGCATAATAGTGGGAGAGGAAGCAGAAGAAATGGTTTACATCAAGGTAAAGCCTCTGGAATTATTAGTTAGTTGCAGCGTAGATACTGATGAAAATTATTTAGGTCGTTATGCTTATTTCGCACTCTGCGATTTATTAGGGGCATCTGATGAATGTGATTTTGATGAATATTATTGGCCGGACTTTTTTGATGATAAGATGCAAAATAAGTTTTTAACAACATCAAAATCTAAAGGAGGGATAAAGGTCATTTTAAAGACTATATATCGTGGATTGTGTAAACCGGTGAAGTATCTGCCGGCGGTTAAACGGGATAAAGTTATGATCAGGAGGAAAACTGCTGATATAATACCGGAAGCATTAACAACAGAGGAGCAGTTGATGGGGTACTGTTTACTGGATACGCGTAGTTCCAAGTGGCATACGAATCACGTTCCATCTTTAATATCTTATACTGGGATTCCAAGTAAGGATAAAATATCTGTAAAATGGTTTAATAACTATATTTTAAAACCAGAGGATTTACCAGATCAGGAGCTTACTGCTGAACAGCAAGCTTTAAAAGATATTTGTTTTTTAATGGGAGAATTATCGCCTGTTCAATATCCAAAACAGAAGGATAGCGAAAGTAAGAGAGTTGAACTCAAGAAACTAAATAAGGCTAATTTTAGTAAAGTTTTTGCCTTATGGCATGAAGCGTTTCCATTGTTACAGAGTAGGCGATATACGCATTATCACTTTACTTATGGTATGAGAAATATCAAAGGAAAACCTGTAAAATCGGGTATGTCACCTTGTACATTTAGCAATGAAGAGGCTGAATTATGTTTTTTGTGGAAAGAGAAATCAGATTACTATAAACTTGAACTTCGTTTTAGGATAGGTTGTAAGTTGTATGAATTACCTTCTTATTTCAATGCCTCTTTTTTTGTAGCATCATGTATGAATCCCAGGAAAATGCACTTGCTAAACTCTCTTATGGATTGTGAAATCCTGGCTTTATTTGGTGAAACAAACTATCGCATGTTATTTCTTAAAGTTCATTATGAGGCTTATTTCAGCTGTTTTGTTGATCAGCTAAGGGATACTTATGAATTTATAGATAAATAGTTGGTTGAAAATATTATTAATGGAAAGTTGGGTTTTGTAATGAGATGCCTGGTTTAAGTTTTTGCAATCAGCGAAGCTCAATTTTTAAAGATTCATTTAAATTTTAAAATCAAAACGAGTATGAAAAAGTTAAATAAGCCGGGCTCTGTTAATGAGTTAAAAGCAATTGATTCAATCAATGCTAAATACAATTATAATGATATATGTGTTTTTCATGAAACGGTACTTCGGATATTAGGAAGCAGTGACTTGTCTGGGCTTAAAGTATCGGAAATGAAGAGTATTGAATTCTTTGCACAAACAATTGTCAGGTTGCTGGATTCTCCACAAATATCAGACAATGTGAGAAATCACTTTCAAGAACGGGTTGCTAATAATATTGCTGATATCAAGAAAATAAAACCACCCAAAGGGAATGATTTTCAAACAACTAAGAGCCTTTATGCAATGCTGAATTGGATAAATTTCACAAATCATCGGACGAGGTTAACGATTGAGATGATTCTTGATGATTATTATTATCATTTTCCGGTTTCTCGAAGTGCAGTGATTATAGAGAAACGTCTTTTGTTGCAGCCTGGTTGGCTGTGATTCGAAAGAAAGCCCCAGGACCTCCGATCCTGGAACTTTATCTAAGTTAACGCTTTCATGTATCAAAGCGTTTGAAAGCTTAATTATTATGTTGTCCCTTATTATTTTTTCAGGTGTATCCTGTAGACAAATTACTCTTCGCTCTGAGAAAGTGAAGAAACGCCTATTTTCCTAACAACCATTTTCTGTCCAAAGAAAATCTTGGAAAACATCCGAAAGCTCCAATTTAAGACCAGAAGTAAATTTTAAAGGCTGATTTTTATTAGTGATAGTTGTAAATACCGTTCATCATTGCGACGCCGCAAGTGGTTTCAAAAGCATTGCGTACGCTCTCCGGCGTCTGGGTTCCCCATATGTTCCACATCAAACCCTGGGAATTTCGAATAGACCACGCTTGAGCTGCATTAGCGTCAAGCCAGGGCCCGTAGTTACTTGCCGTACCGGTGTTTTTTACAAATATTGTGGCCCAGCGTGCGAAAATACTTTTCATTCCCTGCGTGTCGGCAATACCATTTTCATCTTTCAAAATTCCTCCGGATTTGTTGCACATGCTGCTACGGGCATAATCCATTGCCTTCAAAGCCATCGCCAAGTAGTTACTTGCCGGATAATAGGAACGTAAAAGATCACATGCACCAATAAAAGTACCCTGAGTGTAAGAAAGTGCTCCTTCTGTAATAGTTCCTGAAGTGTTAATGGCTCCTTTAACCTCGCCAGTAGATGAATCGTAAAGCTTGATGACCATCCAATCCATAATTTGCTTTGCTTTAGTCATATACGTAACATCACCGGTTGCCTGATATAAAAGCATCGCGCAAATTACGGCTGGAGCATTAACGCAGGTGTTTTTAGTCTGATTGTTAGTTGTCCACCAGAGTCCGCCACCCAAAGTCTGGGTATCCCAGGCACGGTTCCACATCATGTTAAAGTTGTTTTTTGCCATGTCCAACATTCCGCCATCGTTGGTAATCTTGAATGCCCTCACGCACATTAATGCTCCCCAAACAATATCATCATTATAAATATTGTTAGTCCAAAGCAATCCGTACCCGTCTCTTACTCCATTATATAAATAAGAAATTTTATTTTTGAGATCTACACTTGGATTGATGTTGTAAGCGTCAATTAGGGTTTCTATAGCTTCCTGCTGCGTCCAGAAATCCATTCTGCCTGTATGGTTATCGTCTTTCCAATAATACGCCTTAAACGAGGGACCATAGGTACCGTACTGATTGTAAAAATGATTGTTATATACCTGCATGGCCAGCAAAGCTTCGGCTTTTGTAGGGAGCGTGGCAGCAGCTTGGCTGGATAAATTAGATTTGTTATTAATCGCGTTGAGTGCAACCGGCTCCGTGACGACATTATCTTTTTTACAGTTTGTAAATACGGCGCCTGCTCCTATGGCGATCATAGCCATAAGTTTAATGTTCGTGTTCATTGTTTAGTTTTTAAAAGGTTTATAGATGGTTATTTTGTTTGTTCAGATGTACCAGTCTGCGTCTCTAATGTGTACTAGCAAGATTTTTTTTGTCGTTCTTAAACTTTATAAATGAAGATAACTAATATTTTAAGTAAGGCAGATTTATTATTAAGCTTCAATGCTATGTTTCAAGCGTTATTATTTAGACATTAAAATTATTATAGGGTGTAGACAGTCGGAATTCTGAAGATTCTTAACGCATTGATACGGAAGAAAAAATTAGTGTATCAGAAAACAGATATTTTGCTAGTTTGGGACCTTAATGGTATTTCGACCCTGTTTCATTTTATTTAACTAATGAAGTGCCTTAATTACTACAAACAGACAGCCACCTGTATCAAAAAACGAACGTAAATACAGAAATCAAATTTTATAATAATGAAGTGCATTATCAATATAGCAGAAGAAACAATCGGTGAAGCTGACTTTGAATTAACCGATGTTTCTATGGGAACAATCGGAGGATTATTTATTCCAAATGAGAATTATTTTAAATATCAGGCTCTAGTTCAAAGCCACTGCAACAACAAAGGGATTTCAAATATTCATGATTTCGACTATCGTATTACCTTGTATGGTAATATAGATTTAAATTTGGAAGGCGGTATAGGGATTACTGATATTCAGGGTTTTAACGAAATTTATATTGAAGGTGTTGGCCTCAATCAATACCAGCTATCAAATTTTAGATAAGTGGTTTTAAATAACATACACACATTGATACTATGGTTAATCTAAAGATATTCAACTTAAAATGGGGTGTTCTAACCTAATCCCACATCTAATCGAAAAATACTTTGAACACTTAAGGGTTATTGAATTTGATTTTTATTCAATGATTTTAAACTAAATAAGGCTGCTTTTTAGGAATAGCCTTATTTAGTTTTAATGGAATCCCATTCAGCGGGGGAAGAGGGGTTCTATCGCCGAGATCTGTCGTAAGCACAGTATTAACTGAATACAAATTTACAGAAATTTTTATTCAGTGGTAGCAATGAAAGCGCAAAAACTAAGAGCAGGAATAATCGCAGTATTTTTTATAAATTTGTATGATCTTATAATTGGCATAGGTTGACCGAAAACACTGGCATCAACATTCCGAAATGCCCAAGGGATTAAATATTCAAGCTGTAATCTTGCAAAATAATACCGAAATTAAAAAAATGGATAAAAACCGTCCTTCGCTCATAATGAGAATATCAAAATTTTTTTTAAAAACAATCATAGGAATTGTAGCCATAATCGCTATCCTACTCATCACAACATTCCTGATTCATCAAGTCAATTCAAGCATCGAAGCTGATAAAATTGAAGATTATGGTCAAAAAATAAAAATTTTTGACGGTACAATGAATATTACAATAGATGGCCATGATCCAGACACGATTGTGTTACTCACCGGATTTGGAACGGCAAGCCCAAGATTAGATTTTGAACCATTAATCAGAGAATTAGACAAAAAGTATACAGTGATCACGATTGAACCTTTTGGTTATGGATTGAGTAGTGAAACAAATCGTGAACGCAGTTTGAATAATATATCGGAAGAAATCCATGAAGTTGTGAAACAATTAAATCTTAATCGGTTTATATTAATGGGGCATTCCATTGCTGGGCTTTACAGCTTAGCATACATTAACAATTATCCAGGTAAAGCAATCGCATTTGTAGGTATTGATACCAGTGTGCCAACACAACCTTGGCCGGGTTATAATTCGGCACCTATGGATTTTTTAGCCAAAGTAGGTGTAATGCGTGCATTTTTAAAGTTTTTTGGAAATGAAAAACCTAAAGAAGAATCAGAAGTACACCGTTTTGAACAAGAACACATGATTACGATGAAAGTAACCGGAAACAATACTTTGCACAGAGAAGCAACTTCATTAAGTAATAGTTTTAAAGATGCTCGAAAATTATCTTTCCCGAAGGATTTACCGGTTTTATTATTTGCAGACGAAAACTCAGCTGTCAAAGGCTGGACAGAAATGCATCAAGCGCAAGCCAACAGCGTGGATAAGGGAAAACTAATCTTATTGCCTGGTTCTCATTATCTACATCATACACAATCTAAACGAATTGTAGCAGAACTTGAGTCTTTTTTAGGAAAATAAAATAATTGATCCCGTCGTAGCGCTTCATTGTTTGAAGTGTATAATAACAGCAATTAAATGTGTATAACATTCACTACTTGGATGATCTCGGTAAATCACACGAAGAAAAAAGTTCACAGTGATCAAGGTGACCTGGCTATTCAGATCCCCAGGGATTTTCTTCCCCCCAAGAATTCCGCTTAATCCTGGCAGAGCCTTTTACGTAGTTTTTTGGCTTCTTCATGTAGAAGAATAAGCTGAAATTAGTTTTCATAATGTTGCACATTAGGGGTTTACAAATTTAGCTTTGCAGTTACTGTAAATCAAGATGTTCAGTCTTTGAACGGGTTGTATATCAAATAGATATACGATATTCGGTGAGTCATTTTAATTTCCAAAACTACTCACCGAATCGCTCACCTACAGGATGGGAAACGGTGCATATTTTGGATATCTCTAAAATGCAAAAAGCCTGCTTATCGTATGATTTGCAGTCTTAGTTTATCTATGAGTCCTCTTTACGGTCTATCCTCCAATATGGATTAGCTCGTTACTCTCGCTGATCCCTTTTGGGGGAGGCTTCAACAAAAAATGCCACCCTATCGGGTAGCATTTTTGTTTGGCGGAGAGTGGGGGATCGACCATAATCGACTTAATACACTCTATAACCCGTATTCCATATCTTTTTTGCTCTTAGGGCACCTAATCGGGGCACCTACAAAACAACACATAATCGCTATTCCTTGTATATTGTAATATACATAAATAATTGACAATAAGAGAATAAAGCACCTTTTAATATAGGTTGGTTTACTTACTTCTATATTTCTAGCCTTGCTGTAATTGCAATCTAGTTTTTGTTAACTCAAAAAAGCTCTTTGATAATTATTATATATAATAGCCTAACTCAACTTTTCTTAATTTGGGTTAGAAGTATGAAAAATTCAGGTGAAGTAAATATTTCAGAAAATGAGTTGTCATCTTTTGTTGATTGCATTTTCAACAATAATTCATTACTATATTCAAATTTTCCTGATATAATAACTTTATCACCTATGCTTAGTTCTCTAATTTCAGTAGTAAGTTTATTTTCATTAATGGGTACAAAACAATTAAATTGTACTGATTTATCGGTTTGTTCATTGTTATAAATATTGAAAGAAAGAATTACTCCTCGATGTTCATCGTCGCCATTTTCAATTTTAGTCACTTTAGCAGTCCATTTATCGAATCGATCATTTAATATTGTTTTTACATAAGATCTGAATTCAAGATATAATGCATTTACTTTTTGTTTCTTGTCAAATTCATTGTTAGATATACTTGATTTGTAAGAATTACTGTCGATTATTGTTATAAATTTTAATTCTTTATCAGGAGCGCCTGTAACTACAGATGAATCATTCATAGTTAACTTATTTTTTTGATCTTTGCCTTCTATATTTGATCCGCATGAGTAGATTAGTATTATAAGACAAGATGATATGATCATTAATGATGCTTTTTTCATGTTATAACTGTTCCTTTGTTGATTTTCCTTTAATAAGGTTTATTGTTTTTAGACCATTAGATATAATTGACCTCCTCCCTGTTATTCAGACTGTCAAAAGTGGAGTTTTCGATGTTTTTACCTGCAAGTTAACAAATTCTTTGGGAGTCAGATCATTAAGGCTGCTATGTGGTCTGTAGTGGTTATACTCCCATCTGAAATTCTCAATTTTTTCTCTGGCATCTTCCAGTGAAAGAAACCAATTTACTGACAAGCATTCATCTCTAAATTTGCCATTAAAAGATTCGACGTACGGATTATCAGTGGGTTTCCCAGGCCTTGAAAAGTCAAGGGTTACCTGGTTCTGGTATGCCCACATTTCTACATCTCTGGATATAAATTCACTCCCGTTATCGCACTGAATCCTTTCAGGAAAGCAGCCTTCTACCAGACATGCCCTAGTCAATTCGCCCACAACATCTAACCCTTTGAGTGATTTTCCGACCAGCAATCCATGGCATATTTTACTACAGTTATCCACTATAGTTAAGATCCTGAAACGCTCCCCGTTGAACAAAGCATCCTGCACAAAATCCATGCTCCATACCTTATTTATTGCTTGAGTCTCCAGCCGTTCCAGACGATGTGCTGCACTTCTACTACGTCTGGGCCGTTTGGTACGCAGGTTCAGGCCACAGGCTTTATAAATGCGGTAAACCCTTTTGTGATAGTCAACAAAACCTTCCCGTCGCAATAAAACGAAAATCCGCTCAAAGCCATATCTAATACGCGTCTGCGCGATTTCATTTATCCGCATTTTCAGCAGGCTTTCATCCCGGCGATGATGGATATAATAATACATAGATTTCGGCAGCCGTACACAGCAGCAGGCCCTTTGTACCGATATCCGGTAATTACTAACCATCCAGTTCGCCATTTCTTTCTTATAGGGTGATTTTACAACTTTTTTTTATCACATCCTGAAGCATTTGCTTATCCAAACTGAGATCAGCAACCAGTTTTTTGAGCTGAACGTTTTCCTCTTCAAGTTTTATTAATTTTCTTAATTCAGGAATTCCTAAACCACCGTATTTTTTCTTCCAATTGAAAAACGTAGCTTGCGAAACACCCATCTGCCGACAGATTTCTTCTACACGTGTACCCGTCTCGGATTGACGCAGGGCAAAGGTGATCTGCGCCTCGGTAAACTTTGATTTTTTAATCATGTCAATTTAAGTATTTTATCTTTTTGACACCGAAAATCTCTACTTTATAAAAGTCCGCTTTTGTGGGAGGAGGTCACTTACTAGATACGCGTAGTTCCATGTGGCATACGAATCACGTTCCATCTCTAATATCTTATACTGGGATTCCAAGTAAGGATAAAATATCTGTAAAATGGTTTAATAGCTATATTTTAAAACCAGAGGATTTACCAGATCAGGAGCTTACTGCTGAACAGCAAGCTTTAAAAGATATTTGCTTTTTAATGAGAGAATTATCACCTGTTCAATATCCAAAACAGAAGGATAGCGAAAGTAGGAGAGTTGAAATCAAGAGACTAAATAAGGCTAATTTTAGTAAGGTTTTTGCCTTATGGCATGAAGCGTTTCCATTGTTACAGAGTAGGCGATATACGCATTATCACTTTACTTATGGTATGAGAAACATCAAAGGAAAACCTGTAAAATCGGGTATGTCACCTTGTACATTTAGCAATGAAGAGGCTGAATTATGTTTTTTGTGGAAAGAGAAATCAGATTACTATAAACTTGAACTTCGTTTTAGGATAGGTAGTAAGTTGTATGGATTACCTTCTTATTTCAATGCCTCTTTTTTTGTAGCATCATGTATGAATCCCAGGAAAATGCACTTGCTAAACTCTCTTATGGATTGTGAAATCCTGGCTTTATTTGGTGAAACAAACTATCGCATGTTATTTCTTAAAGTTCATTATGAGGCTTATTTCAGCTGTTTTGTGGATCAGCTAAGGGATACTTATGAATTTATAGATAAATAGTTGGTTAAAAATATTAATAATGAAAAGTTGGGTTTTGTAATGAGATGCCTGGTTTAAGTTTTTGTAATCAGCGATGCTCAATTTTTAAAGATTCATTTAAATTTTAAAATCAAAACGAGTATGAAAAAGTTAAATAAGCCGGGCTCTGTTAATGAGCTAAAAGCAATTGATTCAATCAATGCTAAATACAATTACAATGATATATGTGTTTTTCATGAAACGGTACTTCGGATATTAGGAAGCAGTGATTTAACTGGGCTTAAAGTATCGGAAATGAAGAGTATTGAATTCTTTGCACAAACAATTGTCAGGTTGCTGGATTCTCCACAAATATCAGACAATGTGAGAAATCACTTCCAAGAGCGGGTTGCTAATAATATTGCTGATATCAAGAAAATAAGACCACCCAAAGGGAATGATTTTCAAACAACTAAGAGCCTTTACGCAATGCTGAATTGGATAAATTTCACAAATCATCGGACGAGGTTAACTATGGAGATGATTCTTGATGATTATTATTATCACTTTCGGTTTCTCAAAGTGGATTGGTTATGGAGAAACGTCTTTTGTTGCAGCCTGGTTGGTTGTAATTTAATGGGCTTAGATTTTCTGTTAAATTGTAGATTACAAAATAAGCACATCTACAATTTAATGTAAATGTCATAGGATTGAGTTGCTACATTTGGGCAGAGCATAAGATGTATAAGACTCTTAATTTACTGTCTAATCAAATATAGCAGCTCCCAAATTCCACATTTTCTTTTTTGGCTTTAAATGGGAACTATTTAAACACTAAGATTTGATTGTTTAGTGTTTCTTATACTTTAAAACTAAATACTAGATTTAGCTAAGGAATAATTATATTTACTATATGATTAATACATGGGAAATATTAAAATACGGAGAGAGGTTAATTTCTTCCATGGAAAATCCTCCGTCTGCGAATGACGTAGCATACAATAGTAGAGTTACACCTTCATTTGACATGCTTTTTGTTCAAAATTCAAGCGGTAATTATGTTCTAATTATTTATATGAGAATTAGAATAATATATAGCGATAGTGCTGAACCTTGGAAATTTATTGATAAAGATTTATTCGAAAAGGATTTTAAAGAGAAAATAAATAGGAAATGGGGTCTATATGGTAATGAGACACTTTACAGATTGAATAGTAAAAAGATAATTTCTTTAGATTTCAGGTTCTCTTTCAGTAGACAGGAGTCATATTTTCAAAACAATCATTGGACTTTAAGTGTCAAAAAATTTAATAAGGGTATATGGAATCAAAGTTCTATAACATCTAGTTTAAGAACTGGTAAACTAGATTCTAATGATTTTGATTTTGTCAAAAAAAAGAAGAATAAACAACAAAGAGGAGCGGTTCACGAATTTGGGCATATGCTTGGATTGGATGATGAATATAAGCCAGGAGCATTTGTTAATGACTTTGATTCTATAATGAATGTGGGTGAGGTTGTTAGATTAAGACATCGTTCTGTGTTTATACAATGGATGCAAAAAGTATTAAGAGAAAAAAAAATTAATTAAAATGAAGACAGTAATCACTTATATAATTGTTTTGTTTTTCACAGCTTCTTGTGTTCAAAAAGGGGAGAGCTCTATTTCAAGTAAAAAAAATATGAATAAAATTTTTAATGATCAATGGAATCATATTAAAAAGGCCAAGAGTAAAGAAGAAGAGAAAGAGCTGGTTTATAAATTTATGGAATTCCTTAAGACGAAGGATTATGCTATTAGTAATCCTACTTATGTTTCAAGTAATGGGGACATTAAACCCTTTTCTGAAATGTTCAATGATAAAAAAGCAGATCAGTTGAAAAGCATTAATATTGAAATAATAAACGATAATGAAGAAGGAGATAATAAGCATATTAAACTTATTAATTGGAAGCCGATTGATAATGAATCTGCTTTGATGTTTTTGCGTGAGTAGGGATGCCTGATAGGCTTTTAAATATTTAGGTCTTATTAGTCTTTAGGTTTAGAAGTAGTTATTGTAAATTGAAGATAAATGTTAGCTATTCTTGAAAAAATAGCTTTAAAAGCTTGATTATGAGGATAAGTAACTTCATAAGATATCGAAATTTTCATATAAAATAGTTCCAAAGGGAGATAATGAAGTAGAGACTATTTTTAATATACTGAAGAGCTAAAGATTTGTGAGGAATATTAAGCTACCTCACAAGAAAAGAAATAATCATGGGAAATTTTAAATCTCTTAAACAAGAACTTAGGTTAATCAAATCACTAGATAAGTCAAACTCGGTAACTTTCAAATATAATGAGGATTTTTTTTCGGGTTCACTTGAAAAGGGTACAAAGGATTTCTTGCTAAATATAAACTCTAGTAACCGATTTAAACTTGGAGATATGAATAACCTAAAATTTCAATTCCAGGACTATGAAATTACATTGACCAATTTTTTTGAAAGATCTAGGGAGTTTTGTTCTAGAGGAGGTAATTCTCTTACCGTTAAAATTTTCGAGTTTGAGATCAATGGTTTTGAACAACACCTGCCATATTGCAGAACTATTATTCCATTGAAGCGTAGCTTAAGTTTTAATAATATTCTGTCAGATTCTTTTGAAGATTATGAAACTGAAGAAAGTATTATACGGGGATTGCTAAGGATAAAAATTCCGAATTATTCCCAAATACATGTTTTTATCTACGAAAAAGACTTTTTGGTGATAGACGGAATAGAAGCAATGACAAAAGATATTTTTTCTGAACTCAGTTGGTCAGTTTTAGTTGGCATTGGATACATTACAGGTTACCTACCACAAGATGAAGAATATTTCTTTTACTACAATGATTCCGAATTGATTGGTGATTTTAATTTTTCTTTCAAGACAATGAGAAATAGTATTTACTCCATTTATGCTCCGGTGAACGCAAATTCTCATGCTTGGAGATTGCCTGCAAAGTCTGCTGATGAATATTATGGTAGAATTCGCGAACTAGGAATTGAACATTTCTCTTTATTATGTAACCTAATTCATGATATTCCTGATATTAAGGCTATGTTGTTATTACTAGTTGAGTCGGTTTCAAGTTCAATGTTGTTAATGCCTGCTGGTTTATCAGTTGTTCTTGAAGGAATTTCAGAGTATTTTTATAATAAATATAGTTTTAGGATTGCTCCAATAGACGATAAACAACTGTCTTCAAGAATTATAGCTGATCTTAAAGATGTACTAAAAAATTATCAACAGGACCCACATATTAAAAATTTCACTGTATTAAATAGAAAATTAGAAACGTTGAATTCTCCTACAAACCGAGAAAAGCTAAAATTTCCATTTAATTATTTAAAGATTCCTATTGATAAGCTAGCTGAAGAAGTTATTGAATTCAGAAATGATTTTTTGCACGGCAATATTAATCTAAATCCTAAAAAAGGTCGCCCAGTGAGCATGGATAGTTTTGAAATATCCTTAAGGCTACTTACTTTAATTAACGCAATTTTTATGAAAATGATTGGTTATGACGGTCTGATTTTGAACCACGCAAAGCTTCAAGAAAAAGGTATAGGTAAAGATATTTATGAAGAACCCTTTTTAAAGATTGAGTAACCGATCTTCTCTAAGCTTTAAGTAGTGAAATGAACTTTATTTATGAGATTTACAGATATTGTTTGGGTATGCAAAATAAACTTTGTCAGGGCATTGATCCATAAGGATTGATGCTTCGTTCATTTTAATTCAAAAAAATATCATTCGATTAGGAAATCAAATTACAAGCTTCTTAGCAGTTATTCTCCAATTAATTAAGTACATAGTCCATTTCTGGCTGATGTTATTGCGGGCTATGTATATGAGCTTTAATAATGCAATATTAGCATATATTCATTTATAACTGATTTTAATGATCTTTCTTATTGGTTTTAAGATACTTATAGTCTATTTGAAATACTCATTTTATAGAAATATAGTTGGTCTGTAAATATCTGGGTGTTTATACTATTAATTGTAATGTCAACTTCATGTCTTTGCCTTTGTACAAATGTGTTTTAAGCGGGATGCGTATATTTGTAAATGACCCTCTCCGAAATATTCAATACCAGAGAAATTGCCTATATCCTATTAGGTGCCTTATTCTTTATTTTTACATGTTTCCATAAAGGAATTCAGAAAGACATAAAACCAATTCTAGCTGCACTGTTTACCAAACACATCTTAATCATTTATTTGCTTACAATTGTTTATACGACTTTTTGTGTTATGTTGCTTGTGAAAATTGGAATGTGGGACTTTAGTCTTCTAAAAGACACAATAGTTTGGATGATTTTCGCTGCATTGCCAACTATGTATAAGGCTTGTACAGCATCCAATGTAAAGATGTATTTCAAAACCACTTTATTTGAACTTATCCAAGTAACGATCTTTCTAGAATTTATTTTGGGGTTGCATACTTTTGTTCTATGGATTGAATTACTAATAGGTGCATTTTTGTTATTATTGCAAGGTTTGATTGTATTTAGTCATAAACCGGAACAAGTAAAAGTTCATAAGATATTTAAAAGCATAAATAAACTAATTTTTATATTCATGCTTTTCGCCGTGGGAATCCACCTTTATGACCATTTTTTACAGTATTGGACATTTGCTTATTTTGAACAATTTGCTTTATCTCTAGAGTTTACATTGATGTTGATTCCATTTTTGTATCTGCTGGTAGTGTATATGAGGTTTGAAGAGATTTTTCTAACAATTAACAGTAGAATGAAACATCCAGATCTTTTGATGCATACTAAATGGATCTTGTTGCTGAATTTCTTCTTCAACCTTAAGGGGATTAAAAGATGGGAACAACAGTTTTTAATGCGTCGACCTGAAACGAGGCAGGACGTTTTGAAATCGATAAAGGACGTTAAAGAGCTCCAAAAGGCGGAAGAAAACCCGCCTGCTGTTCTTGCAGATAGTGGATGGTCACCCTATATATCTAAAAACTATATGAAAGAACATTCCCTGCCCACAGGTCAGTATGTAAATCATTATGATAATTCTTGGAGTGCTACATCAGCGCCTCTCCGCCTTTCAGATGATTATTTTGCTAATGACCTTGTTTATGAGGTTACAGGGAATAAAACCATTGTTACTCAATTGGAAATGATTCTAAAAGTTTTTGATCTTAGTAAAAAAGGAAATGGTCACGAAGTATTTGCAAACTATTTTACCTTACTATTTGATAAGATATTTCCCGGAGATTCTGTACCTGCTGGACTAGCTAATGCAATCATCAAGGGCAAGAAGTGCCAAATGCTTTATAAAAATTATCAGCTCATTTGCCAGTTTGATCAATACAATAATCGTTTTAATACTTACAATCTTAAGGTGGCGATCCAACATCCAAATCATAGCGTCTAGTTGTAGTCGGTAATTAAAACTGCACAGAAATCGGCAAATAGGAATACACAGAAAATGGCAACAAGAGTGCACAAAAAAACGACGGAGTTTTTATACCCCGCCGTTTAAATACGAACTTCATTGGTCTACGAAAACTAATGAAGATGAACGCATTCTTACGCAAATTTATGATGTATTATGATATTAAACGAATGCACCTTGACGGTCGTTCGATTTCTCAGATTAGCAAAGCCCTGGGTTGCAATCGCCGGACAGTAAAAAAGTATCTGGATATGGAGGATGAGGAATTTGAATCCTTCCTGAAGTCCCAAAGTACGCGGGGAAAGCTGCTTTTACCCTACGAAACTTTCGTTCGTGAGCGGCTGGAACTGTACCGCGATACCTCTGCCGCTCAGATGCATGATTGGTTAAAAGAACATCATGCCGAGTTTCCACAGGTTAACCAGAAAACTATTTTCAATTTTGTAAAGTGGGTTCGTCATCAGCATCACCTGCCTTTTGAGCGCCCCTTGCGGGATTATTCTGCAGTTGAAGACGCTGCTTATGGAATGCAGGGCCAGATAGATTTTGGAGAATATAATATGCGTTCTGGTGATGGAAAACGTGTAAAGATCTATTTCTTCACGCTTGTGCTGTCCCGTTCCCGGTTCAAATACGTTTGTTTCAGCTGTAAACCATTCACCAGTAGTACCGCCATTACTGCGCATGAAAGTGCCTTTAAGTATATCAAAGGCATACCTGATACTTTGGTTTACGACCAGGATAAAGTATTTATCAGCAATGAGAACCATGGAGAACTGATCCTGACTGCGCAATTCAAAGCATATGTGCGCGACCGGAAGTTTAAAGTCCATATGTGCAGAAAAGCAGATCCTGAAAGTAAAGGCAAGATAGAGAACGTGGTGAAGTATATTAAACAGAACTTCCTTTATAACCGCGCCTTCCACGACCTGGAAACACTAAATGAAGATGGATTAAAATGGCTGGAACGCACTGCCAACAGACTGGATCATGCCCTGACTAAGAAATCCCCTTTGAATGAGTGGCAGATTGAACAGGACTTTCTCAGGCCTTTTGAGCCTATCGCTGATACCGGGCCAGCTCCGGTATTATATTCAGTGAGAAAAGATAACATGATTTCCTGGAAAAGTAATCTTTATTCATTGCCCCTTGGAACCTATACCGGCCGGGGAAGTCAGATAGCTGTTAGTTTTGAAAATGGATATCTGGTTATCTGTGGACCAGGTCAGAGAGAATTATGCAGGCACGCGGTCGCTGAAGGGATTGGCCTAAAGATCATCAATACTGATCACAAAAGGGATAAAAGTGCAGCCCTGGCAGAAATGACGGCTGAAGTCTGTAAGCTGATCAGTGACGGAGATAATTTGCGCCGCTTCATTAGCGCCATTCGCGCTGATAAGCCCCGGTATCTGCGTGATCAGTTGATCCTGCTCCGTGAGGTCATTACCAGTAACGACCATCAGCTGATTGAAAAAGGATTACTCTTCTGCCTGCAGCAAGGCGTAAACAGTGCCAATGACTTTAAGGCACTGATCTCAAAGTTTAAGCAACAGGCCATCCCGGTAGCAGTCACCCCAACAGGGTTAAACCCCTTGAACGGGTCTTATCCACCGCAAGCTTTGCTACAGCCCCAGGTAAGTAGAATTGATGACTATCAGCAAATCCTGAATCAACTTAATTAATCATATGAACCAAAAACAACAGATTGATCAATACTGCCGCCAGTATAAGATTACAGGAATGGCCGTAAAAATAGAACAGATGGTTAAAATAGCCGAAAACAAGCAACTCAGTTACATGGGTTTTCTAATTGAGCTTTTTGAACAGGAATCCCTGCACAGAGAGCAGCAGGCCAAAGAAAGATTACTTAAAACTGCGCAATTGCCCGCGAAATGCAGCCTTGACCAATATGAAATACGGGATCAAAACGGGCTCTCTCTGCAAAAAATAAATACGTTGAAGGAAATGGACTGGCTGGATCAAATCTATAATATTATGTTGCTCGGCCCTTCAGGGGTAGGAAAGACTTTTTTTGCAGCCGGACTTTGTGCACAGGCAATAGAAAAAGGCTATAAAGCTTATTTCAGAACAATGGATGATATCCTGAATATACTTCGCATGAAGGACTTTTCCAGAGCTGCAATGGCAGATTATAAGAGGCTCGCCAAGGCCAATCTAATTATCATTGATGATATTATGCTCTTTCCGGTAGAAAAAGCCCAGGCAATTAATCTGTTCAACTTTATCAATCAATTGTATGAGAATACTTCATTTATTATTACCACCAATAAGATGCCTGCAGATTGGGCTAAAATGCTTGATGACGAAGTGCTGGCAACCGCATTACTTGATCGCTTACTCTTCAGATGTGAAGTCATTAACCTCGCTGGAAAAAGCTACAGAATGGAGAATAGAAAAACTATTTTTGAAACTTAAACTGGGATATATACTTTTGTAAAACTGTGCACTATTGTTGCCAAAAGTTGTGCATTCTTATTTGCCATTTTCTGTGCATTGCTATTTACCGATTACAACAAATTAATTTGTGTATATAATGAAACCAAAATATATAATTTTTTATAAAAGAAAGCAGGGTAATTAAACCCTGCTTATCTAAAATAATCAGTACTAGCCCCTTGTAGACCTACAATGTTGAATCACTTTTTCTAGACGGCCGAGGCGCATTCTGGTATAGGCTCTTACAAACACTGGTCTGATACTAGTACATACTAAACACTTTTTCATAATATAATAATTTAAGTTAATAAAAGCATTTACTTAAATAATTATGAATTGTTTAGTTATACAAAGATAGGTTATTTAACTAGAAGTTTATCTCTTAATGTTGGAATATTGATTCTAATTTAAGCCTTTTGTTTGCTTATATAAATCTATTAAATGATAAACTGACATATCAATGAGTGGTTCATACATAAAAGCGTTAATATGGATATTTTCAGGTGTCATTAAATTTACTTTATCTATAATTTCTAAATTCTTACTGTCTACATATTTTGTTTTGTATTTGGTTGATAATTCTTTTGTCTGATTTGCCTTGATTTTGGCCAAATCAACTTCTGGTAAAGACTTTATTAAATATTGTTCAGTTTTTAATCTACATGCAACTGCCAGTGTAATTTTATTTTCCAATAAGATTTCGTTTATATTTTTTTCATTTTCTATGTGATCGGCGGTTGAAAATATGAAATCTATGATTTTTTCATTGCCATTGAAATCTATTACTTTATCTTTGAGCTTCGTAATCCTACTTTTAAAAACATCAAAAACTTCATTTATAGTGATAGCTTCAGAATTTTCTTTTTGGTGCAAGCAGCCGGTTAGTTTAATACAGTCAGCTGACATTGATGAGTCCGTGTATTCAATCAAGTTTCTTACAAATGAGATTAAACTAATGAAAACTTTCGGTTCTTCGTGGTTCTTTAAATATTCTTTAAAAAGATCTCTCATGTATAATCCTTCTTTTAACTGTATGCATCTGTTGTTGTCCCTAGTTGCCATAAGTGTATGCTTGTATAATGCAAGTCTTGAGGCAAGAGTTCTGTAAAAGTCGAAGTTGTGTGTTAATATCAGGGATTTAAACTTATTGGAAAGATGCAAATCTTGAATATATTCAATTATAGCATACTTATTTTTATAGTCAAATGAATCAGCTATATCGTCAAAAATTAAGAGTGTAGTTTCATCACTAAGTTGTCTTGATTCAATCTCGAATAAGAATTGTAAAATAAAATATGCTCTTTGTTCACCTTTGCTTAATATCTTTAATAGATTTTCTTTAGTTTGTACAGCAGGAGCTTCCTCTTTGTCCTTATAGATAAATTGTAGGCTTGCAGTTTCTTGTTTAAGAATAACATCATGTTGGTTCACTATTTTTACTTCAAAAGGAATGTAGAAACGTGCATTGAATTTTCTTGTAATTTCATCCCAAAGTGAGGCTTCTTTTTTAGCTTCCCTTATGATTGCCTCTAGTTCTTTCTTTTGTCTTTCATATAGTTCAGCTAAGGTTTTGGCCTCATCTTTGATCTCTGAGAGAAAACTTGTCCAGACCTTCTTTTTAAATTCGTTATAGTCTTTTAAATTGACCAAGAGGGAATTGTCTTTTTCAATTACCTTTTTAAAGGCTCTTAATTCAGTATTTGCCCCAATTGCCTTATCAACCTTATCAAATGATTCTTTAAGTTTTTTATCAGCCAAAATCTTTTCAACCTCATCTTGAAATAACTTTTTTAATTCTGTGGAATTTTTGATTTCCGTACCGTCTTCTAAAACGAACTTATGTCCTGCTTCAAAGTAAGAATTATCTTCGATAGACTTTAATATTTCATTAACTTGGTAAGTTCCGAAAGTATTGCTACCTGTCAATTTGAAAAGTTTTGAATTGGATATTATTTCATTGTAATCCTTAATATAGTTATCAAGCAGATCTTCATTTTTAGATAGGAAAACTTTCACATTCCCTTTAGTGTCGAATACACTATTATATTTAAATGAAATTTTGTCAATGTCATCTTTTAATTCATGAATGTGGTTGGATAAAATTCCAAAGAAGTTACTGTTTTTGTCTTCTTCAAATGTCCCAATATACTCTCCTTCGCAGTCTGAGCTTTGGGAAATCGCCTTAAGTTTTTTTATAAGTTCATTTTTAGCATTGTTTAATTCTGCATAGATCGCGTCATATCGTTCTTTTAGTTCTTTACTTGCAATGAATGATGTTATTTTATTTGTTGCATCGAAGGAATTATCTTCTGCATTTATAATTAAAATTGTATTGGGATTGATTTCAACTCCATCTGATAAAACTTTGAATTTGGATTTTTTGTTATGTATGTGGTCTTTTGGTTGGTTTTTTTTGTCATTTTTAGCAATTAAATCTAACGTTTTGGCAAATGAAGTTTTCATAGTACCATTCGGTGCATATATTAAGTAAGAATTTGAGTTGTTAAAGTCAAACTCATGATTTAACTTTCCAATGCCAAAGCAGTTTTCGAAATCAATTGATAATACTTTCATTATTATATTTGTTTGGTTAATAGTATCGTTAGTAGCACCTCGTGTAGGTTGATATTCGATAATTATTACGTGATTGTGCAATAATGAAGAGAATATTTTATTGCAATGATAAGATAAAAATAGTTACTGAAATTACGGTTTTCCTTGATTTTTAAACTATTATAACGAGTAAAAGATGATTTTAATAACTATATCTCTTCTGTGAATTGAAAAAGTCTGATTATGAAAGATCAAATTTATAGCTTAAGGAATAGAATTCTTTTGATTATAGATCTAGTAAAAAGTATAAAAATTAAATGATCATTTTTATGACTTAACTAATCCTATCCTGAAAGAGCAGTTAATAACTTTAGATAATTGTTGTTATAATTCTCTGCGTTTCCATAGAATTTAAGTACGAGTCCATTCTCCAATGTGGATTAGCTCGTTACTCTCGCTGATCCCTTTTGGGGGAGGCTTCAACCAAAAATGCTTTTCGCTGCGCTCAATGACATTTTTTGTTTTAAACCAAGCCTTGCGCGAAGGCGCGCAGAACTTGCTTTAAAACAAAAAATGCTACCCGAAATGGGTAGCATTTTTTGTTTGGCGGAGAGTGGGGTGCCACAGTCGAACCCCTGATACCGCTTTTGAGTTTTTTTAGTGGATTAAAATAATCTAGCTTAATTAATAATAATCCCGCTGGGATTTGTACCTAGCGTGAAAATCAGGTTTTAAATAGTATTTATGGAGGTTTTGGATTTGACTCACCGAATCACTCATCTTTTGTTTGGTACGTTTTAGCTGTAAATTCTATTCGAAGTTATGCAATCTACCGAAAATAAGACAAATTAATATTGCCATTTTTATCATTTATTATGCGAATCTTACCAAAGTTCAATCATGTTGAGAATCTTCTTAAATAGATTTTCTGTTTAAAACACATTAAAGTAATCTGATTAACACAATCAGTTAGAGATTGCAAATACGATAATTTTTAGCCACTTAATTTTCCTTTGAGAAATCCTTATTTATTAAATGATTTTTTCCAACTTTCGTTCTTTTCTCCGTGGTAACTGGGATACAAAAAAGCGGACTGGTTGTTCCTTTTTTTTGAGTGGATAACAGAAGGATCAAAATGGTTCTGGAGAACCACATTTGCTGATCTATATTATCAGCACCTTCCGAATAAGGAAAATAACAGATTGGAAATGAGCCAATAGTGATGGAATTTTTTATTTAAATTGGTAAAAAATGTGAGATCATCTAGATATTCTATACCTTTTAGAAATATTTCTAAGTTAAATCTATCCATGAATAACAATAGAATTCAAATTAAGGCACTTAAGGCGGGCAACGGCGATAGCTTTCTGATATCTTATATCGGAAACCATGGCAAACGCGTAAATATAATGGTTGATGGCGGCAATGGCCGACAAACTTTTGAAGATCATATCAGAAAAGAGATAGAAAGCAGGATAAAAAAAAAGCAGATCATTGATGTTTTTATCATAACCCACATTGACCAAGATCATATCAAGGGGCTTATTTACCTTACTGAAGATATCAAAAACCCTAGCAGCCCCATTCTTGGAAGTAGTATTGATAAATATTGGTTTAACTCCGCACAAAAAGACAAAAAAGTTACCACTCTGATTAGAAATCTCGATGTAAGTGCAAGGGAGATGGCCGTATTCGAAAGCTATTTACATACGCTGCCTGATATTCAGTGGGATATTAACAACAGGTTGAAAATGCCAATGGAGATTGAGCTTTATGGTGCGAAAATCACCATACTTTCACCCAATGATGAGCTCATGGCTAAATTTCAAACGGCATATGGCAATCCTGATGTTGGATTTCAATCAACAGACTACAAGAAAACAATTAATGAGTTAAAAAAGTTGGAAAATCGTATGTATAACGAACAGAAGGAGGATTTAGATGAGAAATTACAAAACGCAACAAGCATTGCATTTCTGTTGGAATATAAAGAAAAGTCTCTATTGTATCTCGGTGACGCTATCCCGGAAATAATTAAAGTATCCTTAAAGCAGATTTTAATGGATCGGAAAGTGGAAAAGCTAAAAGTCGACGCGGTCAAACTTTCCCATCACGGAAGCCGAAAGAGCTTAAGCGTGACGATGCTTAAAATGATTGATTCTAGGAAATTTATTATCAGTACGAATGGAAAGAAGGCCGGTCTGCCAAATAAGTCCACCATCGCTAAAATCTTGCTTGGAACAGAACGGAAAGAAGGGGAGCGTATAACGTTTCACTTTAATTACGAAAATTTTTCCGATTGTCTGAACTTAACAGTGGACGAAAAAAGAGCAGATCATTTTGAGTGCCTCAATGCAAACTATCAGCATGGCTATTGTCTCACCATTTAATGCAACCAAATTTGACAACCAATAACACCGAATACTTGCTCAGTAAAATTGCAGTTAGGATTACTGTAAAGTTTAAAGAAAGCATTTTGGTCACCACAAATACCGGGGGGAGCGGGGTAATCTATTTCACTTCGGCTGATTGTAACTATTTATATGTTTTCACAGCACTCCATTGTATCTTTGGGCAAAGAGAGGTTATTGAGAATAAAAACGTTTACCATCATGCCATAAGTGATATTGATTATGTTCTCGTAGAACACAATGAAAACCTTGCCACCAGCAGTTTCCGCGCACAGAAAGTTACAGCGCAAGATATTTTTATCCACCCCAAACGTGATTTCTGTATCTTAAAGGTTGACAAGAAGCTGATAGCCAATCGCACCGGTTTCCCAGAGATAGTCCTTCATTCTAATAAACGTGATTCAGGAAGTTTCAGGTCGGCTGGATTTCCAAATTCAAACAGGGATATTTACTCTCCACTTACTTATACTTTTTCCAGTTCTTCTCCCGATGGGATTATTGTTATCCGATCAGAGGGCACAATACATTCCGACGGTGCAATTGATTTGATCAGTGGATACTCTGGTAGTGGATTGTTGCTGAGCAAGGGCCCGGTTCTGGTCGGGATTATTACGAAACTTGCCGATGAGTCTGCCCTTGCAAACAATATTCACGCACTGGATTTGAGCTTTGTAGATATAAATAAGATTCTCTTAGAAGTAGATGAAAACCTAGAAGAGGTTAACTATACAAATAATGCAAAAAAAATCATAGTTGATGAACAGGAAAATCTCATTGATCTAAGCCGCATAGAGGTTAATGGTGTTCATCTCGATATTTGGAAAGCTGTAGGTAACATCAAGAGCGATATAAATGACGACTGGTTCCAGGATCCAGTCAGGTTTGCGGATATGCTTTATTCGGGGACAATTTACCAGATTATCCAAGATAATATCGTTGATGGAAGCTACGTACCTCAAGCTCCGGAAATATATACCGTTCCAAAAGAAGGGTTTACGACCAGACGCGCTGTGCAGAACAGTATAATTGACCGTGTAATCTATCAGGCGGTAACGGACGTGATTGCCCAAGAACTTGATCACATATTGATCAACACGGTATACTCCGCAAGATATAACTATGATAAAAGCAGTAACCACACTTATTTCTTTAACAATTCTGTAGAGCAATGGCAAAAATTCCAACATCAGATCTTAGAATCGATAAACATAGAGAGTCCCTATCTTGTGGTGACCGACATCACTAATTACTATGACAACATCTCACTTGCGGCACTGAAAACAAAATTGGACGATCATATTTCTGATGTTAAAAATCCTGCAGAATATAGGAATGCTATTACGCTTCTTACCCAACTGATAGCTAAATGGCAGTCCAATATGGGGTATACAAGCAATGGCATCCCACAGAACCGGGATGCCTCTGCTTTTATTGCCAATCTTTTTATGGCGCACATCGACAGGCAGATGGTAGGGGAGTTTCCAAATTACTACCGGTTTATGGATGACATAAGAATTGTATGCGAGGACAAGTATCAGGCAAGGAAAGCACTTATGTCCTTGATAGATAAACTTTCGGAGATTGGTCTGAACCTAAATTCGCAGAAAACCAATGTCTTAAACTGGTCGGATCCGGAAGAAAGGAAAAAAATAGAAGAATACACGCCCATAACCGATAGGCAGATAGACCAGATATGTACGTTAAATAATTCAAATAAGCCTCGAGAACTTCAGATTGCGGTTGGCATGGTCAATGATCTATTTCATTACTCAGTGGAACATTATCAGGAGCTGGGTAGCCCGAAAAAATTCAGGTTTTCCATTGAGCGTTTACAGCGGTTTGCAAGGACGCCTGGGTTCCGCGATCTGATCAACTTTTCCGACATTGTTTCCGCTATCGCAAAATGGTTCGAGGACAGCCCCTGGCATGCGGAGACATACATACGCTTCCTGATGGCGATAGATAAAGATTATATAACCAAATCACTCTTGGATGTACTGATTACCTCCATCACTGATCCGGGTAAAAACATCTACACATGGCAATCCTACTCAATATTTAAACTGCTTGCCTACCATAAAATTACAGACCCAGCGTTGTTGCTTTATGCGGAAAAGCTGATTACCAATTCCCAGGGAACTGAAAAAGCTCCAGAGGTTGCCGGGGCGTGCATTTATTTTGCCGCATTAAGCCCGGGCGCAGTGTCGATTATCAAACGTAGTTTTAATAAAGGCTTTTTCAATACCTATATTTCTCAACGAAGTGCTTTGTTATGCCTGGAGTCTGTTCCCCAGATCAATCTTACTGCTGAGCTCGACAGGGGCCTAAAGACCGTTCACCAGAATGCTTACGTGGCCTTTTTGACAACTGGAAAAAAATCAGACCTGGTTTCCGGACCGGGTGAGATAAAATTAAAAGATATCCCAAGGGATCTACCATTATTTGTTTCTTTATGAAAGACCAGAAAAAATTCTTCATCAGCAGGCTTAGCAACAGTAACGGCTTGGACCCAGCGACATATTATTCTTATTGCAACGGGGTATTCGAGACGCTATCCACAATTGATGCACTTTATACATCCAATACGACTCTGGTTTCCTTCGATTGGGATACACTGATCAATTGGTTGAGGATAAGAAAAGAAACCATGCCCATGAAAATAGAGGACCTGGAGCAAATGGCTAAGCAGGCCAGTGGAAAGAAAAAAGAAAACGGTCCGGGAAGTATCTGGACCATGGTTTCACCATTGTACGACGAATCAGAGCAAGAAGATCTGGCTAATGCTTCGCATGTTTATTACGGAATGAACTCAGTGGACGAGGAGGAGGTTGAAAAACTATACCATCGCCTGCTGATTGCAATGTCTGATTGTTATAAAGCCTTAGTTGAGGAATTGAGGACCAAAACCGAGCTAGGCCGTTTTATAAAGGTTGAAAAACTGATACGGATTATCAATCTTGAACGGACTTATAAGGGCATTGCATTAAATACAACAAATGTCGCAGACTGGATCGGTCTGTTGACCAGAGAAGTTTACCGTTTGCGTAATAGACTTCAGCTTGACTATAGGATCATATCGTTAACCGATCGCCAGACAATTTTGAGAAGAATTGAAGAACATGCTAAAATAACAGATCTTGACAGCATAATAAGAGAAAAAGGTTATTACTATTTTTTGAAGGATTCATCAGCTAGGCATGAACTCATTAAACTGTTGTACCTTGAAAAAAGAGCCACAGGAGATCTAAATGCATTGCTTTCAATCGGCGCACTGAATCCAAACCGAAAAAATATCCATCCCTCGTACGATTCATTCGGTACCATTACCGCACGTACGATGGTAAGTAGTCCGAACCTACAGAACATGAGTAGGAAATATAGATCCATTGTTGCTGCCCATGAAGGAAAGCGGTTGATTTATGTGGACTATGCCCAGTTCGAAGCTGGAATTTTAGCCAACGATGCTAATGACCCCCAATTAATTTCCGAATATAATGCCTCTGATATATATACAGAAATCGGTAACCGTATAGAGATTTCCAAATTTTTGACAGATCAGGAAAGCCAACGGAAATTCTGTAAAAGTCTGTTCTATAAATACTCATACGGTATGGATATTAAAAAACACAGTAATGTCCTAAAAGATTTTAATTTATATGCCTGTAGAAATGAGCTCTCTCCACTTATTATCCAAGCGTTTAGCAAGTATGGGCAATTGGAACAGTACCGGAATAATATCAATGATCAGCTTTTAATTGAAGGTGCTATAGGTACCCATAATGGAAACTTCAGGTATAAACTGGACAATGAAAATGATATTTCATGGGCCCTTAGCCAAAGAATCCAAGGCACCGCCTCATTGATATTAAAAAAAGCAATCATCAACCTGCGAAGCAATCACCCCTCAATAGAATTTCTTTTGCCAATGCATGATGCTGCACTGTTCGAAGTACCGGAAGAAGAGTATGTCCAATCTATTTCGGTAATAAAAGAAGTTTTCATCAATGAGTTCAAACTGGAGTGCCCCAAAATCATTGCTGCTGCTAACATCAAGGATTTTGCAGAATGAAACACCAAAAATATTTAATATAGATTTTTCACGGTGGCACCATTGTATAAATGTAAGCAGATAAATGAACAGATTGCATTGACTACATCTATCTACAAAGATTTCAATATTAATTCCGACATTAAGGCAATTTTAATTTTGGATAATGACCATTGAAGAAATAAATAATGCTAGCGAAGAGGTTTATCAAGATGAGCAATGGAAACCCCTGATTGACTTTTTCTGGGATCGATACAATAAGCGGTACTTCGATCAAATCGAAGTTCTCCAGAAACATGAGGATTTCGAAATACGGAACAACTGTGGTTTTTTGATTGCCACCATCGATTGCATTCTTATTGAAACCTTAGTGTATATTATGATGAATGTGGTCACTCCATTTCGGGGCAAACTGTACACCCCCTTGGCTGCCATGTGTGGTAGCGAATGCTATTACAGCCAGGCCAAATATAATTAATTTCCCACAGGTGCGTTCTGTACCTGCTCCAATTCCAAGCCTTCTGTACTTTCACCATTTTGCGGTCATCAGCCCGCTATAGCGACAGATCATTGATCCCAAACACCAAATCGGGGTATCCAAAGCAATTTTTCAGAGGTTAGAGAAACCTGTTCCCTCGATTGATAAATATTCTTCCGTATAGGCCAAAATAAACAACCACAGACGGCGTTCGCCCCCTGTCCTGACATAATCCCTTATTCAGTAATTTCCGGTATTTAAAAGCGCTGAAAATCAGCCAAGTGACCACTTTGTAGCGTATTTAGTGTACACTTTGAAGCGTATTGGATGTTCAGTTTAATTGTACATTAACTGACCAGTTTTGACGAAACATACACTATACAAAACAAACTACTTCAATTGTATTCATCTGATAGAATAATATTAGATCCTATTATTTGACCAATTAATAATTCCCAGAATGTTGCTTCTTTGATATTCCTTTGATGTTTTTTAATAAATCAATCGCTAAAGTTATAAAACTTATATGTTTGCGATTAATAATAATTTAACAATGATTTAAATATTACCTAATTTTACAAGATCATCTCCAAAGATTTATTGTTATTGTGTTTACAAAAAATAATTCCATTGTAATGATTTTGTATAGTAAACTTTCTGATGATGAATTGGCTGTCTTGCTCCGTGATGGTGATAAAACCGCATTCAGCGAAATCTACCATAGATACAAAGGAATCCTTCACGTTCATGCTTATAAAAAGCTAGGTGACTTCGAAGAAGCTAAAGATGTTATACAGGATTTATTTTCCACTTTATGGTTAAAGCATAAGGATATGCCGCTAACTACAAATATCTCTGGTTATCTATATATAACGATCAGGAATAAGATATTTAATATAATTGCTCATAAAAAGGTAATATCAAAATATACGGATTCTATCACTAGCTTCATTGATGATAATAATTTCACTACTGATTTGATCATGCGTGAAAAGGATCTGGCTAGCATCATAGAGAAGGAAATCAATGCATTGCCACCAAAAATGAGAGAAGTCTTTATTTTGAGCCGCAGAAAAAATATGAGCCATAAAGAGATTGCCAATACCCTGGGAGTCTCTGAACATACAGTGAAAAATCAGATAAAAAGTTCATTAAAGATTCTCAGAACAAAACTAGGGTTGATTCTTTACCTAGCTCTGCTTTTAAAATTCTAATTATTTACTTTTCTTAATCGGATAGCTTAATCTTTGCCTATACAATGTTTTTATGATTGTGTTTGAGAAAATAAAATATTTTTTCAGCATGACTAGCCCTTTGCCATAGCGTTACCTGTCTTAGTTAAAATTAGAAAAAACAGCTGGGGCTTATGAATAAATCGGAATTAATCGAATTAATAAAGAAGTATAGTAATGGCACTTGTACTGAAGGTGAAAAAATACTGCTGGAATCCTGGTATAACAAATTTGAACTTAATGATATTCCCCATTTAACAGAATTCCAATTTGAAGAAATCAACACTTCAGTTCCTAATATCATTGCTAACAAGAGAGAGAATAAGCTCTGGCCCCAAATAGCTGCTGTAGCATCAATAATTATTTCAATCTGCATTTGGTTTTATTTTTATAAAAGCGTAGGTACTGTCCGAACTGAAATCACTTTTAAAAACGAAATCAGGCCAGGAAAGAATGGTGCTACGCTAACATTGGCAAATGGTAAGAATATTACCTTATCAAATGCTATAAACGGAATTCTTGCTAAAGAGGCGGGCGTAAAAATTACTAAGTCCACTGATGGACAACTTATTTATGAAGTTTCGAATTCCTCTTCTGATAATGGATGGGGGGAATTACACTATAATACTCTGACAACAGCCAGGGGCGAACAATATCAGGTGCGTTTGCCGGATAGTTCGATAGTATGGCTTAACGCTGCCTCAGCTCTCAAATACCCTTCATCTTTTGCGTCACTCAAAGACAGGGTAGTAGAGTTGAGCGGCGAAGCCTATTTTCAGGTAGCAAAGGATAAAAAACGTCCTTTTATCGTTTACAGCAGAGGTCAGAAAGTAAAAGTTCTGGGGACGCACTTCAATATCAATGGATACGATGATGAATTTTCTGTTCAAACCACTTTATTAGAGGGCTCTATTGAAGTGACCTCTAAAAAGGAGATAAATCATCTATATCAGCGCGGAATAGCTGAAAATAAAACTGTAGTTATTAAACCTGGTCAACAGTCCCAAATCAGAAAAGGCCAGATTAAGATTTTAAGCAATGTTGATCTGGACGACATTGTTGCATGGAAAGATGGATATTTTATTTTCAATGAAAATCTTAAGAGCATTATGAATAAGGTGGCAAGGTGGTATAATGTAGAAATTTTCTATAAAAATGAGCCAGACCCTAAGCTTGCTTTTCAAGGTAAAATTGCCAGAAGTAGAAGTCTAAGTGAAGTACTTGGAATTATGGAAAGAACAGGAGCAGTAAACTTTAAAGTTGAAGGAAGGAGGGTTACAATTACGATAAATTAAATACTTAACTGTTAAGAATCCAAAAAATAAGCCAGAAGTGCTCGAAACACTGCTGGCTAAGTCTGGGTTCCGATAATAAAAATTTGAGATAGTTATCAACCTTAAACCAGAACTACAAATGTATAAAATTTATACTAAGAAAGATGGTGTGCTTAATCGGCACATCAGTAAATTATTGCTAATTATGCGATTAACTACTTTGATCTTAATAGCAACCATAATGCAGTTGAGTGCTACTGGCTATAGCCAGCGCATTTCTCTCAACATTAAGAATGCGCCATTAAACAATGTCATTAAAGAAATAAGCAGGCAAAGCGGCTACGAGTTTTTTTATAATAATGATTTGATTGAGAAAACCAGCCCAATTACAATTAATATAAGGAATTCATCTTTAGAAGAAGCATTAATTAAATGCTTCATTAATCAGCCTTTCACATTTGAAATCCGTAATAAAGCGGTTTCTTTAAAACCTAAAAGCCCATCAATTATTAAAAGCTTAAATAAAGCACTGTCTGAATTGTTTACTGAAATTGATATCAGGGGACATGTCGTTGATAATAACAATTTGCCTTTAGTTGGGACAACAGTTAAAGTGTTAAATAGCAATAAAGCAGTTTTAACGAATAATGAAGGGTATTTTGAATTATTAAATGTTGATGAAAAAGCAATTTTAATTGTAAGTTATATTGGCTACAAATCACAGCAGATACCAGCCCAGCAATCTGGGCCTTTAATTATTAAACTTGAACTTCAACCCTCAGACCTTGAAGGTGTAGAAATTGTGAGTACAGGATACCAAACTTTACCAAAAGAACGTACAACTGGTTCATTTGAAAAGATAGACAATAATTTATTTAATCGCGTAACAGGAACCACTGTCACATCAAGATTACTTGGAACTGTTGCAGGGGTGTATTTTAATAATAGATCGGCAACATCTCCAACTGGTGATGCGATATCAATAAGGGGAATAAGTTCACTAAATAATAATACCATTCTTACCAGGCCGCTGGTAGTATTGGATAATATCCCTTATGAAGGAGATCTATCTAATTTGAACCCAAATGATGTTGAAAATATCACAATTCTTAAAGATGCTGCTGCTGCTTCTATCTGGGGAACACGAGCTGGTAATGGTGTAATCGTAATAACTACAAAAAAAGGCGCATATGATAAACCTCTATCTATATCATTCAATGGAAATGTCACTATTTCAGAAAAGCCAGATTTATTTTACCTGCCTCAAATAAGTAGTTCAGATGCCATTGATGTTGAGAGGTTTTTATTTGCCAATCAGTATTATGATAACAAATTAACAACCACCAGTCCTTATCCTCCATTTTTAACCCCCGTAGTTGAACTATTAGCAAAGCAACGTGAACTGCCTTTATCAGATACAGAAGGAAGAGCACTGATAGATAATCAGATTAATGCCTTTCGTCAGTATGATGTACGTAACGATTATCTAAAATATATGTATAGGGACGCTATAAACCAACAGTATTCACTTAACATAAATGGTGGTAGTAAACAAGTTACCTATATGTTATCTGCAGGGTATGACCGAAACTTAAATAGTTTAGTAACTTCTACTTATAATAGAACATCCTTCCGATCTAATGTCACTTTTAAACCAATTAAACAGCTTGATATTCAAACCAGTTTTTTATACACAAGAACAAAAGACGTAAATTCTGACGAGGCAGCTGCTGGCGCGACATCATATGATCCTGGATTGTTCTACCCTTATGCTCGTTTGGCTGACGGCTCCGGCAACCATCTCGCGCCTGGCATGATCTATAATCCGACTTATCTTGACAACTTAAGTAAGGATTCCCGACTGGTTGACTGGAGATTTAAGCCTTTGGATGATCTTCATAAAACTGTCTTTACTGGAAATTCACAGGATATCCTATTCAACCTTGGCGTTACATACAATTTAAATTCAATACTGTCAGCAGACATCAAATATCAATATCAGCAAACTAATACAGATTCCAAAACATTGTACGACAAAGATTCCTACTATGTACGGAATCTGGTAAACACCTATACTGATCCAATTACCTTTGAGCGGGCTATTCCTTCTGGTGCAATAAATATTCCAAGGGAATCAATATTTAAAGCCCAAACTATCCGTGCACAGGTCAATGGGCACAAAATCTGGAATAATAAACATGAACTTAATGCAATTGCTGGTGCCGAAGCTCGAAAAAATTATGGATTGACAACAATTCAAAATACATTATATGGTTTTGATCCTAATACCAATTCTTTTTTAAATGTAGACTACAAGAACCCTGTCCAAACTTATTATGGAGGAACAGAATTAATACCTAACCAGCCATCAATAAATGATAATAACAATAGATTCACTTCTTTATTTTTCAACTCAGCATACACGTATAATAATCGTTATTCAATATCTGCAAGTGTTCGTAAAGATGCTTCAAATGTGTTTGGAGATAATGCCAATAAACGAGGGTCTCCTTTATGGTCTGGAGGTGCAAGTTGGGATATATCTAAAGAGAACTTTTATAGATTTGAATTCATACCTAATTTGAAACTTAGGGGAACATATGGCTATAGCGGAAACGTTGTAACTGGAGTTCCTGCGTATGCAGTTGTCACTTATCCTGGCAGTAATTCTATAACAGGACTTCCTTATGCACAGACTACTAATCCCCCTAATCCAGATTTAAGATGGGAAAAGGTCGGAATGTTAAATATAGGATTAGATTTTAGTATGAAGAATAACCGGCTTACAGGAAGTATTGAGTATTTTGATAAGCGCTCAAAAGATCTGGTCACTAACGCACCAATTGATCTTACCAAGGGATCATATACACAAACTTTAAATTCTGCTAACCTGCATGGAAAAGGAATTGATATAACTTTAAATTCTTTGAACATGAATATGTCCGATTTTCAATGGAGGAGCACTTTAATATTTAATTATAGCAGAACAATAGTGACCCGTTATTTATTAAAGGAAAATACTGCTCTGGATTACATTGGTCGGTCAAATTTTCTCAATCCAATTGAGGGAAAGGATGCGTATGCTGTTCTTGCATATAATTGGGCTGGCCTTGATTCTTCCAATGGAGAGCCTCAAGGTTATCTTAATGGCGAAGTGAGTAAAGATTATTCAAACTTATTGAATGCTAAAATAGAGGATCTTCGGTATTTTGGCTCTGCCACGCCAGTTTATTATGGAGCGTTTCGTAATACATTTTCCTTTAAAGGAATAGAAGTGTCAGCTAATATCCTTTATAAATTTGATTATTATTTTAAAAGACCCGGGATAAACTACAATAATCTTTATGCCATAGGTATGGGTAATGAAGAATATTCACGAAGATGGCAAAAACAAGGAGATGAAAAAATCACAGATATACCTGCTATGATCTATCCTCCAAACTCTGAACGTGATGATTTTTATAATGGCTCTGCGGCTACTGTAGAAAAGGCTGACCATATTCGCCTGCAAGATATTACAGTTGCTTATCTGCTCCAAAATAGGATACCAGGTCTGAAATCTGTCAGACTTTATGCAAATGTGAATAATGTTGGAATTCTATGGAGGGCTAATAAAAAAGGTATTGATCCAGATATCATCAGTGGCTACCGTTCTCCACGTACATTTTCAATGGGACTAACAGCGAATTTTTAATTTTTAGTAAAACTAATTATGAATCGGAAAAACATATTTTTAACACTCTTCATTTTAATCTGTGTATGCTCTATTTCCTGTAAAAAGGATTTTCTGGATGTTAGGCCAAACAGTAAAGAAGTGAAGTTTTCTGCTGCTGATTGCCAGGCTTTATTAGATAATTTTGATGTAATGAATGCCCTCTATCCTATAGATGGTGAGTTATCATCAGATAATTATTACCTGCTGACTTCTACATATAACGGACTTTTTGATCAGGCAGACAAAGATATACACAGATGGGCTTCTGATGCTAGAAGGAATGGCGCTAACAGCAGTTGGATTGCACCTTATACCGTTGTATATAATGCGAACCTGGTAATAAAGGTACTTCAAGATGACCCGGGTAATCTCAACCAGATAACAATAAATACTTTAAGGGGATCTGCATTGTTTTTTCGGGCACACGCTTTTTTTCAAGTAGCCCAGTTGTATGCAAAACCTTACGATCAAAATTCTACTAATTCAGATCCTGGAATTCCTGTACGGACAGAACCAGATTTAGAAGTTGAATCTGAGAGAGGAACTGTAAAGCAAACCTATGACCGGATCATACAGGACTTTAAAGAGGCAATCACCTTATTACCTTTAACAAGTAGCATTAAGTCACGTCCAAACAGGGTAGCGGCATTTGCTGCGCTCGCAAGAACATTTCTGGCTATGGAAGATTACAATAATGCTGGTATATATGCAGACTCCTGCTTAAAATACCATAAGACCTTACTAGACTATAATTCTATCAGCAGAACTTCTCTTACACCTTTTACCAGATTTAATGATGAAGTGATATTTCATAGTACCACGAATGCAGCTGGCCCTGTGCGCCCGTCAATAGCACTAATAGATACCTTGCTTTATAGGTCTTATAACGACCATGATCTGCGAAAGGAAATTTTTTTTAACCCTGTCGCTGCCGGGCAAAGATTTACCGGAAATTATAACCCGGTTACTATTGCCGCATTTTTTAATGGATTTGCTACGGATGAGGTATACCTTATACGTGCAGAATGTTATGCCCGAAATGGAAAAATAGATCTGGCTATGGCAGATCTCAATACATTAATGAAAACAAGGTGGGATGATAATGTTGTTTATCCTACGATTGGGGCTACTACTGTAGATGAAGCATTAAGTAAAGTGATTGAAGAGAGAAGAAAGGAACTTTTATTCAGAGGGCTAAGATGGTCTGATCTAAGGAGATTAAATAAGGATACTAAATTTCAAAAAACACTATATCGCAATCTTGATGGGACAACCTATTCACTTCCGCCAAATGATAAACGTTATGTATTACTAATTGATCAGCAAGTTATCAATAATTCAAATCTCCAACAAAATCCCAGATGAAATTAAAACTAAAAAATCTTCCTTTCTTTGGCTGGGTAAGTATGATGATTGCAGTTATTTTATCTACCCATTTGGTGTTGAATGCTAATCCAATCCACAGTGATAATCTTCAAGTAAGTACCTTTACTGATACAATAAAGAGTTTGAATGTCGGAGATGTTGTACCGGACATTATTATTAAAAAGATAGTTAATGATAAACAGCGAAGCACACATCTGTCAGATTACAAAGATGTATTATTGATTCTGGATTTTTGGACAACAGGCTGTACCGCCTGCATTGCTGAATTTCCTAAAATGGATTCTTTACAAAAAGTATTTGGCGATCAGATTAAAATACTTGCGGTTACTTATGAAGCTGAAAGCCATATTAATTCATTTTTTAAAAATAATAAATATGCAAAAACAACGATGCTACCGTCTGTGGTAGAAGATAATGTATTAAAAAAATGGTTTAAACATTGGGCAATACCCCACGAAGCTTGGATTTACAGAGGAAAAGTCATTGCACTTACCGGGGGTGAATATGTTACGGCAAAAAATATCCAATATGTACTGGATGGGAATTTACCTGAATGGCCTGTTAAAGATGATTTTAAGCAACTTGATGACAGCAAACCCCTGATCAGTAAAGGGGGATTCGGTCAAACTGTGAGTTATACTGTTATAACACCACTTAGAGAAGGTGTGCACGACAAAAAAATCATAAGCAGTTTGGATTCCAATACTAAAACCCGCAGAAATTATTTTTTGAATTTGGGTATATTATCAGCTTATAAAGCTTTATGGAGCTATTTGGTTCAAATTCCTTTATCAAGTGGGAGTCGCAACCGGCTTATTTTAAACGTAAAGGACAAATCTAAGTACATTTATGATCGGGCGTTAGGTACTAAAGAGGAATGGAACAGAAAAAATCAATTTTGTTATGAGTCTATTACTCCAGATAGAGTTGGTGATGATAAAAAACAATATGAGTTGATGATTGCTGATCTGAATCGCTTATTTGGATTAGATGCACGGTGGGAAAAACGATTAATGAAATGTCTTGTGTTGACCAGAACATCTTCCGCTGACAAAATTAAATCAAAAGGCGGAGAAACTATTTTATCTTTTGATAAATCGGTTAAAGAGTTCAAAAACACCCCATTTGATAATTTGGTCTATAAGTTAAACGATTATGAAAATAATCCACCAATAATTAATGAAACCGGATATGAAGACCCTGTAGATATTGAGCTTAAGATAGATTCCTGGACTGATATAAAAACCATAAAGAAAGTACTTCGGCAATACGGTCTTGATTTTAAAGAAGAAGAACGTGAGCTTGATGTGTTTGTATTGACCGAAAAATAGTCTATTGAATGGAAAATGATTTATTGTAATGCACAGTTATGATATTCATTTTCAAAATGGTATATATTTAATTTGGGAACTTTTAAAAGTCTGGATTCTCATGATGGCCAGACTTTTATGTTAATTCGGCTTTAAATATTTTATACATATTTAAGCTGAGTCACATCAGGCGTAATTATACCATTTAAAGCATTTGTAATTGCATTTTGAATATCTCCTGTTATAATTGGTTTCGCATGGGCATCACTATTTGCAAAAATTGCACATAGTGTTTCACCACCTATGCAACCAGGATTATTGTTAATTATATAGTTAGATGCTACATAAGGGTCTCCATTTGCATTTAATTTAAACCAATTCATAATTTTAAGTTTTAAATATTTTATCAAAATTAAAATAAGCCAAGTGGTCCTTATCAAATTACCACTTGGCTAAAGACTAAGCAGCTTTCAGCTGAGTCACATTTGGTGTAATTATGCCATTTAAAGCGTTAGTGATGGCTGTTTGAATTTGCCCAGTTATAATAGGCTTGTTATTTGCATCAGTTTGCGCATTGATAGAACATAAAGTTTCTGATCCAACACAGCCCGGATTATTGTTGAGCGTATAATTAGCTGGAAGATAAGGATTAGTAGCACCTGTATTTAATTTAAACCAGTTCATAATATTTCACTTTTAATATAAAAGTGTAAACTCTAATTCATTAACTGCCTACTCTTTTCAAGGTTTTCAGCTAGCCCTTTGCCTACTATGTTAAGGATATTCAGCATTTTCCTTTTTACTAACTGCCATGCAAACTGCATGTTTAATTTGCTTTTCAAAAGGTTGTATCATCAGATAATGTAATACTAATATCGAAAGATTTTATTTCGAATAAAAGGGTCAAGTGGCTCAAATTCAGTTTTTTATATTTTTTTGATATTGTTTAAGGATAAGAGATATCAATTGATTATCTCTTATCCTTAGTAATAGTGGGAGTTTCGCCAAAACTGACCCCTTCATTCCGCAATTAAACTGACGCTTCATTCCGCTCCAAATTGACCTCCTCATTTCGGTGGAAAGTGACCCCTTTTAGCCTTTAGGCCGCTTTTTTTGATTATCAATTACTCTATTAATCTTGAAATTTTGAGGCTAAATAACGGCCTCTGGGCTTTGATGTGCCCCAATGGTAGGGTGTTAGTCCACATCGATAGTCGAATCGTTTATAACGGCTTATTTGTGGGGTTTGTGAAAATTGTGGTAGTACGGTCTATTTTAGAACATCTGGTTTGTTGCAAAAAGGCGGGTGAAGGGAAAATAGCCAGGTCTGAGCTGCTTTTTGTCGAGTGCCAGATCGGGTCGGCGAGAATTTATTATCTTTGGTAGTACCTAGTGGGGCGTTCGCTACCACGCTCGGCAGCTAATTCGGGGGTCAGTTTGACCCGGAACAGCTGGGGCACTTTCGCTGAAATACGCAAATATGCAGCCAAATTATGTTGCTGTAAATGAAAACATGGCTGTTAACTTAATTTTTCCTTTTCCTGTTAAACGGGCACAATGGGTAAGCACCGCAATCTCTGTTCAGCAGTTTAAGGGTGTTGACAATATATTACTCCTTAAAGCCAACAAGAAAGATTTTCCATTAACAAATGTATCAGTGGTTACTACAGATGGTCAGTTTTACTCCTTTGTAATTGGGTATTCGAATGAATTAATTGTAATCAATCATAAATATCAGGTTACATCTGGGAGGCCCATAATCACGTTTTCGGGTGAAAATAGCTTAAATGAAGCCAGCGTTCAAAAGAATTCAGAGAAGGTTTCCATAAGTAAGGGCGAATCTATTAAGATTAAGGAACGGAAGTATGGGCTCCAGTTTGGGCTTGATGGGATTTTTGTTCAGGGTAATCTAATGTATTATAAGCTGCACATTAAAAACACGACTAACGTCCAGTATGATATTGATCAGTTACGCTTCTTTGTAAGGGACGAAAAGAGATCAAAGCGCACTGCAATCCAGGAGCAGGAAATGATGCCATTATATATTAATAATTCTAATAAGACCATACAAGGGAACTCTGAACAGGATTACGTCTATGTAATTAAAAAATTGACTATTCCTGAGAAGAAATATTTAACGATTCAGCTAGTGGAGAAAGGAGGGGGCAGGCATTTGGAATTAAATGTTTCCAATAAAAAGATAATCCAAGCAAAATCGCTCCATTAAGTAGCACCTAAAATAATTTTTAACAATAAAACTAATTTATTATGGAAATCAATGTCAAAAATCAGGAGTACCTAAACAGTCAAGTATTTTATACAGGTTTTGGGGACACGCACAGGTTTGAAATTGGGGAAGGAATAGCCTCTTTAGGCCCTGAGAAAAATTCCTTTTCTGTTGCTCATAATGAGAAAATTAATGGTATCGATACTTTTACGACCCTGAATTTTATAAGGGGGAAAGGGGATTCTGATATGGTTTTCTTTAATTCATATGATATGGCTCTAATGGAGCCGGGAAAAGAGCCATTAACTCAAAATTTTAGAGTTCAGAACTGGCAGGCAATGGACTTAATCGTTAATGGTCAGAAGGTAATGATCGACGGGAAACCATTAGAGAAGAAAGTTAATAGTACAATTAGTAAAAAAGAAGCTTTTAACGCAATGCAGGGTAGATATCCGCTAAAAGAGTTTATTAAAGAACAAAATCAGTTGAAATCCCATTACAAGGCTCATATTAAAATCGATTTTAATGAGAAAGTTACGAATGGTGATTTTAAAATTGTAAAGCTGCCGGATTTTGATTTTGAAAGTAAGATAAATTCTATCCCTGTTAAAGATTTGGATAAAAATGACAACAGAAATGTTCTTGTTGAATCACTTGAAAAAGGTAACGTACAATCTGTCATCTTAATAGTCGGTGGGGAAGAGGTAAAACATTTTCTTGCATTAGATGCTGTGGCTAAAACTATAGCCATTTATGATTCTAATATGAATCGATTGGGTCATCATAATGCTGAAGAAGTTAAAACGGATAATAAAATTACCCATGAGGATTCAAAAAAAAACGCTAAACAGGTTGATCCTACTGCAAAAAAGATTAATAAAAGTAAGCGGAAAGGTAAAGGGATCTAAGCCAGATTTTAGTTTTATTAATTAATCAATAGTCTGTTAATATGAAAAATGAAAAGCCAATCAATCATGTGGAGGTTGAACAGGGGGAGTGGGATAAAAGAGAAGAGTGGTTTAAAGAAACATTTAAAAAGTATCCAAAAGCATTAGAAAGCAGAGCATTCCAATTAGAAAAACTCGAGTATTATGAATATGTACATGCTAAGTATATAAATTCTCCAGATCCGAACGACCGTCTCGCTGCGCGCTTCTTAGGTGAACAAAAAGTTAAATTAGAACGGGACATATATCCCAGCAGTACAGTTAGGTTTTTGAAAAAGGTTTTTGATGTGTTTTCTAAGCCCAAAGTGTTTTCGGCGCCAGTAACTTTATCAGAATCTTTTCCTGGTAATAATGAAGCTTCCCTTAAAGATGTTAAAAAGCAGCTTATTCAGGCTGGTTTAGGTAGCTGTATCAGTGAATTGGAAGAGCAGATAAAACAAGGTAAAGATGAGTTTTCTGTTTCTGCTACCATATACTTCAAACCGGGTGAAAAAACTAGTTACAAGGCTGAATTTAAAAAAGATGAAGAAGGTAATTTCCAATTTCTTGGATTTCAAATTACTTTGGATGGTAAGGAAGCTTTATCTCAACGCTATAAATGGGATGAAAATAAACCCTATACGGCTAAAAGTGCTTATAATCAATTAAATGGTAGAGCTGTTGCCCATACGTATTCTATTGATGGACAGAAACAATCAAGTATGAGTATGCTTGATTTTACAGACAAGGATGTATCCGGAAATTTCAGAATTAAAGAATTTCCTCTTGATTTTGATTATGCAGGGCAAATTTATGATCTTCCTTTGAAAGACAAGACCCGCACTCTTTTATCAAAACTAGAACATGGTATCCTGAACGGTAATCGGGAGCAGGTTACTTTTTTGAAAAATGGGGTAGAAGAGACTTTCTATATTGAAGCTAACCCAGGACAAAAGTCATTCACTATTTATAACGAGCATCATAAAAAAATCACTTTGAAGGATGCTGTTTCAATAAAAGCAACTGAAAGCGTGATTAAGGAAGAAATGGGGAGTAAGCAAACAGAATCGCCTAATGTTTCTTCGGATGCAAAGGCGAGCCATAAAGAGCCGACATTGAAGGTTGTGAGAAATGCAAAAAAGAAAACTAAGATGTCCGCTGGTTAGCGGACATCCATTAACTCTTATGATGGAAAATTTACAGCCATTATCTTCTTTCTTTGCTGCAATTAAAGCAGATCCACGCATAAGTATAACGCATATCGGGGTTTTTGCTGCGTTATTACAATATTGGAAAGAGCACGGATCTAATAATCCTATGTATGTATTTAGTCACGAAATTATGCAGATAGCAAAAATATCAGCAAGTGCGACTTATCTAAAGAGTATTAAAGATTTAAGCGATTTTGGCTATTTGAAGTATGAACCATCTTTTAAAAGGAATAAAGGAAGTAAGGTCTATTTAATTAATGGTTGTTTGAAAACTCCAGAGTAAAATTTATTTGAGTTAAGTAAAATAATTCGTGTTTTTTAAAATGTAGTTTAAAGCCTTTTTTAAGGCTTTATTTATTAAATAAGGGGTATGTGATGGAAGATGAGGTGGAATTCAATAAGCAAGAAAAAGACATAGAGGTAGGTTCTAACGAAGAAATTATAGATGAAAAAGAAAGGAAGTTAGTAGATTTAATAATTAAAATGATTGTAAAATTGACATTAAAAGAATTTTATGAAAAAGGCAATTAGATATTTACGTTTTAGCAATCTTGGCCAAAGTAATGGATCAATTGAAAGACAAAAGATATACACTGATCAGTGGCTAAAAAATCATGACGTTGAGCTTGTTGATAGCTTTATTGATAACGGAAAAACGGCAAAAAACTTTGATCGACCAGATTTTATAAAACTTCAGGAATTTGTGGTCAAGCATCATAAACGAGTAGATTATTTGGTAGTGGATCAGTTTGATAGATTTAGTCGGATTGCTGGTGAAGCACTTAGTATGGTAAAAGAGCTTCAAAAAAAATATGGTATTCAAATTGTAAGTGTAACCGAGGGTATTACATTTGATTATGATACACCGGGAAGCTTTTTTAGAGCAGGACTACAGCTGTTATTGGCAGAAGAAGATAATATCAACCGTAGTATAAAAGTTCGTGGCGGAATTTATACTGCTAAGACCGAAGGTCGATACTTATCAAGAGTAGCACCATTTGGATATAGGAAAGTGGGAGAGAATAAGGAACGTCAATTAGTTATTGATGAACAGGAGGCGAAGATAGTTATATTTATTTTTGATTCTTTCCTTAAAGATGTTCCACTCAAAAAAATCCAAGAATTGGCACGTCAGATGGGTTATGATCGTAAGGGGAATGTGGCTATGGCTAAAGTATTGTCAAACCCTGTTTATGCAGGTTTGATTTATGTTATTCCTTTTAAAGAATACCCTGGTGGATTATTTCCTGGCCTACATGAGCCATTAATTGATGACGTTACCTGGCGATTAGTTCAGAGTAAATTAAAGAAACCTATAGTTCATAAAACAATCATTGACGATTCATTACCATTGAGAGGGCTTTTAAAATGCCATTGTGGAAATCCACTTACTGGAGCACCATCAAGAGGGAAGCTTGGAAATTATTTTTATTACTATAAGTGCCGATTTTCCGGTCACAATAACATAAGTGCAATTAAATCACATGACCAACTGTTAGGTGCATGGGAATTAATGAGTCTTTCTAAAAATCAGATAAAAGAAATTCGTGTCGGTTCACAAAAATCCATTGAACATGAAATAGCTGTCAATGCTAAGACTGTTAACTCAAAAAAGCAATTACTTGAAGCAGAACAAGAAAAACTATTTGCATTAGAGGAAAAGTGGATAAGAAGTGATATCAGTAAAGAAACCTATGATCGGTGGCATTTATCTTATAATTCGGAATATAAATGATTTAAAGGCAGCTGTAGAAAGGCTCAGTCAAGATCACAATAAAGCCTTTAAAATTTTAAACAAGTACTTAGATCATCTTGGTAACATGGGTTATGTTTACACGCATTTAAACACTTTAGATAAGAGAGAACTTTTGAAGCTGGTGTTCGACAGTAACTTATACTATCAAAATGGGATTTATCGAACACCTACAATGATGGGGGTTTTTACTGGTAATTCGGTGTTAATGAAAGAGAAAGGATACCTTGTGTATGAACAAAAAAGGGGAGATCTTACGATCTCCCCTCACAGCGGAGAGTGGGGGATTCGAACCCGCGGACCCTTTGACAAGTCAACAGTTTTCAAGACTGCCGCAATCGACCACTCTGCCAACTCTCCGCGACAAAAGTACAAATACGGCTTGATTTTGCAAACAATGGTGTTGATTTTTTAACAATTAATTGATAACTGGTTAATGCTGAGGTAGAAAAAAATATTTAATACGCTTTTAACTGCCTTTTTTGAACAGATTAAAGGGTTGTTTGATGATTCTGACGCTGCGTTTTGTCAGATCCATGCTGGCATTCAGCTCAAATCCGATCAAAAGTATCAGAGAGTTGAGGTATAACCAGATCATAATTACAATTAGTGTACCGATAGAGCCGTATACTTTATTGTATGATCCAAAGTGGTTGATGTAAAATGAAAATCCCCAGATGGTTAAAAAGGCAAGAATGGTGGCAAGCCAGGAACCGGGGCTAAAGAATCTCCATTTCTTGGTGTTAGCGGGGCCGTACCGGTAAAGGATAGATATGGTCACGAAATACAGAATCCCAAGCAGTGCCCATCTGGATATGTCAATGATATAAGCGATAAAGTGTCCTTTAATGTGCAGGCCTTTATTGATGTAGTTGAGTGCAATTTCTCCAAGGGTCATCGCACCAATAGTAATAATCAGCGACACGGCAAGAACGAAGGTCAATACTAAAGCTATAAGCCGCTGTTTAAGCCATGTTCTGGTTTCTACGACTAGTGATGACTTGTTGAAGGCGTTCATCAGGCTGTGCATCCCATTGGTGGCAAAAAACACGGACAGTATAATACCGAAGGATAGTAATTTTCCGTTTTGTATTTTAATGATCTCTGATAGGGTAGCTTCAAAGGCTTTGTAGGCTTGTGCTGGAAGGATCAGTTGTAGTAAAACCATTAGCTGATCCTGAAAGCCTATTCGTTTAGGGATAAAAGGGATCAGTGTAAACAGGAAGATGATTCCTGGGAAAATCGCCAGCATAAAGGTATAGGCGAGCGATGATGCTTTGTTTACTAAAGAGTCTTTGCCGAGCTCCTTAAAAAAAAAGACAGCCACTGTGTAAAGTGGGATAGGGCTAAATCCTGGCAGTACATAAACTTTTGTCCAGTCTATAAACAAAGAATATAGCCTAATCCTTAAAAGTTGTCTGTGTACCCAATTCATTTATTCATAGTATGGTGCAATCCTTTCCAGAAAGTAATCTGGTGGGGGGCACGGTTTCTTCTTGACCATATCGAAGAATACTAAGGTAGTAGCTCCGATATTGATCAATTCTTCTTTTTCGTTAAATAATTCGTAATCAAATAACATGCGGATGCCCGGAAGCTCCTTCACGTAAGTTTTGATCGTAATCTCCTGGTCGTAAAGTGCTGGCTTGATAAATTTAGATTTAAGTTCCAGCAGTGGGAGCATGATCCCTGTTTCTTCCATTTTGCCATAGGTCATGCCCAGGCTGCGCAGCATTTCTACTCTTCCAACTTCATAGTATTGGGCATAGTTTCCGTTGTAAACATATCCCATCTGGTCGGTTTCACTGTATCTTACTCTGATCTTCGTGCTGTGCGTGTACATAGGCCTATTTGAAAATATTACGTTTGTCCAGAGCTGCTCTGTATGCTTTTGCGTTAATTTCGTGTTGTGCTTTGGTTTCTGCAAAGGCGTGGTAGCCTGAGAAATCTGCTTTAGCGCACATATAAATATAGTTATTGTGTTCGTGGTTTAATACCGCATCAATTGCATTGATACTTGGCATCATAATCGGGCCTGGAGGCAAACCTGCGTATTTATAAGTGTTATATTTTGATTCTACGCGTAATAATGGGCCTGTTACTCTTTTTACGGTAAAGTCACCGTTAGCGAAAATTACGGTTGGGTCTGCTTGTAATAAAATCCCTTTGTTTAAGCGGTTAAGGTATAATCCTGCAATAGATGGCATTTCTTTGTCATACAGTGCTTCTCCGTCAACTATAGAAGCAAGGATCGTAACTTGCTGAGGTGTCAGGTTTAGTGCAGCAGCTTTTTGCTTGCGTTCTGCTGTCCAGAATTTAGTATATTCCTTTTGCATTCTGTCAAAGAATTCTAAAGGAGTAGTATTCCAGTACATCTCATAAGTATTCGGGATGAACATGGTATAGCTGTTGTCAACTGTAAAGCCGTATTTTTCTACCAGTGCTGCTGAATCCAATATTTTGATAAAGGTTGCTGAGTCTGCTTCCAGGCTTTTAGCAAGGTAGGCTGCAAATTCTTCTTTTTTCCTGATGTTATGGAATTTCAGTTTTACGGGCTCCTGGTTACCGGCTTTGATCAGGTTGATCAGGCTGCGGTTATTCATGCCTTTGGCTAATTTATAGCGTCCTGGTTTTAAGCGTTGTACCAGATCCATCTTCGCTGCGGCCTGGCTGAAACTTCCAACGTCAAGCAACAGGTCTTTATTTTTGATTTCTTTATATAAGTCATCAATGGTAGAACCGGTTTTGATATACAGATAGGGTTCTTTGCCCGAAATGTTAGGGGCGAAGTATACTTTATATGTTTTCAGGCCATAAAATGCACCCACAGCAAGCAGGATTAAGATGGCGGCCCATATAAATTTAGTACTCTTTTTAATTTCTTTGGTTGTTTCAGTAGTCATAGAATTTGGAATTCTGATTTATGCGCTTATTGCTTGTTAGATAGGGTAATGTTTACCGGGGTTCCGATTTTAACTTTTGAAAGTGTATCTGAAAGCGCCGGGCTTTGTGCAGTAATAACGGCATTTGCAGTGTCGGTAATATTTCCTTCGTAAGTTATTGTGCCCAGTTTAAGGTTTGATCCTCTGAGTGAGAAGGCTGCTTCGTCTTTGGTGAAGCCTAAAAGTGTAGGGATTTCTACGTCTTCGTTTCCTCTGCCGTCTCCTAATAAAAGATCTATTTTAGATCCTTTAGGGATCACATCACCTGGTTTAATACTCGACCCGCCGAAGGAAACTTCCAGTACGACATCTCTGCTCACATCTGCTTTATAAACAGTGTCACCAACTTTTAAGCCAAAACTGGCAATAATTGCCTGTGCTTCGATAAAAGATTTGAATTGAATATCTGGAAATTTAACGTTCGGGGCCTGCGCGGTATTGATAGTGAGATAAATTGTTCTGTTGTCTTTTACAAATGTATTTGCTTCTGGATCCTGGTCAATTACAGTTCCGGGAGGCAAGTCCATAATATATACGGAGTCTACTTCGTAACGTAAACCTAAAGCTTCTAATTTTGATACGGCCTGGTTAAAAGCCATGCCTTTTACGGCTGGTACATTTAATCCCTGGCCATGTTTAGTATAATAACGCAGACTGAAGAAAGCAATGAACAAGAGTATTGCCACAGTGGCGATGGCAGCGATAAGGTTGTTTCTGAATGATTTAGTTTGTAAGTAGGAGATGAATTTTGCCATTTATTTATTTTGTGTGCCTGTTATTTGGCTCAAATTTAGACTAAAAATATATTTTATCGGAATTTAAATGAGATCTGAATAAACTATTTTAATATTTTTGACCCATATCTTATCGTTTAATTTGATTAATCAGGAATATCCGGAATGAAATCTGAAAGCATAAAGGCTTCATAACGGCTGTTAAAGAAATATATTTTATGAAAAAAGTAATAGCATTAATAACTGGTGGTACAACAGGTGAAAGGGTAATTTCTGTAAAAAGCGCCGCAACGATATCCCATAACCTGGATCCGGATAAGTTTGATGTTTACAAAATCATGCTGACGCAGCAGGGCTGGTTTTATGAGCCTGTAGATTCGGTAAGAATAGAGGTAGACCGCAATGATTTTTCGGTGCTTTACAATGGTAGAAAAATCACTTTTGACGGGGTGTTTATTGCGATTCACGGGGCTCCGGGAGAGGATGGTAAGTTGCAGGGGTATTTTGATATGCTGAATTTACCTTATACTACTTGTGATGCGCTGACTTCGGCTGTGACGATGAATAAAGGGTATACCAAGTCAATTGTACAGGATATTCCGAATTTATTTGTGGCTAAGTCTGCACAGATTTTTAAAAATACTCCTTATAATTTAGCTGATATTAAAAGTTCACTGACCTTACCTTATTTTGTGAAACCAAACAATGGTGGCAGCAGTATTGGAATGAGTAAAGTGAAAAATCAGTATGATTTGCAAACGGCTATTGATAAGGCTTTTAAAGAGGATGAACAAGTACTGATTGAAGAGTTTATTGAAGGACGCGAGTTTACGGTAGGTGTAGTAAAGTTAGATGGTAAAATTACTGTCCTGCCTGCTACTGAAGTAGAAACGGCTAAAGAGTTTTTTGATTTTGAGGCTAAATACACGCCGGGTGTTGCTGTGGAAACTACGCCGGCACCTATACGTCCGGAAACCCGTAAAAGGGTAGAGGAAATTGCTACAGCGGTTTATGCGAAACTGAATTGCAGAGGGGTAGTGAGAATTGACTTTATTTTACTGGGCGATGAGGGTGATTTCTACTTTATTGAGATCAATACGATTCCGGGGCAAACGGTAACGAGCTTTATTCCTCAGCAGGTAGCTGCGCATGGCATGAAGCTGAATGATTTCTACACGAAACTGATTAAAGAGACTATTGGTTAGGCGGTTATAAATGTATATTCAGTATTTAACAGTGCATCATTTCAAGACTACCCTTTATAAAAAAGGGGAAGTGATCTATGAGCCTGGACAGCATCCTAAATATGCCTACTTTATTAAAAGCGGGGAGGTCCGGATGGCAACGGTTAACCAGGATGGCAGGGAGTTTATACAGGGTGTTTTCAAGTCAAAGCAACTTTTTGGAGAACCTGCGGTGTTGCTGGACCGTCCGTATCTGGCTTATACAATTGCATCCCGGGATACGGAAGTTATTCAGCTGGACAGGCAGGCTTTTCTGAAAATGATCAAAGAAAACAGCGATTTTAGTATGGATTTGATCATGACGATGAGTAAAAGGTTATTTTACAAATCTATGATGCTGGAAGAACTGGCCAATGAACAGGCAGAACACCGCCTGTCTACGCTGATCAATTACCTGTGTCAGGATCTTGATGAGGGTGCTGTATTGAACATTACCAGGCAAACGCTGGCCGATATGAGTGGTTTGAGAGTGGAAACGGTAATCAGAACGATAAAAAAACTGGCGGCTGGCGGAGCGCTTAAACTAATTCGCGGAAAGATTGTTAAAACAGGATATGATGCAGATCATAAAATGGATATTTTATAATGGTTAGATTTGTCTGATTAATTATTACGATTAAAATTAACGTTATGGTCCCTATTACAAAATTAGAAGCTGTTATCCAATGTAAGTGTCCTCGTTGCAGACAGGGTAACATCTTTACTGGTAAAATGTATTCTTTTTCGTTCAAAGGACAGATCACTAATGAGTTTTGCCCGCATTGTAATCTGCGTTTCGAAAGAGAGCCTGGATTTTTCTATGTATCGATGTTTATTAGCTATGCTATGAATGTAGCAGAAATGATTAGTGCAAGTGTAGCTACTTATGTTTTTGGTTTAGCGCTTGTTTATGATAACCTGTGGTACTATGTGGGTATCCTGCTCTTAACAGTATTTATCTGTTCTCCGTTCAATTACCGCTACTCGAGGGTAATGCTTTTACATTGGTTAACGCCAGGGCTGGGTTATATTCCTGGCAGTGGTGATGAGCCTAAAAATGTCATTAAGCCTGCTTAATTTCCGGCAGCTGATGATAACAGCATATCATTAGTTCCTGTTATAAAAACATATCAACAGTTCCTGTGGTCTAAGCAGGGACTGTTAATTGTAAATATCCTTTTATCCTTTCCGGCATTACATATTTCTTCAGGTTTTATTCCAATTATTGAAACTATCTTTTAAAGATAGTTGCTTCATGTGGTAAGAATTTCGCATATTTAAAAAATGAGTTATGATTTGGGTAATAAACAGTTGATTTTTAATTGATGTTTATCTGAATTAACTTATTGTGATAATTGCAGGGTGTTGTTAGGTAATAAAATATTGAAAAAATTCACTTTCTATAAGCAGTTTGATCAGATGGATTGCGGGCCAACCTGCCTCCGGATGATCGCTAAATATTTCGGTAAAAATATTAGTTTGCAGCGCCTGCGTGCTGTTTCTGGCATTAACCGTGAAGGTGTTTCTCTGTTAGGTATCAGCAATGCTGCCGAGAAGATAGGTTTTCGTACTACTGGTGCCCGGTTATCTTTAGAGGTATTAAAGCAAATAGATCTCCCTGCTATTCTGCATTGGGATCAGGAGCATTTTGTAGTGCTTTATCAAATCAAAAAAGAACGCTTTATGGTCGCAGATCCGGCAAAGGGTCTGATCGGGTATGAGGAGAAGGAGTTTTTACCCCATTGGCTGAGCTCGTTTAATGAGGGGGCCGTTGAAGGGGTGGCTTTAATTATATCGCCAACGCCTGATTTTTATACGGTGGAAGAGGATCAGAAAGATGGAATGGACATCCGTTACCTGCTGAAGTATTTTTACCGGTACAAGCAGCTAATCGGACAACTTTTTGCTGGCTTGCTGGTAGGGAGCGTGCTCCAGATTATTCTTCCTTTTTTAACGCAATCTGTTGTGGATGTTGGGATTAATACACGGAATCTTAATTTTATCTATATCATTCTGATTGCCCAGATTATGCTTTTTATCGGGCGGATGAGCGTGGACTTTATACGGGCATGGATTTTACTGCATATCAGTACCCGGATCAATATTTCTATTTTAACTGATTTTCTGATCAAGCTGATGAAGCTCCCGATGTCTTTTTTTGATACGAAGATGACTGGTGATATTTTGCAGCGTATGGATGACCAGAAGCGTATTGAAACTTTTCTGACCGGCCCTACATTGAGCATCATTTTTTCGATGTTCAACCTGGTCGTGTTTTCTGTTGTACTGGCTTATTATAACCTGACTGTTTTTACTGTTTTCGCAATGAGTACGGCTTTATATACGGGCTGGGTTACGATCTTTTTAAAGAAAAGACGTGAACTTGATTTTAAGCGTTTTGATATTTCTTCTAAAAACCAGAGTACAGTGGTACAGCTGATCAATGGGATGCAGGAAATTAAGCTGAACAATTGTGAGCAGGACAAACGCTGGGAGTGGGAGCGGATACAGTCAAGGTTGTTCCGTTTTAATGTGAAAAGTCTTGCGCTTGGTCAGTATCAGCAGGTGGGCGCATTTTTTATCAATGAAGGAAAAAATATTCTGATTACTTTTCTGGTAGCCAAACTGGTGATAGAAGGGCAGCTGACGCTTGGTGCTATGATGGCTATTCAATACATCATCGGACAGCTGAACAGCCCGATTGAACAGATGATTGGTTTCTTACAGCAATTGCAGGATGCTAAAATTTCTCTGGAAAGATTAAATGAGATCCGGGAGATGGAGGATGAGGAGCCGGCTGGTCAGACCTTTGTGATGGATTTGCCGGAAGATCATAGCATTATGCTGAAGAATGTGGATTTTACTTATCCCGGAGCTGGTAATGAGCCGGTATTGTCTGCGATCAGCCTGAATATCCCAATGGGTAAAACTACGGCGATAGTAGGGATGAGTGGGAGCGGAAAAACGACTATTCTCAAATTGTTACTTCGCTTTTATGAAGTTCAGCGCGGGGATATTTATGTGGGCAGTACACATCTCAGCCAGATGGGGTTTAGTTTTTGGCGTAACCAGTGTGGTGCGGTCACGCAGGATGGTTTTATCTTTTCTGATTCTATAGCCCGGAACATTGCCGTTGGTGATCAGTATCCTGACCATGCTAAGCTTCAGCAGGCGTTAAAGGTGGCTAATATTACTGATTTTATAAAAAGCCTGCCTTTAGGGCTGAACACCAAAATCGGTTCTGAAGGAAACGGGATAAGCCAGGGGCAGAAACAGCGTATATTAATTGCCAGGGCTGTTTATAAGGATCCGCGTTATCTGTTTTTTGATGAGGCGACCAATGCGCTTGATGCGAGAAACGAATCTGTGATCATGGATAATCTGGAAAGCTTTTTTAAAGGACGTACGGTAGTGGTTGTTGCGCATCGTTTAAGTACGGTTAAAAATGCAGACAATATAGTGGTGATTGATAAGGGAAGGATTTTGGAAGAGGGAACACATGCTGAATTGACAGCGCTGAAGGGTGAATATTATCAGCTGGTCAAAAACCAGCTTGAACTTGGAAATTAAAGGACCAATTTACGTTTTATAAAAATGCCGGAAGAATCTATATATCAACAGAATCATAGTGAAGAGGTGAATGAAATTATCACAGCGGTACCGTCATGGATACTTCGCCGTGGGATTACGGTAGTCTTTTTGGTTATTTTAAGTATAATTCTGCTTGCTGCTTTTATCCGGTATCCGGATGTAATTAGCACGAGCCTGAAAATTAATTCATTAAATGCGCCTAAGCCTGTTTATGCCAAACGTGCGGGTAAATTGACGGAGTTGTTATGGCCTGAAAATAAAAGGGTGGAGTTAGGTGCGCCGCTTGCGTTTTTGGAAAGTACGGGTTCGCACCGGGATGTACTTAAGCTTTCGGCGCAACTTAAATTACTGCGTGAAATGGTTTTAAGTGCCAAACCTTTGAGTTTGTCTTTGTTATCTCCAAATAGTAATCTGGGTGAATTGCAGGCTGCTTATCAGAATTTTTACCAGGAATATGTACAGTATCTTTCTACTCAAAAGGGTGGTTACTACCAGGAAAAACGTATTTACCTGGAAAAGGATCTTCAGGCTATTCAAGCGCTTAAAAGTCAGATTGTAACGCAGCAGAAAATACAGCAAAAGGAATATGCGAATATTGAGCAGCAGTACTTTTCTTATCAGAAGTTAATGGCTAAAAATGTGATTTCGAAAAATGAGTTTCAAGAGCAGGAAAATAAATATTTAGCAGGAAAGTATCCTTTACAGCAAACTGAAACAGCTTTATTAAATAATACGGTAGCTTATGCGGCTAAAGAAAAGGAAATACTGGATCTGGAGAATACAATTGCGGAACAGCGGGCCAAATTTTTACAGACCACGAATAGTGTAATCAGTGAAACAGAGATCTGGATCAATCAGTATGTAGTGCTGGCACCGGTTTCTGGTACGCTGGGTTATGCGGGTGTGATTCAGCAGAATCAAAGTGTCGCGTTAAATCAGGAGTTATTTGTAATTAATCCCGGAAATACTGATTTTTTTGGTGAGATACAGATCCCGCAGAATAACATGGGAAAAATACGTATTGGACAGCGTACTTTAATTAAGATGCATAGTTATCCTTATGAGCAGTTTGGGATGATCAGGGGGAATATCAATTATATTTCGGATGTAGCATTCAAAGACAGTGTTTTTATTGCCAAGGTTGGTTTCAAGACTTTTGAAAATAAAGACAAGCTGCACAAAATAGCGCTCAAAAACGGCATGTTGGGCAATGCCGAAATTATCACGGAAGAAAGTTCACTGCTGCAGCGGTTTTACCGGAATATTATTAAGGAGTTAAACGGCCGGGAGTAAGGAATTGAATGGTCATGAATAGTATAGTTGTACTATGCTGTGAATAAGCAGGTTATTAAACCTGCTTGGTTTTCCAGCTGCCTTTTTTAAATAAGAGATATCCTGCAATGGCAATTCCTGTTTCTGCAACCGGAATAGCTATAAATACACCATCAGGCCCCATATTGAAATGTTTGGCTAAGATAAATGCGAGTGGAATCTGGAATAACCAGAAGCCGAAGAAGTTAATGAGGGTTGGAGTTGTGGTATCTCCTGCACCGTTAAAGGTACTGGTCATCACCATCCCTACGCCATAAAATAAAAAGCCTGCACTCATTATATTCAATCCTCTGGAAGCAACTTGCTGAATAAGTATATCGTCTGTAAAGAAGGAGATGAAATAGTGTCCGGCTAAAAGGCAGAGCACCATGGCTATTCCCATATAAATCAGGATGTATTTAGTGGTTTGCCATACCGAGTCTTCGGCACGTTTCAGGTTTTTTGCGCCAAGGTTTTGTCCGACCAGAGTTGCTGCTGCGCCGCTTAAGCCCCAGGCAGGCAGCATGAAGAACATCATTAGCCTCAATGCGGTCTGGTAACCGGCTGAACCATGATCGCCACCGGTTGTAGCTACAAGTTGCGCAAGAAAAATCCAGCTGCAGGAAGCAATAACGAATTGAAAGATAGCGGGAACGGCAATTTTCAACAGGGCGATAATTTGTTTAAGGTGAGGGGTAAAGTAGGCCAGTTTTATTTTTAACTGACCGTTTCCTTTAACGAGTTGATATACCTGGTAACAAACGCCCAGTCCTCTGCCTATGGTGGTGGCTATAGCTGCGCCGGTTAATCCAAAAGCGGGAATAGGGCCAAAGCCGTTAATGAGTATAGGGCATAAAATGATATTGGCCACATTGGCTACCCATAAGCTTTTCATGGCAATAGCTGCATTTCCGGCACCTCTGAAAATTCCGTTAATCAAAAATAGCAGGACAATAATTGTGCTGCCGCACATCATAATCTGGATAAAGGGAGTGCCTGTGGTTACTGTGTTTGCCGAAGCTCCCATCAGCGTCAGAATTTCACGGGCGTAAATAAACCCGGCTATACTTAATATAAGGTTGAAGGCAACAGCGACCAGAATAGCTTGCATCCCTGCTTTTGCAGCGGCAACGGGATCTTTTTCTCCGATCCTCCGGGCTACTACTGCGGTAGCGGCCATACTCATTCCAACGGCAAGCGAATAGATGATTGTCAGCACTGATTCTGTTAAACCAACGGTCTGAATGGCTTCACTGCTGTTGTGCAGGTGGCCTACAAAGTAAAGGTCAACTAGTGCAAATACCGATTCCATGATCATTTCGAGCATCATCGGTATGGCAAGCAGCAAAACAGCTCTGCGCATACTGCCCTGAGTAAAGTCTAATTCTTTTCCCTGAACGGCTTGTTTGAGTAAGTCAAAGATTTTAGTGGTCTGGCTGGTTGAGCTGTTTTGTTGTGTGGTCATGTAATTTATCTGTTTTATACTGAATAGGCGCTGATCATGTCATCGCTTACTTTACATCCTTTGCCTGTAGTGGTATCAATTAATACGTAGTCAAACCATCCGTCTGAGGCTATTTTTCCTGTACGTTCGTTTTCTATTTCAAATTGTACACGGCACCCTTTTTCATTAATGGTCAGGATTCCTGTTCTTATTTTAAGCTGATCACCCAAAATTAACGGTCTTTTATAGTCTACATGAGCGGTTCTGACCACCCATCCGAAACCGCTTTTCAGGAAGTCTTCCATCGGCATTTTATAGAATTTCTCCATCTGATCGTAACGGGCAGCCAATACGTAGTCAAAGTATTTACTGTTGTGTACATGGTTAAACATGTCTATATCATCGGGTCTTACTTTGAGCGCTGTCTCAAATATACTATATTCAGTCTTTTCCATCTTGCAAAAGTAAAGTTTGAGGGCCTGTTATTGAAATATTTTATGAGTATACGTGTTTATCCTGAAAACTTACACTATCTTTGCGCGTAATTAATTAATCAATATACACTTTAGTATAATTCAAGCAATGTATTTAAGTAAAGAAGTAAAAGCCGACATTTTCAAAACACACGGCGAAGTAGAAACTAACACAGGATCTGCTGAAGGACAAGTAGCGTTATTCACTTACCGTATCGCGCACTTAACAGGACACTTAAAGAAAAACCGTAAGGATTTTTCTACACAGTTGTCTCTTCAAAAATTAGTAGGTAAACGCCGTGGTATTCTGGCTTACCTGTTTAAAAAAGATATCAATCGTTACCGTGCTATCATTAAATCTTTAGGTTTAAGAGATATTATCAAACCATTAGGTTCGACAAGAGATAGCAAATAAGCGTTAAAATATCAAGAAAAGCCATTCTTAGGGATGGCTTTTTTAATTGAAATATAAAAATATAATATATAAATCTGGTGTGTCGAAAGAGGAAAACACACCGCAACAATTTGTAAATGAATGTAATAAAAAAATCGTTCGATCTTGGAGATGGAAGAACCATCGAAATTGAAACAGGAAAATTAGCTAAACAGGCTGATGGATCCGTTGTGGTAAGAATGGGTGACACTATGTTATTAGCGACTGTAGTTTCTTCAGTAGGTGCTAAGGCTGGTGTTGACTTTTTACCTTTATCTGTAGATTACCAGGAAAAATATGCGGCTGCTGGTCGTATTCCAGGTGGTTTCTTACGTCGTGAGGCCAGATTATCAGATTATGAGGTTTTAATCTCACGTTTGGTTGACCGTGCTTTACGCCCGATGTTCCCTGAAGATTATCACTCTGATACTCAGGTAATGATCACATTGATATCTTCTGATAAAAATATAATGCCAGATTCATTGGCTGGTTTAGCTGCTTCAGCTGCCATCGCTGTTTCTGATATTCCTTTTAACGGACCAATCTCTGAAGTTCGTGTGGCTAAAATTGATGGTCAATTAGTGATCAATCCTTATGTTAGTGATTTAGAACGTGCTACTTTAGAATTCCTGGTAGCTGGTACTGAAAATGACATCGTCATGGTTGAAGGTGAAGCTGATGAAATTTCTGAAGAAGAAATGGTTGAAGCTATCGAATTCGCACATAAAGCGATCGTTGTTCAGGTTAAAGTTCAAAAAGAATTAGCTGAAGCGGTAGGTAAAACTAAAAAACGTGAGTATTCACATGAAGATAGCAACCCGGAATTAAAGGAGCAGGTTTATGCGGCTACTTATGACCAGGTTTATGCTGTAGCTAAAAGCCAGACTTCTAAAGGTGAGCGTACAGAGAAATTTGCTGAGATTTCAGCAGCTTTCGTAGCCACGCTTGGTGAAGAGGTTGATGCAGTTACTGCTTTCTTAGCTAAAAAATATTTCCATGATGTACAATATGATGCTATCCGTAACCTTGTTTTAGATGAAGGTATGCGTTTAGATGGTCGTGATGTACGTACGGTACGCCCTATCTGGAGTGAGGTAAGTTACTTGCCTTCTGCTCACGGTTCGGCAGTATTTACACGTGGCGAAACGCAATCATTAACTACGGTTACTTTAGGTTCTAAAGATGATGAGCAAATGATTGATGGTGCTTTCGTTAATGGATACAACAAATTCTTATTGCACTACAATTTCCCAGGTTTCTCTACAGGTGAAGTTCGCCCGAACAGAGGTGCTGGCCGTCGTGAAATCGGTCATGGTCATCTGGCTATGCGTTCTTTAAGAAAAGTATTACCAGGTTTAGAAGAAAACCCATATACAATCCGTATCGTTTCTGATATTCTTGAGTCTAATGGTTCTTCTTCAATGGCAACTGTTTGTGCTGGTACATTAGCATTAATGGATGCGGGTATTAAAATCAAAGCTCCGGTTTCGGGTATTGCAATGGGATTAATTACTGATGAGAAAACTGGTAAATATGCAATCCTTACCGACATTCTTGGTGATGAAGATCATTTAGGTGATATGGACTTCAAGGTTACTGGTACTGAAAAAGGTATCGTTGCTTGTCAAATGGACTTAAAAATCAATGGTTTGAAATGGGAAGTTTTAACTGCTGCCCTGAAACAAGCTAATGAGGCTCGTTTACATATCTTAAATGAGATGGCTAAAACTATCTCTGCTCCACGTGAAGATTACAAGGACCATGCTCCCCGTATCGTTTCTTTAAGTATTGACAAGGAATTCATAGGTGCTGTAATTGGCCCGGGCGGTAAAATTATTCAGGAAATGCAACGTGAAACTGGCGCATCTATCTCTATCGAAGAGGTGGGTAACAAAGGTATCGTTGAAATCTTCGCGGATAATAAAGCTGCAATTGATGCTGCTGTTAAACGTATTAATGCAATCGCTGCTAAACCAGACATAGGTGCTACTTATGATGGTAAAGTAAAATCTATCATGCCGTTTGGTGCTTTCGTTGAGATTATGCCGGGTAAAGATGGTTTACTTCACATTTCTGAGATCGCTTGGGAACGTTTAGAAACTATGGATGGTGTGCTTAAAGAAGGTGACAAAATCCAGGTTAAATTGTTAGATATCGATAAACAAGGTAAAATGAAACTTTCAAGAAAAGCTTTATTGCCTCGTCCACCGAAACCAGAAGGTGCAGAGACTAAGCCTGCTTAGTTGATCATCTTATAAATAGAAAACGCCTCACGATTATTTCGTGAGGCGTTTTTTTATGCTTTAAATTTGGTTATTCGTGTTTTAAGGAATCTATGGGGGTAGCTTTTGCAACTTTAACAGATTGTACACTGACGGTTAGAATGGCAATGATCAGGGATATGCCTGTGGCTATGGCAAAAGGTAAAAGTGTAATGCCTACATTAAATTCAAAGGCTGATAGCCATTTGCTGATAATGATGTAGGCGAGGGGAAATGCGATCAGGTTCGCAATGGCAACCAGTTTAATAAAGTCTTTGTTGAGCAGGGTTAAGATGTTCAGTGTACTTGCGCCGAGTACTTTGCGTATACTGATTTCTTTTTTTCGCTGTTCTGCCATAAATAGCGCAAGCCCGAGTAAACCGAGGCAGGAAATAAAGATGGCAAAACCACCAAACCAGTTGGATAAAATCCCTAGTAAACGCTCATCCTGGAATTTCTGCTGAAAACTTTCATCTACAAACTTCCGGTCTACCGGGAAATTTGGATTTAAGGCTTTAACGACTTCATCAATTTGTGCTACTGAATTACTGATGCTTTGTGCAGGGTTTAGTCTGATAATTGCATGGGTAACGCCTGCAATCCGATTGGTGATAAACATGGGCGCAGCATTTTTATAGGGAGATTCCATCACAAAGTCTTTCATTACGCCTATAATAGTAAGGAATTTACCGAAAATTTTGAGGGTCGTACCTATAGGATGTTTCAATCCCATTACTTTTACGGCTGCTTGATTCACAACGATATTGGTAGAGTCGGCGGTAAATCTGGAAGAAAATTCCCTTCCTTCGACCATACCAGAGCCCAGGGTTTTGGCAAAATCTTCTCCGGCATCACGGTGATTGAACAGCACGTCGTCTTTAAGGTTTTTACCTGGCCATTCTACACTAAAAGTATTGTTTCCGCCTTGATTGATACTCATGCTGAAATAAGTGACTCCGGTAGCTGCTCCGGTTTTGAGGAGTCTTTCTTTGAGTAAGGCCAGTTTTTCTTTGCCAAAGAGGTTTCCTTGTATTGGTATTTCTACTAAACCAGCTTTGTCATAGCCTATTGATTTGTTTTTAATGTAATTGAGTTGCTGATAAATAACAATGGTACAGATAATTAAGCAGGCTGCAAATATGAACTGAAAGACAACTAAGGCTTTTCTTACAGAAAGAGATGAACTGCCTGCGGTACTAAAGCCCTTTAATACTTTAACGGGTTCAAAAGAGGAGAGGTAAAAGGCCGGATAACTCCCTGCAATGAAACCTGTAAAGGCAGTAAGGCCAAACAGCACTGACCAGAATATCCAGTTCTGATAGTTAATGATTAGTTTAATGTTTAACAAGGCATTAAAATAGGGCAGGCTGATCTCCATTAAGGTGAACGCGACCAGCATCGCTATAAAAGAGAGTAAAATAGATTCTAGCATAAACTGTCCGATTAAGGCCCCTCTGGATGAGCCAATGGCTTTTCTAACGCCGACTTCCCGGGCTCTTTTCTCTGATTTGGCTGTGGAGAGGTTCATAAAGTTTACGCAGGCAATTAACAGGATACAGAAAGCCAGAATGAGAAATATCCTGAGCTGATCTATCTTTCCTCCAACTGATTTTCCATTCTCAAAGGTGTCGTATAAATGCCATTTGGTTAAAGGGTGCATCAGTCCGGTATTCGTAGCGTCTTTGCTATTGTTTTTAAAAATGTCCCTGATCTGACCATTGGCTTTATCAAAAAAAGTATTGCTTTTAAGCTGGACTACAGTCAAACACATATTGTTCCCCCAGTTGATTTCTTTTGACCATGGGTTTTGTTTTACAAATAGTGCGTATGGCATGAGATAGTCGAATTGGATGGTACTGTTTTTAGGTACATCTTCGATGACTGCTTCGACTTTTAAGACCTCGGTATTTTGCAGTTTCACAATTTTATTGATGGGGTCTTCATCGCCAAAGAGGTTTCTGGCCATGGTCTGGGTTAAAATAACGGTGTTGATATTGGTTAAAAGTCTATTAGAGTTTCCTTTAATGATTTTATAATCGAATATTTTCAGGAATGACGGATCTGTATAAACAGCTTTCTTTTTGAAATTCTTTTCTCCATTACTCAGTAGCTGTTCGGCCGGGTAAGTGGAGTGGGAGGAATAGGCTACGCCTGATATTTTATTCCTTACTTCATCTGCCATGGCGCCTGGTGTCCATGCCCAGCTAAAGGTTTGTGTGCTGGCTTTGGAATTGTTGTAGATAATGTAGGTTTTATCAAAATTAGTGAACTGCCGGTCGTAACTCCACTCATAGGCCACATAGAGTAGTAATATCATACAACTTGCCAGTCCGATGGCCAGGCCTCCTACATTAATTAAGGTGTATCCTTTGTTTTTCCAAAGGCTGCGTAAAGCTATTTTAAGGTCTAGTTTAAACATGTATTTAAGGTTAATATCCGTTTGATGCCAAAAGCTAAACGTATGCCATTCCCTTGTAAACTGGTTTTTGATGGAATAAACAGTGATTTTTAATCCTGATGAATTTGAAACTGCCCGGAAATGAACAGTGAGTGTGCGTTTTCGTAATTAAAGGCATGTTTTAGGATTTCATTTTACATTGAATATACCTTTTATGCAGACTAATTTGTGCTATAAACGGGTTATTTTTTTATATTTACTTTCTCAATAGCTTTACAATCTGAACACATGAAACACCTGATTGCCCCCTCTGTACTTTCTGCTGATTTTGCCAATTTACAACGCGATATAGAAATGATTAATTCGAGCGACGCAGATTGGTTTCATGTAGATATTATGGATGGTGTATTTGTACCGAACATTTCTTTTGGTTTTCCAGTGATGAAAGCGGTGAAAAAACATGCGAAGAAACCTTTGGATGTTCATTTGATGATCGTTAATCCTGATTTGTATATTGAACAGTTTGCCGAAGCAGGAGCAAATAGTATTACGGTACATTATGAGGCTTGTGTACATTTGGACAGAACGGTTCAGGTGATCCATAAAGCAGGAGCGAAGGCCTGCGTAGCGCTTAATCCGCATACGCCTGTAGAGTTACTGATTGATATTCTTCCGGTACTGGACATGGTACTGATCATGTCTGTAAATCCTGGTTTTGGCGGACAGCAGTTTATTCCCAATACACTGCTTAAAATCAGAAGATTGAAAGCTATGGCTGCCATAGTAAATCCGGGTTTACTGATTGAGGTAGATGGTGGTGTAAGTATTCATAACCTGGGCGATTTACTGGCTGCCGGCGCGGATGTTTTTGTAGCTGGAAATGCTATTTTCGGTGCTGAATCCCCTTTGGAAATGATCACCGCGATGAAGTGTGAATCAGTATCCTCCTTAAACAGTATATAAAATCCATTCGTTTAGTAGTTATTTCAAAAAACCAAATATTATTTGGATAAAACCAATTACATTTACAATAATTAATTAGCATATAAAATGAGACATAATTTTGGAGCAGGCCCCTGTATTTTACCTCAGGAAGTGTTTAGACAGGCGTCACAAGCCGTTTTAGATTTTAAGGACGGGTTATCGATTTTAGAGATTTCCCACCGTACACCAGAGTTCGAGGCCGTATTAGCTGAAGCTGTTAAGTTGGTTAAAGAGTTGTTAAATGTACCGGAAGGATATTCTGTTTTATTTTTACAGGGTGGTGCAAGTTTGCAGTTTGCAATGGTTCCGATGAACTTGTTAAGTGAAGGACAAACAGCAACTTATCTGGAAACGGGTGTATGGGCTAACAAAGCGATTAAAGAAGTGAAAAACTTTGGTTCTGCGAATGTAGTGGCTTCTTCGAAGGATGCTAACTTTAACTACGTGCCTAAGGGATATTCAATTCCTGAAGATAGTGCTTATTTCCATTGCACTTCGAATAACACAATTTATGGAACTGAAATGTTCAGCTTGCCTGAAACTCAAGTACCGGTAGTGTGTGATATGTCATCAGACATTATGAGCAGAGTGATCGATGTTTCACAGTATGATCTGATCTATGCGGGTTCACAAAAAAATATTGGCCCTGCTGGTTCAGTTTTAGTAATTGTTAAGGATGAGATTTTAGGTAAAACAACTAATAAGATCCCTTCTATGTTAGATTATAAAGTGCATATTGAGGGTGGTTCTATGTACAATACGCCTCCTGTTTTTGCAATTTATGTAGCGATGTTAAACCTGAGATGGTTAAAATCTAAAGGTGGTGTGGCGGAGATTGAGAAAGAGAACATTGCGAAAGCGAATGCTTTATATATGGAAATTGACAGAAATCCTTTATTTAAGGGTACTGCTGTAGTAGAGGACCGTTCAAGAATGAATATCTGTTTCGTGATGGAAAATCCTGAACTGGAGAAACCATTCCTGAAATTTGTAGAAGAGAATGATGTGGAAGGGCTTAAAGGACATAGAAGTGTAGGTGGATTCAGAGCTTCTATTTACAATGCGTTACCAATTACAAGTGTACACAGACTAGTGGAATTGATGCAGGTTTTTGCAGAGAAACACCCAAAATAAAATTTAATGATTAAGATACTTGCAAACGATGGGATCGATCCTATCGGAAAACGATTATTAGAAGAAGCCGGTTTTATTGTAGATACAGAAACTGTTGCTCAGGATAAACTGATTGAAGCCCTGCAGAATTATGATGCAATTACGGTTAGAAGCGCAACGAAAGTTCGTAAAGATGTGATTGATGCTTGCCCGAATTTGAAGTTGATTGGCAGAGGTGGAGTAGGAATGGACAATATTGATGTGGATTATGCACGTGAACAAGGCCGTGCGGTAGTGAATACCCCTGCTGCTTCTTCTTTGTCAGTTGCAGAACTGGTGTTTGCACATTTATTTACTGGTATTCGTTTTTTACAGGATGCTAACCGTAAAATGCCTGTTGAGGGTGCTACGAGTTTCAATAAACTGAAAAAGGATTATGCAAAAGGCACTGAGCTTAGAGGTAAAACTTTAGGGATCATTGGCTTTGGCAGAATTGGAAGAGAGACGGCTACTTTAGCTTTAGGCTTGGGTATGAATGTACTGGCTTATGATCTTTATCCTTTTGATGGCAAATTGACATTGAAGTTTCAGGGTGATTTAAGTCTTGATATTCCTGTTAAAACGGTTAGTCTGGAAGAAGTGATTAAAAATAGTGATTTCATCACTTTACATACGCCTTTCGCTGACCGTCCTATTTTAGGGGCTGCTGAGTTTGATTTAATGAAACCAGGAGTTGGTGTGGTGAATTGTTCAAGAGGTGGTACAATTGATGAGCAGGCACTGATTAATGCGTTGGATGGTGCTAAAGTTGCTTTTGCTGGTTTAGATGTGTTTGACAATGAGCCTACTCCTTTGGAGGCTATTTTAAAACATCCTAAGATCTCGTTAACGCCGCATATTGGTGCAGCTACGAACGAAGCACAGGAGCGTATTGGTGAAGAGTTAGCTTCATTGATTATTGCACATTTTAAAAAATAATTATTAAAACAGGAAAATAAGTTAAATGGTTTGGGGATTTGATTATATTGGCCCCAAACCAAATAACACCTGTTTCATGCCTTTAGTAAAGCCTTTTTCAGCGCTTATCCCTGCTGCACATTTGCAGTCTTCTGTGGTCACACGGCCCCTTGAATATTACAGTACAGGTGAGGCCAGATTAATTGCCTCTGAAAACAATTATAGCTTTCTTCATTTAATTAGTCCGGCTTTGGATCATGCTTATTTGCGTGATATGAACCAGGAATTGATTTTCCGTAAGATTGCTGAAAACTTCGATTCTTTTCTGAATGGTAATGTACTGGTTCCGGTTAACCGCCCTTGTTTTTATATTTACCAGGTTACTTGTAATGGGTTTACGCAGAAAGGTTTATGGACTTTAAGTGATGTACAGAGTTATCTGGATGGAAGCATTAAAAAGCATGAACTGACGGTAGAAAGGCGGGAGAAACAGCTGGCTGATTATCTGCACCATACTGGTCTGGATGCAAACCCGGTATTGATTACTTATCATCCTGTGCAGGCTATTGATGAGGTAATTGCAAAGTATATGCTGGAGCTTCCGGTGATTGATTTTACGTTTACTGATTTGACTGAACATAAGGTCTGGCTGATTGATGACCAGGAGGCTATTGATTTAATTAGCAGTGAAATCGAAAAGATAGGTGCTGTTTATATTGCAGATGGTCATCATCGTGCGGCAGCCATGTCAAAGATGGATTATTTTTCGACTGTGTTTATGAATACGGATGAGATCAGGGTGCTGCAGTTTAACAGGCTGGTCAGAGATCTGAATGGGTTAACGACAGTTGATTTTCTATCCAGACTAAAGGATGCTTTTACGCTGGAAAAATCGCAGGAGCCGGTAGATCCGGATCAGTTACACCGGATTGGAATGTACCTGGATAAACAGTGGTATGTTTTATCTCCAAAACCAGCTGCTTATGATGCGAATGATCCTGTAGAGCTATTGGATGTTAGTATTTTACAGCATCAGTTGTTAGGTCCTGTATTAGGAATTGATGATCCGCGTACCAATGCGCGGGTGACTTTTGAAGGTGGGATTACGCCTTTGTCAGCGTTACAGCAAATGGTGGATAATGGCCTTTATGCAGTCGTATTTACGTTGTTTGCGGTTTCTGTGGAACAGATTATCAATGTAGCGGATGCGAATAAGACAATGCCTCCAAAGTCTACCTGGATAGAGCCTAAGTTCCTGGTAGGGATGCTGACTAATTATTGTATTTAAGATTTTTTACGGAGTTTGCTGTAAAAGTAGAGGCCACCGGTGATGATAATCAGAATTAAAAAGATAATGGAATAGGTTTCTGTGTTTTTTTCTGCTGTTATCGCTGCTGTTTTTTTCTTTAATTCTTCGTTCTGATCTTGTAATTTTTTAATGGCCTGCATGTAGCTTTCTATTCGTTTTGCGTTATTGCCGGCATTGGTTTGTACTTGTTGTACTTCCTGATCTTTATAGTTCATTAATACTTTAAGTTCCCTGAATATATTGTTGTCATTCAGTATGATACCACGCAGTATTTCATTGGAATTCTTGAGGTCGTTCTTAGTCTGCAAGCCGAAAATACCGGTTCTCGCACTGAGGCTTAAGTCGTACTGCCCGAATTTGGCACTTCGCTCTGCGAGTAGGGCATTTATTTTTAAACGTTGCACCTGATAGGCAGAGGTGTCACTTGGTATGGCTAAGGCATTAATAGTAGTGCTTAAACCGATAAATAGAAGGAGAGGTCTGATCATAATTGTATTATTTTGATTTTTAAAGCAAAATCTATGCCTTATAAAGGGTAGGGCTGATTCAGCTCAATTGAACCTGGTTTAAGGGTGGAATTGAATGCGGACAATATCTCCAAGGTGTAAACCGAGTAAGCCGCTTGCTTTACCTTTGTTAATGGCTATTTCCAAATGGTTGCTGATGCCGAAAAGGCATAGTTTTTCTCCTTCTGAAACTTCGTTATAGTGCCAGCTGAGCTGGGTTATGGTTTCGCTTTTCCGGAAAAACAGGGTGAAGTCTCTGTTACGCTGAATTTTAGTGAATAGTTCTTTAGTGATATTGGTAATTACATTGCAGAAGGTATCGATATAAATGACACTTCCTCTGATCATATCTTGTTCGATGACCGGGTTGAGGAGCATTTTTTCTTCAATGTTTGCTGTGGGCAGTCCAATGTCTTTGAGCTTCCCGCCTTTGGCAAGGTGAATGGCTGCTTTAACAAAAATATCAACAAGCGGGAAGTGCAGGTACTTCAGATCCTGCATAATATTCAGCTCTACAATCTCATCTGGTTTGCCGTCAAATAGCAAAGAAAAAATCCCGTTATCAGCGCCGACAAAATAATGATCGTGATATTTTAACCCGATATATTTTGTATTTTCACTGAACACAGAATCTATACCTATCAGGTGCACAGTACCTTTAGGAAAATAGTGATAAACATTCTTTAAAACAAAGGCTGCGTAAGAGATATTGAAGGATGGAACTTCATGGGTAATATCAACAATAGTAGCTGTAGGCAAGATCGTCAGGATACTGCCTTTGAGGGCAGCCTGATAAAAATCTTTGGATCCTAAATCTGTTGTTAAAGTGATAATGGCCATTAAAAATTGAATATTTATTCTTATTCTTGCGTATGCGGTAAAGCGCTACAAATATTCAACTTTTATATCAAAATATACACTCCTATCTAAAAAACAATATTTTGAACGAACTAAAACTAACATTAGAAACAGTAGATCCGGTACAATTCTGGGGTGCAAACAACGAGCATTATGAGTTGATCAAACACGCATTTCCTAAACTGAAAGTTGTTGCCAGAGGCAACGAGGTGAAGGTGTTAGGTGATGAGGGTGAGCAAAAACTCTTTGAAAAAAAATTTGGTAAATTGGTCGGTCACCTGGAGCAATATGGCTCTTTAAGTCCGGGTGATATTGAATCAATTTTAGCGTTTAAGTATAACGCGGATGTTTATGGTGCTGATGCTGCACCAGAAAAAGTGAATGGTGGTGGCGGTGGAGAAGTCATTGTATTCGGGAATAGCGGTATGATGATCAAAGCCCGAACGGCTAATCAACGCAGAATGGTGGACAGTATCGTGAAAAACGATGTGCTTTTTGCAATCGGCCCTGCGGGGACGGGAAAAACGTATACGGCGGTAGCACTTGCTGTGAGAGCATTGAAAAATAAAGAGATTAAAAGAATTATTTTAACCAGACCGGCTGTAGAGGCTGGGGAGAGCTTAGGTTTTCTGCCTGGTGATTTAAAGGAGAAAGTAGATCCTTATCTTCGTCCGTTATATGATGCGCTTGATGATATGATTCCGGCAGAGAAGCTGAAGTTGTATTTAGAGAACAGAACGATCGAAATTGCACCGCTCGCTTTTATGCGTGGCCGTACTTTGGATAATTGTTTTGTAATTTTGGACGAAGCACAGAATTCAACGGATTTACAGTTGAAGATGTTCCTGACAAGGATGGGCCCTTCTGCGAAATTCATCGTGACTGGTGATGTAACGCAGATCGATTTACCTAAGAAACAAATGTCGGGTTTACATAATGCTTTGCGTATTCTGGATGATATTCCGGGTATCGAAATCATCTACCTGACAGGGGAGGATGTGGTAAGGCATAAGCTGGTGAAAAGGATTTTGAAGGCGTACGGAGATATACAGTAATTTATAAACAATAATTGATGTGATCCATCAACAACATGAAAGCAATAAAAGAAACAAATTTTAATTTTCCTGAACAGAGTAGTTTTTACAAGGGTAAGGTGCGTGATGTGTATACTATTGATCATCGTTTGATGGCCATGGTAGTGACTGACAGGATTTCTGCATTTGATGTGGTTTTACCTGAGGCTATTCCTTTTAAGGGCCAGGTGTTAAATCAGATCGGGGCTAAATTTTTAAAGGCAACAACGGATATCGTTCAGAATTGGGTGATTGCTGTACCGGATGAAATGGTGACGATTGGTCGCATTTGTGAGCCTTTTAAGGTAGAAATGGTCATCAGGGGTTACCTTGCGGGCCATGCGTGGAGGGAATATAGTGCGGGTAAAAGAAGTGTATGCGGTGTAGCGCTTCCGGATGGTTTAAAGGAGAATGATAAATTACCTCAGCCAATCATCACGCCAACAACAAAAGCGTCTGTTGGGCATGATGAGGATATCTCCAGAGAAGATATTTTAGCGAAGGGTATTGTTTCGATTGTTGATTATGATCAGTTGGAGAGTTATACTTATGCTTTGTATAAGAGAGGAACTGAAATGGCTGCTGAGCGTGGTCTGATCCTGGTAGATACGAAGTATGAGTTTGGTAAAATTGGTGAGGAAATTTACCTGATTGATGAGATCCATACGCCGGATTCTTCGCGTTATTTTTATGCGGAGGGCTATGAGATGCGCCAGGCGGAAAATACTCCTCAGAAACAGCTTTCTAAGGAGTTTGTACGCAAGTGGTTAATTGAAAATGGTTTCCAGGGTAAGGATGGACAGGTGATCCCGTTAATGACTCCTGAGGTTATTGCTTCAATTTCTGAGCGTTATATTGAGTTGTATGAGCAGATTACTGGTGATACGTTTGTAAAGAATGAGCAGGATGATATACTGAACAGAATTGAGCAGAATGTTTTAGGTAGTCTGAATACTTTGTTATCAAATTAAATTCTTAATTTGTTATATAAAAAAGGGGGATGTTATGAAATTTTCGGTAGATAAACACGAAAAGTATGTGGCAATCAGGTTGGATGAAAACAAACTGACTGCTGAGAATACGCCCGGATTAAAGTCTGAGTTCATTTTATTGAATGCTGAGGGGTATTGTAATATCGTTCTGGACTTATCGATGGTGAGTAATTGTGATGATTCACAGGACCTGAGCTGTCTTTTGGTTGGGGACAGGCTTTGCAAAAAGGCAAATGGGTTATTCCTGGTAACGGGGTTAACGGAGTGTATTGCCAAATTATTGGAAATGTCGTCTATTGATCAGTCATTAAATATTGTGGGCAGCCTGGATGAGGCGGAAGATTTGATCTTCATGGAAGAGATAGAGAAGGAATTACTAGGGAGCTTTGATCAGGGAAATTAATGAAGTTTGAGGTTACCATTTTAGGAAGTAGTTCTGCTACTCCGGTTTTTAATAGAAATCCGTCAGCACAGCTTTTAAATTGTAAGGATAAGTTTTATTTGATTGATTGTGGTGAGGGTACTCAGCAGCAGTTAATCAGGTTTGGTTTTAAGGCGAGTAAGATCGATGTGGCTTTTATAAGTCATCTTCATGGTGATCATTATTTTGGTTTGATCGGCTTACTTTCGACGATGAATTTGAATGGGCGTATCAAGCCTTTCCAGATTTTTGCTCCGGCAGCTTTACTGGAGATCCTGGAGATTCAGTTCAGATATTCTGAAACAAATTTAAGGTTTGAGATTGAGTTTTGTCCGATTGTAGCGGATGAGCCAAGAGTGATTTTCCAGAATCAGGATTTAACGGTTGAAACGATTGTGCTGAATCACAGGATCCCGTGTACAGGGTTCAGGTTTACGGAGAAAAAGAGGTTACGTAAGGTTTTAGTGGATAAGTTAGAGGCTGCAAATATTTCTCCGGATTATTATCAGTTGTTAAAGAAGGGTTTGGATTTGACTTTGCCGGGTGGTGAAGTGATTTTGAATGCTGATTATACGATTGATTCGGATATGCCTAAGAGTTATTGTTATTGTTCGGATACAATGGCGGACGGGAGTTATCTGGAGAGTATCCGGGGTTGCACCATGTTGTATCATGAGGCAACGTTTATGGACGATTTGCTGGAAAGGGCAGGTGTGACGCATCATACGACGGCTTTACAGGCGGGATTGGTGGCGAAGGAGGTTGGTGCTGGTAAGTTGATTATCGGACATTTTTCTTCGAGGTATAAGGCGCTATTGCCGCTGTTAGAGGAGGCGCAGGGGGTTTTTGAAAATACTGAGCTGGCTCTCGAAGGTGTTACATTCACCGTTTAGCTTATTAGAAAAAAAATGAAGGGTAGCATGTCCTGACGGAATTCATGAAGAATGAATCATTGTCAGGACATGCTACTCTTCATTTTTTTTTACCACTAAAATTAGTAAAGGTTCATTCCATTTGGGCATGATGCAGATTGAGGTAAAAAAATAGAAGAAACTTATTAGGTAAAAAAAAAGAAACTTATTGGATGCAGAAAATAGGAGAAACTTGATTGGTGCAAAAAAAGAAGAAACTTATTAGATGTAAAAATAGGAAAGCTTGATTGGTGCAGAAAAAAAGAAACTTGTTAGATGTAAAAATAGGGAAGCTTTTTGATACAAAATAAAAAGAGAGGCTTTATAGAGGAAACGCGTGGGAAGATAAATGTGGGAAAACAATCTGACTGATATTTGGTTACGGTATAATGCCATATGATTCTTCTTATAAAAATTCGGTTCCGGATGTTCCTGTTTTACGGTGGGTTTCAAGACTTTCTTTTTTGATGGATGAACAGTTCAGAATTCCGGGTACAAAGTACAGGTTCGGACTGGATCCTTTGCTGAATTTAATCCCCTTTGCTGGGGATATTGTTGGTTTTGCTGTTTCTGGTGGTTTAGTACTGGCTATGGCGAGTAAAGGACTCACGAGCAAAATTGTTGTGTTGATGTGTATCAATATTTTATTGGATACGACGATTGGGGCAATTCCGGGGGTTGGACAGGTTTGGGATTTTTTCTTTAAGTCAAATACCAGGAACATGCGCTTGATGGAGGAGTATTATGAGCAGGGTAAGCATAGGGGCAGTGGAAAGAGTACGATTGTGCTTGCATTGGTTATTTTGTTTTTGATCTTTGCTTTATTGGTTACTGTTTTATGGGTATTGACGGCCTGGGTAATTAATAAGTTTTAAATTAACGGTGTATATGCTTAATCATAATCAACAGTTACCTGTTTACGCTCTGGAGCCGGATGGGGTAGGTAGGAATAAACATTTCAGGATGTATAATTTTACTGGTACTTTACCGGATGAGTCGGATTTTTTGATACCGCATAGAAAGGATCATTATCTGCTGGTGTTTATGAGACGGGGTGGGAGCAGTTTATGGATTGATATGAACCCTTATTCGCTTAAGGATAATACTTTTTATTTTACGGAACCAAATCAGATTATTGTAAAGGATGGCTTCCAGGAGTTGTGGAGCACGGGTATCGCTTTTACGACTGAGTTTCTGTCTCTTCAGGGAAATACTGTTTTAAGTGGGTTGCCGTTGATTCAGAATCCTCAGAATGGGCATGAGCTTCTGCTTAGTGAGGTTGATGTCGTTTTTGTGGAGGATATGATTGCTAAGCTGAATGCGGAGTATCAGAGTAGTGGGGAGTGGCAGCAGCGTATGTTAGCTGCTTATTTGACAGTACTGGTTACTTATCTGAGCCGTTTGTATGTGGAGCAGTTTAGGGATATTGGTGTTTCTGTGGATAAGGTATTGCTTAAAAATTTTCAGTTAAAGATCAATGAGCGCTTCCGGGAGCTGCGGGAGGTGAGTGAGTATGCTTCTTTGCTGAATATTTCTGCGGGACATTTAAGTGAGGTTGTCAAGAGTCAGAGTGGCAAACCGGCCATCAAACATATACATGAGCGACAGGTACTGGAAGCACGGCGCCTGCTTTTTCATACGGACAATTCGTTGAAGGAAATTGCTTTTGATCTTGGTTTTTCGGATACTTCTTATTTTAATCGCTTTTTTAAAAGGGAGTGTAATGTTACACCGGTTGAGTATCGTATGGCCACCCGCAAAATGTACCATGATTACTGATGGATGTCCTGTGTTCAGAAGGGGCATGCGCTGTAGATTTGTTTATATATAAAATAGATTATGAAAACAGTATTGATTACAGGGGCAAATAAAAGCATAGGCTTTGAAACGGCAAGACAATTATTACAGCAGGGGTATTATGTATATCTAGGCAGCAGGGATATGGAAAAGGGTGAGCAGGCGGTTAGTCAGCTGCGTGCTGAGGGCTTAAGTGAGGTGGAGGCGATAGCGATTGATGTGAATGATGTTGCATCGGTACGGGCTGCGCGTGAGGTGTTAGGGCAGAAAGTTAAGGTGTTGGATGTATTGATTAATAATGCTGGTATTGGTGGTGCAATGCCACAGACTCCACTGGAAACTGATGTTAAGGTGTTCAGGGAGGTGTTTGAAACTAACTTTTTTGGTGTGATAGAAGTTACGCAGGCGTTTGTTGATTTAATGATGGAGTCTGAAGAGCCAAGAATTGTTAATGTAACTTCTGGGTTAGGTTCACTTGCGCTGCATAATGATCCTGAATGGAAGTATTATAGTGTTAAACCAACTAGTTATGTAGCGTCTAAGGCTGCGCTTAATGCTTATACGATTGTGTTGGCTTATGATCAGCGTTTTACGTCATTTAAGATCAACGCGGTGGATCCTGGGTATACGGCTACGGATTTTAACCATCATAGTGGCCCGGGGACGGTAGAGGAAGCTGCTGCAAGAGTGGTAAAGGCGGCAACGCTGGGAGCTGATGGGCCTACGGGACAGTTCTTTAGTGATGACAATGCGCCGGATACGGGTATTAGTCCGTGGTAATAGGTAATAAGGCAATTAGTGGGTATTCCTAAGGCGTTCTAAGTGGGGGCTTTAAGCTCCCAACAATCAACCTACCCGGAAAGTACGGGGAGAAATTAAATAAAAAAGGGAAAGGCGCTTTGCTGACATTGTTCATTCTTCATGAACGCCGACAGCAAAGCGCCTTTGCTTTTTTTATGGGTTACTTATCTTTTTTCGAACCTCCGCCGCCGAATACTGAGAAGTGTACGTAACGTTTAGGGTTAGCTTTAAGATCGATAATGAGTTCATCTAAGTTTTTAGAGGCATTGTTCAGGTTGTCATACATCTTGGTGTCGTTAACAAGCAGGCCTAAAGTTCCTTTACCGTCATTAACTTTACTTACGATGCCCTGAAGGTCTGCTACAGCTTTATTTGCATTGTCAATTGTCTGCTTGAAGTTTGCAGCGGCAACCTGATCAGTGATTTTATTGATATTGCTTAGTATAGCATTGATCTTCGCATTGTTGTTTTTAAGGTTTCCTGAAATGGACTCAGCATTGGCTAAAATAGCTGCAATTCTTTTACTTTCAGTTCCTACTAATCCGTCTACTTTTTTAGAGGTTCCTTCTAAGGATGCCAGCGTACCAGCAATACTGTTGAAACTCTTGTTGACGTTTTTCTGGAAGTCAGGGTTCAGGATAGAGTTGACACTGGTCAGGATAGAATCCATTTTACCGATAATCAATTCTGCTTTCTTTTGTACGGGCTGAACGGTCTCCATCAGGTTTTTCTCTACGTTAGAGTTTAAGGTGTCACCGTCCTGAGCAAAATCTTTACCGGTACCTAAAGCCATTACAATTGCTTTGCTGCCCAGCAGGTCAGTGCTTTCTAATCTGGCTATGGTCGATTTTGGAATGTCATATTTGCCTTTTATTTTCAGGGTAGCCAAAATGGTTCCGTCAGGTTGTAAAACAAGTTTATCTACACGACCAATCTGAAAGCCGTTTATTAATACTGGTTTTGATATGGCCAGACCGTCAACGTGGGTATATCTGGCATAAAGTAATGTTTCACTCGAAAATAATGAGTTACCTTTAAGGAAGTTATATCCGATAATTAATGAGGCGATAGAAAAGGCTGCTAATATGCCTACTTTGGTTTCGTTAGTTATTTTCACTTATAGTAGTTTACTTAATTTACTTCTGTTTCTTGTTTGTAGGTCTTCACGGCTTTAAAGATTGCATTTACAATCTCTGACTGGCCGCTCGCTGAGTTTATATAATCTTCTTCGGCTGGATTCGAAATAAACCCAATCTCAGTTAATACGGCTGGCATACCGCATCTTTGTAAGATTAAAATTCCCTGCTCTTTAACACCTCTGTTAAATCTTTTGTTGTCGCGGGTATAATTGTTCTGCATTAATCGTGCTAACTTCAGACTTTTGTCCCTATATATGTTTTTAAACAAAGATAGTATAATAAATGTTTCAGGATCCTTTGGATCGTAACCATCATAATTTTTTTTATAATCCTTTTCTAAGCTGATATCGGCATTTTCACGGAGTGCACCGTCTTGCTCGTTTAAGCGGTGACTACCGGCTACAAATGTTTCATTACCACTGGTAGTTTTGTTCTTTACATAGCCGTATTTAGGAATTCTTTTTCCTTTTCTGGTCGTATAACCAGTTACAACTTTATGGTCTGGCATCGAGTTACAGTGAATGGAGATAAACAAATCGGCTTTTGCAGCTGTTGCAATTTGTGGTCTGCGGTATAAGGACACGTCAACATCTGTTTTTCTGGTGTAAACGATCTTTACGCCTGGCATATCTTCTTCAAACTTCCGGCCTAATTTTAAGGCAACTTGCAGTGTCACGTTTTTTTCTAATGAATAGCTTCCGGCTGCACCTGGTTTATCGCCACCATGACCGGCATCGATAACAATGGTCTTTACTTTATAACCCTGAGAAAGGGCAGCTGTTGAAGTGATCAGCAAAAAAATAGCGCATAAGAATATATTCCTTTTCAATCTCATTTAATCTTTTTGTTTAATGGCTTCGGATCTGTCTAAAATTATAATCTTAAACAGGTAGTATTATCCCTTAATTGTTGCTTATTTGCGCACAAAGATAGTATAATATAATTTTTAGTACGGAATTGGTGCCTATTGTTTGAAATTGTTTTGCAGCCAGGCTGAGGATACACGGTATGACCGGGATATCTGTTCGGATTTATTGAACTGCTTTTAATTGGTTAAAGCCTGCAATTTGTTGGTTATCCAGTGTTTAGAGGGGTGTTAGGAAATATTTTTAATCAAAATGGTATTTGCCCCCGGCAATGCTATATTTTTCGCTAATTTTGGACGTTTTGGGTTAAAAGGCTGTTTTAAGCATAGCTATTAATTTGTTTAAGTACAATTTTGGCTGCAATAGCGTTAATTGCTCCGGGAAGGTAATGGCTTTCTTTGCAACAGTTGAGCTGTTTCATTCAAAAATGGATATTAAACAATTTTAATCTATAAATTTAGACAGACTTTAACTACAGTTGCATTTATTACATTCACACAAGAATTTGAAATTTTTACGAACTATCCTCTTACTGAATTCTATCTTTTTACTGGTATTTGCCGGTCACTCTGCTTTTGCCTTTGAAAGTTTTTCTACACGCCAGATATTGCAACAGCAGGACACCACCAAAAAAGCTATTAATAAAGTTATACCTAATCCGAATACTGCTGCTAAAAGTCCATTGGGGTTACCACAGGATACAGCGAAAAAAGATACGGCTAAAGTTAAGGTTGGTGGCGCTGCCGGAGCGAAGGGTGGTGTGGTGAAACAGGGTGATTCTAAAATAGAATATTCAGCAGTCGATTCCACAAAGTATAGTAAGGACAATAGTATAATCTATTTATATGGAAAGGCCAGGGTTATTTACCAATCCTTCGAGCTTGATGCGGATTATATCACCTATAATTCTAAAACAAATACGGTTTTTGCGAGCGGAAGAAAGGATTCAAAGGGTAAATATCTGGGTAAACCTATTTTTAAGATGGAAAAACAGGGGTCTTCTATAGCGGATTCACTTTTTTATAATACTAAGTCCGGAAAGGGAACTGTGTTTAATACTTTCACGGAACAGGAGGGGGGATTCTTCTCTGGTGGACAGAGCAAGAGGCAACCGGACAATGAAATTCACCTGAAAGGGATGACTTATAGTACTTGTAATTTACCGCATCCTCACTTTGGGATCTTTATTACTAAAGGTATCGTAACTGATAAACAAATTATTACCGGCCCGGTATATCTGAAAATTGAGGACATACCGCTGCCTTTAGGTTTGCCGTTTGCTTTTTTCCCAAAACCTAATAAAAGGAACTCCGGAATTATCATGCCCAATGTGGGAGATGATTATACCAGGGGATTCTTTTTCAGGGATGGTGGATATTATCTGAATCTGAATGATTACTGGGATGCGAAGATCCTGGGTACATTATATACCAGGGGTTCTTATGGGATGTCGGTAACTTCAAATTATGTGAAGCGTTATAAGTATAATGGTAGTATCAAAGTAGATTATAATAGTAATCGTTATGGTCTGGAAGGTACTCCGGCTTATTCTCCGCGTAAGGATTATAGTATCCAATGGGTGCATTCACAGAATGCCAATGCGCATCCGGGAACAAACTTTGGAGCGAGTGTCAATATTAAAACGAGTGGTTACAATTTAAATACGGCCGGTGGAACGAGTTATGATTTCAGACAGATTACTGAAAATGCATTGTCTTCCAGTGTAAGTTATGGCAGAACATTCGCGGATGGAAAAGTTACTTTTTCGGCAGCGGCAAGGCATAATCAGAATACACAGTCTAAAACGGTAGACGTTACTTTACCGGATATTGCATTAGGGGTACAGACTTTTCCGCTTTTTAAGCAAAAGGGTGTCGGGGAGCAGAAATGGTACAACAAGATTACGGTAGGTTACTCTATGGTAGCTTCTAACTCTATTTCTACTTCTGATAGTTTACTTTTTACCAGAAAGGCGCTGGATAGATTGAAGAATGGATTCAGCCATACGGTTCCGGTAAGTATCAACTTTACGGCGTTGAAGTATTTCAACTTTTCGGCTGGCGGAACTTATTTAGAGAAATGGCAGTTCCAGTCTGTTCGCCAAACTGCAATTCGCGGGGCTTTATTAAATGGGGTTGTACAGCCGGATCAGATTGTCAGAGACACGGTTCAGGGTTTTAACCGTTCTGGTGAATATAGTATCAATATGGGTTTGTCTACCAAGATCTATAATACTTTACAATTTAAGAAAATGGGTAATTTAAAGGCTTTGCGTTTAGTGATGACTCCGAATGCGAACTTTAGTTACCGTCCTGATTTTTCTGATCCTTCGAAAGGAAATTACAAGACTTTACTTTACCAGGATGGTACACCTGTGTATGATCCTTTTTATGGAAGGAATAAACGTTATTCTATTCATGAGGGTACTTTATATGGCGGGCCGGGAGAGGGAAGAAATGCGAGTATCAGTTTTGGACTGGATAATACTTTAGAGGCGAAAGTATTGTCTAAAAAAGACACGACGGGTACGGGGATGAGAAAGGTACCGATTATTCAGGGTTTAGGGTTTAATGGGTCTTATAATTTCCTTGCACCAGCGTTTAAGCTTTCTGAGTTGAGTTTTAGCGGACGTTCACAGTTTACGGATAAATTCGGGATTACTTATGATGGGTCATTTAATCCTTATGCGGTAGCGGATTCAACGATCAATGGGGTATATCAAACTAAAAAACTGGTGGACAGGTATACACTTCCAAGGTTAACAAGATTCAGTGTGTCATTTGGATATAGTTTAAATGCGGAAGCTTTCCGCAAGCGTAATGAGAGTCTGGATAAGACAACCAAAAAAGTGCAGCAAAATGGAATGACACCAGAGCAGGCTGCACAGTTAGCTGAAGTAAGCAAGGATCCTAATGCATTTGTGGATTTTAAAATTCCATGGAACTTTACGTTTTCTTACCGTTTTGATTATTCCAGACAAGCAACGGGTTTATTGCCGACAGCAACGAATACGCTAAACTTTAATGGGGATTTTAACGTTACTCCTAAGTGGAAAGTACAGTTTACTTCTGGATATGATTTTAAAAGTGCGGGTTTGTCACCTACATCTTTTGCGATATACAGAGATTTACATTGCTGGGATATGAGTATTAACTGGATTCCTATTGGCCCTTACAGAAGTTATAATTTGACAATTAAGGTCAAAGCTTCGATCTTACAGGATTTAAAGTTGAGCAAACAACAAGCTTATTATACACGTTTTTAACGAATTTTTATGTTAGCTGAGATTATTACGATTGGCGATGAAATATTAATCGGCCAGATTGTGGATACAAATTCTGCATGGATGGCCAAACAACTGAATGCTGCGGGCATTAAAGTAAAACAAATAACCTCGGTATCTGATGATGCTGATCACATTATAGCAGCACTGGCACAGGCGGAGCAAAGAGCGAAGATTATTTTAATTACTGGTGGACTAGGCCCGACAAAGGATGATATTACCAAATATACACTGGCAAAGTATTTTAATATGGGTATGCGCCGCGATGCTGGTGTACTGGCACAGGTGGAAGAGATTTTCAGACGTTTTAACCGCCCGATGATTGAGTCAAATATCAGGCAGGCTGATGTGCCGGATGGTTGTACGGTGATCCCAAATAAAAACGGAACAGCGCCTTGTATGTGGTTTGAGCGTGAAGGGACAATCTTCGTTTCTATGCCTGGAGTACCTTTCGAAATGATGTATTTAATGGACGAAGAAATCCTGCCAAGATTAAAGCAGGCTTTTGAACTGCCTTTTATTTATCACAAAACTATACTTACTGCAAATTTAGGGGAGTCTTTCCTGGCACAGCAGATTGAGGAAATTGAAGATAGTTTGCCTCCTGCTATTAAGCTTGCTTATTTACCGAAACTTGGACAGGTAAGGTTGAGGTTAAGTACTTCTGGTACTGATGAAGCTCAATTGAAGGAAGAGGTAGAGGTTTATGCGCAGCGGATTATTGAAAAGATCAAGCCTTATATTGTTGCTGAGGATGATATTGCGATTGAGAAGGCTATTCTCGATATGATGGACAAAAAGGGGCTTACCCTTTCTACGGCGGAGAGTTGTACGGGTGGATATATTGCGCAGTTAATTACGCAGCATCCGGGTTGTTCGTCGGTTTATACGGGCGGCGCAGTTGTTTATTCTTATGAATTAAAGCAATCTGTTTTAGGAGTAAAAGCGGATACACTGGCAAAATATGGTGCGGTTAGTGAACAAACTGTAAAAGAAATGGCTGCTGGTGCGATCACTCATTTTAATACTGACTATAGTGTAGCGGTAAGTGGTATTGCCGGGCCTGATGGCGGAACTGTAGATAAACCAGTTGGAACTGTCTGGATAGCAGTGGCAAACAAGAATGGGGTAGTGGCAAAGTTATTTACTTTTGGAAGTAAAAGAGCACAGAATATTGAGCGGTCGGCGATCGCTGCTTTAACAATGATTTTGAATCTGCTGAAAGAAGATAACAATTAACTGCAAAAAAGCCTTACTTTTGCATCCGATAGGAAATACCAAATTTACTGTAAACTAAATGGCACAATACGAATTATTATTACCTAAAATGGGAGAAAGTGTTGCAGAAGCAACCGTCATCAAGTGGTTAAAGCAACCTGGTGATATGATCAGTTTGGATGATACCCTGTTAGAAATCGCAACAGATAAAGTGGACTCAGAGGTTCCGTCACCAGTGGCTGGAAAATTGGTCCAACAATTATATAAAGAAGATGATGTTGTTCAGGTTGGTGCTGTAATTGCAATAATCGAGACAGATGCTGCTGAAAGTAAAGCTGCTGAAAAGGTGGAGCAACCTGTTGTAGCTGAACAGGCTGCTGCGGCTGAGCCAGCGGTTAGTATTCCGGGAACTGAACAGTTGAATGATACGCCGGTAAATTCTGCGCAGCACAGCAGTGAGCCGGATCGCTTTTATTCTCCTTTAGTAAAGAGCATAGCTGCTCAGGAGCAGATTAGTGTAACTGAGCTTGATGATATTGCTGGTAGCGGTGCTGATGGCCGTTTAACTAAGGATGATCTGTTAAATTATATCCAGAATGGACGTAAAAGTACGGGAGCTGTATTAGCTAACCGTGCTGAACAAAGCCAGCCTGTTGCTGTTAAAGAAGAGCCAGTTAATACTACTGCTGCACCGGCGCCTGTTGCGGCTGCAAAGTCTGCTAGTGCGCAGCCGGTAGTGAGTTTAAGTGGGGCTGATGAAATCATTGAAATGGATCGAATGGGTAAAATCATTGCGGATCACATGGTGATGAGTAAGCAGACTTCTGCTCACGTAACGTCATTTGTAGAGGCTGATGTGACAAACATGGTTTTGTGGAGAGATAAAGTAAAGAAAAATTTCGAGAAGAGAGAGAACGAAAAGATCACTTTTACGCCTATCTTTATTGAAGCTGTGACTAAAGCAATCAAAGATTTTCCAATGATCAATGTTTCTGTGAACGGAACGAAAATCATCAAGAAAAAAGATATTAATATTGGTATGGCTGCTGCTTTGCCTAGTGGTAACCTGATTGTCCCTGTAATTAAAAATGCGGATCAGCTGAATCTTGTCGGATTAACTAAATCTGTCAATGATCTGGCAAACCGTGCAAGGGGTTCTAAATTGAAACCTGATGAGACGCAGGGTGGTACTTTTACTTTGACTAACGTAGGTTCATTCGGAAACGTAATGGGAACACCTATTATCAATCAGCCACAGGTAGCTATTCTTGCTGTAGGCGCTATTAAAAAGAAACCAGCTGTTTTAGAGACTGAATACGGGGATGTAATTGCAATCCGCCATATCATGTTCCTTTCGTTGTCTTATGACCACAGGGTGGTTAATGGTGCGCTTGGTGGTACTTTTGTACGCCGAGTGGCAGATTACCTGGAGAACTGGGATATCAACAGAGAAATTTAATTCCTGAACAGGGATATAATTATAGCAAAGGGGTATCTGGTGAACTGGATACCCCTTTTGTTTATATTTAATATCAGATTTCACTCAACCCACTTGATATCAGACCTGACTTAACCTGGAATACACTCCGCTAATGTAAAGCTCCGGATCTACTATGCGGTTTTTTAAGCTGAAACCGGGTGTGTATGCTTCAAAATCTTTGAATTTTTTAATTTCTTCAATACGTTGCTTTCCGGCAACAGTATTTTCAATTTGCTTCAGCAGCTGTGCATCATCTGTTTCAAAGTCCGTTGGCGTGATTACGTTTTCATTGAGTAAATGCTTAATTATTTCTGTTAATTTCTCATTGGCGTAAAGGTGTTCTTTTTTGGCGAAATAGTCCTTGTTCAGGATTTCAAATTTGCTTTTAAACCATTGTGCCTGCGCTATGGAGCTGACCATGATTCTTCCTTCGTGAATGGAGATTGCTGAAATAAAGTTTTTAACTTCTTCTTTAGTAATAAAGCCGGCATAAAACAGATCTCTCAAAGCATAATCAATCCGGTCTGCACAAAGATTGGGCAGGGGTTGCTCCAGTATATTAAAGTTTTGAGCTGTCAAGTGTGAAAGTCTGTATCCGTGTTTGCTTAATATCTCCGGAATCTCAGAGTTATTCAAAATTCTCTGAAAGATTTCTTCGTGGTAATCTTCCCCGGCATGTTCAAATACATAGTCAATAACGTGAGAAAATGCGGTATGTGAAATATCATGAAGTAGCCCTGCTGCTTGTTCTGTTTCAGTTCCTCCGAGTAGTTTAATCAGTAACATAACTCCGATAGAGTGTTCATGCCTGGTCAAGGTTAGTTTTGGGTTAACCAAAAATATTCCACCGCCCTGGTGTATTCCTTTAAGCCTTTGGAAAGGCCTGGAATTAATTAATTCATGAATAAGGGGAGAAACGCTGAATTTGCCGTATAAATTGTCTGTTATTATATTCATTAAAATATCTGCTGTTATCTTCAAAATATCTGCTTGTAATTTACGTAAATGTGGGTATAGTCAATATATTTGAATAACCTAAACCCCCATAAAACTATGAGTAATCCGATTAATAACGCTATTGTAAATGAAACAGTGGCCCACAATGTTTATTTTGAAGGCAAAGTTCAAAGTCTTGGACTGGAAACTGAGAAAGGTAAAGCTACACTGGGAGTGATGAAGAAAGGAACTTATGTTTTTTCAACTTCTTCGCCAGAAAAGATGATCGTGATCTCAGGTAGTATGAAAGTGAAGTTAGCTGATGAATATCAGGTTTACAATGCGCAGGAGGAATTTGATGTTGTTGCGGGCTCTTCATTTGAGGTTAGCTGTGACCAGGATGTGGCTTATTTGTGTTATTACGGATAATCTTTAGTTGTAATAGCTAACGGCTATGTTTGCTTAGGATGAACAATGCATTAAGTTTTGCTTAACGTGTGAAAATTTAACTTAAATCACTGATCTTTAGTTTATCTATTCATTAATAAATAACCATTAAAAAAAGATCTATGAAAAACTTTAAAATTTTATTCGCACTGCTAACCTTTGGTTTGCTGTTTTCGTCTTTCACGAAAGACAGCAATTCTTCATTAGCTTTAGTAAACACGCTGCAAGCAACAACGGTTAGTATTGCAGGCCAAACGACTCAACAAGCAGCAGCCGCAGTTCCGCAAAAAGCTTATACGGTTGCTGATTATGTAGCTAAAAATGGAAAGGCACCTCAGGGATATGTTGGAGGAACAGTATTCCAGAACCGTGAAGGTTTATTGCCACAAGGGGTAGCTTACAAAGAGTATGATGTAAACCCAAAAGTGAGCGGACAGAACAGAGGAGCAGAGCGTATCGTTCTTGGTAACGATGGCAGCCGGTATTATACAGGAGATCACTATGCTTCATTTACCTCGTTTTAATAAGTGAAAACATAAACAAAAAAGCCTTTCAGAATTTAACTGAAAGGCTTTTTTGTTGGTTAACTCCTGAGCGTTTCTGTATGGATTTAGTGAACAAGAGCTTCTTCTCCGGCAATCACCTCGATCTGCTTATCTGTGTAGGTAAACCTTCCGGTATGTGCTATGAAAACATCTTTCTGTACGAGCAAATCTTTATTCGCTAACAGAGATTTCAAGCTTACACTACCAATCACATATTTAAAGTCATTTCTTGAAAACCGTTCTACAATGTTTTCAATCTTCAGCTTTTCAACGGTATATTCATGGGTATATCTCAGGTAAACTTCGATATTTACATTATCGGTATGAATCAGTCCATTTTGCTGATGAAACTTTTTGTACTCATATCTGTAGCCATATCTTAATGCTGCAATATCAGATAAAACTGCTGCACCTGTTGGATGTCCGCCAGCACCTTTTCCAAAAAAGAATTGCTTGTCTGCAAAAGCAGCTTGTACTGTAACTCCGTTGTATTCATTTTCTACGTTATATAAGAAATCATCAGATTTCACAAACTTAGGCAATACATAAGTTACGACTTGTTTGGTGCTGATTTTACGAGCGGTAGGTACGAGTTTAATTTTGTAATTCTTTTCTCTTGCGTACTGGATATCCTGCTCTGATAAATTCTGGATACCAACATTCAGAATTTTATCGGGATCAATAAATAAACCGTAAGCATGGGCAGTTGCAATAGCCAGTTTAAACTTCGGATCATAGCCGCCAACATCCATAATCGGATCAGTCTCTGCAAAACCAAGCTCCTGTGCTTGTTTCAAAGCGACATCATATGGCATGTTTTCGTTGAATATTTTAGATAAAATATAGTTCGATGAACCATTAAAAATCCCGCTTATTCCATGCAGTAATTCATTGTCATAATACTCTTCCAGGTTTCTGATGATTGGAATACTACCACATACTGCACCTTCATAAAGTAAAGAGGCACCATATTTAGCTTGTAATTCTACGAGTTCTGCTAAATGGTTGGCAATCATTTTTTTATTGGCAGAGACTACATGTTTTCCACTGGTCAGTGCTTTTTTTGCAATGGCAAACGCAGCGTCTGCATCATCTATTAGTTCTACAATCGTATTAATTTCCGGATTATTTAAAATCTCATCATGATCAGTAGTAAATAGTCCGGCATCCAGACTACGTTTCTTATCCGGATTTTTGATGGCTATTTTAATAATTTCCAAGTTTAAATCCTGGCCACGGATGATGTCATGGAGTCCCTGTCCGACAACTCCAAAACCGAATATTCCAATTTTAAGTCTCTTACTCATTTACGCTGTTTTATGCAGTTTAACAATTTTTTTATGGACACTTTCTTTGAGGAAATTGCCGATTATATTAGTTAGTATGTCTGTTTCAATTAAGAATCCATCATGGCCATAAGCCGAATTGATGCTGTGAAATTCTGCCGCCGGAATATGTTTGGCTAAATACTCCTGTTCTACTAAAGGAAAAAGGAAGTCATTTTCAATTCCGATCACCAGTGTGTTGGACTTGATAGCTTTTAAGGCATCAATAACGCTTTTCCTTCCTCTGCCTACATTGTGGCTATCCATCGCTTTACTTAGGTACCAATAGCTATATGCATTGTATCTTTTGCAAAGCTTTTCTCCCTGGTAATTCTGGTAAGAGGCAGCCCGGAAGCCGTCAGTTTTTTCATTGACACTTTCCAGTTGTGTTGCATTATAAGCTTCATAAGTCCGGTAAGAAAGCAGGGCGATACTTCTTGCTGCTTTTAAGCCTTTCATTCCGCCATCTGGTTGTTGTGCATAAAAACTACGGTCAGTACTGATGGCCAGACGCTGACTTTCATTGAAAGCTATGCCCCAGGGAGAATGATAAGCATTGGTGGCTACGAGAATCAGATTCTCTATTTTGCTGCTTTCCATGATTGCCCATTCACTGGCCTGCTGGCCACCTAAAGACCCGCCGATTAATACGCGGATCTTCTGAATTCCCAGGTGTCCGGCAAGCAGTTGATGCCCGTGTACCAGATCTCTGATGGTAAAATCAGGAAATGATAAGTAATAGGGGTTTCCCGTTACCGGGTTAATGCTTAATGGGTTTGTACTTCCATAATGTGAACCAATAACGGTTGCGCAAATGATAAAATGCTCTTCTGGATTAAATAGGTTATTCTCTCCAAAAAGCCCTTTCCACCAATCCAGAACATCTGCATTGGCGGTTAATGCGTGACATGCCCAGATCACATTGTCTTTGCTGGCATTTAGCTTTCCAAAAGTCTGATAGCTAATTTGTACCCCACGCAATTCTTTTCCGTTCTCCAGTTTAAATTGCTTTGGGTAAGTATATAGGTGTGTTGACGACATTTTATTCTATCTGTTTTAAACTTAAAGCGATTTTCCTGAAGACAACTTTTCAAATGCTTGTTCGAAATCTGCTTTGATATCATCAATATGTTCAATTCCGACAGATACTCTTAGCAATTGAGGTGTAATTCCTGCTGCTGCTTGTTCAGCGTCGCTTAATTGTTGATGTGTTGTTGCTGAAGGTTGTATAATCAGTGTTTTTGCATCACCTACGTTAGCGAGATGACTAACCAGTTGCAGTTCATTTACAAACTGTACGGCTTGTTCTTTACCGCCATGCAGTTCAAATGAAAGAACAGCACCAAATCCATTTTTCAGGTATTTCTTGGCATTTTGATGATAAGGGCTGCTCTCCAGTCCAGGATAAAACACTTTACTTACGGCTTCGTGGTTTTCCAGCCAGGTTGCCAGTGCCAATGCATTGTCAACATGTCTTTGAACGCGTAGTGATAAAGTTTCCAGTCCCTGGATTAAAAGAAATGAATTGAAAGGTGAAATTGCAGGGCCGAAATCTCTTAAGCCTTCTACTCTTGCACGGATAATAAACTGGATATTTCCAAAGTCACTTCCAATTCCAAATACGTCATTAAAGACCAGGCCATGGTAACCTTCAGAAGGGGAGGTGAACTGTTTGAATTTACCATTTCCCCAGTTATAGTTTCCACCATCTATAATAACACCGCCAATACTTGTTCCATGCCCGCCAATCCATTTGGTGGCAGATTGTACCACAATGTGAGCACCATGTTCAAGTGGTTTGAATAAATATCCAGCAGCACCAAATGTATTGTCTACAATTAAAGGCAGGTCATATTTTTGAGCAATCAGAGAAAGTTTTTCGAAATCAGGGATACTGAATGATGGATTGCCAATACTTTCCAGATAAATTGCTTTGGTGTTTTTATCGATTTTAGCTTCGAAATCTTGTGTGTCATCTGTTTCAGCAAATCTTACTTCTATACCCAAGCGTTTAAAAGCAACTTTAAATTGATTATAGCTGCCTCCATACAGGTGAGGAGAGGAAACAAAGTTATCACCGGCTTCCAGGATATTGTTTAAGGCAATAAACTGAGCTGCCTGTCCTGAGGCAACTGCAAGTCCCGCAACACCACCTTCAAGTGCAGCTACACGTTTTTCAAAAACGTCTGTAGTTGGGTTCATTAAGCGGGTATAAATATTACCGAATTCTTTTAATGCAAATAGATTTGCACCGTGTTCGGCACTTTTAAATCCATAGGAAGTAGTTTGATAAATAGGTACTGCTCTTGAACCTGTTGTTGGGTCAATTTCCTGACCTGCATGAAGTTGTAGTGTTTCGAATCTATAATTTGCTGACATGATTTCGCTGATTTAAAATGATAAAATGGATTTTTATAGCGTCATACGGTATTTGAGATGATTGCAAAATCCGTATATGGGATTGCATACCTCTGAAAAGAGGCCTTCCGGTTGAACTCATACTAATTTTACGTGGAAGATTGTTTTTAGCCGATGCAACAACACATACATGCAAGGGCTTGCAGATACTTGATCGTGTAAGAAACGGAGTCGCCTGATTGCGATGGTTGGTGGTTAGTTTTCATTTTGTCTTAATTTATCTTTCCAGAAAGCACTATGCAAACTGGTCAGGAATTGGCACCTTCTCCATTTGGGAGGGTTGCCAGTGGGTCACGGAGCCTGTCTCTCGCCACTTCTTTATAAATCAAACCCAGATTGCGGGTTGACTTGAATAGCTTTCGCTATATAATTACAAATGTAGCGTATTTGTGTAAACTTCCAAAATAATATTCTGAAAAATAATTAATATTCTGTTTTCTAGTTATTTAAATTGGGTATTTGAATCTGTTTAATGGCTTTATTTAAGCTAAAGCCTGCTCCAGATCGGCAATCAGGTCATTGATATGCTCAAGTCCAACTGATATCCGAATTAAATTCTGTGGTGTTTTGGTGTCAGGGCCTTCTACAGATGCTCTGTGTTCAATCAGGCTTTCTACGCCACCAAGACTTGTAGCCTGCGCAAATAGTTTCACTTTGTTCACTATTCTTTTTGCATTTGCAGCATCACCTTTAATTAATATAGATAACATGCCGCCAAAAGCACTCATTTGTTTTTTCGCGATCTCATGTTGAGGATGTGAAGGCAGCCCGGGATAATAGACGGTTTCAACTTTTGGATGTTCAGCAAGGTATTTTGCCAGTGCCATACCATTCTCTGCGTGTCCGCGCATTCTGTAAGGTAATGTTTTGATACTTCTTAGTAATAGAAAACAATCAAAGGGGGATGGCACTGCGCCTCCGATCTGCTGGATATTCCTGATTTTATCCCAAAATTCATTTTTAGTGGCCGTGATCAGAACACCGCCTAATACATCACTGTGACCTCCGATATACTTAGTAGAGGAGTGCATCACAATATCCGCGCCCAGTAGAATGGGGTTTTGAAAACATGGTGAGGCAAATGTACTGTCACAGGCAAGAATGAGCTGATGTTTTTTAGCGATGGCCGCAATAAGCTCCAGATCCGTAATTTTTAATAAGGGATTTGAAGGGGTTTCTATCCATATCATCACTGTATTGCTTTTAATATAATTCTCCAGCGTGGATGTGGTAGTCAGGTCAATAAAATCTATGGTCAGGATACCTTCAAAGATAGATTGTAATTGTTTTTTAAATCCCCAGTACATGTCGTCGGGGGCAATGATATGGCTGCCAGGAGGTAAGGCCTGAAAAAGGGTCATTCCAGCTGTATTTCCAGAAGAAAAAGCACATGCATCTGCACCTTTTTCCAGATCAGCCATTACTTTTTCCAGTGCAGAACGGTTGGGATTGCTGACACGGCTATACATATGTCCACCAGGATAGCCACCTTCTTCATCTCTGAAAAATGTGGTGGAAAGGCTAATAGGAGGGGTTACATCCCCTGTGATACTGCGAGTTAAATTTCCGGCGTGTATAGCAATGGTTTCAGTCTGCATAGAATTTAGGTTTTCGTTTTTTTTTGGCAGGATTTGTGTAAGCTGTTTTCGAAAATACAAGATATGAAAAGAATATTAGTTATAGCAGCCATTTTATGTAGTTCGTTAATGGTTTTACAGGGTTGTTCACCAAAAGGTGCAACTGCTGGTGCGAGTTTAAAAAGAGGAAATGTATCTGGAACCTGGGTACTGAATGATGTTACTTTTGATGGTGTACCTGCGATGAATGTAAAATCTCTTTTTAACGAAGCTTCCTATAAATGTTTTATTGGTAGTACTTGGAAATTAACAAACAGTGGAAACGGATCTTATTTACTTCCTGGAACTGCTGATTGCCCAACAAAAACGCAAACTATTTTCTGGTCAGTAAGTACCGCAGATCAAACTTTCCAGTTCAAGAAATTATATGAGGGTGACAAAGCTAAAAACGTAACTGAAGGCTATAGATTAATCCTTTCGGAGGCAACAGGTGATCGTCTGGTCTTAAAATCACCTGTAGATTACGGAAAAAATCCGGCTTATATTATCCTGAACTTTACCAAAGCGATGAAATAAATCTTCTATCAGACTTTAATACCTTTTTGAGCTGCCTTTTTTAAAAAAGAGGCAGCTTTTTTTATGCTGCTTCTTCTAGCTTTTACATAAGGCTGACAGCTTAAAAGTATGGTTACGCCTTGTTATGTCGATTTTATCTTACTTTTGACGTATAATTCAATCAAAGATGGATACGACTGCAAAGCTTACTTTTATATTGGACAATGCTGATTTATCTCAGGAACTGAGAGGGATAGCACTAAAAGTTCAGCAAAAAGAAAGGATAACTTTCGATGAAGGTGTTTATTTATATGAACATGCTGAACTAGGTTTTTTAGGTGTTTTAGCTAATTATATAAGGGAACAAAAGCATGGGGACAAGACTTACTTCAACCGGAATTTTCATATCGAACCTACTAATGTTTGTATCTATACCTGCAATTTTTGTTCTTATTCGCGTTTAATTAAGAATAAGGAAGATGGTTGGGAAATGAGTGTTGACGGGATGATGGATATCCTGAAGAAATATGATAATGAACCAGTAACGGAAGTGCATGTTACGGGTGGGGTAGTACCAAAGCAAAATCTGGAATTTTATGCGGATTTCTTTAGAAGTGTGAAGGCTCATCGTCCGTCATTACACATTAAAGCATTAACGCCGGTTGAGTGTTATTATATCTTCAAAAAAGCAAAACTCAGCCATTATGATGGATTAAAATATTTCAAAGAGGCCGGACTGGATTCAATGCCAGGGGGGGGAGCAGAAATTTTTCATCCGGAAGTAAGAGAAAAGATTGCGAATGATAAATGTACGGCTGAACAGTGGCTTGATATCCATGAACAGGCACATAAACTGGGTTTAAAAACGAATGCGACTATGTTATATGGTCATATTGAGGAGTTTAAGCACAGAGTTGACCATATGGAGCGTTTACGCCAGTTACAGGATAAAACGGGTGGTTTCCAGGCATTTATTCCACTGAAGTTCAGAAATCAGAATAACCAGATGGAACATGTTCCTGAGGTTTCTGTGGTAGAAGATTTAAGGAATTATGCGATTGCCCGTATCTACCTTGATAACTTTGATCATATCAAAGCTTACTGGGCAATGATCAGCCGTCAGACTGCCCAGCTATCTTTAAACTTTGGTGTGGATGATATTGATGGTACACTGGATGATACCACAAAAATTTATTCAATGGCAGGCGCTGAAGAGCAGACACCCGGAATGAGTACGCGTGAACTGGCTAACCTGATTAAACAGGTAAACCGCCAGCCAATAGAAAGAGATACCTTTTATAATGTAGTTACAGATTATACAGATTTTGTTTTTGAGGAAGATGTTAAGCCTCAGTATTATAAGCTCCCGGTTATTAATTAATGGATAAGGAAATATATATCATCCGCCATGGCGAGACGGATTTGAACAAACAAGGAATTATACAGGGCAGAGGGATAGATAGCGATTTAAATGCTACCGGAAGAGCTCAGGCTGCTGCATTTTATAAGTTATACAAAGACATCCCTTTTGATAAGGTTTATACTTCTGTACTTAAACGTACACAACAAACTGTTCAGCAGTTTATTGATGCGGGGCTTCCCTGGGAGAAACATACGGAACTGGACGAGCTTGCCTGGGGAGAGTTTGAAGGGCAGCATACCAGTGAGCTGGTGATCGGCGCTTTTAAAGATATCACTGAAAAGTGGCAGGCAGGAGATTATGATGCGCATTTTACCGGTGGCGAAAGCCCGGCTGATGTAGCGATAAGATTAAAAGAGATCGTGGAAGTCATCAAATCCAGAACCGCTGAAAAGCTGATACTGGTTTGTATGCATGGACGTTCCCTGCGGTTGTTAATGTGTTTGTTAACGAACAAGCCGCTTTCCGAAATGTATGATTTTCCGCATCAGAACACAGGTCTTTACAGACTTGATTTAACGGGTGATACCTTCACAGTGCTCACCCAAAACAATACCGACCATTTAAACGTATAAAATTGAATAAGATCAGAATTTCTGCTGTTGCCTATACCAATACCAAGCCTTTTATTTACGGAATCAATCATTCCGATGTATTAAACCAAATAGATTTAAGTTTAGATATTCCTTCAGATTGCGCCGCCAAGTTAATTGATGGTACTGTTGATGTGGGTTTGATTCCGGTCGCAGCAATTCCGCATGTACCGGATGCAAATATTATCTCTGATTATTGTATCGGATCTGTAGGTGCTGTAAATTCTGTATTTATATTCAGCAATGTTCCGGTGAGTGAAATCCGGACTTTGCGTCTGGATAGCCATTCCAGAACTTCTAATAACTTAGCAAAAGTGTTGCTGAAATTTCATTTTAAGCAGGAAGTAAGTTATACAACAGATGTTAATGTGCAAACTGATGCCATCGTTTTAATTGGTGACCGCACCTTTGGTAAAAAGGGCGATTATGCTTTTGCTTACGACATGGGCGAGGAGTGGATGAATTTTACCGGACTTCCTTTTGTATATGCAGCCTGGGTAGCGAATAAAGTTATTCCTGAAGCCTTTATAAATGAGTTTAATACTGCTTTGAAGAATGGTTTGGCTGCCAGAAAAGAATTGCTGAAAACCCTTCCTGTAAATCCTGTTTTTGATCTGGATGATTACCTGATGCATAAGCTGGATTTTGAACTGACGGACAAGAAAAGAGAAGCATTATCGTTGTTTTTATCTTATATAGAACAGTTGTAGGTGATATTAGTGGTGATTCTTCCTCCTTATTTTTCAAAAAAAAGCCTAAAGCTAATCCTTAGATAGTATATTTACATTTTTGTAACGTAACATATATTTTGGCTAAAGATAAGACGAAAGAAACACCATTAATGCAACAGCACAGTGCGATCAAGGCAAAGTATCCTGGTGCATTATTATTGTTTAGGGTTGGGGATTTTTATGAGACATTTGGCGAGGATGCCATTAAAACTTCTCAGATACTGGGGATTGTTTTAACACGCAGGGCAAACGGAACTGCTGCTTATATTGAGCTTGCAGGTTTTCCTCATCATTCGCTGGATACTTACCTTTCTAAATTGGTCCGCGCAGGTCAGCGGGTGGCAATCTGCGATCAGCTGGAAGATCCTAAAACAACTAAAACTATTGTAAAACGCGGAGTTACTGAACTGGTAACACCCGGAGTGGCTTATAATGATAATATTCTTAGCCAGAAATCTAATAACTATTTAGGCGCGGTATACTTTGATAAGTCGATGATTGGCGTCTCATTTCTGGATATTTCAACGGGTGAGTTCCATGTTGCCCAAGGTAATGCAGAGTATATAGATAAACTTTTACAGGGCTTTAAGCCTACAGAGGTTATCTTTCAAAAAAGTAAACGTCAGGAATTCTTCGAATTGTTCGGTGATAAGTTTTATACTTTCCCGATGGATGACTGGGCTTTTACCACTGATTATGCCAATGAAACTTTAAATAAGCATTTTGAAGTCAGTTCTTTAAAGGGCTTTGGTGTAGATAAAATTCAGACTGGTATTATTGCTGCGGGTATTGTATTGCATTACCTGAATGAAACTGAACACCGGAATTTAAAGCATATTACCGCTATTTCCCGTCTGGAAGAAGATAATTATATGTGGCTGGATCGTTTTACGGTCCGCAATCTTGAGCTGGTGAGTTCTGCCAATGAAAATGCAATGACGCTTTTTAATGTGCTGGATCAGACTTCTACGCCAATGGGAGCCAGGATGCTTCATAAATGGATTGTGATGCCATTAAAGGAACTGAAACCAATTGAGGAACGTTTGGGTACCGTTGAGTTTATGGTGGCTCATGAAGGACTGATTGAAGAATTCTTAACACATATTAAATTAATTGGTGATCTGGAAAGGCTGATCTCTAAGGTTGGTTTGCAGAAATGCGGGCCAAGAGAGTTAAGTCAGCTTAAAAAGGCACTTTACCATATTGAAGAAATAAAGGATACGGCTTTAACTTCCGATAATCCATACCTGATTCAGCTTGCAGAGCAGCTGGATCCTTGTGTGAGTATCCGTGAAAAACTGCAAAAAGAACTTCAGGAAGATCCTCCTGCTTTATTAATCAAAGGAAATGTAATTGCCGGCGGAATTGATGAAGAGCTGGACAGGCTGCGCCAGATTTCATCGGGCGGAAAAGACTTCCTGGTAGAAATTCAGAAACGTGAGGCTGCAAAAACGGGCATTCCTTCTTTGAAGATATCATTTAATAACGTTTTTGGTTATTACCTGGAAGTGACACATACGCATAAAGATAAAGTACCTGCGGAATGGAGCCGTAAACAGACACTTGTCAATGCAGAAAGATATATTACTCCGGAACTTAAAGAATATGAAGAACAGATTTTAGGTGCGGAAGATAAAATACAGCAGATCGAAGTGAGGCTTTATGAAGCTTTGATGCAGCAGGTAGCGGCTTATATCAGGCCAATTCAGTTGAATGCTTTTCTGGTTGCACAGCTTGATGTTTTGTTATGTTTTGCGCAGTTAGCCATTAAAAATCATTATGTTAAGCCGGAAATGAATGTTTCCAAAGTACTTGATATCAAAGGGGGAAGACACCCTGTAATTGAAAAACGCTTACCAGTAGGAGAAGAGTATATTACGAACGATGTTTATCTGGATAATGATACGCAGCAGATTATTATCATTACCGGGCCCAATATGTCGGGTAAGTCTGCGATTTTAAGACAAACCGGTATCATTGTATTAATGGCGCAGATGGGCTGTTTTGTGCCTGCTAAGGCTGCTCATATTGGTTTGGTTGATAAAATATTTACCAGGGTAGGTGCTTCTGATAATCTTTCTTCGGGAGAGAGTACATTCATGGTAGAAATGAATGAGACTGCCAGTATCCTGAATAATATTTCTGACAGAAGTTTAATCCTGCTGGATGAAATTGGCAGAGGTACAAGTACTTATGATGGTATTTCTATTGCCTGGGCGATTGCTGAATTTTTACATACGCATCCTTCGGCAAGACCTAAAACATTATTTGCTACGCATTATCATGAGCTGAATGAACTGGCCGGAACGATGAACCGGATCAGGAATTTTAATGTGTCTATTAAAGAAGTTGGCAATAAGATCATCTTTTTGCGTAAACTGATTCCTGGTGGTAGTGAGCATAGTTTTGGTATCCATGTGGCTAAAATAGCGGGTATGCCTCCTAAGCTGATTAACAGAGCTAACGAGATCCTTAAAAAGCTGGAAATAGACAGAACTGAAGGACAGAGTATCAAAGATAGTTTCAAAAAGGTTCAGAACCAGGCTTACCAGCTGCATATGTTTGCTGTTGATGACCCGGTCCTGGTACAAATAAGAGATATGCTGAACAATCTTGATGTGAATGTACTGACTCCTGTAGAGGCTTTACTGAAACTGGATGAGATTCAGCGATTAATTAAACAATAAAAATAAGGTTTATGATTTTACGCAGTATCCGCGCCTCTCACCTGATCATATTGTTGGCCGCAATGGCTTTTCTTTCTTCCTGTGGAAGCAGAAGATCAACAGTTTATAAAGAAAGCAGAGGTGCCAAAGCTGCTGAAGCCATGGCCAATGTAAAAAGTAAGGACTTATATCGTTTTATTACGGATTGGACAGGCGTGAGATACAGACTTGGTGGATTAGATAAAAGAGGTATAGATTGTTCAGGATTTGCTTTACTTTTGAATAAGGAGATTTATGGACTAAACTTACCCAGACGATCCAGAGATCAGGCCGAGGTGATTAAAGAGAAAAATGTTTCGCAGCTCAATGAGGGAGATCTGATCTTTTTCTCTTTCGGGGGCAATGGAATAGACCATGTTGGCGTTTATCTTAATCACGGTTTCTTTGTACATGCTTCTACGACACGTGGTGTGATTGTAGATGACTTAAACCTGCCTGCTTATCAGCGTGTTCTGGTCAAAGCAGGTCCTGTAAAAGATTAAAAAGACATAATATATAATAGATGGAAGACAAGAAATACGAGATATCATTTTGGAATAAGTATAAGAAATTCGCTACTACTGAAATATTAATGTATCTTATTATGATAATTGGTATAGGATTAGGTATTGTTTTTCTTAGCTAAAAATTTGTTTTCTCTGCCAGGGATTTAAATCGTATCATTGACTACACCATCTGACCCAGTAAAAAAATTAAAAATACTGATGAACCCGACATCATTAAAATAATTGTTAAATCCCGAAGGGTAATAATTATTTTAATGATCAAAGGCTCCATCTGACAAAAAAAAAATTAAATAGATGAAATTAAATCTAATCCGTCCTCTTGCTTTTTTTGATTTGGAAACCACAGGAATTAACGTTGGTTCTGATCGTATCGTTGAAATTGCAATATTAAAAGCCATGCCAGATGGATCTGAGCTGGTTAAAACATTACGTATCCACCCGGATATGCCTATTCCTTTGCAATCTTCGCTTATTCATGGAATTTATGATAAGGATATTGCTGATGCGCCTAAATTTAATGAAGTAGCGGCAGAAATTGCTGAATTTATTGGTGATGCGGATCTTGCAGGTTACAATTCTAATCGTTTTGATATTCCTGTATTACTGGAAGAATTTTTACGTGCTGGTGTAGATTTTGACATGACCGGAAGAAGATTTGTAGATGTACAGAATGTGTTTCATCAGATGGAACAGCGTACTTTGCGTGCGGCTTATAAATTTTACTGTGATCAGGATATTATCAATGCGCACTCCGCAGAAGCAGATATCAAAGCGACTTACCATGTTTTGCTTGCACAGCTTGACCGTTATGAGAATGTAGACTTTGAAGATAAACAGGGGAATATTTCGCAACCGGTTAAAAATGATGTAGAGGCACTTCATGCTTTTACAAACATGAATAAACCTGTTGATTTTGCAGGCAGAATGGTTTTCAATGAAAATGGGGAAGAGGTGTTTAATTTTGGAAAGCATAAAAATAAAACTGTGGAACAGGTATTTGATACCGAGCCAAGTTATTATGCCTGGATGAAACAGGGAGATTTTCCTTTATACACTAAAAAGAAACTGGAAGAGATCTGGACACGCTGGAATAAGAAAAAGGAATTGAGCAGAGCGGCAAAAATCCCTGCAACGCCAAGACCAGCTGAAGCAGCTGGTAATCCTGTAAAGCCTAAACCTGCGGCCGCGCAACCAAGACCACAACAAACCGGAGGACAACCAAGACAACCTGCTCCACAACCTAAAAAGGAAAAACCAGCAGTTAATGTTACTCCGGACATGCTGGAACAATTAAAAATGAAATTCGGTAAATAAGCCAGCAAAACCTGCATATGAATATGCAGGTTTTTTATTAAAAGGAAAATAAAATATAGAATCAATGAAAAAAATAACGATGCTCAGTCTATTTAGTATGATAGGTCTGAGCGTTTTTGCGCAACAGGGTTTGCCGGTCCCAGCGGATATTCAGCAAGCTTATCATAAAGGAACAAGGGCTGTAAATGGGAAACCAGGATTAAAATACTGGCAAAATACAGCTGATTATGATCTGAAAGTGGATTTTGATCCTGTATCGGGACTATTAAAAGGTACGGTTGATGTAATTTATAAGAATCAAAGTCCTGATACCCTGAAAGAGGTTTGGTTTAAATTATATCCAAATTTATATAAGCAGGGCAGCCCGCGTGCAAGTAAGGTTGCAGACAGGGATTTGGGAGAAGGGGTAAAGATTGGTTCGTTATCAATTAATGATAAAACGGTTTCTGCAGATGCCCTTCAAATTGATGGAACAAATATGCATACTGCTATTGCTGCACTGGCTCCGGGGAAGAGTATAAAAGTTAAAATTGCTTATCAATATACGCTGAACAGAGGTTCTCATAATAGAACGGGTATGGTAGATGAGGGTTCTTATTTTGTGGCCTATTTCTTTCCGCGCATTACGGTTTACGATGATATAGATGGCTGGAATAAGTATCCTTATCTTGGAGATGCAGAGTTTTATAATGACTTCTGTACTTTCAAAGCGGCGGTTACGGTTCCTAAAAACTATGTAATCTGGGCAACGGGAGATCTGATGAACGCAAAAAATGTGTTTCAGAAGAAAATTGCTGATAAGTTAGCTTTAGCTGAGCAGGCAGATAGTGTGGTCAATGTAATCAATGACAATGACCTTGCGACTCAGACTATTACTAAAAATCAGAGTTTTAATACCTGGAAATTTGAAGCAAAAAATGTAACTGACTTTGTTTTTGCCACGAGTAACCATTATTTGTGGAAGTCAACAAGTTTAGTTGTTGACCCAAAAACAAATAGAAGAACCCGTGTTGATGCTGCATTTAATCCGATTCATAAAGATTATTATGAAGTGATAGATTTTGCACGCAAATCTGTACATGCGATGAGTTATGAGTTCCCGAAATGGCCATATCCTTATGCGCATGAAACGATCTTTGATGGACTTGATCAAATGGAATATCCAATGATGGTCAATGATAACCCTGTTGAAAAACGGGAAAATTCAATTACGCTGACTATCCATGAGATTTTTCATACGATGTTCCCTTTTTACATGGGAACCAACGAAACAAAATATGGCTGGATGGACGAAGGATGGGCAACTATAGGGGAGTGGTTAATTTCTCCGATGATTGACTCAACTATGGTTGATGAATATGGAATACAGCCAACAGCATTTAATTCAGGTAAAAAAGATGACACACCAATCATGACCCTTACGCCGGATTTAGTTGGTTCAGGTTCTTTTACCAACTCTTATCCTAAGCCTGCTTTGGGTTATCTGTTTGTGAAGGATTATCTGGGTGATGAGTTGTTTACTAAAGCATTGCATAATTATATTACGCAATGGAACGGGAAACACCCAATGCCATTTGATTTCTTTTACAGTATGAATGAAGGTTCTGGTAAAAATATGGACTGGTTCTGGAACAGATGGTTCTTTGGAGAAGGCGACATCGATTTGGGCATTACCGGAGCAGATAAAACTGCTGATGGTTATGTTTTCAAAATAGAAAATAAAAGTCTTAAACCTCTGCCTGTTGACCTGACTTTTACTTATGATGATGGTTCTACTGAAAAGGCACATTGGAATATCGGTGTGTGGGAGAAACCTGAATTGAATATTTCTCTTCCATTCAAGACCAGTAAAAAAATAAAGAAAGCTGTGCTTGGAAGTACTTATGTACCGGATAAAAACGACTATAATAACATTTTATTTATTAAATAAGCTCATTTGAGCTCAATTCTTAACTTTCATCAGGAATTTGCCTGATGAAATCAATATTGCGGGTTAAGCCTTTAAACTTAGTCCGCTTTACTGCCGAATTCTTAAAGATCTGTTTAAATACATCTTCGGTAATATCCAGCCAGTCTTCTTTTTTCATAGTCAGCAAATTCTCGTTAGGCTTGAATTGTGGTTCGGTATGCGGAACTGAAAATCTGTTCCAGGGACAAACATCCTGACAAATATCACAGCCAAACATCCAGTTCTCCATTTTATTATCAAAGCTTTTAGGAATTTCTTCTCTGAGCTCAATGGTAAGGTAAGAGATGCATTTGGTCGCATCAATAATAAAAGGGGATAAGATCGCGTCTGTTGGGCAGGCATCTATACATTTGGTACAGGTACCACAGTGGTCAGTGGCAAAAGGTTCATCATAAGCCAGGTCAAGATCAATAATCAGCTCTGCGAGAAAGAAGAATGAGCCACTTTTTTTGCTGATGATATTGCTGTTTTTACCAATCCAGCCAATTCCTGCACGTTTAGCCCAGGCTCTGTCCAGTACGGGTGCGGAATCAACGAAAGCTCTTCCGCTTACTTCACCTATGTTTTCCTGAATAAAGCTGAGCAGTAAGAATAATTTATCTTTAATTACGGCGTGATAATCTGCTCCGTAGGCATACTTTGAGATTTTTGGTGCATTGGGGTCTGTTTGCTGCTCTTGCGGAAAGTAGTTTAAAGTCAGAGAGATGACGGATTTTGCATCATCAACTAATAGTGTAGGGTTCAACCTCTTGTCAAAGTGATTCTCCATATAACTCATTTGTCCGTGACGGTTATCTTTGAGCCATTTTTCCAATCTCGGAGCTTCTTCTTCAAGAAAGCCTGCTTTTGCAATACCGCACTGCATAAAGCCCAGTCTGATGGCTTCATCTTTAATGAGCTGGCTGTATTTTGCAGGGTTGTTGTACATTTCTGTTTACGAAGGTACGCATCTGTTATTTATAATAAAATTGATGTTTCTTGGTGTTTGATATTCAGGAGTTGTTTTGTGTCAGATGACCCTATGAAATGAACTTTTTAAGCCATAAGTTGGTGCAATAAAAAATATAAAGGAGAAAGCTGAAAATCCTTAAAAGAGTAGGTATTAATTAAAGTTTTTGATGCTTTTTGATGAATAAAAGTATTATTGATTATGGCTAATTCCTGGTATGCTTATTTAGGGGGAGATGTGACTTTGGTTTCAAGTTACAGAAGAACAAATGTAGAATTACCATCGTTAAAAGATGGTAACACATTGTCTGCGGTTTATTTACCTGATGTTGAAGATGAAGATGGAAACGTATGTAGTGTCTATCCTGCTTATATTCCTTCTGATGCATTGGATTATATTGCAGAAGCACTGATAACTGGCCGGTCACTGTCTTTAGATAGTCAGCCTTATGTTTGTTTAAGGTAAACTGTTGCTGAAAGAATACAGCCGGAAAATAGTGTCTCCTGCTTTGAAGGAAACTTTTGAGTCCTTTCGTTGTTATCTATGTATCAACTAAATTAATTGTCTGAAATTAACTTAACACTGTCAATCATGGAAAATACTGAATCTGAATTCAAAGAGAACCCGGAAAACAAACCTAAAGAAGTAGAGACTGATTATCCAAAACATCAGGATGACCCGGGACCATCACCACAGGCTGTAAACGAGGATAACGATAAAGGAGCAGGACCGGTAATTAAATGGGGGGTACCCATTATTATACTGCTCCTGCTCATTTATTGGTTGTTCTTAAGAAAATAATCCTTTATTATTTAAGGAGTTTAACTTCATAAAGATCAGTACGGCGGTCTTTCAATATTTTAACCGTACCAAAATGGTGCAATTCATCTAGTAAATGCAGGTCTACGTCCACAACAAGCATCATTTCTGTGTTTGGCGTAGTTTCTGCTTTTACTGCATTTGTTGGAAAAGCAAAATCTGAAGGTGTAAATACCGCAGATTGTGCAAACTGTATATCCATGTTATTCACCTTTGGAAGGTTACCTACACAACCGGCTATAGCTACATAACATTCGTTCTCTATGGCTCTGGCCTGGGCACATCTTCTTACCCTGGTGTAACCATTTTGTGTATCAGTCAGGAAAGGGACGAATAGTATCTGCATTCCCTGATCGGCATAAATTCTGCTTAATTCCGGGAATTCAACATCATAACAGATCAGGATACCGATTTTACCACAATCTGTATCAAATACCTGGATTTTATCACCTCCAACCATGCCATAATATTTCAGTTCGTTTGGCGTAATATGAATCTTTCTGTATTCCTCAGTTTTTCCGCTTCTATGGCACAGATAAGTAGCGTTATACAACTTATTGTTCTCTAAAATTGGCATACTGCCCGAAATAACATTCACATTGTAAGAAACGGCATAACTCTGGATTTTCTCTACAATTTCCGGAGTAAGCTCAGCTAGCTTACGCATAGCTTCCATTTCTGGTAAATGATTATAGGGTTGTAGTAACGGGGTATTGAACAGTTCAGGAAACATGATGAAATCAGATTTGTAACCACTTACAGCGTCTACAAAAAACTCCACCTGTTCATAAAAAGCATCCATATCCGGGAAAAGCCTCATTTGCCATTGTACCAATCCAATTCTGATTGTTTTAGCAGAACGTGCTGAAGCATCCACACCTTGATAATAGATATTGTTCCATTCAATTAAAGTAGCGAATTCTTTAGATTCATGATCTCCGGGGAGATAATTCTTTAATACTTTTCTGACGTGAAAGTCATTGGATATCTGGAAAGTAAGGGTAGGATCATAAATCTCTTTAGCCTTAACTTTATCTATATACTGTCTTGGGCTTAATTGATCTGCATATTCATGGTAACCCGGTATACGGCCACCTGCAATGATACTTTTTAAATTAAGACTTTCACAAAGTTCTTTTCTGGCTTCATATAACCTGCGGCCTAATCTCAATCCTCTGTATTCGGGAGAAACAAAAATCTCGATACCGTATAAGGTGTCGCCATTAGGATCATGTGTAGAAAAAGTATAAGCACCCGTTATCATTTGATAAGTGTGTTTATCACCATATTCATCATAATTTACGATCAATGCCAGTGAACATGCAACTACTTTATCATCTACAGCGATGCAGAGCTGGCCTTCAGGAAATAGTTTGAGTAATTTGGCAATGGTTTGTTTACTCCATATTTGTCCACCGAGGGTATCATATGCCTGTAACATTGACTCTTTCAGGTCGTCATAATCTTCCAGGGTCAGTTTTCTTGTTTCAATATTCATGTGCGTTATTTTAGTATAGCCAGTGATTGCTTATCAATAGTCATTAAAACTTTATAAACAATAACTGGCATGAAAGGTATTTAATATAGCTGTTGCTACACATAAATGATGCCTCAAAAATATTTTTCTTAAAATAACTTACCAGACTGTGCCTGATATTGTCTTTTAAGGTGTTTGTATGCAGCTTCTGTAACTTCTCTACCGCGCGAAGTACGCATCATATAACCTTCCTGAATCAGGAAAGGCTCATATACTTCTTCGATTGTTCCTTCGTCTTCACCAACAGCAGTCGCAATGGTTTTTAAGCCAACGGGGCCACCTTTAAATTTATCGATAATGGTTAGCAGGATTTTATTGTCCATTTCATCGAGCCCGTGTTCATCCACATTTAAAGCTGTTAGTGCATATTTCGCAATAGCGGTATCAATTGTACCATTCCCTTTGATCTGTGCAAAATCTCTTGTCCTTCTTAACAAAGCATTCGCGATCCTTGGTGTACCGCGGCTGCGTCTTGCAATTTCATAAGCACCTTCTTCTGTAATCGGTGTTTTAAGAATTTCTGAAGAGCGCAGTACTATGGTTGTCAGTAATTTAGCGTCATAATAAGCTAGTCTGGAATTGATACCAAACCTTGCCCTTAAGGGTGCTGTTAACAAACCCGAACGGGTAGTGGCACCAACCAGCGTAAACGGGTTCAATGTAATCTGAACAGAACGGGCATTAGGCCCGCTTTCCAGCATAATGTCAATTTTGAAATCTTCCATAGCAGAATACAAATATTCTTCTACCAGAGGGCTTAAACGGTGTATTTCGTCAATAAAAAGGATATCTCCGGTTTCCAGGTTTGTTAAAAGTCCTGCCAGATCTCCTGGTTTATCCAGTACCGGGCCGGAAGTCACCTTAATACCAACGCCCATTTCATTGGCGATAATATAAGAAAGCGTGGTTTTTCCTAATCCCGGGGGGCCGTGAAGTAATACATGGTCTAAAGGTTCGCCGCGCAGTTTAGCTGCTTTAACGAAAATCTTCAGGTTCTCCATGATTTTTTCCTGACCGGTAAAATCTTCAAAAGCCTGGGGACGCAGTACTTTCTCTATGTCCCTTTCCATGGGAGACAGACTTTCTGAAGAGGGATCGAGGTTTTCGTTCATGTGGTAAAGTTAAGATAAAAACTTAGCTGCTGGTTTCGCCTCTTTGACGCCCGCACTGTAATCATAAAATCCTTCTCCGGATTTAACTCCTTTTTTGCCTGCCATAACCATATTCACTAAAAGTGGGCATGGTGCATATTTAGGATTGCCAAATCCTTTGTGCAATACATTCATAATAGCCAGACAGACATCGAGTCCGATAAAGTCTGCTAATTGCAGTGGCCCCATTGGATGAGCCATACCTAGTTTCATCACAGTATCGATCTCTGAAACACCGGCAACACCTTCAAATAAAGTGTAAATAGCTTCATTGATCATTGGCATTAAAATACGGTTTGCTACAAATCCAGGATAATCATTTACTTCAACAGGAACTTTACCTAATTTTTCTGATAAACTCATTACCAGTGAAGTAGTCTCATCTGAGGTTGCATATCCACGAATTACTTCTACCAATTTCATCACTGGTACGGGATTCATAAAGTGCATGCCAATGACGTTTTCTCCCTTGGTTGTTACTGAGGCAATATGAGTAATTGAAATGGAAGAGGTATTACTGGCTAATATGGCTCCTGGTTTTACATAAGCATCAAGATCTCTGAAGATCTTCAGCTTAAGCTCCAGATTCTCTGTAGCGGCTTCAACGACAAGGTCAGCATTGGCAACACCCGATTTTAAATCTGTAAAGGTGGTTATATTCTTTAATGTTGTTGCTTTATCTTCTTCAGTTATGGTTCCTTTAGTAGCTTGTCTGTCAAGGTTTTTACTGATCGTATTTAATCCTTTGTTTAAGGCTTCCTGATTAATGTCAACCAGGTTAACCTGGTAGCCAAATTGGGCAAAAGTATGCGCTATACCATTTCCCATGGTACCAGATCCTATTACTGCTATTTTAGTCATTTTTTATGTTTAAGGTGCTAATCTGTTAATTGTCCATACGCCGTTAACGCTGGTATAAGTGATCCTGTCATGTAAACGGCTCGGACGTCCCTGCCAGAACTCCAGGTGTGCCGGCTTCAATACATAACCTCCCCAGTGCTCAGGACGCGGGACCTCTGTTTCCTGATAAGCCGCAGTCAGCTCTTTTACCCGTTCTTCCAGAATTTCACGATCAGGAATAACAGTGCTCTGTGGTGATGCGCTTGCTCCAATCTGGCTGCCTTTTGGGCGGGAGTGAAAGTAAGCTGTAGAAGCTTCTGCTGTCGCTTTGGTTACAGTACCTTCAATTCTGACTTGTCTTTCCAGTTCCGGCCAGAAAAACTGCATTGCAGCTTGTGGATTTTCCTGAAGATCTTTACCTTTTTTACTGTTGTAATTGGTAAAAAAAACAAAACCATCTTCATCAAATCCCTTTAAAAGGAGAATTCTGGAAGAAGGTTTGCCTGATAAATCGGCTGTAGCCAGAGTCATTACATTAGGCTCATACATTTTAGCGTCCAGCGCGTCTTTGAACCATTTTGCGAATTGTACAATTGGGTTTTTGTCGATATCTGCCTCTGAAAGTTCAGCAGCGCGGTAATCTTGTCTTAGGTTTTGAATATTTTCTTTGGTCAGCTCCATTTGACAAAAATAGTCTTTAGTTTTTTTAAAATTATAAGTAATTTTCCGAAATGATAAGTCGATTAGCACCTTCAGCCGGTAAACTGCTTGTTTCCGAACCTTTTTTAAATGATCCCAATTTTACACGGTCGGTAGTTTTTTTAACCGAACATAGTGAATTGGGAACGCTTGGTTTTGTAATTAATCAACCAAGCCTTGTTTTATTAGGAGAGCTGATTGAGGATATCGGCGGACCGGCTTTTCCAGTTTGTTATGGTGGCCCTGTGGCTACAGATACGATCCATTTTATCCACCGTTGTCCTGAAAAGATCTCAGGCGGAGAGGAGATCGCCAAAGGAATTTTCTGGGGAGGGAACTTTGAGAGCTTCAGCGCTTTAATGGGGAAAGGAGAACTGACTAAAGATGAGGTGAAGATTTTTGTGGGCTATTCGGGCTGGGAGGGGCCTCAGCTCAAAGCAGAGATGGAAGAGAATACCTGGATTGTTTCTGATCAGTACGACGCTGACATGATATTTTCTGCTGATGAAGAGCAGTTGTGGAAAGAGGTAATCATCCATCTGGGACCGAAATATGCACATATCAGTAATTTCCCTAAAAACCCTAATTTGAATTAACCAGATAATCCTGATGATAAAGACATAAAAAAACCTCCTGCTATAATTAGCAGGAGGTTTTTTGTATAGTTTAAGATTCTAACTCAGCAGCAGATTCTTCCACTTTTTTCCTCAATTCATCTTTATATCCCTGCATTTTAACAGCAAGTGCATGATCAGCGGTAGATAAAATCTGTACAGCAAGCAGGCCCGCATTTTTAGCTGCATTCAAAGCTACTGTAGCTACAGGGATACCATTAGGCATCTGTAAAATAGATAAAATAGAATCCCATCCATCAATACTATTAGAACTCTTTACTGGAACACCAATAACTGGTAAAACAGTAATTGATGCAACCATACCTGGTAGATGCGCAGCGCCACCAGCGCCAGCAATAATCACTTTAATTCCTCTTGAAGCAGCTTCTTTTGCGTAGCTGAACATTCTATCCGGTGTACGGTGTGCTGAAACAACCGTCATTTCAAATTCTACTCCAAATTCCTTTAAAATATCAGCAGCATCGTTCATGATATTTAAATCAGACTTGCTACCCATAATTATGCCTACTTGTGCGCTCATTAAGATATTACTTTTAGTGTTTCTTTGATTAAATTTGCCTTTTCAATAGCAGCTTCCCTGTTTTGATCTACAATGGTGATATGCCCCATCTTGCGGAAAGGCTTTGTATACTTTTTACCATAAAGGTGTACATAAACACCATCTATTGCCATTATCTTCTCTAAACCCTCATATTTTGCAACACCATCATGTCCTTTTTCTCCCAGTACATTCAGCATGACTGCGTTATTGATTGCACGGGTATCGCCCAGTGGCAGGTTAAATACCGAACGTAAATGCTGGTCAAATTGTGATACATAATTGCCTTCTATGGTGTGGTGACCACTATTGTGAGGCCTTGGCGCAAGTTCATTGACTAATATCTCTCCATCTTTTGTGATAAACATTTCTACAGCGAGCAGTCCTGTTATATTTAAAGCAGCAGCAATATTTTTTGCAATCAGTTCTGCTCTTTCCTGAACATGCTCAGGATAAGTGGAAGGAGAGATCAAAAACTCCACAAGATTTGCTTCTGCATTGAATTCCATTTCTACCATAGGAAAGGTTTTTACCTCACCATTGGAGTTTCTGGATACAATAACAGCAATTTCTTTTTCGAAATCAACCAGCTCCTCAATTAAACAAGGGCTGTCAAATGCATTGTCCAGATCTGCTATGTTATTAATCCGCATCACACCTTTACCGTCATAGCCATCTTTACGCTGTTTAAGCATATATGGAAATGGAAAACTTGAATTCAGTAAGTCGTCTTTGGTATTGGCCAGCTGAAAAGGGGCAGTAGGAATATCATTTTCTTTAAAAAATTGCTTCTGAATACCTTTATCCTGGATTAAACGGATAACTCTGGCTTGTGGAAACACCATTTTACCCTCTTTCTCCAATTGTTCTAAAGCCTCAATATTTACCTTTTCAATTTCAATAGTAATTACATCTGCTTTTTTGCCAAACTTATACACTGTATCAAAATCAGTGATAGATCCGCATTCAAAGTAGTTTGCCAGATGCTTGCAGGGAGCTTCATGATCAGGATCCAAAACCAGCGTAGTCAGATTGTAATTAATAGCTTCCTGAATTAACATCCGCCCTAATTGTCCACCACCCAGAATTCCTAATTTTAACTCACTTATTTGTTTTGCCATGTCGATATGAAAAAGTTATTGTTTTACGCCTGTTTAAAATTTACCTGATAATTTGTTTATGCTTCTTTTTAGCTGCAACTTCGTCAAATTCAAATTAGGCAGGAAAGCTGCCAAAATTGAATTTAACTTTGTTTCACTGAAAAATAAGCTGTAAACAATTTTAACCTATAAACTTAAACAGGCTTTATTTTGCACAAAAATAACAATATAAACGGATTTGATGGAGGCTGATGCTATAATAATTGGAGCAGGTGCATGCGGATTGATGTGCGCAGTACAAGCTGGATACCTTGGTAAGAAGGTGATTATACTGGAAAAAGGAAGTAAAGCGGGAGCTAAAATATTAATCTCCGGAGGCGGTAGATGCAACTATACCAATAGGTTCGCTACCGACGAACAATTCATTTCTGGAAACAAGCACTTTAGTAAATCGGCCTTCACACAGTGGACGGTTGCAGATACCATCAGCTTTTTTGAAACTTACGGGATTAATGGTAAGGAAAAAACATTGGGACAATTATTTCCGGAGGATAAGAATGCAAAAGACATTGTAGAGGTATTTACAGGGTTATGTTCAGACTTCGGACAAGAGATCAAATGCAATGCTGATGTAACTGATATTATACAAAACGACGGTTCTTATAGTGTCACTTATCAGCAATCTGGTAAAACATATACTTTAATTACTCCGAAACTGGTCATTGCTACTGGCGGGTTACCGATTCCAAAGATGGGTGCAACAGATTTTGCGTTGCGTTTTGCGCGTAAAAACGGATTAAAGATTATGGAGACTGCGCCAGCATTGGTCCCGCTGACGATTACCGGAAAAGAGGAAGACTGGTATGCACAACTTTCAGGAAATTCAGTTTTTTGTGAGGTTAGCAATGATAAAATTTCATTCGAGGAAAATATCTTGTTTACGCACTGGGGCTTAAGCGGGCCGGCTGTGCTGCAGATATCCTCTTATTGGCAGCCTGGTGAAAGTATCAATATTAATTTGCTGCCTCACGAGGATATTACAGCATTGCTTGAAGAAGAAAGAAAATACCACGGAAAGACATTATTGTCTACCTTACTGAACAGATTTTATGCGAAGAAGTTCACCGATGCGCTGCATAAATACCTGCCAGTTGACAAACAGGTAGCCGCTTTGACGAAAACTGAGTTAGCGTTAATCCATCAGACTATTCATTGGTTTAAAGTAAAGCCAGCTGGCGATAAGGGCTATGACAAGGCAGAAGTGATGCGTGGTGGAATTGATACCAATGAGTTATCTTCTAAAACGCTTGAGTGTAAAAAAATGCCAGGCCTGTATTTTGGCGGGGAATGTGTAGATGTTACCGGATGGCTTGGCGGATATAATTTTCAATGGGCATGGGCTTGTGGCTTTGTGATTGCACAGGGGATATAGCGCATTTTTATGAACGAAACAGAGGTATTAAAACAATATTGGGGATTTAATTCATTCAGACCTTTACAGCAGGATATTATCCAGGCTGTATTGGAAGGAAAGGATGTGATGGCACTTTTGCCTACAGGTGGCGGGAAATCTTTATGTTTCCAGGTACCTGCGCTGGTAAAAGAGGGGATTTGTATTGTCATTTCGCCACTGATTGCGCTGATGAAAGATCAGGTAGAAAATTTAAAAGCAAAAGGAATCAATGCCGTCGCTATTTATGCCGGAATGGGCAAAAGAGAAATAGATATTTTGCTGGATAACTGTATTTACGGCCCTGTCAAATTTCTTTACCTTTCACCGGAACGTTTATTATCTGACCTGGTCAGAACCAGGATCTCTTATATGAACGTTAACCTGATTGCAATAGATGAAGCTCATTGTATTTCGCAGTGGGGTTATGATTTCAGACCATCTTATATGCAGATTACCGCTTTAAGAGAGATTCATCCTGAAGTTCCTTTTATTGCATTAACGGCAACTGCGACAGCTTTTGTAAGGGAAGATATCGTAGATAAATTAGCGCTCAGAAATCCGCAGATCTTTGTACAGAGCTTTGCGCGTAAAAACCTGAGTTACGTAGTTTTTGGGCTGGAGGATAAGCACAAAAAGCTGATTGATATTGTAACGAATGTAAAGGGGAGCGGGCTGGTTTATGTACGTAACAGACGTGAAACTTCAGAAATTGCTCTTTTTTTACAAAGAAATCAGATAGCTGCCGATTTTTATCATGCAGGAATAGATAAAGACGAACGTTCCAGAAAACAGGAGGCCTGGAAGCAGAATAAGATCAGGATCATGGTCGCAACCAATGCTTTTGGAATGGGAATAGATAAGCCTGATGTTCGTTTTGTAGTCCATCTCGATCTCCCGGAAAGTCTGGAGGCGTATTACCAGGAGGCGGGTCGCGGAGGCAGGGACGGGAAAAGGGCTTTTGCGGTTTTACTGGCTAATGCTTCAGATCAACTGGCATTAAAAGCTAAATACACGGATAGTTTTCCATCTGTAGAAGAGATCAGGAAAACCTATCATTATTTGGGAACTTATTTTCAACTTGCTTATGGAGCAGGGGCAGGGATTAATTTTAGTTTTGATCTGGCCGATTTCTGTAAGCGTTTTAAGTTGGGGGTAATCAAGACCATGGGCGCCTTAAAGTTTTTGGAGCATGATGGTTATATCACGCTTTCGGAAAATATATTTTTACCTTCCCGGGTGTTATTTACGGCAGGAAATGAAGATGTTTATCGTTTTCAAATTGAGAATTCAGGCTATGATCCTTTGATTAAAACGATATTGAGATCTTATGGCGGAATGTTTGACCATTATGCTAATATCAGCGAAAGCGATATTGCAACCAAACTGAAAACCTCTTTTAACAATGTTGTGCGGCAATTGAATAACTTGCAGGATCAGGGTTTGATTTCTTATCTTCCGCAAACAGATCAGCCTCAAATGCAGTTTATATTAGCGAGGGTAGACTTATTGCATCTGGATACGGATGTAAAGTATATAGAATTGAGAAAAAAGATACAGTCTGAACAGATTCGTGCTGTATTAGCTTATGCAGATACATTTGTTTGCAGAAGTATTCAGTTATTATCTTATTTTGATGAACCGAATGCTGACCAGTGCGGGGTATGTGATGTTTGTTTAGCGCAGAAAAGGAATGAAGACCTTGCAGAACTGGATGATAAGATCGATTTTGAAATTGCAACACTGGTTCAAACGGAACCCCGGACACTCGATGAGCTGATTAATCAGATCAGAACCGGCACCGATCAGGACAAGCTAAACCGCATTCGCGAGCTGCTGGATGCAGGTAAAATTAAAACAGACGGCAAAAACTATTACCTTTGACAAACCTTGAAATATTATGATGAAGAAATTATTCCTATTTAGCTTAGCGCTGCCTTTAGTTTTTACAGCATGTAAAACTAAATGTGTAGAAGATTCGGGTCTGCATTCCAGTAAAGAATTTACAGTGAAACCTTATAATGAAATTGTAGTCAACGGGCCTGTTAAATTACTGATGCGCCAGGACAGCAGTTTTAAAGTAAATATACAGGCAGATTCTAATGTAATCGGGCTGATCAAAGCTGAAGTCAATAAAAATGGACTGGTTATTGAACTTGATCCGAAAAAATATTGCGGAAAGGATTCTATTATAGTGACCGCCGGAATCGGAGAGCTTAAAACGCTTGAAGCTAAAGGAGCGAGCCATATTTATACTTCATCACGTATCAATGTAAATGACCTTGATGTGAAGTCATCTGGTGCAACTACCATCAGCCTGGAATTGAATGCTGGTAAGCTGACGACCACTACTGATGGTGAGGCGCATATTAACCTGATCGGACAGGCAGGTGTACACCAGGTAAAGAGTAAAGGGGTAATACAGATGAACGCATTTGATTTTATTACAGGTATTTACAACCTTGATGTTGAAGGAGTAGGTAAGCTGAATATTAATGTACTGAATGAGCTTAAAGCGAAAACTTCGGGCGCTACAACGATCTATTATAAAGGAAATCCTAAAAAAGTAGATGAAAATAAATCTGGCGTTGCTAAACTGGAAAAAGTAAACTAGTACACTGTAAGATCCTAATATTTATTAATGAAAGTAGAATTATTTATCCCCTGTTTTGTCGATCAGTTATATCCTGAAACAGCTTTTAGTACTGTTAAACTTTTAGAAAAAGCAGGTTGTGAGGTGAGTTACAATCCCGGCCAAACCTGCTGCGGGCAACCAGCTTACAATGCTGGTTATTGGGAAGAGGCAAAAGCTACAGGTACAAAGTTTTTGAACGATTTTTCAGGTGCTAATTATATTGTAGCTCCTTCTGCTTCGTGTGTTGGGATGGTGAAAAATGGGTTTAATGATCTATTTACCAATTCTAATGTCCATAATAAATGCAGGACACTGCAGGGAAATATTTTCGAACTTTCTGATTTCCTGATTAATGTGCTTAAAAAGGATTATTTCGGCGCAGAACTGGAGGGTAAAGCTGTTTACCATGATTCTTGCAGTGGCTTAAGGGAGTGTAAAATTAAAGAGGAGCCTCGTTTGCTGCTGGAAAAAGTTCATGGACTGGAAATGATGGAGATGAAAGACACAGACATGTGCTGTGGCTTTGGTGGTACTTTTGCAGTTAAATTTGATGCTATTTCTTCTGCTATGGCAGAACAGAAGGTGAACAATGCCCTTGATCAGGATGCAGATTATATTATTTCTACAGATTTATCTTGTCTGATGCATTTGCAAGGCTATATCGATAAAAATCAGCTTCCTATTAAAACTATGCATCTTGCTGATGTTTTAGCGAATGGATGGCTTGAATATTAGTTTACAATTGCGGCGTTTCAGCTTTAACTTTTTTTAACATTTCAAAACTATATTTAGCACTGTTTTTGCAGAAGCAGAGCAGATATGAGACGACTATTTATTGTGGTCATCTGCCTGATTGCATTTTCGGTCCGGGTAGATGCACAGCCTGAAAAATCAGGAACAATACTATTTGAAAGTACTTTTGATCCGGCAGGACTGACTGCTGCAAATGGCATAAAACTCAGTAGTGAAGCTGCTGCAAGAATGCCTAAAAGTTCAGTGACCAATTTTGAATTAAAGTTTGATCAGCTCCATGCCAGTTATAAACAGCAGGAGAATCCCAATAGCAGTACGCAAAGAGCAGGACATTATAATGGACTGGGTGTTTTTGGGGGTGGTTTTAGCCGGGATTATTATTATGATTTCCAGGCTCAACGGCTGATTCAGGCTTTTGATTTAAATGACACTCTTTTTTTAATGGAGGACAAAATGGGCTTACTGCCTGAAATGAAGTTCGGAACCGGACAAATTGTACCTGTAATTGACTATGTTAAATCCGATAAAGTGAAACAGATATTAGGATTTACCTGTCATCAGGTGATTGCTAAAACTACGGTTAAACATAAAATTATGGGAGTGGAAAAAGAAATTACTGAGGAGGCTGTCATTTGGTATACCGATGAGTTAGGTTTTAATTTTTCTCCAAATCCGGTATTGTGGACAGCGGGAGCGGTGCTTGCCATTGAAAGTAAAGGAACGCATATCCAGGCTAAGAGTATTCACTATAAAGACATCAAAGCTGAAGATATTGATTTACCAAAGATGGGTATCCTGATTAGTCAGCAACAACTCCATATCAAATTGGATTTACGCAGAAAAATGACCCGCCTTTCCAGAAATGGGTCATGGAATTGATAACTTTCAACACTCGCTCTTAATTCACAAAGATGAATTGATTTCGGTCAAATAAAACGCAATACTCTTCCTGCTAGTTAATTGCAAAAAAGCGTTTACAAAGTTTAACTAATTTAATTGGTTTTTCAGTAAATAATCAGTCATAATTATTGCTCTCTTTTCCACCAGTGTTGATAACATTTAGAATCTGTCTAAGCAGAATTTTGCATTTTTGAGCTCCGCTAAAATAGGTCGGCAAGAGGGCTGATTTACATAAAAACCTTCAAAATGAGCACAAAAAGAATAATCAAATTCGAAAAAGATGATTGCAGTCCATGCAATATGGTTTCAGAATATCTGGATAGAAAAGGAGTTATCTATGAAACTATTAATCCCTTCAACCAGCCAGAACTGGCCATGCAGTTCCGGGTTCGTTCGGTACCCACAGTAATTTTATTAGAACAAGAGCAGGAATTGTCCCGGGTTATAGGTTTTAAGCCGGATGAATTGTCTGTGCTTGTAGCAGTTTAAATTTCAACAAAATACAATGCCGATGACCTGGATTTATTATGATAGTAAAACCGGTAACGTGGAGCGATTTGTAAACCGTTTGAAGTTACACCGTGACTGGACGATTCAAAAGATAGATGAGGCGTCAAAGCCTTTACATGAAGGACATCTGATTACGTATACCACAGGATTCGGAGAAGTCCCGGTTTCTACTTTACGTTTTCTGGATGAAAACAGCAGTATGATCAAATCTGTCTCTTCCAGTGGAAACAAAAACTGGGGCCCCAATTACGCGAAGGCAGCTACGAGGATCTCAGATCAGTTTAAATTACCCATCCTGATGCAGTTTGAGCTTTCAGGAACAATGGCAGATATCCAAAAATTTATAGAAAAAATAGAGGGCTAATGATATGGTAACGAAAAAGTGGATCTTATTAAATAATGAGATCATGATTAAAAATGACGACGAGTTCAGCCTTCATAAAGATAAAGAAGCTGTTCGTTCCTATTTTTTGGATTATGTAAACAAGAATACTGTCTTCTTTTATACTTTGAAAGAGAAGATAGATTACCTGATAGAGCAGGAATATTACGTTGATTTTTATCAATGGTATACTTTTGAACAAATGGAAGAGGTTTATGACCTGGTTTATGCAAAGAAATTCAGATTCCAGTCTTTCATGAGTGCGTTTAAATTCTTTCAGAGCTATGCTTTAAGAGATGATAGCGGAGAGAAATTCCTGGAACGTTATGAAGACCGGGTTGTTGCGGTATCTCTTTTTTTAGCCAGAGGAGATGTTGCTGAAGCTAAATCTTATGCAGAAATGCTGATTAATCAGGAGTATCAGCCGGCAACACCAACATTTTTGAACTCAGGTAAGAAACGCTCCGGCGAATTGGTTTCCTGTTTTCTGGATGAAATAGGTGATAACCTGAATGGTATCGGTTATGCGATAGACTCTGCTATGAAGTTATCTTCAATTGGCGGGGGGGTATCCTTCAATTTATCGAAGATCCGTGCCCGTGGAGAATCTATTAAAGATGTTGAAGGCCGTGCAGGAGGTGTCTTGCCGATTATGAAAATTCTGGAAGATACTTTCTCTTATGCCAATCAATTAGGACAGCGTCCTGGAGCAGGAGCGGTTTATCTGAATATTTTCCATACGGATATTGAAGAGTTCCTGGATTGCAAAAAGATCAATGTCGATGAAAAAGTGAGGATTAAATCACTGTCTATTGGCGTGGTTGTACCGGATAAATTCATGGAGCTTGCTGAAAAAGATGAAGCCTGTTACTTATTCCATCCACACACGGTATTGAAACAATACGGTAAATATCTGGATGAGATGGATATGGATGAAATGTACGAAGAACTCGTAACCAATCCGCTGGTTAAAAAGAAAAAGATTAATGCGCGTCACCTGATGGTGAAAATTGCGCAAACCCAGAAAGAAAGTGGTTATCCTTATCTGTTCTTTAAAGGAAATGCAAACAGAGGACATGCGCTGAAAGATCTGGGGAACGTTAAGTTCTCCAACCTGTGTACCGAAATTATGCAGATCTCTGAGGTTTCAGACATAGAGATTTACGGTAAAGAAGATCAGATCCGCTATGGTATTTCCTGTAACCTGGGTTCTTTGAATATTGCAACGGTAATGGATAACAAAAGGATCAGAGAAGCTGTTAAAACGGCTATGAGATCACTTACTGTAGTTTCAGATCTGACCAATATTGCGATGGTGCCTTCTGTACAGAAAGCGAATAAAGAATTACATAGTGTTGGTTTGGGAGCGATGAACTTACATGGCTTCCTGGCTAAAAATTTCATTATGTATGAAAGTAAAGAAGCACTGGATTTCTGCAATGTCTTTTTTATGATGGTTAATTTTTATTCTATCCAGAGCTCAATGGAGATCGCGAAAGAGAAAAATGAAACTTTTGTAGGATTTGGAGCTTCGGAATATGCAAATGGAAACTACTTCGCTTCTTATGTTGCCCAGGATATTGTTCCTTTAAATGCTAAGATTGCCGCTTTGTTTGAAGGAATGACTATTCCTTCAGCAGCAGACTGGACTGACTTAATGAACCAGGTGAAGCAACATGGTTTATATCACGCTTACAGGCTTGCCATAGCGCCTAATCAGTCTACATCATACATTATGAATGCTACGGCATCAGTAATGCCTGTAGTAGACGTAATTGAGGTCAGAGAGTATGGTGATAGTACAACTTACTATCCTATGCCTTATCTGGACAATGATAACTATTTCTTCTACAAATCAGCTTATGATATGGATCAGAAAAACGTGCTGCGGTTAATTTCGGTTATTCAAAAGCATGTGGATCAGGGGATTTCGACTATTCTGCATACCAATACCAAAGACAGTACGCGTGATATTGCAAAGTATTATATCTATGCACATAAAATGGGACTGAAATCCCTTTACTATACCCGTACCCGTAAGGCTTCGATTGACGAATGTGTTTCTTGTTCCGTATAATCAGGTTTTTAATTAATTTATAAGATTTAAATCAGACATCAATGAGTCACTATAAAGCAGTAAACTGGAATACACCTGAAAATGATTATGCGGGCATGTTCTGGGAGCAGAATCTGCGTCAGTTCTGGATAGATACAGAGTATATTCCTTCTAAAGATATCGATAGCTGGAAATCTTTAAGTCCTGAGATTCAGGAGGCCTATAAAAAGGCATTAGGCGGCTTAACTCTGCTGGATACGATTCAAAGCCATACAGGTATGCCAAAACTACTGGATCATATCGATGGCTTACAGAATAAAGCTGTATTATCTTTCATGTGTATGATGGAAGCTATTCACGCGAAATCATACTCCACCATTTTTACTACCGTAAACAGTACGGCAGAGATTAACGAATTATTCGAATGGGTAGAAAATAATAAGCTCCTTCAATTTAAGGCAGCTACGATTGATAGATATTACAGAAACCTGGATGCCGATAAAGTAAGCAATGAAGTCTTGTTTATGGGGCTTGCGGCATCAGTATTACTAGAATCATTTTTGTTTTATAGTGGATTTTTTATGCCGCTATGGCTTGCCGGGCAGGGCCAGATGGTTGCAAGTGCAGATATTATCAAAAAAATTGTTGCTGATGAATCCATCCATGGTGTGTTCGTCGGTCTGCTTGCTCAGGATGTATATAAAAAGTTATCAAATCCTGAAAAATGTAAGGCAGAGCTGGTTGAATTATTAATGGAGTTGTATGAAAATGAGTTGAAATATACGGACGAATTATACACTGAAGTTGGTTTAACTGCTGATGTAAAAGAATATGTCCGATACAATGCGAATAAGGCAATGATGAATCTTGGATTTGAAGAGCTATTTGAGATAAAAGCAGTTAATTCTATAGTTTTAAATGGGTTGAATGGTGAAACTACACAGCATGACTTCTTCTCAAAGAAATCTACGAACTACGAAAAAAGTACAGAAATTCTTTATTTAAGAGATGAAGATTTTCAAATGGATACAAATCCTGTTTTCTAAAAAAGAAGGATAAGTCCAATTCCGTTTCAGTGCCAGCTTTTTCTATATACGATAGTTGGCTTCTTGTTCCGGGGTTGGACTTTTATTTTGCTTCTACATTTGATAATTATGTATAAGATTATATTTCAGTTAATTGCGTGTTTTTGATTTAGATTTGTTTTGACCAGATGGTTGCCAGGGTTGCTTAAATTCTATTTATGTTTAAATCTATTTACCTTATATTTGTTGGACAGAATAATTAATGCGCTCTACACTCTTTTTACTTCTTTTTTTTCTATCAACTGCTGCTTATAGCCAGGTAATTACTGTCAACAGAAATTTACCATATTTAAGTCTTGGCAAGTCTGTAAGTTATTTTATTGACGTCAACGGTAAGCTGACTATAGATCAGGCCGCAGAAAAGGCGAAAAGGGGTGAATTTCTCAGATCAAATGCAGCTATACTTAATTTTGGAAACTCTTCTGCTGCATTCTGGATAAAAGTTTCTTACCGGAATCAGGCCCGTTCTAAAGCATTTTTGGTACTTGACGTGTCGAGTATAGAATCTGTAGACTTTTATAAGCGTAATGCTTCAGGCTCATTTACTAAAATTCATACGGGTAGTCTTGCTCCTGAAAATCCAGCATTAATAGCGGCTAATAATTATATTTTTACTTTACCTGATTACAATTATAATGCTGTTCAGCAGGATGTTTATTTGAGATTGAAAACAAATAATATTCTCCTGGTTCCTTTAAAGATAGCTGTGTCAGAAAGCTTGGTGGAAGGTCTTAATTCAACTGAACGTGTAGAATCAATTTATATCGGAATTCTGACTACCCTGTTTTTCTTTAATATTTTCGTGTTTATCCGGTCAAAAGATAAAGCCTATTTTTATTATAGTGTTTATATTCTTTCGTTATTCGTTTATATGGTCTGCTACTTCAGGGGGTACAGTTATTATATGGGATATGATTTCAGAGTATTTGTTAATACTTATCCCTATTTGTTTCTTGGATTGGGGAGTATTGCCGGTATCGCATTTTCCAGCAGTTTTCTAAATTTAAAGGTTTTATTGCCACAATCAAAACAGTTGGTCAGGGTGCTGATTGGTAGCTGGATTTTTGTGATGATTTTATGTTTGCTGGGTTATAAATCATATTGTTCCATGCTGGTGCAGGTTTTAACGGCTACTTCATCTCTGGTCATCTGGCTGTTGGGTGTTGTCGTTTATTATAAGGGGTATAAGCCGGCTTTATATTATATAATCGCCTGGGCATTTGTTTGTTTAACTTCAGTATGGGTTGTACTGAGTATGTCTAATTTTTTTATTTATAGTGAGTTATCATTTAAGTTTGCTCCATTGGGATTTATCCTTGAACTACTTTTATTGTCTCTTGCAATGGGAGATAGATTAAAGGATCTGGCGGCCTCAAAACTACTTATGAAGTCTGAAAAGATAAGAATTCAGGAGGAGAACCTTTATCTGATCAGTACCCAGAATGAGCGGTTGGAAAAGATAGTAGAGTCGAGAACAAAGTCGCTGCGGAAAATAGTAAAGTCTCTGGAGGAAGCGAATACAGATAAAAGCAGGCTCTTTTCGATTATCGCACATGATCTTCGAAGCCCTTTCCATAGTCTGATGAGTTTATATTCTCTGAATGATCTTGATTTGTTATCACTTGAAGAGGTAAAAATGCTGCTGAATGATAGCCGTAAAAGCTTCGATCATATTCATAACACATTGAATAATCTTTTGTATTGGGCACAAAGTCAGTTAAAGGGTATTAGTACGATTCCAGTCTGCTTTAGTATTCCGGTTTTGACAAATGATTTAATGCTGGTTTATCAACCGCTTATCAAAAGGAAGAATATAACGACAGAGATGATTATAAATGATGAGCAGGATGTTTATGCGGATTTAAATCAGATTAACCTGGTGATGCGTAATCTCATTGATAACGCGATTAAATTTACTCCATTAGGTGGTCATATTCGTTTAAAAATATGGGGCAATGAAAACTTTATTTATATAGATGTCTGCAATCCGGTAGCGGGTGTTCTGAGTATAGATCAATTGGCTGAGGACTCAGATTTGCAACCTTCATACGGTACATCTAATGAACGGGGAGTAGGACTCGGACTGCAATTATGCCGTGACTTCGTAGAAAAGAATAATGGTTTGCTTAAGGCAAGTAAGGAGGAGGGCTGTGTAGTACTTCGTTTCAATTTACCTAAATTCAAACCGGGTATTACTCCTGTTTCAAACAAATAATATTCTATTAATAATAATCGGTTTTGTTAATTTTTCCTAGCTTGGTTTAAGTTTAAAAAGATATGATTTATGTGTAAACAATATTATATTTTGTGGTTTTTAGTGACAGAATATAATATTGTTTAATATTGTAATTGATTCTTATTCTTTCTGTTGTATTTGTTTTGTTGAAGTAATAGTTTCTTTTTGACAATAAATATTTGTTATGTTGTGTTTAAAACAATATAAAATTCAGAATATTATTCTGTGTAGTATTTATTGGCGCTGTATTACAGATATTTATATTATTTATATAAACTAATACTCTTGTCTTTTGTAAGCGGCTGAGAAATCCAAACGCATCGTCTTAAAACGTTCTACTACAGTAGCAATAAATGTCTCATCAAGCATTTGAAATATTTCATTTGCTCCTCCTCCGGTCAGGTCAAGCTCAGATAATTTATAGCTCTGTTCAAATGTTCCCTGTTCAAATTTTACAATATACTTTTGGTTCATATTGAACAAAGTGATCTTGCATTCAGGATGGGGCAGTTCGGCGATTACTCTCATAAAAAGAATTAAATTAGTGTATTAAAAGCTGACGAAGTTGCAGCTAAAAAGAAACACAAACAAATAATTCGGTTAAATTTTAAAGCGGTGTCCGGAATATTACTAATCCTTTACATCGATGTGCAGGTGATTGTTTAATTTTAGAGGCAGCTTAAACAGCATAAAAAATTAATAGAAATTATAAAAGAAACTTGTATAATGGCAGAAGATCTCCTGATCATAAAAACAGAAAGTAAAGAAGAACAATATCAATCCTTGATTCCACAAATTCAGGCCCTGATAACCGGTGAAGATGATTTAATTGCCAATCTTGCGAATATCAGTGCAGCACTGAAAGAACAGTTCGGATGGCTATGGGTTGGCTTTTACCTGGTTAAAGGAGAAGAACTGGTTTTAGGCCCGTTTCAAGGACCGGTAGCCTGTACAAGAATAAAATCTGGTAAAGGTGTATGCGGAAGATCATGGCAGGAAGCTAAAACATTTATTGTGGAGGATGTAGATAAATTTCCGGGGCATATTGCTTGCAGCTCGGCTTCGAGATCTGAAATTGTATTACCTATTATGATAAACGGAGTTGTATTTGGTGTATTGGATGTAGATAGTGCTGAATTAGCTCAATTTGACGAGATAGACGAAAAATATCTGAGCCAGGTTATCAGTTTCATTCAATCTTAGATTGTCACTGGGATGTAAGAAAGACTTAATTAGTGTAGAATGGTTCTAAATAGTGTATATTTGTAGATCCAAGGAGCAAATTGATACTGTTCTTAATATTTATTAAATCCTGGTTACCCATACAAAAGAGTATGGGTAATACAGGTACAAATCCCGGCATTCTCCAATAAAAATAGTTTATCTTTTTACTTATGCCTGATCATCTTAATAAGCCCGATTTTAAAGAAATAGCCGGTCAATTGAGTTGCCCTAATGGGGATAATGGAATAAAGACTGCTGAGAAGATGGCTATTAACAATGGCCATATGATTGCGCTGACTATAGCATCGCTGGATCCGAAATCAAATGACGTAATTTTGGAAATAGGGCCTGGAAATGGTTCACATGTTATTCCGCTGTTAGCCGCTACCAAACATTTACTCTATTATGGAGTGGATATATCTACGTTAATGGTTGAGGAAGCTATTAAACTGAATGCAGAAGCTGTATCTTCAGGGAGAGCTGATTTCTCCTTATCAGATGGAATGCAACTAAATTTTGCAGCTGGTTTTTTTACTAAAATATTTACTGTAAATACACTCTATTTCTGGAAAGATCCAAAAGGTTATGCCACGGAAATATTAAGGGTGCTTAAGCCAGGTGGTTTGTTTAGCCTGACTTTCGCTCCGCGTGAGTTTATGGAGAAATTACCTTTTACCCAATATAATTTTCACTTATACAGCAGAGAAGAGGCTGAAGAATTATTAATCAGTAGTGGTTTTGAGATCAGAGAAGTACATCTTCACAAAGAAATGGTCAGGAGCAATGCTGCCGGCATGATAGTAGAGCGTGATATTATCATTATCAATGCGTTTAAATCACCCGATTAATCATTTATCGGTGAAATGATCAAGCAAAAGTTTATTGAAATCCGCTATGTGATATTTTGCAGTTTCGTCTTTAATCACTCCTGATCTTAACACTTGTACGGTTACCATTCCCAGGTGGTTGCCAGCAGCTATTTCAGAAACCGGATTGTCGCCAATTACCATAACATTTTCGGCTTTAAGTTTATATTTCTCCTGAATTTGCAGAAACAGTTCTGCCTTTCCAAGAAAACTGCTCTTTTCATTGTCATGAATCAATATTTCCTGAAAATCTTTGTCAATACCCAGGTTGCTGATTTTGAGTTGCTGAAATCCAGTATAACCGGAAGTTACCAAAAATCTGAGACCCGGAATTTGTTTGAGGTAAGGATAGTCCGGATAGGTTTGTAAAGGGTAATCTATTTTTAAAGCAGAGAAGGCTTTTACGGCCTCCCCATACATTTTTGCATTAAATCCATACAACATTGCCACATCCCTGAGTGAATGTCTGTAGCAGTCTTCTAATGCATTTTGTAACTTATCTTCAGTAAGTGTTCCATTGTTATGATTAACAATGGCTTCTAAAACAGGTTTTACAACTTCTTTGGTAATTGTTCCTGTAGGGAAAATAGTGTCATCCAAATCATAAATTATAGCATCGAATTTCTTCATAAACCTGAGCTATATGATCTGGTGAAGTTTTACATATTGCAGTAACATAATTGTTTTTCCGTCTTTAATCTCTCCATTAGCTATCATAGTCATTGCCTGGTCAATAGAAAGTTCCAGTACTTCGATATTTTCCTGCTCATGTGCTAACCCACCACCTTCATGTATTTTCATGTCTTTGGTGTAAGCTGCAATAAAAAAGTACAAAATTTCTGTCACTGAACCCGGTGACATATAAGCCTCAAATATTTTGCGTACTTCAGTTACTTGATATCCGGTTTCTTCTTCTGTTTCTCTTTTGATACAATCTTCTGCATTGTCTTTATCTAATAATCCGGCGCAGGCCTCAATCAGTAATCCGGATTCATTTCCATTGATATAAGTTGGCAGTCTGAACTGCCGGGTCAGGATAACAGTTTGTTGTTCTTTGTTATACAATAAAATTACTGCGCCATTTCCCCGATCGTATGCCTCTCTGTCTTGTGTTTGTATCGTACCATCTTTCAATGAATATTGGTAAGTTATCTTTTTAAGCGTATACCAGTTATCAGAAAGAAGTTCTGTGTTTATTATCCTTATGTTATCAATCATTGTAGGTGTTCAGTTATAAGCGCAAATTAGATAGAAATGAGTGTATTCTGTTAATTTTCTGGAATAATATGGACAAATATTTACCAAGCATATTTTGAGAGTTTATCCTATTTTAGTAAGCTATTTAATAAAATCGTTTGACAAAATCCTTCTGCCTTTAAAAGAACTGGCTATAGGAACCTTGATTTAGGTCCTGTTAACTCATGAAGATTCTCGGTGATCCGTTCAATTTTCCAGTCCCACCATTTAAGCTCTAAAAGTTCCTCTATCTTTTCTTCAGAAAATCGTTTTCTGATTTCTTTTCCAGGATTTCCTCCTACAACGGTATAAGGTGGCACATCTTTGGTTACTGTAGTATTGGTAGCGATAATTGCACCATCTCCAATATTGACTCCGGGCATTATCGTTGCATTTGAACCAATCCAAACATCATTTCCAACGATGGTATCTCCTTTAAAAGGCAATTCTTCCATCTTGTGCGTCACCTTTTCCCAGCCATTGCCAAAAATATTAAAAGGATAAGCTGTGATGCCATCCATTTTATGGTTAGCACCATTCATGATAAAGGTCACACCAGAAGCAATCATACAGAATTTTCCGATAATCAGTTTATCTCCGATAAAATCAAAATGATACTTTACATTCCTTTCGAAATTATAAACATCCTTAAAATCATCATAGTAAGTATAATCGCCAACAATTATATTAGGGCTGGTGATGATGTTCTTCAAAAAACAGAGTCTGTTATAGTGGCTTATTGGGTATTTCTCGTCTTTATCAGGTCCTTTCATCATCATATATTTTTCTTGCAGCTGAGCCTTAGCTGAACTGCGGAGCGTTTGCAATCATGCTAAATTAATAGAAAAACTAATCAAATAAAAATCCTGACGTTTATCATTTCATTTTTTAAAGTTTCTTTTCTGCAGGTATGAAATCTGTTAATACTGCCTCTCTGATCAATGCAGGTGGAAGCAAACCTTGTGATAAGATGAAATCATGGAACCGAAGGGCATTAAATTTCGTTCCTAAAGCATTCTCGGTGTCTTTTCTTAAAGCGATCATCTTAGTGAAGCCATAAAAATAACTATTTGCTTGCCCGGGTGCTTTGATCGTATAACGTTCCACTTCTTGTTGTGCCATCGCTGATGATTGTACGACGTCTTCCATCAGCACCTTTTTAACATCTTGCGGAGTGATCTTTCCAGATTGTACTTCAGGATCAAGGAAAGCACGGGCAGCTCTCAATAATCTGTAATCCAAAGAAACCAGCTGACCTTCAAGCGGCATGTAAGGCCTGATCATATATTCAGCATATAATCCCCATCCTTCAGCGTTGGTAGAATTAAAAGCATATAAACTGCGTGCCTGAGATACTCCTTCTTCTACCATTTTATCAAATTGTAACTCATGACCAGGACGCGCTTCATGTGCAATTAGTGTCCAGGAAGCAGCTTCAAAAGTGAAATCATCATATTTGTCACTCACTTTTTCGCCTGGTGCCGGTGGCATATTTAATGGCAGTACAAATACACCACGCTGACCTGTATTGTTCAGGAATGGGGGAGGAACCATGTGTGGAGCAGGTGAACTTGCGGTTTCAGCAGTACTTGCCAGGCGAATGATAGCAGGACGTGAAGGTAAAGTTATCAATTGCTTTTCAAGGATAATAGCTTCAATATCTTTCAGATGTCTTTCATAAACAGGAATGATAGAATCTCCTAATATTTGTTCTTTTTTAAGATTACGGATTACATCACGATAATCCGAAGATGGCCAGTTTCTCTGTTTGGCTATCTGTTCGGCAATAGGTTTCATCTCCTGCTGAATTTCTGTAAAGGCCTGATGAGCCATTTTTGCCAATTGATCAGGCATAATATCAACACCATACTCTTCTAACTGTAATGCATATTCCTGATGAGTCAGCTTAAAATCTTTCCGGGCTTTAGGGAGTACATTTTGACGTGTCCACTGGTCGTATTCTGCTACCTGTTTTTTAAGTATAGCATAGGGTTTTTCCCATCCTGTAAGTTTGTATTTCTTAAATAAGTCTGCGATACCATCAATAATACTTGTATTGCGTGACAAGGTCACTTCCATTTGCTGACGGGAAGGATAAATCATATCCTTACCCTCCATCTGGTGTAAAACACGTGTTTTCAGGATGGAAGTTAAAGGTTGATAACCAGGTGTAAGCCCTGCATATTTTTTTAACCGGATAACTGCGGCAGCACGTCTCGCCTCTGGTGTCTGGTCATCCAGTAAAATTTGCAAGCCTTCATAAATGGTACTGGCTGCATTTAAGAACGGTATTTTTCTTTGAGTTTCAAAATCCTGATTCTTAAATCCCATGGTTAAATGTGAGATCAGGATGTTCAAATCTTGTTTAACTGAAATGTTGTTTTCTGTCTGTAAAGCAGTTTTATATTTAGAGGCCAGTAACTCTCCTTCTTTTCTTTCTGCCAGTTCATTGGCAAGGGTAGGTACAACGATCAGCGTATCATACGCCGATAAGCCTTGGGAAGATCCATATTCAGGAGTGTATTTTTTATCCAGATTGATCAGTTCCTCTGTATATTGATTACACTGGAGCACCCATGTTTTGTCGATATGGGTTGCCTTTGTTTGTGAATTTGCTGCAAAGGGGATTGCAGCAAATAAACATACGCTTAATCCGTAAATTATGGTCTGTGGTTTGGTCATATGATAATGCTAAAATAATTCTAGTCCATTATCGGAAGAAAATGTCACATATAATACAACCAGTCGGAATTAATTATTTACTAATTTCATTGCCCCTTCACTATAGCGCTCGCCACTCACTGGAAAACGTGTAATGAGCTCATCAATAGCTTCTAAATCAGCTGACAGCAAGTTAATATCAACAGCACCTGAATTTTCTTCCAGATATTTTCTTTTTTTAGTACCAGGAATAGGAATAATGTCTTCGCCCTGTGCCAGTACCCATGCGAGCGCAAGTTGTGCAGGAGTACAGTTTTTATCCTGTGCTATCGCAGCGAATCCACTGATCAGTTTTGCGTTATTGTCCAGATTTTCCTGCTGATAACGTGGTAGTGATTTCCGGAAATCATTAGCTGACAATGAATTTATATCCAATGTGTTGGTCACCAGACCTCTTGCCAGTGGTGAATAAGGGATCAAAGAGATGCCGAGTTCTCTGATAGTGCTTAGTATCTCAGTTTCCACATCTCTGGTCAGCAAGGAGTATTCACTTTGCAGGGCAGCAATAGGGTGCACTGCATGAGCTTTTCGGATAGAAGCAGGAGAAGCCTCACTTAATCCGAGATAACGTACTTTTCCTTCTTTTACTAGTTCGGCCATTGCACCTACAGTTTCTTCGATCGGAATATTAGGGTCAACACGGTGTACATAGTATAAATCTATAGTATCGATTTTTAATCTTTTCAGACTTTTTTCTACTGCAATTTTCATCCATGCCGGGGAGCCGTCAAAATAAGTTCCGTTTATATTGCTGGGACCGGCAACATCGTCCTGAAAGCGGAATCCGAATTTGGTCGCAATAAATATCTTATCTCTGTTTGTTGTTAATACTTTTGAGATCAGCTCTTCATTTATTCCATTAGCATACATATCCGCAGTATCCCAGAAGTTTACCCCAAGGTCAAGGGCTTTGTGTAAAGTTGCAATACTTTCAGTATCATCACCAGGACCGTATGCAAAACTCATTCCCATACAGCCAAGTCCTACAGCCGATAATTTTTCTTTAGTTGTTCCTAAATTTCTATATTTCATAATGATCAGATTTGATAGGACAAAATTAGCGTACAGATCTGGCGATGGATTATACTATTCAAACAGATGGTTATAATAATCAAACGGTATGATGAGTTGATTAAACTGCGGCGTGCCGGACCTCAATTGGAGATATACCGGTATTTTTTTTGAAAAAATTGGTAAAGTAAGCCGGATATTCAAATCCAAGGCCGTAAGCAATTTCTGAAATATTCCAGTCTGTGTGCTGAAGCAAGGCTCTGGCCTCCCTGGTTATTCTTGCTGCAATATGATCCGTTGTCGTTTTTCCTGTGTGTTCCTTTACAGAACGGTTCAGGTGATTCACATGAATAGAAAGACTCTTTGCATAATCATTTGCGGTTTTTAGTTTCAATGACAAATGATGGGTGTCAATAGGGAATTGTCTTTCCAGCAGCTCCATAAACAGAGAGGTAATCCTTGAAGACGCATTGATATGTTTCTCAAAATTCTCTGTCGGATTCATTTTCATGGCTTCATGAATAATCAGATGCAGATAATTTCGCAATAAACCATATCTGTGCAAGTAATCTGAGGTGATCTCTTTGGTCATCTTTATAAACAGATCAGCTATTTCCTTCTGCTGGATTTCGTCAAGAAAAAACACAGGATTACTGCCAATTCTGAATAAAGGGGAATCTTGTAAAGACTCTTTGTGGTCGCCAGTCTGTATAAAGGCCTCAGTAAAGAGGCAGAACCAGCCTTCTTGTATGGCTGATTCTGCTTCCCAAGAATAAGGAATTATAGGATTGGAAAATAGGAGTGCCGGTTTGTTTATATAAATCCATTTATCAGCATAATGTATTTTGCCTGTACCAATGATTAAAGATACTTTATAAAAATCCCTTCTGCTGTAGGGAGTAATTGGTGAACAATTTGCTCTGGAAAATACGTTAAAATGACCAGTTCCTGCATTGTCCATAGTTAACCCTAATGGATTTGCTGAAGGTACACGTGTATAGAACTCCTGAACACTTTCAATTGATTTCATCCTGTAATTTATAAAAATCAAATGGAAATATTCAACTAATTTTTATTCTTGATTGGTCAGTAAACTAAATTTATTAATCTTTTGCTTTTGAAGGATGTCCACAATTTTCTTAATGGCAGGATATTCTTCCTCTGCATCTCCTTTGATGCTGACCCGCATTGCGGTTGTGTGTAATTCTGCAACTGCTTTTCTGGAGTGAAGTACCCAGTTTGCTAATTGGTTGTTCGCCGAATCAGCAGGGATCCCGGTTTCCAGTCCCGAGGTCTTTCTTTTGTCTGCATCCATTCCAATGAACTTTTTCAGGTTTTGAACAGGAACACCAAAAGAACTGATCACACTGAATCTCTTTTTCTCTTCCGGGCTGAAGTCAATGTGATATTGCGCTCCCATTTTTTCCAACATGGAGATTTTTACATCCTGTCCTGCGGCTTCGAAGAAAACTTTTCCTTTGCCGATGGTCAGTATAGCAATATCTGTTTCCGGTACTTTTAATTTATAAGTAGAGGAGGGGATTTTTACGTCTAAGGGATCTGGTTGTTTAGCAACCGCAGTTAAGATGAAAAAGGTGAGCAAAAGGAATGAAACATCGGTCATGGCAGTCATATCGACTGTTAAAGCGCTGCGCTTGACTTTAATTCTAGACATAATTTAATGGAGATAAAGGGTATGTAATTCGAAATTGTGAGAGGATTATTTAAGTTTTTCACCTAATTGATAAGCTTTAGCTATCCATTGTGCTCTTTGTTTTTCCGTTGAAGTTTTGATAATTCCGATATAAGTGACTTTCACTGGTTTGATACCACAAAATTCCAAAGTGCTTTTCTTTAATTGATTGACGCTGGGATTTCCATAAAATATCCGGTAATACCAGGCCGGCTGATCTAGGGTTGTAATAATCCGGGCAGTTTTTTCAGTCAGTAATTTATCCCACCAAACGGAGTTTTCTCTATATTGATAAGCGATCCCAGGCAAAAATAACCGGTCAATAAAGCCTTTCATTATAGCCGGTAAACCTCCCCACCATACTGGGTGGATCCAAACCAGGTGATCTGCTTTTTTAATCTTTTCCAGGCTAACAAGCAGATCAGGTTCTAATTCTATCCTTTTCGTATAGCCGTATTGCAGGTTAGGATTGAAATCCACTTCGCCGATATGAATCACATCTACTTGTGCCTTAGATTTAAGTGCGCCTTGCTGATAGGCAGTTGCTAAGGCGTAATTAAAGCTTTCTTTATTGGGATGCCCATTAATAATCAGAATATTCTTCTTCATTTTGTCCTGTATTTTATAATCAGGACAAAGGTATAGGGGTGTTTATCCTAACTACTGGACATTTGTCTAAAAAACGATCTCTTTTCTTAAACGGCTCAGGTGTCTTGGAGTAATTCCCAGATAGGAAGCAAGGTATTGTAGTGGGATTTGCTGCACATAGGCTGGTTGATTTTCCAGCAGGTCCATGTATCGCTTTTTTGCTTTCTCTTTTTGAAAAAGGAATAAGCGTTTTTCCAGTTCTATGTATTGCTGTTCTGCAATTATTTTAAAGAAAGTGACCCAATTTAAACTGGACTTAGATAGCTGATCAATGTCTGTTTTTTGAATAATTAATAATTCACAAGGGGCTACTGCCTGTATGTTTTCCAGGGTAGGTAATGAAGTAATCAAGGAGGAATACGCGGTCATTAAGGTATTAGGAAAGGTAATACAGTATGTGATTTCTTCTCCGGATTCAGGGGTAAAAAAAGAACGCAAAATTCCACTTTTAATGAAAGCGACTTCTTTACATGATTTTCCTTCGCTGATAAAGAAGTCTCCCTTCTGAAGATGTCTTGTTGTACCAAGACGATGGAAATCATTGATTTCAGCAGTTGTTAATACTCCAAATTCTTTTAAAAAGTCACTAATCATATTTTATGCGTCTGTTCTTCCTGTTGAACGCCGAAAATAGCAATATTTTATGGGTTAGGTTTAGTACGAAAGTCAAAATTGAGGCAAGTAATAAAAACCGTTAAGTAATCCTGTATAAAACAGCTCAATAATGAGTTCATTCTGGCCGGGTTTTGCAGGGGTTGTGGCTAGGTTGTGGTATACCAGAACTGTCACTTATCCTATAATGAAAAGGAGTAGTTGGATTACATTACAGACATCAGCACCATTAATCTTTCTAAGAACTGTTTTAGGCTGGCATGACTAATTAAGACCTGATTCTGAACAGTTTTCTGGCTGACACCTAACTTTTCACTGATTTGCCTGGTTGTCATTTCTTCCATGAATTTCATTCTGAATATTTCTCCACGTTTTTCAGGTTGCATAGCCAGCCAAACCGCTATATAATTTCTGATTTCTTTCTCGTTGAATAGTGTGTCTGCTTCTAAACTTGAAAGTGCCATGTGTTCTAAAGGTTCTTCAAACTCGGGGAGAGTGAGACCTTTTCTATACAAAATGTAAACCTGGTAGCGAACTGCAATAATCAGATAACCATAAATATTTTCAATCTTCTTTTTCTCTTTCTTTAGCCAGAGATCCATGAAAACTGATTGAACAAGTTCTTCGACCTGCTCCATGTTTTTTAATCTTTTGAAGCTCTCATTGAAGAGTTTTGTCCAGTATCTCTCATAAATCTCATCGAAGGCAGCCTTGTCGCCAGCAATCATTGATGCGACTAATTGAGCATCGTTCCAGGAGCTGTAAGTGACATGTTTTAATAACATTAATTTACCAGGTTTTAATTGTATGTGTATGAATCAAAGTTAAATACTTCACTTAGTTATGTAAAATAATTTGGGTATTAATTGTGTTTCTTTTTTGCTAAAAGCATTTAAATATTTCAGGTGGTAACTTGGAGGAGACTATTTTTTTTATAAAAAACTTGGAATATTCCTGTATCCTCTAAAAATATTCCTTTTAGCTCTAAAAGCATTCTTTATAGCTATGAAATCAGGAGTCTAGATTGTGATTTTGAAAGGTAGAATTTGGGAGCTTGTGACCCTGAAAAAAGAGAAAAAGTATGCTTAAATTAGAAGAAAGGTTGATGTAAAGTTAATAGTTAAGGGAGGGCCGAAAACCTTAAATAGAGTAGGCATGGATTAAAGTTTTTTGATTCTTTTTGATGAATAAAAGAATCGTTTGTTATGGCAAGATTTTGGTATGCTTACAATGGTTATGGTGATCCTATATTAGCCACTAGTTATAATATGGCATTTAATAAGCCAACCTGCGAAAGTGGATTTATTGTTTGTGCGATTTATTCACCTGGCGCATCTAATCCTACATCTCCAATATCTGCTCGTTTAAGAAATTATATTGCAAATATTCAACTTGCTGCTATACCACAGCCTGATTCTAGTTTAAATATTAAAAAATATGTTTATGGTAGGAATTCATAATTAATGTCTTACAAAACAGATTGTTTAATTAATTTAGTAGTGATTGTTGTTCCTTATCGCATTAAAATATTTTTAAAGAGATTTGAAGACTTTAAAAACGATATGAATTAAACATATATTTCATTCGCTCATCACACAGCTTGATCCAATGTTTTATGAAATTACCAAATCATTCAAAATCAGGATAAAAAATCGATTTTTCATATATTAAGAAATAAATTTTCCCCATAAAGCCTTAAAATCTTCATTTAACATGTTTTAAAGCTGTCTCTTCTAGCTCTAAAACTATTTTCCCAATAAAATTCTATTTTAAAGATATAAATTTCTTTGTTCCAAATAGTTTTTGCTTAAATTAGCTTTATATAAAACAAAAGACCATTACATTTTGAGTGTGCGTAGGGACAATGCTATACCTCGAGAATATAATCATGCGAGAAACTGAATCATTAACACTAGTAGCAAATAGACAAGCAAGTATACGTAGCCTGTATGATAAGCACGCAAGTATGTTATTAGGCTATATTTTTGAAATTGTAAAGAACCAAAAACTGGCGGAGGAATATCTGGTGAAAGTATTTTGTGATGTTGCACAACACTTTAATGAAATAGACTGGGATGAAACTAATAACTGGTGTCAGCTGAAAAGGCTTGCCCAAAATAAATTAAACCAGTTAACGGATTCCGGGAGAATAGCCAGTGATCTTAAAGATCTGGGATTACAGGATCGGGAAAGTCATGAATCTCACACCAGATTTCCTGATTACTTTACAGATGAACAACATCATATTTTCTATAGCGTTTATTATTACGGGAAATCGGTTGAAGCGATTTCAATAGAATTAAATAAAACAGAGGAATCAATCAGGAAGACTTTAAAAGAGGCTTTCGCTATAATGAGGAAAAGTTGTGAAAATTAACGAATACATCGAAAGCGGAATACTTGAAGCGTATGTATTAGGTTCCACTTCAGAAGCGGAGACCCGGGAACTGTTATTCCTGAAAGCAAAGTATCCGCAAATTCAGGAAGCCTTGCAGCATTTGGAAATAGATATGGAAAGCATGGCTCAGAAAATGTCTATTCCTCCTCCTCCGGATCTTTGGTTAAAAATTGAGGACCATTTGAATGAACTGGCAGAAGTGCCTGACTTTGATGCTATACCAGTCAGAAGGCCGCCAAACCGAAAAGGAGGGAACCATCGTAAAAGTGGACAATTCATTGATGTAGATGCTTCTTCCAGTCATATGCGTGTACATAAAATATGGAGATGGCTGTTCATTGGTGTTTTTATTCTTGGAAAAATATTCCTCGGCTTCGCGATTTACTTTTATCTGGAAAACCGTCAGCTAAAACAAGAAGTACTTAAGCTGAAAACACAATTGGAAAAATACGAAAGGGCCAAACAGAATCAACAACTCTGAGCCAATAGCTTAACCAAAATAAACTAAAAAGAGGTCTGCTAGTGTGATGAACTACCCCAAAAAGTTAGACACTATTTGGGGTAGTTCATCACACTAGCAGACCTCTTTTATTAATTGCCAGATTTCACTCTATTCTGTTCTATTTCAGAACTGTTTGCTCTCTCTCTTACAGCCTTTACACCGCTGCTTCCAAAATTATAAGAAAACGTTAGCCTGAACATTCTGCTTTCCTGTTTTTGCGAAAGATTATAATCCTGAAAAGGAATTGCACTTTTAACCACTATTTTTCTCGTATTAAACAGGTCACTGGCAGATAACTTAATAGTCGCTTTTTTGTCTGCAAATGATTTGCTGATGCCCAGATCTACACCATAAATTGGTTTGGCAACATAAGTTCCAAAAACCTGTGCAGATTGGTAATTTGCGGAAAGCTCAGCACTCATTGTCCGATTCAGCGTAAAATTCTGGGTTGTATTCATCATGAATGTTAGTTTTCCATTCTTAAATGGGGCGCCAAACAAATCAGGAGAACTAAAACGGCTGTAATAAAGTGTTGCATCATTATTCGTGTTCCACCAGCTCGTAACTGCTACAGGCCTGTTGACATTCATGCTTACCGTACTTCTTTCAGCAAGATTTTGTTCGAAAATCAGCAATGTTTTTTTAACCGTATCTGTTAAAAGTGTAGTCGTCATTACATCCTTAGTATGGATATATCCAAAGGTAACATTAGTCGTTTTTTTATACCCATAAGAAAGCTCAAATGAATTCGCATATTCTGGTTTCAGCTGAGGATTGCCTTTGGAAAAAGTATACAAATCGGCAAAATATATAAATGGATTTAAAGACTGATAATCAGGTCTGTTAATTCTGCTGCTATAGGTGAAGCCAATTTCATGATCTTTTGATAAACTCTGCTGAACAGATAAGCTCGGAAACAAATCCAGGTAATTCCTCTTAACTACATTTTGAAGCGTAACCGAGTTACCTTCCGAATGTGTTAGCTCAGCACGCAGACCAATTTGGAACGTTGTGGATTTAAGTTCTTTATGAAGATTTGCATAAACAGCGTTGACCTGCTCTTTATAAGTAAATCTATTACTTTGTGTAAGGTCGTTAACCCATTTATCATCATCAAAATTCTCAGATCTGAAATCATTGTCAGTACTTACGTAACTACTTTTGACACCTGTTTCCAATTTCATTTTAGGATTAAAAGGATAAACATAATCTACTTTACCTGCTAGTATTTTTACTCGTGCAGGTGTCCCGTTCCTGAAAATAAGGGGTGCCTTTGTCAGTAAACCAGCAGCATTATAGAAATTATTAGTATAGGTAACACTATTGTCGTTATTGAAACGTGAATAATCTATATCAGCATTTAGTTCCTGCCCGGAAGTATCCAGTATTGCTTTATAATTCAGGTTATAAGTTTGACTGGTATACCTACTTTTACCCAGATTTATTGCAGTTACTGTAGAATCAATTGCAGGAGGACGGCTACTAACTAAGGTATTAATCTTATTATTGGCATCGGTACGGTTCGCATAACCACTCATGGCAAATCCAATTATATTTTTGTCTCCCAGGTAATAATCAATACCAGCTTTATAACTATTGTTTTTCCGGATATATATATCGCGGCCCTGCTGGTCAAAATACGTTTTTTCATTAGAGGAAGAGGTGCTGCGGTTAATATTCAGGTCTTCATACTCCTTATTGCCTGAAAAATTATAATTGCCAAATACGTTTATATTTTTACTCCGGTGATTTAACGTAACACCAGCATTAGACTTATAATAATTTCCATATCCACCACCTGCGGTCAGTGTACCATTGGTTCCATAATTTGTATTCTTTTTCAATCTGATATTGATCAGGCCACCGGTACCAGCTGCATCATACTTAGCAGAAGGATTAGTCATGAACTCAATAGTCTGAATGGAATTTCCATCAGTTGTACGTAATAAATTAGCCAGTTGTGTTGCGGATAAATAGGTGAGTTTACCATCAATCATTACATTGACACCCGGTTTGCCTTTCAGACTGATATTTCCTTCATTATCTATTGAAACTCCCGGAGCTTTGGAAAGTATTTCCAGTGCAGTACTGCCAGCAGCGAGCGTACTATTCGCTACATTCATGATCAATTGGTTGTTTTTTCGCTCTATTAAAGGTTTCTGACCAACGATGCTAACCATATTGAGCTGCTTAGCTTCTGGAAAAATGACAATTTGTGGTATAGTCAGTGCTTGATGTTCAGGACTAATTGTAAAAGGGCCATTGAATTTTTTTTGATAACCTACCCATTCCACAGCAATGAAATAAGTGCCAGTTGATAAATTCAGAAATTTAAACTCACCTTTTTCTGTAGTGATTGCTGATTTAACCTGTACAGAATCTGCTGCCCTGATCAGGCTTACCGCGCCATACATTACGGAGATGTGCTTTTCGTCTACCACAGCACCATTAATCTGACCATTTGTTTGTGCTTCGACAGAAATGATTCTTAAAAAACAAAGGAGCAACACGGTAATTATTTTCTTCATAATGAGCGTTAATTGTAATTCGAAATAGCTATTTATAATTCTAAACTATGTCTTTTCGCTTAAAAGAAAATTTATTTAACACTGTTTAACACATGTTAAGGGTGTTTACTTCCAAAGACTACGGGAAAATTCTAAACCGCCTGGTTGTTTTCTTCTTTATTTAAATAGGTTGTGAATGTACCGGAGAGGTGTTCCACCACCAACAGTTTCTTTATTAGGCTCGCAAATTATCATGTAAAGGGATTCCTCTTATTCCTTCTAATCAAGTGCCAATACAACATCAAAAAGAATCCGTAAAGTAGAAAGTTGTCAGGGAGTAGTTGAGCTTTATTAGCCAGATTACCGGGAGAGCAGTCACCAGGATTATCAATACGTTTTATGGAAATCAATGAAAAAGCAATTGCCTCTTGTGCATGCTTTAGAAAAGCTGGCGAATGCGTGTTTTTCTGCATTACCATTGTATACAACCTATTTTGAGAAGATTTGTATTGGAAGTTACAGTCAGGCCTTCCCTGGCATTTTACAATACTTATGCCGAGGCAGATACTTTAATTGCTGTAGTTGACGGATTAAAATCCACTAAACAAATCCATTTTCATTAATATTGTTTAGCCAGAAAGAGGTTGTATCATTTTTTTATGAATGATACAACCTCTTTTTTAGCAGTTGGAAACCATAGTACTTAAGGATTACCGGCAGTAGTGCCAGCAGGTAGTTTTAGACCGTCTATACCAGTTACAACTTCCTCTTCCTCATGTTTTCCTTTTTTCTTTTTCTTATTGCCACCACGCAGCACTTCTTCTAAATATTGATCATATTGAGTCTGCTGCTCTCCTTTTAAAATGTTTCTTACATTTTTAGTGGTTTCATTCTGCATCCTGTAAAACTTAGAAATATCATCTTCATTATACATGCCTGTTTGTTGTTTCTTAGTCAGGCTGGCCTGTTCTTTAAACAAATCGAGCATATAATTATAAATTATATTTTTCTGAGTTGGGTTCATTTTAATCTTTTTGTCCATGGCCTCTATACTTTTAGTGGTCATTTCGGATGGTGTAGGTGGTGCTTTTTGCGCTTTGGCGAAAAAAACCATTCCAATAACCATACCCAGAGTCAAAATATATGTTTTCATTGTTTGCTTTATTAATCGATGCAATTTATAAAATATTTAGGGAGGAATGCAATGAGATCTTATAAGCTATTAATTTTTAGCTGCTAATCATATAAACTTTTTCCAAGCGCCGTATTATCAAATGATGATATGGCGTTTCTTTATATACAATTATTGTAAATTTTCGCTAATTTAAGAACAGTGGGGGATTAAATACGTTTTTATATAAATTGATATACCCAATGGAAAAATTAGTAAAGACACAATTAGCCTACTTTAATACCAATACTACGAAAGCTGTCAGCTTCAGGATCAAACAATTAAATAAACTATATCAATTGCTGATTAGCAATGAAGCCTTACTGGAAGAGGCTATAGCTAAAGACTACGGTAAGTCTGCTTTTGAAACCTTTCAAACTGAATTTGCCACAGTTTACGAAGAAATCAAGATTGCAATCAGAGATCTTGAACAATGGTCAGCCATTAAACCTGTGGCTACTGATGCGAGAAATGCACCCGCTAAAAGTTATCGGATTCCAGAGCCTTTAGGGGTGAGTCTGGTTATTGGCCCATGGAATTACCCTTACCAGCTTTCCTTGGCGCCTGTTGTTGCCGCAATTGCTGCGGGATGTACAGTGATCTTGAAACCTAGTGAACTGACTGCAAATTGCAGTGCCATTATGGCTAAACTGATCAATGAGAACTTTGAAGAACAATATTTTCATGTGGTAGAAGGCGGTATTGATGAAACAACTGCTTTACTCGATCAAAAATTTGATATTATATTTTTCACCGGCAGTGTTCCTGTAGGCAGAATCGTTTACCAGGCTGCAGCGAAGAACCTGACTCCGGTAGTTCTTGAATTAGGTGGTAAAAGTCCTGTGATTATCATGCCGGACAGCGATCTTGAGGTGACCGTTAAAAGATTGGTTTGGGCAAAATATTTGAATTCCGGACAAACTTGTATTGCACCCGATTATGTGTATGTACACCAAAGTATTGAGGAAGAGTTTTTACAAAAAGTTGCAAAAGAGATTGAGAAATCTGATTATCAACTGGAGAATGGTAATTTCGTAAAAATCATTAATGCGCGTAATGCAGAACGTGTATCGGGATTAATTAACCCCGACAAAGTTTATATTGGTGGCAATTTTAATGTGGATGAACGTTTTATTGAACCTACAGTTTTACATGGTGTAACCTGGGAAGATAAGGTAATGAAAGACGAGATCTTCGGGCCGATTATGGCTGTTTTGACCTTTGATGATTTGGATACTGTGATCAGAGAAATTAAAGACAGACCGAAGCCTTTGGCTTTATATGTATTTACTAAGGATGAGCATATTCAGAAAAAGGTGCTTGGAGAAATCTCTTTTGGTGGAGGTTGTATCAATGATGCCATTATGCATATCTCAAATGGAAACCTTCCATTTGGGGGTGTAGGGGCTAGTGGTTTAGGCAATTACCATGGGGAAGCTGGTTTCAGAGCCTTTTCACATTATAAAGGGATACTTGAAAAAGAATTCACTCAGGATTCGGATATTAAATATTCTCCGCATACTGAAGAAAAACTTCAGAAAATGAAAGCTGCGGCTAAGTAGTCAGAGAATTTATATCGTATATTTAAAAGCTGCAATGGATGTTAAGACATTCATTGCAGCTTTTATAGTATTAGTCCAGAAAATTAATTGAGCAGATGAACAAATTCAGTTTTAAAATAGCCCTTCTTTCCTTTTTAGCAGTCGTATACAGCCAGGTGGCTAAAGCACAGGTTTCTCCTAAAAAAGTGGATTCTCTGGTAGAAAATTCCATGAAGAGATTTAATGTAACCGGTGTCTCGATTGGAATTGTAAAGGATGGTCAGGTTATCTATACTAAAGGTTATGGTGTTAAATCTATCGTTACCAAAGAAAAAGTAGATGGAAATACCCAGTTTGCTATTGCCTCTAATACCAAAGCATTTACCACAGCAGCGCTTTCAATATTAGTAGAGGAAAGAAAGTTGTACTGGGAAACTAAGGTTAAAGATATACTGCCAGAATTTAAAATGTACAATGATTATGTCACAGCAAATTTTACTATTCAGGATTTACTGACGCACCGGAGTGGTTTAGGTTTAGGGGCGGGAGATTTGATGTTCTTTCCAAGCGGATCTGACTTTACCATAAAAGATGTATTGTCAGGTTTTCAATATTTTAAGCCTGTTTCCGATTTCAGAACGAGGTTTGATTATGATAATCTTTTATATTATGTAGCGGGAGAGGTCATTGCAAAAATTAGTGGGATGAGTTGGGAAGATTTTGTTCAAAGCCGCATCATTAAACCTTTAGGTATGGAGCAAAGCTATCCTTCATTAGCATTGATGAAAGATAAAACCCACCTGGCTAAGCCACATGCAGATAAATTTGGCAAACTCAAACAAATAGAGAATTTTGGAGATCAGATTAACGGGGCTCCGGGTGGTATTTATTCAACTTCTGCTGATCTGTGTAAATGGATGCTGGTGCAGTTGAATAAGGGAAAGTATGGAGCACAGTTGGAACAGCAACTTTTTTCAAAAGACAGTCAACAACAAATGTGGAGAATCCATACCGTAACTGGTTTTAATGACGATCCGCGTTATCAAACTCATTTTGGGGGATACGGCCTTGGATGGTTCTTAAATGATATGAAAGGCAATTTTCATGTTTCGCATACCGGAGGATTACCCGGAATGCTTTCTTCAGTCAGTTTGTTTCCTGATCTTGACCTTGGTATAGTTATACTAACCAATTCAGATGGTGGAAATAATTTATTCTCAGCAGTGAGTAAAACTATTGAAGATAGTTATATGGGATTGGACGATAACCACTGGATAGATAAAATTTATGATCAGGTAGAAAATGATAAGATGCATGAAGATGGAGTAACCGATGATGTTTGGAAACAGGTTGCTGCTTCCAGTCAGAAAAAGATTGACCCTGCGAATTATGTCGGGATTTATACCGATAAATGGTTTGGCAAAGTAGAAATTTCTCTCAAAGGCAAGCAGCTTTGGTTTAAATCTTACCGGTCACCTAAACTTTCCGGACCGATGGCTTTTTATAATGCTAATTCTTTTGCCATTAAATGGGAGTATCCGGATCTGAATGCAGATGCTTTCGCAATCTTCAGTCTCGATGAAGAAGGGAAAGCAGAAAGCTTCAAAATGAGAGGGATATCTCCAAGTATTGATTTTAGTTATGATTTTAAGGATTTAGATTTTCAAAGGTTGTAGCTCTACTTTTTCTATCATACGCAATACTTTCTATCATACGCAATGCCCTTTTGGTTTGCAGATAAAGTTCTTGGTAATTTCTGTTCAATACAATTTCTTTTGTGATCAGTTTGGAGCCCATACCTACCGCACAAACACCGGCCTGGAACCATTGTTCCAGGTTTTCTTCTGCTATTTCTACACCTCCGGTAGGAATGAAAAGCTGGCCTCTGAATAATTCTCTGATGGATGAAATAAAAGCCGGTCCCAGAATGTTTGCGGGGAATAATTTAATCACTGGAGCATTAAGCTGCTGTGCGGTATAAATTTCTGTAGGAGTCATACAGCCCGGTATCCAAAGTATATCGTGCTGATCACATAGTCCTGCAACTGCCGGATTGACGATAGGGGATACAATGAAATCGGCTCCAATGTTGATGAAATCAGCAGCCTCTTTTGCTGATTTAATAGTGCCAATTCCTAAATAGAAGCCAGGCATTTCTGCAATCTGTAAGGCTTTTAATTGTTTGAAATTGTGGAGTGCATGCTCACCCCGGTTCGTATATTCTACAATTCTAACTCCTGCTTTATACATTGTTCTCAAGATGTCAACACTTGTTTCTGCACTATTTTCATAAAATAAAGGAAGTAATTTTCCCGCTAAAAGGGTATCGATAATCAGTTGTTTCATAGGAGTTGATTTAAATGTTTGGTGATTTGGTCTGCATTCATAGCTGTGGAATCACCTGGTGTAAATAATTTATAATATGCAGCAGCGGTTGCAAATTCTACAATTTCCTGTGCGGGATAGTTTTGATGAAAACCATAAATCAGACCTGCCATATAGCAATCTCCACTGCCTACTTTATTGATGACTTTTTCAGCATTATATTCCTTTGAGATATACAGGTGATTTTCGGTATATAAAGTGGTATAGTATTTAATTCCTTCACCCTGATCAAACCTGAAAGTATTGGCAACAGCTTCGCATGCAGGGAAATGCTGTTGTATTGCCATTGACGTTTTCTCTGCCTGCTGTAAACAAAATTCCTTGTGTTTGAGCATAAAGTTGTCGGCTTTTGGTATGCCCAGCATTAATTCTGCAGCCCAGATATTACCCATAATCAGACGGCAATGAACAGCAAGATTTTTCATAATCTCTACAGGAGGTTTGCCATATTTCCAAAGCTTTTCCCGGTAGTTCAGATCCAGGGAGATACTAATACCCATCTTTTCTGCTATGAGTAATGCTTCTTTACACACTTCGGCAACTTCTTCATTGATGGCCGGACAGATTGCCGAGAAATGAAACCAGCCAATACCTTCGAAAACTTGTTCCCAGTTTACGGTATGTTTGCTGAGCACGGCAAAAGAAGAATGTTTACGGTCATAAATGACTTCTGCGTTTTTCATGTCTGTACCCATAGCCAGGTAATAAAGTCCGATCCGGTCACCTTGATAGCAAAATCGAGTGGTATCTATTCGTTTTTCTTCCAGATAAGTCTTGATTTGCCAGCTCATTTCATTTTCAGGCAGTGCTGTTAAATAGGCTGAAGGAATATTCCATAAGGCCAGTGCGGTAGCCACATTAAGTTCTGCACCTCCTATATAGGCAGGCACATGATTTGAATTTAGCCAGTTGCCTGTAGGATCAGGGCAGATTCTTAACAACAATTCTCCAAAACACAGGACTTTTTTTAACATAGTTATCTGTTTTTTAATGGTATTTTATTTTTCACTTGCGATATTAATTTATCTGTGCATTACGATGCTGACTAAACGTACCGATCCTGAATTGATCTGCCGAAGCAGGCGCAGGCCCTGTCCATTCCAGATTAAGTTTCTTCAGATCAGTATATTCGGGTTTTATATGATAGATATGACTTCCTAAAACCCGCTGGTAAAAAGATTCTACTTTTCCGGATTCGTAGAAATTGCAATGGTCAACAATAATATTATCCCATCTGTATTCCTGGAAGAAGATCGCTCTGCCTCCCTGACCTGAATAGGAGAAATTACTATTGAGAAAGGAAACCTGCTGTGCACCAATTAATTTTACTGCTGATCCCTGTTCTCTATTTTCCACTTCATTAAAAGTGCAGTGATCAATTTTTACGAAAGGACCTAATGTACTTTCATCATTTCCACCCCGGTAAATATTAATTGCTGTACCCATTAAATTTGTGAAGACACAATTGGTGATTAATGTATATTCCGCATTATAAATACCTTTATCATCTTTCTCGGCCGAAAGATCAATTCCGCTGCCTGATAGATGATGAAAGATAGAATTCCTGACGATCAGACTATCGGCAAGGGTACTTTTTGAACCATAAAAACCACTGTTTGTGCTTTCATTATAAGCAAAAAACTCACAGTCATCTATCGTTAGTTTATAGGGTTTATTCATAGGTTTATCTGTGGATCTGATCCCGGCATCTGCATTCGCGAAACTTTCATAATTGCCCCTGAAGGCAATACCTTTTACAGTCAGATTACCGCCATTCTCCAAAGTAATGAATGCAGGCAGCGATTTAATAGAGGCATTTACAAAAACAGGCCTGCTCTTTAAACTTTTTGCTGCCATCAATACCAGTGTTTTATTAATGAGCAATTCTTCTTTCAATGGATAAAAACCAGTCTCAGTTAATACAATTGTATCACCTGCCAGTGCCTCTTTAAGTGTCATGGCCATTAACGAGCTCTGAGAAGCTTTTAAGAAAGTAATTTTGGGTTTTCTCCAGGCTTTCTTTGTTTCCGTATGATACCAGGCAGCACCAGTTTTTTCTGGCGTAATGATTTTAAGATTTTTCAGGTCTGCACCATATAACTTGTGATATGGCAGTTCTATACCATTAATTTTATAAGTGTCTGCTTTTGCCTTAAAGAAACCATCAGGTACTTTCCCATAATAAGTATCGGCAGGTGTTTTTTTATCAGAATTAACCAGACCATTCTCAGAAAAGATAATTCCCTGATCATTATTCGCATCTGTATAAATTTCTTCTCTTGAAGTAGCAATCAGGTTCTTTTTGAACTGTACATTTTCAGGTGCCAGCGTTCTTTCCGCATCTTTACCAGCACCAAACAGGATATTTGAACAATCCACAAATGTGTTTCGTTCAATCCGTGCATCCTTAACCTGATAGTACCGGTTGATCAATGAATTGGGAACACCGTTCAACACAGAAAGGGGAGCCCTGAAATTCGTACCCTGTAATCGATAGAACACATTATTAAATACGCTTTGACGCGGATTGATTACTCTTACTCCACCGGTGAAAGGTTTATTATTCCCCATAAAGAAATTCCCTTCTACTAAATTATCTGATCCATGCCGCAATACCAATCCACCCTCACATTCAAAAAAAGTATTAAAACATACGCGGTTCTCACCAGATTTGATAGATACAATTTCTACTTCTCCATTACAATGCTCAAAGAAATTATGCGCTATTGTTGTTTTGGAAGCCGTTAATGAATAACGTGAAACCCCAATTCTGATAGTTTCACCTCCATTGGCACCCAGGCGGGATCTGCCCTTGAAGTAATTACTATCAATTAAATGATTATTTTGCTGGCTGCGTTCATCATTAAGTTCCGCAATTATTACAGGCCCAAGGTTTAACTTATCAACAAAAGTAGAATGATCTATCCGGTTGTTCTTTCCATAAAACGTAACCCATGTATCAGACCTGAACCTTTCCTGCTGGCTATAGTTTTCGATGACCATCCCCGTAACTCTGCAATGGTTAGCCAGCAGATCTTCGCTGGTTCTAAAAGAGATTACTTCTCTTTTGGGTGTATATCCGTTTTTGAAATGTAAATCTTTAACCAACAGGTATTCACCACTTAATTGTAAATAAGACTGCCCGGTGAAAATAACCCCTCCAGGTGTTTCTGGCCTAATGACTACAGGTTGTGCTGCTGTACCTTTTCCGCTGAGCTGCATCGCCGCATTTGACCATTCTTTATCTTTTAATATGACAATATCACCTGGTCTAGCTTTTGATACTGCTGCCTTTAATTCCCGGGGATTGTTAACGACAATAGAATTGTCAATTCTGATGGGGTTGCCAATCTTCATTAGGCTGCTGATCACAATACGCTTATCAAGTACAATATGTTTTGTATAACCCTTTAAACTGCAAATGATTAATAAAGATAAGATTAGATTTTTCATAAGCATTAATAACCAGGATTTTGAGTGATTTTGAGCTGATCGTTTGCATCAAGCTCGCGTTGCGGGATCGGTAGCAATAATTTTTCAGGTGTCAGGTTAGCTTGTAGTTCAGCTAGTGTAAAGGCCGGTCTGTAATTTTTATAATGTGAATTAAACTCAAGTGCAAAGTGATTTTTAATTACTGTGAGGGCCTGATCAATCCTTACTAAATCAAAGAAACGCTGGTTCTCAAAAGCAAATTCTAATCTTCTTTCATTTAATAAAGCGGCCAGAAATTGCGCCTCATTAGTAATTGCATTTGGATTTGAGGGATCGGCAGGGTATTTATAAAAACCAGTTTTAAAGTCTCCGGCACTATAAGGTGTTGCACCAGCTCTTGCCCTGACCTGGTTAATTAATTCCATGCTTGTATTCCCAAAACCTAAAGCTTCGGCTTTCATCAATAATACATCTGCATACCTGAGTACAGGGAAATCGTTTTCCGCATCAAACTTCACCAAAACAGGTGAGATGAATTTCTTCACATAAAGCTTGGATGAATATTTAGCCATAGTCACTGCTTTACGGCTGTCGGCCGCTCCTGAAACAGGAGTTTTATACGCTAAATCCAACTCATTGGTCGGGAAATTATACCCGCTTCCATCACCATTTACCACAGCACTGCCACTTGAAGTAGGGGCGAAATTATTAGCCATCAGGTTACCCAGTCCCAAACCTCCAGCTTTAAATCTGACTGCGAACAAGATTTCCTTGTTCATCTCATTGTTGATAGAGAATATATCTGCAAAAGAAGGCAACAGGCCATAGCCACTATTATTGATTACTTCTTCCAATAGTGGCAAAGCTTCAGCACCACGATGTAATGTCAAATATACTTTGGCTAATAAAGCTCTGGCCGCCCATGTATTCGCTCTGCCCGCATCAGTACTGGCAGAAGGTGTGAAGGCAGTTTGTGGCAATAAGGTTTTTGCTGCTATAAGATCCGCTTCAATCATTTGATAACATTCCGCAAGCGGAACTCTGCTGACCTTTTTGGATTGCTCCGGATCTACCGGATCAGTAACCAGAAATACACCTCCATACAACCTGACCAGGTTGAAATAATGGTAAGCGCGTAAAAACAAAGCCTCACCTGCCAGCTGATTTCTTTGCTCCGGTGTCATTTTTGCCGTTCCTTCGCCCAGGGTAGTTTTTCCGGAGGTATAAACAACCCCAAGACTTCTCAGGACATAATTAATTGACCTGATGTTTTTATAAGTCACCAGCCAGTATTGATAAACCTTATCGTGAGAAGAATTCAGCGTAAACATATCCAGATCGTTGAATTCAAAATTGATGGCTGCCGAACTGTTTGCTACCCCTTGTTTAGAATTGTCAGTCCGTAAATCGGTCAGCATCCATTCAAATTCCAGGGGTTTTTGCATCCCATTATAACTGCCTGTTAAAGCTGTTTTAGTTTGATCATATGTTTTATAAAAACTATCAACCCCAACATTGGAAATAGGATCAATATCAATAACTTTTTTGCAGGATACTATGCTTAAACACAGCACTAAACCTGCGGTTATATAGCGGAGATTTCTCATCGTATGTCTTTTTAAATTAAAAATTAACATCTATGCCAAAAGTGAAAGTGCGTGAAATTGGAAATGCCCCACGCTGATAACCATCTACCAAAGGAGAAGAATATTGCGAGGAAGTCGTTCTGGCTTCCGGGTTGATACCCCGGTAAGAACTTCCGGTCAGATAAAATAAATTATCAGCAGAGCTATAGACTCTGACACTGCTTACACCCAGTTTTTTAATAATTTTAGCAGGGATCGTATAACCCAGAATCACATTCCTTAAAGCCGCATAAGAACCACTTTCAATCACGTAATCTGTGAGCAGCCAGTTTTCACCATTGGTATAATAAGGGGTTTTTCCATCACCAGGATGCGCAGCACTAATCCATCTGTTCTGATTGAATTTCTCATTATATCTTCTGGATTCATTGTAATTGGCATCTCCATTGATGATTTTTCCACCTTGTACACCCTGAATCATGATATTCAGATCAAAGCCTTTGTACTTAAATGAATTGTTGATTCCCCAGGTAAAGTCAGGGAAAGGACTTCCAATAGTCGTCCGGTCATTCACATCAATTTTACCATCTCCATTCACATCTGCAAATTTTAAACCTCCAGGTGCGTAATATTTAGACAGGGTAGAGGTTTGTCCGCCGGCTTTGGCTGCATCAATTTGAGCCTGTGAAGTCCAGATGCCATCAGTTTTATAACCAAAGAACTGAATAGCAGGTTGTCCGACAATAGCTGCATAAATTTCATTGCGCTCTCCGTAATTATATTGAAATGGTTCTCCGCCAAGCTCCAGTAAACGATTTCTGTTGGCTGAAAAGTTAAGTGAAGTAGACCATTGAAAATGGTCAGTTTTGATATTTACCGAATTGAATTCAACTTCAAGACCCTGGTTTTTAACCTTACCTGAGTTATCAAAGTATTCAAAAGAGCCGCTGAAAGACTGAGTGGATCTTTTGTAAAGTAATTTATCTGTATTGGAATTATAATACTCAATGGTCAGCCCAAAACGGTCTTGCATAAAGCCAAGGTCTAATCCCGTATTAAATTCAAAAGTACGTTCCCAGGTGATATTAGGGTTGGCCAGTACATCTGAATTTGGTGATAACCCAAGATTCACCGAACCAGTACCACTTCCAAAAGCGTAATTACCAGGATATAACAGGTTCTGAAAAGCAAAGCTCTGGATCTTATTATTTCCGGTAGCACCATAACTCGCCCGGAGTTTCATATTGCTGATCCAGGAAACATTCTTCATGAAATCTTCTTTTCCGATTCCCCAGCCCGCTGAAATCGCAGGAAAAGTACCTTGCTTTTTTCCCTCTGCAAAATAAGAGCTACCATCCATCCTGAAACTTGCGGCCAGCAAGTATTTGTTTTTATAGTCGTAGGTTAAACGGCCAAGGTAAGAAACCAGGCCAATCTGGTCTTTAAGTGTATTGGTCAAAGCCTGGTCAATCTGACCAGCCTGATTTAAGGTTTCAAAATTCTCTGCAGGAAAATTTCTTCCTACCATATTGGTTTCTTTGATCTTGGTTTGCTGGGTTGTAAAACCCAATAAAGCTGTAAAACTGTGGTTACCTCTGGTTACATTATAATTCAGCGTATTTTCCAGTAACAAATCCATATAACTTTTCGTATAAAGCGTAGCTTCATTCACGTCCCCATCTTTTCTGGCATTTGATCTGGTCAGTGTTGTATTTTCCTGCTGTGAATAATACCCTCCTATAGAACTTTTAAAGATCAGGTTGGGCAGAAACTTAATGCTGATATCACCACCACCGAGCATCCGGTAAGTCTGTTGATCACGTGTTTCTCTGGCTGCAATGGAAAGCGGTGTGTTGTTACTTGTAGCAAAAGGCTCTACCGGGCCGGTACTTGTCCAGTTACTGCCATCAGGCATTGTTCCGGAATATTGCAGCCCATTGAAATGCCGGGCTTGCACAAAATCACCGGGAAGGACACTGGCCCAGGTCGCATTCTGATGGACATACGCTGCGGTAAAATCGCTATGATAAACTGGCAGAAAAGAACCGAAACGGAAATAATCTGTGAAATTTACGGAAGGTCTTTGTGTTTTTACATAAGAAGGATTGAAGTTGATACTGAAACTCACTTTTTTACTCAATGTACCATCCAGTTTAGTCTTCAGGTTAAACTTACTGTTGTCACTATACTTTAATACAGCTTCATCTTTTTGTCCGCTCGCCGATACATAATATCTCAGGTCTTTTTTACCGCCAGAAATGCTCAGCTGAATATTGGAAATGGCTGCATTTTGTAAAGCCTCCTGCTGCCAGTCGGTAGGGCCGCCACTAATTTCATTCTCAATGATATAAGCTGCTCTTTCCGGATCAGTGATCAGATTTTTCATATTAGCTGGAACTGTGGGATCGTCAGCACGCAATGCAGCCTCTGTATAAAGCATCTTAGTATAATCTGTAATGCTCATGATCGGGTTGAGTTTATATGGCTTTTTAAAACCATAATAACTCTTCAGGGCGTATCTTGGCTTATCAGAATTTCCGCTTTTTGTCGTAATTAAGATCACTCCATTAGCAGCCCGTGATCCGTAAATTGCACCAGATGCCGCATCTTTCAGCACTTCAATACTTTCCACATCCTGAGGATCAACGAATGACAATCCATCAGGTACAGGATAACCATCTACCACAACCAAAGGCTGGGAACCTGCACTAATTGAACTAAATCCGCGTACCCTTACAGTAGGGGCAGCACCCGCTTCAGAACTGACATTTTGTATCGTTACACCTGCAATTTTTCCAATCAGTGAATTGTCTAAACGGGCAGTTGGAATTTCATCAAGGTTATCATTTTTCAACTTACTGACTGCCCCGGTAACGGAAGATTTCTTTTGTGTGCCGTAACCGATTACAACCACTTCGTTCATCGTATTGGGAATTTCCTTTAAGGTGATCGTGATTGTTTCTGCTTGTTTGATTGCAAAGACTTGCGGTTCATAACCCATGTAATTGATCAATAACAACTTGCCGGGTTCAGCTTTGATCTTAAACTCTCCTTTACTATCAGTGACGACACCTTGTTTCGTGTCTTTCAGAATAACCGAGGCGCCTGGCAGAGCTTCCCCTTTTTGATCCTTCACAGTACCCTGAATAGATACTTTTGTCTGAGAATACGCCGGTTTTAAGTATAAAAAACACGACAATATCATGACTAGTAAACTGTTAAAGTAAACTTTTGAATTCATAATAATTTATATTTGGTTAGAGGTTGTACCTGCTTCGTAAAATCTCCTTTACCGCAGGAAACAGCTTGTTTTGCTCAGGTCAGCTGCCAGTTTTTTTTTAATGCAGGAGGCCAGACCCTCCTGCAAGAACGCTGAATCAGGAGAAATTCAAGCCACCGTTAATGTCAATATTGGTACCCGTCAGATAACTGGATTGATCAGAAGCTAAATAAACGACCAGATCAGCTACTTCTGTAGCCTTTCCTTCTCTTTTCAACAGGGTTGAGCTGGCTACATTAGTCCGCACTTCGGGCTTAGTGAAAGTATCGTGAAAAGCAGTAGCGATCATTCCGGGTAAAACTGCATTTACTCTTATATTTTTCGGGCCCAGCTCTTTAGCCAGGGCGCGTGTATAAGTCATCACTCCACCTTTAGCTGTGGCATAAGCACTTGCACCCGGACCGCCGCCGTCTCTGCCAGCTAAGGAAGAAAGGTTAATGATAGATGCGCCAGAGCCCATAAAAGGGATAGTTGCTTTACTAACAAGGTATACACTTTTTAAATTTAAGTCCATCACTGCATCCCAAAAATCCTCTTCCAGTTCGGGGGTTGGTTTTCTGGCGACCATTCCGCCAGCCACATTGACCAGGATATGGATTTCTTCTCCGAAAGCTGCTCTGGCCTGTTCAATTAAAGCAGCAACTTCGGCAGATTTGGTCACATCACCTTTGACAATAATTCCTTCTCCGCCTTCTGATTGAATCAGTTTTAACGTTTCTTCGGCATTCGCCAGATTATCTAAATAATTGATGACTACTTTCGCACCTTCACGGGCAAGCTGGCAGGAAACCGCTCTGCCAATGTCTCTTGAACCACCGGTAACTACGGCTACTTTGTTTTTTAATCTCATATAATTTGTTTAGGAATGAATGCTTCTTTTTGAGGTAATATATTTGATGCAGATCCAGGTAATCGGTACCAGTACTGCTGCCAGTACGAAAAAGGAGACATAACTTGTTTTGGTCATTACAGGAACTAACCAGGTGGTTAAAAGTGTGCCCACTACAGCTGCTGTACCGCCCATTCCTGCTACTGTTCCCACGTTTTTACCATTGAAATAATCACTTGGTAAAGTTTGCAGGTTTCCAATCAGGAACTGGAAACCAAACAGTGTTAAACCGATCAGTACCATTGCTAAACCCGGTTCTGCTTTCAGGTCATCCAATTTACAGACAATAGCGACTAAAGACAGCAGCATGAAAACACAACCTACAGCTACTGAATTTTTTCTTGCTTTTACTGCATTTATACCTTTTTTTACCTGCCAGGAAGAATGATATCCTCCAAGTAAACTGCCGATAGCAGCAAATAAATAGGGGAGCCAGGTAAAAGCACCAATTTGTTTGATATCAAAAAGGAACTGTTCCTTTAAAAAGGTAGGCAGCCAGGTTACAAATAACCACCATACAGGGTCAATAAAGAACCTGGCCATGATAATGCCCCATGTATTTCTAAACTTTAACAATTCTCTCCAGCTCAATACCGGAGTTTCATCGACCTGAGTTTGCGCTTCAGTATCCACGTCCAGAATGTAGTTTCTTTCCTTTTCCGTGAGCCATGGATGTTTATCCGGGGTCGCTTTATTGATAATTAACCATGGAATTACCCAGATCAATCCTAATCCTGCAATGAATACAAAAGTCATTTTCCAGCCAAATACGATATATAGAAAAGCAATAGCAGGAGCCGATATGACTGAACCTAAAGACGCACCTGCACCAAAAATCCCCTGTGCTATAGCTCTCTCTTTGACCGGAAACCATTCTGCATTACTTTTTGTGGCACCAGGCCAGTTCCCCGCTTCTGAAAAGCCCAGCATAAAGCGAAAGATATTGAACGACAATAAGGATTTAGCGAATGAATGCAAAGCTATGGAAACACTCCACCCAATAATGGAGATGGTCATGCCCAGTCTTGTACCCACCGCATCCATCAATTTCCCGGTAAATGTCTGCCCTAATGCGTATGCAATCATGAAGAATGTCGTAATCAGGGCCAGTGCATTTTTATTGTCTGCCGCCGCAATACCGAATTCTTTGTAAATATAAGGCCACATAATATTGATGGCACTTCTGTCGATGTAATTGATCACTGTTGCCAGTGAAATCAATGCGATAATGTACCACCTTAGTCCTTTTATCTTCATGAGGTTATATTTGGTTTTTTATTAATTAATTCTGATAAATGGCAGGTTGGATTACCAGATGGACTGGTTGTATTATAGGCCCAGACCTTTCAGAAACTCCATAATCTTTGCATTGACCATCGAGTTATCTGCTGGCTGGAACTTACCATGCAAGCCACCTTTTACAGTAATGAATTCATTTTTAACACCCAGTTCATCGAGCCTGTTTTTTAAAGCAACAGACTGTTCATAAGGCACAATCGGATCGGCATCCCCATGCACGATGAATACCGGCGGACTTGTCTTTTTGACCTGGAATAGTGGAGAAACAGATTTTGCAAATTCCTGATCCAATGCTTTAGCCCCTAACCAGCTAGTCGCAGATTTACTGGTTTTTAATTTTCCGTAACCCCAATCCCAGACATCGGTAATTCCATATTTATCAATGATCGCTGCTACCTTGATATTTTCCGTGCCTTTACAATTCCCATCAAACAAATGATCATTTTCCAGCAGGCCACCCATCAGTGCAAGATGACCACCAGCGGAAGCGCCCATAATGACGATTTTATTCACGTCAATATGTAGCTGCTGCGCATGGCTGATTAAATAAATCAGGGCACACCTGGTATCTTCTACTGCTGCCGGAGCGGTCGCTTTAGCAGTGAGCCGGTATTCAAGATTAGCCACTGCATATCCCTTTTTAAAAAAGGCAGTAAAACCACTTTGAGATTCCTTCGTCCCTTTGTTCCAGCCACCACCATGAATGTTGATGAGCAGTGGGGCAGGTGATCGCTGTGCAGACGGGAGGTATAAATCTAATTTCCCATCCCAGTCATCCACCCGGGTATAAATCACATTCAGCTGTTCACTGAATCCAACCGGGTAATTCACTTTTTTAACCTGTATAGTGTCTTGTGCCACTGCAAGATGAGTTGTCCATAGCAGCCCGGCAATCAGTATAATTCTTTTCATGCACTACCTGTTAAGCCTATAAAAAATCTTCACGGTGCGGAGAGAATACATCTATTAATACGCCCGCTTCCAAACAAACACAGCCATGCATTTCGTGCGGAGGTGCATAAAATCCGTCCCCTTTTTTAAGGATCTTTTTCTCCGCGCCAATACTCATTTCAAAGACTCCGCTATCTACATAAGTCACCTGCGAATGGTGATGCTGATGTAATTGCCCGATTGCTTCTGCTTCAAATTTTGCTTTAACCAGCATGAGCTGATCATTATAACCAAATACCTGTCTTTTAACTCCGTTTCCGAGATCCTGCCAAGGCGTTTCTTCTTCTATTTGAAATAAATTGCTTTGTAACATATTGATTAGTTTATTTTTATAAGGTTTTCTTTGTTTTTAAAGTTGATCTGGTACTGATATAGCTTTCCTTTCACTTTAAAGGAAACTGAAATCTGTTCTGGCCCGGCAGTTATGATTTTCAACTCACTTACATTACCTGACGCGCCATAAGTAGTTTCGTCCACTGTATTTGTGCTGCCATGTGTTTCTGTTACTGTAAAAAACGTTTGTGTTTTACTGCCTTTTGAAGAAAACATAAAAGCTTTGCTCTCCAATAAATTCTGATCCGGATCATTAGCACCAAGCGTCAGCAATTTCAGGTTTACAGGTGACTGTGTGGCAAAATTAATCGTATAGAAACGTTTATTGTTCAATAACGTCAGGTAGCCTGTCTGTTTAGGGACGGTCTGCTCTGCATTTAACCAGATATGCTGATAACCGTATTGCGTGCCCAAAGCTTTAAGCTGATCCGTAAAAGACTTCAGCTGTACTGAAGAATCCGTCAGGTGCCCTTTATACCAGAAAGGGAGGTCATATTGATGGACTTTATCGGCATCGACTCTGAACACATCAATCATCAAAGATTTTTGAAGTGCTTCTACTTTTAATAAAGCAGTAGTTCTGGTCATCTTTACACCTGGATACGCATTGTTTTCTGCCGCACTGATTACCTTTAGTTTCCCATCGTCTTTGAAATAAAGGATTTCAGCCGCTGTTTGCTGTGCACGATCCGCATTTCCTTTAAAATTTGAGGTTTCATCCACTGTCAGCGTATTATGTGCAACAGTTTGTTTAGCCCACGACTTATTCTCAGGCAGGTAATCACCACCTTTTTTAGATTCTATGTTGATGAAACGCGCAGAACCATAGTCAGGAAATACTTCCACATTGTTATCATCATACAATAAGTTAAGCCTGTCAAAATGCCCGTGACCCATTCCCTGCGAAGTGGCTTTAATTAATACAGCCTGCTGATCCTCATTTGTTCCGGCTCTTAAGATCCCAATGCCACCGTCTTTACCAGTTGCACCGTCTGTAATTAACATCGTCTTGTAAACAAATGGTTTAGTTTTTCCCGCGGCTACATCAGCGGCAATTTTTAACCCGGCATCAGAAATAATCACCTGATCCTGTTTATTAACTATATCCAGCAGTTCTGGTTGCGGCTTAATATCTGCATAAGCAATATCAACTCCGTAAACCAGTTCGGCAGATTCATATGTTTTTCCCTTTACTGCATCATTAAATGGGAAAAATGTACCATCTGTATAAGTCAATTGTAATGAAGTTTCAATGGCCTTAGCCAGTAGTTGGTTGCGGTATTGAAAGATTTTTAGTGCCGGCTGATAATTATTAATCGTTTTTGCAAATATCAAAAAAGGAAGGAGTGCATAACGTTGATAATAAGGTCCCTCAGTGTAATAACCCTCGGGAGAAAACAACTGGTCGATCTGCGCAAGATAACCTGCCTTACCATCCTTAGCTGTTCCTTTCAACGCCATGGCTACATATTCAGGTTTGTTGATCACATAACCAGTCATCCCTGTGGCAGCTACAGCCCAGGTAGCATGATTATGGATTTTATTAAAAGTTTCTGCACAATCTTCAGTGAAGAATTTAACTGCAGGTATAAATAAACCTGTTTCTATTTGCTGACGTTTTGCTGGTGCAATCGCCTCATAAACCAGGTCATAACCTTGTATGGTATAAACCTGCCATACAAAATCATTCAGACTCTGCCAGAAGATCCTGCCACCTTGATGACCTTCTTTCCTTTTAGGATGAAGCGGCCATTTCTGGTACTCTGAAGCATATTTTAACAATAACGCTTCTACATAGGCTGCATATTTTTTATCTCCGGACAGCTGGTAAGCAATCCCGCAATTCAGGATATTGAGATAATTCTTTTTATGTTGCTCGTGGGTAGCGCCTCCGCCTGCATCTTTAGGGACAGGCACATTAACGGGCTCTTGAATAGCTTTGTCTGCAGCTGATTTTATCTTCTTGTACGATTTGCCAAGCAGGGGATAGGTTGAAATTCCTTTCCTTAATGCAGTTATATTAGCTTTAGTCAGCATGATAGAAGGATGCTGCTGTGCATGAACAGAGAGTCCAAAAATCAGGCAAATCAATCCCATTACCAACTTTTTCAAGTAGTTCATCATATCATTATAAATAATAAATTTTAAGGCTTATGCCATTTTCTGAGTGTAGTTTTAAACATTGTCCTGTATGATTTTTTGTGCGGCAAACCCAGCTTTGCTTAACTGGAACATGTCATTCAAATGTGCTGCTACTGCATTTTCTGCGGCATCGATATCCTGATCTTCAATTGCTTTTAAGATTTTTCTATGTTCTTCAATCGCCAGTTTACCTCTGTTATCTCCACAGATTTTATTCTCTACAATACTTTTAATCAGATCGGGTATCAAAATCAGGATCATAGATTCAATGACTGAGTTTTTAGAGGCCTTTGCAATCCGGATATGGAAAATCATGTCTTCTTCTACTGCATTCTGATTGGCATTAACTTTCGCTTCATAATCCAGTAAGGCTTCTTTTAAGCTTTCCAGATCTTTTTCCGTTCTTCTTTCAGCAGCTAGTTTAACCGCATCCAGCTCCAGGTAATATCTGGCTTCAAGCAATGCATTAAAATCTTCTTTATTGAATTTGATGATATCGGTGATAATACTATCCAGTACTTTAATACTGAGGCCAGCCACATAAGTTCCGCTTTGTGGATTTGTTTTTAACAATCCATAGAACTCCAGTTTCAGAATAGCTTCGCGTACATAACTACGGCCTACACCAAACTTTTCAGCAAGTATTCTTTCGGCAGGTAAACGGTCACCTGGTTGCAGTTGTCCAGAGGTAATCAGCTGTTTAAGCTGTCCGATTATTTTATCTACAGGAGTTTCAAGTTCGATAGACCTGATGGTTTCTATAAATGATTTCATAAGGAAATATTTGGTTTACCAATTATTGGTTCACCAAATCTATAAAATATAATCAGTAATCAAAAATTATTTGAATTATGTGGTAACCTATTGATAAAAAGACTGATAAAGCAAAAAATAGAGTTTGAGACAGTAAGCAGGATGGGGGTATTGACAAATATTGCGTTTAACTGATATAGTCTAAACACACAAATGATTCATGACCTTTTTAATTTTTAACAAACACAGTCTTAAAATCACTGCGTTTCTCATTTCGCTTATCTTTATAGGTTCCTGTAAAAAAGAAACGGTAAGACAGCCGGTTTATGCACAAAAAGAAGTAACGATCGAATACAAAATAAGTCCTTATAAAAATGTGATCACAGGTGGTGATATTATTTATACGGATGAAAATGGGGTAGTTACTGTTGCAGATAAAAGAACGCTGCCTTTCTCCAGGAAGTTTAAAAGAAATATCAAAAGATCAGCTATTCTATCCTTAGGGATTATTGCGGAATATGCCGGCTCAGTGAAGATGGAAATTCTCGTCGATGATCAGGTGGTTTCTACATTAATTTCCAACAGTATGCTGAGCAAGAAAGAAATGATAAGATATACGATTACCTTACCACAGGAATAGAAATAAAATATAAGAAATCCTTTCTATATAAAACCAGATCACCGTAATTATTTAAAAAGTTGACTGGCACTATATTTGTTTAAGCGCAAGATATGTTTATAATCTACGATATTAAGGAAAAAACTCTCAATTCCAGGACAGTTTTAACAGAAATTGATCCATTAACAAGGAGTAAAAGTAATGTTCAGCTGGATGTATATCAGCAATACATGTCAATTTTCGGCCCTTTCGGTCCGATAAGTATGCAACAGGTCAGAGCAATTGATCTTGAACGCAATGTTGAAATTCCGAAAAAGGAATGGTCGGAAGAATTAAAATCAGAAGCTCAGAATTTAAAAGCGGATACCCCATTTGCATGGCAGCTTTTCCGGAATATTTATATTATTGCGGGTGTTTTTATCGCCATGTCTGTGATTGCACCAATCGTAAATAAGAACAGGGCAGAAAAAGCTGCCGCTACGAGCGAAGCCACGGCTGCTTCTCTTGCTGCTGTTGCCCCGGGCGATGTACTTCGAGTATTCCTGATGCCTTCACAGCAGATGACAGGACCACAGGTTACTTTAATGAAAGTAATTAGAATTGATGGAGATACTTTAGTTGTGAAAGGACATAAAGAAGTTAAAAAAGGATTTAATGCGGAGGATGCATCTGCGCTCGATCATAATGAAGCTGCCTTCAATGCGGAAGAAAAGAAATACAACTTTAGAAATTTCAAGAGCAACAAATTGATTTCAGAATTTCCTGAAAGCTCACACAAAAATATCGGAACAGTATTAGACGCCGTAAAGCCGAATACCTAATTCATAAAAAAGGTTTGCCATTTTTTAAGAGGGCAAACCTTTTTATATTGCTGAAGTCTTTAATTATTTTCCACCAAGCCTCTTTTGTTCGTCATCAAGACCAGTTGACCTGTTTCTTGCAGATTTTACAGTCATCTTTCCAAAGCGGTATGTGAAAGTTAACCTTACACTTGTAGTAGTTCCATATTGTTCCAGGTTGTATACATTTCCTGGTAATGTGCTGAATATTCTTGCTTTTTGTGAATGAAAGATATCACTTACCCCTAATTTCAGATTCCCTGTTTTATTTGGAAAGCTATAACGTAATCCTGCATCTGCATTGTACATACTTTTAATTTTAAAAGCACCTTCAATTTGCGGTGTACTAAACATTAATCCTGCATCTGCACTGAAAAGCTTGCTCAATGTGAAGTTGTTTTGTGCATAGAAATTACCACTGAATTGCTTAGAATTCAAATCAGCTCCGTTTAAGTCAGGTGCTTTAATCTGTTTAAAATATCCCAGCACATTATTATTCATATCCCACCATTTAGTAACCTGTACCGGGAAATTCAGCGTTAAAGAAACTACATTTTCTGAAGCAAGGTTTAAAATCGTCTGATATATTGATTTTTTAACTTCATTTTGTAACAATACCTGTGTAATTACATCTTTAGTGCGACTATAATTTAAAGCAAGACTATATTTCTGTTTGAACAGATAGCTGGCTTCCAGATTATTGGAATACTCAGGTTTTAGATTGGGATTACCCTGATTATAAGTGTACTGATCCAGGAAAAATATAAAAGGATTCAGATTCTGATAATTTGGTCTGTTTATTTTCCTGGAGTAAGAGAAATTTAAAGAGTTATCTGTATTTATGTTCTGACTTACTGACAGAGAGGGAAACAAATCTGTATATTTTCTATGGGTTAATTGGTTAGTAGTAATCGAGTTTCCCGTAGAATTGGTATTTTCAGCACGTAATCCTCCAGAAAAAGATGTTTTTCCAAGCGTCACATATAAAGTTGCATAAGCCGCACTAACCTTCTCGTCATATAAGAACCGGTTACTTTTTGTATCATCAAAAGTCCAGCTTCCTTTCACGTCATTTTCATAAATATAATTGTTGTCGCTCTTTACACCCGCAATTTTAGCACCGGCTTCCAGTTTGAACATTTTATTTATAGGCAGGGTATAATCTGCCTTAATAGCTTTAATGTCAATATTTGAAGGCGCAAAATTTCTATAAATCTGTCCATCCTTAAAGAAGCTGCCATTTGGCAGGTAAAAACGATTCGTATAGTTTTCATTGTTAGTCCCATCAAAGGTGGAATAATCCGCATCTACAGTTATTTCCTGTCCTGCTGTATCCAATACTCCTTTATAGTTGATATTATAAGAGAAGTTCTTGCGGTTAGATGAATTATAACTTGGTGTTGTTAAAATTGAATCTGTTGCAGCAAATGATTTGCCGATATTCACAGCACTTAAACTCTGCTGGTTATGGTCACTGATATTTCCTTTAACCAAAAATCCAATTGCATGTTTTGTCGATAAAAAGAAGTCGGTTCCGATTTTGAAATTTTGTGAAGAGTAAACAGAAGTATCTTTGTTTCGCTGACTAAAAGACAAAGGATTTGTACCGGGAGTTATACGGTCAATTTTAAGCGTCTGAAGAGATTTATTTCTGTTATAACCATAAGAGCCAAAAACATTAAAGCTCTTTTTACGGTAATTCAAGTTTAAAGAGCCATTGGGAAGCAGGTATTTGTTGAATCCGGTACCTAACGCTAAACTTCCATTAAAACCTTCTGTCTGACTTTTCTTTGTTTTGATATTGATAATTCCTCCTGTGCTGTTGGCATCGTATCTGGAACCTGGATTATTAATAATTTCGATACTCTCTATCTGATTGCTTTGCATTGATTTCAGCAAGTTTACAACTTCGGTTGAACTCAGATAAGTTTGTTTACCGTCAATAGTAACTAGTACATTGCTTTTTCCGGAAAGAGAAATGTTCTCATTGTAATCTACATTCACTCCCGGAGCTTTTTTCAAAACTTCGAGCGCTGTTAGACCAGCCGCTGATGGTGTAGCATCTACGTTAAAAATTAGTTTGTCTGCTTTACGTTCTAAAACCGGTTTAGCAGCTGTAATGCTGACTTCGTCCAGGTTTTTTGAATTCTCCTTTAGCGTAATCACCGGGATTTGCAAAGCTGCAGGGCCGCTTAATTGAAAAAGAGCAGTTTTAACTTTGTTATAACCTATGGAAGAGGACACAATATAATATTGACTGGGAGCGGCTGTAAAATTAAATTTTCCATTCTGGTCAGTCATGGCAGTGGTAACCAGGGACGAATCTTTTGCTGTGTACAATAAAACTGTTGCAGCTGGCAGTGTTTGTTTTCCGTCCATTACTGTACCGTTGATCTTCACAGTTTGCTGGGCATGTAAGGTATTAGGGAAGCCGTAAAATAAAAATAGGAATGTGGTTAGTAAAAGTGGTTTCATGGTTGTTATTATTTGTAAATAAGATACCAGCAGGGAGAATAAGTTACATCGGAACGAAATAATTTATGATTTAAAAGGATTTTGCAATTCTAACCAGCTTAAAGCCGGGAGCTTAGTTGTGCAATAATCTTTTTTGCATCTCCATTGCCGGGATTTAAGGCGATTGACTTTTTATAATTCAATAAAGCCTTTTCTTTATCTCCTTGTTTATAATAAGCTTCTCCTAAACTGTCAAATACATTACCTGATTCTGGGAAGAGCTGTGTATTATGTTCAAAGACCAGGATGGCATCGGTGAATTTGTTTTGACGTAAAAAGTTATAACCGATCTCATTCAGAGTGGCTTCAGCATCAAAACTATATTCATCATTATGTGTTTTCTTCATTTTTTCATAGAATGCGATGACTTCCTGACCGTTCATTTTTTCTATTTGTGTGCCAAAGCCACTTAATACAGTTTTTTTGATCTGATTATAAGGTTTACCATCCAGAATTGCCTGAATAGCGACATTAAAGTTGTATAAGTTATTCTGCTGATTATTAGTCATCAGGATTACGGTTCTGCCTTTGGGTACAGCACTCACGAGTAAAGCCTGATAGTTTCTTGCAGTACCGTCGTGTTTGTGCGCAATTATCTGGTTACCATCCATCATACCACCACCCAAACCAGCTTGTTGATCGGGTCCGGCAGCTTCCAGAATTTGTTTAGTGGAGGCCGGGTTGATCAGTTTAAAGTTGATCAGTGCATTACTCCATTTATAGAAGTCATCTAAAGTAACTGCAACCCAGCCATTGATCGGGTAGGTGAGCTCATCTTCTGTATGCGTATTGTTATAGGCTCTGGCTACAAATTTATCTGAAGCCAGAGGATCTACAATAGCGGCTTTCATTCCGCAAGGTTTTAATAAGTACTTTTCTGTAAAGGCTGTAAATGATAAACCGGTAATCTTTTCGATGATCCTGCGTTGCAGAAATACATTGTTGTTGTTATAAGCGTACTGGCTGCCGGGCTCAAAGTCAAGTTTTGCTATTTTTTTCAGGTCTTCCATATTATCAGCATTACTTTTAACCAGTTTCCATTTTACATCCGGAACACCACTTGTGTATTGCAATAAATTGATAATACGGATTTTTGAAGCCCATGTAGGCAGTTCAGGCAGGTATTTCGAAACCGGATCTTCCAGTTTTAATTTTCCCTGTTCTTTTAAGATCATAATGCCAACAGCATTAAATTCTTTAGCGATAGAGCCAATATGAAAACGATATTGTTCGGTTAGCTTAATTTTGCCAGACGCACCGGCGAAACCAACTGCATCTTTATAGATGATTTTATTGTTTTCTGCAATCAGGATATTACCGTTAAAAAGGCCGAGGCGATTTGCTTTGTGAACCAGGGAATCTAATTGTGCGGATTTACTGGTTTGAGCGTTGGCTTTCTGGTTCGGTACCATCAGAGTGCTGATGGTAATTAAGCTGATTACAGATTTTTTGAAGACGATCATGTTTGGGAGTTTGATGATAAGACTCCCGGGTAGCTAAATTGTTGCAGTTGTACCTTAACAAAATATAGCTGCAATATAGACTATTTTGATAAAGAGCGGCGGCCAAGCAGATGCTTATAGCATAATAAGTTCACTAATATGAGGGCCATTCCATAAAATACGTCTTCTACAGGGATGGTTAATATTCTGAAACCAATAATCTGGTTGTTATCATACCAAACTATAGGTGCATCCAGGCAAGTTCCGGTTAATAAACCGTTGACGATTAAAAAAGGGAATAACAGTACGGTGTAAATGATATAAAACTTTGGAAGCCAGCCGATCTTTAAAACATATCTGCTACAGAAGAGCACGACAGCCAATAACAAAAAAGTAGCCGCCGGATAAATATGTCCCCGGTATAAAATAGACATCAGGATACAAATCAGAATAAGTACAGGTGTCAGGATTTTTTCAACGCCGAGCGGGATTGGTTTTTTAATGAACAGATCCAGACAATGAAAGGTAAATACACAGGCATAAGGAATACAAAAGAAGAATAGAATTTCTTCTAAAGGCATGTTACCTACTTTTAAACCAACCAGATAATCAGGATTAAATCCCCAGACACCAAGACTGGTAAAATACACATCCCAGAGTAAGAAGATGATTCCTGTTAACAGTACTGCAGGAAAAAAAGCCTTCCAGGTTTTATAAAAGTTTAGTTTTGGATGGAAAGAATAAATGAAAGGAACACTAATTGTGAAAAAATCAATCAGGAGATACGTATATTTCATGCTCCAGTTTTTTTATTCTCAAAGAAGTACTTAAACGGAACCCATAACATCCCAAAACACTCTCCATGTTCCTTATTGATGTGTTTATGGTGCATCTTGTGTGCTCTTCTGATGGCTTTAAAATACCAGTGATCAGAATTCCTGAATATTTTAAATCGCTGATGAATGAAAATGTCATGGATAAAAAAATATGCTGCACCATACAACGTAATCCCTATACCTATATACAAGGCAACTGTATTCCCATAAAAAGAGCCTAATCCCAGGCAAATGATACCTGGAATAGCAAAAATCAAAAAGAAAAAATCATTTCTTTCCAAAAAGCCTTCATGATCTTTGTGGTGATGATCACGGTGTAAAGTCCAGAAAAATCCATGCATGATATATTTGTGCGTAAACCACGCGACTCCTTCCATACCGATAAAGGTTGCCGCTACAATCAGGGTATTAATTATCCAGTTACTCATAAGTTGAACAGTTGATTATAATTACTTTTAACACGTTCGAAGCAAATTTTTAACCATATCGTATATTGCTCCGGATTTATTTTTAACTGAATTTCCAGCGCTTCCAAAGTTATATATTTGAAAGCAGCTACCTCATCAGGATTGGGTACTGGTATGCTATCACTGATACCAAAATAGACATGATCAAACTCATTTTCAGAAAGACCATCTTTTAAATCAGCATAATAGATAAAACTAAATCCAAATTCAAGCGTACAATCCATGCCCATTTCTTCTTGCAGTCTTCTATTTGCTCCGGCCTTTGTGTCTTCACCAGGATAAGGGTGACTACAGCACGTATTACTCCACTGGCCGCCCGAATGATATTTATCTAATGCCCGTTGCTGTAACAGGAATTCGCCTTTCTGGTTGAAAATAAATACCGAAAATGCGCGATGAAGTTTTCCACGCTGATGCGCTTCCATTTTCTCCATCAAGCCTGTCATCTGATCGAGCTGGTCTACAAGTATTACTTGATCTTTCATTTTTTAATGTCGTTACGTTCCTTTTCAGTTATATGTTTGGAGGCAAACAAATAGTTAATTACCAGCTGTTTTAATGGCTGGTCATGTATCTGATCAAGATTCTTAATTAATATTTTTTTGTCCGCTGTAATCTGGTCATTGTAACCAAGAAAAGAGGGGAGGTTAGACTGAATTGTAAATCTTAAAAATCTGATTTCCAAATTTTCAGGATCAAGGGCAACTGCGCTTTCAATGAATTCTTTACCTTTTTTAAATCTTCTGTATTTTGAAATCGGGCTGATCGTATATTTAGCCTGCATCATTTCGGCAACCCCTTTATAGCAGATTAAAAGTTCACTGGATTGATCATCCACATTGGAAAGCAGGTCCTGAAGTTTACTTGCTGCTGCTTTATCAGTTGCCGACTGATAATATAAAACACGCAACTGTTTGATTTCCGGAGACGGTAGTGTTCCATAGATAAACAGGATAAAAAGGGCCAAAATTTTCATATCGCATTCATTTTATAACGAATGATAGAATCACACATCAGCCCAATTTTATGACTGTTAGAAATCCGGATTCTTTTGGACATTACTTTTTCGGCCGTTGCATTTTTAATCTTATTAAATAGTTCTTTATAATAGATGTAGGCAAGATAAACGCCATTTTTGGAAGAAGCGGGTAATTGTTTAATCCCTGCCAGCGCCTGCTTAAATTCCTGTTCTATTTCCTTTTCTATAATTTGCTTTTCGTGATTGGAGAATACGGAAAGGTCAATGTTTGGGAAGTAAGTACGGCTCAGGTTAAAATAATCTGCATTGATATCTCTGAGGAAGTTGACTTTCTGAAATGCTGATCCTAATTTCATAGCTGAATCTTTTAGCAGTTCATATTGGATTTTATTGCCTTCTGTAAAAACGTTAAGGCACATCAGGCCAACCACTTCTGCTGAACCTAAGATATACTGATCATACAACTCAGGAGTGTATTGTTTTTTATCAAGATCCATCTCCATGCTCTTTAAGAACAGTTCAATCAGTTCTTTGTCAATGGCATAGTCATTAACTACCTGCTGAAAAGAGTTTAATATCGGATTCAGGCTTATTTTATGTTCAATAGCTTCATAGCAGTCCTGTCTGAATTTTGCAAGCAGAAAGGGTTTGTCAAAGTCATGGAAACTATCTACAATTTCGTCGGCAAGGCGTACAAATCCGTAAATTGAATAAATAGGATTACGCAATTTCCTGCCTAAGAAATAGATACCTAATGAAAAACTGGTACTGTAACGTTTGGTTGTGATCTTGCTGCATTCTACAGACAACCGGTCAAATATCTCTTTCATAGGTTTTTATTAAAGTATTTTATCAGTTGACTGGCAGCCACATGGCCTGAAATAATGGATGGAGGAACTCCTGGTCCTGGTACAGTAAGCTGGCCTGCATAAAACAGGTTTTCAACCTTTTTGTTTTTTAATGAAGGTTTCAGGTTAGCAGTTTGCATTAATGTGTTCGCTAAACCGTAAGCGTTACCTTTGTAAGAGTTATAATCCAGTTTAAAGTCTGCTACACAATAACTGCTCTTATAATCGAGGTATTTACGGATTTCAACGCCGGTATAAGTTTCCAGACGTGTCATAATCAGCTCAAAATATTGTTCCCTTAGTGCTTCTGTATCTTCCATATTTGTTGCCAGAGGCATTAATACAAATAGGTTTTCATGTCCATCTGGTGCTACAGCAGGGTCTGTTCTTGATGGGCAGCAGACATAAAATAAGGGTTTAGAAGGCCATTGTGGCTCTTTGTAAATTTCAATAGCATGTTGTTTCAAGTCTTCATCAAAGAATAAGGTGTGATGACCTAAACGTTCTGTTTTCTTGGTTACACCCAAATAGAAAATGAGACAGGACGGCGCCAGAACACGTTTATCCCAGTATTTCTCCTGGTAATTTCTATAGTTTTCGCCAAGTAGTTTTTCCTCTACGTGATGGTAATCGGCAGCAGCAATATATCCGTCATAGACTTTTGTCTGTTTGGAAGAGCTCAGGCTCTTAATTTGTTTTCCCTCAATTTTTAAAGCAGAAACGGGTTCATCTAAGTGGAATTTTACACCATTCTTTTCAGCAACTGTTTTCATGGCCTCAATCACTTTTCCAAATCCACCTTTAGGATACCATGTGCCTAGTTTTAAACCTGCATAATTCATCAAACTGTATAACGCAGGCGTATCTTCGGGTGTTGCACCAAGAAACAAGACTGGGAATTCCATTAGTGCAATAAGTTTCGGGTGCTTAAAATATTTTTTAACATGGCTGCTGAAAGAGGTGAATACTTGTAGCTTAAAAACCCCTTTCAGTAGATCCATATCCGCAAATTCCAATAAAGACAGGCCTGGTTTATAAACTAATTTTTCAATTCCGGTTTTATATTTATAAGCTGCCTCATCCAGAAATTGCTGAAGCTTTACCGCACTTCCTGGTTCAATGGCTTCAAAAGTTTCACAGAGTGCGTTAAAATCTGCTGGAATATCAAGGACATCGTTTTGCCCGTATACAACTGAAAAACCGGGATCAAGAAGCTCCAGTTCATAAAAATCTTTGGCTTGATAACCAAAATCGTTAAAGAATTTCTCAAAGACATCTGGCATCCAGTACCAGCTTGGCCCCATGTCAAAAACATAACCGTTTTCAGTTTCCATTTGTCTTGCCCGGCCACCTACAGTACTGTTTTTTTCATATACATCCACTTTATAACCATTTTTGGCAAGGTAAGCTGCCGCACTGATGCCAGCAAATCCGGCACCTATCACTGCTATTTTGGGTAAGGACTGTGCTGTTTTAGTTGGCATTTAAGGTGTTTTTGATAGTTTGTTCAAATTCATTAATAGATTGAAACCAATTTATATTTTTGCCGAGTTTCAGTTCACTGATCAATTTTCCGCTACCTGCAAGATGAATTCTGTTTTTGGGATAAGTTGTACTTAACTCGCTGAGATAATCATTTGCTGTTTCTAATGGCTGGCTGCGCACCATAAACAATAACATATGTTTGATTTGCTTGTTTTGCATCGCATCTTTTACAGCGTCCAGCGGAACTCTGCTACCAAGATAGATTACTTTTTGCCCCGCTTGTTTAAGGATATAATTAGCAAACAAGAGTCCAATATCGTGACCTTCGGCTTCTGGTAAAAAAAGCAGCCAGGATGATTTTACCTCATTCACCACAGGCAGATCATTAATAGCAGCATAGAGCTTTTGTCTGATCAGATTGGATAAAAAATGTTCTTGCGAAGGGCAGATATCATCTTTCCTCCACATTAGCCCTGATCTTACTAAAAGCGGATAAATTACCTGCTTATAAGAGGTGATCATCCCGTGATCAAGGATACATTTATTGATGAGCTGATCAAATCCGGCCTCATCATAAGCTAAGCCGTATTTTAAAAGCTGAGAGGTGTAGTATTCAAAATGTGCATCGTTTGAGACCGTCTGCTCTATTTCCTTGTTCAGGAAGTCATTCATCTCTTTTTCTGAGAGGGCACAGACTTGTGATATTTTCAAACCGGTCTGACTAATGCTTACAATATTCAGTAGCCTTCTCAGGTGATCATCGTTGTACATGCGTGTATTTCCTGCTGAACGCATCGGCTCCAGCGCATTATACCTACGTTCCCAGATTCTGATTGTATGGACTTGTACGCCTGATAATTGTTCAAGATCAGAAATAGAGTAGTTCATTAGGTTTGTCTAGATTTACTTTGCTGAATCTAGACAAACATAGTGAACTTTCATGTTATTCTTGGTGAATAAGTGATTATTTGTAATAAAATAGGTTCAAAGTCAGTAGGGGGTTTCCGTTTCTGGATATCTTTTTCTTATGATAATTAGTATTTAAAAATCTTGCCATCCACCATAACTTCCTGTGTTGCTTCATCAAACACGGCCTTTTTTCCTGTTCTAACGGCTGCATTGGTCATAATATTGGCTATAGAATGGTAATAGCCCACTTCTACAGGAGCATGAGTCTGTTTACGTGACCTGATACATTCCATCCAGTTCCGCATATGGGCAGAAGTTAATTTGTCACCTCCCGTATTTGCAGAAGCAGCTACTTTTTCTGTCAGATTAGTTAGTTTCAGGTCAGGCAACAGGTTCGGTTGCATATGCATTGCACTTGCAGCATCAGCTTTAAGCCCACCTTTAGCAGAAACCATATTTGTATTCAGATTCAGTTCACCACCATTAGCGTAATAAATTTCCGCTGGGTTTTCATCGCCATTATGCATGCGGGAGGTAAAGACTACCTGAAATCCATTCTCCGGATTATTCTCCTGACCATAATCAAATACTGCTGTAGTGGTGTCCCAGTTCCGTCGTCCATCTTTCCATTGATATATTCCTCCATTGGCCACAACACTACGCGGATGTTTCAATCCAGTAAACCAGTGTACCGTGTCAATTTGATGCGACATCCATTGTCCGGGCATTCCCGAAGAATAAGGCCAGAATAAGCGGTATTCCAGATATTTACGCGGATCCCATTCTTCAAATGGCCGGTTGATTAAAAAGCGTTTCCAATCCGTATCTTCTTGTTTTAATTTAGCCACTAATTCCGGCCTGCGCCAGCGTCCGGGTTGATTTACATTCCAGCTTAGTTCTACCATTGTAATATCGCCGAACTTGCCGGATTTGATAAACTGTTCGGCTGCTATATAATTAGCACCACTGCGTCTTTGTGAACCGATCTGAAGAATTTGCCGCGATGCTTTTACAGCTTTTAAAGCTGCACGGGCATCAGACATGGTTTCTGCAAAAGGCTTTTCACAGTAAACATCACATTTAGCATTGATAGCTTCTATCGCATGTACAGCATGTTGAAAATCGGCCGTACTCACAATAACAGCGTCCAGATCTTTTAGCTGATAAAGTTCATCGTTGTTGCGACAAGCTGTAATATCATGTCCTAGTTTGGCTTTTAAAAAGTTTTCACCCAATCCTCTCCGATAGTTCCAGAGATCTGATACTGCGACAATATCAAAATTCAGTTCCTTATAATGGTTGAGAAAGCTGGGAAAAAGTGAAGTGGCAAACCGATCTGAAAAACCGACTATACCAACTCTGACACGATCATTCGCACCTATAATATTTCCATAACTTTTAGCTGATAGCCCCATTGTACCCATATAGGTTCCGGCGGCAGCAATTGCTGTTTGTTTGATGAATTTTCTTCTTGATGATAACATAGCTGGCGGAATTTAAAGTTGTTTTAATTTAATACTTCTAAAAAACACCTGATCACCGTGATCCTGTAACAGGATATGACCCTTGGGAGCCATTCCAAAGTTTTTCCAGTCTTTGTATTTGCTATCTGCTACTAAAGTGAGGAATTCTGCTGATCCTCTTACATATTCCAGAATTTTATAGCCATTTAACCAATATTGTATTTTATTATCGGGATAGACTCTGATTAACCCGCTATTCCATTCTCCGATTTTTCGTTGTGCATTTGGAATCTTTTTACTGGTAATCAGATCATATAAAGAACCCAATGTTCTGTTACCATTCTTTCCTAATTTTGCATCCGGATGCCTTTCATCATCCAATATCTGATATTCAGGACCAATTGCAGAGCCTTTATTTCCTTCGGTAAGAGTTACAAAGTATTTAACACCACTATTTGCACCTGCTGTTAATTTAAAATCGAATTTCATCTCAAAGGCACCATATTGTTTTTCGGTTACGATATCACCGCCATTGGTAGATTCAGCACCATTAGATTTCTGCACACTCAGTTCTCCATCTTTAATGACCCAGCCACTTTCAGGGAAGGTTGCTTTATAAGCACCACGCCAGCCTTTAGTCGTTTTTCCGTCCCACAGTAAACTATAGCCTTCTGCTTTTTCCTGGGGAGTAACCGTATTTGGTACCAGGTTAACCACATAAATATTATCTGCTTTTGAAGGTTTCAGCTGCGCAGTCTGAATACGGATATTGCGCCAGTGGATTTGTTTGCCGGGCTGATCATCCTTACCAATTGCATGTACTTGTAATGCGATAAATCCAGCAGGGGTAAGCGCGTCCACTACATTGGCAGTGGGCACACCATTAATCCAGGTACGGATAGAATTTCCAATACATTCCACACGGTATTTATTCCACTGCTTATTTTTAAAGGCTTGCTGTCCTGTAGGATTAATATCCAGCGGATATAACCAGCCTCTTCTTGCTTCATCATAAATACCTCCTGAAAACTTACGGTCGGAAGGATCAACTTCTACCTGATAACCATTTACTCTTCCATTTTGATAAGCAGCATTGCTTTCACTTCGGATCTGCACGCCAGAATTCATAGAATTGTCTACTTTCAGTTCCAGTTCGAGAATAAAGTCACCATAGTTTTTTGTAGTTGCAAGAAAGGAATTCGGCGTATTGGAAACTGTTGTTCCTACAATCTCGCCATTGATTACTTCGTATTTGGCTTGCCCGTTAAGTTGCTTCCAGCCTTTAAGATCTTTTCCATTAAATAGGTTCTGCCATTTCTGATTTTGTGCCTGCAGGGTTGAAGGCAGGCTCATAAATAATAAACCTGCAAGGGTTAGTAGGTGTTTTCTTTTCATATTTGGTTAGTAGGTTGTGGTTAGCTTTGTCGAATTAGCTAATCTAATATAGTACAATGATATGGAAGTGTGAAACTGTGGTATGATAACAACATATTGATATTTAAAGGTATAAAGGGCACATTTATATGAAATGAACGTTTTTGTTGCCTATATTTTCTTCGTAAAAATTTGGTTACGCTAAAAGAAAATGCATTATTTGAATAGCTGCATTTTGTATATAAAATGGAACGTACTATAAAACAGACGTTTGCGGTGACATCTTAATTATTTGTAGCAAGAGATCAGATATTTACCATATTTTTTTCTTTTAAGTTTAAGGCATAACGGTGCTAAAAACGAGGTTTTCTCCTTTTTTATAGCTGTATACTATTGATTACTAGTTGTTAATGGCAGAATTTTTGACGTGATTGAAATAGTTAATATTTTACAACCCTAAAACAAAAAGTTATGGCTTTCAAAGCAAGATTAAACTTTTCGGGCAAGGAGTACGATGTGCTTCACTGTGCCTATTCTCTAAACCGTGATGTAGATGCAAAAGGAAGACCCTCTTCCGGAGTGTATGGTGGAACAATCGATATTGAACTCGAATCTACCGAAGACACCTCTGTCATCGAAGCAATGGTAAACAACCAGTACAAACCTTTAGCTGGCACACTGCTGATTAAAAAATCAGAAGAAGATGCCAAAATGAAGGAAGTTCATTTTGAAGACGGGTATATTGTGAAATATACCGAAGGAATCAATATCACCGGAGATAATCCGATGACTTTGAAATTCCAGATCTCTGCACGTAAACTAAAAGCGGGGAATGCCGAACATGTTAATGATTGGCCAAAAGCGTAATTCAAATTCAGGAAGTTTAACATTTAAAAAAAATTATCATGGCATTTAAAACCAGATTGACTCTAGGGTCTAAAGAATTCGATGTGCTGCAGTGCAGCTATTCATTAAACAGAGATGTAGACGCAAAGGGACGTCCTTCATCAGGAGTTTATGGTGGAACTATTCACTTAGAAATTGAATCAACTGAAGACACTTCAGTGATTGAATCTATGGTAAATAACCAGTATAAACCACAAGCAGGAACAATTGTATTCAAAAAGGGTGAAGAAGATGCAAAAATGAAAGAATTGCATTTTGAAGATGGTTACATCATCCAGTACAATGAAGGGATTGCAGTGAACGACAATACCCCAATGACTTTGAGTTTTGTGGTATCTGCGCGTAAACTTAAAATTGGTAATGCTGAGCATACCAACGACTGGCCTAAGGCTTAGTTAGTACAATCTACTGCTGTAGCTGCAGGAAGCCGGGACGGTTTCCTGCAGCTTTTTTCTATTGAATCATCTTACTCTCATTCCAATGGTAAATAAATTGAGTGTAGACATCAGCATAGAGCAGGTGGCTATAACGCATTTCAGCCGTTTTACGCTGGATCAGCGTTTTAATGAACATCATACTTTTGAACTTCGTATCAATCATGACCAGGTTGAAGAAGCTGGCGGTATTACACTCACAAAATCTAAAGATTTTATAGGTAAGAATTTAACTGTTCAGTTTGCACGGTTAGGCGATACTGGAAATATTTTTACGGGAATAATTACTAAAGTAGAAATTGCCCAAACTCACGGCTTTAGGGGGGATATTGTTATTAAAGGCTACAGTCCTGATATTTTATTGGACAGGGGTCCCGACCTTGGATCTTATCTCCATAAGACTCTAAAAACGATCTTACAACAGGCTACAAATGATACGCCCCAAAATGACCTCGATTTTCAGATCAATCCTGCTTATGCCGCGGTTATTGATTATATTATACAGTATAAAGAAAGTGATTTTGATTTCATCAACAGGCTTTCGTCTGAATACCATGAATGGTTTTATTATGATGGCAGAATACTACATTTCGGAAAGCCTGATGAACAGGAAGAAATACCACTTATTTATGGAAGGGATTTGCAAAGTTTACAATATGGAATGCAAATAGCTCCTTTAAATTATAAGAAATTTGCCTACCATTCTCAGGAGGATGAACTGTTAAGCTCTCAACCTTCTGCGGCAAATTCTACATTCTCAGATGTATCTCACGCAATTTCTGCTTCTAATGATGTTTTTAGTAAAAGATTTAATCTTCCTTTAAGTGTCAGAGTTAATTCTCAACAAGAGATAGATACTTTTGTCAATGATGAGCATAAAGCTTTAGTCTCTGGATTGGTAAATATTAATGGTAGTGGAGATAATCCAAAGGTAGGCTTGGGTAAGGTCATTGATATCAGTACCAGTATTCGCAGCGGACTTGACTTTCAAGTCGAAGATTTTGGCAAATTCATCGTGACAGCTATCCACCATGAGATTGATGGAATAGGACATTATAAACATAATTTTGAAGGTGTTGCAGCAGATAGTGAAAAGCTTAAGGTAAGACCTACAGAAAAACCAGTGGCTGATATGCAGCTGGCTGATGTTCTTGATAATGACGATCCTCAAGGGCAAGGGCGTGTAAAAGTCAAGTTTAAATGGCAATGTCAGGCAAATGACCCTACAGAGTGGTTACGGGTGATGAGCCCAAATGCCGGAACTGGGGATGCTGGTGCAAATAGAGGTTTTCATGTAATACCCGAAATAGGAGATCAGGTAGTTGTTGCTTTTGAAGAAGGAAATATAGCAAGGCCTGTTATTCTTGGAAGTGTTTTTCATGGGAAAAGTGGAGATAGTAAAGGGTTTAAAAATAGTAATACCAAAGGACTGACTTCCCGTAAAGGAAGTGCACTGACATTTGATGATTTAGCTCATGGTTTGATTTTAGGAACGAGTGCTGCAAATTTCATGAAAATAAAGAACGGTTCTGGCATGGTCACTACAATGGCCAAGAATAAGGTAAGTATTCAAACCGGGGAAAGCATGATTACGATGAATCATCTTGGTGAAATTGCAATAACGGGAAAAAATATATTCATCAATGGTGCTGAAAGCATAGCTATTCAATCTCCGAAAATTACAATCGGAAATATTACACCATCTGCTCCACCAGCGGAAGGAGCACCAACACCAACTGCTGAAGAGCTTGCCAATGCTAAAGCTAATCCAACTCCTCCGGTAACTAATACACTTGATCTCAATGCGAAAGCAATTACTGTGATTGGAGAAGATAAAATTGAAGGGACTGCTAAAGTCGTTGAAATTGGAGATGTTAAAGAGGGGAAAACTACTATTTATGGTAAAGTCATCGATATGGATGGTATTGATGAAATCAACTTGTCTTCTAAAATTATCAATTCTAATTAACGATGAGTTGGTTGAATGATCTGCTGGGGTTTGGTAAAAGCGAGGCAGAAATAGAAACGGAGGCTTTTCCATCTGTAAGCGGAACCTACAAGCAACAATTCAGTTTTATCTATAGCCATAAACATTGGTTGGATGGAAACCAGGTGGAGCATCATATCACAGGAGATATTGCATTGGGTATCAATTTTTATGGAGGAAATGTGCAAAGGTGGAGTATACTGATGAACAATGTAGAATGTGATTGGACATTACCTTGTTCACCAGAAATCTATTTGTTCTTTAATTGTATGCAACGTATAGAATGCTACGTTGATGCACACGGAAACATTTTAGAGGAAATTTATCCGATCAGTCAGAATATCCTGTTAAAGGAGAAAAAACAATTAATTTCAAAGTATGTAAAGGATGGTAGGCAAGCGTCTGTATTATTACATTTTTTCTCCGGTAATCTGGGGAACAATAAATTCGTGCAAGAGATGTTACCTCTTAATCCAGTTATTAAAACACTCATAAATACATTACTAATAGCCAATATAGAAAATAAGTCGGGTGATATTAATCAGATTGCTGAGGATTACACTATACCTGGTTATTTTGGTAATAAAGCTCTCTTACCTATAAAAGCTTGTTGGCTTCATAAGGAGCCATTACTTTCTACTGATGATAATTTATGGGTGCGTACTGGCGGACTTGATGAGAAAAAATATAAGGAACAAAATTTACAGGAATTGTTGAATTTAATTACTGGCAGACCAAATATGGGATCAGATATCCTGGTAGATTTTTCTGAAATATATCGTTTAGCACAGGGAGCCAGGCTAAATGCTAGTTTATTAAGGTACGCTGAGAGTTATTTGGAAACTACTCTGGCTGAAGGGTGGTATAAGGAAGAGCAGGTAATTATTCAAGCTGCTAACGGAAAGGAGGGGAATCATGGCGAAGGATGATTTATATGTTCCTGAAGGAGCTTTCCTGAAATGTGATATGGGAGCAATGATTATGACTTTAAAGGTAACCCCTAAAAAGCATAATCTTTATGGCTTACCGATAGCGACTGAAACCGATAAAATACCTCTATTAAATATTCCATGTTTTGTAACTTGTTCTGTAAATGGTAGTGCATGCACGCCTGTCGGAACGGAATGGAAAAACACACATGATGGTGCACAGAAAGTATTGGGTAAAGCACCACTGCTAAAAAGCTCCTATTGTAAATGTCAGAAGGGTGGGACTATAACTATCTTTCTGGATAAAAAGGAGGCAATTAAAGCTTTAGAGGATGATAAAACCAATCGGGTTGACGGAATTCCATGGTTGGATGGAGCGATTGGAGCGGCTTTGACTGGCCCTGTTGGTCTTGTTGTTGACGCTTTCACTGATGGAGGCCATGATGTGACAGAGGGAATTGGCCGTGGACTTAGAAAAGGCTTAAAGAGTTCCTGGAATGGATTGGTTGGTATGGTCACGCATCCAATTGATACTGTTAAAGGAATTGGAACAATGGCCGGTATTGTTATTGTTGGATATGGCGGCGGCCCACTCACTTATCCAATTTCTTCGCCAGCAGAACGGTTAAAGAAGTTTGATGAAACTTTTGGTACGAGTCTGAAAAACACCCATGATGCCATTGGAGATGCTGTTGTAGATACATGGGATAAGAAAGTAGTCAATGGTACGACCGAGGAACGAAGTGAACTTGGAGGACAATTGATCGAAGCGGTAGCTGAAGCTGTCGTTGGGACTAAAGGAGCTGGGTTAGCAGTAAAAGGAGTTGGGGCTGGGGCAAAATTTGCATTAGGAGCGGAAAGACTGGCAGAATTAACAGCGACAATTACTAAATTGCGTAATGCGATGAAACTGGAAGGTTTGATGGCGAAGGTGAAGGGGATTTTTAAGGTGGGGAGAAACAACACACAATTAATTGATGATGTTACAAAAAGAGCTGCGCAGGAGATTTCTTTGTTTAGTAAAACTAAAAATGGGCCATGTTTATCAGCAGTTTATGACCCTGTAACCGGCAAAACTTTTTTTGGAAAAAACTTTACGAAGAACTTAAAGGGAAAAGCAGAATATGCTAAGTTTGTAGAGGATGCACACCCCTTAGTTAAAAAAAGAATTCTGGCCAGACAAAAATTAATTGATGAAGGAAAAGTTCCGATTGAAACTGATTTAAGAGCCGGAGGTCACTCAGAGGTCAGAGCATTAGATGACGCAATAAAAGCGAGAGAAGCTGCTACAAGTAAGCCTGTTACGGAAACTGATTTATCAACTTTTGATCTGCACAATCGAAGACTACCAGACAATATTCCAATGCATAGGTGTCCTAATTGCTCTGTCATTACCGATGGAGTCAAAACTGTAGGAGGCCATAAATAAAAATTATAATGAAAGTGAAAATTTCAGACATAGAATTTAATAACCCTATAAATGACGGAACTTTTGGGATCCATCTTTATGAAGGTGATAAATTAACAGGATTTGTTTTTGAGAATTGGACTGATACCGATATTTTGAAAACCGAATATGAAGTGAAAAATGGATTACAAGATGGTCTTGAAAAATGCTATTATCAAGATGGTAAACTAGAAAGCCAAATTGAATACAAAAAAGGTAGAGAGCATGGTGAGGCAAGATATTATGACGAAAATGGCGAATTAATTGAGAAGATTATTTTTGAATATGGGATTGGGATTTCCTATGAGATTTACGAAAATGGCATTTTATCTAATAGAGAAGATATAGAAGAGGATAGTGCTGAATATAGAAATCTATTAAGATTTCGAGAATTAAAAGGTTAATTAATGTATTAGTCTCATGATATTAGCTACTGATGTTTATTATTTTAATAATCAGGCAAAAGCTGTAGGCGTGACTTTTGAGTCTTATGACAATAATACTATATCTAGTATTAGTTCCGCCATAATAGATAATGTTGAAGATTATGAACCTGGAAGTTTTTATAAAAGAGAACTTCCTTGTATTATTGAACTGTTCTTAAAAATAGATTTATCTCAAATAAACGCTATAATAATAGATGGTTATGTTTTTCTTGATGATAATCGTAAAGAAGGATTAGGTGCATATTTATATCATTACTTACAAAAGAAAGTGCCTATTATTGGTGTGGCAAAAACTTCTTTTCATGATAATAAGAAGAATGTAGTTGAGGTATTTAGAGGTAAAAGTAAAAAACCATTATTTGTAACATCTATCGGTATAGATTTGGACTTAGCTTCTTCAAATATTAAGTCAATGTATGGGGAAAATAGGTTTCCTGATTTATTAAAACTATTAGATCAGGAAACGAAAAATATTACAAAATCGTTGAATTAATGAGTTTGGTATAACATATTTATTATAGAATCTCCCAAAGTAGTGATTAAATATTCATATTAGGATGTCCTGTTTTATTGCTTATAAAGGATATTATCAATCCTTTGCTCCATTTCCGGATCATCAGGAAATCTCTTCAAATAAAACTCTTCATAGTAAGCTTTGATAATGGCAGCCATTGGTGCAGCAAGTAATGCCCCCATCAAGCCAAAAGCTGTGGTCATTGCCAGTAGCAGAAAAAGCAAGGATACCGGATGTATATTCATAGTCGAAGACCTTAATTTAGGCATCACAAAGTCAGAAATTAATTCATTCAATAACAAGAAGAACACCAGGCACCAAAATGCAGTAGCAGGGCTTATAGATAAGGCAACAAGGGTGGGGGGAATGGCCATGATATAAAAGCCAATTTTTGGAATCAGTTCTGAGAAGAAAGCTAAAGCAGCCCATACCAATGCTCCCGGAACGTTCATAATCGTTAGAAATATATAAACCAGTATGGCCTGAACTACACCACCGATAAGATTGGATTTCATCCATCCGCCCAGCATAATAGAAGTATGCTGTAATGCTCTTTCTGCTTTTCCACGCTTTTCTGGCTCGAAAACCGACAGGTACATATTGATAATAGGTCTTGGATTCCCAACAAAAAATATAATCATTGATAAGAACACGATAAACATAAATATCCCGCCAAGCACACTAAAAGAAATACTGCTGATTCCGATTACTGTTTTCCCCAGAGAGGGCACAGCTTCAGAAATTGACATCCCATCACCCTGAAGCTCTTTATTCAGCTCAGGATACTTTCTGAGGATATGTGTAATATGATTAGAAATACTATTAAAATATCCCGGTAAATCACCTACTAATGTATCTATCTGTTCACTGATATGCGGCACTACTAAAAATCCTAACAGGGTAGAGACGATAAAAATAATCCCTAATACGATGAGTGAGGCCAGCCATCGCTTCATACCTTTCTTTTCCAGTTTGCTTACAGGCTGATTAATAATGATTCCCAGAACAATTGCAAATATAAATAGTATAAATATGCTCATGATCTGGTATAGAAACCATAAAAGGACAACTAAGCCAAATGTATATAAGATAACTGAAGTGATAATTTTATGAAGATCTTTTGGGTATTGATTGATCATGAGCGGATAATTAGTTTTTTGTGTAAAGCATACATTAATTTTAACACAGTCCGAAAAATAATGTTTTGACTAATATGAATCCGCTTTAAAATGAGGCAGCTTAATTGCAGCTGCCTCATTTTAATTTATAATAAACTATCTCTCTTCCGGAAGTTGAAAATTCCAGCTAATAAAGGTATAATTGAAAACAAAATTAAAGAAAACAACTTCTGCCAAACCTGTTCAGCAGTATGACTACTGAAGTATTTGATCTTAAATTGTTTCCAATTTACGCTTTCAACTTTGCTATCTGTAAAGATGGATGGATAGAAAAACAACCTCATTTTTTCATGAAAAACCCTTAGTGCCTGCAAAAAGTCAGTATGATTTTTCAGATCTGAACCTGCAAGTTCATTTAAGCCTGCTTGTGTTTGTATTCCAGGTAAAAGAAAAGAAGCAATATTGGTAAAATGTTGTCTTTGTTTTAATTTTTCAGTAATCCTGGCGGAACTCAAAGCAGCATCTTCATCTCCCATTTGCTGCATCGCATAATACCAATACCAACTAAAAGTAAGTGCTGAGGGAAACGGGTATTGTCTGAATTGAGGGTAGTGCTGATAGAATTTGTCCATCGTTGCACTTTTATCCAGATCCCATTTTTCATGATAACCTTCCCGCTGTTTCACTACATTTTCCAATGCTTCCGGGACAGGGTATTTTTTGGTCAGCCATACATTCAAAATAGCAGGAGAGATTATATTCATCGTAACCCAGATAGCAATCAGGCATACTGCATTAAAATTAGAAGCCTTACCATAAGAAATTATCCAGAATGAAATAGAAAACCAGCAAATCAAATACAAGCTGATCAGTATTAAAACCATTAAAAAGCGCAGATCTGGCTTGAGATCAAGATAGATTACCGCACTTATCATTAATATCAGAAACACTGTAAAAACAACCGTAACTCTAACCACTAATTTACGCCAGATAGTACGCAGAGGGACTTTTGATTGAGATCTGATCAGTCCCCATACACCAGATTCCTGTTCCGCGGAAAGGATATTGTAAGTAAAAGCAATGATGACCAGCGGGAATAAGAAAATAAAGACAAATGCAAGATCCATATTGCCCAGTAGCAATGTAGAGGGATTATTGAGATCGGTATCGTACATCTGTCCTTCCAATCCCAGTATAGTTACAGAAAGCAGATAAGGGTTTATATCGCGTTGTCCATTCGCAAAAGCCGCCCAGTTATCCGGAACATTAGCTATTGCAAATTTGTTGTAAAACAGTAACAATCCCAGGTCATTATTAAAGTATTTAATGTTTTTTTCTAAATGCTCCAACTGCATCTTTTCCGCTTTTTCAATTACAGTCCTTTGTTTATCTATGAAATTTTTCCCCAGATAAAGGCTGCTGAAACCACTTATTAAAAGGATTAACAAGCCAACTCTTGCTGCCTTATTGCTAAAAAACAGCTTAAATTCTAATTGATATATATAGTTAATCATATTATAATGTTTTAATCCATTTTGATGAAATTGTCAGGACGATTAATATACCTGTAAACCATAATAAAATAGAAAGAATGGTGCCCAGCTGATTGGTAATTACCCAGCTCACAGGTTTAAAAATATACTGAAAATCAGGTTGTTCTGCCCAATGCTTATGGCTGATACTGGCTGCTTTTTCTTTTTCACCAGGTTTCTTATTACTAATATTATCCATTTGAAGCTTATTCATATGCTGGGCAAGCTGATAACGATAAGTTTCTGCCTGATCCTGAAAATCAATATAAGTTTTGAAATCAGAAGCTGTGAGTGCCATAGACAGGTTTTTTATCGCCAGAAAAGGATTTAAATAACTTGCCGCAACTGCAAAGCTGTTTTGATTTTCAAAGGTCTTATTCAATTCTTTCTGGTGCCGGCTATAAATTTCTGCCGAAATTCTTTCTCCTTCAGCCATTACATAACCACCATAGTTAAAAGGTAGTTTTGCTACCTCATCCACCTTATATTTCTTCAGTACATCGGCCTTAAATTTTGCATAATGCGGATCATCGGGATTGTGACTGTCACCTTCTTTTTGCAAATCAGATTCTATAGCTGCCAGGAATTCAATTTTAGCTGGTGAAGGATAGATTTTAACACCAATAGCCTGTGTAATTCTTGGCATGACCAGGGTGAAGAATACCCATAAAACCAGTAAACTGGTTAAAGCTGCTCTGGATGTCTGGTGGAAGGCCGATACCAGTACAGCGATTCCTGCGCAGATCATAAAGTAAAGGCAGTATGCAGTGATCAACAGGAATAAACGTAAACTTGAATCTGCTGATACGTGCCAGTTGCTCAATGCTGCCCATAAAACAATAGTCATTAAAATGACCGGAATAAATAAGGTGAAACTTATAAAAATAATTCCCAGAACCTTACCAAATAATAGCTCATGCCATTTTACACCCTGACATAATAATATTTTGAGTGTACCCGCTTCCCGCTCTGAAGAAATACTGTTATATCCTAAGAAGAAGATCAGCAAAGGGACAAGCAATTGCAGTACCATCGCAACACTGAGTTCACCAAAACGGAGCATTCCATTTGAAAAGCCGGCTTCGGAAAAATTAACGGTATTTTGTTTATGAGCTTCCAGAAAAATAGATACACCAGCAAAACTTTCTATACCAAAATCAAAAAAGCTCAGCTCATGCTTATCTCTGAATACCAGATAGCCATAATGAGCCATTCTATGCGGGTGTTTATCAGGTTTGGACAACCATTTTTGCCTTACTATTTCTTTATATTTTAAACGCTGACTGTTTTGTGTATTGAAATTCTGCCAGCCAATAAAAGTTGCCAGGCCTAATGCCAAGCCTAAAATCAAAGTCAGGGCAATTGTAGCCCTATTTTCAAAGGCAGTTTTCCATGTTCTGCCTGAAATTATAAATATTGTTTTCATGATGATCAGAATCTGTAGGTTACATTAAACATTATATTTCTGGGGGTTCCCGGAAATAAACGAAGATAATTCTGTGCGCCAACCCAGTAGGTACTATTGAAAACGTTATTGATGTTCATTGCCAACTGCACTTTTGTTTTAGATGGGGCGTAATAGATTGCTGCATCCGCAATTGTATAAGCAGGCAGCGTGAAGTTTCTGATATACAGGGGGAGTTTATCACCGCTATACTGCACACCTGCACCAAAACCAATCCCATTAAAAAACTTGTTGTCCTTCAGATCGTACCTTGTCCATACACTGCCACTATGTTTTGGTGTATTCTGAACCCGCTGACCAATCAAAGTCATATCGTTGTCTTGTTTAATAATTGCATCAGTATAACTATAACCCAAATTAAATTGCCAGTGTGGCAGGATAAAACCAGATGCTTCTATTTCTAAACCCCTGCTTCTCTGGGCCCCGCGTTCAATAAGCAAGTTAACATCTACAGGATCATTAGCATTTAAAAGCAGGTTTCTCTGATTAATTTCAAAGATTGATACATTAAACATTAATGTATTGTTTAACCACCCTGATTTCAGACCAATCTCTTTTAAATCGCTTTCCAAAGGTTTGTAATTGGTTCCTGCGGGAGGGGGAACGATAACGAGCGTAGAAGTATTCCCCTGAGGCTGATACCCTTCCAGATAAGTACCGTAAACATTAATTTCGGGCATGATGGCGTAGGTAATCCCCAATCTGGGCAGTAACTTTTTCCGCGAGATTTTCTGTTCCGTGTTGAGCTTGTAATTGTTATAATCTTCATACCATTCCTGTCTTAACCCCAGGGTAAGAATCAGCTTCCGGTAACTGATCTGATCTTGCAGATAAACCCCGTTTACTATAGAATAGGCTGGCGGTATTTCAGTTTTCGTGAAAATATAATCACTCAGATTACGGATGGTATAAACCGGATTTGCCAGGTTAAAATGATCAACATTTGGTACTGGTGCGTTGACGCCATTCACTGTTTTAAAAAGATAAAGGTCTTTCTTGGCAGGATCGTATTTAGGAGCGATTGTACCATCTTTCAACCGGTAACCCTGTGCAGAATTTTCACCGCCACCTCTGTATTTCTGAGTGCTCATCACGTCATAACCAACCACGATCTTATGTTTGAATATTCCGGTCTTTGCATTGATGCTAAAATAAGTACTCAGGTTATTGGTATCCCATTTTTGCTGACGTTGAACTGCACGCATACTGGCCAGGGTAGGTATAGCAACATTGTTTTCATCCACACCAAATGCATTTGTTGTGCGGTGTTCCAACAGATCTTCAGTCCACGCCTGTTTTATATAGGCTACATTAAAAACGACATCAGGAGTAATAGCGTGCGAAAGATTACTCATCAGCATTAAATCCTGGCTATTGAAATAATCGTTACTACCGCCCATATTAAAAGTAATAGGGGTACTGTTCAAATCAGTTTTACCAGCAATTGCTCCAAATATTGCTTGTCCGCGGTCTAATCTTGATTTACTGTTATTCATCACCAGCTCTACATTCATACTGGTTTTGTCATCAGGAATGTAAGAAAACGAGGGAGAGATCAGGTAAGCCTTTTTATATTGCAGGTCTCTGAAACTTTTGCTGTCTTCATAAGCTGCATTAAGCCTGTATAATAAAGTTTTTTCCTTATTCAGCGGACCTGTAAAATCCAATGCAGTTCTCATGGTGCTAAAGCTGCCAGCTGAGATACTGATCTGTTTTCTATCTTCTGCCAGTGGCTTTTTGGTAACCATATTAATACTCCCACCAGGATCAACACTAGAGAAAGTTGCACTTGCAGGGCCTTTAATTACTTCTATACGTTCCAGATTACTGGTCAGTGGCTGATTGAAAAAATACTGATGCGTACGCATTCCATTGATAATTGCGCCTTCCTGATTTTGATTGATTCCGCGGATAGCAAATTGATTGTAAAAACTACTTTGAGATACTCCAGTCACGTTTTTAACCGCATCCGCAAGTGTTGATGCCTGTCTGTCGGCAATCAATTCTTTAGAGACGGTAGAAATTGACTGCGGTATATCTTTATTTAATGTCGCCGTTTTAGTCGCCGAAAATGAGTAATCACTAAAGTATTTTTTAGCTGTAGTACCTACAATTTCTACGGTTTGCAGCTCTTCAAGTGAATTGTTAAGGATGATGTCTTTTAATACTAATTCCGATTTTTCTGAAATTATATACTGCTTTTGAAAGGTTAAATAGCCAATAGCACTGACAGTCATTGTATAATTACCTGATTGAGGTAAAATCAGCTGAAACCTGCCAGTGGAATCACTGGAAGTATTTAATATATCTTTTCCATTTTTAAACTTAATATTAGCGCGTGATAAAGGTTCATGCTGCCCTGAGATCAGGCTTCCGCTAACTTTTATTTGCGCAATAGTCTGCAAACTAAACAGGAATGCAAAACCAAAAATCAAATAAGTTCTAACGCTGGTAATAATAGATAAATTCATTGCTGTTAAATCGTTTGTAAGTATAATTTCTGAAGATCATTTGCATTGATATCGCTGGCATTTAAAGTATGGATCAGTTGCCCTCTGCGCATGATACCGATATGTGTACCTATATTAACTGCATTAAAAATATCGTGTGTAGCCATTAAAATAGATTTACCCTGGCTACCCAGTTTTTTTACCAGTTCAGTAAATTCATCGGTTGCTTTAGGATCTAAACCACTGGTAGGTTCGTCCATCAGGATCACATCCGCATTTTTAGCTAATGCAATTGCAATTCCTACTTTTTGGCGCATACCTTTACTAAAACCCGAAAGATGTTTTTGATGTGCATCCGATTGTAATCCACATTTTGATAAGAAGCCAGACAAGTGGGTTTTATCATATGTAAATCCTGCCAGTCTGCTAAAATAATCTAAATTATCTATGGCTGAAAGAGTGCCGTATAGCATGACAACTTCTGGAATATAGGCCAGATGTTTCCGGGTATCTGCTGCACCAGGTTTGACCTCTGAGTTATTGATCAGAACTTTGCCCGAGGTAGGGACTATAAATCCAAGAAACAGATTAATCGTAGTAGTTTTACCTGCACCATTTTGCCCTAAAAGACAAAATACTTCTCCAGGTTTCACTTGAAGATTAAGATTGTCCAGTGCAATGTTGCCCTGGTAATGTTTTGATAACGATACAGCTTGAAGCATAATAAAATTAGGATACAGGAATATGCTTTCCTGAATGAAGAGATTAGAGAAATTCTGAGAATAGGAGGTACTTAGTTTTTAGCTAAGAAATAACCAGATCGGTTTAACAGGCGGGCCCTTATTGGCACATTTTAAAATAAAGGATGAACTGGATTGTAACAAAAAATGCCACTCCATTTTTTGATCGGGTTGTAAAATAAGGCTGGATAAAGGTTGTTCCAGCATATAAAAATGAGAAAAACGGTGTTTAATCACTTCACATAGCTTGCATTTTTTTTCAAATGAAGAAAAGCTTTTTTTATCAGAACTTTTTTCAATGCTTATTTTAAAACCTGCTTTCCCATGATGGTGAAAAGATTCAATCATCGGTGTACTGAGAAAAATCAGCAATAAAAATATTGCTCCAATTCTGGAAAATAACGAAACATTGAATTGATGTCTTAGCTGCATTTTGATGCAACAAAGTTACAATTATAAAGCTGATTAAGAAAATTTTGGTAAAAATACCTGTTCTCAGCTGTAATTGTGTTTTAACTTTCTTCGTTTTTAAGCAGTTCAATCAAACGATCAAGACGCATGATGTGCTGCTCTTTTTGGCGTTCACTGCTTGCACTTTTTAAGTTAAGCAAATGACTTTCAATGAATTTATTCATATCTCTAATATAAACTCCTGGCCATAACTTAATTTCTTCGGGTAACTTTAAATGGCTGAATATTTCTTCGTATTCTTCTGGTTTCATACGCAGTTATATAGAAAAAAAACAACCGCCTTGTACAGGCGGTTGAATTAAATTTAGCAAGAATCAATAATTATTTGATTTCAATTTTTCTGGGCAGCTGTTTGGCTTCTTCTTTTTTTACAACCAGAATACGCAATACACCATCATTATATTTAGCCTCTATTTGTGCATCATCAGCACTTTCTGGCAGTGCAAAAGAACGTACAAATGAAGAATAACTAAATTCTCTTCTATTGTATTGCTTATTTTCTTTGACTTCCTGATTTTGTTGTTCAACAGAGACGGTTAGCAGATTCTTGTCCAGTTTAATATTGAAATCTTCTTTGTTTAAGCCTGGAGCAGCCATTTCAATTTCATAATGGTCTTGTGTTTCATATACGTTTACCGCCGGCACTCTCGACATCATTCTGTCTGAATAAAATGTGTCTTTAAAGATGGATTCAAAAATATCATTGAATCCTGTACTTAATGAATTACTGCTGTTTCCGTTAAATTTGATAAGTGACATAATAAAATCCTCCTTTTAATTAGAAAAAATGATATATCAATTAAATAAATTATTTTTTATAGTTTAATATTCAACACCTGTGCCAAATTTGAAATTATATATTTATGGTATACTGACGCTGAAATATTTGCAGGTCGCAAGAAAAATTGACAGCAGGATAGACATTTTTTCAGTTTCAGCAAATGAATAAAATCCTAAATTGCGATGCAGTTATTAAGCTATAAAATTAAGATATGAACAGTAAAAACCACAAAAGATGAGTTCCAGAGAAGTTTTCTTAGCTGCATGTAACCAAATTAATGAGGGTTTAGCTGAATTCGGGTTTAAAGCCACTCAAAAAGGAGCCTGTCTGAAAAAGATCAGTAAAGACCTTACTTTTGAGATCAGTTTCCAATCCAGTACTTTGAACAGTAATGGTTATATTAAGCTGTTGCCACATGTTCAAATTACTTCTAAACGTTTAAAAAACTGGTTGAAAACACAAACCAATGACGTTTATAGCAACGATATTGTATACTATGATCAATTAGGATATATCTCTCATTTCCAGGAATGGAAATCATGGAATGTTTCAGAAAGTAATCAGGAAAAAACGATTGCAGAAGTTGTCAATACTATAAAGACTTATGCCATACCTATCTTCAATCTCTTTGAAGATATAAATGAGGCTATACAATTTTTGATTACTAATGGAACGAAGTTTAACCGGTATACAGCGCAATCATTAACTCCATTAGCCTTTATGCTTTGTATGGCTTCAAAAGAAGAGGCGCAGCAGTTTTTTGATAACTATTTGATTAATGCACCTGGTAAAAAGCTATTGCTGAACCTTTATAAGGAGCTGGCAGCGGGGAAGACGGTAGATTTGATGCATGCTGAATTTGTCGACGCATTTGCTATTAAACTGGCATTTCTCCAGGGACTAAAAATAAAAGAAAGACCTTAAGATCTCTCTTTTATTTTCTTTTTCTTCCCTCTTTTCAACCAGATGATAAAACCGGTAATTGGTAAACTCGCCGCAATCAGACTGACTATTGTCGCTATAATTTTGCCAAACAGACCGAACATTTGCCCCGTATGCAGATTGTAGTTGCCAGCTTCTATCCAATCGGCCCGGTTAAAATCTTTATAAAGTTTAGAGCGGATCAATTGTCCATTCTTTGGACTATAAAAAAATGTATTCCGTTTGCGTGCCCATTCCGAAGGATAATTTAACCTTAGCCTGAGATTTCCATCTTTACGAATAGATAAATTGGTGAGTACAGCACCCGGATGTTGAACGATTGCCTGCCTGTAAATACGCTCATAATGTTCTGGAATAGTTTCCGCAATTACGGTTTGTGAAGCTGGTGTTGCTTTAACACCCTCAGTCAATTTTGATCCACTAAAAAAACTTACTGCGGTCTTTACCTCCTTGAAACCAAAATATAACCCTGACAATGCACTTACTAGTAAAATGCCCGAAGCATAAAAGCCCAATACATTGTGTAAATCGTAATTGACCCTTTTAAAAGATGCTCCCCATTTAATTGTAACAGCTTGTTTAATCAACCTGATCTGGCCGGGGAACCATAAAATAAGACCCGAAATCAGCATGATTACAAAAATTGCTACAGACCACCGGATAATAAATTTCCCAGTATCTCCTAAAAGCAAAGAGGTATGGATATCTTCAACGGTCACTAAGAAATCTGGCTTCGTTTTCTTAACCAGGCTTCCATTGTAAGGATTCAGGTAATAAACATGATGTTTGCCAGTTGTCAAAATAACTGTCGCATTGGGAGCAGTATTATTGATTTCAATGCCAGTAACCTTTTGACCAGGAGCAATTTTTTCAAATTCCTCCAAAAGCTTAGCTAAGCTGGCCTGTGGTTGCTGGCGAACCGGAACAAAAGCATAATCCTTTTGCATGTAATCTCTGATTTCCTGCTCAAAAACATACATACAACCTGTTATACCGATAATTACCACAATAATTCCGGTAAAAAGCCCTAACCATAAATGGATCAGCCTGACTGCCTTCTTAAATTTTTTATTGATTTTCATTAGAAAGAATAACTGGCAGCAAGATTAAAACGACGTCCATTTCCCCTGGTATACACCGAATTGTTGCCGTAAAACTGGGAGATACTTGGGTAATAAGCTTTGTTCAATAAGTTTTCCAATCCAAGGCTTAGCTTTAACGCTTTTGATGCCTGATAAACCGTAGCCAGGTTAAAGAGATTATAAGCCTTTACAGGCCCTTCTCCAATTAAATATTTGCCCGTTGTTGCATTTGGTTTAAAACGATCCCTGTTTCCAACTCTCATCCAGTTCACATCAATTGATAAGTTTTTAATACCAGAATATTTCAGGTAAAGTGTAGATTTGGAAGGAGGGATACGGGTTGTGTTTAAATATACATCCTGCGCACCATCAAATTTCCCATCAGCATCTACATCACCCTTTCCTTCTACATAAGCATAATTTCCACCCACTGAAAGTTTCTCTGTAACTGCGTAATCTGCCTGGAACTCATAGCCCCAAACCCGTTCCGGAATCCTTTGAGAAATATAAACTCCATTAACTTCCAGCAAATTTGCACCTAATTTAGAAGTACTGATATAGTAAGCTGCGCTAATATTTACCGGGCCCAGGGAACTGCTAAACCCAGCCTCATAATTATTGACGATTATAGGTTTGGTCTGTAATTGAGCAAGTGTATTACTTTGAGCTGCACGCAGCACTCTGCCCAGTTCGAATACTGAGAAAGACTGCGCATAACTTATAAAAGGATTAAATAAGCTGCTTGCTGAATATCTTGCACCCACATTAAATACCAGTGCATTATAATTAAGCGTACCACCTTTAACTGCGATACTACCGGCATTATTTGCGCCAGTAGCCAGCGTATTGAAATCATCTACTTTAATATTGATATTTTCTATCCTTAAACCACCTTTAATAGTTAGGTCCTTAAAAATATTAGCGGTTGTTTGCAGATATGGAGCAACGTTGACCATGTTCATATTTGGTACCCAAATCCGGCCATCTGTCAGGTTTTGAGATGTTTTATCATTCATCAGGTCAACCCCGTAGTTCAATTGCATCAATAAATTTTCAGAAACAGGAAGGGGGGTATTCAAATTTACCCTGGCACCTTTTTTAACAGATTTAATAGCCGACTGACCACCTTCATAAAAGGAAGCTACATTAGAATAAATAGTATAAAAGTCTTGTAAATAGACATTGGCCTGCAGATCCGTTTGACCGAATATTTGCTTATTGCTATATTGAAGATTAGCATTGTGGTTATACCGTGTACCTTCATCTTCTCCTTTGCGTGTGCCATGAACCCCAATTGCTGGTTCCTGGTCGTATATTCCATTTTTTAAAACATAATCAGAGTGTTGTCTCGAACTGAAATAATTGTACATCAATTCTAACCTTTGTTTAGCAGAAAAATCATAGCCAACTTTAACAAATCCATTATAAGTCTTTGTTTCTCCTAATCCATAATCCGGGGAAATTATCTGGTTTTTAGCGTCTCTGAAAACCCCGGTCTTTTCATAAGTACCACTTACTATATAGTCCAGTTTGCCACTTTTACCATAAAATTGTTGTACTACCCGGTAACCCAGCGTACTATCTCCTTTGGTATTTCCTGTTAGTCCAAGTTGTGAATAACCCCCTAGTAGCTTGCCAGATGCCGGTTTTTTAGTGATGTAATTGATTAGCCCACCCTCGGCCCCATTTCCATAAATAGCCGTCGCACCTTTGATCACCTCAACTCTTTCAATTACCGAAGGATCAATGCTGCGGATGTCACGTCCACCTGCACGCAAAGGAGTAGACTGCGGTACACCATCAATCAACACCAATACATTTCTTCCACGTAAGGTTTGACCGGAATTTCCTGTTTGATTGGTAGAGGCACCGAGTCCAGGTACACTATAAGCCAGTATATTAGCCAGGTTCGGGCTGATGACTGATTGTGTATTGATATCTTTAGCAGTTAATACAGTTACAGAAGATGGCGTTTGTGCAAGAGATTCTGCTTTTCTGCTAGCGGATACAATCACTTCGTTTAAATCTGAATTCTTATCTTTCAGTATAAAGGCTACTTTTAGCGTATCATTTGCCTTTACTACTAACTGAGTTTCGTTAGTTTCAAATCCTGTCATGGAGATACGCACAGTATAATTTCCAGCAGCAATTCCCCTGAGCTGAAAATGACCTGTTTTATCTGAAGACGTTTTTATATTCAGCTTTTTAATCTGTATAGTGGCATAGCTTATCTTTTGATAAATACTATCAGTTACACTTCCAATCAGTATACTTTGCCCGCTTTGAGCCTTTGTTATCAACGGGAATACGAAAAGAAAAATAGTAGAGAATAAGGGTAAAAATTTAAGTTTCATCTATAATAGTTTCCGGCAAATATACTTTTATCTGGATTTAATACAAATAAGACCCGGGTACCCGACCACCAGATAAGCAAGATTTAAAAAGGCTTTAGCAAAATAAAACCGGCTATAATTAAATAGTTCAAAATGTTTTTCCTGCTGCTAATAATTTATTTCCTGTCTTTGAGTTTAATGCGTTATTAAACCGCTAATTTTTCAGCATAGATTAAAGTCAGAATTAATGAAAAAAAATGGTTAGTCTGATTAAACAGGGATATATAATAAAATAACTATAGCGCAGACTTGGTGCTAGATATAGTGTTCTGGTATCCCTTGCAGCTAAAATGATGTTGACAAAAGCAAAATAGTTACATAGAATTAGCATCTTTGAATTTAGATATGAACATAGAAGAATTAAGAGATTATTGTCTGTCAAAACCAGGAGCAACAGAAGGACTTCCTTTTGGAGAAGAAACGCTGGTTTTTAAAGTTGGTGAGAAAATATTTTTGCTTGTTGGTCTTACCGAAGGAAATCGTTTTAATGCTAAATGTGATCCTGAACGCGCAATCACACTACGTGAACAATACGAAGAGATCATTCCGGGCTATCATATGAATAAAAAACACTGGAATACCGTTGATATGAACGGCCGTCTCACTTTAAAGCAATTACGCGAGATCATAGATCATTCTTATGAATTGATATTTAACAGCCTGCCTAAAAAAAAGCAGGAGGAAATTGACGGTTAATCATATTATGCAGGAAAACATCTTACCCAAGCTAGAAGCCTCGAGAAAAGAATTACTTGATCTTGGTATGCGAAATACACTTTTGAATTACAAGACACCTAAAGCAAGAGGGCTTCGCATTGTTCAGGAAAAGTCAATAGCTATCTATGATATGCTGGTGAAACAGAATAAAACGATGACTTTTTTGGGCAGGCCTGGGAAAGAAGAAGGGGATAACGATGAATTACCAGAACTTCCGGTGCTTAGTGAACAGGAAATACAGGATGCCCGGCACGATACCCGTTTACAGACCAATGAAAATGAGCAAAAACTGCAAATAAAAATTCTTAACACCTATTATTTTGCAAAGACGAGTATCGAAGAGCAGGGAGTAAATATTCTGTATCTGGCTTTGGGAATGTTAAACTGGTATGAAAAAGGTAACACCGAAGATCCCAGATTAGCCCCTTTAGTATTAATTCCTGTATCCTTAGAACGGTCAAGTGCTAATGAAAGATTCAGATTACGCTTTACAGGCGGTGAAGTTGGTGCTAATCTTTCGCTTCAGGCTAAGATGATGGCTGATTTCAATATAACAATTCCGGATCTTCCGGATTTGGATGATCTGGATATCAATAATTACTTTGAAGATATACAAAAAAGAATAAGTCATCAGGAACTCTGGAAACTGGATGCCAATGCGATTGAACTTGGTTTTTTCTCTTTTGGGAAATTTATGATTTACCATGATCTGGACAGCAGTAAATGGCCGGAAGATAATAAACCATTTGATCATCCAATTTTGCTGTCTTTATTTGGCGGAGGGTTTAACGAACCAAAACCAACAGCTACTGAAGAACATCATTTAGATAAAGAAACCAAAGCACATGAGTTATTTCATGTGGTAGATGCAGATAGTTCCCAGGTTCTGGCCATGCTTGCCGTCCACGAAGGACGGAATATGGTGATACAAGGGCCTCCCGGTACAGGTAAATCTCAAACGATTACCAATATTATTGCAAATGCAGTAGGGCAGGGTAAAAAGGTTCTTTTTGTGGCTGAGAAAATGGCTGCCCTTGAAGTAGTAAAACGGAGATTAGATTCGATTAATTTGGGAGAAGCCTGCTTAGAGCTTCATAGTCATAAAGCCAATAAAAGAGATTTACATGAAGAATTAAAAAGAGTATTAGATCTGGGAAAACCAACATTAACCCATTTGAAGGATGAAATTTCGCAGCTGGACTCTTATAAAGATATCTTAAATAACTATTGCAATTCAGTTAATGATCTGATTGATCAAAGCGGACTTTCTGCACAGAAAGTAATTGGGTATCTGTTAGAAATATCAGCGCAGTTGGGTACATTAAAACTTCCTGCCATACCAATAGAAAACATTGAATCCTGGAATGCCGGTACTATGCGTCAGGCTGCTGTAAATGCAGATTTAATAGAAGCCAGACTAAAAGATATCGGTGAGCCATCAAAGTTACTTTTCTATGGAACAAGATTAACGCTTTTCCTGCCGCATGAAAATGAGATAGCAACTGAAATTATTGATCAGGCAATCCTCATCACTGAGGATTTACAAGCAGAGATCCAGCGTACTTCGTCTTTTATCGGCACAGAGCCATCATTTGCTGGTGACTATGCAGTGCAGCTTATATCCCTGATGAACTTTTTAAGCAGGAGCCCCGATCTGAGGGAGATTGCAGTGAATGATCAGGCATGGATACTGAATCATGAAGATATTGAAGAATTTTTTCAAACAGGTGCTGAGCTTTCGGATTTACACGCAGCTTATGAAAACATATTTTATCCGGAAGCCTGGGATCAGCAGGTATTGGAACTGCGTCAAAATCTGATTAACCATGGTCATAAATGGTATAAATTCCTTTTGGGCGATTATAAAAGAAGCGTTAAACAACTGGCATCTTTTACAAAAAATGCTTTACCCGATGCACTGGATGATCAGCTTAAATATATTGATGATATCATTGCTGCTAAACGTTTAAATAATTTACTGGAAGAAAATTCAGCACTTGCGCTTCGTTTATTTGGAAGCAGATGGCGAAAGCTGAAAACAAACTGGGAGTCCTTAAAGGAAGTATCAGCATTTATGGCTGAACTACATCGGAATATATCGGCGGGTAATTATCCAATATTGGTCCTGAATTTTCTGAGCAGGAACGAAAATCCGATGCTGATTAAAGAGCATCTGATTAAATTGAACACGCTTTTTGCTGATTATCAAGCTGGTATCGTTAACGTATTTAAAAAACTGGATTTAGATGAAAAATTGAATAATTCAACCTCATCTTTCAGAGAATTACTATTTAAAGATCAGCTCTTAAAACTCAACGAATGGAAGCTGAGAATTGGTGAAATCCAACAAGCAGTTCAATGGAACAATCTTTCCCAATCCGTACAACAAGATGGATTTGATAACTTAATCAAAGCCTCCTTAAATTGGGAAGGTGCTGCGAATTACCTCAAAATTGCTTTGCAGAAAACCTGGTATGAATATCTGATCAGAACGATAATGACTGAAAAGCCAGCATTGCGTGGATTTGAACGTACATCTCATGAAGAAATTATCAATAAATTCAATAAAACTGATTTACTGAATCTTCAATATAACCGGGCAAGAGTCGCGTTAAAGCATTATGAATCGGTGCCTAAGCAGGAAGGCGGAGGGCAATGGAATGTACTGCGCGGTGAGTTTAATAAGCGTTCACGCCATATGCCGATCAGGAAACTCATGTTAGAGGCCGGATTAGCCATTCAAACTATTAAGCCGGTTTTTATGATGAGTCCAATGTCTATTGCTAATTTCCTGTCTCCTGGAAGTATTGATTTTGATCTGGTCATCTTTGACGAAGCAAGCCAGGTCAGACCAGTGGAGGCTTTAGGCGCTTTACTTAGAGGAAAACAGCTTGTTGTAGTTGGTGATACCAAACAGCTGCCGCCAACCAATTTCTTTGATAAAATGAATATGGAGACAGATGATGAAGAAAATGTGACTGCCGATATTCAGAGTATCTTAGGCATGTGTGACGGACAAGGGGCCCCGCAGCGAATGCTGCGCTGGCATTACCGAAGCAGACATGAATCATTGATCAGTCTCTCTAATCATGAATTTTATGAGAACAAACTGGTGATTTTCCCAAGCCCGGGCTCCAGGCATAGCATGGGATTGGTATTTCATCATTTGCCTGATGCTGTATATGACCGCGGTAAAACCCGTACCAATCCAATAGAATCCGAAGCAGTAGCTTTTGCAGTGATGGAGCATGCATTGAAAAATCCTGAACAAAGTCTTGGAGTTGTTGCTTTCAGTACTTCTCAAATGCAGTCCATTCAAAATGCAATCGAGATTAAAAGACGTGAGAATCCAGAAACTGAAAGCTTTTTCAGGAGCCATAGTCATGAACCATTTTTTGTAAAAAATCTGGAGAATGTCCAGGGAGATGAACGGGACGTCATCTTTATCAGTATTGGATATGGCCGTACTGAAGATGGAAAAGTTCCGATGAATTTTGGCCCGCTCAATAATGAAGGGGGAGAAAAAAGATTAAATGTACTGATCACCCGCGCTAAGTACAGATGTGAGATATTTACAAATATTACAGCTGATGATATTAACCCAGCTGCAGCTACGAAATTTGGGATCAAAGCTCTAAAGAGCTTTTTATACTTTGCAAAGCATGGTACTTTTGATACACAACAAGACCTGCCGGTTCCTGTAATGCGTCCTTTTGAAGATCATATTTATGATCATTTGGTAAAATCAGGATATACTGTCCGTAAAAAAGTTGGGTCAGAAGGTTTTTACATTGATCTTGCTGTAGTAGATACTGCTAATCCAGGCCGTTATCTGATTGGTATTGAATGCGATGGCGAATCTTATAGTCAGGCTAAATCTGCCACAGACCGGGACCGGCTTCGTAAACAAGTGCTGGAAAATATAGGCTGGAAGATTTTTAAAATATGGAGTACAGAATGGTATAGAAATCCTGAAAGAGAAGCTGAGCGTCTGCTTGCTGCAATTGAAAATGCCAAAGCGCAGGTTTCTTTAGATGACCTTGTAGATGAAGAGCTTGAACAGGAAATAAAAACATTGGTACGTGAAGAAAAAGTGGAGATAACCGTTGAAATCCCTGCTTACAAGCTGGCCGTTTTGCCAGAAGAGATCAGTACTGAAGAATTGCATCTGGTTCCTTTTGGCAAGCTTGCAGGCTGGATGAGTGAGGTAGTCAATGTTGAAGGGCCAGTTCATTTTGAAGAGGTGGCCAGAAGGATCGCAGATGCCGCTGGTGCCAGTAAGATAGGTTCCCGGATCAGGTATACGATCAATGCAGCAGTAAATTATGCAGTTACTGCTGCTATCTTTTCGAGAAAAGGAGATTTCTTATGGCCAGTTGATATGGTGACACCGGTTATACGCGACAGGAGTAAACTTTCTGCCGGCTCCAGAAAAATTGCGCTGATCTCACCAGAAGAAATGGATCTGGCTATTCAAAAGATTGTAGAAGATTCTATAGCAGTACAGGCTGATGTAGCCGTGCCATTGATTGCCAGGTTATTTGGATTTAACAGAGTTACTGAGGAGATAAGAAAGGAATTATCAGGTATAATTGATGCAGGTGTGGATAAGGGAATTATAATTAAAGACGGAGCGTATTTAAAGATTAATGTCATAAAATAGTGTAAAATCAGGTAATTATAGTATGTATTTAAGGAGATTTCAATAATTTTACCGTTGAAATGAAAAAAGCACTGTCCATATTACTTTTACTTTTATATACTACAACCAGTTTCGGTTTTAGTGTAAATGAGTTTTATTGTTGTGAACAACCAAGCACTGTAACTTTTAGCATTCAACAGGATGTCAATAAAAAATATAGCAAACACAGTAAAAAGGAGAGGTGCTGTGAAAATCAGTTTAATAATTTACAAGTAAAAGACACCCACATTCTTTCAGGTCAATCTGGCTGCCAGGTCAAACATTTGAGCAATCTGTTCCTGTCAGCTTGTGGCAATTATTACCGCACGCCAGTGTTTACCACAATTGAGCGTGAATCAATCAATAGCCCTGCCCATGCACCTCCAATACATGGTGAGGTGCCTATTTATATCTTTAACTGTACCTATAGAATTTGAGCATACCCATTCAATAAATAAGTATTTCTGCTTGTTTAAACGCTGATTATTTACAACCGTAAAATAATCAATTCACTCTATTTTTCAATTCATATCAAAAACTCAAATATGAAATCTTTAAAATTTTTAATAATCTTACCTGCCTTATTTTTATCAAATCTATTTGCACAGGCTACTATCCTGAATACAATAGCAGCCGATCCTGAAAGTGGAATTTATTTAACTGCTGCTGATTATAAAAATAATCAATTACACCTTGCAGGTAACCTGTCAACAAATAATAAACTTCGTTTAAATGATTTTTTAGGTAGCAGAACGCTTACAATCAGTCATAAAGGACAAAATCATGAATTCTCAAAAGATAGTATCTATGGTTATAGAGATAAAGCGGGAAATGATTACAGATTATATAAAAGCTACAGTACGCCATATAAAATACTGGAAAATGGCAAGATCGTTATTTACGAAATCAAACAGCCGGGTCATAAACAAAATGGTTTCAAACCCTTAGTTTGTTACTATTTCAGCGAAGGGGCAGATGGGGAAATTTATTTACTATCATTAGATAACCTTAAAAAAAGCTTCAAAGACCAGCCAGCTTTTGATAGCATAGATGCTAATTTCCAGACTGATTATGATTTAATAAAATATGATAACTATCATCATATGTTCAGAATCAACCGGGTTTTAGCAAAATTGTAACTTAATCCGGATTAAAAATGGGCAGTACTATTCAATAGCACTGCCCATTTTTATTATTTCATGCTGTTATGTTTATTATTTCATGCTGTCATGAATCTTCTTGATCATGTCCAGGTGGGTCTGAACAACAGGAGTAGTCTTAGAAGCAAAAGCTTTAATGTCGGCATCCTTACCGTTTTTTGCTTCGTCCTGCATCAATTTTAGCGTTTTTTCATGTCCGTCTACCATGGCTTCAGCATAAGCTTTGTCAAAGTCTTTACCAGTTTTTTTATCAAGTTCATTCATTTTTTTCTGATGATCTTCATCCACAGCAGCAGGTAAGGTGATGTTTTTCTGTTTAGCGATTAACATCAGTTCTTCATTGGCCTTACCATGATCACTCACCATCATCTTCGCAAACTCTTTAAGCTGTGTATTGGTTGCCTTAGTTAAGGCTAGTTTACCCAATCCGACTTCTGCCATTCCGCCAACAGCGGCTTTTGTAGCAAATTCAGCATCCGATGGCGCAACAGCTATGCCACCCGTGGCCATCACATTTGAGGTCGTATCTTTTGTCTTATTGAGGCTGTCAGCGGTTTCTTTGGAATCTTTAGTCCCACTATTACAACTTTGAAATGCTAATGCAGCTGTTGCTATTGCAAGCGAATAAATTATTTTTTTCATGATGTTAGATTTTTTGTTTTCTGTATAACACAAGGATTTGCTTATGGTTTAGCAAAATTCAAAATCTCTAAACAATCGTTGATATGACGTGTTGCCTTCCTATTCGAAAACTAAAATTATTCTTATGAAAGCAGCAGTATTTCACAAACCAGGTGATATCAGTTATACAACTGTAGCGGATCCCCGGATTGAACTTGCCACAGATATCATCCTGAAAGTCACTTCAACAGCTATCTGCGGATCTGATCTTCACATTTTAAGCGGTGCAGTTCCCCAAACTACCGATATGGTGATGGGGCATGAATTTATGGGTATTGTGGAGGAAGTGGGGGCCGAAGTAAAAAACCTGAAGAAAGGTGACCGCGTCATTGTTCCTTTTCCCATTGCCTGCGGACACTGTTTTTTCTGTAACCATGGTGCATCACCAAGCTGTGAGAATTCCAATTACAAACATTATGGGCCAAATGGAGATATGATGGATCAAAAAGGAGCTGCATTATTTGGTTATACAGATTTATACGGTGGGTATTCCGGAGGACAAGCTGAGTACGTTCGTGTTCCCTATGGTGATGTGAGTCCAAGAATTATTCCAGACAATATTACAGATGAACAAGCACTTTTTCTGACTGATATATTTCCAACCGGGTGGTCAGGGGTAGATTGGGCACAGCTCAAAGGTGGTGAAGTCGTTGCGATTTTCGGGTCTGGCCCGGTAGGATTAATGGCACAAAAAGCAGCTTGGTTACACGGTGCCAGCCGGGTTATTGCTATTGACCCTTTAGACTATCGTCTTGATAAAGCAAAAGCTGTGAATAACGTCGACACTCTGAACCCGCATCAGGTTGATGTGGTAGCAGCCATTCGTGAAATGACCCAGGGCAGAGGTGCAGATGTTTGTATTGATGCAGTAGGTTTTGAGCCAGAACGTACCTTTATGGATAAGGTAAAGGCGACTATAAACTTTGAAAAAGGTAGCATTAAAGTCCTTGAAATGTGCTTTGAAGCAGTTCGCAGGAGTGGAACAGTTTCTATTCTTGGTGTTTATGGAAGCCCTTATGACAATTTCCCGCTATTCCGGATTTTTGATAAAGGACTCACCATTAAACAAGGTCAGGCACCAGTCCTTAACCATATCGATAAACTGATAGAACTCGTGAAAGAGGAGAAGGTCGTTCTCGATGATATTATTACCCATACCTTACCACTCAGTGAAGTCGCTCACGGCTATAAAATCTTTGATGAAAAGCAAGAAGACTGTGTGAAAGTAGTTTTAAAACCATAAAATTTATAACTGTAATACTAAATTGGTACTGTTCCTGCCGTTCCAATTTAGTATTACCTATCATACCTGAATCCGGTTTCTTCATAAACTATAATTAACTATCTGTTTATAAGATAATTAGTAATTGTTGATTAATTGATCAGCTTACGGTTTCCCGTAAGAAAAACATTTTTGACCTCGATACTTTTGAAGAGTTGGCCAGGTAACATAAAGTGATTGATCTGATTAAATAACAGTTATTAAAATTATAAATTATGAAAATAGGTAAGACCTTGGGTTTTGTCAGGATTACAGGAGTATTCGGGCTATTAATTATAGCGGCTGCTTGCGGTACTAAAAAAAATAATGTACCAGTTGATCCATTTGAAGATGGAAAATTCAACCCATACGATCAGGAATTAGGTAAACGTATTGAAGCCTATAATCATATTGCTGCTCCAAATCATGCCAATTCAAAAAGTGGCAATCCAGCATTATACATAGATTTCTCTTCTGGTATCAATAAAGCATTTGCAGACCCTGGTATTAAAGAAATGATGACAAACTGTTTCAATACAGTTTTAGCTCAGAATTTTGATGTTTATAAGTTGGGCTCGAATAAAATAATTCCTTTAAATATTGCAAATACCACAGAATTAGGCCAGCGCGTAAGTGACCCCACCCAATATGCTGATATCTGGGCTCCAATCCAGTCTGCCGTTGAAAAAATCGTGGATGGAAACAATGATGCATTGCTGATTACTGACTTTGAAGAGTGGCAAAAGAATAGCGAAGTTACAAACACTGCTTTCCTGAAAATACCCTTCTCTAAATGGCTTGAAAAAGGAAACACAATACATTTCTTCATTGCAGACTATAAAGAAGGTGCTGTTGCCAAACATCTTTACTTCACCATTTTCAATTGCGGTAATCCAAATGAATCGAGCATGATTTCCAAACTGGAATCTAAACTGGGCTCTTTAACTACCAGATTTGACTTATCTAATCAATCATACCAACTGCGAACTGCTTATTCTGGTGAGAAAACTGGTGGTTTGTTTTATGATACCAGCGGTCAATCAGAGCACGCTAAAAATGTACTGGATCTAAAAGATAATTACATTAATGGACTCAACAATGGGAATCATTTTGAATTCTATCCTTTAGGTGTAGACTGGAAAACAATCGCTCAGCTTCATACCACTTACGCTGCTCAGCAGCAATTTAACGACTTCTTCAGAAAACTATACATTGACCTCAGCAACGATGACAGTTATACATTTGGAGATTTTGATGTGAAAGTTTCGTCCATCACAGCAGATTTTGAGCACTTTTCTAAAACCGCTGAAGTGAAGAAGCATAAACCAAAATTAGCTAAAGGGAGTGATGGTCAGGATAAGTTTGCCGATGATGAAAATGATGTTTTTGCATTAGCCTGTTACCAGCCTGACGGAAAGTTAAAAGAACAGTGGATTTATAAACCACAACCTGTAACTCCTGTTAGCGAGGTTTTTATATTAAATAAAACTTTGTTTACCAATACCAGAAACCAGGATCATAAAAATGTAGAATTTGGAGTTTCTTTCGACCCAAAGTTCAACCTGAAAAATATTCCGGATCCAAATGGGATAATTAAAGTTGATATCATTCTGAATACCGCTATTCCTAACCTGATCAATGCGAAACTATCAAAGTTCCAATGGGTCAACGCCAAACATGTACCTAATATAGCTTTATATGAGTCTGTGAAAAACACCTTGCAGGAGCTTAAACCAGCAAATAAAGTTATCTATTCCTACTACATTAAAACTCAACAATAATTAACAACAACCTAATCAACAAATGGAATCTACATCAGCGTACATCATCTCACTTACTACTGCTTTAATCTTTTTGCTTTTAGCAGCTATCATTGCAAATGCGATCAAATTTGAAGGCGGCAGCAACCCGAAAGACCCGCAACTCCGAAAAATGTGGTTCTGGATTCTGGCTATTTTAAATCCGGCATTGAGCTATCTGCTGGGTTACTTTGTATTCAAACCAGATGCAAATATGATGGTCATCAACAATTATTTAAATGCTTTAAGTATAGGGACAGCTATTGGATTTATAGTATACATCCTTTTAGGCTTTATTTTGAGTAAAGTATTTGCTAACGGCAAAATTGGTCACTGGTTTTAATTCTCGAAAACATTATAATGGATAAATTATTTGTAATCGCCATAGGCGGTACCGGAATGCGCTGTCTGGAATCTTTCACCCATTTATGTGGTATTGGAATGTTCGATAACCAGGAAATAGAAGTATTAACGTTAGATACAGATCAAAATAACGGGAACAAAGACCGGGTTGAAGAGCTCATTAACCTATATAACCGGATTAAAACATCAGATACAAATCCGGGAGGAACACCAAATGCAAATACCTTTTTTTCCGCCAAGCTTAATCTGCACAGGTTCTGGACAAATTATTCAGGTTCTGGCAGGGAGAATTATAAAAATATCTCCAAAATTTCAACAGGAACACCTGAACAGCAGAAAGCGAATAAACTGATCTCCGACTTATTTCTTGATACCAGTTCTGTACAAGAATTTGACCTTGCCCATGGCTATCGTGCGCAGACACACCTGGGTTCCATGTTGATGTACCATGGAATTGTGGAAGCCGCAAGAAACATTCTGAAAGGATCCACAGTACAATCTCAGGAGCGGGAACTGGATTCTTTTATGGCTAAGCTGGAAAAAGCAGGTGCTTTAGCCAGGGTCTTTATTTTCGGATCAGTATTTGGCGGAACCGGGGCATCATCTATCCCGGTGATCCCTAAAGCCCTGCAGGATTTTGTAAAGATCCGTTCCAATGGAAATTCAAGTATAGATTTCTCTAAAGCAAAGTTTGGTTCTACCTTACTCACCGAATACTTCACCTTTAACAAACCAGATGATAAACAAAAATCAAGTAAAGGAAATAGTGTTATTGCAGATTCATCTTTCTTTCCATTAAATAGTCAGGCTGCATTACAATTTTACCAAAGTGATCCTACCGTTCAAAAATGCTATAAATTATTATATCATATTGGCTGGCCAATAGAAAGTAAAAAGATAGACGGGAATAATGCACCGAATCAAACGACAACAGGAGGGAGTGAACAAAGGAATCCATGTCATATAACAGAATTGTTATGTGCCTGTGCAGCCTATGACTTCTTTACCCGTACCCAGGGTTTTGATAGTGCAAAGGCAGACTACTTATACAAAGCTGTAGAATTTAAAGATAATTCATTCAATTTTTCTTTTGATGATTTTGTCGGAAAGGAAAATAAAGCGGGTGAAATCTTTGTCAACAAATTAGGCGCATTCTTCTCTTTGGCCCATATATCCTTAAGTAAAAACGGTGCTGCTTTTAATGATTCAGGTATTAAAGGATTTATCAGACAATGTGAAAATCAGAAATTAAATCAGTACAGTTCCATTACTGATGCAGCATGTAAAGATATCAATGAATACTTTAAGCTTTTCGCCTATACTTTTAAAGATGCGAGGTTTATACCTGGCTGGCTTTATCAGATCAGAAATTCTGTTGCACCAGGCAGATTTTTATTCGATAGCAAGGCATTCCCGGACAATCAGGCAGAATTGAAAAGACTGGATGTCGGAGCGATGTTTCTGGACGAAAAACACCATTGGTCAAAAGGAGGGATCTTTGGAAACAGGTATGACACTTTTGTTGAAAAACTGATCAATACCCATCCAAAAGAAGAGCAGAAAGTAAATACTACAAAAGAAAAATTCCTCGCTCATATTTTTAATGCACTTACGATTTCACAAAACTTCGATATAAATTAAAGGAACATGTCAGACAAAAGAATTAAAGCACTGGCGATTAAAGTTCAGGCTAAAACTGAACCAAATGGCGTTGAATTTGCCTGGGAAAAAATCCCTCAATTAGAAGTTTTTACTAAAAACATTTTAATACCGGAAATAGCTGTTGATAAAGATGGAAATTCATCCGTTAACATCGGAACTATTGTTTCTGGCATACCTTCCGTATTTGCGAGAGCTAACTTGTTTAAAAGTGCACTCGATAATATACAGGACAAAGATGCAGAAGCCTCTGGATTAATGTTGTTTTACAAATCTTTGCTTAGTGAATGGAAAGGCTTTATCAGCTGTATTGCATTAAACTATAAAGATATTGAGGTGAATAGAATTCACCTGACCTATGCTGACGGACAGCAGCTGATGAACACTGTAAATATTTATGAACCTACAGGTGCATTCGGGAATATGTTATTTGAGCGTCAACCCTTATGGTGCGATCAATCTTTAGCAAACAACGCAGACAAAGTACCATTTATTGATGTGATCTCTTTTAAAGGAAACGTAGTTGGCGGTACTTCACCCGACAGTTTTTTATTTACTTCGGTTGCTTACCACCTTAAAGACAAGCTGCCCTTTGTCAACATACAAAACGGTAAGTTTATAGATCCTTTAAAATCAGAACTAAGCGCACACGAACTCTTTACAATTTATGGTTACGCTAAGCATATTCTTCATCACATTGAAAAATTCAGACTTAATTATGCAGATTTAGCAGAATTAATCAGGCCGGAATATGGCAATATGTCCATTTGCCTTCAGGCATGGATTGATGAAATGGTGGTTTATCAGCAAAAGAAAGGATATCCGAAATTAGCGAATCAGACACCACCAGAAGTAGGCGCTCTTTTTAATTATCCTTTCAGTATTCTGTTCAACTATTCTACAGAATTATTTGGATCAGAAGGTATCATCTATAACGAATCGGGAGAAGCAAGAATACTATTTGATCCTAAAGATCTGCTCTTGCCAGATACCACAGAGATTGCTCAAATAGACTTTGGTAAAGAAGGTTTAGAAACCAGGAACTATCTGAAATCTAAACCCATACTTCTATTGGCTGCTGAAACAAAAGGACAGCCAAATAACTATGCCTATTTTACCTTGCCACTAACCCCATTAGCCCTGAATGTCTTTGGAGCTACACTGGATGCACTGGTAGGTATAGCGGAGACTTCAAACGTAAAATCAAGGATCACTGCTGTTTATGACCCGAATGATAAGAATGGCGAACGGTTAACAGTCAATTTAAAACTGTATACAGAAACCGGTGACGAAATTATTAAAGAGGTCATCTATAAAATAACCTCTGAATCTATCAGAGGGAAGGATATTTTAATGTGGCCTAACTTTATTTCTAAACAATGGAACCGCTATTTCCTTTATTCAGAAATTCCGCATAACGATGCTCAGTTTCAGGCTACACCATTTGTTGGTAATGTAGATGATGACTTTTTCAGAATAGTACTGGATGAAAAAGGTATCCCCCTATATCTGGCCAGCAATGGCAGAGCAGCTGTAATTGCTGAAAAATATGGTGCTATTAAAGCACAGCTCCATGTAACATCAAATAATGCGGTAGCAGACAACAAATACAAATATGAAATTTATGAAAGCAATAAGCCATTTAAAGGTGTAAAATTTGCACATGCAGGCATTGATTGTGGTTTTGGGATTATCCGTTATGACGGATCTGGTAATACACAATCTTTACCTGTAAATATGCTTAACTCTCCCAAAACACTATCCCCTGCATTTTTAGGTATTGATTTTGGAAGTACAAATTCCTCTATTGCTTATTTTTCAGATCAGAGAAATGAAGTCTGTGAAAGTTTAAAATTGACTAACAAAAGAGTTTCATTACTAGCTACGGACGCCAAAAATAATGATAAACGCCATGCTTTGGAAGATGAGATTTTCTTTTTCCAAAACGATGAAATTCTGACCAACTCTATTAAGTCCGTGCTTACCATTCATGATTCCAGGAGAATTATAAATGACAATAATATGCTCAATGACTCTTTAATGGCGCAAGCAGTTAAAGGTGGGTTTCCTTGCTTTGAAAAAAATCTGCCCATAGAGAATGCAGAAGATAACCGGTATATTCTAAGCTATAACAGAGTAGGGAGAGCAGAGTTGATTTACAATATGAAATGGTCAACTCAGCCAATAGATAAGAGTTATAAAACTGCTTATTTAAGTTCTTTATTATTACACGTTTACGCGCAGTTATTTATTGAAGGCCATGAGCCTCATACTTTAAAGTGGTCATATCCATCATCAATGGGTAAAGAACTGTTGAGTGAATACAGAGGAATATGGGATTCATTAAAAGAGATCTCGCCGATTGTGGGTACTGTCAAACTAAAAACTTATCCTCCTTCAGATCTCTCAGATATTGGCGATACTACAGGTGATAGCATTTGGGGAAGTCCGGCAGCCGATTCAGGCTGGGGCAACAAAGGCATTGAAGCGCAAGTTGCAGCTTCAGGCTGGGGTACCACTGAAGCCAGCGGCAATGGCTGGGGGAATGAGACTAAGGTTCCGGCGGCTGGTGGCGGTTGGGGAAACGCATCTTCCATTAAAATCAGTGCAGTTCATATCGCTACTGAAACCAAACCTGTACGGTTTGATTTCAGAAAATTAAGCAATGAAGAATCACTTTCAGAAGCCTGTGCTGTCGCGAATTATTTAGTGCGGCCAAATGGAGGCTATTCCATTAACCCGGGAGAATTGGTTCTCTGCTTTGATATTGGCGGTAGTACAACTGATATCACAGCCTTATGCCAGATGGATGGTGGAAAGGCAATGATTAAGCAAAACTCTATTCGTTTTGCAGCAGAAAGGGTTGCACAAGCGACTAAATTCTCTCCAAACTTCAAAAATGTTTTATTAAGGATGTGTGAAAGGAAGAACATTTCCATTCAGGGATTAAATAACGGGATCAATAAATTTTCTGAAAATACGGCCCCTTATTATTTTGAACAGGTTGTTGATCGGCTGGAAGCATCAGATTTCGAAACTTTTTATCTTTTAATAGCCGCAGAATGTAAAGAGATGATGAGTATTAATCTTTATGTTACAGGTTTAATTATGTTTTATGCAGGTCAGCTGGCCTGTAAATTAAGGAATGAAATTGTTAAATCGGAAGATGCCCCAATAGCTGTTAAAGCTATTCCCCCTAAAATTAAGATTGCTTTTGCAGGAAAAGGATCAAGAATATTTGACTGGTTTACCGCAGTAAATCCAGCAGCAGCTGATGATTATTATACTCAAATGTTTATCAGAGGTATGGGCGGAGAAGCAATAGCCAGGCAAACTATTACCCCGATCAGTACCAATCCACTAAGAATAATTGATATTAATTCGCAGCGTGGAACTGATAATGCCGATGTCAAATACGAAGTCTCCAAAGGATTAGCTATTCCCACTAATATCACAAGTATTCTGGTGCCGACCAATAAACAAGCTATTGAGATACTTGGAGAAGATAATTTCTGTGTAGTTACACCAGCCGGTGAATTCAAATATCTGGAATCAACGAATTCAATCACTCCCGAAATGTTAGAACACATAGGGAATCACTTTATCTGTCTGCCCCAGGAAGGGAAATTACTTTGTCCGAGATTTATGGACTTTGCCGATTTATTTTATAGAGTTTCTTCTACCATGTTTGGCTTAAAAATGAATTCCGCCGATTTTATGGCAGGTTTCCAGGACATGAATATGGAAAACTATATCAAAGGGGAACCTGGCTTTATCAAAGCCCAGAAGCGAAAACATGAAGACCAGAAAGAATTTGACTATGTAGCTCCGATTATCATTTTAGAAGGAATGAAATTCTTTGAAAAGCACCTGCTTAAAGGTATCCAAAAACAATAGAATCGATGAAATTCTGTGTATTAGCAAAAGTATCCAAACGCTCAGTTTCTTTCTGGTATCAATCGGACGGGAATGCATATGCGCCATTAACTATAAAGGAATCAAATGAAATTCCTTTATACTTTTATGTAAGTGGCCATAATTTTATTTTTGGAACTGCTGCCAGAGAGCGGTTTAACAGACATGACCCTGATGCTTACGGAAATTACTTTGAAATTATAAAAGATCCAGGCAAACATTTTATTCTTTACGGGAACAAAAAACCTGTTAAACAGCTGTTTTATTATGGAATTGAACAATACTTGTCTTATTTTCTGAATACTGTTTTATATAAAGCTGACTCCATTGAATCTTATAGGCAGCATTTTCCGCTTCGCTTTTTATTTGACACAGATATAGAGGATAAAGAGAAATCACTGATAGAAAACTTATTTCAGGAAGCCGGTTACTTTAACTTAGACCGTATTCATTTCAATAAGATACTATTCGGGGTATTAGTTCAAAAAGAGATCGTTGGTAAAGAAAAAGCTATTCTATTGCTAAGTGCTATTGATGATGTGCTCTATTTGAAACTTTATAAAAATGCAAATGCTGAAGAAATTGGTTCATTTAAATTAGAGGGGCAGGGGGCAGACCCCAGAGTGAAGATTCTGGCAGATATGATTGTTGAATATATTAGCAGCCAGAATTCTTATTTATCAATTGATAAGGATACCGAGATCGCTTTTTTACTTCCTTTTTGTGTAAGCCTGCTTGAAAATCCGGGTGTCATTATCAAAGGTGATGCTGAACTATCTGACGGCAATAAGTATTGGTTCAAGGTCAATGAACGAAATCTTACAGACAGGCTTCCGTATTATGCTAACGATAGCATGATTTATACGGCGATAGATGACCTTTTGAAATCAGGTAGTTTAATGGTACACGACGTTATTATTTTATTGGGGACAGAAGAAATCAGCACTTCCTATTTTTCTGATAAACTACTCAAAAAATATCATTATGTAAAAGAGGTTAAAGCTGCTGATATCAAGGATACTATGAAATCTATTTTTGCAGAAGTTTCCAGTTCAAACTATACTGTTCAATTCAAAACCCCGCAGACACCGCCAGTCTCCATAAAACCAAGGATGCCAGCACCGGTTCCAATAGCAACACCAGCATCAAAGCTGCCTTCTCCATTTCCAAAACTGCCTCCTCCATTACCACCAAAAAAAGAGAAGAATATTTCACAACAGCAGGTCAGCATTCCAAAGTTACCTGAAATAAAACCTGTAATTCAGGTCAAAGTTAATCCGGTAAAATTACCACCACTTCCACCTAAAAAGGGCATATAATTCAAACTAAATAAATTATAAAATGGCTATACAATTAGAAAAGAAAAAACCGATATCAATTAGTAAAGAAAAACCAGGACTAACACACATTATAGCAGGTTTAGGTTGGGATCCTGCCCATGTTAATGGGCAAAGTGTAGATCTGGACTTGTCATTATTCATGTTGAATGGAAATGGTAAACTCCTGGCAGATGAATATTTCATCTTTTATAACAATGCGACAAGTCCGGACGGGTCTGCCCATTATCCCGGGGACAGCAGAGGTGGTGAAGGTGATGGAGACGATGAAGTTATCCAGATTGATTTAGCTAAAATAAACCCGGAAGTTGAGTTTTTATATTTTGCGGTTACTATTGATCAAAGTGAAACAAGAGGGCATAATTTCGGTCACGTACTAAACTCTTATATCAACATCAGAAATGCGGCTGATAATTCAATTTTATGTCAGTACCTGTTGAAGGATAATTTCACATCCGAAGATTCCCTGATCATTGCAACTATTTCCAGAAATGGCGGGAATTGGAATGTAGAAGCACTTGGGCAAGCCTTCTCCGGAGGTTTAAATACACTAATAGATTTATATCAATAAAATTCATACTATGAGCAGTTTTAATTTAAGTAAAGGGGATAGATTTTCCCTTTCCAAGGCAGCGCCTGGACTATCAATTGTGAAAATCGGAATGGGATGGAATCCTAATGATGAACCAGGAGGGCCAGAATTTGATCTTGACGTATCTGCATTTTCAATTGGCAATGATTTTAAAATCCCTTCAGATTCCTATTTCACGTTTTATGGTCAGCTGCGTATGGGGAATAAAATTGAAGACAAAATAGAGAAGGGCTTGTTCAGGCCGCTAACTGAAGATGGAGCTATTGTCGGGGCTATTGATGATCCCGATGGAACCAGAAGTAATGGCGATGATGATGAAGATATGTTCATTGATTTAACGAAAGTCAGCCACAAGATCGAACAAATTATTATTTGCTGTACGATTTGTAAATATCCTCATGACAATAAAAAAGACCGTAGAACTTTAGGGCTCAGCTTTGGACAAGTAAATGATTGCTATATCCGTATTGTTGATGAAAACAGCGGAAACGAAATTCTCCGCTATGAGCTGAAAGATCAGTATACCAATGAAGACGCACTTGAATTCGGCAGATTATTTCGTGTTGGTGATACCTGGGAATTCGAAGCTATGGGCAGAGCGCATAGCGGCAGCTTGCAAACATTAGTAGACATGTACACCTAACCCCAATAGAAATTATGGCATTTAATTTAAATAAAAATGAGGATTCTGCTCCACAGGATTCATCTGGTAAAGCTAAAGGCTCAGCTAAATTTGACCTTTCAAAAAAGGAGACAGCAGCAGTTCCCGAAACAACGCATCCTGCAAAATCGAAAACATGGATTATCGGGTTGATTGGTGTTTTAATAATAGGCGGGGGGATCTGGTATTATTCAGCTCATACAAAAACAGCGGACACTATTCAGCATACATCAACTGAAGCCATTCCATTAGATCCGGTTGCGGCAGTTGTAGCTGAAACTCAGCCTAAATTACAGCATGGTATAGTGGATACATCTGTTACGGCTTCAACTACCAGTCAAGCCAGGCCTGTCGTTGAAAATGTAGCTAATGCTCATAAGGCAGCCAGTTTAAATCGTAAAATTCCCGTTTCTTTTCGTCAGGGCTCTTCTGCTTTTACCAGGATAAACAAAAAAATAATTAAACGTATTATTGCTTATTTGTCTGAAAACCCTGCTGCATTAATACATATAAACGGATATGCAAGTAGTGAAGGTTCTTTAGCCATTAATCAGACTATCTCTCAGGCAAGAGCAGATGCATTCAAAAAATACCTGGTTTCAAATCATATTGCGGAAAGCAGGATCATTGCAACGGGGAAAGGAATTGAAAATCCAATCGCATCAAATGATAGTAATGCTGGCAGGAAAAAGAATAGAAGAGTTGAGATTGCACTTCCGGCTGATCAGGTTAAACACTCACCCGATTAAATAATAACATATAATGGATTTATTACATACTATTTTAGGCGACGATATTCAAGCCGGATTACTCATTATCCTGAATTTAATTGTTATAGAAAGCTTGCTATCAGTAGATAATGCAGCCGTATTGGCGACTATGGTAATGGATCTTCCAAAAAGCCAAAGAGATAAAGCATTGAAATACGGGATCATTGGTGCCTATGTATTTCGCAGTATTTGTTTACTGCTTGCGGCATGGCTGGTTACGATTTGGTGGTTAAAACCATTAGGCGGACTTTATCTGTTATACCTGGCATTTGATTACTTCAGAAAAAAGAATGCTAAGAAAGAAAGCGGGGAGGAAGAAATAGATAAAAGTAAAAGCTGGATCTATAAATCTACAGTCGGTTTAGTCGGAGCATTCTGGGCTACTGTAGCATTAGTGGAGGTAATGGATCTGGCATTTTCTATAGATAATGTTTTTGCAGCAGTTGCATTTACCGATCATATCTGGCTTATTTACATTGGTGTTTTTATTGGGATTCTTGCCATGCGTTTTGTAGCACAGGCATTTGTGAAGTTAATGGAGAAGTTTAGTTTTCTGGAGACGGTTGCGTTTATTGTGATTGGAGTACTGGGATTTAAACTTACGTCTTCTTTGTTTACTCATTTCTACCCGGCGTTACCTATCTCTCATCTGATAGAAGGTGAAAAGACAGATTTACTGATCTCGATTTTCACCGTAGCTATATTTATTATTCCTGTAATTACTTCAATCCTGTTTGATTATCCGAAGAAGAATATTATAGCAGCAACTCCTGATTAATTTTTCTGTTAATTCGGGGAAAACCCGTTCCCCGAATTCATAGTTCATTGGCTGATCAGCCTCCTTTCCATCTCATTGACAGGGCTATCCGGATTGTCAAAATCATAAGGCTTCAATAGCAATAAATAGCTATTGTGCAGTATCGCTTTCACCATAAATCTGATTTAATTTGACTAGCAACTAAACAAAAAACAAGGAATTTGGTTATATGAACTACTAATTTTTCTTCTTCCATATGAGCGACGTCCAACTATTAGATAAAAATCAATTAATCGAGGTTTTGAGTCAGACCAAAACTGCAACTGCCATTCATATCGGAGAAGATGCACTGATTCAGATGGCTAACCAGGCTATGTTAACGATTTGGGATAAAGACCAGTCTGTTATAGGAAAGACTTTAGAAGACGCACTTCCTGAACTCAAAGGGCAGCCTTTCGCCCAGATGTTCAAAAAGGTCTGGATGGAAGGAATAACCATCTCTGGTATAGATACAGCTGCCGATCTTAACGTAAACGGAGAAATCAGGACCTTTTATTTTGACTTCGAATACCGGGCCATAAAAAATGAATTCAACCAGACTATCTGTATTCTCCATACAGCTACTGATGTTACAGAGCGGGTAATCAATCGCCAGCTGATGGAGGAGTACTACAGTAAGGAGGTGGCACTGGAAAGAGAACAGGCACTCAATGAAGAGCTTGCTGCATCTAACGAAGAACTCAATGCAGTAAATGAGGAACTCTCTCAAAGTCAGGAAGAATTGCTGGCTATGAATGAGAGTTTAGAAAGAAGAGTGGAAGCCAGGGTACAAGAGCTCTCGGCCAGTGAAAGTAAGTATCGTGAAATTTCAGATGAACTTGCAGCTATCAATGAAGAAATGGCAGCCTCAAATGAGGAGCTTGTTTTAACTCACGAACATTTAAAAAACACCTTTGATGAGCTGGAAGATAAAGAAATTGCCTTAAGATTAGCTATTGAGGCTGCTAATTTCGGAACCTGGCATATAGACTCCCAAAGCAGAGCATTGATAACTTCGGTACGCTTGAGAGAGCTATTTGGATTTGACGCGGCTCATGAAATTACTATTGAAGAAGCACTCGGACAGGTTACAGAAGAATATCGGGCATACGTTGCAGAAAAACTTGAAAATGCCCTTAATGGTAACGGAGACTATGATGTTTCTTATCCTGTTATTGGATATAAGGACAAGAAAACCCGGTGGCTTAGAGCAGTAGGTAATCTGAAGGCCGATAAATCAGGTGAGTTTTCTTCTTTTACCGGGGTAGTCATGGATATTTCTATGATTAAAAAGGATGAGCAGCGTAAAAATGATTTTATTGCAATGGTAAGCCATGAATTAAAAACACCACTGACTTCACTCAGCGGATACATCCAGGTACTTCAGCGTAAGGCTATTGTTTTCCAGGACAAATTTGTAAACAGTTCATTGGAAATGGCTGCCAAACAGGTTAAAAAGATGACCGGTATGATTAATGGATTTCTGAATGTCTCCAGATTAGAATCGGGAAAAATTGTACTTAACCTAAGCCATTTTTCTTTAACAGATTTGATTGCTGTAGTTGTAGAAGAAAGCAGAATGATGGAGACAAGTCATCATATAGAATTTCAAGGTTGTGCCCATACGCCCGTATATGCTGATTATGATAAGATTGGTAACGTGATTGTTAATCTTTTGAGTAATGCAGTCAAATATGCACCTGTGGATAAAAATATAAAAGTTACCTGTACCATAATTAATCAAATGGTCCAGGTGAGTGTGAGAGATCATGGGATAGGTATTAATACTAAAGATATTAATAAGCTTTTTGACCGTTATTACCGGGTAGAAAATGATAGTCAGGTTTCTGGTTTTGGAATCGGCCTGTATCTCAGTGCCGAAATTATTGCCCGGCATAATGGTACAATCTGGGTTGAAAGTGAATTTGGTGATGGAGCTACCTTCTATTTTAATCTGCCATTACATAAACAATCCATATAGATTAATGTAATCCGTTACCCGATGGTGCCCGGGTAACGGATTTTTAATAGATTAGGAAAATTTATAATCAATGTCTGCTAAAATAGCGCCACGTACAAGGCTGATCCTAATCTTATTTGTGTTTTTAAACAGTACTGCAATTGCGCAGAGCCTGTCTGCCGGCCAGGTTAATCAGATTGGACAATCATTAGTAAATCAACAGTTGCTAACTGAAAAGGGGAGGGCAGAACTGCAAAGATTTTCAGAAAAAAAGCCATTAGAAATTTACAGAGGCTTCAATGAAGACTTTTTGGTTTCAATAGACTGTCCGGTATATTTTCTTAAATCCTATCAGAATATGCTTCCCGGTAAGCAAATTTTCAAGACCAGCCACTTTGATTCCCTTTTAAATAACAAGCCTGATTTAGAACAGAGACTTGCAATTAAAGAGGAACGCTATCTGACGGACAATTTTCCTAATCGTTCCGATCTTTTTAACTTCCTCTCTGGTGCAGCTGGTTTTTATAGAGACAATATTTCGCATACCGACTCTACAAAAATTCTTGCTGAACGGTTTGGTGAATATTTCGGACCTGCTATCCGCCCACTTTACAATGATAGTACCATTGAGTTTAGCGTATCTTACTTTGAGGATACTGAAGCTTTGCAACAAGAGCGGGTTAATCAGGTTAAACCTTATCTGAATTGGATAAATATAATCAAGAAAGCAGGTTTGCTTGATCCTTCAGACCGCAGGATGGAAACTAAATTCAGCAATGGAAAAGATATATATACGGCAATTAATCATCGTAAAATGATAAGTGATATCAGTGAATTAATTTTATATCATGATAAGTTTCCCTATTACAAACAGCAGCAAATGGCACTTTTGGATAGCCTGACTGCAAGCGGTTTTATAACTCAGGCGGCTAATAAAAAATTGGCCGAAAGCTATAAAAAAGATACGCTTCTGAATATAAATGATATTGTGCTGCTAACAAAAAACTATATGGCTTTTGATGCAGAGAAAGAAATTAAACCTTTTGACTTTGTGACCAGAGATAATTACGGTCTCATTCCTCCGGATAAAATCAAGGGATTTTATGAGTCAGTGCTAAAAAAAGCGGCCTCTCTTTTAAACTTTAATTATTCAGATCTTGAGGTTCATGTGATAAAAAACCAGGCAGACGACCAATCTGTGATGTTATCTGGTAACAGACAGTTTTATCTTTATGTAAAGATCAATAACGTATTATATAAAGAAGAAATTAAAGAAAGAGAATCAGAAAGCTGGATCAGCGCTCAGAACTTTCAGTTTCTTAATCACTACCTGGAAGATCAGCATGATCAGCGCCGTTTGTATTTTACAAATCATGATATATTTACTGGCTATGAACCACAAGACAAAAACACACTCTTCCTTACTTTATTAAAAGAGGACGAAGCCAGATTTGCGAAAAATGTATATCTGGCCAGCAAATTAGGTGCCTGCTACAATGGAAGCCCTGGTGATTATAATTATGCAGCCTGGGAATATTACGATCTGAGTGAGCGGCTCAACCATGCTCAGCTCACTGACGCTGTTGATTTTTTGATAGCGGAGAAACTTTTGAAAGCCACAATTGATCAAAACAGAGAGCAATTAATTGCTTCAGCCAGGGAAAAAAATCCAAAATCAATTTCCAACCTGCTTTTGGAATTGCCAAATGCATTTACCATTGATAAAAGTCAGACAATCGAAGGGTTTATAAATTTTATAGACACTAAAATTCAACAGCTTCAACAACACAAAACAGCTTATTTTACCAATTATTCAATTCGTGAACGTAATAAGGTAAGCTTTGACCTGCAACATAAAAAATATGAGATGGATGCAGAAAGTGAAGATATGCTCTGGGAGAATAATTTGTTGATTAATACCATTAACAAAGCTTTGATGGAGGCTAAACTTCCCTATGCTCTGTATCCTTTACCAGAAGACAGTAAGTTCTTTCGTCAGGACTTATATGGTGAAAATTACCTGATACTTTCCCGGGATCAGGCTGCTGATATTATACGTAAATATGGTGATATTTTTAAAGAAGAAGCAAAATCCATCAATTGATTGCACTTGCCTTTTACACATCTGTACTGTACCTTTATCCAATTAAAAAGGAAATCATATGAATACTGAAAAAGCCATTCTTGCCGGCGGGTGTTTCTGGGGAGTGGAAGAGCTTATCCGTCATTACCCAGGTGTTATTTCAACAGTCGTAGGCTATACCGGGGGAGATGTACCCAATGCAACTTACCGTAACCACGGAACACATGCCGAAGGCATAGAGATCGTATTTGATCCATCAAAATTATCATATCGCGGATTACTTGAATATTTTTTCCAGATTCATGATCCAACAACACGTAACAGACAAGGAAACGACATCGGAACCTCTTACCGGTCTGCTATTTTTTATACGGATGACACGCAGCGTGAAACGGCAAATACTTTAATCGCCGAGATGGATGCCTCAGGGATATGGCCAGGAAAGGTAATAACTGAAGTTGTTCCGGCAACTGATTTCTGGAATGCTGAAGAAGAGCACCAGGATTATTTGCAGAAACAGCCATATGGCTACACCTGTCATTTTGAAAGACCTGACTGGAAACTGAGTTAACATTTTATTGATGGCCAGAATATTTATTACCGGTTCAGCCGATGGACTTGGACAATTAGCAGCAAAATCACTGGTGGCACAAGGCCACCAGGTTGTTTTACATGCACGTAATGCAGAGCGGGCTAAATTAGCCCTGGATAATGTACCTGGTGCTGAGCACGTACTCATTGCTGACTTATCCAGTATTGAAGAAACAAAAAAGCTGGCTGCCGAAGTTAATGCCATAGGACATTTCGATGTGATTATTCATAATGCAGGCGTTTATCAGGTCCCAGCCAATTTGACTTTTGCTGTGAATACAATGGCTCCCTATATCCTGACGGCTTTAATCCACAGGCCAGAGCGTATGATTTACCTCAGTTCAGAAATGCATATGCAGGGTAATCCTGAGCTGGTTGATTTAGCGTATAAGACTGATCAAACCAGTTATTCAGACTCTAAAATGCAGGTCTTAATGCTTTCCAGGGCTGTAGCACGTAGATGGCCTGAAGTTTTTTCCAATGCTGTTGATCCCGGTTGGGTTCCAACAAAAATGGGAGGGGCAGGAGCACCTGACAATCTGGAAGAAGGTTTTCAGACCCAGGTATGGCTTGCAGTCAGCGATGATAAAGAAGCCAGAGTGAGTGGCCGTTATTTCTACCATCGAAAGGAAGCGAAGTATCTGGCAGCAGCTGATGATATTCATATTCAGGATAAGTTACTGGCAATTTGCGGACAGCTCAGCGGTGTCCCATTTTCTTAAGTCATATTGAACTCCGCCTTTAACAGGGAATTTTACAGTCAGCATGTATGCTTCTTCTTTGGGGGCTGAATGAAGACCAGTGCCATTAACGCAGCCAAAAAACCAAGACCAGCAGACACTTTCATAATCTTTCCGTAAGCGGCTATGAAACCAGCATGATACGCTGCCAATACTTTCTTTTCCTGAATTGCAGTTAATCCTGCCGGAACCTCAGCATTTCCAAGATTTGAAGTCTGCGCAATTATCGCCTGCTTTTGCTGCGGATTAAAAGGTAACGTTTTGAGCTCGTTTTGCAAAGCTGAGGAAAACAGTAAAACTGCCATGGAGCCCAGAACGGCATTTGCGAAAACACCAGCGATTCTCGATACTGCATTGTTAATACCTGAAGCTGTACCAGTAAATTGATCACTTACTGAGCCCATTACTGCTGCGGTAAGTGGAGCAACAGTCAGAGACATCCCAAAACCAAAAACAAGAATACCTGGTAAAAAGGTAGTCCAATAAGCCGAAGGGCCATTCGTCTGTTGAATAAAAGATAGTAAAAGTAAACCCAGGCCAGCTAGAAAGGGGCCCGCAATCAGAAATAACCTTGGCCCGTATTTATCAGCCAGGCTACCGGCAAAACGTGCATTCACAACCATGAAAATAGTAAAAGGAAGAAAAGTAAGGCCAGATTCCATTTGTGTATAACCCTGTACCTGTACCATATTTAATGAAATAAATAACATTCCTGCACCTAGACCGGCATAAAGGAAAAAAGTAAGCAGATTTGTTCCGGTGAAAATAGCGTTGCTGAATAAATCCAGCGGCATCATTGGATGTGTACTTTTACGTTCGATCAGTATAAAGGTAAACAGCAATAAAATTCCTGCACTAATGGAACCATATCCCTGAATATGACTAAAGCCAGCTGCTGGCAAACGCAGGAAACCAAAAGTGAGCAGAGCCAGTCCGGAAGCTATAGCAATTGCGCCGTAAAAATCCACCTTTTTTGTGTTTTGATCATCTTTGATCTCCTTTACTTTTGTCGCTAAAAAGAAAAGCACAATAATTCCGATAGGCACATTGATAAAAAAAATATAACGCCATAAACCCGCATCTGCTAATGCCCCGCCTAGTGCAGGTCCGCCCATAGTCACTAAAGTAGTGGCCGCAGACCACGTTCCAATAGCTTTTCCCCGTTCTTTTTCATCAATAGCAGAAGAAATCAGTGATAAGCTTCCCGGAATCATTAATGCACCACCAATACCTTGTATCAACCTGAAAATAATCAGCATAGTGGCTGTCGAAGAAAACCCGCAAGCCGCAGAGCCAAGAATGAAAATAAAGATCCCGGTCATAAAGACCTTTTTCCGGCCCAGCCTGTCACCCAATGTCCCGCCGATCAGCATCAGGGAAGCCAGCATCAGTAAATAAGCATTTAATACCCAGAAAAGGTCAGGGCCCGAAGCCTTTAAATGTTGCTGTAAAGAAGGCAGGATCACGTTCAGTGCTGTGGCGTCGATAAAAGCCATTGCTGAAGCCATTATCGTACAAGCCATAACCCATTTGCCCTGGATACTTCGGAGTGATACTGTTGCCATAAAACTTTTCATTGATCAAATCTGCTGCTGCTGATTTGTATAGCTAAAAATAGACAAAATCATTCGTATCAGAAAAAGCATCAGGACAACGTCCGGCATCGTTTGCACAGATTTAAATCCGGCGCTCAATTAATTCCTGAAAAATTACAATTAGCATTGTCTATGAAAGTAAAATCAGTACTGCTTATCCTTGGTTGTTTATCCCTGACATTTTTCACAAAGGCTCAGGATAAACCAATAACTGTTGCCAAAGACGGGACCGGAGATTACCTGACTGTACAGGAAGCCATCAATGCGGTTCCGGATTTCAGAAAAGTCACGACTACGATCTTGATCAGGAATGGGCTCTATCAGGAGAAATTAAACCTGCCTTCCTCAAAAAAACTTGTGAAACTGGTCGGAGAGGACGTTACCAGAACAATTTTAACTTACAACGACTATGCAGCAAAGAAAAACCGTTTCGGTGAAGAAATGGGTACTTCAGGATCTGCAAGCTTTTACATTTGCGGAGATGGATTTGCTGCTTATAACATTACCTTTCAAAACACCTCCGGCCCGGTCGGTCAGGCCGTTGCACTTTGGATATCGGGAGATCAGACCACCTTTTTCAATTGCCGGATAAAGGGGTTTCAAGATACACTTTATACTTTTGGTGCAGGAAACAGGCAATATTTCAAAAACTGTTACATTGAAGGAACAGTAGATTTTATTTTTGGTGCTGCGACTGCTTTATTTGAAGATTGTACCATTTTTTGTAAACAAGGTGCCCATTATATCACCGCATCTTCTGCTCCGGATACAATCAAATATGGTTATGTATTTTTAAATTGCCGGATCACCGGTGATGCTTTGGAACGTACCGTTTATCTGGGCAGACCATGGCGGCCCTATAGCAAAGCCGTTTATATCAACTGCGAATTGCCAAAACTGATCAAAACAGAAGGCTGGGATAATTGGCGAAAGCAAAGCAATGAAAAAACTGCTTACTATGCAGAATATAAAAACAAGGGCGAAGGTTTTAATCCTGATCAGCGTGTGGCATGGTCACACCAGCTCAGTGAAGAAGAAGTAAAAAGTTATACAAAAGACTTAATTTTTAAAGGATGGAATCCAGAAACAACCCTGAAAGTACCTGGGAAATATATCAATTATGAACACTAACATTTTAAAAGTTCACCCCAATGACAATGTGATTGTCGCATTAACTGATCTTAAAGCAGGTGAAACTGTTCAATATCAGGATAATTATTATTTGCTGACCGCAGATATTCCTGCAAAACATAAGTTTTACACCTCAGCTATGGAGGCAGGTGAAGAAGTGATCATGTATGGAACTCTGGTAGGGAAAATACAATTTCCTGTGCAGGCAGGTTCATTAATGACCACAGATAACCTGAAACATGCCGCTGCTCCTTACTTTTTCAGACCCTCTAAGTATCAATGGCAGGCGCCTGATATCAGTAAATTCGAAGGTCTTACTTTTAACGGTTATCATCGTAAAGATGGAAATGTGGGTACAGCAAACTACTGGCTGTTTATACCGGCTGTATTCTGTGAAAACAGGAACCTTGATGTCATCAAAGAGGCATTGCACAATGAACTGGGGTATGCTGTAACTGAAAAATACAAATCTTATACCCATCAATTAGTAGAAGCCTATCAGAACGGAGCTGATACTGCAGCGATGGCAGCGATTCCAATCGCGCTGGAAACCAGACACTTCAACGATAAAAGACCATTCAAAAACATTGATGGGATCAAATTCCTGAATCATCAGGGGGGCTGCGGAGGTATCCGTCAGGATGCCGCTGTATTGAGTAAGTTACTGGCTGCTTATGCAGACCATCCTAATGTTGCAGGTGTTACCTTACTGAGCCTGGGTTGTCAGAATTTGCAGGTGGAAGATTTTTTGAGTGATTTAAAAGAACGTAATCCCGCATTCGATAAAAAGCTCTATATTTTTGAACAACAACAATCGCAAAGTGAAGAGCAGCTCATTACAACAGCTATCCGGCAAACTTTTGAAGGATTAATTGAAGCGAATCAAATGGAGCGTCAGCCGGCTCCTTTAAGCAAATTATGTATTGGGGTAAAATGCGGTGGCAGCGATGGCTTTAGTGGCATTTCTGCAAATCCTGCGGTTGGTTATTGTGCAGATTTGCTGGTTGGACTTGGTGCGAAAGTCTTATTGGCTGAGTTTCCTGAGCTCTGCGGAGCAGAACAGGATATCATAGACAGGACAAAGGACGAAAATGCAGCCAGAAAATTCATGAAGCTGATGTCTGCCTATAGCCAGGCCGCCGAAAATGCAGGTTCTGGTTTTCATATGAATCCTTCACCGGGTAATATTAAAGATGGTTTAATTACAGATGCGATCAAAAGTAATGGTGCAGCGAAAAAAGGAGGAACATCACCTGTAGAAGACGTACTTGATTATACTGAACCTGCTTTGAAACCTGGCTTGAATCTGGTTTGTACACCAGGAAATGATGTGGAAGCGACTACTGGTAAAGCTGCAAGCGGAGCTACGCTGATTTTATTTACTACAGGGCTGGGCACACCCACAGGAAATCCGGTTTGCCCGGTGATTAAAATATCGACCAACAATGCCTTAACAGCCAGGATGAATGATATTATTGATATTAATGCAGGATCAATCATTGCAGGGGAGAAAACAATTGAACAAATGGGAGAAGACATTTTGACCTACTGTATTAAAGCTGCCAGCGGCGAAGTGACCCCTAAAGCTGTGCTGTTAAACCAGGATGACTTTATTCCCTGGAAAAGAGGGATATCATTATAAATCATCCCAGGTTATTACCTTACAAATAAGCTTGTATCCAGTATCTTTTTTTCGAAATCATATACTGGATACTTACTTTCTATGACTTTAAGCAGCATTTGAGTGGCTATCTGTCCGATTTCAAAGGCAGGCTGCCGGATAGAAGTCAGCGAAGGATTCATCAGGTCCAGGACATCAGAATTACTAAATCCTGTAATCACAATATCCTGCGGAATTTTGATATTTAAATTCTTAAATACCATCAGGCAATCAATACTTAACCGGTCACCTGCTACAAAAATTGCATCAGGTTTTTCCTTCAGGTTCATCAATTCTTTGACTGCATTTTCTGTTTCCTGATAAAACATCCCACCATGCGGGCAATATTTAACATAGTCCTGCTCAAAAGGGATATGATGCTTGGCCAATGCGTTTTTGTAACCCTCCAGCCGTTCTATACTAATTGATAAATGCGCAGAACTCGTTAAATGTGCAATTCTTTTATATCCATTATGAATCAGATGCTCTGTGGCTTGAAAAGCTCCTTTTTCATTGTTAGCTATAACTTTATGGGTGATTATTTCTTCTGCAACCCTGTCAAAAAACACCATTGGTAATCCTTTTTGATGCAAATCCTGAAGATGTGAAGTATCACTTGTTTCCGCAGATAAAGAAACCAGTAAGCCATCTACAGATCTGGAAGCCAGATGATGGATGTTAATTTTTTCACGCTCATAAGACTCATGGGTCTGCGTAATGATTACATGGTAACCACGGTCATAAGCAATAGATTCAATCCCGTTAATGGCCTGAGAAAAGTAATGGTTGGCAACTTCAGCCACTACCACACCAATTGATTTGCTCCGGCGTTCCTTTAAGCTCAGTGCAATAGGATTAGGGCGGTAATTTATCTTCTGTGCATACTCCCGGATAATCTTTTTGGTTTCCGGGCTGATCTCATAAGTATCACGTAAAGCCCTGGAAATCGTAGAAGTTGAATAGCCCAGAGCACTGGCTATATCTTTTAAGGTAGAGGGTACAAACATAACGCCTTTTTCTATTGGTTAGAATTAACACAAGTTTACATATAAATTCTGATTGTAAAATGATAGAAAACACCTGCGGCAACGATTGCGTATTTATTTTAAGTGTAATAGTTTTATGCTGTCCTAAAACTATGTAGACTTGTTACCTGTTGAAGAGCAAACAGCTAACCAGATTTTCATGAATAATTTCCATCTAACCCTTACAGGCCTGATCATCAGCCTGGCATTGAATATAAGCGCACAGGATAAAAAAGCAGATCCTTTTGATCATCTGCCCATAGTGAAAGAACCCGTATTCAAAACCGATACGATCAGTATCATTAAATACGGGGCGGTAAATGATGGCATAACACTAAATACCATCCAAATTAATGAGGCTATAGCAGCCAGCAGTAAAAATGGTGGTGGGGTAGTTTTGATACCCGGAGGAATGTGGCTGACCGGACCTATTGAACTCAAAAGTAACGTAAACCTGCACTTGCAAAAAAACGCTTTACTCCAGTTTACCAAAGACCTTAACCAGTACAAACTGGTAGAAGGAAATTGGGAAGGCGTAGCGCAAATGCGGAATCAATCACCAATCTGGGCTAATGCGCAGGAAAATATGGCAATAACCGGTTATGGAATTATTGATGGGGCAGGAGATGTATGGCGGATGGTCAAGAAAGATAAATTGACAGAAAGCCAGTGGAAGGCACGTATAGCTTCCGGTGGTTTAGTGAATGAAGAAAAAAAAATCTGGTATCCTTCAGAAAAAACATTTAAAGGAGCTGGAATGAAAGATCCAGGGCTGATCACCAAAGATAAATCTGCTGCATTTTACGATTCGATTAAAGACTTTCTGCGTCCAAACTTGCTGGTACTGAATAACTGCAGGCAAATTTTGCTGGAAGGCGTTACTTTTCAAAATTCTCCAGCATGGAATTTACATCCGCTGATGTGCAGTGACCTTACTGTCCGGAATGTATACGTGAAAAATCCATGGTATGCACAGAATGGTGATGGAATAGACATTGAATCCTGTAAAAATGTACTCATCGAAGGCAGTACATTTGATGTAGGTGATGATGGAATCTGTATCAAATCAGGAAGAGACGCTGCTGGTCGTAAACGAGGGATTCCAACAGAAAATGTGGTGATCCGGAACAGTACCGTTTATCATGCCCATGGAGGTTTTGTAATTGGCAGTGAAATGTCTGGCGGAGCCAGGAACATTTATATTACTGACTGTACCTTTATCGGTACAGACATTGGTCTGCGGTTTAAAACCACAAGGGGGAGAGGCGGCGTAGTGGAACGCATTTATGCCAGGAATATCAATATGAAGGATATTGTTGGGGAAGCTATTCTCTTTGATATGTATTACGCAGCAGTTGATCCGATAGTTTTATCCGGAGAAAAAAGAGCAATACCAAAAATTAAACTCTTGCCTGTTACGGAAGAAACCCCTGTGTTCAGAGATTTTCATATCAGTAACATTGTTTGCGATGGTGCTGCTAAAGCCATATTCATCCGCGGTTTGCCAGAGCTGAATATCAGTGATATTTATTTTGATCAATTGACTATCAAATCTAAAGAAGGCATTGACTTACAAGAGGCTAAAAACATACAAATGAATCATATCAATCTGATTGTTGAACAGTCAGGACCATTGATCAGGATACAGCATGGAAATAACGTTTCCTATAAAAATCCTGATCCGGCTTCCCAATCACTTCTCCTGAAATAAACGCTTATGAAAAGATCATTTTTCCTGAAAACAGGGTTGGTTTGCCTGCTCGTTATGTATATGAATGCAGTGACAACTGCACAAACTAAACCACTAAGTGAGGCCATGGCTGCTACGGTAATGGATATCTGGCAGGATTCCCTGAATCTTGATCCAGCTAATCCCAGACCAGTTAAATGGGCCTATGACCAGGGGGTTATCCTGGAAGGAATAGAGGCCATCTGGAAAAGAACCAAATCTGATGTCTACTTTAAGTATATGCAAAAGTCTATGGATTTTTTTGTCAAAGAAGATGGAGGTATCAGCCGCTATAAACAAGCAGACTATAACATTGATAACGTCAAAAACGGGCGCACACTGCTTTCTTTATACAAAGCAACCGGGCAGAAGAAATATTTTAAAGCAGCCACATTGCTCTGGGATCAGCTTAAAAAGCAGCCCCGTACCAAAGAAGGCGGGTTCTGGCATAAAAAAATATATCCGAATCAGATGTGGCTGGACGGGTTGTACATGGGAGAACCTTTTTACGCAGAATATGCGGCTTTAATTAAAGCTGATAAAGCCTATGATGATATCGCAAACCAGTTTATTTACATGGAGAAAAATGCGCGCGACGCTAAAACAGGTTTACTCTATCATGGCTGGGATGAATCAAAACAAGAACGCTGGGCTGATAAAAAAAGTGGTGTTTCTCCAAATTTCTGGGGTAGGGCAATGGGATGGTATGGGATGGCTTTAGTCGATGTACTGGATTATTTTCCGGAAAATCATCCCAAAAGAAAAGCCCTGCTGGGCATTCTGGATCGTTTATCAAATGCTATCGGTCAATATCAGGATAAAAATTCTGGTTTATGGTATGATATTCTTGATCAGCCGGAACGTAAAGGAAATTACAAAGAGGCTTCGGCATCCTGCATGTTTGTTTATACGATCAGCAAAGGGGTTCGCAAAGGATATTTAGACCATAAATATTCTACAATAGCCAAAAATGGCTTTCAGGGCATACAAAAAGAGTTCATTGAAGCTGGAGCAAAACCCGGGCAAATCAACTTAAAAGGTACAGTAAGTGTTTCCGGCTTAGGTGGAAAACCATATCGTGATGGCAGTTATGCTTATTATATTAGTGAAAAGGTAATCACCAATGACCCTAAAGGCGTAGGCGCATTTCTATTGGCTGCTTCAGAAATGGAAATTGCTGAAATGCCTTAAAATATCTTAAAAATATATAACAACCAATTTCTTATACTAATTTATTGCTGTGAAAAAATTTATTGATGAAAACTTTTTATTAAATAATGAAACGGCCGTATTGCTCTATCATCAATACGCGAAAAATATGCCAGTGATAGATTATCACTGTCACTTACCACCAGATCAGATTGCTGAAGACAAGAATTTTGAAAACCTGACACAGGTTTGGCTCTACGGAGATCATTATAAATGGCGTGCAATGCGTGCTAATGGAATTCCGGAAGAATATATCACCGGAAATAAAAGTGACTGGGAGAAATTTGAAAAGTGGGCAGAAACGGTGCCTTATACACTGCGTAATCCCTTATACCACTGGACACACCTGGAGCTGCAGCGCTATTTCGATATTTATGATATTTTATCTCCGGCTACGGCAAGGAAAATTTATGATGAATGTGCTGTAAAACTTCAAACGCCAGCTTACTCCGTACGAAACCTGTTACGAAAAATGAAAGTCAGTGCCCTGGCCACTACCGATGATCCAACAGACGACCTGGTGCATCATCAAAAGATCAAAGCAGATGGTTTTGAAGTGAAAGTGCTGCCTGCATTCAGGCCGGATAAAGCTATGAATGCAGATGATTTACCTGCAATGCTTGCTTATATCAAGAAACTGCAAGACATTTCATCTCATCAGATAACGAATTTCAAAACCTATTTAAAGGCCTTAAAAGACCGGCATGATTACTTTTCGGCAAATGGTTGCTCAGTTTCTGATCATGGATTAGAACAGCTATATGCGGCCGGTTATACCGATCTGGAGATCGATTTGATATTTGATAAGATTATTCATCAGCAAAAATTAAATGAGCAGGAGATTTTGCAATTTAAATCTGCCATGCTTTATCATTTCGCAACCTGGGATCATGAAAAGGGATGGGTGCAACAATACCATCTTGGTGCATTAAGAAATAATAATTCACGTTTACTGGAGCGTCTGGGACCAGATACAGGATGGGACTCTATCGGTGATTTTCAGCAGGGGCCTCAGTTATCAAAATTTCTAAACAGACTGGATACCAGTAACCAGCTTACCAAAACTATTCTTTACAACCTGAACCCTTCAGATAATGAACTGATGGCAACGATGATTGGTAATTTTAATGATGGAACTATAGCCGGGAAGATTCAGTTTGGTTCAGGATGGTGGTTTCTGGATCAGAAAGATGGAATGACCCGGCAGCTCAATGCGCTGTCAAACATGGGTTTATTAAGTCGTTTTATAGGAATGCTTACCGATTCAAGAAGTTTTCTTTCTTATCCCCGTCACGAATATTTCAGAAGATTACTCTGTAATTTGCTCGGCGAGGACATAGAAAACGGAGAATTACCCGATCATCTGGACTGGATAGGAGAAATTATTCAAAATATATGCTATAATAACGCAAAAGATTACTTTAATTTCTAAAATAATTAATATGATTATATAATTTAAACGTTTAAGTATAAACTATTTCCTATTTTGTACCTGATAACTATTCATAAATATAAATTTTAACGGATGAATTTTCAAGACCAGCTCAATTCCATTTTTGTTGAAGAGCATGAAATACCCGAAGCATTCAGATTGCAGCAGGAACTGCATCAGCGCGCGTATTTAAGTAATGGTGCCATGCATCCCTGGGACGGAGAAGTTCACACTGTAGTTTCCCCTGTTTGCGTAAAAACACCTGAGGGTTTACAACGTAAAGTGATCGGTACCTATCCTTTATGTAGCGAGAAAGAAGCTATGGAAGCGCTTGACGCAGCTGTTGCAGCCTATAACAATGGTCGCGGCGAATGGCCTACCATGAGTGTGGCAGACCGGATTACCCATGTAGAAAAATTTACAGGCAGAATTATTGAAAAGAAACAAGAGGTCGTTAAACTGCTGATGTGGGAAATTGGTAAATCTTACGCCGATTCTGTGAAAGAATTTGACAGGACAGTGGAGTATATTCATGCGACCATTGACGCCCTTAAAGATCTGGATCGTCAGTCATCAAGGTTTACCATCGAACAGGGGATTGTTGCACAAGTAAGGCGTTCTCCACTTGGTGTAGTACTTTGTATGGGCCCATTTAACTATCCTTTGAATGAGACTTTTACCACATTAATTCCCGCGTTGATTATGGGGAACACTTTATTGTTTAAACCGCCTAAACATGGTACACTTTTACACTATCCATTATTAGAAGCTTTCAGGGATTCTTTTCCAAAAGGCGTAGTCAATACGATTTACGGCAGAGGAAATGTGATCATTCCCGGACTCATGAAATCAGGAAAGATTAATGTGTTAACTTTAATCGGTTCCAGTAAAGTAGCGAATGAACTGAAAAAACTGCATCCAAAAGTGAACAGACTACGGGCTATCTTAGGATTAGATGCGAAAAACGCAGCAATAATCACTGCACATGCAGATTTAGAACTGGCAGTTCAGGAAACAGTGCTGGGATCTTTGTCTTTTAACGGACAAAGATGTACCGCTTTAAAAATTATTTTCATCCACCGTTCTCTGGCTGATGAATTCCTGAAATTATTGTCAGCGGCAGTATCCAAACTAAAGTTTGGTATGCCATGGGTAGAAGGAGTTTCCTTAACCCCTTTACCTGAACCACATAAACCAGCCTATCTTAAAGAATGTATTGAAGATGCCATAGCGCATGGTGCTTCAGTAATCAATGAACATGGAGGGGCTACCAATGAATCTTTCGTATATCCTGCAATTGTTTATCCTGTAAATAAAGACATGAAACTTTATACAGAAGAACAATTCGGACCGGTTATTCCTGTTGTTCCTTTTGATGACCTGGAAGAAACAATTGAATACCTGATCGAATCTACCCATGGGCAGCAGGTTAGTATTTTCAGTAATGACCCGATAGAAGTTGCTGCATTAATTGATCCGCTGATCAACCAGGTAAGTCGTGTAAATATCAATTGCCAATGTCAGCGCGGGCCTGATGCATTTCCATTTACTGGTAGAAAAGATAGTGCAGAAGGTACCTTATCGGTCGTAGATGCACTTCGGTCTTTCTCTATCCGGTCTCTGGTAGCCACAAAGCTGAATGAAAGTAATAAGCTATTAATCAATGAAATAATTGATGGTAATGATTCTAATTTCTTAAGCACTAAATATCTGTTCTAAAAAAATAAATTGATCACTGTAAAAAAGGGAGTTCTGAAGCCAATTCAGACTCCCTTTTTTTATGTGGATTATTGATTCAGTATTTCGGCAACGATTGCGTAGTTATTTTCACGGATTTAAATTCATTTCGCAGGAAAACTATGTAGACTTGTTATAAAACTTAATTGATTTAATTTTTTGATTTCTCCCGGGAATAAAGAATTATACCCTTAAGCGATTATCCTAACCAAATATTTATGAGCAAATTTTATCTTTTAATTGTAGGGTTCTGCTTTTTCTGCAGTTTCCTATCCGCACAAACCCGTAAAATTTCGGGGCAGGTGACTGATGCAAAAAGCGGAGAAACACTAATCGGCGTGAGCGTCCTGGTGAAAGGGACCAGCCAGGGAACCAGTACCGATACCAACGGTAAATTCATTTTAAACATTTCAGGTAATGACGCAGTGCTGGTCATCAACTATGTAGGTTATCTCAAAGAAGAAGTGAATGCAGCAGGTCAGACACAAATTCAAATTAAACTCACACCCAATGAAACAGCCTTAAATGAGGTCGTGGTCATTGGTTATGGAACAGTAAAGAAAAGAGATCTTACGGGCTCAGTAGTTTCTGTTAAAGGCGAAGATATTGCTAAAGTTCCTTCCTCCAATCCATTAGAATCTATTCAGGGTAAAGTACCAGGCGTTGATGTGACCAGAAGCAGCGGTGCGGCTTCTTCAGGCGTAAACATCAATATCAGGGGGACAAGATCAATTTCGGCAGGTAATGGCCCGCTGATCATTGTAGATGGTGTACAGTATTCAAGCCTGCAAGATTTAAATCCCAACGATATTGCTTCCATGGAAATCCTGAAAGATGCTTCATCTACAGCAATATATGGATCCAGAGGCGCGAATGGCGTAATTCTGATTACCACTAAAAAAGGGATCTCAGGACAGGCTACAGTTTCCTTAAACTCCTATTATGGCGTGTCAAAAGTATCCAGATATCCTTCGGTCATGAATGCAGAACAATACATTGAACAGCGCAGACAGGCCAACCGTACAACGGGTAACTGGTCAGGGCCGGCCGACGATGTCAAAATTTTCAATTCCGCAGAATATACAGCCATACAAAACAAAGATTTTCTGGACTATCAGGACCTGATCTTTCATGACGGAAGTCAGCAGGATTACCAGTTAGGCGTAAGGGCCGGGACAGAAAAAACCAAAGTATATTTCTCTCTCGATTACCTGGATGAAAAAGGTGTTTTAAAAATGGATAAATCTAGTCGTTATACCGCCCGTTTAAACCTTGATCAGTCTATCGGTAAATATTTTACAACAGGAATGCAAGGGCAGTTTACACATTATGAACAAGATAACCGCCGTGATCCATTAAACCAGGTGAACAAAATCTCTCCACTCGGTACGCTTTATGACAAAGATGGCAAATTCATTGTTTATCCACTGGCAGGTACTTTTGTGAGTCCGCTTGCAGATGAACAACCAGATGTCTATTCCAATAAGACCGTGATTAACCGGACACTGTTATCCGCCTATATGGAGTTCAAACCTTTCAAAGGATTGGTTGCCCGCTCGAATCTTGGAGTGAATCTAAATACTGACAGGACAGGAACTTATGCAGACCGTTTTTCCCTGGATCGCAATGGCTCTGTACCAAAAGCTACCTATTCAGCCTCAAATGGACATTTGATTAACATAGAAAACTATATTACCTATAGTAAAGAAATCAAAGATCATGCTTTTACAGTTACTGGTATTAATAGTTTATTGTATAACAGATCGGATAATATTGCTGCTTCGGGTGAAAATCAGTTGTTAAAATCACAATTGTTCTATGGTCTTGGAAATACGCAGAATCAGGCGGTAAATACAGCTTATACCATGAATAACCTGATTTCATTCGCTGGCAGGTTAAATTATGCTTACAAAGGTAAATACCTGTTAACAGCAACAGGACGTACAGACGGTTCTTCGAAATTAGCAGAAGGCAACAAATGGGCATTTTTCCCTTCTGCCGCTGTAGCCTGGAGAGTTAGTGATGAACAGTTTTTAAAAGACAATAAAATTATCAGTGATTTAAAATTAAAGTACAGCTACGGTATCGCAGGTAGCGATAATATCAATTCTTATTCTACTCAGAGTAGCTTATCCAGGATTGCATTTGCTTATGACGATGCTCCGGCGCTGGCTTACGGTTACTCTCCAAGAATTGGTAACCTGGCGTTAACGTGGGAAAAAACGAAAACAAGTGATTTTGGATTAGAGATCGCACTCTTTAAAAATAGAATAACTGCAACCGTTGATTATTATGATTCCAAAACCTATGATTTACTGTTAAACAGAAGTCTGCCACCAACAGATGGGGTAATCAGTGTAATTCAGAATATTGCAAAAACACGTAATAAAGGTATTGAGGTTTACATTTCTTCAAAAAATATCATCCATAAAGATTTTCAGTGGACTACAAACATCAGTTTCAGCAGAAACAGAGAGAAGATTGTTGAACTTGCAGGAGGAGCGCAATCTGATGTATTGAATTCCTGGTTTGTAGGTTCACCGATCCAATCTTTCTATGATTATGACAAAATAGGGATCTGGCAAACAGCTGATGCCACAGAAGCGGCAAAATATGGGCAAAAACCAGGGGATATCAGAGTTCGTGATCTCAATAACGATGGTAAAATTGATGCCACTAACGATCGTAAGATTATAGGCACTAACCGCCCTGATTGGAGTGGAGGACTGGAAAATACATTTACCTATAAAGCATGGGATCTGAATATTTATCTTTTCGCCAGGATGGGACAGACTGTATATGCTGATTTTTTACGCAGATACGATCCGCAGGGAATTAATAACAGCTCTACTATTATTAACTACTGGACGCCAGAAAACGCTTCGAATGATTTTCCACGCCCAAACAAGAATATCTCGTTTAATTCTACCTTATACTCCACTGCTTTAGGTTATACAGACGGATCTTTTATCAGATTAAGAAATATCACGTTAGGCTATACCGTACCCAAAAATATACTGGAGAAGAATTTTATCAAAAGCGTGCGTGTTTATGCTACCGCCAGAAATCCTTTTACTTATACAAAATCAGCTTTGCTTAAAGAATATGATCCTGAGCGGGGTGGATCAGAGGGTGCTCCGATGACCAAGCTTTACACCGTTGGCTTAAACGTTACTTTTTAACTCAAATTAATAGAAATGAAACATTATATATATAAAAGCCTGATTGTCTTTGCAGGGCTGGCTGTAACTTTCTCCTGCAAAAAATCACTTGTAGAAAATAATCCCTCAGGAATTACCGCTGAAAGTGTTTATACCACGCCGGCAGGATTTGAAACGCTTGTTAACGCAGCCTATTCCTATCAGCGCTGGTGGTATGGAAAAGAAGAAGGTCATAGTATTTCTGAGATGGGTACAGATCTTTGGATGAGTGGTGCTGGTGATATCAATACTGATTTAACCCAATATATTAACCTTCAGGGCACAAATGCTGCTATTACTACCGAATGGCAGCAACTGTATGCGGCAGTTAATTTGTGCAATGCAGGAATAAATAAGATCGCAGGAGCAGGGCTGTCGTCCACTGCCAGGCCAATAAGAGAGGCTGAATTAAAGTTTTTGCGTGCATTTTATTACTGGCATATCGTTGAAACCTGGGGAGGGGTTCATTTTTCATTGAATGAAACTCAGGGAGTAATCACCACGGCGAATAAAACACCTGTAGAGACCTTTAATAAGCAAATTATTGAGGACCTGTTATTTGCAGTTGCCAATCTGCCGGTTACCACAGCAGATTATGGGAGAGTGACCAAACCTGCTGCCCAGGCCTTTTTATCAAGAATGTATCTCACACAAAAGAAAAATACAGAGGCCAGGGATATGGCTGTTGCAGTAATTAATGGTGGTTATGGCTTTACATTATTGCCTGCCTACGCTGACCTGTGGAAAATGTCGAATCTCAAAAATAAGGAAGTTGTTTATACCGTTAATTACTCAACAAATCTATCATTGAATGATCTTTTGGATCCGATCCTCAATCCATTAGGCCATAGCAGAGGCAGTAATAGCGGACACATGTTGTATGCGATGAAATACGACGACCAGCCAGGTATGTTGCGTGACCTTGCTAACGGAAGACCTTTTGACCGTTATATGCCTACACGTTTTCTATTGGATCTATATGATGACAATGATTCCAGGTATGAGGGTTCATTTCAAACGGTCTGGTATGCAAACGGTACGACCAGACCAGCAGGGATGAAAATAGGAGATACTGCTATTCTGACTACTAAAAAAGTATTTCCATCCACGGGTAAAATATATAAAGTATTTGATCGCAATGCCGTTTACAATGCAAACGGAACAGTTAAGGATCAATTACATTATGTTTCTCTGAATAAATTTGCAGATCCTGTCAGAACGAGTATCAATGAGGCACAGAGTGCAAGAGATGTCTTTGTGATTCGTTTTGCCGAGTTATATCTGATTGCTGCTGAAGCTGAATTTAATCTGGGGAATCCGGGAGCTGCTGCAACCTACTTAAATGTGATCCGTACCAGAGCGGCTAAATCTGGTAAAGTGGCTGCCATGCAGATTACGCCAGCGCAGGTTAGCTTGGACTTTATATTAGATGAACGGGCAAGGGAGTTTGCCGGTGAGCAAATACGCTGGTTTGATTTGAAAAGAACTGGTAAATTACTGGAAAGGGTCAAAGCATTTAACCCTGATGCGAAAGGTATAACTGACTTTAACCTGATCAGGCCAATTCCCAGAACACAGATTGATGCGGTTACTAATAAAAGTGAATTCACACAGAATCCTGGGTATCAATAATAAATATTGAAGCCAGTGTATTACTTTAAGAGTTGAAATTTGCTCACTCTCCATTGAAGAAACAGAAAGTATTTAACAACAAAGGCGGTGTAACCTTTACCAGGTTACACCGCCTTATTTATTTTAGTATTCCCGTATAAAATCAGGAACAGTTATTACCAGACAGTGTAGCTCCTGCGCCACCCGATGAAGTAACTGCAGCTTTAACACTGGATGAATTCAGCGTTGAAATGCTGTAAGAAGGTGTAAATGCAGTATTACCATTGCCCAGAATATTTCCCGTTACATTAGTAAACGTGTTATTTTTAAGCTGAACAGCTGTAGATTTATTGTCCATTAAATCTACAGGGTTCTTAACGTTTTCAAAAACGTTCGCCTCTGCCAGAATATTTGCTTCAAAACCTGCCTGTATACAGCTCTTGCTTACTGTGCTGCTAAAGTAGTTATTGACCAGGTGCACTTTACCAAACCTTACACGGGGCATTCTTGCTACACAGCCTTCAGCCCACCAGCAACGTACAAATGTAACACGAAGCCGGTTTCTATCAGCAGTAGCACTATCGCTTGAACCGATCAGGCCCGAAAAACGATGATCATCTGAACCACCCGAACCACCTGCTCTTGGCGGTTTTAAATAACCAAACTTGCAATTAGACACTGTAATATAATCAGAGATATTTTTAATATCAAAGTTGCCATCAACGCCGTCTCTGAACTCACAATGGTCAACCCATACATTTGTACTTGCGTCTAATATTGCATTATCCCAGCCGTCAGTATCATAAGCGCCAGGGCCTTCGAAGATCAGGTTCCTGATGATAATATTTGTACATCTTTTAACATTAATAATACCAGAATTAGCTTTGCTTTGATCATTGGAAACCAGTTTTGCTCCGGCAGAACCAAAGATGGTTTTTCCTGTCTGGTCCTGGAAAGAGATTCTTCCGGCATCTGGTATTATAATCGTCCCATTAACTTGTACCACTTTCACATTAACATTTTGTATGGCAGCTTTTAAAGCTGTATAATTAGTGACTACTGTTGGCGTAGCTGTCCCGCCACCTGTAGTCCCTCCGTTTTGTGAGGCCCATCCTTGCACAGTACAAGTAGCTTCAGTTGCCGTTTTCAGCTTTGTTGCATCTAAGTTTTCTGTGCCAGCACCCGGATCTTTACTTTTCTGGCAACCAAAGGAAATAAAGGCAATGCACAAGGCCACAGCCGAAGAGGTGAGGTAGTTTACTCTCGTTTTCATGTTTTTCATATTAGGTTTATAAATGATTAACTATTAAGATAATCACTGAAAAAATGGAAAGAAGTTAAACAGAGAAATAAAAATCCGCAATCGATGCCGGTAACGATTGCGGAGAATAAAAAGGGTACTGACCGGAACTAAATTAGTTCATATTGATCTTCACAACCTTATCCAGTTCGATTGCTGAAACCTCAATAAGCTCAGGGCCAAGTTCTAACGGATAACCATTAACCTTCTTGCCTGTTATAATGACTTTTTTGCCAACAAACTTATTCAGGTTTATCTTTTTGCCCGCCTTTAATGCAAAAATAGTTTCCGGTTCATTCAGCTCAGCAGATAAAGACTCGCCTTTCAGCACATGCGTGCCATACTGGTAAGCAGTCACTCCTTGTTTTTGCAATACACCAGCCCAATAATACGTGGCTTGTTTAGTACGATTGATTTTTGACTTTTGAGGGGCAAACTTCTTTTGAGCAAAAGAAGTCCCGGAAGAAAGGCAGATTAACAGGGCTGCTGATAAGGTAAGTAGATACTTCATATGGATGAAATTGATGGAAGATTAGGTGTGTTTATTGTCCTTAAACGCTAAAGATTATAATTACGCTACAAGATTGACAATTAAAAAACACTAGCAGGAGTAACATTTCTCCGGATATCCAGTCTATTCAATAACAATGAAAATCAAAAACAAATTCCGCTTCTTTTTTGTGCTGATCTTAATGATTGGGTGTCTGATAGATATAGCTAAGGCTCAGGATACTGTCATTAGAGAAATTGATTATGGAATACTTGATTCCTTAAACTCAAACCTGCTGAAGGAAAAAAGAATGGTAGAGATATTTCTTCCCCAGGATTATAAATCGGGCAGCGATCGTAAATATGATGTACTCTATGTGCTGGATGGCGGTAACTGGAATACAGGTTTGATCAAAGACGCCCAACATTTTTTAGAAGGAACTTCTTTTATGCCCTCCACAATTATCGTTAGTGTTTTGGGCATCGACCGCAATAAAGATCTGAGTCCAACTCGTGTTGATGGTTGGGCAACCTCAGGCGGGGCAGATAAATTTCTGGGTTTTCTCAAAAATGAACTTATCCCTTATATTAACAGAAAATATCCTTCAAATGGTGACAATACACTTTGGGGACACTCATTAGGCGGTTTGTTTGTTACTTATGCCTTATTAAATGAACCGCAAACTTTTAAATCGTATATCGCAGTTGATCCGAGTCTTTGGTGGGACAAATGTTATATACAAAAAATTGCATCCAGTAAATTGCCTGGACTAGCAGGTTTAGCGCTCACACTTTTTATAAGTGGCAGAGAAGGCGAAGAAGGTAAAGTAATGAAAATTGATACCATGAATACTATTCTTAAAAAATATGCCCCTGCGGGATTAACCTGGAAAAGTATAGCTTACCCCAATGAAACACATAATTCAATAAGGCTGAAAAGCACCTATGACGGGTTAAAATTCTGCTATGCCGGCTTTAATAATAAAGCACAATTTCGTCCTATGAATGGTATTATACTGAAAGATAAACCTTTTAAAATATGGTTTTTTAATGATACCACAACTGTGCATTATACCCTTGACGGAACAATACCTACAATTTTATCTGATAAAATGCAGCATGAACTGACTTTAAATACTGCGGCAAAGGTCACTACCGAAAATTTTACTGCCAGGGCCCGTTATAATCACACCGTAACAGGAGATTTTGCAGCAGGAAAAATTCTGCCTCCTGTTTCAAAACAGAAAAATGTAAAACCAGGTGGTTTTAATTATGCTTATTACGAAGGTAAATGGGCGAATTGGCCAGACTTTAAAAACTTGAAAAACCCAGTGAAAGCAGGAATTACAAATGGTGATTTTAAGCTGGATAAAATCCAGAAAAAAGACAATATTGCTGTAATTATTGATGGACAACTGGAAAGTAAAGAAGAAGGATACTATATATTTATTTTAGAGAACGGTGAAGAAGCAAACCTATATCTTTGCAATCGCTTATTAATGCGAATAACTGATTCTAATAGCAAATTGTGCACATATATGGTACCACTAACTAAAGGGTTTTATCCGTTTCGTATAGAATCTTTCCATAAAGAGGAAGGTTATAAATTGAAGCTAAGTTATCTTACACCAGGCATTACGCATAAAAAAAATGGTATTCCGATACCATTGGATCTTCAATATGGCCATTAAATGTTCCAGCTAAAAATATAAATCATGATTAAAACCTATTTAATGTATACTGGTGAGGACGGTGATTCTCATTTTAAAATTGGTAGTATAGCTGAAGGGGCGCTTGTTAAAGCCGACCACGTTCTTTTTAAGGAAAGTCCTGCTCATTCTACCTTTGACTGGCATAATGCGCCTATACCACAGTATGTGATCACCCTGTCAGGTATACTCGAATTTACTATGAAAAATGGCGAGACTTTTATCCTTCATCCAGGGGATATTCTGTTAGCTACTGATCATACCGGAACAGGGCACAAATGGAGATTATTGAATGATGAACCCTGGAAACGTGTTTATGCGATCTTTGAGGAAGGTGCAGACACTCATTTTATCCCTGACAACTGATAATTTTATTTGTACATCCGGCTATCATTGGCAGAGAAAATGAAAATCATCTGATCAGCTCTTTCAGAATTTGAACACTGCTGCTCAATTCATCTTTAGTAGAAGAAGCAAAACCAAGTCTTATCCCATTTGCATTAAAATCGGGGTAAATATGTGCCTTCCCATCAGCTAAATATAAACCTTTCTGATGGGCATTTTTAGCCAGTTTTTCCAGGTTAATTGAAGTGTCAAACATGGTCCATACCGACATGCCGCCTTCAGGTAGGGTAAAGTTTACAGCGCCTTTCAACTCTTTATACAGTAAGCCGCAAAAAAAATCTCTCTTTTCCTGATATATAGTTAATGTTTTCCTTAAATAACGTTGTATCGTGCCGTCATTCAATAAATCAGCCATTGCATTGTCCAGCACATGGTCACCTTGTCTATCTAACAATATCCGGACTCCCGCCAGCTGTTCGATGACGTTTTTTGCTGCGACCAGGTACCCCATTCGAAAAGCCGGAGAAAAACTTTTACTGAAAGATCCGCAATAAATGACCATTCCGTTTTCATCTGCACTGGCCAGTGGTAACAGCGGACGGTGTTTAAAATGGAAATCAAAATCATAGTCATCTTCAAAAATGATAAAACCATATTCATTAGCCAGCCTGAGCAGTTCCAATCGCCGGTCAATTCTTAAAGATACTGTTGTAGGATATTGGTGATGGGGTGTCACATATACCATTCTTATTTTTTGTTGCCGACAAACCTTACGAAGTTCATCTACGATCAGGCCATGTTCGTCTACAGGAACGCCGATATGTTTAGCACCTGCGTGCAGAAAATTATGTTCAGCTCTTTTCCATCCGGGAATTTCAGAAACAACTACATCGCCAGGGCTGATCAAAGCATTACAAACCAGGTTAATTCCCATCAAGGTACCTCTTACTGAAAGTATATTGTCAGCGGTTGTTTTCAGTCCTCTTGTTTCATTGAGATAATCGGATAAAGCTTGCCTGTAAGCAGACGGGCCTGCAGGATTTCCATAGCTACCAAATTTATGATACAACCCACTTCTTTCAAGCTGATTCCGGTAAGCCCGGTAAAATTCTTTTAATGGTGAAAATCTGGGGTCAGGATAACCATCATCTAAATGCAGCTCCGTGACAATAGCATCTCCGGAACGCTCTGGATAACTGATGGAAGGTACAGTAAAGCCAGCTATCTTTTGTGGTGCATGAACCAATTCGCTGCCCAGAGCAGCCGGTATATGATCAGCAATATGTTTGGAAACAAAAGTACCACTGCCTGTTGTGCTTTCCAGCCATCCCTGCATTTGCAATTCGGCATAAGCTTTGGAAACTGTGATACGATTGATATTTAGTAAATCAGAAAGATCTCTGGTACTCAGCAGTTTCTGGCCAGACTGAAGCTGACCGTTTTTAATAGATAAAAGTATGGCATCGGCCAGTTGCAGGTATACCGATCTTGGCAATAAAGAATCCAGCGTAATACTTTCAAAAATCTGTCGTAAAAATGGACTATTCATTATCTTTTAATTGGACTATCAAGGTAAGCCAATATACCATTAAGTTTGTACTGTTTAACCGAATAAAATGAAGACTATCACCATAAGTAAAGCTACAATTGAAAATAAAGAAACTGTACAGCTCATCGGCAGGCAAACTTTTCTGGAAACTTTTTCAACAAACAACACTGAACAGGACATGAAAAATTATCTGGAAGAAAGTTTCAGTGATCAGCAAATAAGTTCAGAACTGGCAAATTCAGATTCGCTCTTTTTTATTGCATGGGAAGATGAAAATCCTATAGGATACCTGAAATTAAACATCGGTCAGGCACAGACTGAATTACAGGACAATACAGGACTGGAGATTGAACGTATTTATGTCAAAAAGATTTTTCATGGTAAAAAAGTAGGTCAGCTGCTTTATGACAAAGCATTGGAAATAGCAAAGTTTCAACAGAAAGCCTATATCTGGTTGGGTGTATGGGAGCAAAATCCGCGTGCAATCAGGTTTTACGAAAAGAATGGCTTTATCGCTTTTGACAAACACATCTTCAAAATGGGCACAGATGAACAAACAGATATCATGATGAAAAAGTCATTACAGATCGTTTAATTGCTATTTGATATTCCTTAAATACGTTGCTGAATTCTTCAGTAAACTCATAGTTGCTAAATTCATATTCCTCATTTAACCCGGTGTGAGTTGATAATGTGATTTCACCGTACCTGATTATTGGAATTTGATAATTGTCATTGAATCGTTTATCTGGTGTACCATTTTTATTAACTCTGGCCCATGTTTTATCAATTATTTTTGAGTCGGCAGGAACAGTAGCTGTCTCTGTGAAGCGTACAGCGCGCTGTTGTAAGTTGATTTCGTCAATGCCGATAATTTCAAAATCTGCCGGGTTATGATGTATGATTATAAAACCCGGATAGCAATACAAGTCTGCTCCATTTGCATTTTCGAAATAAAGCGCTTCAATATTTGATCTCAGGCCGGGAACTGACCTGAACGAGCATTTGACCTCCTGTTTATTGACGATGGTACTTGCTGAAGAACGCGCGACTACACGGTCTTGAAAATGTGCGCTTGTAATATCCCAGATTTTATGACTGGTTGCTAATTTCTTAAATGCGTTAACCAGCTTGTCATGCTTTTCTTTCATTTCTGAGTCAAAATCAATATCAAGTTTTACGTAACAATTTTCAATTACTGTCTTGGTCTGATGAATTGCTTCTTTTTGCAGCTCAATATCTGCCGCCAGGTTCTCAGGGATACGCTTAATAAACAGCCCATAAAGAAATATAAAGCTGAGCATACGCTTCAATTTTGAAGTTCCTAAAGTTGTCTGTATGCTTAACAGATCATGCGCTAATTCTTTTTTTTGCTGATGAGCCAGAACGATTACTTCTTTTATACCTTGCCTGTCCTGACTGGTTATTTTATGGATATCTGCACTAAAAATATTGCTGGTGGAGGCAAAAGGTGTTGTATAGGAGTGAGGTATATTTGCTCCTTTAGTACCAATTGAAGTCGATATACCACTTTTGCTTAAGTTTAAATGTATTACAGGAATGATTTTTAAGCGTTTGTGAAAACTCCAGGCCATATTTTTTAGAATTACAGGTTGATTTATTCTTCAAAAATATAAAGCACTAGTTTGATTTTTTTACGGAAAACCATAAAACACAAGACTATTTTTTCAAATACTTTTGCTGCTGTTTAATATGTGTTTTAATCAAAAACCTTAGCTTTACCCCATGAAAACAAGCGAATTAAGAATCGGAAATTACGTTAAAACTTTAGCTGGAAATGATCCGGTAAAAGTAGAATCTATTCATAACAAAGGCATTAATACTCATATTGACACAGAAGAAATCCTTCCTGTCCCGATTACTGAAAACTGGCTGGTTAATCATTTTGGCTTTAAAAATAATGGCCAGGGTTATTATCAGCATCCGGAATTCAACTTTTTTTTATATCACGTTGCAGAAGATGAATATTTCGATTGTTACAAACAAGTACCCGCAAATGACGAAACAGGAGATTTTAAAACAATGCAACATATTCATAAATTACAAAACCTGTTTTTTGAATTGTTTGAGGAAGAATTAACCATTCAGGATTAATTATTTTCCAGGTTTCCAACTTATATTGATTTGCTGATTTCCAGATAGGGGGTATTCAAGATGCCCCTTTGGAGTTACCTTCCCTTTTAAAGGCTTTGTTTCCCCACTAATAGTGACTGTGAAATCCGGTAATCTGGTAGCATCGTCCTTAATGATCATCATTCTGCAATTCAGCCGTTCATCTCCAAGGGTAGAAAAATGTATATTTTTCCCTTTAATAGCTTTGAAACCTGTAGTTGGATAATCTACATAGATCATAAAAGATTCATCTGGTACCCGAAGATAATGTCTTGGTAAAATACCAAAGGCATTTCCTGCACCATAAACCTCCTGACCAACCGTACCAGACTTTTGCCAGCCATCTTGCAGGTCTTCCAGCGCAATCCAAAGCTTAGGGGCAACTTCCCCGATCTTTGGTTTTACCTCCAGCATTTCTTCAGGCAGCATATCAGGATAATAATATGCTGCCCGGTCTACCAGGTAGCGGATATATTCTGCGATTAATAACTTTAGCGACGGAAGGATTTCAACACCCTCCGCATGTTTCAGATAATCATGTAACGCACAAAACACTTCCTGTTCCTCATAAACTGCAGTATATGGTGCATCATTAAGCGGAAACAGTGCAAAGAATTTCGGAAAGTTTCTGCCATAACCATAATTGCAATCCCAAATTTGTGTATTGCGGAATATCCCTGCCAAGCACATATAACTAAGGTTCAGGTAAAGCTCATTCTCAGTGATCTTGTAAAGACGCAATAATGCGCCAGCAGCAAACGCCGTATTATTGGCCTGATAAAACACTTCGAACCCATAACGCTGCAATGTTTTTGCTGCCTTTTCCGCTTCATTTAAAAAGCGTTGTTCTTTGGTCAACTCCCAGGCCTGAAGCATCACATGGGCATAGATCCCGGCTACGTCTTTTTCTCCTCCTTTACCTTCAGCGGTCTCTGCTTTAAGTACCTCCAGCGTATCCATTTTGTAAAAAACCGGCCATTGATAGTTGAAATGATGCGCTACCTTGATTGCAAATTCAAGCGAATCCAGAAAAAGTTTCTCCGCAATCCGATCGCCTTTCAAAGCAAGCCTGGACAAATTAAGCAAAGGATGGTGCAAATACCATGAATCCATCACACCCGGCTGCTTCTGTTCTTCTTCTCCTTCAAGCTTTTCTTCTGCAGAAGGTAACCAGCGCATAATCGAACCTATCTTCTCGTTATAAAACGCAGGTAAGCCATCTTTAATAGTTTGCATGACGTCAAGTTCCGTTTTACTCCATTCCACATAATCCAGTAATGGAAGCAATACTGCAAGCTGCACCATGATTTCTGGTGGAGTACTGTAATCACTCACATAAGCATTGAAATATTTATGTCCCGCTACCTGGCTCCAGCATCCCGGGCTTTCTATCAGGTCTTTTAAACCCTTGTCCAGAATTTCAGGCCAATCCTGATAATTGGTTTCTGGTCTTGGAAGCAGCAGATAAATTCTGGCCAGCAGATCGGGAAATTGTTTGGTCATTTGAAATTCCTCACCAGAAACCTGTTCATCGAAAGCTATAAACGCATCTGAGATAGTCACCTCTTTTCCTGCCTTTAAAGGTTGTTCTGTTGCCGCAGGTAATGCAAAGCCCAGTTCTGGCCAGCTGCCACCAACAACATTTGCACAAGAGGTTAGCGTTTGCTGGCAATAATCGGCAAGGGCGGTTAAATTTTGCAAATAAAGAATAGCTGCGGAACTGGGTCTGGTTTCGGTCAGATAAATTAATCCTGTCCGGGTACCTTCCTGACTTACGTGTATCTTTCCCGCTGTATTTTCAGGATTGCCCTTTTTACCGGTAAAGAATATATCTCTTGGCCAGAATGGAATAAAAAGATCCTTTGCTGGTGTCAGCTTTGTCGTATACCGTAATACAGGAACTGCTGATTGCTCATCTATAAAGATGGTTACCTGATGTGTTCCACTATAACTATCGAGCTTAAATCCGATACCCTGGTTATCTTCTGTTACTTTTTTTACTGCAAAAAAACCTTCAGGGCTAAATGCTGCCCGAAAAGCGACAAGACCGCCATCAGGCATTTGAGTCGTAATCCAGATGGAGTCTTTCCCTTGATAAACCTTAAATTCAAAACTACCTGCTGTTTGAGTATAAAGTACTGTTTTAATTTCCGATAATTCAGCACTTGCGCTTAATGCCCAGGGAGATAATCCTTTCCTCATAAGTTATGTTTAATTTTGATGAACATTTAACACCCATGCCGAAGCTTTGTTTTAATTGATGTTTTCAAATTATTTAAACAATCCTATCTTAAGGCATGTTAATTATTTGTCACCTTACTCAATCAATTTGTAGCACTTCGAATGAAAAATAAACAAACCTCTGCCATGCTATGGCTGATTTTTATCATGCTGGTATGGGGGAGTACTTATGCAGTAACCAAATCTGTTGTTCATGTGCTGCCGCCAGGTTGCTTTGCTTTTGTTCGTTTTATGATCGCTTTGTTATGCCTTTTACCGGTTTATCTCTCAGACCGTAAAGCTATGGCTGCCCAGCAATTTAAGAAGGCTGATTATTGGTGGCTTTTCCTCATGGGAATAACAGGTATTTCAGGTTACTACGTTTTTTTTAATTATTCTCTGATGTATACTTCTGCGTCCAGCGGGGCATTAATCCAGGGCTTTATTCCAATTTGTATTGCTTTATCTGGAGTTATTTTTCTCAAAGAGCACTTATCCAGGCTACAGCTTACAGGAATCTGTTTGTCTTTTATCGGTGTAATTCTGGTTGGTTTAATTGCTGCGGAAGATAAGGGCGAAAAAAGCAGTTTAACAGGTAATCTGCTCATGATTGTTGCCGTACTCTGCTGGACAATTTATACTTTGATTTCCCGTAAATTGAATCATTTGAAGCCGATTATCATTACTTTTTGGAGTGGTTGTATAGGTACTGTATTATTGCTGCCACTTTCAATATATGAGTTTAGTCAATTAACGCAGCCAGTTCAGATTGGGCTTAAAGGATGGTTTGCCTTGATTTATCTGGGTGCCATTTCCTCTGCTTTGTGCTACTTAATGTATAATAAAGCACTGGAACAGTTGCCAGCTGCAATGGTAGGGAATTTTCTTAATCTGGATATCCTGATTGGGGTATTAATCGCAGTATTGTTTTTACACGAGCAGGTTAGTCTTATTCAGGTAGTTGGCGGCATATTCATCCTTTCAGGATTGATTTTGAGTTCACGAAAAAATAATAAATTACAATGAAGGATCTTGCGAAACGTTTTCCCGAAAATCCACTACTAATGCCTAAAGATATTACACCTAGTGCCCAGGGGCTTCAGGTGATCTGTTTACTCAACCCCGGCGTGTTTATTTTTGGTGGAAAAACCTGGCTGCTGGTCAGGGTAGCAGAAAGTATAAAACAAGTTGAAGGCTGGGCCTTCATTCCTGTTCTCAACGAAGAGGGACATTTAGAGATCATGGAGGTACCACTAAATGACCCGGATCTGATTGCAACAGATGCCAGGATATTTAATTACAAAGGATTAGACTACCTGACTACGGTATCACACTTGCGTTTGCTGAGCAGTCTGGATGGAATAAACTTTTCAGAAGATGTAAACTATCCTGGTCTGTTTGGTAAAGGCAAACTTGAACGTTATGGTATCGAAGATTGCAGGGTTTCACTCGTAGAAGGACTTTATCATCTTACCTACACCGCAGTTTCTGAAAATGGGGTTGGGGTAGGGTTGCAAACTACTACAGACTGGCAGCACTTTGAACGTAAGGGAATGATTTTGCCTCCCCACAATAAAGATGTCGCTATTTTTGAGGAAAAAATTGGCGGTATGTTTTACGCATTACACAGACCAAGCAGTAAAGATATTGGCGGTAATTATATCTGGCTTGCAGAATCCCCTGATGGGCTGCATTGGGGAAATCATCAATGTATTTTGAAAACCCGTGCTGGAATGTGGGACAGTGCAAGGGTTGGCGGTGGTGCATCACCAATTAAAACTGAGCAAGGCTGGCTGGAAATCTATCACGGTGCTACCGCAGAACACCAATATTGTCTGGGTGCATTTTTAATGGATCTGGAAGATCCGTCAATTGTTCTGGCCAGAAGTATTGAGCCAATTATGGTGCCAACAGAAAGCTATGAACTAAGCGGTTTTTTTGGTTTTGTTGTTTTTACCAATGGCCATATAGTTCACGGAGATCATCTGACTATTTATTACGGCGCTGCCGATGAATTTGTATGCGGAGCTGACTTCTCTGTCCGGGAGATTTTGGAGTCATTAAAATGGAACACCTGAGCATCACAATCAAAAGCATTACTCATTAATTTATCTTAATTTATAACTGATTATTTTGTTTATCTTTCTTAGTGAAATAGATTAACAATGATTAGTTTTGTTCTATTAACTATTTATGGAAGATTTCAGGATACTTCAGGGGAAAATTGCTCAATATGAGAAGGAAAACAAAGAGCTGAAACTTCGCTTAGCGGAGTTGAATGACTTTGTGGAGAACGCCTCATTGCCACTACATTGGGTTAACGCTGAAGGAATAATTATTTGGGCTAATCAAGCTGAATTTGTTTCATTAGGTTATACAAAAGAAGAATATATTGGATTTCCTATCAGTAATTTTCATGCAGATCAGGAAGTTATACAAGATATTCTATACCGGCTAACCAACAACCAGACATTGCTTAATTATCCAGCCAGGCTGCGCTGTAAAAATGGTGATATCAAACACGTACTCATCAATTCAAGTGTACTCTGGAAAGAAGATAACTTTGTTCATACCCGGTGTTTTACCAGGGATATTACGCCCCTGATCCACGAACAGGAAAGAAAGGCAGAGCTGATAAATGAGCTGGAACAGAATGAAACCAAGTTAAAAATAGCCATAGAATCCACTAACCTTGGCACATGGGAGTGGGATCCAAAAACAAATATTTTAATCTGGTCAGAAGAATGCAGAAATGTCTTTGGCTATCCTGCTGCTGAACAAATAACTTTTGATGAATTCAGTGAGATGATTTATCCTGAAGACAGATCAAATGTGCTTCAGGCTATGCATGAATCTATTGAATCCGGTAACAGTGAAACGCATCACCTGACTTACAGGATTTACCGTCTGGATAACAACGAAATGCGCTGGATTAAAGTGCAGTGGAGAAGGAGCTTTAAAACAGATCGTTACGCCAGCTTATTAATCGGAACTACACTGGATATCACAGACGTTAAATATGCAGAAGAGAAAAGTGCAAAGTTAGCTGCTATTGTCAATTCAAGCAATGATGCTGTGATCAGTAAAACTTTAAATGGAATCATTACCAGCTGGAACGACTCAGCAGAGCGGACTTTTGGCTATAGTGCGGCAGAAATAATAGGTCAGCCAATACTTAAATTAATACCACCTGACCGCCAGGAAGAAGAAGTCCAGATTCTTTCCCGGTTAAGTAAAGGCGAAAGGGTAAATCATTTTGAAACCAGAAGAATTACTAAATCCGGAAAAACGATCGATGTGTCCCTGACTATATCGCCCGTTAAAGATACGGACGGTAAAATTATCGGGTTATCAAAGATTGCCAGAGATATTACTGAGCGGAAACAAGAAGAGCAGCGGAAAAATGATTTTGTGGCCATGGTGAGCCATGAATTGAAGACTCCTTTAACTGCGCTTACGGGTTATCTGCAGTTATTACTGATGCGTTCAAAAAAAGAAGGGGATGAGTTCAGTATTAAATCATTAATCAGAGCAGAAGCTCAGACCAAAAAAATGATAGCTATGATTCATGATTTTTTGAGTCTGGCAAGAATGGAAGAAGGAAAGCTTCAGATAGAAAGAAGGAAAGTAGAATTACATCCTTTAATGATGGAAATTGCTGAAGATGCTAAATTTTTAACTTCACAGCATACGATAAAACTAATAGACTGTGAGGGAATTATAATCAATGCCGACAGAGACAAAATCGGTCAGGTATTAATGAACCTGGTTAGCAATGCCATTAAATATTCACCTGAAGGAGGCTTAGTTACACTGGGTTGTGAAAAACAAAACGGAAAAGTAAAAATCTATGTCAGCGATCAGGGTATAGGTATAAGCCCTAACGATCAAAAAAGATTGTTTGAACGCTTTTACAGAGTCAATAATAATGGGATAAAAACTGTACCTGGATTCGGTATAGGTTTATATCTTGTTTCAGAGATCCTGCGTTATCATGACAGTGAAATTAGGGTTGAAAGTGAAGAAAAAGCAGGATCAGTATTTTACTTTTATTTACAGACCCTTAGCTGATTAATATAGCCTGTTTATGCTAATGATTCAGCAACCTGATCCATTAAAATCAACGCTGGAGGTTGAGGATTTTTAAAGTAATATGATCTTTCAGGCCGTTAAAGAATTTATTTAATACCTTTTCAAAAACAGGATCACTGTTTGGAATTTCAGAAAATAAAGTCATGCATGATTTCAGTTTCAAATCGTCCGGGCTATCCAGTATCAGGTGTGCATCATTGGTATCCAAATTAAGCAGTGTATGACACATCAAAATCAGCCTTGGACCAAGTACCCGGTGATGCATAAATTCAGTAGCCTCCTGCAGATCCTTTATTCCATAATATTTTGAGATTTCAGTAAAACCCAGACCCTGGATCTGCGGAAAAATATACCACATCCAGTGTGTATGTTTTTTACCATGCTGAATCTCGCCAAGCGCAGTTTGGAATACCCCTTTTTGAGCAGTTATAAATCTTTCCAGGTCGTGTGATTTCATGTTAATTAATGATTTTCGAGGGCTTTAGCTTAGTTTTTCGTTGATTTATTGAGGTATTAAGGTAAACATTTTTTTTTGAAAACTTTTGTTAAATTACAGTGTTGACGCCTAAGTAAACATTAAACCTTTATCTTATGAAAGAAGAAAGTAAAATCGATACCAGGACTGAAACTAACGTATCTCCGTTTGAAGATCCGACAAAGAAATATTTCAAACCTCCATTTAAAGAACAAACACAGCCCTGGCCAGGACTCGCTTCAAAGATGTCACCGGTACCTGACCACGGTGAAAAAAGTTATGTTGGTTCTGGCAGACTCACCGGACGCAAAGTATTGATCACCGGTGGTGACTCTGGTATAGGAAGAGCAGCCGCCATTGCTTATGCCAGAGAAGGTGCTGATGTGGCTATAAACTACCTGCCTGAAGAAGAACCAGATGCTCAGGAGGTTATTGAGCTGATCAAAAAAGCAGGACGTAAAGCAATAGCTATTCCCGGAGATATCAGAACAGAAGAATTTTGCGAAAAGCTTGTTAAAGATGCGGTAAAAGAACTTGGTGGATTAGATATTTTAGTGAACAATGCAGGCAGACAGCAAAGCCATCAGTCTATCCTGGATCTGAGTACAGAGCAGTTTGACTGGACAATGAAGACCAATATTTATGCACCTTTCTGGATTACAAAAGCGGCCTTACCTCATCTTAAACCTGGTTCTTCAATTATTGTAACTACTTCAGTTCAAGCTACAGATCCTTCACCAGATCTCTTTGATTATGCGCAAACCAAAGCTGCAAATACGAGTTTTGTGAGGTCAATGGCAAAACAACTGGGGCCTAAAGGTATCCGTGTCAATGGTGTTTCACCTGGCCCGATCTGGACAGTGCTGCAAGTTACAGGAGGTTCAACCCAAGAGAAAGTAAAACAATTTGGCAAAGAAACTCCTTTAGGCAGACCGGGTCAGCCAGCGGAGTTAGCTTCCATCTATGTACAACTGGCAGCGAATGACGCAAGTTATTCCACTGGCCAGATTTATGGCGCTGCCGGCGGTAGTGGCCAACCATAAGTATTCCGGGCAATCCTGATCAGGATTGCCCAAATTTGTAAAATCAATTCCGTTTAATATTGAAAACGGAATTGGGCCGTACAATAATTAAAATAGATTTTCAAAGCTTCCACAATAGACACTTTTTGAAACCTCATCATTCATCACATCTTTAAAGACTATAAATACTTCATAAGTCCTGCCTTTAGTCCTGACAGGGCTGGAGTTCAGGCATAAAGTATCTTTGAGTTCGTCTGCCAGAGAAGGTGCATATATTCACATGCATATTACAAAGCCTCTTACTGCAGCTTACGGGCTAAATGATTCTCCAGCTGGATTGTGTGCATGGATTATTGAAAAATTTAATAGCTGGAGCGATAACAATGGTCATATCGAGCACGCTTTTAAGAAGGATGACCTGCTCGCTAACGTCACTTTATACTGGATCACACAAACGATCCATTCCTCGATGAGAATTTATAACGAAAATAGTAAAAACCCATTAATTTTCGGAAAGAACGATTTTATAAAAGTACCGGTAGGCTTTGTTAAGTTCCCGAAAGAATTGCCAACTCCGCCACGCGCTTACGTGGAAAAAAGTTTTAATATCCGGCACTGGAATCCCATGCCTGCAGGCGGACATTTTGCTGCTTCAGAACAACCCGGATTACTGGCAGATGATCTCATCGGTTTCTTTTCAAAATTGAATGAAAAAGAGCTGTAATAGTATAAAGAGGAACTTTAACTTAGCATAAGGAGATGTCCATTTACGCTTTCGCTTTGGGTATCCGTAATATTTCTTCTTTGAATTCTCTGGTCAAAATCGGATATAAGTCTTCAAATTCCCAAAGCCGCATGGGCGTAATTTGAATATACTCAACCGGATACCATATTTTCACATAATTTCTGATTGCCGTTTTTGCTTTTTCAGGCTCACCTGCTAAAAGGAAAAGCCTTGCGGCATGCAGGTGACTATCTTCATTAGTCAGTTCTTCCGCAAATTTTTCATAATACGCTAAACTTTCGTCCGTGTTTCCCTCTTCAAACATAAAGCCAAGTAAATATTCTGCTCCTTTAAGGCTGTCATGCGTTAATTTTGGCTTGTACTTTTTTAATTGTGCAATAAAGTCAGGCATTTCTTTTCCATTTTTAATAATTTGAAGTGGTGCCGGATCAATTGTTAAGTTCTTTTTACCCTTAAGTTTAGCTAAATGCTGGTTCACCTGGTGTTTATAGGTATTAAAACGATGGTCTTCCAAATCCAGCTTCTTCTTTTCTGCCAGATATGTTTTGTAGAAATCCGCTGCTCTTTGCTGATGATTACTGCTGATGGCCGCACTGGTATAAGCAAAGAAATGTTCAGATAAAATGTTTCCCGCATACCATTGTCCGTCAAATGGTAAAGCCTTCTCATCATTTTCCATCGCCAACTCAAAATTACTGCTGAAATAGTTATATTCTGCTAAAACAATAGATTTTTGCGGTTCAAACGCTGCAATTTCTGCAAGTTGCGCTAATCCGGATTCTATTTGCCCGCTTCTTAAAGTGTCTAATACGTCTCTGAGTTTTTTCGGTATTTTAACAATTTCCATAAAATGTCTGCTATTTCTTCAGGTGATAAATAATTCACGCAATATATCAACAAATACGGATTGAATAAAATTTAATGCAGATCTTACAAAAGATAATTTACATTCAATAAAAGATAATACAGATTGAACAAATAATATGGACGTTCAAATCAAGATAATGAATCAGGAAACTGAAGATGATGAATCAGGAAGATCTGTCTGAGCAGCTAATAAAAACCTATTTAAACGCTTTGCTACCGGTTATCCAGCCAGTTTAAGAATAACGTGGCTTTATCTTTACCTATAATCAGCTGCCCGGAAGTGGAAATATTCAGTTTAACCATTAATTTACGGGCAAAATAGTGCTCTACTTCTTTGACAGCACTATAATTAATCAAATATTGACGATTAATACGAAAGAATTGCTTTGGATTCAGCACTTTATAAAGTTCTTCCAGTGATTGTGAAATTCCATATTCTTCACCGGCAGCTGTGACCAGGGTTGTGATTTCATCACGGATATAAAAGCAGGCAATATCTTGGGTTTGTATTGTGCTGTATTTATTATTTTTAAAAACCAAAAAACCCGTTTTACCCACCGGATCCAGTAGCTTGTTCATTTGAACTGAAGCATGTTCATTGACCTGAAAAAAGTTCTGAAGCAAGGTCACTTTTTCAAATGCGCTTTGCAGACTGTCTGCTGAGAAAGGTTTTAAAATGTAATCAATACCATTTGCCTTAAAAGCATCCAGTGCATACTCATCGAAAGCCGTGCAAAATATAACCGGAGCACGCACTTCTGTTCGTTTAAAAATCTCAAAACAGTTACCATCGGCTAATTGAACATCCATGAAGATAAGGTCAGGACTAACCTGTGCTGAAAAATAGGCCACTGCTGTTTTGACACTTTGGATGGTTGCCGTAATTTGAGCAGAGGGCTGGAGGGAGAGAATCATTTTTGCTAATGCTTTAGCAGTTTTGATCTCATCTTCTATGATGACGATATTCATATCAATGGAAGTTTAACAGTAAATGATCCGGAATTTTCTTCTATGGCTATAGTTTGATTTGTCAAATGCTGGTAACGCTGGTTTATATTTTCCAGTCCCATTTTTAAAGAGGGATCAGGGTTCATTTTTAACTGCAAGTTGTTCTGAACACAAAGCATATCTTGTTTGATGTACAAGGAAATAGTCAAAGGCTGTTCGAGTGAAACTACATTATGTTTGATACAATTTTCTACCAGTAGCTGTAAAGTAAATGGTGGTATCAGAGACGTTGAATAGCTTTCAGGCAGCTGATCATCAAAATTAATCCCTTCCTCAAACCGGGCACTCAGTAAAAACATATACGAATGCAAAATGCTTAATTCTTCTGCTAAAGGGATAACATCCTGTTTTCGTTTCTCGAGTGTAAATCTGTAAAAATCTGAGAGGTTCAGAATAAATTCAGCACTATGCTTGTCTTCAATCTCCACCATTGATTTTAATGTATTCAGGCTGTTAAAGAGAAAATGCGGATTAACCTGCTGTTTCAGTGACTCGTATTGTGCATTCAGGTGATCAGCTTTAACACGTTCCAGTTCCAGTTCGATTTGATGATTTCTATATGTTTGATATAAGAAATATAAGAACATATATATTGTCAGGTTAATGAGTATCCCCCGGAACTGATACATTAAAATCATACTTTGAAAATGATACTTTGGGAATAACAGCTGATGAATGCCAACCAATATCAGCATCAATACGAGTCCAAAGAAGATACTGTAAAAGAGCCTCAGGTTAAAAAACCTGTTGGTGACCTGGATACTGGAAAATTTAGGTAATCCGTAAATGTTGAAATACCAGGTAGCAAGAGAGAATAAAAAAGCAATAGAAGCATCTGCAGCTAATTCTAAAAGGGTTACGTGAAGTTGCAGGATTTTTGGTATAGAGGCAAGTATGCCCATAAATAAGGAACTGAACCAAATGATTTTTGGCGAGACAAAGAAAACTGATTTATGGGCGGAGTAAATGGTTTTTTGGAATAGCATGAAATGAATTAAGGCATTACTGAAGCTTTTTGAGCTAAGATATATTTTATCCGTTCTTTTTCGTTCAAAAAACCAATGTTTAATTTTTCTCCTTTATCTATTTTATAGGTTGTCTGGACAGCATTTCCATTGGTTTTTGTAGTGACCGTCTCGACACTTTGAAATTGCCCCGGAATTTTTGCACCAAACCATCTTTCATCGTCCTGTTGTTTCCAGGTAACCAGTGCAAATACCATCCCTCCAATGGTACTGTCGCCCTTTGATTTCGCATATTTCAGGGCCAGATCATTCCCATATAAGGTAGACATGGCCGCTTCCTTTTTGCTGATCGTGGAGGTAATTACTTTCAGCCCCAATTGATTGAAATGTAATTGTTCCGGCAGGCCTGCGGCTTTATTTAATTCACCTGCATGATTGTTTTGTTGCTGACAGCCCATTGCCATTGGCAATAGTAAAATAAAGGCTGCATATTGAAGTTTAAATCGCATTTTTAATGTTTAACTGGAAGGGTGAATACAAAATCATTATTGGATACAGGACGGTGGCAATTCACACATTCTGTTGCGTAGCCTATGTTTTTACCATAAGGAAGCAGTTTCATGGTTTTAAATCTTGCCCAGCCCCAGCCTTTTGTGCGCTTATATTTCCCGCTGTCTTTAATCATATATTCTACTTGCTTGAATGCTCCGGTTTTGACATTTCCATCGGCATCCTGTAGTTTATCCCAGGCAACTTTAGCGAAAATAGTCCCTTCTGGCCATGGATTAATATGATGCTCGGCGATTGCTTTGATTGCAATGGGATTTCCAAAGATCACCCGCATAGTATTGTTGTCAATGCGGTCTGTTGTGCTCACCACCTGCCAGTTTTTATAGTCGGGCTGATAGGGAACGCCTGTTAAGGTTTCTGGTAATTTATCCGCTTTAAGGTTTTGCGCATTCCAATTGTTGAATTGTTTATGGGCTGCATTGACCAGGGCAGTGTCTGCCGGATGGTCTTTAATCATACCTGCCACATAGTTTTTGACAATGGCTATCTGAGCTGGATTCAGGTTAGCTGAGCGGTGCAGCACCTGGTAGCTTTTCAATGGCATGCTTCCGGTAGTAATCTGGTTAAGGATTTCAAATAGCTTAGCCTTCTGATCACCTGGTGCCATGTTGCCCCATTCAGAAAAGTTAAGGCCCGCTTTACCTGCTTCAATATCCGCAAGTGCAATACTGTAAGCTGGTTGAAGATGGTCAAACCACTTCAGTTCAGGTTCATTGGAATGACAGTCATAACAGGCAGTTTTTAAAATGGCCTTTACATTTTCAGGCCCGTTAAAATCTGCGCTTACAGGCTGTTTTTTTAAGTCAGGCCGGTAAAGCTGCAGCAAACCAGAACAGAGCAGCAGGATGGCTGCCACACTTACTGTATTTCTTTTATAAAAAGGTTTATTCATCGTTTAATTGTTTATTAATACCTAAATCTACCTAAACGTCAGGTTTTATAAAAGGGGAAAACGGGCACGCTGGCGAAATCGTGCGGGAGCCGGGCAGATCCGGGCTCCACCGATTAAACCTGTTCTCAAAATCTGCATTAAAATCTTAAAACACTTTTTAGGACCTGGTGTTCTTAAATTAATTAAAAGAGGGAGATTAATTGTTTATGGATATATTAAAAAGAGGCATCGGTGTAAATTTTAATGCGCATAATGAGGCAGTAGTTAAAGTTTGGGCACCTGACGCAACTCAGGTTTCCGTGGCTACCGGAACATTGCTGCTGGAGCTTAAACCTGACCTGGCTGGATACTGGGCGCTCTGCACAGCACTGATCCAGCCTGGCGATGTATACTGGTTTATAATAGATAAAGAACAACGTTTGGCCGATCCTGCATCTTTAGCACAGCCTGATGGCGTACATGGTGGTTCTCAGGCTATAAATACGGCATATAACTGGTCAGACTCTTCCTGGGAAAACATCCCTTTACACGACTATATTTTTTATGAAATACATACTGCTGCTTTTAGTCATGAGGGTACTTTCAAAGGAATAATAAACCACCTGGATCACTTAATAGCACTGGGAATTACAGCCATTGAGCTGATGCCTGTTGCTTCATTTCCTGGAAAGCGGAATTGGGGATATGATGGTGTTTTTCCTTTTTCAGTACAGGAATCTTACGGAGGAGCAGCCGGTTTGCAGGAATTGGTCGATATATGTCACCAGAAAGGGCTTGCTGTTGTTTTAGACGTGGTTTATAACCATGTAGGCCCCGAAGGAAATTATCTAAGTACTTTTGGCCCGTATTTTACGGATAAATATAAGACACCCTGGGGCAACGCCATTAATTTTGATGACAAAGGAAGTGATGGTGTCAGGAATTACTTTATAGAAAATGTACTGATGTGGTTTCGTGATTTTCACATTGATGCCTTAAGACTTGATGCAGTTCATGCTATTAAAGATTTTGGTGCGCTGCATATTCTGGAAGAAATCAGGTGCCATACGAGTTTATTGCTGGAAAAGACGGGCCGCAAACATTACCTGATTGCTGAATGTGATTTGAATGATCCCCGGTATATTACTGCGATCAGTGAGAATGGACTTGGAATGGATGCGCAGTGGGCAGATGAATTTCATCATGCGTTACGGGTAACTGCCAGTGAACCTGCCAGAGGATATTACGAAGACTTTTCTGGTATACAACAGCTTGCCAAGTCTTATAAGGACGCTTATGTTTATACAGGGATGTACTCGGTGGTGCGTGAAAAAACATTTGGACGCAAAGCATTCGGGAAGACTAATGACCAGTTTGTTGTCTTTTCACAGAACCATGATCAGATTGGCAACAGGATGCTGGGGGAACGTACCAGTAAACTGTTCAGTTTTGAAATGTGCAAGCTAATGGCTGGTGCTGTACTGTTTTCTCCCTTTTTACCTTTATTATTTATGGGGGAAGAATGGGGAGAGACGAACCCATTCCTTTATTTCGTTGACCATTCAGATCCGGAGTTAATACAGCAGGTGAGGAAGGGGAGAGCGGAAGAATTTGCAGCGATGTTTGATCAGGGAAAAGCACCTGATCCGCAAGATGAAGCTACTTTTAATCAATCCCGGTTAAATTGGGGAAGGATCGGAGAGCATCAGCATGCCTGTATTTTCCGTTATTATCAGCAGTTGATCGCGCTGCGTAAAAAGTACTTCAGCTTTACTTCGCATGAGGCTCCGCAAGTCAGTGTGCTGGAGGCAAATAATTCTTTGCTGCTGGAAAGAAAATGTGCTGATCCCACACAGCTTATCTGGTGTGTACTTAATTTTTCAGCTGAAAAACTGGTGCTGGATATTCCCGGTCATATCCATATTTTAAAAGAGCTGGTTAACTCTTCATCCTCAGTATGGCTTGGCCCCGGCGAGCCTTCCACAACTGGTCTTAACCGTCAAATTAGTGTATCCTCAGAATCTTTTATAGCTTATTCCGCTAAATATGTTTAATCCGATCTCTACTTACCGCATTCAATTTCATGCGGGTTTTACTTTGAATGATTTTCGCAAAATGATCCCTTATTTACATCAATTAGGTGTAAAGACGATTTATGCTTCCCCAATTTTTACTGCTGTTCCCGGCAGCATGCATGGTTATGATGGTTTAAATCCAATACAGATTAATCCGGAGATCGGTTCGCTGGCTGAACTTAAATTGATCGCTAAAGAACTTGCTGCTTTAAAAATGGGCTGGATACAAGATATAGTACCCAACCATATGGCTTATGACCCCCGGAATCCGTGGCTAATGGATGTGTTAAAGAAAGGGGAAAAATCAAAATACAGGAATCATTTTGATATTATCTCACCGGATTTAGCACAAGAACCATTAATGGCCCCTTTCCTGGGCACTGATCTGGAGGAAGAGATTGCCAGTGAAAAGCTTTCAATCGCAGAGCAAAAGGGAGAATGGTTTTTAAAATATAACGAGAGTTACTGGCCATTGAGAGCTGGTACTAACCTGAATGGTTCAATCCGGGAAATTGCTGAACAGCAGTTTTACCGGTTGTGCTGTTATCAGGAAAGCAATGTACGGATGAACTACCGCCGTTTTTTTACGGTAAATAGTTTGATTTGTCTCAATATGCAGTTGAGGGCTACTTTTGACGATTTCCATGTTTTGATTCAGGAACTTGTAGCGCAAAAGGTATTTCAGGGATTGAGAATAGACCATATTGACGGGCTTTTTGATCCCATGCAATACCTGGAAAACTTAAGAGCGCTTTGTGGTGAAGATGTTTATATCGTTGCGGAGAAAATTTTAGAGCCCGGGGAAGTCCTGCCTGCAGCATGGCCCATACAAGGAACGACAGGGTACGATTATCTTGGACTAGCCAATCAGCTGTTTACCAATCAGCAATCAGAGAAGAAGTTTAATAAATTTTATGAAAACCTGACTGATGATCATCAGTCTGTTGAAGAACAGATCCTTGAAAAAAAACGCAAAATTCTAAGTACTGCGATGCAGGGAGAGCTTGAAAATCTCTACCAGCTTTTGCTGAATATTATACCAGAGGGATCAGAACGAATGACAATCGGAGATTTTGGGGTATTTAAGCATATCATCTCTGAGCTTTTAATTCAATGTCCTGTTTACAGGTTTTATGGAAATGCTTATCCACTGCCTCCACAGGAAATAGAGGCTATGGAAAAGGTGTTTGCAGCATTGGAAAAAGATAAGGAACTATTAAAGCCGGTTCAACTCATAAAAAAAGCACTGCTTTACGAGCATATATCTTTTTATCAGAGGTTAATGCAGTTCTCCGGACCGTTAATGGCTAAAGGGGTGGAAGACACTTTAATGTATACTTACAACAGGCATATTGGAAATAATGAAGTTGGAGATTCTCCGGCGGTTTTCGGGCTAAAGGTGTCAGATTTTCATGCAGCTATTTTAAACAGGGGCGAAAACTGGCCACTGACTATGAATTGCACGTCCACGCACGATACCAAACGTGGGGAAGATGCAAGAGCAAGGCTAAGCATCCTTACTGACCTTAAAGAAGAATGGCTGCAGCAAGTAAAAGATTGGAACGTGTTAAATGCAACGGAAGGCGCGGCCCCTGATGAAAATGATGCCTATTTTATTTATCAGACTTTAGTAGCTACCTATGATGAACGCGAAGATCGTGAAGTCTATCAGAACAGATTGCTTGAGTATATTGAAAAAGCCTTGCGGGAGGCTAAAGAAAATTCTGGATGGGAGAATCCGAACATGGATTACGAGGCTGCAACCCGTGCATTTATAAAAAAAATATTAGATACTAAACGTGAATTCTGGACTATCTTCAGCGATTTTTTCCGAAGGCTGGCACACCTGGGCATGGTAAAATCACTGTCTTCTTTAATTCTTAAACATGGGGTTCCGGGTATTCCTGACACTTATCAGGGAACGGAACTTTGGGATTTTAGTATGGTAGATCCTGATAACAGAAGGGCTGTGGATTATACCTTGCGGAGGCAGTATATGGATGACTTTTTAAAGAAATCATTCAGTATCAAGTTATTGTGGCAGGAAAGTTCAGCAGGAGAAATCAAATTGCTGATTTTGCAAAAACTTTTAAAGTTCAGGGCGGAATATGCTGAATTATTCAGGGATGGGTTATATATCCCGCTAAAAGTTACGGGTATACATGCCGCTGATTTTATTGCTTTTGCACGCAGATACAAAACAGACTGGGCGATATTTGTGGTACCTGTGAATGTTGCGGCGCTTTTGGATGATCAGAAGAATCTGCATTTTGAATTAGGGGATACTCAGGTTGTTTTACCCGCAGGGGCACCTGCAGCTTACCTGGATTTAATAGAGAATCAGTCTTGTAAAGTTGAGCATAATGTGCTTGTATTGCGGGATGTTTTTAAATCAGTACCGTTTGGCGTGCTGCATCAAAAAATTGAGCATCAGGAAAGGGGAGCTGGTATCCTCATGCATATCACTTCTCTTCCTTCTGCATTTGGAATTGGTGACATTGGGCCTGAAGCTATTAATTTTATGGATTTTCTGGCTTCTTCTGGTCAAAAATACTGGCAGATATTACCTTTAAATCCTGTGCTGGAAACGCAGGCTTATTCTCCGTATGCATCCAGTTCGGTCATGGCTGCAAATCCTCTTTTAATTAGCCCGGAACTCTTAATTAAAGATGGGTTCCTGGAGCCCGGCGAGGTAAAAGCAAAGCATCGCAAAGTTAAAAGAAAAGTCAATTTTGCTTCGGCTGTTCAGGAGAAAAAGCTTTTGTTAAGCTCAGCTTATCAGCGGTTCAAACAGAAAACTGAGGGGAAAGATCAGGCATTTTCAGACTTCTCTTTCGATGAGGCTTACTGGCTGGACGATTATGCAATGCATGAGGTTTTAAAAACTTTAAATGCCGACAAGCACTGGTATGAATGGCCCATAGAATTGAAAGGCAGAGAGTTGTCTGCTTTATCGAAAGTTAAAGAACAGTATGAAGAGGCAATAAATGAGGTTAAATGGTATCAATTTATATTTTTCAGGCAGTGGAATGAATTGAAGGCTTACGCAGTTAACCTGAATATCAAGTTGATTGGCGATCTGCCGTTTTATGCTGCACTGGATTCTTGTGATGTATGGGCAAACCAGGAGCTGTTTGAAATCGGTTCTTCAGGAGAGATGAGAGCAATTGCAGGAGTTCCTCCAGATTATTTTAATGCCGATGGACAGCTTTGGGGAATGCCGGTTTACAATTGGAAAGCGATGAAAAAGTCCAATTATGACTGGTGGGTAAAAAGGATCAGAAGAAATATTGATTTATATGATTTAATCCGTTTGGATCATTTCCGTGCTTTTTCGTCTTATTGGGAAGTTCCTGCGGGTAGCAGCTCTGCCAGGTTTGGCAACTGGAAACAGGGGCCGGGAAGCCAGGTCTTTGATATATTAGCAGCAAATTTCGGGAATATTCCTTTTATTGCAGAGGATCTGGGAGAAATTGATACTGAAGTGGTAGCGCTTCGTGATCATTATCATTTGCCTGGTATGAAGGTTTTACAGTTTGCTTTTGGGGAAGATAGTCCGGCTTCTGTTCATGCACCTCATAATTTTACTGCTGCAAATTGCCTGGTTTATACGGGAACTCATGATAACAATACAACCAGAAACTGGTATGAGAAAGATATTGATCAGGATGACAGGGCAAGAATTGACAGTTATACAGGTTTAAAGGTTTCTAAAAGAAACATATCAAGGGTATTGATCAGGTTAGCTTATGCATCAACGGCTAATGTGGTCATTGTTCCTATACAGGATATTTTGAATAAAGGGGCAAAAGCAAGGATGAATGTTCCTGCATCGATTAAGAAAAATTGGGTATGGCGTGTTAAATCAAAGGAGTTAAATGATGCTGTACGTGTTTATTTACATGATTTGGTTAAACTGTATGGACGTTCGTAATATGGAATTAAAGATTTCTTTTTCACCAAACGTCTTTTAGCATTGAACCTGTTCCGGCAGCAAGGTCTGATAGTTAAACCGACGCGAAGTTAATCGTCTCTAACTGATCAAAAAGAAGCCAGGAATCTGATTCTTTATCGTTCAGGTCATCCTGAAGTATTTGACTTAACAGATTAAAATTATCAGCCAGATCCTGATAGATTTGAGTAAGGGGTAAGGGTAAAACATCCGGTGGTGCAATCAGATTACTGTGACTGCTATGCAATAGCGCGAGTACTTCTTTTAAGGCCCTGTCAAAACTTCCAAAGTTTGAGGATGTATTTAAAGTATCTGCAGAGATTGACATCCCCCCTTGCTTTAATTCTCTTAACATATCCAGATAGGGGATGCGGGATCTTAAAGCTAAAGATGTTTGTATATTATCCAGTAATCTGCTGGCGAGTGCTGTTCCTGTCATATAATTGGTCATTTGTTTTTTTTAACTATCTGGACTAAGGCCAATTTCTTTTTTTAATAATCCTTAAAAATAAGATAAATTTTCAAAACCCTGGGTGTAATCAATTTCAGATACGTTTTCATTTTTACCAGGCAAGAAGTGTAATGGAGGGTTTTCATGGGCAAAACCAATGACAAATATTCTGCTTTATTCATAATTGTTAATGTAATGTTAAATTAGGAAATTAATTTCTTTTATTTATTCCTGTTCTATACATTTAGACAATCCGGAATACCCGTATAAAAACTGATTAAATAATTTATTAATTCATACTTATGACGCCCTTGTATTCAATTGCCTGATGCACTTATGCAAACAGAGTAAGTAATCATTTTTCCTCATCTACCCTATGAAAAAAGAAGATTCAACTATTAATGCCAATTTTGGCAAAAAAATCGCTATTGATCAACTTATAGTAAAGTTAACACCGTATCAGAAAATATTTTATAATGAATGGTTACTGAATCCGGCCCGCAGTGATTATAACATGGTATTAGACCAGTATATGTCTGGTCACCTTGATCTGGAGCGGCTAAACAAAAGTCTGATCAGCTTTGTAAATAATTACCTGCTGATCAGCAGTAATATCAGTTATATCCTGGATAATTTATATTGGATAAAACGTCCTGAATTAACTCAGCAGGTTAACATCATTGACTATTACCCGGATAAGCTGACGGAAGAAGAGATCCTTCAGCTCGCTTTAAAGCCATTTGATCTGGAGCATGACCTCCTGATCAGATTTCATGTGATCAAATTGAGTGATGGCTATTATCGTCTGTTGTACTCGATGCCCCATATTCTGATAGATGGATTAAGTTATGATCATATTATTACTGAACTCAGCCATTTTTATAATGACAGTAAATATCAGGCTGCCATTAAACCTGAACAGCAGCTTATCCAACATCAGGAGTTGTCTGTAAAACTGAACCATGTACTCGAAAAGTATAAACAACCCATGCATGCTTTCTGGGAAAAACATATGGAAGGTGTTTCCGGAACTGATCTGTCCTTTTTGAAAAAGTCGGGCCACACCCTAAACGAGATTACGCAGAACCAGGTTAGCGAATATCATTTCAGTGTGAGCGATACTGATCTTGCCCTTGTCCGTAAATTTACCCGCCAGCATAAAATTACCCCCTACATATACGGACAGCTTGTATTTGCTGTTTTACTGCATAAAATTACAGGACAGGAAATTATTGGCGTTAATTATCCTGTAGCAATTCTTGAAGGAAAGGAGCTGATTTATGGTGCGCATGTGAACACCGTGATTATTGATTACAGATTTACCAGAGAAACAACTGCCGGAGAACTGATCAGCCAGACGCTGGCCTATTTTGCAGAACAAAAAGCCAGTAAGGCCAAATATCTCCCGATAGCTGAAATTGTAAGTTACGCAGCTAACACAGCTATGCTGGAAATGGGGTTTATACAAACGAACCTGCGTAACCTGATTGTTAATTATCAGGGTATAGAAAATGTTGAAGTCAGAGATGAACTGCATGTTGATTTATCCGATAAAATAGTATTTGAACAAGAGTTGCGGGGTAATCAACTGAATTACAGGGTTCGCTACAATAACAATGAACTGGATAAAGACCTCGTAGCTGATTTTATTGATACTTATCAGAAGTTATTCAAAGAGCTCTTACAGCAAGATCTTACCTCGTCTGTAGCGGATTATCAATTACTGAATGATCAGCAATATGAAAAGATTATTACGCAATGGAATGAAACCAGTAAAATTTATCCTTCTGCTAAAACAATTCAGGAGTTATTTGAAGCGCAGGCAGAGCAAACACCAGATCATATTGCTGTAGTTTTTGAAGATCAGCAGCTCACTTACCGTGAACTGAATAATCAGGCTAACAGACTGGCAGCTTATCTGAAAGAGACTTATGAAATTTGTCCCGATGAGCTGATTGCACTTTGTCTGGACAGATCACCACATATGGTAATTTGTATACTGGCTGTTTTGAAAACTGGTGGTGCTTATGTACCGATGGACCCTGAATACCCGGAAGAAAGAATAACTTATGTGGTTAACCACACCAAAGCAAAGGTTGTATTGACCAGTGCTGCATATCTGGATAGATTGCAAGGGACAGGGGCTGCTATTGAAGTAATTGATCGTGCCGATTTTCTGATCAGGTTAACCGCTGATTATCCTGTCACAAATCCTGCTACGGCTTCCCGTGCACATCATCTGGCCTATGTTATTTATACCAGCGGAACCACCGGAACTCCTAAAGGAGTGATGATAGAACATAAGGGAGTGGTGAACCTGGTCACTGACCTGCACCAGCAATATAAATTCAGTGAAGATGAAGTTTTATTGCTGTTTGCTAATTATGTATTTGATGCATCTGTAGAACAACTATTACTTGCACTGTTAAACGGACACACGCTACTCGTCATAAAAAATCATAGCTGGGGAGATGAGGAAGCTTTTATTCAAACGCTTGTAAAAAATAAGGTCACTTATATGGAGATGACTCCTTCTTTTTTACAGCAATTACCTGTTTCTTCCATACCTACATTGCGTACCTTAAACTCAGGGGGAGAGCATTTAAGTAAAGAGCTGTTACAAAAATTAAGTCAGGGAGGTTATTTTCTTGTCAACTCTTATGGGCCTACCGAAACCACTGTAACCTCTATTGTGAATACAGACAGCAGGACGAACAACATTGGACGTCCTATTGCCAATACCACTACTTATGTACTGAACAGTTCGCTGCAACCCGTTCCGGTGGGTGCAACCGGAGAATTATATATCGGTGGTGATGGGGTTGCCCGGGGCTACCTTGGGATGGAAGAGCTGACCAGAGAAAGGTTTATTACAAATCCATTCACTGCCGGAAATGACAGGATTTATAAAACCGGTGACCTGGTGCGTTATTTAGCTGATGGTCATCTGGAATATATTGGCAGGAACGATTTTCAGGTAAAAATCAGAGGTTACAGGATTGAATTAGGTGAAATAGAATCCAGACTTTCTGGTTATCCGGGTATTCAGCAAGCAGTAGTACTGGCCAGAGAAAAGCGAAAAGGAGCACCACAATACCTTGTGGGTTATTATGTTGCAACCTCACCTTTCAGTCAGCTCATTTTGTCGGAATACCTGTCAAGTATGCTGCCTGAATATATGGTACCTGCTGTATTCATTCAACTGAACGCCTTACCGCTGACAGTCAATGGAAAGCTAGACCGGAAAGCATTACCTGATCCTCATTTTACAGATACCCGCGAATATCTGGCACCAGAAAATGAAATACAGCGCCAATTGTGTGCAATTTATGCAGAAGTACTGGGGCTGGATGCTGCAAATATCAGTATAACAGACGACTTTTTCAGATTAGGGGGAGATAGTATTGCCAGTATACAGGTAGTGAGCAGGATCAGACTGCGTTTGCAGATACAAGTTACTGTAAAAGATCTTTTTACTTATAAAACAATTGCCCTGCTTTATACGCATTTGCTGATAAAAGCAAATGCAGCCGCCGTAGAAATCCAAGCGGAGCAGGGCTTATTAAAAGGTAAACTGGAATTGTTACCTGTTCAGCAATGGTTCTTTGATCAGGCAGATAAGGGATTGTTTCAGGCTCACCAGCATTGGAACCAGGCTTTTATGTTGAAAGTTCCGGTTTTAGATCCGGAATTACTGGAAGAGAGCCTGAAATTATTAGTACAGCATCATGATGTGCTCCGTATCTTTTATCAGGAAAAAATTCAGCAATACCGGGAAGAATTACCTGCTATACAACTGCTGACAGCAGATGTACGAGCTTTATCAGATACAGCTTTGTCAGACCTGCTAACCACCTGGCAAAGTGACTTTGACCTTTCAGCAGGCAAATTATTCAGTGTGGGTTATCTGGAGGGTTATCAAGACGGCAGTGCCCGTATATGGTTTGCATTTCATCACCTGGTGATGGATAGTGTGAGCTGGCGTATTGTTAGTGATGATTTGCAGCGCATTTATGAATACCTTTTAAAATCAACTGTTATACCTGCTGATGCAGCAGACATTATAGGTAAAAAGGCAACGAGTTACCGCCAATGGGCTGCAATAGCGGGCAACTATAAAAAAGACGAACTTATTTCAGGACAAGAGGAAATTGATTACTGGCAGGAGATTGCGGCTGGTGTAAAAGAAAACAACAAGGTTCTTGAAAAGCTGGAAATTGAGGTTGTAAGCCATGCTGTTGTTTTATTGGACAGTCATCATACGGGATTGTTATTAAGGGAAATTAACCAGATTTACCAAACGGGTATCAATGACATTCTGCTTGGTGTGCTGGGAATGGCAATCTCCGGGATAACCGGAATGACAAAGAATTATGTATTACTGGAAGGACATGGAAGAGAAGCCTTAGCTGCTGATATAGATGTCAACAGTACAGTGGGTTGGTTTACTACCATGTTTCCCGTTACCTTATCAACTGATTCAGCTGATTTAGGTACTAACCTGGCAGCAGTCAAAGAAACACTGAGAAAAGTACCACAAAATGGCATTGGTTACGGTGCACTTATTGGGTATATAACGCAAGCTTTGCCAAGGATCAGTTTTAATTATCTCGGGCAGTTTGATACAGAAGAAGGAGGGAAATGGTCCATTACCAGGGAAAATAGTGGTCAGACGATAGCATCTCTCAACCGGAATTATCATCTTATCGATATTAATGGTGGAATAGCAGATAACATTTTACAATTTGAAATCACGGGTGCCATACCGAAAGACATATTAGAGAATTTTGCGGCTTTTTATCAGGAAAAACTGATCGAAGTAATTACCGTATTAAGTCAAACCAGACGCAGTTATCTGACTCCATCTGATGTAAACAATGTGATTGCTGTTGATTACCTGAACCAATTGCAGGAAAATCAGGAGATTGAAGGTGTTTATTTGGCGAATAGCTTACAGGAAGGATTTATTTATCATGCTTTAAGTCAGGGTGATATAGATGATGCCTACCGGGTACAGCTGGCATGGGATTATTATAATACCCTTGATGTGGCGAAACTTCGCCGGGCATGGGAATATGCGCAGCAAAAATATAGTGCATTGCGCTTAAGATTTGGCTGGGAGAATGAACTGGTACAGGTAATTGACAAAACAACCGTACTGGACTGGCGCTATATTGATGGCGGCAACGAAGTCAAAGAAATATTCCTCAGCAAAATATTAACAGTAGACCGCTCTCAGGCTTATAATTTAGCTGGTGGCAACCTGTTAAGGGTATACCTGATCCGTTGGAACGATAAAAGCTATAGCTGTATTTTTAGTAGCCACCATGCTATACTTGACGGCTGGAGTACACCTGTACTGCTGAGTTATATTCATGAAACTTATCTGCAGCTGCTTAAGGGGATAACTGTAACCATCAGTAATGACCGCAGTTATGAAACAGCACAACAATATTTGCAAAGTCACCGCCTGGATAACCAGCTTTACTGGGCTGATTATATAGCACAGGTGGAAGACCGGGAAGACTTACGCAGCCTGCTGAAAGAAGAACAACAGCATATTATACTTTCAGATTACAGGCACATTAAGCAAGCGGAAGAGCAGACCCTAATGATAAAGGAGCAACGCTATGCGCAATTGAAAGCCTTTTGCACGGAAAACGGGCTTACTTTAAATACAGTGTTACAATATTGCTGGCATAAGCAATTGAGTATTTATGGAAATACGGACAGGACTGTAGTCGGAATGACGGTATCCGGACGTCATCTGCCTGTAAATGCTATTGAGCAATCTGTCGGATTATATATCAATACTGTTCCTGTAATTTTTGAACATCAGGCTGGCCGTATTCTTGAAAATATTCAGGCTTTGCAGGAACAGATTAACGAGGTCAATAACAGGAGTGATGTGAACCTGGCGAAGTTACAGCAAAATGGGGAACGGCTATTTAATACCTTATTTGTCTATGAGAATTATCCGATGCCTGCAAATATTGATACGGGTGAACTGGTGCTTGAATTCAGGCATTCAGTTGAAAAACTGGATTATCCTTTAGGTGTTACTGTTATAGAAAAAGATGATGAATTAGCATTTGTTTTACAATATGCAGTAGAGCTATTTGATCAGGAACGGATACAGCAAGTATTGGATGGTATAGCTGCTTTGCTGGATCAGCTGGTTAATGATGCTGCATTGAATACTTCGGCATTACACTATTTGAATGAAGAACAACACCATCAACTTATTCAGGAATGGAATCAAACGGAAAAACCTTTTCCAGCTGATCAGACAATCCAGCAATTATTTGAAACACAGGCGGCACTAACTCCTGATCATGCAGCGGTTATTTACGAAGACATACAGTTAAGTTACAGGGAGCTGAATGAGCGTGCGAATCAGCTGGCAGCTTATCTGATCACCAATTATAATATTCAGCCCGATGAGCTGATCGCACTCCATTTGAAACGGTCAGAATTTCTGGTCATCGCCATACTGGCGGTATTGAAATCAGGAGCTGCTTATGTGCCAATGGATCCTGCTTATCCGCAGGAACGGGTAAACTATATCCTGTCAGATACAAAAGCAAGAGTTGTTATCAACGATACATTTAATGCAGATCTGAGTATTTATTCCACTGCTGACCCTGTCACAGCTACTCAGGCACACCATCTTGCTTATGTTATTTATACCAGCGGTACCACCGGACAGCCAAAAGGGGTAATGGTTGAGCATCGCGGTGTAATTAATCTGGTTACTGATTTGCATGTAAAATATGGTTTCAGTGCGCAGGAAGTTCTGCTGCAGTTTGCAAATTACGTATTTGATGCTTCAGTAGAGCAAACTTTGCTGGCCTTACTCAACGGACATACCTTGCTGGTGATCAGCGATCACAGCTGGGGAGATGAAACTGCTTTTATCAAAACGCTGACAGACCACCAGGTAACCTATTTAGAAATGACACCCTCATTTTTAGAACAGCTGCCTGTGGGGAATATCCCAACTTTACGCAGGTTGAATTCGGGTGGTGAACACTTAAATGCAGACTTGCTAAACAGACTGAGTAAAGGTAATTATGCACTGATTAATTCTTACGGACCTACTGAAACTACGGTTACTTCCATTGTGAATATGAATAGCAGTTCCGGAGGCATTGGCCGGCCTATAGCAAATACAACAGCTTATGTACTGAATAAAAACAGGCAACCTGTTCCTGTTGGTGCAATTGGCGAATTGTACATAGGTGGCGCCGGAGTAACACGCGGATATCTGAATATGCCGGAGCTGACCAGTGAACGTTTTGTTTTTACCCCTTATGGCAGACTTTATAAAACGGGAGATCTTGTCCGTTATCTGCCGGATGGTAATTTATCCTATATCGGAAGAAATGATTTCCAGGTAAAGATACGTGGTCATCGTATTGAACTGGGAGAGATTGAGAGCCGTCTGACTGCTTATCCACAGATCACGCAGGCAGTAGTGCTGGCAAAAGAACAAACAACCGGAACTTCTAAATACCTCGCTGGATATTATATAGCTGATGTTGAATTGGATCAGCATGCCTTAATGGAATATCTTCAGGATCAATTACCGGAATATATGGTGCCGGCAGTACTGGTACATCTTACAGCATTACCATTGACGATCAATGGAAAGCTGGATAGAAATGCGTTACCCGATCCTGAATTTAAAGGCAGTACGCATTACCAGGCCCCGCAAAATGAAACTGAAGCACAGTTGTGCCGGATCTATGCAGAAATACTCGGTATGGATGCAGCAATGGTAGGTGTGGATGATGACTTTTTCAGATTGGGCGGAGATAGTATTGTCAGTATACAGGTGGTGAGCAGAATACGTCAGCGTCTGGATATCCAGGTAAGTGTAAAGGATATTTTTACGCATAAAACAATTGCCTCTTTATATAAACATGTGATCGCAAAAGCGGGAGCTCATGTGATCGCGGTGCAGGCAGAACAGGGAGTACTGAAAGGGACAATGGGTTTATTGCCAATCCAGGAATGGTTCTTTTATCATGCTGATCATGGATCTTTTCCTGCCCCTGGTCACTGGAACCAATCTTTTATGGTGCGTGTACCTGTATTGGACAAAGCTGTTCTGGAAAAGAGTATAGCCCTGCTAATTGACTATCACGATGCATTAAGAATCAGTTATGACGGGCATACGCAGCAGTATAACGAGAAAATTGCACCTTTTCAACTTAATTATTCAGCTGTAAATGGAATTGAATTACCATCAGTTTTAACTGACTGGCAAAGCGATTTTGATCTTTCGTCTGGTAATTTATTCAAAATAGCGTATCTGGATGGTTATGCTGATGGTAGTGCCAGGATCTGGTTTGCGCTGCATCATTTAATTGTAGATGCGGTGAGCTGGCGGATTCTTACGGAAGACCTGCATCAGATTTATACACACCTGGCAGACAGAAAAGCCTATGTGCCAGTAAAAAAAGGTACAAGTTACCGCCAATGGATTGATGCATTGTCTGCTTATAAGAAAGAGCATGCCGCAGAAAAAAGTTACTGGAAGCAGGTTGTTGAAGGTATAGGTGATGAAAATAAATTATTGAAAATCAAATCAGTGAATACTTTAAGTAAAGTAAGTATTCGCCTTGATGCAATGCATACCAACTTATTATTGCGCAGTGGTCATGTGGTTTATTATAGTCGGATCAATGATCTTTTACTCAGTGCACTGGCTTACACCTTAACTGGTTTGACTGGAAAGTCTACCCATCACATCTTGCTGGAAGGTCATGGTAGAGAAGCCTTATCTCCTGAACTGGATATCACCAATACAGTAGGCTGGTTTACTTCTATGTTTCCGGTACAGCTTTCTACAAATTCAGCTGATCCGGCACAACATATTATAGCTGTAAAAGAGACATTGAGACAAATACCTGCCAATGGTATTGGCTATGGAGCTCTGATAGGTTATATAGCTCAGGAATTGCCCGCGATAGGATTTAACTACCTCGGACAGTTTGATCAGGAAGCAGATACGCTATGGTCTGTTACTGACGAGGATAGTGGAACGCAAATTTCGGAACTGAACAAGGAGGCACTGATTATTGATATTAATGGGGTAGCAATTGGTGGAGAACTTCGTTTTACCTTTACCGGGAGCTTACCTGCGGAACTATTGACCGGACTGGCAAATGATTATAAGGAGCAACTGACAGGGATAGCTGAATATTTGAATACTCAACAGAGAAGCTATTTAACACAAAGCGATATCAGCGCTGTAATTTCTGCCTCCCTGCTGGACAAATTGCAAAAGGAAAAAGAAATTGAAGGGGTTTATCTGGCCAATAGTTTACAGGAAGGTTTTATTTATCATGCTTTAAAACAGGGAGATATCGATGATGCTTACCGGGTACAGCATACCTGGGATTATTACAGTGTTTTAGATGCGGATCAATTAGAAAAGGCGTGGAGATTTGCGCAGGCTAAATATCCATCGCTAAGACTTCGTTTCGACTGGGAAGAAGAGTTGGTGCAGGTAATTGATAAGACAGGCAACTTTGACTGGTATTATACAGCAACTGACAGTGTGGATGAGCTGCTGGTACAAGATCAGGTGAAAGGATATGACCTTGCAGCAGGTAATCTGTTCAGGGTGTATCTTATTCAAAAGAGTGCGCAGCATTATACCTGTATTTTCAGCAGTCATCATGTAATTCTTGATGGCTGGAGTATGCCTGTTTTATTAGAGTACATCCATGAAGTATACCTTAAACTACTGAAAAATGAACAGGTAGATCTGGTGACTGACTATAGTTACGGGGCCGCACAACAGTATCTCCAGGAACACCGGTCCGGCAATCAGCAGTATTGGGAAACTTATATCAATACATTGGAGAACCGGGAAGACCTGCGTTGTTTACTCAAAGATGAGCTGCAACATCTTGTTCTTTCTGACTACAGATTGATTAAAGAGCATACGGAACAGGTATTAACTATATCCGGAGCTCAATATAAACAATTGAAAGCATTCAGCATGGCTAACAGTCTAACTCTGAATGCAATTATACAATATTTATGGCATAAGCAACTGAGCTTATATGGTGACACAGCTACCACTATTCTGGGGCTGACAGTATCTGGCCGTAATTTACCGGTGAATGATATAGAACACTCTGTAGGGTTATACATCAATACCCTTCCGGTTATTATGGAACATAAAGATGCGCTGGTGATAGAAGAGATCAGGAGATTGCAGGAATTGGTGCATGAGGTAAATAACCGCAGTGATGTGAACCTGGCCAAATTGCAGACTGGTGGTGAAAGGCTATTTAATACCTTATTTGCTTACGAGAATTATCCGATGCCAAAAGATCTGGAAGGAGAACTTGTGCTGGAATTTAAAGATGTGATTGAGAAACTGGATTACCCGTTAAGCGTCACTGCTTATGAGCAACAGGAGACAATTGCATTTAGAATACAGTATGCAAAAGAGCTGTTCACTACAAAAAGAATCTGCGAAATGCTGGATGGCATAGTTGTTTTACTGGAGCAGTTGTTGAACCGTCCGCAAATACAGACTCATGAATTGCGTTATTTAAGCGCCAGTGAGTATGAAGCGCTTGTACAGCGTCAGTTTACCGCTGGTCATCGGGAATATCCGGAGACCTTATCGGTTCAATCTTTATTTGAAGCTCAGGCGGCACTTTTACCAGCTCATGCGGCGGTAGTGTATGCAGGACAAACACTCACTTACCGGGAATTAAATGAAAAGGCTAATCAGCTGGCCGCTTATCTGAAAAAGACTTATGAGATTCAGCCTGATGAGCTGATTGCCATTGGCATGGATCGTTCTGACTATATGCTGATCGCTATTCTTGCGGTGCTGAAATCTGGTGGTGCTTATGTACCGGTTGACCCTGGCTATCCGGATGAACGGATCAGTTATATGCTGTCTGATACCGGTACTAAAGTGGTATTGAGTAACGATCAGCATTCAGAAAGGTTAGCCTCACTGGGCGTGGTAGCTGTACTGAATCTGGATGATGCGCTATTGCAATTGACTCTGGAGATCACTTATTCAAAAGCAAACCCTGAGCAGGTAAATAAAATGAATCACCTTGCCTATGTGATTTACACCAGTGGGACGACCGGAAAACCTAAAGGGGTAATGGTAGAACACCGGAATGTGGTGAATTATTTATTTAACCTGGCTGAGGTGATTGCTGAAGACATTAAAAAAGTTGATTTTTCCAGTAATCTTGCTTTTGATTTATCGGTCACGACTACATTATTTCCGCTTTGCTTTGGTAAAACAGTCTATGTATTTGGACGTGATATTATAAATGTGGTTGATTATGAGCGGCATCTGCTGGACAACAGGATAGAATTAGTGAAATCTACGCCAGGTTATTTATCACTGCTGAATTCTCCTGATTTGCCGGTCAGACTGGCCATTGTTGGGGGAGAGAAACTCTTAAGTAATCATATCAGCAGTATCTTAAAATATGCTTCGCAAATTATTGATGAATACGGGCCTACTGAAACTACGGTGGGTGCTTCTTATTTTACAATTGATGAAACAATAAAGGATTTCTCTATCGGAAAGGCTTATGCGAATTATAATTTGTATGTGCTGGATAATGAGCTGCGTCCTGTTCCTGCAGGTGCGGCCGGAGAGCTTTATATAGGTGGTGCTGGTGTAGCAAGAGGTTACCTGCATTTGCCGGAATTAACGGCGGAAAGGTTTATTGATGATCATTTCACTGAAACGGGCAGCTTGTATAAAACAGGTGACCGGGTTCGTTTTCAGGCTAATGGTAATCTCGAATATATTGGCAGAAATGACTTCCAGGTAAAGATACAAGGGCATCGGATTGAGTTAGGAGAAATTGAAACCAGACTGTCTGCGTATCCTGGGATCAGTCAGGCTGTTGTGCTGGCAAGAGAAGTTAGTGGCGGGGTAAAAAATCTGGTGGGCTATTATGTAGCTGCAACTGAGCAAAATCAGGATAGCGTCATCGCCTATTTAAATGGTGTCTTACCTGCTTATATGGTACCTGCTATACTGGTACAGTTAACGCAATTGCCTTTAACGGTTAATGGAAAGGTAGACCGGAAGGCTTTATTGGCTAATACACTGCAGCATGAAGATACCTATTGTGCACCTGAAAATGAGACGCAGCAACAGTTATGTGAGCTTTATGCGGATGTACTGGAATCAGCTGCTGATCAAATCAGTATTGATGCTGATTTTTTCCGTCTGGGCGGGAATAGTATTCTTGCCATTAAGTTAATTAGTAAGCTGAATAAACAGCTGAATACGAATTTGAGTGTGGCCACATTGTTTAATGAAACCACGATCCGGAAACTGTCCTTACAGCTTGCGGATACCAGTAAGGTGACGATAAAAGCTACTGAAGTTCATCAGGCGGAAGACCAGCTATTGTCGTTTGCGCAGGAGCGGGTATGGTTTATTGAAGCGTATGAAAACGGCAGCAGTACTTATAATATTCCGTTAGTCTTAAAACTGCATTCTACAACAGATCTGAATAGGTTTCTTTCTGGCTTGAAAGCCATTGTACAGCGGCACGAGGTGCTGAGAAGTGTGGTTAAAATGAGTAGTGAGGGCCGTGGGTATCAACTGGTCATGGACGATGCTCTGCCTATAGAAAGAATCGTTGTTTTTGCGCAGGAGATGCTGGAAACAAGAATTAATGAAGCGGTAAACCATGTGTTCAGACTGGACAGTGAGTATCCGGTACAGGTAAAGGTTTATGAATTCAATGCAACGAATTTTGTGAGCATTGTGTTACACCATATTGCTTTTGATGGCTGGTCGGCTGACATTTTAATCCGTGAATTATTAGCGCATTATGCTGGCGAACAACCATTGCCAGCTTTGGATATTCAATACAAAGACTTTGCGTTATGGCAGAGAAGTTATCTGATAGGCGCAGTATTGGAGAAACAGCTGACCTATTGGAAAACAAAGTTATCAGGTTATGAGACACTTAATTTATTAACAGACAAACCAAGACCAGCCCGGTTGAATTATGCTGGTGCAGATTTAAATTTTAGTATCGATGCAATGACCAGTGATGCTTTGAGAGCTAAAGCGAAAGAGCTGGAAGTTAGTTTATACAGTTTATTATTGAGTGGTTATTACCTGTTATTGGGTACTTACAGTAATCAGCAGGATATTGTATTGGGTACTCCGATTGCAAACCGGCACCATAGTCAGATCGAAGAAGTGATCGGGTTCTTTGTCAATACATTAGCCTTACGGCAAGAGCTAAACCCCGAACAAACAGTTGCTGCGTTTATTAAACAGGTGGGCGAAGAAGTCAAAGAAGCGCAAGGTTATCAGGATCTGCCTTTTGAAAAGCTGGTCAGTGAACTGGAAATTCCGCAGGATACTTCCCGTCATCCTGTATTCCAGGTGCTGTTTGGAATGGAACAGTTTGGTGGAGAACAAAACACGGCAATTAACGAATTGCTGGAAACATATGCTGGTGCCGAAAATCATGCAGCAGCTAAATTTGATATCACAACTATGGTGGATGATAGTGGGGCAGAGCTTACAGGATCATTCAATTATGCGACCAGTTTATTTGATCAGGCTACCATTGAGGGGTATATCGATACTTACCAGCGGATTTTAAAACAATTTGCCCAGCAGAGTGAAGTTGCGATCAAAGAACTGCATTATGCAGATGAAATGAAGTTCGCAGCCTTAAGCTATCCTTCAGCTGATACGATTCAATCGCTGTTTGAGGCACAGGTGATTCAAACACCAGATCGCATCGCTACCGTGTTTGCAGGGCATAGCCTCACTTACCAGGAACTGAATGCACAGGCCAATCAACTGGCAGCTTACCTGATTGACCGTTACCAGATCCAGCCTGACGATCTGATCGGGCTTTGCCTGGAACGCTCTTCGTTTATGGTCGTCGCTATTTTAGGTGTGTTGAAAGCAGGTGCTGCTTATGTACCGGTTGATCCGGGTTATCCTTCGGAAAGGGTCAATTATATTTTAGCAGATATCAAGGCTAAAGTTGTAATTACGGAGGCCTTAAGGGCAGAGATTGCAGCTTATGGAACGGCCAATCCTGTTACTGCTACGGGCTCTGGTCATCTGGCTTACGTGATTTACACCAGTGGTACGACCGGTCAGCCCAAAGGGGTGATGCAGGAACATGGGAATGTGGTCCGTTTGCTGAAGGCCACCGATGACTGGTATGGTTTCAATGAACAGGATGTCTGGACGTTATTCCATTCTTATGTCTTTGACTTCAGTGTCTGGGAGTTGTGGGGCGCTTTATTGTATGGCGGCAAGCTGGTTATTCCTACCCATGAACAGACCCGTGACCTGGAGCAGTTCTACGGTTTATGTGCCCTGGAAGGGGTAACGGTCTTAAACCAGACCCCGAATGCTTTCTACCAGTTCAGTGCGATTGCCATTGAAAAGGCAGAACTGCTGGACAGTTTACGCTACGTGATCTTTGGCGGGGAAGCACTTAATTTAACACAGCTGAAACCCTGGTACAGCCGTTACAGTGCGCAGAGTCCTCAGCTGGTCAACATGTACGGCATCACTGAAACTACGGTCCATGTAACCTATAAACTGATTAGTCCTTCGGCACTGGATAGCGGCTCTCTGATTGGGGTAACAATCCCTGATCAGCAGGCTTATGTATTCAACAATTACCTGAAGCCGGTTCCGTTAGGGGCTGTAGGTGAGCTGTATGTAGGCGGGGCAGGTTTGTCACGCGGTTACCTGAACCAGCCTGAACTGACCAGGGAACGCTTCCTGGAAACTTCTTATGGCAGGTTATATCAAACAGGGGATTTAGTGCGGTCGCTGGCTGATGGCAGCCTGGAATATATTGGCCGTAACGATTTCCAGGTAAAGATCCGTGGTTACCGGATTGAGCTGGGTGAGATTGAGTCGCGGTTATCTTCTTATCCGGGTATCCGTCAATCGGTGGTCCTGGCTAAAGAAGGGGCACAGAAATACCTTGCAGCTTATTATGTATCGTCAGCTCCGCTGGATCATGAAAGTATCCTGCAGCATCTGGCAGCTCATTTACCTGAATATATGGTGCCGGCTGTTTTGGTACATCTTGCACAGTTGCCGCTGACGATCAATGGTAAGCTGGACAAGAAAGCTTTGCCAGACCCCTCATTTACAGGCAGCAGGCAGTACCAGGCACCGGAGAATGAAACACAGGAAGAGCTGTGCCGGATTTACGCAGAAGTATTACAGCTTGAAGCAGAAAAGATCAGCATTGATGATGATTTTTTCAGGTTAGGGGGAGACAGTATTTCTGCCATCAGACTAATGAGTAAAATAAACGGAGTAATGGAGATCAGGATGAATGTATCGGGCATCTTCAGCTATCCTACTATCCGGAAAATGGCGGCACAATTATACGGTAAGGAAGCTGCTGCGCTGAAAATTACAGTTCCTTTTATTACCCATCCGGAAGAACAGTTGTTATCCTTTGCTCAGGAACGTTTATGGTTTGTCCAGGCCTATGAAGGTGCAAGTAATGTATATAATGTTCCTATGGTATTTAAGCTGCGGGATACAACAGACCCGGAACGAATTTTAAGTGCATTAAAGGCCATTGTAAATCGCCATGAAGTTTTGCGCAGTTTAATTAAAACTGGTAGTGAAGGAGAGGGATATCAACTCGTTATGGATGATGAAATCATGCCATTAAAGATAGAACAGCTCCGGGTAGATTCGGTGGAAGAATTATCGGCTGGTATTGACAAAGCAGTCAATCATATATTCAGGTTAGCTGAGGAGTATCCGGTCCGGGTAACAACCTATAATTTTAACGGTGAGCAGTATATCAGTGTGGTATTGCATCACATTGCTTTTGATGGCTGGTCAACTGATATTTTTATTCGTGAGCTGTTGCACAATTACAATACAACAGCTTTATTACCGCCCTTAAATCTTCAATACAAAGATTATGCACTGTGGCAGCGTAGTTACCTGACAGGAGAAATCCTGGAGAAACAGTTAAGCTATTGGAAAGATAAGTTATCGGGTTATGAAACACTGAATTTGATAACTGACCTGCCAAGGCCTGCACAATTAAATTACGAAGGGGCTGATCTGGATTTCAGCCTGGACGAGACAACCAGTAATTCACTGAGAGCAGTAGCCCGGGAACTGGAAGTAAGTATGTATACCTTACTGTTGAGTGGCTATTATTTAGTATTAAGTACTTACAGTAATCAACAGGATATTGTTGTGGGTAGTCCTATAGCTAACCGCCATTATACTGAGCTGGAAGAGGTGATCGGTTTTTTTGTGAATACGATGGTTTTGCGGGAGCAGCTGGATGCAGAACAGGAATTGACGGCTTTTATAAAGCAGGTCGGAAACGCTGTCAGGGAGGCACAATTATATCAGGATCTGCCATTTGAAAAATTAGTAGGAGAACTTGGAGTTTTACCGGACAGCTCACGGCATCCGATCTTCCAGGTACTTTTTGGTTTGGAACAATTTGGCGGCATTGAAAAAGAAGAGGTCGCTGAATTATTGGAAGTGTACGAAGGCACAGCTGCTTTTAATGTAGCAAAGCTGGATCTGTCTATGGCAATGGACGATAGTGGTCATGAGATCATGGGTACACTTAATTATGCTACAAGCTTGTTTACGGCTTCTACCATTGAAGGATATATCACTACTTATAAAGAAATACTGTTACAGTTGTCAAAATTGAAACAGGGACAGCGGATCAAAGATCTTCATTATCTGAATAGTATATCTTTTAAGCAGATTGTTCAGGACCTGAATACTGTTCGCATGGATTATCCTGTTCATCAGACTATCCATGCTCTGTTTGAAAAACAGGCTGTATTAATACCAGATCAGATAGCATTAGTATTTAATGATCAGCAGCTTAGTTATCTTGAACTCAATGAACGCAGTAATCAGTTGTCGGCTTATCTGAAGGCAACTTACGCGATAAAACCTGATGACCTGATTGCAATTTGCATGGAAAGATCTGAACAGTTAATCGTCACGATTCTGGCGGTCTTGAAATCAGGAGCTGCTTATGTACCCATAGATCCTGGCTATCCAAAGGAGCGGATAGCTTATATGGTAGCAGATACGAGCGCAAAAGTTGTAATTACTGATGACTATCAGCCTGAGCTTAGTGCTTATCCGGTCACAAACCCCGTTACCACTGCGGGAGCTGAAAATCTTGCCTACGTGATCTATACCAGTGGAACTACCGGTAAACCTAAAGGAGTAATGGTAGAACATGGTGGTGTAGTAAACCTTGCGTTGATACAAGGTGCTGCCTTCGGATTATCTGATGGCTATAAACATTGTTTATGGTATGCTAATTATGTGTTTGATGCGCATGTTTCTGAGTTATTTACCGCATTGCTCAATGGGCATCGCTTGTATATTGTGGATGACAGACACAGGAAAGATATCTTTTTATTAAAAAATTATATAACTGATCATCAGATCCAGATTGCCACTATTCCTCCTGCTTTGCTCGATAAGGAAGAGGTATTGTCACTGGAAACGCTGGTTGTAGCCGGAGATGTTACAAGTAATCAGTTAATGGAGTTGTACAAGCAATCCGGTACAAACGTAATTAATGCTTACGGGCCTACAGAAACTACTGTATGCGCTACGCTTCATCAGTATAGCACTGGTAGCAGCAATAGGAATATTGGCCATCCTCTCGCCAATACAACGGCTTATATATTGAATAGCTATATGCAGCCGGTTCCGGCAGGAGCTATTGGTGAATTATATGTTGGAGGTGCAGGTGTAGCGAGAGGATATCTGCATCTTCCGGAATTAACGGAAGAACGCTTTGTTGAAAATCCTTTTACAGGTCAGGGCAGACTTTATAAAACAGGTGACCAGGTAAGATACCTGCTGGATGGAAATATAGAATATATTGGCCGGAATGATTCGCAGGTGAAAATAAGGGGGTACAGGATCGAGCTGGAAGAAATTCAAAACAGACTGGCTGCTTATCCTGGTATCAAACAAGCGGTAGTGATTGCCAGATCGCTAAGCGACGGGGTGAAAAGCCTGGCAGGCTATTATGTTTCAGCGCAACTGATTGATACTGCTGTTTTACAAGCTTTTCTGGCACAGCAGTTACCTGAATATATGGTTCCGGCTGCGATAGTACCTATAGATTTTATGCCTTTGACGGTGAATGGTAAGCTCGACAAAAAAGCATTACCCGATGCGGCTTTTACCGCTGTCAATGGTTACCGTGCTCCTGAGAATGAAGTGCAGGAAAAATTGTGCGCAGTTTATGCAGAAATATTAGAACTAGAGGAGGATCAAATCAGTATTCATGATGATTTCTTTGCGCTGGGAGGAGATAGTATACTGGCAATCCGGCTGGTTAGCCGGTTGAATAAATTACTGGATACACAACTCAGTGTAGCAGATATTTTTAGTTACACTACAATCAGTCAGTTAGCTGATCAACTGGAAGATAGTACTCAGGAAGAAATCAAGATGATCGCGCCTGTTATTGATCAACTGGAAGATCAGGCATTGTCTTTCGCACAGGAACGGTTATGGTTCATTGAGGCTTATGAGGGGGGTAGTAATGCCTATAACATTCCTTTGCTGTTTAAACTGCATCATTCCACAGCTACAGAGAAAATAATCGCCGGATTTGAAGCGTTAGTGCAACGTCATGAAGTATTACGTACGCTGATCAAAACCAATAGCGAAGGCCGTGGATATCAACTGGTCATGAAAGATGCTTTGCCGGTAGAAAGAATCGTTGTTGAAACTGAAGAGGTTTTGGAGCAAATGATGAGTGAGGCGGTAAACCATGTATTCCAGCTGGATAGAGAGTATCCGGTAAAAGTAAAGGTGTACCAGTTGCATGAAACAGCTTATGTAAGCATTGTATTACACCATATTGCTTTTGATGGCTGGTCAACTGATCTGCTGATCCGCGAATTATTGCATCATTATACGGATAAGGATTCATTGCCTGCTCTGGCTATCCAATATAAAGACTTTGCGTTATGGCAGAGAAGTTATCTGACAGGCGCAGTATTGGAGAAACAGCTGGCTTATTGGAAAACGAGGTTATCGGGTTATGAAACGTTGAACCTGCCCTTAGACCGGCCAAGGCCAGCGCAATTGAGCTATGTGGGTGCAACTATTGATTTTAGCATCGACGCAATGACCAGTGATGCTTTAAGAACTAAAGCGAAAGAGCTGGGTGTAAGTATGTATAGTCTGTTAATGAGTGGCTATTATCTGTTATTGGGTAGCTATAGTAATCAGCAGGATATTGTAATTGGCAGTCCTGTTGCAAACCGTCATTATAAAGAAATTGAAGAAGTGATCGGGTTCTTTGTGAATACGCTGGTATTGCGTGAAGTGCTTGACCCTGAGCAAACAGTTGCTGCATTTATTAAACAGGTAGGTGAGGCAGTGAAAGAGGCACAAAGCTATCAGGATCTGCCTTTTGAAAAGCTGGTCAGTGAACTGGAAATTCCGCAGGATAGTTCCCGTCATCCTGTATTCCAGGTGCTGTTCGGTGTAGCCCAGTTTGGCGGAGCGCAAAAGAGTGAAGTAAGTGCTTTATTAGAAGCATATAATGAGGGTGAAAATTATCAGGTAGCAAAATTTGATTTATCAGTAATGCTCGACGATAGCAGTGCAGAGCTTACAGGATCGTTCAATTATGCGACCAGTTTATTTGATCAGGCTACCATTGAGGGGTATATCGATACTTACCAGCGGATTTTAAAACAATTTGCCCAGCAGAGTGAAGTTGCGATCAAAGAACTCCATTATGCAGATGAAATGAAGTTCGCAGCCTTAAGCTATCCTTCAGCTGATACGATTCAATCGCTGTTTGAGGCACAGGTGAGCCAAACACCGGATCGCGTCGCTACCGTGTTTGCAGGGCATAGCCTCACTTACCAGGAACTGAATGCACAGGCCAATCAACTGGCAGCTTACCTGATTGAGCATTATCAGATCCAGCCTGACGATCTGATCGGACTTTGCCTGGAACGCTCTTCGTTTATGGTCGTCGCTATTTTAGGTGTGCTGAAAGCAGGTGCTGCTTATGTACCGGTTGATCCGGGTTATCCTTCGGAAAGGGTCAATTATATTTTAGCAGAGATCAAGGCCAAAGTTGTAATTACGGAGGCCTTAAGGGCAGAGATTGCAGCTTATGGAACAGCCAATCCTGTTACTGCTACGGGTTCTGGTCATCTGGCTTACGTGATTTACACCAGTGGTACGACCGGTCAGCCCAAAGGGGTGATGCAGGAACATGGGAATGTGGTCCGGTTGCTGAAGGCCACCGATGACTGGTATGGTTTCAATGAACAGGATGTATGGACGTTATTCCATTCTTATGTCTTTGACTTCAGTGTCTGGGAGTTGTGGGGCGCTTTATTGTATGGCGGCAAGCTGGTTATTCCTACCCATGAACAGACCCGTGACCTGGAACAGTTCTACGGTTTATGTGCCCTGGAAGGGGTAACGGTCTTAAACCAGACCCCGAATGCTTTCTACCAGTTCAGTGCGATTGCCATTGAAAAGGCAGAACTGCTGGACAGTTTACGCTACGTGATCTTTGGCGGGGAAGCACTTAATTTATCCCAGCTGAAACCCTGGTACAGCCGTTACAGTGCGCAGAGTCCGCAGCTGGTCAACATGTACGGCATCACTGAAACTACGGTCCATGTGACCTATAAACTGATTAGTCCTTCGGCACTGGATAGCGGCTCTCTGATTGGGGTAACGATCCCTGATCAGCAGGCTTATGTATTCAACAATTACCTGAAGCCGGTTCCGTTAGGGGCTGTAGGTGAGCTGTATGTAGGCGGGGCAGGTTTGTCACGAGGTTACCTGAACCAGCCTGAACTGACCGGGGAACGCTTCCTGGAAACTTCTTATGGCAGGTTATATCAAACAGGGGATTTAGTGCGGTCGCTGGCTGATGGCAGCCTGGAATATATTGGCCGTAACGATTTCCAGGTAAAGATCCGTGGTTACCGGATTGAGCTGGGTGAGATTGAATCGCGGTTATCCGCTTATCCGGGTATCCGTCAATCGGTGGTGCTGGCTAAAGAAGGTGCACAGAAATACCTGGCAGCTTATTATGTATCGTCAGCTCCGCTGGATCATGAAAGTATCCTGCAGCACCTGGCTGCTCATTTACCTGAATATATGGTGCCGGCTGTTTTGGTACATCTTGCACAGTTGCCGCTGACGATCAATGGTAAGCTGGACAAGAAAGCTTTACCAGACCCCTCATTTACAGGCAGCAGGCAGTACCAGGCACCGGAGAATGAAACACAGGAAGAGCTGTGCCGGATTTACGCAGAAGTATTACAGCTTGAAGCAGAAAAGATCAGCATTGATGATGATTTCTTCAGGTTAGGGGGAGACAGTATTATTGCGATTCGTTTGGTCAGTAAGCTTAACACCAGGCTGCAGAGTCAAATCCGGGTGAAGGATATATTTATGCTTAAACACATCCGGGGAATCAGCCAGTTTCTTTTACAACAGGAGCAGGGGGATATAGCAGCGGTGTATGAGCCATTCAGTTTAACAGACCGGAAACTATTCAATCCGGATGAGGTGGCAGATAGCTATCCTGCAAGTTATTTACAGATAGGTATGCTGTTTGAATCTGAACAGGGCAGCGAAGGTACGTATCATAATATATCTGCCTACACGATCAATCATGCTTTCCATGAGGATAAGTTCATCGCAATATGGGAACAGCTTGTACAGAAGCATGAGTTGTTAAGAGCAAAATTTATAGTCTCAGACCATGGTTATGACTGTATTATTCAGCATAAAATTGAACTGGATATATCGGTAATTGACCATGGAAGTACAACAGCTATCATGGATAATGAGCATGCACATCCTTTTGATTTTACGAAAGCTGGACTTTTCAGGATTATTATTAATCAATATGAGGATACTTATGATCTTATTTTTTCTATTCATCATGCGATAGAAGATGGTTGGAGTATAGCCTCTCTTTCTCATGAATTTATCACGGCTTATACCACAGGTAACCCTGTAGCAGGCCATATTGATTTACATTATGGTGAGTTCATAGCTAAAGAACAAAGTATAATTAATGATCCGGCAACTGAAATATACTGGAAAGATTACCTGAAAGATTTTCAGACTACCGAGGTAAAATGGAAGCATGTGAACGCAGCAGGTCAGAAAAATGATACCTGTGCTGATGCTGTATTTGAATTAACGGAAGAGAAGAGCCGGGGTGTATTAGCACTTGCCCGATCTCTGGATATCAGCGCAGACAGTATATTTATTTATGTATACCTGCATACATTAGCCAGATTCCTGAATCAGGATGATATTACGATTGGTCTGGTCGTGAATAACCGGATGGAAAAAGAAGGTGGGGATGAGTTGTTTGGGCTGTTCTTAAATACGATTCCTTTCCGGTATAAAGTTAACGCAGAAAATGATCAGATCAGGGCTGTATTTGAGCAGAAACTGGCATTATATCCTTACAGAGGTTACCCTTATGGAATGATTAAATCGATATTGGGGCAGGATGCCTATCAGTTCGCCTTTAATTTCGTAAACTTTCATATCCTGAACGATCAGCAGGATGATGTACCCTCCAGTATTGGTTATGAGAAAACAAATATTCCATTTGTTTTAAACGTTTCCCAAATTGGACAGACTGCTTTTGAAGCAAGATTAACAGCACACGAAAATGTGGCTGATTCCGCATCTCTTGCACAATTTATGCGGTACTATGAGCGAAATCTGGAAACTGTGATTAATGGCCAGCCCGATTTTAATACCTTACCTGAAGCTGATTATAATCAAATTTGTCAATGGAATAATACTTCGCGCAGTTACCCGGATGATCAGACCATCAGGGAATTATTTGAGGCACAGGTAGCCCGCACGCCTGATAACGTTGCTGTGGTCTATGAAAACAGGCATCTTTCTTACCAAGAGCTGAATGAAAAAGCGGATTTGCTGGCAATATATCTTCAGGATGTTTACCAGATACAGCCTGATGATCTGGTGGTTCTTTGTCTTGAACGTTCAGCATATATGCTGATTGCTATCCTGGCCGTATTAAAATCCGGTGGTGCATATGTTCCTGTAGATCCGGAACTTCCACTGGAAAGAATCGGTTATATCCTTTCGGATACCAGGGCACGTATCGTATTGACCAATAAATCTTACCCTGCAGGACTTGAATTGTTAACCGTGGATTCAGGGATTTCAAAAGAGCACATAGATGACGATTCTTTATACAGACAGCTGGCTATTACTTATGCTGGTGAAAAACCTGTTCATTTAAGCAGGCCAGATGATCTGGCCTATGTAATTTATACAAGTGGTACAACCGGAATGCCTAAAGGTGTAATGATCGCGCAGCATTCCTACGTGAACCTGATTACCTATTACCGGGATACTTACTTTGATGCACAGGAGCAGATCAGTACTTTATCTGTGACCAGCTATGTTTTTGATATCTGGGGCCTGGAATACGGATTACCACTGATCAGTGGTGGTTGTATTGAGTTATCAGACAGTAAAGTGGACCTGATAGATGCGGCTAAATACAGCTTTATTCAAATGACCCCGGGATTATTGTCGGCTAAATACGAAGTATTTCTGTTTAACAATCCGCAGTTAAAGTTATTTATTGGCGGGGAAGCAATTCACCTGGAACTGCTGAATGAAATACTTTCCAAACATGATATCGCTTATTTGCTGAATGTATATGGCCCTACAGAAACAACGATATGGTCATTAAATCAGTTGAATACCCGGGAGAATTTCAGTACGGATATTGGTCATCCTATAGCGAATACAACAGCTTATGTACTGGACAATAAACATACACTGTTACCTATAGGGGCTATTGGTGAATTATATATTGGTGGTGCAGGAGTTGCCAGGGGATATTTAAATCTGCCGGAGTTAACGGAAGAACGCTTTATAACTAATCCTTTTCCGGCTTCAGCAGAAAAAAACAATAAACTTTATAAAACTGGTGATCTGGTTCGTTATTTACAGGATGGTTCTCTGGAATACCTGGGAAGAAATGATTTTCAGGTAAAAATAAGAGGACACCGGATAGAGTTAGAGGAGATCGTATCCCGGATGCTTGAATATCCGGCGATCAAACAGGCTGTTGTATTGGCAAAAACGCAGGTTTCTGATCAAAGTAAATACCTGGTGGCCTATTATGTATCGGATACAGCGCTTGATAGTGCCGGTTTATCTGCTGAACTCCATAACCAGTTACCTGAATACATGGTGCCGGCAATGTTTATTCATCTGACTGCTTTCCCGCTGACTGTCAATGGAAAACTGGATAGAAAAGCATTACCTGAAGCCGAATTCAAGACGCTCCGCTTATATCATGCGCCTGAAAATGACTTGCAGAAAAAACTAGGTATGTTGTATGGAGAAGTGCTGGGACTGGATAGTTCAAAGATTGGAATTGATGAGGACTTTTTCAGGTTAGGCGGGGACAGTATAAGGGCGATTAAGTTGGTGAGTAAAGTAAACAAACTATTGAATACCCGGTTGCCTGTAGTTACCATCCTTACCCATTCTACAATCCGCAAGCTGGCTGTACAATTGGCTGATGCGGAATCGACGGCAGTGAAAATCATAGCGCCGCTGGTTTCTGATGCAGCAGACCAGTTGTTATCATTTGCACAGGAACGTCTGTGGTTTATTGAATCTTATGAAGGTGGCAGTCATGCTTATAATATTCCTGTAGTATTTAAACTGAAGGAATCAACTCATCTTGAAAATTTACTGAAGAGTTTAATAGCTGTGGTCAACAGACATGAAGTACTACATAGTCTGATCAAAACAAATAGCAAAGGTAATGGCTATCAACTGGTCATGGATCAGAATCTTATGCCTTTGCAAATCACACGTCTCAAAGTGAGTACTGAGGAGGAACTGACAGCAGGAATTGTAAAATCAGTGAATCATATATTCCAGTTAGCTGATGAATATCCTATGCTGGTAAATGTGTATAATTATCAGGAAAATACTTTTGTAAGCATTGTGATTCATCATATTGCTTTTGATGGCTGGTCAACTGATCTGCTGATCCGGGAATTATTGCATAATTATTATAGTAAGGAGCCACTGCCTGCTTTAAATATACAGTATAAAGATTTTGCACTATGGCAGCGGAATTATTTAACTGGCGCAGTATTAGACAAACAGCTGAATTACTGGAAAAATAGGTTATCGGGTTATGAAACCCTGAATTTATCAACTGACTTTTTAAGACCTTCCAGGGTCAGCTATGCTGGGGCAGATTTATTTTTCAGTATCGATGAGTCTACAAGTGACGATTTAAAAACCGTTGCACGTGAACTGGAAGTCAGTATGTACAGCTTACTGCTTAGCGGTTATTATCTGCTGCTGGCTGGCTATAGTAATCAGCAGGATATTGTGATAGGTAGTCCTGTAGCCAACCGCCATCATGAAGAAATTCAGGAAGTGATCGGATTCTTTGTCAATACACTGGCTTTGAGGCAGGAGCTGAATCCGGAACAGCAACTGGTAAACTTTATCCGCCAGGTAGGAGATACCGGCCGGCAAGCACAGCTGCATCAGGATCTGCCTTTTGAGAAACTGGTAGGAGAACTGGCTGTATTACAGGATAGTTCAAGACATCCTGTGTTCCAGGTATTGTTTGGAATAGAACAGTTTGGCGAGGAACAGCAGAGTGCAGTAAACGAACTGCTGGATTTCTATAAAGGAGAGGAGGAAACGAGCTACAAAATTGCCCGGTTTGATCTCTCCGCATTGATGGATGATAGTGGAAAGGAAATCATCGGATTATTCAATTATGCGACCAGTTTGTTTAAACCAGCTACAATCAACGGATATATTACCACTTATAAAGAAATTTTGAAGCAGTTTGCCACCTTGATAAAGGTGCAAAATCGCGGGTTGAGAATTAAAGAGCTGCGTTATGTGGATGAAAAGCAATATCAGGAGCTTGTTTATGATAGCAATGCTGGTCATCGGGAATATCCGGAGACCTTATCGGTTCAATCTTTATTTGAAGCTCAGGCGGCACTTTTACCAGCTCATGCGGCGGTAGTGTATGCAGGACAAACACTCACTTACCGGGAATTAAATGAAAAGGCTAATCAGCTGGCCGCTTATCTGAAAAAGACTTATGAGATTCAGCCTGATGAGCTGATTGCCATTGGCATGGATCGTTCTGACTATATGCTGATCGCTATTCTTGCGGTGCTGAAATCTGGTGGTGCTTACGTACCGGTTGATCCTGGCTATCCTGATGAACGAATCAGTTATATGCTGTCTGATACCGGTACTAAAGTGGTATTGAGTAACGATCAGCATTCAGAAAGGTTAGCCTCACTGGGCGTGGTAGCTGTACTGAATCTGGATGATGCGCTATTGCAATTGACTCTGGAGATCACTTATTCAAAAGCAAACCCTGAGCAGGTAAATAAAATGAATCACCTTGCCTATGTGATTTACACCAGTGGGACGACAGGAAAACCTAAAGGGGTAATGGTAGAACACCGGAATGTGGTGAATTATCTATTTAACCTGGCTGAGGTGATTGCTGAAGACATTAAAAAAGTTGATTTTTCCAGTAATCTTGCTTTTGATTTATCGGTCACGACTACATTATTTCCGCTTTGCTTTGGTAAAACAGTCTATGTATTTGGACGTGATATTATAAATGTGGTTGATTATGAGCGGCATCTGCTGGACAACAGGATAGAATTAGTGAAATCTACGCCAGGTTATTTATCACTGCTGAATTCTCCTGATTTGCCGGTCAGACTGGCCATTGTTGGGGGAGAGAAACTCTTAAGTAATCATATCAGCAGTATCTTAAAATATGCTTCGCAAATTATTGATGAATACGGGCCTACTGAAACTACGGTGGGTGCTTCTTATTTTACAATTGATGAAACAGTAAAGGATTTTTCTATCGGAAAGGCTTATGCGAATTATAATTTGTATGTGCTGGATAATGAGCTGCGTCCTGTTCCTGCAGGTGCGGCCGGAGAGCTTTATATAGGTGGTGCTGGTGTAGCAAGAGGTTACCTGCATTTGCCGGAATTAACTTCGGAAAGGTTTATCGATGATCATTTCACTGAAACGGGCAGCTTGTATAGAACAGGCGATCTGGTTCGTTATCTGGCAGATGGTAATCTTGAATATATGGGAAGGAACGATTCCCAGGTAAAGATACAAGGGTACCGTATTGAACCGGGGGAGATAGAAGCGAAGCTTTCTGCATATCCGGGTATTAAACAAGCAGTTGTATTGGCTAAAGAAGTAAATTCTGGTTTAAAGAATCTGATAGGTTATTATGTAGCAGAGACTGCGTTGGATGAACAGCAGTTATTTTCATGGCTGCATAATCAGTTGCCAGTGTATATGGTACCAGCTTTATTGATTCATCTTATTGATTTGCCGTTAACGGCTAATGGTAAGCTGAATAGAAATGCTTTACCCGACCCTGTTACCGATACGTATCATGCACCAGAAAATGAACTGCAAGTACAACTGTGTTCACTTTATGCGGAGGTATTAGCATTAAAAGAGAATCAAATTAGCATTGATGATGATTTCTTCCGCTTAGGGGGAAATAGTATTCTGGCGATTAAGCTGGTCAGTAAGTTGAATAAATTACTGCTTACGGAGATTAGTGTGGCCACTTTGTTCGGCCATACCAGCATAAGAAGGCTGGCAGCACAATTAATGAACGGTACTCATGAGGAGCTCAGGATTGTTGCTCCTGTTATTGATCAACTGGAAGATCAGGCATTGTCTTTCGCACAGGAGCGTTTATGGTTCATTGAGACTTACGAGGGGGGTAGCAATGCGTATAACATTCCATTGCTGTTTAAACTGCATCATACCACAGCTACGGAGAAAATAATTGCCGGACTTGAAGCGGTAGTACAGCGGCATGAAGTGTTGCGTACCCTGATCAAAACCAGTAGTGAAGGCCGTGGATATCAACTGGTCATGAAAGATGCTTTGCCGGTAGAAAGAATCGTTGTTGAAACTGAAGAGGTTTTGGAGCAAATGATGAGTGAGGCGGTAAACCATGTATTCCAGCTGGACAGGGAGTACCCGGTAAAGGTAAAAGTTTACCAGTTGCATGAAACAGCTTATGTGAGCATTGTATTACACCATATTGCTTTTGATGGCTGGTCGACTGATCTGCTGATCCGCGAATTAATTAATTATTATACGGATAAGGAGTCACTGCCTGCTCTGGCTATCCAATATAAAGATTTTGCGTTATGGCAGAGAAGTTATCTGACAGGCGCAGTATTGGAAAAACAGCTGGCTTATTGGAAAATGAGGTTATCGGGTTATGAAACGTTGAACCTGCCCTTAGACCGGCCAAGACCAGCGCAATTGAGCTATGTGGGGGCAAATCTTAATTTTAAAATAGATGCAATGACCAGTAATGCTTTAAGAGCTAAAGCGAAAGAGCTGGAAGTTAGTTTATACAGTTTATTATTGAGTGGCTATTACCTGTTATTGGGTAGCTATAGTAATCAGCAGGATATTGTATTGGGTACTCCGATTGCAAACCGGCACCATAGTCAGATCGAAGAAGTGATCGGGTTCTTTGTCAATACACTGGTATTGCGCGAAGTGATACATCCTGAGCAAACAGTTGCTGCGTTTATTAAACAGGTAGGTGAAGCAGTGAAAGAGGCACAAAGCTACCAGGATCTGCCTTTTGAAAAGCTGGTCAGTGAACTGGAAATTCCGCAGGATAGTTCCCGTCATCCTGTATTCCAGGTGCTGTTCGGAATGGAACAGTTTGGCGGAGAACAAAACACGGCAATTAACGAATTGCTGGAAATTTATGAGGGAAATATCGGTACACAAGTAGCCAAATTTGACCTGACAACAATGTTGGATGATAGTCATATGGAGATAGCGGGTACATTCAATTATGCGACCAGTTTATTTGATCAGGCTACCATTGAGGGGTATATCGATACTTACCAGCGGATTTTAAAACAACTTGCCCAGCAGAGTGAAGTTGCGATCAAAGAACTCCATTATGCCGATGAAATGAAGTTCGCAGCCTTAAGCTATCCTTCAGCTGATACGATTCAATCGCTGTTTGAGGCACAGGTGATTCAAACACCGGATCGCATCGCTACCGTGTTTGCAGGGCATAGCCTCACTTACCAGGAACTGAATGCACAGGCCAATCAACTGGCAGCTTACCTGATTGACCGTTATCAGATCCAGCCTGACGATCTGATCGGGCTTTGCCTGGAACGCTCTTCGTTTATGGTCGTAGCTATTTTAGGTGTGCTGAAAGCAGGTGCTGCTTATGTACCGGTTGATCCGGGTTATCCTTCGGAAAGGGTCAATTATATTTTAGCAGATATCAAGGCCAAAGTTGTAATTACGGAGGCTTTAATGGCAGAGATTGCAGCTTATGGAACAGCCAATCCTGTTACTGCTACGGGCTCTGGCCATCTGGCTTACGTAATTTACACCAGTGGTACGACCGGTCAGCCCAAAGGGGTGATGCAGGAACATGGGAATGTGGTCCGTTTGCTGAAGGCCACCGATGACTGGTATAGTTTCAATGAACAGGATGTCTGGACGTTATTCCATTCTTATGTCTTTGACTTCAGTGTCTGGGAGTTGTGGGGCGCTTTATTGTATGGCGGCAAACTGGTTATTCCTACCCATGAACAGACCCGTGACCTGGAGCAGTTCTACGGTTTATGTGCCCTGGAAGGGGTAACGGTCTTAAACCAGACCCCGAATGCTTTCTACCAGTTCAGTGCGATTGCCATTGAAAAGGCAGAACTGCTGGACAGTTTACGCTACGTGATCTTTGGCGGGGAAGCACTTAATTTAACACAGCTGAAACCCTGGTACAGCCGTTACAGTGCGCAGAGTCCTCAGCTGGTCAACATGTACGGCATCACTGAAACTACGGTCCATGTAACCTATAAACTGATTAGTCCTTCGGCACTGGATAGCGGCTCTCTGATTGGGGTAACAATCCCTGATCAGCAGGCTTATGTATTCAACAATTACCTGAAGCCGGTTCCGTTAGGGGCTGTAGGTGAGCTGTATGTAGGCGGGGCAGGTTTGTCACGCGGTTACCTGAACCAGCCTGAACTGACCAGGGAACGCTTCCTGGAAACTTCTTATGGCAGGTTATATCAAACAGGGGATTTAGTGCGGTCGCTGGCTGATGGCAGCCTGGAATATATTGGCCGTAACGATTTCCAGGTAAAGATCCGTGGTTACCGGATTGAGCTGGGTGAGATTGAGTCGCGGTTATCTTCTTATCCGGGTATCCGTCAATCGGTGGTCCTGGCTAAAGAAGGGGCACAGAAATACCTTGCAGCTTATTATGTATCGTCAGCTCCGCTGGATCATGAAAGTATCCTGCAGCATCTGGCAGCTCATTTACCTGAATATATGGTGCCGGCTGTTTTGGTACATCTTGCACAGTTGCCGCTGACGATCAATGGTAAGCTGGACAAGAAAGCTTTGCCAGACCCCTCATTTACAGGCAGCAGGCAGTACCAGGCACCGGAGAATGAAACACAGGAAGAGCTGTGCCGGATTTACGCAGAAGTATTACAGCTTGAAGCAGAAAAGATCAGCATTGATGATGATTTTTTCAGGTTAGGGGGAGACAGTATTATTGCGATTCGTTTGGTGAGTAAGCTTAACACCAGGCTGCAGAGTCAAATCCGGGTGAAGGATATATTTATGCTTAAACACATCCGGGGAATCAGCCAGTTTCTTTTACAACAGGAGCAGGGGGATATAGCAGCAGTGTATCAGCCCTTCAGTTTAACAGACCGAAAGCTATTCAATCCGGATGAGGTGGCAGATAGCTATCCTGCAAGTTATTTGCAGATAGGTATGCTGTTTGAATCTGAACAGGGCAGAGAAGGTACTTACCATGATGTTTTCAGGTATAGAATAGCTCATGTATTTGATTATGATAAGCTGGTACGAATTTTCCAGCAACTTATACAGAAACATGAATTGTTAAGGGCCAGATTTGTCTTGTCTGACCATGGTTATGATTGTATCATTCAGCATACTGCCGAGCTGGATATTAAAGTAATTGAGTATCAGGATCCAGAAGTACTTATAGAGGAAGAGCGTCAGCATGATTTTGATTTTGCAAAAGCAGGACTGTTCAGGGTCATTATCAATAAGCTGGATAATCAATACGATTTTATCTTCTCTTTCCATCATGCGATTACAGATGGCTGGAGTATCGCATCATTGGTTAATGAATTTATAAATGCTTATACAAGGGATGAACCCATCAGTAACCGGATAGATTTGCACTATGGAGAGTTTGTGGCGAGGGAACAAAATGTAATTAATGATGTTGAGGCACAAACATTCTGGAAGAATTATCTTGCTGATGTAAACCTGACTACCGCATCGTGGAAGTATGATCCGGCTCCTTCGGCTAATGGACTTTATTCTGCTATACTGCAACTGGAAAAAGAGCAGAGTAAATCTCTGCTTGCAATGGCGCAGTCATTAAATGTAAGTGCAGACACGTTATTTATTTATGTTTATCTGCATACCCTTTCCATGTTCTTAAATCAGGATGATATTACGATTGGCCTTGTGGTGAACAACCGGCTGGAAAAAGAAGGTGGTGACCAGTTATTCGGTCTGTTCCTGAATACAATTCCTTTCCGTTACCAGGTTCGCAAAGATGATGAGATCACAGGTATATTCCAGCAGAAACTTGAATTATACAATTACAAGGGGTATCCATATGGTAAAATTAAATCCTTGTTCGGACAGGAGCTCTATCAGTTTGCTTTTAATTTTGTGCACTTCCACATCTTTGAAGAAAGTGTAGATAGTATAGAAGAAGGCTCTGGTTATGAGAGATCTAACATCCCGTTTGTCCTGAATGTTTCTCAGCAAGGAGATACAGGGTTTCACGTTTCAATGACCGCGCATGACCAGATGGCGGATCAGTCTTATCTGGATTATTTTATGCGTTATTATACGCAAAACCTATACAATCTTCTGGAAAATAAGCCTGTATTGAATAGTTTGCTTGATGAAGACTATAACCAGATCATTAGCCAGTGGAATGCAACTGCACACCAATATCCTGATCATCAAACCATTCAGGAAATGTTTGAAGCACGGGTACTCACGGCGCCTGATCAGGTGGCAGTAGTATGTGAGGGAGAGGAATTGACATATGAGGAATTAAATGAACGTGCAAATCAGCTGGCAGCATACCTGCTGGAAAATTATACTGTTCAACCGGATGATCTGATTGCACTTTGCCTGGAACGTTCTGTTTTTATGCTGGTCGCCATGTTGGGTGTATTAAAATCTGGTGCAGCTTATGTACCGGTTGATCCTGGATATCCGGCAGATAGAATTAATTACATCCTGGCTGATACGCATGCAAAAGTTGTTATTACGGACCAGACTGCAAAAGAAATAGTGAATTATCCGGTTACAAATCCGGTAACAACTGCAAAAGCAGAAAACCTGGCTTACGTTATTTATACCAGCGGAACTACAGGACAGCCAAAAGGAGTAATGATCGAACATCGCGGAGTATTAAATCTGGTAACGATGCAGGGACTCGAATTAGGATTATCAGCCGGCAATAAAAAATGTTTATGGTATGCTAATTATGTGTTTGATGCGCATGTATGGGAAGTTTATGCCACCCTGATTTATGGGAATACGCTTTACATTGCGGCCGGTCAGACCAGAACTGATCTGGAATTGTTATATGATTTCATTCAGGCCAATAAGATTCATATGGCAACTATTCCTCCTGCTTTATTGAATAAGGAATATATTCTTCCGCTGGAAATATTAATCGTAGCGGGAGATGTGACGGATCCAAGGTTAATGGAACTGTATCATGATCAGGGCATTCATCTGGTTAATGCTTATGGCCCTACAGAAACGACAGTCTGTGCAACGTTACATCATTATATCAAAGGAAGCGGCAGCAGAAATATAGGTCGTCCGGGGATCAATATGACTACTTATGTACTGAATAACAGTCTTCTTCCTGTTCCTGCCGGAACTACAGGAGAGTTGTATGTTGGTGGAGCTGGTGTTGCAAGGGGCTATCTTAATCTGGATGGACTAACCAGAGAAAAGTTTGTGAACACGAGTTATGGAAGACTTTATAAGACTGGTGATCTGGTACGTTACTTGCCAGACGGCAGCCTTGAATATGCCGGACGTAATGACTTCCAGGTAAAAATCAGGGGATACCGTATTGAAACAGGTGAAGTTGAATCTGCACTGTCTTCTTATCCTGGTGTTCAGCAATCGCTGGTACTGGCTAAGGACAAAGGCACCAGTAAGTACCTGGTTGGATATTACGTGTCAGAAACAATACTTGACCAACAAGCTTTACTGACTTATATAGCCGGATTATTACCGGATTATATGGTGCCGGCCATATTGGTACCTATTGATAAAATTCCGTTAACCATCAATGGAAAGCCTGATAGAAAAGCATTGCCTGATCCTGAATTTACAGGCAATGAAAACTACCAGGCACCGCAGAATGAAATTGAGGAAAAATTATGCGCCATTTATGCTGAGGTGCTGAATACCGAGGTTTCAAAAGTGGGTATTCATGATGACTTCTTTAAACTGGGGGGTGATAGTATTGTAAGTATCCAGCTTGTTAGCAGGTTAAGACAAAGGCTGAATATTCATATTAATGTAAAAGACATCTTTACGCATAAAACGATAGCTGCACTTAACCGTCATGTGATTGCCGGTGCAAATCGTGCAACAATTGTAGCGGAACAAGGTATTTTAACCGGAGAAGTAGCCTTATTACCTATTCAGCAATGGTTTTTCCATCATATTGACAAAGGATTATTTCCAGTATACAATCATTGGAATCAGTCGTTTATGCTGGATGTACCGCTATTGGATCAGGTATTACTGAAACAGAGTATAGTAGAATTGCTAAAGCACCATGATGCTTTCAGGTTAAGTTACCGTAAGGATTATACGCAATTTTACAGCTCTGAATTACCAGAATTTCAGCTTAATTATGCAGATGTCAGTACCTATACATCAATTGGATTAGAGGAATTGCTCACCAGCTGGCAGTCTGATTTTGAGATTTTTGGTGGTAAGACTTTCCAGATGGGCTATCTGGACGGCTATGCTGATGGAAGGGCAAAAATCTATTTTGCTTTTCATCACCTGATTATAGATGCTGTGAGCTGGCGGATAATCAGCGACGATCTTCAAATGATTTATGAGCGCTTATCAAAACAGCTGACAACTGCTGTTCCGGGAATAAAAGGAAGTAGTTACCGCCAATGGGTAAATGCAGTTACTGCTTATGCTCAGGAAGGTGAAAAGGATTACTGGGAGCAGGTTATTGCAGGAGTAAGTGCGAACAATGCGATTCTCCGTAAAAAATATGTTGATGGCCTGAACCAGGCCAGTATCACATTGGATAGTACGCTTACCGCATTATTATTGCGTAAAAGCAGCGCTGTTTATCAAACGCAGATCAATGACTTATTACTGACTGCTTTAGGAATGGCTTTAGCTAAGCTGACGGGCAGTCACAAGAACTATATCCTGCTGGAAGGACATGGAAGAACATCTTTATCAACTGAACTGGATATTACCGGAACAGCGGGCTGGTTCACTACCATGTACCCGGTAATGCTGGAAACTGTTGCCGGTTCACTGGAGACCAATATCGTATCTGTTAAAGAAATGCTTAGAAAAATACCTGGAGACGGTATTGGCTATGGTGCACTGATCGGGTATACGACGCATGAGCTGCCCTATATCAGCTTCAATTATCTGGGTCAGTTTGATCAGATGGAAAGTGAACCCGGAGCACTCTGGACTATTTCCGGAGACAGCAGTGGTTTAACAGCTGCTCCTGAAAACAGAACTGAAGGAATGATGAGTATCAATGGCGGTATTACAGCTGGTCAGTTGCAGTTTGCTATTACAGGAAGTCTTCCTGAAGAAACATTAACAGCGCTGGCCACAGTTTACCAGCAGAAACTGGAAGAGCTGATTGTTTATTTAAGCCAGTCGGACCGGACTTATCTTACACCATTTGATGTCAATTATATCGTATCAAAAGATTATCTGGATCATTTGCAGAGAAAACGTGAGATAGCGGGTGTTTATCTGACCAGCAGTTTGCAGGAAGGATTTATTTACCATGCTTTGAATCAGGGAGATATAGATGATGCTTACCGTGTGCAGCAAATCTGGGATTATCATAATCATTTAGAGCCGGAAAAACTGCAATTGGCATGGAAGTATGCCCAGCAAAAATATGCTGCTTTAAGGTTAAGGTTTAGCTGGGAACAGGAGCTGGTGCAGGTTATAGATAAAGAAGGGGTATTGGATTGGCGTTACCAGAAGCTGGATGATGAGCAGCAACTGGAACGAATTCTCGCCGAAGACAGGGCATCGGTTTATGATCTGCGGGCAGGAAACCTGTTCAGAGTTTACCTGCTGAAACACAGCGAAAATCATTATACCTGCATTTTTAGCAGTCATCATGCTATTCTGGATGGCTGGAGTTCTCCTGTATTGATGGAAACAGTTCATACGATTTATCTGCAATTGCTCAAGGGAGAAAAGTTCCATGTGGAGGCTGATAAGAGCTATGTAGCTGCGCAGCAATATTTACAGCTGCATCAAAAAGATAACGCGGCTTACTGGGAAAACTACATTGGTTCGCTGGAAGATCAGGAAGATCTCAGCAGCCTGATGAAGCCTTCTCAAAGGCAGCTGGTATTATCAGATTACAGGCATATCAAACAATCAGCAGAGGAACAGCTTATTTTGAAAGATAAGCAGTACATCCAATTGAAGCAATTCTGTCTGGATCAAGGTTTTACGATCAATGCTGTATTACAGTATTGCTGGCATAAACAATTAAGTGTTTATGGGTTTAGTGATACAACAGTTGTGGGTATGACTGTTTCTGGTCGTAATCTTCCAATTGATCATATTGAACAAGCCGTTGGCTTATTTATAAATACACTTCCGGTAATTATGGAACATACTGAAGGTGCTGTTCTGGTTGAAATCAGGAAATTACAGGAACAGATTAATGAGGTCAATAACCGCAGTGATATTAATCTGTCTAACCTACAGAAAAATGGTACTCGTTTGTTTAACAGTCTGTTTGTGTATGAAAACTATCCTGTTGCTGAAACACCTGATGAAGATGAAACATTAGTACTGGAATTCAGGCATGCTGTAGAAAAAATGGATTACCCGTTGGGTATTATTGCTTATGAAGCTGGAAATGAGGTTGTATTAAGGCTGCAATATGCAGGTGAACTCTTTGAGCATGCAATGATTCAACAGGTGCTGGAAGGTATTTCATCTTTGCTTCTTCAAATAACTACTGAACCGGGATTAAAAACAACTGATCTTCGTTATGCAGATGAAATGAAGTTTACAGCCTTAAGCTATCCTTCAGCTGATACGATTCAATCGCTGTTTGAGGCACAGGTGATTCAAACACCGGATCGCGTCGCTACCGTGTTTGCAGGGATTAGCCTCACTTACCAGGAACTGAATGCACAGGCCAATCAACTGGCAGCTTACCTGATTGACCGTTATCAGATCCAGCCTGACGATCTGATCGGACTTTGCCTGGAACGCTCTTCGTTTATGGTCGTCGCTATTTTAGGCGTGCTGAAAGCAGGTGCTGCTTATGTACCGGTTGATCCGGGTTATCCTTCGGAAAGGGTCAATTATATTTTAGCAGATATCAAGGCCAAAGTTGTAATTACGGAGGCTTTAATGGCAGAGATTGCAGCTTATGGGGTTTCGAATCCTGTCACTGCTACGGGTTCTGGTCATCTGGCTTACGTGATTTACACCAGTGGTACGACCGGTCAGCCCAAAGGGGTGATGCAGGAACATGGGAATGTGGTCCGGTTGCTGAAGGCCACCGATGACTGGTATGGTTTCAATGAACAGGATGTATGGACATTATTCCATTCTTATGTCTTTGATTTCAGTGTCTGGGAGTTGTGGGGCGCTTTATTGTATGGCGGCAAACTGGTTATTCCTACCCATGAACAGACCCGTGACCTGGAACAGTTCTACGGTTTATGTGCCCTGGAAGGGGTAACGGTCTTAAACCAGACCCCGAATGCTTTCTACCAGTTCAGTGCGATTGCCATTGAAAAGGCAGAACTGCTGGGTAGCTTACGCTATGTGATCTTTGGCGGGGAAGCGCTTAATTTATCCCAGCTGAAACCCTGGTACAGCCGTTACAGTGCGCAGAGTCCTCAGCTGGTCAACATGTACGGCATCACTGAAACTACGGTCCATGTAACCTATAAACTGATTAGTCCTTCGGCACTGGATAGCGGCTCTCTGATTGGGGTAACAATCCCTGATCAGCAGGCTTATGTATTCAACAATTACCTGAAGCCGGTTCCGTTAGGGGCTGTAGGTGAGCTGTATGTAGGCGGGGCAGGTTTGTCACGCGGTTACCTGAACCAGCCTGAACTGACCAGGGAACGCTTCCTGGAAACTTCTTATGGCAGGTTATATCAAACAGGGGATTTAGTGCGTTCGCTTGCTGATGGCAGCCTGGAATATATTGGCCGTAACGATTTCCAGGTAAAGATCCGTGGTTACCGGATTGAGCTGGGTGAGATTCAATCGAGGTTATCCGCTTATCCGGGTATCCGTCAATCGGTGGTCCTGGCTAAAGAAGGGGCACAGAAATACCTGGCAGCTTATTATGTATCGTCAGCTCCGCTGGATCATGAAAGTATCCTGCAGCATCTGGCAGCTCATTTACCTGAATATATGGTGCCGGCTGTTTTGGTATATATTGCACAGTTACCGCTGACGATCAATGGTAAGCTGGACAAAAAAGCTTTGCCAGACCCCTCATTTACAGGCAGCAGGCAGTACCAGGCACCGGAGAATGAAACACAGGAAGAGCTATGCCGGATTTACGCAGAAGTATTACAGCTTGAGGCAGAAAAGATCAGCATTGATGATGATTTTTTCAGTTTAGGGGGAAATAGTATTTCTGCTGTCCGGCTGATGCAAAGAGTCAATAAAGCTTTCCGATCCGGAATAAAGATCTCAGATATATTTATGGCAAGATCAGTTAGTTTGCTAGCTGTAATGCTGGAAAACACGAATAAGATCATTGTTAAATTAAACAGCACCACAGATAAACCTAATCTATTCATGATCCATCCCGGAGGTGGGGGCAGTGAGGTATATACTTCACTGGCCGAAAAGCTAAGCGTTACGCATAGTTGTTATGGTGTAGATTCTTATAACCTGTATAATGCAGTCAAAATAAGTGATCTTTCGGAACTGGCTGATCATTATCTGGACTATATTGAGGGAGTACAAAGGCTAACTGGACAAACATCTTATGCTTTGCTTGGCTGGTCTTTAGGCGGACAAATTGCGCTTGAAACTGCAGCGTTGCTGGAAGCGAAAGGTATACGGGATATCACTGTTTACCTGCTGGACACAGCGCTCAGTGATGGTGACGAAAAACTAATGGCTTACAGAACACCTCCCACAGCAGCCGATGTACAGCGCGCAGTGGATGGCCTGGAAATAGAAGCTACGGCTGAACAGGTCAGGGCTTTCCTGCTGGCAGAATATGCATTAAGAGATCAGCTGATTTCCCGCAAGCTGGAAACTACAAACGTTGTGCTATTTAAAGCGACTCTGGCAGATCAGACCATACCAGCTGACAAATTTGAAGTACAGGACTATTTACTAGCGCTGCCTTTTAATAATGTGGATCAGGTATTAACAAATATGGATCAGCTGAAAGTAATCAGCATAAATACTGTACATCATGCTAATATCCTGGAAGATGAAGCCGCAATAGTTACTGGAATTGTTGAAAATAATAAAGATTAATATGCAGTTATTAAAACTTGTATTTAAAAGTAGAGTCAGGATTTTTGTAATGCTGGTTTTGTTAGGGCTGATTTCCGGAGGTATTCACGTCTGGTTATTGGTGATGATCAATCAAACATTAAATGGGTTAATTGCGGGAAAGGAGGCGGATCTTGCCTTCTTTCTCAGCGCAATTGGATTGTTATCGGTCTACGTGGTATTTAACAGGATATTGTCGGGGATTACGATACGTTTTTCTCAACAGATTGTGCATGATATCAGGATGCAATTAATTCGTTCCGCATTGCGGTCTGGTTATCAGGATATGAAAGATAAACAGGAATTGCTTGATGCAGCGATCACAAAAGATGTAACCGCTGTTTCGCATGCAGCTTTATCTTCCATAGTATTGGTAACTGCTGTGGTTACCGTGGCGGGTTGCCTGATTTACTTGGCTTACTTATCATTTGTTGTACTTATTTTTATAGCAGTGGTGGCCTGTTGTGGTGTTGGCATTTATTCTTTAGGCTCTGATACCAACCTTAAATTCCTGCAAAAGGCGAGGGAAAGTGAAGATGTATTGTTTCACCATATCAGGCAGGTTATTGATGGTTTCCGCGAAGTAAAGATTAATCCTGCTAAAGGCGAAGCATTGGTGGAGGGACCGTTATTTGAATCCTCTATGGACAATTATAATTATGCCAGCAAGGGATTTACGGGCTATTATAATAATAATCTGATCAGCCAGTTTCTATTTTATACAGCTTTGATCGCCTTACTTTTTCTTGGTGGAACGTCGTTTAAGATTCCGGCTGCTGTGCTCATGAATTGCATTATTGTAACGCTTTATTTGTTAGGGCCATTAGAATCTGTTGCAAGTTTAATGCCTGATCTGGGCGCAGGGAATATAGCAGCTGTACGTTTGGATGATTTGCTTCGCTCATTTGGAGAAAATGAAAAATCAGTGAATATGCAGGTATTACCTCCATTACAGGATTTGACCTACCAATCTTTGCGTTTTAAATATCCTGCTTCTGAAACAGCATTTTCTCTTGGCCCGATAGATTTTCAATTGAGGAAGGGAGAAGTTGTTTTTATTTATGGAGGTAATGGAGCAGGGAAAACCACTTTGTTACACCTCGTATTAGGTCTGTTACAGGCGCAGGAAGGAAAACTATTACTGAATGGGAAAGAGCTGAGCTCAGGTGAAATTCCCAATAGCTTGTTTGCACCGGTATTTTCCGATTTTCATCTGTTCGATCGTTTATATGGTATTGATATAATTGACAGAGAAAGGGCTAACCGCTATTTGCATTTATTCGAACTGGAAGATAAAATTTCAATCGGGACGGATCGGTTTTCTTCGTTAAAACTTTCTACAGGACAAAGAAAGCGCCTGGCATTCATCGCTATTTTACTGGAGAACCGGCCAATTCTGTTATTGGATGAATGGGCAGCCGATCAGGACCCTGTTTTTAGAATGAAGTTCTACCTGGAGATTATCCCGGTATTAAAAGCAGAAGGTTTTACTATTCTGGCAATTACCCATGATGATAAATATTATGAAAGGGCCGATTCTTTATACCGAATGGAATCTGGCGCACTGATCAAAGAAAAATAACTCATTATAGTTAATAAACAAACATCTTATGAATAAAACACTATTGTATCTGAAACCTAATTTAGTGATGGAGCCGCTTGTAGACCGCTGGTATGCATGGAGTCATCTGATCTCTCCAGCTACTGCTGCGATGAATATCACCGGAAGACATATGACTATCATGGAGTCTTATTTGATGGCACCAGAATTACATGCGCAGGCCGTATTGAACCCTAAGCTGCGTGGAGGTCCATTTATGGATATCCCGGTAGAAAGGGCAGATGAAGTAAAGGCAATTCAGGAAGATACCCTGGCTAATCAACAGCCATTAATCACACTTGCAAAGTCTATCAGGGAGCTTGATAAATTATTACAGGAAGAGGGGAAAGGTTTTTCCCTGGAATCATTGTACGTAAAAGTACCTGAGCAATTGAAAGGTTTAGTAGAATTATATTATGACCGCCAGAACAATCCAGGCTTCAGGTTTTTTGAACCTTTATTGTATGCGAGTGAGTTTTATAATAAGCAATCACAAAGTATTGCGCTCTGGGTAACCAATAATGATCATCGTCCTTTCTGTTTAAGTACCCCAAGATTGAATGACCCGGATGTTTTACACTTGCAGATTCCTTTTGATCATACTGGAATTGATGAACTGGCAAGAATGAAACGTACACCACAGTCTTTAGAATATATCAAGGCATTATTAGGCATTTCTGATAGTGATTCTCCATTGTTTGAAACTTTTTTCACAGAAACTCCTCCTCCTGTTTATCAAAAATATACTGGTGATAAGGTAAGGATGCGTTATTTTGGGCATGCATGTATCCTGGTTGAAACAAAAGATATTAGTATTCTTGTAGATCCGCTGATCAGCTATTATGGATATGATTTTGAGGTGGCACATTTTTCTGATGGAGATTTACCGGATGTGATTGATTATGTACTGATTACTCATAATCATCAGGATCATATTTTATTTGAAACCTTACTGCCTTTGCGTCATAAAATCAGAAATATTATTGTCCCGCACACGAATAGTGGTAAGCTGGAAGATCCGGGACTTAAGCTGATGTTTAATCATATTGGTTTTGATAATGTTACTGCTATTGATGAAATGGAAACTATCCGCTTTTCTGATGCAGTGATTACGGGGTTACCTTTTACGGGGGAACATAGTGATCTGAATATCCTGACTAAAGCTTGTTTTTTTGTACAGATCGGTAATTTTAAATTAGTATTTCTTGCAGATTCAAGGATTGTGGAATCAGCGTTATATAAAAGGATCCATAGTATAGTTGGAAGTCCTGATGTCATGTTTTTAGGAATGGAATGCGATGGTGCTCCTTTATCCTGGCTTTATGGGCCATTACTGACCAAAAAGTTATCCAGAGAACAGGATAATAGCCGTCGCTTATCGGGCTCGGACAGTGAGAAAGGAATTTCCCTGATCAATATCTTTAAACCAAAAGAAGTTTATGTATATGCAATGGGACAGGAGCCCTGGTTAGAGTTCATCAGCAGTATTAAGTATACTGATGAGTCTAATCCAATTGTTCAGTCGAATAAACTGATCGCTTATTGCAGGGAGCGTAATATGATTGCAGAGCGTCTTTTTGGAGAAAAAGAGCTGTTGTATGATAAAGCCGATGTAGTACTATAAAATATGCTTAAATAAGCAGCCTGCTGATCACAGGCTGCTTTAACAAGGAATTTCTTAATTACTAATATTATTCTCAAAATTCTAATTTTCATAATCCAATTTTGGCCATAGGGTGTACTGATGCGAAGGCTAAAGAAGCTCTTTCAGCATATTTACCTAAGGTCAGCGTCTCCGCAACTTTGGAAAATAATTTAAAGATTAAGGAATCGGTTATAGTTTATCAGTTAGGCTCAATATGGATCAGGACATTCGCTAATTCCGGAAGTTTAGCACGGAGTGTATCTTGCAGACGATGTGAGATGTCGTGTCCTTCTCTTACTGAAATATTTCCATCTACAATGGCATGCAGGTCAATATGGTACTGCATTCCTGCTTTACGCACGTAACATTTCTCGGTATCGATAACACCTTTAACAGTTAAAGATACCTGTCTGATGTTGACCACAAGGTCATCGTATAAATGCTCATCCATAATTTCTCCTAATGCAGGCCTGAAGATTTTATAGCTGTTATAAAGTATAAAAGCGGCAGCAAAAAGGGCTGCAATGTCATCTGCTGATTCATATCCTTTACCTAGTATCAGCGCAATTGAGATCCCTATAAATGCGGCAATTGAGGTAATTGCATCACTGCGGTGATGCCATGCATCTGCTTTTAATGAGGAGCTGTTTGTTTCCATCGCTTTTTTCATCACCTTCCGAAAAGAGATTTCTTTCCATACAATCAGTGCAGCCAATAGAATTAATGTCCATGGTTTTGGCAGATCGTGTGGTGTTCCAATATTCTGAATACTTTCATAGGCTATAATTGTAGCAGAGGTAATTAAAAAACCGACAACCAGAAAGGTCACCAGTGGTTCTGCTCTTCCATGACCGTAAGGATGATTTTCATCTGCTGGTCTGCTGGCATATTTAAGCCCAAAAAGGACAAGCAGGGAAGAGAAGATATCGGCAGTTGATTCTATGGCATCAGCTATCAGGGCATAAGAATTTCCGAAAACCCCTGCGATTCCTTTGAGGATTGCAAGCACAGTATTACTTATAATACTGAAATATGTTGCACGTATTGCTGTTTGATGATTCGTTAATTGACTACTGCCTGGGCTTTTCACCGTGCAAAGTTAAAATAAAATGGGTTTATCAATTGATAATCTTTTTAGGAAAGATGATTTTCAAATCGAACTGCCAGACGGCAAGATTGTCTCTATCAAAAGATTTACAGAAAATTATGATAAGCCTAAGTTGAATATACCGATAAACAGCAATAAGATGTTATAATTGCCCTGTTTTAAAGTAAAAGGTCTCCATAGCACGGAGACCTTTTACTTTAAATTATATTCTTTTTTAATTTTCCTGTTCCGAAAGCCCTGCATACGCTCTGAAGTCGGCCGCTTCTGCATAGGCTTTGAAGTTTTGAATGTCCTGACGGATCATACGTTCAAATATTCCATTAAACAAAGAAGTAATACCTCTGCCTACACTGCCTGCGGGAGGGAAGTAATCAATCTCAATTTGCATTTCAGTGCCTGTACCGTTTAAGGAATCTTTAAATTCTATTTTACCTGCGTTATCGATCATAGAGCCTTCAAGAGATTGCCAGCCCAGATATACGCCTTCTTCTTCACGGGTGATTTCTGCATTCCAGGTCAAATCCAGCAACCCACCCGGAGTATTGGCCTCCCATAAAGATACTTCATCGTTTATTTCTACTACATTTTTGAGGTGTTTCATGAATTTTGGCAGGTTGGAAAGGTCGCGCCAAAAGGCATATACTTCTTCTTTTGGTGCATTGACAGTGATATGCTCAGTAATATTAATTGCCTGTGGATCTGTCGTATCTTTATCCAGCTGCTTGTAAACCGGGCAGAATCCTGTAGCACCGCGATAAAGCATCAGTCCGCCTGCTGCTGCACCCTGAATTCCCAGAAATGGATGCTTCCCGATTTTCTTTATACTTTTATAAACCAGCCACGTTCCGGCGATCAGCGAAACAATTCTTTCACCCCGGTCGATATTTTCTTTTCCTGTTGGCTGAAAGCCAAAAGCTGTTAATTTTTCAATAATTTGAGTACTCAGTTCGTTTTTCATATGTCCAGTTTTGTAGTACAGAACAAAGCGCATGTACTTTGGTTTAAAGATTATGAAAAATTATTTCTTAGGACATTTGCTGTAATAATAGGATCAAGTTATAAACTTGTGGGGCAGGCTCTTTTTTAAGCATAAATTTTGACACGCTCAACAGAAAGTCTTTGCTGTCACGGATGCTCTTATGCCTCTGGAAGTTGCGCTGAAAGCTTTCAATTTGCCTGGGAATGACTCAGGAGAAACAAGGCCGGGCTGTTCGTAAATAAATTCAAAATAGCTAAATCATAAAGCTATACCGGCCGGGTACTGCCCGGGTACTGTCCGAGTACTGCCTGAGTACTCGTTAGGGTAAGAGCAGTGCTAAAGTAACGCGAGAGCATGGCAACTCTAAGTCAAAACAACTAGTTGAAATGACTTAGACCTGGCATGCTTACAGCCCGTTTACAACCTGGTGTTATCCCGACCACCACTCAGGCACAACCCAACCAGAACTAGTTGAAGATTAATGAAATTATAATTTTCCCTTTGACTAACTCATGGACAACTGCGGACAATTGCAGGCAGCTGCGGACAATTGCGGACATTTTTTACGCATCAGGATAATCTTTAACGCGAATAGCTTACATTGGTGGAAAGATATTTATTTATTATGGTAAGTTTAACGGGTAAATTTTCAAAGGGAATCCTGGGCGATTTCATTTTTAAAGCAGCAGTTTGGCGTACAGGTTGTTTCAAAAGTTCTGTACCGGGCAAAAGGAAACAAGCAATGGAAACCCAAAGGCATCAGAGCACTTTCGTCAAAGTAGCCAGCCTGGAAAAATCAGGAAGTAATTAGCTTATTAAAGAATCATAACCTTCTGCTTTGAACTCAAAAAGTATCAAACCCAAAACTTGAAATTTAATCCCTAATCCACAAGTCTATGACTTGATCCTCATAATATTGATTCAAATCAGGTGAAAAAGGCTTTTGGATTTCGGAAATAAATCTTCACTACTATGTTTTAATAGGTCAAATAATTAAATTTACACGTTTCTGAAAATAAATCTATTTTAGCGTTTCTTTTTAATTCTAATGAATAAAACAACCTTGTTGAGCTGTAATCAACTTCTTGATATATTTTCTGCATCGCATATTGCTACTGCAATATACACCACCGACAATTTAATTATTGAAGCAGCAACAGATGCTATGATTCGCTTTTGGGGAAAGGACAGATCTATTATTGGTTTGCCATTGGCCCAGGCAGTTCCGGAATTAGTAGGGCAGCCTTTTATTGAACTGTTAAAAACCGTCTTAAAAACGGGTATAACGAATACTGGAGAGGGTGTACCTGCGTTATTGGAATCGGGTGGTGTTTTAAAAACAACCTATTATGATTACGAATATAAAGCTTTAAAAAATGATCAGGGTGAGAGCTATTGTATTTTACACCATGCAACAGATGTAACGGAGCGTGTTTTAGGATTAAAGGCAATAGAAAATGAGAAGCAACTGCTTGTTAATCTGGAAAATGAACAAGCTTTAAATGAAGAACTAACTGCCGCAAATGAAAAAGTATCTGCGGCATATGAAGAGTTATACACGATTAATGAAGAATTAAATAATAGTCAGCAAGATCTTTACAGGCTTAATGCAGCGTTAGAAGATCGTGTGCTGGAAAGGACAAAAGAACTGGCCAGCAGTGAAAATAATCTGCGTTATCTGATTAATGATGCTCCAGTAGCTATTGGAGTATTAAATGGGGTGGATCTTACTATTGAATCTGCTAATCAATATTTATTGAATACGTGGGGGAAATCAAGTGAAATTATAGGGGAAACCGTTTATGAAGCTATTCCTGAGATTTACGAGTCATCCTTTTTTTCATCATTAGCTGAAGTACTGGCAAATGGCCATCCTTACGTGGGTAATGAAGTTAGAGGAACGATAGATATTGACGGCAGGAAAAAAGAAATATATACGGATTTTATTTGTAAGCGCCTGATAGATGAATCGGGTCAAACTGAAAAGATCATTGTCATTGCAACTGATGTTACAGAAAAGGTTAAGTTAAGGATTGTAATAGAAGAAGGTAAGCACAGGCTGAATGAGATGATCATGACTACACCGGTTGCAATGGCACTATTTAATGGTAAAGATCTGATCATTGAACAGGCAAACCATGCTATGCTCTACGATACATGGCATCGTCAGAAAGAAGAGGTATTAGGTAAGAAACTGATAGAAGTATTTCCGGAACTGGAAGGACAGCAGTTCCCACAATTATTGATGGATGTATTTGATTCCGGGATTCGTGTGGCCATGCCTGAAGTACCGGTAAAAATTGTACTTTCAGATGAATCAGTTAAGGAGATTTATGTAAACTTTTCTTACGATCCGCTGAAGAACAAGAATGGCCAGGTGGAATCAATTTTAGCCACAGTTATTGATATTACAGCTACGGTGACAGCAAGACAATTGCTGGAAAGGAGTGAAGTTAAACTTCAAGCTTCATTGGAAGAAATTGCTGCAACAAATGAAGAATTACAGGCATCTTCAGAAGAATTAGCGGCAACCGTAGAGGAGCTGCAAGCTTCTTCAGAAGAGTTGGCATCAACAAACGAGGAACTCCAGGCATCAATGGAAGAATTAGCAGCAATCAATGAGGAAATAGCAGCTTCACATGAACAAGTACTGAGTACTAATGAAGAATTGCTATCTACTCAGGATCAGTTAGAACAGATGGTTTTAAAGATCAGAGCGAGTGAAAATCGCTTTAAATTTCTATTGAATTCTATCCCACAGCAAGTCTGGACAGCTACACATGATGGTGCCCTTAATTATTTGAATGAAAGAGTGTGCAGTGATTTTGGTTATGAAAATGAAGAGATTATTGGTCATGGATGGCAAAAATTCATTCATGCTGATGATTTGCCGGCGGCTTTGACTAATTGGGCAGATGCATTAAAAAATGGTAAAGAGTATTTAGTCGAATTCCGTTTGTTATTTAATGATGGTACTTATAGGTGGCATCTGTCAAGAGCCCTTCCTTTGATAGAGAATGGCAGCATAATTTTATGGATTGGTACAAATACAGATATTCACTTGCAAAAAACTAATGAGCAGTTGAAGGACGAATTTATCTCAATTGCCAGCCATGAGTTAAAAACTCCACTCACAAGTATAAAGGCTTTCAATCAGTTGATTGTTAAGACTAAAGATCAGAATAAGTTAAATGCGTTTGTGATTAAGTGTTCTGATAATATTGTCAGACTTGAGAAACTGATTGCTGATTTGCTTGATGTAACTAAATTAAATGCTGGAAAGATTGAGTATAATATGGCTCCGTTTAGTTTTAAAAAACTATTAACTGATACTATAGAGAGTGCTCAGCATATATTTCCTTCTCATCAGATTATACTGGAAACTTGTTGTGATTTTGAATTTACAGGAGATCAGTTCAGGCTGGAACAGGTAATCAACAATTTTCTGACCAATGCAGTGAAATATTCTCCTGATGGGAAATTTGTACTGGTTAATAGTAGTTTAGCGCATGACCATGTTTCAGTTTCTATCAAAGATTTTGGTATTGGCATAGCTCCTTCAAATATCAATAAACTATTTGATCGTTATTTCCGGGTAGATAGTACAGCTATGCGGTTTGAAGGTTTAGGCCTTGGTTTATTTATTTCTTCTGAAATCTTAAAACGACATAGTGGTGAAGTCGGAATAGAGAGTGAACTTGGAAAAGGGTCAACTTTCCATTTCAAACTTCCATTAATTCCAAGACAAGCAGAACTGGGAAAATCGATTTGTCAACTTCCTAACTCTAATTGATTTTTAACCAAATTGTAATACTGATTTTTTATGGCAACCAATTCCTGATGATTGCCATGCTCTACAATCTGGCCATTTTTCAACACAATAATTTGATCTGCATTCTTTACTGTTGAGAGCCTGTGGGCAATGATGACAACTGTTTTACCCTTAAAAAAGGATTGCAAATTGTCGTGAATTATTTTTTCATTCTCTGCATCCAGGGCTGATGTTGCCTCATCAAAAAACAAATAGTGCGGATTTTTATACACTGCTCTGGCTATCAAAATACGTTGTTTTTGTCCTCCGGATATTCCACTGCCAGCAGCACCTATTTTTGTCATATAACCTAAAGGTAAATCCTCAATAAATGATTTTATATTTGCGATTTTAACCGCATTGAGCAGCTTATCTCTATCTATGTTTTCATCGCCAGTTGCAATATTACGCTCAATGGTGTCGGAAAAAATAAATCCATCCTGCATTACTACACCACAATTTTCCCGAATATTCCGTGGTGACAACTCCAGTAAATTATCTCCATTGTAATTAACGATACCTTGCGTGGGATCATAGAATCTGAGAAGCAATTTCATTAGGGTAGTCTTCCCGCTGCCACTTGCTCCTACAATAGCAGTTACCTTGCCTTCTGGAATCAGTAAATTAATGTTTCTTAGAATGTAAGGAGAGGTAGGACCTTCATATTGAAATGCCACTTGTTTGAAAATAATACCTTTAGTTATGCCATCTTGTTGATAATGGCTTTTGATTAAATTTATTGCTTTTAATTCTTCCTGCTCTTCCTGTGGGTGATTCTGGACTTCGTCAAGTCTTGAAAGACTAAGTTTCGCATCCTGCATGGAGCGAAAGAAATTTATCAATTGACTAATGGGCGAATTCATCTGACCAATAATATAAGATACGCTCATTAGCGCTCCTAAGGTCATATGGCCTTGTACCACATAAGTTGCCGCGAGAAAGGTTACTACAATATTTTTCAATTGATTAATAAACTCAAAGCCTGATAACTGTATCTGGTCAAGCTTTAAAATACGAATATTGGTAAGGAATAATTTCTGTTGAATCTTTTCCCATTGGTTCCGTTTAAAATCTTCAAACTGATTCAATTTCATTTCGGATACACCATTGATAATCTCATATATAGATTCTTGATTTTCGCTCCTTTGCTGAAAACGAAAATAATCCAGGACTTTCCTTTTTTTTAACCAATAAAGTGACCAGGTAACTGATAACATGGTGAGTATAATATAAATAACTACAATGCGGTAATCGTAATACCACAATACAACAAAGAATACAGAGAAGGTGACTAAGGAAAATAAAGTGATCAGGCTTTGTGAGGTAAGGAACTGTTCTATACGCTCATGGTCTTGGATGCGCTGGTTAAAGTCTCCCATCAATTTAGTGTCAAAGTATTTGATTGGGAGCTTTAGTAGTTTTTTAAGAAAATCAGATATAATACTGATATTAATTTTAGTTCCAACATTTAGCATTATCCAATTCCGGAATATATTGATCACGATATTACCTAGAAAGAAGGCTAGTTGTGCTAGTAAAATGTAACCAACGATAGATATGTTTTTCTTGCTAACACCCTCGTCGATTAACTTTTGTGTAAGTATAGGGAAGATCAGTGTAATTAGTGTCCCAAATAGTAATAACAGGAACATCTTGAACATTTGATTTTTATGTGGTTTTAAATACTTAAATAAGTAATTAAAAGACAATTTCTCTTCCTTAGGAACAGTGAGATGATTAAATTGTTCTGTCGGCTCTAAAAACAGGGCTATACCATAAATTTCATCAATTAGCCAATATTTTTTAAACTCATTTTCAGATAATGTTATAAATCCATGCCCTGGATCTATTATTTTATAGGTAAATTTTCCTGTCAGCCTATTCTTGACAATCTTGTTAAGTACCACAAAATGATTTTGATTCCAATATAAAATGCAGGGTAATAACTGATCCTGAAGATCTGCTATACTTGATCTTGCTGCCAGTGTTTTAAAGCCAATATGTTCTGCTGCATCAGCTATTCCCAATACGGAAACACCTTCGCGGGTAATGTAACATTTTTCACGAAAGGACTGTATGCCAATGTCTTTGCCATAATACGAGGAAATCATCGCAAGACATGCAGGCCCACAGTCCATTTGGTCTTTTTGAGGAATAAAAATCATTTTTATGTCAATTGTATTTGTTCATCAAGAAACATGTTTAGTATAACTCTTTTTTTACTGTCGTCGTCAAAATTATGTACACAATAATCTTTACCGATATTTTCTACAATCATTTGACTACATCCCCCTCCGCATATAGGAAGAATACTACATTCTAAGCAAGGTTTGTTGGTCAATTTTGGAATTAGTCGTTTATTATGTTGTTCATTCCAGACTACTTCACCATCTTCAGTAAGAACACCTTCTTTATTGGCTTGATTAAAGTTTCTGGCGTTGCACTTATATACATCTCCATTATAATTAACTACCATCTGATTGGTTTTGTCAGCGTAGCACGAATTTCTTACTGTGTCTGCTAATACACTGCTTCGATGTAAAATTCCGTGTTCTTTTGCATATGCTTTAAATGCATTTACGGAACTCGCTAATTCTTGACTATGCTTTTCCTGGAATACTTTCTGCATTGATAATTCAATACATTTTTTTTCTTCCTCACTTAAATCCTGTAAATCATCTATGACTTCTTCCAGACCAACAAGATTTAACTTTGTAAAGTTGATTCTGAGTGTTATAGAAATACCATTTCTTGCTAAATTTTTAATATTCTGCATGATTGGCTCATAGGAACCCTTAGATTTAGATATAAATCTTACCAGATCATGTTTCTCTTTGTTTCCGTCAAGAGTGATTTGGAAACCCGCTATATTATAAGTTTTTAATTCTTCAATTACATTTTCATTAATTAACAAACCATTTGAAGTTATTGCTATTTCCAAACGTTTATTTAATGATTCTGTAATCAGCTTTGTCTTCTTCATGATTTCACTCATTCTGTTGTAGAAAAGCAAAGGCTCACCTCCAAAAAATGAAAGAACAATTGTATTCATTTGCGGGTTAGATTGGAAAATATTTTTGATAAGCCTGTCAATTTTATCAATTGTTTCCTCTGTTATCTGAGACTTTTTCTCATGCGTTTCATAACAATACCAACAACTGAAATTGCAATTCATTGTAGGGTTTATGATCAAATGATAATAAGTATCCTGATTGTCAATAGAATCTATAAGGTTTCTTACATTTTGCATCTCATCTACATCATCCTCTAATAAAAAGCCAAATTCAAGAAGTGCATTGTAAAAGTCCTCATGAATTTCATATAGCATTTCAACATCGCTCTGATCTTTAATACTATGAACTAAATCATATAAAAAAGGATCAAGTAATAGAAATTTATTGGTAAAGGAATTATGGTAAATTATACTATCATCATAATTTACTTCTGTATTAAATTTACTCAATTTCATGGCGCTTGATTTAAAAGGCTGTTTTCAATATTGAAAACAGCCTTAGGATTTTAATGGTTAGTGAAAATTGTTTGTTTTAGTACAAAGATCCTATACTCTTAACAAGCGCAAGCACAAGTGTGCTCACTTGCAACATCTACATTCACGTTTGTAATTGGTTCAAGTTTCTCACCAGCTGAAAATTTAGAGAAACCACCTTTTAGTTTTCCTTTTTCTGATTGAGTTAAAGGAATCAACTTTTTGTCTTCTGAAATGATGTTTTTTGTAGTTTTCATGTTGTAAAGTTTTATTGTTCAGGCCTACTCTTTAAAGGATTTTCAGCTTTCTCCTCCGTTGCAACGTTTCTTTTATAATCTGCCTCTGCTATCATTTTCTGATTTCACAGTATTGGATTTTATTTTTTGTTTACTATCAAGAGTATATTGGATTTGTAGCATTATACCTCTGGTCAGCATTTTTCGACGAAAATCGGATTCGAATTCTTTATAAAAAGAAAGATTCTGATCTATCCTGGTATTGAAAATATCTGTCACCTTCATCGTGGCGAGCAATCTGCCTTTATCAAAAGATTTTCTTGCCGAAATATCTGTTTTGTACTTAGGTTCCCCACGAAGATTTTTACTATAATACCGGTGCTGGTAATTGTTAGTTAACTCAATCAGCCAATTATCTGGAAGCTTTACCTGTAAATAAATATTATTGTAAAAGGAAGTCCCCTTAGTTGTAATTCCATCAACGGCCTCAAAATAGCTATAGAAAATTCCCGTACCGAGGTTACCATATAACCATTTCGTAAGCCTTGTATTATAAGAATAATCAAGTCCTGCATCGTATAACCTTCCAAAATTTTTGGGCTGAAAATAGTTTACCAGATTTTCATCTACGGTATAGGCTCCTTGGATAGTATTACTCGTTTTCTTACCAAAGAATGAGAATGAGCTTTTTTTGTAGTCAAAATTTAATTCAATCCGGTCTATATATGAAGGTTGTAAATTTGGATTGCCAATCAGGTACAAATAGTCATTTTGCTTCACGACAAAAGGATTAAGGTCAGAGAAGAAAGGTCTTAGAATACTACGTTTATACATAAATGCAAGACTTTTTTCTTTTGCTAAGTCATACCGGTAATAAAGTGAAGGGAAAATTTTTCCGTAATTTTGTGATAGATCCTGATTATTTATTTGGTTGATTCCTTTGATATCAGTCTGCTCTACTCTAAATCCTGCTTTAATATAGCTTTTACCTGCTTTTTTGCTCACAGTGGCATATCCAGCCAATATTTTTTCTCTGTTATTAAAATCTTGATTTTGATTCAAATCGTCAATCCATTGATTGTCCCGCAGATATTGAACAAATAATAAATTATCTCTTTTTACATCACCGAACTTGACACCAGCATTCAGCTCCCAATCATTTTCAAATTTTTGAATAAAATCTAACTGTAAAGTATAATATTTTGAATGCGCTTTGGTATTATATAAATAATTACTGTTAAGGGAACTATCATCAGGATACTGTGAAAAAACATCATTGAATGGTTTCGAGTCTTTTTCCCCTGCATCTCCGATAAATTTCAGCTGACTACCTTTATCGTCTGTTTTAAAATTGTAATTAATAGTAGTATACCATAAGTTATCTTTAGTTTTTGCCTGGGAATGATTTATGCTATGCCTGGTAGAGGAACTATTATTGGTTAAGATGTTGAAATCTCCATTATCATCAAAGTTTAGTTTGCTTTTGTCCAGATATCCTTCAATTCCTATTTCATTCCTGTTATTTATCTGAACATTACTTCCTAATCTAAATGATAAATTGTTATTGAATTGGTCGAAAGATCCTGTCCTGACGTTTTTTTGGCCAGTGAAATAGTTTATGCTTCCGTTGTATATGCCAAGATCATTATTCTCGGTATAAGCTATATTAGCATACATATTCCATACATTGGTTCCATAATTTAGGTTTAAGTTTCCGTTATAACTTCCATATTTATCTTTTCGGTATATGTAATTTGTAGACGCAATAGTTCTAAGCCCGATTGTGTTTTTCTTTAAAATAATGTTAACTACCCCACCATCAGTAGTAGCATCCTGATCAGCTGAAGCCACATCCTGTATTTCTACTCTTTTAATGTCTTCCGAATGCAGTGATGAGAGATAAGAACTTAAATTTGCTCCTGTAAGATTAGCTTTTCTTCCATTGATCAGCACTGATGTACTTTTGTTCTTGAGCAATACATCCCCATCAGAGTTTACGTTGAGTTTTGGACTTTTTTGCAAAACATCTAATCCGTTGTTTCCTTTGGCTATTGGGCTGTTCTCCACATTAAAATATAGTTTATCTCCAACTTGTTCAATTACTCTTTTATCTGCTGTTATAACTACTCCTTCTAATGTTATGGGTTCGTTAATGATGATTTCTCCGAGATCAGTATTTTGATTAACTGCAATCTCTTTCTTCAACAACGTTGTTCCGAATTGTTTGAGCAGGAGGGTATAATTGCCGTTTTCCGTCTTCATAGAGAATAGACCTAAGCTATCTGTAGTGGTTTGCTGTAGTATTGTTGTATCATTTTTTAATAGGATTGCCTTGATATATAATACAGGGTTCTTATCCTGATTGATAACCTTTCCCTTTAGAAGTTGTTGGGCAAATGCAGATGTTGTTGTCAGAAAAATAAAAGGTAATAGGAGGAGGCGTTTCTTCATTTTATGTAATAATATGCTTATAATTAACCTAGATGATTTTTAAATAATTTAAAAAACTAAAGAATAGTATGAAAAATATGTATTTGTTATAGTGTACTCTATTATTGCTTAAGCGTAAATATTTTACCTATAGAAGCTTGTTTCTATTATGAAATTGGTCAGATTTCTCTTGCTTATGGCTTATAGTATCGGGATTTTAATAAATCATATTAGGCCTTCTTTCATAAATTTTTGAATTATCATCAAGAAGACTTATTTTATTTTTTATTTGGCCTTGATAAATGAGGCCAGATTAACATAATAAATAAAATTCAACCTTAAATTGACTTAAATACAAATAATTAATAAAATTTATTATATCTAAAATTAAATGTTATTAATTTATCTTAATAATTTAGCTTTATTTATTACGTGAATGCAGGTATTCTGTATGTGAACATTCGTATTTCAAAGGTAAATACGGTTATATCCCGGTATTTTTTTGAGATGTTAGTTGCAAAACTGAAATTTTGTCATTCTTTGAGCCTTTATTTGTCTCAAGATAATAACAAAGAATCTTTATACAATAAAGCGGAAATGATCAATCCGACCATTTCCGCTCATCTAAATTAATGCTCTCATTTACTAAAGCGTTAATTGGGCTATATATTTACTCATAGAATCGCTCTTCCATTCTTCTGGGATTTAATGAGAATTAGATGTCTAGATTAAAACCATTTAATACCCTGAAATCTTACGATTTGCAGGATTTAAATGGTTTTGATTCTCCTAAGTTCCCCCAAATTAGAGGTTATTGTTATGATAGGGTAGAAAATATCGGTTTGAGAATTATTCGATAAAAAGATGAATAACCGGGCACTAAAAAACAGTTAACAATTCAAAATCCTGGCTCTGTAACCTATTATTATTTTAAGGTAAGTAGTTTCAATAGGTTCTGATTAAATCCAGTCAATTTGTTTTCAAGTGTGGAAAAGAAATTATGGTCAAACTGTTCAACTGCGATAACAGCATCTTTAATTATCTTTTTTCCATTTTCTGTCAATGATACAGTTTTTGCTCTTGTATCAGTGTGGTGTTCCTGTCTGCTTACCATATTCTTTTGCAGCAATGTTCTTAGTACAGTCGAGGTAGTCATAGGATCTATTTTAGTATGCACTGATAAAATAATTTGTGTCACTTCCTGTTTTTCCAGAGTTAGCCAATGTATGCTGGCCATAAGTACAAACTGCGAATGGGTGATATCGTAGGGCATCAATGCTTTTTTTATCTCCCGCTGCCATAGATTAGTAACCTGCCATAACAAAAAGCCAGTACTTTCTTCTGGTTTATCAAAACAAAAGGTATTGTCCGATGGATTCATTTTGCAGCATTTTAGAAGTAATCAAATTGAAATCATTTTCTGTGATTTCCAGGAAGCCAAACCGAAAAGGATAACCCCATTTTTTTTTGTTTGGTATAAATTCAAGGTCATTGATTAATGGAGCAATAAAGCATTCCACTGATTTTAAAAATTCAATATTGCGTCTAAACGGTTTAAAATTCTCTGTCATTTGAAATTGATATATTTCATTATCAGCAACTTGTCCAAAAGCAGTAAATGCTTGTAGTTTTTCATTTCCATCCATTGTAAATTTTGAAGAGTAGATGATCACATAATCGCCTTTTTTCATTCTTTTTAGGGGTGCTTGCTTGCCGTGGCAAGCTTGCATAAAGTTTCCATTTACAGCGAGCTGCGTGTGTTCTTTTGAAATGACTACTATCCAATATTTTGCCGTGTTCATAATTTTGAAGCAGCTTTAATTTGATCCTGCATATCATCTGGCAATCGATCGACAATTTTCTGAGCAACTATTTTTATCCAAAGGAAGCCCAAAAAACCTTTAACCGTTATCGTATTGGTTATTCTTAATCCATCTGCAGACTCTTCAAACAGGTGTTCATCAAACATTTTGGCCAACGGGAAATGTGTAACATCAAGAAAACGCTTGTTTTCAATGGTTTCAAGTAGTTTTACTTTTACATTTGGTCCCCCTTTTGGCTTTAAAATAAAATGATTTCCTTTTTCAAATTTACCTTCCATTTTAGCAAATTCAATTCCGTTATCCCAAGTGTGCCAATTGTTCACGTCAGCAAAAAGTTTCCACATTTGTTCTTTTGTAACTTCCTTAGTTACGATAGAATAAGATTTTGTCCACATAGCTACATATAATAATTGCAAATATAATAAGTACACTTATATTGTTCAGACTTATTTTTCATATAATAAGCTCATCTATTTCCATTATATTTTGACGAGGGTGGAAGGTTGCAGACTTATTCTTTTATAAACTGTTAAAAAAATCACCCTCAAAAGTTAGCTTTGCATGCAAAATAAACGGAGTAAAGTTGCATGAAATCTAAAACCAAACAGTTAGTATTGCTATTACTTGCCATTCTCCTGGGGGTTTACTTTCAATATACTAATCCGATTACTGCTATTCTATTTATGATTTTGTCAATTGTACTTATTCTAGTTACAGTTACACTTCTGATAATTAGCTTATTTAATAGAAAGTTTAAAATGTGGTATTTGATTCCTATAGTACCAATAATTGTTGCTATAAGCTACTCTGGCAGTATTAGAGCTTACAAACACCGGCAGGCATTATCAATTACAGAAAGTCTGGAGCAGTTTAAAGGTAAATACGGAGCATATCCATCGAATTTGGGTAAATTGAATAACAAGATAGAATTAAGTGGCCTAACCTATTTGACAGATAGTACATTTCAGGAATATGAAATAGAATATTTGATGGACGAATTCAATAGAGAATCCTACAACAGCAATACCAGGAAATGGGATATTAAGGGATGGAGTGATTAATCACTCTATTTAATAAATTGCGTTTCTGGTTATATAGATGGCTGCATAAAGCGTGCAAATAATTAATTATTACTGAGTAATTTGGGTTTGAATTAAACAAAAGAACTCTGATTTAAGATTTGCAGGAAGGAGGTTTACAAGGATTTATCCTCCAAGAGGGGATTAGCTCGTTACTCTCGCTGATCCCTTTTGGGGGAGGCTTCAGTCGGCCCCCCCGATACCACTTTTAAGCTTTTTTAGTGGATTGAAAATGATGTAATAATTGATTAACAATTGTGCTTACATTAATTGTAATCACATATTAATAATAATATCAGCGCGGGCTATTATCTAATACCTTATATTTATCTCGATTAATCTATCGCGTAGTTTGAGAAATGACATTTTAAATAAGCCTATAACACAATTCCCATTTATAGAGGTATTTAGGTTAGAGGAATTATGTGCTGGTACTTTCGATCATTATCAGCGGTTTAATTTCCATCAACTGCTATGGAGTACGGAGATCGAAGGAAATATCACTTTTAGTATTGACTTTACTGATTTTGAAATGCTTTGCCATCAGGCCGTCGTCATTTACCCATACCAGAATATTAAAATTGACCTGACTGATAAAAAAGGATATTTATTTTTAATTCATAATGATGTATTCTTTTGGATCAATCAGAAAATCGGTTCTGATTATCTGAATGGGTATTTTATAAACCAGCTGGTATCCTTTGACAGTAAAAGTGCCATAATAATGAGAAAAATCGTTGATTTACTGTTGATGGAGTACGGTACCGATAATAGGGCTTTAATGATGGAAAGCCATGTGTTTTCGCTTTTATGTCACGTGTCATCTATTTTTGAAGGAAGCCCAGGGCCCAGAGATTATGTGGACTATCCTGTCTTTGGGAAACTGATGAGTTTGATAGAAACGCATTTTATTAAAGAAAAAGGAGCGGACTTTTACATCAAACAGTTAAATATTTCAGCAAAAAAACTCAATCAGATCTGCGATAGTATCACCAATAAAAATCTAAAGTATCTAATTCAGGATCGTATTGTTATGGAAATCCGAAAGGAATTGCATCTCGGTAAAAAGACCGTGAAGGAAATAGCATATGATCTGGGGTTTACAGAACCCGCTTACCTTACACGTTTTACAAAAAAACATACAGGCCTGACCCCAAAAGAATTCTTAAAGCAGTAAAGTCCTTTTTTTTAGCGGAAAAGTGTAATTTTTTCCCCTTGCCGTTTTTCTACTTTTGCAATGTAAAATAACGAAAAATGGAAAAATGCACTTCAACACAAAATAATCATGGTTGCGCCCCAGCCATTAATAATATTGGATTATTATGAGAAAAAATTCTTTAATTGCCTATCTCAGAACAAAGCGTATTCTGTTTATATTGTGTGGTATTCTGCTGATTGCAGGCACATTAGTTTTTGCGTTTGCCTGGTCAGCAGGCCTGATTGGCGGACGTATTACTACCCGAACATTCCTAAAGGATACGCCCAGTACATACCCGGCAGGCTACCGTCGTGCCCATGGTAAGGGTATTTGTTTCGAGGGCACTTTCCGTGCCTCCGGTAAAGGTGTGCCATTTTCTATTGCGAGCTTATTTGCCCAGCAGAAAGTTCCGGTTGTAGGCCGTTTCTCATTGGGTAGTCCCGATCCCTATGCCCCTGATAATTCCACCCGAACGGTCAGTATGGCCTTGATGCTTACTACTGATGACGGAGAACAATGGCGTATGAAACTGAACAATGAACCTTTTTTTGCTACCCGTAATGCAGAAGGTTTTCTGAAGCAAGTGGAGGCGTACAAGCCCAATCCGGCTACGGGCACTCCAGATCCAGCACGAGTAGCAGCTTTTTTGAAAGAATATCCAGAAGCAAAGAAATATGTAAAATGGGATGCTACTGCACCCTGGACCCGCAGTTTTGCCGGAGCACAATACAACGTTATTAATTCGTTCATTTTAATTGCTGAAAATGGCAAAAAGCAAGCAATACGCTGGTCTATGCGGCCACGCTCGCCATTCACTTCGTGGAGTGTCAGCCAGCGTAAACAGGCCAGCCACGACTTCCTGTTTGAAGATTTGAAGAAGCGTCTTGAAAAGGGGCCGCTATACTGGGATCTTGTGTTGACTTTAGCCGAACCAGGTGATCCGGTAAATGACCCTTCACAGGTTTGGCCGGAAAGCCGAAGACAGATAGTGGCCGGCACATTGGAAGTATCCCATGTTTTTGACCAGACGAAGGGTGGTTGCAGGGATGTTAATTTCGATCCCACCCGTGTCCCAAAGGGAATTACCCTTTCGGATGATCCGGTTCTGGCAGCCCGGGCAGGCATTTATTCTCATTCGCACAGCGATCGGGTACGCGAGATCGGGTATGGTAAGGCTACGGATGCAATAGGCAAACATCAAAACGATAATCCTAAAAATAAGTAACCATGTCCAGAAAGAAAAATATACCTTCGGCCGCGCCAACGCACTTCAATATTACCGCCCGAATATTGCACTGGCTGATGGCAGCAATGATACTGGCCATGATATTCGTCGGGTTAGGTATGATGACATCCCTAACCTGGAGGCCGTGGTTGCTTGACCTCCATGTGCCTTTAGGCATAGCTATACTGCTGTTGGTCATTATCCGTTTTATAAACAGGTTAAGCTTTTCCGTACCAAAAATGCCTGCTGATATGTCTAAATTTCAGTCAAAAGCAGCAGGAACCTTGCATTGGCTACTGTACGTTATGATGCTGGCTTTGCCACTGACAGGATGGGCACAATTGTCCGCCGGAGGTTTTCCGGTAAAGCTATTTGCAGGTGTAAATCTTCCACCAATCCTCCCGCAGAGCCCATTTTTATATGCACTGTTGCATGACGCTCACAGTGTGATGTCCTGGCTACTTTTCTTTATGGTAGTGGGGCACCTTTCGGCAGCATTGTTACATGCATGGGTATATCGTGACGGGTTGTTTTCGAGTATCACATGGGGAAGAAAAATGATTAATAGATCTGAAGAACCTTCTGCCAAAGCGGCAGAATAACGAAAAATACAACTTTACCCAATGATAGTAGAAATTTAGAAATAAAATTGTGGATGATAACTTAATCCAGCCCAGCCGTACTAAGGCCGAACCGCTGTGCTGGATTAAGATATCCTAAAGAGAATTAATAATTGCTAAGATTCTTCAGTTGAACGTTCCGCTCTGATTTTTTCTTTATGTTTTAGACCCCATTCGCTTAGGGCAGTGATTACTTCACGCAGCGAATGACTATAAGGGGCAAGTTCGTATTCAATACTTACAGGGTAAGTAGCCAAAACATTCCTATGGACAAAGCCATTCATCTCAAGCTCCTTTAGCTCTGCTGAAAGAACCCTGCCAGATATTCCGTCGACTAGTTTTAGTAATTCATTAAACCGCTTGCTCCTGCCAGAAAGTGCTATAATAATTCGGAGCTTCCATTTGCCGCCAATTGCGTAAAGCGCATCGCCGACGGGAGCGAGGCTTGCAGTACAACGTTCTGTCATTGATGCATCAAATTTCTGGAGTTCTTTTTCTTTGGCCATAATAACTGTTCCAATACCTCAATCTAAAAAGGACATTAAGTTACCTTTTGGTAACCAGTAATAAATTGTAACCAAAGTTATCATATGTTTGCATACAAACAAATAGATTGTGGAGATTAAAAAAGGCTAAAATTGTCATCACAAGTTGGCGGCCTTCTGGACTTATCATCTACGGTATCGTGCTTTTAGGAGCTGATATCCTACACTCAGTCCGTGAAGGCTTGAGCAAATGAAAATAGTTAAATATTAAGAAGATTAACAATACAATAATTAGAATATGAGCAAAATATTAGTGACAGGTGCAACAGGACAATTAGGGTCGTCCCTAATCAATAAACTTCTTGAAAAAGTTTCCCCTGGGGAAATCACAGCATTGGTAAGAGATGAAAATAAAGCGGAGGCACTGAAAAATAAGGGAGTGCAGATCGTCGTTGGCAACTATGCTGATTATGCATCACTGGTAAAAGCATTTAAAGGAATTGACAAACTATATTTCATATCCAGCAGTGAAATGATGAACCGCATCGAGCAGCATGAAAATGTTGTACAAGCGGCAGTTGAAGCCAAAGTTGGGCACATCTTCTATACCAGCGTACAGCGTAAGTCTGAAGATGGTAGCTCACCAAGTGCCATTATCACAAACGACCATGTGAAAACAGATGAAATTATTAAACAATCTGAACTTACCTATACGATCCTAAGACATGGATTATATTCGGACATACTTCCAATGTTCATTGGGGATAAGGTCATCGAAACTGGAACAATATTTTTGCCGGCAGCCGATGGTAAAGCTGCATTTGCCAGCCGTAAGGACATGGCTGAGGCGGGAGCAATATTACTTACCACAAATGGGCATGAAAACAAAACTTACGAAATCAGTGGTGTCGATTCTCTGTCCTTCCACGATATTGCTGGTATATTAAGCGAACTTTCTGCGAATTCGATACAATACATTTCTCCATCTCCTGAGCAATACGTCGATCAGCTTAGAAGTTATGACGTACCGGAGCAGATGATACAGGGCGCTTCTAACCTTTGCGTGGGGATTGCACAGGCAGAATTCGATTTTCCATCTAACGACCTTCAAAATATTCTTGGCAGGAAACCAGAAACAGTTAAAGAGTTTTTAAAGGTTGCATACGGACTTTAATTATTTATTTTAATCACAAGCCTTTAAAGCAGTCATTTGGAACAAGGTCGAACGATTATTACCGAAACGCATCAATAAAAAAAACTCTGATTTAAGATTTGCAGGGAAGGAGGTTTCCAAGGGTTTATACTCCAAGAGGGGATTAGCTCGTTACTCTCGCTGATCCCTTTTGGGGGAGGCTTCAACCAAAAATGCTTTTCGCTGCGCTCAATGGCAATTTTTTGTTTTTAATCAAGCCTTGCGCGAAGACGCGCAGAACTTGCTTTAAAACAAAAAATGCCACCCTGCGGGCAGCATTTTTGTTTGGCGGAGAGTGGGGGATTCGAACCCGCGGACCCTTTGACAAGTCAACAGTTTTCAAGACTGCCGCAATCGACCACTCTGCCAACTCTCCGCGACAAAAGTACAAATAATGTTCATTTCTGCAAACAATGGCCCTGCATAATTGTTTAACAACCTCATTATGAATTATAAAAAATGCAATTAAACCTTCAAAAACCTAATTTTGATGAATTTAAAGGCTGTTGAGTTTAATATTCTGATCTCTTATTTAATTGTTTGAATTTTGCAATTAACGGTTTGAATAGCGCAATTTCCCTAAAAACAGATACCGCTATATTTGTACAGAAAATTGCTTAAATTCATATGATGGATAAGACACAAACATTAGAACACTTTTATCAGCAAAAGTTTAATAGTGTTCCCCAGACCTTACAGAATGGTGTAGGGCATTTTAATGTTTTTCGTATTGAAGATTGTCACGGGCCAAATGCTACACCTGTTACCTACAGCCGCAGGGATTTCTATAAAGTTACCCTGGTACGTGGGGAGTATTTATATCATTATGCAGATAAAAGCTTAGTGGTCAAAGGCACAACTCTAATGTTTTTCAATCCTAATGTTCCATATACGGTACAGGCACTTTCTGAAAGTACTACCGGCTACTTCTGCATTTTTACAGAATCTTTTTTTACAGAGAAAATTCGTGGAAGCCTGAATGAACTGCCAATGTTTAGTATAGGAGGGAAGCCTGCTTATTTTTTAAACGATACACAGGAACAATTTGTTGGTGGCATCTTTGAAAAAATGCTGGAGGAAATCAACTCTGATTACGTATTTAAATACGATCTGCTGCGTAATTATGTGACAGAATTAACGCATTATGCGTTAAAATCCGAGCCTTCTGAAAGCTTATACCAACATCCAAATGCACAATCCAGGATAACCGCTGTATTTACTGAATTATTAGAACGTCAGTTTCCTATCGAAACACCTTCTCAAAGGTTTGCGCTTCGTTCTGCTAAAGACTTCGCAGAGCGACTTGCAGTACATGTAAATCATTTAAACAGGTCGATCAAGGTGACTACTGGTAAAACAACCACAGATCTGATCTCCGAGCGTGTATTAACGGAAGCTAAGTCTTTATTGAAACATACGGACTGGAACATTTCTGAAATTGGCTATTGTCTTGGTTTTGAGGAAGCTGCTCATTTCAATAACTTCTTTAAAAAACAAACAGCTTTTACACCAGGGCATTTCAGGAATGTTTGATTTTGACAATTCTAAAACAGACTAAGAAATAAAAGGCCTGAACACATTGAATGTTCAGGCCTTTTAAATAAGAAGAAGATTTGTTTAGTCCATAGCAGGAATACCCATATTTACCCATTCTTCTTTAGCCGGGCCGTATATGCCTGGCACCGGTAAACCTACCATACGCATAACAATGGTCATTTGCGCACGATGATGAGTCTGATGGGCGACAAATACAGATAATACTTGTCCTTTAGTCCATACCTGGCCATACATTTCTACTTGGTCACCTAAAGTAGAATCTGTCCATTTTGACTTTACTCTTTTCAACAGGAGTGTATTGTATTCCTGGTAAACCTTTATGATTTCTTCAAAGCTTTCTGGTATTGGCAGTCCGTCAAGCAAGTTTTCTGTCATCAAACCGGCGTGTGATCCCATTTCGGGTATAGTCTGGGTAATGTGCCAGGCTAACCTGTCCAATGTTCTTACATTTTCGTGGATTTTAATGGATTTAGTTTCATCCGTAATGTTTTGGAATATTTGAAGTGTGCTATGCTCTTCGTTCTTCCAGTCATTTTCGAAATCTTCAATACTACGGTACATAGGGGTAAGGATTTAATTAGTGTTTTTCAAATTGCTTAATGGGTGGTAATTCCCGGTAAATAGGGTACGGGTTTAAGTGGTAACAATATAGGCATATTTGCATTTATCGTCTACAAAACAGGAATATTTAAAAATATTACAAATTATTTTTGCAATTTATTTGTATCAAGTCTAAATAATGTGAATATTTGTGTTATAATCATAAATGTTAATGCAAAACGTAGCCGTAGCACCTTCAGTTGAATTATTAGAAGTATTCCAAACCAGGAATGGATCTGTATCTCAGTCGGATTCTCAAAAATGCTGGTACGTTAATTTCGCAGGTCATCACAATCGTTTCGATTATCGTTCGATCATGAAACTTAGAAAAGCCATTTATGGTATCGATATCGAGGCTTTATTGCTAAATTCTGATAAAGCACCTGATCTTGAAATTGTTTTTATCTGCGCTTGTGATCATTGCTACGTATTAACCTTATTAGAGATTATAGCTTTCAAAGAACTCATAGAAGGCACATTTGTGATGCTTGAACTTAACCGTATTTTACACGACAGAATTTATCGCCTCACAGCTTAAGCTTCTTTAGACTTAGAATCTTTCCATATTTCTTTTAAATGCTATGAAATTGATTTATAGCACTACTTTTGTATACGATATAGGTAGTAATTAAAATCAATCATATGAAAGATATCATCCGCGTTAAGTGTTTGCTTTCTACAGAAGTAGAAAGACTCTTAAATCAACAGATAAAAAAAGAAGCTCAATCTTCATCCGCATATTTAGCAATGGCATCCTGGTGTAATCAGCATGGTTATGATTTCTCCTCTGACTATTTTTTCAAACAGTCGGACGAAGAAAGACAACACCAGCTTAAAATCTATAAATATGTTTTAGATATGGGTGGTACTGCTATTTCTCCTGAAGTTTCTAACATCAAAATTGAATATAACTCTTTCAGAGAAGTTTTCGAAGAAGCTTTAGATCAGGAAATCAGTGTAACTCAATCTTTGAAAAATATCGCAGCTAACTGCCATAAAGAACAGGATTATGTGACTGTTGAATTCTTAAACTGGTTCTTCAAAGAACAACGTGAAGAAGAATACAAAGCAAGACGTGCCCTTGAATTGTTCGACGTTATCGGTGAAGAAGGTACTGGCAGATGGCAGATCGACAAACATGTTGGTGGCATTGTTTATGACAGCGAAGCATAGTTTGAACTAAATACAAATATATGAAACCGGTTATCACTACGATAACCGGTTTTTTTATGTCCTGAATTCAATACTTAAATGGGTTAGCTATTTCATAGCTTGATGTAATAGCTATATCTATTAACTAACTAATCCCATGAAAATGAACAGAATTAAATCCTGGGTGATTTGTGGAGCACTAGTAGGTTAAACTACTGAGTCTTAATTCCGCTTCATCCAAATCTTCATCGTGATCTATGCAGAATACTTTAAAATCCGGTGTCTTAGGTATTTTCTGAAATTCTTCTGACTTGGTAAATTCTACTAATGTTTTAGAAAAATGCAACAAAAGATTCTCAGTTATTGCATTGTTTGGTTCCCCATCTTCATTCTCATCATCTTCATCCTGATCTTCATCATCACCAAATAATTCATCCTCAGAAAGCGCATAATGAGTTGAAAAAGATTGATATTCCCAATCGCCGGTATTGTATCTCAATTCATTAATCTGTTTTTCGCTTTGATAAGAAGCTTTATACTTTCCACTTTGAGATTCTTCCAGGAGTGCTGAAAAAGCACTTTCTGTGTTAAAACATAAGTTTACCTCCGCATATTCTGCATTACAGTCAAATGCAAATGCATAAAAAACTTCATTTGGATGCTCCGCTAAAAAATTGCTCACTTCAGTTTTTGTGAAAGCCAGCAATTCTTCTTGTATTTTATTGTAATCTATTTCTTGCATAAGTTTAATTTTATTTAAGCGTATATGTTTTCAAACGACACGTTTCTTATTTTATGATACCAATAAAATAAGAGACATAAAATACTAACTATATTCTGTAAATTAACATTACGTTCTTATACTGGAATGAATATTTAATCTGGAATCTGTACTTAAAGAGCAATAAATAATACATTTTTCATTTGTAAATAGTTAATAATCTATTGGTTGTAGTAATGTTTTGATCTTTTGAAAACCAAAGGTATACCATCTGTCGTAAATGTGATTAAATATCAAAACTCAGATGAAAAAAACATTTATATCAGCATTTGCTTTAGTAGCTATCGCTTTTGCTTCACAAACTCAAGTTCAGGCACAATCAAAAATGAAGATGTCTGGCGGCACAAAAATGGTAGGTGGTGCAGCAATGTATCCTGCAAAAGACATTATTGATAATGCGGTAAATTCTAAAGACCACACGACACTGGTTGCTGCTGTTAAAGCCGCCGGGCTTGTTGAAACGCTAAAAGGCGCTGGCCCGTTTACTGTATTTGCACCCACTAACGAGGCTTTTGATAAATTGCCAAAAGGTACTGTAGCGACTTTAGTAAAACCTGAAAACAAAGCAGCCTTGACTAAAATTCTTACTTACCACGTTGTTGCTGGTAAAATGGATAGCAAAGCCATTGCAGCTGCCATCAAAAAAGGAAAAGGGAAAGCTGAGCTGACTACTGTTGAAGGTGGAAAACTCTGGGCCTGGATGCAAGGTAAAAAGTTAGTACTGAAAGATGAAAAAGGTGGAATGAGTACAGTAACTATTGCTGATGTTTATCAGAAAAATGGGGTGATTCATGTTGTAAATACTGTATTAATGCCAAAATAGATTAAGCTATATTTATATCAGAAAAGCCTCTTAATTTATTTAGGGGCTTTTCTGATTATTAATGTAAGGTTTTCTGTATTTAAGAGACTAAATGATAAAAAGAAGATTATGAAAATTATATTAAGTTCCGCAATTCTGTTATTGTTCTTTTACACTGGCTATGGTCAAAGTAAAATCGCAAAAAACCCTTATTACTCCAGAACAGACACTACGGTATTAAAAGTAAGTAATGCAGTTTGGAAAAAAATACTTCCTGCTGAGCTTTACGCAGTTGCAAGAACAGGAGCAACCCAGCAAGCCTTTACAGGAAGTCTTTGGAATTCTGAACGCAGAGGAATGTACTATTGTGCGGTTTGTGGAAATGCCTTATTTAAGTCTGATGCAAAGTTTGCAAGTACTTGCGGATGGCCAAGCTTTTTCGAACCAATAAGAACTAAAAGTACGATTTACAAAGTAGATAATTCTCTAGGTATGGAAAGGACCGAAGTTCTTTGCGCACGTTGTAATTCACACCTTGGACATATCTTTGATGACGGGCCAGCGCCAACACATAAACGTTTCTGTATGAATTCTGTATCTCTTGACTTTGTACCTGATGGTTTAGGTAAATAATACTAATTTTTCAGGAAGAAACCGGCCGTGAAAAATGCATGCTGGTAATGATATATTTATGATTTAAATATAACCGGTGTGCATCATTTCTGGTAGGGCCACTATCCAGTTCTACTTTATTCATACCTGCTGTTTCCGCTTCTTTATGGATATATCCGAGTAAAGAAGCTGCGTAACCTTTGCCACGGTATTGAGGTAAAGTAAACAGATCATCGATATAGATCGTTTTTCCAGTAAAAAGTTTCTGGATATAGCGGTATCCTGCAAAGCCTGCAATTTCTCCATTATCAATGATATAGATTAAATTAAAGCCATCTTTCATCATTTCTGATAATTCGTGCTGGTAAGTATCCTCAAGCAAATTAGTACGAAAAGTACTTAGAATGTTCCAGAATCCGGATAATTCATCTGTTGGTTTTAAAGTTAATATTTCCATTTTTTAGTTGTTTTTGAGGTTATATTTCTTTGGATAGGTAATTATCCAGACTCCATTTCATTTTCTATTGATTTGATAAATCAAAATTAGCCTGCAATCTTAGCTTATTCATGTACCAGTTCTGGCTAATTGAATAGTCCAGAATAATAAAGGAATTAGTCATAAACTTTACCGGGATAAAGAAATTTGTATCTTTAAAATCTTCGATTCAAGCCGAATTCAAGCTTTTCAGCAGGTTCTTATTATAAATTTACAGCTTAAAACAAATGCTCCCATTTAAAACTCTGATCATAATTGATGAAAGCAGCACTATAGCTGTATATAGACAAATAGCTGACTGTCTAATTGTTCTGATAACAGATGGAATAATACAACCCGGAACTTTTTTGCCCAGCACCAGGGAGATGGCCATATTACTTGATAAACATCGCAATACAATTGTTGCTGCCTATGAAGAGCTGAGTACGCAGGATTGGATTGAAACTTTACCCAGAGTAGGCATCAGAGCAGCTCTCGATCTGCCTTTAATTAAACCAAGGTCTTTTCAGGAAGGTGGAAAAAATCAAACTTATTCCAGCCCAGCAAAATTCAGTTTCAAGCATGATATTCCTGGTCCTGTCCAGCATATTTCCCCATTAAAACGCAACTCAATAATTGTCAATGATGGCTTTCCTGATGCTGATCTTGCTCCGTTTGACAGCATGCTCCGGGAGTATAGAAAATTGATGCAGGGTTCCAAACTCAAAACATTAATGTATCTCAAAGATTTTGGAGGTACACAAGCATTGAAAAATTCCACAGTCGATTTCCTGAATGATTCCCGTGGTTTAAACATATCAACAGACAATCTTTTGATAACCAGAGGCGCACAGATGGCCATTTATCTTGCAGCGGCTATGGTGATTAAGCCCGGTGATCATGTGCTTGTTAGTGATCCGAGCTATTACATTGCTGATGAGGTTTTTAAACAGCTGGGAGCCAACCTTATCCGTATACCTGTGGATGAACATGGAATGGATATTGAAGAAGTGGAGAAAGCTTTAAAAAGCACAACCATCAGTTTACTTTATATTATTCCTCATCATCACCATCCAACAACGGTAACCATGAGTCAGTTGCGCAGAACCAGGTTACTTGAATTGATAAAAGCTTATCAATTACCTGTTATAGAGGATGACTACGATTATGATTTCCATTATAGCAATAGTCCGGTTCTACCGCTGGCAAGCGCAGATCATGATAGTCATGTACTTTATATAGGTTCTTTTACGAAACTTTTAGCTCCCTCTTGCAGAATTGGTTACTTAATTGGTGCCACCAATTTTATTATTCAGGCTACAAATTTCAAAAGATTGATTGACCTGAGAGGGGATACCATGATGGAAGAAGCATTATCTGTCATTATAAATAGTGGAGAATTAGCCAGGCATATCAAAAAATCTAAAAAAGTATACCATGAGCGTTGTGACCAGACCGCACTGTTGATAGCTGACCAGCTTTCTCATGCAGTAGATTTTACCAAACCACAGGGAGGCCTGGCATTGTGGCTGAAATTTAAAGCGGAATATCCACTAGCTGACGTGATTGCAAAAGCGCGTTTCTCTGGTTTATTATTTACTGGTAGTGCCTATTATGAAGGAGCAGATCAAAAACATAATGGAATTCGTTTCGGTTTTGCTTCTTTAAAAGAAAGTGAAATGAATCGTGCTGTAGAAATACTGCGCAAAATCACCATTTAATCCAGGAATAAAAAGCAATAAAAAACCGGCTACATTTAATGATGTAGCCGGTTTGAGTAGCTGATAAGCTATATTATTTAGGATCTTGTGTTGATTTTTCTTTAGCAGCTGCATCAGCTTTAGCTTTCTTTTTAAAGAATCCTCTTAGCAGGAAGTTATGTTGTAAAGCTTCCATGTTTTCATCCAGCTTTTTAGTACTTGATTCCAGATTGGAAACTGTATTTTTTAATTTAGCAGCAGTTTGTTCATCATTCAGTAAAACGCCTACAGCATTTTTATCCGAATTAAGTTTATTGCTCGTTACTTTCAGGTTATTCGTCATTTCAGAAGCTGATGCTGCTGTATTTTGTAAACTTTTAACCGCTGTTTTCAAGCTGGCAAACACTGTTGTATCAGTCAGCAATTCGTTAGTCAGCGTACCTTTTGTATTTAGTTTAGAAGTATATTGAGCAACTGCTGATGTTACTCTTGCCGTACTTGCTGAAGCATTTTCCAGATTAATAGTCATTTGACGTAAACGGCCTGCCATAACAGTGTCGGCCAGTAAAGTTCCCAATGTTCCTTTTCCCTGCAGCATATCAGTGGTTACCTTTTTAAAATCTTCAGTAATCACCAGGATATTCTTGTTATTTGCTTGTAAAGTCTTCATGATATCTTCTGGCCCCAAAGCAGTTGCGACATTAATCCGGTCTCCGTCTTCTACTTGTGGAGCATCCCCCTGACCAGGCAGGATTTCAATCATTTTATTTCCAATAAAGCCTTCAGAACCTTGTTTAGCCACAGAGTTCTTATGTATATATTTTTGTGCAGCTTCTTCGATATGCATCGTAACTTCTACTTGTGCATTCCCGTAAAAGTTGATTTTGCTTACCGTTCCGATTTTCACTCCTGAAAAGAAGATATTATTACCAGCTTGTATACCATTTACGTTATTGAAAACCGCTTTTAAGGTAATACTACTTACAAATCGTTTTTGCTTGCCACCTAAGGTAAGTACTGCGGCGATGAAAATAGCAAGTCCGATAAAGATGAAAATTCCTACAACTATTGATCTTTTGTTTTCTGTAGCGCTCATTTATTGTGTAAAATTATAATTGTAAAAAGATTGAACACGTTCGTCTTTACTCGCAAAGACTTCATCAAATGTTCCCTGTATCGCAAACTGACCATCTAATAGCATAGCAATTCTGTCGCCAGTTTCTTTAGCACAGGTTAAATCGTGTGTAATAATAATAGATGTGGTTTTATATTTTTCCTGAACTTCGTTGATCAGGTTATTAATTTCAATACAGGTAATAGGGTCAAGGCCGGCAGTTGGCTCATCATAGAGCATAATTTCTGGTCTTAGAATCAATGTCCTTGCAATACCAATTCTTTTACGCTGTCCGCCAGAAAGTTCTGAAGGCATTTGCTCTATCGTCTGTGATAAACCAACTGCATCCAATACATCTTCCACTTCACGATTGATTTCTTTACGTCTCAGATTTCTTGAATTTCTTACTAAAGGGAATTCAAGATTCTGACGCACAGTCATACTATCATATAAAGCACTATTCTGAAATGAGAACCCTACTTTTAATCTTAGTGCCATCAAATCCCTTGTACTTAAGTGCTCTACGCTTTGTCCAAGCACGTCTACATCTCCAGCATCAGGAAGGAGTAAACCTGATATAACTTTGATTAATACTGATTTTCCAGTACCCGAGCGGCCCAGTACAACCAGGTTTTCCCCTTGATAAACCTCCAGGTCAACGCCTCTCAGTACCTCAAGATCACCAAAGGCTTTCTTTAAGCCTTTGATAGAAATAACTGCATTATTTCTGTCTATTGCTTTCTGTTCTTTTACCATATTAACGGAAAGCATTTACAATTTGAACAATAATAATCTCTTCGACAAAAATCAGGAACATGGCGGCAACTACTGCCGAATTCGCTGCTTTTCCAACACCTTCAGTACCTTTGGAAGAATTGTATCCATGATAGCATCCAACTACACCGATTGTAAAACCAAAAACTGTTGATTTAAAAGTAGTTGAAAATATATCTAAAAAGCTGATGGTGTCAAATACTTGTGAGAAAAACATGGAAAAACTGGTTTGCTCATTGCTGTGGACACTTAGAAAAGCACCCATTAAAGCCACACAAGCGGTATACATTACCAGTATAGGAATCATAAAGGTAGTGGCCAGTATCCTGCTAACTACCAGATATTTAAAAGGATTGGTTGCTGATACTTCCATGGCATCAATCTGTTCAGTAACTTTCATTGACCCAAGTTCAGCACCCATATTAGAACCTACTTTACCAGCAGCGATTAAAGCGGTAACCAATGGAGCTAATGCACGGATAATCGCAATAGAAATCAGTGAAGGTAACCACGAAGTTGCGCCGAAATTGGCCAGTGAAGGCCTGGATTGATTGGTAAATACAACCCCGGTAATAAAACCAGTAAGTGAGATCAGGGGCAGGGATTTATAACCCACTTCATAACATTGATGTATGATTTCTTTAAACTCGTAGGGCGGTACAAAAACTTCTTTAAAAAAGCGAAGTACAAACTGATAAGCGTGATATATACCGAAGAACATGCTGTCAAGTTTTTTAGAAATGACGTATTTGCGAGGCGTGATGTTCGGATTTTCTGTGTTAGGATCCATTCTTTAGGTTTGTGCAGCCAAATATAATTTAAATCAGGATTTTGTTTTTCTATTTATAGGTAAGTAATAAAAGCGCAAAATTGTTTTGATTTTATATTGACTATAGCTGCATTTTGGTCAAATGTAATACATCGGTAATTATCCACAAGTTGGATTACATTAAAATGACAAAACAATGATGTGTTTGCTTAGCCATCAGCAGCTTAAAAACAGGCCTTTTTAATAGTAAAAGCCTGTTTTTTCTGGAAAGATTATAGCTTGTGTAACATTATTATAAATTGACCATCAATGAATACGCAACCAAAAATAATTAAACCAGCGCATCATATAACACTTCTATTGGATGTAATGCCTTATTACTGGTACCATCCTTGATCTGATGCCGGCAGCTTGTTCCGGTTGCGGCAATGATCACGCTTTCTGATTGTTTTCTGACTTCGGGAAACAAAACTAATTCTCCGATCTGCATAGATAATTCGTAATGCTTCTTTTCATAACCAAATGAACCAGCCATACCGCAACAACCAGAAGGAATAACTTCTACTTTATAGTTTTCCGGGAAGGCCAGTATTTGTTTTGATGCACCCACCGCTGCCCATGCTTTTTGCTGGCAATGTCCATGTAATTGAATCAATTTGTTTTCTTTGCTGAAACTGGACCGGGCAATATTTCCATTCTCAATCTCTCTGGCAATAAACTCATCTATTAACAAGCTGTTTTTAGCCAGCTGTTCAGCCATTTTTAACTGTGGTAAATCTACCAGATCAACATATTCATCCCTGAAAGTCAATATCGCTGAAGGTTCAATACCAATTAAAGGAGTATCTTCAGTGATAATTTTACTGAGCTGGAATACATTATGCTGTGCAATCTTTTTGGCCTTGCGGAGCAGGCCTTTGGAAATCCAGGTTCTTCCACTCTCCAGATGCTCAGGGATAATCACCTGATAACCTAATTTCTCTAATAAAAGAATTGCTTTAATCCCAATTTCAGTATCTAAATAATTGGTGAATTCATCACAGAAAAAATAAACAGTTTTTTGTTTTAAAGCGCCTGGTTCAACAGGTTTTTGATGTTGAATAAACCATTTTTTTAAAGTTGTTTTATACAATAGCGGGAGGGAACGTTCCTGAGCAAAGCCACAAATTTTCCTGATGAAAGCACTCGTGGTTTTATTGCCGATACTCCAATTGTATAATGCCGGAGATAAAGAGGCCAGCTTGTTGAGCTGATTAAATGCACCTATAATCCAGGTTTTCAATGGGACCCCATTAGCATCATAATAACCCTGTAAAAATTCAGCTTTAAGTTTAGCCATATCCACATTGGAAGGACATTCTGACTTACAACCTTTACAGCTCAGACACAAATCCATCACATCTTTAAGCTCCTGATGATCGAAGCGATTGATTTTAGTGGAATGTGTGAGCATTTCACGCAGCATATTAGCTCTGGCCCTGGTGGTGTCTTTCTCGTTCCTTGTCGCCATAAAAGATGGGCACATCGTACCGCCAGCTAAATGTGACTTACGGCAATCACCTGATCCGTTACATTGTTCAGCATGCTGTAAAATATTCTGATCCTGATAACGAAATACAGTCTTTATTTCAGGTGTTTGCTGACCAGGTTCATACCTGAGCATGGTATCCATAGCAGGCGTATCAGTGATCTTGCCGGGATTAAAGATGTTTTTTGGATCCCAGGTTGATTTAATCTCCTTCAGCATTTTATAGTTACGCGGGCCAATCATTTGCTCAATAAATTCACCACGCAATCTGCCGTCTCCATGTTCACCACTTAGTGAACCATTGTATTGTTTGACGAGTTTCGCTATTTCTTCTGCAATTACCCTGAATAAGCGGTTACCTTCCACTGTTTTCAGATTCAATATAGGCCGCAGATGGATTTCTCCTGAACCCGCATGTGCATAATGGACAGAAAACAGGCCGTGTTTTTTGAGAATTTCATTAAAATCACGGATATAAGCAGGTAAATCTTTTACATCCACAGCAGTATCTTCAATCACAGCTACAGCTTTTTCGTCTCCGGGAAGATTACTTAATAAACCTAAACCAGCTTTTCTTAAAGACCAGATTCTGGACATATCCGGGCCAAAAACCAACGGAAAATGATAACCTAATCCATTTGCTCTCATTTCTGCCTCAACTCTGGCAGCCTTTGCTGTAATTTCCTGTTTGTTTTTACCTGAATATTCTACCACAAGAATAGCAGCAGGATCACCTGAAACAAAGAAACGATTTTTTGACTGCTCTATATTTTCTTTGGTACATTCAAGAATCAGATGATCTATCAGTTCACTTACCCTTGGCTCATATTTTAAAGCGATCAGATTAGCCATTAGTGCATCGTCAATACTATTGAAATGTATGCACAGTAATGCTGTTTCTTCCTTTAAAACAGGTTCCAGGTTAAGTTTGATCTCTGTCATGAATGCCAGTGTACCTTCAGAACCTGCAATAAGCTTACAGAAATTGAAGTCTTCAGTTTCTGCTGTAAAAGGAGAGGTGTCCAGCAAAATGTCAATCGCATAGCCGGTATTCCGTCTTTCGATACTTTTAGCCGGAAACTGCTCACGGATACTCAGCTGATTTTCATAATTGCTGAGCAAGGACCTGATATTTCTGTACAGCTCATTTTCTAAAGAACCGCCTTCACACTTTTTAATGAATTCTTCAAATTCAAGCGCTTTAAAATCTACTGCAGAACCGTCAGAAAGCAAGGCTTTAATTTCCAGTGTATGTTCACGGGTACTTCCATAAATCAGGCTATTTGAACCGCAGGAGTTATTACCAACCATTCCGCCAATCATCGCCCTGTTAGCGGTTGATGTTTCAGGGCCAAAATATAGCCCAAATGGTTTAAGATACAGGTTAAGCTCATCACGAACAACGCCAGGCTGAACCTTTACCCATCTTTCCTCTACATTGAGTTCCAGTATCCTGTTAAAATATTTAGAAACATCAACAACAATACCCTTACCTACAACTTGTCCTGCAAGTGAGGTACCGGCAGTACGGGGAATCAGAGACACTCCATGTTCCGCAGCAAACAGAATAAGTTTTTCCAGGTCCGGAACAGACCTGGGTATAGCAACAGCAAGGGGCATCTCCCGGTAAGCTGAGGCATCTGTAGCATATAAAATACGGGTCTGATTGTCAGTAAAGAAATCCCCGTCCAGTGAGCCGGACAGGGATTTCATTTGGTCATTGCTGATAGTCATATCAACCTAAAGATCGAATTTAATACCCTGTGCAAGTGGTAATTTATTCGCGTAATTGATGGTATTGGTTTGTCTGCGCATATATCCTTTCCAGGCATCAGATCCACTTTCTCTACCACCACCTGTTTCTTTTTCACCACCAAAAGCGCCGCCAATTTCAGCACCAGAAGTACCGATATTCACATTTGCGATACCACAGTCAGATCCATTCGTAGATAAGAATAGTTCAGCTTCTCTCAGGTTTAAGGTCATGATCGCAGATGAAAGCCCTTGCGGAACACCATTTTGAAGAGCAATTGCTTCTTCCAGAGTTTTATAACTCATGATATATAGAATAGGTGCAAAAGTTTCTTCCTGTACAATCTGGTAATGATTTTTTACTTCTGCAATACAAGGTTTAACATAACAGCCTGAACTGTAAGGACCACCTGTAAGAACGCCACCCTCAACAATAAAGTTTGCGCCCTGAGCCTTGCCTTTTTCAATAGCCTCTGAATAAACGGCTACAGCAGCTTCGTCAATCAGCGGCCCAACATGGTTATTCTGATCTAACGGATCTCCAATACGCAGCTGTCCATACGCTTTGACAAGTTTATTCTTAAACTCTTCATAAATTTCCTCATGAATAATTAAACGCCTGGTCGAGGTACATCTTTGTCCCGCAGTTCCTACTGCACCAAATGCCGCCCCGATAATAGCGATATCCAGATCTGCATCTTTGGAAACGATAATGGCATTGTTACCGCCAAGTTCAAGAATCGTTCTTCCGAAACGGCCTGCTACTGCTGATGAGACCAAACGACCAACTCTTGTTGACCCGGTAAAGGAAACCAATGGAATCCTTGGATCATTGTTGATCAGATCTCCGACAGGATTTCCTGTAATTAATGAGCTGATTCCTTCTGGCATATCATTCGCTTTTAAAACTGAAGCAATAATATGCTGACAGGCAACTGCGCAAAGTGGTGTTTTAGAAGAAGGCTTCCAAATACAAACATTTCCGCAAACCAGTGCTAATGCAGTATTCCAGCTCCAGACAGCCACAGGGAAGTTGAATGCAGAAATTACACCAACAATACCCAGTGGATGCCATTGCTCATACATTCTGTGATCTGGTCTTTCAGAATGCATGGTCAAACCGTACAATTGTCTGGATAGTCCAACAGCGAAATCACAGATATCTATCATTTCCTGAACTTCACCAAGCCCTTCCTGTAAGCTTTTTCCCATTTCATAAGAAACAAGGACTCCCAGATTTTCTTTATTTAAGCGAAGTGCTTCCCCCAGTTGTCTCACTATTTCGCCTCTTTTTGGGGCAGGTACATTACGCCAGAATAAAAATGCTTCTGCACTTGTACTGATTACTTTTTCATAATCTTCCGGACTGGTTGTACTTACTTTTGCTATTTCTTTGCCATCTACGGGCGATGAAGAAGTGATAACTTTTGCGCCCGGTTCCATCCATTGATGTCCGGTTGAAGTACCACTGTTATTATCCGTAATGCCTAATTGCTTTAATACTTCTTTGATATCCATATTTTTAAATAATATATCTTATTAATAATTTCAGGACTTTACTTGTCCAGTGTAAGTGCTTTCGAAAATCTTGTCAGCATTGCTGGTTTCAAAACCTTCTCTCCGGTGTATGGGCTGAATCTCTTCAGGTTTAAGGTGACTATAGGCGGGTAAAACTGAACGTTCTGCAAACTCTACATAACTACCGGCGATCTTTGTTTTTTCGCCATCAGCAAACTCAACTTCATGTAAACCGGCCACGGTACTGCTCTGACTTAATAAACCATCAGCGCTTGTTTTAATTTTTCCGCCAGCGTCATTTAATTTGATTCCCAGGCTTTCTACAAATTTATTAAAATCAGGGAGAAACCGGTAATCTTCAGGCAGTGCGTGCACACTGATTGTATAATGATTCAGGTAATACCGGTTGTAAATTACCCAGGCAGCATATTCACTTTCTTCCAGTAATGCGGTATAATCTTTTAAATCTGGTAGTTTCCATAAAGGATGATGCAGAAATGCGGCAATAGCATCACCATCATTCAGGTCCAGTGCATCGACCGGATCTGATTTGATATCACCGGTATATTTTTTGATAATTTCCTGCGTGTTGTGACTCAGCTGACCTACTATAAGTTCACTTAAAAAGATCCGCGGATATTCCGGAGCAGGAGGGGCATACCAATAGGCATCCAGCTTTTTTTCTTCAAAATAATAATGATCTCTCTTTTGATAGCCGTGAAACAAAAAGATCTTTTCAAAAGATTGGATACCCAGGTTCGGAACTCCAAGCGTTCTGAAAGCGATATGATCATTTACAATTTCATCCTGAGAATTCACCACACCGTTTTTTAATAAAGCAGCTGTAATTTGATTAACTTCTGGCACAGCTTCGCGGTACCGGTCAAAAAGTTCAGTCAGGAAAATATCCAGGGGACTGTGATGATTAAAATTCATATTCTTTAATTAAAGAGACTGCCGCATTTTGTATTTAAAAGAGCTTCGAATGAAATTTCTTCCTGTTTGATAAACCCTTTTGAAGGTAATGATCCATTGGCTACCATTTCTACCACTGCAACAATACTTGCTGCTGTAGTCCAGGAAATCGCTCTCCAGGAATTACCATTTAATTCAATCGGGCCATAAGATCTGCAAAACTCATTGCGTTTCAATTCATTGTTTTTCCATCCTTCGGCATCTGCATAGATAATCACAACATCTTCATCGACCGGAGGTTTTGCGTTTTTAAGAATATCTTCCAATCGTTGTTTATCTTCCTTCATATGTAATTCATTAATCAGGAAGTTCATCAGGTCACAATGTCCGGGATAACGAATGGTTTTGTAATCAAGTCTGTCCAGTTTACCGGCATAGGTTTCACACATCGTGCCCAAACCACCAGAGGTATAAAAAGCTTCATATAAAGCGCCATTAATCTGGATAGCTTCTTTGCCTTGTAAAGAAGGCACCATTTTTCGCTGACCATGGTGAATGGCTTCAGCATCATTAATATATTCATTGACTACACCAGCTGCAGACCAGTTAAAAGCATAACCCATTGCGCCGTTCGGATATTTTGGTAAAGCACCCACACGCATATCAATTGATCTTAGTTTCTCAAAATCTTTTCCCAGATGAGCACCAATAATACCTATTAATCCTGGTGCAAGACCACATTGAGGAGCCATTACAGCCGTAGCTGTTTCACTTAATTTTCTGATTTCATTGGTGGTAGGAACGTCTTCAGTTAAATCAAAATAATGTTTTCCCAATTGGTGCGCGATTCTTGCAATCGGACTATTTAAGAAAAACGGCAGGGCGGAAACCACCGCATCAAATTGACCGATCATCTTTTCCATTAAAACCAGATCAGATACATCTCCAGTGGCAATAGTGAATGGAAGCTCATAATCATAATGTGGAGCTTGTTTGTCCATTCCGGTCACTTCGAACTGGTCGCTTAGCAATGTGGCTACCAGCGTACCTACCTTGCCAAGGCCCAGGCTTAAAATTTTATTGATCATTATAAAGTTTATTTGGTTTACAATCTCAAATATCATTAGTTTTACCATTAGTAATAATTCTGATTACTTAAACCATGATAAGTATCACTAATCAAATAGAACTACGCCATCTCAATTACTTTAAGTTACTGGCCGAGGAACTGCATTACCGGAAAGCGGCTGAAAAGTTATTTATATCACAGTCGGCTTTGAGCCAGCAGATTAAACAACTCGAACAATACCTGGGACATTCATTATTTGACAGGAATAACAAACGTGTGGTTTTAAATGAGGCCGGGAAACTCTTTTATAAAGATGCCGTTCAGGTTATTCAGAAAATGCAAATAGCTGTCAATAATGTACAGCTATTGCAAAAAGGGAATACCGGACAACTTGGAATTAGCTTTGTAGCCTCGGCAATGCAGTCTATATTACCTGTTTTACTCAAAAAATTCAACAATGATTGCCCTAATATTGAATTCCATTTAGAAGAATTAACCAATAAAGAGCAGCTGCTGGCTTTAGAAAAAGGAGATATTGATCTTGGGTTTATGCGTTCTAACCAGGTAGGGCAAGATATGATGATCAAAAGTGTATACAAAGAAACCTTTACGCTGGTATTGCCAGCAGCTCATCCCATGTCTGCCCGGGATTTCAAACATATAGGGGAGTTAAAAGATGAATCTTTTATTCTTTTCCCGAATGATCAGAGTCAGCTTTATTATCAGCAGATTATTAATTTATGCGCCGATCAGGGCTTTACCCCAAAGCTTTCACATCGCTCTATCCATGCACCAACTATATTCAAACTCGTAGAGAACGGGATGGGACTTTCTATTATTCCAACTTCCTTAGCTACCTCAGGGAATCCAGGGATTAAATTTATAGAACTGAAAAATATACCCCAGCAAACGGAGCTGTATGCGGTATGGAAAAAGATCAATGATAACCCCGCGTTGCCTTATTTATTAGAAATGCTTGTCTGACGCTATTATTATAGATATTTTTGAGGATGTTGAAAATCTTTAAAGCAATCGCGTTTAGCTCCACATTCCTTTTACTATTTAATTTCAATTCTTTTGCACAGGATAAGCCTGCATTCTGGGATGATGTACAAGCTATCAAACAATATGACAGGGTTTATGCACCTCCAAAAGACCCGATATTATTTATTGGAAGTTCTTCAATCAGGTTATGGGTTGATTTTACGCATACATTTAAAGATTATACGGTATTGAACAGAGGCATAGGTGGTGCAGTGACCAGCGATGTAGACCGTTACCTGGAAGACATTGTATTTCCTTACCATCCAAAACAGCTAATCATCTATATAGGGGAAAATGATCTGATTAAAGCAGCTTCAGGAGAGGAAGTATTCCAGAGCTTTAAAAAGCTTTATACTGATATAAGAGTGAAACTACCAGTAGTTCCTCTAGTTTATATAGCGATCAAAGCGAGTCCTTCCAGGGCACAATACTTATCAAAAGGGATAAAAGCCAATCAATTAGTTCAAGAATTTTTAAAAGGACAAAAAAATACTGTATTTCTTGATATCTATAAGCCTATGTTTGATAAAAAAGGACAAATGCAGCCTCAATTATTTAAAGAAGATATGCTGCATATGAATGCTGCCGGATATGAAATCTGGAATAAATTACTGAAACCTTACTTATTAAAAGATTAAGATAAAAAGGTGATGCTGTTTTCTGACTAAAAAACAAACAAAACTTATAATTCATTCTATCCTGTAAAACCAGTTGTTCGTCGGTGTGTTTCAACCGCTGGTCAATTTCTGCTATCCGGAATTCCTTATTTGACTATTTTGGCCTTATACTCGATTGTTAACAGACAATAAATGTATTTAAAACTCAGCTTAAATTGCATTCATGTGATGAAAATCTGGGTATTCGCTAATATCTTTGTTTAACAAAAATGTCAAACAATAATATTAAAAAGAAGTTACAATGCCAGTAAAAGATAAAGGAACAGAGCAACTTATTAAAGATACTGCCAAAAAGATATTTTTTGCAGACGGAAAGCTGCATGCCACGACACAAGATATTGCTGACGCTGCAGGTGTAAACAGAACACTTGTACACTATTATTTCAGATCCAGAAAACTATTATTTGAGCAGGTTACCGAAGAGGCTATGAATGAACTGCGCCAGATGATGTCAGATGCCTTTACAGGAAAGCTGACATTTAAAGAAAAATTAAAGAAACTGATTCATGTTTTTATGGATCAGACAATCGCATACCCTTACCGGGAATTGTTTCTGATTACCGAGACTAACCGTCATCATCCAGCACATGCAGACGAAGTTCATGATATGCATACCAAACCGTTTCTGGAAGAGATAAAGAAAGAAATGGACAACGGAAACATCCAGACAATGGATCCCCGTCATTATATGATGAACCTGTTTGCTTTAATGGCTTATCCTTTGCTATCAGCTAATCTGAATAAAAGTTTCCTGAAAGTAAGTGATCAGGAATATCATAAACTAATGAAACAAAGAAAGCAGCTCATTTTTGAGATGATCTATCCCACAAAATAAATCGTACCCTATATAAATTCACAATAGACACCAATCAGCAAGAAAAAGTAAATATGAAAACATCAATACAGATTGGGCTCCTGTTCCTTACAGGATTAACCCTCGCCTCATGTGGCAACGATAAAAATAAAGCGGCACAGGCCGCAGCCGCAGCCGGGCAGGTTAAGGAATACAAAGTCCTGAAACTGGAACCCAGATCTGCTACATTAAATACAGACTATCCTGCAAGTATACAAGGGCAGCAGAATATCGAAATCAGACCAAGAGTGGACGGATATATCGACAAAATATTTGTGGATGAAGGTGCTGTTGTAAAGATTGGTCAGCCATTATTCAAAATCAGCGCACCACAATACGAGCAGGAGGTAAGAACAGCAAATGCCAGTATCGCCAATGCGATGGCACAGCTGAATGCTGCAAAACTGGCAATCAACAAAGTAAAGCCGCTGGTAGAAAAAGATATTGTAAGTAAATATGAGCTGGAATCAGCACAATATACTTATGAATCTGCGCAGGCAGCAGTAGCGACTGCGAAAGCCAGTTTGGTTAATGCTAAAACAAATTTAGGCTTCACTACAGTAACTAGTCCTGTGAATGGGGTAGTAGGTTCTATTCCATTTCGTTTAGGAAGCCTGGTGAGCAGCACCACTGCCGATCCTTTAACTACAGTTTCGAGTATAGGTAATGTATATGCTTATTTTGCACTGAACGAAAAAATATTGTTAGACTTTACTAAAGATGGTAGTGGTTCTTTCGCACAGAAACTAGCCAGACTCCCTAAAGTTTCCTTATTGCTTTCTGACGGATCTACTTATACTGAACAAGGCCGTATAGAAACAGTCAACGGGTTAATCAATACAGCTACAGGTTCAGCAAATATCAGGGCCCGGTTCCCTAATCCTAAAGGTATTATCCGCAGTGGAAGCAGTGCAACGGTAAGAATTCCTAATGCGGTGAAAGATGCAATCCTGGTTCCTCAAAGTGCAACTTTCGAATTACAGGATAAACGTTTTGTGGTCGTTGTTGGACAGGATGGCAAGACTAAAAATGTTGCAGTAACGGTGATGGAAAATACCGCAGGTAATTTCTTCGTGGTCGAAAGCGGCTTAAAAGCAGGAGATCAAATTGTATTAGAAGGGGTAGCAACCCTAAAAGACGGCACGCAGATCAAAGCGAATGCCGAAAACCCGGAAACTGTCTACGCAGACTTAAAATAAGAGCAAATGTTTAAAATATTCATACAAAGACCAGTACTCTCTACGGTAATCTCTGTGATTATTGTCATTCTGGGGGTACTTGGACTCACGTCACTGCCGATTGCGCAGTATCCAGATATTGCACCACCCACAGTCAACGTTTCTGCCAATTATAGTGGCGCAAATGCTGATGTTGTTTTAAAAAGTATTGTTATTCCGCTCGAAGAGCAGATCAATGGGGTAGAGAACATGACTTACATGACTTCTACGGCAACCAATGACGGTGCAGCCAGTATTAAAATTTACTTTAAAGTTGGAACAGATCCAGATTTAGCGGCTGTAAACGTACAAAACAGGGTATCCAGAGCAACAAGTTTATTACCAGCAGAGGTGACTCAGGCAGGGGTAACAGTAACGAAAAGCCAAAGTAGTAACCTGTTGATTTTTGCTTTATACAGTGATGATAAAACTTATGATCAGACATTCCTGCAAAACTATGCAAAGATCAATTTAGTGCCACAAATCCAGCGTGTTACCGGAGTAGGGGACGCCACTGTATTCGGTTCTAAAGATTATTCAATGCGTATCTGGTTAAAACCAGATATGATGCAACAATATAGTTTGATACCAAGCGATATTTCCGCTGCATTGGCAGAACAGAATATTGAAGCTGCACCAGGTAAATTTGGTGAAAATGGCAACCAGGCTTTTCAATACGTAATTAAATATAAAGGTCGTTTAACAACACCTACAGAATTTGAGAATATCATTATTAAATCTGCTGGTAACGGTCAGCTATTACGCTTAAAGGACGTTGCTAAAGTTGAATTGGGTGCATTAAGTTATACCGCGACCATTGAAACCAATGGTAAAGAATCAGTGGGTGTGGCAATTAGTCAGACACCTGGTTCCAATGCAAGGGACGTCATCAACAATTCAAAGAAGATCATTGAAGAAGCTGCCAAAACTTTCCCTAAAGGGGTAAAGTATACTACGCTTGTCGATGTCAATGAGAATCTTGATGCTTCAATTGACAAAGTAATTCACACACTGGTTGAAGCCTTTATCCTGGTATTTATTGTTGTATTTATTTTCCTTCAGGACTTAAGGTCTACTTTGGTACCTGCAATTGCAGTACCGGTAGCAATTATTGGTACTTTCTTTTTCCTGAACTTATTTGGTTTCACGATCAACCTATTAACTCTTTTCGCTTTAGTACTGGCCATTGGAATTGTGGTCGATGATGCGATTGTAGTCGTCGAAGCGGTCCACGCCAAACTCGACAACGGTTATAAATCAGCCAAGAAAGCTACCATTGATGCAATGAGTGAAATATCGGGTGCGATTATTTCGATTACGCTCGTTATGGCGGCAGTATTTATTCCGGTAACCTTTATCACAGGATCTACAGGTGTATTTTACAAGCAATTCGGTATTACACTGGCAGTAGCGATTATCTTATCAGCGATTAACGCTTTAACTTTGAGCCCTGCGCTTTGTGCCTTATTATTGAAACCGCATGCAGACGATCATAAGCATCAAAGCTTTGTACAAAGATTTTATACCGCTTTTAATGTTGCATTTGATAATTTAACCAATAAATACAAACGTTCTGTACAGTTTCTTTCAGTTAAGAAATGGATTGTGCTGGGAAGTATCGCAATTGCAGGTGCTGCTTTGTTTTACATGATGAAAACTACACCTTCGGCCTTTGTACCGGCAGAAGATCAGGGAACAATATTTGCGAATATCAGTTTACCACCGTCTTCTTCTATGGAGCGTTCAACAGCGATCGCTAAACAGGTTGATAGTATTGCACATACGATTCCGGGAGTTCAAAACACCTTACGTATTGTAGGGCAGAATTTCACCGCTGGTGCAGGTAGTGCATACAGTATGGTTATTTTGAAATTAAAAACCTGGGATGACCGTAAATTGAGTGTCGATCAGGTAATCGGACAGCTTTTTGCCAAAACAGCTGGAATCAGAGAAGCAAGTATCTTCTTTATTTCGCCTCCAACCATCCAGGGATTTGGTCAGAGTGGTGGATTTGAGTTCCAGTTACAAGATAAAGGCGGACATACCACTGATGAATTCTTCAAGGTAAATACTACGTTTCTTGCTGCACTTTCCAAACGTCCGGAGATCCAATATGCCACAACACCTTTTAACCCTGGTTTCCCGCAATATCTGATGGATGTAAATCTGGAGAAATGTAAAGATGCGGGCGTTACTGTAAATACGGTTCTGCAGACGATGCAAGGTTATTATGGTGGATTATATGCCTCTAACTTTAACAAGTTTGGTAAGCAATACAGAGTGATGGTTCAGGCAGCAGCCGAATTCCGTGCAAATCCAGAAGGATTGAACAAAATCTTTGTGAGAAATAATGCTGGTAATATGGCACCGATCACAGAATTTGTGAAAATGACCAGGGTATATGGTCCGGAATCCATTTCAAGGTTCAACTTGTTCAGCTCTATATCCATCACAGGAGCACCTAATCCGGGCTTTAGTTCTGGTGACGCGATTAAGGCCATTCAGGAAGTAGCCGCTTCAAACTTACCTGCGGGATATGGATTTGACTTTTCAGGTTTGACCAGAGAAGAGCTGGCTTCAGGTAGTGAAACCGTATTTATCTTTGTTTTATGTCTGATCTTTGTCTACTTTTTGTTAAGTGCACAGTATGAAAGTTATATTCTTCCATTCGCTGTATTGCTATCCATTCCTTTTGGATTGGCAGGTGCTTATCTGTTTTCCATTATCTTTAAACTGAACAGTAATATTTATCTCCAGATTTCCCTGATCATGCTGATCGGATTACTTGCCAAAAATGGTATTCTGATTGTAGAATTTGCGCTGGACCGGAGAAGAAACGGAATGCCGATTGTACAGTCAGCGATTGAAGGTGCAGTGGCACGTTTAAGGCCAATTCTGATGACTTCCTTTGCCTTTATCTTTGGTTTAGTACCCCTGATGTTCTCTACAGGTGCGGGTGCAGTTGGAAATAAGTCAATCGGTACCGGCGCAGTAGGTGGAATGCTTATCGGAACTCTTCTGGGTGTATTTGTGATCCCTGTATTGTTTATCATCTTCCAGACCTTACAAGAAAAAATCAGCGGACCAGCCAGAAAAAGCTATGACGATGAGGAAGAGGAAGAAGAACATCAGACTAAAAGGATAGCAGGTGCTGAAGAACACAAGCTTCTTGAACCACCAACTGCTTAGTTGATTTTAAATTTTAGAACAGAATAAGATGACTCATAAATATAACAAACAGGTTTTTGCTTTACTGGTCGCCGCAACCTTTTTTAGTGCGTGCTCGGTAACGAAAACTTACGAAACACCCCAGGTAAAAACTGATGGATTGTATCGCGGACAAAATGTAACAGATTCTGCAACTATGGCTTCACAGCCATGGCAGACGCTGTTTACAGATGAGAAGCTAAAAGTACTGATCCAAAAAGGCCTTGACCAGAATGTAAACCTGAAAAATGCAATCCAAAACATTTTGCAGGCTCAGGCTACCTTGCAGCAGGCAAAACTGGCTTTTTTACCAACTTTGAGTGCAGATGCAACTGCCACAAGAAGCAAACAGTCTTCTGCGGGTTTAAATTTTCCTCCAGGAATTAATATCAATACGCTGACGAATACTTATAAATTATCCATGAGTACTTCGTGGGAAGCAGATATATGGGGTAAACTGAGCAGTAGTAAACGTGCGGCTTTAGCGAAATACCTGGAAACTGATGCAGCTAAGAAAGCTGTTCAGACGCAATTGATTGCTGATATTGCGAATAACTATTATGGATTACTGGCTTTAGATCAGCAATTGGCTATTACGCAAAAAACACTGGAAAGCAGGATTGCGAACGTAGAAACGATGAAAGCGCTGAAAGAAGGCGCAGTAGTTAATGGTGCAGCCGTAGTACAAAGTGAGGCGAGCCGTTATGCTACTGAAGTTTCTATACCAGACTTGAAAAGAAGTATCCGTGAAACAGAGAACGCAATCAGCATATTACTGGCTGAAAATCCAGGATCTATAGACAGAAGTACTATGGAAGCACAAGCTGTTCCTTCAGATTTAGCAACCGGTGTTCCTGCGCAGTTATTACAAAACCGTCCTGATGTTCAACAGGCAGAGCTTGCTTTCAGAGGGGCATTTGAGAATACAAATCTGGCTAAAACTTATTTCTATCCAAGTTTAACTTTAACGGCTTCTGCTGGTTTCTCAAATTTAACTTTGAAAGACTTTTTCGACCATTCTGTCTTCTATAATTTAGTAGGAGGGCTGACGCAGCCAATTTTCAACCAGGGATTAAATAAAGCACGTTTAAAAACTGCTCAGTCGGCACAAATCCAGGCATTGAATAACTTCCAGCAAAGTTTGCTGGTTGCAGGACAAGAGGTTTCAAACGCACTTTATGCTTATCAGACGGCTGTTGAAAAGCAAGATTCAAGAGCTAAACAAGTTGCAGCACTGGTTAAAGCAGTTGATTACACACAAGACTTGTTACGCTTTAGCTCTGCGACAAACTATACTGATGTGTTAACCTCAGAACAAAGCTTATTAGCAGCACAATTGAGTGGCGTAAGTGATCATTTGCAAAAAATGCAAGCTATGGTTAATCTTTACCGTGCTTTGGGTGGTGGCTGGAAATAGCACTTACCAATCGAGCCCTTGCAGGGACTCATGATATTTCAGAGGATCAAAGCTGTAAAGGTAGGGTGCTTTATGCGCCCCACCTTTACGCAGGTCTTCTTGTTTGATCAGGATGTCAAAACGCATCATACGGCGGTAAAAATTACCTCTGTTTAATGGTTTCCCCAATATCGTTTCATACAGCTTTTGCAACTCCGGCAGCGTAAACTTCTCCGGAAGTAAATTCAGGCCAATTGGTTTATAGCTTAGTTGTTGTCTTAATACAGTTAAAGCATTCGTATAGATTAATTGATGATCCATCGCTAATTCCGGCAAATCATCAATACTTCGCCATTCACAGGTTTCACTATATTCATCTGCGCTCACATTTACCCCGGTGTAATCTACCAGAGCATAGAACCCGGCAGAGATAAAACGTTGTTTGTACCACAAATCATCCTCATAGCCTTCAAAGAATCCTTCAGAACGGTTTATTGCCCCAAATACACCAAATTCTTGCAAATAGACCCGTTCCGCACCTGTACGTTCAAACAAAACACGTTTCGCTGCATCTTGTAAACTTTCATTTTTAAGAATATAACCGCCTGGTAATAACCATTTCCGGGCAACATTCATTTTGAGTAATAATACTTTAAGCTGGTTTTCATGAAAGCCGAATACTACGCTGTCTACAGAGATATGAGGCAAACAATTTTCCCACATCCACTTACTTTTCTTGATGATGCCCTGATCTAATTTCATGATGGGGCAATATAAGAATCTGTTTAAAAGATATTCCATAAATCAGAACTTTCATCTCCCGGAGAATTTATAAAAAGCTATATTCGCGAAAAAAATTAATGCTTGAAATCGTATACCAGGATGATCATATCATTGCGATCAATAAACCACACGGACTACTTGTACATCGTTCCTCCATTGCAACCGATGCGAAAGAATTTGCCTTACAACTCTTAAGAGATCAGGTGAACAGACGCGTAAGTCCTGTACATCGTTTAGATAGAAAAACAGGTGGTTTATTGTTATTTGCTTTCGGGAAAGATGTTGAAATTGCATTGCATCAGCAGTTTCAAAATGGAGAAATACAAAAGAAATACCTTGCAATTGTTAGAGGCTATGCACCTGACAGCCAGGATATCGATTACCCATTAGTGAAAGAAAACGGTGCAATTCAAGAAGCTTTTACTTCGTTTATTACCTTAAAAAGAGCGGAACTTGATATTGCTTTGGGTCAGCACCCTACTTCAAGATACTCTTTAGTAGAAGCAACCCCTGCAACCGGACGTATGCACCAGCTTCGTAAACACTTTGCACATATCTTTTACCCAATTATTGGTGACCGGAAACATGGGTGTAACAAACAAAACAGGTTCTTCAAAGAGCAGTGGGAAATGACAACGATGCTATTACACGCTTCAGAACTCAGCTTCAAACACCCGGTTACCAAAGAAGATATTCATTTAAAAGCCGATATACACGAAGAGTTTAAAAGAGTGATGGATATCATGAGCTGGTAATTATTAAAACACCACCACCCACACTCAAATCAGGAATTTCTTTCTCATTTCCTGAGTCGGAACTACACAACTGTTCATTTGCCCAAACCAGGAATACCGGCGGCTGGCGAATAATGTATAACCATAATTCCGGACAGAACGCGGAATAAATTCAATCAGGAACAATAACCATGACCACCTGCTCTTTAAATGTTTAGCTATATGGATAATCCCATCAGAACGGGTAAGAACTCTTCTGTTGTTGATCACGACTATACTGTTCAGATCTAGCAGGTTGATATGGTGAATGGCTGATAATTCTTTGGCTACGTCACTTTGTAAAGAAGCAAAAACGAATCGGTTATGCTGATCGTGGCTAATCACATAATTGATATAACTGTTGCAGAAATTACAAATTCCATCAAACAGTATGATATCTTTTTTTCCGGTTAAAGTTGATGACATTGTAATTTCCTGGTTAATACAAATAAGATTGAATCTGATAATTGACAAAAAATAAAGCAGGGTAAGCAGCCATAAAAGCCCAGAAGAATGAATTCAATCCCATAATAATAGCCGTAAACAAATGGAACAGAAAGCCCCAGATGATAAAAACCAATGCATAATTAAAAGGCAGAATCAGGCATAATGGAAATAAGGTTTCCATGATCATTACATTCCAGCACAAAAATACATTTAGCCCGGGATATTTTTTCATTAATAATGCAGCCCATTGTGAACCATAAGTCTTAGTGGAAAACACATCCTTAATCGCTGTAGAAGCACGCCATTCTGCTGAAGCCAGTTTAGCAATACCTGCAACCGTGTAGGAAAGACAAGTTTGAAGTGCGATGAACCAAAGTCCTATGGTAGCTAAACGGGAACCTGTACCCAGCGGTAAATGACAAAGAAAAAGTGTGATAATAATCAGCATATTCATCTGATCTGAACCGTCACTTCCATAAAAAGTTATCATAGAACTTGCCAGCAAGCTACCACCTAATAATCCGACCAAGATCCAGCCATAAGTGCTTTCTAAAGGAAAAAATATCAATCCTAAAATAATAAAGCATCTCAAGCCAAAAATAACAGTCAGCCCTTTCTCATTAAATAACTTAAACAAGGGGCTGAAAAATGAGTTGTGATCTTTATTTTCCCAACGTAACTGCATTACATTCCATGAAAGTAAGCCTGTCGAAGAGAAGATCTGAATCTTTTTAATATACTCCATAGTGGAGATGAACAAGCCAATACTTAAAATGATTAAAATGAGCCGGTTGGTTTCTATAATAGATATCATAATTCAAATTTATATTTGGTGAAATACAGACAATAAAATAACAGAAGGTGGATTCTCTTTCAAATACCCTGAAGTTTCGGCAAGCATAAACTGCCGTTGTGCACTTCCTGCCTGGCATTCACAATGGCTTACCGCATGTAATACAATCAAATATGGCATAGAGAACATCAGCAGATCATATCCATTGTTACTTTTATAGTGTGGAATACTTGCAATTAAGCTTTGAATCACATCTGATAATATTTTTTTATCCCTTTTATCAGGATTCCAGCACCATGACCACAAAGAACGCTCTTCAGTGATGTCCATTTCTTCCCATTCACTATTACTCTCTTCGTCAATTTTATCTCTGTACAATAAATGATAATCACTTTTTCCAGGATTAGGTGCAAAAAACGTCCATAATGGAACCAAACCGAAAATATCAATCGTGTGTCTGATATAATTAGAAAATTTAGTACTTCTGAACTGGCATAAAACGGTGAGCAAAAACCATATGGCAAGAAAACTTGCGACTATAGCTTCATAAATAATATTGATATCTGTGGCCATATTGAAGAGGATTAAATTTTAAAGGCGGGTGCAATCAGGCCCGCCCTTAAAACAGTAATTAATTAAACTTTTTACGAAGTTCTATTAGTTGCTGAACGTTGATACCAGCTTTAGCATGCTGTTCTAATGATTTGCTGGCTTCATCATGAGTTTCTTTACCTAAAATAGCAGTTGCTACTTCTACGATGTCAGTCACATAAGGAGTTGCTTTTACTGCAACTCTTGTAGCCTTGGCGGTTACTTTTACAACTGCGGTAATAAATGCTTTAACATCTCCGATTTCCGCTTCGATCCCTTCGTGGCCACCTTGCATCTCTGCAATAAGGGCATCAAGTGCAGCTAATTCTGCGTGAGTTAATTTTAACTTTGCCATAATTTAATTTGTTAAATAAAATAGTTTTTTAGGTGCGTTAATTTGAAGCTTCATTGCACGATATAAAGGACGGAAGATCACAGGAAAATAGCCATAGTAGATCTACGCAAAGAAAATAATGAGTAATTCTACTTAGTTAAAGGGTTATATCAGCCCGTTTTTTACAGCGAATAATACAAGGCCGGCAGTATTGCGGACACCAATTTTATCAATAAGACGCTGTTTGATCCCTTCTACAGAACGCGGACTTAAAAAAATTGCCGAACCAATTTCAATGGCTGTTTTTTCATCGCAAATTAATTGCAGGACTTCCAGCTCACGTTCTGATAAGGCAACTTTATTTGTAAATGCAGGTTTGAAGTTCCCTTTGTTAATCAACTTTTTGAGCAGTGCCTTATTCATCAGCTCATTAAAATAATAACCATGCAGGTGCACGGCGTATATGGCTTCCCTGATGTCAACAGGATCAGCATCTTTCAGCAAATAAGCATGTGCACCAATTTCCATCAGATGAACTACAAAACTATCTTCATCATGTAAAGTGACCGCAATGATCCGGATATGCTCATATTTCTTTCGTATTTGTTTGGTAGCCTCCATGCCATCCATTCCTGGCATCCTCAGATCCATCAAAATGACATCTACTTCATTTTGTGACAATCCATCCAGCAGATCGGCGCCATTTCCTGCTTCCAGGACTACCTCCATCGCTTTATCCTGGTTCAGACCTACTTTTAAGCCATCCCGGAATATTGCATAATCATCTGCTATTGCTATTTTTATTGTGCTCATGTATTTATCTGGTTAGTTGGAACGTGAATATTAATTTGATAACCTGTTTCCTGCTGGGAGAATATCAGTTTTCCATTCAGGGATATGGCTCTGTTTTGTATGTTCTTAAGACCCAGACCATTTTTCTCAAACCGCAATTCTTCAAAACGCTGCTGAGTCAGGCCCAGGCCATTGTGTGAAATTTTCATGATTAATTCCTGGCTTGTATACTCAGAAATGATATGAATTTTAGTAGCCTGTGCATGTGTAATAATATTATTGAGCAGTTCCTGAACAATACGATAAACGCTGATATCATTTATCATAGGGTAGTGGTGTACATGATCAAGCTCAACTGTAACTCCAATCAGAGATTCATGCGAAATTTTTAAAGCAAACTGACTGATGGCTTCATTTAATCCAAACTCCTGCAAAATTGCAGAATGGAGACTGTGGGATATATTTCTTACCTTTTTGATCCCTTCGTCCAGTAACTCTTTGGCTTTAATATAGATGCTCTGATTATATTCTCCTGTGCTCAATTTGATGCTGCGAAAATGTAGTTTGGAAGCGGCTAGAATTGCACCTACTTCATCATGCAATTCTTCGGCTATACGATGCCTTTCAGCCTCTTCACTTTTGATTGCCGCTTCTATCAGTTGATTCTTTTGCCGTTCATTTAAGGCCTGAAGAGCATTCTGATACTGTAATTTCTTACGTTGTGTAAATATAAAAATCAGCAAAAAGCTAATAAACAGCAATAGCATTGCTGCAATACCTACTACAAGAAAAAGTCTGATATCAATGTTTACCAGCTGCATAGAAACCTTTAGCAATGAAGAGGTTAAAAACGATATAAGAGATATTATGGACATTCCATAGGTTGATTGCGAAATTTATCATGTGTATAGTAAGTTCATTGTACAAAAGAAAAATAAAGAAATTAACAGCTACATACAAGCCAAGGCCGGTCGCAATCCAGAAGTCACTTGTGAATATATTCACATTCACGTTTTCGTGAACCTTAAATAAAAAATAGCTTAATGAGTAAAACAACAATAAAATTGCTTCAACTGATAATAATCGGCTGCTCAATCGCCAATGGTCAAAAAAGTTTTCGTAAAAAATAAAATTGACTAATAAAAAAACGATAAAGGCAAATTGGATTATCTTTTTTATTCTGACTATAAACGGTTGTTTAAGCCCAATAAAAAATGAACTGAACAAAAAGAACGTCACTACTGAGTGTAAATTATACAACCAGTTGTTTGAACTAAAGTTCATGGGAAGCGGGATTCTAAACTTCCAGATCATATCTATACAGCTATTGATGAGTAGCGCAATCCATATATAAAAAGCAACCGGCCGATGAATAGCCGGTTGCTTTTTATACAGCAAGACAGTAGCTGGAATCAATAGCGCCCAGACTTCTGACCAATCCAGGATAACTTGTAGCATACGCAATAAATGAGGTAGCATTTCCCTGGTTTAGGTAGCAGGAGGAGACGGATTAGTATCTTTAGGAGGTGGGCCGGACAAAGCCGGTTTCTGTGCATTACCAATTGTTGAAGCATCATTGTACTGCGCTTCTACACTGTAATACACATGTCTGTCTGAACTTAAGTTCGGAACAAGAACTAAATAATCAGGTTTTTCAGGAATATCAATTAATTCCAGCATTTGAGCTAGTGAGAGTATATTATTACTCAATATTACAGGGCCACTAATTTCCTCAGTGTTGTTCTCATCAATTGTTAAAGTATCATAATAAGTACTATAGGTACCCTCAGGATAAGCAGCATTTACCATATGCGCATAGGCAACTAATTGTAGCGGTTCACCTGCCTGATCAGTAGCTGGATAATAGTAAGAAAATACAAAGTTATCTATTCCATCAGAGCTGTCAATTAACTCTTCAATAGCGCTAACTTCATACCTTAACCAATAAAATTTGAGCGTTTGCAGATCTTTCATTTTTTGAATATTTGGGGTTTAATGATCCAAATATAGAGTAGAAAAATATAGAACCCATAACGTAGAACTACGCATTCTTTAATTCAGGTAGTTTTACGTTTTGATTATTTAAACCAGCTTCTATTCCTATTTAAGTGCCTTTATCGGATTAGCAATAGCTGCTTTACAGGTTTGCCAGCTTACAGTCATGTCTCTTCATTTTTTAGTTTTTCTGAGTTTAAAGGTTATACTTCTTTAACGAAAGACGAAATGGAGACAGGATTGAAGTTGATTGGAAAAATGGATTAATATATATTATATCGTATGCATTAAATTTTAATATATTAGGGTGCTTAACCAACTATAACCTTGACCTTAATTGTTACCAATGACTGATAAAATCAAACCTCTCCATGAAGATTGGGCAGTAGTTATCCTGGGATCTCTTGTCATTCTCTTTTCTCTTATTTTTTATATAGTTCCTGTACCCGTCTATAAATGGAGCAGCCCTGCTGAACTTGGAACTGCTATTTTTAATACAGATAACCTAGCGACAATCTTCATTCAGTTTGTTTTTGTACTGATAGTCGGTGCAATTGGTGCAAGGTTCACCGGCAAACCAGTCAGGAACTTTCTAATTAGTTTTCCTGCAGTATATCTGCTCACCATTTTTGCCCTGATCGCAGCCGGAAATTCATTGATCAAATCAATTAACCTGGAAGCTGTGATCTTTAGCCTGGCTATCGGCCTGATTATCGGTAACCTGTTTAAACTTCCGCAATGGTTCAAAGACACGCTATCTACCGAGCTTTTTGTTAAAATTGGACTTGTACTACTTGGAACCACGGTTATTTTCTCAGATATTCTTAAAGCAGGCTCATTAGGACTGATACAGGCATTAATTGTAGTACTCTCTGTATGGTATTTTGCATTCTGGCTTTGTAAAAAGCTGAAAGTAGACGATGAACTGACTATGATGATCTCCAGTGCAGTCTCTATTTGCGGTGTTTCTGCTGCGATTGCTACTTCAGGAGCCATTAAAGGCGATCCTAAAAAGTTGTCTTATGTGATTTCTATGGTACTCATTACTGCAATCCCGATGATGATCTTTATGCCTTATATCGCAGCTTATTTCTCTTTCCCGCAACAAGTAACAGGTGCATGGCTGGGTGGCAGTATAGATACTACAGGAGCCGTTGTGGCATCCGGGACTTTAGTAGGAGAGGAAGCGTTAAAGATCAGTACTATCGTTAAATTTTCACAGAATGTGCTGCTCGGAATTGCAGCTTTTGCCATTAGTATTTACTGGTCTTATCATAAAACTGCGAAGGGCAGCGATGTCGTAGAAAAACCCACTTTAAAAGTAATCTGGGAGAGATTCCCAAAGTTTGTGCTGGCTTTTATAGGCGCTTCGGTAGTTTTCTCCTTCTTTTTATCGCCAGCTACAGCAGCTCCGGTAAAGGATAGTCTTAAAAACCTGCAAAATGCATGGTTCACGCTCGCTTTTACCAGTATTGGTCTGGAAACTAACTTTAAAGATCTTTTTAAGAACGAGAATAAGAAGCCATTGTATGCATTTTTATTGGCACAACTGTTTAACATTTTCATCACCTTAATTATTGCCTGGTTTCTTTTTAGCGATGCAGCGAAGATTTAGATAAGATGCAGCGAATATTTAAAGAATAAGAAATACCTTAATCTTTTAAAAGGAGAATTATTGAGGCTAAAAACTGAACTCCTGATTAAACTTCAGTTCAATTTCTACTTTTCCTACCTGATGATTTTGTTTAATCGCCTTCACCTTCAGCGAACTCAATTTTTTGATATAACTGTTAAACACAGGAAACTGGTTTTGCTTTCTGATCTGATCAAAATCCAGTTCCGCAAAAAGGAAATAAGGAGTAGTTGGAACTGCAGAAATCATTGGTCTGGCTTTATTCGTACTGAATTGTAACACCCGGTTATCATACTGACCATACACTTCATACAAAGGAAACAATTCTTTATTCAGCTGATTATCAGCCCCAATAACCCTTTGCTTTTGCAAGTAATGAACCAATGATGACGTATTTCCATTTAAAGATAAGGTGATTTCCGGAACCTTAACCTCTTTCTGGACCAGCTGTTCGATCTTTTCAAATTCGTCGTTGTAAGTATAGCTGATTACTGGCTGAGACTGATTTACCGTATTTCCAACTTCAATAGCCGCGTACCCTTTATAGTACTTTAATAAGGAGTCTTTGTTGAGTACATAATCTTTAAACCTGATATCCTTCGTGAATAACCTGCTTAATCGCCCATTTACCCACGCATTCACACTTAATCCTTTAGTTACAGCAGCAGGGCGGTTCAAAGCATCCGTTACGCCAAAATCCTCCACAGGAAATGTCCCATTTAATAAAATACGGTGATCAGCGAAGCTTGCCTGTCCGGAATAATTTTTGAAATCATAAACGACAGGGGCATCTTCCTTTTTCAGCCTGGCAATTCTATCGGCTGTATCTGCCAGAAAACTTTTTCCCGCCAGCAGTTCTTCCATAATATCATTTACATTTTCCTTTACTAAAGAGTAACTGACCACTACGTTCTTGTCATTATAAGCTATCTTTATACTTTGATTCTGGTTATTTCCCCAAACTGACCCCTGTGTATCTACTATAAAATGATTAATCTGAAATGATTTTTTAAGATAAGTCTTTAATTCGGCGGTATCGGTTACCGGTAAAGAGCAGAAAAAAGTCAGTGCTGATTTATTGCTAACCGTATAAACGAAAATATTAGCGGGTACACCAAATCCACGAGAGTCACTTTTTAAGTTGCCCAAACCTCTCTTTTTCACGATATGGTCTACATTGATTTTAAAAATCAGCGCAGCATGCTGATGAATCCTGTTCTGATAAGAACTGTACTGTCTATATTGAAGTAAGCCGTAAACAGCTAACAGCAACAGTAAAACTATACCTGTTGCTGTTATAAATATCTTCTTCATCCTTATTTTTCTACATCTTCAGCAATAGAGAACAAATATTTCAGCGCATTTTCCTGCTTCGCCGGGATATCCATGCTGATTTCACCAGAAAACACATTTCCTTTCATCTGGTTAGATTTCAGATAAATATCTCCTAAGGAGTTTAACAGTGTGTTCGTTTTAATCAACTGTTGAGGATTGGTCACTCCATTGGCAGGAATCTTTCCAGCCAGTCTTTTAGCACTGAAATAGGCAGAGAAGTTACTTTTCAGAATTGCATCCCTATGTTTAGCAGAAACCTTCGCCTGGTATTGATTACTTACAATCTGTTTAATCTCACCGGCATTTGTCCCCACAAAGATAATCCCGTCATGAACCGCAAAATAAAGAGGCATAGGTGTTTTTGGCGTAAAGATTTCATAATAACCATGCTGATCCTTAACTACGTTTTTCTTAACTCCATAAGCAATCAATTTATTTAATAACCTGGTGTCTTCTGTAGAAACCATGAACAGGAAATCAGGAGAGGTTTCTTTTTTAGTTTTGGTTACCGTGTCTTTCTCAAAATTATCTTCATTGTACTCATAAGTTTTATAAGTAACCTCATTTTGCTTTAGGCCGTTGAAAATGAAAAGCGCATCACCCTTAATTACTTTACTAACCGCTTCTTCATCCAGTAACAGTGAAAATAAATCGGTCGCCATATCAGCTTCATCCTTATAGATTGAACCGTACATGCGGTTGATTAACTTAGGATATTCCTGCAAATAAGCCTTAGTATCCAGTGCATAAGCCATATAACCAGTAAGTTTATCCTCATTCACATAGTTCAGAAACTTCTTATTTACCTTTCTGTTATTGATTTTGATAAAGGCTTCTGCCATTTCGTTACTTAAAGTAATCGATGAACCAATTCTGATGGCATCCTTTTCCAGGTAAAGTTTCACATTTGCGCTTCCATAACCGCTCAGCACATTGATTCCTTTAAAAATTGCAGTTGGCATAAAATCCAGTACCGCTTTTTCAGTATTTGCAATCCATGCGGTAACTTCTGCTTTTTCATCTATACTTTTAACAAAATCTTTATTGCTTAAGATAGAATTACGTTTATCCGTCACGAAGAAACCGGAAATCATCTTTTTTGTCCAGCTGGCTACCTCTTTATTCTTAATAGTTGCGATCCGTTTATTTGCATTTACTGTGGCGGTATCAATTTCAACATTTTGCGCGTAAGTAGCAGCACTATCCGTGTAAGCGGTGTCAACTATTACACAAGCCTCATCCATAACAGGTTGCTCATCAATGCTGATCGCTTTCTTTACCTTTTTTCCTTTCGGATATTTCTTTGACTTTTTATGCTTTGGAAGACTATGGTGCCCCGATTTATGTTGGTGAACAGCAGCTTTCTTTTTCCTGGCCACCACTGGCTCTTCCGGATACGGTTCTGCGACTGTCACCGCAGCATCTGCGGTTGTGGCATAATCATTCCCGCCATAGACAGTATCAGTCGCCATGGTCACAGGATCTGTTAGTAAACTATAATCTGGTAAACCTAATCTTTTGCTCACCTCTGGTCTGGAAAAATAAGACTCTTTACCGCTGCCCTTTACAAAGAGCAGCATTTTATCATTCCAGATCACCACTTCTGTAGAATCATGGTTATAAAAAGATCTCAATTGAGCATTTACCGTGAATTTCTTGTCAGACTGTTTGAATAAATCGTCTATCTGTCCTGAATTGCTAACAGGGGCAAGGACACAGTTATAACTTACACTATCATTACTTTGGTTATAATAGTAAAAAACTGAAGACAGGTTAATCCCAAAATCTGCGATAGTTTTAGTCTGGCCTTTTACAGATTCAGGCATTTTTCCGAGCATTTTTTTGCCCAGAAAAGTACTATTGAACTCTTTTACGGACATCAGTTCGATCAGGTTGTCCCCTTTAAGGGTAACCACAGCTTTGGCATCTGCCGGGATTTTACTGACCAGGTCTTGTGCATTTGCACCCAGTGCAACTAGAGAAAAAATAGCAGTAACGGCACATTTAGAAAAATGATTCATGAGAATATATTATAGCAGGTTATTTAGACAGGATAATTTGATTAGAGATATTGGTTTTACCATTAATCAGGCCCAGAATGCCTGTATTCAGTAAAATTGCTTTTTTAGATTTTGAAACTTTAGCCAGTGGATTAGTGGAACTGACAACTGGTTTTTCAAACCTGTAAATGCTGGTATAAGTGGCTTCTTTAAAGACGTTTTTCACTTCTGGCTTCAGCTTGTTATATTGTATAACTGCTTCTTTAGTATGGGTATAATTGCGTTGAAAAGTACTGGTTGCTATAGAATAAGTGTAAGAAGAGTTATTTACCGCCTTGATCTTTAACTTCTTGAGCACGCTTTGGTTAATGTTGTTAATATTAGAAACCTGTTCAAAAGCGAAACTTATGCTCACGATATAATTATCAAAATCTACTTTCTTTTTGACGTTACTAATCCCTTTTGATTTTTTCAAATAGGCAACTATTTCGTCCATTTCTTTCTGAATAGTTTGTTTGGTCGGTACTTTATACCCATTGATACTATCTAAAAGCATGATAGAGGCTACTTTAGATCTGCTCGCACTTAAATTCACTGTCAGATTCACTGTTCCTGAGCCATCATTGGCCATATTAATCTCTTCAATGATTTGGAAACAAGAAGAAAAACAACATAGAGTTAAAAGTAATACCAGGTATCTGAGCGCTTTGTTTTGCATTTAAAAGGTATAATAATCGTTATATAATATTTTTTAAAGGTAGAGTTTTTTTTAAATCTTCTTTTGTATCTTCAACTTTCCATTTTTTATGCCAAAATCAGCACGCTGCTACTTAAAACCTTTATTATTTCTGATTTTTATCGCATTAACCAGCGAGACATTACAAGCACAGACCACTGTTCCGATTACCATAACCAACCAGGGACATATAATGGTCAAAGCAAAAATCAATGGTGTGGAAGGCAATTTTGTATTCGATACCGGTGCGGGCTTAACGCTGGTCACCAAAAAGTTCTCAGATAAAATCAAAGGATTAAAAAAGCAGGATGGAGGTTACACGGCCTTCAGGGCGACCGGAGAGAAGCTTGATGCTGATCTTTATGATGCCACTTCTTTGACTATAGGAAGTTTTACGGAAACACATCCGGTGCTGACAATTTTCGATGTGGATTTTGGCCCGATAGACGGACTGATTTCTCTAATGAGCTTTAAAAAGCAGGTAGTGACCCTGGATTATGCCCATAAACAGCTGATTTTTGAAACGCCAAAAAGCTTTGATGCGCTGAAGGCCAGGGGTAAAACAGTTGCTTTACAACTGCAAATATCAAGAGATAAATCATTGGATATGTTCGCCTATTTTACTATCAATGATAAATTGAACCTGCAATTTTCTATAGATAGTGGTTCGGGAAATAATGTTTACCGCATCAACTCTAAATATATGCCTTTACTGGGAATCGATAGTACAGATACTGCAAAAGTAAAAGTGAATGCCAGACCAAGTGAATTTAATCCGGCAATATTAACCAGAATTTATACCACTAACCTGCAATCGATAGCACTTAAAGACCTTCCTTCGGCAAAACTGGAAAATCAGAAAGCTTCTTTTGTAGAAGGGCTGATCTATGACGGTATCGTTTCACTCCGCTGGATCGGAAAAAAGATTACTATTGATGTAAATCATGCACAGCTGATTATCAATGAATAGTATTATTCCAATACAGGATTGCCAAGGATAGGTAATTTGGCAAATTTGATAACTTCTATACTCGGATAGCCAAAGTCTTCCACTACTTTACCTAAAATCAGGTAACAACCTGCTCCACGGAAAGGATAGGATGGAGTACTGCCTGAAAAATGGGTCGTATCAAAGAAATTGCCTTCTGCATCCAGGAAAGTACCAAACCACATCTTTTTATTATTCCTGGTATGCACGGTCTTTTCACACACATAAAGACCAACCATTTTAACGATCTGCCCAACATAGCTGATCAGGTTGTTGGTTTGGGGATGCCCGCGGTAAACAGTTTGCAGCAGATCAAAAGGCGAAAGACTGAGTGGAAAGCCGAGTAATTCAAGTTCATGGTACGCATCTTCCAATGTGGTATTCACTAATTCAGGCAATTGATAATGTTTGTGTTCTGCTTCAAATAACTGTGCATGATTCAGGACTTTCACTTTAGAACCGAGTAAAGAATGGACATCCCAGAGCAGTTCTTTTTTACTGCGCCCGGTGAAACGTAAAGCTCCGGTACGAATCAGGATAATTGCCTGATCCAGGCTAATTGCTGTACGTTTTACAAAATCAGCTAAATCAAGGTAATCTCCATTTCTATGCCTTTCTTCAGGAATCTGTTCCATCAATTTTAACGTCAGTCCCAGTATCCCAATAAAGCCCAGGTAAGCATCAGCTCCACTTAAGGACACTACCGGGGTACTTTTATTCACGCAAGGCAGATGTACCCGGGCACCTGCTTTACGCAGCTCATGTACATATAACCAGCGTGGATAAAAACCGCCATAATTATTCAGAACAGCCACCATAAACTCTATCGGATAATAAGTTTTCAGAAACAGACTCTGGTAACTTTCTACGGCAAAGCTTGCGGAATGTGCTTTAGAGAAGCTGTAACCTGCAAAAGAAGAAACTTGTCGCCACACTTCTTTAGTGGTGACCTCTTCGCGTCCCAGCCTGCTGGCACCTGCAAAGAATTTATCAATTAACTTATCAAACTCCATACGGGAACGGTATTTTCCACTCATTCCTCTGCGTAATATATCGGCATCACTGCCATTCATGCCCGCATAATGGATACAGACCTTGATCACATCTTCCTGATAGACCATCACCCCATAAGTTTCACGCATCTGTTCTTTCATCACGGGATGCAGGTATTTCACAGTTTCTGGTTGATGGTGATTCTGAATATAAGTCTTCATCATACCCGATTGTGCCACACCAGGCCGGATGATAGAGCTGGCAGCAACCAATGTAAGGTAATTGCTGCATTTGAGTTTAGCCAGTAGCTGGCGCATAGCAGGTGATTCGATATAAAAACAACCGATTGTGTTCCCGGATTGCAGCCTGACATTCAGCGCCGGGTCTTTCATGAATTTCTTAACCTGGTGCACATCTATTTTCAAACCCAGATTCTGCTCCACCAGTCTTACGGCTTCTTTAATATGACCAATACCGCGCTGACTTAAAATATCATATTTGTCATAACCGATCAGTTCTGCTTCGTACATATCCCATTGTACGGTAGCCATTCCTTTAGGGGGCAGATCCAGCGCTGTATAATAAGTGATGGGTTCTTCAGAAATCAAAACTCCGCCCGCATGGATACTGCGCTGGTTAGGCATACTGCTCATCAGACCGGAAACAGCCATGATCTTTTTGAAAGTAGGATTACTCTGGTTAGCCAGATCCTGTGTACGGTCTGTAAAGCTGTCAATTTCTGCCTTGGGCAAACCCATCACCTTGCCAATTTCCCGGATCACAGAACGGTCTTTGAAAGTAGACATTGTGCCTAATAAAGCCGTATGTGCTGCACCGTACTTCTCAAAAATATACTGCTGTACATTTTCCCGTTCATCCCAGGAATAATCGATGTCAAAATCGGGAGGAGAAGTTCGCTGTGCATTAAGAAACCGGTCAAAGTAAAGGTCCAGCTCCAAAGGGTCAACATCAGTGATCCTCATGCAGTAAGCCACGGTACTGTTCGCTCCGGAACCACGCCCCACATGATAATAACCCTGGCTTACCGAGTACTGAATAATATCCCAGGTAATTAAAAAATAAGCACAGAAATTCAGGTCATGGATAATTTTAAGTTCATATTTTACTTTCTCCAATGCCTTTTCATGACCTTCTCCATAGCGTTCTGCTAAACCTTTCATCGCCAGTTCTTCGAGCAATTCTTTGTCTCTGGCCATACTTCCGGTAAAGGTTTTCCGGTTCAGTTTGAGCTTACCCTGTTCATAATCCATCACACAGCTGTCCAGCAGCAGCCGCGTATTTTCCAGGATAAAAGGGTATTTGCTAAACCGGGCTTCCAGTTCTCCCAGGGGCAGGAAAGTATCCGAAGGACTGCATTTATCGGCTTTACTTGTTTTAGTTAAAAGTGTATTCAGATCAACGCTCCGCAGATATTCATGTAAACGATAACCTATTTTGTCCAGAAACACGACAGGCTGTAAAACGACAAGTTTAGCTGCAAAACCGGTGATATCTTTCCCGTAAAACTGGTGTAATTCATCAAAACGAATTCCCAGGAACTCATTTTCTCTGAGTATTTTCCCCTGTACATAAGGATAAACGAGGAAACAATGCTTAAATACAGGCGGCTGATCGGGCAGTTCCTGCTGTTTCAGGTTATGAAAGGTCAGGAAATCATTTAACTCCTTCATGCCTTCTTTATTTCTGGCAATACCGATGTAGAGTAATCTTTTGTTTCTGCGGAATTCTAACCCGCCAATTGGTTTAATCCCATTGGCATTACATGCCCTCCAGAACTCCATAACCCCGGTAGAATTATTCAGATCGGTCAGTACCATTTGAGTAATTCCTTTAGCCGCTGCTGCTTCGATCAGCTTAGGGATTGCGATTGTGCCATAACGCAGGCTATAATGAGAGTGGACGTTCAGATACATCAGCTTAAATTTTCAAGTCCAGTACAGAGGCCATTGTTATTGCTTTTCCGCCAAAACGCTGACGTATTTTATCCATTGCCTGGCATAAATTATATTGCTCCTGTGAATTTTCATATAAATCAATCTGCTCAAAACCATTCACCAGGTTAGACAGGCGTACACCAACCAGGCGGATCAGCATGCGTTTCTGATATACTTGTTTGAATAGATCTTTGGCTTTGCGGATCAGCACTGCGTCCATAGAAGTATAAGAAATCGTTGCCTGTTTAGTCACGTCCTCAAAGTTGGAATAACGGATGGTCACTGTGATGCAAGCGGCGATTTTCTGCTTTTGCCGGAGTTCAAAGCCCAGGTCCATCACCATGGAGGTAATGAGGTTATTAATCGTTTCCACGTCAATAGAATCGGCTTTAAAAGTACATTGTGTCCCTATACTTTTTTGTTCCTGGTAAGGGATAACCTCAGACTGATCAATTCCTTTTGCCTTTTGTAATAAAGACAACCCGTTTTTACCGAGTAAACTGACCATCTGATCCGGATGAATCTGTGAAAGGGTAAAAATCTTTTTAATCCCCATATCACTGAGTTTCATAAAAGTTTTTTCACCTAATCCGGGAATCTTTCTGATCGATAAAGGGTTGAGAAATGGCTGTACTTCATTTTGCATGACATCAAGTTCTCCATTCGGTTTACACTCATTGGTTGCCATTTTGGAAACCGTTTTATTGACTGATAAGCCAAAGGAGATAGGCAGCCCTGTTTCCCTGATCACGGTTTGACGCAATTCATGAGCATACTGAAGCGTACCATGGAAACGATCCATTCCGGTCATATCTATATAATGCTCATCGATACTTGCTTTTTCAATCAGCGGAACGCGGGATCTTAAAATCTCGGTAATTTCTTGTGAAGCTTCAGAATAAGCGTCCATGTTGCCTTTAATAAAAATAGCATGCGGGCAAAGCATTCTTGCCATACGGGAAGACATGGCAGAATGCACACCAAATTTACGGGCTTCATAGCTACAGGAAGCAACTACGCCACGATCAGAAATACCACCGATAATAACCGGCAGACCAGCTAGCTTTGAATCTTTCCGGACTTCGACAGAAACGAAAAAAGAGTCCTGATCCATGTGTATGATGTGTTTCCCTGCCATAAAACGGTTTATTTTTACACAAATGTATGCTAAAAATAGTCGTTATAACAAGTAATTTACTAAATATATTAGTAATTACATCTGGTGATAAAATAAAAAAGGGGAATGAAACTTATATAGTCTCCTTCCCCTTTTTTAAATCGCTGTTCAGGTTAAACGCCCGAATCGGTACGGTTTTCAAGAACCGTTTGTATGCTTTGACTCACGTTAGACATAATGTTAACACCTGCGGCAGTTTCAATAGATTTTACAGTAGTCAGGTATTGTTTCCAGTCTGCATTAACTGTGCTTTGATCGTTTGGTGTATCTACAGCAATCACCCGTGTTGAAGAGGTAATGCGTGAAAGATCATTGTTACCATTAGGAATTACAACAATAACTTTCCAAACGCGGGAAGGTACATTTACTTTTCCACCATCAATTGTAGTCTGGAAGCCATTTGAACCTGTACCACCAGATCCGTAAGAACCCATAACCACATAAACCTCATTACCAGCGGTCACTAAAGAACGCACGTAATTTTCAAGGTTTGCCCAGGTTTGCTGATTGTTTTTAGGTGCTTGCGGAATCATATTCGTCATTAAAAACGTAGCTGAATTCGCAGTGCTGCTTGAAGTCCGGTCACCTGAAGGACAGTTATGCCCACGGTCAAAACCAGAACCAGAATAGCTTGTATTGCTTACACCGTACCAGCCAGAAGGCAGGTTAATATCTGCTCTGAAGTTATCAGAACGGGAAGTGCTGCCCAGATCAGCACTGCTGATATGCCATGATACCCAGTTAGGTGTACCTTTATCTTTATTGTAAGACTCGGTGAAATAAGTCTGATCCATCAGGTAATTCGCTGTTGAATTGATGCTTGGTTGTGCATTGCTTGGATTTCCCAGCAATAAGTTATTATTATCAGCACTGTTACCTGGAGTACCTGTACCTGGATTTGTGCCCGGATCGGTAGGAGTGGTGCTGCCACCTGTACTCAAACTGATATCATCGATGTTAATGCGCGCAGTACCACCTGATATTTTGCGGATTTCAAAGGTCAGGTTACCTGTTTTAGTAACTGCAAAAGTTGCAGTAGCCAATTGACTTGAAGAAGTAGTGATGGTGTTGCCTACCTGTGAATAAGTACTGCCGTTATCACCTGATACCCATAATTGCCATGTAGAAGCATTATCAGTTCCATATACCGCATGTTTAACAGTGACTGAAGCTGGGCTGCTGACATTAAAATTCATACTCAGGATACCATTGTTGCGGATACGCACAGATTTTGTTCCTGATTTGACATCAGCACTTGCTGAACCGATCAATGCGTCGTTAAGGCTCCATGAACCAGTAGTTAGCGTAACATCTCCGGTAGCATAAGAACTTTTGTTTCCTGATTCAAAGTCTTCCGTGATGACAGTAGCGGTAGCTTGATTTGCAGCGCTTTGGCCTGACGGGTTTGACGGACTAAGGTCTTGCGTAGTGTTTTTCGAACACGATGCAAATGCCAGCGATAAGCAGCTGGCGAAAAGTAGATTTCTGAATTTCATAGGTTGATTAATATTTAGGTAAATAAACTCATATCATATTAAAGTTATATTATTTAAGTGTTATTTAATTAAAAATATATCAATTGATATGAAAACAAAAATTACTGATAAAGAAATCACTATACCACAAATACCTGGAATTCAGTAAAAAACTTATACTATTACTGATACTTTCTCGGTTTGAGTTGTTCCGGTTTCCTTCAGCAGCAAACTCACCACAATTGCAATCACAATTCCTGCAATCCAGAACAACCCGGCAGACTGAAAATGACTGGCTTTATCTGTTGCCCCTGTTAATGTTTGACCAAAGAAATGACTAAACAACGGGCTCACCAGTGTAGTTACACTAAAAGTGATGAAATTAATTGCTCCGGTAGCACTTCCTTTTACATGGTCAGGATTAGATTCTTTGATAACCGAGTAGGGGATCATAGCAGCTCCTGAGGCTACACCTAGCACAAACGTACTCACATATGCGGGTACCAGATCTGGCAAAAACAATAATTGTAATAAACTTAAAATCATCAGTACCGCGCCGCCAGTCAATACCGGTTTACGCTGACCAATTTTGTCGGTCAGATACCCCAGAAGCGGACAACCAAATACCCAGCCCATAGGGACCATGGCACAGGCAATGGTAGCCTCATGAAAGCTGAAAGCCCTGTCTTGCTGGAAAAACGCTACCCCCCAGGTCATCGCAAAAATAGTGGTTGGTGCAAATAAAAGGCCTGAAATAATACCGCAAAGCCACGATTGCGTATTAGAGAATACGATTTTATAAGGACTTAAGAATCCTTTTGAATGCAGTTGTCTGGTAGATTTCTGTTCTTCTTTAGCTTTAGGAATAACCAGTAATAACCCAAAAGCAACGAGGATGGTAAACATTCCTGCGCCAATCCAGAAAAATTTCTGGTCAACTCCTTTCTCAATCAAAGGGCCTATCACAAATTGTCCGGCAGAACCACCCAGCATCCCTATACATTGTGTAAAACCAATGGCTGTAGCTAATGACTTTGGGGAGAACCCTTTTGTAGCCAGGTAAACACAGCCGGGAAAAGCAAATGCACAACCTGCCCCCTGCAATAAACGACCAGTATTTCCGGCAAATTCGCTGGAAATAACAAAAAGTAAAGCACCAATTCCAAGGATTACTGCGCCGGCAAACAAAGAATATTTAGCACCAAACCTGTCGAGTGCTACCCCTGCAATCAAACTGCAGGTTGAATACGTATAATAATAAGTGCCTATAATAGAGACCAGGCCAATCGTAGAAACATTAAATACTGCTGATAATTCAGGGATCATGACCGCCGGAGCAGCTCTGATTACATAATCCAGAAAATAAAAGAGAAGGCCGAAAACCCAGGCAATAATATAATATTTTGTAGCAGATGATTTTTTGATGTGATCCATAAGGAGTTTAATGTAGCTTAACTTTAGTCAATTGGCAATAGTTATCGCCCCAGTCTGACAAGACCTGCATAACCGGGATGAGTGTTTGCCCCAGTTCGGTGAGCTGGTATTCTACTTTAGGTGGTGATTCTGCATAAGCTTTTCTGGAAATGATGCCATCACGTTCCAGTTCCCGCAATTGTACAGTCAAGGTAGTTTGTGTAATATCCTGCATTTTTTTTCTCAGCTCTCCAAACCTTGCGGGGCATTCCTGACGGATCGCATTTAATAAAAGTAATTTCCATTTCCCGCCAATCACTTTCCACGCGTTTGTCATTGAACAGTTATCTTCCGGCTGCCCGTAATTTTCTTGTTTTATAACCAGCTGAGGGTCATCATTAGTACTGTTTTCCATACTTAGTATTGTCCGGTAAACTACTTGTTTAACTTCAATGGAGCTTCCATCTTTGGGCCTAAAGTTAACCATAATAGAGCGATCTACCCATAAAAAACACATGAATAGCTATGACTAAGCAGTCTTCCAAATGGATCATATTAATTATCCTGTCCTCTTCGATATTTTTATCTGTTATTGATATCTTCATAGTCAATATAGCTGTACCTGCTATCAAAAAAGGGATTCATGGTACAGATGGCGATATACAACTTGTGATTGCTTTATACCTGCTGGGTTATGCTGCGTTCTTAATTACTGGCGGCAGAGCAGGGGATTACTATGGTAAAAAAAAGGTTTTTATCGTGGCCATGCTATCCTTTACTTTCGCTTCGCTGTTATGCGGGATTTCTCAAACAGCTTTTCAATTGAACGCCGCCCGTTTCTTTCAGGGAATCAGTGCGGCATTCATGGTGCCCCAGGGGATTGCTTATATTCAGGTAATTTTCCCTTCTCCTGAGGAACGTATTAAAGCAATGGGGATTTATGGAAGTATAGCGGGGGCAGCATCTGTGATCGGACAATTTCTGGGGGGCCTATTGCCAGATACCCATTTTTTTATCGCAGGCTGGCGATTGATTTTCCTGATTAATTTACCTTTGGGTATGGTCTCAGCCTTTCTGGCTGCAAAATTATTAAAAGATAATAAGATAGAAAAAACCGGCAGATTTGACTATTCGGGAGTAATCCTGTTAACGGTAGCCCTGGTCAGTTTGATTTATCCATTGATACGGGGAGCAGAAATAGGCTGGCCCTGGTGGAGTGTAGTGCTGATTGGATTATCAATTGTCCTGCTGTTTCTCTTTTTATATGATCAAAAGAGAAAGCTGCTGCAAAGAAAGGAACCCTTGATTAATGTCAGGTTGTTCGCTTATAAAGATTTTAATATAGGCCTTTGTGCAGTTTTGTTTTATTTCATGGCACAGGATTCCTATTTCCTGATCAATGCAATCCTGTTACAAACGGGATTTGGGATCAGCTCTTCAGAAACGGGTATCTTTTTCGTCTTTCAGGGGATAGGATATGTGCTGGCTTCACTCATAGCCATCCGGCTGATCCCGGTTTATGGAAAAAAGGTTTTGCAGGGTGGCGTCCTGATTATGATAACTGCCTTAATTCTCCATATCGTGTTTTTTAAATCGGCAGCAGTAAGCAGGATGATATTTTTACCCATTTTATTCATTTATGGTACAGGCTGCGGGTCTGTATTACCTTCTTTACTGACTATGGCGCTGAAAAGTATTCCGCCAAAATTTGCTGGTGCAGCTTCAGGAACTTTTTCGACTTTTCAGCAAACAGCAATTGCCCTGGGAATTGGCATTGTAGGAGGAGTCTTCTTTAAGGTACTCGGGAAATCCGGAACGCCCCAGGCTTATTTATCCGCTTATCAAACAGCCACTATAGTCAATGTAATCCTTTTAGTATTGGTCGGCTTTTTCCTCTTTCTTTTACCAGAGAAAACTACCACCTCCGGAAATAATCGTGTAAAAAAATAAAACGTTTTAAAATATTCCATAACAAAAAGGCTTATTATTCGTTAATCTTAACAACAAGCCTTTTTGCTTGTCAGAACCATAAAATTAGAGTAGTTTGGCTCAAAGAAGCTGACAGTTTTATTAACCGCTGCAGCAGCTTCTTTTTCAATATTAAAATAACGGTGGGATAAGGACCTGGAAATCCCTTTGTGAATTAAAAATGGAGATCATTAAAAACATTTATAAGCTAGTAGGAATTGTAAAGCACATAGACCTGCTGAGGTTGGAAGAAGGCGCTAAACAATATTTGACCCGGTTTAATATTAGTTTTGAAATTGTCACAGCCAAACCTTCCGCATTAAAAGTGAAAACCCGGCAATGGAAATGTAAAACCGGTCACCTTTTAGAAATCCCAAAACTAATCTCCCTTACTCAGGATCTATTTGAAAGATTTATTACCGGCGTACCTGTAACGGTTCATCCTATAGCTTATACACCTACTGTAGCAGATAACGTTGAACCAGACTGGATCTGTAATAAAATGCTGAATATGGGGGTTAAACTGAAAGATATTCACCAGGATACGGGTGTCGACAGGTTAAACCTGTCTTCCTGGATCGAAGGACTTCAGCCGATGAGCCAGGATGTTAAAGCCATGTTCTTTTATTATTTCGAAAGCCTGCAGCTGCGAAAAGATTCACACCAAAGTCCCAGCGTATTTAACGAACCCTGTTACAATTGATTTCAACCCTTTAAAAAAAACAGGAACCTCTTGATGTAGTGCAGAAGAGATTTGGATGGTATGGTTAATTTGTTAAATTTGAGTTAACCAAATATGTCCCGATGCCTAAACCTGCTCCAGACCTATCCCATCTGATCTGTGATATAGCTTTATATGATAGTGAAAATGCCTATGAAAAGCTTTTTAAGAGTCTTTTTCCTGCATTATATCGCTTCTGTTATTATCTGTTAAAGTCAAGAGAACTGGCTGAAGAGGTTGCAAATGATGTCATGATTACGCTTTGGAAAAACAGGAAGAAATTACCTGAGGTACAAAACATTAAAGTTTACACCTTCGTCATTGCACGTAATCTTTGCTTAAATCTTTTAAATAAACATTCCAAAAGAGAACTCATCTTTTTGGAGGATATTGATGTGCAAATTGTACTGGACAGCCTGAATCCCGAACAGATCCTGATCAATGACGAGCTGAAAAGGAAATTAGAGCAAGCTACTGAAGCTTTGCCTAATAAATGTAAACTTGTTTTTAAGCTGATCAAAGAGGATGGATTGAGTTATAAAGAAACAGCTGCTATTCTGAATATTTCCACAAAGACTGTGGATGCCCATCTGGTCACCGCTGTAAAAAAACTGACCACCGTTCTTAAGGCCGAATTTAACCTGATGTAATTTTTATTTAATTTTTTTTCATTCCGGACTAGGGAGTTTTCTGATATATATTGTCTTATCTGAACTAACCAATATAAAACTCTTGCGGCGGTCTTTATGAAAAGAAGCAGAATTATAGAATTATTAGCTCGTAAAATGGCTGGTGAGGCAACCCCATATGAATTGGAGGAGCTGAAAGTGCTGATTGATAGCTATCCTGACTCTGTTTATTATGAAGAAGTACTCAAACAAATCTGGCTCAACAATGAAGAGAACGAAACAGCTATCCCTGATGCAGACCGTATTTATCAATGTCACAGATTACGGTTTTATAACGAGCTGACTACGCCTGTACCGGAAGAATCAATTTTATTCCTTCATCAGTATAAAAAACTATCTATCGCTGTTCTTACTTTATGCTTAATTTTTTTTGCTGGCTTATTTTATCTCCACAGCCATGAACAGGATAATTTCAACACGCAGCTGATTGCAGGAAAAGGAGTACGCAAAAAGATGAAACTGCCTGATGGCACTTTAGTCTGGCTCAATTCGGACAGCAAATTAGCTTACCACTCAGACATCAATAAAAAAAAGGTACGTATTGTACATTTAACTGGTGAAGCTTTTTTTGATGTTGCCCATCATGAGTCGCAGCCATTTGTAGTCCGTACCGATAAAATTGCAATTAAAGTACTAGGCACTGCATTTAATGTAAAGGCTTATCCTGTAGATCAGAAATCTGTAGCTACGCTATTACGCGGGTCCATTGAATTATCTGTCAATGAAAGACCTCAGCAAAAAATCATTTTAAATCCTTCGGAGAAATTTGTACTGCAAGATGGTCAGCAAGGAGTACTAAAAATGGATGCTCAGGATATCACCTTGATGATTGAACATATTGTACCTATTCATATTGGAGGAAATGAATATATTGAAGAAGTTTCCTGGAAAAATAATACGCTGGTATTCCACAATGAATCATTTGCAGACTTAAAACCAAGGCTGGAACGCTGGTTTAATATTAAAATTTACCTGGGTTCATCCAGAGCAAAATCTTATCGCTTTACCGGAGTCTTTAAAAATGAGAATATTAAAGAAGCCCTGACAGCTATGCAGTTAATCAAACCCTTCACCTTTAATCTTAGCACACATGACGTGACCATCTACTAAAAAAAGGGAGTAAATGCGCCAACATTCCCTCCCTTTTCAACCTTCCAACCCGTAAGATAACAAACGGTTTATCAGATTTTTAACTTTGAAATTCACAAATCTATGAAAAAAAAAGGACTGTGCAATAAAGTTCTATGCGTCCACTTTTCCCAAAAAAAACTAATATTAATGCTAAACTGGATCTTTGTTTTGTCTTTTCTCTTTTGTTTTCAGGTATCTGCCAGCAGCTACTCTCAAAACAAAAAGATTGATTTAAACCTTCAGCGAATAAAACTAAAGGACGCTTTGGTTATTCTGGAGCGTAAAGGGAATTTTCGTTTGCTATACAGCGAAGAAGACCTCCCGCCGGATAAAGATATTACCCTGATGCAAAAGGACATCCTGGTCTTTGATGCGCTGAGTTTCCTTTTGAAAGGCACTAACTTGAAATTTCAGTCTATGGAAGATGACCTGATCGTCATCAGGCCCAAAAACAGGGCTATTGCTGATATTGTGGTCAGAGGGATAGTTACCGATGAAAAGGGGAGCGGTATTCCCGGAGTCAGTATAAAACTTAAAGAAACGACTGCTGCTGCAACGACAGACGCATCAGGTAAATACAGTATTAAAGTTCCTGATAATGGGGTGCTGATCTTTTCTTATCTGGGTTATAATACGCAGGAAGTTCCAGTCAGTAACCGGCCCGTAATTAATGTCAAACTCCAGGAAAATAGCCAGGCATTGACAGAAATAGTTGTGGTTGGTTATGGTACGCAGAAAAAAGCAGTGGTATCTGGTGCAGTAGCATCGGTGAAAGGTTCAGAACTGGCCAAAACACCAACCGTCAATTTGTCCAACTCTTTAGCTGGACGCTTACCTGGAGTAACGGCTTTACAATCCAGCGGGGAACCGGGGGCTGATGGCTCTACAATCCGGATTCGCGGGGTAAATTCCTTAGGAAATAATGACGCACTGATCGTGATTGACGGGGTGCCAAACCGTGCAGGTGGTTTAGAAAGGATTAATCCGAATGATGTGGAAAGTGTGTCGGTGCTGAAAGATGCTTCGGCGGCAATTTACGGATCGCGCGCAGCGAACGGGGTAATCCTGATTACGACTAAACAAGGAAAGTCGGGTAAGCCTCAGCTTTCTTATGACTTCAGCTATGGTTTGCAACAGCCAACCAGAATACCTAAAATGTCCAACTCCACACAATATGCGGAGATCTTAAATGAGCTGAATATCTTTGGCGCAGATTTACCTGTTGACCAGTGGAGCGCAGCCTCGCAAGCATTTAAAGCTACAGGTTCTTATAAAAGAACGGATAATGGAAATGTATTGTCGGCCGTTTACCGTCCCGATGAACTGCAGAAATTAAGTGATGGTTCTGATCCTTTGCGCTATCCGAATACAGATTGGTTTAAGACAACTTTAAAAAACTGGTCACCTCAGCAAAGACACAATTTACAATTGACAGGTGGCGCAGAAAACATCAAATACCTGGTGTCTTTAGGCTATCTGGATCAGGATGGTTATTATAAAAAATCTGCTACAGGTTATAAGCAATATGATTTAAGGATTAACCTGGAAGCTGCAGTGAGTAAATATGTGACTTTAACTTTAGGCCTTACTGGCAGGGAAGAGGCCCGTAATTACCCAACTGTCGGTGCTGGTGATATTTTCAGGATGCTGATGCGTGGTAAGCCTACGGAACAGGAAGTCTGGCCAAACGGGCTGGCAGGACCGGATATTGAATTTGGTTATAATCCTTACGTGATTACGACAGATCAGACAGGTTATAATAGAGATCAGCGTGATTATTTTCAGTCGACTGGTAAAATTGATATTAAAGTACCGGGTGTAGAAGGACTAAAAATTACAGGTACAGCTTCTATTGACAAGTTTGCAGGCAGACAAAAAAGATGGCAGACTCCCTGGACTTTATATTATTGGGACAAAAAATCTTTTGAAGCTGATGGAGTTACGCCTTTGCTAACCGGATCTGTGCGCTCGGAACGTACTGATGCAAGTTTAGGTGAAACAGCAGGTGCGCAACTTGCCATTAACTTAATGGGAATGGCTACTTACGACAAAAAAATTGGAGACCATACTTTTAATCTGATGGCGGGGGTAACTAAAGAGACTGTTAACAATGATGGTTTCAGTGCAACACGCAGGTATTTCCTTTCTACTGCTTTACAACAATTAGTAGCAGGAAGTGACAGAGAGCAAACTGTTGGCAATCCTGCAGATGCACCGAATAATTTATATAACAGGGCACGCTTAAGTTATTTTGGGAGAGCAGGTTATAATTATAAAGAAAAGTATCTGGCTGAGTTTTTATGGAGAGTAGATGGTTCTTATATCTTTCCGGAAAATAAACGGTTCGGATTTTTCCCTGGAGTTTCAGCAGGATGGAGGGTATCGGAAGAATCTTTCTTTAAAGACCATGTGAAGTTCATCAATAACCTGAAAATCAGAGCTTCTTATGGGCAAATGGGTGCTGAAGCTTATTTTGGCGATGCCCTGGCTGAGTACCAGTATTTAAATACGATGGGCTTTGGAAATTACATCATTAATAATCAATACAGCCAGACCTTAGTAGAAAATCGTGTACCTAATTTAGATTTTGGGTGGGAAGTAGCGAACAATGCGAATGTGGGTTTAGATGCTTCATTTTTAAATAACAAGCTGAGTTTTGAGTTTGATTATTTTTATAACAAAAGGACTAAAATCCTGATCAGCAGAGGAAGTTCTATTCCAGGCAGCTCTGGTATCACTGATAAGTTACCTCCTGTAAACCTGGGAAAGGTAAACAACAAAGGGTTTGAGTTTAAATTGAGTTACAATGACCATGTTGGTGAATTGAACTATGGGGTAAGTGTAAATGGTGGATATTCTAAAAATAAGATCATTTTCTGGGATGAAACACCAGGTGCACCTTCATGGCAGCAGTCTACAGGAATGCCAACAGGTACGGACTTGATTTATGAGTATACAGGGGTATTCAGGGATGCTGCGGAAATTAAAGCTAATACGATTAATTACAGTGCATTAACTAACAACCTGCTTCCGGGCGATATGAAGTTCAGAGATGTAAACGGGGATGGTAAAATTGATGGGAATGACCGGATCAGGTCTGACAAAACCAGCACACCAACTTTTACAGGTGGTTTTAACCTGACTTTACAATATAAAAACTTTGACCTTTCAGCCTTGATACAAGGTGCGGGTGGCGGGGTTCAGATTGTAGGTTTAACAGAATCGGGAGATATTGGAAACTTCCTGGACTGGTCTTATCAAAACCGCTGGACAATTGATAATCCAAGCAGTGAGTTCCCTCGCTTGTCGAACCGTGGTAAAACGTATTATACAGATTTTAACAATGCAGGCAGAAACACCTATTGGCTGCGCAGTAACAATTATGTAAGACTGAAAAATGTAGAGGTGGGTTATACCTTGCCATCTGCCTGGTGTAAAAAAGCAGGCATTAGTGCGGTAAGAGTTTATGTTAATGGCTTAAACCTGATTACAGTAGACAAAATTGGAATCTGGGATCCGGAATCAACCAATTCCAGTGCACAATATTATCCACAGGCAAGGGTGATCAATACAGGGATCAAGGCTACTTTTTAAGACTTATAATCTATAGATCTAATTTCAATTAATATGAAAGCGATATTCAAAAATACATATATACTACTGACTACTGCACTGCTGGCTTCCTTTGCAAGCGGATGCAAGAAAGATTTCCTGAGCGTTAAACCGCCTACTCAGATACCTTCAGAACTGGTTTGGAAAGATCCGGCACTGGCACAAGCTTTTGTAACCGAAATTTATAATGGTTTAGGGAATGGTGGGTTCCCGGAGCAAATGTTGTCTTCTGTGACTGATGAATCATTATTTACGCATCCAAACAGGGGGATTGATTTAGTGAATGCAGGAATTATTAATCCTACAAATTTAGGCTGGGTAGACGATACCTGGGCTTATAATAGAATGTATAACCGGATCAGGTCTTGTAATATCACTATCGAAAAGTTATCCGGAGCGGATAATGGGATTACTGATAAAAACATAAAAGATCAGTTGTTGGGTGAAGCACACTTTTTAAGAGCTTATTTTTATCATCAGCTGACCCGTTTTTATGGCAGTGTACCACTGATCACTAAAGTTTATGCGCTGGATGAGGATTATGCTGTGAAAAGGTCTACCTATGAAGAATGTGTGAATTTTATAGTCAAAGATTGTAATGATGCAATTAAAGAGCTGGCAGGAAAGTCCACTCAAAAGGGAAGAACTTCTGCTTTAGCTGCAATGGCTTTAAAGTCAAGGGTACTCTTGTACGCGGCAAGTGATTTACATGATTCACCAACTGCAAGATCAAAATCCAAAGGAGTGATTTCAGGCTATGCCAATCCGGAATTTCTTGGTTACATCACGGGAGATCGTATGCAACGTTGGAAAGCAGCACAGGATGCAGCTAAAGCTGTAATAGACGCAGGTAGCGGTTACAAGCTGTCTCTCAGCGAAAAAGCATCTGTTAAGGATGGGATCAGCAATTATAAAAGCATTGCAATGGGTGGAGAAAGTAAAGCACCGGGTATAGATCCTTCGGCAAGTTCAGAACTGATATTTGCGCGGTATTTTATTGACCGGAGTGATAACCGTTATGCGCGTGCGAATGGCCCCAATGGATACCATAACTGGGCAGGTAATACACCAATTGGTTTAATGGTAGACGATTACGAAATGACAGACGGAACTAAATTCAGCTGGGCAAATACAGCGCAGAAAAATGCACCCTATCAGAATCGTGATCCACGTTTTTATGCTACCATACTCTATGATGGCGCTGGCTGGAAGCCAAGGGACAAAGTTTCTGGAAATGTCGATCCTGCGAATCAGATTCAGACTGGTGAATATGATTTGAAAGAGGGTAATACTGTGATTAATTTCAAAGGGCTGGATACCCGCGGGAGTTCTATTGAAAACTGGAATGGAAGCTGGACGGGCTATTATATGCAGAAATTTACAGATCCCGACCCTGCTATTGTAGATGCTTCCATGCCGCAATTTGTGCCATGGCCTTTTTTCAGGTATACAGAAGCAGTACTGAATTATGTGGAGGCGAGCATTGAGTTAGGACAAACTGACCAGGCTATCGTTTGGTTAAACAGGATCAGGTTCAGATCTGGTATGCCAGCTGTCAGTTCAACTTCCCAGGCTGAGTTAAGGAATATTTACCGCCACGAACGCCGGATCGAAATGGCTTATGAAGAACAGCGTTACCATGATGCACGCCGCTGGATGATTGCCGAAGAAACATTGGGCAGACAACCTACTTATATCAAAGTTTCGGGCAAGTTTAAATCCGGACAAACCATGTCTGCGCCTTATCATTACGATACTTCAGTTTACGATTATACTTATACGCCAACAATTGAAACTGCTCAGGAGAGTCGTTTATGGGCAGAAAAAGTATATTTCAGACCATTTGAGCGTGATGAAGTATTTAAAAACAAAGAGTTAAAACAGAACCCCGGTTATTAAATTATGCGCATTAAAGTATTATTTACAGTTCCATTACTGCTGAGTGCATTGCTTTCGTCCGGGCAAGAGAAATCTTATACGCAGCAAATTGAAGGCACCAAACTAAGTTTCACTATGCAGGCTATTCCTGCGGGAGAATTCCTGATGGGGAGTAAAAAGGGAAAAACAGACGAGCTGCCTGTACACCGGGTAAAACTGGATGCTTTCTGGATGGCTGCTTTTGAGCTGACCTGGGATTTATATGAGCCTTTTTTGTATAAGGATTACGAAACTTCTCATAGTACCGGACCTGTACCTGCAAATGTAGATGCAGTAACCAGGCCTACCAAGCCTTACCTGGATATGACTTTTGGAATGGGAAAGGAAAACCATCCTGCGCTGGCGATGACACATTACAATGCGATACAGTATTGTAAATGGTTATATGCCAGAACAGGGGTGTTTTATCGCTTACCTACAGAGGCCGAATGGGAATATGCCTGCAGAGCAGGAAGTACTACTGAATATGCTTTCGGGGAAACTGCTGCCGGATTGAGTGACTACGCCTGGTTTAAGGAAAACAGCGGAGGTAAAACGCATGCTGTCGGACAGAAAAAACCGAATCCATGGGGTTTGTTTGATTTATATGGAAATGTAGCTGAATGGACGTATGACCAGTATGCAGCAGATTTTTATGCGGCGCAGCAAAAAGGAGTTGCTGTTAACCCTGTGGCTGCTCCGGCTAAATTATATGCCCATGTGATCCGGGGAGGTTCTTATGAGGATACGTCGTCAGATTTACGTTCAGCAGCAAGACTGGCTTCAGACCCGGTTTGGAAACAGCTTGATCCTCAGATCCCAAAAAGCAACTGGTGGTTTCCTGAAGCTCCATTTATTGGGATGCGCCTGGTAAGACCTGTAAATGCGCCTTCTAAAGCTGAAATCACAGCTTATTATGATCAACCTGTGATTGCCGATTATTAAACACATGGAACAACCCAATAGAACCTAAAAATATTTCACTATGAACAATGAAGAATTGCGTGAGAAACGCCGCGAATTTTTAAAGTCTTCGGCACTGATTGCCGGAGGTGTATTGTTAAATCAATTCGCTTTTGCAGGTGGACATACTTCCACTGATGATACCATTAAGATCGCCTTGATTGGCTGCGGAGATCGTGGAACTGGCGCAGCTTTCCAGGCTTTGAGCACCACTCAGAATATAAAGCTGGTGGCTATGGCCGATGCTTTCCAGGATAGAATGGACAATAGTTATAAAGTCCTTTTTGATAAATTTAAAGACAAGGTTGATGTGCCTAAGGAACGTCGTTTTATAGGTTTTGATGCTTATAAACAAGCTATTGCCCTGGCAGATGTAGTTTTATTGGTGACGCCCCCAGGATTCAGACCTGGTCATTTTGAAGAAGCTGTTAAACAGGGAAAACATGTTTTTATGGAAAAACCTGTAGCGGTTGATGCGCCGGGAATCCGCCGCGTACTGGCAGCTGCAGAGCTTGCAAAACAGAAAAAGCTGAATGTAGTAGTAGGTCTGCAGCGCAGATATCAGGCCAATTACAGAGAAACAATGAAAAGGATACAAGATGGAGCGATAGGTGAGATTTATAGTGGACAGGTATATTGGAATAGCGGCGGGGTTTGGGTTAAAAAACGTGAGCCTCAGCAAACAGAAATGGAATATCAGATGCGTAACTGGTATTATTTCAACTGGCTATGCGGAGACCATATTGTAGAGCAGCATGTACATAATATTGACATCGCAAACTGGGTGAAGGGCGCTTATCCTGTTTCTGTTCAGGGAACCGGCAGCCGCGCCTGGAGAACAGGAAAAGATTATGGTGAAATCTACGATAACCATGCAGTAGAGTTAACTTATGCAGACGGAGCTGTGATTTATAGCCAGTGCCGCCATTTTGAAGGAACTGAAAACCGGGTGGATGAAACTTTCCAGGGCACTAAGGGCCGCACGTATTTATCAGCAGGAAATCATGGGGTATTATGGGACCACAAAGGAAAAGAAATATTCAGCCATCCGGCTAAAGGAAATAAGAATCCTTATCAAACAGAACATGATGAATTATTTGCAGCAATTGCTAAAGGAGAATTTAAGTTCAGCGATGCAGAACGTGGAGCTAAAAGCTGCTTTACTTCAATTATAGGCAGGTATGCCACTTATTCCGGACAGACGATCAAATGGGATGATGCTTTGAAGGCAGATAACAGTCTTTTCCCAGCTGAACTGAGCTGGACGGCCCATCCCCGGTTGATGCCCGATGCGCATGGATTGTATCCAATCCCAACACCCGGAAAAACTAAAGTAATTTAATTATAAATGGTGGTTTTTATCCATAAAACTCTGGTAATCGTTGTATTGCTGTTGTTTTCCTTGTTTGCACAAAAGAAGGAACAACAGCAATATACTTTACGTGGTTATGCACAGGGAACTGATTATTCGATTAAGTATTTTGCTGAATCTCCTTTAGTCAGTGGAGCAGAGGTGGATAGTATTTTGTTAAAGATAGATTCATCCATGTCTTTATATAAGCCTTATTCTTTGATTAGTCAGTTTAACAACACCACCAGATCTTTCCGTATGGATCATCATTTTTTACGCGTGATCAATAAATCATTTGAGATTTATGAGGCTACACAGGGCAGATTTGATATTACTGTAGCTCCGCTGGTTCAGGCGTGGGGTTTTGGGCCAAAACCCATTGCTGCGTTTCCTGATAGCACAAGGATTAAGGAATTGCTGAAAAATGTGGGAATGGATCTGCTCAGCATTCAAGGGAACGAACTCTTTAAAAAGCAGCCGGGTGTGCAGATTGACCTGAATGGAATTGCACAGGGCTATAGTGTAGATGTGGTTGCGGATTACCTGCTGCATAAGGGTATCCGGTGTTTTGTAGTGGAAATAGGCGGGGAGATCAGGATGAAAGGGCCAAAACCTGATGGAACTGCTATGCGGGTAGGTATAGAGGGGCCGGCTTTAAATGAGCAGTCAGAACCTCAGCTCAGGCACGTCATTAGTTTTAACGAAGGTGCAGTGACCACTTCTGGAAACTACCGGAAGTATTTACAGGCTGCTGGAAAAAAGATAGCTCATTTGATTAATCCAAAAACAGGTTATCCGCTGGATAATCGATTGATCAGTGTAACCATTTTTGCAAAAGATGCTTTGACTGCTGATGGGTATGATAATGCAGTGATGGCGATGTCTGTAGAACAGGCCCTTGCCTTTGTAGGTGCAAATAAAAACATGGAGGCCTATATCATCTATCACCGCAAAAATGGTAGCGTTACAGACACACTGACTGCCGGTTTTAAGAAAATGATTGTAAATTAACAGGCTGTATTAATCAATTTTAATATGAACAGAATAGAATTTTTAAGAAATAGTGCAATCGCAACTGGTGCAATGATTGCAGGCTCTTCCGTGAATGCGCTAGCGGGCTCTTCAGAAAAAACACAGGAACTGGCTGGCAAAACATTCAACCTGGATTACGCGCCTCATGAAGGTATGTTTGCGCAGCATGCCGGTAAAAGTTTTCTTGATCAGATTCAATTTATGTACGACCAGGGATTCAGATCAATTGAAGACAATGGCTTTTTAGGCAGACCTGTAGCAGAACAAACAAAAATCGGTGATTTACTCGCTAAACTGGGCATGAGGATGGGCGTATTCGTTGTAGATGGGGGTGATAACTGGAAAATATCGCTGACTACCGGTCAAAAAGAATTCAAAGCTAAATTTGCAGAGACTTGCCACCGTTGCGTGGAAGCTGCCAAACGTTGTAATGCCAAATGGGTAACCGTAGTACCTGGGTTTTATGAGCGTAAACTTCCTTATGGAATTCAGATGGCAAATGTAATAGATGCTATGCGTGCAGGTGCTGAGATTTTTGAGCCACATGGCCTGATCATGGTACTGGAAACTTTAAGTGACACACCAGAACTGTTTCTGCAACAGACACATGAAACTTATAGTCTTTGTAAGGCAGTCAATAGTCCATCTTGCAAAATCCTCTTCGATATTTATCATATGCAGCGAACTGAAGGAAACCTGATAGTCAATATAGATCGCTGCTGGGAAGAAATTGCCTACTTGCAGATTGGTGATAATCCAGGAAGAAAAGAACCGGGAACGGGTGAAATTAATTATAAAAATCTATTCAAACACCTGCACCAAAAAGGGTATAAAGGCGTAATGGGAATGGAGCATGGCAATTCCATCAAAGGCAAGGAAGGGGAGTTACGTGTTATACAGGCTTATAGAGAAGCAGACAGCTTCCTGTAGGAAATGTTCAGGTTTTAAAGTAATTTTGGCCTATGGATTTTTTACACACGATTCTGGGACCGGATATTAAAGCTGGATTACTGATTATTTTAAACCTGATTGTTATAGAAAGCTTACTATCGGTGGATAATGCTGCGGTATTAGCCACCATGGTTATGGACTTACCTAAGGATCAGCGTAAAAGAGCCTTGAAATATGGAATTATCGGTGCTTATGTATTTCGTGGAATTTGTTTATTCCTTGCGGCGTGGTTAGTCAAAATATGGTGGCTAAAACCTTTGGGAGGTCTGTATTTATTATACCTTGCTTTTGATTTTTTCAGAAAGAAAAGCGCAAAAAATAAGCTGCATCATCAGGAAGAACAAATTGATAAATCAAAAAGCTGGTTTTATAAAAACACAGTTGGTTTAGTTGGGACATTCTGGGCAACGGTAGCGCTGGTTGAGGTTATGGATTTAGCCTTTTCTATTGATAACGTTTTTGCGGCTGTCGCTTTCACAGACCATATTTACCTGATTTATATCGGAGTATTTATTGGAATTTTAGCCATGCGCTTTGTGGCTCAGGCATTTGTCAGGTTAATGGAGAAGTTCACTTTTCTGGAAACTGCTGCATTTACTGTAATCGGCGTGCTGGGTATTAAACTGACCTCATCGCTTTTAACACATTTTTTTCCTGAATCACCAGTCACCCATTTAATAGAGAGTGAAAAGACAGATCTTTTTGTATCTATTTTTACCGTAGCTATTTTCGTTTTGCCAATTGCCTCATCTTTGTTATTTAACTTCCCTAAAAAGAGTAAAACACAGGATGAAATTGAAAAAGACGAGCAATCAGCTCTTGATCAGGATTAACAAGGCGACAAACAAGCTTAAATCAAAAGTGAAAGTACATACCCAGATAAAACGTCTGGACAATCCCAGATTACGGTAGTAGTAAAATTCTTTCTTTTTATAGTTACTTAAGTAATAGCCTACTATTCCAAGTGTAATAACTTTGAACCAGATAATCACAGGCTGGAATTCTACACCCATAAACTGGTAAGCTGCGACACCAATTAAAAAGAGAGTTAAAGTGGCGGCCATTAAGCCGAGATAAGAGGCCAGCAAAAGCCTTAAAATTTTCAGAGTTTTCATAATAGAGAGGTATAGATGCTTAAATATATATAATTAAATAACTATCCTGACATTTATGAGCGTAATATTAATGTGATTTCCTGATTTTTTTTCTGGGTGAAGGGACATGGTATTCTGCTTCCGGATAAATATTCCATTCGTCCAGTGCTTGTTGCAGGCTTCCCAGCGTAGATTCTTCCATATTGACCAGGGCGGTTTCAGGCCACAGGCTATTATCCAGTATCTGGACATGGTGGTTCTCCAGAATTGAACATACTTTTTCCAGGTTCGGCGCTTTAATCCCTTGGTATTTTATAATGAAATTCATTTTCGAGGTAACATTTAGATAATTCGAGGTAACATTTTAAATAAATTTAATCAAAATATTGATTAAATCGTATACTCAAATTTTTATGTGGTAATTGGCCGGATACGTATTTTCATCACATGGAAGTATATATACGTATTATACAACCGTGATTTATACCTATTGACGGGGCGTTGGCTAACAGATACTTTAGTATTATGCAAAAATACACCTATATCGCGGACGTTAATGAAACGAAATTGACATTAACGATTAATGATGCAACGGCTGTTGTGCCACTTTACCAGGTGTTTAGCAATGGTAAATTAGTGGGCTGTTTACTGAAAGAAAACATGGAAGATGATTTAGTCTGGAGCGGAACAACGATGCTGACCCAAAAACTGGCCGCAGAGATTGGCGAGTTCATTAAAAGAACTGATGAATTTGTTTATTAAAGAGGGATCACTATTGAATTGAATAATGATCCCTCTTTAATTATTTTGTGGCTGCTGGTGGTTGCAACATACCTTTACCTTCATATAGATTTCCGAATCCCAGCGCTTTGATATTGATAGACAGATATTTTACCATTTCATCTGCCCTGGTTTGATTTCTCGGTAAATTAAGCAGGTCAGGATTGCCCGCGAGTATTCTTGCCGCCATACCTGCTGCTGCGGGGCAGGCCATACTGGTTCCATCCATCACCGCATACAGATCATTCGGATAGGTTGAAATAATTCCAACTCCGGGTGCAGTTAAATCAGTTTCAGCGCCAATATTAGAAAAATCAGCGATGAAATTAGCTTTATCTGTACCATAAGGTTCTTGTACTGATCCGCTTTCAACACTATCGGGAGGAAAAGTATCCAGCCTGCCCATGGCCGAAACTGCAATAGAAAGGCTATCATTAGCCGGAAAGCTTACCGGGCTTCTGTTATCATTCCCATTGGCAGCAAAACAGACAATGCCGGCATTATAAGCTTCCTTGATATAGCTCGTGATCCCTTCATCAACCTGTGATTGTCCAAGACTCATGTTGATCAGATCACATTGGTCTGTTATAGCTTCGTTGATCGCTTTCATGATGTCAAAATTAGAAGCTCCTCTTCCTTTTGGAAAAACACGGTAACTCATAATTTCCACACCAGCCGCTACACCATTCAACTTACCATAGGCACCAATGATACCGCCAACATGTGTACCATGACCTTCTCCATTGTCCTGATAATCTGTTTCTTTTTCACCTCTGACCAGGTTTTTTCCACCTGCAACTTTCAGATCAAGGTGAGGACCAACGCCGGTATCAATAATTCCAACACGGACTTTTTGTGTAAGCTTAGGTAACTTATCGGTATCATAAAAATATCTTAAGCTGTCTTTAAAATCAAGCTGAATGGGTTCAAGCTGAATGTCGAGGGTGGAAGTCAATTGCACATCTTTCTTAAAATAACCCCAATAGCTATGGTCTGCATAAATATAAATTCGCTCGGCAACACTCTTATCGAGATTTAAAGAGGTTGTTCCCTGTGCATTAGTCACACCGGAGGCTCCTTTACTTGCTTCGAAATCGGTAAACAGCACTACTGTAACATTTGAAATCCCCTTGCCTTTGGGATCTTTAATGGTAACAGTTACTGCTGTCTTTATTTCGACCTGTTCGATCTGGATCAGTATTTTTTTCGGCGAACAAACCGTAGGGTCATAAAATTTCTCCTCAATAATCCTTAGTCCAGGATAGGAGAAGCGGAAATTAGCCAGCTCATCCGCATTGATCTGGATAAGTTTCGCACCTTGTTGTTCAATAGAATCCAATACCACAACAGGAATGTCATCACTTGATTTTTGGTGCATATTTCTGCTGGCCAGACTAACTGTAGAAGAATGATCAACAGAATTACTAAGCATGGTCAGGAACCTGGCTACATTAGGGCTGTCTTGTTGGGTAATATTGGTACGGAAGACGGGAAGCAGGATGTAGTTTTTCGAAGCAAAATTGTTCTTTTTCATAGGGACAAGATTTAAAATTAGGTGAGGGAGTAATATTTACCACCAGGTGGTATTGAAGCGTCTTTTCTTTGGAATAGGTTGTCTGAAACCGGCCGTAACAGCGGCAGGAGGATCAGCCTTTGAACCCAATACCTGGTTAGTACCTGTTGCAGTAGCATAAATCAGAAAACCATTTAGCAAAGCAATAAAATATCTGGAAATCTCATTTCCTGCAGACTGTGTTAACAGAGCCGCCGCAAAAGAGATCAGAATAGAAACCAGCAGGGCAAGCCACTTCGGGTTAAAATCAAAAACTTTCTGGATAGTACTGCAAATAATATAAACGGCACCAGTAGCACCTGCTAAAGTACTTAGACTGGCTGTGGTGAAAAAGTCTCCTGGAATACCTGTGGAATGTAGTTCTTGCATAAATAAAGGTTTAGATAAAAAATCAGGTTTCTATTTGGCGAAATCTCTGGACATAATTGAGCTGAATGAATATTTAGCGACAATGCCAAAAGAAAGCCGCTCATGAAACTGGTCTGTACTGTGCAGGCTGTTAAAAACATCATTTGACTGCAAGTAAAGGCCTCCTGCAAATTTGCCTTCACTTTTGTAAAAATTAATTGCTGTACCAGCCTGGAAGACCTTATTAATTTCTTTTTCCTGCAAAGGCAGAATGATCCGGGTATACAATGTATTCCATACCAGGCGGTAATCGCTGCTGACACGACCATAGTAAAGCGCATCAGTTTTGATATTTACCCGGTTATAGGTCATGTAACCTCCTTGATAAGCATTGAATTTGGATTCAGTGGAGAGCTCTGAGTTATTCACTGTAGTGATGTTTTTCAGCGTATAACTCGTCAGCGCTAAAGAATCAAGGTTATTATAATGTTCATAGCCCAATGCAATACCAAATACCCAGCGTGGGGCATATTCATAATTTAAGCCCAGATCTATAAAGCCACCCCGGAAGTTAACTTTTTTAAATCGTTTGGACAGGGAAGGGGCATCCTCTGGTTTATATAACCTGAAATTATCTGCATTAAGGCCTGCATTGATATAAGTTGTTAAAGATTGGGTATTCCTGGTTCTCCGGTTGACCTGGATTTGCTGATTCAATAGCTTAATGGCATTGATTGCTGTCTCATTTTTATCAGGATTTGCATCCTCAATCTCTTTAATCCTTTTTAACAATTCGAGCACCGTAGTCTGATAACTCTTCCTTAAACCAATGAAAATACCAAGTTTAGACTGTGGGGTTAGCTGGCCACCATTAAAAAGATCGGCTATTCCTTCTCTGTTATTTCCACTGGCAGAAAGGCCCCAAACGATTTGTGAAGGTTTTTCTATAGCGAGTTTCCTGAAATTATTCCATGAAGCAGCTAAAGCGGCCTCATTCAAATTAAATGAAACATTTGAATTTTTAGTGATGATAGAAGATTCTCCTTTTGCATCTTCAGCAATAATTTGTGCGTTAGCCCCGCTACACAGGACTATACCTAACAGTAACAGCAGATAAAACGTTTTCATAGCGTTATTTAGTAAGTTGGTTATAATCCAGATTGCCTCTTGCATCTGTATAAACTTGGATGGTATTTGCGGCCAGTGGTACACCATCTACCTGAATGTCTAAAGTCCAGAAATCACCAGACAGGCCACCGGCATATAAGGTCACCTGTAAGCCACCTTCTTCCAGCAGACATAAATACTTTTGAGAACCTTTGGTAGAGAAATGATCAGGGTTGCTATCCTGGTCGTGCGCAAGATCTATATGGGTATAGCCAATACTGAAACCATTTTCAAGAAAAGTTACGTTGGAAGACTTTTTCAGACTGTAAGTTACAGCAACAATTTTCCCAGATTTGCCCTTGGCAGTATGAGAAAGCTCGAAAAATTTCATAGAGTAAGTGATTAGTAGTCAGTATCAATATAGTGAATAATAAATATTAATTACACTAATTAGAAATAAATTTCTCCACTAATTTAATAGGTTATGCACCTTTTTGACGGATCGAAAAACATTCACATTAAACTGTCCGGCAGCTTAATAAACAATTGTTTAAAAAATCAAGAAAATTAAAACATTTCCCTAATCATTGGGTTTTTAGGGTATTCAGGCAAGAATAGCCTGATAAATTTTAACAGTTTAAAACAAATATCTTATGAAAAAATTTACTTTATGCCTGCTAACTGCAATCTTAGGAGTTGGCTTATCTGCAAATGCACAAATCCAGAAAGGTAACGTAATGGTTGGTGGTAATCTGGCTAACTTAGGCCTGGATCTGAACGGTTCTAAAAATTTCAGTTTAGATATTACACCAAAGGCAGCCTGGTTTATTCAGGATAATGTGGCCTTGGGTGGTTACGTGAATTTAGGATTAAGAACCGTTAAAGATGGCCCGACTACAACAAACTATGGTTTTGGTGGTTTAGGCCGTTATTATGCAGGTTCAGACACTGAAGTACTTAAACATGGTCGTTTCTTTGGAGAAGCTACTGTTGGTTTTGGTGGTACGAATACAAGTAACGGTGGTTCCAATACAAATGGTTTAGCCTTTAGTTTCGGTCCTGGTTTTGCCTATTTCATTACACCTAACATTGGTTTAGAAACCTTGTTAAAATACAATGCAACAGCAGGATTTGGAAACACTGGTTACCAAAACAACCTTGGTTTGTCTTTTGGCTTCCAGATTTATCTGCCAGGTCAGCGTTCAATCAACAAAGTTAAAGGTGATGTAAAATAGTTTAAACCCTATGCTGAAAAGCCCTGTTGTGAAATCAACGGGGCTTTTTGTTTATAATGCAACGAGGCTTTTGTTTATAATTTTTGCAGACACCAGGTGGTCATACAGCGCATGTTCTGAACATTTGTAGTTTTGATGGGTTCATACAGATACCCACTGAGCTCTTTGGTATAATCCAGTAAAGTTTGTTCATTCACTAAAAAGCGTTCTGTTCCATCTGGCAACAAATACCGGCCGTTGCCTAAAGGACTGATCAGCTCTTCTATTCCGATATCAGAAGCCAGCCTGGCAAAAAAGAAACCGCCTGGCTTAATAACTTTCCACATCGCCAGCAGCATCTCTTTAAAATGCATTTCATTTTTGGCAAAATGCAGCACAGCACTGCAAATCAATAAATCAAAATATTCTTCGCCAAAAGGCATATCCTCTGCACTGGAAACTCTGAAATTAATTAATGGATGAGTGGGTGCCAAACTTTCGGCTAAGGTTTTAACCGTATTGATAGCGGCAGGATTAGGGTCTATTCCGTATACTTCAAAGCCGTTATTGAAAAAGTATACCAGGTTACGTCCACCGCCACAGCCCACATCTAATACTTTTTGGCAATGGTTATAATGGCCTTTTAATAACTGATCAAAAAGATAAATATCAATGTTACCGTAAAGATGCTGCAGAGAAGATGAAGTCATTGCTGTATATTATTTTATTGAAATATACACCAATTTACAGATTTAAACCAATACCCGCAGCTAAACCAGCTCCTTGCCTTGTAGCACTGTTAAATTGAGATTGAACTTCTTTACCATCTGCCAGGAACAGTTCATCAGTACCTTTACCTGTATTGGAGTAGCTGTAATTACCTCTGGCAAAAACAGATAAAACAGAGGTGAAGTGAAAGTTTATTTGCAAAAGAACAGCTGTTCCATAACCGTTAGCAGTATGCCGGAAACTTACCGGATGTGCGAATGCATCAATCAGGTTCCAATCGGCTGTTGCGTTATATTTAAGTTGTTTATAATTCACCATGCTATGCAGTGAAAGCTGATTGCTGAACCGGAAATCGGCTTCTGCACCAATCAGCGGGCCTGTCCAGTTAGCCTGGTAAGTACTGTTTAAATTTTTGATGGCAGGGTCTGTTTCTTCGTTGAAGTCTTTGAGGTGTAAATGCTGTGCGCTTTTCAGATAACCTGCAAATGGACTGAGCTTAAGAAAAGAGTTAATTTTAAATTCATAACCGCCAGCCGCCATATAAGTATAGGTAAGGCCTTCGTTGCTATTTAAACCAGCCTGGTAACTGGGATCAGTTCTATTGTCTGAAGCATAGTCTGTATCAGAGACTTTACCGCTTTTAATAAAATTACGTTGATAGCTTGCTTTCAAAAAGACAGGAGACCAGATATTCAAACGAATATCCAGTCCCATACCCGGGCCTTTTATATTTTTCCATTTTACCTCTGATAATACATTGGGATTTTGCCCCATACTATTGCCAGCGATCGACCAGTTAAAATCTGCTGTCTGATAAGCGCCATAAAAATGGAGTGTTACCTTGTTTTTTTTATCATTGCCTTTTGAATAGACGCCCTTTGATTGCGGCCTGGCAGAAAACGAAATAGCAAACAGGAAAAAAAACAAGCAGAATTTCATAACATTTCCAGATAAGCGGAGGGCCCTTTTCAAAAATTATGAACCTACAATTTTGTAAACCTTCACGTAATCTACATACATTTTTGCAGGTAATCTGCTCTCATCAATAGTTTGTCCCGGAAGATTACCCCCAACGGCCATATTTAACAGTAAGAAGAACGGACGGTGAAACTCATCAGTACCATTAATACTGTTGGCAATATTGGCTTCATGAAATTGTATATCATCTACATACCATTTAATTGCAGTTGGCGTCCAGTCTACGCGGTAAACATGATAATTCTGAGGACTGGTATTGGTGTTACCACCATAATAAGCATAAGCCTGATCGAACCAGTGAATAGTACCTAATACTTGTGAATTCGTATTTACATTTTCCATGATGTCGATTTCGCCGCATTTTGGCCATCCTACGCTACCAATATTTGCCCCAAGCATCCAGAATGCAGGCCATTGTCCTTGTCCCTGAGGCAATTTGATTCTAGCTTCAAACCTGCCATAAGTGTATTCTTTTTTACCTCTCGTAATCATTCTTGCAGAAGTATAGGGTGCTCCGCCTACACTCTGTTTCTTCGCAGTGATGATCAGGTTTCCATCAGCGACAGTCGCATTGTCTGGTTGATAATATTGCTTTTCATTGTTTCCCCAGCCGCCAGCGCCGGTTTCAAAACTCCAGTTTGCCTGATTTACAGAATTTCCATTAAAATCGTCAGACCATAAGAGCTGATAACTTACTGCCCGGGGGTCAGTATTAGTGGAAGAATCCGCTGAAGATGTATTCACATCCTTTTTACAAGAGCTCAAAAGTTGTGCGCCCGCAAGCAGGCACAGCATTAAATTAATTGTTTTCATAGGTGATAGGATTAGATTTGGTTATTAAGATTTGATTAATTCAAGCTAAAAGCTTCCCATCCTGAGATAGCTGGCCTGGTGCAGGTCATTTCATTTACACCATTTTCTGAAGAAAGATATAAGCCATTATTGCCACGGAAAGAAATTTTACCATCAGCATTAACTACCCAGTCGAATTTTTCCCATTCACTGATGGTCGCTCTGCTGCAAGTCACTGATGCGGCACCATTTTCGGAAGAAACATATTTATTCATAGACATCAGGGCAATTTTACCACCACCTGCGTCTACAACGGTGAATTTTTCCCAGTCTCCAGGAGTAGCTCTGTTACACCACATGGATTTAACTCCGTTTTCGCCACTCACAAACTGGTTGTTGAAACCTCTTAAACTGACTACCTGTCCGATAGGCGCTGTACCTGGGTTTCCGGTAGTAGAACCAGACCATTTGAAGGTAGCTACTGCACCTGCAGGAAGGGTATAAGTGAAAGATTGTGCTCCCCATTTAACTTTAAAGGTATTGCTTGATGACCCGCTGTTAGAGGCGATCAGCACTTTAGTACCATCGGTGTTTTTAAAGGTTACATTCTGGATGCTGCCAGCGATGCTGGAGGCAATCCTTACTGCTCCAGGTCTTACAAATTTAGAAGCGTGTGCAATAATATAATAGGATACATTTCTGGTAACATTGCTTCCGTTAACTGTTAAAGCACCTTCACAATTACTGCATCCGCCTTGCGTGTGCGGGCCATAATTTTGGTCAGCAGCAAGATTCCATTCCAATACATTACGGCTCCAGTTTCTTGTAGCACCTATAATCAGCGTATTCACATGCCATTGGAGATCACCGGCGAAATTGCCTGGCCCGCCAACCCATTGCTCTGTGAAATAAATGTTTTTATCAGGATAAGCGTTATGTACATCAGTCAAGGCACCGATATTTCCACTATATAAGTGAAAAGCTGAACCGTCAACGTAAGCATTTGCTGCAGCGTCATTCAGTACAGCCAGCGGGTAATCAGTACGATCGGTATTGTGATCATAAGCAATAATTTTGGTCTTAATCTGGTTTGCACTGAATTGTGGCCCAAGATTGTTTTTGATAAAATTAGCCTGGTCAGTAGCTTGCATCACCATACTTGGATTGTTATATGGGTTTAAAGGTTCATTTTGCGGGGTTATTGCATCAATAGTGATTCCCTGATCGCGCATCGCTTTAATGTATTTTACCAGATATCTTGCATACGCATCATAATATTCTGGTTTTAAACTGCCATTCACATAAGCTCCGTTTGTTTTCATCCAGATTGGGGCAGTCCATGGAGAACCCAGGATTTTAATATTCGGATTGATAGCCAGAATACTTTTTAATACAGGAACCAGATCTGTCATTTCACGGCTGATACTAAAATTATTCAGGTTATTATCTGTCTGGCCAGCTGGAAGATCATTATAAGTAAATGGCTGAGCACTTAAATCAGAGGCCCCGATAGAAATTCGTAAATAACTGATACCAATGCCGGATCCGGTTGTGGCGAATAATTCCTGAAGCAGGGTGTTTTTTTGTCCTGCGCCAAGTCCGTTAATTAAAGAGGCACTTGCTCCGGTTAAGGTATAGCCAAAACCATCAATTCCCTGGTAGGAAGTCGCTTCGTCCACGTTAATGGTTGATAGATTAGTTCCTGCATCTGGCGCGAAGGTTACATTGGCTTGTGTTTGCAATAACTTGCTTTTGTCGGACGTCGTTATCCATACACTTACAGCTTCATTAGCACGTACAATTGTTGGCTCCGCCGCTGCTCCAGCGGATGAGAGATCCTTTTTACAGGAAAATAAGACGGCAAAGCACAGGAGTGCACAGCCTGATAAAGACATGTTTTTGTTCATAGGGCAGATTGATAATATTTGGTTTTTGGTTTAGGGAACGGCCGTAATGTGACTCAAATGAGAGAGAAAAGGGGATAACCCAGATAAAATATAGTTACAATATAATGCATTATTTAATAACATTTTGCTAATTAATTTAATATTTCATGAAAAATGTTTATAAACTGTATTTATTGTTAAATAGAATTTCTTTCCTTTTATGGAAACAAGATTTTAAACATGAATCGTAATAGCGTTAATTTTACACTATGAAAAACAATTAAACCTTTTAGTAAAAATATATTAGCTATTAAACCATTATTTATTTAACATAAAAAGCTTATTATGTTTAAATATTTAATCAGAAATTCTCTTACAGAATAAAATTTGCTTAGAAACAAGTTTATTACACAAGCTTTGCAACAATTGAAATTCACCTGTGTCTTATCATCAAATTACCAACCTAAAACCAAATGACCAGGAACTACGCAACCTTATTCTTTTTATGCTGCCTCTCTATTTTTTTTACTTTACCTGCTGCCGCACAATCTCCAACAGGCACAATTAAAGGTTCGGTCATTGATTCTGCCACAAACAAACCGATCGATTTTATGACTATTGCGCTTAAAAGGGATAATACTGTGATTAAAACGATGGTCGTTAATGCCTCCGGAAACTTTAGTTTTGAGAAGATCGCTCCGGGAAAATATATGGTAACTGCAATGGCCATGGGTTATAACGCCAAAAACGTTTCAGTAACGCTTACAAACGGAGCTGCTGATTTAGGAAGCATCCTGATGGTTTCCCAATCCAATAATTTAAAGGAAGTTTCAGTTACTGCTGACCGTCCTTTGATTAAACAGGAAATTGACCGGATTAGTTATGATATACAGGCAGATCCTGAAAGCAAAGGGCTTACGGTGCTGGATATGATGCGTAAAGTTCCCTTACTGTCATTAGATGCAGATGATAATATCAAATTAAAAGGAAGCGGAAATTATAAGATACTGATTAATGGTAAGCCTTCTACGATGGTAGCCAGAAGTCCGAAGGATGTATTACGCAGTATGCCGGCTTCTTCTATTCTTAGAATAGAGGTGATTACTACGCCACCTGCTAAATATGATAGTGAAGGCTTATCTGGTATTATCAATATCATTACTTCAAAGAAAATTGATAACGGCTATAACGGGAGTTTAAATTTACGTTATCAGGGGCCGGTTGGCGGGCCTGGAATGGGAAGTTTCGTTACTATTAAACAAGGTAAATTCGGAATGACAGCTTATGGAGGAACTGGTTTTTACAGTTCTCCAACAACAGCATCTTCTACAATTAGAACAACCACCGGAGATTTACCGACTACCTTAGTCAGTAATGGCACACGCAGATTTGATAACAATTTCCGTTATGGTGGTGTGGAGTTAAGTTATGAAATTGACACCTTAAATTTAGTCACGATGGAATTGAATCCTTACGGAGGCTATAATAAATCTTATACCGGTCAGTTATTCAGTTTAAAGGATGGTCATAACAGTATTGGTTACCATCAGCTGGGTACAAACAGATTCGGATGGAATGGTTTTGATGCGACACTGAATTACCAGCTAGGTTTCAAAGGCCATAAAGATCGTCTGCTGACTTTTTCTTATAAAAACGGTAATTGGGGAAATCCATTGGAAAATCACCTGACTTTCCTGGACAGAGCTAATTTCACAGATCCGGACTTCAATCAGAAAAACAATAGCCGCACCAAAGAACAAACGTTGCAACTGGACTATATACATCCTTTGAAAAATATTACTGTTGAGGGTGGGGTGAAAGGGATATTGAGAACAAACCAAAGTAATTTTGAGTACGAAAGCCTGAATAGTACAACCGGAGAATTTGAGACCGACCCTGCACGTACGAATAAATTCAACAATGACCAGGATGTTATTGGCGCTTACAATTCTTATGCTTATAAGCTGAAAGACTGGGGCTTTAAAGCCGGAATACGTGCTGAAGGGACTTTTGTAAAGGCAGACTTTATTAGTGCCGGATCTAATGTGAATACGAATTATTTTAATCTGATTCCTACTTTATCGGTTAACCGTAAATTTAAAGACATGAGCAGTTTGAATTTTGGTTATACGCAAAGAATAGAAAGACCAGGTATTGATAATTTAAATCCCTTTGTAGATCGCTCTAATCCTAATTTCTGGGCTACGGGTAATCCTGACCTGAAAGCTGTGCTGAGTAATAATTTTGAATTGACTTACAGTAAGTTTAAAAAAGGATCAATAAACGCAGGATTAAGTTACCGGTTTGCTAATAACACGATTCAGAATGTTGCAGTCTACAATGAGGAAGATAAAATTACCAGATCTGCATTTTTTAATATAGGTAAAGATAAAGCATTGAGCACTAACCTGAATATTAACTACCCGATTACTCCAAAATGGAATGTTGCTATGAATGGAAATATTGGTTATATCTGGATTCAGGGTACTATCGGTGGCCAGCTGACTAAAAATGATGGATTAACAGGACGTGCTTATCTAAATACAGGTTACAAATTTGAGCATGGATGGAAAGCAAATGCGAGCGCGACCTTTGAAGCACCAGAGATCCAGTTACAGGGACAGACCAGTGCTTTCTTCTTCTCGTCTTTTAGCGGAAGTAAAGAAATTATCAAAGATAAGCTTACGCTTTCTGCGGGTGTAAACAATGTCTTTTCAAAATTCAGATACTATACCAACGCTACCCAGGGAGCCAATTTTACGCAAAACTATCGTTCACAAAATTATAACCGGTCTTTTAATGTGAGTTTGAACTGGCGTTTCGGAAAATTAAAGGATGCTATTAAAAAAAATCAGCGTGGCATTGATAACAGTGATGTGAAGAAAAGCAGTACTGCGGGAAGTTAATTGCTATAAATTTAAATCAATTCGCTGACCTGGCTGTTGTTCTGTAAAAGACAATCTATAAATTGCCAATGCTCAATAATGGTTCATTGTGGACTGATCAGCGGCAGGATTGTACGGAATAATCGAATGACAAACAAGAAAGAACAAAAATTTACAGGCTTCGTCAAAATACGCGGAGCACGCGAACATAATCTCAAAAATATAGACCTGGAAATTCCCCGTGATGCATTAGTTGTATTCACGGGTGTTTCTGGTTCCGGCAAGTCTTCATTAGCTTTCGGCACCTTATATGCGGAGGCGCAACGCCGTTATCTGGAATCGGTATCACCTTATGCCAGAAGGCTCTTTAACCAGATGGCTATTCCCGAAGTTGATGAGATAGAAGGTTTACCTCCGGCTATTGCTTTACAACAGCAGCGCGGATCGGGGACTACCCGTTCTTCTGTGGGTAGTGTAACTACTTTATCTAATTTACTGAGAATGCTGTATTCCAGAGCCGGAGATTATCCCAAAGGACAAGCTATTATCTATGCCGAAGCATTTTCACCCAATACTCCCGAAGGGGCTTGTCCGGAATGCCATGGTTTAGGCAGAGTTTATGAAGTCACTGAGCAGTCTATGGTTCCTGATGATTCTCTGACGATTCGCGAACGTGCTATTGCAGCGTGGCCTGCGGCATGGTTAGGTCAGAATTTCAGAGATATCCTGACCACATTAGGTTATGATGTAGATGTACCCTGGCGAGATCTTCCGAAAAAAGAAAGAGATTGGATTCTTTTTACGGAAGAAAAACCGGTAGTACCTGTTTATGCCGGATTTAATCCGGCACAGGTTAAAGACGCACTCAAGAACAAACTGGAACCCAGTTATATGGGAACATTTACTGGTGCTAAAAAATATGTACTTCATACTTTTGCCAATACGCAGAGCCAGCTGATGAAAAAAAGGGTGTCAAAGTATATGCTGAGTGGCGAGTGCCCGTTGTGTCATGGCAAACGTTTACGCCAGGAATCTCTCTCTGTGAAATTCGCTGGTCTGGATATTGCGGCGATGTCCAGAGTTACACTTTCTCGCTTAAATGAGATTTTCAGTCCTTATGTGGAAGAAAAAACCACACGTTTAACTAAAGCGGAAAAGGAGCACCCTGAAAAAGGAATGGTTACGCAGCGGATTGCTCAGGATTTAGTGGCGCGTATTGGCGTTATGCTGGACCTGGGCCTTGGATATCTGAATCTGGAAAGAAGTACGCCTACACTTTCACCAGGAGAACTACAGCGTTTAAGATTAGCGACACAGGTACGTTCCAATCTTTTTGGCGTTGTTTACGTATTAGATGAACCCTCAGCAGGATTACATCCGGCAGATACTGAAGCGTTGCTTCGGGCCCTGGATAGATTAAAGGATTCAGGAAACTCACTTTTTGTTGTAGAACATGAAGTTGATGTGATCCGGCATGCAGACTGGATTGTAGATGTGGGGCCTTTTGCGGGTGAAAAAGGAGGGCATGTTTTGTATAGCGGGCCGCCTGAAGGACTTCGTCAGGTTGAAAATTCTCAGACCAGGGATTACATTTTCGGCGCGCAGCATAGCAGTCCTGAAACAACGAGAACACCTAAAGCATGGCTTCGCTTAGAAAACATTACCCGTAACAATCTGAACAACTTAGCTGTTTCTTTTCCGCTGGGTGTATTTACAAGTGTAACAGGAATTTCAGGTTCTGGAAAAAGCAGTTTAGTAAGCCAGGCATTAGTTGAACTGGTAGCTGGTGAACTGGGTCAGGAAGCGGAACTTGTTTCAGAAGAAGAGACAGAGAACTTAGAGACTACAAAAGTACTCACAAAGGATGGAAAAATAACAGAGGGGATGGAGGCGATTAAACGTCTTGTCCGTGTAGATCAAAAGCCGATAGGCAGAACACCAAGATCAAACCTGGCTACTTATACCGGATTGTTTGATCAGGTCAGAAAGCTTTTTGCAGCAACCGAAATGGCAAAAAGCCGCCGTTATGATGCAGGGCGGTTTTCTTTTAATGTAGTGAAAGGCCGCTGCCCGCATTGTGAGGGTGAAGGGTTTGTGATGGTTGAGTTGTTGTTTTTACCCAGCGTATATACACCTTGTCCAACTTGTAAGGGTACCAGATATAATCCCAAAACACTTGAAATAAAGTATAAAGAAAAGAACATTGCCGATGTATTGGGAATGACTGTAGATGCTGCCTGTGAGTTTTTTAGTGCAGAGCCGCAGGTATTCCGCGCATTAGATGTAGTAAGGCAGGTTGGTTTGGGTTATTTGAGATTGGGACAGCCGGCAACGGAACTTTCTGGTGGTGAGGCACAACGGATTAAACTCGCTACCGAACTTCAGCGGGTTCAGCATGGCAATACACTCTATATCCTGGATGAGCCGACCACAGGGCTGCATCCGTCAGATGTAGAGAAATTAATGGTGCAGCTGAATAAGCTTGTGGAACAAGGAAACACAGTGATAGTAGTAGAGCATGATATGCATGTGATTGCAGCAAGTGATTGGGTAATTGATATTGGCCCTGAAGCGGGTGAAAAAGGAGGGATGGTGGTCGCTTGCGGCCCTCCGGCACTAGTCGCGAAATCCAAAAATAGCCGTACTGCGCCTTATCTGAATAAATTTTATAATCCTGAACATACATGGAAAAGCCTGATGCCACTATAAGAATGAGATTACCACTTCCAATGGGTAAAGCACTGTTTGCAGGTGTATTGTTATTTATCGGATTTGTAGCTACCTTGATTGTATCTTTTGAATATCAAAATCAGCTGGAAGAGTTCATCGGAATAAAGCTTGTTCAGATATCAATTGTTACAATAATGATAGTAATGGCTATTCCATGGGTAATTATTGCCTGGATACTGATCAGGAGATTTGCACATTACGGACTTTTAAGCTTATACAATGATTATTTAACGATTACGAGTATAGAAAACAGAAAACTAATTAAAAAATACCCTGCAAATGCAATTGCTTTTATAAAAATACAGCAATGGTCGTATCATTTTACTTTTAAAGGTGATTATAGTTTTAACAGCATAAACATGTCTGTAGATAAAAATTGTGAAAATCAACTCCAGGAATTCAATCCTGTTTTTCACGCTTTTATCCAGCGAAATCAAATACCTATACAAGAAGGATTGGTACTTTAATTTTAAGAATGAACCGAATTAATAAAACAATATAAAATGGAAACTAACCATGTGATACCAGCAGATTTGCAAAAACTGTTTGATCAGAAAGAAATAGCTTATAAAAACTTTCAGTCATTTTCAGCTTCTTCTAAAAGGATTATCCTGGAATGGATCCTTAAAGCAAAAAAAACTGAAACAAGGGAAAAAAGAATAGTTCATACTGTTGAACTTGCTGAAAGAAATATAAAAGCTAATCATTAACAACTGAACTGATAAACCCCTGATTTTAAACATGGCCGGATATTTGATTCCTCTATCAACGAATGGGTTTTTTAACCGAGCTACTCATTGTCTATCCTATGTTTAAATTTCCTGTTCTCTTATTTATCCTCAGTATTTCTTTAGTTAATTATAATAGTGTATTTTCCCAGACTCACGAAATTGACAGGCTAGAATCAAGCATCCCGTTAATTAAAGACAGTATAAAATATGTAGATGTGCTGAACCGGATCGCGATTTTATCTCATATGAACTATCGTGATTCCTGTAAGTTTTACGCACAAAAAGCCAAAGCAATAGCTATAAGGCTCAATTACAATAAGGGAATTGCTGATGCTTTAAATTGCGAGGCTATCTCCAACGTTTCGGTGAATAATTATCTCTCTGCAAAATATTTTAATGATGCACTCCGGATTTACAAATCAATCAATGATCAGGGAAATGTCTGCCATGTACTCATGAATATTGGTGTGCTGATGTCTGTAGACAAGGATGACAAGGCAGCTTTACGCTATATTTACCTGGCTTATGAAAAGAGTAAATCCCTGAAGAATGATTCTATCCGCGCGCTGATTATCAGCAATGTCATATCTATAGATCAGAATCTGAGTCAGAAAAAATCAATAAAGTTATTTAAAGAGGGGCTGGCTATTGCCCAAAAATATAAGGATGAAAGATTACTTTTATTTTACGAACAGGTACGCGCATTACAAATTTACAATGCTGGAGAAAAACAAAAAGGAATTGCAATACAAACCAGAATACTGCATAAAGCAGATAGTTTAGGTCTTCAATATACAAAAGTAGAGTCTTATATTGGCTTAGGTGATACTTTTCTTGACTCTGAAAATACACAAGCAGGTCTTGATTATTACAAAAAGGGATTAGATACTTCCAGAAAGTACGGCTACCCTGAATTTTATTTACTACTATCAGAGCGGTTGTATAATTTTTACAAATCACATAACCAGATGGATAGCGCTTACTTTTATATGTCGCTATTACTTGCTAAACGCGATATGATCAACAAAGCGACCAATAAGTCTGGCTATAATTATATGAATTTTGCCTTGAATGAGAATGAAAATAAAGAACTCAGACTGAAGGAGAATTCAAATCTTAAAGTAATAGCTTTGCTTGGTTGTTTGTTTGCTGTAAGTATGGCTATGTTATTTGTTATTTATCGCTCCTTAAGAATCAAAAGGCAATATGGAGATGTTCAGCGCGAATTACATGAAGTCGCAATAAAACAAAATAAGGAACTACAGCAAACGAATCATTTTAACACGATGCTGATCTCTGTGATTGCGCACGATATCAGACAACCTTTCAGTACCATTGTAATGCTTTCCAGCGTGTTTAATATGGATGTAGATTTGTTAACTGAAGAGGAAAAATTGGAGATCATGGCAGAACTGAGTGAAACTTCACAAAAAAGCCTCTCTTTCATGGACGGATTACTGGAATGGATTAAATCTCAGAAAAGCGGCTTTAAATACCAGCCTTCAAAACTTATCCTTAACGAACTGATTCCCGAAGCAAATTCCTTCTTTAAAATAGCTCAGGCCAAAAAGAACATTAAACTGGTTCTGGATATCCCTGCACAAACTGAATTCCATGCGCATCGGCATATGCTGCTTTTTATTATCCGGAATATGCTGAACAATGCAACTAAATATTCACCAGCAGACGGAATTATTCATATTTCTTCTTATTTAAAAGACCAGCATACTGTAATTGCGATCAAGGATCAGGGAGCGGGAATGAATCAGGATAAAGTAGACCAGCTTTTTAAGTCAAATGCAAGTGACTGGGAAAACACAGACGATCAGGGGGCTGGCCTTGCTCTAAGTATCTCTTATGAAATGGCACTGATGATGGGTGTAAAAATATGGGCCACTAGTAAAATAGGGACTGGCACTACATTTTATCTGTCCAGGAGCTTAAAAGATTGAGCATAAATTCATCATTATTGAGCTTATTTTTGATTTTTTAATACCATATCAATAGTAATCGCTGCTGACAAAATAGCTACTTTATGTTTGCTTTGCGTATAATCAGGATTGATATGCACGTTGTATTTATCGGCATGTGTGAAAATCTCCCGCATTGCGCCAGCCCATTTTTTACTGATTGTACCGATTTCAGTATCGTTGGTGTCCTTGATCTGAAATGCCCATGCTTTCCAATCCCCTTTAATCTCAGCGATTAACTGACCTGAAGTATCTAAAATCCTGAATGTTGGCTTAAATAATTTATATTTCTGCTGAATAGACGCCAGTTCATTTCCATCAGGATCACTAACGCTAATTTTTGACATCAAAAATGTCCAGCCTCTGGAAATAGTAGCCTGCAATTCATCATCATTGTTTACAATTTCCAGTTTAAATGGTAAAACAGGTTTACCGATTAAAAGTATCAGCAATTTTTGCCCAAATGAAACGGTTTGTTTGACTGCACCAATATTTTCGCCAGTTTCATTGAATATATTATAAACATTCCCGAACTTAAAAAAATGTATCTCTTCATCAATAAAATAATCATGACCGTTAAAGAAATCTGTCTTACTCATAAATTTGCATTAATAATGATTGGCTAATTTGTATCAAATAATTGGAAATTTACAATAAATTATAATAATTATCATGCGAATTGTAACTAATTAAGGAATTAGCCATCTTAATTATAAATTATAAAAAAACACAATATGAACTTTTTAGGCAATATATTATGGATTATTTTTGGTGGAATATTTATTTTCTTTGAATATATAATAGGAGGGTTGCTTCTTTGTCTTACCGTCATAGGAATCCCGTTCGGACTTCAATGTTTTAAATTTGCCATAGTCGGACTGGCACCGTTTGGAGTTAAGATTACGGACACTTCATCAAATACAGGCTGCCTGTCAACGGTGATGAATATTATCTGGTTTTTTTGCGGTGGTGTGTGGATTGCACTTACACACTTATTTTTTGGCATACTCTTATGTATCACTATTGTAGGTATCCCATTCGGAAGACAACATTTCAAGTTGATGAACCTGGCATTTTCACCATTCGGAAAATCTATCAGTTAGCGCAAAATTATTCTGCCTGATTGCAAAGTAGTTAGGATTTTTCTCCTGAAAAAATCCATTTCATATTTGCGGCTTCTGATTTTTTCTACTATCCTTGCGACCCTTAACAGGAATGCATCCATAGCTCAGCTGGATAGAGCAACGGTTTTCTAAACCGTAGGTCATAGGTTCGAATCCTATTGGGTGTACGTATCGGATTGATGTCAGGTATTCGAAAGGGTTGCTCCAAAAACAGCAACCCTTTCTCTTTGATTAGAACAAAGCAAAAATAAGGGGCTTGTTGCAAACCTGTTCCATCCAGAGCTGAAGGAGTTGGCAATTGGTACAGCAGATGAATAGGAGCAAAATCCTGATCGCGTAAACATACTATTTGATGCAAAACCTGACCCCCCTGAGCCTTATGTCAGGGGTGCAAAATAATTAATAATATTTATCAAAATATTCTTGCAGGGTCATTTTATGGGGGCTAAATTTTTCGCCGGATACTTCCAGCCTTTTAATTCTATCTAGCCGGAAGTATCGAAAATCGTTACGCAACCGGCACCAGGCAACTAATAACCAATTCTCTGTGGTACTCAGTAAAGCAAAAGGCTCTATCAATCTTTCACTATTCTGATTAGCTTCATTGAGATATCCGATTTTCACCACCAAATAATTAGTAAGTGCAAATTGCAAATCAGAAAGATTATTACTGTTCTTTTCACTGTTAATATTTTGACTAAATCGGGTACGTTCTGCAAGCAGGTTGGCTTTGTCTTTTACCTGATGTCCCAATACCGCTTTAATCTTTTCAATAGCTTCAGTATAATCTTTAACAAACGAGGCGTCTTTGTTCTTTAATACTAATTGTTCGGCAAGAATTAATGCGTTAGCCTGTTTTTCGGTAAACATGACCGGCGGGATTCTATAGCCTTCCATCAAAGTGTAACCTTTGCCGTCTTGTGTTAAAACCGGTACACCTGATTGCTCCAATGTCCTGATATCCCTGTAAATAGTCCTGATACTTACAGCGAACTTGTCAGCAAGTTCTGGTGCGGTCATTATTCTTTTTGTTTGAAGCTGAGTCAAAATTGCAGCCAGTCGGGAAAGGCGATTAGTATCGTTGTTATTCATTATTTAATGAGCGTCAGAATTACCAACATCACACCAAATATAAAGTTAGTCAAAACAACTACCTGTATTTTTGGCTAAATACTTAGCTTAAAAAGAAACCGGACATACTGGTAAACTAAACCAAAAGGTACTGCCTTCTCCAAATTCACTTTCTACCCCGATTTTTCCCTGGTGTCTTTCTATAATCTCCGCACATAAGTAAAGACCAATACCAAAACCTGAGATAATATCATCATTGAAGACCCTGTAAAAGCGGTCGAATAGTTTGTCCTTATCCTGAGCCTTAATTCCTCTTCCCTGATCCTTAACCTGAACTAATAGCTCACCATTATTGATTTTACTACTGACCAGAACCAGACTTCCTTCAGGTGAATATTTGACAGCATTACTCACAAAGTTATGAATGACCTGACCCACTTTATCCCGGTCAGCATTTAAAATTGCTGATTCGGCTTCAGCGAAAATAACCTGATGGCTAAATATAGTAGATTGTGCTTCTTCGTCCGCCTCCTTAAAAAGAGAAGTAATATCAAAATCCCTTTTCTCTATATGAATTTTACCAGAATCTAAACGCGAAACGTTTAAGAAGCCATTGATCATAGTAATCATTTTTTTAACCTGGCTATTTGCTTTATCATGCATCAGTATTGAAGTACTTTCCTGTGCCTTTTTAGCCCTTTGCTCTAAAATCTGCAAATAGCCTTTGAGTGAGGTCAGTGGCGTTTTAAGTTCATGACTTACCATAGAAATAAAATCATTCTTACGCTGTTCATCTTGCTTTTGCTCCGTAATATCTATGATCGCTCCGGAAAAGTAGATTTCTCCATCTGCTGTAAATTGATTTAGTTTTCCTACTGCTCTTACCCAGCGCAATTGCTGATCATGAAATCCCGTTAATGAATACTCTGTAAAATAATCTTCACCCTTAATAAACGCTGCCTCGACAGCAGCAAGTACACGCTCCCGATGCTCCTCAGAAATCTGTACCACAGCAGCATCATAAGGCATTTCTTCCTCAGGATAATAGCCAAAGATTTCTTTTAACCGGGGAGAGGCAACCATAACACGTGTGGTCTGATTAATGACAAAAGTTCCTATTTTGGCAGCTTCTACAGAAAAACGAAGCATATCCTCCGCTTTTTGTACCTCTTTTTTTGAATGTACCTGCTGGGTTACATCAGTCGCTACAATCAGAATTCCGGTAATAATTTCCTTATCATCCTTAATGGCCTGATAAGTTATATTAAAATAGCCTTCAACAAGCTGACCATTATGGTCTACAATAGCCTTGGTTTCATTAAAAACATGTGTTGTTCCAGTAGTATACACGTCATCAAGCAGCTTTAAAAAAGGCTGTCCTTCAATTTCCGGGATAGCATCAGCAAAACGCTTTTGAACTATATCTGCCGACTTACCAATAATACCAAGCATAGTATCATTTACCGACTCAATAATCATTTCTCTGCCGTTACATACCATAATCCCCGCAGTTGCCTGTTGCAATATTCCACGGAACCTGGATTCACTTCTATTCAGATGACTGTTTACTTCAATCAGATAATCCTGAGAACTAATCAAATCTTCGTTTGAAGCTGTTAATTCTTCATTGATTACTGCTAATTCTTCATTCATTTCTGTCTCCCGCAGACGACTCGCTATCTTTTCACTCACATCAATACCTAGAACGATTACTCCGGTTATATTGCCTAATTCATCTTTAAGGGCTTTATAAGTAACATCAAAATATTTTTCTTTCACTGATCCGTTGTCAATTACGGGTGCTTTGACTCCCAACCCTATATGATCTTCTCCTGATTCTAAAACATTCCTGATCACTTTCAGATAGGGGTGAGCAATCAGTTCCGGCCTTGCTATCAATAAAGGTTTTCCAATAATTTCAGCTGTCCTGCCCAGCATATTAAGCATAGAAGTATTTGCCTGTTCGATAATTAATTCAGGCCCGCTATAAATAGAGATCGCTACCGGAGCCTGTTCAATAAGTTCACGAAAACGATTTTCGCTCTTTTTCAGATCTCCGTTCAGCTGCTGTAAATGTTCTCTGGACTCCTGCAGCTCTTCATTGATTACAGTGAGCTCTTCATTGATACTTTGCATCTCTTCCTGATGCTGAATCAATTCATTATTAATCACTTGTTGTTTGCCAATCTCTTCTAATGCAGATAACCTCAATTCCAGCTGATCCATAACAGCCGTAGCGAGTCCTTTTAAAATTACTTCTTCCTGTTTAGAAAATACACGGGGCTGCTGATCGATAATACATAAGGTTCCAATCAGAAAGCCATCGTGCGTAATCAGCGGTGCGCCTGCATAAAATCTTAAACCGAAATCTCCTGCAACATTCGGGTTTGCGATCAGACAGGCTTCTTTTAAAGCATCTTCAAATATTGTTGGCTCCGGATTTAAAACAGCCAGCGCACATAAGCTCTTGCCCCGGTTTGCATCTTTGGCTTTCCCCATGCCTGCATTAGCCTTGAAGAATACCCTTTCCGCATCAACCAGTGATACCAGAGAAATCGGAACATTAAATATTTGTGTACATAAGCGGGCAATATTGTCAAAAGAAGCCTCAGAAGGGCTATCCATAACCCTATATCGTTTAAGTGCCAAAAGCCTTTCGGAATCATTATCCGGAATAATATTCATGCCGAAAGTATTTTCAATCATTTGATCCTTTTAAAGAGGTTAAGAATTTTGTAAATATAAGTTATTCGCAGAATAACAATTGCTGTATATTAACTGTTGGCATAGATCCCTGAATCAAATCCAGACTTGAATAGCTTGAAATCCTTCTTCACTTTTTTTGCATAGTTAAAGGCATAGTTAATCAGTTCTTGCTGCCATTTTGTATCCTTACCAAATTCAATAAGTTCATCAGCGATAGCCGATCCTTTTCTACCTGAACTTCTGATATGAGCCGATGCGGTTAACGCAGCCATATCATCAATAACCTGAAAGATATCTCTATACTGATCCTGAATCAACCTGAATTTGACCTTATCTTCAGATGGCTGCATTTCCTTAATAACAAAAGAATCGCCCTTAAATAAAGTGTGACTTAACAGTGAGCAGGGCATATGCTGAGAAAGTTCCTGCGCAAAAACCACACGTTCAGATTCAGTTTTCCATGGAGGTTGCGGAGCCTTAATATAGGGCATCAGTGCACTTGGTTGTGACTGCTTCATATCTACAATCAGGTATTTTCCTCTCTTAAGGACATTTTCCAATAGAAACATATAGCGTTTAGTACCTACACTTCCGGTGCCTGCAAGCCGGAAAACAACATCACGTACTTTATAATTGTAAGGACTTTTACTGTGGTTGTTTATCCAGTCTGTTAAGTGTTCAGTTAAATCCTTTCTTAAGTCTTTATTCAGCTCAAAATGTCTTTCATCCTGTAAAGAAAGTACGACTTTCCGTTTTCTGACTTCAGTACGCTTGTCCAGCAAACGGCTCTGTTTACGTTTAGATACCGCCATCAAAAAGGTACTGATGATACCTTTGGCAATCCTTGGTTCTATGGCAAGTGCTTTTCCCCTGGTTAAAACTGCACTATAATTTTTCAGAAAGACTGTTGCCATATTCATCGCCTTGAGATCTTCCAGTTCTAAAAAATCAAAACAAAGGAAAATGCTGGTTAACATCCTTACCAATTCAAATGCTACTGGAGCGAGCAATGCTTCATCAAAATCATTCAGGTCAAAATAAACCTGCCCATCGTCAGACTTATAACTGCCAAAGTTTTCTACATGAAGATCTCCGCATATCCAGCTTAAAGGAGAACCGGGCATTGATTTCCAAAGTGATAAGTCCTGATAAAAAATTTCACATGTTCCTCTGAAAAACCGAAAGGCACTTTCTGTCATTGCCTGGTATTTGAGCTGTATCATATCAGCAAGCATACCCTTGTTAGAGGTAATAATTCGTTCCGCTAAACTCATGCCTGATCGATAGTATTATTAAACTTCATATGGAACAAATTTAGATTGGCGATATAACCGATAATAAAACAAATGGTTTTAATTTCTGAGCGTTTTATCCTATTTAATTATTAAAACTCTTTAAGCTATTTCTGCTACCTTCGTTTTTTATTAAATCATGTCAATTTCAAAAGCCTCAATTGCTGATTTATCAGCACTACTAACCTTAGTCAACACTACTTATCGTGGTGAAACTTCCACTAAAGGATGGACATCTGAAATTCTTTTATTAGCGGGCGAAATTCGTATCGATGAAGAAATACTAACGGATTACCTGACAAATCTGAAGATTTCTGTATTAAAGTATACAAATCCGGAGCATCAGATTATTGGTTGTGTCTACCTGGAGCAGAAACAAGAAGCGCTCTATTTAGGTATGCTTGCAGTCAATCCTGAATTTCAGGACGGTGGTATTGGCAGAATGTTATTGCAAGGCGCTGAAGAACATGCGAAAAAACAACACAGCAATAAAATCAATATAACAGTCATTGAGGATAGAACTGAACTAATTGCCTGGTATCAAAGAAGGGGATATGTTATAACGGGTAAAAAATCTCCATTTCCGCTAGAATATCATAAATATGGCAAACCGTTAAAAGATATCATCCTGATTGAGATGGAAAAAGAACTTCATTTTTAAATATATTAAGACAAACGACCTTCTTTATTTCGTGTAATATTATATTTGTCATTTAATCGAGCTTTTATGTTAGCAGCCGGCTTTTCGCCGGTTTAACAGGATAAATACAATATGACCACTATACAAGACTTACAATCCCTTTATAATCAAGGTGAACTCTCAAAATGCCTTGAATCTTTGAATCCCTTTCTCCTGGTAAATCCTGATAGCTTTGAGGCGCTGCTGCTTAAAGCTAAATGCGAATATCAATTGGCAAGTCAAAGTTTTAATACTGACCGGAATGATACTTCTTTATATGCAACTGCCTATCATAGTTTTGAATATGTTTTAAAATTTCAGCCTGCACATGAGGAAGCAATGTTATACGCTGCTTATATTAACATTTTTGTCACACAGGATAATTTACCGGAAGCCCGGGTTTACTGTGACATCCTCGCCCTTTCAGAAAATGAAGATACCAGGCTAAAAGCAATCGGATACCGCCGCCAGGTTAATTTTATGCTGGATCATATGGAACTGGTTCTGGAAGATATAGAGCTGATGATTACCCATTATAAAGCACTGTATCCTGCCAACAGAAGTATTCTTGACAAAGAATTAAGCTTATTATACCTGGAAAAAACGAATATATATCTCTGGCATAAAGAAGACGCTTTGAAGGTATTTCAAACTTACAGAGAAGGCAAAGCATATCCACATCACAATTATCTGACGCATAATGCAGTTGCATTACTTGCTCTGGATTATCAGCGGTTAGAATTGGCAGGAGAAGCGGCTTTTATGGCTTTTACTTATAGTGATGATCAACCTCATCAGGAACTCATTGATCTGTATCAAAAAATCAATGAGTTAAATGACAAAAGTAAGCTGAATAAACTTTTAGTACACAGTTTAATCATAGCGCTAAGAAGGTTTTCAGAGCACCTGAAAGCAGATAAGATAGAAATATTAAGTCTTTCTCTAAGTTATATGAAGGTCTATCCTGATTGGGATGTTCCATACCATTTTGCGGGTACATTTCTATTTGATGAACAAAAGTATAATGAGGCTTTGCCTTATCTGAAAAAGAGCTTAGAAATGGGAGGTATGGCTCGTGGACTACGCCGTTATATTGACGCGGCTTGCCGCGCTACAGGGCAGTTGCCAGGTATTGAATCTTTGCCTGCTGATTCTCCTGAAGCGTACTATGCCGCGGGTTGTGATTTTTATTATGAATCCATTCCAAAAATCTGGACTGAAGAGCTGGCTGAGGAATTACAGGAACTCAAAATCAAGTTTTACGAGGTCTCTTATGAGGGCTTTTATGAATATTTTTATGCTAATGCCGGCGAAAGTTTAGCCAATGAAATTCACACTTTTGCGATGTGCTGTAATAATTATGGCATAGCACTGACTGAGATTGGTAATTTTGAAAAAGCAGCTGAGGTACATGCTATTGGATATGCTCTTTCTCCTTTTTGGGAGCAGTTAAATAGCTGGGGGACGGCCCTTAAAGGATTAGAAAAGTATGAAGAGGCAATAGAAATATTTGAGATCGCTTCAACTTATAGCAGTGATTATTTATCTTTTTCAGATTATTTAAGAATCAAAGCCGAGATCCTGGACATGACCTATAAACTAGGTCGTAACGAACACACTTATGAGATTTTAGATGCTATAACTGAGGAATATGATTCTTTCCTGGAAAGTAACAAAAACGAACTTACAGAAAACGAGTTGTTTGAATTAAGTGAGCAATACATTATCATCCAAAATGTCCGCCATGATTTATTGAGTAAAGGAAGCCCGGAAGATGCAATCAAAGCCTGGCAAAATGAGCTGGTTAAAAATCCCGATGATAATTCTGCGTGGTTTATGCTGATGCAGGAATATTATATCATTAAGGATTACAATCAGTGTATTGCTTGTGCGGATAACTATCAATCAGTAAAGAAGGATGCAATCCAGGATACTTCTCGTTGCAAAATTCATTATATGCGCGGATTATCTTATATGAACCTGGGCAATTATGAAATGGCCATAACAGATTTAAATGCTTTAATTGCACCACTTCAAGTAGTTTATCCTGACAATGAATATGAATTGAGCAGGGCCTATCTTCATTTGGCTGATTGTTATTTTGAGTTAAAGAAATGGGATAATTGTAATAAGGCTGCTTTTGAGGCGATCCAATGTTATATCAGAAATAACTGGAGCTGGGATGAGGAATTATTGAAAGTTAAACTTCAATATGCAGATGCTTTATATAGTACAGGAGCTAAAGGCGAAGCTCTGGAAAATGTAAAGAATATTTTAGAGGCTTACCCGGCTAATGCTGATGCTCTTCAAAGGAAGAAAGAATGGAAAACAGGGCTATTCTCTTTTCTAAAGTTTTAAGCATGAAAGAAAGCGAAATAAAAACAATCTGGTCGGTCCCGAAATATTTGCCTTATGTTCCTTCGATAATAGCTAACGGATCTGGCAGGCTATATTTGATTTCATCCAATGTATTTATTTAACGTTATTGTTCCTGATTTACAGGAACAATAACAGCTTGCATATGTATTCAAAAGTATCTATGATGGTTTTCTGATAGCGACTATTTCTTCAACTAGTTTAGGATAGCGTTTATGATATCCAGCTCCGCTTTCGGTTTCTCTGTTCATTTCTTCGGAATCATCATAATTCACTACATCAGGATATAATTCGGAAACAGCATCCCGGATTTCAGATTCATCCTCGTTGTCGTGGTTAATGCCATAGGCTTCATCAGCAACATACAGTAACCCTTCTGCCCAGTCATTGCCAATGCTAAAGTCAAAATCAGGTGATAAAAATGTATTGAGATCTTTTTTTAATCCCTCGAAGAATTCTTTCCCCTTTAAAAGCAACCAGCATCTGAAGTAAATAAATCCATCGCCAGAAAAAGAATCTTCAAAGGTAATTACGCCATTTTTGGTTTCAAAATCATTATCCAGAATAACAAAGAGCTCTGCAATTTCTGCCGTATAGAGTTCATGAAGTTTTTCCTGCAAACATTTCTCAAATAAGATGAGCCGCTGCTTTCCACTTTTAGAAAGTAGTTCTGTCAAATTTTCTATATGTTCGTCAGGATCATAATCTTCCCAGTTTGAGTTTCTGTATTTATTAGATTTCCGGATAGATTCCCAAAAAAACAGATCTGCTACTTCAGCTTCTGAGAGCTCTTCTTTAACCGGAATATCATCGTTCTCCTTAAGCTCCACATAACCAGATTTAGTTTTCTGAGCAATTAGTTTAGCCGTCTCTGTCTCACATTCTGCCTCGGTGGTAAATTCTTTAAGCAATTCACGGCCTTTTGTACCTACTTTACCAAAGGTTATAGTTTGAGTCTTATTTTCTGTAGTTATATTCCAAAATTTATTAGAGTTATCGTCCTGATTTACAAATCTTCTGGTCATAGCTTGTTAAATTGGTTCTGTTATAATTTACTGTTCAAAAATATTATTTCTTCTTTTTAAATTCTTTCCATTGTTCAAATCGTTCTTCGATCCTTGCTTTAAGCAAATCATAGTTGCTCCATGAATTTTCAATTCTATACAAAGTATCCTGGTCAAGCAGGTTGTTAACGACTCTGATATTGAGCAGTCGTGCATAATCACCTAAATAATCCTTGTGGGTTTTGGCAAATTTTGTTCCTTCTTCATAGTAGGCTTTCGCGAATTCATTACCTGTTTTATTCAGGTCATTACTGGTTAATTTACCATCACAATTGCTCATTAAATATTCACTTCCCGTTAGTGTCCTGTTTTTTACATTTTGGATATCATCCTCATAATTACAAACTTGCTCAGCCGATAACAAATTATTTTCTATAAACCAGGTCAGGAATATGCCGATGTGCGTTGCGCCATTTATTTGCGGAAGGCCGGGAGGGAAGTCACCACCATAATGCCAGGAAGCATCGTCATATTTCTTCATAAATCTGATTACATTGCTTTATATGATATTGCTAATATATCAAATATAATATATTTCGATAAAGAGAATTGCAATGTACATTAGAAAATGCAGGATTGAATCAACATCGAGAAGTTATGACATCCATAATTTCACGAGCATTTGCATATACCATGAAATGCCCGCCACCAGTAATAATGACATCAGGTTTTGTTGTAAACCTAAAGGGCAAAATGTTGTCTGCTGTTCCATGAATATGGGTTAGATTTACTGGCCGTTCTGTGTTTCTCCATTCAAGGATACAGGTTAACGCCCACTTCATGAAGTATGGATCACAAGCTGTAACGAGTTGTTTGAGTAAAGTAATTTCATCCTGTGTTTTAGCACCGAGTAACTTAAGGCCTATACCGTTGCCTTTTTTCAAAAGACTAACTGGCACTAACTTCTGTAATCTTAATTTTCCTGCTGCGCGGTAATACCAGGGCAGTCCTTTATAGGAAGTGGTACTTGAAATCAGAAAAGTATGTACAGGATTTAGTTTTTTAGCGATTTCTGTTGCCAGCATACCGCCAAATGATAATCCGACAAGATAGAATGGTACGGATGTATCAATTCTCAAGGCTAATCTTGCTGCATAAGCTGCTAAAGATTCATTAAGGATAGGGGAAATCCAATCAAGATGTACTAATTCAAAATCAGGTGGAAAGATGAGCTTTCTGAAAGCACGCCTGTCTGCCCCTAAACCACTGATAAAATATACAGTTTTTCTCTTCATTATCTTCAATAAAAGTCATCAATAAAGATTGCATCCTTATTAATGACTTGAAAAAATTACATCCATTTTGAGGCAAAGCGATAGAACTCATGTCTCAATTCATTGAATAGCCTTTCTTCTGTGAGATAGTCTTCATGCAAATTGTGGTTATCTGAGATTGTTATTTTCTCTACTGAACCATCAAATTCACTGATCTGATCTTTAATATTATTGTTATTCTCGTGGATACTGTTCTTCAGCTCATTAATTGCATTTTTATGGATGATAAATTCATTCTGAAAATGCTCAACTTGCTCTGCTACCGCTTTATTAGTATTGTCGGCAAGGATCTCTTCCAGTCTTTCTTGCAGGATTCCAAGTTCCTGAGTATAAAAGTCAAGCCCCCTTAAGGAGTCGCTATGTAAATTCGTAATATGTTTAATACTTAGCTGTTTCATAGTACTAATATATCTATAATTATAGTGAGGTTTTGTTAACTCAAAATAATCTTTCGTAAGCTGATTTATGGCTGACAGTTAATACTTTAGCAAATCATTTTTGGGTTTCAACAGCCGTTAGGAAAGATTCTGATTTTTCCAGGCTGGCTACTTTTAGGAAAGTGCTCTGATGCCTTTGGGTTTCCATTGCTTGTTTCCTTTTGCCCACTACAGAACTTTTGAAACAACCTGTACTCCAAACTGCTGCTTTAAAAATGAAATCGTCCTGGATTCCGTTTGAAAATTTACCCGTTAAACTTCCCATAATAAATAAATGCTTTTCCACCAATTTAAGCTATTCGCGTTAAAGATTATCCTGATGCGTAAAAAATGGCCGTAATTGTCCGCAGCTGTCTGCAATTGTCCGCTTTGTCCATGGGTTAGTCAAAGGGGAAATTATAATTTCATTAATCTTCATCCGGTTATGATTGGGTTGTGCCTGAGTGGTGGTCGGGATGACACCAGGTCGTAAACGGGCTGTAACTATGGCAAGTCTAAGTCATTTCAACTAGTTGTTTTGACTTAGAGTTGCCATGCTCTCGCGTTACTTTAGCACTGCTCTTACCCTAACGAGTACTCAGGCAGTACTCGGGCAGTACCCGGCCGATATAGCTTTATGATTTAGCTATTTTGAATTTATTTACTGACAGCCCGGCCTTGTTTCACCTGAGTCATTCCAATGCAAATTGAAAGCTTTCAGCGCAATTTCCAGAGGCATAAGAGCATCCGTGACAGCAAAGACTTTCTGTTTAGCGTGTCAAAATTTATGCTTAAAAAAGAGCCTGCTCCACAAGTTTATGATTTGGTCCCAAAAATGGGGACAGAAAAGGGAAGGGAGTTAAAATGAAAAGCCCGGCAGTGTATTGCCGGACCTTTACTATTTGGGTGTGTTGTTGCATTTTAATCAGGTGTGTTCTTGTACTCTACACTTATGACTGTAATACTTATTATTGGTTTAATCGGATGTTAAAATAAATTATTGAAAGATTAAATCATTTGTTTCTTCCAAAAGATAATGTCGGATAAAAGAGTATTCTTATGAAGAACAAGTGTTTAAACATATTATGTTTATATTATTTAACTACAAGATGAACAAAAGTAACATAAATTTAATTTGTTTTCTCATTAAAGGTTAATTACATTTGAGTATGGATATATTCAACAGAGAAAAATACGAGCTTGTATTTAGTAGTGGTTTAGAAGCCAACAATGCAGTAAAAGACGGTGAGTCGCGTACAGTGATGAACAAGTACATCGCATTTTGTGAAAAACTAATCACAGAAAATCCGGATACAAAAGTTGATGACCTTTGTGATTCTGCAATAACCGGATTCCGTTATTTGAAGAAATATGGAGAAATACCTGTAGTAAATACACTATAATTTACAAATCATCTTTGGTTTTTCATTTATATTTTGATCTTTGGCAGCAAATCAAAAATAATGAATAAAGCAATTTTTTTAGACCGTGATGGGGTCCTTAATCATGAGCGGAATGACTACATCTGCCGGGTAGAAGATTTTGAAGTACTGGAATATCAGATTCCTCCTTTAAAAAGATTATTTGACGAAGGCTACCTTTTGGTAATCATTACCAACCAGGGAGGAATTGCTCTGCAACGTTATACGGAAGATACACTGGCTGATATGCACGAAATACTGTTCAATAAGTTTGAAGAGCAGGGGGCTGAGATTATTCATGCTTATTACTGCCCGCATCATCCAACTGTCAACGGTGAATGTGAATGCCGCAAGCCTAAGTCCGGAATGCTGCTTGAAGCTATTGCAGAATATAATATCGATCCTGCATTGTCAGTAATGATTGGCGATAAGCCAAGAGATGTGGAAGCTGCAAACGGAGCAGGAGTGAAGGGTATCCTGATCGCACCTGATGAACATATTGACTATGACAAAGTAAAAGCTGTTCTGGAAGGGAACCAGGAATTAAGCTGAATTTAATCTTTTATAAAAGGCAAAAAGGCCGTTTCAATTATGAAACGGCCTTTTTGCTTGCTAACCTTATATATTAAGCAAGAACTTAAGCCTTAGCCTCAGCTGCTTTTTTGTGATCAGCAAGGAATGTAGCTAATCCGCTATCAGTTAATGGGTGTTTTAATAAACCTAAAATAGCTGATAATGGTCCGGTCATTACATCTGCACCTAATTTAGCACAGTTGATAATGTGTAGTGGCCCACGGATAGAAGCTGCAAGAATTTCAGTTTCATAACCGTAGTTATCAAAAATTAAACGAATATCTTCGATTAATTGTAAACCGTCAGTACCTATATCATCTAAACGACCAAGGAAAGGGGATACATAAGTAGCCCCTGCTTTAGCAGCCAATAAAGCTTGTCCTGAAGAGAAAATCAATGTACAGTTCGTTCTGATTCCTTTTGACGAGAAATATTTGATGGCTTTAACACCGTCTTTAATCATCGGAACTTTAACTACGATCTTTGGATCAAGTTTAGCTAAAGCTTCGCCTTCTTTAATAATATTTTCAAAATCTGTAGAGATAACTTCAGCACTCACATCTCCGTCAACGATCGCACAAATTGCTTTGTAATGATCGATAACATTCTGATCGCCTGAAATACCTTCTTTAGCCATAAGGCTCGGATTGGTCGTTACACCATCTAATACACCAAGATCTTGTGCTTCTTTGATTTGCTCAAGATTAGCTGTGTCAATGAAAAATTTCATGATTTATATGATTTAAGGAAAAATAAACTATGGATAAATTTAGCGTATGCTTTGGACGGAAGATTGTGCAATGAAAGCATAGTCAATCTGCTAAAAAATAAAAAATGGGCAAGCAACCTTTATCGCACCGCTACAACCTTCTACCCTTGCTTCGTTCCCGCCCTGGGGGAGTTCAAAGGGAGCTGATCGTAAAGGACTTGCCCACTGCAAATGTAGCAAAAGAGTTCAGTCTGCAAAAACGAAATCAAGAAATAATTAATGTTTTTTATTGAAAAACTGATAATGAATTGAATTTTAAGGGATTGTATTTGAATAAAAATTTAATTTATATCTATATTTAGTGAAATAACCTTGAAAATTGGGCTGAGAACCTGAATTTACGCTCTTTTTTCTCCAGGCAAACGGAATAAAAAGAAACTTTTTAGATAAAAACTTCTGATTGACGCTCAGATTTAGAGAGCTAATGCAAAATAATTCTAAATAATGCATTTGTAAACTTGACAATAATTACACTTATTTATTATCAAGTTCATAAACTAACCACTATCAAATTATGCTGTTATTTATTTTTCGCAAAAAAAATGTCAAAATGGCAATTATTCCGGCAAATTATTATCTTAGTGTTTCGAATACATTAAGATATGGAACAAATAGAAGAAAATCAGGGCTTATACAATTCAAGCTTTGAGCATGATGCTTGCGGTATTGGTTTTGTTGCCCACGTAAAGGGAAGGAAGTCACAACAAATAATTTCAGATGCTATTACAATCTTAGAGAATCTTGACCATCGGGGGGCTTGTGGGGCTGAAATTAACACTGGTGATGGTGCCGGGATTATGATACAGGTTCCACATGAGTTTTTATATGACGAGTGCCTTAAAATTGGCTTTAGCCTGAATCAATCTGGTGACTATGGTGTTGGGATGTTATTTCTCCCAAAGGATGTCAGAGCGCGTGAAGAGTGCCGGGAAGTGATTTACCGCGCCGCTGAAAAATTAAACCTGGAAGTATTAGGGTTTAGAAAAGTAAATACCAATACAGAAGGTATTGGAGATATGGCTTTATCTGTAGAGCCTGAAATGGAGCAAGTATTTGTAGCGAGACCTGACCAGATCGCTGCCGGTGCTGACTTTGAACGTAAACTATATGTATTCAAAAATTACCTGACTAAAACTATTCTGAATACAGTCAAAGGGATTAAAGCAGATTTTTATATTGCTTCTTTTTCTTCTCGTACTATAGTTTACAAGGGTCAGCTGACTTCCATGCAGGTGCGCACTTATTTTACAGAGCTAAGCGATAAAAGAGTTGTTTCTGCGTTTGGATTAGTCCATTCAAGATTTGCAACCAATACTTTTCCTTCGTGGAGATTGGCACAACCTTTCCGTTATATCGCCCACAATGGCGAAATCAACACTTTACAAGGTAATTTAAACTGGTTCCGTGCCAGCGTAAAATCTTTTGCCTCCAGTTACTTTACTGCCGAAGAATTAAACATTCTGTTACCGGTAATTGATGAAACGCAATCTGATTCTGGCTGTCTGGATAATATTATAGAATTATTACTGCATGCGGGCCGTTCTCTGCCACATGTATTAATGATGCTGATCCCTGAAGCCTGGGATGGTAATGACGATATGGATGAGCTTAAACAGGCTTTCTATAAATTCCACGCAACTTTAATGGAGCCCTGGGATGGACCTGCGGCTATTGCTTTTACTGATGGTAATTTAATTGGTGCAACTTTAGATAGAAATGGATTAAGACCTTCAAGATATGCGATTACCAAAGATGACCGCGTAATTATGGCTTCTGAGTCTGGCGTATTAGCTTTAGATCAAAGCCAGATTATTGAAAAAGGAAGATTGACACCAGGAAAAATGTTCGTGGTAGATATGGAGCAGGGCAGAATTATCAGTGATGATGAAATCAAAACTGAAGTTTGCAGCCGTCGTCCTTATGCAGATTGGTTAAATCAATACCAGATCCGTCTGGAAGAATTATCTGATCCAAGGGTAGTATTTACAGGCTTGTCTCAAGAGTCTATATTTAAATATCACCAGGTATTTGGCTATAGCAGAGAAGATATAGATTTGATTTTAAAACCAATGGCTATTGAGGCGAAAGAGCCAATAGGATCTATGGGAACTGACATTCCTTTAGCTGTTTTATCACAGAAACCTCAGCATCTGTCTTCTTATTTTAAACAGCTGTTTGCACAGGTAACAAATCCGCCAATTGATCCGATCAGAGAAAAAGTGGTGATGAGTCTTGCCGGGTTTATGGGCAATAATGGTAATTTATTAGAGGAGCATGCCTTGCAATGCCATTGTGTGGGCATTAAACATCCGATATTAACGAATCTGGAGTTAGAGAAAGTAAGAAGTATTGATACTGGAGTATTCCAGTCTAAGACACTACAAACTTATTTCAGAGCTGATGGTAAACCAGGTTCTCTGGCTAAAGGTTTAGAGCGTTTATGTCGTTATGCGGTTGATGCAGTTGAAGACGGTTTCCAGGTTATTGTACTATCTGATCGTGCACTGGATTCAGAGCATGCTGCAATCCCTTCTCTAATGGCTGTATCTGCTGTGCATCACCATTTGATCCGTAAGGGTCATCGTGGAGCTGTAGGAATTGTTGTTGAGGCTGGGGATGTATGGGAAGTTCACCATTTCGCTTGTTTAATTGGCTTTGGTGCTACTGCTGTCAATCCTTACCTGGCGTTAGAAACGATTTCAGGTTTTGACCAGGAAAGTGATCTTAAACCAGAAAAACTAATTCAGAATTATATATATGCTGTAAATAGTGGTTTGTTGAAGATATTCTCTAAAATGGGGATTTCAACATTACAATCTTACCATGGTGCACAGATATTTGAGATATTAGGTATTCATAAAAACGTGGTTGATAGTTACTTCAGCGGCGCAGTATCAAGAATCGGCGGATTAGGATTGGATGATATCGCCAAAGAGGCTTTAATTAAACATAGCCGCGTATTTGGTAAATCTACACGTCCGGATATGTTGCTGCCTACTGGTGGAAATTATAAATGGAGAAGAAAAGGGGAGCAGCATTTGTTTAATCCGCAGACGATCCATTTATTACAGAATGCAACCCGTAAAAATGATTATAACGTTTATAAGCAATATAGTAAACTGGTAAATGAACAAACTAAACAGGCATATACGATTCGCGGCTTATTCGAATTTAATTATAACCGTGCGCCGGTTTCATTAACTGAGGTTGAACCGGTTGAAGCTATATTAAAACGTTTTGCAACCGGAGCGATGTCTTTCGGGTCTATTTCTCATGAAGCACACTCAACTTTAGCGATTGCAATGAACCGCATTGGCGGGAAGAGTAATACTGGTGAGGGTGGTGAAGATGAATTAAGATACGAGCTCTTGCCAAATGGCGATTCTATGCGTTCTTCGATCAAGCAGATTGCTTCGGCAAGGTTTGGGGTAACGAGTAATTACCTGACTAATGCAGATGAGCTGCAGATTAAAATGGCTCAGGGAGCTAAACCTGGTGAAGGCGGACAGTTACCTGGACATAAGGTGGATGATTGGATTGCAAAAGTCCGTCACGCAACACCGGGCGTAGGTCTGATTTCTCCGCCGCCGCATCATGACATTTATTCTATTGAGGATTTGGCGCAATTAATCTTTGACCTTAAGAATGCAAACAGAGCGGCAAGGATCAATGTTAAATTAGTTTCTAAAGCTGGTGTAGGTACTATTGCAGCTGGTGTGGCGAAAGCACATGCTGATGTAATCCTGGTTTCTGGTTTTGATGGTGGAACAGGGGCTTCGCCACTTACTTCTATACAGCATGCTGGCTTGCCCTGGGAATTGGGTCTGGCTGAAGCACATCAGACATTGGTTAAAAACCGCTTGCGCAGCAGGGTTGTTTTACAGACTGATGGTCAGTTAAAAACGGGTAAAGATATTGCTATAGCGACTTTATTAGGCGCAGAAGAATGGGGTGTAGCTACGGCCGCTTTAGTAACTTCGGGTTGTATTATGATGAGAAAGTGTCATTTAAATACTTGTCCGGTTGGGGTTGCTACACAGGATCCTGACTTGAGAAAACTGTTTACTGGTGATCCGGATCATGTGGTTAATCTTTTCCACTTCCTGGCAGAAGAACTTCGTGAAACAATGGCTGAATTAGGTTTCAGAACTGTTGAAGAGATGGTTGGCCAGGCAGATGCTTTGAGTTTGCGTGCAATTGATGACGCTGACTGGAAATTGAAAAATCTTGATCTTTCTGCAATTTTATATAAAGCACCTGACAATGGTTTGAGTTTATTCAATACTGAACAACAGGATCACGGAATCAGCAATGTGCTGGATCATCAGCTGATTGCGGCATCTCAGCCTGCTTTATTGAATAAAGAACCTGTTTTCAAAGAGTTTGAGGTTAAAAATACAGACCGTGCGCTGGGTACCATGTTATCAAACGAAGTATCTAAAATTTATAAAGGAGTAGGTTTACCTCCTGATACCATCAACTTCAAATTCCATGGTTCTGCGGGACAGAGTTTTGGTGCTTTTGCGGCAAGAGGAATCTCGCTTGAATTAGAAGGTGAAGGAAATGATTACGTAGGTAAGGGGCTATCGGGAGCACGTTTATCGATCTATCCATTCCGCGAAGTAACTTATGTACCAGAACAGAATATCATTATTGGTAATGTGGCCTTATATGGCGCTACTTCGGGTGAGCTGTTTGTAAGAGGCCTGGCTGGTGAGCGTTTCGCGGTTAGAAACTCTGGTGCTACAGCCGTAGTGGAAGGTTTGGGAGATCACGGTTGTGAGTATATGACTGGTGGTGAAGTACTTGTTCTGGGAAATACAGGTAGCAATTTTGCAGCTGGTATGAGCGGAGGAGTAGCCTGGATTTATGATGTGAATGGCGATTTCCCTAATAAATGTAACAAGGAAATGGTAGATCTTGATCCTTTGAATGAAGAAGATGAATTGCGGATCAATAGTTTACTAAAAAAACATATCCAATTGACAAAAAGCAAATTAGCTGAATTCATATTAAGTGACTGGACAACACAGTCTGCTCATTTTGTTAAGGTATTCCCTAAAGAATACAAAGCGGTTTTATTAAAAAGAAGTAATAAAGTTAAGACATCATAATTATGGGAAAAGTAACCGGATTTTTAGAGTATGAGAGAACTGCTCCTGTAAAGCAAGATGCAAAAGAGCGTTTAAAACATTATAATGAATTTGTTGTCGCGTTTGAGCAGGATCAGGTCAAACAAGAGGCTGCGCGTTGTATGGATTGTGGGGTACCATTTTGTCAGTCGGGTTGCCCGCTGGGAAATGTAATCCCTGAGTTTAACGAAGCAGTATATAAAGCAGAGTGGGAGATAGCAGCTAATATTTTACTAAGTACCAACAACTTTCCAGAGTTTACGGGTAGAATTTGTCCTGCACCTTGTGAGTCTGCTTGTGTATTAGGGATCAACAAATCTCCTGTTTCTATTGAAGATATAGAAAAACATATTATTGAAATTGCTTTCAGCAAAGGATATATTAAGGCAGAACCACCTTTGATCCGCAGCGGTAAAAAAGTGGCGGTAATTGGTTCTGGCCCTGCTGGCTTAGCAGCTGCTGCACAATTAAATAAAGCTGGACATGAAGTGGTAGTTTATGAACGCGATGATACTCCTGGCGGATTACTAAATTACGGTATTCCTGATTTTAAATTGCAGAAAGACGTAGTTGCCAGAAGAATAAGTCTGATGGAAAAGGAAGGAATTGAGTTCAAGTGTAATGCTAATGTTGGCGTTAATATTGAACTGAATACTTTGTTGAGAGAATATCAATCTATTGTTTTAGCTGGTGGTTCTACGATTCCACGTGATTTAAATGTGACTGGAAGAGCGGCTAAAGGAGTACATTATGCAATGGATTTCTTGAAGCAGCAAAATAAAAGAGTCCGCAATTTTAGTATTGATCAGGAACAGATTCTGGCTACCGGAAAAGATGTCATTGTAATTGGTGGTGGTGATACAGGATCTGATTGTATTGGAACTTCGAATCGTCAGGGCGCAAAGTCTGTAACTCAGTTTGAAATTATGCCTATGCCTGCTCAAAGCCGTACAGAGAATATGCCATGGCCTTCTTATCCCATGTTATTGAAAGTAACCAGCTCTCATGAAGAAGGTTGCAGCAGGGCATGGGGTGTAAATACAAAGGCTTTTATTGCGGATGAAAATGGCGCATTGAAGGCTTTACAGGTTGTAGATGTAGAATGGGAAATTGACACGGTTGGACGTCCTGTAAATTTCAAAGAAATTGAAGGTACGGTGCGTGAGTTACCTTGTCAGCTCGTTTTGCTTGCTATGGGATTCTTATATCCTCAAAAAGAAGGACTTTTGGAGAAATTAGGGGTTGAACTGGATAATAGAGGAAATGTAAAAGCCGAAGAAGGTAAATATCAAACTAATATCGCCAAAATCTTTGTAGCCGGAGATATGAGAAGAGGACAGTCTTTAGTGGTTTGGGCGATATCAGAGGGTAGAGAAGCGGCGAGAAAGGTCGATGAATATTTGATGGGATCGAGCAGACTGCCTACCAGGGATGGTATTCCTTACGCATAAGAATCTAAGATCAACCTCAACCAGGGAATAAAACAAGGACAAACAATAATAACTATTACTAACCAAAAGAAGAGCCGTTCCATATTCATGGGCGGCTTTTTAATTAAAATTAATTTAACAGGTCAATAATTAATGATTATTTCTATATTAGTATAGTTATTTTGCGTTTATTCTTTATTTAATCATATGAAAAGAAATAATATTCTGCTTTTATTGTTACTGACCACAACAATGTCTTTATTGAGTTCCTGCATGAAAACAGAGCAGGAACCAACTATCATTGTAGATCCGCCACCTATACAACTGGTTGCTTTCACTGCAATCGGAAAAGATGGCAAACCCCTGTTACAATCCAAAATGGATGTAATTTCTCTTACTTATATCAATAAGATAAATGGCAAAGAAGTAAATGTTAGCAGTAACGTTTACCAGGTTCCCGACGAATCCATAACTGAGCCATTAAAAAAATACAATGGAATATTCATTGGTAGTGATCTCAGACAACATGCAATTTCTGGTCAAAGTCCAGGAAACGAATTCGAGTTTGCTGTGAATGGAAAGAAAATAGGTACTATATTTTACGAGTGTGATCTTTCACAGGGTGCCAACTTAAAAACTAAATCCTTTAAATTTAATGGTGAATCTGTTGTTGCAGATGAGTTTAAAGAATTTCCATCTATATACGTGATCAAATTAAAATAGATCACCATTGTAACTCCGTCAGAGGTTCACCAAAATTAGTGAACCTCTGACGGAGTTACAATCTTAGCTTAGCATAGAAATCCCACAATACGATTCCGGCAGAGATCACGATATTAAAAGAATGTTTAGTACCAAACTGAGGTATTTCAATACATTTATCAATTTGCCCCATTACTTCATCGCTCACCCCATTAACCTCATTTCCAAAGATCAGTGCATATTTTTTAGCCTGATCTGGTTTAAAAGTATTCAGCATAATGCTGTCTACAGCTTGTTCTATAGCTATAATTTCATACCCGTCTGCCCGTAAATCTTTAATGGCATCCAGCGTTTCTTCATAATGTACCCAGGCTACAGATTGTGTTGCGCCAATGGCCGTTTTCTCAATCTCACGATGCGGTGGCTGTGCGGTGATTCCACAAAGAATAATTTTCTCTATGGCAAAACCATCTGCTGTTCTGAAAGCAGACCCCACATTATTCATACTGCGCACATTATCCAGTATCACAACTACCGGTAGTTTATCCTGTTCTTTAAATTCCTTTATACCTACACGGTTTAATTCAGTTGTCTTTAATTTCTGCATGGCGCAAAAATAGAATTAAATTGTGGTAGCTCCATCGCCAATTTCACTGATATACACATCTGGTGCATAACCAATACGTTCTGTATAGTAAGCGGTCAGTTTTTCTCTGAAATCTGCTTCTGCATCTTTTTTCAGCAGTGCTATTGCACAACCGCCAAAACCAGCACCTGTCATTCTTGCTCCTGTAACTTCAGGATAACTTGCACAGAATTCTACTACAGTATCCAGTTCCTTACCTGTAACTTCATATAAATCTTTCAATGATTGGTGTGAAGCATACATTAAACGGCCAAATTCATCCAGATCGCCATTATTTAATGCTTTTGCAGCAAGGTTTACCCGGTCATTTTCTTTGATGACATGGGTAGCTCTTTTCAGGATAGTTTCATCTTTAATCAGATGGCTGTGTAAAGCGAATTTATCAGCAGTTAATTCACATAGATTGTTCAGCGTGATTTCCTGATTCAACGCTTTAAGTGCAGCCTCACATTCTGCTACTCTTTCATTATATTTAGATTCTGCGAGTTCTCTTGGTTTATTTGTATTAATAATGGTTAACACATGATCTCCAAGATTACAGTCTACGATTTTATATTTCAGGGTGTCACAATTCAACACAATTGCTTTATCTTTTTCTCCGAAAGCAACAGCAAACTGATCCATAATACCACTGTTAACACCAATAAACTCATTTTCTACTTTCTGAGCGAGTTTTACTAACGCTAAACGGTCATAATCAAGACCCAGATAAGCCGTAATTGCATAAGCAGTTACAACCTCTATAGAAGCTGAAGATGACAGCCCAGACCCAACCGGGATATTCCCAGCATATAAAAGGTCGAAACCTACCGGGATCTGGAAGTTTTTAAGAATTTCATTGAAAACTCCTAATGGATAGTTATACCATGATGTGCCTTCTTTTTCATAGGCAGGTTTTAAAGGGATAATCGCTTCTTCAGGGAAATTCACACTTTTAAAACGGATGACCTGATCGTTATTTGGAGCAAGACAAAGCCACGTACCCAGTGTAATTGCACAAGGCAATACTAAACCTCCATTATAGTCAATATGTTCACCGATCAGATTTACGCGGCCGGGAGTAAAATAAGTAGCAGCCGGTTGCTGGCCGTAGGTATCAAAGAATTTACTGGATAGTTCAGATTTCATTACTGTTTATAGTTTGGTTGATCAATGGAACAACAGATACTCGTCAAAAAACAAATTTAAACTGATTAATGTTCATTCGGGTTTAAGATTTGCTGGTATTATTTGTAGTATTGTTATTGTAAATATCGACTAATATACGTTTTATGAAAGAAAATCAAATTAGCACCGGGCGATTTATTGATGATAAAGAAATCTTTGCGGTAGAGTTAACCAACAGTCTTGGCAGCAAGGTGAAAATATATAACTACGGAGCTATTGTCAGTGAATTTATTGTAAAGAATGCAATAGGAGAGAAACAAGATATCGTATTAGGTTTTGATGATATTGATGGTTATCTGAATGAAGATTATCTGGCTAATGACTATCCTTATCTCGGAGTTATTGTCGGGCGTTATTCTAATCGGATTAAAGACGGAAAATATAGTATTGATGGGGTAGACTATGAAATGACTCAAAGTCTTCATGGTGGTTTAGCTGGTTTCGATAAAAAAGTATGGGACATTCTACCTACTGTCGGTCCGAGTTTAACTTTACAATATGTGAGTCCGGATGGGGAGGAAGGCTTTCCTGGTAATTTAACAGTTCAGCTTACCTTTAAGTTGTCTGATGCGAATGAATTAATTCTTGATTATAAAGCGGTTACTGATGCACCTACAGCGCTTAACCTGACACACCATACTTATTTCAACTTAAATAAAGAGGGTAAAAATATAGCTGATCATTCTTTAAGAATTCCTGCCAGTAATTATCTGGCGCAAGATAAGGATTATGTAGTGACCGGTGCACTGGTTCCTGTTGCAGGTACTAGTCATGATTTTCTGGGTGGTAAGACCATTGGGCAGGATTGGAATATAGAAGAAGGTTATGATCAGAGTTTTGTACTCGATAAACCTTATGGCGAATTAGGACTGGCTTCGGAAACTACGGAAGCAACTTCAGGATTAAAACTTGAAGTTTATACGACAGAACCTATTGCCCATTTCTACACTGCGAAGTATCTGAATACCGCTACTGGTAAAGGAGGAAAGGCTTATAGCCCATATAGTGCTTTTTGTATAGAGACGCAGCATTATCCGAATAGTGTAAATGTTCCGGAGTTCCCGACTACAATTTTGCGTCCTGGACAAACTTATGCACAAACCACAATTTTTAAAGTAAGTCATACTTAAATAAGCGACTATGGATCAGTTGAAAATCATCAGTGCTACGGTCAGACCGGGAAGAAAAGGTCCTTTAGTGGCAGAATGGATTGCCGGAATCGCAAGAAAATCAGGTGCTTTTGAGGTGGAGTTAATAGACTTAGGTGTACTGAATCTGCCCTTAATGGATGAGATCAATCATCCTTCGATGCAGAAATATGAGCATGAACACACCAAACAATGGAGTGCAAAAATTGAACAAGCTGATGCTTTCATATTTGTAACCGGTGAATATGATTTCGGATATCCTTCGCCCTTAAGAAACGCATTGGAATATCTGTACAAAGAATGGAATTATAAAGCTGCCGGAATAGTTAGTTATGGTGGTGTTTCTGCTGGGACAAGAGCTGCTAATGCGCTGAAAAATGACCTGAGTACTTTTAAAATGGTACCTTTGTACGAGGCAGTCAATTTTTCTTTCTTCACAGAGTTGATTAATGAAGATGGCATTTTTGTACCTCATGAGCGTTCAGAAAAGGCAGCACAAGTGATGCTAAAAGAACTAGTACGCTGGACAAAGGGGTTAAAATTAATCAAGGCTGACGTATAAAAGGTTAACCTTATAAATGAATATAGAATGAAAGTAGATATCTGGTCGGATGTTAATTGTCCGTTTTGTTATATAGGGAAGAGAAAGTTTGAATTAGCATTGGAGCAGTTTGAGCATAAAGATAAAGTTAAAGTCGAATGGCATAGTTTTGAGCTGGATCCAAATGCAGAAACCAAACCAGAACTGAATGCTTATGATTATCTGGCAGAAAAAAAAGGACAAACCAGAGAATGGTCAGTGCAAATGCATGAACAGGTAACTGGTGCAGCTGCTGAAGTGGGTTTAAAGTTTAATTTTGATCAGGTTGTAATCGCCAATTCATTTAACGCACACAGACTGATTCAATTAGCCAAATCCAAAGGTCTTGACAATGAAATTGAAGAGCAATTATTTATTGCACACTTTACTGAAGGAAAAAATATTGATGATGCTGCCGTTTTAATTGAAACAGGTAAAGCTGCCGGATTAGATCAGAATGACATCGAAGCCTTGTTATCAGATAATACTTTTACTGAAGAAGTACGTGCAGACGAACAGATTGCACAGCAAATTGGTATCAGCGGAGTTCCGTTCTTTATTATTAATCAAAAATTAGCAGTGTCTGGTGCTCAACCTCCTGCAACGTTTTTAGGGGCTTTGGAACAAGCCTGGACTAACAGCATGTCTGAGGAAGAGCAATTCTAGATAATGAGTAGCTTTTTTAAAAAATATATAGTGGTATTGCAGCTTGGTTTTTATGCTGCAATACCACTTCACTCAATTGCACAGGGCGGTTTATCTCCCGATAATCCTATTCAGAAAATTGATAACAGGATTATGATTGATCTTTCTGAACACAGGACACCAGAAAAAACTAACGTGTTCCTATTCTTATCTAAGTATAATAACCTGGTTAATGCAGCAGTTCCTGCAGGCATATTTGCAGCTGGTGTTATTGACAATGATAAAGGAACCCGCCAGAATGCAATGTATATTGCCAGCAGTTCTGCTGTTAATTTATTACTGACCCTGGTTATTAAGAAAATTGTGAAACGCCCCAGGCCTTTTCTGGGACAGGTTAAAATCAGCGCAGTGTATTACCCAGGGCAAACTTCTTTTCCTTCTGGTCATACTTCTTCTGCTTTTACAACGGCAACTGCATTAACACAGGTTTATCATAAATGGTATGTGATTGCGCCTGCTTATTTATGGGCATCTTCTGTTGGGTATTCCAGAATGTATTTAGGAGTCCATTATCCTTCTGATGTAGCTACCGGTGCATTGGTTGGTACAGGAACTGCACTTGCTATGGGTTTTTTAAGACCAGGACATTAAACTGATCTTTCAATTAATCATGCTTACTATAAGTTAATCTTCTTTTGTAAATAAATAAATTAAATCTCCTGATTGGTTAAATAGAAGAGTTCCAAACAATGTAATCACGTATTGCCTATATTCGCTGCAATTTTAATCGAATATGAAGAAAATGATACCTATGCTGGTTACATTGTGCCTGTCTGCGGGTTATGCAGCAGCGCAAAATGATACCACAAAAAATCTAAACGAAGTGATGGTCAGAGAGAACCGCCTGAAACTTCCGTTCTCTAAACAAAATCGTAATATCTGGATAATTGATAATCAGCAGATCAAGAATTTGCCATCAAGGTCAATTAGTGAATTACTGAGTTATGTAACGGGGGTTGATGTCCGTCAACGCGGACCTGGTGGAGTACAAGCCGACATCAGTATCGATGGCGGAACCTTTGACCAGACTCTTGTTTTAATCAATGGGATTAAAGTCTCAGATCCGCAGACGGGTCACAATATGATGAATTTACCGGTTTCTGTAGATGATATCGACCATATTGAAGTATTAAGAGGTTCTGCATCCCGCATATATGGTACAAATGCCTTAACAGGAGCAATTAACATTGTCACTAAAACTGTAACCAGAACTGGTGTTTCTGCAAATGTATTTACCGGAAGCAGTTTTAAAAAGGATGAAGTTAGTGGAGATACTTATGCAAATTATGGTATCCGCGCTACCGGGACATTAGCATTAAAAGAATCCAGCCACTTATTTTCTGCTGGACAGGAAGCCGGAAATGGATACCGTTATAATACTGCTTTTAATAATCAGAAGTTCTTTTACGAAGGTAAAGTCAATGTAGGAAAAACAGATCAACTGGAAATTACTGGTGGATATATTCATAATAAATTTGGTGCAAATGGTTATTATTCAGCTCCGGGTGATAAAGAAGCCGAAGAAACAGTAAAAACAGCAATTGCAGCAGTGGCTTATAAAACACAGCTGACTTCTTTCTGGAGTTTAATGCCAAGATTGAGTTATAGAAACAATGTTGATGATTATCTATACATCAAACAAACCCCTGATAAATTCCACAATCATCATGTTACCCAAGTATTAAGTGCTGAACTGAACAATAGTTTTCAAACTGGAATCGGTGAATTTGGTCTGGGAATTGAAGCGAGAAAAGAAAAAATCAATAGTACAAACCTGGGTAAAAGAAACAGGGATAATGCAGGCATATATGGAGAATATAAGTTTGACCTGGTAAAGAATTTGCTGATAAATGCAGGAAGTTACGTGAATTACAATTCTGATTATGGGTGGCAGGCTTTTCCTGGCATTGATGCCGGATATAATTTTTATGGAAACTGGAAGGTTTTTGTGAATGTTGGAACAGGACAACGCCTACCGACTTTTACTGATCTTTACTACAAAGGGCCAACTAATATTGGAAATGACCAGTTACAGCCAGAAAAATCCCGATATGCTGAGGGAGGAATTAAATACAATTCCACGCATTTTGTATTAAATGCAAGTTTGTTTAAACGCAGGATTACCAATTTCATTGACTGGGTGAAGGATAAAACGACAGATCCGTGGCAACCTAAGAATTTCAGTGAACTGAATACTATGGGGTATACGCTAAGTGCAGATTATAATACTGGAGCACTGGAGAATTCTGCTTTCAATAGCTTAAGATTTGGTCTGGCTTATACTTATCTTAATCCTAAGATTAAAACAACCTTACCTGAAGCCAATATCTCCCGTTATGCTGTAGAATCTTTGAAAAATCAATTGACTGCTACTGTGAATGCAGAGTTTTTGAAAGTAATGGCATTAACAGTAACCGCAAGGTATTGTGAACGGATTAATTATAAAGATTATACGGTAATGGATGCAAGGCTGACTTATAAATTAAAGCGCGGCAGTATTTATGCCGATGCTTCAAACCTATTCGATGTTAACTTCATCCAGGCCGGAGCGGTTCCTATGCCTGGTGTATGGGCAACACTTGGTTATAAAATTGCTTTATAGCATTTTTATTTATTTCTTATTCTATGGTAAGATGCAACAGGGTTATTGGAAGTAAATTTGTATAACAAACCAAAAGAATAAGAATATGGCACAAACAGTTTTGCATACTGCAACCTCAAGAGGTGGAGCAGATCATGGATGGTTAAAAAGTTATCACACTTTTAGCTTTGCTAGTTATTACAACCCTGAAAGAGTAAATTTTGGTGCATTAAGAGTTTTAAATGATGATGCAGTAGATGGAGGAAGAGGTTTTGGAGAACACCCGCATGATAATATGGAGATTATTTCTATTCCTTTATCCGGGGCATTAGAACATAAAGATAGCATGGGTAATATCGGGACTATTGAACCAGGAGAGATCCAGGTCATGAGCGCCGGAACCGGAATGTACCATACAGAGTATAACAAAAATAAAGATCAGACAGTTAAATTTTTGCAGATCTGGGTATTCCCGAATAAAAGGAATGTAGAACCAAGGTATGATCAGGTAAAAATTGATACTCCTGAAAAACCAAATACTTTGGTACAGATCTTATCGCCAAATCCAGATGATGCTGGTGTATGGATTCATCAGGATGCCTGGTTCAATTTAGGAAAACTGGAAAAAGGAAGTCAGATAGCTTATTCCTTGCAGAAAAAAGGGAATGGTGCTTATATCTTTGTTTTAGAAGGTGATATTGAGATCAATGGTCAGCCATTATCTGCCAGAGATGGTTTTGGAATCTGGGACACAGATAATTTCACTATAAAAGCATCTGCCGATGCTGAATTTTTGATTATGGATGTTCCAATGGAATTCTAATTATGGAAAACAGGACAGAGATTTTAGTAGTTGGCAAGCACGAAGACATTTTAAAGACCATACTCAGGTTATTAAATACAGAAAGTTCATGGCATGCTGAAGGGGTTTCCAGCTGTGAAGAAGCTATTGCTAAATGTAAATCTCATGCTTACGCTGTATTATTGATTGGCGGTGGGTTAACGGAGCTGGAAGAAGTGAAGCTGAAGGCTGAAATCAAGTTAATGTATCCTGCAATACATATTATTTCACATTATGGTGGCGGGAGCGGGTTACTTTATGCAGAAATTCATATTGCACTGGGTACTACGAACTAAATCTAATGCTATCTATAAACATAAAAAAACCGGCAGATCGCCGGTTTTTTTATGTTTATTATTCTAACCAGAATAAATTAAGCGTTTTCTATATCACTTTTTACAGCATTCGCTGTATCTTTAATCTCTTCTTTAGCATCCCTGATATCACCTTTAGCATCGCTGAATTTAGATTTTACAGTTTCAACTGCTCTATCTTTTAAATCAACAAGTTCATCGGCTCCGTTTTGCAGCTTTTCACCGTAAGTCTGATATTTATTTTTTGCAGTGTCGGCTATTTGATCCGCACCGTCTTTTAGCTTTTCTTTATAAGTCTGTAATTTATCCTTTGCATTATCTGCAAGATCTTTAGTCTTGTCTGCTAAGAGATTTCTGGTTTCTGATCCGCTGCCAGGTGCAAATAATACTCCTAAGGCTGCTCCAACCGCTAATCCAGCTAATAAAGCTACAACAACAGGAGTTTTATCAGTTTGCTTGCCTAAGTGGTCATTAATTAATTTTTTGTAATCCATGGTAATTAGTTTTTTATGATTAAAATGTATTAATTTCAAGTTGGTAAACAGATTTGTTGTAATTATGTTTACAGTTTATACTGTTCAAAAACCAGTCCATTTTGGATATTTGAGAAAAATAAATAATATAAAATCTTTTTCTTCTGCTGTATACACCAGCATATAATAAAAAAACGGCCCCTGACGAATCATAAGGCCGCTATACTATCTAATTGAACCTGTTAGCTTTCAGAAGTAACAGGTTTTCTAACTGTTTCAATAGACAATACACCATCCCCCTCAATCAGAAAGCAGATTAAGCCAGCCAGAACCAGGCAGGAAAGCCAGAATTCCGAATAAGGTCTGAATATTTGCTGTTGTTGTGGGAAATTAACATAGAAAACTGCAACCATTAATATTGGGATAATTAACAGGCAGAACAGGCGTGTATGCGTCCCTAAAGCAATGAGCAGACCGCCAATAATATGAAGTGCTATAATTAAGTGTGCGATTAAACTGATGGACACCGCTGTACCCAAACCCGAATCTTCCATCAGGACGGTAAATGCGTGTAAATTGAGTGCAAATGCAACTCCTTTCCAGATCAGTGTTATGCCTAAAACTATTCTCAGATAGTCCAGCCATTTCGGATGGTGGTGATCCCCCCAGTCCTGAATTTTTGATAGTAGGTTCATCATGATGTTATATTTTGGTTATATCAATATACGAAATAATCTCCTGTATATCAAGCTATATAAGGTTACTTATGTTGCTTTTGCGACCGTTTGATTAATATGCCCGATAACAGATTAAATTAAATAAATTTGCATCCTTATAAATTATACATGATCGAGCCAACATTATATTACGAAACCATCAACAGGAACGCAGTCCTGATCAAAGCAAAAAAACCATTTTATGACTGGATCAACTATGTAGACCCTGAATTCCCGGTAATAGATAATGATGAAGGCACTGTATACCTGATCAAGGAACAGAAAACAAAAGCAAAAATTGAAAGCTGGTTAAAGAAAAACTTTGATCAACTGTTTAAAAATGAACTTAGAGACTACCATACAGATGAGAATGACTGGCCTCAGAAACGTACTTATAAAGTTTTCCAGGAATGGTTCACCGTTGAAATATCGTCAATGATCGTTGATCTTCAAGATACTGATATTGTAAAAAATTAAGCTATTCTGTGATCCTTTCTTTAATTCGTTTAACAATCGTTATTATTGAAATATGAACTCCAAAGAACAGCTTAATCCGGAACAGCAGCGCCTCAGCAGTCATTATAATCAGGAAACCAACTGGCTTAAGTGGGGGCCTTATGTAGCTGACCGGCAATGGGGAACCGTAAGAGAAGATTATAGCACTAATGGAGAACCATGGGATTATACAACCCATGATTCAGCGAGAAGTAAAGCTTATCGCTGGGGTGAAGAAGGAATAGGTGGTTTTAGTGATGACCAGCAAAATCTATGTATTGGACTGGCGCTTTGGAACGGTAAGGATGCAATTCTTAAAGAACGTTTGTTTGGCCTGACCAATGGTGAGGGAAATCATGGGGAGGATGTAAAAGAGTTATACTATCATCTGGATAGCAGCCCTACACACAGCTATATGAAAATGCTGTATAAATATCCATTTCAAGCTTTTCCTTATGAATCGCTCTTGAGTGAAAATGCAAAGAGGAGCAAAACGCAATCAGAATATGAATTGATTGACACTGGTTTGTTCGATCATGATGAATACGGAGATGTTTTTATTGAATATGCTAAAAACAAAGAAGAGGATCTGCTGATTAAATACACAGTATTTAACAGAAGTTCTGCTCCGGTAACCTTAGATGTGATTCCACAGGTCTGGTATCGGAATACCTGGTTTGATGGACAGCATGGAGCTAAACCTGAAATCCTGAACCAGGGTAATCACACGCTACTTTTAAGGTCTGATAATATTGGAGATTACCATTGTTATACAGATGGTAATCCGAAATTTCTGTTTACTGATAATGAAACCAACAATCAGCGTCTATATCAATCTGATAATGTGAGCCGTTATGTGAAAGACGGAATTAATGAGTACATAGTTAATGGAAATCAAAATGCAGTTAATCCCGATAATTTAGGGACAAAAGCAGGTATCTGGCATCATTTAACTATTTCTGCCGGTGAAAGCAGTACAATCAGAATCAGGCTTAGCAAGAATAAAATAACGCAGCCCTTTAATGATTTTGAAGAAATATTTTCCCTTCGTTTGCAAGAGACTGACACTTTTTATGCAGTTAAGCAAGCTGACACCACTAATGAAGATGAAAAATCTATGCAGCGTCAGGCCTGGGCCGGAATGTTCTGGAACAAGCAGTTTTACAGTTTTGATGTAAATAGATGGCTGAATGGCGACACAGGACAACCAGCTCCACCAAAACAAAGAAGAACTGGCAGAAACTCACACTGGAAACATTTTGTCGCTAATGATATTCTTTCTATGCCAGATAAATGGGAATATCCATGGTTTGCGGCATGGGATCTTGCTTTTCATTGTATCAGCTTTGCGCCTTTAGATCCTGATTTTGCAAAAGAACAGTTAAGATTAATGGTTAGCGCCAATTATATGCACCCAAGCGGTCAATTACCTGCTTATGAATGGGATTTTGGCGATGTAAATCCTCCGGTTCATGCGATGGCAACATGGCATGTATATCTTGCAGATAAAGCAGTTAAGGGTAAAGGAGATATTAACTTCCTGATAGAGGTTTTCAATAAACTGCTGCTCAATTTTACCTGGTGGGTAAATCAGAAAGATAGTGAAGGAAATAATATTTTTGAGGGTGGTTTTCTTGGCCTCGATAATATCGGGGTGTTTAACCGGAGTCAGCCAGTACCTGGTGGCGGTTTTCTGGAACAGGCTGACGGCACTAGCTGGATGGCCATGTATGCATTAAATATGCTGCAGATCAGTATGGAGCTTTCGCTTCATTTTGATGTATTTGAAAGTATGGCTATCAAATTTTCTGAACACTTTTTATATATCGCGGGTTCAATTTCTAATATGGGAGAGGATGCGATAGGTTTATGGGATGAGGAGGATGGTTTTTATTATGATATGCTAAGAAAACCAGACGGATCTGCCGACAGGTTACGCCTGAGAAGTCTGGTTGGGCTGATCCCTATGTTTGCCCAGATTGTATTTGATGAGAGTAAATGGGGTAAGCTGCCAAAATTAAAGGAGCGGCTGGAGTGGTTTATGCTCCAAAGGCCTGATCTGGTTCAACTGGTAAGTCATTGGACAGACACTAAAGGGAGTGACCAGCATTTACTTTCTTTGTTAAGAGGTCACCGGATGAAATTATTACTCAAGCGTATGCTGGACCCAAATGAGTTTCTTTCGGATTTTGGCATCCGCTCTGTTTCTAAAGCTTACTGCGAATATCCTTTTAACTATCAATTGGATGGTATGGACTATACTGTAAAATATATTCCCGCTGAAAGTGATTCTGGAATGTTTGGCGGGAACAGTAATTGGCGCGGCCCGATGTGGATGCCGGTTAATTACCTGATTATCGAGTCCCTTAAAAATTTCCAGGAGTATTACACTGATGATTTTAAAGTAGAATGTCCAACTGGCTCAGGTCAGTTTTTAAGCCTTAAAGAAATTGCGGCTTTATTAAGTAAAAGGTTAAAGTGCATTTTCCTGAAAAATGATGCCGGTGAACGACCCGTATCGGGTGGGAACCCTAAATTTAACCATGACCCTTATTTTAAAGATTATATATTATTCCATGAATATTTCAATGGCGATAATGGCAAAGGGCTTGGCGCCAGTCATCAGACTGGCTGGACAGGCTTGATTGCAATGCTTTAGTTCTTTATTTTTAACCTTTACGCTCCATAAATTATGGCTGTTGCCTATAAAAGAATCGTTGTTAAAATCGGTTCAAATGTCCTCACTCAACCTGATGGATTGCCTGATCATGCCCGGATTGAACACCTTGTTGGTCAAATTGCTGACCTAAAAAAAGCCGGTATTGCAGTAGTTGTAGTTTCTTCTGGTGCCGTTGCCGCTGGCAGAAGTATGATCAGCATATCTGAAAAACAAGATGCTGTTGCAGCAAGGCAGCTTTTAGCTTCCATCGGACAAATTAAACTGATTAATACTTATTTATCCCTGTTTGAGAAACAACAGATGCTTTGTTCTCAGGTATTGGTCACCAAAGAGGATTTTCGTGATCGCAAGCATTACTTAAATATTAAAAACTGCTTGTCTATTTTATTGAAGCATCAGGTTATTCCTGTGATCAATGAAAATGATGTGGTGTCTGTTACAGAGCTGATGTTTACGGATAACGATGAATTAGCAGGACTGGTGGCATCTATGCTGGAAGCAGATGCTTTGATTATCCTTTCTAATGTAAATGGTATTTACAATGGGGATCCGAAATCGCCCGATTCCAGTGTGATCAGAGAAATCAGGAAAGATGATCATATTGGTTCTTTTATTAATACCTCGAAGTCTGGCTTAGGAAGAGGTGGGATGGTGACTAAATTAGGAATGGCACAAAAAGTTGCAAAACTAGGTATACCTGTTTATATCGCCAATGGCACCCAGAATAATATTCTAACTGATTTAATAGCCCAAAAAGCAGATCATACCTATTTTGTACCGGAAAAGAATACTTCAGGGAAGAAAAAGTGGATTGCACATTCTGAACATTCTGCCACTGGAAGTGTTCAACTGAATAAAGGTGCTGAAGAAGCGCTGATTTCAGGTCAGGCCCGCAGCTTATTACCAGTTGGTATAACGGAAATACTCTCACCCTTTCAAAAAGGAGATATTATCCGCCTGCTGGATGAAGACGGGAAACTGATAGGCTTGGGGATAGCAGATTACGGTTCAGATAAAGCGAAAGAAAGAATAGGACAGAAGGGACATAAATCTTTAGTTCATTATAATTATTTTTATGCTGTAAGCTAATACAGCATTCCGATATGACAACATATTGGCTCTAAATGAAAAGAAAATGGAATATCAGTTATATTTTGAAAACGCCTTAAAAGCGAGCCGTACCTTATGCCGTTTAGATCAGCTGGCAGTTAATGAAATTCTGAAAGATCTCGCAAATCAGGTGAAACTGTTTGCAGAAGATATATTATTTGCGAATGATCTGGATTTAAAGAAAATGTCTGCTGAAGACCCTAAATATGACCGGTTAAAACTAACCAGAGAGCGGCTCAATGATATCGCTCAGGAAATATTAAATGTGGCTCAGCTGGAAAGCCCGCTTGCAGAAGTCATAGAGGCGAATACACTTCCAAACGGTTTACATTTGTCTAAGATCAGAGTCCCGCTGGGAGTGATAGGGGTTATTTATGAAGCCAGGCCTAATGTGACTTTAGATGTTTTTTCCCTCTGCTTCAAAACAGGAAACGCAGCCGTATTAAAAGGAGGTAGTGATGCTGAATTTTCTAATCAGGCGCTGATTAAAATCATTCATCAGGTTCTGCTTAAGCATGGTGTGGATATTCATGTCGCAGTATTATTACCTTCAGAAAGAGAGGCAACTGCGGCATTGTTAAATGCAACAGGTTTTGTAGATGTTTTAATCCCAAGGGGCAGCCAGGCATTAATCAATTATGTACGCGAACATAGCAATGTACCGGTAATTGAGACAGGGGCAGGGATAGTCCATACCTATTTTGATTTATCAGGTGATCAAGAAAAAGGGAAGGCAATTATTTTCAATGCTAAAACCAGAAGAGTAAGTGTTTGTAATGCGCTGGACTGTTTGTTGATTCATACCGGACGTTTAGATGATCTGTATATGCTAATTGCACCACTAGCGGCAAAATCTGTTCATATTTATGCAGATCCTGAAGCCTTCGAAGCCTTGGAAAGTCTGTATCCTGAGAATTTATTGCATCACTCTAATCCTGAAGATTTTGGAACGGAATTTCTGGATTATAAAATGGCTATTAAAACAGTAAAAAGTCTGGAAGATGCTTTATCGCACATTGCTCTTTATAGCTCCAAACATAGCGAAGCGATAATTGCAGAGGATGAAAATCAATTACTTACATTTTTAAATGTTGTAGACGCTGCTGCTGTTTATGCGAATGCGTCGACCGCATTTACCGACGGCGGACAGTTTGGCCTTGGTGCTGAGATTGGGATCAGTACTCAAAAACTTCATGCAAGAGGACCAATGGGACTTAAAGAACTAACAAGTTATAAATGGGTAATTAAAGGTAACGGGCAAATTCGTTAATTTAAATACATATTTTATTAAAAAGACCTGATTCTGACAATTCTAAGTCAAAATCAGAACAGAATCAGGATCAATTTTACGTTTTATCAGATACTGGTAAAAATATTACTTATTAAATTGAAATTTAGGACTCTTTTACCGGTCATTATATTAATTTTGTGGCCGATATAAAGAGAATAAATTATCTATCCTTTCATGACCAGTAAAAGTACTAATTCAGATAAAGCAGTTGATGTCGTGTTAATTGGCGCCGGTATTATGAGCGCAACACTTGGTGTACTACTCAAAGAACTCTCACCGGATTTAACTATACAGATTTTTGAACGGCTTGATGTCGCGGCAGCAGAAAGTTCTGATGCCTGGAATAACGCAGGAACAGGGCATTCGGCCTTTTGTGAATTAAATTACACCCCCCAACTAGCAGATGGTACAGTAGAAACTGATAAAGCTGTAGCTATTGCTGAATCCTTTGAAGTCTCGAAACAATTCTGGTCATTTCTGGTACAGAATAAACTAGTTGATTCTCCTGAAACTTTTATTAAAAGTATTCCGCACATGAGTTTTGTATGGGGAGCGGATAATGTTGCCTTTTTGAATAAACGTTTTAACAATTTACAAGAATGTGAATTATTTAAAGAGATGACTTATTCCGAAAATCCGGAACAACTGGCGCAGTGGATGCCTTTGGTAATGGAAGGAAGAAATCCTGAGGAAAAAGTAGCTGCAACAAGAATGATGCTGGGTACAGATGTAAATTTTGGCGCTTTAACCAGAATGATGCTGACGACTTTGCAAAGCAAGCCTGATGTGGCAATGGACTTTAACCAGGAAGTACGTAAACTAAAACAAAAAGATGGTTTATGGGAAGTTAAAGTAAAGGATGAAGAAACTGGTAAAAGAAAAACAGTAAAAGCTAAATTTGTTTTTATTGGTGCTGGTGGTGGTTCTCTTCCTTTATTAGAGAAATCTGATATTCCCGAAGGAAAAGGTTTCGGCGGTTTCCCGGTTAGCGGGCAATGGTTAAAATGTGTGAATCCAGCTGTAATTGAACATCACCATGCTAAGGTATATGGTAAAGCATCAGTAGGTGCCCCACCAATGTCTGTTCCTCACCTGGACACCAGGATGATTGATGGTAAAAAGGCTTTACTTTTTGGCCCTTATGCAGGATTCTCCACACGCTTCCTAAAAAACGGATCCTTACTGGATCTTCCGCTATCTATCAAAGCAAATAATATCCGTCCAATGATCGCAGCAGGTCTTGATAATCTGCCATTGACAAAATACCTGATAGATCAGGTCAGACAATCACCTGAAGATCGTATGGAGGCATTGAGAGAATACCTTCCAGCAGCTGAAATGAAAGACTGGGAGTTAGAAACTGCAGGTCAGCGTGTACAGGTTATCAAAAAAGATGAAAAACACGGTGGTATACTTGAATTTGGTACTGAAGTGGTTGCTGCCAGAGATGGCTCTATAGCCGCTTTATTAGGTGCGTCACCAGGTGCCTCAACAGCAGTGTCCATTATGATCAGCTTAATGAAACGTTGTTTTAAAGAAGAAATGGAAAGCGAAGAATGGAAGACTAAGCTAAAACAAATGATTCCTTCTTATGGCAGGACTTTAAGCGATGATTCACAACTTTGTAAAAACATTCGTGCACAGACAACACATGCACTTAATCTTCAGATTACTGAGTAGGCTGATGTTTCCAGCGTTTATGACTCCACAACCAGTAAGCAGGCTCGTCTTCAATTAGTTTTTCTAACAGGCGGGTATGCTTCTGGGTTATTTCATTAACAGGAGTTTCAGCGGGGTTAGTACATATAGGTATACACTCTACCTCATAATATCCTCTTTTCACTTTTGTAAGCTGAATATAAAACACAGGTCTATTGGTTTTTACAGCAATTTTCTCCATTCCTTGTTGAACAGAAGTCTGCTGATTCAGAAAAGAAGTCCAGTAATGAGATTCACTTTTTGGCGGGGCCTGGTCATTACCAAATAAAAACATAGTCGGCTTTCCTTTAGTCTCTGTCAATACTCTTAAGGTTTGACGCATGGGTACTACTTTATTTCCAAACCTTGTTCTCATTCTCTTAAAAAAATCATCAAAAACTTTATTGGATAGTGGTTTATAAATGGCGTAAGTATCACATTTCAAAACAAGTCCGATAGATAAAGCTCCCCATTCCCAATTACCATAATGACCAGAACAGGCCAGAACACTTTCGCCACGTTCAAAATATGAATTAATGAGTTCAATATTCTTGAATTTAAAACGTCTTCGTAACTGACCGCTGGAAATAGTTGCCATTTTAATAATTTCAAAAATAAGACCTGAAAGATATTTGTAGAATTCCTTTTCTATCACAAGAAGTTCTTTCTCATCTTTTTCAGGAAAGGTATTTTTAAGATTTAATCTGACCACAGCTCTGCGGTATCCCAATACATAGTAAATCAGTAAATATACAAGATCTGAAATTACATATAGTACTGGTAACGGCAATAAAGAAAGCAGATAAATAAAAAATATAGCTAGGTAAGAAGCGGCCTTTTTTAACATTAATATGGATTAAGGTACAAACTTAATTTTTTTTCCTCCTTGTTAGGTTACAATTTTTCAGAAATTCAGTAATTTACCTGTTTAAACTAAGTTTAGATGGGCAGATTTCTAAACCAGCTCCCGATTTTATTCTCCAGAGCCGGTTTATTCACTTAAAAATGAAATCCGGTGTCAGTAATGATATTATCAAGTACTAAATAACTTTCAAGCGCCTGCACATTTTTGATATTGGCTATGTTTCTTTGTATGCCCGAAAAAGAAGTATTATCAGTAGTCACAATCTTCAGCCTGATATTATACTCACCAGTAATTGTACAGCACTCACAAACTTCTTTGATCAGTAAAACCTCTTCTTTGAATGTGTTAATGATCTCATCAGAACAATGACTCAGTTTGAGATGAATAAAAGCCAGAACCTCCTGATTTAGTTTTCTACGATTCAGTACTGCAACTGAGGTTACAATATAACCTCTTGCCTTTAACCTCTTTATACGATCACAAATAGTAGTAGTTGATATATTTATAATTCCAGCAATCTGTTTGTGCGGACGTGAATTATCCTCCTGTAAAAGTTTAAGAATAGAAATATCTATTCTATCAAGCATCTTCTCCATAATTATTGTTTTTGTAACTCGTGAATATAGGACATTAATGTTTATTAGATTAAATATTTTAATCTTAGATAAACTTTTTATTCTACGGTTTATTAGCCATAAAATTGATTTGAAATGAATTATTCTCGGTTTAGGCTCTTATAATCGTTAATTTATCGGATTAATACCATCAACTTTCTTTATTCGATTCTTATATACAACTTTACTCAATAACCTAAATGTATGAGAGAATTAAAGATCAGCTGCACGATTACAGGCAGAGACATGGAATCACTTAACAGATATCTTCTGGAAGTGGGTAGAATAGCATTGTTAACGATTGAAGAAGAAATCCAGCTTACTATAAAAATCAGACAAGGGGATCAGGTTGCACTGGATCGTTTAGTGAAAACTAACCTGAGATTTGTAATTTCAGTGGCCAAAAAATATCAGCATCGCGGGTTAAGCCTGGGCGATTTAATTAATGAAGGCAATCTGGGCTTGATTAAAGCAGCCTCACGTTTTGACGATACAAAAGGATTCAGATTTATTTCCTTTGCTGTATGGTGGATCAGACAAGCCATTATGCTGGCCATTTCACAGCAAACGCGTATTATTCGTTTACCTCTGAATATGATCAATTCTATTACTAAAATAAATGGCACAATATCTTCCCTGGAACAGCGACTGGAAAGGCTGCCGACCACAGACGAAATTGCGGGAGAAATGGATATTGAAACTCAGCAGGTAGCAGGCTATTTAAATAAGGTACGCAGATGTATGTCTTTGGATGAAACACTGAAACCTGATTTTAGCAATACATTGCTAGAAGTAACGCCAGCATATCAGCCATATCCTGATCATTTGCTTATTATTGACTCCGATAGAATAGAAGCAACCCAGCTTTTAAAAATCTTAACTAAAAGAGAAGAAAAAGTATTGAGCTTGTTCTTTGGCTTAAAAGGAATGCAACCCTTATCGCTTGATGATATCGCATTGATTTTTAAATTGAGCAGAGAACGTATCAGGCAGTTAAAAGACGGCGGAATAAAAAAGCTGAGGTTAAAACTCCGCAAAGAAAAAGCTGCCAGAACAGATGAAAACAGAGATAGAAATTTATAAATCAAAAGATAAAACTTATGCCATACTTATACTTAGCAGAAAGCTATAATGAACTTGATTTGCTGACCAGGTTAGTTTATAAAATAGAAAATATCGAAAGGCCATTAAAAGAATTGAATGAAGCCAATTATCTTTCATCCGAATTAAAGCGGATCAGATTTTCAGCTTCGCGGGATGTTCTTATTTTTGGAAGTCATGCAGACAAATACCTGAACTTTCACCTTTGCCAGGTCTACGGACTGCATATCCGGATTATAGATATGCTAAAATATCTGGATGATAAAATGTATTTGTGTGAACGGGATATTTATGCTTATAAACATTGCAAAATCTTTCACCTTGAACTAGGCAATCTTGCGGTTTTTTATGAGAAGCTTGGTAAAATGATAGTTAGAACTGAAAACAGGTAACCTGATCAGTTAATAGTGAACTAACTGATTGAGTCACCTGTATATATTGTACTTGCTCCGTCATATCAATTAAACGAATGCCGGGACCGGTGAGCTTGGGTCATTTCCCTGAATTTGATTTCTTCGCACTTGCGAAGGGTCAGTTGGTCTTGCAGGATAAGTATCTTTAATGCCCTTTACAGCTTCATACATCAGGAAGCCTCCCAGAAAGGTTTCTTGTAAACCTATTATCGGATGCTTATAAAAACATCTGATACCTCTTTGAAAAATATAAGCGCCGGCTATAATTGATACCAGCCGTTTAGCCGTACCCAGATTTTCTGCATTATTGGTAGTCAAAATCTTCTTAGCGGCTAAAATGGTTAAGTTATGAGTGATTTTGTTTAACATGTGTTCTCTATTATTTCTATATGAATTCAACATCCGTGCCATCTTTTTGTTTTGTAATCCTGGATATTCTTAAACCTTTCGATGGAGATTACGTTATTATTTAATCAAATAAGGATTTAAAGATTCAATTATGAAATTAGCTGATCAGAACAATAGTGACTTACTTTATGATAGAGCAATTACCTGGCTTGTAGAAAAAGGACCTAACATTCTTATAGGAATAGCAGCCTTATCGGTTGGATTATGGCTTATTAAAATTTTCTCCCGATGGATCAAAAAAAGATTCTATAATAAGGATGTCGATCCTTCTTTAAAACCCTTTTTCATCAGCCTTTCCGTCACAGCACTCCGCGTTTTGCTTGTATTTACAGTGATGCAATTTATCGGCATACAAATGACTGTATTTGCAGCATTAATTGGTGCATTGGGAGTTGCAGCAGGTCTTGCTTTATCAGGGACATTACAGAACTTCGCAAGTGGAGTACTTATTCTGATGCTTAAGCCATTTAGAGTAGGAGATAATATTATTGCACAAGGTCAGGAAGGAACTGTAACTGATATTGAGATCTTTTACACAACGGTTACTACTTTTGACAACAGGGCAGTAGTTATACCCAATGGAAAATTATCAAACGAAGTGATTATCAATATCAGCACCAAAGGAAGCCGGAGGCTGGATATTGAAGTTAAGTTTAGTTATGGTATAGATTATGATCAGCTGCTGAAGCTAATTACACAAACCATTAATAATTCATCAGACCTGCTAAAAGATCCTGCCCATCGGATAGGGATTTCATTACTGGAAGAAACAGGATATAAAGTAATGATTAGTGTCTGGTTAAAATCACATGGGTTCAATGACGCTAAACTTCTCTTTCAGGAAAAGTTAATGGAGGCATTCAAAAAAGGGGGTATTCCGCTTCCGGGCACCACCCCCAAGTAAATAGTAATACTAATGCAAAGATATCACCGTACTGTCTTTGTCCAGTTCTACTTTATGTTTGATATTCTTTCTTCCAAAATAGAGAATTGCTAAAGCCAGTATCGAGGTTGACGCCATAATTGACACCATAGGTACTGACGAATGTGCATCAAACAAACTTACAGCAACTGAAGCCAATGTACCCAGCCCCATTTGAATTGCTCCCATTAAAGCCGATGCACTGCCTGCATTTTTAGTAAAAGGTGCTAAAGTAAGGGCAGAAGCATTAGGGCTGGCAAAACCAAGACAACTTAAGAATATAAACAATAAAATAATTGTTTCTGTCAAACCAAACCACCCATTGACACTACCAATAAGGAATACCACACCAGTAATTGCCTGACAGGTTAATGCACCGAATATCAACTGTTCACTGCTGTATTTTCTAAGCATCAGCGTATTGACCTGGCTGGCACCAATTAAACCAATCGATAAGAAGGCGAATATCCAACCATAAGTTTTCTCACTTACAGCAAAAATCTTCATAAATAACAGGGGAGAGCCTGATATATAAGCAAAGAGCCCTCCAAATGCTACTGCCCCGGTAAAGGCATAAGTATAAAACTGTGGTTCTTTTAAAACAGTGATAAAACCCATTATAATAGGTTTTGGCTTTAAAGATATGGTGGTATCAGGTTTATAAGTACCAGGAAGTCCAAAAACACTTGCGATAAGGTTTAGCAGCCCTAATAACATTAACACTAAAAATACAGCATGCCAGCCATACGTAGAAGTTATGTACCCACCAACAGTTGGTGCAATCATTGGAGAAACTCCTACAACCAACCATAATAAGGCAAACACTTTAGCATTCTCATGAACGGGAAACAAGTCTCTGACCATAGCAATTGAAGCTACTGCCGCAGCACAGCTCCCAAGAGCTTGTATACACCGGAGTACGATTAATGCATCAATACTTTGAGTATAAGCACAACCCAAAGAAGCGAGGATATAAATAACTAATCCGATAAATAGCGGTTTCTTTCTGCCAAAACGATCTAACAATGGTCCATAGAGTAACTGCCCAAGGGAAATCCCTATGAAAAATCCAGATAATGATAAAGAAACACGTGCAATTGATGTATTTAAATCTTTAGCAATTGCGGGAAAACCCGGCAAATACATATCAATTGAAAATGGGCCCAATGCAGTAAGTGAACCCAATAAGAGAATAAGGAAGAAATGCTTTTTTTTTGTCATCGAAGATTATTGCGAAGAAAATTTCGCGATTGATATGATTCAGCACCCATCTGATTGAAAAGGTGCTGAATTTTAAATTAATTAGAAGCTGTAATTCTTTCTAAGACAAGCTTAATTGCCTTATCTACAACCGAATTAGGATCTTTACTAAACTGATAATTTACTCTGCTCGCTAAAATAGCATTCACCGAAAGTGCTTGATGTCCCAGAACTTTCGCCAATGCATAAATACCCGCAGTCTCCATTTCAAGATTCGTAATTCTATAGTTTTCATAGCTGAAGGTATTCAGTTTCTGAATGAAATCAGGCACTGCATTCTGAGCTCTTACCTGACGTCCCTGAGGAGCATAAAAACCAGGTGCTGTTACCGTAATTCCTTGCTCCATTCCTTTTCCTATAGTATTCAATAATACGGGATCTGCTGAAGTAAGATAAGGATTTACAGCATGCAAATCCTGGAAATGTGTTTTTACCTGTTCAAACAGTCCTTTTTCTTCCTCCGGTACTCCATGAACATAATAATGCATTAAAGCATCCAGGCCAAGTCCGAAAGTAGAAGCAAGGATAGTTCCCATAGGCAGGTCAGGCTGTACAGCGCCCGAAGTTCCTACTCTGATAATAGCTAATGAAGTTAACTTTTCTTTAACCTCACGAGTTTTGAAATCTACATTTACCAATGCATCCAGCTCATTGAAAACGATATCTATGTTGTCAGTACCAATTCCTGTAGAAATTACAGTGATTCGTTTCGTACCAATATAACCTGTGTGCGTTAAAAATTCTCTTTTTCCTTTTTTAAGCTCAATCCGGTCAAAGTGTTTAGTTATTTCTGAAATCCTGTCAGGGTCGCCTACAGTAATCACTGTATCCGCAACATCTTCAGGGAGTATATTTAAATGGTAAATGCTTCCATCGGGATTGATGACTAAGTCTGCTTCTGATAATTTTTGCATGGTAATTGGGTTAATGATATTCTAAATTAAGGTTTTAAACAGTGCCAAGGTATTTTATTTCAACACCTGACTGTTTTTCGACTCTTTGTAAAACTTTATTCAATTGAGATTTTCTAACTTCAAATCTGATTGTACATTCATTATCAAACTGTTGATCAAGCACAGTCAGCTGTTCTTCCTTTACCATACGCATGACATCGTTCATCACCAGGTAATCAAACTTAATTTCATAAATATCGTTAACTGTCTTATCAACAATCAAGGCTACGTTAACTGCTTCTGCAGCAGCTGATTTATAAGCGTTAATTAAACCGGGGACTCCCAATAGCGTACCCCCAAAATAACGGACTACGACGATTAGTATATTGGTCAGGCCTGCTGATAACAAGGCATTTAAAATAGGTCTGCCAGCAGTACCAGAAGGTTCACCATCATCATTTACACGGTAAATACTTTTATCAGGCGTAAGGCGGTAAGCGTAACAGAAATGATTGGCCTTGGTATGTTCAGCTCTTAATTTAATCAAATGTGCTTTAACATCATTTTCTGAAAGCAGCGGATAGGCAAAAGCGATAAATTTACTTCCTTTATCTTTAAAGGTTCCTTCTGCGGGATGATCTATCGTCTTATAAGTATCATCAAACAGCATATTTTTGCGATAATGTAATCAGTAAAATGGCAACAAGAGCCATAGCTATACCCATATAATTCAACTTACTTACTTTCTCTTTAAACAAGACTATACCAATTATACTCCCTAAAATGATTACGCCCATATTCATTGCAGCAAATACTGTAGAAGGATTAGCAGCCATTGCCCGGTGTGCTTTCATATAAAACAGGATATTTCCAAAATTGAAGCATCCTAATACGATACCACAAAAGAAATTGATCAGTTCAACTTTTTTCTTTCTGACGATGACAACGTATCCCAAAATCACTGCTGCGATTATAAAAGAAATACAAAAAACAACCATTAGTGTACTGGTATAGGGAATAGACTTATCCAGTGCCAGTTTTTTAAACATGACATCAATCAGTCCAAATCCTATAAAGACAAGAACAGGGTAAACATAAGAACTTGTTTCTGCCTTAACAGTAGATTTACGGGAAAGGGTGAATACAATAGCTACAAAACCAACTAAAAGTCCCGCTACCTTTAATCCTCCAAAGTTTTCTCCGAAAAGATATAACGAAGCCAGAATAGGGATAAATAAAGACAAGCGCTGTGCAATATCTGATTTTACAATTCCTATGTTTCTGACAGATGCACCCAGAATAAGAAATAAGACAGGTAATAATACACCAATTGCAATAGCAAGTTTAGTCGGCACTGTTACAAGCCGGGCCAGCTCTGGCCTGAAGAAAATATAGCTAAGAATTATGGCCGCCAGGTAGTTCCACATTACCGCTTGCAGCACATGAATATTGTAACGTTTTGCCAGTTTTAGCAAGACTGCTACCGTTACGCTGCAGCTGATACTAAGTAATATGTATATCATTTATTATTATAATTTTTATATATAGTTAGCTGATCTTTATCTACTTGTATAACTGACCTAATGTTTCCATTGATCACAGGAGAGTGTATTCCGGTATCCCAGCTTGAAGCTGAATTAAAAACTCTGGCCTCATCCCATAATCCAGCAGAGATAAACTGGTTCAGCATATTTGCCCCACCTTCAACGATAATAGATTGTATATCCATCAAATACAATTGATAAGCGATCTTCTGGGGAAGATAATATTGCATGTCTTCCATTTCAATAAAATGGATATTTCCTTCTACACTCGTTTTCTGTTCGTTGAATATAATGGTTTTAGCATCCGCATTATATAATTGACTGTCCGCTGGTATTTCAAGTTTACGATCAATGGCGATCCTGATTGGGTTTTTCCCCGGCCATTCCCTCGCACTAAGAGCAGGGTTATCAGCAATTGCAGTTTGTTTACCAACTAAAATAGCATCTTCTTCTGTTCTCCATTTATGAACCAGTTTTTTAGAAAGCGGACCACTGATCCACTGCTGTACAGAATTCTTAGGCGCAAAATATCCATTTGCTGTTCTGGCCCATTTCAAGATAATATAAGGGCGTTGCTGAGCAATTCTTGTGAAAAAACGACGATTCACTTCAAAACACTCATCTTCCAGCACCCCGGAAACCACTTCAATACCTGCATTTTTTAATTTTTCAATTCCTTTACCATCTACATCAGGAAAAGGATCACGATTACCAATCACTACTTTTTTCAGTTGATGGCGAATCAATAAATCAGCACACGGAGGCGTTTTCCCAAAATGGGCACAGGGTTCAAGACTTACATAAGCGACTGCATTTTTTAATAATTCTACAGCTTGTTCACCATATCGGTCTGTTACAGAACGGATAGCATTAACTTCAGCATGAGCCTGACCATATTTCTGGTGATAACCTTCTCCTATAATCTTTCCTCCGCTGACAATTACGCAGCCAACTAACGGATTTGGGCTTACCTGACCGTTACCCATTTCTGCTAACTCCAGACAGCGTTTCATGTACAATTCATCGCTCATATGGACAAAAATAGCTTCAATTTATGAGCTATTGAAATATTTCGACCACAGAGATGCAACATTTATTAATACTTTTGCATTTAATGAATGTTAAGCAATTAGAACAATACTTTATTAAGGAACTATCCGCATTATATGATGGGGAAGAAGCAAAGCAATTGTTTTGCCTGGCAGCCGGACAAGTCTCTGCATGGAACCGGGGTCAATTACTAATCAATGCAACAACACAATTAAGCACTGAGCAATCTTTAGCTTATAACTACATATTGCTGGAACTGAAAAAGGGGAGGCCAATGCAGCATATTTTTGCAGAAGCATGGTTTTACGGACACAAATTTAAAGTCACTGAAGCTGTCCTGATTCCCAGACCAGAAACAGAAGAACTAATAGAATGGATTTTGGATACGGTAAAAACACAGCCCGTTTCCAGCATATTGGACATTGGTACTGGAAGCGGATGTATTGCAATTACTTTGAAAAAGAACCTTGAACAGGCAGAAGTGAGTGCACTGGATGTTTCTGCAGATGCATTAATTGTGGCCAGGGAAAATGCAATAACTAACACTGCTGCTATTAATTTCATACACTCAGACATCCTGACCTATAGCAGCCCATCCAAATACGACCTGATTGTAAGTAACCCTCCTTATATCACTGAAAACGAAAAGGAAGAAATGCATCAGAATGTCCTGGCTTATGAACCACATCTGGCTTTATTTGTAAGCAATGAAAATCCTTTATTATTCTATAAGGGCATCGCAGACTTTGCGCTGATTAATCTGCATCCAAAAGGAAAATTGTTTTTTGAGATTAACGAGTATTTAAGTAAGGAAACAGTAGAGATGCTTTCTGCTAAAGGGTTTACTGACATCATCTTAAAAAAAGATATGCAAGGTAAAGATCGTATGATTTCCTGCAATTTATAAATTACGTTCTGGGGTGAAACTGTGTGATTATACCTCTTAAATAATCCTTGTCCAGATGCGTATAAACCTCTGTGGTAGTAATACTTGAATGGCCTAACATTTCTTGTACAGCCCGTAAATCTGCACCACCTTCAATCAGATGAGTCGCAAAAGAATGTCTGAATGTGTGCGGACTGATCGTCTTTTGTAAACCTATTGCAACTGCCAACGCTTTAATCATAGTAAATACAGAAATTCTGGACAACCTTGAACCCATTCTATTGAGGAAAATATAGTCTTCATTTCCTTTTTTAATAGCTAAATGAACTCTGACCTGGCTTAGATAAATATCGATATACTTCAATGCAACTGCTCCAATAGGGACAATCCTTTCCTTATTTCCTTTACCAGTTACTTTAATATATTCCTGAGTGGGATTCAGGTCTGAGATACGGAGAGTAATCAGTTCAGTCACCCTTAATCCACAACCATACAAGACTTCCAAAATTGCTTTGTTTCTCATTCCTTCCGGTTTAGAAGCATCTATAGCCTCAACCAAAGCATTAATTTCTATCACATTCAGTATATCAGGAAGCTTTCTGCTTAATTTAGGAGAGTCCAGTTGCTGCGAAGGATCAATATCAATTAATTCTTCCAGCATCAGATAATTAAAGAAAGACTTCAATCCGGAGATTACCCTTGCTTGTGTATTGGCCAGCATACCTAACTCACTTAACCATTTAACAAAATCATGTAATACACTATCAGAAATACTTTTAACAGAAAAATCCTTACCAATAACTTCATAATACTGAAACAGCTTTGCAACATCATTCAGGTAAGCATCGACAGAATTTTCGGAAAGTCCGCGTTCCAGCTTCAGGTAAGCCTTGAATGAATTATGGTAAGGATAATTAATCAATGAATTTTTATTTATTAGTTTTTAAGTCTAAGTTTGAATGGATGAAGATACAGATTATTAACGGACCTAACTTAAATCTGCTGGGCATACGTGAGCCAGGAGTGTACGGAAACAAAAGTTTCGAAGGATACTTTACAGAATTAAAGGATAAATACAAAAACATAGAACTTGAATATTTCCAAAGTAATGTAGAAGGGGAGCTAATCAACAAACTGCATGAAGTTGGCTTTTCATTCGATGGCATTATTTTAAATGGCGGGGGATATACACATACCTCAGTAGCCATTGCGGATGCAATTTCAGGCATCAATACACCCGTTGTAGAAGTACATGTCTCTAATATTTATGCCAGAGAAGAATTCCGCCACGTTTCACTAACCGGAAAAAACTGCAAGGGCGTATTAACTGGTTTCGGATTAGACGGCTATCGTCTGGCTATCGAAAGTCTTTTAGCTGGCTAAATTTCCTGATTCCTTTGATAAAATAACTCCAGACTACACTGGAATGGTAAACCCCGGTGTGTTTGGAGTAGGCTAATTGCTTTCTGGCTCTTTTAGCACCTGTCTTTCTGAGATTGGCTAAAAACTGAAAATGTGCTTTATTCACAGCCCATGCAAATTTGGTCTCTCCTTTAATCAGAAACTGTATCCAGGCTACAAAATCAATAGTCATCCTGAGTGTTATACTCCATACCGCTTCCAGAGCCGGCAGGTTTTTCTGCATAATCATCAGGTTATTTCTAAAGTTCAAGAACACTTTATATGGACTATTGGTCGCTAAAGTACCGCCACCAACATGGTAAACCTCCGCATCAGGACAATAGACAATATGATATCCAAGATTTTTTAAACGCCAGCAAAGATCGATTTCTTCCATGTGCGCAAAAAGGTCAGGATCTAAACCTCCTGTTTCTTCCCATCGGGCGCGCTTGATAAAAAAAGCTGCACCGCTTGCCCAGAAGATTTCTTTAGCATCATTGTATTGCCCTGAATCATCCTCCACCTGATCAAAAATCCTTCCTCTGCAAAAAGGGAAGGCATTGATATCCAGAAAACCACCCGCAGCACCAGCATATTCAAATTGAGTTTTATTCTTCTGCCATTTAATTTTAGGCTGAGCAGCCGCAATATGGGAATCTGCTTCCATCGCTTTGATTACAGGTTCAATCCAGTTCTCAGGAACCTCTACATCAGAATTCAATAAAACGTAATAATCAGCCTTTACCTGTTTAAGAATCCGGTTATAACCCTCTGCAAATCCATAATTATGATCATTCACAATAACCTGTATATCAGGAAAACTGGTTCTTACATAATCAACGGATCCATCTGTGGATGCATTGTCACCTACAACTAACTGAAGATTCGTATACCTGGTTTTAACTACTCCTGGTAAAAAATCAGACAATAGTTGTTTTCCATTCCAATTGAGGATCACAACAGCTACACTCGGCTCTGACATTAGCTTAATTTCTCGTTTACGTTCATAAAAAAATGGAGATCAAATAGGAAAAAAGCCTTTTTTATCATTATTTTGCCTGATTGAAAATGCAAACATAAATTAACCAATGCACAATCCAGCTATATTTCCTCTTTTTTATCTTCCTCCTGTAAGTTATTTCTCTGCTTTAAACGCTCATAATTACGAATTCATTTTGGAAAAGGAAGAACATTTTCCAAAACAAACTTACCGCAACAGAACGAGGATTTATTCACCAAACGGGGCTTTAGATCTATTTCTGCCAGTAATCAAAGGTTCAAAATACCACACGAAGGTCAAAGATGTAAAAATAAGTTATGATTTTAAATGGCAGCGCCTGCACTGGTTAAGTTTAGAAAGCTGTTACCGTAATTCTGCCTATTTTGAATACTATGAAGATGAACTCGCTGTTTTCTACCATAAGAAATTCGAGTTTCTTTTTGACTATAACCTGGAAATATTACAGTGGATCTTCAAACAACTAAAAAAACCAGCAGACTTTAATTTTACTACAGCATATGTTAAAGAAATAGCCCCTGAAAATGATTACAGACTGAAACTGCATTTCAAAGAACCTGAATTGATTACTCCTGCAAAACCTTATTTTCAGGTATTTGAAGATAGAATGGGATTTATGCCAAACATGAGTATTGTTGATTTGTTATTCAATCAAGGTCCTCAGACCAAAAACTATCTTTAAAGTATGGGCATTGATAAAAAAGGCAAATCACGTAAAAAGAAAAAGCGTTTAAAAATACCGCTGGCGGGCACCAGTCCGGGAGTAGTTTATATTGATGAAAATTCACTAAAACCAGTAATTACACTTCATAAAATTAGTGCAGCAACTTATGAGAAGAAAGAACTTCCTAATATCAATCAGATTGCTCAGTTGCTTGCAGATAAGAACTTTACTTTCTGGATTGAAATAAAGGGATTCGGATCTCCTGAATTGTTTGAAACCTTAAACAGTGAACTTCATGTTAACCGGTTAATCCTTGAAGATATTACCAGATCTTATCAAAGACCAAAACTAGAAGAATACGATGATTATGTTTTCGCGGTCAGCAGAATGCTTTTGCTCGATGAAGAAAAGAATCTCGAAAATGAGCAATTATCATTTATCCTGACAGATAATGCCTTGATTACCCTACAAGAAAACTATGCCGACTGTTTTAATCCGGTTATCCAAAGGTTAAAAGCAGGGAAAGGAAACATCAGGATTTCAGGAAGCAGCTACATTATGTATGCACTCATGGATATTGTTGTAGATAAATATTTCGAAATCCTTAGTTTCTGGAGTGAAGAGCTTGATCAGATAGAAGATCGCCTGTTTGATAAACCGGATAAGAGTTTTATGTTCGACGTGCAGCTGATCAAAAGAAACTTAATTAATATACGCAGGGTTGCATGGCCAGAAAGAGACAAACTAAATGATATGCTTCGCAGTGATAGTCATCTTATCACTGAGCAAACCAAACCCTATATTCGTGACGCTTATGATCATTGTATACAAATTATTGATATAGTGGAGTCACTGAAAGAGATTTCGGCCAGTAATATTGATATGCATCTGTCAATTATCAGTAACCGGATGAATGAAATCATGAAGGTACTTACTATCATTTCTTCCATATTTATCCCACTTACTTTTATCGCCGGAGTTTACGGAATGAATTTCGCCAAAGAAGATCCCGTAACCCATAAATTTATGCCTTACAATATGCCGGAGCTGTACGCTTCACACGGATATTTGTATACGATGCTGATTATGGTCGTGATCGCGGTGCTTCAGGTCATCTATTTTTGGCGAAAAGGATGGTTTAAATAAATGTCGGCGGTTATAAAAGAGAAAATATAATTACCTTAGCCGGGCATGCAATCCTATGAACTAGACAAATCTGATGTTACCAAAATAAAATCCGCCCTTAATGGCAGCGATAATCAATTAGCTGTAATTCTGGATGAGTATCATGCGTCCGAAATTGCCATCTTATTTGAAAGCCTGACACAAGAGGACAGACAACGTATTATCAACCTTCTTCCCGTTGAAACTGCATCAGAGATTTTTGCAGAGATGCATGAGGAAGCGCACCCTGAAGAATTACTTTTCCAGCTTCATCCAGATAAGCGTACAGAGATTGTAGAAGAACTCGATTACGATGATGCAACGGATATTATCTCGCAACTCGAGGAACACGAACAAAAAGAGATCCTCGAAGACCTGAGCGAAGACGATGCCTCTCATATCAGAAACCTGCTGAGTTACGATGAAGATACAGCAGGAGGGCTGATGAATACCGAGTTTATCCGGATCCAGCTTCATTTGAAGAAAAAGGATGCTATCGACGAGATCATTAGACAAAGCGAGGAGATTGAAGAATTCTATACCATTTTTGTTGTAGATGAAAACAACGTATTTCAGGGAATTGTCTCCTTAAAAGACATTATCAAAGCTAAAGGAAATGTAGAAATCACTTCGTTGGTTAAGTCTGATGTAGCCTGGGTAAGTCCTGATACCGATCAGGAAGAAGTAGCAAGACTGATTTCTCAATATAATATTACCAGTATTCCTGTTCTGGACAATCAGATGAAACTATTGGGAAGAGTAACTTTTGATGACGTGATTGACGTTTTAGAAGATGAGAACACAGAAGACATTCTGAAAATATCCGGTGTATCAGAAGATGAAGAATTAAGCGGTAACTGGGTAGAAGCCGTAAAATCAAGATTACCCTGGTTAATTATCAATTTAGGGACCGCTTTCCTGGCCTCAGCAGTAGTAAGGCATTTCGAACCAACCATTGCTAAAATTGCAGTACTTTCTGCTTACATGACTATTATTGCCGGAATGGGAGGTAACGCAGCCACTCAGGCACTCGCTGTAACCGTCAGAAGGATTTCCCTCTACGATCTGACCGACAACCAAGCCTACCGTACCGTCTTAAAAGAATTTACTGTTGGTCTGATCAATGGTGCCGTAACAGGCCTGATCGTTTTCATCTTTGCTCTTGTATTTGATGCAAACCCACTACTCGGACTTGTTATTTTTCTGGCGATGACCGGTAACCTGGTTATTGCGGGCGTAACAGGAGCAGGGATACCCCTGATACTTAAAAGAGTAGGTATAGACCCTGCAATTGCTTCATCCATTATCATTACTACTTTTACCGACGTATTTGGATTTTTACTTTTACTTGGAATGGCCAGTAAATTATTACTTTAAATCAAAATAATAAAGCAGCTTACTCATCGTCCATATTAATTTGTGAAGGAGAATATTCAAAAAGACCCAAAATAGTATTCGCCTCATCTATAAAGCGTTCGATCTTTTTGGTATCCCTGAAATTAATCAAAATTAATTGTCTCGTCTTTCCCTGACCAGGAAGATCAAGAACAGCCTTTACTTCTGTTCCGGTATAGATAAAGTTCGTAGACTTGCGAACAATTAAAAACTGGATAAAATCATCAAATGAATAGCGCTTGCGAATAGCACCACCCAGCATCGAATAGATGATCTCACGGTTATTCTTATCCAAACTTACAGAAGTAAAAAATGCGTTTACAAAGATCCCGCCTAATACCAGAGGAAGATAAGTAACCATTAATCTTTTATAATTTTCCCTGTCATTCATAAAATCCGGATGAGCCAGAATAAAGAAAGTTAATGCAATCAATAAAATCCCTACAATCAGGCCACCTGTTTTATTGAAAAGTATTTTATAAATACCATTTTCTTCCTTAAAAAACTGGAAGTCAAAAACAGGGGATTTAACATGCAGCGGACGATTAGAAAATACAAGCTCATTGATTCTTGGTAAAACTTCCTCTTCGTAAGCAACCAGATTTTTATTCGTTAATTTAGAATATCCACAAGAAATAAGGATTCCTTTTCCATGTCTGTTCTCTTTGGAGAACACCTTATAACTTATAGCACCCATCGTATCATAAGGAGTGATCGTCGCAATCTGATCGAAAGGAATAGTGTGAGTCGTAAACCCAAAAAATTTCGTATAAAGTTCCCTGCTATTTCCATCAAAAACAGCTTTACGCTCTCCTGATCCATATAAAAAAAGAGCAAGCAATAAAATCAGCCCTTCAAATATAAGCAACGTTGAAACATTGGTTAAGGTATCGGTCAGGAATAAAGTAACATTCAGCGTTGTAAATGCGATCAGATAAATTATACTGATTCTGCGTGCCATTCTCGCCGGGTAAATCGTTAGGGTATCAGCTTCGTTAATCCAGTAGGTTTTCGCCATTTTGTTTATATTAGTTTAGATGCAGGACTCACAAAGATAAGTAACCTGGTAATATTTTTTACCGTCCTCATAACGGGTAGTTCCACTGGAAATTATCTTTTCTCCTTTTAAAAAAGTCTTTTGATCAACACCAGTCAGCTTTTGATACGCTGCCTTCGCCGGAACCAGATAACTAATAGTCTTTGTGGCCATTTCCTGAGTATAATGAATAAATAAGTACTCCTGTGCAGTTTTATTATGATACAAGTATAAAAAGCCACCTGCCTTTTTCGGGCCACCATATACCTTTTTAAAGCCATTTTTCTTCAAAATCTGCGGATGTGTAACAGCAGCGTCTTTCCAAAACGAGAATAAGCTATCGTGTTGAAATGTTTGTGCCACACTACATGTGCTCAATAATAAAAATGGAAGCGCAATCAGAATTAAATATCTCTTCATTTTATAATATAATTTATCTCATAAAAAAGCCGCTGCCTTTAATAAAGCAGCGGCTTTATATTTATTTAAGCGCTATATAGCAGTAACTCTTGTTTCAATGTTACCTCTTGTAGCTTTTGAATAAGGACATGCCTTATGCGCTTTGTCAGCCAGTTTCTGAGTTTCCTCATGACTGAGTCCCGGAATATGTACATCCAGCTCTGCCGACAATACATAAGCATTACCATCCTGATTGAACGAAACCTGTACATTTACAGTAGCATCAGTTACTTCTACACCTTCGTTTTTTGCCACCGCATGTAATGCACCCAGATAACAAGGACCCCATGCCGCAGCGAATAATTGTTCAGGATTAGTAGCTCCTCCCTGACCACCCATTTCTTTAGGTGTTCTGACTTCAAATTCTATTGTTCCGTCACTTGATTTTATATGGCCATCACGACCTCCTTTAGCCAGTACTGCGGCTGTATATAACTTTTCCATGTTTTCTTGTTTATGATACTACAACAAAAATCTATGCCTTAAGTTTTATATTTTAATCCTTTCAGTTAACTTAAATATATCATAGGCCACTTTCTGGATCATCTCATACTGTTCAATGACCATCATTTCATTGGGATCAATCACTTTATTATCATCCCTTATGCTTTTAATTAAAGGCACATTATTAGGCTCTCCATCATTTTTAATCAGGTATTCTGCAGAAAGGTTCAGCAGATAAAGCGTATTATTTACGGTTGGCTTGAGTTCCTCAGGATGAGTTAATGTAAAAGCATGCTCTTTAAAATAAAGCGAAAGTGTCGCTGTATAAGAAGACAGCAAATGATTAAGCGCAGTAAACTGATGCATTTCGGGCATTAAACGCTGTTTACTCTTAGGCTCAGAAAACATCTTTTGGAAAATAGAAGATAAATTCGCAGACGTTACATAAACCTCTTTGCGTGCTAACCTGTAATTGGTCAGATTGTGTTCTGTCTCCGTATATAAAAGCGTAACCTGATCAAAATAGGCCATATTCGCTCTTAAAGTACTGAGCATGGCTTCTTTTAAATTCTTATTCTCCCAGTTAGGGAACAAAGTATAACTTCCTAATAAAGCTATTGCAGAACCAATTAAAGTATCGAAAATCCTTTCCCTGGCTACAGACAAGCTACCCATTCCTAAAAAATCGAATAAAACCAGGATATAAGGTGTCATAAATAACACACTCACAATATAATTCTTCCTTTGAAAACTGTAAGTCCCGATCATACAAAATAACAGGATAAAAAACAGCGTATGCTTATCATGGATATAAATCAGGATTCCCATCCCAACCAGCGCACCGACAACAGTCCCGATTAAACGTTCGTAATTGCGCTGCTTGGTCAAACTAAAAGCTGGTTTTGAAATAACCAGTACCGTCAGCAATATCCAGTAACTATGAGAAGAATCCAGCATTTTGGCAACCAGATACCCAATCAGCATCGCAATTGCTACGCGCATTGCATGTCTGAAAGTAGAAGAACTAAAGGTAAGGTTATCAAAAAACAGCTTGGCATCAAATTTCTGCCGCGTAATAAAACGCTCTGTATCTACTGCATTGCTATTTTTTAAATTCTTTTTCTCTTTCTTATTGAAATATCCATTGATCGTTTTAACCCTTGCAGCTATATTTTCAATATTTACTTCTATATTTTTCAATGCAATCAGGCCCAGCGTATTATACTTGCCGTCTGTATTATCTTTTTCAAGTACATTGATCTCATCCTTCAGCCGCTTCACATCTTCAGTCAATACCGCAGGCGGACGGGGAGTACCACCAGTTTTAAGCGCAAATGCAATTTCATCCAGCTCCCAGGCAATCCTGTTGATAATCCGCTCATAGCGGGAAAGTATTCCAGCCTTGTCAAATTGATCATGAAGTTGCTTATAGTTATAATAAGTAGACATCACCTGCTCATACAGATCCACCATATCTACAAAAACCAATAATAAGAAACGGCCTTCCGGTGTTGACTCCCTGACAATTTCACGCGTCTTAAATAATACTTCTCTTACCGCATCCTGCTTTTCATGAACAGCCACCTGAAGCTGGATCAGCTCTGCATAATTGTCATCATAATTCGTATTTTCATGGTAAAACTTCGCCTTCGCTCTCAGAAATTCACTGACCTCGTGGATAGAGTCGCTCAGCGTTTGCTGCACCAGGCGATAGGGCCTGAGCCTGTAAAAGAAATAACTTAGAACTGTATACCACAAACTACCCGAAAAGACAAGTGCAGAATAGATCAGCACATCTTTCCATGGCCTCACATCATCAATACTCAATACCATGATCAGCAAAGACGCCGTACCTACCAAAGCCGCTCTTGTGCCGTAAAGAAAAAACATGGAGAACAGGAAACTGCAAGCCACCAGCAGCACTGCAATAAAATACTGGTTCTTATTCGTTAAACCTACAATCACTGACAACACTGTGATTAATACCGTAGTCACCAGCATTGCATTTCTGCGGTGAACAATAGGGCCCGGAGTGTCAACTACGCTTACACACAGTGCACCCAGTGATAAAGTTATTCCATACTTAAGCAGACCAAACTGAGCCAGGATTAAAGAGGGCAGAAGCACCCCGAAAGTGATTCGCAGCCCATCTGCAAAATAGGTACTCAGTAAAAAATCATGTATACTTCTGATGGGACGGTTAAACATTTCTGGAGGTTAATATTTGAATTGAGCAATAATCTGACCGAAACAACTTAATTTAATCCGTGTAAATCAAGAATGGTGCTTTTTAAGTGCAGCAGAACAAATAAACAGGCCGATAAGTGTTAAAAAAGCAGCCATTAAAAATGGTGCACCCGGAAAATAAATTGCATGTTTTGGATTGGTGAAATAAGCAAAAAGATTGTTCATCATTAACGGGCCGAAGATTGCCGCAACACTCATCAAACTCGCCGTAAACCCCTGTATCTCACCTTGTGCATTGGCTTCAACATTATTGGAAATAATCCCCTGCATTGCCGGTCCATAAATACCCGCCAGTCCATAAGGAAGCATAAAAGCGAACATCATCCAGCCCTGTGTCGCGAATGCAAACAAAACAAATCCTACCATGTATAAAACAAGACCATAAAAAACAGCCTTTTCCTGTCCGATCTTAGGAATAATTATCCGGATCAATCCGCCCTGTACTACACCAACTACAATTCCGACAAAACCCAGAGAATATCCTACCCAGGCTTCATTCCAATGAAACTTTTCCATGGTATAATAAGTCCAGGTAGACTGAACAGCATGTGCTGCCAGGTATAAAAGAAATAACGCAGCCAGAAGACCTATCAATTTAGGATACTTTACCACCCGCAATAAAGACCCGACAGGATTTGCTCTTTTCCAGTCAAAACTTCTTCTGTTTTCTTTAGCTAACGATTCTGGTAAGATGAAATAACCATAAAGCCAGTTGACCAGGGCCAGCACAGCTGAAATAATAAAAGGGATCCTAAGCCCGAACTGACTGAATACACCACCAATCACAGGTCCCACAATAAAACCTATACCAAATGCAGCTCCAATCATTCCGAAATTCTGTGCCCTTTTTTCCGGTGTACTTACATCAGCAATGTAGGCCATGGCCGTAGTAAAACTTGCCCCGGTAACTCCTGCCAATGCTCTCCCTACAAATAACCAGCCTATAGTTGGTGCAAAAGCCAGGAAAATATAATCAATACCTAAACCAAATAAAGAAGCTAAAAGTATCGGCCTGCGGCCAAATTTATCGCTCAACCCACCTAAAACAGGAGCACTGATAAACTGCATAACAGAGTATGACATAGTCAGATAACCACCATAAAGCGCAGCAACACTTAATCCTCCGCCAGTAAGTTCTTCAATTAATTTTGGTAAAACGGGGATGATAATTCCAAATCCCGTAAAGTCAATCAGTAAAGTGATAAAAATAAATCCAATTGCAGATTTCTTTGGAGAGGCCATATGATAAATTAAACCGTAAATTTAGATTAATTTCTTTAATTGCTGCCAATTGCATATTGAATACCGCCTAACAAATGTTTAAGATAGTTCTGGTCAGTATAAGACTCCTCTGTATGACCTAATTCCGTATACCAGGATCTTCCACCATCATATTGATGATACCAGGCCATTGGATGCACCTCACCGTTAATACCGCCTGTATAAGACTTTTCATCTATTGTAATTAAGACCTTAATATCTTTACTCACCTCTTTGAAATTGTACCATTCATCTTTTCTGGTCCAGACTGCCGGCAGATGTTTCGTTGAGCTATGTGATCTGTCAGTCACCTGCAATACCGCTTGCTGCTGCGCGGGATGACTCACAAAATAAGCACCAACCAATTTACCATACCATGACCATCCGTATTCTGTATCTGTAGCGGCATGTACTCCTGCAAATCCCCCGCCGCCTTGTATATATTTCTCAAAACTTGCCTGCTGATCGTCATTCAACACGTCACCCGTAGTTTGAAAGAAAACTACAGCAGCATATTTTTTTAATGAATCTGCATTGAAATAACCCGCATTTTCAGTAGTATCAACAGCAAAACCATTTTCCTTGCCTAATTTAATAATTGCTGTTTTTCCAATAGCAATAACACTATGTCTGAACCCGGCTGTTTTAGAAAACACGAGAATACGCGGTTTAGCTGACTGCCCATAAGCGGTTGCGATCAAAAATGGCAATAAAATAAAGCTGAATAATAAGGTTAGTTTTTTCATAATTGAAATATACTTATAAATCATAATAACTCAAGAAATGTTTTTTCCTAATCAGGATATAAATATCATAAATAACTGTATTACTGATTATAGTAATAAAAATATAAAGTATTCATTAACCTTTACGAAGATGCCACGATTTGGTTTTAGTAAATGCCCTGAGTCCCTGATGAGATAAAGTTGCCCCAATTCCAGAATGTTTTCTTCCGCTCCAGGGAAGACCTGCACTTACCCGGTCACAACAATTCCAATAACCAGTTCCGGAATCAATCTGAGAAAGGATTTCCTTTGCGCGATCCACACTATCCGTATAAACGGATGCCGTTAAACCATACACAGAGTCTTTCATCAGCCTTAGCGCCTCAGCATCATCCTTTACCTTCATAATGCCTATAATCGGTCCAAAACTCTCTTCCTGCATAACTTTCATCTCATTAGACACGCCAGTCAGAACAGTGGGCTCAAAATTATAACCTTTGCCAACAGCTCTTTTTCCACCACTTAACAAGACCGCACCTTTAGCCAGCGCATCCTGAACCTGCCCATCCAATACCTCAAGCTGTTCCTTACGCGTTAATGCAGCAATATAAACACCTTCTTCAGTTGGAAGACCTATCTTCCATGATTTGACCTCATTAACAAAAGAAGAAACATAACTATCATACACCTTTTCATGAACATATATTCGTTCAACCGCACAACAACTCTGTCCATTATTATAAAATGCGCCATCCGCAGTTCCCGCAGCTATAGCCTTAATATCTTTCACATCATCAGCCACATACAGCGGATCTTTACCACCCAGTTCAAGCTGGCAAGGAACCATCTTTGCCGCTACCCGCTGATAAATATGCTGACCGGTGCGGTAAGAACCTGTAAAATAATACCCGGCAAAATCCATATCCAGCAAAAGTTCGCCAGTTTCTCTGCCACCCAAAGCGACTTGAAAAACCCCGTCAGGTACCCCAGCCAGCTTCAGCAGTTTTTCAATCTCCAGCCCAGTTAGAGAAGCATATTCAGAAGGTTTATACAGCACAGCATTTCCAGCCAGCAATGCAGGTATAAAAACATTCACACCAACCAGATAGGGGTAGTTCCAGGCAGAGATATTACAGATTACACCCAACGGATCATAAGAGATCACTTCCTTTAGATCAATTGTATTAATAACCTCTTCATCAGAAAGATATTTAACAGAATTTCCACACATCCATTGAATTCTTGACCTCGCACCATTAATCTCATTACGGGATTGCTGTAAAGGCTTTCCAACTTCCGAGCTCAGCACGCCAGCAAGCCTTTCTTTCTCCGCCTCCAGTAAATCATCAAATTGCTGAATCACCCTGATCCGTTCAGACAAGCCCTTTTTAGCCCATTCCTTTTGTGCTTTTACCAATATTTCCAGTTTTGCATGCAATGAAGATTCATTATCTTCCTGAAGCGTTGCAATTACTTCTTCTGTAGCGGGATTGATTACATTCATTTTTCCATTTTTTTTACCTCCTCCAAAAACCGCTCTTTGAGTTTTTGAGAAAGTGGATTTATTTCCTTTTCCTTCATTCTTTCCGGATGCCATTGCACCGCAAGCATAAAAGATTTATGTGTCTTGTCTTTAAATTCCAGTCCCTCAATCAATTGATCCGTACTGTCAGCATAAGAATTTGCCATTAAATTGTCACTTAAGCTAAATTCAGTAACTCCTTGATGATGTGCACTGTTAACAATTCCATTTTTAAGCCCAATTATAGCGTATAACATAGAGTTATGACCTATATTGACTTGATGCACCTTATCTTCGGCCCCTTTTTTATGGATTAAATTTGCCGGGCCAATGTCTTCCAGAACTTTTCCACCTTCCAGAATATTGATGTATTGCATCCCTCTGCAAATTCCCAAAACAGGTATTTTCAAAGCCTGTGAATATTCGTAAATAAGCTTTTCAAATTCATCTCTTTCTGGCAGGAAAAAATCAGGTTGACCAGGATAATCTAAAGCACCCCCATAAAAAGAGGGGGTAACGTCAATGCCACCGGTTAACAGGAAACCAGCACACAATTGAATATCCTTTACATTGTTTTTTTCGAAGGATAATTCAATCAGTTCTAAATCATCGCCCAGATCAGCTGCCGTAAACCAATTCCAGTAATTTTGAAAATTAGTCTCCGTATAACTGATTCCAATCTTTTTTTTCATTAAAGTGCTTTTAAATACAACTGCTTAAAATCCTCCCGGCTAACTGGCTTTGGGTTATTAGGATGCGCAAAATCAGCTAACGCCAGATCTGCCAGTGTTTCAATATGTTCAGCTTTCACACCAATTTCACTTAACCGCTGAGGAATGTGAACTTTGGAGTTCAGCTCAGCTAAATAGTTCGCGACCGCTGCACCAGTTTCCTCTTTCAATTCCAAAGTCCTTGCAATACGTCTGAAACGATCCTCGAAACCAGCAATATTAAACTCCATTCCATAAGGCAGATTAACCGCATTGGCTAACCCATGATGTGTATCAAGCAGAGAAGAAAGCGGATGTGCCAGAGAATGTACCACACCTAAACCTTTTTGAAAAGCAATAGCACCCATCATAGAAGCCATCAGCATTTTACTTCTGCTTTCTAAATCCGGATGATTGGTCGCTCTTTCAATCGAATCTTTGATCAGATAAATACCTTCCAGCGCAATCCCATCACATAAAGGATGTGGATTCTTTGCTAAAAATGCCTCCAGATTATGTGTCAGCGCATCCATGCCCGTTGCCGCAGTTATAAAAGGTGGTAAGTCCATCGTCAATACCGGATCAGCAAACACGATTTTTGCCATCAGCTTCGGAGAAAACAGAATCTTTTTCTGATGGGTCAGGTCATCCGCAATAATTGCACTCCGGCCCACTTCACTTCCTGTCCCCGCAGTAGTTGGGACAGCAATAAAATGAGGTACATCATTCGTTACATAAATATCACCACCAATCAAATCATCATATTTAAACAAATCTTCCCGGTGATTTACCCTTAAAACAACAGAACGGGCTACGTCTAAAGCTGCACCTCCGCCAATCCCTATAATACTGTCCCTTGAGGTATTATCCCACACCTCAGTTCCTTTATAAACATCACTCTTTACCGGATTTTTATGAATTTCACTGAAAACCTCAACAGACACATGATTGGCCTGTAAATCATTCACAATGGCCTTAAAAAAGGGTAAACCGGCAATAGTCGGATCAGTCACAATCATCGGTCGTTTTAACCCGTTCTGCTGTAAATAGGCAGGCAATTCTTGAATCGCACCTGCACCAAAGCGAATGATCGTAGGAAAGTTATATTGATAAACTTTATCAAATGTCATAGCTATAATCGTTTAAATAATTTCAAAGTATCTTTTGAGCTCCCAATCGGTCACTACTTTTGCATATTGTTTCCATTCCCATTCTCTTGTTAAAGTAAAATGCTCCACAAAATCAGCCCCGAACAGTTCCTTCGCAACTTCCGAATGTTTCATTAACTGCGTGGCTTCATGAAGATTTCGTGGTAAAACCCCATAAGCAATTTCCTGATAGCCGTTGCCCTGCGTAGCTGGCTGTGTTAATTTGAGCTGACGCTTAATTCCATATAATCCGGCAGCCAGGCAAGCAGATAAAGCCAGATAAGGATTGGTATCTGACCCAACAACCCTTGTTTCTAATCTTGTGGCATTTTTACTTCCCGGTAAAGCCCTTAAAGCAACCGTTCTGTTGTCAATTCCCCAGGTTAAAGTTGTCGGTGCCCATGCGCCCTCTACAAGCCTTTTATAGCTATTTACTGTAGGGGCAATCAGTGGTAAAATATGCGGCAGACAATGCAACTGTCCGGCGATATAACTCTTCATCAGCTCACTCATTTTATCCGGATCTGTTTCCTCATAAAACAGATTTGTCTTCGATTCCTTGTCCCATAAACTTTGATGCACATGACCACTGCACCCGGGCAGGTCTTCACTGAACTTCGCCATAAAAGTGGCCATAATCCCATGCCGGTAAGCAATCTCTTTCACTGCTGTTTTAAACAGAACAGCCTGATCTGCCGCCTGCAAAACTGGTGCATATTTTATTGCTGCCTCATATACCCCAGGCCCGGTCTCCGTATGTAAACCTTCAATAGGAATTCCAAACCTGCAAAGCAAGTCAAACAAATCGCTCATGTAATCATTTTTCAGAGAACTCCGTAAAATAGAATACCCGAACATACCAGGAGTTAAAGGTGTAAGCCGCTGGAAATCTTTCTGAGCCGCACTTTCAGGCGTTTCTGCAAAATTGAACCATTCAAATTCTTGTGAGAAATAAGGAAGAAAGCCCTGTTGTTCAGTTTCAGCAATCACTTTACGCAAGAGTTGCCGAGGACAGGTATAAGCAGGCACTTCACTCTCATTTACAAAGTCTCCCAGAAAGAACGGCACCTCATTTTCCCATGGAATTTTACGGAACGTACTTAAATCGAGTTTGACCAGTGCATCCGGATAACCCGTATGCCAGCCCGTAAACTTTACATGATCATAAGCTACATCGCCCATATCCCAGCCAAAGGTGACGTCACAGAATCCAATCCGGCCTTCAACAATAGTGGCAAATTTTTCGGCAGCAATATACTTACCCCTTAAAACACCGTCTATATCGGCAACAGCTACTTTTACTTTTCCCGAAGGATGTTGTTTTACATACGCTAATATTTCTTGGACTGTCATGGAGCAGAGGATTTAAACGTTCGGTATAACAAAAATGCGATGGCCAATATGGAAAAGTAAATCAGCCCTAAATTAAAACTAAAGATCAGCATGGCTATGATGGAAACCAGCGCTATAATCAGCGAAACTATTGGAAACAAAGGATAAAAAGGTACACGAAAAGGACGATACAGTCCAAGCTCGTTCTTCCTTAAAAGCAGAATTGAAACCATGGATATACTATATAAAGTCAAAGCACCGAAAACAGAAATCACGATAATCTCTGAGGTTTTACCCGACAGCAATGCGAAAATTCCGATCACCATATTCCCAAACAAGGCATTTGCAGGTGTCTGAAAACGCGGAGAGATCTTACCTAAAAAAGAAGGAATGTTATGTACACGTCCCATTTCATAAGTAGAACGTCCGGCAGCAAGGATCAACCCATGAAAAGAAGCAACCAGGCCAAATAACCCTACTGTAATTAACAAGTGGTACATCAGGTGATTGCTTCCTGTTATTTTGGCCAGCGCCAGTGGAAGAGGGGAATCTGAAGTTTCACCGTTTATCCCGTTTTTATAAACTATTGCTTCCCATCCGGCAATACCTGTAGCTGCAATAAATACCAGTACACATAATATAACCAATGTAAATATTGCCCATCCAAAGCCTTTACTAATATCCCTTTGGGGATTTTTGGTTTCTTCAGCTACATTCGCAAGCCCTTCAATCCCTAAAAAGAACCAGATTGCAAAAGGGATGGCTGCAAAAACGCCGCTCCAACCATTAGGGAAAGAATTATGTGTCAGATTCACCACCTGTAACTTTGGCAGAGCCAAACCCGAAAACAGCAACAATTCGCCAACAGCTAACACGGTCACAATGACTTCAAACGAAGCAGCAGCTTTAATTCCATATATATTTAAACCAGTAAATATAAAGTAGATCACAATCGCACTGGTTAAAATAGGAACCTGTGGAAAGAAAGCGTTAAAATAGGCACCAATAGCGAAAGCAATTGCAGGAGGGGCGAGTATAAACTCAACAATCTGTGCAATCCCGGCAATGAACCCGATATTTTTGCCCATTGCTCTGTTAGCGTAATCAAATACGCCGCCAGCCTTAGGTATTGCACAAGCCAGTTCGGTATAACTGAATGTAAAAGTGACATACATGATAGCCACTCCAACAGTCGCAATGGCCATTCCGCCAGTACCGCCTTTTTCAAGACCTAAATTCCAGCCAAAATACATACCTGAAATTACATAACCAACACCAAGTCCCCAAAGCATAAATGGAGTTAACATTTTTCTTAAGCCCTTATTTTCTGTCATTTATGCCTCAATTACGCCGTTACTAAATATAGGATATTTATTTAAAAATATATCTGCCTGAGAAAATTCAGCTAATTTTCTTTAAAAGAAAAATAAATAATAAAACATACTGTAAAATCCCGGTTATAAGACTCTTGCGTAGCCAAAATCTGATTAAATAAATTACTGTTTTTTTATTTCACAAGAGGAAGATTACAGAATTTTCCCGTTCAGGATATTTTAAAATTATAAAGTGTTAAAAATACACAACAATAGCTATCAAAAAACTGCTTTCATTATCAACAGACGCATATTAAATAAGTTTAAAGCCTTGTTTTATCGTATTAGCAATATTTCATTCACCACGTGAATAGATATGTTTCGTCAAATAAATTATGATCTTAAATTATAATTACGAAAGTTTATACACTAATTATTTAAAGCAATTGAACAAATATAAAACCTGAATGCAGTTATATCATATTCTTTTCCACATCAGAATCAGCAATCGGTTTTATTTTCTTTTAATGACTAAAGTTATCCCAATGTTAAATTAATAATTTCATAAATACCTTAATAGCAAATAAAAAAAACCAAATAAAATCAAACGATGGCAGACAACATTAAATTCATTAAGGGTGAAGGTATTCGCCTTTACACCCCAGAAAACGAAGAGTACATTGACGCTGTTTCCGGGACTTTTAATCTCTCACTGGGATATAGTCATCCGGAATTAGTAGATGCCTTAAAAAAACAAGTAGAAGACCTGATCCACGTATCATCATCTTTTACTGGTGAACTGGCGCAAGAAGTACTGGACAACATTCTTGATGAAGCTCCGGAACACATCACTGATGGCTGGATGCGTGACATTATCGGTTCTACAGCAAATGAAGGGGCAGTAAAAATTGCGAATAAATTCAATGGTAAGAGTGAGGTATTGAGCGTATCGCTATCACACCATGGGCAAACACTTTTCACAACTAATATCTCCGGAAATGCTTTCAGGAGAAAATCCTTCGCCAATACGATAACAACCAATAATGCTGTCATTCCAGCTCCATATTGTTACCGTTGTCCTTTTTCGGCAAAAGGGCCGGATTGCGGATACCTTTGCGCAGAAGCAATTCATGATTATGCGCAATATGGAAGTTCAGGAGGTGTATCCTGCATGATTATAGAGCCGATTCTGGGAAATGGCGGAAATATCATCCCACCAGATGGCTACTTCAAAAAAGTCAGAGAAATATGCGATGAACTGGATATCTCCCTTATTGCCGATGAAGTACAAACAGGGATAGGAAGAACAGGCCATATGTTTGCCAGCGAACATTATGATATTAAACCGGACATTATCACCCTTGCTAAAGGTTTAGGCGGTATCGGTATCCCGGCGGCAGCTATTCTTTATAAAAAAGAATATGCAGTACTTGAAAAATTTGAACATTCCTATACTTCAGGAGGGAACTTACTCTCTTTAACCGCTTCACAGAAAACAATGGAAGTAGTTTCCAGACCAGGTTTTCTGGAAAATGTACAGGTATCAGGAAAAATATTAGGTGATTTCTTATATAAATTAAAAGAAAATTACCCGGTTATAGGTGATGTGCGCGGTATCGGCTATATGTGGGGACTGGAAATCATAGATAAAGACGGTGCACCAGACGTTGATCTTGCGAATAAAATCGTTGACGTAGCCCTTACAGACCATAAAATGATTCTCAGAGGATCACGTTACGGATTTGGAAATGTGGTTAAAGTGCGCCCTGCATTAACCGCGACACAAGATGATATCGAAGAAATTTACTTCCGCTTAAACAAAATATTCAGTCAATTATAAAATGAAAGCAATCGTATATAACGGAGCCTGGGATATCCAGCTCAAAGAAAGAGAAGAACCAGTAATCACAGCAGCTGATGAAGTTATCGTCGAAATCAAAGCGACTGGTATTTGCGGAACAGACCTGAGTATTATTTCTGGTGAATACAATGCAAGTCCGCGGGTAATTATCGGTCATGAATCCGCAGGGATTATTGTAGCCAAAGGTAGCGGTGTCGAAACCTGCAGCGTAGGACAGCGCGTTATCATTGATCCAACCTTTTATTGCGGTTACTGCGAGAACTGCCGTAAAGGCCTTCGCAATCACTGTCTGTTGAAGTCAAGTACAGAGGCAGGTGTTTCTATCGATGGTACTTTTACCAAATATTTTAAAACTACCAAACAGTTTATTTATCCACTAAACGATAACATTCCTTTTGAGCAGGGCGCAATGTCCGAACCTCTCAGCTGCGTACTTACCGCCGTAAAAAAACTGGCAGTAACCCCTTATATGCGTACAGCAATTTTGGGTGGCGGGCCAATTGGTTTGCTGTTTTACATGGCATTAACCCAGCATGGTATACAAGAAGGTGTAGTTTACGAAGCTTCACGTGACCGGATTAAACTCATCGAAGAGAATAACGTGCTGTCTAAAAACTGGAAGATAGAGCCTTCGTTTATCCCGCAAAAGAATCAATATGATCTGATTATTGACACCACAGGTTCATTACTGGAAAAATCAATGCAATCCATAGCAGACGGGGGTAAAATCTGTATGATGGGCTTACGCAATAACCAGCAGACTATTAATGCAAGAGAAATCGCCGACCGCAGTATCTCAATTATAGGTTCTATCGATTCCATGGATACTTTCAGACATGCCGTAGACCTGATCAATAAAGGTAGTTTAGGTTTGGAAAAAATCATTACCAACGAATATGGTTTAGATGACTTCACATCGGCGATCAAAGATTTAGGTTGTGACATGGATACCAAAGTAAGAAGTAATCATATTTCCAGTCTTAAATCTGTAATCAGAATTTAACAACATTAAAAACTAACCATGAGATACATCATATTTGATATAGACGGAACATTGACAGACACTACTCAGGTAGATGATCATTGTTTTACACAAGCCTTAGAAGAAACTTTTGGTTTCCGTGGCTTTGAAACAGATTACGGGCATTATGAGAACACAACAGATTCTGGTATTATCCATCAGCTGTTTATGGAACGCGATCAGCGTACCTATACAGAAGCAGAAAGAGATCTTTTTATTCAGAATTTCTTAGTTTTATTGAAAGATGCACATACAGAACGTAATGAATGTATGAAAGAAATACCTAAAGCAGGTAGAATACTTCAGGCCTTATGCGCTCAGGAAGGCATTAGTGTTGGTCTGGCTACTGGTGGCTGGAGAGAGTCTGCTTTATTTAAATTGAGCTGTGCAGGGATTACCACAGCTGGTTGTGCTGCTGCCTCATTTGCACAAGACGCAAGAGCGAGACGTGACATTATAGGTAATACCATTTTGCAAATGAACAACTTACACCGGATAGATATGCCATTGTCAGAAATCATCTATGTAGGTGATGGCAAATGGGATTACCAGGCGACACAACAATTAGGTATACAATTTATAGGAATCGATAACAAAAAGTTAGAAGATCTTGCTGATATTGTAAAGATTGCAGATTACGACGAATTACAACTGCACCTGGTATAAAAAATAAAACTTAACATCAGGACAGGGCATTGGATTTTAATCCAATGCCCTGTCTTTAAACATAAATGATCTATGCCCTTATCTATTGATAAAAAACGTTCTCATCGTATTGCAACCAGTATCTTCTTTTTTATAGCCGGACTTACTTATTCCAGCTGGGCATGCCGCATTCATGATATTAAATCTTTCTATACTTTGAGTGATGGAGAGCTGGGAAGCGTGTTATTCGCATTACCAGTAGGTTTGATGATCAGCTTACCGATATCCGGATGGATGGTCACCAAATTCACAAGCCGGAAAGTATTGATTGCCGCAGGTTTGCTGTTTCCTTTCGTGTTATGTGTCATCGGATTGACTTCCCATATCTGGCAATTGGTTATAGTGCTGTTTTTCTTTGGATTTTTAAATAACGTGTTTGAAATCGCTATGAACACACAAGCTGTGGGAATAGAAGAGTTGTATAAAAGGTCAATTATGGCTTCTTTCCATGGATTATGGAGTTTGGCAGGCTTTACTGGTGTCGCTATCGGTACCTTGGCTATTGCTATGAAATGGCCTTTCTGGATGCATTTTGTATTGGTTGGCGCACTTTGCTGGATCCTGGTCTTTTATTCCTGGCGTTATTTATTACCAGAAGACGGGGCTTCAGAATCACAACCCTTATTTGCGAAGCCTGACAGTAACATTTTGAAGCTGGGCCTTATTGCTTTTGCCAGTCTGATTACTGAAGGTACTATGTTCGATTGGAGCGGTGTATATTTCAAAACAGTTGTTACAGTTCCCGAAGCCTTAACCACCATGGGATCTATCGCATTTATGGCAACAATGGCAGGTGGCCGTTTTGCAGCAGATAAATTTGTAACCCGGTTTGGAATCAGTAAAATCTTACAATGCAGCGGAATCATCAGCACAACGGGGCTATTACTGGCAGTGATGTTTCCAAATATCTACACCGCTACTCTAGGTTTTTTAATGGTAGGAATTGGTGTATCCTCTGTAGTACCCCTGGTATTAGCACTAGCCGGAAAGTCTAAGACTATGGCACCCGGAATGGCAATCGCAGCAGTCTCTACAGTTGGATTTTTAGGCTTTTTAATCGGCCCGCCAATGATAGGGTTTATTGCACAGGCAACGAACCTTCGCTGGTCATTCTTATTGATTGCCATACTTGGATTCGGAACGACATTATTAGCTTCTCAGATTAAAAAAATGATTTAAAACAACTCACACAACACACTGTAAATCAACTACTAAAATAAACCATACACATCTTTTAAGGGCTTTAAACGACAACCTCTATGAATTCATCCTCAATAGGAAAGGGGAGAGCTACAGCCCTTATTTTGGTTCTGAAATTAACGTCTACTGCAAAAATTAATGGTTTTACCCACCCGAATAATTGCGACTTAAACGTTGTAAATTTTCATTTAATTACATTAAATTTAAGTAAGTGTAAACCAAATAATAAATTAACGTATGATGAGAAGATTTACAAAACCAGTATTCTTGCTTTTAATGCTCTGTATCACAGTAATCTGTGTTCAGGCACAAAGCATTATAATCAGCGGATCAGTAACTGATAAGCTCAGCAAAGAACCTGTCCCTGGTGCAGGCATTACCGTTAAAGGAAAAACAGTTGGTACGACTACAAATCAGAGCGGGAAATATGCATTCACTACCACACAAAAAGCACCTTTTATTCTGGTCATTTCTTTTCTTGGTTATACCTCCGTTGAAAAATTGATTACCGGAAATACAGCTGATCTGAATATAGAATTGGAACAAGAAGGTATTCTTGGACAAGAGGTCGTTATTTCAGCCTCCAGAACTCCTGAAAGAATATTAGAATCTCCAGTGTCTATAGAAAGGATGGGAAGTAGTACAATCAAAGAACAAGCCGCTCCATCTTTTTACGATGCGCTGAATAATATGAAGGGAGTTGAAGTGAGTACACAGAGTTTAACTTTCAAATCGATCAACACCAGAGGCTTTAATTCAAATGGAAATACCCGGTTCAACCAATTTGTCGACGGGATGGATAACCAGGCTCCAGGGCTTAATTTTGCAGTAGGTAATATCGTTGGGATTAATGATCTGGATGTCGACAATGTAGAATTGTTGCCTGGTGCATCATCAGCGCTTTATGGTGCGGGTGGAATTAATGGTACAATGCTGATGACTTCCAAAAGCCCGTTTGATTATCAGGGGCCAAGTTTTCAATTTAAGACAGGGATTAATCATGTCAACGATAACAATACTGATGTACAACCCTACAATCAGCTGGACGTCCGCCTTGCGAAAGCCTGGAATAATAAATTTGCTGTTAAAGGAACTTTCTCTTTTCTGCAGGCACAAGACTGGCAGGCAGATAATTTCTCCAACTTCGACCGCGCCTCCAGGACCGGAAAAGATGGTAACAGAAGCTCAGATCCTAATTATGACGGGATCAATGTATATGGTGACGAGGTAAGTCAGAACATGCGTAATGTAGCACAGTCTGTACTGAATGCCGGGACTTCTGGTTTTGTTCAGGGTGCGCTTGGTTTGCCAGCTCCGCCAACTGCCGCACAAATTGATGCGTTCAAATCAAATCCTGCAGGATTAAATGCATTAAATGGCTTTTTAAGAACGAATGCGACCATGAGACCATTTTACGCAGGCTTAAATACACCGGGTTTATTACCTGATCAAAATGTATCCAGAACGGGTTATGAGGAGAGTTCACTGGTAGATTATAAGACACAATCAATTAAAATTTCTGGTTCGGCGAATTACCGTTTCAGTAAGACTGTAGAAGCTATTGCACAGGTTTACTGGGGTAGCGGTACCTCTGTTTACACAGGGTCGGATCGTTATTCTTTGCGGAATTTTAGTATCGGGCAGTATAAACTGGAATTAAAAGGACAAGATTTTTTTGTCAGGGGTTATACCACACAAGAACGCTCCGGTGATTCTTATATCGCTTCAATTCTGGGAAGTTATATCAATGAAACTTCTAAAAAATCGACAGACTGGTTTCCACAGTATGTAGGAAATTATATTGGTGCGAAGTCTCAGGGAGCTACAGATGCAGCAGCTTATGCGGCAGCAAGAGCAGCAGCCGATCAGGGCAGGTTTGTTCCGGGTTCCAGAGAATTTGGAATGGCTAAAGAACAAATCCTGAATACAACGATTGCAGGTACTGATTTTAAAAAAGGAATTTACGGAGCGAAGTTTAATGATCAAACTAATTTATATCATTACGAAGGAATGTATAATTTCAGCAATCTGTTCAATAACGTTGTTGAATTTCAACTAGGTGCATCTTACCGGTTGTATCAGTTAAGATCTAACGGAACGATTTTTAATGATTTGACTGATGAGATTAATATCAAAGAATACGGCAGTTTTGCTCAATTAGGCAAGAAGTTTTTTGAGGATAAACTTAAATTGACAGTTTCCGGCCGTTATGATAAAAGCAGCAACTTTGATGGTCGCTTTACGCCAAGAGTAACGGGCGTATATACCGTAGCAAAAAACAACAATATCCGGGTTTCCTACCAGACCGGATACCGAAATCCGACTACGCAGAACCAGTATATTGATTTATCGGTAGGTGGTGGCTCACAAAGGCTGATTGGTGGAATCCCTGAAATTCTGAATAAATACAGCTTATTTACAAATCAGGCATTCACAGATGTTAGTTATAGAGCTTTTCTGGCCGCTGCTGCTGCTGGAAAACCAGATCCGACTTTATTAAAAGGGTACAGTTTTAATGCGAAAGGGGTGAGGCCAGAAAGTGTTCAGGCTTTTGAAGTAGGTTATAAAGGCTTATTAGGGCCTAAATTCCTGATCGATGCTTATGCTTATTACAATATTTATAAGAATTTTATTACTGCGGTCGATGTTTATCAGAGAAATACGGATGGATCTGGCTTTACAAAGTTCGGTGTTCCGGTAAATGCCACAGGCAAAGTAACTTCTTATGGCGCGGCACTGGGAATTGACTATTTACTAGCTAATTATAACCTGAGCGGTAATATATCGTATAATAACATTAGAGATATTCCAGCTAATTACATCAATGATTTTAATACGCCAAAAATCCGTTATAACCTGGGGATAGCTAAAAAAGAACTGATTAAAAATGTCGGTTTTAATGTAAATTACCGCTGGCAGGGCAAGTTTTACTGGAATTCTTCTTTTGCTTCCGGCAATGTGCCTGCATTTGCTTCGCTTGACGCGCAGGTTAATTTGAAAATCCCGTCAGTGAATTCCATGATTAAAATTGGCGGGTCTAATGTGCTGAATAAATACAATTTCACTTCTTACGGGAATCCGGCAGTTGGCGCAATTTATTACGTAGCTTATGCATTTAATCCTTAACAAGAACTCATTATATCGCCAGAAATTAATATTTTAGGCGATATAATATTATAATACCTATGAACTTAGTTATCCAGAATCTGCAGAATTTATTTATTACATCTTTAGAAAAAATCCTTAAAGACCTTGACGAGGCTGATATTGATCAGATTTTAGTAAATGCGTATATTATTCCTTTTTATATTATTGTTACATAATTAACATTATGTTAAGTACGTTTTTTATTAGACGTCCCGCGTATGAAAAATAATTCCTGATTCTGGAATAACTGCAAACGCAAAAAGCATCAGAAAATGAAATCCTTGCGAATCCTCTTCTGATGCTTTTTATATTTTTAAATCTATCCTGCTAAAACTCTTCCAACTGAGCCTTCAATTCCTGGGCCCTGTCAAATCTGTTTTTACGCGTATAAATATCAATTAATAAATTAATAGTCGGTTTATCCTTTTTATTCACTTGATGCGCCTGTGATAAAATGATCTCAGCACGGTTAAGATTAGAAGTAAATGCAAGAATATCTTTTTTAGGAGCAGCTAATGCATCATTGCTCAGGTTAAGATAAACCAAACCTAACTGATATAACGCATCAAAATAATTGCGGTCTATTTCCAAAGCTTTATTGTAAGCTAATTCGGCAGTCCCCATATTTGTATTTTTCTGATGCAGATAACCATATAAATAATACAATAACTTACTTCTGGTATCTACCTTTAAAGTATTTTCAATCACCTGTCTAGCTTCAGTATACTTTTCAGTATCCAGCAATAAGTTGATATAATCATTGTTTAATAAATCATTATAAGGATTGTAGATCAGTCCCTCCTGCAGTGTTTTTAAAGCAAGGTCATTATCCAGCTTACGTTTATAAATATCGGCCATACGCTGAAATACTACCGCATTCATAATTCCATTATCTTTAGCGCGTTTGTAATAAGCCAAAGCTTCATCCTCATTTTTAACGCCTTCTGCACTTAAAGCAGCATTTACAGCCAAAATTGTATCCTTAGGGAAGAAATCACTTACCTCTTTCAAATATTTATAGGCAGCACTAAAATCCTTCGCCTGATAAGCAGACTTTCCTTTTTGCTGTTTCTTGATATTTACATTATAACTTGATGCTTTGATCAAACCAGAGTTATCCTCAAACTTATCAAACCTATTAGCAGAATCAATTGCATTGATAGCCAGATCAAAATATTTATCGGAATTATCCTGACTTGGATCAGTAATGGCGATATAAGAACTCAGGTAAGATTTTAGTGCCCAGGTTTCAGGCCATTTCTTTGTTTCCCTATCCTTCTCAGCAGCTTCTGCTGCTTTGATCCCCTCTCCTAATATAGCCAACTGTGTTTTTTGATCCTGTTTGTTTGCAATCGCCGCCTGGAGCTTTCCTACACTATTTCTGGCAATATAGAGTTGGGTCTTTTGGGAAAACGCTGAAGTGGAACTCACCATTAAAATAGTAACTGCAAATAAATATCGTTTCTTCATCATATGCTTCATTAGGCTTAGCTACAAATTTATACAAAAAAAAAGAGGGATAAAATTTATCCCTCTTTTAATATCACATTTATGATCAATAATTATTTTTTTGGTGCAGCAGCTGGCGTACCATTTTGCGCATCTAATAATTTTTTAGTAGCCTCATAGTTTACTTTGTCATCTTTAAAAGCATAAATAACTTTTAAGTTTTCTAAAGCAGAAACCATCTTAGGATCTAATTCATAAGCTTTTTTGTAGTAAGGTAATGCCTGATCGATGAAACCTTTCATCTTAACAGTTACTTCATCAAATTCCTTTTTCTTTTTAGGATCGATTTTGTTTCTTTTTCCTTGTAAATCTAAAGCTTGTTTGTAGTAAGTATCGCCCATAGCATACTGGTATGAAGCGTTTTTACCATCTTTAGCAATTAACTTAGCCAATGATTCCTGAGCTTTTGCAACATTACCCTGTTTGATATAAAGGTCAGTCTGCATACCAGAGAAATAAGGGTTCTCAGGATATTTAGCTAAAGCAGCTTCTAATAAAGCAGTACCAGCAACTGTATCCTTTACCTGACTAAATTCAGTAGAAATGATTTCACTGTACAAAGATTCTGAATCTTTAGATCCTAAATCAATTGCTTTTTTGAAATTTTTAACCATTTCAGGATAATCATTAATTTGTTTAGCAGTCACACCTGCATTTACAAATGTTGAGGTATCCTGAGGATTTTTAACCGTTAATTCATTGAAAAACTGAAGTGCCGATTTGAAATCTTTTTTATTGTAGGCAAAAATAGCTCTGTTTCTTAAAGCATTAGACAAAGTTTGTTCAGCTTCTTTAATATTTTCTTTCTCACCACCTTTTGTATCTAACTCTTTAGCTTTTGCGATGGCCTCTTCAGCAATTTTATCCTTAGCAATTGCATTTGCAATATTTAAAGAATCTACAAATGAAATTCTTGAAGCAAATAATGCTCTGTAAGACCATGCCTCAGGCATAACTTTAGACTTTTCGTTTGCAATAGCATTGTCAGTAGTCTTTAATCCATCTTCAAGAGATTTCAAGGTCTCATCTAAAGTCTTAGCACCAGGTAAACTCGCTAATCCCCAGGCATTTTTAGCTTTGGAAACTTCACTCTTCTGAGCATTTGCATAGGTGGCAGCACCTATTAAAAGTATACTTAAAACTACTTTTTTCATATTGTAAATTGGTTTTAATGAACATAAACCCTGGAGCTTAAAAGGATAAAAATATCCGTTACTACTACAGGGTTTATTGGGTCTGTTTTTAATTTAATTTATACTTAGTTTTCTTCTGTTTCATCAGTATCATCTGCTTCACCTTCTTCATCAGACTCTTCTTCCTCTTCTTCAGTTTCAGCTTCCTCAGTACCCCCCTCTTCAGGCAATACATCAGCAGGATCTACTAACAACAGCTCTCCGTTAACTTCTTCTTCAGGATCATCCTCATGTTCGATTTTCGCAACAGATGCAATAGAGTCATTTCCTTTTAAGTTGATCAGACGAACACCTTGTGTTGCTCTTCCGATAACTCTGAGCTGACTTAATACAATTCTGATAACGATACCCGATTTATTGATAATCATTAAATCATCAGCATCAGTAACCGCTTTAATAGCGATCAAATCACCTGTTTTCTCCGTAATAGTAATTGTTTTTACACCTTTACCACCACGATTAGTAACGCGGTAATCCTCTACATTAGTACGTTTACCGTAACCTTTTTCAGAAACTACCATTACCGTTGCTGATGGATCATCTACAGCAATCATGCCAACAACTTCATCAGCAGCATGACCTAAAGTAACACCTCTTACTCCGGTAGCTGTTCTGCCCATAGGTCTTACGGTCGCTTCATTGAACCTGATTGCACGTCCGGAACGCAATGCCATGATGATTTCGCTTGATCCGCTCGTTAAACTAGCTTCCAGTAACTGATCACCTTCATTGATATTAATTGCATTAATACCATTTACCCTCGGTCTTGAATAAGCTTCCAGAGAAGTTTTCTTAATCGTTCCCTTTTTGGTACACATGATAATATAATTGTTCTCCAGATATTCCTGATCTTTCAAATTCTTAACCTTAATATAGGCCTTGATTTTCTCTTCCTTAGGAATATTGATAATGTTCTGGATTGCTCTTCCTTTACTTAGTCTTGAACCTTCAGGAATTTCATATACCCTTAACCAGAAACAACGTCCCGTCTCGGTAAAGAATAACATATAGTTGTGGTTAGAAGCAATCAGTAAATGCTCAATGAAATCTTCATTTCTTGAATCACTTCCTTTAGAACCTTTCCCTCCTCTTGCCTGTGTGCGGTATTCCGTTGCAGGCGTACGTTTAATATAACCTTCATGAGAGATTGTGATCACTACTTCTTCATCTTCGATAAAGTCTTCCATGCTCATATCTTCAGCAGAGTGAACGATAGTAGTTCTACGCTCATCGCCGTATTTCTCCATCATTTCAGCTAACTCATCCTTGATAATCTGCATTCTAAGACTTTCATCAGCTAAGATAGATTGCAAGTATTCAATCGTTTTCATCAACTCATTAAACTCTTCTTTGATCTTATCTCTTTCCAGTCCTGTTAAACGACGTAAAGTCATATCCAGAATAGCTCTCGCCTGGATATCACTTAAGCCAAACTGCTCCATTAAGCCTGTTCTTGCTTCTTCAGGAGTATTTGACGCTCTGATTAACTTAATTACTTCATCCAGGTGATCCAAAGCAATTAATAAACCTTCAAGAATGTGTGCACGTTTCTGCGCTTCATCCAGTTCAAACTTAGTACGGCGTACAATTACATCATGTCTGTGATCCACAAAGTGTCTGATCAGATCTTTCAGATTTAACATCTGAGGTCTGCCATTCACTAAAGCGATGTTATTTACACTGAATGAAGTTTGTAATGCAGTTTGTTTGAAAAGATTATTCAATACAATCGAAGCATTCGCATCACGTTTAATTTCATAAACGATACGGATACCATCCTTGTTTGATTCATCCTTAATATTAGAAATACCTTCCAGTTTTTTCTCTCCGACTAATTCAGCAGTACGCTCAATCATCATCGCTTTGTTAACCTGGTAAGGAATTTCAGTAACGATAATCGTTTCGCGGTCTTTAACCATTTCGATCTCAGCTTTGGCGCGCATTACAATACGTCCTCTACCAGTTTCAAAAGCGTCTGAAACGCCATTATATCCGTAAATTATTGCTCCGGTAGGAAAATCCGGGCCTTTTACGAATTTCATTAACTCAGGAACAGTAATTTCTGTATTTTCAATGTAAGCAATAGTCGCGTTGATGACTTCCGTAATATTGTGAGGAGGCATATTTGTTGCCATACCTACTGCAATACCCGAAGAACCATTAATTAAAAGGTTCGGAACTTTTGCCGGAAGCACTGTTGGCTCTTTTAAAGAGTCATCAAAGTTCAACTGAAAATCTACAGTATCTTTATTGATATCCGCAAGCATATCTTCAGCGATTTTCTGGAATCTCGCTTCCGTATAACGCATTGCTGCCGGAGAGTCACCATCAATCGAACCATAGTTACCCTGACCTTCTACCAGTAAATAACGTAAGCTCCAGGGCTGTGCCATACGAACCATAGTCATATATACTGATGAATCACCATGCGGGTGATACTTACCCAGTACTTCTCCTACAATACGGGCTGATTTCTTGTAAGGCCTGTTATTCGCCAAACCAAGATCAAGCATCCCGTAAAGTACACGACGGTGTACAGGTTTTAACCCATCGCGTACATCAGGTAACGCCCTTGATACAATAACAGACATCGAATAATCGATGTAGGCAGACTTCATCTGCTCGTCAATATCAATTTTTATTATTTTGTCGTTTTCCTGATTTTCTAAATCTTCTGCCATAAAATATTGATGTTCGTTAAAAACGATTTAAATAAGGTAATGTTATAACCTTGCGAATTTAAGAAAATATTGCTGTTTAAGCGCATTATGGAAAAAAATTACGTCCAGTCTATACCTTTTATTAACTTGGTCAGAGTTGCAGCCTCTGGGCTGTTTTCTGTAGTCTGGTGATTATATATCCACTTTGCCATTGGTGGTAAGCTCATTAAGATAGATTCTATCCTTCCGTTTGTCTCCAAACCGAACTTTGTACCCGAATCATAAACTAAATTAAATTCTGCATAACGGCTTCTTCTTACATACTGCCATTCCTGCTGTGCTGCTGTAAATTCAGTATTTCTGTTCCGTTCAATCAGTTCAGTATAAGCCGGAATGAATGAATTGCCGACACCCAGGGAGAAATTAAACAGTTGATCCCAATCCAGCCCGGTATTTTCGGGTTTCAGCCTGTCGTAGAATATTCCGCCTACACCACGCATTTCATTGCGGTGTTTAATGAAAAAATAATCATCTGCTTGTTTTTTGAATTTAGGATAAAACGAAGCATCAAATTCATCACAGGTTTGTTTCAGCAGCTGATGAAAAAAGCGTACATCCTCATCAATTACATAATGTGGTGTTAAATCAATACCGCCACCAAACCACCTTGTTTGTTCATCCATTTCGAAATAACGGATATTCATATGTATAATAGGTACAAATGGATTCGAAGGATGAATAACAATAGAAACTCCGGTAGCGAAGAACTCATCATTTTCTACCTTGAAAGCTTTTTTGACCGCTTCTGGTAATTTACCATATACAGCAGAAAAATTAACTCCCCCTTTTTCAATTACATTTCCATTCTGAAAAATACGCGTGCGGCCACCGCCCCCGCCCTCTCTGGTCCAGATTTCTTCTTCGAACTGCCCTGCGCCATCGGCTGAAGCCAAAGCCTGGCAAATCTCATCCTGGATCTTCTGGTATGCTTCTACAACTTTATCTTTTAACATAGTTCCGTGAATATATGAGGCCAAAGTTAGATTTTAATATACATTAGTACAAACGTACTATATAATACAATTGTATTACGCAAAAAAGGCTTTGCCGATCAAACAGCAAAGCCTCTAAAAAAATTAACTACCTATTTTATTAAACTATTTTTTCGGCATTAATACCGCATCAATAACATGCGTCACTCCATTACTTGAAACTGCGTCTGTAATAGTGATTTTTGCATCATTCACATACCACTGACCATCTTTTTTACTAAACTTAATTTTTTGTCCCTGAACAGTAGTCAGTTCTAAACCATCTTTTAAATCAGCAGCTTTATAATTTCCTGCAACTACGTGATAAGTTAAAACACCAGCCAGATCTTTTTTCATTTCTGGTTTAAGCAACTTCGCTACTGTACCAGCTGGTAATTTATCAAAAGCTTCATTGGTAGGTGCAAATACAGTAAAAGGACCTTTTCCACTTAACGTTTCTGCTAATCCAGCCGCTTTAACAGCAGCAACCAATGTGGTATGGTCTTTAGATTCAACAGCATTTTCTACAATATTTTTTGTTGGTACCATTAAGGCTCCACCCACCATAACACCTTCCTGAGTGTGCATTTTTGAAGTATCAGCCATGCTTGACATTTTACTGCTGGTATCCGCCATTTTAGACGTTGATGTATCTGTAGCAGCATTAGGTTTTGATGAATTGCAAGCTGAAGCTAAAGAAAGAAATGCAAGAGCCATTGCAACCGTAAAAATTTGCTTTTTCATAAAGTTTAATTTTGTTTTATTCGTTTTGTAACAGGATATACGGGATCAAAAGCCAGCCGGTTTTTTTAAAGCAGATTATTCTCTGAGAACTGTAAAATTTATTATATTAATCTTTACAGTTTCTACAAGATGCCAATAATCTTTCTGATATTTAAAGCTCATGATAGTATCAGAAAGAACACTTAAATGGGGATTGTGTTTTTACCCCCCACTGCTATTCCAGCGTATTTGGGTTAAGAAATTCCATAAAGGGTTCAGGGGAGCTGATGTTAAAATCTATAAAAGCCTTTTCAATAAAAACTATAACGGTTCCATATTTGGCGGAACTATTTATGCTGCTACAGACCCGTTTTATGCGTTATTATTCGATCAGCTTTTACAGCGCGAAGGATTTAAAGTGAGAGTATGGCTCAAAAGCGCAAGTATACAATATTTGAAACCAGGGAGATCAGCCCTGTTTTTCACTATAATTATTACCGATGAGATGCTGAACGAAGCCGTTGAAGCGTTAAATACCCGTGGAAAGTTTGTTAAAGCATATCCCATGGAAATTAAAAACAGCGATGGCGAAGTTTGCGCCACAGTGATGAACGAGGTATATGTTAGAAACCTGCACAGCGGTGAAAATGGCCCTGTAGCTTATTAAATAGAATGTCCGTTAAAACCTCTGAAAATGAATATCAGGAAACTTATTTTGCAAGGAGAAGGAACTACACTGGATTTTAAAAAGACGATTAATAATTATGAAAAGATTGCAAAAAGCCTGGTGGCCTTTGCAAATAATAAAGGCGGACAACTCTTAATAGGTGTGGCTGATGACGGCACGATCAAAGGCGTTAAGTCTGAAGAAGAAGAAAAATACATGATTACCAAATCCGCACATCAGTTCTGCAAGCCAGCAATTGAACCGGAATTTGAAGAAATATACATTGATAGTAAACTTGTACTGGTTGCTAAAATTCCACAAAGCGATACCAAACCACACTATGCGCTCGACGAGAACAAAAAATGGTGGGTTTATTTCCGGGTTAATGATAAGAGTATCCTGGCCAGCAAGATCATTGTTGATGTCCTGAAAAAAGAAAACACCCATAGCGGGCAGCTGATAACCTATACTGAACAGGAACAAAAACTATTAAAGTATCTTGATCAGGAAGGGCGTATTACCTTAAAACAATTTAGTAAACTCACTAAAATCCCTAACCATAAAGCCCAGAGAATACTGGTCAGTTTCATTCTTGCTGACCTGATCCAGCCCCATTCTTCCGAAAAAGAAGAATATTTTACCATGACAACGCCGAAATAGCCGTACCTTTGCGGGTTCAATTCAATCGTTATGTTCAGTTCCTTTTACGCAAAATACAAGCCTTATTATTCAGATAACCTCAAACTGGCAATGCCTATTGTAGTGTCCCAGCTGGGTCATACCCTTGTGCACCTTGCTGATAGTGTGATCGTAGGCCATTTTGCAGGAACAATCCAATTGGCAGCAGTTTCCCTGGTGAATAGTCTGTTTATGCTGATCCTTGTAGTAGGAATGGGTATTTCTTATGGATTAACCCCACTTATCGCACAGGAAAACGGACGTAAAAATTATAAAGAATGCGGAAGTTTATTATCAAACAGCTTATTGATTAATATCATGATAGGAATTTTCCTGTACCTTTTGGTACACTTCGGAACCCTGTTGGTGATTGATAACCTCGGACAATCTCCTGAAGTTGTTGCCTATGCAAAACCTTACCTTGGATACCTGAGTTTTTCCATCATTCCGCTAATGATATTTCAGACTTTCAAGCAATTTGCCGAAGGATTGGGTTTTACTAAGCAGGCTATGTTTATTTCTATCTGGGGAAATATCATCAATGTGATCCTGGGAATAATCCTGGTGAAAGGAATGTTCGGTATTGCCCCTATGGGCGTTAAAGGTGTTGGGATCTCTACCCTGGTCGACAGGATCTTAATGGCTACTGTAATGTGCATTTATGTCTTTAACTCTAAGAACTTCAAAATATACCTGCAAAACTTTAAACTAACGCTGATTGATCAGATCAGAAGTATCAAAATCTTAAAAATCGGTGCTCCGGTTGCCCTGCAATACTCTTTTGAGATCAGCGCATTCAGTGGTGCGGCTATTTTAATTGGTACCATTGGCGCTGTAGAACAAGCAGCTCACCAGGTAGCGATTAACCTGGCTGCTGTAACTTATATGCTGGCCAGTGGAATTGCATCAGCAGCGACCATTAAAACAGGTAATAACCTGGGTAAAAAGAACTTCTTTGATTTAAGAAGATCAGCTATAGCAAGTTATCATACAGTTGCTGTATTTATGAGTATTACCGCTATAGCTTTTGTTTGCGCCAATCATATTTTACCTTATATCTATACAGAAGATACCGCTGTAATTCAGATCGCAGCCCAGTTGTTGATTATTGCTGGTTTCTTCCAGTTATTTGATGGTACACAGGTAGTTGGACTGGGAGTTTTACGAGGTTTGGGCGATGTAAATATCCCAACTGTGATCACTTTTGTTGCTTACTGGATCATTGGTATCCCGCTGGGTTACTTTTTAGGTATCACGTTAAAAATGGGTGTAAACGGAATCTGGTACGGTCTGACTTTTGGCCTGCTTACCGCTTCTGTAATGCTGTTTTTCAGGTTCCAGCAAAAAACCAGGATGCTGATTCCTGTCACTGCATAAAAAAGGCGGATCAATAATAGAAATACACTAAACAGTTTTAAAACATTTTACCATTAATTGATGTACACTAAAGGTTAAAGTCTTTTTAACATCTTATTTTCTTGCGTATTTTACACCTATGTCTAATCAAAAAGCATCCATTTATAGCGCACTGGCAGCGAACCTGCTTATTGCCATTACCAAGTTTATAGCAGGCGCATTCAGCAATAGTGCATCTATGATTTCAGAAGGAATTCACTCCCTCGTTGATACTGTTAACCAGCTTTTACTGCTTTTCGGATTAAAAAGAAGTAAGAAGCCAGCAGATGCCCTGCGCCCTTTCGGTTACGGGAAAGAGCTCTATTTCTATTCCTTTATTGTTTCTATCCTGATTTTCGGTTTAGGTGGAGGGATCTCTATTTACCAGGGAATTATCCATATCTCAAATCCGGAACCACTTGGAGATCCAACCTGGAATTATGTAGTACTGGCTTTATGTGTAGTTTTTGAAGGTACATCTTTAGTCATTGCTGCTAAAGCTTTCAATAAAGTGAGAGGTCAGGAAACCTGGTGGAATGCAATTGTAAAAAGTAAAGATCCTTCCAGCTTCTTAGTACTTTTTGAAGACGGTGCTGCTGTTTTGGGATTAATCACGGTCATGATCTGTATGGTACTTAACCATTGGCTTGATCTACCGGAACTGGATGGCGTAGCCTCTTTACTCGTGGGGCTGTTATTGGTTGGAGTTTCCTTAATCCTGGCCAGGGAAAGCCGGAGCTTATTAATGGGCGAAGGAATCTCTGCGATGTCGAAACAGAAAATTGTGGAAATTACAGAGAAAGTTCCGGGAATCGTCAAAGTTCTGACTGTTGTATCCACTTATCAGTCACCAGATGAAGTATTATTGATGCTGATCGCAACTTTCAAAGAAGATTTGAATACCCATCAAATCAATGAAGCTATTAATATCATCCAGGCTGGTATCAAAAAGGAATTCCCGCTCGTCCGTTATATTATTATACAACCCGAAGAATTTACCAAACAATTTAAGTTTTAAGAATTGGCTGTTTATTCCTGAAATAGCTGTACAATCCGGCAGGGTTTTGCAGGGGTTGTGGCTAGATTGTGGTATACATTGAAGTAGGGTTAAAGTAGTATCCACTACATGACACCTGGAATTTATTTATATTTATCGCATATTATGAAAAGAAAAATCAGTCTCCTCCCCTTTATACTTTTTGCCATTTTTATCTTTTTGTTAAATTGGTATGTACTTTCGGGTCTGTTAATGATAAGCACATCAGGCTTGACTACACCAGTCTTCTGCCTGTTTATGATTGCCGCTATCGGCTCCCTGTTTCTTGCAATCAGAAGAATGAGTGCTCATGGCATGGATCTGTTTTTCAAGATATCCAGTCATTTGCTACTTACGCTTTTTGCTGCCGAAGTCGTGTTATCAGTTTTCCTGTTCATCGGTGATGTACCCCGGATTTTTATGGGTACAGGAAGAAACCTGTATTGGGTAGAACTATCCTTTCTCATGTTCCTGCTGACGATTGTACTCTTCATTTACGGAATGATCTTTGGAAAATACAATTACAAAGTCATCAATCACGTTCTTTATTTCGATGACCTTCCGGATAAATTTGACGGTTTCAAACTCGCACAAATTTCTGATGTCCATGCCGGCAGCTTCAATAATCCAGCTGCTGTACAGCGCGGTATTACACTGATCAATGCACAAAAAGCCGATATGTTTGTTTTCACAGGAGATCTGGTCAACAATAAAGCAGAAGAAATCAAGCCCTGGATCAGCTACTTTTCACAGATTAAAACTCCCTATGGCCAATTCTCGATTTTAGGAAATCATGATTACGGCGATTATGTCAAATGGGAAAATGAGCTTGAAAAAGCTAAAAACTTACAACAATTAAAAGCTTACCATCAGGATCTGGGCTTTAAATTACTACTGGACACTCATGTGGAAATTAAAAAAGAAGACCAGCATATTATACTCGCCGGTGTAGAAAACTGGGGACTTGGTTTTGGTGAAAGAGGTGATTTACCCAAAGCACTGGCTGGCACAAACAACAATGAATTTAAAATCTTACTCTCTCACGATCCAAGTCACTGGGAAGAACAAGTTAAGACATTTGGCAATAAAGTACATTTAACACTTGCTGGTCATACCCATGGGATGCAATTTGGCGTAGAAGCATTCGGTATTAAATGGAGCCCGGTTAAATATCGCTATGCCCATTGGGCCGGTATCAAATCAGAAAATGGCAGAATATTAAATATTAACCGCGGTTTTGGTTTCCTTGGTTTTTCAGGCAGGATTGGTATCTGGCCGGAGATTACAGTGATCGAGCTCAGAAAAACAGTTTAAACAGCACATAAAAAAAACCGCTTACCGAAAAATAAGCGGTTTTTTTTATTATTTACTTAGCTTCAACAGCGTAGATGTATATTTTACTGTTTCTAACTGGCTGACCTTTAATAGCCAGGTATTCACCTCTGTTATCTCTCAGCATTTTGATTACAAATGGATCATCTCCCTTAGCGCCAAGATCAAAAGCAATCTTAAGCCTGTCAATATGTGTATCTGCATTCACTTTCCATTTTCTGTCCTGATACATAAAGTAGGCAAAAATCACACGTGTATCACCTTTAGTTTTACCATCTAACCTTACAAAGATTGGATTCTCTTTTTTTAAAGGTTCAACAGCTTTTACATAGAATTCATTAAAATCTGCAAATATTTGTTTTGCGTTATCGTTAGTCATATTATTATTCTTTCGTGTTGTATATGTTAATGTATTATTATTTAATTAGTAAGGTAAACAAGCCGCTAAGACTGCTCTTTTACATTACCAGTACGCTTTAGAACTCCCCAGCCTTCCAGCTCCCCTTTCAACGCTTTACGTAACGATCTGAATAAGACCAGATACATCAGCTGTCTCCAGTAAAACCGTTGCGGGATGATATAAATCAGTTTCTTATAAGACTCTTTTTCCATTCTGAAGGCAATTCCTGCAAAGAACAAATCTACCAGAATAAATAAACAATAGAAGAAAAACACCTGTCCAAAACCATTATCAAGGCTTAACAAGCTACCCATTCCTTCTAAAGTAAGTGAATTTACAGAAGATAAAGAAAACATTCCTGTGATAATAGAGAGCACCATAAAGAAATCCGCCAGCGGAGAAAACAGCGGAAGTATAATTTGATAGATCAGGATATTCGGCATCCCCACCATTCCAAAATACCCATATTTCTTATTCAGGATAGTTTTTCTATTTTTCCAGAAACTCTGCATGACCCCAAAACTCCATCTCAGACGTTGTTTCAATAGCATATCTACTGTTTCAGGAGCTTCTGTATAAGCAATCGCTGTATCACAATTTCTGACCGTATAACCAGCTCTTAAAATACGCATCGTTAAATCACAATCTTCTGCAAGTGTATCGGTTGTAAAACCACCAACTTCCAGGATCACCTGTTTTCTGAAAGCACCAATTGCTCCCGGTACCACAGTAATGGTATTTAAAATATCAAATGCCCTTCTGTCCATATTCTGAGCAGTAATGTACTCAATAGACTGCCAGTTTGTAATCAGGTTAATCTTGTTACCAACCTTAACCGTACCCGCTACAGCAGCAATTTCTTCGTCATAGAAATAACGCATCAATTCATGGATGGCATCAGTTTTCAGTTGTGTATCTGCATCAATACAAATTACAAAATCAGCTTCAGCAAGTGCAATACCAAAGTTCAAAGCAGATGCTTTACCCCCATTTGGCTTGGTGTATATTTTGATATTGGTCAGATGACTGAAATGTTCCTTAACCAGTTCTACAGTACGGTCAGAAGAACCATCGTCCACAAAAATAAACTCCGCATGGGTATAAGTCGTTTTCAGTAAACTGTTTAAAGTTTGTACTACAGTCACTTCCTCATTATAAGCAGGGATGATGATACTTACTTTCATCGCCGGATCTTTCAATAAAAGTAAACTGTCCCTTTTACTTGCTATTTTCTGTTTAACAGCCAGGATCGCAATAAAAATACTTCTCAGCATGGCTAAGATAATCGCCATGATAAACACGTAGTTCAAGATCAGTGTCCCGTAAGAGAACACATTCAGGAACAGTGTATTTCCAGAAGTAACAAAGCCAATTCCACCAGAATTAACAACCGGAGGCATCAGCTCATCTTTTTTCTTACCAATCAGATTTCCGATCGTTACGAATTCATAACCTTTATCTTTGAAATGTTTGATAATTCTTGGTAAAGCTGCTACTGTTGCCGCACGGTTACCACCAGCATCATGCAGCAGCAATATATTCCCGTTATCCTGGTATTTCACAACAGCATTAAAAATTTCATCCGCAGTAATTCCCGGGCGCCAGTCCTGGGGATCAATAGACTCTCCAATATTGATATAGTTCTGCTCTCTGCTCTGTGCCACCGGAAGAATTTCTGCCGAAGTTGAAGGCTCTGCATCCGCATTAAAAGGAGGCCTGAACAAAATTGTACTATGCCCTGTTACAGATTCAATCAGTTTTCTTGTGGCATTCAATTCAAAATTTACCCTTTCCGGCCCTACTTTTGACATATCAGGATGGAAAAAAGTATGGTTACCAATCTCATATCCCAGGTTGAATTCTTTGAGTAAAATATCCATATTCTGCTCCGCCATAATCCCTACCACAAAGAAACTGCCTGGTACTTTTTCCTTTTCTAAGATATCAATAATCTGAGGTGTATAAACCGGATCAGGCCCATCATCAAAAGTCAATACAATTTTCTTCTCTGCATGACCATATCTGCGAATGGTATATTTTGTAGGCAGATCAACATAAGCCTGATCTGCAATCACAAAATTCTGGGTATCCAGTTTCACATCAATCTTACCCTGTTTGGGAACAGATACTAAATCCAGCACTTCACCTTCCCCGGAATAATCGATTCTATCATTTAATCCAATGTGGGTTAATCTTTTGATATCTATTCCGCTCTTTCTTACCGAATCAATACTCAGATCTTTAGAAATGAAAGACCACAACCTTGGATCTTCAGCACCCATACGCCAGATTGCTATACCTGCAACATCCCAGTCATCTGCTTTTCTGATCAGGTTAAAATTAGTTGCAGCATCAGTGAAATATACCTGGTGATGTAAACCAGATTCATCTTTATAACTGTAATTCAGATTTGCCGAAATTGGATTATATTTAATTTTACCACCATATCTGCTCGCATTGCCTATGGCCTGCTGATAAGTTACATTTTTTCCAACATCCTGATCCGGCCAGTCATAACCATAACAAGCAAGCGCAAGGATAATTTTTTCAGAAGATATCTTTTCGCATATTTTATCCAGTCTTTCCTCTACCCACTGTTGGTGGGAAACATCACCAGCATTACTGCTTTCGCTATGCTGATCATAAGCCATCACAAAAATATAATCATTATATGCTGCTAACACATCCAGATTATAATCATCATTATCCGGAGCAATATCCTGCGTAACGATCATATTCTGTGCATGCATCTGGGTATATAAATTCTTTTGGAATGCGGCCAGCGGAATATCAGATTTTTCTTTGATTTCTTCAAAGTCAATGTTTACACCGTGATACCCATATTTCTTTAAAGATTTTATCAGATTAGCAATAAACCTGTTTTGTAAAGGCTTATTTTTCAACAACTTGTGGATTGCGTTTCCATCAAAATGATCTTTGTTAAAATTGGAAACCATCGCAATGGCTACCTTTTTATGTTTGTTGATGACCTGCATGGCCTCTACATTGACCTGATCAATTAAGGTATCTGCACCGTTTTTAATGAAGAAAGATTCTGTTAACACCATATCCAGCTGTTTGATATGGTCTTTTAAATCTGTCAGTGACTGAGGGTCCCAGTTCACATAAAAACCAGCATTGATCCTGGCTTTGTTGTTCGGATGCTTAAGCCTGTTTAGCTTTTGATGTTCTTGTATAAGTAACAGCTTCTTTTTAGAAATTTTGAAATCTGAATACCTTTGTGATTTTTTGATCTGCTCAATCTGTTTCTTGCTTAAAGTAGCGGTACTATTGATAATGGGCAAATTGGGATAATGATTAGATAACAGTGTATAAGCTACACAAGCTGATGCAATAATAAACACAATAAGGAGCATCCTGGTTACCCATTGAAAAGTTATCCATCTGCTTTTCTTTGTGGTTTGAAAAATTTGTTTTTCGGACATTTGAGAAATAAATAATTATTATTCAAGATCAAACTACAGCCATCCCCCTGTTTGAGGTAAGGGGGAATATTGGGTATGCTATAATTAAAAAAATCCTAATATTGGCCAAATATAAGGAGAATTTGACAAAAAAACCGGAGATAATCGGGAGATTTACCGAACCAGAATTAACGATGTCAGATCCAGCAGAAAAAACACTTCAGCGAAAAATAATTCACATAGATATGGACGCATTTTATGCGGCTGTAGAACAGCGTGATTTCCCTGAATACAGAGGTAAACCTATTGTAGTTGGCGGCTCTCCTGATGGTCGTGGTGTGGTAGCGACAGCGAGTTATGAAGCCCGCGAATTTGGCATCCATTCGGCTATGTCGTCCCGTAAAGCCATACAGCTTTGTCCCCATGCCATATTCGTCTACCCGAGGTTTGATGCCTACAAAAGTGTATCAGTCAGTATCAGGGAGATATTCAGCCGCTATACAGAGCTGATTGAACCACTATCGCTGGATGAAGCTTTTCTGGATGTTACCATTGATAAATTAAACATTGGCTCTGCACTGGAAATTGCAAAACAAATAAAAGATGCCATTAAAAACGAACTTAACCTTTCTGCTTCAGCAGGAGTTTCCAGTAATAAATTTGTAGCCAAGATCGCTTCAGATATGAATAAACCAGACGGGCTGACTTTTATTGGCCCCTCCAAGATCAATGCTTTTATGGAAAAGCTGCCTGTGGGAAAATTCTTTGGCGTGGGCAAAGTCACAGCAGATAAAATGAAGAAGATGGGCCTGTATACTGGAGCTGATCTTAAAAAACTATCTGAACAGGAGCTGATCCGGAAATTTGGTAAAACAGGTAAATTCTATTATAAGATAGTCAGAGGGATTGATGACCGCCCGGTACAACCACATCGTTTAACCAAGTCACTCAGCGTAGAAGACACTTTTGGGAAAGACCTGATTTCTACAGAAGAGCTGGTTACTGAACTGGAGCTGATTGCCGAAAAAGTAGCAGAACGGTTGGAAAAAAGCAGATTAAAAGGAAAAACACTAACACTTAAAATCAAGTTTGACGACTTTAAACAGCTCACCAGAAACACATCATTTACAACCGGGGTTTCAGATTATGCGACTATACTTACTTCAGCCAAAGAACTGCTGTTCAAAGTAGAAACTGAAGACCGGAAAATCCGCTTGCTGGGTATTACGCTAAGTAATTTCGGAACGGCTGTCAACCTGGGTAAGTTTACAGATCCGGATCAGCTGGAATTATTCTAAGCTTTCGCAGCTTATATATTCATCAGGGAATCACTTCAAACAACATGAACTGATTCTGCTCCTTATCATTGAAGTTATTATCAGCTACAAAGATTAAAGTCTGATGTCCATTTGGTAAAACAGGCCCTATGGTCGCCCCTTCAATATTATCTATATAAATACCCAGGTCATCCATGTTTAAAAGCATTTTCTTTTGTACGGGATGACTTGCCGGATTTTCTTTCAGAGATTTTGTAGTGATAATATTTGTTGCCCCGGCCAGATCTGCCATAAATACTTTAATCGTTGTTCCTTCCTGCCCTTCAGCATAAGACCGTTCGGTAACCAGCATACGGTGATTATCCAGCCAAAGGATATCAGGAATACCATTAACATACTCCCCATCCGCTTTTAATGGAGGTAAAGCCACTGGTTCCAGCTCATAAGCATATTGTCCGGTATTCTTTTTAGTTTTTAAATCAAACTGGTAAATCCTGACAAAGGCATTATTTCTGCCCCCTACTGCTGCGCGCGGTCCATCCTGATACAGAGGCTCTTCCAGACTGACATATAAAGTCTGGAAATTATCCGCAAAAGTAAGCCCTTCTAAAACGCCATTTCTTCTGGGGCCGCTTTCTATACGCTGCATTCTCAAATTATCGGGCAAAGGAATGGAATCCACATATTTCCCATTTGTCGAAACGATATTGATCGTTGGATCAATCATTACCGTATCCTCTTCTTTCATTACCCGGTCCCCCTCGCTTGTCCAATACAATTGCTTAATTATCCCGTTGTAACGCATGGCTTCTGGATCTGCAGTACGCGTAGCACCCTTACTGAGTTTAGGATACGCAGCACCATCTTTTTGATAAAGGGTATCCACAGCGATCACACTTACGTTATTAATTCCAGCAGCAGAAAGAGATATTTTCGCTGTATAAAACCTGGCTGGATTGATCGCTGACCGATCATCACTAATCAGGTAATAAACCTGTTTTACCGGATCAAAATCTATAGCAGATAAACCACCAACTGTAGTGCCTTTGAATTGCTGATTATGTGGGAAAACGTAGGTATTGATATACTTCAGGCTGCTTACCGAAGATATGGCCTGCTGTTTAGGAATTACATTTTTAGTCGCTGAACAACCACCTAAAATTGAGGCGGTCAATAAGGTAAAGGCTATTCTGGAGCACTTTTCACGTTTTAACATAGCAATTGAATAACTGGAAATTTTATTGTTTCCACTAAAACTCTGCTAATATACGGTGAGAACCAAAATAAAAAAGGATGCTTATGGAATAAGCACCCTTTTTTAAAAATAACACTGAATTGATTAACTCCTGCCCATTAACTTCTTCCAAGGATAGTAAGTTTTCATGTATAAAACATCTTTTGCAGAGATCGTTGTATTATTGGCTGCAATTGTTCTGTTGTTAGTCGTAAAACGAGCTTCAACCGGGTAATGCATAATCGATGAAGAATCATAAGCTGTGTAATTTAAGCCCGTTCTTGATTCTACAGCTAATACGTTAAAATCCACATCTGCTTTAGACCAGTTATTAGGAGGTCCCATATAGTAAGCATAAACCGCCTGTGTATTCCAGGGAATATTAGCATCAGGGTGAGACTGCTCATGGTTAAGTCCTAAAGCATGACCAAACTCATGCGTAACTGTTCTTCTGAATTCTGTATCGCTGGTGCTGTCATTAAACCAGCCATAGTTCATGGAAGGTGAATAGTTTTTAGACTCCTTACCTACATATGACCACGAACCGTCATTAGCAAAAGCAATTTTAATATCAGCCGCTGCATTGTCTGCAACAAATGAAAAAGTGATGTTTGCAGAAGTTTCCCAGGTTTTCGCATACTGCTTTACTTTGCTGCGGACATAAGTCGATCCACCAATAAATTTCACTTTAATGGTACTTCCATTTGTCCAAAGCTGGTTTGCGGGGCCGTTCGCATCAGTTTGCGGGCCAGTGTGTACAGGCACTTTCATTTCGCAGGTAAAATCCTGATGTAATCCGGTTTCCTGAACTTTTTGATCGTTCTCAGCTGGCGCTGAATTCTCAGCATTTTTTTTACAGCTGGTCAGGCAGAACAGCATAGCTGCACTGATTAGTAAAAATTTGTTTTTCATGGTATTAGGTTTAGTTGTATAGGTTAATAGCAATTTATGAATATTATTTTTATTACAAAACAATATTTGAAATTTCCCTCAATATTCTGTTCAGAATTGAATCGTTCTGTAATATTTAGAAAAAAAAAGTGGCGCTCAGTTGATTAAGCGCCACTCTCATAAACAATGATGTTATTTATTAATTAACTTCTTCCCGGATAGTAAGTTTTCATGTATAAAACATCTTTTGCAGAAATTGTTGTATTATTCGCTGCAATCGTTGTATTGTTAGTAGTGAAACGAGCCTGTACCGCATAATGCATAATTGATGCCGGATCATAAGCAGTATAATTTAATCCCGTTCTTGATTCTACACTTAATACATTAAAGTCAATCTGTGCTTTAGACCAGTTGTTTGGTGGCCCCATGTAGTAATCATAAACCGCCTGCTTATTCCATGGAATATTAGCATCAGGGTGAGACTGCTCATGGTTAAGCCCTAAAGCATGACCAAATTCATGTGTAATTGTTCTTCTGAATTCCGTATCACTGGTTGCATCAGTAAACCAGCCATAATTCATTGACGGTGAGTACTGTCTGGAAGTCGTACCAATATAAGACCACGAACCTCCGCTTGCAAATCCAACTTTAATATCAGCTGCTGCATTGTCTGCAACAAATGAAAAAGTAACATTGGCAGAAGCTTCCCAGCTTTTAGCATATTGTATAACTTTGTTACGAACAATTGTTGAACCACCAATAAATTTCACTTTAATGGTACTTCCATTAGTCCATAATTTGTTTGCCGGGCCATTAGCCTCGGTTGTCGGGCCACCTGGTGCAGGAAGCTTCATTTCGCAGGTAAAATCCTGATGTAGTCCCGTTTCCTGGACTTTTTGATCATTGTTTACGCCTGCGGAATCCGGAGAATTTTTCTTACAGCTGGTCAGGCAGAACAGTACGGCAGTACTGAACAACAGAAATTTGTTTTTCATAAAATAGATTTAGTTGAATAGATGTAAAGCAATTTATAAAAAATAATTCTAAAACTATATACTATTATAGATTATCTGTTAATGATTTCATAAAAGCCACTATATCCTGCATTTCTGTTTCCGTAAGGTTTAAAGGTTTAGCAGACAGCGTTTGCCCTGGCAAATCTATTCCCAGTCCTGCCCCGCCACCTTTATTGTAAAAATCCACTACCTGGTACAAATCCTGAAATACGCCATTGTGCATATAAGGAGCAGTCTTTTCTATATTACGGATGGTAGGTGTTTTAAATGCAGCTTCATAATAACTGATTGGAAAAAAATTATACCTGCCCCGGTCATGATCCTGTTTAGGATGTTTAAAGTCAGCATTTTCCGGAGTTCCCAGAATTTCATATTCAGTGCGTTTATAATCAGGAGGAATCAGCCCGTTAAAAAGTGGAGCGAAGTGACAGCTACCACACTGCCCCTTCCCCATAAACAGATTAAAGCCTTTCAATTGCCGGGTATTCATAGCCCGGTGATCGCCACCCAGGTACCTGTCAAAAGCTGAATTTCGGGGCGCAAGGCTTTGTATATAGGCAGCCAGTGCAGTAGCAATTGCATCTATAGGAATTACATTTCCTTTAAACAATGGAAATGAATCTTTAAAATCACGTTGATAAACCGCTGACCTGCTGATTCTTTCCACGATCACCTGATGTTCTCCATTCATCTCCTGTGGATTAGCAATTACCGCTTTGATCTGTTCCTGCAGACTTTTGACACGACCATCCCAAAACTGGCTGTATTGGAAACCAGCATATAACAAGGTTGGCGCATTACGCGGAACATTACTCTTCTCATCAAAAGCCAGGCTGGTCTGCAAAGGCTCACTAAAATACTGATCCGGACGATGACAGCTCGCACAATTCCTTTTCAAATTTCCTGACAGTGCATTTTCAAGAAAGAGCTTTTTTCCCAAAGCAACAACTTTAGCATTGGTTTTTACTGCTTCCGGAAATACATCCAGAGGGATAGCATCCCGGCTAAAAATATGCTTTGCATTATAATTCAAAGCACTCTGGGTATTCAGATCAGCTTTTGAAATCCTGATAAAATCAGATAACTGTTCTTGTAAAGGCAATGCATAAACAGTTAAAAACTCCATCCGGTCAAAACTGTCAAAATCAGGATGTTGTTGTAAATAAGTCATCGTTTTATCCAAACCCCTCATCAGGGAATGTGTGACGGGATCTGTCCCCGTCAACAAAGGCAACAGTGTTTTCCTAACCACCTGAATGCTCTGTTCAGCCTCCATGATTCCACTCTTCAATTCAGGCGCATCATATCCAGTAATACTTAAGGTGATCACCCTAATTAACTCTAAACGTAAACTTTCCAGTATCTGCCCATCAGTTGCAGTAAAGCCATACAATAAAGCTGGTAAATCTGAAGCAGAGCTGGTTAACAGCTCTGCCTGTGCAGCTAATTCTTTTTGATGCGTCCAGGGCTGGGTTTCGAATAACAGTGCTTCTATCACCTGGAATCCAGCAGGCTCCTGGTATTCCATATAAGGTTCTTCTACCTCTACTTTTGCAGGTTTGTTGTAAATCAGTGAAGAGCTCCGGAAAAAATAATCCAGAAAAAAAGCAACTCTTTTATAAGCCAGGCGACTGTTTTTTAAGGCTATTTTAGCCTGGATAATACTTTCAGGATTTTCATTCAGCACTGCAATTGCCTTTTGCAGATCGTTTGTACTTTGCGCAAACAGCCTGAAATTGACTCTAACCTCTGCTACTAAAGGATTTAACCCTGTACTGTCTGTTGATTTTTTCAAACCTAAAACAACAGACAGACAGGTAATTAATAATAAAAACTGGATGATAAGCTTCAGTTTATTTCGGTACATGGGCTCCAGCAGCTTTTTTAACGATAGTGAACTGATCCCGGATTTCTCCATCTGCACAAACCCATTTCAGCTCTAAACGGTTACCTTCTACCTCTAAAACACTTGCGCCACCATGTTCTGCATCAGAGAAATACATCGCATTATGCGGATAAGTAGCTTGTTTCCCCCCAAGTTTACCAGCAGAACCACTCACTACGTAAACAGTGCCCTGTTTATGCGCAGGATCTTTCTGATAAGGTGCAGAATCCGGACTCCCATCATTCCTTCCGGAAGAAGTGCTCAGGTTATGCTTTTTAGCATCAAAGGTAGCAGACAGCCCGTAATGCCCTTTCATCATTCTGCTGCGTTCATAATCATGACTATGTCCGTTCAGCACAAGATCTACCCCCTCGCGTTCCATAATACGGATAAAGTTTGCTCTGATTTTAACCAGCTCATCTTCCTGATCAGAATTATGCGAGCCCATAGTATAAGGTGGATGATGCCAGAAAGCAATAATCCAGCCTTTGTTTTTATTCGCCGCCAGATCCTTTTTAATCCATTGTACCTGCGGGCCTAAAGTGTCGTACAAACGATAGGTACGGTCTTCTTTTCCATACGAATCCAGAGAAAGGAAATGTATATTTCCAATATCAAAAGAGTAAAATGCCTGTGTATGTGAAGGTGTACCACCCGATTCACCATTAACAGGCATAGAGAAATTCTGATAATAAGCAGTCTCATGAGTTTCCTGTGCATGTTTTTCCGTAAGATCAGTATCATGGTAATCATGATTTCCGGGCGTTGGGAACAAAGGATACTTTTTCAGCAAATCATCTTTGTAAATATTGAAAAACTTACTCTGAAATTCTGAATCCGTTCCGTCAGAATAAGCATTATCACCTAATAAAATCCAGGCAGTCAAATCCTGAGCACCTACATACTTAAGCACTTGTTCTTTTACCCTGCGCTGATTAATAGAATTATCCCCGCAATCCCCTAAAGCAGCAATCCGGTAATGCCCAACTTTACCCGGTTCAGGCAAGGTAGTAAAGTAGTTATCCTGATTGCCTTGTAAAGTATCCTTAAGGCCACCAACTGAATAATAATAACGGGTAGCCGGCTTCAATCCTTTCAACTGTATACGATGCTCAGTTAATAGGGTAAGATCTTCAGCAGCCTGATCAAGTTTGGATAAGCTTGTTCCATACCGCACTTTACTTCTGGCAGATACATCAGTTCTCCAGCGGATGAGTATGCCCGTACTGCTGGCCACCTGTAAATAAGGGCCGCGGATTAGTCTGACAGGTTCGGTTGCCGCACCTTTCTGTTTTACCTGTGCAAAGAGCATTACACTCAGCACACAGGAGAAAAATAACAATACTGATTTCTTAAGCATTTTATCGGTTAATTTTAAGTTTTTTACCTGCTATATCTTCCCACCGGTAATAATGAAAAGTCCGGTCATCACTCATGACCACAAATAAGCCATATTTAAAAGTCTCATTCAGTGGCACATTAACGACATCTGACCCATCACTATGGTTGGCAAGAACCTTTACTATTTTCAAAAGTTCATGTGCATAGGGATTTTTCGCTGTACCTGCTCTGTTAAAGATATGAAATTGATTTGCTCCCTGATCCGAGACTAGAATATAACCTTCGGTAGCTGAGGTTTTATAAATAGAAATACCTTCATGATCTTCCTTAAAACCTGTTGTTGCAAATAAAGCCAGCTCTTCATTTCCTTTTTCAGGATCGGCATAATATTGACGTACACCGAACTGTTCATCCGAGTAGTAAATATAGCCCAGTTCGTTATCTACTGCAATAGCTTCTATTTCTTTTTTACCGCTGTACTGACCAAACTTCCTGACCAGCTTTGCTGTAACATGACCTGTTCCATCATCAGTTAACAGGTACTGCCACAGATAAGAACCATCTTTAGGCCCTGTTTTACGGCCAACGATAGCATACATCTTTCCTGCTTTGCTGGTATAAATAGAAATCCCCATCAGATCTCTGAATTCGGGAGCTGTTTCTCCTTCAAATACCGGAAGGCCTCCATGATCGACCGGTTTTAAATCAGGCAAAGAAAATATCCGGAGTTTATGCGTAAAACGCTCTGTAGTAATGGCAATATCAGTTGCTTTACCATTGAGCATCAAACCATAAGCAATATCTACATTATTCGGACGCTTAAGACCTTTTACGACCAGGTTATGCTGGATCTTACCTTGTAAGTCAAAAACATATAATCCGCCTTCTGTTGCCTTATCTGTCCCGATAACCAGGCTTTTTGAAGCATCCTGAGGATTCACCCAGATTGCAGGATCATCAGAATCGAATTGTACTTTCTCTGAGATAATTACAGGCTGAACTATTGCAGTGTCTGCGGCAACCGCCGTGGTACTGGTGATTTTCTGATTGCAGCCTGCAGCTAAAACCGGCAAGGCGAGCAAAAGAAATTTTATAGGATATCTTAACATAAATTGATTCGCTTAAGGCCGATTATTTTAATCCAAATGCCCCGATATTGACAGATGGTGCTGGTGAAGAATAAAGGATCCCATTAACGGTCAATCCATCCGGGAAATTACGGACAAAAGCTGTTGTACCTTTATTCAATGCCGCCGAACCCGGTAATAAATGGAAGTCCCAGCTTTCATTTAAGGTTGGATTATCTGTAGCAGTAACGAGTGGATAGTTTGCAAATTTCGGATCGTTATCCCCTGCTAATTTACTGATCACATCATTTGTTCCACCAATAATATCCGTCTTTGGCTGAAACTGATTAACCGTAGCCTGGCTGTATCCGTAATATAAAGAATTTTTGAAAATTGAACGTTTATCTTCCGGAAGTTTCAGATCTCTTTTAATTCCGAAACGTGTATTGGCAAATAAGTTATTGTAAAGTTCTGCATATACTGTAGCTTCTAACCATATCGACCCGCCTTTTGCAGTTGGTCTTCTCCAGCCTGTGTTCAACATTGTATTGTTATAAGCTACTACATGTGCCTGCGGGGTACGGTCACCTACATTGGAAAGCTTAAGTGCATTGGTATTAGTTGCGTAAAACAGGTTATAACTGATATCAGCCAAACATCCTGATTTGATATTAATTCCTTCGCCACCTACTAAACCAGTACTGTAGAACCTGTTATTGGAAAAGATAATCTTTCCACCTTCTATATAGGTACAGTCATCCCTGAAATACCTGAAAGTACTATTGGTCACGACCAGTTTACCTTTTACATTTGAAAACCATAATGCCGGTGTATTTTCACCACTTTTAGCTTTATATAAACCCATTTTCACAGAAGTTGAAGCTTCTGTGGTTGCACCGCCACCATATTCAAGAGTGGTGTTGTCAAGCAATAATTCTGTACAGCTTGGTGCAGCAAGAATACCACCCCAAAGTTTACCATATTTATTCGCAGCAGTTCTGTAATTCTCTTCTACTGTGATTTTAACTGGGTTTGCAGCACTACCCATGGAATATAAATTCCCCAGAACAATAAATTCTGGTTTAGCGATTGTATCCATGATCACCGTTACCCCTTCTTCAATAATTAAGGTTTTGGATACAGGAACAATAATGTCACCAGTTACCCGGACTACACTTCCTTTGGTCCAGATTCCAAACACTTCTCCCGAAATACCACTTCCATTTTGTGCAATTGGTGAAGTGTCTACAGCTATATTCGCTTTTTTACAGCTGGTAAATAGTGCAACCATTAAGGCTGCTACTAAGCATAATCTTTTGATGTTCATCTTGCTTTATATAATTCGTTTATAACTTATAGCGTAAACCTACCAGGTAAGTTTGTTCGTAAAAATCTTTGCGGATCAGGGTTTCATTCCCACCCTCTTTTTGTTTTGGCAAGTCTGCATTCAAACTGTTTTTGCCTTTGATAAATAACTCATTAGGAGTATTCAGCAGGTTTCCAGCTTTAACAAAAACACTGATGTTATTTTTAAATTTCTTCTCTACAGAAGCATCCATCTGGATGAACCCTTTTTGCCATAAATCGTTGTCCACAAACTGAGAGATCGTATTGATTCTTTCACCCGTATAAGATCCTGCCAGTTGCGCATCCCATCCATGTTTGCTGTCTTTATAAATCAACGATAGATTTCCAGTATGTGCCGACTGGCCAAATAAAGGTCTGCTTTGCTCCACATTAATTAATTTAAGATCACCACTTTCAGTTCTGATCCTGCTGCTTTTATCGGTCGTGATCCGTGAATGCGTATAGGTGTAATTCGCTTTAATTCCTATTTTATGGAAGAATTTGATATAATCCACTTCTAAACCGTAATTTTTAGCTGTTCCAAAATTACCAGGCGTATAATACTGATCCTGTCCTCTGGTCGCATCAGCCTGTATCGTATATTCAATCGGGTCTTTGATGTTCTTGTAAAAAGCACCTGCCAATAACTGATCAGTACTATTCGGGAACAACTCATAACGTAAATCAAAGTTATCCGCAATAGCACGTTTCAAATCCGGATTACCACGTTCCTGATATTCTTCATTCACCGTTTTTGAAGGTACAATCTCATAAAACCCAGGACGGTTCAGAGAGCGGAAATAAGTTGCTCTTAAGTTTTCATTTTTACTCAGGCCATATTTCAGGTTCAGACTCGGAAGCAGGTCTGTATACACCTGGCTACCGGCTGGATTTGACTCTCCTGCAGGAAATAACAGGTTATACCCTTGATTGGTATGCTCTACTCTTGCTCCACCAATCACTTCCAGTTTCGCGATTTTAAAATTGAACATTCCGTATCCGGCTGTAGTTTTTTCAGAAGCATCATAAGTTAATGGATTGGCTACTGCTCCTTTTGGATTCTGAACCTCCCAGTTAATATCCGGATAGTTCATGAAATCAGTTCCGTATAAACCGGCTCTGTTTAAAGGATAAAGAACATAGTTATTATAGAAACTGCTTCTTTGTTTATCTCTGTAAAGCCCACCACCTGTAAAGTCCACTTTTGTACCTGCAATATCTGCCGTATAAGTGATGTCCAGGTAACCCGCTTTGTCTTCATCCGTATTTCTCGACCATCTATGGTCAACTTCTTTTGCTGTAGTGCGGTTATCCAGGAAATTCCTGCGCGTTCCGTTTAGCGATATCGTTGTTTCATCCGGAATATCATTTTTAGCCGTAGAATAAACTGCTGACCATTGTACTTTTAATTTCTTTGGAATCAGCGTATGTTCACCATGCAAAGTGCTGTTATAAATTTGCTGTTCTGTATACCTTGAACGCGTAGCATAAGAGATTTCCGCGCTTCCTGTTGCCGCATTGTATTCTGAAGTGGAGAAATTTGTGGTGATCTGGTCACGTGTCTGTATGCTGGTCAGGTTAACATAAGAGTTAACCAGCGAGAGTTTATTGTTGTCGTTAAAATTATAATCTATTTTCCCGTGTAATCCGTAACGCTTCTGCTGTTCGCTGAACTGTCTTTCGGCCATAGAAGTAATTCTTGAAAACTTATCTGTTTCCGCAACAGTGGAGTTAAAAAAAGTACTGTTTGTACCACGGTAAGTATTCTGATAACTTCCCGCAATTAATACTCCTAGTTTATTGTTTAAAAAGCGCTGTCCAATAGAAATACCACCTACCAGATTAGGATCCGCCTGTTTTGCTTTATAATCCACTGTTCCTTTAGAAAAATCAGCAGCTTTAGCCTCATAAGCTCTGCCGTTGTTTTCATAAGGAGATTTGGAATTGATTGCACCTGCATCAAAAGCAAGGAATTTGCGGTCAAAAAGCATCTGACTGTATCCTGTTGCCAGATTTGCATTCACCTGCAATTTAGAAGGTGCATCTTTCATTACCATATTCACAACACCACCAACAGCATCACCCTCCATATTTGGCGTCAAGGATTTATAGACTTCCAAACGTTCCAGTAATTCTGAAGGAAAAATATCCAGCGGTACATATCTGAATTTGTTATCAGGACTTGGTATTTTGATACCATTTACCAAAGTATAATTATATCTTTTATCCATTCCACGCAGAATAGCATATTGCCCGTCCCCGTTATTACTTCTTTCAATGGTTACACCCGACACTCTTTGTATGGCATTGGCTACTGTTAAATCCGGGGAAATTTCCATTGCCCTGCCAGAAACCACATTCATTACCTGCATAGATTTCTGCTCTATCTTTCTGGCTGTACGCTCTGCAGAGCCTTCCTGTTTAGCTGCAATTACAATTTCGCTCAGGTCATTGCTATGGTCTTCACTCAGATACACATTAAGTGAAGGATTATGTTCCTTTTCTACTTCAATCTGTTTGGTAAAGGTTTGATAGCTGATATAAGAAACCTTAATGGTAAAAGTTCCTGCCTTCACATGTTTGAACTCGAAAGAACCGTCCAAACCTGTCAGGGTTGTTTGTGCTGTGTTTTCCAGTTTAACCGAAGCACCAATCAGGGCCTCTCCAGTTCGATGGTCGTACACATGTCCTTTAATGTTACCGGCTTTTGCCACCGCTATGCTTAAGAATAAGCAAAGAATCGTTTGTAAAATTAATTTCATTGTTCAAATTGTTTGTTTGTGAGCGTGTTGTTTTTTTCGCTGTGACAAAAATGTGTTATCCTTTTTAAGCAGACCAGAAACCACCGTGTACAAAATGTAAACACCGTGAACCTGACTGTATACAAAGCGCATACAGCGTATACAATCACGAATTAACCTGTTGATATTCATTGACTTAAAAAGAACAAATTCACCGTTATCATTCGGTTAGCGTAACATTAAGGAATTGTTAATAGCAGAAATGAGGAGCTTTCCGGATCAGATCAGACCGTCAGCCAGCTAATCAGATCGTCTGAATGAAGGTACTTAAGTTATCTCCCTGACCGATATTCAGTTTTTTACGCAGCCTGTACCTGGCCACCCGGAGACTATCCTGAGAAATCCCAAAAATTACGGCCATATCCTTTGAGCTCATATTCATTTTTAACAGCGCGATTAACCGGATATCATTTACAGTCAGTTCTTCACAATGCGCTTTAAGGTTATCAAAAAACGACTGGTGCAATTGTTCAAATATCTGGGTGAAATCTTTCCACTGCTGGTCATGGTTGATATTCTGATTTAACTGCCGGACCAATTGCTGCAATTGTTTTTTCTGATCCCGTTTATCTTCTTTGATCATCTCATCAAGCTTGGTACGCAGACTATCCAGAAAATTATTATGCTGGATCACTTGTAAAGTATGTGTGGTCAGCTCCCTGCTTTTAAGCTCCAGTTGCTCCTGCTGTGCCTGGTTGAGCTGTTCATTCTTTTCTGCGATAGCTATGTTTTCCCTCAGCTTCAGCCGCTGGCGCGAAATAGTCAGTGCCCCCATAATGATCAGCAGTAAGATGACCACAACTACCGCTACACTGCTAATCAGGTTTACCTTTTTGCTGTTTTCCAAAGCGGCAATCTCATCGTTTTTCTTATCTATATTATAAATGATCTGTAAAAAGGACATCTGCTTATTACTCTCATCAGAATACAAATGAAGTACATGCTTACGGCTCAGCTCCATATAATAATAAGCACTATCATTTTGTCCGGTCAGGTTATAGGATTTAGCTATATCCCGGTAGGCAGAAGCCTGTTGATATTCATTTTTAGTGGCAATGGACAAACTTAAAGCGGTTCGCGTATACTTTAATGCCTGCTTATAATCACCCGTTTTACGAAAAACATCACCCAGATTATTGATAACTTCAATACTGGATACTTCATTATTTACGGCCTTGTATAATTTTAAAGATTCATCGAAGTAATATTTCGCGGAATCATAACGAACCAGATCTTCATGGATACTCCCCAGGTTTTCATAGATTTTACCCTCTCCCTGTTTATATTCCGCCAGCTGATACTCTTTTAAAGCATGACGTTGATAATAAAAGGCGCTGTCATAACGCTGTTCCTTTTCATATAAATGACCAATGTGCCCGTATGTCTCTCCTAATCCTATATGATTATGAGTCATTTTATAAAGCTTCAGTGCCTGATCATACTGCTTTCTGGAAGACTTTTTATTGAAATTCTGCTCATAAACTACCCCCATATCATTCAGATTGTCAGCTAGTAAGCCTTGTTCATTAAGTTGTTTAAATAGCTTATCTGCTTGCTGATGGTATTCCAAAGATTGCGCATAATGCCCCTGGGCGTAACATATTTTCCCCATCTGCTGCAGGCACATTCCAATAATCTTTTTGTTATTGTCTGCCAATGCCTGGTGATAAAGCTTCTTCAGCTGGATAAATGCAGAATCCGGGAAACGGTTACTGAGTGCTAAAGTGCGTTTAAGTTCCTGTTCAGGTACTGATCCTGCCTCAGCTTTGCCCAGTTGGAATAAACAGAAAAGCAGTAAAATTGAGGTTTTAAGATATAATTTGCAGTTGACAGCTATCATTGGAGAACAATTAAACAGCCGCTTGATTGGAGATCCGGCCCTTGCAAAGAAAGCCTTCTAATATGAATTCAATGTTAAGCCAATGGTAATGAATACTAAAATGTTAGGTTTTGTTTAATAACATGATAACATTAATCGTACAAAATAAGAAATAAAAGATTTAAATTTAGGCATAGGTATTGATATACATTCTATACTAAAACTATTTAACATCCATTATATGCTAAGACACACCTATTACGATCCGAACGAAACGAATATGCCGGAAAACAAATTGATTGACTTACAAGAATATTACGAAATTGAATATTGGTCTAAAAGATTTGGTGTAACACCAGAATTATTAAAACGCGCAGTAAAAGAATCAGACAGTGCTGTTGCTGACGAAGTAGAAAAATATATCAGAACTAAATACGCTTAATAAAAAGGTTAGCTATTATATAAGGCGCTCAATTACATTAAAGGAGAAAACAGACGACTTAACTTTTCAGGAAACTGTTTGTATAAAGGTCTTTTTTCCCACTCTTCAGGATTAATCTGTATGGCATCTTCCAGATCCTGATAGAATATTTTTGTCATTTCCTGAGCGGTATGACTATCATAAATCACACTGTTCACCTCAAAGTTCAGTTCGAAACTCCTATTGTCCATATTGGCCGTTCCAATCACAGACAACTGCTGATCCGAAACCATCGTTTTCGCATGAATAAAACCTTTCTGATATTCATAGACCTCTACTCCTGCGCTCATTAAATCACCATAATAAGACTTTCCTGCCGCAGAAACCATTCTTGAATCAGATACACCAGGTACCAGTAAGACTACTTTTACACCACTTAATGCAGCTACAACAAGTGCATCCAGCAAACTTTCCCCTGGAATAAAATACGGCGTAGTAATCAAAATTTCCTTTTCCGCCATCCCTATCGCCTGGATCAATGAAAACAGGATGGTAGGATTATCTGAGTCAGGTCCGCTTGCGGCAATCTGCATCACGGCATTTTCGCCATTTTCCTGAGAAGCTGAGAAGAAATCCCGTTGAGGAACAAGTTCTTCATCTGCACAGAAATTCCAGTCACAGATAAACAGATATTGCAGATAGTAGATTCCGGGGCCCGTTATTTTTAAATGGGTATCCCGCCAATAAAGCTGATCAGGACGTTTTGGGCTATTGATATAACGGTCACTTACATTAATTCCGCCGGTAAATGCAATATGACCATCAATAACAATAATCTTGCGGTGATTTCTGTAATTGATCCGGTTGGCCAGTGCAATAAACAGAATCTTATAAAATGGATAAGCTTGTACGCCTGCATCAATTAATTCGGGAACCACCTTTTTACGGATGCTGCTGCTGCCAAAATCATCATAGATTAAACGTACCTGCACCCCTGCCCTGGACTTCTGCATTAAAATCTCTTTGATCGCATTGCCTATTTCATCATCTTCATAGATATAATATTCAATATGGATGTGATGTTTTGCCTGTTTTAAAGCTTCCAGCACCGCCGGAAATTTCTCTTCCCCATTTTTTAAGATGTCAACCCTGTTATTCCCGGTCAGATTACTTAAACCATCATTCAACAAGAGCTTCACGAGTTTCTGATATTTCAGGAGTTCATCGGGTACACTGCTCCATGTTTTCTCAGATTCTTTTAAAATCCGCTTTTCAATGTGGCGTTGCATCAATTCATTTTTAACGATCTTTTTACTGTATAATTTCCGCTTGCGGTAATTGGTTCCCACACAGAAATAGATGACAATTCCCAGTATAGGAAAGAAAACAGTTAACATCAGGTAAGCCAGCGTCTTACTGGTTGAATTGGTATCGTAAATAATGCGCAGGCAAGTCGCTATAACAAGCAGTGTATAAACAATTTCCAGTAAAAGTATCCAGCTGATTTCTTGCATATTATTGTAAAAAGATATTGTAAAGCATATTCCCCAAATGTAACCAAAGATTTAATTCTGCTGTCCAAAGATTTATATTTTTAAAACAGCCAAAAATAAATAGTAGTCGTTCAGTATCAACAGATTGACTATTTGACTATTTCATCAGAAAAAAGCAAACCTTGGCATAAAATTGGTGGTATAATTTTCAATTAACGAAACCCATAACTAATGAATAAGAAAATTTTAATATTTGATGACGATCAGGAGGTGCTTACCGCAATAGAGTCATTGCTTGATTTTGTAGACTGGGATTTATTTACCTTTTCAACTGGTCAGGACGCTCTGAAGAAAATTGAAAAGGAAAGCCCTGATTTAATTCTGATGGATGTCGAATTAGATGGATTTGATGGCCGGGAAATTTGCAGGTCAATTAAAGAAAACTCAGCACTGCAACATATTCCTATTATTCTTATTTCAGGGCAACTCCGTCCCGAAATGATCATAGACACGGAGTTTGGCCCGGACGATTTTTTACCAAAACCATTCAATATTGGTGATTTGATTGATAAAGTATATTTTCAGCTGGCCTCTTAACTTATAAGGTGTCCAGCGCTTTTAAAATTGTGGAGCAGGCTTTCCTGATTTCTTCTTCAGAGATAATTAATGGAGGAGCAACCCTTAAAGCTGTTTCACAATGTAAAAACCAATCTATAATGATCCCATCAGCAGCACAAAGCTGACTTACTTTTTCTACCTGCTCAAAACTGTCCAGTTGAATACTCATCATTAATCCTTTCCCCCTCACCTCACGGATGAGTGGATGAACGAGTAATGTTTTGAATAATTCTCCTTTTGCAGCCACTCCGGCTACCAGGTTTTCCTCCAGGATAACTTCCAGACTTGCCAGGCCGGCTACACTCGATACCGGGTGCCCGCCGAAAGTAGTAATATGGCCAAGGATAGGATTTTCTTTGAGCACTCCCATCACTTCCCTGTTAGCGATAAATGCACCAATTGGCATTCCGCCACCCAGTGCTTTGGCCAGCAACAGGATGTCAGGCACAATATCATAATGTTCAAAAGCAAAGAGCTTGCCTGTACGGCCAAATGCGGCTTGTATTTCATCCAGAATAAGTAAAGTACCAGTTGCAGTACATCTATTCCTTAGTTTTTGCATATAAGTTCTGGAAGCTACCCGGATTCCCGCTTCTCCCTGTACGGTCTCCATAATCACACAGGCCGTATTTTTAGTGATCAGCTCCAGGTCTTCTTCTTTACCGTAGGTTATAAAATGAACATCCGGCAGCAAAGGGCGATACTTTTGTTTAAAATGTTCATTGCCCATTACGCTTAATGCGCCATGTGTACTGCCGTGGTAGGCATGGTGACAGGAAATAATTTCTGATCTTCCGGTATAGCGTTTCGCTAATTTTAAAGCTCCTTCTGTGGCCTCAGTTCCTGAATTGACAAAATATACATTATTCAGTTTTGAAGGCAGCACACTGATCAGTTTTTCTGCAAACCTGACCATTGGAGATTGCACAAATTCACCATAAACAGTGAGGTGAAGATATTTATCTAATTGTGCTCTGATCGCGTCCAGTACTTTTGGATTTCTGTGTCCGATATTGCTGACTGCAAATCCAGAAACCAGGTCCATATAACTTTTTCCGTTCAGATCATACAAATACATTCCTTCTGCATGATCAACTTCAAGCATATTCGGACTGGTAGATGTTTGTGCGTTATTACGTAAAAAAAGCTCTTTATGACTGATCATTGGATTTTTTGAATTTTGCCGTAAAACTACTTATAATTTAAACAGGCTCTAAGCAAAAAAAGATCTTTTCCATGTAAAAATCACGTCTTAGGCTCCTCATGAGTATCAACGGGTCTGATAATCATCCTTAAAGACTGATCCTTAGAAAAGTAAGCGACTGTCCAGTTATAGAAAGTCCTGAACCTGTTGCGGTAAGAGATCAATGACATCAGGTGAATAAATAGCCAGGCCAGCCAGGCAATAAATCCGTTCAGGTGAATCCGTGGCTTAGGTAAATCTACTACAGCTTTATTGCTTCCGATAATCGCCATGCTGCCCCTGTCTTTATAAATGAAACTACGGGGTACTTTCTGTTCAGCAATACGGATAAAATTAGCAGCCAGGTTTTTACCTTGCTGAATAGCGACCTGGGCAACTTGCGGATGACCTTCCGGATAACCAGGGTCACCAGATTGCATCGAAGTATCACCAATGGCATAGATATTTTCCAGTCCCTGCACTTTATGGAAGCCGTCAACAGTCATTCTTTTTCCTCGTCCGTAACTGCTTGCAGGAATTCCTTCAAAGCGCATTGCACTCACACCTGCTGCCCAGATCAGGTTTTTGGTGGCAATTTCTGTTCCGTCAGAAAGGATCACTTTATCATTCACAAAATCATTAACATGACTGTTCAGCAAGATCTTTACCCCTAATTTAGTCAGAGATTCATAAGTGTTCACCTGGGATTTGGTACTCATAGGCTTCAACAAAGCCGCGCCACCATCAACCAGGTAGATCTGACCTCCTGTATTCTTCAATTCAGGATAATCTTTATGCATGATATTATGGCGCATCTCTGCAAACATTCCTGAGATCTCCACTCCTGTCGGCCCGCCTCCTGCAATGACAATTGTCAGGCTTTTTGCAATCTCCGCTCTGTCTTTAGTGATGGTCGCTTCTTCAAAATGTGTAAGTAATTTATTACGCATTTGTATCGCATCACTCAGCGTTTTCATTGGAATGGCATTTTTCTTTACATTCTCCATTCCAAAATAGTTCGTCTCTGCACCAGTGGCAAATACGAGTTCATCATATTCAATAGTACCGTTACTTAATACGAGCTGGCGGGATTCCGGAATCACCTGAAGTAACTCGCCTAATCTGAAATGTAAGTTGCTTTTATTTCTGAATAGTTTACGGATCGGGTAACTGATACTGGATGGTTCCAGAAATGCTGTAGCCACCTGGTAAATCAGTGGTGGAAAAAAGTTATAATTGTTTTTATCCACCAATGTAACTTGATAGTGTTTCTTTTTTCCGAGTTCCAATGCTAAGTTAATACCTGCAAACCCTCCGCCTATGATAACTATTCGTTTCTGCATAATTTATATTTTAACTATCAGCGCCGGGAGCACCTGATGATAGTCTCTGACTAATGACAGTTAAAAGTAAATAATGTTTTGAAACCTGAATGTAAAAATTATTAGGGTTAAGCTGGCAGGCTGATTTTACCCATAGTCACGCCTGGTATTCCGCGGCGGTGACCAAAGTCAGTTTGTCCGCCTGCTACACACTCATTCGCAAGCAGGGCGAAAAGCACCGCTTCCTTAGCATCCGGATCTATCCCCAGATCAGCAGTATTGTTCAATGAAAATCCCAGTCCTTCGCCGATTTTCTGTACCAAAAGCGGATTATGCATGCCGCCTCCGCTTAAATATACTTTAAAGGGCTGATCACCAATAGCTTTTTTGATAGCTGTAACGATACTGATCGCCGTAAATTCACAAAGGGAAGCTAAAGTGTCTTCTTTGGAAAGCGCAAGCTGTCCGCTTACTTCTTTTGCATTTTGCAGGTAAGACAAATTGAATAATTCCGGCCCTGTAGTGCGTGGAAAAGACTGCTCAAAGAATGGGTGAGCTAACAGTGCTTTAACAAGCGCAGGACTTGGAGTTCCGGATTTGGCAATGGCTGCATCCTGATCGTAATATTTACCTGGATAATTGAGTTGAACAAATTGATCCATTAAAGTATTGCCGGGGCCAATATCTGTAGAAAATACGAGATCAGGATTTTTTCCCCCGGGCAGATAAGTGAAATTCGATATACCGCCAATATTTAATAAAATCCGGTTTTCATCCGTGCTGGAAAGTAGCAGGTAATCTCCATACACAGCCAGCGGCGCACCTTCTCCGCCGGCAGCAATATGTTTCTGTCTAAAGTCACTCAGGGTAATTATCCCGGTCTGTACCGCAATATGATCACCATCACCTATTTGCAACGTGGCATTTGGATAAGGTTCCAGCTGATGCAGGGAAATAGGTGCATGAAAGATGGTCTGTCCATGACTGGCTACTAAATCAACAGCAGCTGCCTGGTATCCCCATATTTTTAAAGCTTCCAGAATCAGTTTGGCAGAATAACTTCCGATAACCGCATTCAACAAAGTAACTTTTTGCAGTTCCACCTGTGTTTTAAAGGAGATTGCCTTCAATTCTTCTTTGAACTGCTGGCTGTAAGGCATCGTAATGAAATGTAATACCTTGACTTTAGTCTCTGATCCAGATCCGGTGAATTCACATAAGGCAATGTCTAAACCATCCAAAGAGGTTCCGGACATTAATCCGGCAATTATCCTGGAAGGGGCTGCGGCTATTCTGGCTAAATCAGAGAGGTGAACATTCATATTTCTTATTGAGGGATACTTTTTAAAAGATCAAGCGATAGTCCCTGGAAATTATCACCAAAATGATGATCACCCGGAACCATTTCTGTTTTCAAACCTGCTTTGATAAATTTTGAGGCAATACCACCGCCTTCTTCTGTTCCAAAGAAACTGACTACAGGTATATTTTTGATCTTTTTCATCTCGGCCTGCACATTGTAAGTTTCTGTCGTACTGCCAAAACTTAGCATATCCAGCACATGAATTTCAAAATCAGCAGTCACATCCGGAGATAAAGAAAGTACAGCCGAAAGGCGTGATTTCAAAGCAGGTGTTAACCGCTCAGCAACAAAAGGAACAACAGATGCCCCAAAAGAATAACCCGCTAATACAAATTTATCTTTGTTAAACTGGGCAGTATAATGCAGGATGGCTTTGCTCAGGTCTGAAGTAGTCTTTTCAGGTGTGCGGGCATCCCAGAAATATTTTTGTGCATCCAGACCAACTACAGAAAGTCCTCTTTCTGCGAGAGCTTCTGCAAGCGACTGATCAAAACTTGTCCATCCGCCATCTCCTGAAATCATCAGTACCAAAGGAAGCTTACCCTTTTTAGCGGCAGGAATAATAGTTAAAGGCAGATCTTCTCCGTAGAGCTTGATCGCTTGTGTTTTTAATTCTTTATTTTCTCCTTGTTTGCGCTCAGCGAAGGACGGTGCGTTTATTATTTTTTGAAAAGCAGCTTTGAATTGCGGCTCCCATTCACCCGTCACCGCAAAACCATGTCCTACTTTTGGCAAATCAATCAATTCTGCCATAGGCATATCTTTCAAAAAAGAGGCAGTGGCTGCAAAAGGACAGGCCTCATCTTTAAACCCATTGAGCACAATAAAAGGAGCAGTCAGCTTTTCAGTCCTTTCCAGCCAGAAAGAAACGCCAGGTTTAAGTACGTGCTGTGTTAATCCGCTTCCTTTACAAAAAGGTTTTTTTGCTACAATATCCGGGCAAAAACCCAGGGCAATAGCACCTTTAAATGTATTGGCAGGTGCTTGTGCCAAAATCCCGTAAATCAGGGTTGCTCCATAAGAATAGCCAACCAGAACAGGTTTGCTGTAATTACTGAATTTGTATTTTTTCTGAATCATTAAACTCAGCTGTTCGAAATCGGCAGCCGGATAATAACAGTCAGTTTTACGTTTGGATAAGGCTTTCTGATAATTCCGGGCATCGATACCCAGCACCAGTGCACCTTGCGCGGTAAGATCCCGGGCCATATCAATTACACCATCTTTCCATCCCCCGTCACCAGAAACAAATAGCACAACTGAGGTTGGCTTTTGAACAGGATGATAAATCATGATTTTACCAAAAGCCCCGTACCGAAGAGCTTCTTCTCCTTTGATCGCAAACGATGGTTTGCCGAAACAAAATAACATTGCGATGACGAGAATCAATCTTTTCATAAGCTCATTTAAGGTTTAATCACTTTGGATAATACAGCCGGAATTTGGATAAGGTCATAATCCTGCGCATAAACCAGGTATTTATTATGCCATACTGGTGAAAATTTATCCTTCGCATCCCTGAGTCCTTTGTAATGAGAGAAAGATTTGATCTTCTCATAAGCAAATTTCAACGAGCGTTCAGGAAGGTTCTTTGGATCATTCAGACCTGATAAAGGTGCAAAACCAATATTAACAGAAGTATGCCCTTTTTCTTTCAGATGCTTAAATAACTCCACCAGAATAAAGTCAATTACACCATTTGGTGCATCTGCTGTTTTTCTGATCAGATCATAAGTCCCCTCACCTTTAGCATAATCAGGAATAATATTTAAAAAGGCAACAATCTTTTCTTCCGAATTCTCTACAGTGATGATCGTTTGATTTTTCAGTTCTTCCCAGTCAAACATCCCCTGGGAGAAAACAATCTCTTCACGTTCTGTTTCTGCCAGCCATTCATCAGAAACAGATTTTATTTTTTGTAACAGCCCATCTTTAACCGGTGCTTCATAAATCTTGCTATGGTATCCTTTTTCCCCCACCTTTTTAAGAGCGTTACGGATCGATTTTCTGCTTCCTCCATCCAGTGTAAAAGTAGTCAGGTCAACCACCCCTTCCTGTCCTAAGAATAAACGCTTTTTACCACTTTGGGTAAAGGCTTCCAGGTTTTCTTCAGCTACGCGATAGTAAAAGCTTTTCATTCCGCTTTCAAAGCAGTACTTATCAAATGATTTGATAAACGCTTTTAAGTTTTCAGGGGCTGTTACCGGTGATTCCAGCACAACAGCAAAGTTTCCGGCGATCCGGTAAGAAATAAAGCCTTCCAGATCAGGTGAACGGTAAATCAGTTTATCAGGATAGATCTTGAAATAATCCATCGCCGAATTTCCGTATTGATCTAATTGAGTTCTTGCCCAGTCAAACTCTTCTGCATCAGTCGTATCTTTAATAATATATGGGCGGATCAAAGTATAAACCAGGAAGGCCACAGACAGGAACCCGCTGATATTGATAGAATACAAAAACCCTCTTGCGAAAGAATCCTGCGGAACAAGATCGCTGCTGTCAATCAGTACAAAATTCTCCAGCGTATATTTTATAGATTGAAGAATACTAAAATTAACATTAAAGTGTTTGGCATCCAGGAAATAAAAACCAATAGTGCCATATAAAACTACCGCAACAACACTGAGCAAGGTCGTTTGAATCCCTATAAAGCGGAGTCTGGAATTATGTTTCACATAATATTCTTTTCTGGAAGCAATCAGGCCAATAATAACGATAACTGAATACAACGCTTCTTCATAATCAAAAGCCTTGGTCAGATTTCCAAACAGAGAGAATATGCATAAACTCAGGGCGAAATACCAGGCCATTTTTAGCCCTCTGAGCATGAATGCAGCTGTAACGAGTAAAAATAAGCCGACTACGAGTACAAAGTAATTTGATGCTGCAATAGCTGAAATAGGCAGAAAATTCTTTAAGAACACCAGTCTTTCGTGAATTGCCGGTGTGAGTACAGAAACTATATTTACAATTCCCAAAGCAAGAATCATCAGGGCCGGTACAATACGCATCAGCAGTTTATTGATTTTAACCAGGAAGCTTAAAGCGCCCAGCACCATTGGAATCCAGAATTCCATGAAACGGTACAGGAAAGTAACCGATACAGCCGCTGCTTCTGAATAACCTAAACGGATCAGCATAAAGGTCATCGAAGCTTCTACTGCACCTAAACCTCTTAAAAATGGAGAAATAATCAGGAATACCACACCAACTACATAACTGATCGTCGCGATAATGATAGAAGGCTCAATATTCAGTGCCACCATAGCAATATAAATATGCACTACACCGATGATTTCGATCACCATGCTGCAAATGAAAGTCCGGATGAATCCGTTACGCTCAATTTTATTGCTTTTGAATTCTGCAAGAAAAACCTCTACGGAAGGAATATATTTAACCAGTAGCTGATAAACTTTACCACTATTGGCAATAGATCTGTAAATCAAATAGATACCGCCTATTAAAACAAAAACGGAAATCAATCCGATCCATTCCCCTGCACCTATACTCCCTTTAAAGATCGCATAAATAAATACCGGGACCGCAATAACGACTACTGAAAGTATACCTACAAAACCATAAATGGATGAAGCAAAATTAATCTGGGATTTAGTCACTCCTTTTTTCTCGATATCTCCACTAAAAAAGGCAAGAGAGGAAACTCCTCCTGCTGGCAGAAATACACTGACAAAGTTCCTTTTCAAATACAACATCGTGGAATCAAGCAAATTAACTTCACTCCCTACTGCTTTAAAAGCATATTTATACATTAAACCATGTACAAAAAGGTAAACGACACTGAGTACGATTCCCAGGGTGATCCAATCCCATCTGGAGGTGAGAACAAGGTGTTTTACTTGTTGGAGTTCGGCTTTTTCGTGCTGAATAAACCAGATGCCCAAACCAATAAAAAACAGCGTGAAAATATAACTCGCAATGATTTTATAATTATCCTTTATAAAAGGGACCGGGTTATATTGTGCAGATAATTTCATGTATAAGTAACGCTTTTCAAATAGTAATCAGGATAGCAAAAGTATGACATTTCTGCTGATTAAAGAATCTAATATGCCTAATTAGTCTAAACTAATTCTTTAAACCGTTTTCTGTCAGGGTTTGGTTTTTCTTTATCCTTGATTTTGAAAAGACAACGATACACATGGCAATGAAAGACCAGAGCAGCATTTGCCAGGTAGAAAGTGTCCATCCTCCGTGTTTCCAGCATAACAGGCCAAAAAAAGTTCCTATTCCACCCCCTATAAAATAGGTAGTCATATAAATCGTATTTAAACGGCTATGAGAGTTTTCATCTAAGGAATAAATCCTGGTGAAATTGGTAATCTGTGTAGCCTGTACACCAATATCAAGTATAAATATGGAGATAATCATCACGATCACTGAAACCGGAAAAAGTTTAAGCAGTATCAGGCTGAATATAATCATAGCTACACTGATGATTAACGATTTCTTCGTATTGCCTTTGTCTGCTAATTTCCCGAAATATGGAGCCACTAATGCGCCGCCAATTGCTACAATACCAAAAAGCCCGATGGTATCTGCATGAAAAGCAAAGGCCGGACCGCTCAGGTAAAAGGTTACGGTTGTCCAGAAAGAACAGAAAACACCAAATGTAAATGCCCCCAGAATCGCCGACCTGCGCAAGAGCTCATGTTCCTTGACCAAAGCGAGTGTTGATTTAAGTAGTTCGATATAAGTACCTGTAAATTTATGTTTTACGTTTGGCAGATAAAGTTTTAAGAGCACAGTAATGGTCAATACCATGATGGCCGAAATCGCGTAAACGTAACGCCAGCCAAGCCAGTCTGTAATGAATCCGCTAATGACCCTTGAACCTAATATACCAACCAGAATTCCGCTAAAAACAATCCCCACGGTTTTACCCCGGTTTACCTTGTCCAGGCTGGCAGCCATAGGCAGGATAATTTGTGCGGGCGCTGAGCATACCCCAATAAGCAGACTCAGCATCCAGACGAAAACAACACCTTTGGCAAGTACCATCAGGATCAGCATGACAGCCAGGCTCAGCATCAAAATAAGAATCAGCTTTTTCCGGTCTACTTTATCTCCCAGGGGGATCAGGAAAAACATGCCCAGACCATAGCCCAGCTGTGCAAACATGGATACTCTCCCGATTTCTGCATCAGTAGCGTTCAGAGAAATTGCCATTTCCTTCAAAATTGGCTGATTATAATAAATATTGGCAACGGTAATACCCGCAGCAACAGCCATTAATAAAATTGTACCTGATTTTAACTGGTCACCTTCCTGGTGCAGGTTCTTATTTTCACGATTCATCCGGCCGCAAAAATAACTAATAATAGGAAGAATTCAGGTTTCTGTTTGCTTTCTCTGCAATTTCTATTAAAGTATAGTTTGATAAGATCATCGCATGCCCGGGTTTGATACAAACATCATGTTCAAAGTGAACAGATGGTTTACCATCTGCTGTTCTCACTGTCCAGCCATCTTTTGATACCTTGATATCTTTAGTACCCAGATTCACCATAGGTTCAATAGCCAGCACAAGGTTCTCTTTCATGATAATCCCCTCGTTTCTTCTTCCGTAATTGGGTACCTGCGGGTGTTCGTGCATGGAACGGCCAAGACCATGGCCCACAAATTCTCTGACCACCCCATAACCATTACCTTCTGCATGGCGCTGGATAGCACTTGAAATATTAGTTAAATAACTGTCTGCCACAGCATGTTCAATCCCTTCATAAAGACATTCTTTAGTTATCCTAACCAAATCTATAACTTCCTGCTCTGCCTCTCCTATAATGAAAGTATAGGCATGATCTCCATGAAATTCATTTTTGATAACGCCTACATCTACCGAAACAATATCACCATCTCGCAGCGGCTTGTCATCCGGCATGCCATGTACCACCACATCGTTTAATGAGGTACAAATATGATGGGGATAACCTTCGTAGTTAAGAAATGATGGAATAGCATCATGATCCGCAATATATTCAGCTACAAGTTTATCCAGAGCCATGGTGGTAATCCCCGGCTTTAAAACCTTGGCGACTTCGGTGAGCGCGGAGCTAATTAAGGTAGCACTGATCCGGATCAATTCTACTTCTTCTTCTGTTTTAAGTATAATCATGAGATTGCGGGTTATTTTTCCTGTTCAATTTTTAAGCTCCGGTCAGCAAAACCTGCTGTTTCCTGCAAGTGATGACTGACGATAATGGTAGTGGTGCCAAATTCTTTTAATATAATTTTCAGTTCAGTAATTAAGCTTTCGCGCAGGTCATCATCAAGCGCAGAAAAAGCTTCATCCAATAAAAGCAGTGCAGGCTTCAGGGCCAGCGCACGCAGTATAGCGAGTCTTTGCTGCTGACCTCCTGAAAGCTGCTGCGGCTTGTGCAGGCCAAAGGATTCCATTTTCCCGATTTTCAAGAGCCTTGTAATCAGCTGCTGATCTGCTGTAGCATATTGAAGATGTTCCTGTACGGTCATATTTGGAAACAAGGCATAATCCTGAAATACAAACCCTGCCCGGCGTTGCTGTGGCTTCCAGTTGATCTTTTTGCCGATGTCCAGCCAATAAGTATCTTTAACCTGTATTGTGCCCCTATCGGGAGTAATAAGTCCAGCCAGGATCTTTAAAAACGTGGTCTTTCCTGAACCCGAAGAACCATAAACCCTGGTAACCGATTGTGCAGGAAACTGTGCATCGACCAGAAGCTCAGTATTTCCTTTATAGGTCTTTATCTTTTTATAAACTTTTGCTGTGATCATTCTAATGGCCCCCGTATTGAATTTCTGTTAAAAATGAAAACCAGGATCACCAGCATGAAAGTGATTGCGAATAAAACCAGCGAATATTGATTAGCTTGTTGATATTGATTGTTATCAACAGCATCATAAATTGCAATGGAAGCAACTTTAGTAATCCCATCAAGTTTCCCTCCGATCATCAATACCACACCAAACTCCCCTAGTGTATGGGCAAAAGTCAGTACAATTGCAGTATAAAGTGATGCTTTGATATTAGGTAACAATACCCTGTAAAAGGTTTCCAGTTTGGATTTACCCATCGTATAAGAAGCTTCTGCAAGCGATTTTGGTAAGTGTGCGAGTGCAGATTTTACCGGGCTGACCATAAAAGGCAGGCTGTAAATCACCGAGGCGACCACTAAGCCTTCAAAAGAGAAAACCAGGCTCAGGTTTAAATATTTTAACAACCAGCTTCCCAGCACACTATTCGGGCTGAAGGTGAGCAGTAAATAAAAACCCAGCACAGATGGTGGTAAAACTAATGGCATCGTCAGCACGGCTTCAATGACAACCTTACCTAGCGAACTGCGCCTGGAAAGCCAGTAAGCAAGTGGAATACCTATAAACAACAGTATAAAAGTCGTAATCGCAGCGAGTTTCAGGCTCAGCCATATCGGGGTCCATTCCATTAATCTTTAGTTGGATTTATAATTTCTGTAGCCATACTGACTAAAAACAGCTTTCGCGTCAGCAGAGAAAAGATAATCATAAAATCTTTTATTTTCCGTATAATTCTTACGCTTTGCGTAATGCAGCAATAGCGCTCCCTGCTGAATTGGGGTATAGGTAGCGGGGTCTATTCTTTGCCACTTCAAATGATCTGCAGGCTTAAGTTCATAGACCAGTGATTCTGTAGTAAACCCAATGTTCACTACCTTTTTAAGCACATAAGTATTCACCTGGCTAATGCTCTCGCCAAAAACCAGGCGGGGAACCAGCGCAGCATATAAATGATAATGTTTCAAAGCTTGTTCTGCTGCTTTTCCATAAGGGGCCAGTGCTGGATTTGCAATGGCTATTTTCCCTGTTTGCTGATCGCTGATTAAAGCTTTCCAGTTTTCAAGAGATGCCCCGGTAGCAGAACAAACAATCAGACTGCCCAGTGCATAGACCCGCGGTTTCGTTAAGGCAAAACCCTCGGTATATACTTGCTGCGCAAAATCCATATCCGCAGATAAAAACAGATCATATGGTGCCCCATTTTTTATTTGAGCAGCCAGTTTACCAGACGAACCACTAATGATTTCTACATTTATACCCGTCTTATTTTTAAAATCAGCCGCAATTTTCCTGACCACAGTCTGTGCATTTGCCGCAACCGCGACTCTGACGGGCTGACCAAAGGCAGGGATGAAGGTAAAGACTGCTAAAATTAGTAAAACGATTTGCTGGATAAGATTGGATGTTTTGCGGCAGATAGGATTTTGAACAGGGATTACTAATAAACTGTATTTCAATATTTTGTTTATTTAAACTGCCTTAACTATTCATTAGTTAAGGTGAAGAATCAAAAATAGTATGTTTAAATCAGTAAACAAACAGAAATAAAACAGCTAATGTATAAAACGGTTTTTCAATATTCACGAGTTGTTTAACAGATTTTTTTACCTTTATTTTTCAACAAATTAGAATGGAATATACCGAGATATGTAAACCTTTTGACTCCCTGACTGTGAAGGAGCTTTACGCGATATTAAAACTGAGAAGCGAAATATTCGTAGTAGAACAAAATTGTGTTTTCCTGGATACAGATGGTAAAGATTTATCCTGTCAGCATCTGATGCTTTATCAAAATAAACAGCTGATGGCTTATGCAAGAATAGTTCCCGCTGGATTATCATTTACCGAGCCCTCTATAGGAAGGATAGTAAGCAGCCATGCGGCAAGAGGAAAAGGATTCGGCAGGCAGCTTGTTTCACTGGCTATTGCCAACTGCCAGCGCTTATATGGGAATAAGCCAATAAAAATTGGTGCACAGCTTTACCTGAAATCATTTTATGAGTCATTTGGCTTTGTAATTTACGGAGAAGAATATCTGGAAGATGACATCGTCCATATAGATATGATCAGACCCGTAACCACTTCATAACCAAGGAATAACAAGGTTGTTATTTGATACAATTAATTGTCATTTAATGGTACATTTCTGAGAAAATATGATTAATATTATATAAGTTTTTATACATATTTAACTTAATCAATCTCTCATGGAAACAACTACTTTTTCAAAATTTTCAGCCGAATTTTTCGGTACACTGGTCTTAGTGCTGATGGGCTGCGGCAGTGCTGTAATTGCTGGCGCAGACGGTACCAGCGGAGTCGGTTTGCTCGGCATATCCTTCGCTTTTGGATTATCTGTAGTCGCTATGGCTTATGCAATTGGCCATATTTCAGGTTGCCATATTAACCCGGCAATTTCTATTGGTATGGTGGTCGTGGGACGTATGAAATCAAGCGAGGCAATTATCTATATCATTGCACAGGTACTGGGAGCGATTGCAGGTGCAGGAATCTTATATCTTATTGCATCTGGCAGGGATGGTTATTCTCTTGCTGATGGCGGTTTAGGCCAAAATGGTTACGAGGCAGGCTCCCCTGCTGGTTATAACCTGGTTGCTGGCTTTGTAGCTGAAACCGTGTTTACCTTTATCTTCCTGATGGTAATTTTCGGATCAACTTCTACAAAAAACATCAACGGTGGTTTTGCTGGTTTGGCCATTGGCTTAAGTTTGGTATTGATTCATATTGTTGGTATTAAAGTAACAGGTGTATCTGTCAACCCTGCAAGAAGTATTGGCCCTGCATTGTTAGTGGGTGGCCGCGCAATCAGCCAGGTTTGGTTATTTATTGCTGCACCTGTTTTAGGGAGTATACTGAGTGCTGTAGTATGGCGTTTCCTGCTGGAGAAAAATTAGTGCTGTAAATTGAAAACCCTTTTTGCAATGCATTCAGCAGGTTTCATAAGTGCTCATTCATTAATTGCGTATTTCTACGCAGGATAAAGGGTGTTTTATCTGCATCATATCAGTTTCTATCTTTATACTTTTGAATTAAGGTTAACATCTCAGCTAATCAACGTTCTCATCTCATGTTAGAACAGAAAAAGCCTCGTAATGGAGTCCCCTACCAGTTAGACAAACCAGGGAGACTTCAAAACGGGGCTTTTTCAATTGTTAATCTGTGTAAACCCGGGCTTAAATCAAGCTGCAAAAAACAAAGAAATGATTATATAAATCAAAGAATAGCTATAAATTATATTTAAAGACAGATGGAGTAACTCCTGTATGTTTTTTGAAATAATTATTGAAGTGCGCAGGATAATCAAATCCAAGACAATACCCAATTTCAGCAACATCCCAGTCTGTATTTTTCAGCAGGGTTTTCGCTTCATCCACAATCCTGTTACTGATCATTTGCGTAGTGGTTTTGCCAGTATGCGATTTAATCACATAATTTAAATGATTCACATGGATATTCAGCTGGCTGGCAAACTCAGAGGCACTTTTGATTTTGAGTGGGTTTTCTGGTGAATCTACTGGAAACTGGCGTTCCAGTAATTCGATGAACATCGGCGTTATCCGGTCAGAAACATCTTTATGCGCAATTAAACTATCAGCAGATTGTATCTTTATCCCCTGATGTATGATGAGTTTAAGTAAACTTCTGATCACCTCAAATTTATACTCATAATCACTTTTCAATTCTGCTATCATTTGCCTGAAATACCCGCTAACTAAATCTGTTTGTTCCTGATTGAGAAAAAAAACGGGCTCCAGTACCGGGTTAAACAGCGGACAGGTCAGCTCTAGTCCTTTCTTCAGTTCGGCCGAGATAAAAGAGTCATTGAACAAGCACAAATAGCCTTCCTGGATCTCTGTGGTAGATTCCCAGGAATAAGGTACAGAAGGATTTGAAAAAACAAGTGCAGGCTCACTGACTTCAATCACCTGATCTGCAAAGTGAAGTCTGCCTGCTCCAATGGTCAGACACATTTTATAGTGATCCCTCCTGTTGTAGGGAGTCACTTTATTGCAGTAGGATCTGGGCTGGACGTTAAAATGACTCAAATTACCTTTAGGGTTTAATAAATCAGAAGGAATAGCCTGATTTGTTCTGTGGTAATAATCTCCAAGGGTTTCTATAGCTGCCTGCATGTTGAATTGAATATTTCAAAGAACAAAGATAATTAAAAAACAGCGCTAATTTTTCACTCTTCCTTTTTCAAGCTCAGCACTATCCCGCTTAATTTTCTATCCAATACGCTTCCAAAATTATAATTGAATGCCAGGCATAAGGAATACAACGCTATAAAAACGTTCCCGAACAGGTTGATTTATAGCGATACTATCGGTTTTTTATATCTTTACAAGTAGCCAAACAGCCTTGTTCGCTATTAAATAGTACATAAAATGATTCAAATATTAAGAACAGACTCAGAAAACCCGGACTTTATTAAGCTTATCAAGCTTCTTGATGAATATCTGGCAGAAAAAGATGGCAATGATCATTCTGGTTATCAGCTCATTCCAAATTACGGGCAGTATGCAGAGATTGAGAATAGCGTCTGCCTTGAAAAAGATATGATCCACATTTTTTAACAGGATGAATTATCTACTGCTCGACTGGTTCTTCACCTTGCTTCATTTGGTTATTATCGGCTTTAATTTATCAGGATGGATATGGCCGTCTACAAGAAAGCTGCATCTCATTGTAGTAGCGCTGACTTTAGGCTGCTGGTTAATCCTGGGTATCTGGTACGGCTTAGGGTATTGTCCGATTACAGACTGGCAATGGCAGATTAAAGAAAAATTGGGTGAAGTTAATCTCCCGGGTTCCTTTATTAAATACTATGCTGACAAGATTTCCGGACAGGATATCTCTTCTCTATTTATTGATATCATAACCGGTGTTAGTTTTACGCTGGCAATAATGATGACTATTTATTTGAATTTTATCAGGAGGAAACGCATTTAGCCTGCAAATATTTCTGTGTGAATTGTGTAAACAACAGTCAGTAATTTACTTTTTACTGTAAACTAATTCCAGTATAGGACAGTCGGTTTCTGGTCGGAGTTGAGAGGGGGTTGAAAGGGCCCCTGGCCCTTTCAACCCCCTCTCAACTCCGACCAGAAATATATCTTGAACAATTCTGTATCAATGGAACCATCTATCCGTAAAACCAGCCTGATTTCATACTTAATAGCTTTGTGCGCATTTGTTTCCCTTACAATAACCTCTTTAAGATCAATTGTCCTTCTTCCCATAATCCGAGATCAGCATCTGAATTGATATGGCCATGAAAACCGATATTAATGAATTCACTACCCCATTGTGCTGCAAAATAGCCGGCTCTTTGCAAATCAACATAAGGATCGTCTTCACTTGTGACAACGATGGAAGGAAAGGGTAATTTTGTGATTGGTATTGGAGAAAAACTTCTGATAGAATCGGGTGTATGTGCGGGAGAATCAACATCTGCAGGAGCTACAAGCAGAGCCCCTTTTACAGAAGCGTTGGTATATTTACCTGCCCAATGTGCTACCAAAGAGACGGCAAGGCTATGCGCAACTAAAATAACAGGACTGTTCAGCTTTAAAATGGTTGTATTTAATTGTGCTAACCATTTTTCAAGTTCTGGCTTATCCCAATTTTCCTGTTCAAGCCGGGTTACGTTATCCAGGTTTTTTGCCCAGAAACTTTGCCAATGGTTTTCTCCAGAACCGCCAAGCCCTGGTATAATCAATATTTTTGTTGTCATTAATTAATGATTAATAATCCTCTGATTCCAGCAATAATTTCATGAATAGCCTTAGTGACTCAGGATCTTCCCCATTATTAACCGAGGTAGTGGTATTCCCAAAAATGTCATTAACTTTTTTGATGGATAATAACTGCTTTCCATTCTGATCAGTAATGATCTTCTTCTCGTTTCCAAAAATATCAGCTGAAGTTTTTATAATGGCAGTTTTTTGTCCGTTACTGTTACGGATTGTTATCTTTTCATTGCCAAGAACATCTTTGGATTTCTTGATAGAACCTATGCGCTCCCCGTTAGAACCAGTCACCTCTTTCGTTTCATCGCCAAAGATATCAGTAGATGTCTTTATAGTTGCAGCTCTGCGACCGCTTCCATCATAAATTGAGATCGTCTTATTTCCAAAGATGTCGGTTGACTTTTTAACGGAACCAATTTTTTCCCGATCAGCTCCGGTAATATGCTGTGTTTCATCCCCGAAAATATCTGTAGAAGTTTTGATAGCCATTTTTGGCCGTCCGTTTCCGTCATTAACTTCAGTAGTCTCCTGGCCAAAAATGTCAGTTGATTTTTTAACCGAGCTTATGACCTGACCATCAGCACCAGTCATACGGCTGGTTTGATTACCAAAAATATCAGTTGTTGTTTTTACAGTAGCTTTTGACATTCCTTTCTCGTCATAAATAGCCACAGTTTTGTCTCCAAAGATATCCGTTGATGTTTTTATGGATTGTAATTTCTCCCCATTGGGGCCAGTCATACTTTTAATCTTATTTCCGAAAAAATCAGTAGAATGAGTAACTGTAGCTAATTTCTTTCCATTCTGATCTGTATACGTTTCAATAGTATCTCCAAAAATATCTGCTTTTTTTGAAATGGTATAGGTCTGTGCATTCGCAATCACAGCACCCATTAAAAAAAACAGTAAAATCAGAAGTTTCATTTTCATAAACATAAGTTAACCGGAAAAATTCAGACTAAAATAACATTTTATACTAAATAAATATTAAAACTCAATTTATTGAACTAAATTGATCGAATGGATAAAATAGTCATATTTGAAACATTTTATAATCCTATAGAAGCAAATATTGTAAAATCAAGATTAATGGATGCAGACATTCAGTGTTTTTTATCCGATGAAAATACAATTATTATGAATCCTTTATATACACAGGCTCTGGGCGGTGTTAAACTTCATCTTTTTGAAAGAGATGTTGATTTAGCCAGAAGTATATTAGGAGAAACAATCCCTGTTTTAGAAACATCTGAAGAAGAAAAAGGAGAATACATTTGCCCCAAATGCGGATCCCGGAATGTTGGCTATGTTCAGGCTACTAAAAGACGATTTGGTATTTTGACGATGCTGGTATCTATAGCTTTTTTCGTTTATCCGTTCCATGTCAAGAAAGTCCATCACTGTTTTAACTGTCTCCACGAGTATTAATCTATAACAGCTATTTAATACTATGGCCATTTTTAAAAAGATAGATCATAACGAATTGTATTTGTACATGAACGGCAATCTTATTTATAAGCGCTGGTTAGACACCGGATATTCTAAAGTATTCGATGTAATGGCCTATGATAAACATACCCTGATAAGTATCCTCGATTTAGAACATGTTATTGATGAAACAGAACAAAATGCAGGTCCGCTATAAATAAATTGTATAGACCTGTTTAGTTCATCGAATAAGGCCAGCTGTAAATAGCTACATCACCAGGGTCAACCATCACTTTATTAATATTTGAATTTTGTCTCACTGAAGATCCATCTTTTTGAACTCTGCTTACGCCTGGTTTACACTTTATAGATACGGTCATCGGTGTGGTAAAATCGTGATTAACAATAACCAGATATGATTTTGCTTTGTTTTTCATCACTGAAACAACTGCTCCCAATCCATCAGTTTTAAGTAATGCGATTGGTTTAGGAAGTTTAATTAACCGGCGTGTACCCCTTGGGGCCACATCACCAGTATGGTTTACTGAAACTACCTTAGCGCCTAAAAACACACCAGATAAACCTTTAATTTCTTTATTTAATTGTTGTAAACTCTGATACACTTCGGTTTGCCTTCCATCGGTACCAATTGCAGCTGTACGAAACTGTGGGGTTGATGGTGTCCAGTAAGTAAAATACTGAATACCCTGGGCTCCATAGGCCAGGTTACTGTATACCTGTAACTTCAATGCACCCAATGTTGGTACCGGATAAGGTGGCTGACCGACAGAAAGCGCAAAAGCCCAGAACGGTCTGCCTGATCTTTGGCTTGCTTTAGCAATCGTTTCTAAATTCTGATAAAACGATGGCCTTACTGATTGCCTGGTACTTCCGGTAATTGGGTAATGATCAAAAGATATGATCTGCGTAGGTACTTCTTTTATAAAACTATCCAAATACTCATTATAGGTGCTCGCACCCAGATATTTTTCGACCTGATAATTTGGAAAAAGATTAACATAACATATATGTTTATTATCAATCGCTCTTATCCTTTTCACCAGTTTCCCCACTTGAAGAAAATCCTTGCGTGATGGTTCATCTGACAAAAAATAACCAGCAAGCGCCGGATGATTCATAAAGCGCCTTACAGTCTTTTCAGGATCACTGATTATCTCAGGACAGGAAACAAATAACTTAAGCCCGACTTGCTGTCCCACATCCAATGCCGCCTGCATAGCATCTGCACTTGAAAAATGATAGTAACTCATAGTTACACCAGAAGCACGCAGCTGCTGATAACGCGAAACATTAGTTAAATTTTCTGGTATGGCCAGAATTGCAATTACAGGGATTTGAGGCCCATTTTTTGAAGTATCAGCAACAACAGAATTAGCGCTGACAGCATATTTACCTAAAGTTTCTTGTGGATCTTTTTTGCTTCCCTTGCTAATTGTGGCAATTGAAACAATTAATAGAGCTAGCAGTAGTTTTTTCATAATTGATCAAAGGTAGTATAGTTGGTATATATTTCAGCGCAAAAACGCAATTGTAATGATAATGTAGCTCTTTTACGTTTTTTTGGCAGTTGTAGTGAAATTATTTATATTTTAGTTAACAATTCTGATATTCTAACCAAAGCTTATATATGGCCCGGAGACGCCTCTTCCTGATTTTTTGTATTCTAGCAATTTTTGTGTCCGTGGTTGTACAATGTACACAGGTAAAAAGTAAAAGTAACGACAGCAGAGGGCCCGCCTACGCAGGGAGTTCTGCTTGTGTAAGCTGTCATAAAGACCTTACAGCGTCTGCATTCCACAATTCCCATTTTAATGCTTCAAAGATGTTAACTAAAGATAACTCTGCCGACAGCTTACACATACCTGACGGAGAATTTGTTTTTAATGAACAGACTAAAGTTCAGGTCAAAAACCGTGCTGATGGCCTGTATCAGTCTGCAGTGATCAATGGGATTGATAGAAAAACTGAGCATACTGACATGGTTTTTGGTGCAGGAAATAGTGCATATACTTTCGCATACTGGTATGGTAAACAACTGATGCAAATGCCGTTAAACTATCTGACCAAAGATCATCAGTGGGTAAACAGCCCGGGGTTCCCTGACAACCAGATTTATTTTGGCAGGCCAATCATCTCGCGTTGTTTAGAATGCCATAGTTCCTTCGCAGACAAAAAGCTAATACAGGGCCCTAATTTTTCGATAACAGAAGAATACGTTAAAAACTCTGTTATTGCTGGTATAGATTGCGAACGCTGTCATGGCCCGGCGGCTCAGCATGTAACCTTCCATCAGGAAAACCCTACGGTGAAAAAGGCTAATTATATGGTGAGTTATAAAAAACTGGCTTTATTACGAAGAATAGATGTGTGCGGAGTATGCCATTCAGGAACTGGTATCAAAACCGTGAGTTCTACGTTTAGTTTTAAACCTGGAGATACGTTAAAAACACTACCCGAATATAGTGCTTATAGAGGAGAAGATCCGGATGTACATGGTAAACAAAAGCCGCTGCTTGAAGCTAGTGCATGTTATAAAATTGGTAAGGCAGAATGTATTACGTGCCACGATGTACATGAAAATAAGAAACCTGACCTGGTGGTTTATTCCGCTAAATGCATTAGCTGTCATCAGGATGTGAAACATGAAACATTGAAAGATAATAACAAAGCTATGCTGGCAAAGAACTGTATCGACTGCCATATGCCGGTCAAAGAATCTCACGCTATTGGTTTCCAGATGAGCAACAGCAAGGAGAAGATACCTTATAAACTGCGTACACACCGTATTGCGATTTATAATGATCTGGTTAAGGGTAAATAATATTTTAAGACACCGGATTGCCAGGTTTCATATGCGAAATAGTTATTTTTGGGAGTAAAAGTTGTTCTTAAGCAGGCTTATAAGGACAAGCTTTTCAAGATCAATCGTGCAAAAAAACGTAGTTGAAAGTGGTAGTGCTCATGTAAATTGCAATCTTTATAAATTGCAAATAAAGGTCAATTCAATGGAAAATAATGTTTCTCCAAATATTATAAAAAAGTGGCTTACTGCTTGGGCATTATCAAGAGAATTGCCATTACCGACTAATTTTAAATCTGGTTATAAGGTTGATGTTGGTTATCAGAAACAAAAAGCTCGTTATGTATTTGCTGAACTTAATGATGATTTTATCCAACTTTCACAAACTATTAACGAAACTTGGGTTTTCCTAAAAGTTTGTGCTTCTCCTGAAGAGCTTAAAAATAAAATATCTGGAAAATGGGTAATTCAACCACAGGGATACCTGATGTCTTGTGTTTCTCCTATGAATATACAGGTTAATCTACCCGATGGCTATGAAATAGAATTTGACAATTATAATTCAACAACACTTGTTAAAATTATGACTAAAAACGGGGAGTTAGCTTCCGCAGGTCGTATTGTTATTCTAGATGATTTAGCAGTTTATGATAGGATATCAACAGAAGAAAATCATAAGCGAAACGGTCTTGCTACTTTTTTGATAAAGGAGCTTGAACGAATTGCAATATCAAAAAATGTTTACAAAAATTTTTTGGTTGCAACAGAACAAGGAAAATTGCTATATCAATCTTTGGGCTGGAAAGTTTGTAGTCTTTATACATCAGTTGTTATTCCGTTATAGTTTTATTTCAAGAAATTGTCAGTGTTTAGTTTTGACCTAGTCCTATAACTATTTTACCGCTAAATGAGAAAAACTCCGCATTTCTGTGATCCCGCTGGATATTAAAAAAAATTAATTTCCATTTCATAGCAGCTTCATTGCCGCAGACTTTATTTGCGGTGAATATTTGTGAAAACTATCGCTATGAAAAAGTACCTGATTGTATTTATAGGCCTGTTGCTCGGCGCTCATGCTTACGCTCAAAATGAAAGCACGGTAAGCGGAACCGTGATTGACGAAAAAAAGCAACCTATGCCCGGTGCAGTCATTCAGCTCATCAACCTCAGTGATTCCACAAAATTGACAGCGACAGCCGATGCTAGCGGAATGTTTGCTGTTAAAGAATTACCGCCGGGCAATTATATTTTTAACCTTTCTTTTTTTGGGTACAATTCGTTATCCAGGAATATTGCATTATCAAAAGGAACTAACTTAATGCTTGGCATTTTACAGCTGCCGCCATCATCCGAAGCGCTCAAAGAGGTTGTTGTAACTGCGCGAAGAAATTTCATGACTGTAGAAAATGATAAAAAGGTTTTTTATCCGAACGCGCTTGGCGGTGTAGCCAGCGGGAGTGCAAGTGATGTAATGGCGCAAATTCCAATGGTAGACATTGATAAGGATGGGAATGTAACCCTGCGTGGAAAATCTCCGCAGGTTTTGATCGACGGGAAGCCATCGCCTTATTCGGATATCAGCACTGCACTGCAAATGATCTCTGCTACTGCCATTGATAAGATAGAGGTCATGACCAATCCTTCTGCCAAATACGATGCGGAAGGACAAGGCGGCATCCTGAATATCGTTTTAAAAAAAGACAAGGCACAGGGATTCAACGGCCTGATAAACATAGATATGGGCTCATACCCGGATAATCATGTCGGCACCGACTTGAACTACCGCACTAAAAAGCTGAATTTTTTCGGTAATATCAATTATCATAATAAGCAGGCTAAAGGCACCCAAACAAATGCACAACATTTTTCGCAGCGCGATAGCGCAACTTATGTGAGCCAGCTCAGCAACGTTAATACCAGAAATAAAGATATCGACAGCCGTTTTGGTATAGACTATTTTATAAACGAAAGATCGGGCATTACCCTTACGCAGGGCTTTGCAAAAAGGTTAACTGATAATAGTACAGATGTTTATCTTGACAGTGGTGCCAATGTCAGCATTTTAAGCCTTGTCGGGATGGGTAAGAATCAAACGAAAAGCAGCAACATGGCTTACAATACTGATTTAAACTATACGCATCATTTTGCAAAATCATCCAATGTACTCACTGCGGATGTTATTCACAATGTTAATGAGGTAAACAGTACGATGGAACTTAATAATCCGCAACTGTTTATAGCTAACCAGCCACAGCAAAATCAAGGGACATCCAGTGTGCAATCCTGGATAATCCAAACGGATTACACAGGCAGGGTCGGAAAAAAGGGCAAAGTGGAAACCGGTTACAAAGGTTTTATAACAACTAATAAAAATGATGTCAGCACTTTATTATTCAATAAGGCAGCCAACGCTTATACTTATAGCCAATCCTTGTCGAGCAGGTTTAAATACCTGGAAAACGTTCAGGCGCTTTATATTACGTATGCCGACAGTATCCTGGGCCTGAATTATAAAATTGGTTTGCGTTCTGAGCTGGCTAGTTTAAACGGGCATTCACTCTTGCAAAACATAACGTTTAACAAATCGTTCCTCAATCTTTTTCCCAGCCTTTATCTTTCGAGGGATTTGGCAGAAAACCAGAGCATTGGGTTGAGTTATGCATCGCGTATCAGCAAGCCTTCATTTTTACAGCTTTTGCCCTATATCAATATAACCAGCCCCATAAGCTGGCAGTCAGGGAATATAAATCTCTCCCCTGCTTATACACAAAATATTGAATTCAATTACAGTAAGCTTTTCACGCAGAGTAATAATTTCTTAAACCTGTCGCTTTATTATACACATACCAGTAACAGTATTCAAATGCTGACTGTAAATCAGCACGGCGGTTACACATTGACCACACCGCAAAATATTGCAACTGATCGCGCATTCGGAACCGACCTGATTTATAGGTTTAATATCAAAAAGGCTGTGAACTTCACCACTACTTTTGATCTGAGTTATAACAAATTCGACGGAACGGATTTATATACAAGCAATCTGAATGGTTTTTGGAATTACCGTATACACCTGGAAGGCAACATAAATCTTCCTGACAAATTTATCTTTTTAGCACATGGGGAACTCACCGGGCCTCAAATAACCCCACAAGGCAACATGAACCAAAATAAAGGTATAGATGTAGAGTTGAAACGACAGTTTTCAGGTAAAAGGATCACTGCATCTGCGATTGTTTCTGATTTATTCAATAACCGCCAGTCGATTAGCCATATCGTTACAGGGAGTTTTATAGAAGATGACACATACCGCGAAAATTCAAGGATGATTCATGTTCATTTGAGTTACGGTTTTTAAACGATTATATTTTTTATACCTTTAGCTATGGCCACAGAGACCTCTTTCACCAATGAAGTTATTGATCTCGATTCTCTTCCAAAACACGAAGATGTTCAGTTAAGCCGATCACATCCAGATTATTGGAAAATCATTTGTATTAATCTGTTGATCTTTTTTGGCCTGCTTGGAATAACTATTGGAATTCTTCTATTCTTTGATGAAATCAGACCAAATGCAAAATGGATGATTCCAGTGTATTTAGCTTTGTTAGCCAGCTTCTTTCTAGTCTTTCGCATTAGCTTTAAGAAACGGGGATATGCTATCCGCACGCATGACGTCATCTATAAAAGTGGGATTATCGCCGAATCGACAACTATTATTCCTTTAAACAGGATTCAGCATATTGAATTAAATGAAGGTCTTTTTTCCAGAATATACAAATTGGGATCACTACAACTGTTTACCGCAGGTGGCCAAACAGGGCATATCCATATTTCGGGCATTCCAATTGACGAGGCGAAGCGCATTAGAGATCTGTTATTGAAAAAACTAGACCTGCCTGAAAATCCAACAACTGAAATGAATCCTGATGAATAACGATTTCAGCAAACCGCAGCGTGAATCGGCCTTTGGTATCATTATAATGGGCGCTCATACTATGCTGATGATTGGCAAGGCGAGTTTTTTCTTATTCATTATTGCTTTTGTAAAGATGTCGGGCACTTCTTTTACCTATCTGATATCAGGTATTTCTGCAATAATCATATTCAGTTTTATATTCGCTTATTTATGGTATTTAAAATTCACATTCTTTTTAGATAAAGAAAAGCAGGAGTTTGTAGTGAATAAGGGGATCTTCAATCGTGATCAGGTAATTATTCAACTCGATAAAATACAGCAGGTTAACATTAACCAGAATATTCTGCAGAAAATTATTGGCGTTTATGGGTTAAAAATCGATACTGCTGGTGCTCATGGTGAAGAAGTAAGCATTAAAGCCATTGACGAAACTTCTGCTTATAACCTTAAAGAACATTTATTAAATAACAGAACTGCAACTAAAGCCGGATCGGAAATTGAAAGCGAAAATAACAAGGCAGAAGAAGTACCATTTTTAAGAATAAGCGAATGGACCTTGTTTAAAGTTGGATTAACCTCTAATTATGGACAAAGTTTAACTTTACTTGCCGCTTTTTTTTATACCGTTATTTATGAGGGCAGGCAACTTCTTGATACTTTTAAAATTGATAAACATGAAATTCAGAGTACGGTAACAGGCATGTTAACCATTGTTACGGCTTTTATCTTAATTGCATGCCTTTTAATTGTATTGTTGATTATTAACCTGGTCAGAACCTTCTATAAGTATTTCGAGCTCGAAATTAGCGCGCATAAGAATACACTTGTGCTCTCTTCAGGGTTGATTGCCAAGAAAAACACCCTGATTAGCCCTAATAAAGTCCAGATTACAAAATATAGTCAGAATTACTTCCAGAAAAAGATGAACATGCTGAATATGAGTTTAAGGCAGGCTCATTTTGGTCAAAGTAAAAAAGGACATGAAATGCAGGGAAACACTTTAGAAATTCCGGGGTGTAATGCTGGTGAACGGGATGAATTATTAAAAATGATATTGGGTAAGGCACCTATAAAGGGAAAAACCTTTGTTCCAGACTGGCGTTTTTTAAACCTGCCAATTTTCTTCAAACTGATTTTACCCGTTTCAATCTTTTTGCTCCTGGCTTTTAATATCCCAGAGGTGAAACCTTTTATTGGTATCGCAATCGCGTACTTCGTTATAGGTGTGCTAATGATTTATATCAGCTACCGCTGGCACCGGATTTCAGTAAGTCAGGATTTCATCATCAAAATCAGCGGAATTTGGGATATTTCGGATGAAATTGTAACACCAAATAAGATTCAGGCAATTACTACTTTTCAATACCCCTGGCACAAAGGAGTGGATGTTGGGCACCTCACTTTGCATACCGCTGCAGGGCAGATTCATTTTAAATATGGCAATTATACCGAAATTAAACAGTTAGTAAATTATTGGTTGTACCAGGTAGAGATTCAAGACTCCGTTATTTAAAGCTTGCCTTTTATAAATTAATTTAAATTAGATGCATTACTTTACATTTAAGAAAATATAATATGGAATATATTTTTGGCGCATTCTTCATTTTAATCAACTATATGATGCTTTATAAATATTCACGACAGCTGAATGATAAGCGAGTGAGAATTGCGCTGATCTGTATCTATTTATTTCTACTGGGGTGTGGACTGATCATCCATACATGGTTTTTGAACATTACGTTGCTTTCCTCATGGGGAACAAGTATTTTGTTCAGAGTTTATTGTTCAATTCAGATTTCGATTATAATTTGGTTTTTTAACCGGGCAATGCCGTATCTTACTACAAGAGTGATTAGTTTCCACCAACTTTATAATACTGATAATCTCAACCGACAGCCTGTTAAATTTTTAATTGACCAACAAAAGAATATTATAAGGGTGGCCACTATTCTGATTTTTATTTTCTCAATAATGATAATGTATGTAATTTGGTTTGTTGAATCATAAGCCTTTTTTAAAACTGATTTGAGGATTTTGAGGGTGAATTTGATAATGGGGGATTTTAGAAAGTTACTAGATTATTTTGAATCTGAGAGTAAGTTGCAGCTATCAAATTCAGGTGGCGCACGAGGGTTTATTTGGTAGAAGTTACCAAAAATTAATAAATGTTAAGATATGAAAAAGACCAAATTAACTATATCAGGAATAGGGCTGTGTATACTTATACTATCATGTAGTAGTATATTTTTCTACAATGATGCTTTTACCTTATTTAAAATTCAGGTTCCGATTATGATGATCAGCGGTTATTTTATGGCTACTTTCCTGGCATCATACATTTTGGATAGAAAGATTTTCTTGGCGAGGTCACAAAACCTCGATACAATTAATCCATACAAAACTATGATTCAGATCCTTCCCTATATGAATTGGTTTATTTTTGGCTTTTTTGGTGTCATGTGCTTCATATCCATATTAGTATTAGTGTTTCTAGCATAGCAGGAGAATATCCATGGATGGTTAATTCGTAAATTTAAAATTAAACAAAAGCAGGAAATTAAAGTTGAAGATGCCTATGCGGTTATTAAATCAGCTGGCTTTATTGATGCCTTCTCTTCGTGAATGTGATAAAGATAGTGAATGGAGTATTGCTCTGGAGTTTCGCCATGTGTTCTTGTATTGCGGGCAGGTTGTTGAGGCAAGAGAGATTTACTGTTCGTTGACAGTTAAATTCAATCCGAATAATGACCGTCTTTTGAAGTGAGGAGCCCATTTTTTATCCCGAAAGGGTATTAAAGGAACAGTCTATTGATGATCTTGACCAGAGTATTTGGACGCAAATAGGCAAAAGCTAGATTTGTAAACTTTAGCTAAAAGCTAAAATCCACATTCTTATAAACAGCAATCGGATGTTTCATTTACAGCTCACCCCCGTACTTCAGCTTCTTATTGGTGCAAATTTGTCAGAATAGTAAATTAACCTCCTTTACGACCACTAGCTCTGAGTACCGGAGGTAATATCTTTCCGAAATTTTCGTCACTGTTTTCATTTTCCACTTCTGGTAAAATACTTTCGACAGTTTCCTGTGGTTCAGGCGTTAGGCTGGTTTCTGATAAGTTTAAATTATTTTTTTTAGATTTATCGCTCATTTGTATTTTGAGTATTTGTAAATCGGTAGACAAGATGTTCACCAATAGATTAAAGATACTAATAATTGTAGTCTATTTTAAAGGAGCTCAGATTTTTTTAGGTGGTCAAGTTGAAAGGGGCCGCCAACCGAGTAAATGATAACTTTACCGTTGAGATTAAACTGATCTGGGTTGGCTCGGCTTGACTCAAAATGAAAATTCTAGTTTGAGTTCTGCACTGAATGCCTCGGCATCCGATAGGATTTCCCCACCATAATATCCAATGATGAGGCGCTGGCCTTGATATATCTTTTTACCTTTCACAAGTCAACATACTGATAATCATATATATATAAACAATATTTTGTTGTAATATTTAGTTGTGCAACAGCCACTCAATCGCTTATTTTGAGATATCCACCAAAACCCTTGCAAATCAAATGATTGCAAGGGTTTTGTTTTTGGTGGATACTATTCTCTGTGATCCCGCTGGGATTTACACTTACTGTAAAACCAGCGTTTAGCAATATTTTACAGTGGTTATGAAATTCGACTCCCGAATAAAGCACCTTTTTTAATACAAATTGCTATAATCTAAAAAGTAAAATAAACTTTCATGTCCTTACAGCAATTTAAACTTCCTTCCTTATTTAGAGTAGCTCACATCTAAAAACCTCCCAACTCCGCATGTCTGAACTAGTTAGTCGATATTATTACTGATTTTTTAGCACTTGTTATAGTGACAACCCAAAGAATTATAAATGGAATTAAAAGAATTAAAAATTCAGGGCGTAAAAATAAATAGCCTAATAAATAAATCAAAGGAAAATAGAAAAGCATTTTTTTAAAGTACTTCTTTTCCACGAAAAAAGGAAGGATAGCAATTCCAACGTGTGATATGATAACAATTATCCAAAACAACATGTCTCTGAATCGTATTTCATTAAGCTGTAGAAAATCTATAAACTCAAATTGGTATACAAAACCCCAGTTCCCATTGATTGAAATGCCCGAAAATAGGCTTAATAATAGCATTAATATTAAAAGAATTCTAATTTTTATATTTTTCATATCTAATTTAATTAATCACAAGGTCCTTTTCCAAATATACCTTTACCAGGATACAGATTAACTCCTATTTTATTCTTTAATGCTCTACCAAAATTTGCGGGAGTATTTTTGAATAATCCTGAAGTTGAATCTTCAAATTTTGCTCCTGCTGCATTCATCCAACTTATTGCAGCATCAGTACAATTGTATTCATTTGAAAGAGCATTTGTTAGAACATAATCTTTAGTAGCAAAATCACTTTCTACTTTTTTTAGTCCTGCCTGAAACTGTTCTTTGGTTACATTAATGGTAAAACTCACATCAGCGTCATGTCCACCATTATCCTCCATTGCACCTTTAGACGAAATTGGATTGCTAGAAGGATAGAATCCTAACGTCTGTCTCACATTTGTTCCATCAGTATTGTTCTTTTCAAAGGTCACAAATGTGTGTCCCACATCAAAAAAAACCCCGTCAGGTCTTGTGAAAATTATTCCTGTTGGTACCCCATATGAATTTGTAGAGACTCCCGGTTTAACTATTTTATACCAGTCAGTTGTTCCAGGAACTGGCTGATTAGCATAGATAGTCATGGTATAATTTTTTGCTTCTTTTCCGTCATTAAAGCAACCTGTATATTTTTTGATATCTTTAATCTTAGGTTTTCCATCATTAACAGGTACTGCCGTTGCTAAGTCGCTATTAGACATCTGGCTTGGACTACTTGTTCCACCACCGCCACTACCTCCGCCTCCACTATTTGGATTACCAACAGGGAAATTAGGTCCGACTATTATTGGATTAGTTCGATCCGCTGGTGGAAATACATAAGGTTGCTCTTTACGCTCAGTTGTAATGTTTACTTCTCTTAAAGGAATACCCGGTCCTCCAGTATCATCAGGGCCGCATTCATCACATGGCGCGGTTGGTGGGGCACTCGATAATCTTCCACTCGAGTTGTGTGTTTCCATAGGAATCAGTTCCTTAGTTACAATTCCATTTTCGAACTTTCTTCCTTTAATTGTACTCTTTGAGCCAAGGCTATAGACCACAACTTTCCCCGTGAAATCATTGTTATTAATATAATCTCTTTTTTCCGCCAAAGGTTTATTCGCCTCTTTTTTTTACTAAAATAAATAGTATCTACAAAGACTTTGTACACAGAGGCATCTATCTTTCCTTTCTGGTCTTTTTGAAATAATATATCGGTCAGAATCCAGGTACGATTATCCAGTAAATCACGGAATTTTACCTTGAGTACCTCATTATTCTTTTCAGAGATTACCTGCTTGGCATAATCCCAATTATTTTCCAGATTCAAGGCTGGCTTATTCTCGGCTATCCAAGAACGTGCCTCTTCTACCGTTACAGTTGATTCCTTTTCGGATAAGATTGTTGTCGTGTGTTCTTGATCTTTCTTGCAAGAGCTTAAGCTAAAAAATATTAACAAATAGAATAACAATAAATAATATTTCTTTTTCATAAATAAGGTTTTGACTTCCAATGACAAACCTAATCTATTACTCCAATTATAATTTTGACATTTATCAAAAAATTATTTTTGTTTTCTAATACGACTCAATGTTTCTTGTGAAATACCCAGATAAGAAGAGATATATCCTAATGATATCCTCTTAATCAATTCAGGGTGATTTGTTACTAACTGTTTATAATTCTCTTTAGCGCTCAGTGTACGTAGGTTATTAGTCTGTATTTCATTTTGAATATAATAATGCTCAGTAAGTTTACGACCAATAAAATTGAATTCTAAAAACTCTTCATATAACTTGTCAACTTTTTCTCTCAATAATTCGATGAGGATACAATCTTCCAAAGTTTCTAAATATTCAAAACTCGGTTTACCTGTGAAAAAGCTATACACTGAAATTAAGAGCTCATTTTCAAGCAAGAGCCAGGATGTTATTTCTCTTCTTCTTTATTTATATAATAAACTCTTGCTGATCCTTTTACAATAAAATAAATAGAGCTACTACGATTTCCTGGTTTTAAGAGCTTTGTTTTCTTTTTAAAATTTTTCACCTCACAATTCATAATAAATGAATTCATTAACTCCTCACTTACAGGGTAAATTGAATTAAACAGATGAAATAAATTTATATAACTCTCATTTGAAGTATTTTTATCCATAATTTGGCTGTTCATTTTTAGTTTATAACTTCTGAGCTCTGTTTAATATGTAAATTTTCTGAAGATGAGAACTGAAATAGCATGCAGGCAAACGCATCACTCTCCTTAGTGGCCTAAATGGGCTTTCATTTTCCCATTCAGGTTTCTAAATCATTTTTAATTCTTGAATTTGAATTGTTGTGTTAATTTTTAATCCAAATTAGTTGAATAAAACAGGCACTTAACTTAAACGGTATTGAGGCACTTCCAGCTTTTCACTATGTTAAGATGTGGTACTCGATAAATATAACGTAATTTTTTGTAGTGGCCATTAGAATATGAAGAACTGTAATGGCATAACTTACTTATATTCAATTCGTCTTTGATCTAATAAACAAATTGGCTATTTTAAATTTACAGCCTGTAATTATCTATAAATAATATGCAGAATCTAAGGATCAATTCATAAACTTGTGGAGCAGGCTCTTTTTAAGCATAAATTTTGACACGCTAAACAGAAAGTTTTTGATATCACGGATGCTCTTATGCCTCTGGAAGTTTCTGTGAAAGCTTTCAATTTGCATTGGAATGACTCAGGGGAAACAAGGCCGGGCTGTTAATAAATAAATCAAAATAGCTAAATAATAAATCTATATCGGCCGGGTACTGCCTGAGTACTGGTCGAGTACTCGTTAGGGTAAGACCAAGGTAAGAGCAAGTTGAGTCCATGGCAAGTCCAAGTCAAAACAACTAGTTGAAACAACATGGACTCGACATGCTTACAGCCCGTTTACAACCTGGTATCACCCCGACCACCACTCAGGCACAACCAAACCATAACTAGTTGAAGATTAATGAAATTATAATCTCCCCTTTGACTAACCCATGGACAACTGCAGACAATTGCAGACAGTTGCGGACAATTACGGACATTTTTTACGCATCAGGATAATCTTTAACGCGAATAGCTTACATTGGTGGAAAGGCATTTATTTATTATGGGAAATTTAACAGGTAAATTTTCAAAGGGAATCCTGGGCGATTTCATTTTTAAAGCAGCAGTTTGGAGTACAGGTTGTTTCAAAAGTTCTGTACTGGGCATAATGAAAGAATCATGGAAACCGAAAAAGGCATCAGAGAACTTTTGTAAAAGTAGCCAGCCTGGAAAAATCAGAATCTTTCCTCCCCCTAAGAATCCACTGAAGCGTTGGCCGATCTCTTATCAAAGTAATCAGGGCGTTTAATAACGATAAATTGAACTATAAAATCAGGAAGTAATTAGCTCATTAAAGAATCATAACCATCTGCTTTGAACTAAGAAAATATCAAACCCAAAACTTGAAATTTAATCCCTGATCCACAAGTTTATGACTTGATCCGATTTAATGCTTATTTTGATATATCCCCTAAACAAAAAAAACCTGCAATCGTTTGATTTGCAGGTTTTTATTTACTTTTGATACTATTCTCTGTGATCCCGCTGGGATTCGAACCCAGGACCACTACATTAAAAGTGTAATGCTCTACCAGCTGAGCTACGGAATCAATTCCTTTTTTGAAGGACTGCAAAGGTAGAAATTTAATATTAATATGCAAATCCTTCTGAAAATAAAATGCCTTCAATTAGTCAACAAGCTGTTTTTCAATAGAATTAATTTAACATATCCGCTTTAAACCAAAACAGGGCAAGGATAATATTACCCCCTACCCTGTTTAATTATAGCATAAACCCTATTTTGCAGGTTTACTGGTCATATAAAATGTCAATTTTCCTCCATTAGTAATATCAGAATGCTTAATCGTATGTGTAGTAATCGCCTTACCATTTAATAAGACCTTTTGTACATATACATTTTTATCACTTTGATTAATCGCATCCACAGTAAACGTTTTTCCATTCTCCAGTTTCAATACCGCAGATTTCACAGCTGGGCTGCCTAGAGAATATTCATCAGAACCAGGGGCTACAGGATAGAAACCTAGTGAAGAGAACATATACCAGGCACTCATCTGTCCGCAATCATCATTTCCGCCTAAACCATCAGGTGCATTTTTATATTGCATTTTCAGGATCATTCTTATCCTGGATTGAGTTTTCCAGGGCTGATCTGTCCAGTTATATAAATAAGCTACGTGATGTGCCGGCTCATTACCATGTACATAACCTCCAACAATTCCCTCTCTTGTAATATCCTCCGTATCGGCAAAAAATTCATCAGGCAAATGCATGGTAAACAATGTATCCAGCCTGTTTGCAAACTTCTGCTTCCCTCCCATACGCTCCATCAGTAATTTCGGATTCTGCGGAACAAAGAAACTATAGTTCCATGAATTACCCTCAATAAAACCCTGACCATGTGTACTCATCACATCAAATTTCTTCTGGAAAGTACCATCAGCCATTTTAGCACGCATAAATCCAGTTGAAGAATCAAAATTATTCTCCCAGTTTCCGGAACGTTTCATGTATTCCTGGTAAATATCCTGTTTATTCAATTTTTTAGCCAGCTGGGCAATACACCAATCATCATAAGCATATTCCAATGTATTGGAAATGGAAACACCACTTTTCTCAGCAGGAATAAATCCTTTATCAATATAATCCCCTATTCCTTCATAATCTCTGCGGTTAGAAGTTACGATACAAGCGGCAAGCGCTGCTTCAGGATCACCATTATAGACACCCTTGATAATCGCGTCAGTAACTACAGAAACGCTGTGATACCCGCTCATACACCAGTTGTCATTTGCATAATGTGACCAGACCGGCAACATCTTCAATGAATTCTGATCATAATGCGCCATCATAGACTTCACCATATCATTGTTACGCGAGGGCTGAATCAGGTTAAAAAATGGGTGTAAAGCTCTGTAAGTATCCCATAATGAAAAAGTGGTATAATTCGTAAAACCTTTCGCTTCATGAATCCCCTGATCCAATCCTTTATACTGACCATTTACATCTGTATAAACTGTTGGATTGATAAAAGCATGATACATCGCAGTATAAAAGTTCACTTTATCATCTTCTGATGTATTGACAGTAATCTTATTCAATTCTTTATTCCATTCCGCTTTCGCCTGTTTTTTAACCTGCTCAAAATTCCATCCTGGTATTTCAGCACGCATATTTTCTAAAGCATTTTCCTGGCTTACCGGCGAAATTGCAAACTTGATTTTCACTTTTTCCTGCTCCTCAGTTTTAAAGTCAAAATACATCCTTATCTGTTTACCAGCAATTTCAGGGAAGTTTTTTGTCTGGTCAAACTTACCCCAGAATCCTTTGTATGCCTGCTTGCGATCATAATTTTTCTGTCCATATTTCACAAATGGTTTAGAGAATGACATCGCAAAATAAACTGTTCTTGTTCTTGCCCAGCCATTAGTCTGACGATAACCGGTTACTAAAGAATCATTGACCACACGTACATAAGTCCAGACATTTTTATCATCATAGTTATAAATACCAGCCATCAGATCCAGGATAATATGCGACTGATCAGATTTAGGGAAAGTATACTGATGCATACCTGCTCTTTTTGTAGCCGTTAGTTCTGCAAGAATGTTGTCATCGTCTAATTTAACTTTATAATATCCTGCTTCTGCAACTTCATTCTGATGTGAAAAAGCAGAACGGAAGCCACCTTTGGGATCAGAAGCCACACCTGGATTTAACTGCAATTTGCCTTGTGTAGGCATAATCAGGAAATCTCCAAGATCCGAATGACCAGATCCGCTGAAATGCGTATGACTAAATCCAACGATTGTTTTATCCTCATAACGATAACCTGCACAATATTTATATACATCACCATTATATTTTCCGTTCAGTTCATACGATAAAGTATCTGTTTCCGGACTTAACTGAACCGCACCGAATGGCACTACTGCCCCTGGATAAGTATGCCCCATTTTCTGCGTTCCTATAATTGGCTTCACATATTTAGCCAGATCTTGCTGCGCATTACCGACAAAGGGAATAAATAAAATACTGTAAAATAGAAATTTCTTCATCAATTAGTCTGTTTTGGTTTGGTTTTTATTAAACGCCTAATATATCATATAAGATTGTAAAACGCTGTATCATATATGCTATAACGTTTAATCATACTTTTCATTTACCTTTTTACAAGGATCTGACTCCTTAAAAAATGAATCTTTAACTAAAATCCGTTATTTTTGTCTCATATTAAAATACAATGAGTAAAAGGGGTAGAATTCTGGTAGCCATGAGTGGCGGTGTAGATAGTTCAGTAGCAGCAGTAATGTTACACGAACAAGGGTATGAAGTTATTGGTTTAACGATGAAGACCTGGGACTATGCAACATCCGGAAGCAGTAGTAAAGAAACCGGTTGCTGTAGTCTGGACAGTATCAATGATGCCCGTACCTTAGCCGTAAATTATGGCTTTCCACATTATATATTAGACATCAGAGAAGAATTTGGTGACTATGTGATTGATAATTTTGTTGACGAATATCTTGCAGGCCGCACACCAAATCCGTGCGTGTTATGTAATACCCATATCAAATGGGAAGCATTGTTGAAACGTGCCAATAAACTGGACTGTGAATTTATAGCAACCGGTCATTATGCTAACGTCAGACAACATGAAAACGGCAGACATGTAATTTCCAAAGGACTGGACGAAAATAAAGATCAGTCTTATGTTTTGTGGGGCGTTTCGCAGGAAAACCTGGCGCGTACACAATTTCCTTTAGGCTCTTTTGCCAAAGCTGACATCAGACAAATGGCACTGGATATGGGACAGGAAGAACTGGCAAAAAAGAGTGAGAGTTATGAAATCTGTTTCGTACCTGAAAATGATTACCGTTCGTTCTTGAAACATAAAGTAGAAGATCTGGAAGACCGTGTTGCAGGTGGAAATTTCATTACCAGTGATGGAATGATCGTTGGACAGCATAAAGGATATCCTTTCTATACCATCGGACAGCGTAAAGGACTGGGCATTGCTTTTGGTGAGCCTATGTTTGTGACGCAAATTCTTCCGGAAAGTAATACGGTTATGCTGGGCAGAGCCGAAGAATTAGAAAGAAGTGAAGCTATGGTACGTAACATTAACCTGATTAAATATGACAATATTTATGAGCCAATGGATAATGTGATTACCAAAATACGTTATAAAGATGCAGGTATGTTAAGTACAATCGTTCAGGAAAAAGACAGAATGCGTGTGGTATTTGATCACAATGTATCTGCAATTGCGCCTGGACAATCTGCTGTTTTCTATGAAGGAAACGACCTTTTAGGAGGCGGTTTCCTTGTCTGACTGATTTAGCTATCCAGCTGATCTGAAATCATATAGGGAGAAGAAGTTAATAATTTCTTCCCTCTGTATGCTTCAAAATAATAATCAATACGTCCTAAGTTTATCCCCGCAAAACCAACCTGATTGATCGTTGTAATCTTTCCGGCTCTGTTCTTCACATCCTGAGGTTTATCCATAAAGGTATGTGTATGTCCTCCGATGATTAAATCAATATGATCATTATTCTCCGCTAAAGTCTGATCTGATACTTTCTTTTCCGGATATTTATAACCCAGGTGAGACAGACAAATAATTAAATCACATTTATGGTCGTTTTTAAGCAGTGAAGCAGTTTCGTTAGCTTTTAAAACGGGATCCTGATAAATTGTATTCCCATAGTTCTTCGCTCCTACCAACCCTTTCAATTCAATACCAATTCCAAAAACACCAATCTTCAAACCACCTTTATTAAAAATCTTAAAAGGCTGGGTAGATTTGTGCATAATCGTATCAGAAAAGTCATAGTTACTCACCAGGATCGGAAAATTAGCATGAGGCAGTTGCTTATAGAAACCTTCTACCCCATTGTCAAAGTCATGATTCCCCATCGTTGCAGCATCATACCCCATCTCACTCATGAGTTTAATTTCAAGTTCTCCGCCATATAAATTAAAGTAAGGAGTACCCTGGAAAATATCACCTGCATCGAGTAAAAGCACATGCTGCTGTTCTGCTCTTATCTTTTTAATCAAAGCTGATCTTCTCGCTACGCCACCTAAACCCTGGTTCTGGCCGCCATCCATAGCAAAAGGCTCGATCTGGCTATGCACATCGTTTGTGTGTAAAATAGTCAGCTGCCTGAGTTCTCCATTTGCCAGCGCATCTAAAGAATGTATGCTCAGCGCGGTTGCAGCTGCCGCAATACCACCAGTTTTTATAAATTTTCTACGGTTAATCATTTGTCATCCTCCCATCTAATTTTGAACTGATCTTTACTCCTTTATTTTTAGTCTCCTTAACATACTGAATTAACGCATCGCGGATCTTAAGCCGCAGTACTTTGCTGGAAAGTGGATTTTTGAAGCTGCTGATGCCATCAGCACCACCTGCTATATAATCAGAAGTCAATACGCTGTAATTTTTTGAAGGATCAAAAGGTTGACCGCCAATCAGCACGTCAACGGCCTTATTTGCTTTAATTTTCATTGTTAAACCAGCAACAGGTTGTCCGCCGGTGCGTGCGATATAATCCAGTAAAGTCTGAACAGCTGAACCTTTCAGCTCAAAGACAATCAATTCATTTTCAAATGGCATCAGCTGAAAAATATTAGACAAGGTGATCGCTCCTGAAGGTAAATCGTTACGCAATCCTCCATTTCCGCAAGGCATGGAAAAATCTATTTGCGGAATGGTTTTACGCGCTTCAAATAAAGATGCATCAGCTAAGAAATTCCCTAAACAAGATTCCCCATTTACCAGTTTTTTAGTAATCTCTTTCTCGGAATAACCCAAAACCTCATTCATTTGTGAATCGAGTTTCAGTTTATAAGGCTGATAAGTCCGGATAATTGAGCTATCGGCTGGTACATGTTGTGTAATTTTATATTCCGAGCGATTTGATTTAACAACCTGGTAAGTGCTGCTGCAAGCACCTGATAAGAAAGAACCAAGAAGAAAAATGAGTGTGCTGAGCTTTGTTGAATTCCGCATAGTTGAAACTGAGTTGCAAATATAAATCAATCCCTCAGTTTCCAGGTTAAAAAAAAGAGAAATCCTTGTTAAGGGATTTCTCTGATTCGTGCTTTAATGCCTCTTAAAGGCTTTGTATAGCAATTGTTACAAGTTCTTGGTCAGTTCAGGACTCATTGGTGTAACCTTAGAACGGAAACGGTGAACGAGCTGTCCTTTTTCATTGATCAGGAATTTTTCGAAATTCCAGTTGATATCTCCGGTAAAATCAGCATTACTGGCAGAAGTCAGATATTTGAAAATCGGATTAATGTCATTTCCCTTCACGCTTACTTTTTCACTTAATAAAAAAGTAACGCCAAAATTCTTTTTACAGAAATCTTGTATCTCTGTATTGGTAGCCAATTCCTGTCCGCCGAAATTACCCGCCGGGAAACCAATCAGCACAACATCTTTACCATACTTCTGATGTAATTTCTCCAGGTCTTCGTACTGTGGCGTATAGCCGCATTTTGAAGCTGTATTTACAATAAGAATTTTCTTACCCTTAAATTTTGAAAGCTTAATCTCTTTACCATCAATTGTTTTCATGGTAAAATCATAAATGCTTTGCGGCGGGGTAAATAACAAACTGAATAAAATAAGTAGGGTGTTCATAGTTTTAAATTTTATGTTACAACGAATATATGCACAAATTATTTACACGTATATAATAGGAAGGTAAACTTAATCGATTGCTATTCATTATACGCACAAATTAAGGCCTCAGATTTAAGAAATGAGTAATAATTTCAACGTCCAATTCATACTTTTTGAGATTTATTCTTAATAGAATTTTGATTTTAGGCTTATTTATAGTTTTATTTGCAGAAAAACCTTCTAGATGGCCAAAAATTTATTAATAGTTGAATCACCTGCAAAAGCGAAAACAATAGAAGGGTATTTGGGTAAAGATTTCATTGTTAAATCGAGCTACGGACACATCCGCGATTTAATTAAAGGAGATATGGGAATAGATACGAATAATAATTTCGCCCAGACTTATGAAGTACCCGCCGATAAAAAGCAAGTGGTAGCTGAACTTAAGAAATTAGCAAAAGAAGCCGAGATGGTATGGCTCGCATCCGATGAGGACCGCGAAGGGGAAGCAATTTCCTGGCACCTGTTTGAGACGCTGGGATTGAAAGAAAACAAGACTAAACGTATTGTTTTCCACGAAATCACCAAGCCTGCAATTTTAAAAGCGATTGAATCTCCAAGAACAATTGATTATAACCTGGTTAATGCACAACAAGCAAGACGCGTGTTAGACCGCCTGGTAGGTTTTGAACTTTCTCCGGTACTATGGAAAAAAGTGAAACCTTCTTTATCGGCTGGTCGTGTACAATCAGTAGCGGTACGTCTTATTGTAGACAGAGAACGTGAAGTAAATAAGTTTAATGCAGCTGCTGCCTACAAAATTACAGCGCGGTTCAGCACAGGAAAAGCAAGGGAATTTGTGAAAGCAGAATTACCTCAGCGATTTGAACAGGAAGCAGAAGCAGAGAAATTTGTGCGCGACTGTGTTAATGCCGGTTTTAAAATCAGCAGCCTGGAAACTAAACCAGCTAAACGTAATCCTGCAGCACCTTTTACCACCTCAACGCTGCAACAGGAAGCATCCAGGAAACTGGGCTTCCCGGTATCCCGTACCATGCAGGTTGCGCAACGTTTATATGAAAGTGGAAAGATCACTTACATGAGAACGGATTCGGTAAACTTATCTGAAACGGCTTTAACAGCTGCAGCTAATGAGATCAATTCTGCCTATGGACAGAAATATCATCAGCTGAGAACTTATAAAACTAAATCCGCAGGGGCTCAGGAAGCGCATGAGGCCATCCGCCCTACTTACTTTGATCAGCATACCGTAACAGGTGATAGTTCTGAACAAAGGCTGTATGAGCTGATTTGGAAACGTGCGATTGCTTCTCAAATGAGCGAAGCGTTGTTTGAAAAGACAACTGCACAGATTGCAGTGAGCACACGCAGTGAAAGTCTGGTCGCAGAAGGTGAAGTCATGAAATTTGATGGTTTCCTGAAAGTTTACCTGGAATCAAGTGATGATGAAGACACCGAAGACAACGACAATGAAAATATCCTTCCTCCTTTAGCTAAAGGTCAGGAGCTGTCACTGAATGTAATGAATGCAACCGAACGTTTCTCTCGTCCGCCTGCAAGATATACAGAGGCGAGCCTGGTTAAAAAACTGGAAGAGCTTGGCATTGGCCGTCCATCTACTTATGCACCTACTATTTCTACCATCCAGAATCGTGGTTATGTAGTGAAAGAAGATCGTGATGGCCGCAGCCGTTCATTCGGTTCGATTATCCTTGAGAATGGAGAAGTCACTAAAGCCATTAAAACTGAAATTACCGGTGCGGAAAAATCTAAATTATTCCCTACTGATATAGGCGAAGTTGTCAATGACTTCTTGGTAGAGCATTTTAAAGGTATTGTTGATTTTAACTTTACCGCTAAAGTGGAAAAGGAATTTGATGAGATTGCCCAGGGCTTACAGAACTGGACAAAAATGCTTCATGCTTTTTATACTCCTTTTCATAAGGAAGTTGAAGTAACTACTGAAACTGCCGACAGGGCAAATGGTGAGCGTTTACTAGGCGTTGACCCGGTAAGTGGTAAAAATGTTTACGCAAAGGTTGGAAAGTTTGGTCCTCTGGTACAAATCGGTCAGAACGATGACGAAGAGAAACCAAAATATGCGAGCCTGATGAAATCTCAGTCGGTGGGTACAGTAACCCTTGAAGATGCTTTAGAGCAGTTCAGGTTACCTTTCCAGCTGGAAAATTATAAAGATAAAGAAGTTGCCGTAGGTGTTGGCCGTTTCGGACCTTACGTAAAATGGGGCGAAACTTATATTTCTATCCCTAAAAACGAAGATCCGCTAACTGTTGATCAGAGCCGTGCAATCGTAATTATCGAAGAAAAAATTACTGCTGATGCTCCTGTAGCGCATTACGAAGGATTACCGGTGACTAAAGGTACCGGACGTTTCGGGCCATTTATCAAATGGAATGACTTGTTTATCAATGTACCTAAAGCTTATAACTTTGATGAATTATCTGATAATGATATCAAAGAACTGATTGGTAAAAAGGTAGAGAAAGAGGCAAACAGATTTATCCAGCAATGGACTGCTGATAAAATTGCAATCGAAAACGGCAGATGGGGACCTTTCATCCGTTTCGGAAAAGACATGCTCAAATTGGGTAAGAACCCGGCCACTAACGAAAAGTATACACCTGAAGAACTGGCTGTACTTTCTCTGGAAGAGGTTAAAAAGCTGATTGTGGAGCAGGTCCCGAATGCTTTTGAGCCAAAAGCAACGAAAAAGAAAGCAGCTGGTACTAAAGTTGCCGGTACAAAAAGTGCAGCGGCCAAAGCTCCTGCAAAGAAAAAAGCCCCAGTTAAAAAGAAATAAAAATATGAAGAAAGATCTGCCGGAAAATATTGTGGAAGACCTCGCTATGGCAGTCGTATTGATCAGTGAAACGCCGGAAGTAAAAAACTGGACCGTTTACCTGGTCAATCTGAAAAATGTACAGATTGATAATGTACTGATCAGCTCCAAAGGATATGGCGAAAAGGATGGCAGACTCGTAAAGACTTCTATATTGCGCCACTTTTTAGGTGACGTACCCGCTAATTCCTTTAAAGGAGTAGAAGCGATAGATACAGAAGTTTTCGGACTGACCAATGAATATTGGCTGAGTTATTATATTGATGGTACTATTTATGATAAGAAGTTTATCTTTTTACCAGAAAGTATAGTAGATGATAATCTGACCAAAATCCCCCTGATGAATAAACCAGGCGTGATGATCAAATAAATTTCCAGTTCAATAATTTTTCGTATTTTCCCGGAGATATCCATTGAAAGGAAAATATGAACACTGAGAACAACGCCTTCTTCAAAAATAAAAAACCAATCATAATTGGTTCAATTGCAGTTATTCTGATCGGAATAGCTGCTTTTTTTATTTTCAGAAAACATAAACCGGCAGAAATGCAGCAGGCTTATGCGAAATACATTGAGGGCTATACTTCTGGTACAATCTCTAAAAAGAGTTTTATCAGAATTCAGCTGGCGAGCCAGGTGAAAACAATGGGTGAACTGGGTAAACCGGACGAGCGTAATTTGTTCAGCTTCTCCCCTGCTGTAAAAGGTAAAACTTACTGGATAGATGCGCAGACCGTAGAATTCAGGCCGGATGAAAAATTAGAATCCGGAAAAACATATACGGCAACTTTTGATCTTGGCCAGGTAACCGAAACGGAGAAAGATCTTGAAGAGTTCGATTTCGAATTCAGTGTCATTAAACCCGGGTTAGTACTCAGCCAGAATGGTTTGATTTCTCAGAACAACACTTCCTTAGCCTATATGAAGCTGACCGGAGAAATCAGCACAGCTGATGAAGAAGATCCTAAACAACTGGAAAAATGTCTGGAGCTTGAATCAGACCAGCATTTAAAGATAAAATGGCAGCATAATCCTCAGAAAAACTCTTCCACTTTTCTGATTGATAGTATCAAAAAAACATCAAAAGAAGAAAAACTGGTCCTTAAATGGTCTGGTGATGCGATAGACGCTAAAAACAAAGGCGAAGAGAATTTAGCTGTTCCGGCAAATGGTATATTCAAAGTGCTTGCCACAAAAGCTATACAGAATCTTGAAGATTATGCATTGGTACAGTTTTCTGAACCGGTAGGTATCGGACAGGATCTGACAGGTCTGATCACTTTGGGAACGGGATCAGATTTAAGGTATACCATTGATGGTAGTCAGGTTAAAATTTACACTCCGGAACCACTCCTGGGAAATTATACCTTAACCGTCAATAAAGGGGTTGTCAATAGCAATGAGCGCGTACTGAATGCAAGTACGACAGCCAATATTGTATTTGAGAATAAACTTCCTTCGGTAACTATTGCCGGCAGCGGAACCATTCTTCCCAACTCAGGTAAATTGGTACTTCCTTTTGAGGCTGTTAACCTGAAAGCTGTAGATGTAACGATTGTTAAAGTTTATGAGAATAATATCCCGCAGTTCTTCCAGAACAATAATTATAAAGAAGCCAATGAACTCAGACGTGTGGGTAAACCTTTACTGCAAAAGAAGATACGTCTGGATGAAGATAAAACCCTTAATCTTCATAAAAAGAACAGGTTTGTATTGGACCTGGATAAAATTCTGAAGGCAGAACCCGGCGCAATGTACAGGGTAACTTTCAGTTTCCGGCAAGCCTATAACATTCTGAATTGCACAGAGGGTACCGCTGTTAAAGAAGATCAGGAAGATAATGAATATGAGTATTATGGTGAAAAGATAGATGAAGATGATGACTTTTGGCGCACCTACAATAATTATTACAGTCCGGGCTATAACTGGAGTGATAAAGACAATCCTTGTACGCCGTCTTATTATACGAGTGACAAATTTGCAAGCCGGAATTTATTAGTCTCCAATATAGGATTGGTGGCTAAAAGAGGAAATGACAACAGCATGCTGATTGTTGCGACCGACCTTTTGACCACGAAAGGATTAAGCGGGGTTACGCTTGAATTACTGGATTATCAGCGTCAGGTTATTCATACGGTGAAAACTGACGGTGATGGAATGGCTTCTTTTGATTTGAAAAGAAAACCTTTCCTGCTGGTTGCCAAAAATGGAGATGAACGCGGATATTTGAAGCTTGATGATGGAAATTCACTTCCGCTGAGTCGTTTTGACGTTGGTGGTGATGTGGTACAAAATGGTTTAAAAGGATTGATCTATGGAGAACGTGGTGTCTGGAGACCAGGAGATTCACTCTTCTTGTCTTTCATTCTGGAAGATAAACTAAAGAAACTTCCAGCAGCTTATCCGGTTACTTTTGAACTGTATAATCCACAGGGCCAACTGGTCAGAAAGGCAATCAGCGGTGCATCTTTAAATGGATTTTATGCTTTCCGTACAGCAACTGAAAGTACTGCGCCCACTGGAAACTGGGTAGCCAAAGTAAAAGCTGGCGGTGCTTCCTTTCAAAAAACAATCAAGATCGAGACCGTTATGCCTAATCGTCTGAAAATTGGTTTTGACATTGGTAACCGTAAATATTTAGGCACAGGAGCAGCAGCAACTGCTGCCCTTTCTGCCAACTGGCTGTTTGGCGCAGTTGGTAAAAACCTGAAAGCTAAAGTAGATGTGAATTTGAATACCATGGAAACTACGTTCCCTGGGTTTGGGGGTTATAACTTTGATAATCCAACCGTAAATTTCGTCTCCCAGGTCAAAACGATATTTGAAGGCAGACTGAATGAAAACGGAATGGCTGCTGTCAATACAAATCTGAACGATAACGCCACCGCTCCCGGCGTATTGAAAGCCAATTTCACCACCAAAGTATTTGAAGCAGGTGGAAATTTCAGTATTGATAATTTCTCTATCCCCTACCACGTATTTACCAATTATTATGGAATTAAAGCACCAGAAGGAGAAAAATTAAGCGGAATGCTGGTGACCGGTAAGGATCATAACTTTAGTATCGTGAATGTAAACCGTGATGGTAAACTGATCGGTGGTTCTAAAAATGTCCAGGTAGAGTTATACAAAGTACAATGGCGCTGGTGGTGGGAACAGGATACTCAAAACTCCTTTGCTAACTTTACTCAGAATGAATACAATAAACTGATCCAGAAAGAAAATGTAACCTTACAAAATGGAAAAGGAAACTGGACCTTACACATTAATGAACCTGAATGGGGACGTTACCTGGTTTTAGTACGCGATTTGAATGGAGGTCACGTAACTGGTAAAGCTGTTTATGTGGATTGGCCGGGATGGGCACAACGTGAACAATCGGCGAATCCTACCGAAGCATCCATGCTTTCGTTTACGGCGAATAAAACTAAATTCAAAGTGGGTGAAGACGTGGTCTTAACCATCCCTACTGGTGAAAATGGAAGGGCCTTAATTTCTATTGAAAACGGAAGCCGGGTTTTAAAAACCTATTGGACGGATACTAAAAAAGGACAGACGCAGTTCAAGTTTAAGGCAGAGAAAAATATGGCGCCAAACGTGTTTGCGAACATTACGCTGTTACAGCCGCATGCACAAACAGTCAATGATCTTCCAATCCGGATGTACGGTGCTATTCCGTTAATTATCGAGGATCCGGAAACCATATTAAAGCCGGTCATTAAAATGGCTGATAAGATTAAACCGGAAACTGAAAATACGATTACCGTTTCTGAACAGAACGGAAAAGCAATGACTTATACCATCGCCCTGGTAGATGAGGGGTTACTGGACTTAACAAGGTTCAAAACTCCGGATCCGCATGCTGTATTTTATGCACGTGAAGGTTTGGGCGTTAAAACATGGGATCTTTTTGACTATGTATTAGGTGCATGGGGCGGTAATCTGGAACGTATCCTGAGTATTGGAGGTGATGGCAGTGCTAATCGTAACCTGAATCCTGCAAAAGCAAATCGCTTTACGGCTGTGGTTAAATACTTAGGCCCATTTGCTTTAGGCAAAGGAGGCAGTCAGACACACAAATTTAAGTTACCGCAATATATTGGCGCAGTAAGGGCGATGGTTGTTGCCGGACAGGATGGTGCTTACGGCTTTGCAGAGAAATCTGTGCAGGTGAAAAAACCACTCATGGTATTGGCGACCTTGCCAAGGGTGATCGGACCAGGGGAAAGTTTCACTTTGCCAGTAACCGTATTTGCAACCGAAAAGAATCTTAAAAGCGTAAATGTACAGTTGCAAACGCAAAACTTACAGGTGGCAGGTGCTAAAACAAGACAATTAACCTACGCACAACCGGGCGAACAAATGGCTTATTTTGAAGTTACCGTACCGCAAATGACCGGAATTGCCAAAGTGAAAATTGTGGCACAAAGCGGGGCTGAGAAAGCAGTATATGACCTGGAACTGGATATCAGAAATCCAAATCCATATGTTACCAATGTAGTTTCTGCTATTATACAACCCGGACAAAGCTGGACAGCAAATTATCTGCCTTTAGGTATTGCAGGCAGTAATTCCGGAAGTGTAGAATTATCAGCTATTCCTCCGGTAAACCTTAAAAAGAGGCTAAGTTACCTGATGCAGTATCCTCACGGTTGCGTAGAACAAACAACTTCGGCTGTATTTCCGCAATTATTTTTGAATAAATTAACTCCGCTTACTGAACAGCAGAAAGCACAAACGGATAAAAATATCAAAGCTGGAATTAACAGGCTGCGTTCCTTCCAGACTACAGAAGGCGGCCTGGCTTACTGGCCGGGTGAACCTGCTGCTGATGAATGGGGAACAAACTATGCCGGGCACTTCCTGGTAGAAGCACAAAACAGTGGTTATAATATCCCTGTGGGCATGCTGGACGAAGTTTTACGTTACCTGAAAGGCAAAGCAGGAAGCTGGGTACCTAATAGTAATAATTTTTATGGCGGAGATCTTTCCCAGGCCTATCGCCTGTATGTGCTGGCATTGGCACGTAAACCAGAAATGGCAGCCATGAACAGGTTACGTGCTTTTGAATATTTGTCAGTTAGTGCGAAGTGGAGGCTTGCAGCTGCTTATCAGCTTGCAGGGCAAGCGTCTGCGGCTAATGCACTGATCAAAGGACTTGAGGTAACTATTAAACCTTATGTACAATTGGGTGGAACCTATGGTTCTGACAGTCGTGATGAAGCCATGATCCTGGAAACTTTAACGCTGATGGGACAAAGAGGGAAAGCGGCACAGGTATTACAAACCCTGGCAGCTAAATTAGGTACGAATGACTGGTACAGTACACAAACTACGGCTTATAGCTTATTAGCCATAGCCAAATTCTGCGGACAAAATTCAGCAGCTGCCAAATTGAACTATAGCTATCAGCTGGATGGCAAAAAAGGGACATTCCATGCAAACCAGTATTTAAGCAGTTTACCGATCAGCTTTAAAGGAAAAACAGCAGTGGTTACCAATCATGGGCAAACTGTACTTTTTGCCCGTTTAATATTGGATGGACAACCTGCCGCTGGTCAGAATAACTTCAAACCTAACAATGCAGAGATTCTGGATATGTCGGTCAGTTACAAATTACTGAACGGGAAACCAATTGATCCTTCGGTCTTAAAACAAGGATTGGATTTCTACGCAGAAGTAGTCGTAAAAAATCCTGGTAAAATGGGGCTGTATGAACAAATGGCGCTGACACAAATATTCCCTTCTGGCTGGGAAATTATCAACACCAGGGTAAATGATAATGAAAGTATTATTTCTTCTTCTCCTTATACTTACAGGGATATCAGGGATGATCGCGTATTCACTTATTTCAACCTGAGAGAAAATGAAACGGTAACTTATAAGGTGTTGTTAAACGCCTCTTATATTGGTAAATACTATTTATCAGCAGTGCAGTGTGAGGCGATGTACAACAACACGATCAGTGCAACACAAGATGGAAAATGGGTGCAGGTGATTAAATAAAAATGAGCATAAAATTAAAGCCGGTTTCAAAACTGCTGATTGGCGATGGTGTAGTATTCCTGTTATTGTGCTGGTTTTTACTCTGCCTGCCTGCCAGACTATTTGTCTCTCCCACTTCTTATGTCGTGGAAGCTTCCAATGGAGAATTATTGAGCGCCGCCATTGCCGCAGATGGGCAATGGCGCTTTCCTGCTGCTGACACTATACCTGACAAATTTGCAAAATGTATTATCGCATTTGAAGACAAGCGGTTTTACAAACATCCCGGAATAGACATTCTGGCGATGGCAAGGGCGATGAAACAAAACTTCCGTGCCAGGGGAATTGTAAGTGGCGGCAGTACACTGACCATGCAAACGATCCGGCTTAGCCGCAGACAAGACCGTACGGTTGCTCAAAAGTTATTTGAAATCTTACTGGCGATCCGCCTGGAAGTTAGAAGCTCTAAACAAGAAATCCTCAAATTATACGCTGCTAACGCACCATTTGGCAGTAATGTAGTTGGCCTGGAAGCAGCAGCCTGGCGCTATTTCGGCAGAAGCCCTCAATCACTTTCCTGGGGAGAAATGGCTACATTAGCTGTTTTACCCAATAGTCCTAGACTGGTACATCCGGGCCGCAATATTACCCGGCTGATTACCAAGAGAAATAATCTGCTTGATGCGCTCGCTAAATTAAAAATCATAGATCTGGCTACAGCTAATTTGTCCAAGCTGGAGCCCGTACCCGGTAAACCAAGGCCACTACCACAAGACGCGCCCCATTTGCTGAATAGATTTAAAACCGAAAGAGCCAGATTGAATATCTCTGCCACGCGCATAAGGTCAACTTTAGATGAATCTTTGCAATTAAAGATCAATTCTTTATTAAAAAGATATAACAACCGCTATCGGGCAAATGATATTGATAATATTGCTGCGCTGGTGCTGAATGTAAAAAACGGGACAGTGATGGCTTATGCGGGGAATATTTATCAGCCGGAAAATGCCGCATTGGAAAGTCATGTAGATATGATCAAGGCTCCGCGCAGTCCCGGCAGTACCTTAAAACCCCTGTTATATGCCAGTATGTTAAATGACGGGTTGATCCTTCCTAAAACTTTAATTCCTGATATTCCTACCCAAATCGGTAACTATTCTCCGCAAAATTATGATCTAGGTTATGATGGAGCAATTGCTGCCGATCGTGCATTGAGCCGCTCATTGAACATTCCCGCTGTTCGTTTATTACAGACTTATAAATATCCCCGCTTTTATGATCAATTAAAAAAACTGGGATTTTCTACGCTTAATCAACCCGCAGACCACTATGGTTTATCCTTAATTCTTGGTGGCAGTGAAGTCACGCTATGGGATCTTGCCAAAACTTATATGGGCATGGCCAGATCACTCAACCATTATAATGATTATAAAGGATATTATAACCCGCATGATTATGATGCCCCGGTTTATGTACAGCAAAAAAACATAGAAAAACCAGAAGAGAACGAACTCCAGCGTAACTCATTTCTTGACAATGGATCTATCTGGAACACATTTAACGCGATGGAAGAATTGATGCGTCCTGGTGACGAAGGACTCTGGGAGCAATTTTCCTCTGCACAACGTTTAGCCTGGAAAACCGGGACAAGTTTTGGGTTCAGAGATGCCTGGGCAATTGGCCTTACTCCTGATTATGTAGTTTGTGTCTGGGTAGGAAATGCAGATGGTGAAGGCAGGCCCGGATTGACTGGAATTGACGTTGCTGCACCAGTATTATTTGATATTTTCAGGCAGCTGCCTAAAGGTAAATGGTTCGAAACACCAAAAAACAAATTAAAACAACTGACAATTTGTCGTCAGAGCGGCTATAAAGCCAGTGAATATTGTCCTGACCGGGTGAATGAGCTCGTTCCTTTTGCAGGAGAAAAAACAATAGTTTGCCCCTACCACAAGATCATACATCTTGACCATAGCTCCACTTTCAGAGTCACAGATCAATGTGTAAGTCCGGCAAATATGGTCCACCAGCCCTGGTTCATTCTGCCACCGGCAATGGAATATTATTATAAGATCAAGCATAGCGACTATAAACCTTTGCCTCCATTTATGGAAGGATGTGGCAATACCGGTAATAATTATGTGATGGATATGATTTATCCAAAGAATAATGCGGCAATTTATATTCCGTTAGAGTTTGATGGTAAAAGAGGAAAAGTTGTTTTTACCGCAACACATAAAAATGCTGCTGCTCAGATTTACTGGCATATAGATAATGAATATGTAGCAACAACTGCACACACACATCAGCTGAGCCTGAGCCCGGCTCCGGGCAAACATACGCTAACACTGGTGGATGATCAGGGAGAAAGATTTGTTCAGCAGTTTACCATACTGGATCGGGAAAAATACTAATCAGCTGTTAAAGGACGGATTAATTTTCGTTCTGCCCCTCCTATGACGATCAGGTACTGAGCAATCATATAAATTATACTCATCAGCAGATCAGAAAATTCAAAAGGACTGATAAAGTAAGTATGTGCTAAGAGTGCATCAGCCGTAATAAAAAACAGGACACCGGTAAGAATCAGCTTAAAGCTGACTTGATTTACGCGCTGATTTCTAAAGGCTGCCATCATGATTAATAAGGCAACAATAAAAATACAGGCGAGTACCGGTAACCTTAAGGTACCCAAATGTGGTCTGAGATAGAAATAAAAAGCAGTAAAAGTGATGGCACTACTGAATATGGCGATCCTTGCCCCCTTTTTATCCAGCTCCTGAGCAGAGCGGAAATCAAGGTAAAAAGCACCAATATAAAACAGATGGCAAATCAGGAAGGCTACCAGCCCATAAGAAAACCAGGACGGATTATAGCCCCTCAGCAGAAACAAAGTACTGCCGGTAAGGGCAAAAACCAAACCTGTAAATAACCTTTGATGGAAACGTCCGCTTAAATGTGTAGTTAAGCAGAAAAACACGATTAATACCAATGTAATAAAAGGTATCAAACCGTAATTTAAAAGCGCGAATTGCTTGTATCCGGAAACCAGCACCAATATAAATAGCAGTGCATAAGTCAGGTTAAATAGCAGGTATTTTTTTATCAACCCCATATTCAGGATAATTGTATTAATCACCCGGAATAAGAACCAGGAATTATTTTACTAAAGCCTGGTTCTCTATGTGATGATAGAAAAATCGATCCAATAGAAAAAAGCTAATTAATAGCTTCTTTCTCTGTTGTTGTTGTTGCGTTTGAAACCACCACCACCACCAGCACCGCCAGTATTAGGTTTTTCCTGTGCTTCAGCAACTTTAATACGGTTACCATTGTAATCACCACCGTTCATTCTCTTGATCGCTTCTTTAGCCTCTTCGTCTACTGGCATCTCTACGAAACCAAAACCACGACTCTGACCAGTTTCACGATCTTTGATAATTCTAAGTGATTTTACCTGACCGAAATCACCAAATACGGCTGTTAATTCATCTTCCCCTACTTCTAACGGAAGGCCTGTAATAAATATCTTCATTAATGTCTAAAAATTTCCTCAAAGGTACAAAAACCATACCTTTTATTTGCAATTAGATTGTAAGTAATCGATAAAATAATTATTTAATTGTTTAAAGTCCGTAAACGCAGCTATAAAACAGCGCCGGTCGATTCAATTGTTCTCTCCATGCAAAAGTCCCTGCCTTCATAATTCCATTCCAGCATTAGTTTCCATGTCCCTTCAGGAATATCATCAATAGGAATATGCAGCAATCCCCACTCATCACTGCGTAAAAATCTGATGTCTTTTTTAAGCTGGGGGTCCGAAACGCAATTGAAAAACACTTTTACGGCTACCGGATGATCGAAAGAAAAAGTTACCGTTTTCATCTGTTATCATTAAGCTATCATTCATAATACTGATATTAACAAAACAACAGCAAATTTATCAGCAATGTTTTAAAAAACTTAAGGAACAGCCTCTATCCTACCTCCCTGCCATCTTGATCAGTTTATTTGCCAGGTCTTTCCCCAGGTAATTATCAATAATATGATGAACCAGGTAAAGTATAGGTGTCATCAGAATGGCAACCAAAAATTTATAAGTATAATTCACTAATCCTATCGCTGCTACCATTTGCCAGCTCCAGTGATATTGAGGATTTAAATAAAAAGCAATAAATATGACTACAAAACTATCTATCAGTTGAGATACCAGTGTAGAGCCCGTAGACCTGAGCCATAATGCACGCTCCCCAGTTATTTTTTTAATCTTATGAAAGATCACCACATCTGCAAACTGGCCAACCAGAAAGGCAACGATAGACCCCATAATAATCCACATTCCCTGCCCGAATATACCAGCAAAGGCATTATCCATATTTACAGGCTGTCCGTTAATCTGCTGATTTACCCAGAAATCTGAAGAGCTGAGATTCATTGCGCCCCAGACAATAAAAAAAGCATAACCAATCAGCACAGCAGTCAGTATCGAAAGAAAACGTACTTGCTTCATCCCGAAATATTCATTGATAATATCAGTCATGATAAAGATCAGCGGCCAGGTAAGTACCCCGGCAGACATATGAAATGATAAGTTCGGAACACCTAATAAATTGATATTAAAGTGTTTGATTCCCAGGGTAGCTTCCACACTAAATATTTTAACCCCAATAAATTCAGATAGAATAGTATTAGCTACAAAAAAACTTCCTAATATGAGTAATAACCTGCTCTCTTTTGTTTTAAAAGTCATAACGCTAAAATCATAAATATAGCTGAATTTTAAACGGGCTCTTAATTTATTTTATAATTTTGCTATTACATGATAGCTACATACTCGAAACTTCCGGGAACATCCAATAGTATTTTTTCAGTGATGTCCCAGTTAGCGGCTGAACACAACGCCATTAACCTTTCTCAGGGATTCCCTGATTACGATTGTGATCCTGAATTAATTGAACTGGTGGCCGATGCGATGAGAAGCGGACATAACCAGTATGCACCGATGGCTGGTATTCAATCTTTAAGAGAACTGGTTGCCGGTAAAGTAAACCTTAAGTATGGATCAAACTACCACCCTGACACCGAGGTTACCATTACCGCTGGTGGTACACAAGCAATTTTCACCGTTTTAACTGCCTGTATACAGCCGGGTGATGAGGTTATTATTTTTGAACCTGCTTATGACTGTTATGCACCTACTATAAAAATGCTGGGTGGCCTGGTCAAATCTTATGAGATGGTACCTCCCGACTATACGATCGATTGGGAAATGGTTAAAAAACTATTTACTGCCAGCACAAAAATGATCATTCTCAATAGCCCGCACAATCCAACAGGTACGGTGTTAACAGCTAAAGATATTGAAGCGCTGATTAAGCTGACCAAAGGTACTGATGTACTGGTACTGAGTGATGAGGTTTATGAGCACCTGGTTTATGATGGCGTAAAACATAATTCCCTGGCTGCCTATGCAGAGTTACGTGACCGGACTTTTATTGTGGCCTCTTTTGGTAAGCTATTACACACCACAGGCTGGAAAGCTGGCTATTGTATAGCGTCTGAACAATTAATGAAAGAATTCAGGAAAATACATCAGTTTAATGTTTTCAGCGTAAATACTCCGATGCAGGTTGGAATTGCCAATTACCTGAAAGATCCGGCTGTTTACCTTGGATTAGCTGGCTTTTTCCAGGAAAAGCGTGATTTATTCCGTTCATTGCTGGAGCAAACCAAGTTTAAATTACTACCTTGTAAAGGTTCCTACTTTCAATGCGTGAGTTATGGTCATTTTAGTGACGAGGAAGATACTGTTTTAGCAAAAAGGTTAATTACAGATTTTGGTGTGGCATCTATCCCCGTTTCCGCATTTTATATCCGGAACACGGATCATCAGGTACTGCGCTTTTGTTTTGCTAAAAGGCAAGATACACTCGAAAAATCCGTTGAAAGATTAATGAAACTATAATTTCACCAGCCTATTACTTGATCAAGCTATGGAGAACCCAAACTATCTCAAAATAAATAATCTAAAAATCACCATTTTTCAAGCTTATTTATTCTGGGAAAATATAGATAAAAACTTGCAGAATATATCCCTGCGTTTGTCTTCAGGCGTAAAGGAAAAAACAGATCTTATCGTATTACCAGAAATGTTCAACACAGGTTTTAGCATGAATGCTAAAGAGCTTGCCGAAGAAATGGATGGTAAAACAATGACCTGGATGGCAGATTCAGCAGCCAGATATGACTGTGTAGTCACAGGAAGTCTCATTATCAAAGAAAATAACAATTACTTTAACAGAATGATCTGGATGCTGCCAACAGGCGAATATCAGCATTACGATAAAAGACATCTGTTTGGTATGGGCGAAGAAGATCAAACGTATACTTCAGGGCAGGACAAGATTGTTGTAGAATTAAAAGGCTGGAAAATCAGGCTTGCTGTATGTTATGATCTCAGATTCCCTGTCTGGTTAAGGAATAATGATCCGTCTTACGATGTATTGCTGATTGTGGCAAGCTGGCCGGATAAGCGTATTCCACACTGGAAAGCACTGATCCCGGCAAGGGCGATAGAAAACCAGAGTTATGTGGTAGCTGTTAACCGCGTAGGCCATGATGGAAAAGAAGTTTACCATAGCGGCCATTCTATGTGTATTGACGCTTTTGGAAATACGGTATATTATAAGCCAGAAGATGAAGATCTTTATACTTTTAGTATCAATTACGACGATCTGATAAAAATACGCAGAGACTTTCCTTTTCTGAAAGATGCTGATCAGTTTAAATTGATGAATTAAAAGGAGTACCTTCTGCATAATCTCTTATTTAAATCCGGCTCAGGCCGGATTTTTCTGTTTACAGACCTTTTACAAATAACATTTTTAATGTAATCTTGTAACTCAATAACCTAAACCGTTTTTATGTTTGACCGTAGAAAATTCATTAAATGTTCCGCATTATCAGCCTCGCTTATGGCCATTGATAAAAGCGGAATGGCTAACATTCTTCCTTCTGCTCCTGTTGTTGCCGGAAAACCAATTGTCATTTCTACCTGGGATTTTGGGATTGCCGCTAACCATGCCGCCTGGGAAGTATTATCAACTGGTGGCCGCGCAGTTGACGCTGTAGAAAAAGGCGTACAAGTTCCGGAAGCAGATCCCAAAAACCAGAGTGTAGGTTATGGCGGCTTACCAGACAGGGATGGAAAAGTAACCTTAGATGCCTGTATTATGGACGATTTGGGTAATTGCGGTTCAGTAGCTGCCCTTGAACATATTATGCACCCTATTGCTGTTGCAAGGCTGGTGATGGAAAAAACGCCGCATGTAATGCTTGCAGGTGATGGAGCTTTACAATTTGCACTGGAAAATGGCTTCCAGAAAATAAACCTGCTCACACCAGAAAGTGAAAAAGCATGGAAGGAATGGCTTAAAACTGCAAAGTATGAGCCGATCATGAATATTGAAAATAAATTATACGATAAAGCATCCCCAACCAGGTTACCAGGAAATCAATACAACCATGATACTATAGGAATGCTCGCGCTTGATGCGAATGGTAATTTATCGGGCGCTTGTACCACGAGTGGAATGGCTTTTAAATTGCATGGACGGGTAGGTGACAGCCCTATTATTGGTGCAGGTCTGTATGTAGACAATGAAGTTGGCGGAGCGACTTCGACCGGTGTTGGTGAAGAAGTGATCCGTAATGTAGGCAGTTTTCTTGTCGTGGAATTAATGCGTCAGGGTTATCCACCAGAAGAGGCTTGTAAAGAAGCAGTAATGCGCATCATTAAAAAGAAACCGGCAAAAGCTAAAGAAATCCAGGTAGGTTTCCTGGCCTTGAATAAAAAGGGACAATATGGGGCCTATGCAATTCAAAAGGGATTCAGCTATGCGGTTTGTAACACAGCAAAGAAAGACCTGTTAATTCCTGGAAAAAGTTACTATTAAAATTGACTGCTATGATTGAAATGGAAGTTTGCGCCAACTCTGTAAGCTCTGCATTGGAGGCACAACTTGGAGGCGCAAAACGGGTAGAATTATGTGCAAGCCTGACTGAAGGTGGAACTACGCCCAGCTACGCTGAAATTAAACTGGCCAGACAACTCCTGACTATTGAAGTTTTTCCGATCATCAGACCACGCGGAGGCGACTTCCTGTATTCAGATCTGGAGTTTGAACTTATGAAGGAGGATATAAAAATATGTAAAACGCTGCAATGTGAGGGTATCGTCACTGGTATCCTGACTGCAGAAGGCAAGATAGATAAAGTACGTTGTGCGGAGCTGATTGAACTCGCAAAGCCGATGCAGGTTTCTTTCCACCGGGCATTTGATATGGTTATTGATATGGAAGAAGCTTTAGAAGATCTGATTTCACTCGGCGTGATCCGTGTGCTGACTTCGGGAGGTAAAGCAACAGCACTGGATGGTTCGGAGAAATTAGCCGGGCTGATCAAACAGGCAGCCGGCAGAATTACGATTATGCCTGGTGCTGGTGTCAGCAGTTCAAATATTAAACAACTGATTTTTAAAACCGGGGCAAAAGAATTTCATGCTTCAGCCAGAAAAAACCAGGCAAGTAAAATGTTATTCAGGAACAGCGAATTAAGTATGGGAAATGATGCAGATGAATATAGTTCTTCTTTTACAGACGCAGAACTGGTCAAAAAATTACTGGAACTGGCAAACAGTGCGGAATAATCAAGCTAATATTCTATATTTGCGGCACTGATGAAGCACATACGTAATTTTTGCATAATTGCACACATTGACCACGGTAAAAGTACCCTGGCCGACCGTTTACTTGAATACACGAATACCATCACCCAGAGAGAGTCGCAGGCTCAGTTACTGGATGACATGGATTTGGAGCGTGAACGCGGTATTACCATTAAAAGTCATGCTATCCAAATGGACTATATCCAGGATGGACAACCTTATATATTAAACTTAATCGACACTCCCGGACATGTGGATTTCTCTTATGAGGTTTCCCGCTCAATTGCTGCCTGCGAGGGTGCATTATTGATCGTAGATGCTTCACAGGGAATTCAGGCCCAAACGATTTCCAACCTTTATTTAGCATTGGAGCATGATTTAGAAATCATCCCTATTTTAAATAAAATGGACTTGCCAGGCGCCATGCCAGAAGAGGTAAAAGATCAGATTATTGAGCTGATTGGCTGCAAAAGAGAAGAGATCATCCCTGCTTCGGGAAAAACAGGTCAGGGTGTTCACGATATACTTCGTGCGATCGTTGAACGTGTACCTGCACCTAAGGGAAATCCTGAAGGTGAATTACAAGCATTGATCTTTGACTCCGTATTTGATTCATTCCGTGGTATTGTAGCTTATTTCAAAGTATTAAACGGAGAAATCCGTAAAAAAGACAAAGTGAAATTTGTAGCTACCGGCAAGGAATATATTGCAGAGGAAGTAGGTACTTTAAAATTAAAACAATCTCCTAAAGATGTCATCAAAACTGGTGATGTGGGTTATATCATTTCTGGTATTAAAGAAGCCAGAGAGGTAAAAGTAGGTGATACAATTACCCATAAAGACAGACCAAGTTCTGAACCGATCAAAGGTTTTGAAGAGGTTAAGCCAATGGTATTTGCCGGTATTTACCCGGTAGACACGGATGAGTTTGAAGACTTAAGGGAAGCCATGCATAAATTGCAGCTGAATGATGCTTCTATCGTATTTGAACCTGAATCTTCAGCAGCATTAGGCTTTGGTTTCCGTTGCGGATTCCTGGGCATGTTACACATGGAGATCATCCAGGAGCGTTTAGAGCGTGAATTTGACATGACAGTAATTACTACTGTTCCCAACGTGTCTTATCAGGCGATGACTACCAAAGGTGAGCTGATCATTGTCAATAATCCATCGGATCTTCCTGATCCAAGTAAAATGGAGTATGTAGAAGAACCTTATATCAAAGCAAATATCATTACCAAATCTGAGTTTGTTGGCCCGGTAATGTCTCTTTGTATTCAGAAAAGAGGAATTATCGTCAATCAGTCTTACCTGACTTCAGACCGTGTGGAACTTGTTTTTGAGATTCCTATGGGAGAAATTGTATTTGATTTTTATGATCGTTTGAAAACTATCTCCAAGGGATACGCTTCTTTTGATTATCATCAGATCGGTTACCGTAAGTCTGATCTGGTTAGATTGGATATTCTTTTAAATGCAGAACCGGTTGATGCTTTATCTTCGTTAATTCACCGCAGTAATTCTTACGATTTTGGAAAAAGAATCTGTGAGAAACTGAGAGAATTAATTCCGCGTCAGCAGTTCGAAATTATTATCCAGGCTTCTATTGGTGCTAAAATTATCGCCAGAGAAACGGTAAAAGCTTTACGTAAAGATGTAACTGCTAAATGTTACGGTGGTGATATTTCACGTAAGCGTAAACTGTTGGAGAAACAGAAAAAAGGTAAAAAACGTATGCGCCAGGTAGGTAATGTGGAAATTCCACAAACTGCATTTATGGCTGTACTTAAATTAGATTAATCGTTTAACATACAAAACATAACGCTTGATATGCAGTTACTGGACGGAAAATTCGCATCAGAGAAGATTAAATTAGAAATAGCAGCAGAAGCGGCTGATTTTTTAGCACAAAGCGGACGTAAACCTCATTTACTAGCCATATTGGTTGGTAATGATGGCGGAAGTGAGACTTATGTGGCCAGCAAGATGAAAAACTGCGAAAAAGTAGGCTTTCAATCTTCGCTGATCAGATATGATACAGAGGTAACTGAAAAAGAGTTACTTCAAAAAATTCAGGAGATCAATAGTGATGCAGGCGTAGATGGACTGATTGTTCAGCTTCCGCTTCCAAAACACATTGATCCGGAGAAAGTTACTGAAGCAATAGATCATCGTAAAGATGTAGATGGGTTTCACCCGGTAAATTTAGGCCGTATGATGCGTAATCTGCCTTGTTTCATTCCTGCTACTCCTTATGGAATTTTACTTTTACTAAAAGCTTACGGAATTGATACCGCGGGAAAACATTGTGTAGTTGTAGGACGAAGCAATATTGTAGGTAGTCCGATGAGTATTTTAATGGCCCGGAATGCAAATCCGGGAAATTGTACCGTGACACTTACGCATAGCAAAACTACAAATCTGAAAGAGATTGCTTTGCAGGCAGATATTATTATTGCTGCTATCGGTAAAAAGAATTTTGTGACTGCAGATATGGTTAAACCTGGTGCGATCATTATTGATGTAGGTATTAACAGAGAAACTTCTGAGACGACCAGGTCTGGCTATAAATTATATGGTGATGTTGATTTTGAGAACGTAGCGCCTTTAGCTTCATGGATTACACCTGTTCCGGGTGGAGTTGGTTTGATGACTATTGTTGGCTTGCTTAAAAACACATTGGCTTCAGCTAAAAAAGAAATCTATTCTTAAGCGGGAATACTAACGTTATTATTGATCAAAACGGCTTGTAGAAATACAGGCCGTTTTCTTTTAAACTTATTTTTTGCCAAAAAACCGGCTGAACAGGCTTTGTTTAAACCCGGCATATAAACCATCGGGTTCTTCTTTTACGGGGTATAAATCTATGTAATCCCCTTGTCCCTCTGCTCCTCTTCCGGTTGACAAATCATAAGCATACCGATGGATCGGGCAGATCAATTTTCCATGTTCACACCATCCGCCACTCAGAATACCACCGGCATGCGGACAAGAGTTTTGCACCAGGTGAATTTCGTTCTGATGTCTGAGCAAACACAATTTTTTACCCGCCACACTAATCTGCCGGATGAAATCTCCAGCTGGAATTTCTTCCTCAATTTTATACCAGCGTAAATCAGCCATTGTTACGGCACTTATTCATAGATTAGTCATTTAAATGCGGTCAATATACATATATTCCTATTTTACAGCCATATTTATTTAACTTTGCCAATTGATATATGGCACATAATATTCCAGCAGACGGCACATTGCTTCCATTAATGGAAGAGTTTTACACAATTCAGGGTGAAGGTTTTAACACAGGCAAAGCTGCCTATTTTATTCGTCTTGGAGGTTGCGATGTGGGTTGTCACTGGTGTGATGTGAAAGAAAGCTGGGATGCTGAACTTCACCCCTTAACTTCAGCTGATGCTATTGCTGAAAAAGCAGATACATTTCCTGGTAAAGCAGTAGTAATCACAGGAGGTGAACCATTGATCTATAACATGGATTACCTGACAAAAAAACTTCAGGAAAAGAACATCCTTACTTTTATTGAGACTTCAGGAGCTTATCCATTGTCAGGCAGCTGGGACTGGATCTGTTTATCTCCAAAAAAGTTCAAAGCACCGCGTCCGGACATTACTCCTTTCGCCAATGAATTGAAAGTGATTGTTTTCAATAAGAGTGATTTTGAATGGGCTGAGAAATATGCAGAAACTGTATCTCCTTCCTGCAAACTTTATCTTCAGCCGGAATGGTCTAAATCAAAAGAAATTACGCCAATGATTATAGATTATGTGATGGCTAATCCTAAATGGGAAATCTCCTTACAAACACATAAATACTTAAACATTCCTTAGACAGATTATTCCTTTTTTTTATTAAGTTTATACGGCTCTCCATGCCCGTTTTAATAGAAAAAACATGAGGAAGATTACTATAGTATTTTTTTATCTGTTATTGATCAGCAGTACTTTTGTCCGGGCACAGGAGTCTGCTGTAAAAAAAGCACAGCAGAATTTCGAATACGCACAAAAGTCACTATTAGCCAAAGATTATAGTGGTGCGGCTCAGTTTTTAGAAGATGCAGTTGCAGCAGATCCTTCTTTTCAATTTGCTTTTGTTCAACTGGCTGATATTTACAAACTGAGAAAGTCTTTTGAAAAGGCCAGGTCTAATTATTTAAAAGCGATTGAAATTCAAACAGTCCCGTTAGCGGCGAGAGTTTATTATTCTTTGGGGGAAGCAGAACTGAATAGCGGACAATACGCTGATGCGGGGAAACACTTTTCGTTATTCAAAACTACCTATAAAGGCAAAGATCAGGAAATGGTACTAAAAGCAGAAAAGTATATCCGGGATTGTAATTTTGCCGCGGTTGCCATTCAGAAACCTGAAAAATATATCCCCATAAATTTAGGCCCCGCAATAAATACCAAAGACAGAGAATATTTACCTGCACTGACCGCAGATGGCTCAACATTAATTTTTAGCCGTACAGCAGACGGAAATGAAGATTTTTACATCTCCCGTAAAGTGAATAAAGAATGGAAAACGGCAATTCCGCTAAGTGATAAAATTAATACGAGATTCAATGAAGGTGCCCAATCTATTTCTCCAGATGGAATGTACCTGTTTTTTACTGGCTGCAACCGCCCGGATGGATTTGGAAGTTGCGATTTGTATGTGAGCCATAAAAACGGAAACCAGTGGGACACCCCTTTTAACCTGGGGTCTGTAGTCAATTCCTCCTCCTGGGATTCTCAGCCCGCAGTAACTCCTGATGGAAATACACTTTATTTTGTAAGTAACCGCCCCGGAGGGATCGGTGGATATGATATTTGGAAAACCACTTTAAATGGTGAAGGAGAATGGAGTAAACCCGTAAACCTTGGGCCGGATATCAATACGATTTATGACGAAAATACACCATTTATACATCCTGATGGAAAAACCTTATACTTCTCTTCCAATGGATGGCCGGGTATGGGAAGCATGGATATTTTTTACAGCCGTGCACAAGCAGATGGAAAATGGGGTAAGCCTGTAAACATTGGCTATCCTATCAATACCTTTAATGAAGAGAGTGGATTAATGGTCAGCCCGGATGGAACTGAGGGATATTTCTCTTCCATAATAAGGGACGGTCTGGGAGATATGGATATTTACAGATTTAAATTACCAGAAGCCGCCAAACCACTACCCATTACTTATGTTAAAGGTATTGTCAGAGATAAAGAGACCCGTGGTTTTCTGGAAGCCAAAGTACAAGTGGTAAATCTGAAAACAAAAGAGACTAAATTCAATGACTTTACCTCGAAAGACAATGGTGAATTCCTGGCTGTTATGCCGCTCGGCAGTACTTATGCTTTTAACGCAATAGCTGATGGCTACCTGTTTTATTCTGAAAATTTTGAACTGAATCAGGCAAAACCCGGTCAGCCTTATGTATTGGAAATTTATCTTGAAAAACTTAAACCCGGTGCAAATGTGGTTTTAAAGAATATATTTTTCGACACCAATAAATCGGAGCTGCTTCCACCATCAATTACAGAATTAACAAATCTTTTGCAATTGCTGCAGGCTAATACTTCTGTAAAGATTGAGATCCAGGGACACACTGACAATGAAGGGAATGCAGAAGCAAATCAGGCCTTATCTGTACAGCGCTCCAAAGCAGTTTACGATTATCTGATTACAAATAAAGTAAATCCACAGCGCCTGACATTCAAAGGATTTGGTGCTACTAAACCAATTTCATCAAATGATACCCCCGCTGGTCGTCAGCAAAATCGCAGAACGTCATTCATTATTACCAGTATATAAAAAAGAGGCTGCTCATTGATTAAATGAACAGCCTCTCCTCTATTTAAATACAGTAATACTAAACTACCGCTTTTCTAATTTTAATTAACTTCACTAATAACTGCTCTAATAAATCCAGATGAAGCATATTCGCACCATCAGATTTTGCATGAGCCGGATCAGGATGTGTCTCAATGAACAACCCATCAGCTCCAACAGCAATTGCTGCCTTCGCAATAGTCTCAATTAACTCAGGTTTCCCCCCCGTTACACCAGAACTTTGATTGGGCTGCTGTAAAGAATGCGTAACATCCATCACTACAGGAACACCAAAAGACTGCATTTCCGGTAAACCACGATAGTCAACAATTAAGTCCTGATAACCGAAAGTATTTCCTCTATCGGTCAATATAACCCTTTTATTGCCAGCCTCATAAATCTTCTCTACTGCAAATCTCATGGAGCCCGCAGAAAGGAACTGACCTTTCTTTACATTGACAACTTTCCCTGTTTGTGCAGCAGCAATCAGCAGATCCGTTTGTCTGCATAAAAATGCAGGGATCTGTAATACATCTACATAAGCAGCGGCCATTGCAGCCTCAGCACTTTCGTGAATATCAGTTACCGTTGGCACACCAAAAGTCTTTCCAACCTTTTCTAAGATCTTCAATGCTTTCTCATCACCAATACCTGTAAAAGAATCACCTTTAGAGCGGTTTGCTTTTCTGTAAGAACCTTTAAAAATAAAAGGGATTTCTAACCGATCAGTTAGGGTTACAATTCTTTCCGCAATTCTCATTGCGATTTCTTCCCCTTCAATTGCACAGGGGCCGGCCATCAAAAAGAAATTACCGGAAGTCGTATGTTTTAATTTATCTAATTCAAAATTGACCATGCTGTAGCTTAATTTCCAAGTTCTGACATGAACTTGATTCTCATTAATTGTATCTCTTCACGCGTATAATCCGTCTCTCCCAAATCTTTCAAAGCTTCATCAATTGAATCATTGTCAGCCGCGCGGAAATAATCAAATACTTCGTCCTGACGATCATCATCCAGCATTTCATCTACAAAATAGTTCAGGTTCAGCTTCGTTCCGGAGTTTACAATGGCTTCAATCTCTTTCAGGATTTCACTATAAGTGATTCCTTTAGATTTTGCAATATCTTCCAGTCCGATCTGTCTGTCTACATTTTGTATAATGGAAACCTTTAATTGTGATTTATTTGCCTGTGTTTTAATAATTAAATCTATAGGGCGCTCAATATCATTGTCTGTCACATATTTTTTGATCAGTTCAAGAAAAGGCGTACCAAATTTCATGGCTTTACCATTTCCAACACCCGAAATCTGTTTCAGCTCATCCATTGCAATCGGATAATGGGTACACATTTCTTCCAGTGAAGGATCCTGGAAAACGACGAAAGGAGGAACATTTTTCTGTTTCGCGATCTTCTTTCTCAGATCTTTCAGCAATAAAAGCAATTGCGTATCCAGTGTTCCGCTACCATGTTTTACATCATCTTCATCATCATCTGCTGAACTTTCAATAGGCACATTCAGAATGAATTTAAGACTATAAGGGTTTTTGATAAAATCATTTCCCGAATTGGTCAGCCTTAATAAACCATAGTTATCAATATCTTTTGATAAGAAGTTATTCAGTACCGCCTGCCTGATTAAAGATTTCCAAAGATTTTCACCTTCTACTTTACCCAGTCCAAACTCCTGCAATTTGCTATGCTCATAAGCGATAGTCTGTGCGGTTTCCATCCCTAATAAAACGCATAGGATATGTGCATCATCAAACTTCTCCCCTATATTTTTAATCAGCGTCAGTGCAACCTTTAAGTGCTCTTCTGCTTCAAAATATGTTTTAGGCTTTTTACAGTTATCACACATACAGTTACAGCCTGTCTCATTGAAGTTCTCTCCAAAATAGTGCAAAATCTGTTTTCTGCGGCATACGCCTGATTCAGCGTAATCAATAACTTCTTTTAAAATCTGCGTACCAATTTCACGTTCGGCCACCGGCTTATCTTTCATGAATTTAGCCAGTTTATCTACATCCTTTTGTACATAAAAAGCAATACAAACACCTTCTCCGCCATCACGTCCGGCTCTTCCGGTTTCCTGATAATAGCCTTCCATACTCTTAGGAATATCGTGGTGAATAACAAAACGCACATCAGGCTTGTCAATACCCATCCCGAAGGCTATGGTAGCGACAATAACCTCCACATCTTCCATCAGGAATTTGTCTTGTGTATCTGCTCTGACTTTAGGCTCTAATCCGGCATGGTAAGGCAAAGCCTTGATCCCATTCAGATTTAATGCTTCAGCAACTTCTTCCACCTTTTTTCTGCTCAGACAGTAAATGATACCGGATTTACCTGTATTGTATTTAATGTACCTGATGATTTCTTTGATGACATCCCTTTTAGGACGTATTTCATAAAATAAGTTGGGCCTGTTAAACGAGGATTTAAATAAGGTAGCATCAGCCATCTGCAGGTTTTTAATAATATCCTGCTGCACTTTAGGTGTTGCCGTTGCAGTTAATGCAATAATCGGGATGTCTGGTCCCAGGCCGCTGATCACCTGGCGGATTCTCCGGTACTCCGGACGAAAATCATGTCCCCATTCTGAAATACAATGAGCTTCATCAACCGCAACAAAAGAGATCGTAATAAGCTTCAGAAATTCAATATTATCCGGCTTGGACAATGATTCTGGTGCTACGTATAATAATTTAGTCTGACCACTCAGCAAATCGCTTTTTACCTGGGCAATTTCCGATTTATTTAAAGACGAATTCAGGAAGTGCGCAATACTGTCACTTCCGCCAAAAGCTCTCAGCTGATCCACCTGATTTTTCATCAGCGCAATAAGCGGTGAGATCACGATGGCAGTACCTTCTGACATTAAAGCTGGTAATTGATAACAGATAGATTTCCCCCCACCCGTTGGCATAATTACAAACGTATTTTTCCGCTCAAGAACATTGGTAATAATTGATTCCTGATCCCCCTTAAAATTATCGAAACCAAAAAAGGTTTGTAAGTTGTCAAACAACGACTTTTTCACATCCATTTTGTGTATAAAATATTCAGTGCTATTTTTGATTCAAAATAACATAATTTTGCACCAATTAAAGCATCAATATACTAAATAATTCTCTTTGAAAAGTAAAAAATCTATTATCACAGCGGGGATCAACACTTTACAAGCGGAAGCGCAGGCTATACTTGGGCTGGTAAAACATATAAACGACGATTTTGCAACGATTGTAGAGCGAATTATCGCCGGAAACGGCCGTGTAATTGTTACAGGAATCGGCAAAAGCGCCATTATTGCGCAGAAAATTGTTGCTACATTGAATTCTACAGGCACTCCATCAAGCTATATGCATGCTTCAGATGCAGTGCATGGAGACCTTGGAATGATACAGAAAACAGACATCGTAATCTGCATTTCCAAGAGTGGAAATACGCCCGAAATCAAGGTCCTTGCCCCTTTGCTAAAACAGTGCGGAGCTTTGCTGATCGGGATGGTCGGACAACTCGAATCTGAGCTTGCCAGGCATGCAGATCTGATTCTCAATACGACCGTAGCAAAGGAAGCTTGTCCAAATAATCTCGCCCCTACCACCAGTACTACCGCACAGCTGGCTATGGGAGATGCGCTCGCAGTAAGTTTGCTTTTAGCCAGAGAATTCAGTGCACAGGATTTTGCCCGCTTTCATCCTGGCGGATCTTTAGGAAAAAAGTTGTATCTTAAAGTTTCTGATCTGGCAGAACGCAATGCTAAACCAAGTATTCTGGCTGATGCTGCTGTAAAAGATGTTATAATTGCAATTAGTAAAAACCGTTTAGGGGCAGTCGTTGTTGTTGATGGTAGCCAAATAATTGGTATCATTACAGATGGTGATATCAGAAGAATGCTTGAAAAATATTCAGACCTGACAGACCTGACAGCAAAAGACATTATGAACAGCAATCCTAAAATGATAGATAAAGATACTTTAGCAGTAACCGCATTCGAGCTGATCAGGCAATCTAATATTACACAATTATTAATTACCGATACCAATGGTTACTTTGGTATTGTACATTTGCACGACCTTCTTCATGAAGGTTTATTATAGTTTAATCCTAATATGAACAAAGATAATTACGCCCTAATTATGGCCGGTGGCGTTGGCAGCCGTTTTTGGCCTGTAAGCAGAATCGAACATCCGAAACAGTTTATTGATTTTTTTGGTGTAGGAAAAACACTTATTCAAAGTACATATGACCGTTTTTTAAAGATATGTCCGCCAGAAAATATTTTCATTGTCACCAATGAAATTTATATGGATAAGGTAAAATCACAATTACCGGATCTTCCGGATAATCAGATTCTCGCTGAACCTATCATGAGAAATACCGCTCCTTGTATTGCTTATGGTTCTATGAAGATTGCCGAAATCAATCCCGATGCGACTATTGTTGTAGCCCCGTCTGACCATACAATCTCCAATCTGGACGCATTTATAGCCGCTATAGAGCAATCTTTAAAGGCTGCAAAGGAAAACAACTGCCTGATCACTTTAGGGATCAAGCCAAGCCGCCCTGACACTGGTTATGGATACATACAATATGTAGAAACCACCTTACCTACAGATCCACAATTCAACAAAGTAAAAATATTCACAGAGAAGCCCAATCTGGAACTGGCTAAATCATTTATACAAAGCGGTGATTTTTTATGGAACGCGGGTATTTTCATCTGGTCTGCAAAAGCCATCAATGATGCCTTCAGCAAACATTTACCGGATATGTATGATATTTTCCACCTGGGTGCTTCTTTGTACAATACACCAGAAGAAAAAGCATTTATTGGCAATGCCTATTTACAATGCACCAATATTTCGATAGACTTCGCAATTATGGAAAAAGCCGATAATGTTTATGTCCTGCCTGCCGATTTCGGATGGTCAGACCTTGGCACCTGGGCTTCTATTTACGATATGGCAGAAAAAGATTATGTAGGTAATGCAGTTATCCCTTCTGAGCAGGTGATGATGTTCAACTCCTCGAACTGCATGGTCAATGTACCTGAGGACAAACTGGTTATCCTTCAGGGCTTACATGACTATATTGTAGTGGAATCCAACAATACACTGTTGATTTGTCCCAGATCTGAAGAACAGAGCGTGAAACAAATCGTAGCAGATGTAAAGTCTAATTTTGGACAGAAATTTATCTAGAACCTGTAAATAACAGGTTCTTAACTATTACCGCGCTGTCTGATCGCTTCATACAGGATAACACCGGTAGAAACCGAAACATTTAGTGAACCGATCTCTCCAAACATAGGGATCTTCGCTAAATGGTTAGCCATCCGCATAATATCATTTGATATTCCTTCATCCTCCGCTCCCATTACAATGGCAGTAGGTGCGGTATAATCCGGCGCATAAATTAAATCATTTGTTTTTTCAGTACAGGCAACAATCTGCAAGCCGCATTCCTGCAGGAACAAAGCGGTTTTGTGTAAATTTTGCTGACGGCAAACAGGAATGGTAAATAATGCACCTGCTGAAGTTTTAATTGCATCTGCATTGATCTGCGCAGAATTTTTTGCCGGTACAACAATCGCATGTACACCAGTACAAGCAGCCGTTCTGGCAATAGCACCCATATTTCTTACGTCAGTAATTCCATCCAGGATCAGGATTAAAGGAACTTCTCCCTTTTCATAAATCAATGGAATGATATCTTCTATTTTCTGAAAAGTAATCGCAGAAATTACAGCAACCACACCCTGGTGGTTCTTTTGCGTCATTCTGTTTAACTTTTCTACAGGAACATTGTGTACAGGAATATCAGTATCTCTCAGCAAGCCTTTTAGTTCAGGAATGATTTCTCCTGTAAGACCGCGTTGCATGTAAATGCTTTCTATATCTTTTCCAGCTTTAATTGCTTCTATTACAGCACGTATACCAAAAACAAACTCGTTATTTTCTTTAGGCCTGGGTGACCTTCTAAAGTTTTCCATTAATTCTATTTTACCTGCAAAAATAGCTGAAATAATGAGAACTGAGGAATTGAATTTTCATCGGTTAGCTATTGCTTCCAGCAGTCATGAAGCTTGCCTGAAAATCATGCAGGTTTTCTGCTCTGATACACAGCTCCTTATCAACAAGATTCTGTTAGTAAATAGCAGAATTTTTATTAGTTGCGCAAAAAACTATGATATCCAGGTGTTAGAATGTTCATAAAGAAATCTTTACAGGAGTAAATTTTTCGCTATTTTTGGGGCTATGAATACGGATAACGGAACACAAGGTCAGGACAGGCAGAACTTTACCTCTTCCAGAAAAAACAGAGTCGGTACCCCCATGAGTAATATGGGTAAAATACCCCCGCAAGCGATAGATTTAGAAGAGGCGGTGCTCGGTGCACTGATGCTTGAAAAAGATGCGCTTTCTACTGTTATCGATATTCTGAAACCTGATGTTTTTTACGCAGAAGCACATAAAAAGATATTTGAAGCCATCGCTATTTTATTTCAGAAATCTAAACCTGTAGATATTTTAACCGTGACCTCCGAACTCAGAACATTGGGTACGCTGGAAATGGTTGGTGGAGCATATTATATCACTAACCTGACTAACCGTGTTGCTTCAGCAGCAAATATTGAATACCACGCCCGTATTATTTCACAAAAATACATTCAGCGTGAACTGATCAGGATTTCATCCGAGATTATTCAAAACGCTTACGAGGATACAACAGATATATTCGACCTGCTGGACAACGCAGAGAAAGGTCTTTTTGATATCGCTCAGAATAACCTGCGCAGAGATACTCAGAAAATGGATGAGATTATTAAACAATCTCTGGCTACGCTTGAAGAATTAAGAACAAAGTCTGACGGGTTAACAGGTGTCCCATCTGGTTTTACAGCACTTGACCGGATTACCGGCGGCTGGCAGCCTTCAGATCTGGTCATCATCGCTGCACGTCCGGCGATGGGAAAAACCGCTTTCGTACTAACCTGTGCCAGGAATGCAGCTGTTGAATTTAAACGTCCTGTAGTCGTATTCTCCCTGGAGATGTCTTCTGTACAGTTAGTGAATCGTTTAATATCCGGAGAAACAGAGATTGAACAGGAAAAAATCCGTAAAGGAAACTTAGCAGAATGGGAATGGCAGCAGTTACACAGTAAGATAGGTACGCTGACAGAAGCCCCGCTGTTAATTGATGACACCCCTGCCCTGAACATTTTTGAATTCAGAGCAAAATGCAGACGATTAAAATCACAATACGATATCCAGATGATCATCATCGATTATTTACAGTTGATGCATGGTAAAGGAGAAGGTCAAAGTGGTGGTGGTAACCGTGAACAGGAAATTGGTAGTATATCCAGAGCCCTGAAATCGGTAGCTAAAGAATTGAACGTTCCGGTTCTTGCCCTCTCGCAGTTAAGCCGTGCGGTGGAAACCAGGCCGGGAGTAAATGGTAAACGCCCACTGTTATCCGATTTGAGGGAATCCGGCTCTATTGAGCAGGATGCAGATATGGTACTCTTCCTTTATCGTCCTGAATATTATGGAATTACGGAAGATGAAAGCGGAAGATCTCAGGCTGGTGTTGGTGAAGTTATTATCGCAAAACACAGAAATGGTGAAACCGGTATTGTGCCGTTAAGATTTATCGGTAAGTATGTGAAGTTTACCGATCTTGAAGAAGACTTTATGCCACCGAACTCATTCTCTATGGACAGTCCGGCTGCCGGAATGCTGCCTTCAGCTGATTTTGACCGTCCTTCGGGTAATGTGATTATCAAGCCATCCCGTATGGATGATTTCAATGACGACGACGCCCCATTCTAAAATAAGGCCACCATTCTAAAATATAAATAAATATTACCGGGCTACATCAAGTAGCCCAGTAATATTCCTGCCAATACAATCAGCGGAGGGCTGATCCTGGTAAAGTTCAGGATCAGAAAAGTAACCGCAATGATTACAATCGATAATACATCAAAGCCAACAGGTTTTACCAGTAATACAAATGCGGCGATAATAAAGCCGGCACTCACCGCATTGATGCCGGACAAAGAATGTCTGATCCTGGTGATTTTCTTCAGATCTTCCCAGAACGGAACAATGAACAGGACCAGGATTAATCCCGGAAGGTTAATGCCCAGAACACCTACTATTCCGCCCATTACCTGTCCATAAATACTATAACCAAAATTCTTCATACTAATCGCCCCAAGGTAACTCGTAAAAGAAAAAGTTGGCCCCGGTAAAGCTTGTTGCAAAGCAAAACCAGATAAGAACTCAGAAGAACCCAGGTAATGCTTCATTTGTACAAATTCCGTAAACATCAGCGGAACTAATACCTGCCCGCCACCAAAAATAAAGATCCCGTTACGGTAAAAGTTTTCAAACAGTCTGATCGGCAAACTAAAAGGAGAAGTCCTGTTAATAATTGCACCCAGGGCAGCCAGGAACAACAATACGCCGAAAAAATAAGCTAGTTTTTTCGGGTTAATATTCGCAAATAACTTTACCCTGATTTCACTTTCCTCTTTTGGAGTCTCCAAAGCAGAAGAAATCATTCCGCCAACCAGGATAGCCAGCGGAAAAACATAGGCATTTCTTAATACTAAAGTCACAATAACAGCAGAAACCGCTAAGAAAACAGCCGTTTGTGTGACCAGTACTTTTCGGGAAAGCGTATATGCCCCGAAGGCAACAATCCCTAAAGCAATAGGCTGAATATACTTTAAGATCAATATAAACTTTACTTTATGATCAAGCTGTGCAAAACTAATGGCTGCAAAAGTCATGATTGCTGCCGATGGAATAATCCAGATCAGGAAAGTAATCAGCGCCAGCTTTAGCCCGCCAACCTTATGCGCAATCCCAACCAGTGTTTGTGTAGAAGCCGGCCCGGGTAAGATCTGTGCCAGTGCATTCAGTTCCAGCAAATCTTCTTCAGAAATGTAATGAGTTTGCTTCACAAAATACTTTAGCAAAAGAGAGATATGTGCCTGAGCACCACCAAATGCTGTAAATGTGAAAAGAAAGACATCTTTAACAAACAGGAGCTGTCGTTTTTCCATTCCTTTCATTAATCGTCCTCATAATCCAAACCTGCTGCCATGTTATAAGCCCCCTGCAACTCTGAGAAAGCATGTCCATCACCCTTTTCTCTCGCTCTTTTCATGCCGAGCTGATAAATTTCAACCGCCTTACCGGTCTGCTCCTGTTTTTGATATAATTTACCTAAATGATAATAAGTTCCAACATAGGACGGATGATCTTCTACTAATTTATGATAATAATAAAAGGCTTGTTCAGTATCATTTAACGAGTTATACTCTGTTGCCAGTGCGTATAAGATAAATGGATCATTAGGTTCTGTTGCCAAAAAAGATAATAACTTGTTTAATCGGGTACTTTGCATTTTAAATCCCTGCTTTTTTAATTAGATTTGCAAAAAGACATTTTTTTGAAATCGTTATATTTAGACACTGATAAAAACCAATAACAGTCAGATAATGGCTTCATCAATTTAAAAAACAACTTATTCATATGAAAATATTAGTTTGTATCAGTAACGTGCCCGACACAACGACAAAAATAACTTTTACTAATGATAATACCCAATTCAATACTGCGGGAGTTACGTTTATCGTGAACCCTTATGATGAAATTGCGTTATCAAGAGCGATTGAACTTTGTGCTGGTGGTAAAGGAACAGTAACAGTAATTAATGTTGGAGAAAGTGCTACTGAACCAACAATCAGAAAAGCATTGGCCATTGGTGCTGATGATGCTGTCAGAATTGATGCAGCTCCGCGTGATGCTTATTTCACAGCTTTTCAAATCGCTGAATATGCTAAAGAAGGTAATTTTGATATGATCCTTACCGGTCGTGAATCAATTGATTATAACGGCGCGCAGGTAGCTGCAATGGTAGGTGGCTTTTTAGATATCCCATCCATCTCTATTATTAAAAAATTAGACTATGACGGAACTACTGCAACTCTGGAAAGAGAAATTGAAGGTGGTAAAGAAGTAGTGACCGTAACTGGTAAATTTGTAGCCAGCTGTGCCGAAGGCGTAGCGGTTCCAACCATCCCAACCATGAGAGGTATTATGTCAGCAAGATCAAAACCATTAGTGGTCGTTGCTGCTCAGCCAATCGAAGAAGTAATTAAAGTAGTACAGTTTGAAACTCCTCCTGCCCGCGGAACCGTTAAATTGATTCCGGCAGAAGAAGCAGCTAACCTGATCAGCCTGCTGCATACCGAAGCTAAAGTAATCTAAGGTCTGTTTTAAAAAATTAATTATAAAAATCCAAGCGAAAAAATATGTCAGTTTTAGTATATGTAGAACAAGTCGATGGTAAATTTAAGAAATCCGTTTTTGAAGCGGTTTCTTATGCAAAAGCCATTGCAGATAAAACAGGGACTAGCCTTACCGCAGTATCTATTGGTAACGTTGCAGATAGCGAATTACAAGAATTAGGTAAATATGGTGCAGCCAAAGTATTAAACGTGGCGAGCGCAGAGTTAAAGAATTTCGTAAACCAGGCCTATGCCGCTGTAATTGCAGAAGCTGCTCAGAAAGAAGGTGCTGAAGTGATCGTACTTTCCAACTCATTTTCAGGAAAAGGCCTTGCACCACGTGTAGCTGTTAAATTAAAAGCAGGTTTAGTTGATGGTGCTGTAGAGCTTCCACAAGTAGATGGCGGAAAATTTTTAGTTAAAAAAGGTGCTTTCTCCGGAAAAGCATTTGCCGTGACTGAGCTGATTTCAGCAAACAAAGTAATCGCATTGAATCCAAATGCTTTCGGCGTTAAAGAATCACCGGTTACTGCAACAATCGAGGCTTTCTCTCCTGCTGTTCAGACTACTGATCTTGCAGCAATTGTTAAAGAAATTGTAAGGGCTACAGATAAAGTTTCTCTGCCTGACGCTGAACTGGTAGTTTCTGCAGGAAGAGGTCTTAAAGGACCAGAAAACTGGGGTATGATCGAAGAACTGGCTGGATTGTTAGGTGCAGCTACAGCTTGCTCTAAACCAGTTTCGGATGCAGACTGGAGACCACACTCAGAACACGTTGGTCAGACAGGTATTGCAATCAGTCCTAATTTGTATATTGCTATAGGTATATCAGGAGCTATCCAGCATTTAGCCGGAGTAAGTTCATCTAAAGTAATTGTAGTCATCAATAAAGATCCGGAAGCTCCTTTCTTTAAAGTTGCTGATTATGGAATCGTTGGAGATGCCTTTGAGGTTGTTCCTAAATTAATTGAGGCTCTAAAAGCACATCAAGCTTAATATCAATATCAGGCGGAGATGAAAGTTTCCGCCGGATATTCATAAATATGAAAAAAGTAAAACTAGATATTGTTGGTTTATCCTATAGCCAAACCCAATCCGGAGCCTACGCACTGGTACTTGGAGAAGTAAACGGCAGAAGACGTTTGCCTATCATCATAGGTGCATTCGAAGCTCAGGCTATTGCAATTGAGATTGAAAAAATGACCCCAAGCAGGCCATTGACGCATGATCTGTTCAAAACATTTGCGCAGACTTATAAAATTGAAATTAAAGAAATTCTGATCTACAACCTGGTGGATGGTGTCTTCTTTGCGAAGCTGATCTGTACAGACGGTGAAAGAACAGAAGAAATTGACGCCAGAACATCGGATGCGATTGCACTGGCTGTTCGTTTCAATTCCTCAATTTACACTTACGAATTTATTTTATCCTCCGCAGGTATCGTTATTGAAGGCAACGACTTTGTTTTTCTCGAGAACATGGATAATTTGAATAAGGAACATGGACAGGAAGATATTGATACTTCAATTCCCGGAACTGGCTTTGGAAACCTTAGCGTTGAGGAACTTAATCAAAAACTTCAGGAAGCTATTGCTGAGGAAGCCTATGAAAAAGCGGCCCGTATCAGAGATGAACTCAACAAAAGAAATTCATCCCAATAGTTATTATTTGCAAGTTTATACACATCTTTATTTTTTCTACCCAAATTTTTTTATTTGAATATTTTTTATGGAGCGTTTTCACGGAGTAATTGGCGTCATTTTTATACTGGGCCTGGCTTATCTTTGTTCTAACAACAAGAAGAAGATTAATTTTAGACTTGTAGCAAGTGGCCTCACGCTTCAGATAGTCATCGCAGTTCTTGTGCTTAGAGTTGCTCCTGTTCAGCACTTCTTTGAATTTCTTGGAAAAGGAATGCAGAAAATCGAGCAATTTGCTAAAGTAGGTGTTGATTTTGTTTATGGTGGTGTTGCCGTGATCGGTTTTGATGGTAAAACACATGCCTATGCCGCCCCTGAAAGTTTCATTTTTGCTTTTAATGTAACCGCCACAATCATCCTGGTTTGTGTGCTGGTAGCTATATTTTATCATTTCGGTATTATGCAGCGTATTGTTTCTGTGATTGCCAAAGGAATGAACTTTATTATGCGTGTGAGTGGCGCTGAAGCTTTAAGTAACGTAGCCAGTGCCTTTGTTGGCCAGGTTGAAGCTCAGGTCATGATCAAACCTTATCTTAAAGGAATGACAAAAAGTGAATTGCTGGCCTCCATGAGCGGTAGTTTAGCCTGTATTGCCGGTGGTATCCTGATTGTTTATGCAAATATGGGTGCTCAGGCAGGAATGAACCTTGCCCCGAAACTAATAATGGCCAGTTTGATGGCAGCTCCCGGAGCTTTGATTATTTCCAAAATAGTTTTCCCGGAAACAGAAGTTTCACAAACTATGGGTAAAGTAAAACTTGAGGTTAAAAGTGAATATACGAACCTGATTGATGCGATTTCGCATGGTGCAGGAGAAGGTTTTAAGATTGCAATGAACGTAATTGCGATGTTAATCGGCTTTATTGCCTTAATCGCTTTAGTAGATTATACTTTAGTTCACATCGGCCATCTTTTCAATCCAAACTTTAATTTATCACTGGACTGGATTTTTGGCAGATTATTCTATCCATTTGCCTGGTCAATGGGTATTCCTGATGTAGATGTAAGTAATGCAGCTACCCTGCTTGGTCAAAAATTAACCGTGAATGAATTCCTTGCTTTCAAAAACCTGACTACTAAAGCAGTTCCGATTGTTACCGAAAAAGGTGTATTGATCATCAGTATCGCTATTTGCGGTTTTGCTAATTTCAGCAGCGTTGGTATGCAGATTGGTGGAATTGGAGAGCTTGCACCAGAACGTCGTGCAGACTTAGCTAAACTAGGCTTAAAAGCGTTAATGTGCGGAACATTAGCTTCTTACCTTTCTGCTTCTATTGCAGGTGTATTAATGTAATCTTATTGATTTAACAGAAAATGAAAACAACAGAATTTGCTATAATCGGCTTAGGTGGTGTTGGTGGTTATTTCGGTTTTAAACTAGCTCAGAAATATGCTGCAGACAGCGCAATCAATGTTACTTTTATTGCCCGCGAAAAAACCTACGAAATTGTTAAAGAAAATGGTCTTACCCTGCTTTCTCCAGCGCATGAAGATCCTATTGCCAGACCACATCAAATTTTAAAAACTGTAGCTGAACTAGGTCATACCGATGTATTTGTTATCTGTGTCAAAGAATATGATCTGGAGAATATCTGTAATCAATTAAAGGATAAAATCAAAAGCGATACTGTTATCCTGCCTTTAATGAATGGTGTGGATATTTATGAAAGAATACGGAAAATAATCACTGGTGGAATTGTACTGCCTTCCTGTGTTTATGTAGCTTCACATATCAAAGAAAAAGGAGTTGTCGAACACAAAGGAAATCCTGGTAAAATCACTGTAGGAAAAGACCCGGAACATCCCGAATTCGATCCTAAAAGTATCGTTGACTTGTTTAAGAAAGCTTCGGTCGATATCGACTACAAAGAAGATTCATTCCCGGCTATCTGGTCCAAATACTTTTTCATTGCAAGTTTTGGATTGGTTTCTGCCAGGTACAACAAATCAATTGGACAAGTTAACGAGGAGGAAGAATTACACCAGAGAGCATTAGCAGTAATGCAGGAAATACAAGCAATCGCAGTCAAAAAAGAGATAGCTCTTCCTGAAAACATTATTGAACAGACTTTTCAGAAAGCAGCCTCCTTCCCTTTCCAAACACCGACTTCTTTACAGCTGGATGTACAATCCGGAAAAGAAAACACGGAACTTGAACTATTTGCCGGAGCGATTATAGCCTATGGAAAAGAGCTGGGCATTCCTGTTCCGGAAACCACTGACATTTATAATGAAATCAAAAACGGCATGCTGGTTTAGCCTTTATTTTTGAAATAATTCAGGCCGAATAAAGTAAGTGAGCAACCTATTAAACCAGAAAGCACTGTAGATGAAAAGCCTTTAGTTAATAAAAGCCATGCATCACCAAGGATAAGAATAAGTAATAAAATTGAAATAATCTTTATTCCATTCTTTTTAAAGAAATCTGCCATAGTTATTTTTGAAGAATTGCAAATTTAAATATTTTTTGTCACCTGAGCGGTGCTGAGATTCAAAAGGAAAAGATTTCCTTTTGAATCTCTTCCTTTTAAGTTAACATTTCCTGTAACAAATCAAACAAGGTCAGGTTCTTTGCACAACCAAAATAGTTATGATCCAAAATCAGGTAGATTGTCTTTTTAGAAATCCCATCATTGGTTACAATTCTAAGCGGCTGGCATAACAAACCCAGATTTTTAACAAAATTACGCTGATAACTTTCATCAAAACCTATATAAACTTCTTCTATATCCCCTAGTGAGATCTTCAAATCTATATCCTGATCATCACCCTTAACCCATAACCCCTGTTCTGTTAAAACTAAAACCCCGGTATGATCATGTACCGGAGGAACACCTGTAAACTGGGCAGCAATGTTGTTAATCCCTGTTTTTGATTCCAGTTCATCATCATAACTCCATAATACTCTTGCGTCTAATAAATTCATTGCTTAAAATTGAGATGCTCGTTAGGGTTGCAAAATTAGCATTTTATTGATTAATTAAACCTACCTTCACCAACATGATGGTGATTTGCCATATATTTTCCCACCCGCTCCTTGCAAAACACCTTCAATACGCTAATCGACAGTTTTATAGACAATAAGGTAGGCATCACAGAAAATTTTTTAAGCGTGGCTTTAGCCTCTCAACTCAAAGAAAACCTGCATAGTCTTTACCAGGATAAATTACTGCTATCTGCAGGAACGGGAAATGAAACTATAGTTTCTCATGATCAGCTGGTTAGAAGTGACAAGATCTACTGGCTGGACAGGAAGCACGGCAATATTCACGAAAACAGCTTTTTCGATTTGATGGATAGCTTTGTCAGTTATCTCAACAGCACTTGTTATACCGGTATTACTGGTTATGAATTTCATTATACATTGTATGAAGAAGGAAGTTTTTATAAAAAACATCTTGATCAGTTCAAGAACAATGATAGCAGACAATATTCAATGATCATTTATTTAAATGCAAACTGGCAGGAAAATGATGGCGGAGAACTTTGTATTCATCATTCGGATAGTTTGCAAAAAATATCACCTGATAATGGTAAAAGTGTTTTCTTCAAAAGCAGTGAACTTGTACATGAAGTTTTAATCACACATAAACAAAGACTAAGTATAACCGGCTGGTTGAAAATTAATTAAAAACGTTTAAATTGCTGCGTTAATACGACGTAATGAAACTCATTTTCAACCTTTGTTTACTCCTGGCAATTTGCATCCGGGCCAATGCACAAGAATTCACCTATAACCAGGGAGGAACTTCTGCTAAAAACTATTATGAAGAGATTCCCTATCAAACGATAAACGGCAAAATGTTCATTCAGGTAGAACTGCATGGCAAAAAGCATAAATTCTTATTTGATACCGGCGCCCCCGTTGCGATTAGTCCGGAACTGGTTACGCAGCTGAAAGCGAAATTTCTGGACGAAGACACACTTTCAGATGTCAACGGCGTTACCGATACGATGGGAGTCGTGCAGATCCCGCAAATCAAAATAGGTAAAATCAGGTTTGATCACATCCCTGCAATTACGCTATTCCCCGACTTTTACAGGTGCTGGGGTATAGACGGAGTTATAGGAAGTAATATTCTCCGCAATTCCATTGTGAGTATCGATGGAAAAAAGCAGGTTATTATTTTGACCGATCAGCTGGAAAAATTAAAACTGAATGATAGCTATAGCTCCCCGATGATTACCAATACAAGTTATCAAAGTAATCCAATTATTAAGATTCAGCTAAAAGATAACACTACAATCGATCTGGGATTCGATACAGGTGATAATGAATTTCTTCGCATCTCTGAAGAGCTGTTGAGCCAGCTACCTGATTCCGGAGCTTATGAAATCCTGGCCAAAGGTTATGGAGCCAATACCATAGGCGGACTGGGATTGCAGCAAAGTGCCGAAAAATATTTATTGAGGTTTCCCCAGATAAAAATAGGTAATGGATTGTTTAACAACACCATTATGGAAACCAATAAAAGTGGCAGTTCAGCTATAGGATCAAAGATTTTACTATACGGAGTGGTGACACTGGATTTTATTCACAGTAAATTCTACTTTAACAGCACTAAAAAAGACAATGAAGTCAGAGAGAAACAATGGCCATTTGTACCTACTGTAATTAATGACCGGCTTGCGGTTGGTGTAGTTTGGGACAAATATAAAAATGAAGTAAAACCCGGCCAGCGTATCGTGGCCATTGATAATGTAGATTACGCCGATGTTACCCTATGTGATATGCTGAACCGTCCGCATATATTAGCAGGCAAAGAAACAGCTATTATCACCATAAAGGACGATCAGGGGAACCTGCAAAAAATACAGATCAGTAAACTGCACTATTAAATTGCGGTTGCCCGGCTAAATATAAAAAATCCCCGTTAAAATTATTTAACGGGGATTTTTTCAATATACCTAGCTGAAACTTAAGGTATTTTTCAGCTTAGCATGTAAATATTATCGTTTTTCTATTTCAACAAAATCTCTGTTGGTATGCCCAACATAAATTTGGCGCGGACGGCCAATAGGCTCTTTATTTTCATGCATTTCTTTCCATTGTGCAATCCATCCTGGTAAACGGCCAAGTGCGAACAATACAGTGAACATATCTGTAGGGAAACCTAAAGCTCTATAGATAATACCTGAGTAAAAATCAACATTAGGGTATAATTTACGCTCTACAAAGTAAGGATCACTTAAAGCTGCTTCTTCCAGTTTTTTAGCGATTTCAAGCACAGGATCATTGATACCTAATTTCTCCAGGATATCATCACATGCTTTTTTGATAATTTTAGCACGTGGATCAAAGTTTTTATATACTCTGTGTCCAAATCCCATCATACGGAAAGGATCATTTTTATCTTTTGCTTTATTGATCCATTTTTCCGTATCCCCACCATCTTCTTTGATCAATTCCAGCATTTCAATTACAGCCTGGTTAGCACCACCATGAAGCGGGCCCCATAAAGCGTCAATACCAGCAGAAACTGAAGCATATAAATTACAATCTGAAGATCCTACCATTCTCACTGTAGATGCAGAGCAGTTTTGCTCATGATCAGCATGTAAAATCAATAAAGTATTCATTGCTTTCACTACTACCGGGTCAATTTCAACCTCTTCTGTACGCTGACCGAAAGTCATGTTCAGGTAGTTACTTACATAATCATATTTATTTTTTGGATAGATCAGTGGATGACCCAGAGATTTTTTATAAATAAATGATACAATTGTCGGGAACTTAGCCAGCAATTTGATCATCGTAAGGTTCATTGTTTCTGGCGAAGAATTAGCATTCAGCGATTCAGGGTAGAATGTGGACAATGAACATACCAATGAAGCTAACTGAGCCATTGGGTGAGATTTCGAAGGATAGCCATCCAGGAATTTTTTCATATCCTCATGGATCAGCGTATGCTTGGTGATTTGAGATTGAAAATCTTCCAGTGCTTTAGCTGTTGGCAGATCTCCGTAGATCAGTAAAAAAGCGACTTCAAGGAAAGTAGATTTCTCTGCCAGCTCTTCAATTGAATAACCTCTGTATTTCAAGACACCTTTTTCACCATCTAAAAAGGTAATTGCACTTTTTGTAGATCCTGTGTTTTTGTAGCCTAAGTCCAGGGTAATGTGCCCTGTTAAATCCCTTAATTTTGAAATATCAATTGACTTTTCACCCTCGGTACCAGTTACAATGGGAAATTCATATACTTTACCATCGATCTTAATTTCTGCAATATCTGACATATATCTTCTAATTTATAAATAACAAATTTAACTATTCTACTGAAATAGCTTATATACAATGATAACAAAGCTGTTAAATAATTGTTAACCGCGGGTCATCATTAAGTAAGAATTGAGCTTATTTCTTTGCTTTAATCACTTCCAGCACTGCGCCGCAAGTCAGCATTTCTTTTCCATAATATGGATTGCTGATCTTTTTCTCTGAAGACAACCAATCTCCCCCATCACCATTATTGGCCATCGGGCAATGTTGTACATAAATAGATCCTTGCGTAATATCAGCATGTTTAAAGAGTGCGATTACATCAGAACTCAGTGCAGTAAATTCTTTACGCTGCACCTTAATATCCTCAGTACCTGCAATTTTTTCTGCAATCAAAGCTGTATTTTCGCAACCTTCATAAGCTTTAAGTGAAGCAGCCAGGTCCAGAGCAGTCTGGTGTGCAGCTGCTGCATTACCGGCAACCAGCGAATTTTTCAGGCTGATATAGCCTTTATATATGCTTTCCGATTTGGGATCGGCAAGCTTAACATCATTCACTTCTGCTGCCTCACTGGCAGTAGTTGTGCTGTCTGTTACAGCAGTTTTATTTTTCACAGCGCCAGTACAGGCCATCAAAGTTGATAAAACTGCTATTCCAATATATTTCTTCATCAATTTCGTTTTTTGCTCAAAATACTATTTTAATTTTAAATACTTAAAAAACCACAAGATAAATGAACTGCTTTTCATAAATATTGCAATTAGTTGAGAAGTTAGCCTGTACGAAATTATAAAAAGATTAGTTAAGATCTGAGTTTACCCCTGCAACACAGCAGTATAAATTTTAATAATTGAAAACATATCTTCATTTTATAGTGAATAAGATTAATAGTTAAAAAATAGTTATCAAGAAGTAAAACGCATAATAATTACATATTGCTACAATGTTTTGCAACAATATTTTTTAAGTATAGGGGTATCACCAGGCCAGTGCGTTTTAGCTGTGAAATTAAATTACACATGAGCGCACCCAATTTCAGAGACTTTACCAGATTAACAATACTCTCCTCTTTTTTATTCACCGTTGTTTTATTGACTTCGTGCCAGAAAAGACTAACTGTCGACTTACTCTCAGCTGCAGATCGTCCTGTACTGAATGTATGGATGAATGAAAATACCCCGGTAAAGGCACGCTTTACCCTATCCGGCGGGTTAGCGGATGGCCAATCTTTTAAAGATCCTGAAAATGTAGAAACCAAATTATACGAAAATGATGTTTTTAAAGAGTCATTGAAGTCTCAGACCATAGATGGCAAAAAATATTTTATAAGCACTATTGGAGTACTTAAAGATAAGAAGTATAAAGTAACAGCTGCCGCACCTGGTTTTGACCTGGTAGAGGGCAGTGATATTATTCCGGACATCAGCACGATAGAAATCAACAATCAGGCTGTTATCGAATCCAATAGCGATCAGTATCAATTAAAATTCAATTTCCTGCTGAAGAATACCAGTAAAAAAAAGCAATATTACCGCTTCAGGATCTTATATGAAGACCGTAACTCAGGCAAAACAATCAAAAAGATGCCATTTTATATCCGACCGGTCAATACCTCTGATATTTTTGGAAGCGTGAACTCCAGCAAAAAAGCGTGGTTTGTTGAAAAAGCTCAACCAGCCGGAGAAACTATATTTTATGCTTTCAGTACAGATGACCATCCAGCATCAAAAAATAACTATATAGAAGTCACCGTGCTTACTGAAACCAGTTATAAATATTTAAAGAGTATATCTAAAGCAGATAATAGCGAAGAAGACCCTTTTGCAGAAAAAGTAATTATCCATAGTAATATACAAAATGGCTTAGGCATAGTTGGCGGTTTATCTTCTAAAGAATTCCCTGTACCTAACCCTTAAAACCGGATCAGCCAACCGGTAGCCGGAAAAAGAAAGCAGAGCCATAATCAGCTTTTCTTTTGAATTCACCAACACCTGAAAAATACTAATAATATTAGCAAATAATAAAAATAAAAGATTCTTTTCATATTTTCGTTGAATCTACTATAATTCAACTACTCAATGAAAATCATGATTTTTGGAGCATCAGGCTCTGGTACAACCACTTTAGCTCATCGGCTCTCCATTGAACTGGGCTTTAGCCACCTTGATACCGATGACTATTACTGGCTCAAAAGTGAAATACCCTTTGAGCTAAAACGCGATCCACAAGAGCGCGACAACTTATTTATCAGCGATTTTAAGAAAAGTGAAAACATTGTTGTTTCTGGCTCCATATTAAACTGGAATGACCAGTTTTTTAATTATTTCGATCTGGTTGTATTTCTATGGATCCCACCTGCAGTTAGAATAGCACGCTTAATTAAAAGAGAAACCGAACAGTATGGAGATTTACTGACCACAGATGAATACTGGAAAAAAAAGTTTGCTGAATTTATTGAATGGGCATCAGGCTATGACCAGCCTGGCTTTCCAAGCAGAAGTTTCGAACAACATACCAATTGGCTCCATAAATTACAGGTTCCGGTTCTCAGATTAGAAAGTGATATTACTGTTGAAGAACGATTGCGGCTGGTCAGAGAGAAAATTGAGCACCTGTCTATCCATCAGGAACTGACATTTACAGAAAAGAATGAAATCAACCGGACACTTTATGATCTGCTGCTATCTGCCGACCCGTCTATAGAAGTTATCAATTCATATACGCACAATAACGAGATTTTTGTTGCCTTATACCGGAAAAAGATCATTGGTGCTTTTGTACTGCTGCCTTTAAATAAAAGCACTATTGAAATCAAGAATATCGCTGTTAAAACTCAGTATCAAGGTATTGGTCTGGGTAAACGCCTGCTGGAAAAGGCTGCTGTTGCTTCCATAGCCAAAGGATTTAAAACACTCAGGATTGCAACTGGTAACTCAAGTATCGGTCAGCTGGCTTTATATCAAAAAGGAGGTTTCGAACTCGTGGGTATGAATCACAACTTCTTTATTGATCATTATCCCCACCCGATTATTGAAAATGGGATCCGTTGTAAACACCTGCTGATTTTAGAAAGGAGTATATAGTTACTGTGTTTTTTTCAGGTAAAGAATTACAATAAAATATAAACAGATCAGACCGAGTATAAACCCACCTAATACGTCTGTAAGCCAATGGGCCCCCAGATATATTCGCGAAAAAGGTATCGTTAAGATCAAAAACGCTGACAGCAAAGCTACCACTATCCTTAAACCCAGGTTAATCTGTTTAAGATTCCACATCAAAAACAGCAGAAAGCCGAAAAATATGGTGTAAAATAAGGTATGTCCACTGGGAAAGCTTTGCTGTTTAGCTATTTCTACTATTCTAACCAGTTTGATAGTAGGCCTTGGCCGGTTGACCAGTATTTTGATAACCGTACTGATCAGGCCTGAAATAAAAGTAAGTATCACAAAAAGTGCTTCTCTGCGAAATTTAAAGACATAGAAGATCATTGCCACTGCTAAACCCATAAACATTGGAACAGGAAAAGCACCAAACCAGCTAATCAGCTCCATAAGCTTATCCAGTTCAGGGCTCTGGGTTGATTGTACCGCTGCAGAAACTTTTAAATCAATAGCCGATAGCGGAAACAATGCGACAAGAAAGGATAAAAACAGGAACCCCAAACACAGGATTATTAAAAACCAGGTCAAAAATCTTTTTCTACTTACAGTTGCGGTGTCTATCAATTTATACAAGATTACAGGAAATGCCAAAAATACAAATCACAATGGAGAATCAATGACCTGACAGGCTATTCTTTAGCAAAACCTACCTTATAAAAGGTAACTTTTTAATAACAAAAAGGCAGAACTTATAAAAATTCTGCCTTTTTTAGTGTTCATTCGTGATTAACTCAGGAGCGGTGCATGGATAACCAGGTCTTCCTTTAAATCAGCAACAAAGTGATCTATCTGCTCCTTACTAACGCCGGGCATGCAAATCACATGGCTATTACCATCCTCAGTTGCAATCTGCCATTTCTGCCTTAATGCAATAGAAGGGGCAGGAAATACGACTGTTAATGCCGAAGGATTAGTCCACGCTTTAACACCAATAGCATTCATACTTTTAACGGTATAAGCTGCAATTTCCAGGCATTCCAAAGCACGCTGCTTCAACCCTTCTTTACCTAATTTCTTAATCGCATACCACATAAAAATAGGGCTGTGACCGTTACGGCTACCAGTAATCGTAGTATCTACCGTACCTATATAAGGAATTGCTTTCCCGATTCTGTCCTTATAGTTCTTTTTAACCAGTACCAATCCGCAAGGAATAGGTGAACCAATAAATTTGTGTCCGCTAATTGCCATACTATCTGTACCATTTTCGAAATCAAACCCTGGTTTAAGATCTAACAATGCACTATAGGTTCCTGCTAAAGCTGCATCACAATGGATATAATGATTTTTGATCGCCTGTTTACGTAAAATCTGCTGGATCTGCTTTAAATCATCTTTCGCTTCCATCATCGTTGTACCGATATTGGCCAGGATAATTACTGGCTGATCACGATGCATTTGTACCATTGCATTCAAATCCTCATAATCCATTTCTCCATTTTCCTGGGTTCTGATAACAATACTACGCAGATTCAGCAGCTGGATATTCTTCTGTACACTATAATGAGTTGCTTCCGAATAATAAACAATTCCATTCGGATATAATTCTCTGGCTACATATAAACCATAAAGGTTTCCTTCCGAGCCGCCATTCGTTACATATCCCCACCAGTTCTTTGCCGGTGCATTAAACAGCTCAGCAAAAAACTCTAAAACTTCCAGTTCCAGCGAGCGGGAATTCAGATCATAAGTAGATTCTACCCATGGATCGCCCACATTATTTAACGGCAGCTTCAGCAACGGATATAACTCTGAATAATCAAAGTCCTGCGCAATAGGATACCCAATAAAATATTTTGAGCGTTCCTCTGCCATTTTCATATAAGTACTCAGCCGATCATTATCCTGAGTGTTCAATTGTGTTTTCATTTCGTGGCCTGTCTGTATATGGTATTTAATACTTCAAAAGTATACACAGACCAGATTATTTTCTTTGATTAAATGATATTCAATAAAAAATTCTGTTCATAAATACAATCACAGTAAAAAATATCATATTTGCACCTTACTGCATCCCATTTCAGTAAAATGCAATGATTGATAAATTAGATAAGCTGGATACCCGTATACTGAATATTCTTCAGAAAGATTCCTCATTAAGCACTAAAGACATAGCGCAGCAGATTGGGCTCAGCCTTTCTCCGACCCATGAACGGATTAAAAGATTAAAAACAGAAGGATATATTGAGAAATATGTGGCGCTGGTTAACCGCGAAAGGCTTGGTAAACATTTACTCGTACTTTGTACAGTAACCCTGAAAGAACAATCGATAGAGACACTGAAGAATTTTGAAGAATCGGTTATCTGTTTTAAAGAAGTGCTGGAAGTATTATGTATTGCCGGCGGTCAGGATTATCTGTTAAAGATCGTTGTAGATGATGTGAATGACTACCATACCTTTGTTGTCACCCACCTCTCCTCCTTATCAAACATCTCTACCCTGAGCAGCAGTTTTGTCTTAAAAGAAATCAAACGCGAAACAGCCTATTATCTTAATTTATAAATTAATTTGGAGATTAAGATAACTCATCGTAATATTGCAATATAATATATGGGACTTACAAAAACAGAAATATTTACAGACGAGCAAAATCAGTTGTCACAGCTGTTAAAAGCGATGGCGCATCCCGCCCGTATAGCTATCCTGCAAAGGATATTGAAATCAAACACCTGTATTTGTGGTGATCTGGTTGAAGAACTTGGTTTAGCACAGGCTACAATTTCTCAACATTTGAAAGAACTTAAAAATGCAGGGATTATACAAGGTACTATTGAAGGTGTTAGCGTATGCTATTGCATCAACCCTACCGTATGGAAACAATTAGAATTACAATTAGGTATTTTTCTGGGTTCATATAAAGGAGAACCGAACTGCTGCTAACATTTTTTTACCCTTATCAATCGTTAAATTGCAATATATGAATACAACAAACTTAACTCACTGGAATGACTTCAAAGCCACGTTACAACAACATCCGGATCTGACCCTCCAATTTCAGTATGCAACAGGCCAGCGGGTAGATGCTTCTTATCACATCACTGAAATTAAGCAGGCTGCTATTGTTTCTGTAGACTGTGGCGGAGTCATGAATTCCTGGACAGAAATTATTGTTCAATTATGGGAACCAGCAGTAAAAGAAAGTGAAAGAGCAATGCAAGTACACAAAGCATTAGCAATCATAAACCTCGTTGAAAAATCACTTACCTTAAATCCTTCAGGTGTAGTGAAAATTGAATTCGGTAATTCAGCTTTCGACACCAGGCAAATGTACCCAGGTAATATAACCATTGAAGGAGAAAACCTGGTCGTTAACCTTACCCCTGATTTTACCCAATGTAAAGCGATGAGCAGAGGTGAAAGCTGCGGAGTTCCCGAAACAGAAAAACCAAAAATTCAATTGTTCAATTCAGCTAATTCAGGTCAGTACTGTACACCAGGTTCAGGTTGCTGCTAAATCAATATCCATATGAAAAAAGTATTAGTATTATGCACCGGCAATAGTTGCCGCAGTCAATTGGCAGAAGGCTTTCTAAGACAATTCGCAGGCAATCAGGCCGAAATTTATAGTGCCGGGATTGAAACCCATGGTGTAAATCCAAAAGCAATTCAGGTCATGAGCGAGGTTGGAATAGATATATCCGCTCACACCTCAAATCATGTTGATGAATATAGCGACATCAATTTTGATTATGTGATCACCGTTTGCGATAATGCAAAAGAAAACTGCCCTTACTTCCCTGGTCAGGCAGTGAAATTTCATGAGAACTTTCCTGATCCTGCAAAAGCCAAAGGAACTGACCAGGAGATTATGGAGGAATTCAGAAGAGTTCGTGAACTTATTAAAGATTACGCTTCAACATTTGTTAAAGAAAATATCAATCCATAAAAATTACAAAAATGAGTGCGAACCATTGTGCCCCTGCAACCGGCAGGAAGAAACTAGGTTTCTTAGACCGCTATTTAACCTTGTGGATTTTTCTTGCTATGGCCGCAGGGGTTGGAATTGGCTATTTCATTCCCTCTTCCGCTGGCTTTATCAATTCCTTTTCCAGTGGAACAACAAATATACCGCTGGCTATCGGACTGATCCTGATGATGTACCCTCCGCTGGCTAAAGTTAAATATGAAAAAATGGGTGAGGTCTTTAAAGACACCAAAGTCTTAAGTATTTCCCTTATTTTGAATTGGGTTATTGGCCCTTTGCTCATGTTTTTTTTAGCGATTACCTTTTTAAGGGATTATCCCGAATATATGATCGGCTTGATTTTGATCGGCCTGGCCAGGTGTATTGCAATGGTTGTGGTCTGGAATGAACTGGCAGACGGAAACAGAGAATATGCAGCAGGCCTCATTGCCTTAAACAGTATTTTCCAGGTATTGCTATACAGTGTTTTCGCTTATGTATTTATCACGGTACTTCCCCCTTACTTTGGTCTTAAAGGTTTGGAAGTGAATATCACGATTGCTGAGATCTCAAAAAGTGTCGCAATTTACCTCGGCATCCCCTTTGCAATGGGTGTGATCAGCAGGTATACCCTGATCCGTTTAAAAGGAGAAGACTGGTTTCAGACCAAATTCATTCCGATGATATCGCCAGTTACACTAATTGCGCTGCTCTTTACGATTGTCACCATGTTTAGTCTTAAAGGTAGTTTAATTGTTCAGATTCCATTTGATGTGATCCGGATTGCGATACCGCTGGTCATCTATTTCACCATCATGTTTACCCTGAGCTTTTTTGCAGGTAAGTATTTTGGAGCAGACTATTCAAGAAGCACTGCCATAGCCTTTACCGCTACAGGTAATAATTTTGAACTGGCTATTGCAGTTGCCATAGGTGTCTTTGGTATTAATTCAGGTCAGGCTTTTACAGGAGTCATTGGCCCGCTGGTAGAAGTCCCGGCACTGATTGCCCTGGTTAACCTTGCTTTTTGGTTCAGAAAGAAATACTATCGTACCCCATCTGAACCAATTGAAGCAAAGCCTTAATTAAACTTCTTCCTCCAGTACAGGTGCATCAGCAATTTTTTCAGTGATTGAAGCCGGTAAATAGGGCCTGCCCCCGGATGCCGGAATACAGGTCCCTGTAAAAGTTGCTTTTGTCATTACTTTACCATTCAGCATAATTGCCTGTTTAAAATGCAAACGTGGCAAACCTGCTTTATCAGTATATAAGGTACAAGTCACCGAAAAATTATCTCCCTTTTTAAGCGATCTTAAAAAGCTGATTTTATATCCCGATAATACCATATATATCCCCTTTCCAGCTTCTTGCTCAAAATCGAATCCAAGTATTTCCCTGATATAATCATGGCGGCAGTACTCCATATAAAAAGGATAGTATAAGCCATCCATTATTTCCTGAACATCTATGTGTTCATCCTTTACAGTATAGGTTTTAGTATATTCCATTTGATGTGTTTGTGTGCAATCCAGGCAGAATTGAATAATTTTTTTAAAAAAACTACCACTCATCCTGCCAATACGACCAGTCATCAGCTTTCCCCTTGTATCCGATCAATTACCAGCCATATTCGTTCTATAATTAATACAGAACGCTATGCAAACTTTTAAATTATCGCTCCTTTTCATTTTTTCTTTTACCCTGGCCAAAGCACAGACTAAAATATCCGGTGTCCTTAAAACTACGAAAGGAATAGCCGTGGCCAATGCCAATATCAGTTTAAAAAACAGTTATGACGGCGCCTCTACCGACAGTACAGGAAGATTCGCTTTCACGACTACCACAACCGGCGCTGCAACACTTATATATTCAGCTTTAAACTTTGAGAAAGATTCTGTTCAGGTTAACCTTGACCATGGAAACTTAACGCTTAACCTGGGCATTAAAGAAGCACTGAACCAATTACAAACAGTGAGTATCAGTGCTGGTTCTTTCATCGCCGGCGATGGAAAAAAGGGCGCTATATTAAGCTCACTCGACATCGCTACCATAGCTGGTTCACGAGCAGACATATTTGCTGCGCTGCAAACCTTACCCGGTGCACAAACCTCTTTTTCTGAAAGCGGATTATTTGTCAGAGGTGGTTCAGCATCCGAAACGAAAACTTACTTCGATGGAATGCTGGTCAAAAGCCCGTTTAACGCAACCGTTCCGGATCAGGCATCCAGAGGCCGTTTATCAGCATTCCTATTCAAAGGCACCTCTTTTTCTGCTGGCGGATACTCTGCCCAATATGGTCAGGCATTATCCTCAGCACTGGTTTTAGAAAGCACTGACCTGCCAGAGAAAACAACCACAGGTATCTCCATACTATCAGTTGGCGGCGGAGTTGACCAGAATATCAGGTTCAAGAATAGCGCAATTACTATAGGTGGCTATTATTACAACCTATCCCCTATTTACAGCCTCATTAAACAACAACAAGATTATGTTAAAGCCCCGGAAAGTATGGGAGGTAATTTTCAGTATAAATTAAAAACTTCTCCAACAGGTATGTTTAAAATCTATGCCTCTTATGGCCGCACGAATCTTTCACTTTACAGCGCCAATATCGATACACCTGCCGTGCCAAAATATTTCAGCAACAACAACTTTAACATTTATCTTAACTCTACTTACAAAGAATATTTTGGCAACAGCTGGAAACTGGAAACAGGCATCGCTTACAATAAAGACAAAGATGCAGGCCTGCTGACTGTTAACGATTACAGCCGTCAGGACCATCTGCTCGAAGGCAAAGCAATAGTAACCAAATCCTTCGGACAACTTTCCAATTTCAAATTCGGAGCAGAGACATTCAATACCGGCAGACTGGAAAGTTTAAATGGCCCCGCCAGAACATATAATGATCAGATCAGTTCAGGATTTGCAGAAACAGACCTCTTTTTAACCCAGAAAATTGTTGTCCGCCTGGGCCTTAGAGGTGAATATTCTTCCTACCTGCAAAAATACAACCTGGCCCCAAGATCATCTTTGAGTTTCAAAACAAGTGCACACGCACAGGTATCCTTTGCTTATGGCCGCTTTTATCAGAACCCTGAAGATGAATATCTGATTATCAAACCCACAGATTTTGAACATGCCGATCATTATATACTTAAATATGAAATCAATACACCAAACCGGAACTTCAGGATCGAAGGATATTACAAAGACTATAACCGGCTGACTAAAATCAAGGATGGTAACCCGGACAATTCGGGCAGCGGTTATGCCAAAGGCTTTGAACTGTTCTGGAGAGATAAAAAAAGTATCAAAAACGCAGATTACTGGCTATCCTACTCCTTTCTGGATACCAAAAGAGATTTCAGGGATTTTCCAATGATGGCTACCCCTTCTTTTGCAGCAAAACATACTGTATCTGTAGTTTACAAACACTTTATTGAATCCTTAAATACTCAGTTTGGCGGCACCTATACCTTTGCATCCGGCAGACCATATGTTAACCCTAACAACCCGGTTTACTTAGCTGATAAAACTCAAAACTTCAACAGCTTAAGTCTGAATGTCAGTTATTTAACCCATGTCTTAAAACAGTTTTCGGTGCTTTACCTGAATATCAACAATGTTCCGGGATTCAACCAGGTTTATGGCTACAAGTACAGCGCAAACGGATCAAACAGACAGGCCATTGTACCAGCCGCAAAAAGGGACTTTTTAATAGGTATTTTGATCACTATAGGTGATAACACCTTTGTCAGATAAACAAATAAATCAAATTCATACATAAAAACAAATCATCATGAAAACTTTAATGAAATCAATTACCTTAATCCTTGTCCTGATCAGCTTCCGCAGCTTTGCACAAAATTCTGATCCTAAATTCTTACAAGCCACAAAAACCGGCCTGGAACTGATTGCAACTGCTAAAGGGGCTGAAGATTATCTCAAAGCCGAAAACCACTTTGAACGCATTGCTACGATAGCAACTAAAGAATGGCTTCCTTCGTATTACGCAGCTTACTGTAACCTTTATGCAGGATATATGACAGCCGATAAAGAATTAAAAGACCAATACTGGGATAAAGCACTGCTGGAAATTGACAAAGCCGATGCGTTATCTGCAAATAACAGTGAAATTTATGCACTAAAAGGTGCGCTTCAATTCATGAAAATGTCTGTTGATCCCAGAACAAGAATGTATCTGATGGGCGAGTCTGCCGCGTCACTGGAAAAAGCAGCAGTACTTAATCCTGAAAATCCACGTATCGACCTAATCAAAGGTCAGGACATCTTTTATACACCAGAGGCTTTTGGTGGTGGAAAAGCTAAAGCTAAATCAATTTTAGAATCAGCAGTAGCAAAATTTACTATATTTAAGCCATCAAATACAATAAACCCTAACTGGGGAGCAGAAGCTGCAAAAGCATTATTAGCCCAATGTAAATAAGATGAAAATGTCAGATAACTCCAACCAGGACCAATATCAGGAAAAAAGTCTGAACTATTTCAACTCTATTAGCTGGCTGCGGTTAAACCTTTATAATCTCCCTGTAGGAATGGGAGTAGGTATTGCACTTTGCTTACTGATGAGTGCATTCAAAGGACAGTGGATTGGCACAACAGGCCTTATTTACCAGGTTTTATTTAGTACAGTGATTGCGTTTTGCATCGTCAATACTATCTTCGTTTCTCAGAGAATCATGAAGCTGAGCAGTGGAAAAGGATGGTTGTTCCTGGTTGTTTATTATCTGTCCAGTATCCTGGGGATGCTGATCGCTATAGAAATGATATATCTGATCAAAGCATGGCTCTTTCAGGAGAAATATCATTTCTTGCACCTGGAAGATGCAAGGTTCAGTATCGTTGTGGTTGTCATTGTATGTACGGTTATTAAATTCTACACTTCGCAAAAAAGAAATATGAATGCGAAGCTAAGGGAGAAAAACATGAATTTGCTAAAGCTGAACCAAATGAAAACCGAGGCAGAGCTGGCCACACTTCAATCTAAAATCAATCCTCATTTTTTATATAATTCACTGAACGCAATTGCCAGCTTAATACATGAAGATCCGGACAAAGCTGAACGTATGACTATTCAGCTTTCCAAACTGTTCAGATATAGTATTAATCAAAATCAGGAAAGCCTGGTTACTGTTCAGGAAGAAATGGAGATCGTGAGTACTTACCTGGATATTGAAAGAGTAAGATTCGGCGACCGGATTGACTTTGTAATTGCAGTTAATGAGGAATTATCAAAGGATAAGATCCCAAGGTTTCTGATTCAGCCCCTGGTAGAAAATGCACTGAAACATGGACTGAAAAATGTAGCTGACCACGCCTTGTTACGTATTGAAATAGAAAAAACGGATAAAATTGTAATTGCTGTGATTGATAATGGTATTCCTTTTCCCGAAGCACTCGAAACCGGCTACGGTCTGCAGAGTACTTATGAAAAATTACACCTGCTTTATGGCAGTGATTACGAAGTGCAAATCCTGAATCAACCTGTTAAACAAATAAAAATTATTATCCCTTTTACCCATGACTAAGCAGTGGACCACTATAATTATTGACGATGAAGAACTGGCAAGAAAAAGGCTTAAACGTCTGCTTGCTGTCCATGACTGCATTCATATTATCGGAGAAGCCGCAAATGGCGCCGAGGGTTTGCAGCAAATAGAAAAGCTTAATCCGGACCTGGTATTTCTTGACATAGAAATGCCAGTTCTGAATGGCTTTGAGCTATTAAGCGCGCTGACCAAACCACCAAAAGTAATTTTCACGACTGCCTACGATCAATATGCTGTAAAAGCTTTTGAAGAAGAATCTGTCGATTATTTGTTAAAGCCTATCGAAGATGAAAGACTGGCAAAAGCAGTTAAGAGACTGCAAACACAACAACAAGAGCCCGATTATGCTATTCCTCTGGATTTATTAATGCGACAGCTGAAGATAAAAAAGGAAGTCAAAACGCTCACTGTTAAAATAGGTGATAGAATTCTGTTAATTAAGATACAAGATCTGGTGTACATAGATGCAGAAGAAAAGTATGTTTTTTTAAATACTGCAGACGGGAAAAGAAGTCTGACCGATTTTACGATCACTGCACTCGCAGAAAAGCTGCCAGATCAATTTGTCAGAATTAACAGAAGCACAATTATCAATTCTGATTTAATCAAAGAGATAAAAAGAGGTTTTAATGGTGCCTTCTTTTTTATCATGAATGATGCTGAAAGCACTAAACTCAATTCCAGCAGAAGTTTTGGTCCCGTTTTAAAAGATATTTTTGACATATAAGAACTATTTTTTCCTGAAATAATCACCGCTAAATTATTTTAATATATTTGTCAAAATCACAAGGCAAGGATGAGCGAAAATTACAACATAGAAATCGAAGGAAACGAAGAGTTAATTGAGAAATTTATTGATGCAATTCAACAGGGTACGTGTAAAATAATTAAAGACGAGCCAGAGCAATATGTTATTCCTGGCGGAGAACAGCTTCATAACTATACTATTGTCGAGTATTTCCTTAGAAAACAACCCTTTATAGCAAAAGATGTAATTCAATTTTGCGAAAAGATCAGTTCGCATCACGAATTGGATATTCCTGGACATACACTTATTTTAAGAGATTGGGTTAAAGAAAAAATTCGTGATGTATACTATTACAATAGTGGATCAGCATATAATACTGAGTATAAACTAAAACCGGATACCGACATTTCTACGGTAAATCCAGAATATTTAACATTTACATGTTATGTAGCCATTTGTCTGATCAGAGATGGGGCAAGCTTTCAAATTTCAGCGGCAAATGAATACTTTAACATGGTTAAGGAATTAGGATCGGATGAAGTAGAAGAACTTAAAAAAAATGGTTCAGGACAACTGCCTAAAACTATTACAGAGTATAAAGATCAGCAGGTAAGCTGCATAGCAAATGATGTTTTTACAACAATTAAAATAAAGATAAAAGAGGAAAATGAGAAAAACTACCATACTATCCTTGAATATCTTTGTAATCTTTTAAAAAGTGGTTTTCCGAAAAGCTATAGTATTGAATTCTCTGGTAAAACCAAAAACATACTGCCTGTCAAAGGATTGCCAAAGCCAGGCGTACATTATCTTTTTGCCAATGGTATTCAATATCCGCGTCTTCGTCCTCTAATTGCAGCATACAGTTTGCTGGCCATGAAAAAATGGGCCTGGTATACTAATATGAGGGATGAAACTTGCGCAATGCCTTCTACTTTTGCAGTTTTCGCTTTAGGATTGGAAAGTGAGGAATATTTTGACCTGGTTATCAAATACATGCAAACTGTTGATCAGGAACATCAAACTATACAGGAAAAATTCACACCAGCTTTTGTAGAGAAATTCGGAATTACCAAAAAATCCTTTCCAGTTTTTATCAGTTGTATCTTATCTATGCAGGAACATAAAACTTTTAAGCTTTTTGCTGAACAATTCAACAATCCGGAAAACCTGGAACTCTTGTTAGCCTGCAAAAAGAATTTCCTAAGCTTTATCAGTGAAGAAAGTAAAACTGATTGGAACGAAGAGGATTTCAAAACAATGCCCGGTTACATTTGGAATTATGTATTGTATAGTATCTGGGGCCCGGAAGAAAAATATCCTGCTATAATCAAAAAATCACCAGCAGCACTTCAGCCATTATATCAGGAACTGCTAACAACCCATTCAGAATTTGATCACTAGTTCACAACCAGCAGCTTAAAGAGGCAAAATAAACCAGAAAGTACTACCCACTCCTACTTCACTATCTGCACCAATTTTCCCCTCATGTTTAGCAATAATCTCCGCACAAATGTAGAGCCCTAAGCCTAAACCAGGCTGTCTGGACTCTTCAACCCTATAATAACGATCAAATAAATAAGGAAGCTTTTCAGCTGGGATCCCAGGCCCCTTATCCGTAACTGATACCTTAACCGTATCAGTTATCTTTTCGATATTGATAGTAATCCCTTTTGAACCCGGGGCATATTTAACCGCATTCGTTAACATATTGATGATTACCTGTTCTATCCGTTCCTGATCTGCATGAACTGACAAATCTTTGTCGCCGGTAATGATAAGCTGACTCTGATCAGCTATGAATACATGCACAGCGCAATTTTTAATCAGTTCAGCCAGATTAAATAGTGTTTTATTCAGTGCAAGCCCACCCTCAGCCAGCCGATTTGAATCTAACAAATTATCTATTAACCCACTAACCTTATCTACACTTTTACCCGCCAAACCGATCAGACTCTGCATCTTTTCAGAAGAATTATGTTTCATCCGATCCAGTAACTGCATAGAAGCCTTTAAAGAAGCCACCGGAGTTTTCAATTCATGACTCGCTATGCTGATAAAATCATCCTTTTGCTGCTGCAAAATTTTAAGGTCATTAATATCCGTTGCCGTTCCGATCCAGAGTAAAACAGCACCTTCATCATCCTTAATAGGCTGCATCCGGATCAGATACCACTTGTACCCTCCGTCCTCATCTTTCAAACGTGTTTCATAATGTCCACTATCTTCGCTGGCCAGAATAGCTTTAAACTTCTCCATGTGATTTTGAAGATCATCAGGATGCACCATTTGCCTTAAAGCCATCCGCTGATTTTCCTCGCCATCCATCCCGGTATAACTATACCACTGCTTATTGTAGAAATTGATTTCTCCCTCAACAGTATTCGTCCAGGCAATTTGTGGGATTGCATTTAAGAGTAAACGGAAACGCTGTTCGTTTTCTTCTACTTCCAGCCGGACTAAAACCATGTCCGTAACTTCATAAACAAATAACAATATGCCATCTATTTTACCGGTCGAATCAAAGCGTGCCTGGTAGATAAAATTAAAATAACGTTCTTCCGCATTTCCAGTTTCTTCATTGGCAAGCGGAATACGCATTTCACTTCCCTGGTAAGTCTCTCCTGTGGCGTAGACTTCCTGTAAAATCTCCCACATCGGCTGCCCTTTAATTTCAGGCAAAGCAGCTACAAAAGTTTTACCAAGAAGATCACGGTTAGGAAATAGCTCCTGAAAAGATGGATTAATCAGTTCAAAAACAAATTCAGGGCCATCCAGCACACAAATCCCCGCAGGAGCCTGCATTAAAAACCTCTTAAGCCGGTCCCGCTGACTCTCTACTACCTGTTTTTTATCTGAATGATCATCCGAATCAAGATTCTCCTTTTCCTCCAATTCCTGACTCAGTTCATTTAGTTTTTCCTGTGTCTGCGTCAATTCATCATTAATAGCTTCCATTTCTTCAACAGCAGCCTCAAGTTGTTCATTACCAGCCTCAATTTGCTCACCCGTTGCTGCCAGTTCCTCACCAAGCTGAGTTTGAGTACCTGGCAAAATCTCTGCATGCGTATGATCAGTATGCCATATGGTTAATAAATAATCTACCTCTTGTGCATGATTTAAAACCGGTATGATTTCTATCCGCCAGCTATTTTCAGTAATATCATTTACAGCCGCAAGACCTGCAAATCTAAAAGCAGGCAATTGAATAACTTCTTTGCTATTCTTTGATAACATCAGATGGTCCAGCAGTAAAGTCAATGCTTCAGCCGGTGTTAAAGACTCAAATGCTGCACCTACATTCACACCTGTAATATCCTTATCAACTGTATTACTTATTATTTTATGCTGTTTATTATGTGCAATTATGATAAAATCTGTATTCACCACAAACATTGGCAATGTGGCATAATTAAATACAGACTGAAAAAGCTTTTCATTAGAAGGAGAAGGAATCATCAAAAAACGTAGGTTTGAATAACTTGCCAAAGATAAGTTTACTTTAACAAACGAAAGATATTGTTTTTACAGGCCATCAGATTTTTTCTTTTGATTTCCTGAATTACTATATTTCATAACCATTAATCAATCACAGAAAACTACCTGAAAACTATTCGGAAAAAGACTTCGAAATCTTTTACCATCAGGAATAAACCTGCAGGAATGCAACTGGAAAATCAGCTGCCCTATTTCTTTTTAAAAATTACCGATACCAGGATAACCAAGCCCATGATAAGGCTGATGATCAGGCCAGCTATGGCCAAAATCGGCATCCCGTTAAATTTGGGAGGTTTATCTGCCAGAATCAGGATAGCAGATGTGATCAACAGCCCCGACATCAAAACACTCAAACCAAGATTGGACATCCCGCGGTCTATGGTCTTTTTAATGGCAGGTAAATCTTTCACCTCCTGTACAATTTTTAAATCTCCACTATTCAGCTTACTGATGATTGACTGTACATCATCAGGCATAGTTTTCAAAGCTTCCGTCAATGTTCTTAAGAGTTTTAAGCTACTTTTTTTCAGCTCTTCAGGACTTAGCCTGCGAAATGCAATTTTTAAAATATAAGGGCGTAAACTATCCAGAATATTTAAATCTGGTACAAGCGCCCTGCCAATACCTTCAATTAATACAATCCCGCGAACCAGCAGGTAAAGATGATCAGGCATCAGTATCTCATTGTTATTCAGAATGGCCGAAAACTTACTCAACACTTCTTTAATATCCATTTGCTCCAGCGAAACCCCATCCAGCAAATTAAAAAACTCATGAATATCTCTTTCCAGTTTACTTTCATCCGCTACATTAAAGCGTATTGCCATTTTTTTCATCGTGGCAATTAATCTTCTGGCATCCTGGGCCATAAAATAAGACACAAAATCTTCCAGCATGACTTTCTCTCCAGGCATCATACTGCCCATAGAACCAAAATCTATAAAAGCAATCTGACCACTTTGCAATACCAGTAAATTTCCGGGATGCGGATCTGCATGAAAAAACCCATGCTCCAATACCTGTGTCAAATAAAGGTCCAGACCACTATGGGTAATTTTTTCCGGACTCAAACCCATTGACATAATCGCCTCTTTATCCGTTATTTTAACCCCTGCTATAAATTCCATGCACAAGATATTATCATTAGATAATTCAGGATAAGCACCTGCCAGGTAAATGGCTTCATTTCCTTTAAAATTTCTGGAAAAGCGTTCAATATTTGCCAGTTCATTCAGAAAGGAAAGCTCCTGAAAAATAGACTTCTCAAATGCCTCCAACACCTCTACCAGGTTAATCTTACGAAATACCTCACTATAACTTACTAAGAATCCGGCAATATCTTTCATGATCAGCATATCTGAAGCGACTACTTCCCGTATCCCCGGACGTTTAATTTTCAGAATTACCGGCTGACCATTTTTCAATTCCGCTTTATAAACCTGTGATATAGAAGCAGAAGCAAAAGGTTCTTCAGCAATATGCGTAAAGTACTCTTCAGGATCAATGCCCAGATCTGTTTTGAGCAAACCTCTCACATCCATTGGCCTGGACTCCACTTTATCCTGTAACTTCTGTAACTCCACAATCATTTCTTCAGGCAGCAAATCCTCTCTGCTACTAAATGCCTGTCCGAATTTGACATAAGTTGGCCCCAACTCTTCCAAAGCCATTCTGATACGTTCATAAATAGTCAGCGATGAATCATTCAGACTGGTTTCACTGCCTGTATTATTCAATAACTCCTCAAATCCGTACTTCGCCAATATTTTAACGAGTGAGGCCGTTCTTTTGAGTTTTCTCTTCTGGTTTTCCATCATAGGTTTGTGCTCCCTGCCTTCTTACTCAATTTTAACGCCAGAATAAAGACTACTTATTTGACATTCTGATTAGTCTGTTCAGCACGGCAATAAAACTCTTACTGCTAAAAAAACCCACTAAAGAGGTAGTAAAAGCAATATCATTTTCCCTGTTGTACAAACTGATCCAGTTGTTGTCCGTTGAAAAATGGCTGATATCTTCGATGCGCAATTGCACCTCATCAATAACCACATGATGCTGATAGACAGTAATTTCTTTTGAAGGTAAATTTAAAAAGGATTTGTCCTGAATAGCATCACTTATATAATTGAAAACAATGCCATTACCAATTTTTATATCTTTTAATACTTTAGCAGTATATTGTGCCTGATGATGACTTGTAATCAAATCTATCGCCTTAAATACATGCCTGTTTCTGGCAGTCATAATTTCCCAGTGACCATCCTTTCTGCTGCGAAAAGCAATATTATTGGGATTAAAACTATTTCCTGAACTAAATAGCCATAAATCATCTATATCCTCAAAAAGTATGGTTTTAAGCTGGCCGCTATTCTCCGTTACGATACCCTTTTCATACAGGTAATAAGTTTTTCCAAAACTAAAATTTATAGTGATTAATAATATAGCTATCGCAAGCGCCATGATTAAAATAATCACCCAGTAAAGCTGATCAAGTTCTCCGGAAAAATTCATTTGATTTGCTACCCTATAAAAGCTGAAACTATGCTTCGCCTCAGCCGGAACTATATCTTCCACATAGATGAACAATGCAACACAGGACAGAAAAAGAAAGATACCAATAGCAAAATATACAAAAACCTTTGGAGGGCTATGTTTACTTTTCAGTATACCTAGTCCTGGAAACTTATTCATGCTATCAAACTTATTTGAAAATTACAACTATTGACTCCCTATTTTAGAGATTTCTAATATAGCAAATTTTCTTAGCAATTAAAATCAATTTTACCTTAACTAATTACATTAATCATATAAGAAACAGCATCTTGAGCATGTAAGGCAGCAGTCGATACCAATGTAATTTCAGTAACCTCTGCAGCCCGCAAACGCATGTTTTCCTCATAAACAGCAATCGCAGATCTCATATCAGCAGCATTACTATTGGTCAGACAATCGCTTAATTCCAAAGCATCAAGCATAGCCATATTTACCCCTTCACCCGCATAAGGAGGCATCAAATGCGCTGCGTCTCCCAGCATAGTTAAATTGGGTAAAGCTTCCCAGTTTTGATCCAGCGGCATATAGTACTGCGGGCGGGGTACGAAGCCTGAACTTGCATTTTCAAACAATTCAAGCCATACTTTATCCCATCCTTCATATTCCTTTTTAAACCAATCAATTACCTGAGATTTATCCGAAAAATCAATACCACATTCACGGCTCCATAGCTCTCGTGTATTAAATCCCGTATAAAACACCAGGCTCCCATCTCCTTTAGAACTTACAATCAGAGACCTTTCATTTCCCATGGCAAATATCTTTCCGCCATTTAATAATTGATGCATTTCAGGACATGCTGCTTCGCTATTATACACTGCTCCCTCAATTATCGTAACTCCGGAATATACCGCTTTAACAGGTGTGATGTAAGGACGGATCTTCGAGTTTGCGCCATCCGCTGCAATCACCAGATCAGCATAAGCATAATTACCATTTTGAAATTCCAGTTTCCAACCTTCATTTTGCGGGGAAAGTGAAACAAAATGGCTACCCCATTCTACTGTATCCGGAAGCAGAGAGTTTAGTAAAATTTGTTGTAAAGGCCCACGATCAATTTCAGGACGAAATGCTTCCTTTGTTTCGCTCTCTTCTCTATTTTCCTGATCATCAAAAACAATATTGCCATGATGATCTGTTATCCGCAGTTTATCCGCACCCGGACGATAATTAGCCTTAAACTCATCCATCAATCCAGCCTCATTAATAGCCTTTAAACCAGATTCATAATGCAGATCCAGCGTTGCTCCTTTAGGCCTTACCTCACTATCTGCATCTCTTTCATATACTTTTACTGCTGCACCTCTGTTTTGTAAGATCCTGGCTAAAGTTAACCCGCCCGGACCTCCTCCTACTATTGCAATTTTTTTGTTTTCAATCGTATTCATAGTTTGTTTATTTGAGCATCCCTTTGATTACCGCCTCGCAGCATTCTACAATTATCTTTTCTGTAATAATTTGTTCCGGCCTCTGCTGATAGTCAAAATATTCATTAACCAGCTCCAAGAGCGGAGAAAACAACATTGCCCGATGTATATCATGCGGAAAATCCCTGATAATATCCTTAGAGACATTGAATTGCAAAAAATGGAGTATAGGTGCAAAGAAATGCCCCTGTTCAATATTTTGTTTTTGAAAGGCTTTATTAAGCAGAGGCGATGATTTTCCATACTGAAGCAGTATGAAGGAATTTCTATTTTCTTTCAGATAGTTAAAGGTGTTCAGCCAGATCTTTTTAACCCCTTGTGCAAAATCCGCCTCCGGATTAAAATCCGCCAGTACAGCTTTTTCATAAGCTCCTAAAACATCTTCAATAAAAAGCGTAATCAAAAGGTCTTCCTTATTCTCGTATTTGATATAAATGGTACGCGGAGAAACATTAGCTGCTTTCGCCAGCTTTTGCATACTTAAATTTTCCAATCCCTCCTCTGCAATCATCTGCAATGCTATGGTACGGATCGCTTCCTCTTTTTCTAAATTTTTTGGTCTCATGGTCAAAGATTTCCTTTACTATAGTAAAGAATAAATCATAAGACAAAAGTAAGTAAACGTTTGTTTACTTACAAATATAATGCAAAACACCGCCTATGATGCCAATTAAAGCTCAAAAACAACGATTTATTAAAATAAGTTCGGAATATTATTCAGCAATTTCTTGCTTTTATCTTTCAGCTCATTGCCTTTTTGGATAATGGCTTTGGGGTCACTCATCTTTTGCAGTTCAGCATTAACTACTTCAAACCGATCTATCGTATCAAACATTTTATCTGCTTGCTTGATATTATGTTCTTTCAGGAATTTTCTCCAGTCAATTTTAGCCAAAACCACCAGCATTTGCCTGGTCACAATTTTGCCAATAAAGAACTTATCATAAACGCCGTTAAGGTTCGTATCAGGATCTCTTTTATTCAGATAGGCTATGGATTCTTCTATAGATGCACGCTCACTGTTACTAAGTAAAGGGCTGGTCTTTAATTTATTCAGCGAAGCTATAGCCTGATCATTTTTGCCTCTTTTGATATATACGAAACTCTCTATGCTCCATACCGTCTCATTTTGTATCCCTAGCTGATGTGCATCAGCCAGAAAAACTTCAAAGTCGTCCAACGCCCTTTCTTCATCAATCTCACGTTTCATCATTAAACGATCCAGTCCTCTGAAAACATGGTTTAAACCATGAAAAGCAACGTGGGTCTGATCGTTATTAAATCTTCCCCATTTGAAAAATGCACGCGTATAAGGCAGATCAACTTTTTGCTGTTTGTCAAGCCATTTGATATTGTTACCAATTTCATCTTCTGATAAATAATAAAATTTGTTGGTAAAAAAGAGTAAGCCCCGCACAAACTGAAGCAATGTCTTGATTTCACTATCCGGCAATTTATCCGGCTGTGTTTTACTGCATTCGTAAAGAGAGATTTCCATACCCAGATCTTTCGCTGCCAATGCCAGCATACTCAAAATAGCATGTTCCCCGTTTTGTAATACAACTTTGTCAGCTTCGGAACGATGAGGGGGTATCATTTCCGGTTGTATACCATCCAGCAAAGGAGGAAAAATGTCTTCATCTGTTTTGATCACAAAACTCTTAATTTTGCTGTAATCACGATACAAAAGCGCAGCATCTACCAGGGAAATATTATTTTTCCCAGTACCCATTTTATCAATAATACCCGATACTGCCCGTAATTCATTGGCATGGTCGCGATATTCAGGCATCATCGTGTCCTTTACAGCCGATGCACGCACACCAAGCTTGGCGAATTTCCAGAATATGATTTTATCCGATGTCAGCCCCTTTACTAATCCAAGACGATCTTTCTCCAATAGTAATTTATCAGTTTGCTCACCAGAACATCCTGTCATCATAATTGCAATAATTGAGAACGCTAAATATCTATTCATCAGGGTAAAATTATAATTTTAATTCATTGTTTTAATGCTTAACAGCCGCCGAAACTATACGTTATAATAACACCCTCCTTTGTTTCTTTCAAAGTTATGCCTGCTGAACCACCTTCCTGGTAATAAAAGAATTCCAGATCAATGTTCCGCTCTGTCATCGTACCCTGATCCAGCTCTTTATTATACCACCAGCAAAATTTATCATACAAACTATTTGTAATGACTCTTTTCTTAATCGTATGAAGATCAGGAATCATAGAGTTATCAGCTGAAGTCAGCTTTAACATCAGCAATATAGCTTCGTGCTTTTTTAAGCCTTTTAAAAAGAGCGTATGTGTTTCACCTCCCGGCCCATCTTTTTCAAAATACTGATAGGTGGAAACCTGGTAATTACCATTCTTAAAACGGTAAGTCTTTTGATAATTGATCTCTTCTTTACTTTCTTTCGGTAACTCCTTTTTATTTTTTGAAACCGGAACACCAAAGAATCCCTTCAGATAACCAGCGACCAGTTCTTCAAAATCATTTTTACTGTTTTTCATTACCGCCAGATCAGGTAAACGCGACAGGAACAAAGCCGGAACATATCCGGTTTTATCCTGATATTGTACTTTAGTCCAGTTTCCGGTCAGGTTATACCATGTCCCACCACTTCTGTTCAGGTCTTCTTTTCCCGGTAATCCCGTACTACCATAGTAGCTTAATACAATATTAAAAGCCGGCAATTTTACCTGACTGGTATTTTGCTGCAACCTTGCTCCCTCAGGGATTTTTAACAATACACGACTACCAGCATCCGGTTTTTCATATAAAGGAAGTACACTCCCTTTCCAATTGTATACTGATTTAACCTGAGAATCAGCATTAAAACCGCAGAAAAGAAGGACAAGAAATAAAGACATTTTCAAAACGCACATAATTACTGAACTATATTATTAAATTATTCGAAGTGAAAAGGAAATTTCTCCTGATAATTCATTGTTGATATCTAAAATACTAAAGCTTTTCAGGCCCCGCAACTTATCACTTTCCATTGAACTACTGGTTAATTATTTTAAACTTTTTACAATCGGTCTATAGTATTTTACGGGTTATCTGAACCGTTGTACAGTAATCATTGTGTTCTAAATACACTCATTAAAACACTAAAATACATGGTTTATTCCTATTTAGGCTTGTTAGGTGGTCAAAAAAAGATATCTTTAAACCATATTTTTTTATAATGAATAAAGAAGAATTTAAACCTTTCATACCTGCAGAAAGTAATGTAGCAGAATTTACAATTAAGTCCATTTTACTCGGATGTATTGCCGGGATCATATTTGGTGCCGCCACCGTTTATCTCGCTTTAAAAGCAGGATTAACCGTCTCAGCTTCAATCCCTATAGCCGTACTGGCTATCACACTGGGCAAGAAGTTTTTTAAAACAACGATACTGGAAAATAACATTATTCAGACTACCGGGTCAGCTGGTGAATCTATAGCCGCTGGTGTTGTATTTACCCTTCCTGGATTCCTGTTCCTAAGTACAGATATTGGCGGACAAAGTTCAGGAGAAGCGTTTTTCAATTATATGACGATTCTGATTCTCGCCATCCTCGGGGGAGTTTTAGGAACGATGATGATGATTCCATTAAGAAGATCATTAATCGTTAAAGAACACGACACACTTCCTTATCCTGAAGGAACTGCTTGTGCATCAGTATTGAAAGCCGGAGAAAGAGGCGGAACATTCGCACGTACAGCTTTTTGGGGCTTAGGTTTTGCCATGATTTATGCCATGCTGCAAAAAGTTTTCCATGTGATTTCTGAAGCGCCGACCTGGGTAACTACACAAGCTAACAAATTTCTCCCTTCCGCACAGGTTAGCGGAGAGATCACACCAGAGTATATGGGTGTTGGTTATATTATCGGGCCAAAAATTGCCGGAGTACTGGTAGCTGGTGGTGTGCTGGCATGGCTTGGACTTATTCCTTTACTAGCTACATTAATTGATCCTGCATTAGCAGCACATCAATTGGTAAAGCTTGGCTTACTTGCTGATATTACTAAAGCAGGTGGTTCTGTAGGCTGGAATCCTGCCACACAAACGTTTTCAGATTATCCATTAGCAATTTATCAGGCTTATGTGAAACAAATCGGTGCTGGCGCTGTAGCTGCCGGCGGATTTATTACTTTATTAAAAACAATCCCTACCATTATATCTTCCTTCAAAGACAGTCTGGGTTCTATTAAAGAAGGAAAAACAGTAGCAGAAACTAAAAGAACAGATCGTGACCTTTCTCTGAAAGTTGTTGGTGTAGGAAGTTTAGCATTGATTATTCTTGTTGCTGTATTACCACAAATCCCAAGTAACGGGATTTTAAGCAATTTATTAATTGGTGTACTGGTCGTCATGTTTGGTGCATTCTTCGTGACCGTATCCAGCCGTATTGTTGGTTTAATCGGGTCAAGTAACAACCCTATTTCGGGTATGACTATCGCAACTATCATGGGAACCTGTCTTGTTTTCATCGCAGTTGGATGGACTGGTAAGATTTATGAGCCAATGGCATTAGTTGTAGGTGGTATGATTTGTATTGCAGCAGCTAACGCGGGTGCAACCTCTCAGGATCTTAAAACGGGTTACATCATAGGTGCAACACCAAGATATCAGCAGATCGCCTTATTTATAGGTGTAATCGTATCTTCTATTGTAATTGGACTGACTGTTCGTATTCTCGACACCCCTACTCCAGAAATGCTTGCACAAGGTATTAAACATGCCATTGGTACTGAACTATATTCTGCTCCACAGGCTACCTTGATGGCAACGCTGATTAAAGGTATGCTTTCTTTTAACCTGGATTGGCAATATGTGCTGGTTGGTGTGTTTATCGCGATTACTATCGAATTATGTGGTATCAATTCCTTATCATTTGCTGTAGGCGCTTATTTACCTTTATCTACTACCCTTCCAATTTTTGTAGGTGGTGCAATCAAAGGAGCTGTTGACTGGAAAGAACGCAAAAAAGTAAAAACTCCGGAAGAAGAAGAATTAGGCCCAGGAAATCTTTTTGCAACGGGGCTTGTTGCTGGTGGCGCACTGGCAGGAGTTGTCGTCGCAATTCTGATGGTTATCCCTTCTGTACGAAGTAACCTGAGTAAAGTAGATGTTCAGCCGTTATTTACCCGCTGGTTCGGTGCTGGTGGCTATGAATTACTGGGTGTATTGATCTTCCTTTTCATGGGATTTGTATTGTATAATATCTCAAAAAAGAAAAATGAGGCTGAAGATATTATAAAATAGCTATTCATAAAGGAGGTTTATGGCTCTCAAAACCTCCTTTATCAGGTTAATTTAACAGTTTTTTAACGTTAAATGCAATTAATCAGGCTTAGGATCAGGCTACTATAAGATAAGAACAATATTTATTTGCACTATATGTATCCTACTCCTATATTTGCATCACTTTAAACGGAAACGCTTAGAGTATTGTTCTGAAAAGAATGATGATTCCGTAGCTCAGCTGGTAGAGCATTACACTTTTAATGTAGTGGTCCTGGGTTCGAATCCCAGCGGGATCACGAAAGGCGCAAGAGATTGCGCCTTTTCTGTTTAAAATGTTTTTTAAAAGGCGTTTTTCGGATCAAGGTACTATGTATAAATTCAAGTAATTTCGGATCAAGCGGAATTCTTGGGGGGAAGGAAATAAATTCTTTCTTTTGCATTCTTAAACCAAACGAAAATTTTCATTTTGAGTCAAGCCGAGCAAGCCCTGATCAGTTTATTATTACCGGAAGGTATTCTGGATTATTTTGAATTAACGCAAGTAGAAAAAGAAGGTAAGATGTTGAATATCTACCTCGAAGAAAAAAATATAGCGCCTGATGGCTACCTAAGTAAAGACCTTGAGTCCAAAGGATTCTTTCCAGAGGTCAGTATTCAAGATTTCCCAATTCGTGGCCAGAAAGTGGCTTTATGTATTAAACGGCGTCGCTGGACGGTTAAAAACACAAGCGAAATCATTAGCAGGGATTGGGATTTAGTAAGAAAGGGGGCACGAATGACAACAGAATTCGGTCTTTTTTTAAAAGGAATATTTGGATAATCACCCAATCAGCTGCTATCATCCAGGTCATTACTTTCAGATAGACGGCAAACAGCTGCAAGAACAATACAAAGAGCATATCAGTGATTATAATGGCTGGGAGCAGAAAGATCATGCAGATCAGTGGATGTTGTTCGTAAAGAATGTCAGTCCATATTTGAGTATCGACGAAACAGCTTTATCCAACGGCGAGCTCTATACCATCGTCACTAATAAAGGAGCAAAAGGGCGTAAAGGTGCGATTGTAGCGATGATCAAAGGGACAGTAGCCGAAGATATCATAAATGTACTGAAGAAAATTCCGGAAAGGCTTCGCAAAAAGGTACAGGAAGTCACCATGGATATGGCTGCAAACATGCAGTTGGCAATCAGGAGATGTTTTACCAATGCACATAGGGTTATTGATCGTTTTCATGTTCAAAAACTCGCTTATGATGCTGTACAGGAATGCAGGATCAAATATCGTTGGGAAGCTTTGGATGCAGAAAACGAAGCTATCAAACAAGCAAAAAAGAACAAAACCATATTCCATGGGGAGGTGCTTTCCAATGGAGATACGCTAAAGCAACTACTGGCCAGAAGCAGATATTTGTTGTTTAAACACCACAGCAAATGGACCCAGGTTCAGCAGAATCGGGCAGAACTACTTTTTGAGCGCTATCCCGAGTTAAAAAAGGCTTATAAACTATCTCTTAGATTAGGTGAAATATTCAAGGTATGTAAAAGCAAGGAGCAGGCGTTAAAAGACTGGCATTGTGGTATAATGATGTGGAAGATGCTGCAATAGAAGCATTCAGAACAGTATCCAGATCCATACAGGCACATTATTTATCTATCCTGAATTTCTTTACTAACAGATCAACCAACGCGTCCGCTGAGTCATTCAATGCTAAAGTGAAGGCTTTCAGGGCAACTTCCAGGGGCGTAAGAGATGTCAAATTCTTTCTGTTCAGACTTTCTAAAATCTATGCTTAACTTCCCCCCAAGAATCCCGCTTGATCCCGTTTTTCAAAAAATAATAAGTCATTTCATACCAACTGAAATCAATCTGAATGGTGACCTAACTGGTGCCCGATTCTAATTGGTAAGTTTGGGCACCAGTAAAAAAGATTCATTTGACTCCAAATTATTAAAGAGCAAGCTGTTACCGGGTAATCCGGCCATAAACAAGTTTTTAACTTTAACAGATTGAAAATGAAAAGTAACCAAAACATGTCCATTCTTTTTTGGCACCGTAAATCAAAAGCCGATAACAACGGCTATGCCCCTATTATCTGTAGAATTTCCATTGATGGAAAACAGATAGAGTTTTCTACCGCCAAAAAAATTCCTAGTCATAGGTGGGATGTGGAAAAGAAAAGGATCTTGCCTTGTCCAGAAGCAAAAAGCATCAATTCAGCATTAAACAGGATACAATGTGAGCTTGAAAGGCATTGTACTATACTACAATCATTGCATGAGTTAGTAAGCCCTGCAATGCTCAGGAAAAGTTATAGAAACCTTTCAATAGATAATAGTAAAAAAAGGAACAAACAGAAAACAAGATTCCAACCCTGCTGGAATTGGCCTCTATTCATATTGAGGGCTTCACTTTACTAGTGAAAAAAAACCAGAGATCAAAGGAAACTTTAAAGCAGTGGAGATCGACGAAGAAAAAGATAGCTGAATTTATTACACACACTTTTAAATCAAAGGATCCTGAACTTTCAGAAATAGATCAGTCCTTTGCTCATAAATTTCATACCTTCTTAATTGTTAAAAGAAAACCATCTATTCAGCAGTCGGCAGCTATGAAGCAGATTAAAAACACTAAACAATTGCTCAACATAGCTGAAACTAATAAATGGATTATTAGTAATCCGATAGAGAAATTTAGATGCGGTTCCGAAGAACCTGAAATTCTACCTTTAGAATTGTTTGAGGTCGAAAGTATCTGGCGCAAGAATCTTAGCATTGATAGGCTTATAAAAGTAAGAGACGCATTTATATTTCAGTGTTTCACTGGCTTCGCTTACCAAGATATATACAATCTATCACCCCAAAACATTGTAAAAGTCGGAGCAGAAAATGAAAAGTGGTTAATCAAGGAAAGAGGTAAAACAAAAGTTACCGAAATGGTTCCAATCCTCCCAATAATCACTGAAATTATTGCGAAATATAAGGACGATCCTTATTGCATATTTCATAAAAAATTAATTCCCGTAAACAGCAATTTCAGGTATAATTACTATTTAAAGGAGCTTTCTGACTTATGTGGAATTGGTCGGCCTCTTAATAGCCATTTAGCCAGACATACCTTTGCCGATTTGATGCTCAACACTTTGGATTTCCCCCTAGAAGATGTAAGTAAAATGCCCGGACATAAGAACATCAGGACAACACAAAGATATGCTAGGATCAAAAAGAAAAGAATTAGTAAAAAAATGAACCTCTCCAAGCACTTGTTATTTGATGCAGACGGACAACTCAAAAAGACTGAGCTTCCACCATTCATATAAACCAAATTTATGAATTTAAGGAGGGAATAACTTAAAGTGATTATCTCCTTAAACTATTTAGAGTAATAAGCATTTTTATGTGATTTTGCTTTAAATTAATGGAAAATTAGATCTAAATCAATAATGTATTTAATATTGAAATAATAGTAACCTCTCTTTCAATAATACCTGATAACAGATCAAAAAGAGTGCCTTTCATTTCGGGATCGTCTTCCGAGTATGTGAATAAATCTTCTTGAGCTTAAAAATAGTGGACATCAGGTATTAATAAGTGAAGAGGAACTATTAAATATTGCACGTAAAGCATTGGAGGTATTTCCTGAACCTATCTCTTTATTTAAAAGTGTACTTGAATATCCAGTAAATAGTGAATTTAATATTAGCGAAAAAAGTAGAGCAAATTTTATTTGGGATATTGCATTAATGTTTAGTGCGGGAAAAAATAAAATTGACAACTGTAAACTCTATTTCGTAACTTCCGATAAAGCGATTATAAAAACAGCGGTTGCAAACAATTCTGGCTGTTATGTTTTAAGTTTTAACGAATACTTGGAATATCTAAATTCATAGTATTACTTAATGGCTTAAGTTAATTTGTAAAGAAAGATAATTATGCCCCCAGCCGTACTAAGGTCAAACCATTTTGACCAAGTTTTGATAAGAATGGGATCAATATGATTGAGATGTGCATATAATTATTACGGATTTTGAACTATATATTACCATAATTACCGATTATTACATTTTCAACTTTAAGGTATGCAGTTGTCAATTCAACCTTATACTCCTTATCAAACGGGACTTTAGTGAAATCGGTAATATCAACCATAAATTCATTTGGTGGAGGGCTATCATAAGTGAAAAAATATCCGAATGGGTGATAGTTGATCTCAGCCCATTTATAAATTTCGTTTGTTCCCATGTCACCGACAACACAATAGCCGATCATCCTTTTTGTAGGCGAAGCATTTGAATAAATATGAATATTTATTTTATCTGGAAACCTAGTACTCTCTTTATTTAATAGATAGTCCTTAACACCTGAGATATTGCCAATCACGCCTGTTGAATCTGTTGCAACGAACATCATTAATATCTGCTTTAATACATTTAAAGGCTTAATCTCATAACTTCCAAGTACATATTCAGGAACTTTGTTTGCCTTTAAGATTTTCCAGCCTTGTTCTGCGAATTTGCAAAAATCCTTTGCATACCAATTGCCTGAATTATTATTACAAGTAACACATAAAGACTGCTTTCCGAAGCCTCTTTGGCTTCTTTTCTTTTTGCCGTACAGATAGCTGTTCTTTTCAATTAACTGTTCGTGTCCTTGAACAAGTATAGGTTTATTATTGAAAGCACATTGAGGTGGAATATGCTCAAAAGATAAAATCGCTAACTTTCCACATAAATAGCAATTACCAGTTTGCTGTTTGTCTCTTTGACGATTAGATTTTTCCTGCATTTTTTAACTAATGGCATTTAAGATAGTCAATCATATCAGAATCCCCAAGAATTTAAAAGGCCATTGGAAGAGTCCATTATCCTTTAATCTTGATAATCAACTGAAAACGGTTTCACAACGCTCAAAAAATAATTCTGGTTAACATCTATTGGCTTTTTAAGATAAGTATTCAAAACAAGACCCAATTTATTCCAATATGCATAAATACAATGAATTGTTGATTCAATCATAAAAGTATAACGGTGATTATAATGATTGGGCGTACCTCTCACTGTACTTATTTGTTACCAAAATAAAACATTGTTTACTATACAAAAATGGGTCTAGCTACTTAAATCTCAATTTCATACAAGAAGTGGTAACTACATTCGTCATATAGCTTGTTGAAAAACTAAGTTTGGCTAATCTTTCCCAATAACCATTTCGGCCGTTTGAGTGTCCAAATTTGATTTAATATGGCATTATAAAACATAATCGATATGATTTCAGATCCAATTACGGTAAAACTACTGGCTGATCTACAAATCCGATGATTGACCGCATAGAATTGGACGATCATTACCTTGGAGCGAAGACGTTAACAAACTCGGTGTGAAACGTTCAAAAACTATCCAGTCTAGGTTCAGAAAAACGGAAGCTCTACAAACTTTAACGCCCTAATTTCCTGAACCCCATCACAAATTCATTTTTTGGTTAGCAAATTCTCGTGAAGAGCTTGATTTTTTTATCTTTATAAGCTTGCCTCCAACTTGAATAAATTAGGGGAGACATGCATTAATTACATGAACAAAAATTTTGAACTGTTTATTTCTGAATCAATAATATTATCGGAGCTGCAAAGAAAATCAGCGATAAAATCCGATTTCGCGGGCTATATAGAGCTTTTCAACACATTTCGGACTATAGTTGCAATGGAAACGCGTTTCATTGTTCAAACCTTTCCCGAATATACACCCCATGACGAGGAGTTTCATCTAAAGAGACTTTTTGGATTAGCAGATAAAATTTTAGGAGAGAACATCATTTCAACACTTAATGCCACCGAGCTGCTCATATTAAGTTTAGCAGTTTACGGACATGACTGGGGTATGGCTGTTTCAATTGCGGAAAAATCAGTTATCACTGGTACCGAAGAACTGAATGAAGGTGACAAGGATTTATACCTTGAAAATGAATTGGAAAAGTACAAATTATATCAACTTGATGCCCACGAAAACATGGGCACCTCAGATGACCAAAATTGGCAGGAGTATGTGCGGATGACCCACGCTATGCGTAGCGCAGTCAGGGTAAACAAATACTTTAATAACATTGACAATGGAATTGGGCAGGCTACCGCGAGAGTTTGCATTGGCCATTGGTTAGACTACAGGAATTTGCGCGATTCGGAAATATATCCAACTCACTACATAGTGAAAGGAGAAAGTATCAACCTGAGAGCCTTATCATTGTACCTTAGATTAGTTGATCTCTTTGACCTATCTAACGAGAGAACACCGTTTGTTATTTACAAATACACAGCTCCCAAATCCCTTCGATCTCAAATGGAATGGGCTAAACATAAAGCAGTCAATTCTTTAACAACCTTAAACTATCAAAGCAGCAGAATCATCCAGGTAGATGGACAAACTAATGATTATCAAGTCTACGCAGCGTTGACCGACTTGAAATTATACTGTCAGGAGCAACTTCGACTCGCAAATGAGTTGTTTGCGGAAATGGATGGGCGCTTTCATCTGAACATATTTGACTTGAAATGGAACATCATACCAGTTAATTTTGATCCGATCTCTATCAAATTTGAATTCGACAGAACACGGATGTTTGAAGTACTGAGTGATGAGATTTATCAGGGTGATAAATATGTTTTCCTCCGGGAGCTTTTGCAAAATAGTATAGATGCGATCAGACTAAGAAAGGAACTCGTAGAAAAACAGGCTGGTTACAAACTAAACAATTTCGGTAAAATTAACATTGATGTATCTGCTTCTTCGGATGGAAATATAACCGTAAAAATTTCAGATAACGGTATCGGTATGGATCTTTACATTATTGAAAATTACCTGAGCGTTGCAGGCCGGAGCTATTACACCAGTAAAGAGTTCAAAAAACTTGGGCTTAATATCGATCCCATTTCTAGGTTCGGCGTTGGGATATTGAGCGCATTTATGGTTGCGGAGAGCGTGAGTATTGAAACTATCCGTGACAGAACCATATCTCCTGATAGTAAGAGAATCACTGTAGATATACCCTCAGTTGATCAGCAATTCCGGATCAGGGCAACTAGCGAGGCTAATTATCAGCCTGGAACCAGTGTAACAGTGAATATAGCTTCCATTCACTTTAACAATTCATCAGCTTCAAACCGACTACTTAAGGTTACAGAATATTTAAAGCGAATTGCCGGATACATTGATATCCCAATCTTTATCGATGAGTTTGGTATCAAAACTGTGATTGTCCAAAAAGGTGCAATGCTTACTGAGACCGGGGATTTCGCAGTTCTAGAATCCGGCTTCAAACTGGATATCGAAAATGTGTTTTTTCCACAAAGTTTGAAACTTGCGAAAGATACTTTTGAGATTAAGACCTATTCTCTGGAAAACGATTTAAACCTTCCTGGAATTACCGGCGAGGTTAGTTATCTGATCCCAAAAGATCCATTCCTTAAGCTAAGACACGGGGGCACATCCTGGCCGTCTGCCGATTACACGATCGTGTCCGATGCCAAACGTTTACACCAACGCCATCTAAAGTTTTACATGGAATGGGCTAGATATAAAGAACATTTTATGCAAGCGAAAAATGCCGGATTAGCTGAAAGTTCAAATTGTATGTCTACCTTCCAGTGTTATCTTGACGGTATCCTGGTGCCAAAAGTAAATGCTCCGAAGTCGCTAGAAGAATTTTCGGTTCTTCAGCACGGTAGCCCCTACCTGATCAACTATTTTAACAATGAGTATTTTGCAGTATGCTTTTTATCCGCCAATTTTACAAAGAAATTACTTAAAAACATAAGCATTTCAAGAACGAACATTAAAAATGATCAAACCTGGGATACATACATCAGTCCGGTACTTTTTGAGTTCATTCTCAAAAGCAATTATCAAAAAATAAAAGCGGAAAACCTTAAAGAAAGAGCTCTACATATCGCGCAACTTATCTTCATATATCGTATTCCTTTAGAATTATTGATTGAAAAAATAGGAATTGATGAATTTCCAGTTGCATGGATAAGCCAGGGGGGGGAAATTGAGTTTAAAACATGGGGCCAATATTCAGATTCCAACGTGTATTTGCAACCACTGATGTCGGTCTGGTTCTCGCCGAACATTCGCTTCGCCTTCGGTGAACAAGATCAAAAAATTGAAAACACTTTAACAGAATGGAAGGGTGATGAACTGTTAATTGACCAAAATGCTATTGGTGATGAGGAATCAACCCATAGGTATCTGTCTGTTCAGGCAAACATCGTCTGTACATTTGGCATTTCACTATTACCCTATACCCATCGCTTTGAGCATTTCAGATTTATAAGTTCACCCTGGGAGGATGGGGCTCCCCTGATCCAGCAGGTTTGGAGACCAACTTCCGATGAGGATATTTCTGATGGATCCGATTTGGTCGAACTTTCTGTAAATCCATACTTCAAAATTGATCTTAAAGATTTAGAGGTTTTCCTTGTCAGTTTATTTGATGGACTGGACGAAGAATTTGATTTGTTCCCCGCTATCGGAACTTTCGACACACCTTTTGAAGAAAGCCTGGCCTACGGTATAAGCTGGATGAATTTCTTGCATCCTTTCACCAAAATATTCGTTCGCATACTCTGCTGTATCAATATGCGTATCGAAACACCTACGAATTCAGTTGCTTGGGCGACTTTAGTAGACAAAATGAGAGAGTTGCCATTTTTCGATCCAAATGGATACAAATATTCTTCTATATCTATTGAGGAAATTAATCTAGTGATATCAGAAATTAACGAAATGATCAGTTTAAATAACTTGATAACCGCATATCAGCCTCTGCCAGTCATTCTTTTTGAAGATTTTGTTGAGGACTCAATCTATGAATCGGAAGACGGTCAGACCTACACGTTTTACAATAATGCACCAACGAAAATAATGTCCTTAAATGAATTCTATCCCGACATTTTACCATAAGTCGATTAGAAAAAAGTCATACGCATCGGAATACAAATAATAAACCATGAACAATAGGATCAAACCTCTTTACGGGAAAGAAACAAAGTATCCTTATCCAACAAATACAATGTTTCCAAAGGAAGTGAATACCGCTACGACCTCCATAGCATTCCAGAATTTGTTTAATTTTAAACTGAAATCCACGGAATATGTCAGAAGTTTCTACCTTTGAGATGAGAGCGTTAATTGAAGGGGGTGATTGAGAGATTACCTCTTTAATATAAATATTGCATCATATATGGATTATCTTGAAACAGAAATTGATGGTAGTAAATTTAAAAATCTGTTAAAAAATATTTGGGTTGGTTACGATGAGGATTACTCTCAAAACGTTCTTAGCGAGATGGGAAATTTAATCTTAAAAAATACTGACTACGCTGGTGAAGAATTTCGATTTCTTTGTTGGCTTTTCTCAAAAGGTATTCTTCCCAAAACAAGCCTTAATGTGCCTTTCATTCCTGACTTAGTTACTTTGGAACAATACAACGAAACGAGCTTCAGGACTGAATTCTTATACTGTTTAAGAAGGCAGGAACTATTCAATGCATTGACTAAATGGATTTCTGATTTTAAAATGTATATCCCGACCCAAAATCCTATCAACATTCTTATTGGAGGTAGTTTTACAGATATAGGCAATACAAATCCATCCGATATTGATGGGATCGTCTTAATACCGAGAGCAATTTGGCAAGTAAACCCAATGAAATTCTTTATGGGGTTTATAACCGCAGTTAATCCAGAATTGAAAATTAAAGAATTTGATTTTAAATTCCTGCCAGAGGGTTTTGATGTGCAACATTTCAAAGGCTACAATGATATAAGTTTATTGGCCAATAATGCACAAATTAGAGATAGTGATGGCCGAATGACCAATAATTCATTTACCAAAAGAAGGGTAATTTCACTCACTATTTAACTTTTCAATTACTTTTCAACACTTAAACTAAGTTCAACATATGGAACCCTCTATGCTATTAATAGACACCAAATAAATTTTAATTTTAAAATTATTAAAAAGGGCACTACTTTTTATCCAATTTATTATTAATCCGTAGTAATATTGAATTTGTTTTCATCATAGCTCATCAAAAAAATTGGTCTTATCTGCGCCAGCAATAACGTTGTATGGATAGATGGGCATTTTAAGGTCGGCACCAATAATCATAATCCCACGGATGTCCTCTTCAAGTTCTCTGTGGATGATTTCGTTTAGCATTTCGAGCCTATCGTCCCTAGAAATATTTTCATAGGGATAACCTATGATCTTATAACGCCTGCGCTCTGGGCCACTTAAAAATGACGCCCAGTTATGGTCATTTTTCATTTTTCCCTTTCTTATCAGGTCTTTTAAAAGATTAAATTTTTTCTCAAACTCGATCTGGTCCTGAAAAGGTGCGTGTAGCAGGATATAGGATGACTGTAACCAATTGGTTCCCTTCCCATCAAGCTTTTTCAGAATATCTTCCCAGAATTTGGTTTTTGCCAACCTTGGCTTTTTTACCTTTATGCTCTTTGCCGTCCCAAGTACGTAAGGATCCAATTCTTTGGATTTCAAGGTAAGCTGCAGATAGAAATTCTCGTCAAATTCCGTTTCACCGATGTTAAAACCATTATCAAGGTAAAAGCCGAAAAGGTCGAGTTCATCACCCTGGAAATTTGCATGGGCATCGAATTCTCTCCGTCTGGCCAGATAATGTAGTTTTTCTGCCTGAAGTTCAAGAATATCGAAAATAATCTCCAAGTCGCAAAAGCTGATAGATGGAGCGAGCTCCTCCAGCTTCTTGTCGGTAATTTTGGCATCGACCAATTTTTTTATATTGGAACCAATTGCACCAAGGCTCGATAGCGTTACCCCAAGAGGGATAAAATATTTGATCTTGGATGCATCAATCTCATTGATTTCCCTAGACTTCGTTTTGAACTGATGTATTACCGGATTTTTCTTGAGATATTCTACAAATCTCATGGCCTGTTCAGACGGCTCAACCATCAGCTCCTTAAGCGTTTGGAAAAGCCGATCAGGTGCCCCACGCCTTGCAGGTGAAGTTACCATACCCGATTTCGCCTCAACGATAACAGCAAACTCCTCGATCAAAAGTATAAGATCGTTTTCAAAAGTCTTGCCAGTATCGGGGCATCTCCACTGACTACCTAGGAGCACCTTTCCATTAGGGAATTCTTTTCGGAAAAGGGCGGCAAGCTTGCCCTCAAGGTATTTTCCCTTTTCCAGTAGGTATTGGTTGAACAGCTTCGCATTCGTCCGTAACAGATTTTCCCAAAGGTCAATACCAAGGTGATAAAAAAGATAGGAAACTCCGCTGTAATACCTACCATTATCCAACTTGATAAATGGTCTTTGATGTACCGGATTGTTCAAAAAGACATGGTCCTTGTCCCAGTCTGACAAGTCGCCGAAATGGTAAGAAAGGCTATCCATGATTTCCCTCAATTTCTCAGCCTCAAAATTATACGACGTCAGCGTCAGCATCTCATCTATCCCAAATGTATTTAGCTCAGTAAGAAAGAAGTCTGAGTGTGCAATAAGGTAACCTTTGAACTTTTTCATGTTTCGTCCCGATTTTTCCCAAATGTCCAACTGCTCTTCTTCACTACCAATGGGAACATTAAACGTTTTACTATATTTTTCGAACATGACCCTGTAGTTTTTTTCCAACAGGACAAGGCGCAACTTCTGCAGGAAGCCATTTAACTTTTCATTGGTGTGTTCAACAAGGCCAAGGATAACCTCAAACAGCGCAACCGGATCATAATCAAAAACAGCGGTGAATTTATCCCTTGTGAGCTCGACAAGTTCGAACGTGATCACTTTCATCTGCGGTTCATAGGCCCAGTTTCTTACCGCAAGCGTATCTCCCATCATCTCAATTCTCAAAAGCAGAGGATCAAGCTCGTTAGCATCCTTAACATTTTTCCCCATAGTCGAATACCTCATCGACTGATTACGGTTCATATCGCGCAATAGATCATGAAGTTCTCCGGCCATGGCACCAAGTGGAATAGTAAATTGGGTGCGTTTGTCAAAAAGCATCAGTGCCTGCATTGTCTCCACAAAGAAGGAATGAAATTCCATCTCGCCATCAATAGCTTCCTTGTCTATTCCTTCCTTATGCCCAAGGAAATAGAGAATTGAAAATGAGCAGAGATAGAGCGGATCATATCGACCAAAAAATTCCTGAAGTTTTTTATAATTTTCCTCAAACTTTACAGCTGCATTCTCACCTGCATCGACGATGATCTTGTGACGTTCAGCAAATGTCATTTCTAAAGGAAAAACATGAGCCATTTCCCGCATTTGCTGTTTAACAGCCTCATATGGTTTGAACTTTTTGTTCTTAGGTTTTTTATTTACAGGCTTTTTGCGTTTTTTGCTGACTGGCATAACTGAAGTTTGTCCTAACATACAAAATGTTTAATTAAAGATCAGTTAAAAACATTCTAGAAACCCAGCACTTTCCACAGCCCAAAAACAAAATAGCAAATTCCGGTATAAAATGAAGGGGGCAAATATCCATCCTCACCCCATTGATTAACTAATTCTAAAATTTATTGGCATGCCTGGCTACAAATATCGGACGCGAAAGGATGGTTCCAAATACATATCGCTAAACCAGCCGGAGGTAAAACACATGAAATGGTGTCTATTCGCTTATTTTATGCAGTCTTTGCCCGGGTCGCCTTAGTTCAAAAAAAAGTTCTTGTTTGAATTGATCAAGATCTTCTTTGGTTATAAATTCAATTAATGCCATAATTTACCTATTAAATGATATGGCAAAATTGTGAAGGAAATATTAGAGGGATTGGGTACTTAATGGGTAGTACCTAAGGATATTTTTTTTCAATAGCGCATCATGGTGTTTGGTGTGATAAAAATTGAAAGACGTTTTAAAGCGATGCACGTAAGCAGGACCTTTATAGGCGACTCAAAGGAAGGTAAAGTATAGTCCGGTAGTATTGTCTTGCCAATCAGAAATTCCTCACCCATCATTATCATAAACGAAGAACACAACTGTTTCCCCCTCCCTTTATGCAAATCAGTTTCAGAATGGTTAAAAACCGATTAAATGCGATGGTTTTAACCAATCCTCAATTACATGTGCGCTAGCCTGGTGCGGAGCGCACATTCTCGAACCATTTCCTTGCAGATGTACGCAAAATCGCAGATTTAGATTTAAGTCTGATGAATAAGCTAAGCTTTTGCTGCATTAAAAACTACAAGTAATTCTACGAAGAGACAGAATAACTTATCCAATCAGTTGTATATTGCATTTGTCTATCCAAGGGATGATCAACCCTTGGATAGACAAATGCAATCACAGGCGAAATGGTATTTTAGTGCAATTGATCTAAAAGAATAATTTTAGATCCCAAAATTTCGGTCTAGTTGATATCCTCAATGTTCAATACATAAAACTTCATGTGACGAGCGCCACTGGACTCATCATAGGAGTGTTGCTTTACCTGGTATACCATCGAAAGATCATTTTCTTTCATGTAGGTTTTTAGCAGGTCGTTTCTGATATAATTGAATTGGTTGGAATAAAGAAGGTCTTTGAAATCTATGCATTTATAACATTCCTTTAGATCTTCGTCTACGATTTGTCCCGTTTGCGGAACAGACTTCAGATTGAACCTTTTTGCCATTTTGATCGAGGGAAAATACTCACTGAATCCATGGAAGTATTCGCTATCGGTCTCCCACAGATATTCCGATTGGGTTGTCTCAGACTGGAAGGCAATCGTCTCCTGACCTGTCTGTTCAAATTCTTCACCAATCTGATGATATCGGCTTCCAAATTCGCGTAACATATCGCCCGGTTCAAATTTAAACTTGCGCGTAATGGTTTTACCGGTCGGTATGGAGATTGTCTCCATCTCGGTTTCTGGAATATTATCGGCCCAGAATAGTTCACCAAAATAAACGTGCCTGAGGTAGTCACGATGTACATGGATATCATTTTTCCATTCCCTAAAATTGTGATGATTTGCTTTTACCAGATCAAGCTCAGGGGTTCTTTTCACAAAAAAGCTTTCCGTTAAGAGAAACGAGCGCACTTTATATTCTTCATTGATCCTTCCTTCTACTTTTCCATAGAGCATCGTGTGAGGCTGCGATGAGAAAATTTGCTGGAAAAGCGGAGGCATGACATCCATTTTTTCATTTTCGCTCCATTTTTCGGAACTAGCCCGATCTCCCATCAAGTCCCCGTCATACAATCGGATGGCTTCCTTATATTTCTTCGAGGGCATGCTCGGATCAATATTAACATCTGAAAGTCTATCATAGATATGGTCATTATCGCCATCGTATTGCGGCCTCCTTATCTTTTGGTTTAATAGTAGATACCCAGCATAGTCAAAAAATGCAATCCAAGAATATTTCTTGCCCAGCCTTTCAGCCTTCATTGAATTAAAACTTAAGTTGCCCCAATAAAAATCGTTAAAGTTCTCACCACGGAATTCTTGTATTTCTTGGTAGCCAAGTTCATAAACCCTTTTTAGCACGTTTGCAATCGCCTCGCGCTGCGAGATTGTTTCCCGGTCAATCAGCCTTGGAATGGTATAAATACCAAAGTCCATGCCGATCGGAGCCGGCCAATCTGTTTCTCTGCTTCGGTCTACACTTTGTCTTTGAGCATCTGATGGTTCCAGCCAACTTGAGAATGTGCTGAATTGGTAGAGCGAAATACGCTTTTTTTCAGAATCCGGAACTTCAAAGGCTTTTTTCAATGAGGCTAGATCCAGAAGGTGCTTGACCGAATCGATGACGATATAATTATATCGAGGTGAAGCCGGCTCTGGAGCAAATTGTAATTGATAAAAGGTCTTCGCTATAATAGGTAGATACTCACTAACATAAACTTTGTCATGCTGGTTGATCAGCGCAACGCCATAGCAACAACAAACCAACCTTTGATAAATATAGCTGTCACTAACCTTGGAACAATCTTGGGTAAGCTGTAACAACTCCAATGGAAAGCGTTTACCATACTCGATCAAATATACGCTAGCTATATCCCTCAAATCCGTAACTGTTGTGGAAAGAATAAAAGCTATTACGGTGGCCATATTGTGATGCCTGATTTGATCTATAAATTTATCCTCTCTCAAATCCCCGATATTATCATCGACAAGTCGTTGAAAATAACCCGCATGCTGAAATAGGAATCGTCCCCAGGTGATATCTAAGGTCCATTGGTCCATATCGGACAGCGCTTTGCGAACGAACGAAAAATCAAGCGAGGTATAAGATGACTGCCATTTCCGATAAGTCGTTTCGAACATCGCGTTGGTATCTATCTCTCTGGCTTTCTTAACAAGATATTCAGCAACCTGCGGATTAGTAGAGGTATCGTATCCATTATAAAGGTACCACCAAGCCAGTGTGATTGCATCTTCGGATTCAAGTGCAGTTATTACCTCGGGCTGCATGGCAATCAGAAACTTCAGGATGTCCAAACGAAGCTGATGGTGATCTGCCGTGTTACTTCCGATTATGCGCCGCAGGAAAAAATCCGATGCAATAAGATCAGCCAAAGAACCAGTCTGTGAGATCAGTTCCTTGGCGATAAGATATCCACCCACCTCTTGTTGGGTGTGCCTTACAACTTCCGCCCGCCGTGCGCCAATATCCTTTATATAAACCAGATAGCCTTCAAGTACAGCAATTGCTATGGATTCATCCCTCTTAATAATTGAACTTTTGTCAAATGCAGCTGCAAAATCGTCTACCGGAACAACCGCTTCAGTCTTATCCATAAAGAGCTTTGACGATGCTGAAAAACCATCTGTAATGGCAGTTGCCATAGCTAATTTCATCTTTTCTTTTACTTCGAAGGTGAGCGAAGCAATGTACCGCTCAAAGATTTCCAGATAGGATTTGATATCCAAAGTTACCTGTACCACTTTCAATCTCTTTTCATTGATCATTTTACAGAAAAGATCAAGCAGCAGTGGTACGCTGAAATAACTTAAATCTGCCGTATCTATGTTTAATACTTCGATCTTATAATATCTAAAATAACGTTTGCAGGCATCATACACATCTTCCTGATCAACAAAGCCACTGAGTTCAAGTATTTGCCTTGGTACGGGTTTCCAAATCTGATCGATGTAGGATGTTCGCAGTGTACAGATCACGTACAAATTGGGATAATCCTCCAGCATCGTAAGCAACCTTGGCAAATGCTGCTTCCAAATATCGCTGAACCCGATCGTAGATTTTGTAGTCTCGTTGAGCGCGTCGAAAATAAAAAACATCCTGCGGCCTCTGCTGCGTGCGAAGCCATCCAATTTCCTAAGGACTTCCTCAAACCCATACCCCTGTGGCACTTCTAAAAGTCTTAGTAGTCGGTGCTCAAGGTCCACATCATCGCCATTGAAGACACTGGCCTTAAAAAAAAGAGCATAATCGCCCTTTCTTTTCAGGCCGTTGTATAGGTGCGCAGATAGATGAGTCTTTCCCATTCCAGCATTTCCAGAAATAATCTTGTGATTGGAGGAAGTCATCATACTGATGAGCATGGCATTCAGTTCGCCGATATTTCTATAAAAAAGATTATAATTGTTGATCAGATACCGCAGCAGATGGCTATCGATAAAATCCTTGCTCAGAAATTCCTTCCAACTCTCCACCCGATAGCTAAGCGAAATAAAATCTTTGCCTAGGCCATTATTAAGGTTTTTTTGTGATAAAATTCCAAAGCCTGGTTGTCCGAGCTGATTTTGAAGTCTTTCTAACAATTGACGATAGCTTGGAATACCTGTCTTTAGCTGTGAGATTCCTTTGATATATTGGTTTTTGGGATTGATCACTGTTATAGAATATTTCGCCAAAGCCTGGTCGAACTCGCCTAGATTGCCCTCGAACTTGGAAAGGTATTCAAGACAGACACGTACCTGGTTCTGGAACATTTCTATAAAGTGCTCAAAAGAAAGAACATCGACGAAATTTCTGAGCTCAAATTGGCTAGAAAGATGTAATTCAGGCACATACTTACTCTGTATCTCCTCGTCGTAAAAACGTTTAGACAATTTCTCAAGCCATTTATCAGAAATGCGAAACCATCTTCTAAAAATCGTATTGATGATATTTGTTACCTGAACCTTAACAGTAGAATCGTGGATGTCGGTAACGTACACCGAATTTTTTGGCTTTTCACCAAAGAAAAATCTATCCAGACCAAACATCAACCGCGAGTATCTATATCCACATTCGATCCTTTGGTTATCCTTTCAGTATGTATTTCATCACCTTGCTTGGATCTGATCTTCACATCGGATTCGGATACACTTTTGGTAAGTATCTTAGATATGGTTTTTTCAAAAATGAGACATACTAATACCGAAATCTGTCCACAGACTACAATCAATGGCTCAGGCTCAGGCTTTCCATACAACCAGTAACATCCGATTGCAAGCATTGTTACATTCAACCCGATGACCAGATATTTTAGATTTTTATTCATAGAGAGATTAATTCAACTAAATTAATCAATTATTTACAAGATCACAATACCTTTGCTAATATGAAACATGCAGGATCATTATGGTCTGGATTTCCTGATTTAGTTTTTCGCACGAAAAGGTACGTTATTTAATAACTTTAGAAACCGCCAAGAATTGTAAGTTAACATATTCTTTCTTAACCAATCTGTTGGATGTTCTATGCTCTTTGAATTCTTAATTGAGCTAATTATGTGCGAATAATCAGAAGCTTAATTAATAAGACCTTCTAGATCATCTTTGGATTTTTTTGTAGGATATATTATGTGCATGTAAGTTCGTTAGCTAATTTAAATAATAAAAAGTCCTGCAAAATGTAAAAGCATTGGTCATCTACGAAGAATTTTGCAAAAAACAAATCTATTGTAATCCTTCATTTTTTTCTTCATTCGTAATGGAAATTTAGATAATTCCGGATTATTTCATAAATCATTCCTTAATATTTTGCCAAGAATTACCGTTAAAAAAATCGTCTTTAACTTTTTGAGAGGCCTGTTCCATCTCATACCACTTCAATTGATCAACATCAACCAACCCTGTCCGATAAGGGTTATCCAAAAATACTTTCTTGCCCCTAATCTGAACGAGTGTGATAATGGCCTCTTCGAACTGCAGACATTCATCTACGGCTTTCGGTAACAAAGCGACATTGCTACCCTCGTAATCTGTCCTCACACTTGGATAGATGATTCCCTGAACACTGCCATTGTTAAAAGCACTCTCAGCGTAGGCAGCACTAATTTTATAGTCGCAATCCGTAGCGATTTCTGGCTTAGCAAACTCCTCGGAGTAAAATTCCAAAATTGAAATAAGTTTCTGTACCTCTTCTTCTGGCATGCTTTCTCGAAAGAGTGCGAGGTGAAAATTATAGGCTTTCTCAATTTCCGGCGTTGTAGGGATTCTGTCCTTTTTGAATACCATTTCTGCAATCCTTATATTTTCGTTGATCCTCCATTTGCTTACTGTCATAACGATATCTTTGTCAACAGTTCCCTTTTCCCGACTTCGTAAAAGCTCATCGGTTTCTGCCAGTGCAACAATTCTTGGAAGCGGGATAGGACTACTAATTACCGATCCGTAAAACATCGATTTCCCTGGAGAGTTAGCTCGTCCAAATGTTTTGATATTTTCAAGATCAGTCCTGTAGGACAGTTCATTTTTTGAAGTAAATATTTGATCTGGTTTATTGATCCTTATCCGCTCGATGTAGTGTCCTTTGTGGATTTCAGTAACTAAAACTGGTAAAACAATCTCAGAATTAATGATCTTCATTACCTCATCATAGGATACGGCATTCAAATCCAGTTCTGAAAGTCCTTTCAGTATATTTCTCAATTCAGTCAAGTTAATTTCTGGCATCATAATCAGATCATATTCAGTCCCTCCTCTTGGGAGATACTACGTTTTTTGATTAGATATTTCTCGATATCGACCGCATCTTGTTTGGAACGTCCAGCAGCACATACCACATGGTAAGATCCGGTCAATATGTTTTTCGCAGGTTTTGATTCAGTCTTTTTCAACAACATATTCATTCGTTCGACTATAGCCTCTCGCAACAATTTAGGGAATTTTCTTTCAGACTTGCCTTTAAGTGCTAAACGCACATGCTCCTTAAATCGCTTCATCCAACCTCTTTTGGTAATTCCGTAATACACAAATATCTCACTTTCATTGATTTGAAGTGCATGTAGGTAAACTATGTGTGTACCCTCCAAAGGTATCATTCCTTCAATCACATAACGCAATGGTATTTCAATCCGCTGAGGGATATCTAATGAAGGAGACTGCAAGTTAATATGAAGTGCTGGGGGTAGTCCAGAACTACCATTATCTAAAATGACCGAAGCAGTTGTCAAAAAATTTCCGGAAGCTAGATACTTATCGCAGACAACAATAATTTGAGGGCCATTTGTTTCAAAAGTAGAATTCGGCCCCTTGATTTTATTATGGTCAACCAATCGGTCTAGCAGCCCTACCTTTGTGTTCAATGCGATCAAAACATGATCGATTACTTCCATATCTTTTTTATCTAACGTAATCCCTTGGCATAGGTAACTGAAATTCTGAACGTTTAAATACTGCATACTTAGGAAGTCTTTGGGGTTTGATATTCGATCGAATGGTAAAAAGAAGCCCACCTACGTTGCCTCGTACGCTTTCGGTCAGTTTCCCCGTTGCCATCTATCGGATAATAGTCCCTTTCTCTCAAAAAAATCTGGAACATCGTCAGTCCATTAGCGATCAGATATTTATCCAAAAGATCTTTTCTGAGGTAGGTAAAAGTGCTATTCCATTTTAATGTATTCTGCGAATTGTCTTGCATCTCAAACTACATAGAAACTATTAAATGTTAAATTAAATTGTTCTGATTTTTAGGACCCAAGCCCTTCGTGTTTAAAGCCTAAACTTACGAAATTTATAATTATATGGAAAAAATAGAAAAACTCTCTGAACTCAAACTAGCGCATTTTTCTTTAGAAGACGAATCTGCTTTCATTGAAATGGTAGCTGATCCTGAAATTCAAAATACTTTCAGGAAATTGATTTACGAAAGTTCTCTGATGCCTTTTTCGGTTTCCATGATTGTTTCATTGTGCCCAGTACAGAACTTTTGAAACAACCTGTACTCCAAACTGCTGCTTTAAAAATGAAATCGTCCTGGATTCCCTTTGAAAATTTACCCGTTAAACTTCCCATAATAAATAAATACCTTTCCACAATGTAAGCTATTCGCGTTAAAGATTATCCTGATGCGTAAAAATGGCCGTAATTGTCCGCAGCTGTCTGCAATTGTCCGCAGTTGTCCATGGGTTAGTCAAAGGGAAAATTATAATTTCATTAATCTTCATCCGGTTATAATTGAGTTGTGCCTGAGTGGTGGTCGGGATGACACCAGGTTGTAAACGGGCTGTAACTATGGCAAGTCTAAGTCATTTCAACTAGTTGTTTTGACTTAGACTTGCCATGCTCTCGCTTTACTTTAGCACTGCTCTTACCCTAACGAGTACTCAGGCAGTACTCAGGCAGTACCCGGACGATATAGCTTTATTATTTAGCTATTTTGAATTTATTTACTAACAGCCCGGCCTTGTTTCCCCTGAGTCATTCCCAGGCAAATTGAAAGCTTTCAGCGCAACTTCCAGAGGCATAAGAGTATCCGTGATAGCAAAGATTTTCTGTTTAGCTTGTCAAAATTTATGCTTAAAAAGAGCCTGCTCCACAAGTTTATGATTTGAGTGGCTGTTGCACAACTAAATATTACAACAAAATATCGTTTATATATCTGATTATCATTATATTGAATTATGCAAGGTAAAAGATATATCAAGAGAAATTATTTATCAATTTCCAGTTATCCGATCAGGTTCCTGCCGATAACATCTACCGCCATCTCAAAGAGCAGATCGATTTTAGTTTCCTTTACAGTCTCACTCAGAAGTATTATGGCCGAGAAGGGCAAAAGAGCATCGATCCTATAGTATTCATGAAGCTCATGCTCGCTGGCTATCTGGAAAACCTCAACAGTGACCATCGGATTATCAATATGGCGGCAATGCGAATGGATATCCTTTATTTTATTGGCTATGACCTTGGAGAGCAGCTCCCCTGGCATAGTACCCTGAGTAGAACCCGGCAATTGTATGGACAAGAGGTCTTTATGGAACTGTTCAAACGGGTACTTAAGCAATGTATTGATAAAGGTATGGTCAGTGGACGGCGCCAGGCTGTTGACAGCGTTTACATCAAGGCCAACGCCTCACTGGATAGTATGGTGGAGCGGGAAATCCTATCAGATGCCGAGGTTTTCAGTGCAGAGCTGTCTCAACAAGAAGATGATTCCTGTTTTGAAGTCAAACTGGAACGGCCAAGAGACTATGATGAGTTGAAGCCCAAAAAGAATCCTGGTAATAAAACACATTATAGCACCTCTGATCCTGATGCACGGATGTCCGTCAAGCCTGGTAAGGCAGCTGCGATGAATTACCTGGGGCAGGTTGGCGTAGATATGGAAAGTCATGTGATCACCCATTTGGAAGCCTTCAGGGCAGACAAACGGGACCAACAGTGCTCGCCAGAGCTGCTCCCCAAACTGGTTGAAACCCTGAAGGAGAACGGATTACAGGTGCAGGAGCTTGTAGCCGATGCAGGCTATAGTAGCCTACCGGCATTAAAGGCGATCGAAGACCAGGGGTTGACGGGCTATATCCCCAATAACCATAATTTCATCTATCAACGAGAGGGCTTTACCTACCAGGCCAGTGAAAACCTGTATGTTTGCCCCAGGGGTGGATCATTAACCTATAGGGATACCTATCTCACCGTGACAGGATATAAACAGGTATACAAACTAAGCAAACTGGTGTGCAGGGAATGCAGTATGCAGAACGAATGTCCAGTCATGACGGTCAATGGAGGGGTTATTAATGAGGTTGTGGGTAAACATTACTATGATCGCATGCATGAGCGGATGCAGACGCGAAAGGTAAAGATACTGATGAAAAAGCGCCAAAGTACGGTTGAACCAGTGATCGGAACTTTAGTGACCTACCTGGGGATGAAAAAAGTAGGATGCAAAGGGTTGGCCGGAGTAAATAAGTGCCTGGCTCTGGCTGCAGCAGCCTATAACCTCAAAAAAATGTTAAAATATCGCTCTCGCAAGATCTTAAGTCAAGTACAAGTGCTTGAAAAGAACCTGCAAAAGGGTTGGAGAACATTATTACCACTCATTAAAACTGTATATCCCAGTATATCGGGCTCATATAAAATCCATCACTGAAACTGGAAACGAACTAACCGAAATCTATCCTTCCAATATAAAATAGCCACTCCTTAAGACAATGTTGTGCAACAGCCACTTGATCCATAAATAAAAAAAGTAAGTGATTCGGTGAGTAGTTTTACAGAGTGGCATACTCACTAAAAACAACGCAAGTTATTGATTTACAATAAGTCAAATCATTGAACGACTTGATACGATTAGACTGCAAGATTTGTACAGTTGCGCAGTAGCGTTTAACAAGAATTTGAAAAAGCTATGGAAACAATAAGTAAATTTTTCAGTGAAGAAAAGACTTCCTGTACCGCAGAGGCGAAGAAAAGACGAAACATACAATTGTAGAAAACCTGATATTGGAGCTTGGCCTAGCTGATGAACAGATCACCAAAATTGCAGAGGTTTCTCTTGACTTTGTTAAAAACATACGTTCAGAACTAAAGAAAAAATAAGAACCTTAGATACAAAGAGAATCCCATTATACTGACCTGTAATGAGATTTTTATATTTTTTCCTGCTCTGGAAGTCCTTTGTACTGTAATCTTAATGGGAAAAGCGATAATTAAGATAAAATAAGTCTTTGCTTTATAGTAAGTTATGTCTAAATTACAGATACCTAATCTTCCTAGCATGTCAAAGACACAATTTAGTATCAACTCGATACATTTCTTAGATGTGTACAATCAATTAAAGATTAAACTTACTACTCAGGGGCAGGCTGACAACATTATTCAGAACTCGATACTACCAAATCAACGTAGATACCAAGAGATTGCTTTACTTGTAAGAGAAGAGTTAAACCGCCCAAGCATGTACAGATGGCCATTATTCCCGTCCGCGAAACCCAGTATACCTGTGGAGGAAAGAATTAAAATAAATAGGACGTCGCATGGACTACCAGAAACCCCGCCGGATAGTAAAGACGGAAAATCTAACCCTCTAAGCCTTGAACTAAAAAGACGAATTAACGGCAAACCGATGATGAGCTTTGATACACTCGGTGCTATAATTCCATGGTATTTTATAGCACTTGTACATTATAGAGAATCTGGAAATGACTTCTCAAGGCATTTGCATAATGGTGATAGTTTAAAGAATTTTACCAGAAAAGTACCAGCGCATAGACCTTATGTTCTACACGCTCCACCGTTTAGTTTTGAAGAAAGTGCTGTTGATGCGCTTATATTCCAGGGAAAAAAAGACGGTTGGAACGATCATTGGGATCTTAAAAACGTGCTAATACGATTAGAGAAATATAATGGTTTTGGTTATGAGATGTACCACGGAGTAAATTCTCCATACCTTTGGGGTGGATCAGATTTTTACAGCAAAGGCGCATATTTAGAATTGAAAGAAAATAATTATAAGACTAAGTGGTATGGTGATAAAATATCCGATCAAGTAGGTACAGCTGTGATACTTAAACGAATGGAGCAACTGCGTAAAGTGACTGTAATAAAGAGTTAAATTATGAAATACCAACCCCTATTTTTTATATTGCCTCTGTTCATTATAGCATGCAATGATCATCCTAAACAAACTGTACCCATTGAAAATGGCACGACGAATACACCCCAAACACATGTTCAGGATAGTCTTCAGGAAGTAAAAAGAGTAACAAATAAGATTAACATGAACGTAAAATCGTTCTATAAAACTGTCGATGATCTTAAACTTGAAAAAGGTATGTTTCCAGTAGAAAATTACATATATGACACCACAGCTGGCGATGGTTATCATTACGCATTATTTTATTTAAAGTTCATGGCTGCTGCTAAAACTAAAGATAAAGCAAAAATCTCAGCGATGATCCATTTTCCATTCCAAACCACCAGAGAAAAATTGAAATACAATCAGAAAAACAATGAATACGAGGTGGTAGGCTCAGAAAATTGGAAAGGTAGAATGATGAACGAAAAACAATTCGATGAGCAGTATAGTAAAATTTTCACAGATGAGATATTAGAAAACATCCCTGAAACCAGGCAAAAAGATATCATCGGAAGGCTCCCTGGTGATGTAAAGCCTGATAATGATTATGAAGCTCAATTACAAGCTTATACTGATAAAGGAAGCAGTATCTATTCTGTTAGTATCGAAATACCTGTTCAAAAAACTAAATACAATCATGTCCACTTTGACTTTGGCAGAATAAACGGAAAATATAAGATTTTGAGCTATTTTCTGGAGTAAAGAGGTCATGTGTAATACGCTATTCATCCAGCCTGATTTAAACTATTACAGCTGATCAATAAGCAGATATATGCAGATGATTTCCAGCTCTTTAAATTGAGGTTGTCTATTTCCTTAAAGTGCTTGTCTTTGGTATGTAACTTTGATAAAGGCCGAAAAATTTTCTTTCTGGAACTGACCAGATTGCGAGAATTGTGTTTCCATAATCGTGACATTTTTGATTTCTCAGATCAAAAATGCGGTACGGCAATTCCATAACCTACCAATAAAGCTGGTATCTTACTACAATACATTGGTTCATTACTATCTTAGGAATTTATTATATTTGCTTTATGGAAACGCCTACAAAATCTAACAAAGTTCACATCGGCAGAAAGATCAGCCGTATCAGGGAAATACGTGGTATAAAACAAGATTTTCTTGCTATTGAACTTGGCGTAAGCCAGCAGACCATTTCTAAGATAGAGCAAAGTCAGGAAGTTGAAGATGCAATGTTGGAAAAAATTGCAAAGGTTTTAGGCGTTACTAAGGAAGCAATATATCAGTTTTCGGACGATGCAGTGATTAATTACTTTAACACTTTTAACGATAATAGTTTCAATAATGGAGCTTACAATGCATTCAATTGTAATTTTAATCCTATTGAAAAATTAATGGAAGCCCTAGACGCAAACAAAGAGCTGTATGAGCGCCTGCTTGCTAGCGAGCGTGAAAAAAATGAGCTTTTAAAAAATAAGTAATTCAACTATTACGCTTTGTCGTTTATAACATATATTGTAACTAATTTTGTTCGCTACCTTTTAGCCAGCTGTTTTTAATCCTTTAAACTATCAGAAACTCATCATCAAAAAACCTAAAATTGATGTGATTAGTGAAATGAGTTTATGATAATCATTAATTAAAAAATAAATTCTAAGAAGCCATATAACGGATTTGACCTTAATGTTTTCAAGCGTTCCTTATTATCATATATTGAGGGAATTTTAATAAAATCAATTTGGCGTCGACTGTTACGTATTTTAATCATGCTGCGAACCAAGAGTATCAACTCCTAAAGTTCATGCGCCATATATAGCTGTTTTACGGCTGTCTGTCCCCCCCTTTTTGGCACAAAGTTCAGTAAAAACCATACAAATTTCCTGAATTCGTCTTACCTGCCATCAATTCGTTAATTCGACCTTTATACCATAATTTAAAATTAAAAAAATGAGGAAGACAATTTTAATAACAGGAGCAAGCAGTGGGTTAGGAAAAGAAACAGCAAAACTATTTCAGAGAGAAGGTTGGTACGTTATTGCCACCATGCGTAAACCTGAAAGTGAAACTGAATTAAATCTCTTAGAAAATGTTCTGGTAACCAGACTGGACGTTTTGGATTTAGATTCTATTGAAACCGCGGTAAATAAGGGGATTGAAACATTTGGAAGGATTGATGTCCTACTTAATAATGCGGGTTATGGTGCCTACGGTCCTTTAGAATCTTTTTCAAGAGAGCAAATCATCCGTCAGTTTAATACAAACGTGATTGGCCTTTTAGATGTTACCAAAGCATTGCTACCACATTTTCGTGGAAATAGCAGCGGAACAATCATTAACATTTCTTCTATTGGAGGCAAAATGGCGTTTCCGTTAGGAGCGCTATACCACGGAACTAAATTTGCTGTGGAAGGCATTTCTGAATCCTTGAAATACGAAGTCTCAGAATTTGGAGGTAAAGTAAAGATTATTGAGCCAGGTGCTATCACTACTGACTTTACGGGCCGTTCTCTTGATTTTAGTAACAATGAGACTTACACAGAATACCAACCCTTTATTGGAAAAATCATGTCAGCTATGCAGTCCTTATTTCAAAATGCTTCACCGGCAAGTGTTATTGCTAATGTCATTTACCAAGCAGCTACAGATGATACTACGCAATTGAGATACATAGCAGGCGAAGATGCGGAATTTATGATCGCAAATCACAAGCAGAATGATGATGAATCTTTTGAGGCAGGAATAAAAGCCCAATTCGGAATTTAGTTCCATTAACCTGATTATTGGAACCATTGCATTGGTAATGGCTTCAATAATCATCATATTTACGAAAATCCCTATGATATGATGAGTAAAATTATTCATTTACAAACGATCTCGGAGATATTTTTACTATTCGGACTTGGTAGCGATATCCACCATCCTCTAGTTGGCGTGGTAGACTTTAGCAAAGTGGATCAGCAAATAGACTGTAAAATAAAAATGTCCGCAGATTACTATTCAATCATGTTTAAAAACTACCCTGATAATAAAATCAAGTATGGTCGCAAGATCATTGATTTTCAGGATGGTAGTTTAATCTGCATGGCACCCAATCAGGTCATCGAAATTGACAATGATGAGCAAGCGTCAAAAAACATAATGGGTTGGGGATTATTCTTTCATCCTGATCTAATTCGGGCAACTTCCTTAAATGACAAAATGAAGGACTACAGCTTTTTTTCTTATGAAACTTCCGAAGCACTTCATTTGTCCGAAAAGGAAAAGCATGTGTTATATGACTGCATATCCAAAATTAACACTGAACTTGAAGAAAATATAGACGTACATAGCCAAAACATTATCGTTTCCACGATTGAATTGCTGCTCAATTATTGCAGCCGTTTTTACGGACGGCAATTTATAACAAGGAAGAGTTCCAATAATTCAGTTCTCGTTCAGTTTGAGAAAATTCTCACCGAGTATTACAACCTGGACAATAAACAAGAAAAGAGCTTGCCTACTGTAAAATACCTATCCGAAAAGGTGCATTTATCACCTGGATATTTAAGCGATTTACTCAAAAAAGAAACCGGTAAAAATACTCAGGACCATATTCATTTTTATTTAATTGAGGAAGCTAAAAGCAAGCTGATAAGTACAAATAAATCTGTTAGTGAGATCGCATATGAATTAGGCTTTGATTATCCTCAATACTTTAATAAACTATTCAAGCAAAAAACAGGGAAAACTCCCATCGAATTCAGGAATATGAATTGATGCTAGCAATGAAAAAAAATAATAAAAATCAAGAGAACTTTTTGCAGATTAAGATATCTTCAAACTTATTATGGATATTCTGGACGATGCTGGTTCTTCCCCACTTTTGGTGGTAGGTTAGATTCATATTATCAGAAATCAATAATAATTATCAAAATGTCTTTAATTAGAACTCTTCCAGAAGAAGTTAATATAATTTAAATTACGGTGATTAGAGATTCATACCTGAGTCCTCAAAAAACTTTAATTACCTTCTTTCTACGCCTACGCTCATTAAAAAGTTTTGATAGGACATTTCGGGAAAGCATACAAAAAAATGCCCAGCACTATTCCTACAACAATATTTTGTTGGTATCCTTTTGGCGGCATCCAGAACCGCGTTTTATTAAAAAATTGTAGGCTTTCGTAATCGGAACTAATATAATATTCTGAGATTTTAAAGTACTTAGCGGGAGTTGTTTAGCTAGACGCTTATATCCTTATAAGGAATAATTTGTCGATTCACATATAAACAACCATGTCTTTTAAGGTTGTAAAAACTTTCAGTTGCTTCGTTTAAATTAACAATATGAAATACATTATACTTTATAGAAACTTTAATTTATTCCGTTTTCAAATTCAAGCTCAGCAATCATTTTGTCAACTTTTACCTTATCATAAATGTATTGCTGATTACGCCTATCAAGAAAAATCTCAAACAGTTTTTCATTATTTCTATCTATAAAGGATTCATCGAGGTGTGGGTATGAAAAATCCGATGTCATAATGAAAGACGATACAAAATCATCCCCACCGTCCTTTATAACTTCCAGACTCAAGTTTTCAAATATTTTAAAAAGATTATTATCACTTGTCAAAAAAAACGAATAAATATTTCGTTGCAAAATTTCTGATAAACGGAAACTATTAGCGGTAAACTTAGTATGAAACATGTCCCATGCAGTACCGATAAGCTTCTTTTTAACATTCGCCCCTTTACTATCCATACCTATCATTTTTCTAAACTCAGTATTACCGCCAAATATGTGCATTGCCAATTTGTATTCCGAACCACGAAAAATATTTAAACTATTTATCATCCAATCTGTCAATAGACTTAAATTGTCTTCCGCCATGTTTTTTGTAAGTCCATTAAGCGCAAGACTTCTAACTTTCAATAGCGTACAATAACTATTATTCACTACTTGATCAACGACTTCTAACGGATTTCCCAAGATATCAGCTATATTGCGAAACACAAAAATATCTCGATGAAAATCATATTTAAATTTTCTGAAAACTTTTAGCGGAATTTGTTCAAAAAAATCTATACGCAACTTAAAATCCTGAAACTTTTCTTTATCAATAGCCCCATTTTTGGTACAAAGTTCCAAAAATGCAAAAAATGGACTTATTTTTATATCAGGATGCTTATCTATATACTCCTTCAAAGCAATAATTTTTGAAAAATCAACATTTTCAGCGGATCTGCGATGATCTATAACCCTGATAATATGTAAACACACACAACTATCTAAATAAATAACGGGTTCTATTCCTTTCTGGAAACAATCCTTAATAAATTCATTATCCGGTAAATCGCTCTGCCCTTTTTCTGTAAAACAATTATACTTTGAATTTTTAAATATCATGCCCCATAGCTTATTAATCAGTTATTTTATTAATCTATTGATAAAACTATATTCATCATTATTTTCTTTACATTTTATTGACCTCCCAAATTTTCAGACACGCTAAACTCGAAAGTCAAGGCTTTAGTTGGCTTTTTTCCCACATCTACTGAGGCGTTAAACCTCCCAGGGAACTATGTGGTCTAAAGGTATTATATTTGGTTCTCCATGCTTCAATTTTTGCTATGGCATCTTCTATTGATAAGAACCAGTGGGTATTAAGGCACTCATCTCGGAAGCTTCCATTAAAAGATTCAATATATGCATTATCAGCGGATTTTCCGGAACGGGAAAAATCCAGGATGACCTGATTATCATATGCCCATTTATCCAGTGCCTTAGAAATGAATTCACTTCCATTATAAACTCTAATTTTTTCTGGAACAGCCTTGAATTCCTGCTTTAATCTCTCCGGCACTTTCACTACCTGCTCGCCTTTGATGCCTTCCTCTGGGTAAATATCAAGGCAAAATCTTGTATAATTATCAACTATAGTTAAGGATCTAAATTTCCACCCGTCAAAGAGCTGATCGGACACGAAATCCATGCTCAAGCATTCATGTAAATGCGAGGGTGGCACCCGTTCTAAACGATGTGCGCCAGCTCGATTTCTTCTTGGCCTTTACTACGCAGGTTCAATCCCTCCAGCTTATATAGCATGTAAACTCTCAATGTAAAGATTTTTTCACTGCCATATCTAACCCGAGTTTATGCAATTTCCTTCATACGCATTCTGATTACCTGATCATCACGTCCGATCTTTTTATAATACCACATCGAGCGGCAAAACTTAGTGACCTCACAAGCCCTGTGCACAGAAACTTTGTAGCTGACCACTAAAGCTTCGGCCAACCCCTTCAATTGGGCTGGCCTTAAAGCTTTTTTTTAAGTACATCCTGTAGCATATGTTTGTCCAGGATTAAATCTGCTACCAGTTGTTTCAGTTTGGCATTTTCATCCTCAAGCTGCCTCAGACGCCTCAGTTCAGTAACTCCTAAACCATCAAATTTTTTCGACTTTTCAGCAGTCTGGTTTTTCGAGGGGAGGTCAGTTCTTCAATTTCCAACTGAGCTTGGACAAGATCCGTTTTACCAAATCTCGGATTATTAAATACCACAACCTACCAATTCAAATTATACTTTACCTATATTTAATTGTTACTTACCATCTGGAAATTAATTATATTTGTCTCTATGGAAACATCTACAAAATCTAGCAAAATGCACATTGGAAGAAAGATTAGTCGTATTCGTGAAATCAGAGGTATAAAACAGGACTACCTTGCTACAGAACTTGGTGTAAGCCAACAGACGATTTCTAAAGTTGAGCAAAGCGAAGAAGTAGAAGATGCAACATTGGAAAAAATCGCCAAGGTCTTAGGAGTATCATCAGAAGGAATTAAAAATTTCAATGAAGAGTCTTTGATCAATAACATTAACACTTCTTATGACAATAGTACATTCAATGTTAATAATCATTGTACTTTCAACCCACTTGATAAATTAATGGAAGTAGTTGAGGAAAATAAAGCATTATATGAACGATTGCTGCAAAGTGAACGTGAAAAAATTGAGCTCATTAAAAACAAATAAGTTCAAATCTTAAAGTACACCAAAACAAATGTATAATTCAAATGAGATTTCAATATTCAAAAGAATAAACAATATTTTTTTTTAAAAACAACAGCTGTTTTGTCTGTCATCATTAGCTTATTTATTATTTCATAACCGTTACGCAAACTTACTAAAGGCTGGGAGACATCTAAGGAAATTAATGACCAAGAATTGGCAAATTTGGATTTTAAGGCAAAAGTATATTAAGAACAGCGTACTCAAACCTTATCGTTATAAATCCTTTATTGGTATTTCAAATTCTTTTGAGCAGTCAGTACTGGACATCTTTTCATTAAAATTTTTTTCCGTCGAATAACTGACACTAACCCGATTGTAATTTTTTTTATGACTCAGTATAGGGATAATCTTTTTAGCTATAATCCTGGATAGGGAGTCTAAGTAAAGACTATCTTTTTCACAAAGATTTTTTTCTGTGGATTTGATGGCGGTGAAATCTAAACTTATACCAAAACTACCGTCAATTCTATTATCATAAACAGCTCCTTCATCATGTCCAACACTGACATTACAATTATATTCATTAGCTATATTATTTCTTATTTCAATTTCCTGACTAGTTGGGCAGATTGAACATTTTCTTTGTAAAAGTTCTTCACAACTAGAAAAAAATGAAATAAATCCAGTAACTCCTAATAAAACTAATAGTTTTTGTTTCATTATATTGGTATTTTAAAATATAGTTTAATCCCATTAAATAAGGAGAAACGGCTTTGATATGGGGTTCTACCAATCTGTTTCCAATAGATCCTGCCATTTTCCGTATAATGGCCGATTGTTAAGACTCTTAAATCTTCTAAATACTCAAAAACAAGCTCATTTTTACTAAATCCGTGTACATTACCCCACTCTAATTTTTTAGGATCAAATACAATCCCCCATCTATCAACTCCACTTCTAATTTGATAATTCTCAGTAACCCAATCAGATTCTTTTTTATAGTATGAACCCTGATATTGCAATCCTAATTGATAAGTCATTGGTTCTGGTGGCGTATCAAAATCGTCTGCTTCATCTGTAGATAGATGTATCACTGTATCAACTTTCCAGCCTTCTTTGATTAAAAATTTAGCTAATCCCGCACCATATCCACCACCTTCACTATGTGTGATGATGTAAAATGAATGTCGATTTTTATTCATTCCAGAAGTTAAAGCATCATAATCTGATTGATGGGCTTTATTCAGTTTTTCTATAGCTCTAATATTAGACCCGGCGTATATACCTTGCTTGTTGGCATTATCAATATAACGTTTAAAATAAGTCCCATCAAAAACCCGGAAGTCTCCCATTCCCTTATTAAACCTATTAGCACCAGTACTATCCACACCCATAAATGATGAAGCGTCAAGATATTTGTGAGTACCTGATTCTTCATGAATTCCTAAAAAATGCTCAGCGGCTTTTTCAAAAGCACCTTCTTTACTACCCCAATATTTTTTACCCGGCACAGATGAACCCATCAGACTGCCAACAAGGCCACTAGCCCAATAGCCATTTACAAAGATGATTTTTCCCTTGTTTATCATATCAAAGATTGTTTACGCTGGCCAATCATTGTTGTGATCAGTACCATTGATAGATAGACTTTTTGATGCTATAATTATGGTTGTAATCATACTTGAAGAACCTAAGGCACTAAAATGAGTATGATATTCAACACAGTAAGCATCAATAAAAGCAACTCTTTGAAATGCAGTCTCTTCATCTATTTTGTAAAAGGTGATCATACCAGAGCGAACTTTATAACTATCCACCATCCACTTTAATAAAAAATTATCAGGCGGGGTACTGATCTGTACCATGATATTACCACCTCTAGCAGGCGTAGATGGCCTACTTTTATCATCCAGCAACTGATGAAAAGAGTAATTGCATTGCATAACACTGTATTTAGACACAGGGTTATCTTTAAAACTTAGATGGGTGTTAAATGAAGACATATAGATTTATTTATGTTTTTCTTAATAGATAAGTGAATATAATTAATTTATTTATCTAATTTGTCAATTTCAAATTTAAGTAACCCAAATAATTAACAAGTTTTTTTTGTTAGACAATTGACTTTGTTTTTAGCAAAAGGTTCGTTATTCGTAGAGTAAAATTTCAAAACCATCCACATACTATTTAACTTTGATTTTTGAATTTGGTGTGATCTCAGCGGTATCACCAGATTTAGAATTAAAACTAACAAAACAACTATTTTACATTCATTTTTTTGGTCAAAAAAAAGAAATAACGAAATACTTATTGCATATGCTCAATTCTTTTTAGGCATTAATATTATTTCATACAAGTCATTCAGATCTAAATCCACTCCATTCAATGGCATATAAACTTCTACTTCATATTTAGGGATGCGATATTTATAGCCCATCTGACTAGTACCTGTATCAAATTTTTTTGATCTACCTTCTTTTTTAAGCTCCCTTACTATTCTATCGAAGCTTGGCCTATTAGCTGTTTGATATGAAAGGTACGCAAATGTTGTAATCCAATGTTTAGGTGCTTTTGTAGTAAGCATTACATTTGATATGTATACCCCGTTTGATCTCTTGTGATAACCCATTGATAGTATTTTCTTTTCGTTTATATCTTTCTTATCAATGTTCTCTGATAATTGTTTTAGATCTCTAAGATGTATTGGTGTTTCAATTTGTGAATAAAGTTGTGAAACCGTCGCTAAAAGCATAATACTTATAACAAGAATTTCTTTTTTCATGCTTCTCTTCATAATTATAAATTTAAGTTCAAAATGTAGCTTACATTTGCTGCAAGACGGATAATAGTAGAGGATCGATTTGTTAAGTAGCTTAAATCTGTGTGGCTAGTTACTTCTCGAATAGCAATTAAACCCATTTCGATAATTAATCTTTGGGCTTATGTATATTGGGTTTTTAAATCAGGATGTTTAGGTTTATTTGCAGGTGTACCCCCTTTTCTTTTATCATCTTTACCATTATCTTTTTTTGGTTTTGGACTAGGTTTAATCTCTCCCATAATTATTTTTTTTAATTAAATTGATTTGAAGTTTTAGAATTACGAATATAACAGCATATAAATCATCCTTTTCACGGTTTTCCGTAAAGCGAGTAAAAGAAATATTTTGACACGACTATTTATAATACGCCGCTTATAAAATTAACTTTGTTTTTCAAGTACGGTAGAACTTACGTCGATTCTCATCTAAAATGAGCGACTAGATGAGTAATACTTTTAGATATCTTTATGAAGGTGCGCTAGAACCAACAAATCCCGAGCAGATTCAATATTTTAAAGACAAAATTATAATTTAACACTATATTACTATCAACTCAAGTACAACTTATTTTTTGCATTTCCAATCTAAAATTTTGTAATAACTATACAGGTAATTCATTCAAAATTTTCTTTTGCACTCTCCAATTTGGCAGAAAGTTGAATTTTGAACTAGGTGCAATTCCCAGCGGGATCAAAAAAGAGCCTGTATCATAAATCATGATTCAGGCTCTTCTTCGTTTTAAAGGACTTCTTTCTTCCTGATCTTAAGTAATTTAGGGCAAAATATTTCTGCTGATATTTGATTTAACAACTTGATTTTCATATATTTAAGCTGCAAACATTAGTAGAATATGTCAGTAAGAAAACCTATTTTCAGACCCTACCACCAGGATCAGCTCATGGCGCTCCCGCCTAATCTTGATGATCTAATCCCTACAGACCATACCGTAAGAATCGTCAATGATGTGATCAATGCAATCAATGTTGAACCACTTCTAAAAGCCTATCACGTACGTGGTGGCTCTAATTATCACCCGCTTATGCTTTTAAAAGTATTGGTTTATGGATATCTCACCAATATTTATTCCAGTCGTAAGTTAGCTGAAGCCTGCAGGGAAAGAGTTCCTTTTATGTGGCTGAGCGCGATGAATAAGCCTGACCACAATACGATCAACCGTTTTCGTGGGGTACGCCTTAAACATGCACTTCGCAGTGTTTTTGAAGAAGTTGTTAAGCTGCTGGCCAAAGAAGAGCTGCTGAGTATTGACCAGGTTTATACCGATGGGACCAAGATTGAAGCTAATGCCAATAAGTACACTTTTGTCTGGAAGAAATCAATCCAGACCAACAAGGAAAAGATGAAAAAGCAATTGGACGAGATCTGGAATTACGCACAAAGTGTTGCAGCCGATGAGGATATGATGCCTGAGCCACCCACTGCGACCACGATCAATAAGGAAAGTGTTAAGGCTACTGTTGAAAAGCTCAATAAAGTTCTGGCAGACAATGATCAGGTTGATAAAAAGGTAAAAGCAAAGCTCAGGTACATTAACCAGAACTTTCCTGTAAATATTGATAAATATGAGCAGCAGGAGGTTATTCTTGGAGAAAGAAACAGCTATAGCAAAACCGATACTGATGCTACATTTATGAGAATGAAGGAGGATCACATGTTAAATGGTCAGCTCAAACCGGCATATAATATTCAGATATCGACTTCTAACCAGTTCATTGTAAATTACACCATCCACCCAAATCCAACGGATACCACCACTTTAAAAACTCATCTGGAGCAGCATGAAAGTAGCTTTGGCAAAGTACCCAAAACCCTTACTGCAGATGCAGGATACGGCTCAGAAGAGAACTATACGCTGCTTGAAGGAAAGCAAATGGAAGCTTATGTGAAATACAATCTGTTTGACAAGGGCCAAAATGATACCTATAACAAAAAATACCCTTTTGCCGCAGATAAGTTGTTTTACAATAATCAGCTGGACGTTTATATCTGCCCGATGGGACAGCAGATGCATTACATCGGTGACACCACTAAAAAAACAACTACCGGATTCAAGCAGATCTACAGAAACTACCAGGCTAAAAACTGCAGTAAATGTCCTTTAAACGGCATTTGCCATAAATCAAAAACCAACCGCATCATGGAGATAAATGTTAACCTGAAAAGGTTAAAACAAAAGGCTCATGAACTGTTAAATACTGAAGAAGGAATAAGACATCGAAAAAAGCGATGCTTCGATGTTGAACCGGTCTTTGCAAATATTAAACAGAATCACGGATTCCGCCGCTTCATGCTCCGGGGCAAAGAGAAAGTGGAGATAGAATGGGGTTTATTAGCTATCGCACAGAACTTAAGGAAAAAAGCAGCCTAAGAAAGGCACTTTTTGCTGTTATTAGTCGAAATAACCAGTACAAATCCCAAAACTCCAAAATGGAGTAGTTATAAAATACTAAACACATAAAAAAGGCTGATCATTTTTTTTATCAATGATACAGCCTCTTTTTTATTTACAAAAACTCATTGTTTTTTAGCGAGTTATTTTACTTTTCGAAAATATCGTAATACCAATCTCCTCCATTTTCAAACACTATAGCTATGATCAAAAGCACAACAAAGTATAGTACCAATTGCTTGAGAAACAATAAGAGATTTGTTTGCCTGTCTACAGGATATTTTCTATTGCGAAAGAATATATAATATCTTAAAATAAAAAATATTAATGCTGTAATTACTCCACAAGGTATGCCGGCCCAAAATGCTATAAATTTCTGCAACCATCCCCCGGCGCCGTAAATATACCAGCAAGTTGCACTTACAATAGCACTTAATAATATGAATGCTAAGTATTTTATAAAATGCCCTCCTGTGAGCCCATATAGGATTGATACGATAGACAATGCAATCCCTATATAGGAGAAAGTGAATTCCATTATAGTAGAAGATCTTGAACGCTCCAGCGGATAAATAACAAACAGATTAACTAAACAAATAACAATCCCCGCGATGAGAATTATTTTTCGGGATTTACTATACTTACTTATTTCCATAGATTTAGTTCACATGAGCAAGTATTCAGATAATTTCAAGATCTGTTTTGCCCGCTGGAATATAGAATGTAAATTCTAATGCTAATTCTTCGTTATCTTTCTCATTTTTAAATATTAAAGCAGGCTGACCATCAGGCCTGACCAGGGTTGCAAGTTTTCCATTACCGGAGATCTTCAAGATGGCATTTACAGGTATAGGTTCCAATTTATAACCAGATTTTAAGTTGCTAAGCATACGTGTAAGCCTATCGTCCGATTCTTCTTTGCTCAAGTACATGGTAACAGCAGCAAGACTTTCCCTATTGGCTATCAATTTTTTGATTTGCTCAGAATCACCTTTTACAATCAAATCTGCAAGTTGCTGATAAGCCCCCAGTAGTTTATCCTTTAGTCCTCCAACTGATCCAAGATCCGTAGCGGTCTGGTAAGCCATTACTGTGTATGGAACCTCTGCATTAAAAGTAGCCGTATGTGTTAGGAAGCTCTTTTTCTTTGCAGGATCAACTTTCTCTACAGCATACTCTCCGGGAAGTTGTTCTTTGAAATTAAGATTATTAGCGGCATCAAAAATTTTGATATTATAGCTAAACTGTGCATTCGGGTGTAAAACCTTCTGACCAGCAATGGGCAGAACTTTGATCGTGATCTGCTGTTTTCCACTCTGCAAAATACCTGAATTGATTGGAATACTTGTAGAAGTCTGGCCTTCCAAATTAAGTGTAAACACAAGCACATCATTAACCCTGATTTCAAACAGGCAAAATGCTGCGCTAAAATCTACTTGATAATAGGGCTGTAAGGTCGCATAGCTTGCTGCTTTTTTAATTTTCAATGGAGTCGAATTTAAAGAAATCCTATTTTGTGAATGGCATCCAAGGCAGAGCAAGAGACACGTTAACAGTAAGTAAATTTTTATTTTCATAAAAAAGGAAATAATTAAAATAGTTGTTTATTAATAAAAATAGGGAATATATTTTTTAATTTAAGTATAAAGATCGACTATAGAAACAACATAATAACTACCCTAAAATACATATACCAATTCCATTCCCAAGTTTCACCCTTGTTCGATGAAAATGCCTGGCTCCAGACTGGGTTTTGTTTGTCCCTGATATCCCAACGAAATACAACTAAAATATCTTTACCGTTAAAGTTGTCCTTTGTAAAAAAATGGGCAATATCTTTTTCAAATGAGCCAACAACAGGTGGTTGCAAAACTCCCTCGTTTGAATCGACCCAATAAATACTCCATAATTTTGTTTTAGGATTAAAAAGCCGAACAGACATTCCTTCAAAAGGTTCTCCGTCAAAAGTTGCAAGATAGTTGTCAATATTGCCAATTCCTTTTAATACAACATACATTTCTTGTGTAGATTCAAACTCTATCCACTCACCACAGTTGTCTAACTTTGTCTTTAATTTTCTATTATGAAGTTTCCATTTTCCTTGATAAAAATCAGCCGACTTTTAATACGATTGAAAAGATTGTTGAACTCTACGATGAAAAAATTGCACTATTAGAGCGCTTGCTAAAAAGCGAACAAGAAAAAGTAGAGATATTGAAAAACAGCAAATAGTTAAAATCTTATTAAGAAGAGCCATTAAAACTGAATTTTAACGGCTCTTTTATTTTTCACCTGCTTCTCTAAGCACACGATCAATTAGTTCAGCAGATATTCTAAAGTTGGTTTTAGAGATTTTTTCTAAATATGGAGCAAGTGAAACAATCAATGATTTTTGTTTTGCTCGTAATAAGATACCTAATGTACCAATAATAGTAAGACCTAATTTCGCAGCAAGTTTTTTGTCCCTTACAGAATTACCGTGACGCGTTCAGAGAATTTTATTTGCATCATCAATTACATCCTTTGCAGTATATTGTATATAGTTAACGTCGTAATCAATCAGAATTTCGGCAAACTCCCATTTACCCATATTTGCTACCTGACTAGCTTGTCCCAGCGATAATTTACCGGACTCATATAATTTCGCAGCAAAAAAACGAACGGTATTCTCATGGTCTTTTTCCAGAAAATCAGGCACCTGAAGTGTCATTGTCGTCATATTTTTATAAGATTTAGATTCAAATCAATATTACCTAAATATACGAAATTTAAAACTAACAAGAAAAAAACTCGTAAATGAGGCTTATAAGATTGGAGCTTTTTAATAAAAAATACTTTACTGAATCTCAACCTTATCTACATAGGTTCGTGAGTGAGATTCAAAATAGCTAGCTGTTTGTAAGGCTAAAGTGGCTCTTTTTCTCATTATAATTTTCCCCATTGTAATTTGGGTCAAATTCCACAATCCATTCAATGCCGTATTTGTCTCTGAACATTCCAGCATATGTGCCCCAGGGACTGTCGCCAATCGGCCCTTCAATATCACCACCTGCTGATAACCTGTTAAATATCTTGTCGGCCTCTTCCCTACTTTCTGCACACACTGCTATTTTTGACCGGTTTTCGTTTTCGCTAACACGTCCCATAAATTCAGGGACATCATTGGCTATTAACACGTTATTTGGGCCAATAGGCAAAGCAATGTGCATGAGTTTATCTGCGTCATTATCTGCTACCGGAAATTCGGAAGTTGCCAGATCTTTGAAACGAACGATCTTTGTGAACTCTCCGCCAAAAACTGATTTGTAAAAGGTGAATGCTTCTTCAGCATTGCCATTGAAGTTAATCCAGGGATTGATTGCTCTCATGGTTTTTATTTGAAGTGGTTAAATTTGTTATTTCTACGTTAATGTTGTCAGCAAGATTGTCCAGGTTGGTTAACATGAGGGTATACCCTATCTTAAAGCCCCCACGTAAATTCTGCATCCTTTCAAACCTACCGCTTAATGTACTAATTTTCATGCAATCCTTAATACACAATTTTTTTCATGATATTTTTAGATACCTCTTCAATTTACTTAATAAAATTTTGGTTTCCCTTTTGACGGACTACCTATTTAAATTCCTTCCGTAAAGCGGACAAACTAAAAAGCCCGGTAAATGCCACTGATCTAATAAAACAATCTTGGATTTAGTTAACCTTCTTACTGTGGCATCAACATAGGATATATTTTGATGCCACGGTTGATAATCAGAACTGCAAAAATCAAGGTAAACAGTAGCCTATCTTCCAACTCCTAATGAATTAACGGTAATAGATGCGTTTTCCGGATCCCCTGACTAATTGAAATAAAATGCTATTGAGATCTCATTCCTTTGATCACTTTGTCTCTATGCTGCATACCCCAGGCAGCAATAACTTCAATGATAGGTTTAAGCGAATGGCCATATTCGGTGAGATCATATTCAACGGTAATAGGCTTGGTGTTCAATACCTTGCGACTCACCAGTCCGTTTAACTCCAGATCCTGCAACTCTTTGGATAACATCTTAGCGGCAATACCATCTATTGTTCCTTTCAATTCCATAAACCGTCTTGCACCAAAGCTGAGCACACCAATGATGCGGATTTTCCATTTGCCGTTGAGCATGTCCATCGTATCGCGAATAGCCCGGTGATGTGCTGCGCAAGCGTCGTGATCATAATTTTCAGATATTGCTTTCATAAGTAGTTTCCTTGAGGTAACTGGTTTCCATGAGTAAACCCATTACAAATGTAAACTGTCAGTTGCATAATTTTGCATAATCATATCTGTTATCAAATGAAAATATTAAAAATTATCTATTGGGTCACGACAGGCCTTGTGGCTTTCGGCATGCTTGTCTCCTTCTTCAATTACATGTTCAACCCGGCTATGAAAGCAGGCTATGCCCATATTGGATTTCCCGACTGGTTTCGTGTGGAGTTAGGTATCGCTAAGTTGCTTGGCGCCATTGCACTTATCGTTCCGAAGATCCCGCGTCCGCTAAAAGAATGGGCATATTTCGGTTTTTTCGTCAACTTTTTCTCGGCTATCATCGCCCATTATGCTGTAAATGATCCTGTGGTCAACATGATTGCACCGCTGGCTGTACTTATACTGCTGATCATTTCCTACATCTCTTATCATAAAGCAATTGTTAAAACATTGAAATAATATGGAACGGAATAAAATAAACCCCGAAAGTACACAGACTTTTTTAAGTACTCCAACAACTGCTACCACAGCAACCATTATTGAACTTAAATCTCCTGGACGTCAACATGCACTTCAGGTTCGAGTGTCTGCCCCAGTAGCGGGTGGCAACCTGCCGGTCATTTTATTTGCACATGGATTCGGTTCATCCATGCTGGGCTACGATCCACTTGTTGAATTTTGGAGTGCAAATGGATTTGTGGTCATTCAACCAACTTTTCTGGACTCAAAAATACTGTTGAATATTCCTGAAGCCACTCATCAGGATGCCATCAATGCTTATTTGAATAATCCCGGGGCAAAGCATATTTGGCGCCAGCGGGTAACTGATATGAAAGCGACCCTCGATCAACTGCATTACATTGAAAGTTATACTCCTGGACTTTCCGGGCGACTCGACTCAAGCCGTATTGCCGCAGTTGGTCATTCCTTCGGAGCACATACTGTCGGCCTGTTATTGGGTGCCAGAGTGATCAAACCGGACGGAAATTTAGAAGATGACATGTCGGATAAGCGAATAAACGCAGCAGTTCTTTTAAGCGCTGGGGGCCGTGGTGGGGATGCGCTGAGTGACTTTGCCAAAACGCACTTCAGCTACCTAAACCAAGCCTTCGGGCAATTGAATACACCGGCCTTGCTGGTGGCTGGCGATAATGACATATCACCATTAACCGTAATAGGTCCTGAATGGTTTACGGATATTTACGCCTTAAGCCCAGGAGCAAATGCGCTATTCACTCTATTTGGCGGTGAACATATGCTCGGTGGCATTACCGGTCATTTGGCTAAAGAAACTACAGATGAAAACCAGGAAAGGGTTGCAGCAGTTGCACAGGTTACCTGGGCCTACCTTCGGTCGGCTCTTTTACCTGATGATAAATCCTGGACCAATGCTAAGGCTATGCTGAATAGCCCTAACACGATAGGCAGCATTATAACTAAATAAACAATGTCAATCATGGAATCTACTTTGTTTATCACGACAACCTAATAATTTGACCCCATCCGTTTATCGTTATGAGTGGGGATCTTTTTCTGAATAGTCAATAAATGGTTTATCTACCATCTCTACACCCGCATTTGCGATCACAATATCGATATGGCCAAATTTAGTTAATGCCTGCTGATACAATCCTTCAATCGCTGTCGGGCTTGATACATCCGCCTTGATCAATTGGTAATTGATTCCATAGCGGTCCATAAGCTTTGCCGTTTCACTAGCGGCCCTCTCATCTGAACTGTAATTAAGTATGAGCTTTAAGCCTTCAGAAGCTAATTTTTCAGCTATGCCTCTTCCGATGCCTTTGGATGCACCGGTGATTAATGCGACCTTTCCTTTTAGTTCCGATACATATAATATAATTCTTTTTGATAGTTAATGTGATTTAACGGGCCATGCACCGGTTTGCAGCAGCATAGTTAACCAGTCTTCCAGGTGCCAGGTTTTTTCCAGCCTCCCATTTTTCAGGTGATGGAATTCATGGATAGCAATAGTGAGTTTCTGATTGGTCGCCGGTATACCCATAAACTCGTTGCCATGAGTAAATACCATTTCTGCCCGTACGCCGGCCCGTTGATGAGTGCCAAAAATTTCATGTACGTTAACGATCACATCAGGAAATGCCTCGGTAAATCCCTGTACTAAACTTCTATATCCTTCAGGACCGTCCTGCTGGCCTGGGCCTAGTGGAATATCCTGCCAATCCGGGGCTAAAATTTGTTCGATCACACTATAATCACGTTTACTGAATAAACCATAAAATGTTTTTAAGGTATCGATTTCCTGTTGGGTTAAAGCTTTCACTAAGCCTTCTGCTGTTTGATCTGTAGTCATTGATTTTTATAAAGTATTGATTATTATAAGATTATTCAGGCTTTGCACAGGTTTATTTTTAAGTGCAAGTAAGTACCGGTAGAGCGGCCAAGCAGATAATTTTCATATTGCTTCCGGACACAAATAGAATTTTGGTTATTTTGCAACAACCGCTATCTTGCCTGTTGCTCTTCCGGATTCCACTGCGGCTTGCGCGTCGGGCAGTTGATCAAATTCAAATACCAGCGTAATTTTGGGCGTAACTTTGCCTGCTTTGATAAGGTTACTGATTTCGGTAAGTACTTTGCCTGAAGAATTCACGAATACACCCAGGCCATTTACAGCGCTTTCTTCCAATTTTGCCGAAAGTGCCTCTGCAAAATGCGGCTGCAGGTAGACCAAACGTCCTCCTTTTTTAATTACTGAAATCGAGCGCAAAACATGTTCGACAGAGTTGATGGTATCAATTACTACATCTACATCACTTACTTTGGTTTCAAAGGGACTTTCTGTATAATCCAAAAATTCATCTACACCTAAACTGCGTACGAATTCTTCATTTTTACCTGAAGCTGTGCCGATAACATAAGCACCACGGTCTTTGGCAAATTGTACAGCGAAGTGGCCTACGCCGCCAGAGGCTGCATGGATAAGAACTTTTTCTCCTTTTTGGATATCTGCCAGCGTAACTACAGCCTGGTAAGCTGTCATAGCGGACATAGGGGTGGCTCCTGCAGAGGTGAAGGACAAATTTTCTGGCTTAAATGTTAACTGGTCAGCCTGCGCTACTACCTGGGTAGCATAGGTACTGCCCAGTCCTGGCATATTTACTAAACCATATACCTCATCTCCCGGTTTAAAGGCCACTACCCCTTCTCCGACTTGTTCAACAATACCCGCTACGTCCCATCCCAGGATTATATGCTCAGGAAATATTCCTCCAGTGATCATACCTAGAATATCTTTTGAACTACGGACCTGGATATCTATCGGATTGATACCAATCGACTTAGTCTGAATAAGCACTTCACCAGCTTTAACTGTGGGGGTAGTTAAAGTGATTAATTTTAAGTTTTCCAACCCTCCGTTTTTTTCTAAAATATAAGCTTCCATTTTTAATATTTAATTTATTAATAATAATATGGAAGCAAAGTTAGTGGTCAGAGAAAGCCTGAAAAAGCCTGATTCAAACTAAAAATGGTGCAAAACAAACAATTTTACCCCCCCTTGTCACTTAAGATCGAAATTGATGAGGCGTGGTCAGATTTTGTTTTTTGAAGAATTTAATAAAATTAGAAGTATCATCAAACCCTAAACACCAGGCAATTTCCCCGATATTCCAGTTGGTATGTTTCAATAAGGCCCTGGCTTCCGATGCTATCCGCACTGAAATCAATTGCGTAGTTGTCTTACCTGATGTACTCTTTAATACCCTATTCAGGTGATTAATATGAACATTGAGCCGATCTGCAAATTCAGCAGCGGTCTTCAGCCTAATTTGTTGTACAGTAGATTCGATAGGAAACTGTCTTTCCAAAAGCTCATGAAATAAAGAATCAATGCGTTTACTTGCATTAGAATCAACTTCTTTTTTAATTGTTAATGCCGGCCTTAATTTGAGGGCCATATGAATAAGTTCGAACACCTGGTTTCGCAACACATCATATTTATAGAGGTAATCTGAAGAAATTTCAATGAACATTCGTTCAAATAATTCCATCACTTTTGCAGCCTCTTCATCATTGAGATCTAATATGGGCGTTCCACCAGGTTGGTAAAGCGGATAGTCTGTAATACTTCCGAATCCCTTCATGTAATCTTCAGTAAATACGCAAAAGGCTCCAACCGGCTGCTCATTCGATGGAGTCCAGTTATAGGGTATTTGGGGATTGGCAAACATGAGCATATTGTGCCGCACGTTATAGGTCTGATCAGCATATTCTACCAAATGCGCTCCTTTAATCAGCGCAATTTTGTAGTAATCCTTACGACTGTAGGGCATAGGATATGCAGGTTTAGGGCCGGTATAATCTTCCATTGTAAATACATTGAAATGTCCCGTTCTACGAAAAATATCGCTCGGGAGAATGCCCATTTTTTCCCGATAAAACACTTCCAGTGATTCCATTCTTTCCTGATTATCATTATAGCTGTAAAAGATAAATACCAAAATTATGCCATAGCACCGTTGGCGCCAATGATCTGCCAGGATATCCACTTTGAATCATCGCAGGCTAAAGTAACAATAACCCGGGCAATATCTTCTGGCTGGCCTATGCGACCAAAAGCATTGCTGTTGGTCAGACGGTAAATGTCTTGCTGCAACTACCAGCTGTGCAGATTCGTAACTGCCATTATAGTTAACGATAACAGCGGCACCGTTTTTCGCTAGCTCTAAAGCAAGTAACAGCACCTATACCTTTTGAAGCACCCGTAACCAGCGCAACTTTTCCATTTAATTTATGCATATCCTTATAATTTTACACCCAAAATTAAAAAATATCCTATTGTATAAATGGTTCAAATCAAACACTCTAAGGTGACAATCAAACAACACACCTTTAAGTGAGGCACCTGCGAGTAGCTTAAATGTCCTTGAGTAAGGAGCTTATCATACCGTTCCTACTTCTGTAGAATACAAAGCCTTCTTAAAAGTCACGGTCTTACTAAAATAAGAGGGATAATTAAAGCTTTTTACATTATTCCTCTTTTTGGCTAAGTCATTCAGTGAATCGGCTAATAAATCCGGTTTACTGTCATCCATATTTGTAATTATAATATGGTGGAATGCGATGCCAGCTTTTACAAAATTAACATCTTCACAGGAAAAATTAATTGAGAAAAAAAATGTTGGAACCTTCCGCGTCTCACTTACCCGTCAGGGGAATTGGTTTGTTAGAACTGCTGGGTGTATTTGGTATTATTATACCCCAGCTTACCGGTATCCTACCCGTTCTTACCCCCAATAGCGGCAGTTGGTTTTGCGTTGATCATGCTTGTCGCGTTTATGATTCATCTTAAAAAGAAGGAGTACGGGATATTACCTCTTTTAGTAATTGTATTTGCGCTATCTTTAATAGCAGCTTTATTTAGATTTTAAAAATTAAAAAGAACACCTTAACCCTTCTACAAAACATCTTATGTATTATAAATATGTTGTAATTGTTATCGCTTTAGCCATCATCGGTCTGGGATGCCGTTTTATATTTGCAAATGACTCCATACTCAAGGAATGGGGCCTGGAATCAATAGATTCAACAGGGGTTCTGGGAAGACGACTTGGCGCTATTTACCTTGGACTTTCAGTTTTATTATTTTTATCATTGACAAATATGTCAAAGGAACAGACCATTGTAATTGGAGTTTCTGCGATCTCAGGATTCCTGGCCATTTCTGGTATTTTAGATGTATGGGCTGGACGGGTTAATACGGGTGTTATCCGTTCAATTGTGGCAGAACTATTTTTATGTTTGGTTCTTCTTTCAACATTTTTTATAAAACGATAGCATGAACAATTTAAAACCCCATAAAGTTAAAAGTATATCTGAATTTCATCGCTTGACGGGCCTGCCAACACCTGAACATCCATTATTAAGTGTAACAAATTTTGATTCTTTTATACAAAGGCCTTTTAATGAACCGGTAAGTTTTATATTCGATTTCTATTCCATCTATCTCAAGCGAATCTCCAATGCAAAGTTCAAATATGGCCAGCAGAGGGGTGATTTTGATGAAGGCGTATTGTTTTTTATGGCACCTGGTCAGGTTTTCAGTATTGAGGTCGAAAAAGGTGAATCACTTAAACCTTCCGGCTGGATTGTACTAATTCATCCTGATTTCATATGGAATACAACCTTAAATAAAATCATAAAGCAATATGAATTCTTTAATTATTCAGTAAACGAAGCCCTGCATCTTTCTGTTAAGGAAGAGAAAAAAATTGTAAATATAATCAAGAGCATCCGGCAGGAATATCAGTCTGATATTGATAGGTTCAGCCAACAAATTATCATTTCACAAATTGAAACAATGCTCAATTTTTCAGAAAGGTTTTATCATCGCCAGTTTATCACCCGCAAAAAAACAAATCATCAAATCCTTAATCGCTTAGAAGACACGCTCATAAAATATTTCAATAACAATGATCTGATTGCGAAGGGATTGCCGACTGTTCAATTCATTGCGGATGCGTTAAATATCTCACCCAATTATTTAAGTGATGTATTAAAAGTATTGACCGGCCAAAGTACACAACAACACATCCACGGTAAACTGGTAGAAAAAGCAAAAGAAAAATTATCAGGTACCGATCTATCAATAAGCGAAATTGCTTATGACCTTGGCTTCGGGCATCCCCAATCCTTTACCAAATTATTCAAGGCAAAAACCAATCTTTCCCCTTTGCAGTTCCGAAACTCATTTAATTAAGTGAAATATCAACATCGCTTATTTAAGGTGAAGAGGTATTGACCTCGCTTCAGTAAATTCATCATAAATTCCAAAAGATAGGCAGATGCCAACCTTTTGGAATGATAAAATCTCAATTTACTTACCGTATACTTCCTGCAAGAATGATTGCACCGATGTTAATTTTCTCCCTATAAGATTTTCTAAATCGTGACTTGTGATATCCCCATCACCCTGTGCCTGCGCCAAAACAATGCCCACAAATTCTTCGGGAATAGATCCATCGGACTTTGACAAAGCTTCTGTAAACTCTTCAGGTGTAGGTGAAATATATCTTATTTTTTTGCCTGTAATTTCGGAGATACACATCGCTACATTATCGTAGCTGTATGCCTCGGTATTTACAAAGTCGTACACTTTATTCTCATGTCCCACTGAAAAAAGAACATCAGCCGCCGCTTCAGCCATTTCTGAACGCAACGCGAAACTCATTTTTCCCTTGCCTGCGGGCAAATAGATTATTTCAGTTTTCAACACATCGCCGATGAAGAATGGGATAAAATCCATATATAAGCTGGTCTTCAAGATAGTGTATGTTAATCCGCTTTCTCTTAACAATTTTTCTGTTTCAAAATGTGCTTTAGCGAACATCCAAAGTGGTGAATTCGGGGTTTCGTCTTTCCGCTCTCCGCTCGTGTAAATGACATGTCCCACTCTTGCTTCCTTTGCGGCTTTTACTACGTGCTCGTGCTGAGATGAACGATTTGGAATATCGTTGCCCGAAACGAACAATAGCTTTTTTACCCCACTAAACGCTTTAACCAGTGACGGGTAATCATTATAATCACCTAATACAAGGTTGATGCTTTTTTTTTCAAATCTTGAGCCTTGTCGGTATCGCGTACAAGTGCTGAAATTTGATTTGCTGGAATGCCTGCTTTTAGCAGAAAATTGATCGTTAAGTTACCGAAATGGCCAGTTGCTCCTGTTACTAGAATCATCTATTTAAATATTAAATGTGTGAATTATATTAAATGTTCTGCAAATAAACTATTTTTGTTACCTAAAGTAACGTGTTACCTTAGGTAACTTAAAAAAAGTAGTAACTACATGGTAACTAAGAAAAGTAATTGTAATGAGGCTAAGGGATGTCCGATCACTGCTACAATGGAACTTATTGGTGGAAAATGGAAGCCTGTTATCTTGTACAATCTTACTTTTGATACCCGGCGGTTTGGTGAAATTTCCGCTCGCATTCCAAGTATTTCTAGAAAAGTATTAACTCAACAATTAAAAGAATTGGAAAAGGACGGATTGGTAATCCGAAGGGAATTCAAAGAAATTCAACCACGAGTCGAGTATTCGTTGACAGAAAAAGGTAGAAGTCTTGAAGCTGTATTTAATGAAATAGCCGACTGGGGAATTAAGAATCTTTTGGCTAAGCCCATTAATGTGCCTAAGTGCTTTTAGTTTCCCTGAAAGAGTAGTCAAATTAACCTCAAACGGAATGTAAGCCAAAAAATTTATAATGCGAGGAAAAAATTGAATTTGAGGAATATTCCTGTTTTTTTCCAATTTCTAATACAATCTTCACTAACTCTACAAATCCCTGCTACGTCTATTTGACGTAAGTTTAGTTCCATTCTTTTCTTTTTTATATGATCACCTATAGATACAGGGTTTTCAGGATAAGAAATAGGCATTGGTTTTCCGGTTTGGCTTTCAAAACGCAAACAAGGCAACGCAGGAATGCCGTTTCATAGATACTGTTACCGCAGATGGAAACAATATCCGAAGCCAATGATAACTAAATATTTCGGAATATCAAATATGGCATCGATACGGGGATCAGGATAATTCTGAAAAATTTATGCTTCCGGCCTGGTAAACCTAAGAATATTCCAGCATAAGGGTTAAATTAGCCTAAATTTCCAGAATAATCATGGAAAACTTACGGATGATTAATTCATCCAAAGACTATTTGGTATATTGCACTGGTGAATATCGGTCTGTGATTTTCATTTCAATGATGAAGCCGGGCGGATATAACACCTACATAAATGTACCAGGGAGATTCAGTGCCATTCGATCGTCGCAAAAATAATCCGGCTTTTATTCTTGTAAACAGATAAATTAAATAATGATATGACAGAGCTAGATGTAACAGATAAAGAGATTCTCAGGATTCTTCAAATAAATGCGAGCATCACCCACAAACAGCTTTCAGAACAGCTTTACAAATCAGTCGCAACTATTCATGAAAGGATCAGAAGACTGAAGAATTTGGGCTATATTATGCGCACCGTCGTTATTCTGGATAGACGAAAGATAGAAATGAACCTGATTGCATACAGTCAGGTATTGCTAAATGACCATGCTGCGGAAACGCTTAAAGGCTTTGAAGATGAAGTCGTAAAATTTCCTGAAGTGATGGAGTGCCTTCAAATGACCGGAAGTTTCGATTTTGTTTTAAAAATTGCTACCCGTGATATGGACACCTATCATGACTTCTATCGTCGAAAACTTACAACACTTCCTAATATTACCACTGTCCAAAGTTTTTTCGTACTCTCTGAAGCGAAAACTGATACCGCCTATCCTATCTCATAAATTACCAGAGTTGACCCTTAACAATTCATATCATCAACATTGTTCAGTTTAACAGCACTTTATACTAATAAGGGGAAGCCATCCAGCTTTCCCCCCTTATTCCTCATTAACTAATTAACCTCTGGCACTTCTACAAAAAGCCAGTTTAACGTTTCTGGTAAGCCGCCAATCCGGCTTCCAGGAATTTTTTATAATTTTCAACATCATAATCAGCACCTTGCGGAGTGACCATAAGTTGTTCATTTCTTGGGTCTAAAAGCACATAAAATGGCTGTGAATTGGAATTGAATTTCGAGGCCTGAAGGTCACTCCATTTTTTACCAATGGTATTCAGTTTCCTGCCTTTCGAGCTTATCACTACGTCTTCAGGCATCACATCGGTCTTGTCATCCACATAAAGCTGGATCAGCACATAATCCTGGCTGATCATCTTATACACATTGCGGTCAGGCCATACATTGGCTTCCATTTTCCGGCAGTTTACACAGGCATGCCCCGTGAAGTCAATCAATACCGGTTTATTCATCTTTTTCGCATATTCAATACCTTCCTGGTAATCAAAAAAGGCATTTAACTTCAGCGGTGAGTGAAAGATATCTGAATATTTATGCGGTTTCTCATCCAATGTACGCGGATCTGCGCTATGCGAACCACCGATCAGCGAAGGAGTATAAAGATCAAAATCCTGTGTTTCCATTGGTGGCAGAAACGCAGAAACTGATTTCAGCGGCGCTCCCCATAATCCTGGCACCAGATACACGGTAAAAGAGAGAATGACAATCGACATCAATAACCTTGGCACACTGATGTATGAAAGCGAACTATCATGTGAAAACTTCAGCTTGCCCAGCAAATAGAACCCCATCATCGCAAAGATCACAATCCAAAGCACCAGAAAGATCTCCCGGTCAAACCATTCCCAATGATAAGCCAGATCTACATTACTCAAGAACTTAAGGGCAAAGGCAAGTTCCAGAAATCCTAAAACTACCTTCACACTATTCAGCCATCCACCAGATTTTGGCAGCGCACTCATGGCAGAAGGAAAGAGTGCAAACAAGGCGAACGGAATTGCCAGTGCCAGGGAAAACCCAAACATGCCAATTGCAGGTCCGAGCAGTGCTCCTGTTGTTGCTGCCTGAACCAGTAACGTTCCAATAATTGGACCTGTGCAAGAAAAAGAAACCAACGCCAGGGTTCCGGCCATAAAAAACAGACCGGCAACACCGCCTTTGTCAGAATTTGCGTCCATCTTATTCACCCATTTAGATGGAAGGGTAAGCTCGAAGGCTCCGAAAAAAGATGCCGCAAAAGTGACCAGCAGTAAAAAGAAGAAAAAATTAAAGACACCATTGGTCGAAAGGCTGTTCAGCGCATCTGCACCGAAAATCACAGTAACGAGCAAACCCAGTATCACATAAATCAGGATGATAAAAAATCCATATAAGGCCGCTTTGGAAAAGGCCTTTCCTTTGTCGGCACCCTTGGTAAAAAAGCTCACCGTTAAGGGCAGCATCGGAAAAATGCAGGGCATCAGCAATGCAGCGAGCCCACCTATAAAGCCTGAAATAAAAATCCCCCAAAATGTGGTCTTTTCAACTTTGTCTACCTTCGGTGCTTTGACCTCAATTGAAACAGGTTTGGATACCCTGGAAGAAACACTATCCACTTTTTTTGAAACAGAATCAACAGGCGTAGTAATCTCAGTGAACTCCAGCTCATCAGGCTTGGTAGTTTCCTGTGAAAATCCGCTGGCCGAAAATGCAACTATAAAAAGGACCAGTAAAGAAAATTGTTTGATAAAATTCATCATATAATTTACTTCACAGCTATACTAAACTCAACCTCACTAGGCGGAAGGCATTGCTTATCATCACAAACCATGAACTCCACTTTTCCTTTGACCACTACTGATTTGCCAACCAGTTTTACCTTTTGCTGAAAAATTGCTGAGCGTTCAAAGAAACTGACATCCATAGAGAAAACCGGCTCATTTTTAGTGATTGGCTTAGGCTCAACGGTTTTGCCTGCCAGGCTATAAGTTTTGGAAGAAGAAAAAGTAAATTTGGTGGCAACCGGCCCGCCATCTTTAACATATTGCGAATAAAGGTGCCATCCGGGCTGGATCGTTGCTTTCAGATAGACGATAGCCTCTTTAGCGTTTAATTTTTTTGCAGCATAACTCCATTTCACTGGTTCGAGTATTTGAGCATGTGCACTGAAGCCTGCCAGTGCCATAAAGACAAGCAAAATAAATAGGTTCTTTTTCATTTTAGTTTATGGGTGATTGATATCCCAAAGGTGGTAAACAGACTGCCTGAGAACAATGGAACCCATTAAATTCCATAAAACTTACTGAAATAAGCGTTAATACCAGAAAATTTCTGCTTTCTCTGGTATTCGGGCGGGTTAACCTGAAAAAAAACAAATTATTTTTCATCTATATGCATTATCAAATGGGAAACCACCGTCTTAAGATCATAGGCCGGGAATAACCGTATTGCTGGATTACGAATGCAGATTGCCACTATACATTCCATCGTCGAAATGATCCCCGGTTGTCTGCGTGATGAAAAGTAGAATGTCACTTGTTTGATTAGCCCGGAATGTTGGACTTTCCATTTCAACCAATGCACTTTCGCCAGCATCAAGACCTATATTTTCATTGATTTTTATTTTGCCGTCAAATACATAAAACAGGAAGGTGCAATTTTCAGCTGGCGCTTCGGGCAGAAGAATTGCTTCACCTGCTTCCAATCTCAAATCCATCAGCCAGGTATTGCTTCTTACCTGGAGCGGATAATCAGCAGCTTTGCCCGCTATCTTTCGCCAATGATTTTTACTGTAGATTTCAGGTAATTGATGGAATTGAACCTGAGGAGGCAGACCCGCTGTTTCTGGTCTGATAAAAATCTGCAGGCCTTCTAAAACACCACCATCCTCCAGCACCCGCTCCTCATGTGCATATCTTGCTCCCGCGTTCATCAGCATCAGTTTCTGATTGGAGATCACATCGGTATAACCCTCAGAGTCAAGATGCTTCACTTTGCCACTTCTTAAATAGGTGAGGATCTCATCGTCCTGATGTGGATGCATTGGGATCAGGGTTCCCGGTGTTATCCGCGCATGGTCAATCCGTCCAATCGTAGCAAAACCACTGTCGTTTAATTCAGGACGGATAAGCCCCGGATATAAAATTTGTATTCCAAAGCCACCATGCTGTCTACCATATTTTATGGCATTATCTATTTTTGTGATCATTATGCTGAATATTAATCGTGATGTAAATGATTAGTTTAGTTCAACTACAATTTTTCCGGTGTATCCGCCCTGCTCAGCGTATTGATACGCTTCTTTGTACTGGGAAAATGGGAATACTTTATTCACTTCAATCTCTACCCCTTTCTTTAGGCCATCCAGCAAAACATCAGTGTATTTAGTGGATGGACTGGAAAGTATTACAATGTGCTTTTTGGACCTGAATAAGTTTTTGAAAAGTGATACGGGGATCTCAATTGGCTTCGGTGTAGGGTTAAGATACAGGGCTTTAGATTTCATGAGCTGTCTGGCAGTTTTATAACCCATTTTACCGGACAAATCAATAACAATATCGTAGGTGGCTTTTTGGGAAAGCACATTTTCTTTGGTGTAGTCTATCACGGAATCTGCTCCCCATTTTTTTGCAGCTTCTATTCCTCTGCTACCCGTAACTGCTGTTACCTTTGCCCCGCTTTGTTTCAATAACTGAAGTAAAAACATGCCGAAACCTCCTGTAGCACCATTGATCAGGATATTTGTCCGGGAATTGATATTTCCCATTTTTTCCAATGCAGTAACTGCTGCAGTACCCACTACGGGAATAGAGGCAGCCTGGGCAAAACTGATGTCAGCAGGCTTTTTCCAGACCAGTGAAGAGGTGATCGCTACATATTCTGCTGATACTCCCTCTTTCATCATGTTTTTCACCACACCAAAAACTTCATCGCCTTTTTTAAGACCAATGACAGCACTTCCAATTTCTTCTACGATACCTGAGAAATCGGTACCTGTATGCTTTGGAAATTTTGAACCAGACATCAATGTCATTTCGCCTTTCCGGATTTTCCAATCCATTGGATTAATAGAAAATGCTTTTACTTTGACCAGTACCTGATCTGCTTTGATGACAGGTGTTGGTTGTTGTACAACTTGCAAAACTTCTGTGGTTCCGAATTTTTGATATACTATTGCTTTCATGATATTTTTTTTAATTGTTTAAATTAATATCACAAAGTTGTCAATAGCTACAGCATCAAACTTGTATCAGATCACTGTTCTGCATAAAGCAATTCACCTGGTTGTGCAATAACAAGAATGCTCGTCCCGGCTAATAAATTTCAATAAGATCACTATTGTACTTTAAGGCCTTGGGTGGCATCCCGAACATTTCATACATGTACTTATTGAATTGCGGGAGATCGTAAAAACCGGTATCGTAAGCAATATCGGTAAGGCTTCTTTCTTTATCAGAAAGTGCGAGGTAGATAGCCTGCCGCAATCTTGTCCATAACAAATATTTGGATAAGCTGCTACCGGTCTGTTCTTTAAAGATGGATGCTAAACGGGATGGCGAAAGAAAAACAAGATCTGCAAATGTTTTTGGCGTGATGTTCTGCTCAAAATAGTTGGTCTTGATGTATTCGACTATTTTTGTAACCCTTTCATCGTAATTGACCGAAGGTAATTTAGAGAGTAAGGCATCGATTACCAGGTTGATATCCAAACTGTCCTTTGGGGTCTGAAAGAAAGAATTCGTTTCAGACGGCGAGTCAAAAACAACATGATCCTGATTTGCTTTAAACCTGCCCGCCAGTTCCAGACCAATATTTGAATAGGGTTCAATATTTAAGACGTTCAATGTTCCTGTTTCAGCAACGCAAAAATGGGTAACATGGGGTTTGATCAGAAAACCATGAATACGCTCATGAAGTATTCCACTGATTGTTGAGTTAAATGGTGTATCGTTCGATAAAACGAGCTGATAGGCAGAATGGTGATGGATTTCTACCGTGAGATTTCGGGCTTTAAGCGCAAGAATGAAGGGGTTATTATTCTGTTTGATCATATAACCTGATGTTTATGGGATACCGGAAATTTACAAATTAATATGACATCAGGATGCTGGTTCCGGATTTTTTCCGATCCAGCCTGAACTGGTATGCTTAAAATCATCTGTAAATTTCAGACCGTAACCCAGCATACGGTCAAACGATGAATGCGCGGCCAGCAGTAAGCCGCCGGTAATAAGTATATCCATATGCATCAAAAAGCCGGTCGCCAGCAGGGCTATGGCTACCGCACGGTGATGAAACAAGTTATAAGTTAATGCGCCTGTACGAGAATTCACCAGGTAACCTATCATAGATAGATCAGGACTAAAAAAAAGCAATACCCACATCCAAACGGGCAATCCTGGATTATATTTCGTTAAGAAATAAATAGCAACTGCAGTTATGGCTGCCTCTTCAATTCTGATGGTGAAAGCCATCGCTTTTTCCTGATTCATAACACGATTTTTTGTTACCTCAAATGTAGAGGTGGAACAGCAGATATGCTCTTGACAAAAATCAAGAAACCATTTTCCTTCGTATCCGGCTAAAAGTTTCAGGTGTCATGCCGAGCATAGAGGCCAGGTACTGAAGCGGTACCTGATTAAAAAGCTCAGGATTTTGATTGAAGAGTTTTTGGTAACGGTCTTCGGCGGTCAGGGAGATTAAGTCGAGGATACGGTTTTCCATCATCACGAAACATTTACCCATGAACAGTTTTTCAAATTCATGCCATTTGGGTACTAGTTTCCCCATCATCAGATACGCTTCATAATCGATCGTAAATAAACGCGTTTCCGTCAGTGCCTGGATGTGAAAGCGGGACGTTTCCCGGAACATAAACCCCTGCAGATCCGTCATAAAATAACCGGCAGTGCCTATCCATTGGGTAACTTCCCTTTCCTGCAGATTTACAAAAACCCTTAAAATACCGCTTTCTATAAAACTAAGTTTATTACAGAACTTACCGGTTCGTAAAAAGTAGCTCCCCTTTTCAATTACTTCGGGTTTAAATAATGTACTCACTTTCTGGCAGTCATCCGGACTAATACCGAAATGATGGTGGATATAACTTTCAAGTTCGTTCATGCATATTGACTTTTTAAGCTCACCATATCGGCCCGGCCTGTGATGGTCATCGATAGATCTTTCATGGCCTCGCTCTCAATAATATTATATAAGTACAGTCTGTCAATACCTGTATATATTCCGGATAAGTAAGAAGTGAATAGGTAAATGTAGCATTTTTAAATTTTGTTTGCCCGGCTGCGCTTTTCTGCGATAGCTTTTTGCGTGATCTTTTTTAAAACAGGGTAACTATGATAACTTATAAGAATAGCTATATGCCAAAACAGTGATCTGATACAAGTTTCCATTTTTTAATCGCGGCATATTTGCATAGTTAATCATCAAACAATTTAAAAATACTAAAAATGAAAAAGAAAATAGTAATCCTTGGAGCAACCGGAACAGTGGGCAGCAAAATTTCAGAAATCCTTTTAAACGAAGGACATGAGGTCACATTAGTCGCAAGACACACTGGCAAATTAGAAAAATATCGTAGTCTGGGGGCAAAACTGATCACCGGGACCATTACCGATGTAGAAACACTCACCAGTGCCTTCAAAAATGCAGATAGTGCTTTCATCCTGTTGCCCGACAATGTAATGGCGGAAAATACAAGGGCTTACCAGAGACAGGTTACAGGCAAACTGATTGAAGCCATCGAAAACTCGGGTATCAGGTACATTGTGAACATGAGCAGTCTTGGCTCTCATATGCACGAAGGTAATGGGATCATGGGTGGTACAGGTGAACAGGAAGTCAGGTTAAACCAGCTGAATGAGGTTAATGTACTGCATATCCGTTCGGCTTATTTTATGGAAAACTTTCTGAGAACAATCGGCCTGGTTAAGAAAATGGGCTTCAATGGTACTGCTGCAGATGGCGACCATCCCATACCGATGGTTGCGACAAAAGATGTTGCAAAAATTGCGGCCGGGCATTTAGCAAAACTTGACTTTACCGGAAAAAGTGTCCATGCCGTGATGGGACCTAAAAACTATACCTACAGAGAGCTCACCAGCATTATCGGTAAAGCTATTGGAAATCCTGAACTGGCCTATGTACAGATCCCGGCAGCGCAGGTGAAGCAGACGTTCTTAAGCAACGGTTTTTCAGCCGATTTCGTAGACAACCTGGTTGAAATGGGGACAGCAATTCAAACCGGATTTATGAATTATCAAAAAAGGGATGATTCGACTACCACACCAACAACAGCAGAAGATTTTGTAAACGAGGTTTATCTGCCACTTTACAATAATTAATCAAACGAAAAACAGCGATCTGGTACAAGTTTATCCTGCTGGATCTCCACATATTTGTATCACAGCTAACGTAACAATTAAACTATAAGTATCATGAAATTATTAGAAAAAACACAGCTTGGAAAGCTAACCTTAAAGAATAAAATGGCCATGTCTGCCATGACCAGAAGCCGTGCAGACCTCAACGGCGTAGTGGGCGATATGACCGTTCAATATTATACGCAAAGAGCTAGTGCGGGGCTGATATTTACCGAAGCCATCCGGATAAGTGAAGAGGCAACAGGCAGCCCGCTTACTCCCGGCATTTACACCAATGAGCAGATCGAAGCCTGGAAAAAAGTCACCAAATCTGTGCACGACCATGGAGGTGTTATTATCGCACAGCTCTGGCATACAGGCCGTGCAGGGCACTCAATTGACAGGAACGGTAAATTACCGCTTGCCCCCTCTCCATTGCCTGTTCAGGGAATGCAGCATTTCACTTCACAGGGATTGAAAGATTACGAAACACCCCAGGAAATCACTGTTGCCGAAATCGGCCAAACCATTAAGGATTATGGGCTGGCTGCCAAAAATGCAATCGAAGCAGGTTTTGACGGCATAGAACTTCATGCCGCGAATGGCTATTTGCCAAGCCAGTTTCTGGCCGAGAGCTCTAATCAGCGGACAGATGGATATGGGGGCAATATTCCCAACAAGGCCCGTTTTGTGCTGGAAGTAATGCAGGAATTAATCACTGCAGTTGGAGGCAATAAAGTAGGGATTAAAATTTCACCTTTCCATCCGTATGGCAATATGATACTGGATGATCCTGCCGGCACCTACACCTACTTGATTCAAGAGCTGAACAAATTAGATTTTGCCTATGTAGAACTGATGAAGCGCAACCCATACTTCCCTTCACCTTCGCATTATCCAGAAGATGATGAAATCGAATTGTTCGGAAAGATGATAAAACAAACAGTGATCGCAAACTCAGGCTATGACAAAGCTTCTGCCGAAGCAGAACTTCAAAAAGGCATAGCAAAGATAATCTCATTTGGTACGCTGTTTTTAGCAAATCCGGATCTGCCAAAACGATTTGAACAGGATGCAGCACTTAACGAACCCGACAGGGCAACCATGTTTGGAGGCGAAGCGCAAGGTTATATTGACTATCCACTCTTAAATGATTAATTGTAATGATTTAAGAGTGGAAGAACTGTGCAAATTTCACTAAAAGCTGGTTTTCTGCCTTTTAGTGAAATTAACACAGTTTTTTCTGCATAGTCCCAACCTGGTTTATGATAAGTTAAAAATCAGGAAGCCTGAATATTTTCTCTTTTACAGCTATCCCTGTAACCACGTAAACTTACCCCTTTATGTCTTTTGAAAAACTTATTGATATGGCTTTCGTCGGCAAATCCAAATTCATCGGCTATTTCATGAACTCTTTTATCGCTGAAACGTAATCGATGTTCCATCAGCCGGATCCGGTAGGAAGAGATATACTGTTGTATGGATTCATTGCATTGCTTTCGATAATAACTCCCCAGATAGGTGTCAGATAATCCGAATTTCTGAGCAATTACAGTTATTTTAAGCAGTTCAGGCTGACGTATATTTTCCTGAATGTAATCGATTATTTGTAGTATCCGGGTATCTGTATTTGGTGAGATAGACTCAGGTTTGATAACCGAAATGTTTCGGGCAGCAATCACAATGATCGCATTGACTAAATGACGCATTAAATCTTCGCCATATACAGATTTCTGTTCCACTGTGTGCCGTAAATTCTGCATCAAATTACTAACAATGAGTTTATCCGCCTCATTACCTAAAATAGAACCCGAAAAATGAGAGGCATAATACAACAGACATTCAATATGGTCAATACTTTGCCAGCTATAACTTTTTACATAAGATGGCGCAAAGCGCACGACCATAAACTCACATACCTGATGCAGATCAAATGAGTGGTAATCATTAGGCGTAATTAAAAAAAGATCTCCGGTTTTAAAAGGAAGCAGATTGCCATTGATTCCATGCATTCCTTTTCCAGATAATACGTAAACAAATTCAAAAAAATTGAATTGCTGGTCCCGTAAAGGACAGCAGTCTATCTTTTCGTAATATACCTCTAATGAATTATGGATATTCTCTCTTGCCATAACGCAAAGATACCCAAATACACTTGAAATGTACCTGTATTCTGTTTGTATTTCAGTCTACTTTTGCTAAATAAATATTTAAATAGATGAAAGCAATCGTATGGACAATTTAGCTATGGAAAATACCCTTAAAAATATAGATCCGGCGCTTTGGAAAGCTATTTCTAAAAGCCCCTATCATCAAATAGATTACGAAAACCTGTTATCGGACAGCCCTGCTGAAATCAGGAAAGAGGAAATGAATTTATCAATAAAAGAAGAGCCTCTTGCTATTCCGGAACAATTGGATGTGGAGAATATATTCATTCCGTCTTCTGATAAATCCAGAACGATCCGGCTGAGAATATACAGACCAAAAGGAAAACAACATTTATCTGTATTGTTATATTTTCATGGTGGTGCATTTATATACGGTACTCCCGAACAATATGATTTGATGTGCTTTCGGTTAGCATTAGCTGTTGATTTGATAATTATTTCGGTAGATTACCGATTAGCTCCGGAACATCCATTTCCAGCAGGCATGGAAGACGGTTATGCTGCATTGCTATGGTTGTCTGCCTATGCAGATCAAATAGGTGGAAACAAAGCTCATATCCTGATTGGCGGAAGCAGTGCCGGGGCAACAATTGCAGCATCTATTACACAGCTGGCAAGAGACCGGAAGGAAGTGAAAATCCGGCACCAGTACTTGCTATACCCTCCAATGAGCCAGCTTTTGCAAACAGCATCTATGAATAATCTGGCAAATGCCCCAATGCAAACCAAAAAGGCTGCAGAGTGGATGTGGAAACATTATTTACAACATCAAATAACCCAGCCGCCAAAATATGCAGTTCCGTTATTAGCAGAGGATTTCAGTGACCTCCCCAACGCAACCATCATTGTTTGTGAGCTAGATCCGCTAAAAGATGAAGGAAAAATATATGCGCAGCACTTACAGCAAGCAGATGTTTCGGTTGACCTGCTGGAAATAAAAGGAGCTGTACATGCTTTCGATTTTTTTTCCTGTTCCTTATCCGATAATTTTTATGCACAACAAATTGAATTATTCAAACAAATTTTAAATCAACAGGAATGAAAAAAATATTAGTGATCAATGGACATCCGAATAAAGAAAGTTTTAACGCTGTCATTGCACAGTCCTATATAAAATCTGCATTAGAAGCCGGTTCAGAAGTGCGGTATATTGAAATTGGAGCGCTGGATTTCAATCCCAATCTGCAGTTTGGTTATCATCAAAGAATGGAGCTGGAACCGGATTTGGTAAAAGCATTGGCAGATATCCAATGGAGCGAACACCAGGTATGGATACATCCTTTATGGTGGCTTGGTATGCCAGCAATTATGAAAGGATTTTTCGACAGGGCGTTTCTTCCAGGCATCACTTTTAAAAGTAATAAAGAAGGGGCTACGGAGGGATTGTTGCAGGGCAGGACAGGAAGAATTATTACAACAGCAGGAGATTTATCCCTTGATATTTATGAGGACATTTATGCGTCAAGCGGACTTGTCCAACTAAAAAGAGGAATCCTGGAATACTGCGGCATATCTTCTATTCAGGATAGTTTTATCGGGCCTCTTTACGAATTAAATGAGCATGATAGAAGAAAATGGATAGTCCAGATAGAAAAATTTGCCATAGCTGACTCTGTATAGAGAAACTTATTATGTTTTCGATTGCCGAAAAGTGTATAATTGAAAAATAACCAGCCGACCTTTCTTTTGCTTCTTTCTAATGCAGATGATGCGGATTGAAAAGTAATTAATCTCTAGAATTTTTAACACTATTTTGATTTTCGAACCAAGTTTCAATCACAGCTAGATCACGAAAACCTCAATACAAATTTAGGTTTTTGCGTTAAAAAACATGTAAGTATCCAATGCATCTAAATCATATCAGCATGTACTGTATTGTGATCTTACGATAAATCCAGTGAAATATAAAATCATATCTCTTTCCAATTCCGACCTATTCTATGAAACCACTTCTTTCTATAAAATAAATCCTGTTCATGTGTTAGATGATACTTTAGTTCAGCATTTTGCCCAATCAGAGTTTTACTAACCAAATGGAAAACTATAGCAGATCTAACCAACAAATGTTTTAAATTTAATACTCTTAAAGTGTCTGCATAATCCAAGTCAGCAGCATAAAACTTAAAATTAGGATCAAGCTGGCCTATAAACTTCAGTACATCGCGTTTAAAAAATAAACATGCTCCCTGCACTTCAATCGCCACACGATACCCAAGCCATGCTTCTTTTACAGGCAGGATATCTTTTTCCTCAGGATAACGTGGACACATTGGTGAGGCACTATACACTTCAGGAAACTGTGCAAATGCCCTAAGAATTTCAGAAGCCCATTCTTTTTGAAACAACAAGTCATTATTACATAGACAAATGTATGAGGAAGAAGTAAGGTTGATTCCGATATTCAAATATCTATGAAAATTAAATTCCTCTTCAGGATATATTGTAGTTGTGTGTTCATATTGGAATGGTGCTATATCTTTTTGTGATTCAATTATGATTATATTAAATCTAATTTTGTCAGTATCCTCAGAATCAATAAGAGATTGAACGGCATTTATTGTCATATTCTTTAATTCTTCTGTTTGAGCATAGCTCAGAATTAAGATATCTACTTCTACAAAAGTATTCATATGATTATCCATTAAGTTTTGTTTAGGCAAATTAAATACACTTCACAGGTACTTTTCTACAAGGTAGAAATAATATAAAGAATAAAAATGAGAATAGATCTTTTGGGTAATTTGTCCCAATAAACTCTATCGATTTATTTTAAAAAATACAGCGTAAGAAAAATTAGATTTATATCTAATCATCAATATTTTTTAGTCTAACCAATAACGTACATTCCAGAAAAAACAATCCCAAATATCAAACAATGATGAAATTATGTTTTTAATTCGAAATTCTAGAATTTGAAATTTCAGGCTGGTCATTGTCTTTTCATAATCATAATTGAATTATAAAGGCAAAAAGACAATTTTCAATCCAATATTTTAAACTAACTTACAAAGTTAATGTATCAATTATCTGGATGCAGTGCAGCATTAATTTAGTAAAAATAAGTTATAAAAATGACTCTCAATATTTCACGATAGACATTGAAAAGAACTTTTTTTTGATAAAATGACATTTAAATTGATATAATACATTATCTTAATCAGTATTCAGTTCAAAATATCAGCTGTTACCTCCCTCAAAAATGGTACTACCTCATATTCAAACCACGGATTTTTCTTTTGCCAGATTTTATTTCTTGGTGACGGGTGTACAATTGGTAAAAATAAAGGCAGGTAATTTCTAAAATTTCTTACTCTTTCTGTAAGCGTAGTATGCTTAATATCTTTCAAATAATAGTTTTGGGCATACTGGCCGATAAGTATGATCAATCTGATAGCTTTCATCTCAGCAAGTAATGGCTGATGCCATCTGGGTGCACATTCAGGACGAGGAGGAAGATCACCAGAATTACCTTTACCAGGATAACAAAAGCCCATTGGAACTAAAGCAAACATTTTATCATCGTAAAACTGCTCCTTACTCACCCCTAACCATCTTCTTAATTCATTTCCACTCTGATCATCCCACGGAATACCACTATGCTGAACTTTTTGTCCAGGGGCCTGCCCGATGATAAGGATTTTGGATTCAGCACCAGCCTGCACAACAGGCCTTGGAAAATTAGGTAATTGCCCCTTACAGATAATACAGGATCGGATCTCTTTTAAAAGTTCTTCCAATGGTTTAAGATTAAAGAACAAAAATAATAAGAATATACCAAGGTTTGATGACATCAATCTTTATATTATTTTAGCGTAATGGAACCCATTTCCCTGACCAGATCACAAGCCCGTAAAATTATCCTTAACGCTGCCGGCCTTGCCAGAAAAGCACAATTTGGAGAAGGAATAGAGGCCGTTTACCGGGTAATTGACCATTTGGGTTTTGTACAACTGGATACAAATTACGTTGTAGAACGTGCGCATCACCACGTCATGGCCGCACGTATACCAGACTATCAAACAGAATGGCTGGCTGAACTTTGCGAAGATGGGCGCATATTTGAGTACTTCACTTCGGATGCAGGTTTTCTCCCTGATCGCGACTTTAGATATTCATTGCCCGTTAAAGAAGCATTTGCAACTCATGGGAAACCTCTAACCCCGGCAGAAACCCGGATAATGAAAGCAGCAATGGACCGGGTGGAACGTGAAGGGCCTCTGATGGTGAGCGATTTCGATGATGACAGACTAGAGGCAAGTACCGGCTGGTGGGACTGGCGACCAGCTAAAGTAGCACTCGAACGCCTGTATCTGGAGGGGCAGCTCATGATCAGCCGCACCAAAACCTTCCAGAAAGTATACAATCTGCCACTCAACCTGGTATCTCCGGAAACAGACCTGACTATGCCAGCAGAAAAAGAATTTGCCAGGTACATTATCCGTCGTACACTTGGCGCACTGGGTATAGCCTATGTTAAAGAGTTAACATGGCGGGCAAGGCGGGTGAAAGGAAATAGGGTAAAAACTGAACTGGAGCAAATGGTTGCAGACGGTGAGGTACAAATAGTCAGCGTTAACGGACTAAAAAGCGCGCCGCTGTATATGCTATCAGATCAGCATCTGAATATTGAACTAGCTGGAGATGTATTCATCCTATCCCCTTTTGATATCCTTAACGTCTTTCGTCACCGCTTAAAGGACTTCTTTGATTTCGATTATCAGATTGAATGTTTTGTACCCGCCGCTAAACGCAAATATGGTTATTTCTCATTGCCAGTACTTGCTGGTGATATTTTTATTGCACGGATGGATGCAAAAGCCGACCGCAAACAAAAAACACTGATCATTCATAATCTGCATTTTGAACCAATTGATCTCGATCAAAACACTATTAAAAAATTTATCGGGGCATTAAAAGCCTTCGTGTTATTCAACCAATGCAGGAATATTATATTCAGGAAATCCAATAATGAAACTTACCTGGAAGCTATAAATAAAGGTTTTTCACTTTATTAAGCGATTTTTCCGGTGATTTTTATTCTCTATTCAACCTTTCCAATAGTAAAGATGAAAAACTCCTGACCCCTACTCTTATACATTCTTCATCTACTTCAAAACCCGGTGCATGATTCATTGCAATCATTCCTTTTTCAAAATTGGAACCTCCAAGAAAAAAATAAACACCAGGTACTTTTTGCTGGAAATAGGCAAAATCATCGTTAAAAAATGGCATTTGACCATAATCAGTAGAAACTGCCTCTTCTCCATAAATATTTCTAATGGTTTTTATGGCCTTGTTCGTTAATCTCTCCGCATTGATAACAGTTGGATTTTCTTGTATAAATGAAACAGAAACCAACTGATTTTTATAATGGCTATCTTCAATTACCTGCTTAATCCCAGGAATAATAGTATTCAGTTTAGCTGGATTTGTCTCATATAAATAGGCTTCCATAAAAAATTGATCATTTTTAGAATAGGTGGTAAAATTCCGGTCCATGACCAGGTAATCCTTAAAAATTGTATTAGGATTCATCAATCCGAGTTTCGGGTCAATGGCAGATTGTATTTCCCAGGGCTTACTTCCGCTACTTGCACGGGATAAAAAGTTATAGATTTTTTTAGTCAATTCCTTTGCTTCAACGGCTGGCAACTCATTTTTCAGTTTGATCCTGACTCTTTTCTGATAGGCAAACATTTCATTCGGCTTAACTATTATTTGTCCGGCCGGAAATGCAGACACATGCAATCCATAAATTTCATCAGGGCTTATTTTAGCAAGTAACCCTTTGTCAATCATACCTTTTGCACCGGCAAACGTTTCTTCCTCAGGTTGAAAAATAAAATATACTGTTCCATTCAAAGCTTCCTTATTTTTCACCAGGACTTCAGCTATACCTAATGCAATTGCCAGATGTATATCGTGACCGCAACCATGTCCAATACCTTCTTTTCTGGACTTGAAAGCCACCTTGTCAGGATAATCAGAAGCCAGAGCATCCATCTCAGACCGCCACGCTATTTTCTTTCCACCTTTTCCTCCTTTTAAAATCCCAACGATACCGTAACCATAAGTATTCGTATCAACTTCAAGTCCTAAATTAAGCAGATATTGTTTGATAACTTTTCGGGTGTTTACTTCATGACCTGCCAGCTCTGGATCTTGATGAAAATTTCTCCTGATTTCAACCAATCTATTAAAAATCTTATCAGTTTCCAGTTTAACAGCTCCATGAATTAAGGTTTCTTTTGCATCCTTTAATGGCCTCTCCTGTTGCGCTGATAAAAAAGAAATTGAAAAAATGAAGCAGATCAGGACTAATATAAGTTGTTTCATAAAAAAGCTAATTGATTTTAAATCAGCAGTTATTAGAATATCAACCAGATTAATTGTTACAATTTTATTAAAGTTTGAGTGATCCGGAATTTTAATTTAAGAAATACTATGTTTTGATCAGTTCATATAAATGCATTGATCAGGATAATTATTTTTACGTTTATAAATTGAATCAGTTTGATTCCGAATGCTTATGTTTACACCGATTCGCTAATAAAAACAACCTGGACGACGATTTTAATGACGGATACGATCAGACAAAAATTGCTTGAAATAGAGCAATCAGAAAATATAAAAATATGTTATGCCTGTGAATCAGGTAGCAGAGCCTGGGGATTTCCTTCACCAGATAGTGATTTCGATGTTCGTTTTATTTATACAAGGCCACTTAAACAATATCTAAGTATTATAGAATTGCCGGATACTGTTGGCCTTCCGGTTAATGAGATCCTGGATATTGGTGGATGGGATCTGAAAAAATCTTTAAAACTGTTCTTAAAATCAAACGCCCCTTTATATGAGTGGCTGCAATCCCCTATCGTATATTACCAAAGCGAAACATTTTTAAATGAGTTCCAGCAATTGATGCCTCAATATTTTTCATTACGTGCTGGTGGTAATCATTACCTATCGATGGCATATAATACCCTTAGAGATGATCTGCAGCAAGAACAAGTAAAATTAAAACGCTATTTCTATGCATTGCGCCCTGCGCTGGCTTGTTTGTGGATTATAGAAAAACAAACACTGCCACCAATGGAATTTGAAAAACTCCGGGTATTGATCACAGACAATGCTATTCAAAAAAGCATTGATGAATTGATGGATATAAAATTGAAAGCTGATGAAAAAAAAATGATTGCACCTGTGCATTTGCTTAATGACTGGCTGACAGTTCTGCTTGAATATTGTAAAGAGCAGGTACCGCTGTTACCATCGTTATTTCAAAAGCCTGATGAGTTGGATAACCTTTTCAGAAAATATGCAAAATGATAACTTTTGAGCAATTAAAAAAGCAAAATGAATTAATCCTGCTTGATTGTATAAGTGGCAGTATCGCTTATAATCTTAACATTGCAGGTTCAGATATTGATAAAAAGGGAATATTTATTATGCCCAGAAATCAGCTATATGGTTTTGAACAGCAACAGCAGATTTCAAATAGTACCAATGATGAGGTATACTATGAGATCGGTCGTTTTCTGGAGCTCATCGTCAAGAATAATCCTGGTCTGCTTGAATTATTAAGTACGCCTAAAGAATCTATATTATACCGTCACCCATTAATGGACTTAATCAAGCCAGAAGATTTTCTTTCGAAGCTTTGTATGGACACCTTTGCAGGGTATGCGCAGACACAAATCAAGAAAGCACGCGGCCTGAATAAAAAGATCAACAGACCATTGGATGCTAAAAGAAAAACGGTACTGGATTTTTGTTTCGTCATGCAAAGTAATGGAACCATACCACTCAAGGAATGGTTACAGATTAATAACTTTTCACAACAACAATGCGGCCTTGTCAACCTGAATCATTTTAAGAATGTCTATTTATTATATCACCAGAATCAACTGGAAACAGGAAAACTAAATGGTATAATTTCCAGTCCCGATGCCAATGAAGTGCTATTAAGTTCCGTACCAAAATCAATAACAAACATCGCAGTAATTCATTTCAATAAAGATAATTATTCAATTTATTGCCGTGAGTATAAAGAATACAGAGAATGGGAAAATAATAGAAATGATCTGCGGTATCAGGAAACTTTGACGCACGGCAAAAACTACGACTCCAAAAATATGATGCATACTTTTCGTTTATTAAATATGGCTGAAGAGATTGCATTATATGGACGAATAATTGTCAGGCGTGAGGATCGCAATTTTCTGCTGAGCATCCGCAATGGTGAATTTCAATTCGATACACTAATGTCGATGATTGATGAAAAAATGGAATTGATCAAAGAATTGTACGAAAAGTCTTCCTTACCAGAAAGACCGGACATTAAAAAGGCAGAGTCAATTTTGCTACAGATAAGAGAAGCATATTATTAAATTTCAATCAGATCCTGCCACTGATCTCGGAAATATTGTAATTTATCCATGGAAGAGTAAAAAATATACTTTATGTCTGGACTCCAGCCCCGTCAAGACCAAGGGCAGGATTTATGAGGTATTTATAGTCTTTAAAGATGTCATGAGCGATGATGTTTCAAAATTAAAACCTACTCTTCGGCAAGTTCCTTCACTTTTTGTAACGCCAAAGGCCAGGTTTTATTCATATAATCGACATATTCACTAATCATGTCCATATTTACGCGCCATAAAGTCTGGTGATCATTCACTAATTCCAGCGTATAATTCTCTAAAGCATCTCCCCACTCTCCGCCCTGGTAAGTGGTTGGGTCTTCCACGCCATCTTTTACTTCTCCAAGGTGATGAATGGATAAAAACTTACCGGGAATGCTTTCCACGATCTCTGAAACCATACCATTACCTTTACCATCCAGAAAAAGTGCCTTACTCCCCTTTTTCCAATCCGTTTTTACCGTTGAACCAGCAGCAAAAGGAGCAGTCCATAAGTTATACGTATCTTTTCCAATAATCACCTCCCAAACTTTCTCAGGCAGGGCATTAATCGTAATACTAAATTCCATCTTTTCCATAACTTTTTTCTTTTCCTAAAGTTAGCACGTCAGTTTAATAGTTATAAGGGGCAATAACGCCATTATCAGGAGCAATTTGCGACAAATGCAAAAACCCCTGCTAACATCATATTAACAGGGGTTCATTTTGATTTTCCCGTACGCAGTAAAAAGTCTATCTTAATTTGCGTTTTTCTTCAGCCATTCCAATCTTCGCTGATCAGCCAATTGTTTAACCGAAAAACCTTCAAATTTAGCATTGAAACCATTTCCATCAGGACTGGCTGCCATAAATCCAACCATTACAGGTTTATTATCCTGCAAATAAGCATTGCGTAACATCACGTAAGTTTTATCATCATAAGAATAAAATATTTCAACTGCATCCAATCTTCTTACTGCTTTTATCCATACAAAATCAGGTGTTTTATCCAATGTAGTTACACTCCAATCGCTTGTTTTATGTGTCACTACGGTGCTTAGATTGTATTTGCCATCTACAAATTCGATTCCTGCTTTGATATAATTCTCATGATCTGTACGTAACATTAAACCCATCTGATCGAAACGCACTTTATAATTTCCGGTGATCTTCACTTTCACTTCAAATTCGCCACCATAGGTACTGTAATAAAAGGGAGCATCATCAACAGTGAAGCCATAATGTGAAATTCTCCAGTAATCACTTTGAGGGGTCACAAACATGGTCAGTGCATTGTTTTTGATCTCCCATTTTTGCGGTTCATTAAACCACTGCATTTTTTCTAAAGTCTGAGCAAATCCTGTTTGCGCGATTACGAATGTAATGATGCATAAAATAATTTTTTTCATTTCTAGTTTTGAGTTAATAACCATACGTTATATTTACCTGCAAATGTAAAATCCAGTAAACGGCTCTCCAATGCTGATTAATAACCATATTTAAATGAATATTCTCAATACCCTGAATGAAAAATTATTAAAACAACCTTTTGGAGAGGAACTAAATAAACCGGCAAATCTTGCTCAATACCAGTATATGGCGTTCATGTATTCACAAATAGAAAATTCGCTTGCTGTATTAAGTGATATGGAGGCTAATAAAAGTTATATCTATAATGGAAGGGTAGCGAAAGAACTGGGCTTTAATGAAAACACTCATGCTAAAGAAATAAATTCCATCTGGGAAGAAGATATTTTCAACAAGATTCATCCGGATGATCTTGTTGAAAAACACCTCTTAGAACTTCAGTTTTTCAACTTATTAAAAAACCTGCCTATTGCTGAAAGATCTGATTACCAAGTGAAGAGCAAAATCCGGATGCGCAACAAAGAGGAGAATTACAGCACTATAGAACATCGGATGTTTTATGTATGCAGCTCCTCAAATGGTAGTCTGTGGTTAGCACTTTGCCTTTATAATCTTTCTCACGATGAAGTTCCAGCAGGCACAACAGCTGGTGTAATCCTCAATTCTGCTACTGGTGTTACATTTAAACCTGATCAAAAAGAGTATAATAAAATACTATCCGTTCGTGAAAGAGAGATATTAAAGCTGATCAGAAAAGGTAAGATGAGCAAGGAACTTGCCGATCTGTTATCTATCAGCGTGAATACAGTCAACAGACATCGTCAGAATATATTAGAGAAATTACGGGTAAGTAACTCGCTGGAAGCATGCCGCATTGCAGAAAGAATGAACCTGATCTGATGGTTGAAAAGGCATTAAATTAATTATGAGGGCTAAATTACCATTTACCTTTCAAAACCCTTACCTTGCAAGGCTCTATTAAAAACCGGAGCTAATAAAAAAAAGATGGCACAGCAAAAGATTCACGTATGGGCAGGGACCACAGATAAGACGGAAGAGCAGTTTGATAAATATTTTGATCAGTCTAAATTCATCAAAGACAATTCAGACCTTAATCAGCGCAGTCAGTTTGGTAAAGACCTGAACCTGGAAAAGGCTTATGATGACAACTGGATTACCGTTTACCATAGCAGAAAAAGAATCAGCATACAGAGTGCTATTGAAGAACTGCCAATTTGGGACGACCAGTTAGAAGTTGCAATTTACCAGGCTGGCATAAAAAAAGGAGTTCCATTAGTTAATGCGATCATTAGTTACGCAGATGACCAGCTGACTATAGAAAAACCATTGAATAGCTATAATAACCTGGTTTATCTGGGCAGTTTTACCAATCCTTCTTAAGTTCAGGCAGGCTGCGGCATGAAAAATTTAATGGCCGCGGTTACCTTTTCCTGCTGCACAGCTGGTTCATCATCGCTTAAATAATCCCACTTTTAATGGCAAAACCAACGAGTGCAATCGCATTTGGCATATTGCTTTTTTGCTGCATGCTTCTGCGGTGATTAATCACCGTATGTTCACTGACAAATAACTTATCCGCAATCATCTTACTGCTTAAACCTTCAGCCATCCACAATAAAACTTCTTTTTCACGTTTGGAAAAAATCTGGTCCTCTTTATTTAAATAGTAAACTTTCTTACAAATGACTTTACTTTCCTTTGCGCTGTCTGTGTCCACTCGCTCAACGGTTTGCACAACAGGACTATAATCCCCCAAATCGTTAATTTTAATCAGGATGCCCATACTATAAACAGGATTTCGCTCTTCGTCTGAAATAAAACAGTTACGTTGCAAAAAGTGTTCGTATTGACCGTACCTGTTTTTGATTACAGATTGATAAGAGAATATATGATTTTTGTGATCTTCGGGTGCTATTTCCTCTAAAATCTGCAAACGGTCTGGAAAAACATAGTCGATTTAGCTTTTAAATGATTAATTTAAAAAAAATTGATACGCACTATATCTTCTTTCTCAATTAATGCATACGAGTTCTATTGCCCCTGTTCAACTTTCCGGCCCTGATCATCTCAGGGCATTAGCGATTACCTTAGTTTTCTTTTATCATTATCAGAATTTCGGGCATCCGGATTGGCCGGAAGAGATTATTGGACTGGGATGGATGGGTGTCGATTTGTTTTTTGTGCTCAGTGGTTTTTTGATTGCCGGGCAAATTTTCAGGGCAATCAGTAAAGGAAGAAATTTCTCCTTAAAGGAGTTTTTTATCAAACGGGTTTTCAGAATCATCCCGGCTTACCTGGTTGTATTGATTCTGTATATAGCTATGCCTATTGTACGGGAAAGAGAACATCTTGCCCCAATCTGGCAATACCTTACTTTTACTTTAAATCTGGATCTTGATCTTAGCAAAACTGGCACCTTTACGCATGCCTGGTCGTTATGTATAGAAGAACAATTCTATTTAATATTGCCGCTGATCGTATTGCTGATCAATTACTTTAAGCTTGGCAAAAAGTCTGTATATATTTTTGCAGGACTCTTTATCTTAGGGTTCGCACTCAGATTATGGAGCTGGGATCAGCTGGTTGAACCGCATTTGACAAGCGAATATTTTTGGGTTTTATGGTATAAATATATATACTATCCAACTTATAACCGATTGGACGGCCTGTTAACAGGGGTTGGAATTGCAGCGATATTTACTTTTTATCCGCTGGTTTATCAAAGAATAAACGAATATGCAAACTGGTTGCTCCTGTTCGGTGTGCTGTTGCTCTTGAGTGCTTGTTTTCTCTGCATTGATCCCCATAGCTTTAACAGTTCTATTTTTGGCTTTCCTCTTATAGCGCTGGCTTTCGGTGCTATTGTAGCTTCAGCTGTCTGCCCAAAATGTATACTTTATACTTTTAAATCAAAATTTACTTTTCACCTGGCAACGTTATCTTATTCCATTTATCTGATTCATAAGATCATGATCTATATGACTCAAAATTTACTGGCACAGGCAGGACTTCAAAAAGAGAGTAATCTGATGCTGATTTTTTGTATTGCTACCAGCTTGTCAGGTGCTGTTATCCTGAGATACTGCGTTGAGCTGCCATTTCTCAGCATAAAAGATAAAATATTGAATCATCCTGATCACTGTAAAATATAGTATTTTTAACTTATGTTATCTTACTCGCTGCTCGATACGTTGAAAACAACACTGCAAAAAAGCAAAGTCGAAAAACTGGCTATGATTGCAGCAGAGCAAAACTTTTCGGTACAAGAAATCATCGATTTAACTTTTCATCAGGAGGAACAAATCGCTTTCAGAGCTGCCTGGGTTTTAGAAAATATATTTTCTTCGTACCCGGAAAGGTTTTTACCCCATGTGAGCTATTTTCTGGTCAGGTTTCCTGCGCAGAACAATCTTTCTGCGCGCAGACATTACAGTAAAATTCTGGCTTTAATGACCAAAAAGAATGCATCAGCTGCTTTAAAAGAGATCCTGACCAACTCTAATACCGAACCTCTGGTGAATACCGTTTTCAGTTGGTTGATTGACGAGAAAGTACCTGTGGCTATCAAATCACACAGTCTGAATATTTTGGCTAATCTCCATACCAGGCATAGCTGGATTAAAGAAGAGCTTATTCAGACCATGGATTTTTTGGTTGATAAAGAAAGTACAGGTTTTTATGCAAAAGTAAAACAGATCAGAAAACAGCTCAAATAATTCTGTTCTTTACACTTAGTTATTTCACAGATAATGAGCTAAAATTAACTGTTTTAGGAGAAACATTGATACAGCGATCAGATCTGCTGCCCGGTGGGAGAAGATAATGGTACGGCATTAAAAAATTAATAAAATCAGGGGAATGATTTCTCCTCCATCTTAAAAAATCCGGATAGTTACCGGGCTAATTTCATTTTTAAGGCGAGAATGTGTTTGCACAAACCTCTTTCATTTTGATGTGCAGTAAACCAATTGCAGGTACATTGAAAAACACCCTGTTTTCCCAAAACGGTATGTACTACACCTGAGCTTCCTTTTACTTCCGCTTTTAGGGTATCCTGATCTTGCACTAAAATCTCAACATCCCCCTGATTAATCAGCTTAAGGGCATTTTGCATTCTTGGATTCAGGCTTTTAAGCCGGGATAATTTAAAAGGTAATTTTCTATAAAAATAAGAGTTGGTGTATAAATCATAACCTAATAAGCCAATACTTGAAAGTGAGGCCTGTAAAGTATCCATCGTCTTAAATTGGAGATCATTTGTTATAGAAATCAGTGTGGGCTGAAAAATTTCATTCGTTTTGAATTGATGATTGATATGGGTGATCAATTCTTCAGAAACTTCAGTGGCCAGATTTTCAAGGTTCTTCCCTTCTCCCGAAAAGCCTCTGTACAAACCATCAGATAATAAGAATAACATACGAATATCTTTAAAATCCAAAGTAACTGCGGTGCTTTGCTGATCCTGGCTTTGGTAAAAAGAAACGTCATCAGCAAACATCAATAAGTTTTCGATCAGATTCAGCCTGTGTATACCTCCAATCCTGACACTACCGGGCTTTTGCAACGTAGAAAATTGATAAGTATGACCGGACTTTAAAAGAAAATAATCTGCTTTAACTGGTGTTTTTGGTAAACCTCTGAACAGTTGTATCGCCTGGATCCTGTTCAGTTTAAAAATCAAACTCATCTGAGCTAAATAAACCTGCACATTTCCCAATCCTTTGATCCACCGATCCGGCAAACTTACCTTTTGCTCTGTGGTTGCCGTATGTTCAGTCACGACCTGCATTTCTCCTGATCCTACGGCAATCAGCAGTTTTTCATTTCTCCCAACTGAATTAAAGGCTCTTATAGTTGCATCATTAAAATCTACATTGGTACAGCCTGATTCAATAAATTCCCCATCTATTCCTTCTTTGAGTATATCTATCCTTGCGTATACACTATTGCAGGAAGAAAATGCTTCAAAATGTAACTGCTCATTCCCTACAGAAACAATAGGATCTCTAAGACTTATCCTCTGATCAGGGGTAATTGAAAAATGCGCGTGAACAGTTTTTGCCAGTGTACTTAAACATTTCGAGGCAATAAATGAATTGATAATATTTCCATAAAAAAAACAGGGTACCTGATTATCTTTCTCTACTTCTGAACAGTGAGAAAAGATAAAAGATTTATCAATTCCTTTAGTAGTTATGGTAGAAGCACTTTTATAGTGATATTCAAATTCCCTGATCATTTGCTTTTCAATTTTGCTAAAGTATCAGTATCAATTTCCCGATGAAGAGATTTTGACCAGTCTTTATAATAAGCAATTATTTTCTTGCTGTTTACAGGTAGCTGATCAGCATCAAAATGCTGAAGACAGCTTTCTAAGATGAGCAGCTGAAATTCTTTAATTTTGATGGAGTCCACCGGCTTATCAAAGTATTCTATCAGCCTGTTGACGGGAGAGAAATTCAATGCAATCAATTTTCCGATTATTCCAGCCAAAAGAGTTAAATCCTGCTTTTTGTCTAAAATTGAAAACTGAATGTACTCCACAGCTAAATCTCTGGAAATCTTCTTCTCAAATAATAAACAGACTGCAATATATAGCCACCCGCTATTATAAATTCTTAACTGATGATTCAGTAAAAATTGGAGTGGATACAAGCAATCTTCCAGTTCTGCGACTTCATTTCCGCTTGAAGTATCAGGAATATACCTGCATAACAAAGCTTCCGGATATTGGGGTGTCAAACTCATCTGGTAAGGAATCTCTTCTCTGTAACCTGTTTTAAATGGAGCCAGGTTATAAAAAAACGGTGGATAGGTTATAGTTCTCTTTTTATAAAACCAGGCACCATTCCAGTTATCGGCTAATGCTAAACGGTACCAGGTAGCATATTCATTTTTATCAATCTCAACACTAAAATCAAGATGGAAAGGTGCGCAAACTGTTGGATAGTCTTTAGCACTGGTACTTGCGAATACATTAAAAGCGGACGACGGATGTTTTATCCTTGCAATCTGCGTCCAAAGCGGCAGTAAGTCTTCAGTTGGTTCAGGCCGGTCAGCAATGCCCAGTGCATAATGAATTGCAGCCGCATAATTGCCTTTTAATGTTTTGGCTAAGTTGATACTTTCTTCGTCCGTTAAAGAATAAAGTAACCTGTTACAGGCTACAATCAGATCTTCAGGTTCTGCTTCTGCTTTTTGAGCTTCATATTGGAGCAAGCGGTCAACAAGGGTTTTCGGATGAATATAAAATGGCGCATGTGTAGGTGTAGACAGCAATGGTAATTTAGTATTGGAAGCTAAACGACCGGAAGTTAAATTATTGGAGGCTAGTTTCTGACACATCCACAAGCATTTATGTTTCAGGAATGGTAAAACTTCACTTTCCTGGTTAGGAATTGTCTTCTTATTGATCCAGTAATCCATAAATTCAGTAAAATAAGTCATGACCTCATTTCCCCAGAACTTATTAAAAAGTTGTTTACTATATGGTTTCAGCTGTTTTTCGAAATCTGAAGGAATTATATCCTGTAACTGATTTAATCCTTCAAAAAACAGATCTATGTCTAAAGCTGATTTTGTTCTGATACAGGCACCCACCTGAAACAGCAGCTCTTCCCAGGTTGACGGGATATTTACCGGAACAAGTAATATCTCTTTTTCAGGATCAGGATTGTCAGTTTCTGATGGAAGATTGTCAGTTTCTGAATTAATCTCTGATGATAAGTTATTCAGGCCAAGAATGGTTTTAGGTCCCTCTTTCAGATTATCCAGGTAAGGCATTACTAGTTCCTTTAAAAGTTCTTGATCAGCGTATTTCACCAGCATCAATGCAGTTTTTTCCTGGATTTTAATATCAGGCTGTATCAATAATAAAGCTAGTTGTTCTGTAATCCCTTCCTCTTTGTAATCAGGTCTGGACCATAAATAATCCAATATTTCCAAACTGATCAAAATCGATTTTTCACCTTTCTCTTTTGAAAAAATAACAGGAATATTAGCTATAAATCCAGCTTTATCAAAGTTTTCGGCTTTGTATAGCAAATGAATTTGTTTGACTGCAAAATTGATCAGACTTATGCTGCCTGTATTGAGTATAGAAAATAAGAGATTCTGACAGGTTAAATATTCTTCTGTAGTGGTTTTCAATAGTTCTAATAACCGGATATGCCAATCCAGATGCGGTTTTTTCCAATTGTTCAAAAGTGACTCGATGAGCTGTGGAATGAGCAGCCGGTTAAATACATATCCTCTTTCCAAAAGAAGCTGAAATACTTCTGTCCAGAATTCAGTCACTCTTTTACAGACAGGCCCATTGGGCGTATCCCATTTAGAAGTATCTAAAACCGGAACCTCATATTTATAAAACTGAAGAAAAACCTTTGTCAGTACTTCTGGATTCTGCGCTAAGAAATCAGCATCCTCTTGTGTATTTCTTTTAAACATGGGAATTGTAAATAATGCCCTGACAAAAAACTCTTCTTCAAAAACAAGGAGTCCATGTGTATATAAATCCCATAATATGGTGAAATTGAAATGCTGAAAACGAGCTTTTGAAGCTTCTTTAATCGTTTGATTTAGATAGGTTGGTGGAAATAGCTGATAAAGTTCTAATAAAGGTTCAGCGCCAAAAACACTTGAATTCAAATACTGCCACAATGGATTTTGAACCCAGCCATTTTTATTGCTTTCTGTTAGCTTAAGCTCTTCAATTGTCCTTGTACAAGTAACAAATGCAAAGTTCAAAGTAGTTTCTATTTTTACCCGGTTATCATAAAAATCAGGTTGTATCCCGGCTTTGATCTGATCAGAAGATACACCCATTAAATCAGCATTAATATCTAAAGTATGCAGATAAGTAATCATTTGAACACGTTCCTGCGCATTTAAATTCTTATTGTAATTTAAGATCTCCTGCCAATTCTTATTTTTTATATACTGTTTTATTGCATTCATATTTTATAGTTTAAGCATTGGAATTATTCTTTAACCGCGCCTAAAGCGATTAAGTCATTAAATCCTGCTATATTTTTAAAAGATTTTGCACGTGCCAATGCCGACATCTCTGCAAATTCCGCATTGATATCCGCTCCTTTATCAATCAGGTATTCAAAGATATCCCGTTTCCCCCAGCCTCCCAGATAAGCCAGCGCATTCACAGGCACTTCTGCCCCATGCTCAACCAGATATTTGATCAATGGCACATTTTCAGTATCGAAAGCACGTGCCAGAATAGTTTGATTTGTATAAAAACCAATCTGCCAATGCTCTTCAATGTATCCTCTGTTAATGTTTGCACCCAATGTTACAGCCTGCTGGATTTTCTCCAAATTGTTTGCTGTCACGCCATCATTCAGAAGATTCTGGAGAGCTATATTCTTATTTAAAGGAAAGACAATGTCTTCCCATCTCAATTGTTGTTTAGTTATCAATATTTCATTCAGCTGATCTTTAATTTTAACTTCAGTTTTATACACCGGCATTAAAGTATAGATTGTGATGATTTCCTCTTCATCATTCCAGTCTTCTTGGGGCTTGTGGTTTTCATCCCAATTATAGTTTACCAGCACTAAACCTTCAATTTCTTCATCCCATGAAAGTTTGTTCCATGGCGATTTATTCTTGTCCAGATAAAGACCTTCCATGATCTTAAAGGCCGACTTTTTACGCTCAAGTTTTAGGGTAAGTTCTTTTAACAAGTCAACGATAAAAGTTTCTTCTATAAGTGGAGAAGAAGCGAAACGCCTCAATTCCCATTCTTGCGGTAAACAAAGACACAACTCTATATTTTGAAGTTCAAAATACCCCGTAGTATACACCAATTTCAAACTGGTACCTTTTACTTCACATTGATTGATTGTAATTTCATGCCGGTCACTTAAGGCAATAAATGGCATAGATATTAATTTTCCTGCTGTACTTTCAAAAAATCTGCTGATCGGATCGGTTTCCTTAGCTTCCAGACCGGATAGATATTCTTTACGGCTTATTTTCAGGGATTTATTCATTATCGTTAATTTTTCAAATATCAGTTACAAACATTGCGGAAGATAACCAAATAAATATATTACCGCATAGCTTAGAAACCATATAAATACACATTAATGCATAGGATTAGACTAATAATTTATAAAAATTTTTTATGTTTGCTGTCTAATACAAAAGATATGAAAGATAACACAATAACAGCCCTTTTAGGTTTTTTCTACATTGGAGTATGGGTATTTATTACTTTGGGAGTTTTATATTGTTCATAGTTATATAACATTACTGGCTATAAAACTTATAGCAATACTTGATTATCCCTGCAGATTTTATGTTTGCAGGGATTTTTTTGTTTCTGAAATGTAACATAAATCGTTAATGCTGATCTTATGCTATATATCCCCTGTTCATCAAATCGGATATGACCGGACTTAATTAAACCCCTCTTACGAAATATTAAACCTCTCTTACCAAATGAATTTTAAACAGCTTACAGTAACGCTTTTAATTTCCGGAATGCTGATCCCTGCTTTGTCTAAGGCACAACATACTGATCAACCTGATAGTATTGATCTATTTGTTCAACAAAAAATGCAGCAACAGCATATTCCTGCTTTACAGCTGGCCATAGTCCGTCATGGACAACTGATTAAACAAAAAACTTATGGAACGGCAAATCTGGAAAATTCCATTCCTGCAACAGATGAAAGCATTTTCTCTATCAACTCCATTACCAAAGCCTTTACAGGAGTTGCAGTGATGCAACTGGCCGAAGAAGGAAAACTAAAAATTACCGATCCTGTTTCGCTTTATATAGACAGCCTGCCGGCTTCCTGGCAGAAAATAACTTTACAGCAGGTATTAACCCATACCTCCGGCTTACCAGATATTCTTGACACCAATGAACAGGTATTGGAAAATGCACATGAGAGCCGTGCATGGGAAAAAGTAAAAACATTACCGCTGGAATTTAATGCCGGCGAAAAGTTCAGTTATAACCAGACTGGCTATGTTATTCTTGGAAAAATTATCACGAAACTGAGTGGTGTACATTTTACCAAGTTTATAGAAGAAAGACAGTTTAAAGCGGCCGGAATGCAGTTGACGCGATTTGGCGATTCCTATGATGTGATTCAAAATTCAGCGGGTGCTTATACGATGAAGAAATTTGTGAACGGCCGGATGGTGAGAGGTAAAAGTCCTGGCACTGCTTATATACAGTTTCCGCTGTTTTTCAGAACAGCCGCAGGAATCTTATCGACTTCAAAGGACATGGCACAATGGCTTATCGCCCTGCAAGATGGCAAGCTATTAAAAGATAAGAAAAGTATAGATGCATTATGGACACCGGCAGTATTAAATAATGGAAAAATTGGCGGGTTTGACCAGCTGACCAATGGTTATGCACTTGGATGGCCAACGGTGACCAGAACTGATCACCCTGCGGTTGGCCCGGTTGGTGGTGGCAGATCTGCTTTCTTCGTCTATTTAAAGGATGATCTTTCTATAGTCGTCCTGACTAATTTAATGGGTGCTAATCCGGAAAGATTTATTGATGAGATAGGCGCCTACTATATTCCTGACATGCATGAAACCAATGGTTTTGGTTTATCTCCGGCTATTCAAAAATTAAGGACTGAATTACTGAAAAAAGGTTTCGATAAATCAGTTGCTGTAGTGGCTGAACTCAAAAAGAAAGATCCGGGATTTTCTCCGGGCGAAGATGATCTCAATGGATGGGGATATAAGTTATTAAGCCAGAAAGAAATGGCTAAGGCTTTAGCGATATTTAAATTAAATTCAGTTCTTTACCCGCAAAGTGCAAATGCACATGATAGTCTGGGAGAAATCCTCGAAATCATGGGTGATTATAAAGCAGCTGTATTAAGTTATAAAAAATCATTGGTGCTCAATCCTAAAAACACCAATGCTTCAAATCGTATTCAAGCAATTCAGGCAGTTAAATAATCCAGGGCAGGTTAATCCCTGCCCTATTAGCGTAAAAATAATTACCATCAGCTATACCCGGTAATAATTTCAGCCATACCCAGTAATAATTTCAGCTATACCCAGTAATAATTTGAACTATATCCTGTAATAATTAATATGAAGGTTGTAAAATCTTAGAATAATAAGTAACCGATACAATTATCGTTTAGGTCTTCTAATAACCTGTACTTATCATCTGATAAAAAAATGATTAAAATATCGTCGTCCGGGTTCGCATCAATTTGCCCGTCGGAAACCTTTTCCCGAAGATATCCAGCCTGATCATACAAAATGGATATATTACATTTTTCATAAAAAGGCCTGAGTTCCTTTCCACAAAAACCAATACATTCAATTTTCCGGGTTTGCAAATTACTGACAACTTCCTGAAGCAGCTGTCTGGCATATCCCTGGCGTTTCACTGTAGACACCAAACCCACCAGTTCACAAATATCATATACAGCATGCTTGAGCTCTACTTTAAAATCAAAATTCAGGTGGGTTAAACAACATATATTGCCGTCCTCATTTTTCAGAAGATGAAATTCAGAAAGGGAGAATTTTTCTTTAAATTCTTCTACAGTTAAGCTATCCCACTCCTGCTGCTCCCAGGATTTGATGATGATTGCTATTTCTGAAGCAATGAGCTCATCAGCATTTTTAATTTCATATGGAAGCTTCATTTACTCTTTTAATCCTTTAAGTAATGCATAAACAGCCATTGAATGCCCGTGCCCTAATTCAAACTCTTCTTTTAACCAGCTTACAATCTGCCCGGCTTTAACCTCTGGTTTAAGTTTTCCGTTTTCAGAAAATCCTTTCTGATCTGCAAGTTGTTTCAATTCCTCAGGGCCTTTACCAGTTTTCTTTTTGATAGTATCGAGATATGCTTGAAATGACATCAGCTTAAAGGTTAATTTTTTAATGGCAAATAATGGGTTTGTTGCGACAATATAAGATTTCTGAACTTGCAAAAAAAAGATTTCAAGAGTTTATCTTAAATTAATTATCAACCATATTAACAAATTATTTTTAATTTAAAACAATAATTAACGTGATAATAAATTAAAATAATCGCATATTTGACCGTTTTTATTAGAAGATAAAGATGTTAATATTTGAAAACCTATACCCATGAAAAAAACAATACTACTTAATCTCCTTCTCCTGTTTGGGGTCAGCACTGCATTTGCACAAAAGCAGGATATCAAAGAATTATACTTTGATTATACGCAGTCAAGAATGAATGAAGATCAAAATGCATTAACCGTTGAGAAAGCTAATTCATTATTGGAACGTTCGTCAGAATTGAATGACAAACAAGTTGCCAATGTTAGTTTCCATCTGGCCAGAATCTATGAGTCTATGGGCAAACCAGAAAAAGCAGAGCCTCTTTATGAAAAGGTAACTAAACTGGTTCCGGGTTATTATGTGACCTATACTTCTTTGGGATTTATCAATTTAAAGAAATGTGATACTTTGGGCCGTAAGGTAAGTGAATCCGCAAAGCTTAAAAATGCAGCACTGAATGAAATTGCTTTTAAAGCCTATAAAATTCAGGTACAGAAAACTATTCAATATTTTGAAAAAGCAGAGGCATGCGAAACAGATGAAAGAACTTTAAGTATCCTGACTTCACTTTATAAAAGTATCAAAGACACCACTTCTTTAGCCAGCTTTGCTGAACGTAAAGCACTGCTTGGAAAAGATTGTGTTTCTTTACTGGACGACGAATAGATCAAAACAACTCATTACAAGCCATTTAAAAAAAGTCGTACTTCAATAAAAAAAGTCGTACTATTTTCTGCTCAGAAAAATAGTACGACTTTTTTTTGTCGGTCGGGCATGCGGATTTTCAAACGCAGATTTGTATTCATAATTAGAAACCTATGAAAACAATCATCTTATATGCCCTGTTAATGTTACCATTATGGGCTCAGTCACAAGTACAGCTCAAAGGGAATGTCAAAGGAAATAATGAACCCATTGTATGGGCGAATGTGATTTTAACAGATACCGCAGGTAAAGTAATTACAGGAGCGCTAACTAAAGAAGACGGCTCTTTTGAACTGAAGCTAAAGAATGGGTCTTATCAATTAAAGATCAGTTACCTGGAGTTTACAGCCTGGGAGAAAAGTATACAGATAGCAAAAGATACAGATTTAGGAGTCATCATTTTACAGCCAAAGGAAGATCTCCAGGAAGTTAAAATTGTAGCCAGGAAAAAACTGGTCGAATATAAAACAGACCGGATCGTCTTTAATGTGGAAAATAGTATTTCAGCTTCAGGAGGTAATGCAGTAAGTGCAATTGGGGCAGCTCCCGGTGTAATGGTTTTAAATAATGCTATCAGCATATTGGGTAAAGGGGCTGCCCGTGTGATGGTGAATGGCAGATTAATTGAATTAACCGGGGATGATTTGATCAATTATCTGAACTCCATAGCTGCGACTGATATTGCCAGTGTCGAAGTGATCACTAATCCGCCTGCTAAATATGAAGCTGGTGGAAACGGGGGCCTGATTAATATCATATTAAAGAAGGGTGCCCTGAATTCCTGGAAAAACACGACCAGTACAACTTACGACCAAAGTACTTATAGTTTTTACACTTTACGCGATAATTTCCTGTACAACAAAAATAAGATCAGGTTAGCTATGAATATTGGTGGGAAATTGGGAAATCTGAAAGAAACAGAAAACTTAAACACTTATTATCCAAATGGTCTCTGGGAATTAAGCCGGGTGGGAAAGCAGCAACAGCATAATATTTCTGGCGGTATGGTATTTGATTATGATATTTCTGATCGCACTACCCTGGGTATACAATATATGGGGAATCAGGATAATCCGGATTCAAAAAGCCTGACCACTATCAAGATCAGAAATACGACCCATCAAATTGATTCTCTTTTAATTAATGATGGATTATATAAGCTGAGCAATTCAGGCCATACTTACAATGCGCATGTGATTACGAAACTGGATACGGCTGGCAGAAAGTTATCAGTTGATCTTGATTACTTCATTTACAGTTCAAAAATCGACAATAACTTCGTAACCAGCGCTTATTTGCCGGATATGAATTTTCTGAATACCAATCAGTCTGCCATAAACCTTTCCGAACAGAACATTCATAATACCAGTATAAAAGTAGATATGGAACATCCGCTGAAATTCATAAACCTGTCTTATGGTGCTAAAATGAGTTTTATCACTAGCAAGGCCGATCTTTCTTATTACAATAAGATTAGTGGAGACGCTGTTTTAGATAAAAATCAATCCAATGAATTTGAATACCAGGAAAATAACCAGTCATTCTATGTAAACGGGATTAAAAATCTGGGTAGCCAGTTCAGTTTTCAAATCGGTTTAAGAATGGAAAATATCCAGACTAAGGGGTATTCAGGTACCAAAGATCAAACCACAGTGAATAACTATTTAAGGTTATTTCCAACCTTTTATCTTTCGTATAAAAAAGATGAAAATAATAGTTTTTTATTCAATTATGGACGAAGGGTTAACAGGCCGGTCTTCAGAGATTTAAACCCATTCCGTGCCTATTTAAATAGCAAGAGTTATTCGGAAGGAAATCCATTTTTACAACCTTCTTATAATGATAATTTTGATTTTACTTATGTATATAAAGGAAACCTGAGAACAAACTTATTCTTTAATATCACAACTGATGGATTTGGGGTGGTGTTTAATTCAGATCCTGTGACAAATATTCAAATCATCAGCAGACAAAATTATTTCAAAGAATACTATTATGGAATTGGTGAAAGCTACACAGTGAATGTTATCCCATGGTGGCAAAGTCAAAACTCAGCTTATCTGCTGGGTTCAAAAAGTGTTTTTAATGCGCTGGTGAGGGCAACGCCAAAAAATAGCGGACAGTTGTATTTTACCACGAATAATACATTTTCATTAAGTGCGGCTACCAAAATACAGGCAGATTATTTTTACAGTTCTTCTGTGAAAAGGGGATTGTATGAAACCGGACAGTTATCCGGATTAAACCTTGGAATTAAGCAAAGCATCTTTAAAAACAAGCTTCAGTTATCCATGCTTTTGAATGATGTGTTTAATACGGCTTATCTGAAGGATTACACTTCTGTAGTGAATGGCATAAAACAGGTTTATGGCCAGAATAACAGCAGCAGGTTTTTCAGATTTTCTTTAACTTATAGCTTTGGAAATGATAAAGTGAGTGTTAAACAGCGCAGCACTGGGAATGAGGATGAAAGAAGAAGAACAAATTAAAAGAAAAAATGCCCCCATAAAACCGGGGGCATCTCAAAATGATCAGACTCTTTATTTAAGGATTAGCCCCTCCTTTACTTCTTTTCAAAGCCTCTAAATAATAGTAATCTGCATAAATAATGGGCACATCTATTTCAGATTTCGCAGGTTTATGACCAGTGCTATGTGCTAAAATAAATCCATCATTAGTTCCGGCACTGCTTGTGTAATTTTTAATCAGGCTGTTCAGGATCTGATCTGCCGTTTTTCTATAGCTTTTACCTTCTTTACTATAGCCACTCAATTCATATAAACCTGAAGCAGTAATCGCTGCTGCTGATGCGTCTTTCGGTGAATTTGGAATTTGAGGGTCGTTATAATCCCAGTATGGTACTTTGTCGGCAGGCATTGCCGGGTTACTCAGCATAAATTTAGCAATACCCTCTGCTTGCTTTAAATAAGCGACATCTTTAGTTTCACGGTAACATAAGGTATAGCCATATAATGCCCATGCCTGTCCTCTTGCCCATGCAGACGGATCGCTATAGCCCTGAGCAGTTCCTTTCCATTTAACAGCGCCTGTTGCAGGATCGTAATCAACCACATGGTAAGAGCTATAATCTTTTCTGAAATGGTTTTTAAGTGTAGTATTTGCATGACTAACTGCAATTTTATAAAATGAAGAATCTCCGGTCAGTTTAGTTGCTTCAAAAAGTAATTCCAGGTTCATCATATTGTCGATAATTACAGGGAACTGCCATTTATCAGCATTATGATCCCAGGAACGGATCACGCCTGCCACCGGGTTAAATCTTTTGGAAAGACTTTTTGCAGCTTGTATAATCACTGATTTATAACTTGTGTCCCCGGTTAAACGATAACCGTTACCATAACTGCAATACACCATAAAACCTAAATCATGTGTTCCGGTATTGAACTGTTGCGGTGCCAGTTTTTGAGTAAATTCTTTAGCTGGTTCCAGCCATACAGGATTTTTGGTCAGCTCATACATATACCAGAGCATTCCTGAAAAGAAACCACTTGTCCAGTCTTTCCCGATTACTAATTTCAATTGGTTATTTTCCAGTGTACGTGGCGCAATAAATTTTGGTTCTGCTGCGATGGCCTTTACTGAGTTTTCAAGCAATATTTTCATTTGTTTTTCAGCAGGGACCAACGCTTTGGCTACATTCACATTTTGTGCATTTACGGTGCTTCCGGCAGAGAGACACAGTAAGGTAATCAGTGTTAAGTTTATTTTCAATTTCATCTATTTATTGATTTGTACTTGTTTATTGTTTTAAATGCAAGCTGGTTTATAACCAGATCAGCAGATGGCGGACAGGCAGATTCCTGATGATTTCTGCCACCTTTGGTTAAAGATAGTGTATTCGAAGCACCAGCCAGTAATTTAAAATTATGTTGATCAGCCAGCTTTAAATCAGAAGTAAACTGAAATAATTTGATTTTAACGGGCTGAATAAATTAATCTGTGCCTGAAATGTTCCTATAGAGGCTTCAAAACAGGATATCATTTATTTTTCACAAAATGTAACTTCAGATAGCCCCCTCCTGTCTTATGGATATAGATTAACGCATGATACTGGAAATTAAAAATCTCACCAAGCAATACAACAAGCATAAAACAGGGCTTACAGACTATTCTATCACACTCGAAAATGGAATCCTGGGTTTATTGGGGCCAAATGGAGCAGGTAAGTCTACGTTGATGAAAATTATCTCAACCATCAGCAAACCTACACAAGGCACTTTGTTTTTAGATGGCGTGGATATTGTCAATAATCCCGGTCATATCAGAAAAATTCTTGGTTATCTGCCTCAGGATTTTGGAGTTTATCCTAATCTTAATGCTTATGAATTTCTAAAATATATAGCTGCAATGAAGGGTGTTGGCGGCCGGGGTTTAAATCAGCGGATTGAGCTATTATTGGAAGGTGTAAACCTGATGGCCGATGCAAAAAGACCAATCGGTACTTATTCTGGTGGTATGAAACAGCGTATTGGCATTGCCCAGGCCTTATTGAACGACCCTAAGGTCTTAATCTTTGATGAGCCGACGGTAGGGCTTGATCCCGAAGAACGGGTAAGGTTTCGCCAGCTGATCGCAGAACTGGCAGATGATTGTATCATCATCCTTTCCTCACACATTGTTTCAGATATTGAAACTATTGCAGATGAAGTAGCTGTAATGCAGGGTGGAAAGTTAATCACCAAAGGTAATCAGCTGGATATTATTAAATATGCAGAAAACAAGGTTTTTGAGGTTCTTATTGAACCGGCTTCGCTTGCTGCATTTAAAAGTAAATATCTTGTGATTGATACGGCAAGACAGAGTGACCAGGTACGTGTACGCTACATTAGTGACCTGAATGTGATTGCTCCTTTCTCCACTCCTGTTAAAGTTGGTTTAGAGGACGCTTATTTATTTTTAACTCAAAGCCACGTTTAGCCTGTGAAATATTTATACAATCTCCTGCAAGCCGATTACTTACAACGTACACGCAGTTATTCTTTTTTGATCACATTGGTTTTTACGGTGTATATGGCTTATTTGTTTGTACCACTGCATACCGCAAGTTATACCACATTAAATGTTCCGGGTTTCAAAGGTGCCTATAATTCAGCCTGGGCTGGGTATGTTTCGGCCATCATGACTACTGTTATGTTGTCTATGTATGGTTTTGCTTTGGTGAATAGTGGTATTAAGAAAGATATTGATACTGAAGTAGGTTTGATTATCGCCTGTACACCGATTTCAAACTTTAATTATCTGCTGAACAAAATGTTAAGTAACTTAATGGTATTGCTCACTATTGTGTGCTGCACTTTTTCGGTTAGCATAATTATGTTTTTTATCCGTGGTTCAGGTTATCCTTTTGTGCTTGCCAATTTCGTTTTACCTTACCTGATATTACCGGTTCCAGCCATGTTTTTAGTGTCTGCCCTGGCTGTTTTAGCAGAAGTGTTTCTGGGTAAAAAGACTGTACTGCAATTCCTGCTTTACTTTATGCTTTTTGGGATGACAATGGCTGCTATTAAATTACAGCAGCCAGATAGCCTGGCTACCCTTCTTGATCCTTTCGGATTAAAAACTATAACCAGCAGTATTGCCCAGGAAATCAGTTCGGGGTTTCATACACGTGTGCAGGATCCTTCCTTCGGTTTTATCTTCAGTGGTAAAAAAGCGTTTAAAGTTTTTATTTACGAAGGTGTTCACTGGCAGTTGCCTTTTCTGGTTAGCCGGCTGTTATGGATAGGAATCAGTATACTGCTTGTGTATATTTCTTCTTTCTTTTTTCACCGGTTTGATTTCCAGCAACCGGTTAGTCAGAAAAAAGCAGTACCTCAGGTAAAGGAAACTGATGGATTAAACCTGACACCTAAAGGGATTAACAGGAGTTTAATGCCTGCTTTGGTTACTGACTATAGTATTTTCCCTTTTGTAAGAACTGAATTGCTGCTGCTCCTCAGAAAAGGGAACAAATGGTTCTGGCTGGTTAATATGGGTTTATGGATAAGCATGTGCTTTGCTCCTTTAGCGATAGCACATGCTTACTTACTACCTGTTTTATGGTTTTTACAGGTTACGCGCTGGTCAGATCTGACGACTAAAGAAAAAACAAACAGGGTGCATTATTTTACTTTTGCAGCTTACCGGCCTCTGTTCAGGATATTGCCGGCACAAATTCTTTCTGGTGTGCTGTTAGCGGTTTTGCTTGCATTACCTGTCATTTTGAGGTATGCGGTTGCCGGGAATGTATATTCAATTGTTAATATCATTAATGGAGCTTTACTGATCATTTCGTTAGCTGTATGCAGCGGAATTATAACGGGTGGTAAAAAGCTGTATGAAATTATATTTTTTATGCTTTCCTACGCGGTTGTAAATAAGCTGACGTTTATGGACTACCTGGGTAGCATGTCTCATGGTCACAGGATAGGTTATACATTAATATTAGCGGGGTTAAATATCACTGCTTTACTGACCAGTTTTATAGTTAGAAACTATCAGTCAAGGCATTTATAGCATCTGTTTTTTAGTGTTCGTTTCCGGTCGTGTACTGTTCGTTCATGAACAGTACACGCGTATTGTATTTGCAGAATAGCGATTTAGCGCGGATTATTAAGTAATTTACGGTTGGCATACCGTTAGCTTATCCGAAGGATATAACTCACCATTATTATGTTCAAGTTAAATTTAAAGATCGCATGGCGAAACCTTTGGAAAAACAGGGGTTATACTTTGATTAATATTCTGGGGCTTTCTATTGCTATGGCAAGCTGCATTCTCATCTTTATTTTTGTTCGTTATCAATTGAGTTTTGATGAGGGTTATAAAAATCAGGATAGGATTTTCAGATTTACGACACACTGGAAATACAGTAGTTTTGAGGATGATACGCAAGGTGTACCTGTACCATTAGCTGCCGCAGTCAGAAATGATATTGCCGGAATAGAGAAGACTGCAATCATATCAATCAATAATGGCATTATTCAGGTTAAAGATCAAAATGGAGCAGACAGGATAAAGTCAGAAGAATCTGTCTATTATACTGAACCAGAATTCTTTGACATTTTTGAGATAGGCTGGCTGGCTGGAAAACCTGAGAAAGTTATCAGTGAGCCTAATACGGTAGCCTTATCCGCAGCAACGGCAAAAAAGTTTTTTGGCAGCATTGCAAACGCAATGGGAAAAACGCTGCTGTTCCGCAATAAAACGAACTTGAAAGTTACAGGAGTATTTAAAGATATGCCCCAAAATAGTAGTTTGCCGCTACAAATAGTCATCAGCTACCAAAACTTCCCTCAAAAAGATAATAAGAATTGGGATGAGGTGGGTTCACAAACTGAGTGTTATGTTTTGTTGAAAAGTGGTTTTTCTGTGACTACTTTAAAAGAGCCTTTAAGACTTTTTAACAAAAAATACTATCAGGATAAAAAAATTGACGGCAATCAAACCAATGCACTGCAAGCACTTAAAGACATTCATTTTAGTGAAAAACAGGGTAATTTTGCAAATTTATCTATCGCTAAAAGTCAACTGTACGGCCTTGGTGTAATTGGCTTATTTTTAATAGTTACGGCTTGCATAAATTTCATTAACCTGACTACGGCGCAATCTATTAACCGCTCAAAAGAGGTTGGTGTACGCAAGGTTTTGGGCAGCAAGCGTAAACAATTGATCGTTCAGTTTTTAACAGAAACTTTTACTATTACACTGATCGCCTTAATATTTGCCTGTATTTTAACTGAGTTAGCACTTCCGCAGCTGGAAAACTTATTCAAAGCCCGCATATCTTTCAGCATTTTTGAACATCCTGTAATTTTCGTCTTCTTAATTGCAATGGTAATGGCGGTAAGTTTACTGGCTGGTTTCTATCCGGCATTAGTGATCTCAGGTTTTAGCCCGGCTTTGGCAATCAAAAATAAAATTACCATCAATGCTGGAAATATGAACCTGCGTAAAGTTCTGGTTGTGTTACAGTTTTCAATTACCATTATTCTGATCATTGGAACATTGATTATCCTGGAGCAGATGAATTATGTACATCAAAAGCCTTTAGGATTTAAAACTGATGCAATTGCGATTATGTATGTACCTGCTGATAGTTTAGGGCGGAGTAAACACAAAACTTTTAAAGAAAGAGCGCTGCAGATAAATGGTGTCCAGAGCTTTAGTTATTGCCAGCGCCCGCCACTATCCAATGATATGAGCACAACGAGTTTCTCTTTCAATGGCCAGAAGAACGATGATTTTGAGCTTAGACGTTCTGCAGCAGATGCTGATTATTTTAAGGTATTTGACCTGAAGCTAATCGCAGGAAGAGTATTTTTAAATAGTGATACTGTGAATGGTTATGTTGTTAACGAAACCTTTCTGAAGAAGATGAGTATTATTAATCCGCAAGATGCATTGGGTAAAATTATCAATCAGAATGAACATAAAGTGCCTATTGTAGGCGTGGTTAAGGATTTTAATGACCGGTCACTTCAACAAAGTATTTCTCCACTTATTATTTATCCGGAAAAGGGAGCTTACTATATGGTTGCAATAAAAATGGATCAGGCTCAGCTGATACCTGCCATGAAGGAAATTGAAGCTTTATGGAACAGTACTTTCATTAATGGGATTTATAACGCCAAGTTTGTCAATGATGATGTAAACCGTTATTATCAAAGTGAAAAAATCATGGCGATATTATTCCGGTTTTTTGCCGGGGTTATTATATTTATATCTTTCATAGGTTTATTCGGATTAATTTCTTTTGTGGCTACCCAGCGCACCAGGGAAGTAGCGATCAGAAAGGTATTAGGCGCATCAACTTTCGAATTGGTAAAGATGCTCAATGGTTCATTTTTACTGCTGGTTTTTGTAGCTAATCTTATCGCATGGCCATTGGCTTATTTATTGGTTTCAAAATGGTTATCGGGCTTTGCTTACCGGATAGAATTAGGCATGTGGCCTTTTGCCTTCGCCTTTTTTATCTCCATGCTGATTACTTTGATAACGGTTAGCATCCGTTCTTATAAAGCAGCTGTTGCCAATACTATTGATGCGTTGAAATATGAGTAGTATTATTTTTTAAAACTGATTTTATAAATCAGAGATATAAAATGATGAAAATTATTATAACTAGAATTCAACACTTTAGGAGCAAAAATCAAAATATCCTGCTTTATTATCACTTAAAACGCATTTATTCAATTTAAAATGATATTTTTGCATCACTGAAAACGGAAACGCTTACAGTATTATTCTGAAAAGAATGATGATTCCGTAGCTCAGCTGGTAGAGCATTACACTTTTAATGTAGTGGTCCTGGGTTCGAATCCCAGCGGGATCACAAGAAACAATATCAAAGAGAACTAAACCCCTGCAAATCAAATGATTGCAGGGGTTTTTGCTTTTACGCGTTTTACCAAAATATGCATGAAATCGCATATAAAATGTGTGTCATTCGGTGCGTCGTTCTTTATAATACCAAACTCCCCTAATCCGTATTAAAATATTGATATTCAGATAACGCAAGATTTTTACGAGTTGTATATAACAATAAAAGCTACTAAAAGAATACGAACAGCATTAGGGGGAATTTGGATAATATTAAGTAACCTTATTTATTCACAATATTACACGGAGGCGACCAACCAAAACCGTAGTTTTGAAAAATGGACGGTCTACAACAAATAACAGAATTTAAGTCTTCGCCCGAATTGGTTGAAAAACTATATAAATATAGCATACTAAAAACCTACCAGGCAGGAAGCATTATTTTAAATGAAAATGCTCATATCCGTTCCATTCCGATTGTTACCAAAGGAACCATGAAAGTTATGCGGACAGAAGAAGATGGCAGGGAAATTTTATTGTATTACATCAAAGCAGGCGAAAGCTGCATTATGTCGTTTTTGGGTGGACTGCACAACGAAACAAGCAAAGTAAAGGCGGAAGTGGAAGAAGACGCAGAAATTCTTTTTTTGCCCATTGACAAAGTTTCACTGTTCATCAAAGAATACCCGCAGTGGCTCGACTATATTTTTCGTTTGTATCACAAACGCTTTGAAGAACTGTTGGAAATTGTCAATGCCATTTCCTTTAAAAAAGTAGATGAACGTTTATTAAATTTGCTCAAAAAGAAATCTGAGTTGACACTATCAAAAACCATTCATATAACCCACGAACAATTAGCTAATGAACTTGGAACGGCTCGTGTAGTCGTTTCCAGATTATTGAAACAATTGGAAGAAAACGGAGTTGTTCAGCTCGGTAGGAATAAAATATTCCTTATGTAACTAAAGTAGCTGTAAATGTTTTTGAGTTGGCGCACCTTTGCTGCATCAATCTTAAAAACAATGGACATAGCAGGTTATTTAGCTTCAATTTTTATCGGTATCTCTTTAGGACTAATCGGTGGTGGCGGTAGTATTCTTACCGTTCCTGTTTTAGTTTATTTGTTCAGCACTGATGCTGTTTTAGCAACTACTTATTCCCTTTTTATTGTTGGTACAACAAGCATAGTCGGCTCCCTTTCCTATTTCAAAAAGGAATTGGTCAACATCAAAATGGCAGTCGTTTTTGGTATTCCGTCAATCATTTCTGTTTTTCTCACAAGAGCCTATATAATGCCTTCCATTCCCGGGGAAATTTTTAGAGCCGGAAATTTCATCCTTACCAAAAGTATTTTTTTGATGTTGATTTTTGCCGTGCTGATGGTTTTTGCTTCATACAGCATGATTAAAAAAGATGAACATGCAAGTGATGATACAACACAAAAACAGCCATTCAATTATCCTTTGGTTTTTGCAATAGGGATTTTTATAGGTACAATTACAGGCTTTATTGGTGCAGGTGGTGGCTTTTTGATCATTCCTGTATTGGCTAATTTGCTGAAGCTTCCTATGAAAATAGCTGTTGGAACTTCACTACTGATCATTTCGACAAATTCTCTAATAGGTTTTCTATTTTCACTTTCTCATACTTCTGTTCATTGGCATTTCTTGTTAACCATAACTTTTATTGCCATTGTAGGTATTCTGACAGGCAGTTTTTTATCTACAAAAATTGACGGTAAAAAGCTCAAACCCGCTTTCGGTTGGTTTGTACTGGTAATGGGGATTTACATTATTATCAAAGAAACATTATTGAAATAAAATAATTTGAAGTGTCAAGGTAAATTGATATTCATCTAAAAATCAATTAAATAATTAATCATTAAAAATAAGTACTATGTTTTTTCAACACGTATATGATAAAAGTTTAGCACAGGGCAGTTATGTAATAGGTTGTCAGGCTACGGGCGAAGCCATCGTAATAGACGCCAAAAGAGATATTGATGAGTACATGGAAATTGCAAAGCAAAATAATCTCCGTATTACACACATTGCCGAAACCCACATACACGCAGACTTTCTTTGCGGCTCAAGAGAATTGAATGCCATTACGGGAGCAACAATGTATCTTTCGGATGAGGGCGGCGAAGACTGGCAATATCAGTTTCCACATCATGGGCTGAGAGATGGCAATTTTATCAAGGTAGGAAATCTGACTTTAGAGATAATGCACACGCCTGGCCATACACCGGAAAGCATCAGTTTCTTACTGACTGACCATCCAGCGACGGAAAAACCTGTGATGATATTGACAGGTGATTTTGTATTTGTAGGCGATATTGGTCGTCCTGATTTGCTGGAAAACTCCGCAGGGCTTATCGGTACAAAAGAAGCAGGTGCTCGACAAATGTTCCAGTCGTTGAAAAAGTTTGCCGAATTGCCCGAATACCTTCAGGTATGGTCGGCACATGGAGCGGGTTCAGCTTGTGGAAAGGCTTTGGGAGCAGTGCATAGTTCAACCGTGGGTTATGAAAAAATCCGCAACTGGGCTTTTCAACATGATCATGATGAAAAAGAATTTACCAACTACCTTTTAGCAGACCAGCCGGAACCGCCTAAATATTTTTCGATGATGAAACATTTGAATAAGGTCAACCGCCCCCTATTGGTAGAAGTACCCAAACATCAAAAATTATCGGGAGGGCAATTTTTAAATGCTTATGCCAATGGCTTGAAAGTCATAGATGCAAGAGATAAGGTAGATTTTGCCAAAGGGTTTATTCCCGGTAGCCTGAACATTCAAGGGAATAATTCTTTTTCAACGTGGGCGGGTTGGCTGCTCAATTATCAGGAACAGTTTATACTAGTTTGTGATGATAACAAAATAGATGACCTGACCCGAAAATTAATGCGTATCGGTCTGGACAATATTTACGGTTACATTTCAGACCTGAACGATTTGGGTGTTGAGCTGCAAACGGCCGATGTTATTTCAGTCAACGAGTTTAAAACATACATCAATAATGAAGATGTTCAGATTATAGATGTACGTGGAGCAGCCGAATATGAGGCAGGACACATAGAGGGTGCAGATAATGTTTTTGTGGGAACCATTCCTGATCATCTTGATAAAATCAGTAAAGACAAACAGGTAATCATTCACTGTCAGGCAGGCGACCGCTCGGCAATAGCTTATTCTCTACTCGCAAAAAATGGTTTCAAAAACGTGAGGAATTTTTCGGGTGGTATGAAAGAATGGTTGACTTCCATGAATAATTAATAAAAATTATAAAAATGATAGAGTTTATAAAACAGCCCTTGGCGTGGTATGTAGCGGGACCGTTAATCGGTTTAACTGTTCCTGCATTACTAATTATTGGCAATAAATCATTCGGCATCAGTTCATCGCTGCGACACGTTTGTGCGATGTGTATACCTGCCAATATTCCGTTTTTCAAATACGATTGGAAAAAAGAACTGTGGAATTTATTTTTTGTATTCGGTATTTTCCTGGGAGGTGCAATAGCTGTTAACCTTTTGGGCAATCCTAATCCTGTTGAAGTTAATCCAAAATTAGCTACAGAACTTGCAGGTTACGGCATTACGCACTACAATAATCTGGTACCGGAAGACATTCTGAATTGGCAATCGCTGTTTACGCTGAGAGGATTTATATTAATGATAATTGGTGGTTTCTTAGTTGGTTTTGGAACACGTTATGCAGGTGGCTGTACAAGCGGACACGCCATTATGGGGCTATCCAGCCTGCAATTGCCTTCATTGATTGCCACGACCTGTTTTATGGTTGGCGGTTTCATTATGGCTAATCTCATTTTACCTCTTATTCTTTCACTCTAAACACCGTAACAAATGCAACAGGATACAAATACAGAAAAGGATTTAAAATTTGGTGAGTCAGATGCAATGTGTGTAAACGAGAGTAGTTTGGAACACAAGTGGCGTAACAATTTAAAATACCTGATTATAGGGATATTATTCGGCATCATATTCGTAAAATCAGAAGTCATCAGTTGGTTTCGTATACAGGAAATGTTTCGCTTACAGTCGTTTCATATGTACGGAATTATTGGTAGTGCCATTCTTGTGGGTATGGTTTCCGTCTGGCTGATTAAGAGGTTCGAAATCAGAACTATTTATGGCGAAACAATTACCATTGCACCCAAAACATTCAATAAAGGTCAAATCTACGGCGGTTTAATTTTTGGTTTCGGTTGGGCAATTACAGGGGCCTGCCCAGGTCCGTTGTTTGCGCAAATCGGAACAGGTGCAACTGTTATTAGTGTTACACTTCTAAGTGCTATTGCAGGCACTTGGGTTTATGGATATTTTAGAGAGAAACTCCCTCATTAAATAAGATTGTATGTTACCCTTAAAAACATTGCTGGCAACAGCAATATGGATTTTTATTGCCCAAACTTTGCTGGCACAACAACATAACAATGCTTGGTTTCGTGGTACTTTAAGTGTTCATGTCGGTAAGAAATTCAAAATAGATAACGAGTTTCAGCACAGGCGTCAAAATGGAGCTGAAAATGAAAATATGTTTAACAGAAATTTAATGTTTGCCTATAGAAATTGGGTGCATTATCAGTACAACGATGATGTAAAGTTTTCACTTTCTCCATTCGCTTATTTTTCAAATTATAGAATTATACAAAAGCAGGCAGACGAAGCGGCACAACCCAATAGTGAAATCCGTTTTTCGGCAGCCGTAGAATTACAACACCAACTTTTCAAAAAGTTCTATGTAATGGATAGAACAGCTGTTGAATACCGTTTGTTTCAGGGCAATCATACAGAGATTACACGACTAAGAAACCGCTTCGGGTTTCGCTACGACTTTACAGAAAAAATAAAATTGGGTATTTATGATGAACTGCTATTCAATGTAACAGGCACAACAGCCGAACATTTTTTTGACCACAGCAGAATTGGGATTGACCTTGAATACCCCGTTTTACCTAACCTGAAATTTGATATAGGCTATATCCGCATTGCCAGACTGCCTTTGACAAGTACAACCAAACTGCACGAAAACAATATTTTTCTGAACCTGACTTATCAGCTAAAAAAGCATAGTGTTATTAAAACATATGGGCATTTCGGCGATTGAGGCCTGGTGTTTCCGCGTTTTATGTGACCTTCTAGCATAAATAATTAGAAAAAGTGCTTTGCTTTTTCAAAAAAAGACATATTTTTAAGTATAGCAATTGCAGTTAAAACGTATTAAAAAAATAGTGAGTAATTCAATGAGTAGAATTACAAAACAGCCCCAAATACTATTTAGACGCTTATTTTAGCACTAGATGCAAATCCCAGCGGGATCACGAAAGCCTCAATGCAAATTGGGGCTTTTTGTGTTAAATGATATTTCAAAAAATGCCTACTACACTATTTTTTCAGGATATTTTTAGATACCTCTTCAATTTGCTTAATAAAATGTTTCTCTACCTCAGTAATCTGGTTTCTGTTTTGCTCTTTAAATTTGTCATATTCTTCAGTTGCTTTTTTTAAGGCTTGCAGATGACTTACCATGCCTGCATTTTTCAATAATTCATTACCTGTCATTGTAATAAAATCATCTAAACGCATTATCCAATCATTCATATACATTGGCTTACGATTGAGCTCCTGTAATTCTGCCAATTCCAAATAAGCAGACACCATTCTATTAAGTAGATTTAATCATTCTCATCTAAATAGTTCTTAGCTGTTTCTGTTTCTTGTTTAATAGGTCTGGCTCCCTTAATATTTGTCAGACCTAAATTAGATTTATTGGCATCAATACGCTGATAGATAATTTCGGCTGCTGTATGCCCGTGAGCAGCCCAATGCATTTTATTTTGCACTGTCTAAAAACAATATAGAAACTTCTGTCTTTGGATCATAGTCAATACTTGTTAAACATCCAGTACTTTACGCCAGAAGACTTTTTCGGAGGAACGTATGTCACGAATACGGGTTAGCAATTCATCGAAGTAGTTACCTCCACCAGCCTGTTTCAATAATTCATCATTCATTGTAAATCCTTTCACAATATATTCTTTGAGTCTGGCAGTAGCCCATTGACGGAATTTTGTCCCCTGCAGGCTTTTAACCCGGTAACCCACAGATATAATTACATCTAAATTATAGTAATTAGTGGGTTTAGTAGAAAAATCGGAAATTCCGATTTTTCTACTAAAATCGTCTTTAATAAGTTCATTCTCCTTATAGATATTCAAGATATGTTCATTTATTGTTGAACGGGACTTACTAAAAAGTTCAGCCATCTGCTCAATTGTAAGCCAAACGCTTTCATCCTCTAAACGGGTTTCTATTTTTGTAGTACCATCTTCAGTTTGATATATAATTATGCTTGAATCTTCCATTAAGTTCCTGTGATAAATGATTTAGCTACTGAGAGCGAAGCAATTAATTACGTAATAAGCTTTGGCTTCAAAGGCGCATTCAAATTTACGCTTAATTGTTTTCATCAAGTTAATATTTTAATATTTATATCTTTTGGGGAAAATATTTTATTATATTTATTACATAGCATTTGCAGCTAAAATGTATCGAAAATAATGGGGAGTGATTCGGTGAGTCGAAATCCAAAACCTCCCTAAATACTACTTAAAACCTGATTTTCGCACTAGGTGTGAATCCCAGCGGGATAACGAAAGGCGCAAGAAATTGCGACTTTTCTGTTTAAAATGTTTTTTTAAAAGGCGTTTTAAGAAAAATAATAAGTCATTTCATAGCAAAGAAAATCAATCTGATTGGTGCCGTATCTGGTACCCAATTGTATCTGGTAAATCTGGGTACCAGTTGCCCGCATGGAAGTTTATTATAAACTGCTTTTCAAAGGCCGAACCGAAAATTACAAGCAAATAACCCCAGTTTTTAAATAATTAAGAAATTTTGCAGAATTAAATTCTCGTTACTTTATATTTACGCAATGCGCTGTCTGCAATGACTGGGTTTAACTCCATGGTTTTAATATAAACCTATTAAATAAAATTTATGAAAAAATCTACAATTAGCCTGCTGTTTATCCTGTGTTTACCATTTTGGGCATTTTGCCAAAATGACCCTATATCAGCGGGATCCGAAATCGCTATAACTTCAACCGGAAGCGGTAAAGTAAAAGGATATATTCATAATAACATCTTTACTTTTAAAGGAATACCTTACGCTAAATCAGATCGTTTTACCTCACCTGAAAAGCCAACACCCTGGTCTGATGTGCGCAGCTCTATGACCTATGGCCCGGTTTGTCCTACGTCTCCCACTACCGTAGTGAATGATCCCTTTGAATTTGCTTTCCATCACGATTTGGGCTACTCCAACGAGCATTGCCAGACACTGAACGTATGGACGCAAAAATTAAACGATGGCAAAAAGCGCCCGGTGATGGTTTGGCTGCACGGAGGCGGTTTTACAGACGGCTCATCGATCGAACTGCCATCTTATGACGGCGAAAACCTGGCAAAAAAAGGCGATGTAGTATTGGTTTCCATCAATCACCGCTTAAATGTGCTGGGTTTTCTTGACCTCTCCGCCTATGGCGATAAATATAAAAATTCTGGAAACGCTGGGTTAGCTGACATTGTTGCTGCCTTACAATGGGTAAAAGAAAATATCGCGCAATTTGGCGGCGACCCTGATAATGTTACAATCTTTGGACAGTCTGGTGGTGGTGGCAAAGTTACCTGTATGATGAATACGCCAAAGGCTAAAGGCTTATTCCAAAAAGCTATAGTAGAAAGTGGTAGTTATATCACTTCATTCAATGAAAAATCAGTTTCGCAGAGAGTTGCAGCAGCTTTATTGGAGGAATTGCATTTAAAACCGTCCCAGGTTGATTCGTTGCAAAAAATCCCTTATAATATCTTGAATGAAGCTAGCAAAAAAGCACTCAGAAAAATCTCAATGGAGATGAGGAAAGCCGGAAAGGCAGGTGACGGAGGATGGAATGCGGTCTTAAACGAAGACTTTTTCCCTAATCAGCCAACCGATCCCGCGGCAATGGAGTTATCTAAAAACATCCCTTTATTAGTTGGCACTACAAAAAATGAATTTAACGTATTTGCTCCATCGCAAGAAAACCAGAGCATGGAAAACCTTAAAGCCGGCCTGCAAAAAAGATACGGAGATAAAACGGACGCTTACATGGCAGCGGTAAAAGCTGCTTATCCTTCCACCAGCAAGCCGTCAGGATACACAGATATTGATCTTAGTTTCAGGCCGATGGCAATCAAGCAGGCCGATACGAAATCGGGGCTGGCAGGTGCTGCACCGGTGTATATGTATTTGTTTACCTGGCAATCGCCTGTAAATGATGGGTTATATAAAGCGATGCATTGTATGGACATCGCTTTCCAGTTTGATAATATTGCGCGTTGCCAGGAAATGACAGGTGGAGGAAAAGAGGCCGTTATATTAGCAGGAAAGATGAGCAGTGCCTGGATCAACTTTGCTAAAACCGGAAACCCAAATGCTGCTGGCTTACCAAAATGGCCCGTTTACACATCCGCAACCGGCGCTACGATGCTATTTGATATACAATGCGAGGTGCGTAACCATCCTGATGCAGAATTATTAAAGATTGCAAGTTCGGTTAAACCTGCTGGCGGCATGTAATACAAAAAGCCATTAAAAATCTCATTTCGATACGCTCTATTATAAGCTTGCGGATGGAAATGGGATTTATTTATAAAGGCTATTCATGAAACAAACTGTTAAAATTGTATTAACACTGATTTGTACTGCAGGCTTTTCTGCAATACCTTCGCTGCGAAGGTAAAAATTTCAGCAGCTTAAAAGGCAAACAGAAAATCAATCTACTGTTGGCTCATTTAACGGTTGATGATCGTCCCAAATCAATAATCTATACTTGAAAGCCCAGGTGACTTGATTAGCGCCGGGTGAACCTATATTGTCCGGGTACTGCCTGAGTACTGTCCGGGTATTCGTTAGGGTAAGAGCAATGCTAAAGTAACGTGAGAGCATGGCAAGTCCAAGTAAAAACAACTAGTTGAAATGACTTGGAGTACCTATGCTTAAAGCCTGTTCTCAACCTGGTGTCATCCCGACCACCACTCAGGCACAACCAAACCGTAACTAGTTGAAGATTCATGAACTTTATGATTTTACTTTTGAATAACCTATGGACAACTGCGGACAATTGCAGACAGCTACGGACAATTACGGACATTTTCTACGCAAGAGGATAATCCTTAACGATAATGGTCTAAATTGGTGGAAAAGAAACTATTTATGGAAATCCGGGAAGCCTGCTTTAGTTTCTTCTGATGAACCGTAATAATACTTAGAGATATTTGCATGAGCATCTATACAAAGGATAAAAGATTTTATTAGCATACATTATTTGCTCAAAGAATTGTCTTTAGATGATATGAAGTGTCATTAATGCACTAAAAGTTAAGCGCGTCAAACAAAACCAGTCAATTTGAGATTATACATACAAGTAAATTATTTTATTTATATTTATAAAAGCTTAAGGGCAGATCAATTAACAGTATACATTATGTGTAATTCCAAATCATTAATTAAATCGGCTCTTTCGCTTTTTCTTATTCTCATTACTGTATTAATTTCATGTGATCATAAAGACAGTAACATTGCTTCTCTGAACTGGTTTGACAAAACCGATATTTATATGGGCGGCGAACTGGGCGACTCCACTACCTACTGGAAAAACGGAAAAGCCATTAGCCTGGACAAAAAAGGAATGTTTGCCAATGCAGTAACGGTATCTGGTAAAGACACCTATTTAGCAGGTTTTATCGCTATAAAAGATAGTTTAACTAACAACAGTATAGCACGTGCGGTATACAGTAAAAATGGAAATATAGTATTTTTGACTGACGGAAGAACTGCTGCGGTCGCTACTGCTATTGCGGTATTAGGTACAGATGTCTATGTAGCTGGTTATGAATACAATGGCGATAAAAATAACGCTGAGCCCGTTCATTCTCAAAAATCAATAGCTAAATACTGGAAGAATGGGATTCCTGTGGTTTTAACAGATGGTCATGCAAACGCGAGTGCCACAGCTATTGCAGTCAAAGGAACTGATGTGTATGTAGCAGGCTATGAAAAAGACGAGATCTCTGTAGCCAGATATTGGAAAAACGGTAAACAAACAGTGCTGAAGATTGATAGCAATTTATCAAATGGAGCAAATTATTCAGAGGCCTATTCTATTTTTATTGCAGGGAACGATGTCTATATTGCCGGAACGGAATGCGGACTTGCAGCCTATTGGAAAAATGGTATACCAGTATTACTGGCTCCCAAAAAGAGTCTTAATCAATCAGGTACCGATAATGAAAGTTCAAAAGCGACTTCCATTGCTGTTTCGGGACAGGATGTACACGTAGCCGGCATCCAGGATACACTTGCATCCCTTTTCCATACCGTCAAATACTGGAAAAACGGAAAGGCCACTACCCTATCCAAAAAACCTCTTGATGCAAAGACCAATGCATTTCTGGCGTTAAACGGCCATGATGTATATATTACCTGCACACTTGCGGATCCTGCATTTAATTACCAAACTATCGTCTGGAAGAATACTGCCCCTTCTATTTTCAGTAAAGAAACAATGCGTGTGACTTCTATTTTCGTAGCAGACAAATCTCATTAACTCTAAAACCAAGGAATAAAACCATAATTAAAACAATTTTTATAACTGATTGTTATAAAGTTATTTACACCGTCTCCCATTGTATTATATTTTCTTATTTATTTATCCTACTTAAAATCTATCCAACTTGGAACAGAAAATAATTACAGAGATCCACATTGAAGGGAAAGAAGTATTACATTTCTCAAACCTGATTATCCGTCAGTATTTTAACCGGCATCATGAATTTGAATTACATGTTGACCACGATACTTTTGAACTTTCAGGAAGTTACCGCGCTGACCGCAGCAGAGAGCTGATCGGTAAAGACATATCAATTGTATTAACTGATAGTGTAACCGGGAATGAGACCCGTTTTGCAGGTATCATATTTGAGATCGATCTGGCTCAGGGACACGGTTTTCATGGTGAAGTTATACTAAGTGGATTTAGTCCTACGATCTTACTGGATAGTGGTCCTAACATCAAGTCCTTTAAAGGAATGACTCTTCAGGAGATCGTGAATAAAGTGGGTTCTTCGGTAGCAGGGAATGATCTTAGCTTCTCCGTAAAACCGCACTATACGAAGCCTATACCTTATATTACACAGTATAAAGAAAGTGCGTTTACTTTTATGAACCGTCTTTCGGCAGAATATGGAGAATGGTTCTATTATGAAGGGGATACTTTACATTTTGGAAAACCCGACAGCCAGGTAGAAGTTAACCTTATATATGGACAGGATTTACATAATCTGAATTGGTCAATGAAACTCTGTCCGGTGAATACTTCGCATTACAGTTATAATTCCTCCTTACACCAGCTCAATAATTCTGAAGCAACCGGAGAGGTTAGCGGACTAAATGAGCAGCATGAATTTGCAGTATCCAGGTCAAAAAGCTTATTTTCTGAAACCTATGATACTCCTGTAAATACACGTGTTCAAAATCAAAAGGAACTGGAAAACATCGTTAAATTACGTAAAGAAGGTACAATAGCTGATATGGTCAGGATTACCGGACACAGCCGGAACCCTGGTGTAAATCTGGGAAGTATCGCAAACATTGAAGTCTCCAGAAAAGAGCTGTCTGATTTTATTCAAGAAACCTACGGAAGTTACTTAATTACAGAAGTAGTCCATCAGATAGATGGAAATAATCGCTATATCAATGACTTTATTGCTATCCCTTCTGCTACTGAAATAATGCCTGTTCATCATGTTGTTTATCCTGTAGCAGAATCTCAGGTAGCTACAGTGACCGCTAATCATGATCCTGAAGGTCAAAGCCGTATCCAGGTTCAGATGTTATGGCAAAAAGATGAAACAACTGAATGGATCCGGGTTTTACAGCCTGATGCCGGAAGTGGCGAGGTCAATGGGAATAACAGGGGGTTTTATGTCATCCCCGAGATTGGAGATCAGGTCATCGTCGGCTTTAGATATAATGATCCTAACCGGCCTTTCGTGATGGGAAGCATCTACCATAGTCAGAATACTGATAGTGCAATACAGGCAAATAACCATCTCAAAAGCCTGTCTACACGCAGCGGACATATGATTGAATTTGATGATAGTAAGGGTTCTCAGGGAATAACTATTACCGATCAGAATAATAACGTGATACATATTGATACTCAAGGGAATAACATCACTATTTCTGCACTGGAAACGATGACATTCAACTCGAAAAACATGAAGATCAATGTCCAGGAAAATATGGACGTATCCGTTGGAAAGAATAAGAAGGAATTTGTCACTGAAAACTTTGATTTACAGGTTAAGAACATGAAAACCACAGTGGCAGAAAATGCAGATCAGGTTACCGGTAAAAAGGCACAGCACATTGCAGGAGAAATGACAATGCATACAAATGAAGGGAAAATACTTATTGATGGTACAGGAAAGATCACCATACAAAGTAAAGACCGGATAGATTATGGAGAATAACAGCGCTGCGTATGATCTATAAAGGAATGGAATATGCGATGCCGGTTACTCCCCTTTTGAAAGAACTGACCTATACTGTACGGCTCACAGATCAGCTTATTATTAACGATAAAGAAGATAAGATGCTAATTGAATTTACCTGTCGTATAAAAGCTGATGATGAGCCTCAGCAGTATCTTCTTTTTTTAGATAACCTTAAGATCAATGGAAATGCAGAAGGTGATTATGAAAAACACGAATGGTTATTCGCAAGGTTATTTTCTATCAACAGTAACCTTATCATCAAAACCGATCAGTACGGGTCTATAACAGGTGTAGGTGATAAAAAAAGGATCTTGTCAGCATGGGAATTAGCCAAAGAAGATATCAGTGCTGTATATGAAAAAGATGAAATAACCGGACTGTTTGATAGTATGGATTATACTTTGAAGAATAACATGAAATTACTTTATCATAATGATCCGCTGCTCAATCTTTTATTTAATAATATATATCAGACGTATACAGGAGAAGAAAGTATTGAAACTGAAAAGATCATACTTAAACACTTTGGGGCAACCGGACTGCCCGTGATAGAATATAAAGAGCTGGTAGCTATTGATGAAAATTCAAATATAGCAACGATAGATGTGACAGGTCATATCAGTGAGTCGTTCACTGATATGGAAGGGATGAACAATTACCTTGCAGAGGTAACCGGACAGGAATCTGATGAAGAGATGGATTATTATTTTGATTACCAGGGACGGTATGAGCTTAGCCTTGGAGTACAACATCATATAGATAAAGCAGAATTAACCATTTCCGGTTATTGCCCAGGGTATAAGAAACTAACTGTTTATCACTTAAAGTTACAGCCATGAGTAGAAAATATGTTATTGATGGTGCCTGTGTAATATGTTCGCTGGGAACCGCTAAGGGCAAAATAAAAGTCACTTCTCAGCATAAAGTATTTATACAGGGGAAGTTAAAAGTGACCGATGAAGATAAAACGTTAGTACCTAATTTTGGTTCCTGCAAGCGTTCCCCGAACCAGCCCGCATGTGTTCCGGCTTTACAAAAGTGGCAGCAGACCAGTAAAAAAGTGGTAATGGGCAGCAAGAAGTTCGTGATGGATAACTCTACTGTTAAATGCAGTAATGGCGGTCTCATCATTATTGATGATGATCTGCAGCGGGCCTCACCGGGCGGTGCTGATCCGGAAAAAATAAGCCAGCTCTCTGCTGCAATGCCAATGGTACCTTATCAATCAACCAATATATCAGGAAACTAGTTATGGGTAAGCAGAAAACTATAGAAAAGAAACCGCAGCCGGCAATTAAGGTGAAACCCAAATTAAAAGAACCATTTCCAGCCGCTGTAGTTGACAATACATTTGTATACCGTCCACAGCGGAGTCTGGTAGCGACCGGGGGAATGAAACTAAAGCTTAAAAGCGGCCATCCGGAATTTAAAGGGTATATAATTTTTATAAATGGCTTCTGGGGCGATCCGGTAAAAAACACCGGTGCAGTGGCCTGGAACAGCTTAATGGATAAAGTTCCTGAGCGCGGTGATTCCTATAGCCTTAGAGGTGCTGAAAATACCAATGAAAAAGATCTTACGGATGATGACGACAGGTATACACCCGAAGAATATAAAAAAGATACAGCTAACCCACATAAGGCCCGGATTAAGGAATCTATTAAGAACGGGCTCTTTCCGGCAAGGGCAATATATATGTATTTCCATGCTACTAAATTCCAACGTTATGTGAAATACTGGAATGTGAAAGAGAATAAATATCAATTCACCACAAAGTATGCTGAATATTTTGACGCCAAAGATAACATACACTATTTTAACGGGTCTCATGGCTTGCAGTCAGATCCCGGACACCGGATGCAGCATGGTTATAAACAGGGTCTCACCTGGGCAAAACTGAATCTGAAATATATGGAAAAACCTAGTTATGATACTTTCCTTCCTTATATGCCTGGTTTAGCATCACCAGAATATAATCCAATTACGATTGTAATGCATAGCCAGGGAAATGCACTTGGGGTTGGTGTAGCAAAGGGGATCTTAGCGCATTTACAGACACTCAAATGGGATAAAGCTGCGATAAATATGGTTTACTTAGCCCTTCATCAGAATAAGGGTTTCACCACAGATGAGTACAACGACTATAAGAAGAAAAAACTGGATATGCTTGCCAATAGGCATATGAAAGCAAAATTAGCCGAGTTTTTTGAACGAAATAAGCTTTATATCGCAAAAGGTATTGACGAATATGCGGGTGAAAGGATCGTTGGCTGGAATAAACTTAAATCAAGAGGAGTACAATTTACTTTTTCAAATGACCGTTCAGACGTAGTGAGCCGTCTGGGTGATATTCACGGTATTGCCAATGCCTGTAATAGTGATGGAGATGATATGCATTTTACCCCTTTTGAAGTTACCCCCTCTTCTTACCGGATCTTTTCCAAACATATCTTAAATAAGATATTGACGTACGATAATGAAGGTACAGGAGTAAATGTGGCTGTTAAACAAAAGAAAACTGTTATTTATACGGATCTTGTGGCTGACTTTTCGAAAGTGTACCATGCCTATAAAGCGAAACAGGCAGATATTGAAGCTGGTCGTGATAAGGCCTTTTACACCTATACTTCTACCGGCAGTACCATGGGAATTGCTGTAACGAGTACTGTTTATACAATACGGCGTTATGAAGATGCAGTTGTCACTGCATATACAAAGTTATTTGATGCAGAACTTGCTGCACACTCCGGCCCTGTAGCATGGGGATTGGATACCAGGGTATTAGACTGGGCGCCCGGCAAAAGTGTCTTCGATATGATCAAGGAGAAAGGTGCTGGTGTCTTTTATCGCAAGGCAAATAAGAATGCAAAACTATTGATTAACCCTGCACAAATCCATTAAACTAAAGGAGATCATATTATTAGAATAAAAAAAACGGTTTTTATAGTATAAACCCGTGCTATTGTAAAGAAAGTGCATATTTGCACCCTCTTCGTAAATATGCTCTCATTTCTGTTGTAATGATATTCATACCTTAAGCCCTAAACTCAGCTGTGTAACGAAAACACCACTCAATTTTACACCCATGTTCCTGCTTTAATGAGAGTCTCTGGTTACTGTTGAACCTGAGCCGCCTACTAAAAAGTCCAGATCAGCACCTTTGTCTGCCTGCTGAACATGTTTGATATATAAGTTTACATAGCCACGTGTTGCAGCAGGAACTGGCTGTACCCAATTGTTTCGCCTGAGGGCTAATGCTTCATCACTCACTTCAAGGTGGATACGTTTATTGGCTACATCCAGCTCAATCATATCTCCGTTTTCTACAAGAGCTAGATTTCCACCAATAGCAGACTCTGGCGATACATGCAGTACAACTGTACCATATGCCGTACCACTCATCCTGCCATCCGATATCCTTACCATATCTGTTATGCCTTTGTCAAGCAGCTTTTTCGGTAAAGTCATATTACCTACCTCAGGCATACCCGGATAGCCAACCGGACCAACCGTTTTCAAGACCATTACACAAGTTTCATCGATATCCAAATCAGGGTCATCTACTCTCGCATGGTAATCCTCAATGTCTTTAAACACTACTGCCCTACCTCGATGCTGCATCAAACCGGGCGTAGCTGCAGATGGCTTTATAACCGCTCCGTTAACTGCAAGATTACCTTTTAGTACAGTAATTCCGGCTTCTGGAATGATTGGATGCTCAAATTCATAAATAACCTCCTTATTATAATTTATTCCTGTATGAGCAATATTCCCGGCATGCGTTTTCCCGCTTACCGTAATGGTATCCATTTTTAAAACAGATTGCATTTGTTTTAAAACAGCAGGTACACCACCAGCATAGTAAAAATCCTCCATCAAAAATTTCCCTGAAGGCATAAGATTTACAAGAAGAGGCATTTTACTGCCAATATCATCAAAATCATCTAAGTTTAGCGTTACCCCCATACGCCCTGCAATAGCGGTGAGGTGAATAATAAAGTTTGAGGAACCTCCTACCGCAGCATTTACCTTAATTGCATTTTCAAAAGCATCCCGTGTTAATATTTTAGAAATTTTCAAGTCTTCTTTAACCATTTCAACTATTCTCCTTCCGGATAGCTGAGCAAGCCTTTTCCGCCGGGAATCAACGGCAGGTATAGCCGCACCACCGGAAAGGCTCATACCTAAAGCTTCTACCATGCAAGCCATAGTGGAAGCCGTTCCCATTGTCATACAGTGGCCCGGACTACGGGACATACAACTTTCTACTTCTGCATATTCATCATAAGTAATTTCGCCTTTCTTTAATTCCTCTGTCAGCTTCCATACACTTGTTCCTGAGCCTATATCATGTCCGTGATATTTTCCGTTTAACATGGGTCCGCCAGGAACCACAATCGTTGGCAGATCTACACTTGCCGCTCCCATCAGTGTAGAAGGCGTAGTTTTATCGCAGCCAGTAAGTAGTACTACACCATCAATAGGGTTGCCTCTTATTGATTCCTCTGCATCCATACTGGCGAGATTACGGAACAACATGGCGGTGGGTTTCATGAGCGTTTCTCCCAATGACATGATGGGGAATTCCAGCGGAAAGCCGCCAGCCTCTAATACCCCGCGACGAACACTTTCGGCAATATCACGCAGGTGGGCATTGCAAGGTGTAAGTTCAGACCATGTATTACAAATACCTATTACCGGTCTGCCGTCAAACATATCTTCGGGCATGCCCTGGTTTTTCATCCAACTGCGATAGATGAGGCCCATTTTATCTTTTTTCCCAAACCAGGTCGAACTTCTATAGGGTTTCGTGTCTAGCATATACTATGTGACTTTATTAATAAGTGAACCGATCTCTGAAATGGTTATTTTTACAATGTCTCCGCTTTGTAAAGTGAAATCATCGGCGGGGATTATAAATTCTCATAATTATTTGGTTTAGTTTTTTTGGACCGAAAATCAGGTTTGAACTTATTTTAGTATCCAGGCGGTAAAATCGAAAGGCAAATAAGTCCTTTTAGCGCACATTTAAAGCATGATGTTAATATAATACAATAAAATGCTTCAATACTAAAATTACTGGTTTACATTGCCTGATTTGAGGAAGATTGTTAAGTAATTTTTTTCTCCTCAGTTTTAAGATAATTGTTTCTGTAGTCCATTGGATTTTTTTTCGTAAGCGTTTTAAATTGATGATAGAAGTGAGAAATATGGTTATAGCCACAGGCATAGCCTACCTCAGTTATATTAAATTCCTCTTCTAATAACAATCTGCATGCATTTCCAATTCTCACTTCCATTAAAAACTGGATATATGTTTTCTTCGTTTTGGATTTAAAATACCTGCAAAAAGAGTGCTTTCCCATGTTAATTAATGCAGCCACATCTTCTAGCCCTACTTTTTTATGGTAATTATTAAACGTATATTCGAATATCGTGTTGATGCGGTTCTGATCGATGCTATTCACTTCCGGGTTAAAGCCGTTGGATGATATAATTTCATATTCTTTCGAAACAGCTATTATTTCTAAAGCGGATAATAAATTGATCAATTTACGGGCAGGCGATTCGTTGAGCATTTCCTCCGCTATTTTGCCAACCTTTCTTCTGGTTACTCCTTTTAACCGCAACCCCAGCTTGCTAGTGTTCAGCATTTTAACAATCGGGCTAATTTCAGGGAGATTTAAAAATGCATCGCCCCAGATGTTAGTTTGAAAAAGAATCACGATTGTTTCTCCAACTTTTTCGGTATCGTTTTCCAGATATTTTTGTTCACACCGGAAAGTATGTGGCAGGTTTGATCCAAATAAAAATACATCACCATTTTTAAAAGGACCAACATGGTCGCCTATCAGACAGGTACCGTAGGTCCTTTTAACAACCAATAACTCGCACTCGGGGTGATAATGCCAGGCACTTAATATCGCATGCCCTATATCCTTACGGATATTAAAGGAATGCTCCGGGTTCGGAGTAGCCTTTTTCAACGTAGCTTTCATGTTTATACTTGGTTAATTACAAACATCAAATTAGAAATTATGTACGATATAATATCCATCTATAACAACAGAAAGAAATATCTATGTTAATATGTTACAATTTTTTGCTGTAATACTGAAATTGATTTTCATTAAAGTTCTCTTTATTTGATTGAGTAACATAACTGTTGCGAAATGACAGCACCGCCTCTTCTGCGGTTATTTAAGCTGTTTATTAAAAAAAACAATGCTAACCAAATAACAATCATGAAAAAAAAATTACTTCCACTAGTATTTATTTGTACTGTGTTAACGGTATTCATTCTTTTCGAGTCCGCGAGCGCATCAACTGGTGGGCTAACAACCATAATATTGAGCAAATCTTTAACAACAAAAAAGTTAAAATCAGCCTCGACAGGAATTACAGGTAAAGTTACCGATGAACAGGGAGTCGGTCTACCCGGCGTTAGCGTTGTTGAAAAGGGAACTCAAAATGCTGCTATAACCAATTCATCTGGCAGTTATACGATAAATGTTGCAAATGCCAATGCGGTGCTGGTGTTCACATCCATTGGCTATAATCCCGTAGAAATAAAGGTAAACACAAAAACCGTTGTTAATGTTTCTATGGTGCCGGTTACAAATGCTTTGAATGAGGTTATCGTAACTGCCCTCGGTATAAAGAGGGAGGCCAAAAGCCTGGGGTACTCGGCTCAGAAAGCCGACGTCCAGGCATTACAAACTAACCGCACGACTAACCTTGCCAATTCGCTTGAGGGCCAAATCTCCGGATTGGACGTTTCTCCACCCGCCGCAGGGCCTGGTGGAAGTACAAAGATTCGTTTGCGTGGACAATCTTCTTTCACCGCAGACAATTCGCCGCTAATCGTAATCAATGGCTTGCCAATGTCGCAGGGTGCGAGCAGTAATAATGGTTATACACAAAATGTCGACCAGGGAGATAATTTGCAAGGTATCAATCAGGATGACATCGAATCGATGACTGTTCTAAAAGGATCTACCGCTGCAGCGTTGTATGGGTCACGTGCAGTTAACGGTGCAATAATTATTACGACAAAGTCAGGATCCAAAAACAGTGGAATAGGTATTGAGTTCAACTCTAATTTTACTTTAAACCAAGCGCTCGATTATACAGATTTTCAATATGAGTACGGGCAAGGTGAAAATAATATTCGTCCTTCATCACAAGGAACTGCGCAGAGTTCTGGTGCCTGGAGTTTTGGTGTGCCATTTGATAATGTACCAACGTATCAATTCGACGGAGTTCAACGCCCCTATGCGCCTGTTAAAGACCGGATAAGTACGTTCTTCAGACTTGCATCATCGTGGAGTAATACAGTTGCACTTTCTGGCGGTAATGATAAAGGAAGTTTTCGGGTATCTCTTTCTAATCAGGACGCTCAAGGCATAATACCAAACAACGATTTTCATAAAAAGATTTTTAACGTTGGCATTAACTATAAACTTACCGATAAATTATCTGCACAATTTTACGTCAACTATGATCACCAATTTAATAATAATCCGCCTCTTGTAGGTGTACAGGGAAATGCAATTCCTACATCGATTTACAGGTTGGCTAATTCCATCTCTTTTGATGTACTTAAGGCAGGCGCAACGGATGCCAACGGAAATGAAACACCAACTTCGAGGTTTGCTACCGTTACCAACCCCTACTGGATATTAGCGCACCAATTTCAAAGACAAACAAAAGATCATTTGTTAGGTACTGCTGTGGTACGCTATCAGTTTTTCGATTGGCTATATTTTCAGGGCAGGGCAAATATGGACCTTTTGCAATCTACCTATGAATCGAACACTCCAACTGGTACGCTGGCTGTATCTGCAGCACCAGCAGGGCTGTTCAACGGTAGCTATGGGATTAGTACAGCAAGTACACGCCAAAATAATTTTGACTTCTTGGTGGGTGGCGGGCATAAGTGGAAAGATTTTTCATTTAATGCAACGGCAGGTGGTAATAACTTTCCATTAACTTCCTCTACATTTAATGAAGCGGTAACAAACTTTTACATCAGAGGTTTATATACGATCGGAAACGGTGTTACGGCAAATTCGAGTTACAACCTGACTAAACAAACAGTAAATTCATTGTATGGTACTGCAGAATTGTCCTACAAAAATTTATTCTACCTGAATCTTACCGGCCGTACAGATTGGTATTCGGTACTGGCCAGAGATATAGATCACTATTTCTATCCCTCAATTAGCGGAAGTTTCGTTTTTTCGGAATTACTTCCAAAAGCAAAATGGTTAAATTTTGGAAAGATCAGAGTTGCTGTTGCAGAAACCGGAAGCGCACAGGGAGTTGGAAGCTACAATGCATTAACATTTGCGCTTGCTCAAAATTCGTTCAATGGGCTTCCCTTAGGAAGTATAAACGGGACATCTTCACCAAACACCCAAATTAAGCCTTTTGGTGTAAATGAAAAAGAAATAGGTATCGAGTTACACCTGTTCAACAACAGAGTGAATCTGGACTTAGCTGCTTACGATAAAAAAACGACTAATCAAGCCGTTCCAATAAGCCTGTCTGCAGCAAGCGGATACAGCACCACATTAGTTAACTTAGGTGGTCTGGACAATAAAGGATTAGAATTTAACCTGGAACTAATACCTGTTCAAAATAACAAATTTACCTGGAAAACCGCTTTTAATTCTGCTTTCAACTCTTCAAAAGTATTGTCATTAGCTAACAACCAATCACAACTTGTAGTGGGCAGTCCTGAGTTTTTTGGGTCTATTGTCGACGTGGTAGGTTTACCCCTTAACCAAATTGTAGGTTCAACTTACAAGCGGGATGCTTCCGGAAATATCGTATTATCGGGAGGCAAACCCGTAGCAAGTGATAAACCAGTTAATTTTGGTAGTGGCCTTCCTACAGCAACAGGGGGCTGGCTAAATACGTTGAACTACAAAGGCTTTACCTTTATTGCCCATATTGATTATAAAGCAGGTGGTAAAGTACTCTCGAGCACAAGTTTAAACTTATTAAGAGAAGGTTTATCAAAAGAGTCTTTACCTGGCCGTGTGGGTGGAGTAATTTTTCCTGGCGTAAACGCTACTGACGGATTACCAAACACCACCGCTGTAAATGCAGAAGATTTTTACGCAAATTATCGTTCAACGAATATCTTGGATCCATTTATTTATAGCTCGGGCTTTATTAAATTAAGAAACCTTTCGCTAGGATACGACTTGTCTAAATTTATCAATAAAAAATATGTGAAAAGCTTAGTGCTTTCTGCGGTATGTCATAATGTATTGATCATTAAGAAATATACGCCCAACATTGATCCTGAAGCAATAGCTTCAAGCGGAGATAACCTAACAGGTTATGAGCAAGCATCACTACCAACCACACGTACATTCGGATTTAACTTAAACGTAAGATTCTAACGCTATATACCATATGAAAAATTTAATCAGAATTATAATCATCGCAATCTGGGTCCCAGTAATTTCCAGTTGCAATAAAGGGTTTGATCAATTGAATATTAATCCAAATAACCCAACAGAACTCGACGCCTCATTCTTGTTTACGAGTGCACAATTTGGAACGCATGGAGCAACGATGGAAACCGAGCCAACAATTGTACAGCAATTTGTAAATCCGTTTTCGGGAATCACCTCGGCATTTAATTTTAATCAGCTGAATCAAACCTATACTTCGCAAAATTGGAATGCTGAATATACGGGAACAAATAGTGGCGCAACAAGCTCTTCAGGCCCTGTTCAATTGCTGGTCCAAATATTAAGCCAGCTCAAGGGCAATGCAGCAAGAACAAATTTATATAACGAAGCCAGAATCTGGAAAGCCTACCAGTTTATGATGCTGGTAGACAGTTACGGAAACGTGCCATATAGTGAAGCCGGACAAGCCTATTTATCAAATGTGCTTACTCCTAAATACGATAATCAGGCAATGATTTACACCGACCTGATTAACGAAGTTACTGCGGCAACGGCAGCTTTAGATCCAACAAAGGATATAGTAAAGGCCGATGTGTTTTACGGTGGCAATATCGCCCAATGGAAAAGATTGGGTTATTCCTTATTACTTCGGTTAGGTATGAGATATAGTAAATTTGAACCTGCAAAAGCGCAAGCTATTGTGCAAGCTGCCGTAGCTGGTGGTGTAATGACATCAAATGCCGACAATTGTTATCTGAAATACAATACAACTTACGTGAATCCCGTGAGCCAGACTATTACTGCGATAGCGAATACTTATTATTTAGCGGCTCCCTTTGTAGATCAACTAAAAAATAGTGGTGATCCGCGATTGAAGTTTATATCCGGCAAATATGCAAATCCGTTATCGGCACCTACAAGTGTACCAGATACCATATCTGCAAATCAGTTCGGACTTCCTATAGGCTATAGCAATGCTACTTTACCAACTGCCCCGGGATTTAGAGGTAGTAATGGCTCAGGTTTTAATTATTCCCAGGTTAATTATAGTGTTTTCGGTAGTTTAACCGCTCCGCAATTTTTCATCACTCATGCTCAAACGCAATTACTGCTGGCAGAGGCCGCTTTTAGAGGCTGGATAAATGGTAGCACACCTGATGTTTATTATGCTAATGGTATACGTGCGGCAATGGATCAATGGACAACCTATAACCCATCAGCCATCATTCCTTTAGCTACGCAAAATGCATTTATTAATAATCCCGTTAATGCTTACACAACGGCAAATGCACTAAACCTTATTAATACTCAATATTGGGTGGCATCCTGGGGCAATGGTACCGAGGCATTTGCTAACTTCAGGAGGAGCGGTTTCCCAGCCTTATCGCCCAATACCATGCCAGGACAAAATATAACTGGTGGTTTTGTTCGCCGGTTTGTTTATCCAACGCTTGAGCTTTCTGCAAATTCAACGAATTACCAGGCAGCGGTTGCAGACAATGGCGGGCCAGATAATATGGACACACGCGTTTTTTGGGATAAATAGAAAAATCCTCAATAGCACTCAGAATTTGCTTTTTTTTATAAGCTAACTTTCGAAATCGATCCTGTAAAACAAGTTTTACAGGATCGATTTTTTTAGATGTTTATTGTATTTTTTTGACACGAGATTGGGAGTTGCGGCAAAACTGACCCGGATTAGTCAATTCGCAAAATTCGCTTCCAGTCCGAACCATCAAACTCCATTACATCCTTGGGCCCTATGGACCACATGATCCCGTCAGCTGCGCTCAGGTGATAACAAGTGCGTGGAATGTCATCCCCGAAATCAACAGGATTAAGCTTGCCATCCTCCAGCCGATAGACGAAACTGGTAGAAGACACGTACAACTGTCCGTCGAAAACCTCCATACCCCAGAGGTCTTCTTCAGTGCTTTCATGCTTTATTATTTCCCATTGATCATCGCGTCCCCGTAGTAAGGTCCCAAGCTGACCGCAGGCATAGACAAAACCGTCCGGTGCGCAGCGAACTTTGTAGAGCGCCAGCTCGGTCGGACTGTTTTGTTGAGCGAACAGGGAACCGTCGTACTTCCAGATTTCGCCTTCCCAGCCGACCGTATAAATTTCCTGCTCGCTGAACCCATCGACAGATTCGAAGCTCGTGTCTGTGATCGGCGTATCACCGACCTGAGCGCTCTGGTCAATGCATCTCCACTGATCCTCGCCGTCACGAACATAAGCCTGCCGACAGGTTCCTACAGCATAAGCTCTACCTTTCGCGATACCGCGTATTTCACGAAGAGGGCCGCGTTTTCCTGGGTCTACTCCACAGCTTGCGATGGACGCTTCTTCCTTTACAACGCCACCGCCACTGGCCTCTACCGATCCATCGGTGCCTAGCGCCAGGTAACGTTCGGCCGGCACATGGCAGACCGTTCCCGAACAGGCAAGCCATGGCACTGTCCCGGCGTACCAGGTTCCACAATCCAGACAGTACAATATAGAACCTGTGTAACCTTCGCTGATAGAGATGTCGTTCGTGGTAATCAAATAGCTGAGGTCTGAGTAGCGAACGGTTCCAGTACCAATGCTGAGCCCGCTGAAATGTGGATCTCTAGTATCCATGTTGCGCTCCATATGTGTGTAAGTTAACAATGATGTTACTCCTGAATATTATCTTTTTAATCGTCATAATTTATTGGTTTTAGCTAGAAATCAAACTCTAAAAATATGCAAATATTACCTATACACGCAATTTTTACTTAAATTATTAATACAAATTACATTTATCATCATTTGAAGAAATGTCTATAAAAAACAAAAGTTAAATTTTCTGGTTTCTCTGTAAATTCCTTACTCTTTTTCATTCATATATTAACGTAATTGCAGTTAAAAACGTACAGATTAAATGGTGAGCGATTTGGTGAGTAACTAATCTCTCCACATTGCTCACCACCCATTTACAACGACCATAACCCTGCTGAACGGTGTCTCTGTTGAAAAGAAAGTTAACACTTATCTAAAATTTAGAATGAATTTAGTTGACGATTTAAACATCGCTGGATTTACTATAAAAATTAGAACATGAGCGAAAATATTAACGGTATGCCGATGCCTGATGAAATCATAATGAATCAGATTTATTTTATACGTGGTCATAAGGTAATGTTAGATACAGATTTAGCCGCGCTTTATGAAGTGGAAACTAAGCAACTTAAAAGACAGGTAAGACGAAATTCCGAACGTTTTCCAGAAGATTTTATGTTTGAATTAACTCAGGATGAATACATTAATTCAAGGTGCCAAATTGGCACCTTGAAACAGGGAGAAAATATTAAGTACTCTCCAATGGTATTTACGGAACAGGGTGTTGCTATGCTATCTAGTGTATTAAGCAGTAGTAGTGCAATAAAAGTAAACATACAGATCATTCGTATATTCACTCGAATTCGCCAAGTCCTAGCTGATCATACAGAAATCAGATTGGATGTTGAGAAAATCAAGAATAAACTCGATAATCAAGATAAGAATATGGAAATCGTGTTTCGCTATCTTGATGAGCTAATAGATAAACAGGAAAACCCTAATCCTCCCAGAACACGAATCGGTTTCAAACCAGACGACCTCTAATTGAATTATCTATTTAATCAGCGGGATAGTCCAGATCAATTATTATGTTTTATATTCTATTCAGAACCATTTCTTTGTCATGTACAAATCTGAGAAATCAAAAAAAATTAATAGCCGGATTAAACACAGGAATAACTCCGGGATAATTTACAACGACTATCAGTTAATATAAGATAACTATTATTACCACTAAGTGTATAAATTTAAATGTTTATTATTAACATAAAACAATATGAAACTGTAAGCTAAAAAACATAACATACTTGATGTAATGTTTCTGAAAAATAATAAATCAACCTACCAAATTAAACTATGAAAAGAAAATTAGAAATGATGATTATCGTACTTGCGGTAATGATTGCCTCCTGTAAAAAAGAGGCTGCAAATGTAAAAGACGCTGCAAATGAAAAACCAGCAATGATGGGAGCCAATTTAGCATTGGCAGCAGAGAAAACCATTTATATTCCAAATGAATGGCAAGGTATAGACCTGAATAATGACAATTCTGAATGGAGTAATGCAAGAATGGCTACTTCAGCCAATATTGTTATATTTTGGGATAAAGGCTTTACCACCAATCCCTCTCAAGCTCCAAACGCAAGTTTGCGTTTCAACAAAGCAGATATACTGCTGAAAGCAGAGCAGATTTACAAGAGCTACCGGGATACCTTAAAATTTACGGGACAGACCTCAAACCTGGACACAAAAAAGTTGATGATTTTAGTGAAATACTCCACAGATTGGTTAGCCCAGGGTGCCGGATTTGACAACGTCGTTGGCGCACTATGGGTCTCACCTGCCGCAATAAATATAAATTCTGTGCTTGCACATGAGTTGGGACATACCTTTCAATATCAGGTTCATTGCGATGGAGCTTATGGCTACAGGGACCAAAATTATGTGGGTTCTTTCTGGGAACAATGCGCCCAATATATGTCACGTCAGCTCTATCCTGCAGGATCGTTAGATGATATAAAATTCTTTTATGACAACTGCTATAAGAATTTTTCAAATGAAGAAATACGATATCAGTCCTTTCATCTTCAGGAATATTGGAAGCTGAAATATGGGAAAGACTTTCTTGGCCGTTTATGGCGTTCGGCCACCAGCGCTGAGCATCCACTGCAAACCTACAAACGCATCACCAACAGCAGCCAGTCAGTGCTCAATAATGAAATCCTCGATTATGCAAGACGTTGCGTAAATTGGGATCTTCCTAATGGACAATACGTAAGAGCAGCTGCACAAAGCCAGAATGCTACATTTAAAACACTACTGAATTATAACCCGGCCGATCAATATTATACGGTTGACCAGGCGAATGCGCCCGAATGTTATGGTTTTAATGTTATTGAACTGAATGTCCCTGCAGCCAGTACTGCAACAGTAAACTTTAGTGGCATCAACAATGGGACGTTTGTTAATCTACAGGGATGGAGATATGGATTTGTAAGTGTGAACAGCAGTGGAATACCAACTTACAGTACCATAGGAGCAGATGCTCAGGGATCACTTTTATTTACCAAACCAGCTAATACAAGTCGTGTATGGCTTGTTGTTTCCGGAGCTCCTCAAACACATTTTAACCATGAATGGGGAATGACAGCAAGTCAAATACCTAAATTCCCTTACAAAGTAAAATTCACAAATACCCAGCCTAAATCTTTATAAGCTATAAACACCAGCACCTGCAAAAAAGCCATCTTCATGTCGTTGCAGAACGATATAAAGATGGCTTTGCCTCTGACACAGCAGACAGTATTTAACAAATCAGAATTTCTTCTGCTATCGAACTGGTAGGTGAACGGTAAAAACCGATCCTTTGTTCCGCTCGCTTTCCACAGCAATCTGTCCCCCATGTCTTGATACAATGTTATGGACCAAAAACAGTCCGATCCCAAAACCGCTGTAATATTTTTCATTCTGGCCTTCTACTCTGAAAAAGCGTTCAAAGACTTTTTCCTGATCTTTTTTCTCAATCCCTATACCGTAATCTTTAATGGAAACCAGCACTTCATCCCCGGCAAGAGCAACAGCAATATCCACTACATTACTGGAAGGCGAATACTTAATAGCATTAGCTATCAGATTGATCATCACCTGGCTGATACGATCCCGATCTGCAATGATTTCGATCCCGGCTTCAGCATCCAAATGGAAAAAATACTGTTGATGGCTTAAGCGAAAATCTTCGACTACTTCAGTAACCAAAGCATCAATAAAAAAACGCTCCTTTTTCAAATCCATCCTACCTGCATCAATCCGGCTCAGATCAAGCATATCACCAATAAGCCCAGTCAATTGTAACAAGAGCACATCGATCCGTGAAAGAGAGGAATTCAGCTTACCTAAAAACGCTGTACTGGTCTCGCGCGCAAGTAACCTCAACAGCAATTGTACGTGCCCCTTGATTGAGGTTACCGGGGTTTTGAGTTCATGGCTAAGCATACTTACAAAGTCGCTTTTGCGCTGCTCTTCCTCTTTCAGCGCCTGGATATTGGTCGTTGAACCTACCCACATTGTAATATCTCCGTGCTCATCCAAAATTGGCGAAGCTACATTAAGATGCCAGATATACGCTCCGCTTGTATTTTTGAAACGCATCTCAGAAATATGAGGAACTCCATTCTGAGAGGCTACCGCAAGTCCATTCTGGAAAGCTTGAATCTCGTCAGGGTGCATCATCTGGTGATAGCCAAAATCCCGAAGATCTTCAAAACCCATTCCTGCAAAATCCAGCCACTGCTTATTAAAAAACGTGACCTCTCCATTTGGCAATGCATTGGAAATTTTCGCAGGTACTAAATCGGCCAGTCTTCTGAAATGCTGCTCACTCTTCTCTACTAATTTTCTGGAATTCACCTGTTCGGTCACATCTACTGCTACGACCAGGATATCTGAAACAGCACCATCTAAACCAGCCACAGGTTGGTAGACCACGTTAAAGAATATTTCCTTTAGTTCCCCGGCATGCTCCAGCATAGCCATGATTTCATTGGCATAAAAAGCTTCTCCAGAAGTATATACCTGATCAAGTATCCCCAGAAAAGGTTGTCCATGAAGTTCGGGCAGTGCTACAGAAAGTGGAAGTCCCAGAATGTTCCTGGTTTTCCCCCATACCTGCAAAATCTTTTCATTTGCCGTTTCCACTACAAACTCCCTTCCCTGAAGTACCCCGATTGCAACCGGCGCTTCCTGTATCAGGAACTTAAAACGTGCTTCGCTCTTGACGAGCTTATTATTTGAAATAGAAAGCTGATCATTTGCTGTGGCCAGTTCCTCCACATATTTTTCTAATAATCTTTTGGAGAGCACTCTGTCAGTAATTTCAAAGGACATCACAAGCACACCAGTCCTGTTTCCATCCAGATCCGAAAGCGGCTGGTAGGTGTAATCGACATAAGTTTCGCGTAATGTCCCGTCAGCCATAGTAAAAAGCACCGGGCTTTCTTTCACATCAATCACCTCGCCTGTTTCCATTACCTGCCGCAGCTGTCCGGCAAAGGGCTGATCTGCAAGGTCAGGCAATATCTGTAGAAATGGCCTCCCCACTACTTCTGCTCTGGATTTTTTCCAGTATCCCAGATTGGTATCGTTAATCATCTCTACAATAAGATCCTGTCCGCGGATTACCACTACTGAAGCAGGCAGCATATTCAATATCTGTCCGAGATTGTCTGTGGCCTGATCAGACTTCAGTCTGCTTTGAAGGGTATGAGTTACCTCAATTGAAAAATTAAAAACTCCGTCCACCTTCCCTTCCAGGTTAAATCTTGGCACATAGGTAAAGGTAAAGTACCGGTCAGTGGTAGGTCCGTTCTCAGTTTCGGAAATTGGTACCAGCTGTTCGTGGAATTCCACAGGCTTACCGGTACGGTATACTTCCTTTAATACTGCGGGGATTTCTGACTCCACCAGTTCTGGCAGCGCCTCAAAAAACCGCCGGCCCAGAAGTTCTCTCCCTGGTAACATTTGCTGATACTTCGTATTCACCAATTCAATCACCAGTTCTTCTCCAGAAAGCACAGCTATTCCAGCAGGTGCCTGACTGATAGATTCGTATAAATGGTCCCGCTCCTGCTCAGCGGCCTCACGGGCAGCAGAAACCCTGGCCCTTTCATCCACCTGGGCGGTATTTTCCAGTACCCAGACTGCAATCTTTGTGACCAAAGCCTTTTCATCCAGTACCGGGGCATAAACAAAAGTTACATAAACTTGTTCCTCTTTGCCATTACGTATCAGCATAAGACTGACTTCATCTGCATAATAGGATTCTCCGTTAGCAACTACACGCAACAGGGCATCCTCGTAATACGCTCTTACCTCCGCAAAACTCTCCCAGTACAACTTTCCAAGGATAGCCTCTTTTTCTTTCCCGGCAATTGCAAGAAATTTATCATTGACCATTTCTGCCTCAAGGCTGTGTGCATTCAAGATACAGATTCCAATTGGGGCACTCTCTATTAAGGTTTTCAGCAGCGGACTATCGGTTAAATTCATTCGTTATAAAAAACACTAATTTAGGTTATGATAATTTACAATTCAAAATCTATGTTATTCCTTAACATTTTTGTCTACTTGCTTTTCTGCATTTTTAGCTTTCTTTTCCTGCACTCTTTTCTCATTACGCTGCTCTTCTCCAGATTTCTTTTGATCACGTTTCTCTTCCCGGATTACCTTGTTAATTTTCCTGTTATAAACCGCAGTTAAAATTCCCTGACCGGTCCTGCTGAAAAACTTTATTTTCGGCTTGTCACTTGTTCCTGTTACTGCAACCGGAATACCGATCCAGCCAGCAGGCGGCAGCCCTACCTTGACCAGGATGTCCAGCAATCCATTAAAACTCGTAGTTCCACTGATAGAAGGTCTGAGTACAGAAACTTTAAATTTAAATTCATCAATATGGATCAGATTATCCTTGATATGTGTGACAATATTGACTCCTTTCATATCAGGATTATTAAAGGCGTCAGCCCCTGTATGATCACCGATCACTGAAAGCATTTTTAAATTTTTCACTGCTACATCCCTTAGGTTCACTACACCTCCCCCTTCTAAAGAAGGATAGATTGGATTCATATTCTGATCGAAGTCGCCTTTTAATTTATAATTCATCGACACGATTCCGCTTACATTCTTTGCAGAAGTAGCCATTTCCCGTACCATGTCAATTTCTTTGTAAGCTCTTTGTACATTAAAGTCCATTACTTTAAAGGCAACATCAAAATTGGCCGTTAAGGGCGATTCATCCTTATAACGGGCATTAATATTCATCTTGCTTCCTATAAGGCCTAATGAGGTATTCTTCAAAAATATCTGACCTTTCTGTACAGCAGCCTTTCCCTGAAGCTGGTTAATCTCCAACCCTTTAAAACCTACTTTTTTTGCATTGACTTCTAAAGAAACATCCAGATTTTTTGGAACGATCACCACACCGCTACTTTTAGGGTTTTCGGCTTTCGCGTATTCAACTTCCAAAGATTTATGATCATTTTCACTATTTTTCAGTGCCATAAATTCATCGACCAGGATGTAATTGGAATTTGATGCAAAGTTTCCTTGAAGAGTTCCTTTACGCCCGATAAAATAATTGATAGTATTTAACAGATAACCATTCAATGAAAAATCTGATTTTCCATAAGCAGCGTAAAATTTCCTAAACCACATTTTTTCATTCTCAAACTCGAAGCTACCTTCTTTGATATAAAATGTCTTTGGCAGATAGGCAGTATTCGCTTTGATATTTTTCAGTACCAGCGTACCTTTATTATCAAGTTTGTTGTACTGACCAGTGGTCGCATAACTTTGTCTTCCATTCAAAGAAAGGTCTGCTGTGATTAATCCACTAACATCAAATCCTTTTCTTGCAAACACCTGATAGATTCTTCCAACGTTCAATACTCCTTTAGCACGAACTTTGTAAAGGAGGTCTTCGAAATTCTGTAAGTCAGCATCGATAAATACCGGATTTCCTTCAAAATCAAATTTGAATGGAGAAATTTTCACTCCAAGGCTGCTAAGGGTCCCATCTGTATTTTTGATATCAGCTTTAAGATTGATATGCTTTATTGGGTTTGGATAAGCTGTTGTTTTTAACCAGCCGTCTTTTAGGTTAAGAGATCCGTTGGTTTTAGGAAATAGCTTTTTATCCATGCTGAAGATACCATTTGCTTTAATGTCGGCATTCACAAGACCTCTGATTTCAAGATCTTTTAAACCCAGCGCCTCGTCCAGTGTCTGGAGATTAACTGCACCTTTCATATTCGCATTTACATTCATTTCGCTCAATCCCCTGGTTTTGACAACTGCCCGGAAATTGCTTTTCTGTCCAAGGTCGAAACTTAGTTTTTTAAGATCCAATCCCAGTTTTTCAGGGTCTAATGAAGGTAAATCTATATTCAGATCAACATTAAAATTGTTCATAGGCACCGGTGCCTTTGTACTGGAAATGACACCATCTTTAACCAGCAGACGCGCTGTAAAATCAGGTTTCAGGTTCCTGGGTTCACTAAACTGACCTTTCAAGCTGAAAAACAGATCGCTGTTTCCCTCTAATTTGATATCCTGCGCCCATTCCAGATATTGTGGTGGCAGCACAGAAATCATATCACGAATAGTGGTTTTTTCTGAAGCAGCTTTGATATCAAGGTCATATCCATCCTTAAGAATACTCAGGAAGCCAGTAAATTTTAATGGAAGATCATTGATTCTGAGTTCATTTTTTCTAAGTACAAAAGTCAACGCATCCGTATTAATTCTTGTGATCAAGTCGGCACGCAGGGATTTTTGCCTCGCATAATAGATTCTGTTAAGGCTAAAATCAAGCTGATTAATCGTAAGATCAGTTTTGAGATCAAAAATATCCTCACTCAATCCACCTTTTCCTATATAATTAAGCCCTTTTGCATCCACTAATATTTTAGCTGCATGGTCGTTATATTTAATATGCCAGTTCTTAAATTTGATGAGCTCCAGTTTAATGGACGTACCTTTTTCAGTAGTATCTTTTGGACTTTTAGAGGGACTGGAAACATAGACGTTATAATTGGCCTGCCCTTTACTATTGACATAAACATTTGCATAAGCATCGTTAACATAAATTTCATCAATCTTCACTTCACCATCAAAAATCAGATTTTTCAAATTGATTCCTGCTGCAACCTCTTTTGCTGAAAGTAAAGTATCCTGCTGAAAAGGTTTTGATCCTTGAAGTAATAAGTCATCTACAGATACCGTAAGAGAAGGAAAATGCCGAAAAAAAGTAAGATGCACCTTTTTGTAATCAAGTTTCCCAGCCAGGTGCTTATTAGCAAATATTTTTACTTGCTCAGAAATTGTCCCAGGGAACAATAACGGAATAATAAACATCAGAAATAATATGGATGCTACAAAAATCCCAACCCATTTTAAAATTTTCAAAACTAGTTTTTTACTCCTCTCCATACATTTATAATCATGATGCCCTGAATACTGTTTCAGTTATTCACAACACTAAAACTACATTTCTGGCTTAAAGTTTTAGCAGATGGCAATTATTCCGAAATTGCGATTCAAAAATGATCTCTTTCAAAACGTTAGCTTGACTTTATATTCTGTAAGCTCATTCCTGCTCTTAAATCAGTATTTATAAATACTATAAAACCGCAATAAATAGTCCATATTTACAGCCTATAATTAAATATATGTCTGGTTTTCAAGTTAATTTAACTAATTGTGATATTGAACCTATTCATATACCAGGACAGATACAATCGCACGGTTTTATGATTGTCATCGATACGGAGATGATCATTCAATTTCACAGTAATAATATCAGTAATTTCATCCCTCAGGTTTCTGATTTATTAATTGGTAAATCAATTGATTATTTAGAGAATTTACCTGATCAGGCTTATCAAGCTAATTTTATCAGACAACTGATTACTTCCGGAAAAACTAACAAAGGATTTGAAAGGATTAATCCAGTTCCAATAACAATTTCTGGAATTCAATATTATTTAATTATTTCCTTAAGTGACGGACTATATATTTTGGAATTCGAATTATCGGCGTCAAGTTTCCAATTAGATGTCCAGGGCCTGATGGGTAACACTATCGCTGAAATTCTTACCTATAATAAATTGGAGGATTTATTAGAAAACACTGCTATTCAAGTAAAACAAATCATAGATTTTGATAGAGTAATGGTCTATCGGTTTGCAAAAGATGGTCACGGTGAAGTGGTAGCTGAATCTAAAAATCCGGATTTATCACCATGGCTTGGTTTACATTATCCAGCATCCGACATACCCCGGCAAGCACGTGAGTTATATAAATTGAACTTAACCAGATTGATAGCGGATGTTGATTCAATACCTGCCAGAATTACTAAAGCAAAAAATAATCCACAAGATCTGGATCTGACTTATAGTCAATTAAGAGCGGTATCCCCTATCCATATTCAGTACTTAAAAAACATGGGGGTTGCTTCCAGCTTCAGTATTTCCCTGAAATTTAAAGATGAATTATGGGGATTAATCGCTTGTCATAATTATACTCCACGATTTATTGATTTTAAATCAAGGGAATATGCCAAATTGATCGGCCAGATAACCTCATCCGCACTTGAATTCAGACAGAATGAAGAAACGCTGAGAAACGAGAATGAATTTAGCCACAGCCTGGAAAAAATCATTAAACAGTTGATGGGATCCGAAAGCATAGAAAAAGCACTGACTTCAGAAGAAACTACATTATTAGATATAGTCAAATGTGATGGTGCTGTGCTTGTACACGATAAAAAGATATATAAATTAGGGATTACGCCTAATGATCAACAATTACTGGATTTAATATTCTGGATAAATGATCAGGGAAAAGATACTTTATACCAGACAGATAACCTTTCTGCTGTCTATTCCGAAGCATTTGCATATCAAGATAGTGCAAGTGGGTTATTAATATCAGTGCTTTCCAGAGAACTGGGAGATTATCTGATTTGGTTCAGAGCTGAACAGATTCAAAACTTGAGATGGGCAGGAAATCCTGATAAACCAGCAACTATTCATGATAATGGATTGCTTAACATTTCTCCCCGAAATTCATTTGCTATATGGACGGAAACTATAGCTGGTTTTTCAGAAACCTGGTCTGTAGATGATATTAAGTCCGTTATCAAATTGAAAGAGGAAGTGAACTATGGGCTAAACCACAAAGCGGGAACTGCACGTATAATGAATGAAAGGCTTAAATTAGCCTACCAGGAGCTGGAAAGTTTTAGTTATACCATTTCCCATGATCTGAAGAATCCTATTGCCTCAATTAAAAGTTATGCTCAGCTGCTGATTAGAGATCAAAACATTTTGGAACGCGGTCAGCAAATGTTGCACAGAATAGCTGACAGGGCAGATCAAATGAATTTAATGATTAATGCAGTTCTTGATTATTCGCGTATTGGGAGTACAGCGATGCTCTTCCAACCTATTAAGACAGAAAGCTTAATCATTGAAATTGTTAACGATCTTTCTCTGATCTATGCTGCTGAAAACCTGGAAATTACGATCGGGGAAGTTCCAGATCTGCGAGGTGACCCCATTATGGTTTTACAAGTATTTTCTAACCTGATTAGTAATGCCGTGAAATATTCGCAACATTCTATTGCACCCAAAGTACATATATCAGGTGAATTAATTGGAGACAAAATCCATTACCATATTGTAGATAATGGTATCGGAATTGCCCAAAATAACTTATTGAACATATTTGAATTGTTTAACAGAATGGACAATGTTAAAGATATTGAGGGTTCAGGTGTTGGTTTAGCAATTGTTAAGCGAATTATGGAAAAACATGAGGGCACAATAGTTGCCGAAAGTGAATTAGGAGTTGGGTCAACTTTTCGTTTAACGTTCAATCATAGCTAGTCTTAGTTATGATTGAAAAGACATAGGAGCGTTGAAAAATATCAGGTCATAGCTCATACAATCAGCTAAGTTCAAACCATTCACCCGGCCCAGCAAACACCAACCTGATATCCAAAGTTTTCAACTAATGATCAAAACGTTCAATTGGATTTGGTGTTTCAATATATATCGGCTATACCATTCTGGCTTAACCGTATAAATACCTGTTATAAGGGTATAAATACCCTTTTGATTTAGCTATATACCTCCTTAAAATATCCAGGTAAAAGTATTTAATTTAATCAATCTAAATTTCAATCCATATGAAAAGAACAATTAACCTCTCCACCAACCTGATTGTACTGTTTGTAATCGCCCTGATTGCCTGCAGTTGCAATGATCAGGGCAAATCAAAAGATGGCAAGCTAAAAGCTGGTCAGGCTTTAGTAAGTAATGGCGCCTTTTTAAATTACAGAGATTCTGTACCTTCCAAAGAACAATACAATAATCCCCTGTTTGTGCTGAGTCACGATTATCCGACAACAGTTAAACCTATTGTTAATCCTTCCTGGCAACAGGCGTTAAAAGGGCAGCCAATCTCTGAGGCCAATGTTTTTGCTTATATGGATTCCCTTAAAAGTTATGTTGCGCCAAATATAATACCCTTTTTTACTGATAATAAAAAATGGACATCAGCTAAATATGGCTGGTTCAACGAGCCGTGGCTTGGAATAGACAGGGAGGCCATACTAGGTGCTTATCTGGGAAATGGAAACCCGAAAAACATGTTCAGTACACTTAAAGAGGATGAAAGCGGATACGCTCTTGTACTCTATGATGCTACAGCTGCCTATACAGTCGGACAAATCTGGGGTAAGACCGGGCAAAAAGTTAATTTACTGAATGACGCAGCTCAGTTTAAAGAAGGAAGTGTTATTGTAAAGTTTGCTTTTTCAAATATCAATTATCCGCAGTGGTCTGTCATGAAAGATGCACAAACCTTTAGTGTTTATGATACCATCCCTACAAGTGAAAACCCGAAAAAAGGGTATCAGATGCGTAAGGTTAGCTTCTTTCAAATGGATGTTATTGTTAAAGATAGCAAGACATCTCCTAAAACGGGCTGGGTGTATTCTACTTTCGTATACGACAAAGATGCTAAAGGGTCATTCTGGGAAAAGATGGTGCCACTAGGTGCCATGTGGGGCGACGACCCAAATGTAAACAGTCCTGTTGCCCCTCCTTATCCTAAATTAGCCGAAACAATAATCAATCCTAAAGCACCATTCTACAGTAAAGAGACATTAGGCTGGGGAGGCAGACTCAGCGGCCCGAATGATGGAGCAGTTGCACAAAAAGCGGTAGATTTGACTACAGGTAAAGTATATAAAAACCTGCCTTTGTCTTCTTGTATGAGTTGTCATAGTCCTGCACAGGATACTTTTGTATCATTCGTATTGCCAGGGCCTTTCCCTAAAAGCACTGACACTGCAACTTATGTTTATACACCGGGAAGTGCCAAATGGAAATTGTGGTTCAGAAATAATGCTGGCAATGTACCTTTTGATAAAGGACAGGTAGCTATGGATTATGATATGGTAATGGCCATGAAAGCAGTTGGTAATTATGAAGCCGCAAATCCATCACCGAAAAACAAACTGTTAAAAGATAATTTTGAGGCGATCCGCAATTACAGAAGGCATAATACTTCGAGCAGGTTCTGGCATTAAAATAATAGAATTTATTTATCCCGGCCGTGTCAGGCCGGGATAAATGTATTATAGCTGCAAAGCATATATCACTTCATCTTCAGATATACCATCTGGCCAGGTTACTTTTTTCCTATTGGAATATTTAAAACCGAACCGTTGATTTGCAGCTTTGGAAATTTCATTGCCTGCTCTATGGGAAACAGTAATTGAGCTGCATTTTTTTTCTCTTGCCCAGTCAATTCGTACCTGATAAAATAACCTGGCCAATCCCCTGCCGCGATGTGCCGGCTTAATGAAAGAGGAAAATAAAATTGCTGATGTTGCGTCTTCTTTATCGATAGCCACACCAGTCAAACCGATGATTGAATCCGTATCATATAAGGCAAATATGGCGCGCTTATCATTTTCTAATAAAGCGATCCAGTCATCTTGGCTATAGATAACTTCTTTCGCGTAACTGCTACCAAACATTTCAGGGTTAGTTTGTAATGCTTCCAGTCTGATTGATTGATATGCTGCCCATTTAGAAGGCAGCAAACGTTGCAAGGAGTAATTATCTTCTGTGTTACTTTTCATTGTTAAATATTTGCAGGCTATGATCACCTGAAGCATTATAAAAAAAAATTGTGATAATTAATCCCTGCATTTTACTTTATTTATGATCATAGCTCATCTCACGCTTTATCTGCCATTTCCCATTTTTGTTTTCCCAGATTTCGGTAAACTTTGCAGTAGCTTCTAACTCTTCCTTTCCGTTAACAGTGCCATAAAATTTGTGAATCCCTACAGCTAATGCACCGAAATTGCCTAAACGATAAACTTGCAGGCTTCCTTTAACCAGCTCACGTCTTGAAGAATGTACAGCGTCTGTGAAATTCCTTTTAAAAGCAGCTAAATTATGTGCATAGTCTGACAAGCCTCCCCTATCATCATAAAATTCAAGATCAGAAGAAAAGAAATTCATAAAAGCGTTCAGATCGCGTTTATTATAAGCGGAAAACATGTTACTATCTAATCCGGATACGATTTGATAAAGCGGATCTGTATGCTGAATTCCCTTATTTTGAGGTTGCGCAACTGCTGATAAGGTAGCTATGGCGGTCAATGTGATCAGCACAGTGTGTTTATATAAAGATTTCATATCATTTTATTGATTGGACAATCTTCATCAGCAAAAGTTACACTGATTCCACGAGTTAATCGCTAATAATCAAACTCTGCTTTATGTTTTTTAATAAAGTCAATCCATTTCACAGGTTGTTTTCCTGTAATTTCAAAGAAGTTGTCAAACGTATCATCAGCACCAGGAATCGTCCCTGCTGCATAACGTTTCCAATGGTTATATACACAATCCATATAAGCCATCTCAGCGCCCGAATCCTTCATTTGCTGCAGGAAGATTTCAGGAGAAAGTGGTTCATAACGGAAAGGTTTACCGATAACTGAAGTCATCAGTCCAGCCATTTCATTAAAAGTTATTGCATCGTAACCTAATCTATAAGTTTGTCCGCCATGTACTTCCGGATTGGCTAAAGCCAGAGCAGCAACTTGTGCTACATCATCTACATCTACCCAACTCAGCCGCGCCCCCTCAACAAAAGCATGAATTATACCATTTTCAATTGTTCTTTTACCTCCATAACTCAATACGTTCTGCATAAAAGTTTCCGGACGTAAATGTGTATAAGAAAACCCAGACCACTCAATATACCTTTCTATCAATTGATGCCAGGCCCAATGTGCAACAGTGGTATCGTCACGACCACAGGCGCCCAGATGTACAACATGCTGTACGCCAGATTTTTTAGCATTATCTAACAAAGCCTTGCTTTGACGTAACATATCAACGGTATAACCAGTAACTATCAAAACGCGATCGATATCTTTAAGCGCAGACAGATGTGTACTCTCGTCATCAAAATCAAGAATAACTGTAGCAATTCCTTTAGCTGTAAACGGAGCCGCCTTCTCTGGAGAGCGTACTGCAGCTACCAGCTCTATTTCTTTATTTGATAAAAGAAAGTCCATTGTTTTACTACCTACCTGTCCGGTTGCTCCAGTGATTAATATTTTAGGGATTATCGTATTTAGCATGAGAAATTTTATAAGATTAAACGATCTGCATGCAAAGGTAACTTGCCGTGATGCCATAAACAGTTGACCTAAAACAAGAAATTGACTTGATCTATATCAATCCTGGTTATTTGCGCAGCGTAATCTTCTTCTTAATGCGGCTTAAGGTTTCCGGAGTGATCCCCAGGTAAGAGGCAATCAGGTTTTGAGGGATTCTTTGAATGATTTGCGGGCTGTATTCCATCAGCCGGACATATTTTTCTTCAGCAGCATCTGTGACAGAACTGATTAATCTTCGCTCTTTTGTAATCAGGCTATTCTGAAAAAGGAGACGAAAATACCGGTCCATGACCGGAACTTTTAAAGTCATTTCTTCAAAATCTGCAAGCGTGATTATCAAAAGTTCGGAATTTTCTATAGCATCTATGCTGAAAACAGCTTTTTCACCTGAGAAGAAGCTGCTCATATCTGAGGTCCACCACCCCTCCCATGAAAACATATTCATATGCTCATCTCCTTTTTCGTCAACATTGTAAGATCTGAGCAGACCTTTTACTACAAATGACATGTACTTACATATTTCTCCTTCCTGCAGCAAATACTGTTTTTTCCGAAGCTTTTTGACGGTGAAAAATTCTTTGATAGTAATTTTCTCACTTTCGGTTAGTGATACCTTGGCCAGAATATGAGAAAAGAAAACATCAAACATATACAAATATAAGTGTTAATATCAAGAAGCTGCATTTTCAGACAGCTTCCTGATACATTACGATATATGTGTTAATTTGATCTGAATTTTATATTATAAAGGATATAATACAGCAGTCGCCTGTTTATCTTTCGCTGATAAAACAGTAGCCCCGCTTCCACATTGTCCGCCATTCATTAATGATAGCGCATCAGTTCCACCAACTCCTGGTACATCAATCGAAGTAGATTGGTTAGTATGCTTAATAGAAATGGTATGTCCGAATTCATGTGCAATAGTTCTTTGACGTTGTGCAAAAGAATTATTTTTGATCAGTTGCTGATTAATCCAAACAGTATTCCCTGCTTTACCGTCAGAGGTAGACAGGTAAGCTTGTCCGCAGGTACTACCTCCGATCGTATTGTCAACTTTTATCAAAATATCATAATTATTATCTGTTACAATGACGAATTTAATTTTTGAATTAGGCACTGTATTCCACTGCTGAATTGCTCCATTAATTTCAGCAGCCATGCTTGTGATAGAAGCATCCACTTTAACACGGATATTAGAACTATTGGTTACCAGAAAACCATTGTAATACTGTTCTGTTTTTGGCTTTCCGTTATCATCAGGAATCTGCATATTTTTATCAAATACGATATCACCGTCAACAATATACTGAGCTCCTTTTTCGACTATTTGTGCGTCTGTAAATCCAAGATTTTTGATGTATTCACGAACTTTATCTGTTTGCTTAGTACTCAAATCCCGATTTGAAGGAGTCTCATTTTTCTTTGAGCAGGAGGTAATTAAAATCGGAAATAGCGCAATTAATGCGATGTTTTTAAATAAGTTTTTCATAGTTTAGGTTTTAGGTATATCGTAATGATTCTGCAATTTAACAATTACTATAGTAGTATAACAGAAAAAATACATTGTATTATTTTATATCTTTAAATCATTTCCGATAAGACATTTAAATAACCAGCGACCCCCTAATTTGTAAAATACCGTCTAAACGAAGAAATGGGTTATTTTGCGACTGACCAGATGATGAAAAACAGCGTTGATATGGTAATTAATTTTCTAAACTAACTCTGGTCATCCTCCCTTTCTTATTTGCAGCATTCCTTTTCCAAAATGTCTTTTCATCATTCTATTCAGGTGGCTGCTATCCGTAAACCCCAGCTCCCATGCAATTTCTTTTATCGGTGTGGTCGTATAAACTACACGGGATTCTGCAATTTTAAGCCTGGATTTCAATACATAATCCTGAAAACGCTCGCCTGAATTTCTCCTGAAATATTCACTAAAATAAGTGACCGAAATACCAAAATGCCCGGACAGATATTCCACAGTAATCTTATCCTTATTGATAATATGGAAATTGATAAAGCTTAAAAGATCTGCAAACCTGGAATCAGGTATTATTTTCCCATTTAAAATCCGTTTCTGAGCATTACGCGAAAGAATCTCCAGGATAGATACCAATGTAGTTCTGATAATGAAGGCAGAACAAATATCCTTCCGTTCATATTCATAAAGCACAGCATCGAGCAATCTTTTAACTTGTATACTATCGCCTGGATCCTGAATAAGTTCACCGGGATGATGATGATGATTAGCCAGAATAAAATTCAAACGGCTAAACCATGAGCTATAGTCAACCTGATCATTTGATAAAGGGACAAAATAACTGCTTGTAAAACGAACAAATAAAAAACGCGCAGGTTCTTCAATCACATACTTATAACATTTTGCAGCAGGCAAAAGATGAATATCATTTCCATGAAACGGCAATTTAATACTGTTTACACTTTGCAAACCTTTTCCTTCTAGCACATAGACCAGTTCGAAAAAATTATTGGTCCTGCTCCTCTCCTGCCACTCTGAATAGCTGGCAATCTCTATAGCAAAGCTGTCATGTAAAAAATCCATGCTATAAAACTAGCTATTCCTTTTACGTTTTAGAGAACTATCCAAGGATATTACTGTTTTTTCAACCTTATTTACCATTTCTCCAAAAGCCGCTATCCTACTTTTGCCGTATAAAAAGATCACATGAATTATCAGGAAATATCAAAAGAGACTATAAGTTATTTATATAAATCTCATCAAAGTATAAGGAAATCGGAAATAGACGTTCAGTTGATTATTCTGGCAGAGTTATATGTATCCCAAATGAACGGCTGCGCATATTGTTGTAGTTTTCATTCGAATGAATTTCGCGAATCAGGTATGGCGCAAAATATTATTGATCAGCTTCCAGGCTGGAAATATGCATCAGTTTTTGATCATAAACAGAAATTGGTTCTTCAGTGGGCTGAATCAATTACCAGGATGCAACCTGATCTGCAGGAGTTAAAAACGCAGCTGGGAGTTCATTTCAATGAAAAAGAGTTAGTAGACCTGACAGCCAGCATTTCACTAATGAATGCGTTGAACCGTCTTAGGATTACACTCGGAGACAAGCACTAAATATTACAAATTTTAAATCAGAGAAAGCAGTAAAATTATTAATCAAGGCACCAGACCAGCGCCTTGATTAATATGCTTGGTTTATTCTCTTACCAGTACATCATGCGCTCCGCCTTCTACAATGCTCACAGAAGAAACTAAAGTAAGTTTAGCATCTTGTTTAAACTTCGCAATGGTTGTAAACCCGCAGCTGCACATGGTTGACTTAATTTTTCCAACAGTAACGTCTAAATTATCTTTTAAAGATCCGGCATAAGGAACATAACTATCTACACCTTCTTCAAATTTTAATCCTGTAGAACCGCCCATATCATAACGCTCCCAGTTTCTGGCGCGATTAGAGCCTTCACCCCAGTATTCTTTCATGTAATTACCACCAACTAATACTTTATGTGTAGGGCTTTCATCAAATCTTGCAAAATACCTTCCCATCATGATAAAATCAGCTCCCATCGCCAGTGCAATTGCCATATGGTAATCCTGAGCTATTCCACCATCCGAACAGATTGGAATGTAGATTCCTGTTTCTTCGAAATATTGATCTCTTGCTTCAGCGATTTCAATTAAAGCGGTTGCCTGTCCTCTGCCTATTCCTTTCGTTTCTCTGGTGATACAGATTGATCCACCTCCAACGCCAACTTTCACAAAGTCAGCTCCTGCTTCAACAAGATATAAAAATCCTTCTTTGTCAACCACATTTCCGGCTCCAACTTTAACGCGGTCACCATATTCTGCTTTAATATATTCCAATGTTGCTTTTTGCCATTCAGAATATCCATCAGAGGAGTCAATACATAAAACGTCGACTCCGGCATTAACCAGTGCAGGAACTCTGTCTTTGTAATCCCTGGTGTTGATACCAGCGCCTACAATTAGTTTTTTAGTCTCATCAGATAGTTCTAAAGGATTGTCTTTATGGTTATCATAATCTTTTCTGAAAACAAAAAACTTGAAATTATTATCTTCATCAACTACAGGCAGACTGTTTAGTTTATGTTCCCAAATGATGCTGTTGGCTTCGCTTAAAGTAATTCCGGCTTTTGCAGTAATGAGTTTGGAAAAAGGAGTCATAAATTCTTTGACTTTCTTATCCATCAGATCTGTACCGATTCTATAATCTCTGCCGGTAACAATACCGATCAGCTTACCATTAGCAGTACCATTATCAGTTATAGCAATAGTAGAATGGCCGGTTTTCGTTTTTAAGGCAATCACATCCTTTAATGTATTTTCTGCGATCAGGTTAGCGGTGCTGATCACGAAACCAGATTTATGTTGTTTAACCTTTTCGATCATTTCTACCTGCTTCTGGATAGTTTGAGATCCGAAGACAAATGATAAGCCGCCATTTTTTGCTAATGCAATAGCCATCTGATCATCAGAAACTGACTGCATAATAGCAGATACGAAAGGTATATTAAGTTCTATTGTTGATTTTTCGCCTTTCCGGTATTTAACCAGTGAGGTTTTTAAGGATACATTATCAGGTACGCAATCAAAAGATGTTAGTCCTGGTATTAAGAGAAATTCACTGAAAGTTCTCGAGGTTTCTTTTAAGTATTTTGCCATTTGCAAAGATAGACTCTTTAATGGAAAAAAACACAGAAATTTACGTTAGCATTTGTAATTAATCGGTTAAATTTGCGGAATGAGTAACGGCGGGTCTTCTAATTCAATTTTCGACAAGATATTATCATTTATAGCGTACACTAATCAGAGCATTTTTCTTACAGGAAAGGCCGGGACCGGAAAAACTACACTCCTGAAAAAAATAAAAGAAGAGAGTTCAAAAAAAATGGTAGTGGTTGCCCCTACTGGTGTTGCTGCAATGAATGCTAAAGGCACAACTATCAACTCTTTTTTCCAGTTACCTGCTGGCTCTTTTTTCCCTGGTGAAATTGGTTTGGAAGATTTACAACTGGGTATTACCTCTATTGAATCTATGGTCAATGATTTAAGCTACAATAGAGAAAAGACAGCGTTGTTCAATGAACTGGAGTTATTAATCATCGATGAGATCTCTATGGTCCGTTGTGATTTGATGGATATGATTGACGCCATCCTCCGTTCAGTGAGAAAAAACAATATTCCTTTTGGAGGTGTGCAATTGTTGCTTATAGGTGATCTGTACCAGTTACCTCCAGTTACTAAAAGAGAAGAATGGGCATTTCTGAGCAGAGCTTATGCCTCCCCATATTTTTTCGAGGGATATGTGATCCGCAGAAATCCACTGCTACAAATAGAATTGACCACAGTATTTCGTCAAACGGAACCAGAATTCGTCAATATCCTAAATAGTATCAGAAATAATCAGATTACTGAGGCTGATCTGGCTTTATTAAATAAAAGATATGATCCGGATTTTCTTGCCACGGATGAATTGAGCCCAATTATTATCACTTCACACAATGCAGAAGCCAATACCGTTAATAAAGCGAAATTAGATGAGCTTCCTGGTGAGGAGTATACTTTTGTGGCTGAGACCAGCGGCGAGTTTAGAGACGCAGGTTTACAGGCAGAACAAACGCTGAAATTAAAGGAAGGTGCGCAGATCATGTTCATTAAGAATGATACTGGAGACAATAGAAAGTTTTATAATGGAAAGATTGGAAAGATCAAGTCTGTTAAAGATGGAGAAATCTATATTTCCTTTCCTCATGAAGAAGATTTGCTGTTAGAGAAGACTTCGTGGCAATCTTTTGAATATAAGACAGATACTGAAGAAGTTATTGTACAGCAGCAGGTTGGTGAATTTTCTCAGTATCCGATTAAACTGGCGTGGGCAGTAACGATACATAAGAGTCAGGGGTTAACTTTTGACCATGCTATAATTGATGCAGGAAAATCATTTATAGCCGGCCAGGTGTATGTGGCTTTGAGTCGTGTGAGAACGCTTAATGGTTTGATTTTAAAATCTAAGATTAATACGGAAAGTTTAAGGTCAAATACAGAGGTAATTAATTATATGAAATCTGTGCAGGATGATGAACTGGATGATCTGCTGGTAAGTGGGCAACAGAAATTTATTCTTCAATTAGTACTGAACCACTTTTCATTAAATAAATTGTTGAGTGAGCTGGAAACAGTGACTTCCAGGCCGGAAATTGTCAGATCAAATATTCCTGAGTATACTGTATTGTTCTCTCAGCTGAGAAAATCGATTAAAAATTTGATTGTTTTAGCTGACCGTTTCCAGGTTCAGGTGATTAATCTGCATAAACAAACTGGTTTTAACGATTTGCCTGCATTACAGGAAAGAATTGAATCGGCAGCAACGTATTTCACAAAGGAGATTAATTTACAGGTTTTAAATCCCGTGAATAAAAATATCAGAATTAAGCCAAAAAATAAGGTTCAACAGGAGCTGCAACATCTTTTTCAGAAGTACAGACCGGTAGTTGAGCATCGGATTTCTCTGTTGCAGCTAGCTCAGGGTTTACTAAAAGAACCAATTATGGTCGAAAACTATGTTTCCTGGATTAGTGAGCATCATGCAAGAGCTACTGCAAAGACAAAAACATCGCCTGGAAATCAGCAATCTACAACATTACAGTTATTTTAACGTCGCTTTTCTTATAAAGTATAGTGTGTATTCATATTTATTTTCTATCTTCGCACCTCCTTAAACAAGGAGAATGATTCCGTAGCTCAGCTGGTAGAGCATTACACTTTTAATGTAGTGGTCCTGGGTTCGAATCCCAGCGGGATCACACCAAAGACTATCTAAATGTATAAAACCCTGCAATCGCATGATTAGCAGGGTTTTTGATTTTAAGGGTTATATCAAAATATGCAATAAATCGCATAAAAAAAGTGAGCAATTCGGTGAGTAGTTTTATAGAGTGGCATACTCAATAAAAACGATTTAAGTTACTGATTTACAGGAAGCTAAATCATTGAACAACTTGATATGATTAGACTGCAAGGGCTAACTTTGTTAACTTTAAATCAGTCAGTTATGAAAACTAATTTCAGTATGTTCTTCTACTTAAAGAAACTAAAAAACTACCTTAAAGGTGCTGTATTAATAAGATCTTCTCTAATTGGTTTCCTGTGCCAATAGGAAGCAAGCAAAGAACCTGTGATATTCATTAAAGGACCAAATACAGCAGGAGCAAGTCCAACAGTAGCCATTTTGCCCATTTCTTTTGCTATGGCCGATGCTAGTCCACCGTTCTGCATCCCCACCTCAATAGCCATAGTTCTACAGTCACGTTCCTTCATTTTAAATAATCTCCCTGACCAATAACCTAAAATATATCCAATCAGATTATGAATCAATACTAACAATATTAATTTAAACCCTATATCCAATAAGCTGTTATGCCCTGCAGCTGTAATAATCATGATGATAAATGCAATGCCAGACATAGATATTAAAGGCATAATTTTTTCCAGCCACTGCTGCTTATTCCGAAATAGTCTATTAAATACCAAACCAAAAATAATTGGGACAATCACCATCCTGGCAATATCGAACATCATATTTTCAACATTGATTTCAATAAATGCTCCCGCAAGCAGTTTCATTAGTAGCGGAGTTATTAATGGTGCCAATAATGTTGAAATTGCTGTGATCGTAACTGACAGGGCAAGATTGGCCTTTGCCAGATATGATATAACATTTGAAGCCATGCCGTTAGGAGAACAGCCAATTAAAACAATCCCAGCAGCAATTTCAGGTTTAAACCCGCTTATATTAGCCAAGGTCACCCCAAGTAACGGCATGATTAAAAAATGACTAAAAACACCAATAAATACTCCTTTTGGCATTTTTAATACGTTTACAAAATCTTTAAGACTCATGGATGTCCCCATGCCAAACATAATGATTTGGATCAATGGAGTAATGAGCAATGCAAATTTAAAACCATTATAGGAAATAAAATAGTCAGGATAACTTAGGGATGCCGTAACTGCTGCGAAGATCACAAATGTGAAACTAAAGCCTTTTAACAACTTAAAATTCCTAAAGCCAATGGCAAGTAATAAAAAGGCAACAATAATTTCTGGCGCTGCAGTCCGAAAACCAGAATTAAAGGAAATGATTATCGCAATAAATAACAAGGAAGCCGACATACCCAAGATAATCCTGAAAATATTTGGTTTAAGGCTTTTACCTTCAATATGTTTACTGTTGCTGTATTTTTCCATATAAGAGACTCATTATCATTTATTTCCATTTTATGTATCCTAAGTCTTTGCATTTCTGGCAGACTATATTATTGGATCAAAATAATTCTCAGATTATCTTTTTAAATACTTAACTCTTATTGATGTGTGTAAATTTAAAATACTTTTCACATCATAGATACAAACGAAATAAACGCAACAATGTTACTCTAAATATTATGCAACGTTGATGTTTTCATATTAATAAGGTCAGCTAATTATTATGAAAAATCATCCAATGAAAAATCATGATTTTATAGATGAGAAAACTTTAAGCTGGTCATTAGAAGTTGCCATCTCCAATAATCAGATCAAAGTTTTCTGGATACTATCAAGTGCCTTATTAATTACATTCATTAATCGTTGCCTCAACCCCTCATCACCTTTATCCATCACACCTATTAATAACTTCTTTTTCATTAGATATTTTTTAGCATGCTTTTGATCAAATTTCAGAACCCAATCAATATTATCTGTAAGATCGCAATACTTAACAGTCTGCGCAGTAGGACTTATACTCACTAAACGTTCAGCTTCCCGCGCTTTTCGCTCCGGTTTACTCCAATCAGGATAAGCAGCAGCAGTAAAAACGTCAGTAAGCTCTTTTACACAAGTAGTTATCAAATCCGCATCTATAATTGTATAATCAAAGCTAATCAAAGCTCTGCGCAGCTCTTCTTCGCTAACCTCAGTATCTTCCAGCAGATCATGGCACAGGCCAATCTCATAACCAAAAGCAACAGCTGGTTTTGCCATTTCTGCTACGGCAATCAAGTGATCAACATATGGTTTCTTAGTACGCCTGATCAGTTGCCCACTATGCTTAACCCCCACCCAATCCGCTAATTTCTCAGCAGCTATCATTTGATCTTATCAAGTTTAAAATAGCCCAAATGAATTTTGTCTTTTTCCTGCCCTGATGCCGGCGTAATCAAAATATAGTACTTGTCTTTAAACTCATCGGCCAGAATATCTTCTATTTTATAAATATCATCCACGTCTACCCCATATTTTTCGTCAATATGTGATCCAGCGCCTTTAACCTTATTATTTTTAAAGAATACAGTTTTCTTGGCATCCTGAATCGCCTGTGTACGTTCCTCATGAACACTCAGTACCGTATAATGTTGCTCTTCCAATATATCAGGCTGATAACCACCCAGATTAATAAAGAAAAGCTTCTTTGAGGAAATTAAAGGAGCCTCATTTTTTAAGACAACCTTAACCTGATACCCATCTACCAGGGTTACTTCTCGCCATCCATCTAAATGAATGGTCTGACCAGCCTCTGGCCAAAAAGAACGAATTACTGGCACGAGCTCCTTTAAATTACGAGCAATACCAAAAAAGAAATCGTGCTGCTCTACATTTCTTTTCGGTGCTTTAGAGCCCAATAAAATCATGAATAATTTAAGTTCTCCGGATATTTCTTCGTTCATTTTATAATATTAATTGTTTAATAATTGCAGCCGAAGCTGCCTCACTGAAATCCAGACCAGAATAATCAGGATTATAGCCTCCAATATAGGGCACAGCCATGATATAAATACGATCATTAAGAGCTCCATAAGCGTCAACGATCTGAAAATTATCATTAATCGTAATTCCTGAAACTTTCAAATAATAGTCATCATTTTGATCCTGCATCACCTCTTTACCATCAGCTAATGCTTTTTGGCCCTCTTGTGCTGACCGAAATCTGAGTTTAGCAGGACTAACAGTCTTGTCGTTTAGTAAACTTTTAAAAGGAAAATCTTCAAAAGCCATATGAGGCTGGCCGACACAATCTATATAAGTATTAAAATATACGGAATGCTCCTCTCCTGACTCGTCAGTGTAATGATACGTAGCACCACCTTTATCCATAGCTTCAATTTCACTATCATCACCAACAGGAATAAGTTCAAGTATACCAGCCTGATACATCGCTAATATTTCTTCACTGGAACTTTGAGGAATATAAGCAATTACAATGGAAATCAGTGGTGTCAGAGATTTGTGCAAACGCATCATATCTTCTGCTGACAGGTACTTAGCAGGATAATTTAAAGCGAAACTTAATACACCCAGCATTTCCTTCCAATACACGGACTTTTTCCTCAATATTGATTTTTCAGCTTCAGCATACTCAGCTTTGAGCAATTGAAAAGGGTTAAGCCGTTCTCTTAAATCCATCATTGCAGTAACGAACTCTTCCAGGCTCATTTCTTTTATCTTTTCATAAAACTCTGGCTCCTTTTCTTTTATTGGCAGTTTGAAATCCTTTTCAAATATATAGTCTAATGATAAAAATCCATTATTTAAAGCGATATGTTCAGCAATCTCTTCTGCAGTTAACAGTGAATCATTAGCTAAATGAGAGTCTTCTAAATGGAATCTAACTGCAGGCAACATTCCGTTGCGTGTATGTAATACCAACTTAAAATTAGGGCTATGATCAAGTAATTGATAAAAAAGATGACCATTATTATCCTTATCAAAAGTTCCATTATGACGTGCAAGTGTTCTGATCGCATCAACAGCAGTTAAAGACGAACCTTTAATAGCAACAGGATGATCAAGTTTTAAGGCCAGTTTGGTTGGTGGATATGGTGAATCAAAATAACCGGGAACTTTACCTTCATGTTTTTTTGGCCAGTTATGCCCTGTGCAAATGATAATCTGATCAAATTTGAATTGTTCTTTATCATTTATCTCTACTACTACCATCTCCTGATCCGGATAATCGATAATATCTGTTACTATACTATTATAAAATATCTGATATTCTATGCCATTCTCACTTGCCATCTTTCGTAAAAGATCAAACTGAGACGTTAAGTACTGACCGAAAAGCAGCCGGGGAAGAACTTTATATTCATTGAAACGTAAGGGATCAATATGAAATTTGTCAAGCGTATCTTTTGGAACAGATTTAATCCAGTCTGCAAGTGAAGTGACCAGCAATGGAATTTCATTACTTGATACATTAGTGATATGTTCATCTCCAGCACCTTCAACACTATAGGGCATCCCCGATCCTAATTTGTTCTTCCGCTCAAATATATTAATTACTATATCTGTTCTACCCGATTCTATCAATCGTTTGAACATAAACAAACCACTCGGGCCACCGCCGAGAATACCAATACGTTTTTCCAATTTTTACAGGCTTAAATAAAGATTATAGCATCAACACCATTTGCCATTAAATGTTTTATCAGACCCAATTAAGAATTGTTAACCGGTAGCGCTATGTTAAAAATTGTACCCTTATTTTCTTTGCTTTCAAACGAAATTGTTCCGCCATGCCATTCCACAATTGTCTTGATAATTGACATCCCTAAACCTGTAGAATGTTCTCCATGAAGTCCGTTTCTTCTGGCTTCAGTAAATTTATCAAATAAAGTGTGATGATATTTTTCAGGTATACCTATGCCAGTGTCTGCGACAGATAGGATTACTTGATGCTGCTGTTGCTGTAAGTTAATCGTAATGGTTCCGCCGGCTGGAGTAAATTTCAGAGAATTTGAAATCAGGTTTTGAATTACCTGAAGGAATTTATCCAGGTCAATTTCTACAAATACAATTTGATGGTCACAATTGCTAACAAAGCTAACCCCAAGATCCATGGATTGATATTCCCTGACCATTTCAAATAGTTTTTCCGCAAGATCAACCCGGCGCTTTAACAAACCCGCGCCTGCGGATTCCAGAAATTCCTGATTTACGAAATCACGGATTAGCCTGGTACAGCTTTCGCTGATCATTTTTATCCTGTTGAGGTGACCTTGCAATGTATCATATTCCGAGCCCATATATTCTCTTTTAATCAAATCATAGAAGTTGCGGATTGTACCAATCGGCCCTGCCAGATCATGTGCAAGAATATTAAGAATAGAGTTCTTCTTATTTCCATGTTGATGAAGGATCTCTATATTTTCCTTATATAATGTTATATCCTGTGCCAGTCCTGTAATTATAGTCCCGTTAAATTGTGCATTGATAAGCAGCGACCGCTCTTGCTGATCCAGTATAAATCTGCATTCAATTTCTTGCTTCGCACTGGTGCTGGCACATAAACCAGCTAATTTTTCCAGTAAATAGTTTTTGTCATCCGGGTGTACGGCTAACAACAAACCATTGGGATGAAGAGCTACTTTATTGATTCCAAAAAAGGTTTTGAAAGCAGGATTAAGATAACTAAACTTTGCTTTAGTATAATCGTAAATAAAAAACAAATGACCGGAATTTTCCGATAATATAAGTAATCCGTTTGGTGCATCCATAGTGTTAGCAAAATGCTGTTCACCTATTGGTGGCTCCACACAGCAAGGTTAAATAAATAATTTATTCTTTATTTAGCCTAACATATACCGTACTTTCTGGTTTCCAATATTTTCAAAACAGGTATAAATGTCACAATCGGTTATTTATACGGGAGTGTAAACAGATTAATACCCTAGAAAAGATTTTATAAAACAAATCAATCATGTTTTGGATTATCCTGATAAAGAAAACATGTTTTGGAAAACGCCAAAAATGAACTCCGAAAAGCGTTTGGACGCGAACCAAAACATAAAGCAGATTATAAACTTACTTTTCTGAACATGACGGAGATAGCTTCACTATCTATCGCATTCATATCAACTAATTTCAAAGATTTCACCATTTTTGAAGTAGTGGTTTTATACTTCTGAAAATGTGGCGTTTTTAAATGAGATTGGTATGCTTCCTTATTTGCATACATTTCCAGGATTCTTATTTTTGAAGCATCATCTTTTTGATACAATGGAAAAATAGCCAATACACCCGGTTCCAGCTTTAAAGACGCTCGTGCCTCTTCTTTCAAGATATCCTGATAAGCTTCTAAATGTTCAGGATAAATTTCAATCTCTGAAATACGAACGATTATATCTCTTTGCTGGGCAATTGAATTACTGTAAGTAAAAAGTACAAGGAGTACTGAAAATAAATAGCGTAATTTCAAAAGCGTAATTTTCAAACTGTAATGCCTGAGTTCCATATTTACTTGTTTATTTTAGAAGAATAAATAACTAGCCGCCGTAAAAACTTATCAATTACAAAGTTTCTGTATACATTGGTAAATGAATAAATTAATGCAATTTTCTCACTTATAACATATAACTTCTATAAGATAACACTGCACCAACAATTAGAAAAAAACTAGCAACTGTGATGCCTATTGCAAAACCAGATTGATCAGCTTCCAGCACATATTTCTTTCCTGGATCTCCCGGATCATAATATACTTTTGTTTTTTGTCCAAGTGCACCACCGGAAGTCTTGCCACGAACGAGATAAGATTTTTTGCCAACAGCAAATTTATAAATTCCCCAAATGGTTTCTTTTTTAAATGTAGTATTCCTTTCCGGCCTGCCCTCACTACTTTTATGAACCTCCTTTTCAAGATCTACTATAACCGCTGAAGTTATAAAGCCAAGTTGCTTTATTTTATTGTCATAATCTTTTGCTATAAAGCATATTATAAATGCTGCAATACCGATTAAAAAAACCAGTGAAGAGGCGATAATTTTTGCTGATTTCATAATAGAAACAGGTAAGATGGATAATTACTATATCTTCAATTTTATATGAAGCCTTTAACCATCTTTTAGTTATTTATTTCCTTTTATGTTTGATTTTATACTTTGGGTCTATAATATCATATAGTTGCTTAGAATCCATTTCTTCTTTTCCGTTGGCGACAGTCATTATGGCTATATAAAGAAATTTCCCCCTTTTAATAAATGCCAAACTTGCCGGCAATTCTGCGTCATCTGCTTTGGAGACTATGTCATAAGGTTCATCATTATAATTTACAGAGAATGTTTTGAACTTATAATAATAGCAGTAAAAATTATCACTTTCCTGGATAAGTTTAATGAGATCCCCACTATGCTTAAATTCCACACTTGATACTAAAACTGATTTTCCACCTTTAAGCTTCATATCCATATTGGATCCCGGTATACCAGCATAAAATGCATTTAGAGAAACATGTGAGGATTCGTTTTTATAATTTATAACATTTTTCAAACTTTGATTACTTGTAAGAATAACTTTAAGGACAAACAAATTAAATTTTTTATTATAAACCAAGCTAGATGTTGTTTCTCTATTTCTATTGGTTGTCGTAGCAAGTAATTGCAACCTACTTTGCGCTTCTTTAGTAAATAAATTATAATGTTCTACTAAAGGAACCTTTAATGACTGTGGCCAATCGTCGATCAATGTGTAAGTCATTGTTAAGAATATACCTGCAAGCCATGTAATAAGTATAATAGCCACAATTCTGTATTTCTGTTTTTTTGTAAGTGTAGATATTTTCATTTTTATTACTGTCTATTAAAGTTATAACCTATTGGTGTATTAGATACTTAAATTACCTATAGTGCAACAGGAGAAGTTTCTTATCATCTGAAGATTTTATCTTTTATTAAAAAAATATCTGTTTCCACCTTCCTCCTCAGTAATGTTCCATCATGATTAAATATTAATTGAGCCCCATTAGAACTAATCCATGTTACCTACAATTTCCTTATTCAAAGGTTTTTTTCCCTTGCAGCCTTGAACCAAAGCACATTTAATAATTGCTACTAGTTCGATTTTTTTCCATTCATATAAATATTTGTTAAGTTCATTGATGATAATCTTGTTGAGTAAATAATTGGGCACTAATACCTATGATGCCCTATAATATCAAAAAAGAATCCCAAAAACGCATTTTCATATTGAAATAGTATAAGGTTCAATGTTAATGAATTAACCAAACAATATTAAAAGATAGCGGGGCAATCATATTGTCCCGCTTCATATTTTTTCAGAAAAAAAATAAGTGATAAAAGAAGTGTCTAAAACATTTATTAAACCCAAAAAAAATATGTCTATAATTTATTGATGGACATTTATTGGAAAAAATCAGATAATCGGGGCAAAAAAAAATGCAGACAAATTCTTATTTAGGGCCGTTGTGGAAAAAACTATGGCCGGGAAATAATTTATTAATAAGTTTCAAAATTTCCAAAATCTTATCTTCTGTAGTTTTTTGAAATTTAAAATAGCAACATCCTCCCTCTTTATAGACATAGCTATTTAACGCATGATTGAAATAAATCGGAGATTCATAATCGTCTTTCATGCGTTTAATCATGTATTTAATTTTTCTTTCAGAAACTTCGAGCTTTATGGCAAGCTCCTTCACTGGACCAGTGTTTTGACTGCAAATGAGATCATTTAATCTTTGATAGTGTAATAAGTTCATAATGAGGCGTCTATTTGGTTTTGTTTAAATTTCAAACTTCCAATACCTACGCTATAAATCTTATGTGACAAAACATAATTAACCCTTGCAGATTTTTAAACTAAAAAAAGCGTAGGTTAATTGTTAAACCTAATCTAATAATGAAATTTATAAAAAACAATATTATTTGATATTCAATCTCTTGAACATATTAAAGATAACTGCTCAACAAAAAAATCAATACACCGTTTCACCTTAGGCAATTTTATGTAAAAAGCTATCTTTATAACGTAATAGTACGATGCAGAAAAAAAGCAAATATATTCCTGTGAACACACTGCCTTCCGGAACGAGGGAAGGAATAATTATTTTCAGAAATTTTTTTAATGGACTTCCCAATCCCAAAGAAGTCGGGCGACCACACCGTGACAACGGGCATTTATTTATCCTGCAGGAAAAAGGAACAACCCATATTGAAATTGACTTTGAAAAACATTGTATAGAAGAATCATCTATTATTTACATAAATCCTGATCAGATACATCATTTGATCGCTTTTGAAAATGCAACGATCAGCACCTGGATAATTACCAGTGAAAATCTGCAGCAGGAAAACCTTGAATTACTAGCTGCCCTCACCCCCGCCAGCATTTTACCTTTAAAAGCCGAGACACTCGCCATTATTTCAACAACCGCAGCGCTTTGCATACAATTCTCTGAAAGGAAACACGAAAAACTATTTAATTCCATTCTGAAAGAAAGTTGTAACACCTTAGTCACCTTAGTTGCTTCCCAGTATTTATCTGAAGCTAAAGCCACGGATCACCATTCCCGTTTCAAGGTGATTACCAAATCATTTAAATCTTCTTTAGAACATCATTTTACAAAGATAAAAAGTCCAAAGGTATATGCTCAGACGCTGAATATATCTACCCCCTATCTGAATGAATGTGTCAAAACCACAACTGGACATTCCGTTTCTTATCATATACAACAACGCATCGTTCTGGAAGCCAAGCGCCTGCTTTACCATTCCAGTAAATCTATAAAAGAGATTGCAGGTGAACTCGGTTATAATGATTATTCTTATTTTACCCGGCTGTTTGTGAAAGGTACAGGAATGACTCCCTTAACTTTCAGAACTAAAAACCTCGGATAGTCCTATACTCACTGCTTATCTGCATTGTTTCCGCCTGGCATAAGCTGCTCTTTTGTATCAAATTAAAAAAGATATAAAAATGGAAACATGGAAAGCAATAAATCTATTACAAAATAAAGAAATAGCAATCATAGGCGGTGGCCCGGGTGGCTTAACATTAGCCAGGCTTTTACAGCTCAAAGGGGTAAATGTGAAGGTTTATGAAAGGGATTTTGGCAAAGAAGCACGCGTGCAAGGTGCAATCGTTGATTTACACTTTGACTCGGGCCTGAAAGTTATGGAAGCAGCAGATTTGATGGATGCCTTCAAAGTGAATTACATGCCTGGTGCTGATAAGTTTCGCATGGTTGACAAGGATGCGAAAATACTCATGGACGAACATGATCAAAGTTCTGTTGCAGATTTTGGCGATGAACATTTTAGACCAGAAATTGACCGGGGTGCGCTAAGAAATATTTTAATAGATGCTCTTCTGCCTGATACCGTTATTTGGGATAGTCAATTTGTGAGCATGGAGCTGGTCAATGAGACCTGGAAACTGAAGTTTAAAAATGGTACAACAGCTAACGCGGATATAGTGATCGGAGCCGAAGGATACCGCTCAAAAATCCGTTCTTACCTAACAGACATTAAAGCAGTGTATTCAGGGGCAACTATTATCCAGGGTGAGATAGATTATCCTGAAAAAGTATGCCCTGAAATTTATGCGTTGGTTGATAAAGCCAATCTTATGGCAATGGGTACCGGAAAAACTATTGCTGCGCAGCCAAGAGGTGATGGTGGCCTGACATTTTATGCTTCATCTATTTATCCTGAAGACTGGATCAAAACCAGTGGAATTGATTTTAATGAAAGTGAGCAAGTATACGCTTACCTGATTAAATATTACGAAGGTTGGAACCCCATATTTTTCACACTCTTTAAAGCATGTAAACATTTTGTTCCAAGGCCACTGAACTATTTCCCTTTAGACCAAAATTGGGATACAAAATCAAATCTCACCCTTATTGGAGATGCAGCTCATTTGATGCCTCCATCTGGCGAAGGAGTTAATACAGCTATGCTGGATGCGCTTGATTTAAGTGAGTGCCTTACTGCTGGTGAATTTCAAAATATACAGGCTGCCATCGCAGCCTATGAAAAACAAATGCTGCAAAGAGCTGCTTTATTAGGTGAGGAGGCACTCGAAGACATCAAAAATTTTGCATCCCCTTCTGATGAGTCGGTTAAAAAGCTCATCCAACAATTTAGCCAGCATGCAAATACGTAAATATTTCAAGAATTTCAGTTTATAATAAAATGTAAAAACTTTCTTCGGGAGGAGTTGTAGTTATTACAATAAAGTTTAAACTCAAATAAATAGTATGGGACAATTAAATAATAGAAACATTGCCGTTTTATCAGAAAGCGGTTTTGAAGAAACAGAATTGACCAGTCCGGTTCAAAGATTAAAAGAAGAGGGTGCCATAGTTCATATCATTTCTTCCAAACCAGGAAGTATTCAGGCGATGAAGGGTGATCAGGAATGGACTATTAAAGTTGATGTTGACAAAACGATAACCGAAGCTAATCCAGAAGACTATGACGGTCTATTAATTCCGGGTGGAGTATTAAATCCCGACGCGCTTAGAAAAAATGATCAGGCCGTTGAATTTGTGAAAGCATTTTTTAGTGCCGGAAAGCCTGTTGCTGCGATTTGTCACGGTCCGCAGGTATTAATAACGGCCGGAGTTGTTAAAGGAAGAAAGATGACCTCAACAAAAACTATAAAGATTGATCTTATCAATGCTGGTGCACAATGGGATGATTTGGAAGTAGTGGTTGATGAAGGATTGGTAACTAGCAGAAGCCCGGATGATCTGCCGGCATTTAATGATAAAATGGTGGAAGAATTTGCCGAAGGTGTTCATCAGGAACAACATTCTTAACAAAAGTAAAGGGAGTTTTTAAGGCTCCCTTACTATAATTTTAAATTACCATTCAAATTGACGTGGTTCAATTCCTGGCTTAGCATAAGCTAAACGTCCAATAGGCTGCGGAAGAAAATAAGTATCCAATCCCGCAACGGTCATTGTTTTTGCTTTAATATGATCAACCGTTCCGTCTTCAGTTATCATGGTATCATCAGCTAATATCTGAACGATTTCTCCAATCAAGATAGTCGTACCATTTAATTCTACATCAATAACTTCCCTTAATTCCAAGCCGATACGAATAGTCGATTGCCCTACAAAAGGTGCTTTAAAACGATCTATATATAATTTCTGAAATCCACAGGTATCAAATTCAGATATACCTGCAGCATAAGAAGCACTGGTCTGATGCGCTTGCATATACCACTCTGGCAATACATTATTCAAGGTATACTGACCTGTAGATTTAATATTTGTAAGGGTGTCATTATGTGCTCGTTCTGGTCTTATAACCAGCCCCAGAAGAGGTGGATCAGCACCAAGATGAAAGGCCGAGCTAATCACGCATAAATTGGTGATTCCTTCTTTGCTGATAGTTCCCAGCAGATTTAAAGATTTATAGCCAACTAAGCTATTGATCAGGCTTATTCTATATTGTTTCTCCAGTTGATAGATCTGGCTACTCGGAATGCTTATCATATTAACTAGTTTTTAATTTCCCCAAACCGCCATCTATTCCAATTATCTGCCCGGTTATCCAACTGCTTTCCTCCGACAATAAAAAAGTAATTAACTTGCCGATATCTTCTGGCTGCCCAATCTTTCCTAAAGGATGCCGCTTCGCGGAAGCTTCCCGCTTTTCTGAAGAACTTAAAAGATTTTGTGCCAATGGAGTGTCAGTAAGCGATGGCGCTACCACATTAACCCGTATTTGCTGAGCAGCAAGTTCGGCAGCTAATGATACTGCAAGTCCTTCTACCCCAGCTTTTGCAGCAGAAATACTCGCATGATAAGGCATTCCTGTTTTAGCAGCCACAGAGCTAATCAAAACTACTGATGCAGCACCAGCATTTTTTAACTGTTTTAAAGACTGCTGAATCATACGTGCAGCACCCAAAACGTTAATCCGATAGTCATTTAAGAAATCGTCTTCAGTAAGCCTGTTGAAAGGTTTAAGATTAATACTTCCTACCGAATACACCAGACCGTGTAACTGTTCTGGTAAAAAACCAGCTATAGCATCAAGATTACCGGTCACATCAGCCTGCAGGTATTGAAAGTTAGCCGGCCAGTTTTCAGACGACGATCTTGAAATTACATATACATTTGCATTTTGCTGGTCAAGCTCGTTAACTACTGATAAACCAATTCCAGAACTACCACCAACCACTAAAATATTTTTTTTCTGAAAACTCATAAGCTGTTTATATCGTATTGGTTTTGTAACGAATAATGGAGTCGAACATCAATCCGAACTTACGGGCATTGGAAATACGGATTCTTTCTGTCATTACTTTTTCAGCAGGGCAGTTTTTAATCTTATTAAATAACTTTTTATAATATACATAGGCGAGGTAAACTCCATTTCTGGCAGAAGAAGGTAATTGCCGGATTCCAGCCAGTGCCAATCTTAAATCTTCTTCTATATCATCTTCTATAACTGATTTTTCAAGATTAGAAAAAGTGGCTAAGTTTACATCTGGAAAATAATTACGGCTTAAGGTATAGTAGTCAGCATTTACATCTCTCAGGAAATTTATCTTTTGAAATGCTGCACCTAATTTCATTGCCGAACTCTTCAGTTTTTCATATTCTGTTTTATCTCCTTCGGTAAAAACCTGTAAACACATTAAGCCTACCACCTGAGCGGAGCCCAGAATATACTGATCATACTTTTCTGGCGTATAATATTCTTGCTTAAGGTCCATTTCCATGCTTTGAATAAATAATTCTATAAGCTGCTTTTCAATATGATATTTGTTCACAACTTGCTGGAAAGAATTCAGTACCGGGTTCAGGCTGATTCCATCTTCAATAGCCTCAAAGCAATCTCTTTTAAATTTTGACAATAAAATACCTTTGTCGTAGGCATGGAAGCTATCTACAATCTCATCAGCTAACCGTACAAAACCATAAATGGAATAAATAGGCTGACGGATCTTTTCATCTAAAAAATAAATACCTAAGGAGAAACTTGTACTATACCGTTTAGTCATCATTTTACTAAACTCGGCCGATAAATTATCAAATATTTCTTTCATAGTTTATTAGGAAATTGTTCTCGCTTTCGATTCATGAAAACTTTCAAGCTTAGTCAGTAACCTGATCAGGTCCATTTTTTCCAGATATGAAAGTGGTTCAGTTACATCCCTTGATGCTTTTTTTATATTTTGCATACTCTCATTCAGCATTTGAGTTCCTTTTGAAGTAATGTGAATCATTCTGTTTCTTTTATCACTGTCCAATGCTGACTGCTCAACTAATCCATTGCTAATTAATCTGTTCACGATTTGCATTCCTGCAGATTTCTCATGAATATTTAGTTTGATAAGAGCCGTTTTAGTCATACTCCCAAAGGAAACCAGGCTGATTAAATAAATAAATTCATCAGGGGTAGAAAAAGATGTATTTGCTATTGCAGCTTTCGCATTTAGTTTTGCGTACCTGTAAAGATGTACCAGCGAAGTGTTAATCACACTATCAGGGGAACGACCATTTGTCTTTCCCTCCCACTCCGGCTCCGGAAAAGGTGGAGAAGATTTTTTATAATGTTCATTCATCCATTGTGCAAACAAGTACCCGTCCTGACTTTTATGATCAGATTCCTGTTCATAAATCTTAATCAAGCCTATTACCTCACTTATTAAATCGTAATACATCATTCCAATAAATTTAGTACAATTATAAACTATTAAGTACAATAACGTACTAATTGTTTGCTTTAATTTATAAATAAATCCAATTTTAGTACATAAATATACTATTTGAATGACTTGACCCGCTATCATAAAATTATTCTGGCTGAGTAAAAAAGGCCAGGCTATAATCCCCTCAAGTACAATTCTGTAATAACTTCTTTTGGAGAAAGCATTTTATATTCATCGCAAAAGACAAGCGAGAGTGATCAGCTGACCATTCATCTGTTTGCATTAGGATAGATAATATTTTGCGAAACCTGCACCAGGTAATTATATGCATTCTGGTCGTCCTTAAAACATTGCTCCAGCAACTGAGCAGATTGCTCGACGCCTAAAGCGATTGCCATTTGCTGCAAAGAAGTATAGCCCTGAATTTTTCGTTGAAAAATCAGTTGGGAACTGTGCAGGAGAGAAATATCTTTTTGCAACGAAGGAACTTTTCCTTTAACTACATCCTTAAGGTGCTCAAAAAAGTACTGGTCAAGGGCTGAAATAATTCCAGTCTTTTTCACTTTTTGTATTTCAAAACACAGTTGCAGACGCTCAATATGCAAGCGCTGGTCAGAAGAATCTGGTGAAAGTGCTATACGCAATTCATCTGTCAATGCCGCTGCTGAAAGTTTTTCCAAACAAAGCATGTACTTCTTTTCTGCAACAAGCATTTCACTTAATTTCTCTGAGTAAATATTTTCAAGCATCATTTATTAGCTTATATTTTTGGTTAGAACACCTTTTTAAGAAAAATGTTTGTATCCAATACTGCATACTGCTGCGAGCTCTCCCCCACTTGGTTGCTCCAGAAGAATATTAACGAAATACAAGGTCCTGTTTGGATACCATTCCTGAATTGTAAATCTTTTGAGTGATGAAACATAACAATAAATTTTGAGGAATAATCAGCTATTTGATTTACAACTTCTTAATTCAAAATAAATTAAAACCATACAGGATAGTCTTTGTTCTAAGTCACAATCCATACACTGGTTAACTATTAAATCCTGAGCTAATGAGCAAATTCAAAAACCTGATTGCAGGCCTCGCTGGAGCGGCTGCACTCAATATTTTACACGAAAGTCTGAAGAAAAAAGGATCGGATATGCCCAGAGTAGATCTGCTTGGAGAGGAAGCACTTCAAAAAACGATTAATTATTTTGGTGGCAATATTGATCATGATAAAACCTTGTATGAGGCAACTCTCGCTGGTGACATTATAGGAAACACTATATACTACAGCTTAATAGGTATTGGAAATGCAAAATACCTTTGGCCTAAAGTTGCTATGATGGGTCTGAGCGCGGGAATAGGAGCTATAACTTTACCAAAACCTATGGGGTTAGATCAGGAACCGGTAGCTAAAAATGACCAGGTTAAAATACTTACGGTTGGATATTATCTGGCTGGTGCTGTGGTTACTGGCCTGGTATTAAACATGCTTAAAAATAAAGGATGAGAAAAAGAATCTTTCAGGTATGTCTTACAATCGCATTTATCTTATTAATCATAATCGCCGTTAAATTTATAAAAAGCAGTAATCAGGGTACACCAAATCAAGAACAAAAAGGTAATCCATTAAAACAACCTGTATCTCCAAAATAAAATGCCCAAAATATCAAGTTACAATGCCCCCCAAAAAGTCAGAAACTATTTGGGGGGCATTTTAAGTTACTTTTTGGGCATTTTATTAGGAGTTACTTTCAACATCTTTCTCTAAAACTTGAATTAGTGCCTCTGCTACAGGCCCTGCAGACAATGGATTCTGCCCTGTAATGAGTAGCCCATCAATTTCCACATGAGCGAGAAAAGGAAGCAGAGCAGATTTAAAATCAGCTCCAAGTTCAATAAGTTTGTCCTCTAGTTTGTATGGAACATGAGCTGATCTTCCTACCAGCTTTTCTTCGGTATTGGTAAAACCTGTTAGCTTTTTACCAGCTAATAATCCGGGTGAAAGTTCTGCTGCCTTAATCAAAGCCGCCGGACCATGACAAACCGCAGCTACTGGTTTGGCCAGATCAAAAAACTCAAGAATTAATTTCGCACTCAAATCATCATCAGCCAAATCCCAGATTGGACCATGACCACCAGGAAAAAAAACTGCATCAAAATCAGCAGCAGATAATCCGACCAGTGTATGTGTATGCGAAAACGCTCTTTGGGCAAATTCATCATCCACAAACCTGCGGTTAGCACCAGTAATATGCTCAGTCAGCTCACTCATAGTATCTACAGGTGGTTTTCCACCCAATGGACTTGCTAAAGTGACCTGGTATCCCCGATCAATAAATTCATAATAAGGATCTGTAAATTCTCCAAGCCATACACCGGTTTTACTATCAGTATTTTCCATTTGCTGATGGGAAGTAAGGATCATTAGTATTCGCTTCATAATATATTAATTAAATCATCTTATTATTTAAGTTTTTTAAGAAGCTTTTCTACTTCACTTGCTGACGTTCCAGCCGATTTAACAGCTTGCTTCAATTGACCTGGTGTAACCTCAAATTTTTTAGACCAATATTCAACTTCATAATTTTCTTTTACATTAATTTTGTCTCTATCAGGACTTGCTGTTTTCTGTTTGTCATCCATTGTGTCAAGTTTTTTTAGCTATAACATCGTTATTTTAAAGTTGTTTTTTAAACTATTTGAAATTCCTTTTGCAACTTATCAATCAATTCTTGTTTATTTGCACCCAAATTGGTACAATTGATGCTTATTTGAGCGGAACTGAATATTTTTAATCCATAAACATATGTTAGTAATCAATAATTTCGAAGAGTATAAATCTTATTTGGGCAAAGAATTAGGCCTTTCTGAATGGCATACAATTAATCAGGAACAGATTAATAAATTCGCTGATGCAACACTTGATCATCAATGGATACATGTAGATCAGGAAAAAGCTAAAATTAACGGGCCATTTAAGGCAACGATTGCACATGGATATTTAACGATATCATTAATCCCATATCTATGGAAGCAGATTGCAGATGTTCGCAATATAAAAATGGAAATTAACTACGGTATAGAACGTTTTAAATTTGGACAGGCTGTGATTGTGGATAGTGAAGTCCAACTAAAGGCTAAGCTTATTTCTATAGCAGACTTGAAAGGGATTACTAAAGTTGTCATCAAGGCTACTCTCATGATTAAAGGTCAGGCAAAACCAGCATACACTGGAGATGTTATTTTCTTATACCATTTTGTGTAATTTGAGTATAAATCATCTGATCATTGAAATGAGCATCTTTAATTCTTCCTAAATATCGAGATAAGCGTTTGTTTTTTAATACCGCAAGAATCGGGTTTGGCAGGATTTTACATTCAGATAAATTTGGCTATACTATATAAATAGCTATTTTATGCATCAATTAAGCGAACCTTCAATTCTTTATTTCGGCACACCAGTAGTGTTGATCACAACCTCTAACCTGGACGGCACATTTAACATCGCACCCATTTCATCTATTTTCTGGCTTGGCTGGCGGGCCATAATCGGTATTTCAAACTTATCGAAAACAACTGAAAATATCCGTCGGACTGGCCAATGCGTTTTAAACCTTCCTTCTATTCATCAGGCCGCTGCTGTTAATCGCTTAGCCTTAACTACAGGTACTTTTCCAGTTCCAACGGGCAAAGCTCAAAAAGGATACACCTATCAGGCTGAGAAATTTGATCTTGCTGATCTTACGCCTATCCAGTCCGAAACAGTTAATTCTCCGAGAGTTGCAGAATGCCCGGTACAAATGGAGGCTGTCATGGAGAATCTGCACGGAATTGCGGAGGATGATGAACAACAACGTGGACGCCTGGTGACTATTGAACTACGCATTCTACGTGTTTATCTTGATGAATCGATTATTATGGATGGTAATCCTAATCGGGTTGACCCGGATAAATGGCGGCCACTGATCATGAGCTTTCAACAATTTTATGGTCTCGGTGAACAGGTACATACTTCTAAGCTATCATCCATAGCTGAGCATTTATATCTTAGTCCTGATGTTGAACGGGCAAAAAAATTCACGAAAGCAATCAGACTGACTATTGTCCGTACCAGACTATAGTCAGTCTGGTACGGTTATGCTGATGCAAAATAGTACTAATCAAAAAACTCTACTTTTCCATTGTCTACATCATAAACAGCTCCTATGAGCTTAATATCCTTTTGCAGCTCTAAATCCACTACAATCTGACTCTCTTTTCTGATCCGTTCTATAGTTAATTGTACATTTAGTTTAGTGACATTATTTACAAATAAAGAGTTTGAGCCATTTCTCTCTGCCTGCGTACTTTTCTCGCTTTCTATTGCCGGAAGTACTTTTTCGAGTAATCCAGTAAGGTTTCCCATTTTCACATTGTTGCAGGCTCCAACAATAGCACCACATTTAGTATGTCCAAGCACCAGTATTATTTTAGTACCTACCACCTTAGTGGCGAATTCCATACTGCCCAGAATATCTTCATTCAGAATATTGCCTGCAATCCGAATACTGAAGATATCACCAAGTCCCTGATCGAAAATCAATTCTGCGGATGTACGGCTGTCCATACAACTTAAAATAGTGGCAAAAGGAAACTGTCCTGCAGAAGTGTCATTGACTTGTTGCAAAAGATTTCGGTTTGCTTTTAAATTATTTACAAACCTCTGATTTCCTTCTTTTAAAATTTCCAATGCAAGATCAGGTGTTAAACTACTTTGGGTTTCTTTTGAATGTGTACGCATAATTAATCTTTTTAAAAAATCAGAATATCATAAATCAAGCCACAAGCAATTGTAGAAAAAATTTATTTGTAGCTTGTTCTCCATCAAAAGCAAATGCATTCAGCATAAACCATGCTATGGAGAAAGTTCTTCTTGCCTGGTGAGTTTTTTTTTAGAAAAGTGGTCTCCCGAGCATTGCATTATATAATAACAGAGAGACCAGCACAAAGTAGAGCAGTGCAAAAATCAGGACAGGACGGCTATTCTTTATACCGCTGAGTATTACAAACAGAGGCAAAATCTGCAATGCATGCATTCCGATGAAGTGTGCAATGCGTAAGTCGCCAGCAATCCGGCTCCAGTTTAATATAGGTAAACCAGGCCCGCCGTCAGGTACGCCAACAGTGTGGGAGAGCCTTGAAGCCATTATGCCTCCCTCAAGCGCAAAAATACACGAAAAAATGATTCCCAGCCGGATTGCCCAAAGCAAAGCGGGACTCAGATCTTGCGCTTTTACTTTAAAAAATATGAATCCGACATATAATGCAAATAACGTTTGCGCAACTATTACAACACCCATCATACTAAAAACGACTGCATTATAGGGACTTGAAATATTATAATGAGACATCTGGCCTCTGGCTGCCTGCGAAGTGATTGCAATCATTTCAAAGCTCATCGCGAAGACTGTAAAATTGGCAAAACGGCGTCCTAATAATTTAAACGGCAGAAATTGCAAATAAAGCGGCCATGTGAAGCAATATATGGCAAGAGATAAAGCAAATTTACCAGGTTTGAGCCACAGATTGACACCTGAAAGTTGCCTGTGGTCAAACTGAGAAAGCATAACCAACAGTAAAAATAAAGCCAGATATCCCAGGGAAAAGTAATATAAAATGGGGCTTATAGCCTTGATCTTGTTCAATAGCATTTTCATATGGAAGCTTTAATTTTTCGTATCATCTGATACAGTAAATAACCACAGGGACCAAACATAAAAGTGAGCACCAGGCAAGGAATCACCAGTACATGCGAAATGGATTCTTTATGAGCAGATTGAAGAATGTAAAAACCAACTAAAAGATCAAAAGCAAGGTAATGTATCCAACCTGCCAGCAGCAATTGATCGTTATTGAAAAGCGTTCTTACTTCGGCAATCGACCCAAAACCTGCTCCTTGAACACTAAAAAATCCGGTAATGTATATACAATAAATGGCAGAAAGAACCAGTGGAATGACTCGATAGCGAACTAGCAATTGTGTCATCTTCCAAAGGGGAAAGAAAATTAACAAAAACCATTGCAGAGCGGCAATTGCCCCGACGACTGAAAAAATATTTGAGGGATTCATTTGAGTTGTGATTTGAGTTTGTTTAAACTGAACACCACAAAAGTGAGGGTAATCTCTTTTTTATAAAATGATATGGAGTTAAAAAACGTAACGAGCTTATTAACCTATGTTAACGCCGGCTGGCTAATTTTGCCCGGATCCTGCTTAAGCTTTGCGGTTGGATCCCAAGATAAGAGGCAATAAGGTGTTGAGGAAGTCTGTTTAAAATCTGAGGTTTATCTTCAATTAATTCCAGATAGCGGTCTTCTGCAGACTGGAACATTAAATTTCGCTTGCTTTTAACTGCATCCACAAAGAGTTTTTCTGCGATTAGCCGCCCAAACTTTTCGAAACGCTGGCTATGGTTATATAAACTCTGCATATCTGCATAATTTAAAACAAATAACTCGCAGTCTTCTAAAGCTTGTATATAGTCAGGAGATGGTACCTGCAAGAGAAAACTTTCATAATCACCAAGCCAATCACCCTCAAATGAAAATCCTATGGTACAATCCCCTTTTTCACTTCTTGAAAAATACCTCAATCCGCCTTTCTGAACAATAACCATCCCCTTGCACACCTTCCCCGCTTCAAGAAAAAAGTCATACTTTTTTAAATTCAATGGTTTAAGCCGCTGCATGAACAAGAAAAGTTCCTCATCATTGAAATCTACCAAAGCACGTAGAGATTGTGTTATAATTTCGTACATATAATGTTCAGTTGGGACCACCCTGTTTAGCGTAACCAAATATATAGGAAATTACAGTTATTTTAACGCCGTTTACAGATTTGAGTTTATCGGGATACGAAATATAGCAATCAGAGCCCCTTTAGGAACCTATACAGGCTGGAGTCTTCGGAAAAAAGGTTATGGAGAAGGCGATTTAGCTTCTCTAAATGGCATGTTTATCCCTTTTAAACTGACCAGGTCAGAGCGTCTTGCGGCGGGAGATCCAAGATTGTCCCTGGAAGAACATTATACCAGCAATACCGGATATATTGAGGCTGTAAAGAAAGCTGGTGAGGAACTCCTTAAAGCAGTTTTTTGCTTCAGGAGGATATGGTATCAGAAATTGAAAATGCAAAAAGAAACTATCCTGTAAAATAATAATATGTGGATTTAATCCGGTCAGACCTGACATCTGACCGGATCAAATTACTTCTTGATAGCTGTATTAGGCTTATAAGCTGAATACCATTTACCTAATGCTGTCAGGTTACCATTCGCATCAACCAGCGCAGAAGACCAGAGCCTTGAACTGGTTGGTGAACCTGAAAACCAGCTGTAACGCTGTACATAATCCAGTGCTTCAAGCTTAGGTAATAATCTTTGCATAAAGGCCAGAACCATTTCAGGTGTATATGGATTCTGAGCCATAGTAGTCGCATTATTTGCAGCAGTGGCAAATTCAGTGATCCAGATCGGTTTTTTATATTTATCATGCAGATCCTGCAAAACTTTGACAAAAGCTACATCATCAGTGCCTACATACATATGTACACAGATAAAATCAACGCGCTTATTTTGTGCAATTGCCTGATCCATAAAATCATACATCCATTGCCTGGTTGGCCATGCGGTTGCCGGGCTACCTAAAGGCAGGCCTATGGACTCTAATTCAGGCCATGCAGCAAGGGCGTCCTGTACAGATAGGTTTGACTGGTCGCCTAAATCGGGCTCGTTAAATCCCAGGATATATTTCGCTTTCCCCTGCACTCCAAGCTGTTTTGCATAAGCAATATTGGTATCACTGACATTTGATCTGCCCCAGAACATGGGCACGAATTCGCAGTTTTGCGGAGCATTCTGCATTGGAAGATCTGTCCCCCAGGTATAGTACCAGTGGCTTTGCAGATTAATTACATTTCCCCACCACGTGCCATTTTTATTATTCACATTGAAATCAGCTCCTTTTTTACCGGCAACTACAGCGGTATTATCCGGAATATCGGGCGATGAATTGTTATGCTTACTACATCCTGCTGCTACTGCACAAAAGAATAAAAGCCCTATCTTTAATATCCTGACCATCATTGAAATTAATGATTAATATTTCTCGCTTTTGGTGTATTTAAAATGAGTTTTTCAAATGTTATAAAATCCTTGTCCAGCTTAGTAAGTAATTGCTTCTTCACTGACGCTTCCTTGATAAAAGAATAATTTATACTGTTATAAACGATTTTTTTGATATCATCATAAGTAAACTCCGGGTATCTGCTGGCCAGCAATACATATTGATCAGTCAAATTCGTTCTGAGTACGCCTGCATCATCCGAACTGATGACAATAGGAACATTGAATTCTTTATAAAGAGATACCGGGTGACGGTCACCTTTCACTTTCAGAATAAATTCGTTACTGAACAGGTTTATTTCTACGGCTATCCCCTTTTCTTTCATGTAGTTCATTAAAGCATAGCTATTTGCTTCATATGGCATATCTACTCCATGCCCGATACGCGAAGCACCTGCATCATAAACAGCCGAGCCAATATGCCAGGTTAATTCTTCAGGCTTAACCAGGCCAAGCGTAAGTTCACCTGCATGCAGCGTATATTTAACTGAAGGATATTTTTTATGGCAGTATTTGAACATCTGCATATGTAACCAGTAGTCACGCATAGCTACCTCATTATTTTCTGGAGAAAGGATGTTTACACCAACTATAAGCGGGTTTTTACTGGCTGCCTCAAAAGCTAACAACAAGCGTTTGAAAACTTCGCTGGCTTCCAGAATCCTTACGGTATAAGTCTGGTAACGCATAATAAATGAATCATCATCGATATGCAGAGAATTATGCAATTTGTTAATTGTATTTACACTGAAGTTATCTGCACAGGAAACAATATTTTTTTCCATCAGCTTATTATAAAGTGTATCCAATAGTGCCTGCGTGTGCAGTTCATCTTTTTGCTGAAGTACAGTGTGAAATTTCGGATCGAACTGTGAGCTCAATTCATCTATACGGGCACACTTAATAGAGCTAAGCATTGTTTCTATATAACCAACATGTTCTTTGACTGCCCTATTTTTTATTTCCAGCAATCCGGAATCAATATCTTTTTCACTTGCAATATCAAAACCCGGAAATGTTTCAAAGAATTGCTTATCAGAAGGAATACTAACATTATTATAGTCTTTAACAGACCACTTCTTTAAAAGCCTGAATTTATATTCGTCTAATTGCCGGTCTTTTGCGAGCGCGCTGAATCTGACCCAGTCTTTGTCATTTGATGGCTTATTTTCAGCTATTTCAAGGGTTTCCTTTTGTATGAAATAATCTTTTTTAACAACATAATGAATAAAGCTCTCTGCATAAACTGAGCCGCTGTAATGATGATGAAGATCGCCTCCCTTTGGCATTTGTGAAAAGAAAGCTGTTAGCTTAGCCGGGTTGTTTCTGATTTTTTCCAGGTAGTTACTGATCGATTGGGCATGGGCATGATATAAAAAAAAAGCAAAAAACAGAGTCAGATATTTTCTCATTAACCAGATTGGATTGTTAGCAGATAAAAAAATTAATACCCAAACATACTATAGATATTTCAGAATATATGTATTAGTCATCTGTAAACGGACCTTATTTATTTAAATTATTGTACAGATATAATTTATTTTTCTATATTCTCCCCTCCTTAATCCAGGAGAATGATTCCGTAGCTCAGCTGGTAGAGCATTACACTTTTAATGTAGTGGTCCTGGTTTCGAATCCCAGCGGGATCACGAAAGACTCACTAAAGTGGGGCTTTTGTATTTAAAAGGCTTTTTTTTTATAAAAACTATTCAATTTTAGTCATTATGGACCATACAAATCGATTACCTATTCCTGGTCGTAAATTAGGTAACCAATTCGCAGAAAAAAAGGCCTTGAGGTAGATTTTAAAGGGGAAAGTGAGATAATGAAGAAACACCGCACATTAACTGAAAAAATATCGGAAAAGTGTTATCAATATTATTTACTGCAGATGATAGATTAAAAAACCTGGTGCCTTCACATAATAGTTGACCCTATGCGTTGATTACTTATATTTAAAATGAAGCTTTAAATTGACATGTTGAACAAAGTAAATTGACTTGCTAAACAAAACAGCCGCTTTCGGATCAGCCGACATTTGTCTTATAATCATTTAATAAAAAGACAAAATGGAAAAGAATAATTATCATGGCGCATTACAACATCCTGTAGGGTCAGGATTCAACGCCAAATCGACAGCAACTGAAGTAATTAAAGGTATTGACCTGACAGGAAAGATCGCCATTGTAACTGGTGGGAACGCAGGCATTGGCTTGGAAACGACCAAGGTACTCGCGGCTGCAGGCGCAACAGTTATCGTACCAGCCCGGGACATAGAAAAAGCAAAAAAAAACCTTAAGAAAGTTCCGAATGTAGAAATAATGGCAATGGATCTGGCGCGGCCTGAAACTGTTGATGCATTTGCAGAAAGATTCCTTGCATCGAACCGGCCACTGCATCTGCTGATCAATAATGCCGGTATCATGTGGGTGCCCTTACAAAGAGATGGCCGTGGTTTCGAATCACAACTGGCCACCAATTATCTGGGACAATATCAGCTGGTATCAAGATTGTGGCCTGCCCTTAAGCAAGCAGACGGCGCAAGAGTAGTTAATGTATCTTCATATGGACACCAGATGGCACCATTTAATTTCGACGATCCCAATTTTGAACATCGGGAATATCAGACACTTTTAGCCTACGGACAGTCCAAAACCGCCAGCAACCTGTTCGCTCTTGAGCTGGACAACCGCGCAAAATCATTTAAAGTGAGGGCTTATTCCTTACATCCCGGATCAATAGCTGGTACGGAACTGGCCAGAGATGCGGATATGGAGCTGTTTAAGCAAATGGGCTTCTTTGATGAGAACGGTAACATGCGCCCGGAAATCCAAGTCGGCCTGAAAACCATTCCGCAAGGTGCCGCTACCACCATATGGTGCGCTACAAGTCCAATGCTTAATGACATTGGCGGGGTGTATTGTGAAGACGGGGACATCGCGGATCTTGACGTTGGTAACTTCGGAAAAGACAATGGCCTTGGAACGCGGGGTGTACAGCCATACGCTCTGGATGAAACAAATGCTAAAAAGCTTTGGGACTTAACGGAGGAAATGGTAGGAATAAAATTTGATGTTAAATAAAACGGAATAGACGACATGAAAAATTTAAAAGGAAATTCATGGTTATTACCGGTAGTGATAGTTGAGGCGGCTATGCAACAACAAGGGAACAGAAGAAAAAGGTGCCGAATTGATGATTCGGCATTTATTATGGGTTCAGAATATTTATTGACGGTGGACAGTCGATTTGAAGAAATCCGTCTCAATAATTAACTTTATAAAAATGGAATATATAGCCAGGTATTTAACAAAAGAGATCAAGCTTTCCTCCTACGAAGACAAGCTTTTCAAATCAGACCTGATGTTTGACGATCACATGCTCGTCTGGTTCATTTCCGGCGAAACAAAGATCATCCAGTGGGATACCACCTTTAATTTCAGAACCGGTGATATTTTTCTGATTCCAAGAAACCAGTTGGCAACGATTATCAACTATCCTAAAAATGGACTTCCCCATAAAACCGTTGTCATGCATTTATCGCTTGACCGATTGAGGAAGTTCTATGAAAATATCGATGTCAGGAAGAGATCGCAACCCGATCAAAAAATCTACACGTTCAACGATCACCCCTTATTGGAAAGCTGCCTCGCTTCGCTTATCCCTTATTTTGATATAGACGGTCAGTTTCCCGAGGACCTCGCTTCATTAAAAATAACAGAGGCCATCAGTATATTGCGGATGATCGATCCGGGCGTCGACAGCGTTTTGGCCAATTTCGATCTGCCCGGTAAAATTGACCTGGTCAGTTTTATGCAGCGGAACTTTATGTTTAACATGTCACTGGAAAAATTGGGCTACCTCACTGGCCGGAGTCTATCGACCTTTAACAGGGACTTCAAAAAACTATTTAATACCACACCACAGAAATGGCTTACAGACAAAAGATTGGAACTCGCGCATTATCAGTTGCTCGAAAAAAGGAAAAAACCTAAAGAGGTTTATCTTGAAGTAGGCTTTGAAGATCTGTCCCACTTTTCGTTTTCTTTCAAAAAGAAATACGGCATGTCTCCAGTTCAACTGATCTCGGCCTTACAATGACATACATTTACGTATCAATAATTAACAGGGTGTTAAAGGAATTGTCCCAATCTATTTAAGATCGCCGTTGACGGAAAACGTGCGTAATTTTTTTATCTCATCTGCCATCTTCAAATATTTTAGTAATACTTCTGCTAAACCGGGCGAGTAATGAACTCTCCCTGGTGATGATTTTTGCCTCTGCCAACATTCCACTTTTTAGCACAATTTTCCGGGAAGCATCTTTATTTTCAAAATCTTTAAAATCTACTTTCGCAATAAAAACACTGTCTTTTAAAGCGACCTCTGATAGATAATTTACCTCGCCATGAATCATCCCAAATTCTTCAAAAGGATAACTCTGAAGTTTAATGAGCACTTTTTGTCCCAGTTTAATTTTACCCATGCTGTATTGTGGAATAGCTACTTCACCAAAAAATCTGGCGTTTACAGGATTTATGAAAAATAGTTCATCATTTACATTCACATTCTGATTCTCCTGAATAATACCTGAGAAACCAACGATACCATCCACCGGCGCTGAAAGTACATAATGCATTAACCAGCTTTCTGTTTCAGTAATAATCCCATTTAGCGCCTGAATAAAATTTAATCGCTGTTCCATAATGGTGTTATCGAGATCCAGAAGCTCCTTTTGTTTCGCCAGATAAGCGGTATTATTATTTGACAGGGAGGTCTCGTTCTGAAGAAGTGGATATTTACTGGACAGGTATTTGTTCTCCTGCTCTTTAAATTCATTATTGGAAATTACCCCTTTTTTCCTGAGGATAATATAGGCTTTATACTGTAACTCGGCATTTTCTATTTGTTTTTCCTGGATCTTCTTCTGCTGATTAATGTTATCCGTTAACTTTCTGAGTTCATTTAAATCTTTCTCCAAAAAAATCTTCTGTTTGGAATAATGACCACCTTTTATTGCTTTATTAAATTGCAGATAAGATTGATAGAAAACTTCATATGCAGATTGCAATTCGCCAAGATTAAGTTTATCAGATTCAAAGTTATTAACAAAAGTCGATGATGGGGCTATCGTGCGGAGCTGTTTGAGTTTCTTTAAAAGCCGGATAACGTCAGTATGATCCGCTGTACTCTCCAGATAAGCAACAGGCTGTCCTTGCTTAACAAACTGATTTTCAGTCACCAGTATCCGAACCAGTTTACCTCTTTGTTTCGATAAAATCCGCTTGGGAGAATTTAAAGAATTTACTTTTAATGATGTATTGACTATATCAGGATACTTAATAAATGCAGACATCAACACAATCCCTGCAATAACAGTAAAAATAATCATTGTTCCACTGCGTACTATCCAGGAAGGAACGGAGGTAATAATTTCCTCGATTTCATCACTGTTCTGCCTGTTAAATGGCGATAAATTCTCAGGCATACTTAAGCTCCTAATTCTAATTGATTCCTAACCAGTTTATGGTACTCTCCCTTCAGTGCTATCAATTCCTCATGAGATCCATTTTCTATGATTACTCCTTTATCGAGTACGATGATATTACCAGCATTTCTAACTGTACTTAAGCGGTGCGCAACCACCACTACAGTCCTGCCTTTGAGAAACTCTTCGAGGTTATTCATAATAATAGACTCATTATTCGCATCCAATGCATTTGTAGCCTCATCGAAGAAAATATATTCCGGGTCTTTATATACTGCTCTGGCAATGAGTATCCGCTGTTTTTGTCCCTGGCTCAAGCCATTTCCTTCTGCCCCTATTTTTGTATGGATTCCAGCTGGAAGACTTTCTATGAGGTCAGAAATATTTGCAACTTTTACTGCATGAGACAGCTTTTCAAAAACCGGTGACTCATCTCCCACCGCAATGTTATTCGCAATAGTATCTGAAAAAATGTAACCATCCTGCATCACTATGCCGCATTTACTTCTCCAGTATTGATGGCTAATCAGCTCTAAATTGCCAGAACCAATAGTAATTTCGCCTTTCTGGGGTTTATAGAACCGAAGCAAAAGCTTCAGGATAGTTGTCTTTCCGCTACCACTCATTCCTACAATCGCGGTAGTTTTACCTTCAGGGATATGAAAGTTAATATTTTTCAGGACTGCATCGTTTCCGGCACCAGGATAAGTAAAAGACAATTGTGAAATGGAAATCCCCTTATCTTTAGGGAGCGCATGTATCACCTTTTTATCTGCCGGTTCTTCATCTTCCATCTTATGTATCTCATTTAGACGTTCCAAACTGATTTTGGCATCCTGAAGCTGTTGAACAAAACCTATCAATTGTTCAATAGGACTATTGAGCTGGCCAATAATATATTGAATTGCCATCATAGTTCCTAATGTCTGATATCCCTCTATGACTGATTTCGCAACCAGAAAGGTAATAATGATATTTTTACCCTCATTGATAAAAAAAGCACCGGCCTGCTGATATTGTCCCAGAGAAAGACTCCTTACACTGAACCGAAAAATACCCGCCTGTAAACGTTCCCATTCCCACCTTTTTAGTTTTTCAGAATTGTTCAGTTTTATTTCCTGCATACCTGCTATAAGCTGTACAACAACACTCTGGTTTTGTGCAGACAGATCAAATCTCTTAGTATCAAGCTGCCTTCTTTTTTTGAGAAAAACACAGATCCAAAGCACATAAAGTATACTGCTTATTAAAAAGACAATAAAAACTTCACTGTTAAAATAAGCTAGTACAATTCCAAACACCAACAGGTTAAACAATGAAAAAATAGTATTCAAGGTTGATCCGGTAAGAAAATTTTCTATTCTTTTCTGATCATCCATCCGCTGCATAATATCACCTGTCATCTTTGTATCAAAGAAACTCACTGGCAATTTCATTAGCTTTATCAGGAAATCGGTTAAAATAGAGATGTTTGTCCTCGTACTGATATGCAACAATATCCAGGCCCGGATAAAATCAACACTCAGCCGTCCTATAAATAACATGATTTGTGCAATCAGAATGACATAGACAAAATTAAGATTACGGGTATTAATCCCAATGTCCACCACAGATTGAGTTAGAAAAGGTATGATCAACTGAAGGATACTTCCAACACCAAGTCCAAGTAATAACTGAAAAATGAGTTTCTTGTATTTTCCTAAATAACCGAATAAATACGTCAGACTAATTGAGTCACTCTTTTCACCTTCTCTTTCATAGAAATCAGGTGTAGGTTCAAGAATTAAAGCAACTCCCTCAGTTTCATCTTTCCCAAAAATACTGACCCAATTGGTTAGAAATTCTGATTTATCATACGTGATCAGTCCCCTTGCCGGATCTGCGACATAAAATTTATCCTTTTTGATTTTATAAACAACTACAAAGTGATTTTGCTGCCAGTGTACGATCACAGGCAGATCAATATTTTCCAGCTGCCTGCATGTAAGTGTAGCCCCCAGACTCCGAAAGCCTAATTTCTCCGCCGCCTCACTAATACCAAGCATAGACACTCCCTCTCTGTTGATCCCTGAAATATCACGAAGCATCTGTAACCTGAAATTTTTCCCATAATGTTTAGCTACCATCCGCAGACACGTAGGTCCACAGTCCATCTGATCAGGTTGTGTATAAAGGGTAAATTTTCTTAAAGACATTTAATTTTAAAAATCAAAACATTAAAAACAACTATGAACATTAGCAAAGTATTTATCAGTGGAACTAGCTTTTCCTTTTGGTTTTTTCCCGGTAATATAAAATAAGAAGATCATAGGTGATACACTCCTGTACATTCTGTGATGAATCGTATATCCTGTTGCAAAACATATGAATGTAACTGTCAATATTGATTTTGCATTTCATTAAAGACCTGTTATCTAAGGCTGTAACCGAACGATGCCATTTCTTCATCTCAATGTTTAACTTTTTTAACTTTGGATCACTTATCTCTCTTTTCAAATAGCAATCAATCTGGGCCGCATGCTGTTTATAAAATATAGAAGCACTTTTATTGTAGGATTTCCGGCTTTTGATTTTCAGTACATACAAATAGTAATCCCGGCAGGTCGTGAGCACTTTTACCCGTTCTTCTATACTCAACTTAAAAATATCAAAAAGGAAATCAATCCCCAGAACAGCAATGGTCCAGAGGTCTTCACGCAAATGATGTGAATAATAGAGCTGAATAGCATTAATAATAAAGCTTGACTCGTAAAAGAACAAAGACTCGGTAACCACCATATTTTCATTTCCATAGCGTTCAATTTCTCTGTCGTATTGTTCATAGGAAGTTTTCATGATCAATCCCAGTTCAAAAGCCTTTCTGAATTCTGAATTGATTAAGGTGATAATTTTCGAACTTTCTATATCCTTTTTGAAACACCTCACACGTATATGATAATCGGGATCCTGATAACGGATAAAGAAAAACGAATCTATAAGCTGCTGCCCGGTTAACTTATCCAGTAACTTTTTCAAATGGTGACAGATAATATTATCTGAATTGCCGGGATTACAGTAAATTTTAAAGTAGATGCAATCATCTCCATGAAGCAATACCCTCTTAACCAAATTGTTCGTATTCTTTTTTATTCTTTTCGCTATCAAGGTATTACTGATACCATCCATAACAGGGAGGTGAAACGGATTCAAAATAGGAATCTGTAATTCACATGTTCTTTTTCCATCTATACAGTTCAGATAGGCTTCCGTCTGTTCATTCAGTAATTGCTCCTGAAGCACAACAAATTCTCTTTTTTGTAATTCCTGATGCAAAATATGCAGGTCAAAATTCTTTTCGAGATTCAGGGGCATGACATTGTCTGTGCTGGTTAGCGTTACAGAAGTGGGGATTTTTCTTGAAAGCAGCCCTTCAGCCAATCCTTTAAGCGTAATTTTTTCTTTGTGTTTGCCGAATTCTTCGATCCTTATTCTCCAGGATTGCTTAAACACAATAAAATTATCAATAGTAACCCTTGGAAAATGGTTCTGTCCCGTAAATACCCCCCAGTTCCAACTCTCCAGATATCTTTTATTCTGGAATAAGGATATAAAATGAAAGATAGAATTCGTTAACAGTGAATAGTTCTGTGCTGATGGCAAAATTGGAATGATTCTTTTTTTTAATTTTGCATCGTAGAGTATTAATTTATTGCCAGAAAATCCAACATAAAGATTTTTCAGTGCTATCTTTATACCGCTGGTGCTTTCGGGAACATCATAAACTGGAATGAAATAACCCACTAATTCTTTTTGTGCCGAAATATTTACAAGTCTGGGCTGTGAGGAATGAATAATTTCTGCATAAATCGTATCTTCATCTTTATCATTATATCCTTTTATAATAGTTGAGAGCTCATCCCAATAGCTGCTCATTTCTTCCGAGTAACCTGCGAACCTTGAAAATGCATCTGCAAGAATTTTATCCCCTGCAGAAATCAGGTCATATACTAATGCGCCGTCTTTCATTTTATAAGGTATAACATTCACAATGCCATAATCTATTTCACGGACTGTTCCTGTTTTTGACTTCAGGGTATCAATATCCTCAGTAGTTATCTTTAGTTCACCTTCATTTCCATTCTTTAAATGGGCAGTATATTTTTTGAGGATAAAGGAATCCCACAATGAAAGCGACACCGGATTGTATTGTTCCGAATCGAACTGAACCTGATTGAGTAATGATGATTTTGACGAATTATTTCCTATTGGGAATCCTATTCCTATTTCTGGGTCGAGAACTTCCAGGACAGGAATAAACTGGTCTCCATAACGCGAATAAAATTTATCTTTGAACAGCGATAGTTCATTGCCACTAAAGATACAGTTATCGATAACCTGCAATTTGCCTAATACACGTCTGACATCAGAAAGTATTACCGGATCAATGACAGTGCTGCTGGTACGGATAGTGTCAACTTTAATTACATAATCTTCAGAATTATCAATCTTCGTTATTTTTTTTATTTCAGAATAGCAGGAAACAGATTCATCGGACGTATTTTCTGAGACAACTTCATGCAGCAGCTCCATGGCTTTACCCAACTGTGTGATCTTTTCCTGTAATGCAGTGACAGGAGAAATTTCTCCTTTGCCGATCGCCTTTATCACTCTTTCCAGTTCGTTGGCGGTAGTCATAAAATCCAGCTCACTCAAAAGCAGTTGTGAATTGATGAGGTCATGAATAAAATAATCAATTTCCTCTGAACTGTATCCTTTTAGTTTCAAATGGTCATGGAGTTCGCTGTATCTGGTACCGTTTTCAGCTAAAATGAGCAGCTCTTCTATCTCGGACATATGGTCGGCTTTAACCAGATTAAAATAATAAGCCTGGTTACCTGCATTATATTTCCTTTCAATATACCGTATTTTACCCTTTTTAATATAACAAGTATTATTGGAATAGATAGTAATATTTCGCAGGTCTGTTTCGTTCTTTAAAGATTCCGCTAAACTTCTGATATAGCTGCCATCAAAAGATTTTTTCCTGGCAAGCTGAAATTTATCGGGAATATCGGAATGTCCAAAAATTCCTATTCCGATGTTTGCAGATAGTCCAAATGGTGTGGACCTGTAACACATGCGTTTAAAGTATTTGATTAATGACAGTGCAATTCTATGCCGGTCTTTTTCGCTCATCTCCATATCACCTGAAACAATAGCCCTTTTAAATAGAGTTTCTGAATTCAGGTAGACCGATTCACGAAATATGGCCGATTTTTTAAAAAAATCCAGGATGAATTCTATTTCATTTGAAGACTTATTATAATGGTCAAGATAGTTTATGGGAAACAGGGTGGATCTTACTATAAGTTTATTCATAGTGCCTTTTCTACAAGGTAAACACAGTTGATACAGGAGAACTTTAAAGACATAATTGCTGTAGTATTTCGTCGGTGGACTTAAATCTCAATTTATCTTTGATAATCATTTCGATATCTTTCTTTACACACTCATCCTGAGTGACAACGTAGATTTCTTTGAGGAGAAGGAGCTTAAAACCGTCAAACTCAAAACCTTTAAAGTGGCTGAAAAACACAGAGATATCATAGGTAACTTTAGCAGTTATAAAAGATTTCATTGCCATAAAAAAGCTAACTAACCCAGTATAAAAATGTGATTCTACAGGTAAAGCCGCATTTATTCTGACGATAAAATCTTCGTCGTTAAACAGTATTTCGCGCATTTGTTTATGGCGCCAGGAGCTGACAAAAAGAGGTGAAAATAATGTATTTGTTAGATGATCAGGAGAAATCATTGCTCTTAATGTATTCAGATGTTCAAATGAACCCTCTCCCCATTGCCCAGGTATTGCTCCTGTACCATGATATAAAATTATATCTTTCATAATCTTCCCCGCCATTTCATATTGTTTTTTAGCAATATAAACGTCAACCAGATTCATAATATGGTGTATTTTATGCAGGTGGAAAATCGGGAAGGTATAATACAACCCATCGTTTTGTTTACAGAGAGTAGTGATACAGTTAATACTTCTTTTGAAATGTTTTTTTTTAAAATAGAAAAATGAAAAAGATGGAAGACATAAAGAATTGCCGGCAATCCTTGCAGTTTCATTATTGAAACTTTTCAAAAGGTACCTGATCACCTGTATATATTCAAAGGCACTCTCAAAATCTTCCTTTTTACTGCTGTTAATAATCAATTTTTGAAGTTTACAAATATTGTCTAGTAACCCGCAGTCATTTTCGTCGAAAAAATCCGGAATGGTACTCAGGAAAATTTCCATAGGCTCTATTCCCCTCTCTTTCCTGACTTTTTCCAGGTCGACAAATGATGGCTGCAAATGTCCGATTTCGTCGATACAATCTCTCATTGAAAACATGCCTAACTGTATTTGGTTAAAATTAAATGATCCGATGCGGTTAAAACACTGCTAGTAAATATCAGCAGTGAGATACATGCTTAAATTATGCCTGGGATACGTCCAGGCCGACTCGCTTTTTGGCCGGTATAAACCATTACTGGAAATTGATGTTCCTGCCGAGATAACAAAGTATCTGCTCTTTTCATTTAGAGGTGTACTTTCGATCCATTGCATGGTTACACCAATCTTTTCTTTTCCAGTGAGAAAGATATGATAAGGTCTGAGATCTACCTTTACCCAGCCTTTAGGTTCAATTACATCAAAAATTATGTCTTTTGATAGCGGAATCAATGCAGGCTCATTTCCGCCTATATCATAGAATTTCAGACGAAACTTCACGCTTTTAAACTGATTGCCAGTAACAAAAACGTTGAAATCTTTTAAAGAACTATTGTCATCGATTTTCATAATCATTCCTATTTCTCTGCCCAGAGCATCATTTATTTGTTCACCATGTACAAAAATTGCCCTGCTCGTCATTATCGCGCTGCTCCTTTTACCATATCTCTTTTCTTTAGGTTTTCCTGGAACTACAGTTACTTCCCTGAGTGTGATTTCAGTTTTCACTAAAGGCACGATCAGGGGTTCATTAAGCTTTATATTTTTACAGGGCAAAACTAAATCTGCGAATCCGAGACAAGAAATGATGAGTTCGTCCTTTTGAGGAGAGAATTGATCCATTTTAAATTCAATCTTAAACTGACCATTCTCATCCGAGACTGAACCAATGTTTTTCCCTTTAACGCCTATAGTTGCATAAGGAACCGATTCAACACCCGACATTATTCTGCCTGCTATAGTTTTGGTCTGTCCGTAAACATTAGGAAAAGAAATTAAACAGCAAAAAAGAAATAATTTTATCGACAAAGACATCAGGTAATTAATTTAAATAGCCTGATACCGATCAGGCTTGTTTTTCGGAATAACAAATTAAAAAGACAGACCTGTTGTCCAGGTCTGTCAGTCTAGATTAACAGCATTGACTCGAGCCTACTGTAAATCCGATACCGCTGCAATTGTGAGAAACACATAATGAATGTGAACATCCATTGATCAGTGAGAATAAATAACCACCTTGCAGATTTTTCATTTCATCATTTTTTAAGATGGAAGAAACTGTTTCCTTGTTGATTTTAAGAGTTTTTCTTTTCATGATTAAATTGTTTAATTTATTCAAATGTAATTTCCAGTAGTCTACTATTTTGACACTTTCGAATTTACTGACGCAGTATTGTCATTATACTGTCATTAAAATTGAACTATCCCGTTTTTTAAAAAAGATTTCTATCATAGTATAGAGATAGATTTGTTGTTTTGAACCCAGGCCTAACTGAAGGGAGATCAGCATAACCAGATTTTCTATAGCTGCCTGCGTTGTACTTTCTTTTAGAATCGCTCTGCATTGTTCCAGTAAATTATTTAATAAAATAACCTCCCTTTCGGCAGTGGCCTCTGTTAGCTGTGTATCCTCGTAGTAACTGTACAAGTCCTCTGCATTTTCATCGAAATCGATTATACAATTCTGATAGATCTGATCCATCAGGTTTATATTTCTGATGTTCATTTCTGAATTGATTTCTACCTTCCTGATTATAGAACTATAGATGACAGATGGAAATTCGGCAGGAAGTATTTTGGCTAACTTCATTTGCAAAAACAATGCTATTGAAATTATTCCATCAACAGAAGTTTCCTCCTGATCAAATACCTCCAATAGATATATACTCAGGGCATTAAAAAGCGAGAAGAATCTTTTGCGCAGCAACATTTGTTTGCTTTGAGAATCATGCGTATCGTTAACCGTGTTGTTCGCATAATTAATCCACAAGCATTCACCCGGTGTGGTTATACTGGATGGATTTTCAGATGGGAACTGAAGTAAATAATCATTCAGTTCTATAGAAAAATCATTATAAATATTTCCGAACTGAGGATCATTTGGGTAAGCGAAAAATTTGATATGATCTCCTTTATCAAAAGAAAAAAAGAAAAATAAATTCTTTTCCAGGCTTATTAAATCATTTCTTTTAATAAATGGGGAAATTAAGTTTCTCAAAAGTCTGTGCCAGTCACCTGATGCATAAAATAGCTTATTGAAATATACAGTTGAATTCATCTTAAATTATGTAGTTAATTCATTTTTACAGTTAATCCTATTCCAAATCCATTGAGATTACGCTCATCCACGGCAGAAATAGTTGTATTATAAAATTTTTCCCGGTTCTCTAGTTCAGTACGCAACAACATAATATCATTGCGAAGATTTTGATCAGTAATCTTATAAAAATTCATTTGCTCACCAGAAATACTGCTTATAGAAGTTGAAGCGGACAGGTTGATTATCAAATGATCCAATCCTGAATACTGAGATCCATCTCCATTACTGGCCGGTCGCCATGTACCTTTTTCCCAGCTCTTCTCAAGATTAATCTTGTTGGTTATGGTGTCTGTAGTTTCCATAGTCCCCGGAACACATTCACTATCTATCACTGTTCCTCTTTCATATTTAGAATCTTTGTAGAGCAATAAGATTTCAGCTTTCCAAGGTTCTAAATAGGATACATAAATTTCCAAAAGCATCTTCCCAATATATTCTTTCGCAAATCGCTCATCATGTCCGTGATAAATGGCATCCAGATATCTGTAATCAGTAATGAAGTTATGACTGAGCCCATTTAAGAACAGATATTGATAGAGCTCAAGATCTTCAAATCCATATCCCTTAAAAGATTCATTATAACCCCTGAAACTATAGAAGTCGCTACTTCTTATACACAATCGTCCTATCACATCCCGCCTTTCAAAATTAGGAGTCAAAAATATCTTTTCCTGTTCTGAAAATTGTTGATTCACGAAGGCAGCGAAATCAGGGCCAATATAATTGTCTGCATCTACCCTGCATAAAATATCGCCGGTAGCCAGTTTAAACGACATATTTGCAGAATGGCTCCGGTTGAAAAAATCTGGCTCAGTTGTCCGGTAATATTTTAGTATTCCTGATTCCACATAAGAGGCCATTTCATCCATCACCCATTGTTGAAGTCCATCTGAAGAATTATAATCCAGCAGAATAAATTCTAAAGCCGGATATTTTTCATTGTCTTTAATGTTTTTTTCCAGGGTCAGTTTAACGTGGTGTAAACGGTCCATTGCTACTGTACAGAAGGAAATTTTATGATAATCAGGCATAAATAAGATACATTAATAATAAATCAGTTTTCTATATTTGTTAAGAATGCTCTGTCCCAGGGATATGCGATACCATCTCTGGAAGAAAGAAGACACAATAAGATGCCCGAAAGCCCTTGTAAGATATCAGCGCTGCCAAGTTTGATTTTTCCTGAACCCTGATCGTTCTGAACTTTAAAAAAACCAGTTTCGCTTACTTTAAAGTCGAGATCTTTACTGGAAATGCTCTCCCAGTATCTCATTTGCTTCTGAAATACAGGATCACCTGTTGCTTTAAATACGCGATTGTACATATGCATCGTTCCAAGATAACCATGACAGAGACCATGTTCATCCAGTAGTGCCATGTGTCCGGTTCTACCAAGAGTCATGCAGGCAATTTCCTTCCCCTTCTCTATCCAGGCTTTATTTCCACAATACTGACCCGCTTTTAGGATCGCGATTGCCACTCCCAAATCCCCATAGCACCAACCCAAACGACTTGGCTCTGGTTCCCCGATTCCATTTTTATTCGTTTTCACCCGGGCTGGAAAGCAATAATCATGACCGGTTACTTGTCTGCTGATTATAAAATTTATGGCACCATGAATTTTTTCAGCACATTCTTTTCTGTAGAAGTTTAATCTGTAACACTCCGAAAGAATAGAAATAATTCCAGGAATACCATGCGCCAGCCCTAGATTATAAATTTCAGGCGAATATTCCAATTGATTGCTTTGAACATTCATGTCATAAGTGCCCCAATAGAATTTGTCACCATCAACACAAATTGCAGCATCAAGCAGGTGCCTGATCATGTGTTTTGTGTTTTTTTGTGAGGGGTTGAAATGCAGCAGATAGGTTAAGATTCCACCTGCGCCACGCATTAAATCGAATTCATTAATGTTTAGATAGTGATCTGCAGAATTAACAATTAATCTGTCAAGTGATTTTAACCATGATTCAGGTATTGCATTTCGATAGTCGAGATGGCCTGCCGTCCTGATTGAATAGCATATTCCGGCCAAACCAAAAAATAGTGAATACTGCATCGGTTTGCTTTCTATATCGTCAAGATTATTCTGAATTAAAAATTTGATCTTTTCAGCAATATGTTTTTCCTGATCTGCAGAGGAGTGAAATGCATTATAATAAGAAAGCGCGACTATGGCTCCTGATCTGCCGTTAATAAAAGAATGATCCATATCTTTTACCTGTTGCATTAACTGCTGTTCAATCTTGTAAATAACTTTGTGATTATTTTTCATACTAGCGATGGCTGCTATCGGATGGCAAATCCATTTATTTATTCAAATTTTAAAATCAGTTTTTTGGAATCTGAATAGAAATAGGTTTTCAGACAATTGTTATAAGCGATCGGTGCACCCATCGCTTTGAGTTCTTTAATCTCCTTTAAAAGTTTGCTTCTGCTGATTCCTAATTTTTCAGAAAATTCAGCCGGAGTTCCAGTAGCCTTTCTGCTCACATAGTAATCAATAGTTACAAGTCTGTCGATGTACTTAACAATACTCATTCGGTAAATATTTGGTTTTGTTTTATTGTTAACAAATATTATAAATATTAATCATTTCAACAAATTTTTTGTTGAAATATGATATAAATAATTAATTAAATAATTTTTACTGAACTATTAATGATAATATAAAAACTAATATGATAATATAAAAATTAAGCTCTTCACTATAAGATGATTATATATTTTATAATAGAGGAAAACACGCAATAATTATATGCTAAAGCGTTTTTTAAAAAATATTAACGTGAGTTTAAACCAACATGTATAAACGAAAAATTATATCTTTTGTCATTAATAAAAATTAATTATTTTGTAATTGAATTTGATAATGTGGTACGGAAAACAGCAAATATTTATATATATGACGCTAACATTTTGATGGTTAATCTCAATAAATGGTCGTTATTTCAGGATAATATGGAGAGTCTGGCAATCGCTCAGAGGAGAATTATCAGCTCGCTGTTTTTATCTACCAGAACCGCCGTTGTTTTCTCCGTGTTTTCAACAGGCAGACTATCAATGCTCCTGCGATTAAAATACTGGATGATATATTTTCAGGAGATCCGACTCATTCTTTAGGAATTAGATATTCAGTGTATTGTGCAGCCCAGATTGCTTATTAAGACCCACTTCTGATAGCCATGCAAGATCAAATCATTCCCTGGCTATTGGGTTATCCATTTAATAATGTAAACGCAAAAATCTGTGATTGCTGGAAAGTAAAAGGTACATGCCCAACGCACAAATTATCCAGATCCATAACAGAGCACATGGAGCTGGATTTGGAGCTAACGGATTTGATTACCTGGAAGAATTTATGACCGATCCCTTCAAAAAACTAAAATCCAGAAGTAATAATGTTATCATTCTATAGGGTGTGAACTAAAATATTGTAAAACTTTCCCATTTAAATAAAACGAGTGTCTTATAAAGATTATTTTCATTTATTATACCAATCTGCTCATCTCGAACTGTGCCGTTTTTTCAAGAAGCCCTACACTTTTTAAGAATTCCAATGTGGAAACAGCCTGATGATCTACATTATAAACATATACTTCCTGCTGCTCAACAACCTCATTGATATAAGAAAACAGCTCATTACCAATTCCCTGACCCCGGTAAGCTGCGGCAACGGCAAACTGATTTATTTTTCTTGATACCGGATTAAATATGGCATAGCCCACCAATAAATCATTTATATAGGCTCCTGCCACGTGACAGTGTTCTTTAGTATTTTCCAGGCTTTGAACAGCATTTTGCCAGGAAGGAACCGTATCCCAAAAAGCAATAAATTCAGACCAGTTAAAGCTTTCAATTTCTTTCAACGTGGTGACCCGGTTGTGTTTTATAACAGAAAGCTTCCCTGAGTAGCAGTTCAGTTTTCGAACAACTGTGTACCCCATTTTCTCATACGCTTTTATGGCAGAATGGTTTCCTGTAATCACTTCCAGAACCATCTTTTTCACTTGTAGTTTTTTTAATTCAGGTAGTAAATGAGCATACATTTCACGCACCAATCCCTTCCCCCGGTAGTCTGGAATTACTCCTGTAGCAGCATTGTATACTATTAATCCCTGTTCGCTTTCCCGTAATCCATGGAGCATAATACCAACCATTTGACCTTCATCAAATACGCCTCTGGTTAATTCAAGTTTCACATCCTCTGCAACAATTTTAGATTTCAATTTTTCCAGATTTAACTGCATTGGTACGATATAATCTGAAAATGATAAATTAATAACCGACACCAATTTCTCCAGATCGATATTTTCTAAATTCCTTATTTCCATATTTATTAACGCCACATTGGTATATATTCGTCCAATATATAATTTTTACCTTTAACGCTAAAAACATATTAAATTAGTTACAAATTGCAGCATAAGTTTAATTAGCTAACTGCTTCATATACATTACAATTGAAGACCAGTGGCAATCCTGCCAATCTGTAAACATATGAAAGAGTAATCCAACTGCAATTATCCTGGTTTTAGGAAATAGCAATAGTATAAAATAAAATGCAATTGCATAATAAGAATGCAATGGATGGTAACCAATACTACATCTTCCCGGATCAAAAATTGGTGTAGCTAACAGATGATCTGCGTCTATGATCATAGTGCTGATCATGATGAGCCATGCCCGCTTCCACTGCTTTCTAAAAAACAAATATGCGATAGCTCCTGGCATTAAAAAGTGGAAACTATAATGAACAACGGGCTGTAATACCCTAATAAAATCAGCGGACATATTGCTCAATAAAAGATTTTCTGGTCATCATATGCAAATACGGATAATCTTCAGATAGCTGCCTGCGTTGCTTCAGCTGATAAATAAAATGCCCTCCCAGGTCAACAATGATTGGATTTTTGGCTTGATACCACACCCGGTGCGGATGTTTCCAGCAAAACGAATAATAGTAAGAAGTAAGCGGAAGCTTTCTCAGTTCCGGATGTTGAAAATTCAATACCCTCGGCCTGCCCTGAAGAAAATCAGACTTTCTTATCATTGACAGATGGGCGGTATTGCAGAAATCATAATCAGCAATTCTGGGATCATCTACATCCGGCAGACTTTTCAATACCCGGAAACCCTTAAACTTTTTCCCATTCAAAATCCAGATCAGCTTAGGATAAAAGGCCTCCCTGCTTTTTAATTCCTCCAGGCAAATAGGAGAATTCTGAAATTCAAGGGTAGTACCACAAGGAGTATGTACATCTGCACGGTGAAGCTCTCCTAATGTCACATCAGAAAAACTTACCTCCCTGAATCCCGGCGGAAAAGCTGCTTTCCAATTGCGATGCCACTCAGTTTCGCCATGATAATTCCTGAAAGCCTTCTCTGTTTTGATAGAAGACTCTATGTTGTCCATGAATATAGAAGAATCAGGTTCCATATGATAAACTGCATGAATCTGGTGGCAGCACACAAATCTATACTAATATTTTTAGTGAAGCAAGATATTGAAAAAATTGTCAGTTTATTGCTTTGTTTGAAGACCCGGCCATCAGCAGGATTTTTATTTATAAAGTTCTTTAATCACCTCATCAAGATCTGTTGCACTTTGAACGATCATCTTTGCGGCATCCTGCATATCATTAATCTCTGTACTCCCCTGAATTAATTTTCCCAAACCCATTAAATTTGCAACATGCCGTCTTACAGAGTGAGAGTGACTTATTTTTACCTGTTGGAGCTCACCAGTAATTTTCATCAGTTCTGTGATATCATGGCCAATACAATAAATACCCGCAGGCGCACCATTATCATCAAACATAGCCTTATACTCCCACCTTGTAATTATAAAGCCACCTCGTCCATCATACTTACGAATAGTTGCCGGAAACATTGAATCTGGATGCTTAAAAGCCATTTGCGAAACTATTTCACATGTTTCCTGGTCATCAGGATGCATCGTAATTGCGTAATGGCGGCCTACAAGATCTCCATGAACAGGCTTGAAAATATCTGCATAATGTTTATTTATATACACATAGTTAGAATTCATATCTACCGCTATAAGGTAGTAGGTTACTGAATGTCCCAGCAGAGTTTTAACAGCTTCAAATATTTGTGTTCCGGTCATAGAAATATTAATAAAAAACAGTTATTTACCTATGTTTTGATTTAATACACTAACATCTTACATCTTTCCTAATGAACTATTCTTGTTTTTCAAAGCGCTCATTACTATAAATACCAATATAATTGCTGAGATAATATAACAAGTAATCACTACAGATTGGCTGCCATTGGCATTATTATTTGATACTGAAATGGCCATTAGTGCCCAGATGCCAACTGAACCATATTCGCGAAGATTTCTATTTATAATCATGAATATATTAATGAGACCTGCTGCAACAAGCATAATAATTGTCCAGCTGACGTCAGAAATACCCCATCCATCCCAGTGAATTTTAGTCAAAAAAGCCGCTATATTAGCTATGATAGCAACAGATACCCATCCAGAATAGAGTGCAAAGGGCCAAAAGACAAAGAGGTACATTTTGAAGGGGTGAGCATCCAATTCCATACGTGTATTGATAATAATTTTCAATAACGAGAAGAGTAAAACAGCCATAATAAGGATCGATGCACCTGTATAGTCAGCTAACCATGAAACAACCCAAATAGAACTAGCAAGGCAGGAAATTACGAACCACCAACCAATTTTCAATAGTATGGAATCCTCATCCTTCTCTTTAGTAAGACTGCGCCAGGAATAAAATATAAAGCCCAGCAGACCGAGATAAATAAGTCCCCAGATTGAAAAAGCATAGCCTGCCGGTGTAAAATAATTGAAATATTTATCAGAAATAGCTTTCATGGTATTACCAGTCAGCATTCCGGTGTTAGCAACGTAACTCATCAAAACAGTGACAATTAAAGCAATGCTATTGGCTATAGTTAGTATTTTTTTCATAAATCTGTTTTATCAAAACTATTTAAAATTCTTTCAGATATACCATTTTAACTCATAGACCGTTCAGTGACTAAACTAAATTTAATTAACAGATCAAAAAACGACTTTTATGAAAACACAATCTGGCTTAAAAAATGCATCAACACATTTCAAATCTGCCATCATAACATTTTCTATTGCACTATGTTTGATTTTGATTCATCAGAATTCATATGCCCAGACTCAGACCACAATGAACTCAACCGCTGCCAGCAGTTATAAAAAAGCAGACAATGAGTTAAACACAATATATCAAAAGATATTGAAGGAATATGCTGCCAAAGCACAATTTATTAAGAATATCAAGGCAGCTCAATTGTTATGGATAAAACTAAGAAATGCTGACCTGGCTGCAAGATACCCGGAAATGGGAAAATATGGAAGTGCAGAAGCCATGTGCAGAGCTTCTTACCTGGAATCATTAACCAGAGATCGGATTAAAATTTTAAAAGTATGGCTTGATGGTATTCCTGAAGGAGATGTCTGCAATGGATCAGTAAAGAACCAATAATTCGTTCAGGTAAAACGGATTTATGTTGATATGTATTGTTTTTTTCATTTCCCCTATTTATCTCTAAAGCACGTGTAATTATTGTTAAATCAAAACAAATAACCGTATTAATTGTACTGTTCCCATAAAACATAAATTTATGGATAGCATTAATCAAAACCAAACTGAGAAGAATCACGAAAATCTGGATAGTACATCGGCTATTGAGAAAATCAGGGAATTAACAGAAATTGCTAAAACCTGTTTCCTATGTACACAACCTTCAGCTGGAGAATCTAATGGCACGCGCCCTATGAGCGTTCAGGAAGTAGATGAACAAGGTACAATCTGGTTTCTGGTTGCAAATGACAGTCATACTTACCAGGATATCGATGCCGATTCTAAAGTGAAATTATATTTTCAGGGGTCTGCACATTCTGACTTTTTGTTTCTGGAAGGAAATGCAATACTTTCAGCAGATAAAAACAGAATCAAAGAATTATGGAATCCTATCATGAAAACATGGTTTACTGAAGGTGAAGATGATCCGCGTATCGCGATTATCAGAATATCACCAGAAACAGGTTATTATTGGGATAACAAACATGGAAATGTAATTGCCGGAATTAAAATGGTAATCGGCGCAGCTGTAGGCAAAACGCTGGATGATTCTATTGAAGGTGGCCTTAAAGTATAATGAAGAGCCTTAAAGTATAATTAAAGACTTGTATAACCCTGCAATAATATTTGCAGGTGTTATACAAGTAATTACACAGCTCAATTTAAAATTCCCTACGCTATAAACGGCTTTCCTTCTTTCAACAATTCCTTTTTGATGCCGTACAAAACATCGCTCAGATAAATACGCTTTTCAGATTGAGCTCCCTGGTATCTCGCGATAGCTTTGATACTGGCATAATGTACAACGTTGACAATGCAACCGCCAGAAATAACGTGCCCTTTCACCAGTTCAGGAATATCAACAAGACCTTGCTCATCTTCACCATCTTTACAAAACTTTACGTCCTTTGGAAACGCTGAACGCCATATTTTTGCACGTTCATCGGCTTCAGGCAATGAAAACTTCAAAATTGCGTTGAACCTGCGGATAAAAGCATCATCGATATTATTCTTCATATTAGTAGCCAGGATCACCAATCCATTATAATCTTCAATCCGCTGCAATAAATAAGAAACCTCCTGATTGGCATATTTATCATGCGCATCCCGCACATTAGTCCGCTTTCCAAATAAAGCATCTGCTTCATCGAAAAACAGGATCCATCCTTTATCCTCCGCTCTGGCAAACAACAACTCCAGGTTTTTCTCAGTTTCGCCAATATACTTTGAAACGATCATAGACAGATCGATCTTGTAAACATCCTTCCCCACTTCTTTTCCTAATAAACCAGCTGTGAAAGTTTTTCCCGTACCAGACGGTCCATAAAGCAAAGCCCGGTAACCCTTTCTTAAACGATCACCCATTCCCCATTCCTGCACCAGCTGATCATGATACCTTAACCAGCTTTTCAGCTCATTAATCTGTTCTTTCAGCTCTTCATTAATGACCAGATCACCCCAATTAAGATCGGTGCGGATCAATTTTGCAGGAAAGTTCATACTGAACCTCGGCGGAACGGGCTGACCATACAGAAACGTATCCAGATATTCTGTAGATAAAATGATCTTTCCACTCATAGCCGGCTCACCATGCGCATGGTCATCCAGCCAGAGGATTTTATTCCGTTCAAACAAATGATCTGCCCAGAATAACTTCTGAATTTCCAGTCTTCTTTTAAAATCATCAGCTGCCAAAAGGAATACAGCAGTTTCCCCTGTAGGAATAAAACCCCGGTAATCTTTTCCTCTTACACCTCCTATCCGTTGAAAATCTCCGGAATTCCGAAGTTTAGAACCAATTATACGATCAAATAAATCAGCTTGTACGTGTGGAACCATGCCTAAAAGTAATAAAACAGCTTCATCCGGATTCAGCGTATGTTTTCTGATAAAATCCGATAAAGACGGAGACCATATATCCAGCTCGATAACCGGTTCTGCAATTGGAATAGCCTCATCTGAAGGAAACCAGGTCTCCAGACGATAGAGAATCAATTTTTCAAGATACCTGAATTCTTCCGGAGCATTCAGATCCGTAAAAGATTTGAAACCTGTTTTTTCTTCAGGCGCATAATTCTGACTCATCATAGGAATGGGTTTTATTTTAACTCCAAAAATGGATCTTAATTTCCGGATATTCATTGGCGAAGGAATTACATTTTAGCAGTCCCGGTCTGCGTCTTCTCCTGTTGCTCTTTTTCGGGTTCAGTACTTTCCATTGGTTTTCCCTGAATTTCTTTATCCTCAGCCATTCTTGCATCATTAGTACTCTGCTTCTCATCTTCAGCAGCAGTAGCCAGACGTTGTACTGCTGAGCCTTTAGCTTGCTGCTGCTCTGCAGAAAAAAATGGTTTCTGTTTCACCTCTTCATGCGCATGCGCATTTCGCTGGCGATAAATTCTTGTATGATAAGACATATTTTAAACGTTTAATTTGACACTCAAATTCAATTTTCAAATAACCTGATCAGTTCCTTTTTCGCTGTCGTTTTCGCCAGATCAACAGGGCTTACACCAGCTTTATTACGACATAAAGGATCGGCGCCGTGTTGTAATAACAACCTGGCCATGGCCGCATCGTGCTCATAAACAAAAACCGCTTCGATTAAAGGTGTATTCCCGCCACGGTCCTGCGAATCAACCCGCGCACCGGCAGCAAGTAAAGCCTCGGCTATCTTCACATTGTTTTTTAAAGCTGCTGCCTGAAGCGGTGTTACCCCTCTTTCTTCATCCCCCGCATTGAGATCACAGCCCAGCCTGATTAAAAAAGCCAAAACCTCAATTCTATCCAGCACAACCGCATTGATAAGTAAGCTCTTGCCATAAACCATCACTGTACATAAATCAATATTTTCAGCAAAAGCTTTTTTAAGGTTTTCCAGATCATTATTTCTGATCAGATCGTAATAGTCTGTTTCCATGTTATTTTCCATTTATTTTTTCTCTCCTGCATGACTTTGATTGGACATAGGATCTTCTGGCTGATAGTTTTTAGGATTGTTATATTCATCCAAAAACTGCTCATGCGTAATTTCCCCATTCGCCCTTCTTTTTACCAACTCTCTGTACTCATGTCCGTATTTATGGCCCATATCCCATTGCTCAGTTCTTGGTTTAGTTCTGTCCCACGTTAATTCTTTTTTAGTAAGCGGGTCAATAACTTTGCCATTCCCCTGTGCTTTAGCAGCTTCCCACACCTCATTCACTAAACCTTCTCTATATTTAGGCCGGTTTTCTATTAAATATTTGTAGATGCCATCCGCGGGAACAATCTCCCCATCGATCACCATTTGCTCAAACTTTTCGCGGGGAATACTTTGCGTTACCTCACCACCTTTGCCGCTACCTGAGTCATATTTTACTTTAACATATTTCTCATCCATCCCCACGACTTTTCCACGGGTCCTGCCACCTTTTCTTGGTAAAGTAATCTCATCCCCGACACTAATGCCTTTAACACTACCCGGATCTACTTTTCCTTTCAAATCTGCCAGTTCCTGCTCAATTGGTTTGAGCAAGTCCTTTTTCGCAGCTTCCGTTAAACTCGTATCGGCCTCAACTGCCGAGATTTTCTTATTGATCTCCGGCGTAATTTCCTCCTTATATTTGGCCCTGATGTCTGCACAAGGCGAAGCACAAACCTCACATTTTCCCTGTTCATTGATCCTGAGTTCCCTTTGCCCATCCATACTCGGAGAGGTTTCACCTTCTACAGCTTTGGGCTCAGTGGTTTTCCCACCCTCCCCGTCAGTTCCTTTACCACCTTCTCCATCCACAGGCTTAGGCTCCACAGGCTCTCCCGGTTTTGGCCCTTCACCAGATTTTACTGATGGTTCAGGCACAGAAGCACCTGGTTTGCCTTTAATCCGGCCAACAATTTCTGAAACCAGGCTGGAAAGAAAAGCAAAGAGCATTTCCAATACCAGTGCAATACCAATTCCGATCGCACTGCCCGCTATCTGTTTATAATCTCTTTCCTTGTCATTAGCGGTTTGTCTGGCCGTAAATAAATCCAGTAAAGCTTTCACAATCGTAATCCCTTCCGCCAGCAAGAAAGAAACCATTAAGCCCTCACCAAGCGCCCCTGCCATTGCTAATCCAGCAGCTGCTCCCGGCAAACCTCCCACGCCACCACCTACCGCTGCGCCTCCTACAAAGCCAATAACTACCAGTATAATAGTCACATAACCCATCAATAACATTAAAATATTATTGAGCCTTCTCCATAAAGCCAGCGGAAAGTCTAATAAGATCAGAAAATCAGACCAGATATCATGGAAGAAACCGAGCGGATCATCCAGAATATTTCTGGGCGCAAAAAGGCTTGCAGCCGCGTTCGTCCAGTCATCCGTCCATAACTCATAAAATTCATGCCCTATAGCCTTAATTGTAGCAGGAGGCCAGAACATATTCTTAATCGTCTGCCACAGCATATCCACCAGTTTGAGATCATTCCACTGCTGTGTGATACTTCTATCAATTCCTTTATCAATTTCCGTATACGTAGCCGTACTTCTCACAGGCTTTGCTGTAGCAGTGGTACCAGTAGGTGCTTTTTGAATCACTCCATTGCCTGTTGAATCCGCTCCCTTGGCCGGAACATTTTCCTTCAACTTTTGACGGGCCATCTCTTTAGCTTTTGGAGGAGCTTCAGCATTTAATTTGGCCGCCAGATTTTCAAGTATAGGTTTGATAAATGCTTCAGGATCTTTAGCCACCAATTTGACCAGATCATAAGCAGCTTTCAGCGACTTCATAATTTTAATGACCCCCTGAATAGCATAAGCCAATACTTTATTGACAAAACTCTTGATAGAGGCCAGGATCTTCTCAATATATGCAGTCAGCTTTTTCCAAAGTGCGGTCCAGAAATCACGGATCGTTATCCATAAAGAACGCAGTCCATTATAAATCTGTCTTGCTTTTTGCTGTAAAAAATCTGGCACATAACCAAATACACGACTGTTAATTACGGCGTCAATCTTGTTAAAGATTGAAGTGATAAACCCCGCTACAGGAGCCCAGATGGCAGCCCCCATCTTTAATACGGCTCTGGTCACTGAAGTAATCGCAGATAGGACTGCATTGGCACCCGAGGTCAGCAAGCTCCAGGCCGTCTGTAATACATCGCCATCCATATTAGCAAATGCAGCCTGGATTATACTTAACGGAGCCGTTATAAAGCCTAATACTCCGCTAAGAGCAGATTTTATGGCTTCAAACGGAGACTCGGCAAATTTCCTGATCTCGGCATATTTTTCCCCCAGCCATTCCATCCCTTCATTCACAAAACCAGCTATTTTATCATATACCCATTGAAAAGCATCAACAACTGTATCTTTAACCCATACTGCGCCATCTTTTACTTTTCCACCAGTCCATTTGGCTGCATCAACAGCCATATTCCCTGCGTTTTTTAAGCCGTCGATACTCGGATCAAACTGATAATCTGTGAAAGGAATATTAAAATTATACCAGCTGGCCTGAATATTCGGTGTAGCCTGATCTGTTTTTATCTCCGGTTCTTTTTCCTGATCCTTTTTCCGAACTGCGCTTCCTCCCTGCTGAACCGTATGTGTCAGCTCATGCGCCAGTAAATGTTTACCCGAAGCCGTTTCAGGATTATATTTTCCGCTATTGAAGTAAATATCATTGCCATGCGCAAAAGCCTGAGCATTTAAACCCTCATTCATTTGTACAGCGTTGCTGTTATCATGAATACGCACTGCTGAAAAATCGGCACCAAAAGAGTTCTCCATCTCCAGACGTGTCTGTTCTGGCAATGCCTTTCCACTGCCCTTAGAGGCTGACAAACTACCTTCAATCGCAGACATATCTGCTCCATGAGTGTTATCCTGCTCTTTCAGGTGCACGTGTTTTTCTTTTTCCTCACAAGCTGAACATTTCCTTTGCACTGCGCCCTTATCTTCCTGTGGTTCAGCATTACTCTCAAAAATAGGCTTGCGTCTAACCTCTTCTTTTACTGTCTTTTTCTCTTTTTTCTCCTCCTGCTCGCAAGCATCACATTTAGTTTGAACAAAAGGACTGATTCCATAAATCAGATCAGCTGGTCTGGTCTGTATCCCGGGAGCTTTAGTATCCTGACGATCTAAACGCTGCACTACTTTATCAGCCATCGTATCAGCCTCCTGCTCATACTTATCATTAGGCTGTCCGACAGTTAATTTGGCCTGTACAAAAAAAGAACTGTCATTTTGTTTATCGAAAAAAGCGGTTTCTGTGGCATTGTCATTCAGCAAACCAGTATCGGTCCCCTTGTTAAAGAAAGGAGAATCTGTTTTGGCAGACGTTGCCACCGACTTGGTTTCACTAGCTTTCATAAGCAATATTATACTACCGCCATTCCACGCGGATCAATTCATCCAGCCACGACAACTTAATTAAACTCAAGCTCCAGGGTAAATGATCCAGCAATACATCAATTGTATGCTTTTCCAGTAGAAGACTGATCTTTCCCTCCTTCAGGATAACTTTTCCACTGCGTTGTAAAAACCCCTCCCGAAGTCCTGTTATAGAAGTACTTTTTAAAATATCCCACGAAGCGATAGCTGCTTTTAGCATCCCATCAGCTTCTTTCCGTTCTTTGGCCGATACCCTAATGCTTTTTGCTACCGGCAAAGTGGCAGGATAACCACAGAGTATTTTGGGCACCAGCAATTCATATTCTTCAGCTTTGGTTTTTCCTGTAGCCACATAATGTAAAAGATAAATTGCTTTTTCCTGCGCTGCTCTTCCAATAAATTGCTGAGCAGCTAAAAGACCAATCCGTTTAAATAACGAACTCAAAAAAGGATGGATTAATACCAGTCCGGCATTGGACGTGAAAATACTTTCTTCCTCAACAACCTGCTTCCAGCTCTCATTTTCTACCCGTAAAATTTCACTATTAACCTTATCTTCAGGTAAAGACATTGCATGAAAAATATTCTTTGTGATAACTTCTCCCTCCTGTAAGCCATGATTAGAGACTGCACACAAACGCCCAATACTAACAACTGATTTATAATTGATTAAAACATCCATATCATGTTTTAATTCAACAATAAAACCAGCAAATGAGCGATCAGGTTTAACTGCTGACCTTAAAATCCGGAACACTATATTTTCATAAACTAAATTCGAAAGACCAGTTTGTGACTTTAAATTATTCGCTACCTCCAGCTTGTTGCGGGAAACAGACCAGCTGGATATTTTACGAAGGATGGTCAAAAGTCCTTCTTGTTTTTCGGCTGTTAATACTTCAACTAACCGGACTAAAAACAACCAATCGTGTTGTCTGATCATCCGGAGCACCAGTAACGTGTTACTTTCAATCTCGTCCCTGAGTTCAGCAATACTTTGGTAATCTGTTGCCAGTTCTTCCAGAACAGACGTCCACTGCTGGTTAGCCCGCACCATATGATTCCAGGGCAAATAACCATTGCTCATATAAAAAAGCCACTGCTTATAATAATTCCCAGCGATGGATCTTCTGATCAATGCCCCGTTCTGTTGCCCGGTTTCCTCAAGGAGGGTTGTGCTGAACTGCTTTCTGAAATGAGCCAGCAAATCAGCATGCCATAAACCATCCCTTATATCACCCACTGAAATCACACCCAGATCTATTTCAACCCGTTCCAGGCTAATTACTTCATCTTCACCAGCCAGCTTATTAAATTCATTTTCAAATACAGGCAACACAGACTCCCGGAACTGATCACTTACCTGCTGCTGCAAGAGAAAACTATCCAGTTGTTTATCCAGCCGGAGATCAATGATTTGTTTTTTTATAACATGCTGCATATCATCATACCATATTACTACCAGTAAATAAAGACTTGATATTCTCAATTGACAAATCAGGCAGATACTTTTTCATTTCCAGTGCATCCCAATGGTTATACACTGCTGCTAAATCTATCTTTGCTTTCCGCATCTTTTCAAAAGCAGTGCTCAATTTTTTAAAATCCCCGTCCTCGTTGAAACACAAATTATCCAGCATATACCCCACTGCATTTTCCAGCAGATGAAGTACCTGATGTTGATTAAGCGCAACGGCACCTTTCCCCAAAGGCTTTTGATTCCGGATGATTGTGGTTACTATCGTTTCAAATTTTTCAGCCGTCAGCTCTTTTTCGTCAAGGAAAATCAGCACATCGGGCAGCGTTACATTTTTCTTTAAATGCTCCCCAATATGACTCGCAGAACTCCGGTACATTGCAATGCGTTTGTTTTTAAAGGCTTCCTGCTCGTTTACATTTATCTTATTCTCCCTTTCCAATTTCACCTGTTCACAAGCTATAAATTCATAGCCATTGCACTGTACAGGGTTCCAGCAAAATGCTTTGTTTACCTGGTTAAGAAACCGGTTTTGATCTTCCTTAGTTGTCTTCACCTCTAAACACGGATGAGTTTGAGGCGCGGCAATCTCATCAGGAAGACAGCGCTCGCAATCATCCATACATTCATAATTTCTCCGGAATAAAAACTCAAGAAAATCACAGACTGAGAAGTCCGCAGCACAGGTTTTCTTTTCGGCAAGCCAGCGGTGCCAGTTCTTGTATTTACTTTCAAAGCAGCAGAAATCATGAGGAGCAAGCCAGAGTACACGTAATAGTACATGGGCAGGTGCCAGCCGGTATAATATATCCTCCATCAAAAGCCTGCTGTTAACCGCTCTGAAACGTGCAGGCCATGCCGGTAGTACCACTGTGGCAATAAATGAATAAGGATCGCTGCCAGGAACAAAACAGACATTACGTGCCTCACTACATGGATCATCATCAGTCACGACCCATTGATAATCACATTGCCGCTTAGATTCGCCGTAATAAAGATCGTCCCTGCATTCACAATCAGCAGCAGAACCAGGTCTTAACAAAATATGCTCCACGGCATGTAAACCCTCTGCGTTGGTCAGGTATTTTGTCCGTTCCACTGCGCTGCAAACCATTTGTACCGACTCATAACATTGCGGATTAAATGCGATACGCTCTCCGCTGATCACCCGTCTGTTTGCTGACAGTGAACCAGCAGTCTTTCTGTTGTTAAAATTCAGCGCAATACCAAAAGAATCAGGCGTACAGCCTAAAACAGGCTGATAATTTTCAAAACTGCCCAGTACTTCGCGTATATAGTCCAATACCTGCATTGCTTCCTCACAACTTGCAAAACAGCAGGATGACTTCCAGGCCAGCTCACAAACCGGCTCTGCTCCCTTGCCGTTACAGCCGCAAGGATCTTCTTCTTTTACTTCATCGGCACAGGCAGTGAAACCAGGAAATCTCAATTCTATATGATAACGATACACTCCGGTAGTCTCATTTTTAGTTCTCAGCACAGGGAAATAGCAAGCAAAAAGCTTCAGTGTTTCTTTCCACCGTTCCATTCCATAATCCTGTGTATAAGACTGAAGAATCAAGTTACCGGCACTGTCCAGCAAAAACAGCTCACCGCCTTTCTCCTGATAAAAACTATTTACATCCACTATAACGTCAATTAACCTCATCACCAACTCACAGCCCATCTGTCCCGTGATCGTTTGTCTGGCGAAAGGATTCCCTGCTTCATCAAGTAATAGCAGTTCTTTATCATCCGCTCTTAAAGCATACGACTGTTCCTGAACAAATTTGTTGAACTGCTCATAAATTTCATTTAACACTTCATTCCTTCTTTTTTGCGTAGGATAAACACAAGGATGAACAACCAGGTCCTCGCCACAACTCAGATAAAAAGTATAACAACAATCTTCTCTTTTTTGGTAATGATGAAAACCAAGCTCAGACTGAACCGCACAAATGAACTTTTCCAAACCCTCCTTACCCCAGGCATCAGCCTCACTGATAAATCTCGCATAACTCTCTGCCAGCACTTCACGCAGGAAAATTTTGTAAACAGGCTCCTGCTGTTTCGCGCAAGGATCACAATCCACATATAAATTGCCCGGATACTTCAATAAAGCGATAAAAAGCAGGAACTCCTTGCTGCATTCTTCCACGGTCTGGTAATATTTGAGACTATACCATTGTCCGGATTCTTTTCCACCTGTACCCGTTACAAAATAATAAACCTGCTGACGGGACTTTCCTGTTTTGCAGGGATCAGTTGCTGCCGGATCAGCAGTACCACAAAACAAATCATTAAACTGTTCAGAACCACATCCAACACGTTTAATAGGGTAAGATCTGATCAATTCGGACATTAATTGTACTATATCACCTTCTCCATGATTTTGAATTTCGATGCGCGTCGCTTCAGGAATAAAAACAAAAGCAGCCGGATCTTCTTGTAAACCGATCAGACGACCATAATTTTCCGGAACTGAAGCCAGCTCTAAAACGTAAAAATAGTTTTCTTCAAATGCCTGAAAGGCCATTTCTTTTGAAGTATAGGTCATTGTACTTTCAAACAGCACCATTTCCTCTCCACTAAGTTCACCCGAAGTGTAAAAATAATTATGCGCTTTTAGCTGATAACGATATAAACTGCTTCCTTTGCCAGCAACCTGATGAATTATATCCCCTCCTAAACACAATTGCAGATACCTCAAATTTTGCCGCAGCATTCTGGCGACTTTTCTTCTGCTCAGCTCTGCCTGATCCTTATCCGGATAATTTTCCCGATAAAAAGCCATCGCATGATCCTTATCCACCAGCCGGTATACATACCTCCCTGCACCATTAGATTCATCAATCTCCACAGCCCCTTTAAAAGCCTTAGGCTGATCATTTTTTTTCAGCAAGGCGATCGTCTTTTGCTCCTCAAATGCATTCCTGATTAATGCATGACTACTTAATGCAACATTTTGCGTGAGTTTAAGCCGCGGAATTTTACTGTTTTTCTTTACCGGTGCCAAAGCAATCTCCTCTTCTTCTTCTATTTGCAGTGAAGGGATGCCCTGATGAAAAGCTTTAGCGTGGTTCATAGCTTCCTCTGGCGATGAATATTCATCCGCACTGGTAAAAAGATAATCAGCCTCAGGCGCATAACCCAGGCGATAGTTGAACTTCCAGCCACTGGCAACGGCTTCAGTTTTCAAAGTAAATTCCCGTTCCCTGATCAGCCTGATAATTTGCTGTTGCGCTTCCCTTGCTTCGCTTTCAGTCAAAAAAGTTGAATCGCAACTGGCTTCAGTTTCGCCATTATAGACCAGGTTAAGTTTAAAATCAGTCTTTCCCGAAATCTGGTAATTATTTTCATTACCCGCAAGCGTCAGCACAAAATAACAATGCTGCCTTGCCTCCTTGCTATTTCCAAAATCTCTTTCAGGATAAAATTTAAAAGAATTGGCATTGTCCAGCAACTCATAAGTGAACTTGTCCGGCTTCCCGACAATCGTATTATTGATATCTATTTTAAATGATTTAACATCGATAAACTTCAGCTGCTCCGGATAGGTTTTATTGAATTGTAAAGTCCCGGTCCTGCTTTTCAGCTTGCTTCCGCTCAACCAGTTTTTAGCCTCATTAATTTTAGGAACCAATTGTTGTTCCGCTGCATGAGCTTCGGGTTCCGAAACGAAAGAAACCGAAAGTTCACTTAAAATATCACCTTTATAGTCAACCAAATACACATGATATCTATAGTTACTAATGAATATATCTTCTGATGCCGCTACACCGGAAAACATGCGGTTTAAATTAACGCTTACCGTTTCAGCCTCCTGCGGATTTTTATATTTAGTACTAAAAAACACGGTGTTCCGGTCATCATACCGTAACTGCACCCCATACATTTTCTCCTGATTGAGGTAGTGTACTTTTAGTCTCGAAGGATCTGACAAGGCAGTAAAGACACGATGTGCAATCTCTTCTGCTTCGGCTCTGGAATCAAATTTCTCCTGAAGGGCAAAATACGGCTGACCTGCAATTTTCAAGTTCACCACATATTGTTCATCATAGGTTGCAACCACGAAATTACACAGACTATGCAACTGCTTATTTTCAATTCCACTCAAAAACTTCGCCTCATTTTCAAAACCAGACAGATTAGCGTTGTTCCAGTTATTTTCAGCATAATCATAGGCTTTTCCACGGTTAGCGCTGATTTCATCATAGTTTACCAGGAAATTCTCTTTAGCCTTGATTGCAGCAGATGAAGCCTGCTGCCTGGACTGCTGACCATAAGAAAGCAAAGCGAGATCAGTGAACCGCTCTGCAAAACGAGCCAGCAGATGATCCAGAAAAGTATTCCTTCTTTCTGCGTACAAATCATCATCTTCCATTATATGCTGCAAGTAATCACTAGCAGATACCATATTCATTTCCAGATCAAAAGAAACCTCACCTATACTATTTGTAAAGATACGGTAATTCTGTTCAAACGTTCCAATATAAGTTACGGTGCTTAACTGCAATTTCGCATCTGCGATCGTTTTAAAGCTGGTATGACTAATTAATGCAAACTGATCAGATGAACCATAGAGGTAATAATAGAGTGCAGTACTGTCCTCATTTAAAAACCCACTGCGATAAGAACTTGTATAAAAATCGTCCTTAAGTTCACTGAGTGCAATTTGTAAACTCGTCAGAGAACTGAAAGTAAATGCAGCAAGAGCAGTTGGATTTACAGGCTTGGTCAGGTTTAAACTGATTAGCTTATCCAGTTCAATTTTAGGAACAAGATGCACCAGAATACTGCCCTGCTCACTTGTCGCATTGCTTTGCTCAGCCCCTGCAGCAAAACGAAGCAAATGGTTCAAACCCGGGATAGCTTCCAGCTGGTTCAAAAAATAAGTATGTTTTTGAGCCTGATCTGCGGGTGATGCCATCGCAAACAAAGACCTGATATTTTTCAGCTGCGATAAATAACCAGAAAGCAGCTGATCAAAAAACAAAAGGTACCCTTTGAGCTGCAATGCCTGCGCTTTCCTTAAATCAGAAGCCTCATCGGGTAAGCCACCTTCAGCAATGCCGTATACGTCTGGAAAGTCGTTTTGTAATAAAGAATATTCATCCAGATCACTATGATAAATACCTTTTGGAATATGCAGATCCAGGTATGGAGAAGGTGACTGATATAAAAACTTACCATTCGTATTCCAATCAATCTGAAATAATCCTTCGTATTTTTTGGTATCAAAAGTAAAAGGCAATCCATTTTTGGTAAACTGAAAACCAGAACAGTCCATAGAGAAATCCAGTACATGATTTTCAGGCAGTTTAAATTTCCAGTCAAAATTGGGCAATGCATCTTTACAATTTTTTAAGCCCAGTTTGTTTATTTTCTGTACCCCTTCTATCCCCAGGATCAGGCTATATACATCCGAAAGATGTATTTCCTTTTTTAGTTTAAGACCTGTTAATTCATCGGTATCAATAAAACCATGGCTTTCAGTTAGGTTATAAGGACGACCCGCAAAAATCTCATCAATTGGCTTATTTTTATCCAATAGCTGCTGCAAAGTGTAAAAAACTGGTGAAGGTGAAAAAAACGTCCTCAGTTGCTGCGCGATACTGAGGTAAACTTTTTCCGGGTCAGCGTCTGCATTGAGCTCTATATTTGCACAAACCCCAAGCTGAAACTTACAAAGCAGGTGGACACCGGCAAAATCTTCGCAGAAATTGCGATGTGCCATCAACCTCTCTTTTACTTTAGTATATAGGGAATCCAGATAGGTCTTTGCATCCAGATCGTTTTTAAAATCCCTTTCAATATTCTTTTCCGGCTCTATATAAACGTGATACAAGCCATTTAAGAACTCGTCACAGTCCGTATTACCTGCAACCCCATTGCTGTCAGTTCCACCGCGCTTACAAAAATCTTTTTGATCCGTCGCTACTGTAAGCCAGGCATTTCTTACCCCATCAATATCAATCAGCAATTTTCGATAGTCAATAATTGTCAGCGGGTTACAGCTTAAAATCTCCGCAGGACTGAAAAAATTGTTATCTTTTCCAACTGCTGCAGGATCAGGCGTAAAAATATCCGCTACAGGCAGATTAGTCCGGTAGCCCAGATCCAGAAGCGCATAACAAAGCACTTCCAGGATCGTTATTCCGGGATCATGTACATTATGATCCGTCCATATCTTTCCAGAAAGCTGACCCAGATAAGCGATACCTTCTGTTCTTAAGCGCTCAAAGTCCAGATACTCCGGAAAACCAGAATTATTCTTGCTGATTACTTTAATATTTTGTTCCGTGTTTGCCATAATTATGCTTTCTTGCGAAAACTCATTCTCTCGTTACAATATTTACTATTGGCCGGGATGTCTACCCAGCTTTCACAATCCTGTTGTTGAATAGAGATATCAATGTCTCCAGCAATCAGGATCGAGCGCGGACTGATTGGCCAGACCTGGTTTTCTACAGAAACCCAGGTCTGGCCCTCTTCATGCTGCATTTTAAGCTCCAGGATATAATCCAGATAATCCCGCGTTTCTAAAAAGCCTATGATATCCGATTGATTGATCGGCTGTCCAAAAGTCAGCTTATCATATAATCCGATTGCCCATGGTGCCAGAAACTCCTGCAGATCCCGCCTAAGCTTATCCTTATAAAAACTTTCATCTTTCCCCGGATACAGCTTTACTTTTAAACAGAAATTCACCTTTTCATACCTTGGGTTCATTACCCGCAGCCTTACAAATGGAGAACTTCTTTGTTGCAAATAAGCCTGTATTTCATCCAGTAAACTCACCGGAACCCGCGGTTCAAATTGCTGCGCAGCCTTCAGTTGATTCAGATCCGGGATCACCGCAAGCAACACATAACCCGGCGCTATGGGCATATCATTTAAATAACGATACGCATTCAATCCAAAGCTATGGTTTATACACTTCACCTTAAACAACTGAGGAAAAGCTTCTAAAGCCATCCTTTCGTAATCGAATTTCTGTATTACTCTTCCCTTATGCCGCAACAGTTCACTGATCCGGACATAAAAATGCCCCTCCGCTTCCGGAACCTTTCCACCAAAAGAATCAAAGGGTTGGCTTACTTTTTTAACCGATGAATCAGCTTCATTGAGTTTAGCCAGCGATCCTGAAGTCAGCGGCTTTGCCAGGCGCAATTGATCATTCAATACCTCATTGGTAAAAGTTGCCTGGACAGCCTGCGTATAGATGCCCATGATTTCACTCAGAGACAAACTACGTTCAGCAACCGCTGCCTTGATCCAATGTAAACCTTTAGGCAGGATTGTATTTTCACTGGTCATATTAGCGGGCAAGGCAAACTTCACAATACCCGAAGTGGTCAGCTCATCTGTATGGTCTTCCAATACTTCAAAACCTTCGCGCAATACTTTCCAGCTATTATTTTCCAGATAATACCATTGTACTTTCACTCTTCCGGATTCAGAATCGGCCGTAGCTTCGGCCAGCTGAAACAGTATATTCAGCTGACTGCCAGGCTGTAAATCTTTTAACCCGATAAACAAAGTTCCTTCGTCACAAAAAGTCGGAAAGAGTGCGGGATGCTGCTCCAGGTCCTCAACTTTACTGGTGTTCTGATAAGGATAGAGATGAATCATCGCTATATCTTTAACCTGGGCTGCAGCTTTATAATCAATTCCTATATTCTTCAGAATTGGTGTCCAGGGTTCATTGGGAATCACGACCTGCTTTTCTCCGAATAATCCTGTAAAAATGCCTCCCGTATCTATAGTATCCAGAATAGCATCAAATTTATTCCTGATAACAGTTTTCAAATCATCTTCAATACCAGTTAAATTGGCATTTAAAAGATTAAAAAGATCAGTGATGAAATCTTTAACCTTATTGTTAATCTGATTCCGTTTACCCGCAGCCAAAGTACCGACATCAAGACCAGCTCCAAATAACGTGGGGATATCAATTACTGCAATAGCGACTACATCATTTAACAGATTTTTACACTGGGAGATCAGGCCATTCAGAAGCACTGGATTAGCAGAACTGCCTATTTTATTTCCAATGATCGTAATCAGTTCCGTCAAAATCCCGTTGAGAGCAGAGTTCAGCACATTGGAAGCTACTTCAATCACCTTAGGCCCTATATTTCCAAAGAATATGGACATATCAAAAACCATTGGAATCCCTTCCTGCACGTAAACGGCTCCATTAATCAAATCCGGATACCGGCCAAATGCCATCATTTGTCGTGCAAGCACATAAGAATAATCCTTGTGCATAAAATCCTGTCCCTGAAGGGTAATCCTTAAAAATCCATCTGAAGAATCAGCCTGATAAGCTCCCAAAGGCTCTTTACCCAAGTTAAATTGTTGTGTTAAATCAAACTGAGGCCCATTTCCAGGAATCAAATCATCATGGATTATTTTTATGGTTTGCTCAAAAACAGTATTGGAAGCACAAAATGAAGCTTTTGCATTGGAAAAGAAAAGCCGCCTGTTGTTATCAGTAGTAACCGGATTTACCACCGTATTGGTAAAAGGCGGGTTTAACTTCTCTTTCGCCCAGGCACCTTTTTCCAGTACCGCCAGGTTAATTTCAAAATCACAATCATTTAATCCATAAACCTCTTTAATATTTGGCGGCGTTGCACAATCATGGTAATTTTTCCTGACTACATATCCCTTGTAATACTCATTGAAATTGGAAGGTTTCCCCTTCCAGTTCAGATTCAAGTTAACTTCTGTCCACTTTTTGCGAAAAACCTCAGCCGATCCGATATAAAAATTAGGGCCAACCAGGTTTGGATGTGCCAATGGTGGATTTGCCGGATCAACCACATCAAAATCAATGATCGAAGGTCTGGTCCCAAAAGGATAAACAGGCCCATTTACATTTTGTAAACTTTCATCATTCTGTACAATAAAATTCTTAAGTCCGCAGACTGAAACATCGATCCGCGTTTGGTTATCTGCAGAAATCTTTACATTTCTAAAGAAATGATAGAGAGAAACCAGTTGATACGCATCTTTGGACTGCCTTTCACAGCAATCTTCAAAATTACCTGCCGAAATATCCTGTTTCCACTGAATGCGACCATCCAGTTCGATTTTCACCAATGGCATTGTCGTATCCAGCTCTTCTTTCAATGCCTCAGCATTATAAAAAGTAACCGCATCGTGTTCCGGCGACAGCAATGCGCTGATCTGCAGGGTAAAATCACCATTTGCAGCTAAACTACCCATGGTGATAGTGGGTACTTCTGCCGGAGCAATCCACCGCTTCTCTCCACTAAAAAGCAGGTTTAATGCTTTAACTGGTTTAAAAATATCAGCCAGGATTTTTCTGTCTTCCGGATCAGCAACTGCATTGTTATATTCAGCCAACGTCAGCGTTTTTTCAAATAACAATGTTTGAACAGGGCCATAACATAGCTTTTCTGCCGATTCCCACGTCTCTTTAATCAGTATCTTGTCCAGCGTTTCTTTCAGGTCTTTACGAATCCCTTTTTTTGAAGCCATCGCCACCAGATCGCGGTTGATATAATAATAGGTCTGCCCCAGTACTGTTTTTACACCTTCATATAAATCACGGGCCCCATAAAAATCCGGATACGCAGCCGCAGCTGATAATGAATTGCAATAATCATCAATTAAAGTGCAGGAAAGCGTAATATCCACTTGCCTTGTTCCTTCATTGAGCAATAATACCGGTGAAGCGAGCGCAAAGCCTAACCGGGCATTGGGATAAGGCTTGATAAATTTATTTTCCGGATCTGTGTATTTACTGAGAACCGCACCCATTGCAGGCCAGCTTACCGTAACCCCCTCCTGAAACTCTTTGCCCAGCCCATCCGCTCTACCGGCATCGGGTGCTATGTATACACCTGCTGCATAAGTATTTATTCCGTGAACCTGGTTATTGATGAAAAGTGTACGTTTTTCTGCAACCTGCGTTTTGTTTACGACAATCTCATCATCCAGTGCAAACAGGATTTCCACCTTATTGCTGTCTTTACCATCCTTAATCACCAGCCCTTCTTTCAGCAGATATTGATCCAGCTGACTCTGAATTTCAAAAACCAGGTGCACTTTATCCGGGACAGCTTCTTTAGATTTAAGGCGGAGTACTTCTTTATAAAAAAAATCAAGATGCTTTTTACTGAATGTATTTAAATCATCCTGCAAATGCCGGAATAGTTTAAGGAAAGCGAAGAGTAACGCGAGATGTGGTGTATGCTTTTCTTTCAGTTCCTCATTCAAGGAAAAAAGACTTTGTTCCATGCTCAGCTCTGCCGTACCTTCTAATACCTGTATGGCTTCCAGAAAAGGCGTAAACAACTGAGCCAGTTCATCCCGGAGCGCAATTAAACGTTTCCTTTTAGTACTGCCCTTCGCCATAAAAGAAGCCGTATCAAAATTAGCATAAGTATCAGTAAGCTCCAGGTTCCAAACCTCATTGCTCAGCAGCTCATTAAAGTCTATTGGCTTAACATGAAACCATTTAACGCTGGCATTTAAACAAACAATAAATAGCTTAAGTGGTGTCGTCAGCTTATCTTTGATTAGTTTATCCAGCAATGGCTCTACTGGCAAACCGCTATTTTTAAGCTGGCTGCTCCAGGTATTCAAAGGTCTGATCAGCCTGTAATAACTATATCGCAATAGCAACTGAAGACTCGCTTTGCCTGGCTTCTGATCAAATAAAGTATGATAAAAATCCAGTCGGTCAGTGATTTTATTCTTGTCGTATTTTAAGATGGATGTTAATGTAAAAGGTAAGCTCTGCTGAAAAAAAGGCTGCCAGTCTGTAACGTTCAGGTCCTTATCATAGTAATTAATATTTCTGGACAACAGTACAAAATAATCCAGTAAATCAGCTAAACTTCTGCCATCAATTTTTGCAGCACCAGCCCCCAAATCGTCCATCACCCGCTGATGCTGGCTTACACCTGGATCATTCTGGAAAGGATGTATCAGCGTTTTACATTCCATAGTATCATTGAATTAAGCGGTCAGATTTTAAATTGGTTTTAACGCTTCATTTTTATAGTAATCATAGACATAATTAAACCTCGAATTAGTGCCTGGTATTGAGTATTCAATGCTGATGGTAAACCTGCCCTCAATCAAATCGAAGGACTCGCTTGCAGTAACTTCTATTTTCTCTGTCTTGATCCTGGGTTCATAAAACAGAATTGCATTCGTTACCCGGTCTTTGAGATACCCGATCACAGAGTTATTCAGCGTCTCGAAAACATAATCTGCCAAATCACATCCATATTGCGGCTGCATTACCCGTTCTCCCAAAGCTGTAGAAAGCAGGATATTTAAGCTTTGTTCAATATCCTGCTCTGCGCTAACCAGTTCTACTGAACGGGAATCAGGATTAAACTCTGGTGGAAATGACCACCCTGTTCCAAGAAATGAATTAGAAGAATTATCCATATCAATAAATTTTAACAACTATTAATTTGTTCCACTAACCACCAATCTGTACGGTTGGCAGACCTGCCACAATTACGCCACCATGTGCAGTCAGATCACCTTGTCTGGCTGCAGGTTTCCCGCCGATCAATACTGTTGAAGAGCCCTTTACAATCGTATCTGGCGGGCCAATACAGACTAAAAGATCCCCTACAACCGCAGCAGGCAGGCTTCCGATTAAAACCGTTGGTACACCATGTCCGGTAACCGGCCCTCCAACATGCGGCACCACCCCGGTAACCATGGGGCAAACATGCATATCAGTTATTCTTGCTGCTGAAGGCATCACATTAATTTATTTTGACTAGTGACCCACTTATTTCCGTAATGCCCGAGGAAGAAAGCTTGGTTGCTGCCCCTTCCAGCCCTAAACTCGTATCTGCCTTGACCGAGAGCGAAGCACCGCCAACCGACAAACTTGCTCCGGCAGCAAGACTTAGATTAAGCCCGGCCTTGATCTCAATATTCTTTGGGCTTTCTAAAGATATTCCCGTACTGTTCATGGTTACTTTATTGTTATTCTGATCTTTAATTTCAATTTTTGTTCCCCGCTCATCCAGCTGTAAACTGTTTCCGGCAGGGGTATCAATCGTAATTGTTTTAGTGTCATCATTAAAATGGATCCGCATCTTGCTTCGGGTAAAGAACCCCTTTTCATGGTTCACATCTTTTGCTGAAAGTGGTGCTTTCTTTGCGCTGCTGTTTAACATGCCTAACATAACCGCATGCCGCGGATCATCATTGATAAAACCGACAATCACTTCATCATCAATCTCCGGCCGGAAAAAAGAACCCCGGTCAGCTCCCCCATCCAGGCAGGCAATCCTCACCCATGTCCCATTCGAGGTATTATCTATGACCGGAATTTTGACAAGGATCCTGTCCTCTCCATCCGGATCATTTTCAAGCTGCAAGACTTTAGCAATCTGAAGCCCTTTGATGGAACCAATTAAGCCCGCTGCCGGAAGCTCATTTACCTCCCTTTGTGCAGCCATATAACGTTCCGGATCCAAACCAAACTGAATATGGGTGTACCACGTACCATGGCCAATATCCTGTTTAACTGCAGTGACGTAAGCATTTCCATTAAACCGGTCACCAATGCCAGTGATTTTAAGCATATCTCCTGGCTTTATTCCGGCAAAACCAGTAATCCTTACCCTTCCTCTTATTTTTGCCAGCCGGCTGCGTAACATCGCTCCATCTGCCCAATCCTGCAATTCCTGCTCGGGCAGATGGCCACTATGGTTAAGTTCAAACTTATCCAGTTTTGCTGCCTCCGCGAGTTTGCTGCCCGGTACATTTCCCTGTTGTGCAAAAGACTTGGCCTCCGGCGATTCTGCTTTAAACAAATTCTGGTTTTTATAATCCCATGAAATGGCTTCCACGCTTGCCCACTGGCTACGTGCATCCATCTCTGCCTCAAACTCAATGACTGATGAGCCATAACTCACCTGCAAAACCGGGTTAATACTGGTATCAGGCTTATTAATCCGGATTACTCCATCATCCACAACAACCATTAATCCATTGGCCTCCGCTCTTAACAACATAAAATCCCAATTGCTCAGGTGGTGCTGTACCAGTTCTTTATGTTTCAGCGTCGTTGCAGTTACCTCTGCCGTTAATCCTTTATAGCCTCCGATCAGCGTATCGAAAACCTCACTGTCCCTGACCGCCAAAAAGTAACGGCTATGGCGGCCAATCGTCATACACATGGCCAGATCACGGCATTCTATCAGCAATTGTGTATTTCCATTCTCTTTAACTTTAACCGTATGTCTGGTAATGATCCCTTTAAAAGCCTGGCTGTTATTGCTGTCAAAACCGATTTTGATAATTACCTCTTTTCCGGGTACAAAATCTTCTTTGTTACTGATTTCAAAACTGGCAAGAGCTGCATCTCCGTCTTTGAGTAAAATCTTTGCTGCAGGGATACGGTTAACTTCCTTTTCGATCGAAATGCTTAATATTTCATAAGAAGCATCCATTGCAACACCAGCCAGAAGGACATTAAAACTTGCCACATCATGCTTCGAAGGATTGGGTATGATAAGTTCTTCCATCAGATTTCGTTTTTATCAAAAGGTGGAAAGTAAAGCTCGTTTCCAGGTTGTATTTTTTTGATGGAGCTGAGTCCATTCGCCCTGCCCACCTGCATCAGGTATTTGGGATCGTTATAAATCCCATAAGTAAGCAGATCCAGCCGGTCTCCTTGCTTTATCTTCCGGTAATGTGTCAGATCCGGGGAAGAAGGTTTATCCTCCGCAATGCGTTGCTCTCTGGATTGATAATCAAGGAATGTCGCAGTTAACCTGGCTCGCAGCGGCGTCCCATCTGGTTTAAACAGCGTATAGTTTACATCCAGATTCGTCAGCACACACCGGAATTTGATTTCTGAACCCCAGATAATCAGCAGAAAGTTTGGCCGGTGAATATCTCCCTGGTAATTATAAGCGCAGTTCATGAAAATTTTCAATTGCTCATAAACCGGTTTTTCCTTATATTCTTTCCAGTATCCTTCCATAGTTCCGGTACCATCCAGCATAAATTCCAGCTTAAGCTCTTCGGGTGCAGTTGATTTGAATTTTACTTCAGGTGCGCCCGTTCCATGCGGACGCTGGACGTCATGCTCAATCTTAAAATTTTTAGTAAAAGATTCTGGATTGATAGGCGCCACAAAAGCAGGCTTATTCTTTTGCTCCGCATCCTTCACCTGGAATTGACGGTCAGTAAAAGAATAGATCAGTAACTTCTCCAGTTTTCCGGACATGTAATCAGCGCTCATTTTTCTCTTTTAAGATTTCCAGTACTTTCTCTATACATATTTTAACCAGCTCTTCGGCAGGCGGCACCCCATTATCCTGTCCGGAATTACTATTCACGTCCTGAACCACCGTTGCTTTAATGACCAGTTCTCTGATTTCAATTGGCATAATTATGATTTTTCAAAAATTAACCGGTTATAATTCAGTTCAAGCGTTTCAATCAGGATTTCTCCTTTGGTGGCATTCAGCTCCCCGAGTTTCCAGCTGCGTGGCCAGACATTGTTAATCTTCCAATGCATTAAAGGCTGATGTTCCTCATCCAGCAGCTTGATGACCACTGTTTCCAGTGTTTCATAAACCTGGTCATCAAAAGCTCTTTTCAGCCAGTCTGTAATCCCGGATGAGCCTGGTGAGATCAATCCGCGCTTCAAAATCAGAGGCCCGTATTTTCTTCTGGTAGGGATCACATGTTCAAACCTGTTTTCTCCACCCTCTTTGATCGTCTCAATGTCGATAGTCGAATCCAGTCCACTAACCGACTGAAACTTCACATCAACAGCCTGCGCTCCCTGCAGTGTAAAATTGACTGCAAAGTGGAAATTAACCGTTTGAAAAAACTGATCAGCCATAAACCCTTATTTCTTTGCTTCTACGATAGACAATCCCTCATGCACCAGTTCAATGGTTTCAATAGCCACCTCATTGGCATCAGCCTTTAAATTGGTTGATTGCACCTTTGATGGCCATGCCCTTGATAAAGTCCAGGAAATAATTGGCTGATGTTCCTCATCCAGTAAGCGGATCGTCACATCCCTTCTGAATTTTTCTTTCCCTTCCTGGAACATCATTGTTTTTTTCCATTGCTCAAAATATTCAAAGTCCCCCAGGAAAGTCCCCCGTTTCAAGACTACATTGGTATATTTTGTAAGGCCTGGTTGTTTTGTTTTATTATAGGTCGGGCTACTGCCCTCCCGGTACTCAATCACCTCAGTTTCAAAATCAAGTCCACTTACTTCCGTAAACCCGATTCTGGTTCCTCCCCAATCCAGTTGAAAATGAAACTTAGGAAGAGGATAGTTCTTTTTAGGATCCGTTGCCATAATGGTAGGTTTTATTTTTCGGGTATTTAATTAGTTTTATTTGCCGGATTTACCTGTTCAATGGCTTTCTCCAGGCTTTGTTTGCAAGCCAGTAAAGCATCCCGCTTCTCTTTTGCCGCATCCAGCTCTTTTTTAAGCTGGTTCACCTGATCTTTCACATTTTTGTAATCCGTCTCCAGGCCAGTGAAATAAGGATCTTCCTGAATTGGCATGGTGATATGTGGCTCCAGGTGACAGTGTTCTTTACCATACCCGCCCTGAACCGCGGTCACCTGTGCTGTTTGCTGATCGGAATGACAACCGCAAGAACCACCGCAATTGAATCTTTTCTTCCAGTAATGGATCACTTCTTTCAACCCATATTCCTCGCAAAGGTTAATATGCATGCCATAAGCGAGTTCCAGTGCAGTTACGATCTGGGCAATCAGTATATCCCTGGTTTGTATCACCGCATCCAGCTTCAAGCCATAACTTTCAATAAACTTCATGATGCCCACACCAGCGCCCAGTTCAGGTCTTTTCAAACACTGGATACACTGTATTAACTTGTCATAATCAGCTTTCAGCTTATCTACCCGGATATATAAATCTTCTGTCATGCAAAACAGGATTTCTATAGCCTCATCAGTCTTTTTGGTCACCATGCAAATTTTCCCGAGATGCAGGACAAATAATTCCAGCTGCCGGCATAAAGCATCTGCTTTTTCATCAGCCATCTCCCAGTCATTAAACCAGGTATTAAGCCTGCTGAGTTCCTCCAGGTAAAGATGATAAGCCGTTTCTTTATTGCTGGCATCAGCATTGGCCTGTTTCCAGTCGGCGGTCACCTGATCCAGATCTTTTACCCAGGTTTCATAACAGCAATCACCACCAGGAGTTGCTGTGCCCGGATTTTTATCGCAACAATCAAATATATCCCTGTTGATGTTGCCTATTTTATCGTAGAATAACATGGTCTTGGTTTTAAAGGTTAATCAATAGAAGTGTGAGCTGAAGGGGTATCACAAGAATAAATTTCCGTCACCTCTTTACAGATATCACAGATATCACATTTACATTTTTTCAGCCTGTTATCCTCATCTCCATTTTCATCTTCACAGCCACATCCGGCTATACATTTACATTTATGGCAGCACAGATAATCCTTTGTTTTATCTTCCGTTTGTACTTCATCGCGCTTATTATATAAGGTATAACCTGCCTGGGTCACATTTTTGATGGACTGTGTCAAATCATCCTGTGCCTTTTTAAGGCTTATTCCTCCGCTGGTCAGTTGTAATTGTATCAGATCGTCGAAAGCCTTCGCATTGCCTGCAAAATCCTGCTGAAATCTGGTCAGGGTTCCGATATTAGAGAAAGACTGGATACCTACAATTTCAGCTGCCGCATTTCCAATAATATCGATGTCCTGGCTCAGGCTTCCGGGTATAGAGATCAGCTCATCCAGTATCTTGCAAACATTCCGGCAAGAATCCGGCTTCCGCTCCATCTGCTCCTGCCTGACCTGGTCATTACAATCATTTCCTGCATTACAACCTAATATTTTGAGTTGTACAGCATAAGCACTATCCGTTTTGCAGCTTCCCAATTTATCCGCAGCTTCTCTCAGCTCTCCAAACTTCGCCTTTGTATCCTGGGCCGTTTTTACAACTGCTTTCAGCGCAGCGATCAAAGCATCATTCTGAGTTTGATAAGCAGTCACATTTTTTTTGATCTCCTCTGAAGCCTGGATCACCTCCACGCCAATTCTGAGTTCCAGATTTCTGACCAGCAAGTAGTTCTTTTCGGTTTTCACAAAAGCACACTTCTTTTTCTCATAGACCATTACTGCCCCGTCATAAGTAACCTCGCTTTCATTCAGCTCTGCCACTTTAACCTTCAATTTTTTACAGTAATTTTCTTTGAGCTGATGTATAGCCTTCTGTGTTGCTGTCTCTGCCGCGGCATCATTGCAGTTCCCATTCTGGGGTTCTCTTGGATTTGAGATTTCTATAGACATAACGATAGATTTTTAAATTTCAATAAATAATAATTTGACATTTAAGATTCACCCAGCATTTTATGCATAAACCTCAAAATGATAAACTCTGCCGGACGGACCGCCGCCATTCCAATTTCCACAATCAGTCTTCCTTCCCAGATATCCAGTTCGGTCATCGTTTCACCCAATCCGATATGGACAAAAAATGCTTCCTTGGTAGATGCCCCCATTAATGCCCCTCCCTTCCACTGCTGGGTCAGATAGTTCTCCACCATAGATTTTACCCTTACCCAGGTATTCCGGTCATTGGGTTCAAATACAAACTGCTCAGTTGCATTTTTGATAGACTCTTCTACCATGTTAAAATATCTTCTCACCGGCACATAACGCCACTCATTATCATTTCCTGCCAATGTTCTTGCTCCCCAGATAATCGCAGGCCCGCGTCCTGCAAAAGAACGGATCACATTCACAGATTTTCCTGCCTGTGCGTCTACATTGAGTCCCATTTGCTCCTGATGCGTAATCAAATACTGCGGCCGGATTGCATTGGCAATATTGATATTGGCCGGAGCTTTCCAGACTCCCCTGGCATTATCAACCTGCGCATATACCCCCACCATGGCTACCGAGACCGGCAGCAGCATCTGGATGTTGGATACCGCACTTTTGGCCTGGAAATATTGTGCATTTTTATCGGCCAGCAAATCAGAAAGTTTCTCTTTACCTGCTATCCCTACTATTTTTACCAGGTCATCATTATCAGCCAGCTGATTGCCTGTTACTTTGTAATTATAGTCTACACCTGAATAGATTTTCGGGAAATACACAGCTGCATATTTCAGAAAATCAGTCGTACCACTCAAAGTATTACGCAAATCGTCTATGTCTTTTTGCCATTGATCCCCATTCGCGGCTGTATGGTAAACATCCAATACTGTAAACCGATCCTGCAAATCAACACATTGCTGAATGGCCTCCGTGTGTATAGTATAATAATCTGTCATATTATCGAGATTAGTAGCATCAGGAAAAACCAGCAGGGTAACTTCATTAATTCTCGCAACCTGTGTTAAACCTCTGGAAAGATCGGCCGCCTTCACACCTGCCGCACTATATCCCCCTATCGAAGTAATCCAGCAGGCCCCGCCGCCATTGGCAAAAAACAGCTGCAAGGAATAATACATCAAAAACTTAGATCTTTTGGTTTCATCGACCTTACCGTTAACTTCATTTTTTCCGGTCGTTGTATCAAATACAACACTCAGACTTTCTTTTTCAGGTTCAGGATACCCAAAAAACTGTTCATACTGTAACAGAGATTCAATTCTCCAGGGCGTATCTCTCAAATCATCTGCTTCTTTCCACTGCGCTTTCTCGGTATACCCAATAAACGCTGGAATTGCTGTTTCTACAGAGGCAATAGATGGTGGGAGATGCGGAATTTCTTCGATATAAACTCCCGGGCTTTTATAATCTTGCATAACAAATGTTATTTAGTTAATTAATTTTAAATACATTTCTGGTTAGGGTGCTAATGGAAACAGTGTTGATTCCTGCACGATAATATCACTATACAGCTTATTATTTTCAAGTACTACAGTTTGATAGGGTTCTGGGTTCGGCAAATAATATAAACTGTTATCCGGCTTGCGAAATAAGGTAGAAGTATAAGTTGCTGCCCTGGGTAGTTTTGAAATCAGGGCCCCATTTTTGAAAAACAGAAAATCAGGATGTAAACCACTCTTCAAATCTTTTCTTCTGCTATTCAGGTAGCGCCAGAATGAAGGCTTACTTTTAAAATTCAGTTCAAATACCGGAGGGGCCGGATTAACCGTATAATCAGCCAGCTTCCGGGTAATCAGACGTCCATTAGAATCCAGCAGATCATATGCTGGAACGGTTGTTTTTACGCGTATCAACAGCAGCCCGTGACTCTCTCTGATCTCCTGTTCATCCCCATAAAAAAGAATGGTATGGATTTGATGATATCCACCATCCCCTGTAACCTCCAAGGTGTACAATAACCGGTCAGTTACTGTTGGTAAAGGAAGAAAGGAAACTTTCCGCGGATCAATGGCAATTGCAACCTTGCGCAGTTGCTGCTCATTTTTAAACTGCATTTCAGCAATTACATTTCCGTCCTTATCCCTGAGTAAAAAATCAGCTTCAGTTACCCCAGATCCAGCCGGAAAAGTATAACAAAAATTCAGCGGTAAGATTAAACGGTCACTTTCATTCACAAAAGCTCCCGATGGCAAAGAAATCCATTGCACCGCATCTGCATCATCGCGGTAGAACTCCCTGTAATTATTCACGCCAAACTTGACCAGCTCCCCCTGATCATACGACGCTGCTGCATCAAATTCAGGTATTTCTGCCGACAAATAAGGAAATACGCGGCTTCCACTAAGAACATCATGATTAGAAAAACAGTAGGCAGCAGGTAACACACTTTCCATTTTAAGGTTAGTAAAATTATCAAAGCGCTGACTCTTCCTTTTGATTAATACCGGGATATCCAGATCATCGGGTAAGCTGACCATTGGTTCATAAACAGTTGTCCCCAATATTTTCTTTGGAATAACCTTTACTGCAACTTTAAAACCGGCATAAGCAGGAATCAGCTTCAGGTGATAATCAGCAAATAGCGCTTTGGCTTTTACAGGTATTTCGAATACAAGTTCTTCTTCTATATTCTCCTCATCGGCTTTCAGTCTTGCACTTAAAAAATTCAGGCGGTCACCCTGTGCGGCGAAATCAAATATATTCCCCCCGGTCTTATCCGTCAGATAAAATTCGTGGAGCAGTTTGACTTCAAACAATATTTTATAGACGATATTCATCAGTGTGGTCCGGATAGCGTGGAAATATTTGTTTCTATTTCTTCGATCAGCGGAACTTCCCTGACAATCGCATGTTCAGAGATCGCTACCAATCTGAGTTTATACATTGCAAAAGGAACTTGTCTGCCGCCAAGAGATCCCCATAAATGATTAATCTGCTCAAAAGTGAGCGTATATAGCTCCATTGTAAACCTCAGATCCTGAATACCATTAGGATCAGTTGAGCCGCCCACTGTACTCGCAGAAGAGAAGGAGTTTTTGGCCTGAAGGAATTGAATGACTAAAGACAACCTTCTTAGTGCAAGTATATACCCATCACCAAAATAATTACAGGTTAGCAATACATAAAGATTTAAGTAAACCGGTGCATTTTCATAAATGGCATTGCTCATACCAAACCGCTTTAAAGGAGACTGATTTTTAAGTGTACTTTCTTCTTCAATGTTGACCAGGCTGATTATAATGCTGTCAATCAAACCTGTCCCGTTAGAAGTTTCCGAAAGTCCGATATTATCAACAATCACACTGGCCGCGTTATCTCCTTTGGAAATCAGGAAAGCAGTCAATTCAGATTTTAATAACAGGAGCGCCTTATCGATCATAGGATTAAAGCTCCGGAAGTTTTAAGCTAACCGCAATAGCTACCACTAGTCATTTATGCTGGCGCTGAAACAACTCTCAAACTATTTGAAAAGCGATCGCAAACCTGGTCAGCTGGCATAGATTATTTATTTCCAGCTTCCTGATAATATTTTTGCGATGGTTATTGACCGTATGCATAGATATATATAACATAGAAGAAATCTCACAACTGCTCTTCCCTTCCACAATCAATTTGATAATCTCTCTTTCTCTTTTACTTAACAGCATAAAACGGGCATGGTATGCTTTGTTATAGTTCTCTTCGGCCGTACTTTCCGGCACCTTCAGTTCAAATGCATAATGAAAAAGTATGGAGGAACTGTTCTCTTGTTCAGTTGTACATAATCTTGAAGTAGAAAAATACCATCTGCAATCTGATTCTTTCCTGGGCCTGCTGCGCTGAAAGAAGAAATGAATCTTCCGGTAATCTCTTTTTTGAATCTCGTTATATAATTCCGGCTGAATAACGATCTTCTCTTCCGGAGGGAAAAAGAATTCAAAATAAGTAAGCCAAAACTTGTGAACTTCCAGGTCTTTACTTTTCAGATTGCCCAGAAAAACATTTCCCAGTACATAATCACCAATCTCACTGAGTTGAAATTTCTTTTGCATAATCAGGTTAACAATTGCATGCAATTGCTGCGGATAGCTCATCACCTGCTGCACTGGAATTGCTCGTAATAACTCCATAGGATATAATTTTCTTATTCCATAACACTAAAAACTACGATTGCATTCAGCCAGTTAATTTCAATAAAAATATCTATAAATCAAGCAATTAAGTCAAAAAAAATATCCTTATCCGACTTAATTTTTCACCAAAACGTTTTAATAATTCAATTACTTTATATTTACAACCTACTATGCAAGACTATATATTTGAAATTCAGCTTAAGGTAAGAGATTACGAATGCGATATACAAGGCATCGTAAATAATGCAGTTTATCAAGGATATCTGGAACATGCTCGCCATGAATATCTGCAATCAAAAATGGTTTCCTTTAAGGAACTAACCACAAAAGGCATTCTGCTAATGGTATCCAGAATAGAGATGGACTTTAAAAGGTCACTCACCTCCGGCGATACCTTTCAGGTCAGATTAAGAATGGAAAGACAAGGCGTAAAACTGGTATTTTTTGAAGATATTTTTCGCTTATCAGATCAGGCCTTATGCCTGAAAGCTAAAGTTGAAGTGATCGCCAAAATCAATGACAAGCTCACCAGGGGAGAAATTTTTGACACGCTCAACCTGGAATTTTAACCTCCCCATTTTGTAACCTTTGACCTCTATTCAACTCCTTTATTGTTTGTAGCTTCATGAAATTACAAGAATTTTATGGAGCTATATACTCATGCTTTAGAAAGCATAATATCTGATATTGAAAATTCCAGTGCCCAGGTTATTGAAAAGAGATCAGTAAACGAGACTTTTGAACTTTGGCGTGATCCTGTTTTATTTGATAAACTATCCGGTAATCTCGGCGCAGTGTTTGTCAGGGCCCTTCTTAACAAGCTGAATGTAAATGAACATCATGTATTCAGGTGGAGACTGGATAATAAATACAGACAATATCAAATCTTCAATCACTATTTACCAGGCTCTGTAGCTCAAACATTTGGTCTTTCAGAACTATTGGCAGAAAAAGACGGGCATCAAAAAATCAGGGAATTATGTGAAAATGGTTTTTTTGTCAAATCTACTTTAGGGCATCGTACCGGCCAGTCAGATAATTTTGACAGAACAGCCGAGCTGGAAGACATTATAAATCTTCATCAGGAAAAGGGAAATCAGAAAAATGAAAGCCAGGAAAAAGAAGAGCAGCCAGAACAATGGATATTACAAAAAAGGCTGGATCTTAACGAAGAATTCAGGGTTCATACCTTTGGCAGTGATTTGATAGATGGGCTGACCTTTATCATGGCTGGCCACGATACTACTAAAAATTCTGCCGCAGAAATGTTTGTACAAAAAATTTTAGCTACCCTGCCGGCCACTATTTTACAAGGCACTTTAATTGGCTGGGACATTGGCATAACCAATGCCAATGAGTACTATATCATAGAAGCAAATTTCACAGGTTTTCATCCCGAATTTTATGCCGGCTTTCAAACCAGCGGATATTTTGGCGACCCGGATTACGGCCCTGCCATGTGTGCCTGGCTCAACAACTATTTTAGAAACAAGTATCAGATTTCTATCGGTACTGTGGAGCAGGATTTTAAATCAGGTAGTCCATTTTTTGAAGAATTCCTGTATTACAGATCAATATTTAATGACCAGTATATTAAAATACTTCAAAATAAAAGAAAGGGGATTCGCGCCTTTGCAGTCATATACTTAGGTTTCGGCGCTAATCCATTCCTCACTAAACTTATAGCATATTTTTTAGAAGAGGACTTTGCCAGGGAATATTTCCTGATTACAAGCGAAGAAACAATCCAGGGAGTTGCTGACGAGTTTGCGCGTAATAAACTCATCTTGATTATTGATGAAAATAAGTTATTTCTACCACAGGAATACTCCTCAATCCGGCAGTTAAATTACCAGGAACGGAAAAATATTTGCTGCGATAGACTGCTGAACAAAATTGAAGAAAAATACTATTTCGTCTTATAATACAATAGATAATGCATAATAGTTACTCATATTTCAATGCGTCAACCGCATTTGCCTTTGCAACTTTAAAACTTTGCAAACTTACCGTCAGCAAAGCGATACCCAGCGATAATATTGCAGCAATAATAAAAGGCCATGCAACTATTGAAATCTTGTAATCATAGTTTTTCAGCCAATTGTTCGCAAAAATAAAAGCGACCGGAAAAGCAATGATGTTCGAGATAATAACCAATTTGATAAAATCTTTATTTAATAAAATCAGGATACTTTTCAGATCAGCACCCAGAACCTTTCTGATGCTGATCTCTTTTTTGCGCTGTTCAGCCATGTATAAAGCCAGCCCTAATAAACCCAGGCAGGAAATAAAAATAGCAAATCCACCAAATAAATTTGACAATACACTCAAAAGCTGTTCACTTTTCAACTTATTTTTCAAATCCTGAGCAATAAACGTCAGTGCTGACGGATAAGCAGGATTAAGCCGTTGACTGATCTGTTTAATAGTACCTACAGCAGCACTTAAATTCATCGTTGGATTAATGCTCAGGATTAAAGTATTACTTTTCTTCACATTGTAGTAAAAGAAGGTAGGAACAGCCTTTCCTCCTATCGTTTCATTGGAATAATTTTTAACAACTCCAACAATAGTTAAAGGTGGATTATCTCCCCAATGGACTATTTTTCCTACTGGAGATTTGATACCCATTTTTTCTACTAATGCCTCATTGACTAAAACGGAAGTCGATGTGTCAGCTACAAATTCAGAAGAGAAATCTCTTCCCTCGGTTATCTTTGCCCCTATAGTTGTACTAAAATTATAGCCAACACTTCTGTAACTTATTATGGACTGATCATTCGCAGCCTTTCCAGGCCAGCTGAAGTTACCCGTAATAGAACCATCACTCGTGAAAGATTGTGCAAATTCCGTTGCAGCAATGACAGCACCCGATTTTTTCAATTCAGCTTTAAACAATTGTAGTTTTTCCGGTTTTCTCCACTCGCCCTCTAAATTAAGCTCAACCAGGTTATTTTGAGAAAACCCAAGCGGTTTATTTCGCATAAACTGAATTTGAGAATAGATAATGATAGCGCAGATAATCATACAAATTGAAAGACTGAACTGAAGCACTACCAGAATCTTGCGAATTGGTAAAGAAGATTTTCCAACGCCTGTTAAGCCTTTTAAAACTTTTATGGGTGTGAATGAAGACAAATAAAATGCTGGATAACTTCCGGCAAGCAGACCAGTTATCAAAACTAATATACCTAAAGTAAGCCAGAAAGGATAAGCACCATAGCTAATCTTCATGGAAATGCCAAGCAGGTTATTAAAATAGGGTAAGCACAATTCCAGCACACCAAAAGCAACTATTGCAGCAATTAGTGAAAACAGCATAGATTCAATAAAAAACTGTCCCATCAAACTGCTCCTGGTAGAACCCAATGCTTTTCGGACACCTACTTCTCTCGCCCTTTTCTCCGACCGGGCAGTTGACAAGTTCATATAATTGATACTTGCAATCAACAATACACAAAAAGCCAGAAAAGAGAATAATTTTACCTGGTCTATTCTGCCTCCGGAAGCTTTACCATTTGTAAATTCATTATAAAGATGATATTTAGCGAATGGAAATAGAAAAGCTTCCAATTGCGTTTTCGGATCATTTGCCCTGATCAATTTTCTCATTCCTGCATCTGCCGCCTCAAATTGATTTTTATCTTTTAATTTAATCAGCGTGGCACAAGTAATAGACCCCCAGCTATTATTCTTATTGTCAGGGTGCTCCTGTTCGAAAAAATCCCAGCTTAATAACGCATCATATTGAAAGCTTTGATTTTCTGGCAAATCCTCAATTACTGCCGATACATTCAGCAGTTTTCTGTTATCATATTTAATGGTTTGCCCAACTGGATTATTTTTGCCAAATAATTTGCGTGCAGTTGAGGCAGTAATGACTACGGATTCTGGCGTATGAAATGCAGTAGCAGCATTACCATAAATGAACTTTTGCTCAAAGATCTTCAGAAAAGAGGGGTCTACAGAACGTGCGTCCAGCTTATAATTTTCCCGATCATGACTAAAAAGCTTATTGTAGTCACCTCCAAGATTCATCCGGCTTACCACTTCTACTCCAGGTAAAGTCTCTAAGGCACCACCAGCAAGTTTGTCTGGTGAGGCAACAGAAGTAGCCAGTCCTTCATTAATATTTATATTTACCCGGGTAATATAAATACGGTCAATCGCTTCAAACTGTTTATCATAACCCCATTCATAGCTTACATAAAGTAGCAGTAGTAAACAGCAAGCCATACCAATGGCCAGTCCGCCAATGTTCATTAAGGAGAAACCCTTGTTCTTTTGAATGTTACGTAAGGCAATTTTGAAGTTGATGAAAAACATAGCGTTGATTTTTCCGGATGAAGTCCAATTGTGTGCCAGAGCAAAAATATCAAATAAAATGCGCTGAAAGCTTATTCAAAGCTATATTTATAATGACTACGTTCATTATCGGACAATCTATGTACACAACCGAACAGGAGTTGGAATTTTCAGAATGAACCCACTTAGCTGTAAAATAATAAAGTAACTATTATAAAATAGTATAATTCTGGTATATTTGCCACAATTATGGGTTACGCAAAAGAAAGAGGAAAGCTTGAGAAGCTATTAACAAGAATCGTTGGTTTAACTACTTATGAGGAGAAAAGTTTAGCTAATCTCGTTGACAGCCATGAAAAATATTCACATACTGTCAGGATATTAAAAAACAAAGAACCTGATACATTCGGTGATTTATACAAAAATGAATTACAAGAAGTAAAAGAAAGTAGAAAAGCAGTTAAGGAAAGTGATTCAGATGAAGCACGTCAGCATAACTTTATCGCCTATAAAGATTCAATCGTAAAGGCTTTAGAGAAAACTATCAAAACTACATTGGAGACTTTGTAATCAAATAAAAAAAAGCCGTATTCCTAAAGTTTACGGCTTCTTCATTTTTATACTATCAGCTTAAAGACACTCGTCATTAAGCCATCTTCCTCAATCTCATTGCTGACTTCTATTTTTTTCATCAGGTCATCAATAAAACAATCCTGTTCCATTACTGGTGAATTAAGATTAAAAGAAGACTGGCCAGCACCCCTGCTCAGTATGAATAAAATTTAGCGTTTTTTATCGTATTTATAGCGTGATTACAAGTCAGAGAATTTCATATATTGCTGCTGGTAAACCAAATACGACTATATATGACTCAATACCGAGTAAAAATCATCACGCTGACTTTTCTAATTTTATCATTTAATGGCTTTGCGCAGCAGCAAAACGATTCAGTAAAAGTAATTAAGGCTGGCCACCTGATTGATGTAGAAAGAGGAACAACACTAACCAATCAGTTGATTTTAATTGACCATGACACCATAAAAAGCATTGGCCCGGACCTGACTATACCAGTCGGAGCAAAAATCATAGACCTCAGCAATGCAACAGTCCTGCCTGGATTGATTGATTGTCATACTCACCTGACCTTTCAGCCCGGAGAAAATTATTACGAAGACATTTTCAGGCGGACACCAGCAGACCTTGCTATGATTGCCCCTATTTACGCAAAACGCACATTAGAGGCCGGGTTTACAACCTGCAGAGACGTAGGAGCTTCAGCATTTATTGACGTCTCTCTGAGAAATGCAATCAACCGCGGTGATATACCCGGTCCCAGACTACTGGTTGCCACACTATTTATTGGCAGTACCGGTAGCCATGGTGACCTGAATGGATTTTCGCCTTATTTAGACTGGGTAGGCCCAAAACAAATGACTGGCGTGGCCAATGGTGTAGAAGGTGTACGTGCGCAAGTCCGTTACAATATAAAATACGGTGCCGAAGTGATCAAATTTGGCGCAAGTGCAGGCGTACTCACAGAAGAAGTGAGTGTAGGCGCCCCTCAATTCTCACAGGAAGAAATGAATGCAATTGTTCAGGAAGCCCATTTATGGGGACTGAAAGCCTGTGCCCATGCCCATGGTACAGTAGCGATAAAAATGGCCGTTAAAGCTGGTGTAGCTTCCATAGAACATGGCAGTTTTCTTGATGATGAAGCCATACAACTAATGAAAACACACGGCACTTATCTGGTCGCAGATATTTATAATGACGATTATATACTGAGTGATTATGCAAAACACGGCACCCCGGAAATCATTATTAACAAAGAAAAGCTGGTAGGCAAAGAGCAACGGTTAAGTTTTCAGCGCGCAGTTAAATCAGGTGTAAAAATAGCCTTTGGTACAGATGCCGGTGTCTATCCGCACGGCTGGAACGGCAAACAGTTTAAATATATGGTAAAATTCGGGCTAACCCCGATGCAGGCTATACAAGCCGCTACCATCAATGCAGCAGATTTGCTGGGATGGAAAAATAAAGTCGGCTCCCTGAAAAAGGGCAAATACGCCGACTTGATTGCATTAAATGATGATCCGCTTCAGGACGTCACCCTACTGGAACAAATCCCATTCGTGATGAAAGGCGGAACTATTTATAAAAATGACCTAAAAAAATAAAGCAGAGACACAACTTATGCTGACTAAATTGGTTTTCAATTCGCACAAAACTTTCCTGTGTTTGTTATTGGTTGTTTTTAGCACGTATAAAGCACATTCACAACCTGAATCTTCTGGCCAGATGGCCACATTGGAAATGGGATTTCATCAAATTCCGGACAGTATTCAGACCAGTGTTTACTGGTATTGGGTATCCGGAAATATTTCCAAAGCAGGCGTCATCAAAGATCTTGAAGCCATGAAGCAGGTGGGAATTAACCGTGCATTTATTGCGAATGTTACCTGGGGTGAAAAAAATGCGGGGCCAATAAAACTGTTTACAACCGCATGGTGGGATGTTCTCCATACCGCATTAAAAACAGCGACCAGACTGGGCATCGAAATAGGTATATTTAATTGCCCGGGATGGAGCCAGTCGGGAGGGCCATGGGTTAAACCAGAACAATCTATGCGCTATCTGAATGCCTCAGAGGTTGCGATTACAGGCCCGATATTAACCCATCAAAAACTTGAACAGCCTAGTCCTGTTTTCCAGGATGTGAAAGTGATTGCTTATCCCGCTCCTAAAGATTATGGTACAGACATTCGGGATTTGAAACCTCAGCTTAGCTCCATCCCCTCGCTGAAAGACCTGAATAATTTAACAGACTATAACCCAAAAACCATTCTTCCTCTTCCTTCTGCAAAACCCTTTTTACTGGATTTTTCTATGGAAAAACCATATACAGCCCGCAGCCTTGTCATTTATACAGCACAGACACGTACCCGTCTAGAAGGAGATATACAGGTAAAGATTAACCATACTTACCAAACCATTAAACATTTTACCATAGACCGTACCAATCCGAATTTAAAGAATGGCTTCATCCCTTATGGCCCTGCAGCTATTTCAATTCCTGTGACTACTGCCAAAGATTTCCGGTTGATATTTACAGCTTACTCAGCAAATAGTGGAATTGCAGAAATTAAGTTCTCGTCTGTACCTTCAGTAGAAGACTACCAGGAGAAAACACTGGCAAAAATGTGGCCTGATGGTTATGTATACTGGCCCGCCTATCAATGGTCATCACAACCAGTCATTAAAGACAAAGCCTATATAATTGATCCTGATAAAGTTTTAGATATTTCAAAGTATATGCTGGCTGATGGCACGCTGAACTGGCAGGTACCAGCAGGAAAATGGATTATTGAACGGATTGGAATGACGCCTACACAAGTTCAAAATGCACATGCCAGTCCCGAAGGAACAGGACTTGAAACTGATAAAATGAGTAAAATTCATATTGCTGCTCACTTTGATGCGTTTTTAGGAGAAATCATACGCCGTATTCCCGCAAAAGACCGAAAAACCTGGAAAATAGTAGTTGGAGACAGCTATGAAACCGGCAGCCAGAATTGGAGCGATCAGTTTATCGCGGAATTTAAATTGACTTATGGTTATGATCCGCTCCCCTATCTTCCGGTATTCAGGGGGAAGGTTGTGGGCAGTGCAGATTATTCAGACCGTTTTCTATGGGATGTCAGACGTCTTGTAGCCGATAAAGTCGCTTATAATTACGTAGGTGGACTTAGAGAAGTCAGCTATCAGAATGGATTAACTACCTGGCTGGAGAATTACGGCCATTATGGTTTTCCCGGAGAATTTTTACAATACGGCGGGCAATCTGATGAAGTTAGTGGTGAATTCTGGAATGAAGGCATTAAAGGTATCATAGAAAACAGGGCCGCTTCATCCTGTGCACATATTTATGGAAAAACAAAAGTTTCTGCCGAATCTTTTACCACAACAGATAATTATTTCATGAATTATCCGGCCACTTTAAAACAGCGGGCCGACCGTTCTTTTACCGAAGGTATCAACAATACCCTGCTTCACGTTTATATCCAGCAGCCGGATGATGATAAAATTCCAGGAATAAATGCTTATTTCGGGACAGAATTTAACCGCAAAAATACTTGGTTTTATGAGATGGATGATTTCTTGAAATATATCAAAAGATGTAATCTGCTATTGCAGCAGGGAAAGTATGTCGCAGACGTGGCTTATTTTATCAGTGAAGATGCACCAAAGATGACCGGATTACAAGAACCAGTTCTTCCACCCGGTTATGCCTTTGATTATATCAATGGAGAGGTGATTAAAACCAGGCTAACGGTAAAAGAAGGTAATCTTGTTTTACCAGATGGAATGCAATACCGGCTCCTGGTTTTACCAAAATTGGAAAGCATGCGCCCGGAATTACTGATAAAGCTTAAAGAGCTGGTGAGCAGAGGTGCGGTAATTTCAGGCCCCAGACCATCCAGGTCACCAAGTTTGCAAAACCCTGGAAAAGCAGATCTGGAGATTCAGCAATTAACTGCTGAACTTTGGGGAAACATCAATGGTTCCACCATTAAAGTTAATCATTACGGCAAAGGAATGGTAATTGACGGAATGAACCTGGAAGATGCTTTAAAATTGTTAAACACTATTCCTGATTTTAAAACAGCGATCAATGATTCTGTACTTTTTATACACAGGACATTAAAGGATGGCTCAATTTATTTCCTCTCCAATCAAAAAAACAAATCCATACAGTTCAATCCGGAATTTCGTGTTTCGGGGAAAACCCCTGAATTATGGGATGCCACTACAGGTAAGATACGTGACCTGCCTGAATATACCCAGACTGCTGAGTCCACCAGCGTACCCATAAAATTAGCTCCTTACGAGAGTGCTTTCATCATTTTCAGAAAAGATGGAAACACTAAAAAAAACAACTACTTCAACTATCCGGGACCGTTCAGGAGCATACCGGTCACAGGCCCGTGGCTGGTGAACTTCGATGCGAACCTGCATGGCCCCTCTCAACCTGTTGTATTTAAACAATTGGAAGACTGGACACAAAATAAAGATGCACTTATAAAATATTATTCCGGCCCCGCTTACTACCATCATACTTTTAAACTATCAAAAGTTAAAAATGAAGAACGTGTATTATTGGACCTGGGCAATGTGATAGCTATTGCAAAAGTTAAAGTTAATGGAATAGCTGTTGGCGGGTTATGGACTGCTCCTTACAAAATTGATATAACCAAAGCACTAAAACCTGGGATAAACGAACTGGAGATCAAAGTAGTTAACAACTGGATCAACAGGCTGATCGGTGATCATCAATTACCTGAAAATGAAAGAACAACCTCAACTTACTATGACTGGTATGATGCCACAGTAAAATTGCAACCCTCAGGCTTAAAAGGGCCAGTCAAGCTTGAGATTGTAAAGTAATCCCGCAGTAAATTGGGACTATTGACCCTAAATTATTCATTAGGATTGTCATAATTTAGAAAATAGTTTAACGCTAATGGTTTGGTTAAACTTAATTCATAAACTATGACATCAAAAATTACGGAAATTGATATTGTTATTTTAAGTTATGCGCAAACAGAAGAATTAAAGCAGGTTACCAAAAACTGCCTCACTTCTTTAATGGCCTCCGAAGACCCTGAACTGATCAAATTCAACATTATCGTTGTTGAATCTCAAAAAGATTTAAACCCTTTTCAATACGAGTATGGCCAGACAGTTTATCCGGATCAGCCCTTTGGTTACAACCGCTATATGAATATTGGCATTGCAATAACCTCAGCACCCTATATCTGTTTATGTAATAATGACCTGCTTTTTCACCCGCAATGGGCAACAGAAATCCTGAAACCCTTTCATACTTATTGGAATGTTTCCAGTGCTTCTCCAATGTGTACTATTCATCATACAAAAATAGGTATGGAACCAAATATTGGATTGCTGCAAGGCTATAGAGAACGTGTAGAAGTTTCTGGCTGGTGTCTTTTTTTCAAGCGCAGTATGCTGAGTATAATAGGCCATTTGGATGAGAACTTTATATTCAGACATGCCTCCCATGATTATACACATTTACTTTCATCGTTAAATTTAGTCCATGTTCTGGTCACTTCTTCTCTGGTAGATCACCTGGATCACACTACACTAAATAAACAAAAACCAGAGCGGTTTAATCAATTGATGTGGGAACAGGATATCTACTATGAAAAAAAATGGGGTTATCGTCTGGGCAGAAAATGGCAAGTGTTATAATACTTTCTGTATCAGATGACCTCTGTTTTGGGATTTAGGGTCATCTGACCCTAAAAAAATCTGTCAATCCACGTTAAATTGCTCATGCATTTATAATTAAAAATAAACACTAAACCATATCAGTATGAACGACAAACTATATAAGGAATTTGCAAGTTATTATGCAGATGTGACCAATGACAGAGATTTCAAAAGCCAGTTAGAGGTCATACTGGCAACTTATGAACCAGATAAACCATGCAAATCTTTACTGGAACTATTCGCTGGACAATCATTACACAGCATAGAGGCGCAAAAACAGCATGGTATTGATGTTTGGGCTATAGATTCAAGTATGGATATGAAGCGCCTTGCAATTGCTGAAGGATTTCAGAACCCCAAAAAATATATCGTGGCAGATCTTCCGGACGCTATGTTAAGTATTGATGAAACGAAATTCGATTGTATTACCTGTCTGTATAATGGCTTAAGTAATCTGAATATGGAAGATGTATTTATGCTGCTTAAAAATTGTAAAGATAAATTAACCGATAACGGCAAAATGTTTGTCGAAATGCACGATATCTTTTTAATGACAGAATACCTTTCAAACCAACAGGTCCATTATACAGAAATAGAAAATTCCAAGGGTGAACTCATTAAATATGCATGGCCGAGCGGTAAAATAAGATGGGATCGTTATACCTACCGTGCAGAAATTCCGGTTCAATTCTTAATCCAAACCCCACAACGCACAGATACTATAGAATTTACTCATTATGACAACATGTATTGTGCGGAACATATCGTGTTTCTGGCAAATCTTGTGGGCTTGGAGTCTATGATCTACACAGAACATCCTGCCTGGGCAAATCTTTATCCAAATTCGGTTATTCTGCAATTATCTATTCGTAAAGACCTCCTAAAATCTGCCGCTAATGACAAATAAACTCTATAAGCACTATGCAAGTTCTTATGCGGCAGTAACTAACAACAGAGATTTCAAAAGTCAGCTGGAACTTATACTCCAGACCTATCAACCAGATAATCCATGCCAGTCATTTATTGAACTCTTTGCCGGACAATCTCTGCACAGCATAGAGGCCTTTAAAAAAGGTAATATAGACGTTTGGGCTGCAGATTCAAGTCAGGAAATGAAGGAGCTGGCCATATCGCAGGGATTTCTAAAACCCGACCAGTATATTGTTGGATATCTGCCCGAATCCATTTTAAATAATACTGGCAACGTTAAATTTGATTGTATAGCTTGTTTATACAGTGCATTTAGTGCGATACCGCTTCAAAAAGTATTTGAGTTACTCTTTCATCTCAAACCACTATTAACTGATAAAGGAAAAATATTCATAGAGTTACATGATGTTTTTTATACAATGGAATATATCGCAAATCCTGTAGTGCAGTATCAGAAAGTTCAGAATTCCGAAGGAGAACAGGTCAGTTACGCCTGGCCAAGCGGTAAAATTAAATGGGATCATTACAGTCATACTGCGGAGGTTCCCATAACCTTTAACATTCAATCAGCTGGCAGCACTGAAACCGTGGAATTCATTTCTACTGACCATATTTATAGTGCAGAAGAAATAATTTTCATAGCAAACCTGCTGGATTATGAAAGCAAATTGTTATCAACAGATCCGGTATGGGCTGCAAATTTTCCCGGAGGAATCGTGCTGGAGCTATCTCTGAAATCAGCAGTTCAAAATCCATAAAATTAGGCAGTCCCGATCCATTTGCCTATGTAAAAGCTCCGTTTATCAATGAGCTTTTACATAGACCTGAAAATTTGCTCCAATCAAACAGATTATTGCAAATATCAAATAATTACAGTAAGCTTATTTAGCTGCCCGGTTTAGCCCAAAAATCAGCAACATTATTAGTTGCATAAGTAATGTCACTTTTACTAATCACTTTATTTCCTTTAATCCTGGTAAATCCACCCGGATATAAATGGACAATCTCCAGAAGCGGTTTTCCAATTCCCCGGGTCTCCACATCCCATTCGTTTTTAACATCACAATTGATCCAGTACAAGTTCTTGGACATGTAATAATCCAGATAATCTTCTTTGGTTTTCTTAGTTTTGTTATTCCAATTCGCATCCTCATTTAAAACCAATGGCTCTCCTGTGATCAGTTTCGCTCTTACTTCTTCTACATTTAACAGGGTGCCTTTAGCATCACTTACATAAGCATTAAACGTAGGATCCATCCATAACCACTTATTTTTAGTTTCAGACCAGACCACTGTGATAACATGGCAATCAAAATCAGCAGTGTCCTTTGGCATGCAGGTAACCGTTCTGGATTTAAACCCCATAGCCTGGTAGGTATCTCTCAGCACAGTCGCCATCATTCTGCAATTCACTCCTCTATTTTCTTTTTTGCAGATATCTATTAAATCAACCGCATTTTTATGGATTGGATTATTAGAATTGCCATCATGGCTCACCACATGATGTACCCACAACAGTAAATTTTTAAACCTGCTGATTTCATCTCCATTTCCACCTACAGAATCCAGTTTATATTGCTTTCTGAATTTAACCAGCTCGGGTGCATTCGAATCCTGATAAGTAAATTTCACCGCTACCCTTTTATCTTTACGATTATAAGCACCAGACTTTTGAAGAATATAACCGTAATCCCCTTTTTCTCTGATTTGCTGTAATATTATTTTGAATCGCTTTTCCTCACGCAAACCATTCAGATCGGTATCCGTCAGCATATTTTTATAATTACTGTAACCATTGCGGGCAGCACTATCTAAATATAGTATTGCTTTATTTTTATTGCCATTCAGGGCATTTACACAAGAAAGACAATAATATTGATTAGCTATCACACCAGGATAATTACGCTGTATACTCGCAGGCATACCTATAAATTTGTTACGAAATTTAATAAGTTCTGTCTCCGCTGTAACATAATCCTTCTGTTTATAAGCATCCATAAACAATTGATAAGAAGCCCGGTAAGCTTGTTCAAGTTCAGCAGACACAGTTGCCGGCTGGCTAAAAGCTGAAAAGGCAATACCAGTTATCATCAGGAACGCGGCAACAACTTTTCTCATGGCTATTTTTTGAGTACAAGGTAACAGAAAACACACAACTCAGCCTATAAAAACATTGTTTTTATTTACCACATTTTATATAACTATTCATTAACTATTTCTATAGATGAGGGTCGGTAGCTTTAAAAAAAACCAATCAATTCCATCCCGGTAATTATTATTAATCCAAGTATAATATACCTGATTTCTTAGTCGCAAACAACCACTAAGATTGGCTAATTCATACCCTATCAAAACATTAAAATGCTTTTACATTTGTTATACAACAATTCAAAACAAACAAAACTTATAATCTAAAATCATAAACCATGGCAGCAGTCAACCCTTATTTAAACTTTGATGGTAATACCGAAGAAGTATTTAATTTCTATAAGTCCGTATTTGGCGGTGAATTCGAAATGGTTTCCAGATTTGATACTATGCCAGAAGAATACCGGCCTGATCAAAGCGAAATCAATAAGATTATGCATATTTCCTTACCAATTGGTGGTGGAAGTTTTTTGATGGGTAGTGACAGACCAGCGTGTTATGGGCCGGTCAACAAAGGTGACCATGCTTATATTGCCATCAAAGCAGACAGTGAAGAAGAAGCTACAAAATTATTCAACGGGCTTTCCGCAGGAGGCGTAGTGACCATGCCACTCGCAAAAGCTTTCTGGGGTGATTTCTTCGGAATGTTTAATGATAAGTTTGGCGTTCAATGGATGATCAGTTATGCATATGATAACAAATAGTTAAACCTATACAACATTATCATTTGCTAAAAAAGCCGGATCTTTCTAAATGATGATCCGGATTTTTTATAACATTGATTACTTATTTTACAACTGTAGCCTCCAGTTCAACCTTTAAAGTTTCAAAAAGGCTTTTCACTTCCAGTAAAGTGAGTGCAGGTTTAACTTCATGTTTAGCTATCCAGGCTTGAAAAATATCAAAATGTGGCCAAAGCTCTGCTGTCGCAGTGGTGTATATATTTAAACGGGCTATCCCCTTGCATTCATATCCGGCTTCACCAATAACCTTTTCCAGATTTTGTAAAGCCAGAATTAATTGAGACTTCATGTCTTCATTACTGGATATTCCATCAGCGCTGATCGCAGTCTGTCCTGAAACATAAAGCGTACTCTCTACATTTTTCACTTCAACAGCTTGTACATAACTGCGTTCATCCTGCCATTTCCAGGGATTAATACTTCTTTTTTCCATTTGATTTGTCTTATTGCTTATCTTTAAGATTGCAGTTTAAAATTTGTACTGCAAAGCTCTTCATAAGACCTGAAATGGGCTCTTGACAAACCTCACAATTAAAAAGTGAGAAATGTCACACTAAGGAGATAACCTGCTTAAGGTTTCGCGCGAAACGCCCAGATAGGCAGCAAGAAGGCTCTTGGGTACACGCTGAATAAGTGAGGGGTATTGTTTAATTAACTGTTCATAACGCTCTTTGGAATTAGAGGTCAGCCAGGATATAATACGTCGTTGCGATCCTATAAAACCAAAATTCGCTTTTTCAAGGAAAAACCGCTGCATTTTTGGCAAACTATCACATAGCTTTTTATAGTCTTCAAGTAAAAGGCATAAGGTTTCCGTATCTTCAATGCACTCTAACGACATGGTCGCTTTAGTCTGAGTGAAATACGCATAATAATCACTTTCCCACCAATCTTCCATCGCAAAAGAAACAACACGCTGCTTCCCTGTTTCATCAGTATGGACCAACTTCAGAAGTCCGGAAATGACAAAGTAAGAATACTTTACCTCTTCCCCTTCCTGAACCAGAAATTGATGTTTTTTGAACTTTTTAATACTAAAATGAGTACACACAAAAGCAAACTCATCCTCGCTAAGTGATATAATTTTTTCTATATGTTCCCTTAGTGACTGATACATTGTTGAGCGGTTATTAAAGATGATCGCAAAGTTAAGGTCCGGGACTGGCATTCCGGTTTTTTATTTCGTGTTGATTTCGATGTGTATTGTTATAATAATTGAACTGATTTGTTAAATTTTCTTATTTACCCTTGCCTGGTTTAAAATAACAAAAATGGGATCTATGCTTTATCATAAATCCCATTCTTTTAATTTTCTCCGAATTTCAATAGGCCAATTTATTTTTTTATTATTTGATAATCTGGCTTAAGCCTACGGAATCCCGGCTTAGTCAATTCGCAATACCCGCTTCCAGTTCGAACCATCAAACTCCATTACATCCTTGGACCCTATGGACCACATGATCCCGTCAGCTGCGCTCAGGTGATAACATGTGCGTGGAATATCATCCCCGAAATCAACAGGATTGAGCTTACCATCCTCCAGCCGATAGACGAAACTGGTAGAAGACACATATAACTGTCCATCGAAAACCTCCATACCCCAGAGGTCTTCTTCGGTGCTTTCATGCTTTATTATTTCCCATTGATCATCGCGTCCCCGGAGCAAGGTCCCAAGCTGACCACACGCATAAACAAATCCGTCCGGCGCACAGCGAACTTTGTAGAGCGCCAGCTCGGTCGGACTGTTCTGCTGGCTGAACAGGGAACCATCATACTTCCAGATTTCGCCTTCCCAACCGACCGTATAAATTTCCTCTTCGCTGAACCCATCGATAGACTCGAAACTGGTGTCGGTGATCGGCGTATCACCAACCTGGGCGCTCTGGTCAATGCATCTCCACTGATCCTCATCATCACGAACATAAGCCTGCCGGCAGGTTCCTACAGCATAAGCTCTACCTGTACCTTTTGCAATACCGCGGACTTCACGAAGAGGGCCGCGCTTTCTCGGGTCTATTCCGCAGTTGGCGATGGCCTCATTTATTACAGTGCCGCCGCCGCTGGCTTCTACCGATCCGTCGGTTCCGAGCATTAAGTAACGCTCAACCGGCACATGGCAGACCGTTCCGGAACAGGCAAGCCAGGGCACAGTATCAGCGCCCCAAATTCCACAATCCAGAGAGAGCAGTATCGAACCCGTGTAACCTTCGCTAATAGAAATGTCGTTCGTGGTAATCAAATAGCTAAGATCTGAGTAGCGAACCGTTCCAGTACCAATGCTGAGTCCGCTGAACCGTGGATCTCTAGTATCTATATTAACTTCCATATGTGTGTTTAATGACATTTTTACCCGTGAATATTATATTTTTAGTCTTCATAAATTATTGGTTTAAATTAAAAATACTTCTTCAAAACTACACAAAAGCCACATAAAAATACAATTACAAATTACAAAAAGGATAATTTATTTATCATAAATCACATAATTTACACATTCAGCATCTGTACTGCCAAATTGGGACAATCCAATGTTGAATCTTTTAAATATGATGCTGAAGAATCAAGCCTAAGGATGCTATAATAATAATTATAATTTAATAATTAAACTGGAATACTATAATATCTGGCGTCACACATCGCAAGTGATAATGAAATACAATACTTTTTCAGGGTATATCGAACACGCAATTGTATATCGGGCGCACATAAGTCAAAACGTTTTACTAATCAAGCATCAAATTTTGTCTTTTTGTTTTTTGACCCCATGAGTCCCATCTGTTATTTATTGTTATAAAAAAATATCTTTACCTTGCCATTAATCAAGCTTTACCCTATGAAAAAAACTATCATTTATATTTCCTGTTGTGTAGTATTACTCCTTACAGCTGTTTCTTGTAAAGACAAGAAGAAAAAAGAGAAAGACCCGCAGCAAACCGCATCAGCATCGGCCAGCCCAGGATCAGCAGATACAGCAAGCCGCGTTATTGAGTATACAAACCTTGTTGTGGATATGGCTAACAGCCATAACGCTTATTTAAAAGATATTCTTGGAAACACGGAAAAAATCGAAAGTGCCTTAAAAAATCCAGATGACAAATTTGGTTTCCTTAGAATTATTCATCCTCATTTAACCAAGTTTACCGTTAACAATATGAACGGTATAACCATAGAAAATCCAGTTCCTGAACTTGGAAAAGAGAATCAGGCTTATTTTAAAACTCAGGTAACACAGTACAATGCGAAGTTTGAAAAAATGAATACTGACTATAAGCAGTTAAGAGATTATCTGACCGCTCAGGATTATAAAGATGATAAAGGAGCTAAAGGTTATGCTTTAATTGATACCATCAGAGGCACCGTTCAAAAACTATATACTGAAAAAATTGTGCTCATGAAAAAAGTGAACGAGATCGCTGATGCCGCAGAAATCGTTGTATTGAAAGACAGTCCGCTTAAAGAATATATTATTGCGATGAAAACTGATATGAAGAATATCCGTAATTTTGTTGATTTGTTATCAGATAATGCAAATAGTTATACAAAGATCAGTGCTCAGGCACAAGCAGGGTTTGCTGCCTTAGAAATTGCACAGGCTAAAAACGCCGGACTGAATATGGAAAACGCAAAAAAAGCAAACAAAGAGGGTAACTACAAAAACTTTTATGATAGCTTCCACAATCTTTTATTGCATACTAAAAAGACATTGCGTAATGCCGGAGAAAATGGCAGGCTGAGCAGCAGTGATATCGAAGGACTAGATAGCGATTATGATGGATTGATCAGAAATTACAATTACTTTAATCAGTAAAAAAGGATTCTCCAATCAGTAAAAGGATTCAACCTGGTTATGTAAAATAAACCATGTCAACTCGTTAATTATTAACTTAGAAACACGGTTTATTTTACAATCTCCAGGTTATAATTGTTTTTCGAATCCTAGTCTGTCAATCTGAATCCAATACTCCTTAATCTTTCCATTTTCAAGCCTGTAAACTGCACTTGCAATTTCAATTATTGGTTTTCCCGTTGCCGGATGCCCATCAATTGTTGCTAAATGTTTGCCAGTTTGTTTCCACCGGACATAAACGCGGTCACCTTCTGCTATAATTTCAGTGATTTCAAAATGAAAATTCCCGTATAAAGTCAGAAATTCTTTTACGTGTTCAGCATAATTCTGCGGTGTTCTTGTGACCGTTGTTTCTGCCTCTGCATTCAGCTGATGCGCCAGTAAAGTATCAGCCATATATAAGCCGGCGCGATCAGGATTTTTACCCGAACGTACTTCCTCCAGGAACCGCCTGATCAATTGTTTGTTTTCAGCAGAAGAGTTAATTTGGTTCAATGCCGTAGCCGCAATTTCAATATTTGCTTTCGCAGGAAGATCAGTAACAGCCATACAAACTCTGGCTGGAAAATCTCCGGTAAAATAACTACGGTACACTTGATTAGTTATGGCATAGTTGTCCATGCTTTTCAAATAAATAGTAACGTTCACCAAATCACTGTAAGTTAACCCCTTTTCATGAAGTAAACTTGCAATATTTTTCATTACCTGATGTACTTCAGCCTCGAAACTACTGGTTACTAGTAATCCGGTAGTACTATTGATGCCTATCTGTCCGGACAGGAAAACAAAATCTTTAGCAGATTTCACTTTGCTGTAAGGTAATGCCTGAACCAGGTTATCTTTTTGTTGCGCCATCATAGGGAAAGAATAAATAAATAAGAGGATGAGTAATACCTTTTTCATGTTAATAATAGGTCAGACACAAAATTACATTTACCTTTTAATACCTAAAATACTATTTTTGTCACCAATTAATACCTGAATAGTATTACTATGGATTTAAGACATTTGAATTATTTTCTGGTTTTAGCAGAAGAATTACATTTTGGAAGGGCTGCAGAAAGGCTACATATTTCACAGCCTCCATTGAGCAGAATGATTCAGCTGATAGAAAATGACCTGGGTGTATTACTTTTTGAACGGACTAAAAGAAGCGTTATACTCACCCCTGCCGGACAAGACTTTTTACAAGATGCCAGGCAAATGATTTTGCAGATGCAAACTGTAAAGAAACGACTGGCTATTTATGGTCAGGGAGAAACGGGTACGCTGAGAATTGGCTATGTAGGCGCAGTTATGCATAGTAACCTTCCTGCGTTGCTGGCAGAATTTGCAAAAAGTCATCCACACATTAATTTACAATTTGAGGAATTACCTAACCATAAATTAGTCCATGAATTAAATAATGGTACGCTGGATGCCGCTTTTGTAAGAACATGGCTGCATCCTGAAAAACTAGAAGAAAAACTGATTGTCTCAGAAAAATTCGTAGCTGTTTTACCCGTAGCACATTCACTATCCTCAAAAAATAAGATCTCTGTTCATGAACTGGCGAATGAACAATTTATCACATTCACGCGCGAATGTGGCCCTACTATATTTGATAGTTTTTTAGTTTTATGTTCAAATGCAGGGTTTACACCACAAATCTCACATCATGCTTCTCAGCTAAATTCGGTATTAAGATTAGTGGAAAGTGGTTTTGGCATTTCACTTTTACCTGAAAATGTAGCAAAGGGATATGCATTGCAACTAAAATTCATCCCACTGGAAAACACAGAAGAAGCTGTTCCGCTGATTATGCTCAATAGAAAAGAGAATCCGAATCCTGCATTACTGCATTTGCAGAATCACCTGGTTAAATCTTCGTCAAACGAAAAGGAAATTTCTGAAAAGCTGATCGGTAACCATCTTTAACCCCGTAACATCTGCTAGTGTAGCGACAGCAATTTCTTTTAACAGGTTTATTTAATATCCCAGATCCCCGCAGCACGTTCTAATTCAATCAGTGCAGCTGCATACTTCGATTGTGATTCATAAAACCCTTGTTGTACTTCATTGTACGTCCTTTGCGCGTTCAAAACTTCCAGCAGAGAAGTTTCCCCACGTTTATAGCTGTACATTTTAGCCGTCAGAATCTTCTTCCCTTCACTCAGCAGCCCGGTTTTATATTGCTGAACCTGTTTCTGAGCCGCAGTATAATTAAAATAAGCCTGTGTTACTTCAACCTGAATCTGCTGCTGAACTTGTTCATATTGAATACCCACCTGCTTAATCGTAAACTGAGCAGCTTTTAAATCCCCTTTATAATGATTTGAGAATTTCAACGGAACACTAAATCCGGCATTAAAAGTACGGTGATAAGGCGTTGGCGCTATTTCATTTGTTGAAACACCAGCAAACTGTAGCCCCGCATTTACTCCTAAATCAACTTTCCGGTTTGCTTTTACCAAAGCCAGGGTCCTGTCTGCGACAATTTTATTGTTTAAGGCTGCTACGGCATCTGCCCTGATGAGCTGCGCATTATTGATTAAGGATTGATAGTTTATATCACGCGAAAGGTGCTCAAAATCTCCATCTGGCATCACCAAAGTATCTGCACTCTTTTTACCAAGATAAGCACTTAGCTTAATCAGCGAATTTTTCCAGTCTGCTTCAGTCTGATAAACAGTATTTTGCAAATTGCTGGCTTCCAGTTTGGATTGTCTTGCATCTGTTTCTGTAATTGCACCCAGTTTATAACGGATCGCATCTGCGTCTGCCAGTTGTTTCATCATTTGATAAGAATAATGTTGCACCTGCAATAATTCGTACTGTTGAATTGCAGTATAATAAGCCAGAGCAGCATCAGCTCTCAGATTCCTTAAATAATCAAGCAATAATGCTTTATTTAATTCAGTCATACTTTGCGCAAGGCTAATCCGGGCCTTTCTTTTACCGCCCAATTCAATGGTCGTTCCCAGCCCGAGTGTTACCCCCTGCCCCAGTTTCAATTTAACTTGCTGGTTATCAAATACACCTGCTGAAAATTCAGGATCAGGAAAGATCTTCGCTGTTTCAATCCCGGCCTCTGCAATATTTACATTGTACTTTTCTGCTGCATAACCCAGGTTTTCTTTGCCTACACGGTTTAAGAACTGAAGCATAGATATTTTTGATTTTAAAGACAGGGTATCTACCTGTGCTTGTCCATTCATGACTATGCCTGTGAGCAGACATAAGGACAAAATGTATTTCGTAAATTTCATTTAGTATTGAATTAATTTTCCAATGGATTTATTGATTGAATGTTTCCAATCGATTTATTAACCAGCCACTTCCGATGGTTTAAAATCATTCTTGCCCCATTTACTTTCCAGCAGATAATAAAGTGCTGGTAAAACGAACAATGTAATTGCTGTTGCAGCAAACAAGCCATAAACGATCACTGTAGCCAGTGGTCTTTGAACGTCAGAGCCTATACCTGTAGCTAAAGAAGCAGGCAAAAGACCTAATGCCGCTACTGTTGCAGTCATCAGAACAGGCCGGAAGCGATGTTTTGCACCAGCTAAAACTGCCTGGAGTAAATCATATCCTTTTTTACGCAATTCGTTGATATGGGAAATCAGAATCACACCATTTTGAATAGCGACACCAAATAGTGCGATAAAACCTACTGCTGAAGAAACATTCAGTGTCATTCCTCTGATATTCAAAGCTAACATCCCACCAAATAAAGCGAGCGGAACAATGCTTAAAATCAAACCTGCCTGTCTGAACTTTCCAAACGCGCCATAAAGTAATAAAAACATAATGGCTAAGGCTAAAGGCACAACAACTCCTAGTTTAGCGTAAGCACGGTTTTGATTTTCAAACTGGCCGCCCCACTCTATTTTATACTTTTCATGATCATATTTAACCTGCTGTGTAATCTTTGCCTGTGCATCTTTCAAAAATGAACTTAAATCTGCTCCTCTTAAGTTTAACCTGACAGTCAGCTGTCTGCGGTTCATTTCCCTGGAAATAGAGCTTTCGCCCAGATCAGTTTTCACTTCAGCAATCTGTGATAAAGGAATCTTTGCTCCCGTTGATGAAGTTAGCATCAGGTTCCCTATTTTTTCAGGTGTATCCCGGCTTTTTTCTTTATAACGGCAAATCACATCATAAACTCTGTCGCCCGAAAAGAGCTGTGAAACCGCTTTACCACCTATAGCAACTTCAACCAGTTCGGCTACATCACTAATATTCAGCCCGTATTTGGCTACAGCATCTCTGTTTATCCTGATTTGTAATTGTGGCAGAGGAGGTTCCTGATCAATTGCAATATCGACAGCTCCTTTTACTGTTCTTAAAGTAGAAACCACATTTTCAGTAATTCTCCTGGTTTCCTTAAAATCATTACCAAACACTTTAACTACCAATTCACTGTGTGCACCCGAAATTTTGTCCATTACCCCGTCAATCATTGGCTGCGTAAAAGCTACTGAATAACCTGGCATAGCAGCATATTCTCTGGACAAATCTTCAACCAGAGCGGCTTTATTCCGGCCGCTTTCCCATTCCTTGTAAGGTTTTAGTCCTACGGAAACTTCAAAATGTGAAGGGGTGAAATAATCCGTTCCCTGGTCATTACGACCTGCCTGGACATTCACATAAGTGATTTCAGGGTGTTTCATGGTTGCTGATCTAAGCGCATCACTCATCTCTCTTGACTTCTCTAAAGTAACCCCGGGAGGCAACGATACTTGTAACCAGATCGAACCTTCATCTAATGGTGGTAAAAAGTCTTTTCCAACGATAACAGACAGGACAATAGCGCTGATCAACACTAAAACTAAAGGCATAAATACCTTTTTTGGCTTGTCCATGATCTTACTCAAGCGCCTTTCATACCATGCAGTCAGTTTTTCCAGCCACATATTGTGATAGATTTTGCCTGGTTTCTTATAAACAGCATAAGCAAGTCCCGGTATCAATAGCAATGCAACAGCCAGTGCACCCAGCAAAGCATAACCTACAGTAAAAGCCATGGGTGTAAATAGTTTTTTCTCTACTCTTTCAAAAGAGAACAAAGGCAGGTAAGCGGTAATAATGATAATCGTCGAAAATAAAACAGGCTTGGCAACGCTTAAAGCGCTCTGACTAATAGAAACCTCTTCTAATTCCTGATCAGGATGATCTTCCCTTTTTTTCAGGATGGTTTCCAGCATCACAATCGCACCATCCACAATAATCCCAAAATCTATGGCTCCCAAAGAAAGCAGGTTTGCCGGAATCTTCGTAAAGTGCATCAGGATAAATGCAACCAGTAAAGCAACAGGAATCGTAATGGCGACAATTAATGCACCTCTCCAACTTCCCAGGAAAACAATTAATACTACGATAACCAGCCCCATTCCCTCTAAAAGCGTATGAGAAACCGTATCAAGCGTGGTATTGATTAAGTTTGTCCTGTCCAGATAAGCACGGATAGTTACTCCTTCAGGTAAAATACCATGGTTCAGCTCTGCTACCGCCTGATGAATTCCATCAAGTACTACTGAAGGATTTTGTCCTTTCAGCATCACTACAATTCCTGCAATCCCATCAGAATAATTCACCTTGCGATCCGTATAACCCAATACCCCTTTACGTTCCAGTGTACCATATTTCAGTTCGCCCAGATCTTTTACAAATACTGGTACACCATTGACAGATTTAACAACCACATCACCCAGGGCAGCCAAGTCTTTAACCAGACCTATCCCCCGAACTACATAACCCTGTTCTCCGCGGTTTAAAATACTTCCCCCCGCATTGGCGTTATTATTACTGATGGCAGTTTGCACATCAGCAAGTGCTACCTGGTATTGCACTAATTTATCCGGATCAATCTCCATTTGGTACTGTGTGGTGATCCCGCCAAAATTGGCCACATCTGCCACACCCTGTACTTGTTTAATCTTTGGTATAATTGTCCAGTTCTGTAAATCAGTAAGTTTCCTTAAATCATGATTTTTGCTTTCTATAATATACCGGTAGATTTCTCCGGTCGGAGAGGTCAGCGGATCAAGTCCCGGTGTTGCCCCAAAAGGAAGACTCAGACCAGTTAACCTTTCCTGGATTCTCTGTCTGGCCCAGTAATCATCGACACCATCATCAAAGACCATAGTGATAAGCGACAAACCGAATAAACTCCGGCTGCGCATCACATGCATACCGGGTAAACCGTTGAGTGCACGCTCTACAGGAATAGAAATTTGCTGTTCTACTTCTTCAGCAGCCAGGCCTGGCACCTGGGTAACCACCTGAGAAGTTACATCAGCAATATCCGGATACGCTTCTATGGAAAGTTGTTTCCAGGAGTAAAATCCGAATACAGCCAGGAGTACAAAAAGAGCTGCAAAGAGCCAGCGTTTTTTTATTGCAGTAAAAATTAATTGCTTCATATGATTGGGCTTATAGCGTGATTATTTGGCTTCTAATAAATAGAAACCACCTTCTGATACGATCCTTTCGCCTTTGGTCAGACCACTTTTAATGACCACACGATTCCCTTCTGTATCTCCTGTTTCCACCTTTCTTTTAATATATTTACCAGTTGCAGTAACCACAAAAACAAAATTCGAATCATTCATTTGCAGGATTGCTTTCAGTGGAATAAGCACGGCAGATGCAGGCGCATCGATAAAATTCACAGAGACATACATGCCCGGCTTAAGCATATGGTTGCTATTGTCACATTCAATCAAAACTTGTACACTGCGCGTATCTTCATCAACAATTTCGTTCACGTGATACACCTTTCCCCGAATTTTTTTACCGGGTAAAGCAGCTACTTCAATCTCGCATTCGTCCTTTTCGTGGATATAACGGATGTCTTTTTCTTTAACCTGCCCGGCAACCCATACTTTATTCAGGTTAGCCACAGTGGCTACACTTGCTGCATCGTCTTTGATAAACTGTCCTAAAACCACTTTATTTTCAATTACCTCTCCGGTAATCGGCGCATGTACGACAAGAGCCTGCCCTAAAGACAATTTTTCTGGATTTGCCTTAAATATTCTGATCCCTATAACTGCATTTTCATATTCCTTTTGCTCTACATCATAACCCGTTTGTGCTTCTTCCAGATCTTTTTGTGTACCCACTCCATTAGCCATCAGATCTTTCTGACGTTTCAAAGTTCTCTCTGCCTGCTGCATTTGCGATTTCTCCTGGAAAAACACTTTCTGTGCGGCAATAAAGTCCGGAGAACTAATTTCAAACAAGGGCGTTTCAGTAGTTGTTTTCATGCCTAACCTGATATAGCTCTTCGTTACCCGTCCCTGAAAAGGCGGCGCAATTTCTGCAAACTGGGTAGGAATCGCTTTTACCGTTCCTGCGGTCATCATCTTGAGGCTATAAGGCTCATTATCTATATCTATAAATTTAAGTTTACCTTTCAACGCCGAATGAGCCGGTACAGTAATCACATCACCTTTCAAGGTGAAATTGGCGGCAGGTTCTTTAGCAATTTGCTGTTTGCAAGAAGCTGTCATTCCGATAATGACCACAGCAATGCCAGTCAGATATGACTGACGGTTATTTTTTAGATTCATATTGTGCTTTGTCTTTGTTTGAGAAATCAGATAAGGTATGAAAATGGTATTCCAACCATTCTGCGAATACGATAACCAGTATAATTAATACGATAGCCAGTATCCATTGTCTGCCAGCCCGGATTATAGCCATTGGTTAAATCTTTTGATATACCATCCTTTAATAAATTGTGTAAGCAGACAGTAACCAGCCAGGATTCCAATCAACCATGGGAAATAACTCAATGGCAATTGCTCCATTTTTAATGCACCTGCGAAAGGTGAAAAAGGTATAAAAATCCCCACCACCATAATCAGCGAGGTCAAAGCAACAACGGGCGTGGTTGCCCAGCTCTGAATAAAAGGTATCTTACGTGTCCTGATCATATGTACAATCAGTGTTTGAGACAATAATCCTTCGATAAACCAGCCACTTTGAAACAGGCTCTGATGTTCAGGAGTATTCGCTTTGAAAACGAAAAACATAATTGCAAACATCGCATAGTCAAATACAGAGCTGATCGGGCCTATATAAAGCATGAATCTTTTAATTCCTGAGGCCTCCCATTTTTTAGGTTTCTCCATAAAATCTTCATCCATTTTGTCCCATGGAATGGAGATCTGCGAAACATCATATAATAAGTTCTGAACCAGAATTTGTACAGGAAGCATGGGCAGGAATGGCAGAAAGGCACTGGCACCTAACATGCTGAACATATTACCGAAATTACTGCTGGCAGTCATTTTGATATATTTGATAATATTACCAAAGGTTCTGCGGCCATAGATCACCCCTTTTCTTAAAACCATCAGGTCTTTTTCCAGTAAAATAATATCAGCACTTTCTTTGGCAATATCCACTGCTGTGTCTACACTGATTCCTAAATCTGCATCTCTAAGGGCTACAGCGTCATTGATACCATCCCCCATAAAGCCTACTGTATGGCCTTTTGCCTGCAACATTTTAACCACGCGCGACTTTTGAACAGGACTCAACTTGGCCAGAATAGAAACCTCCCCTACTTGTTCCTTTAACTCTTCATCAGTCATTTTCTCCACTTCCGCACCCAGCAGGATTTTATCGAAAGGAATACCCACATCCCGGCATATTTTTTTAGTGACAATCTCATTATCACCAGTCAAAACTTTAATACTCACCCCTAATTTCTGCAGCGCTTCAATAGCTACTTTGGCTGAAGGTTTAGCGGGATCAAGGAAGCCAATAAAACCAGTAAGAATCATTTTTTTTTCATCCTCCACTGCATAATTCAGTGCCCGGTCGTCAAATTCCCGGATAGCGACAAGCAGTACTCGCAGCCCTTCTGAATTAAGTTTTGCTGAGGTCTGAAGAATCATATTCCGCATGGTTTCATCCATTGAGATTACCTGATCAGATTCAATATGCAATTCTTTATCATCTCCGGGATCGAAGGCATGGCTGCACAGATCCAGCATTTCTTCTACCGCTCCTTTACAAATCAGCAGGTGTTTACCATTACGTTGTTTCAGCACCACAGACATTCTGCGCCGCTGGAAATCAAAAGGGATTTCATCAACTTTTAAAAAGTACTCTTCAACTTTCAGATAATCATGCAATTCGACATGTTCCAGTACAGCAACGTCAAGCAGATTTTTCAGTCCTGTTTGATGAAAACTATTCAGATAGGCCCATTTGAGTACTTCTTCATCTTCTTGTCCAAAAATATTCAGGTGCCTTTCCAATAAGATTTTGTCCAGGGTCAGTGTTCCTGTTTTATCTGTACACAGCACATCCATTGCCCCTATATTTTGTATGGCATTGAGCCTTTTGACAATTACTTTATGCTTACTCATGCTCACAGCTCCTTTTGCAAGATTTGCAGTGACGATCATTGGCAGCATTTCTGGTGTTAAACCTACTGCAACAGCAATTGCAAAAAGAAGTGCATCCCACCAGTTACCTTTAACAAAGCCATTAATCAGGAAAATCAAAGGCACCATTACCACCATAAAGCTGATTAGCAGGTAGCTTACTTTATTTACACCTTTATCAAAATTCGTTTCCGCACGTTTGCCTACAATGACCTTACTGAGCGAACCAAAATAGGTTTGATTTCCAGTATTGACCACAATTGCAGTGGCATATCCGCTCACTACATTGGTTCCCATGAAGCAGATATTATCCAGTTCTACCAATGGTTTATCTTCTGCATCCCTTACTGCAAGGCTTCTTTTTTCTACAGGTAAAGATTCTCCGGTCAGCATAGACTGGCTTACAAACAGATCTTTGGATTGTACGATCCGGCAATCTGCGGGGATCATATCTCCTGCCGATAGTATAATCAAATCTCCGGGTACAAGTTTTTTAATATCCAGCTCCTTCTTTCCTGTAATTTTCCGCACTACAGTAGCTGTGGTTTTCACCATACTTTTAAGCTGCTCAGCAGCCTTATTACTTCTATATTCCTGAAAAAACCGTAACAATGAGCTAACCATTACCATAATACCGACCATGGTCACTGTTTTATAGTCTGCTTCTCCCGGACTGGCGAGCCATACATCCAGTATAAAAGAGATGACGGCAATAATCAGCAGGATACCAATAAATGGATTTATAAAAGCCTGAATGAATTGTTTAATCCATGCCGGAGCTTTTTCATGATGAACTTCATTCAGTCCAAATTTGCCTAACCGTTCTTTGGCCTGCATGGCAGACAAACCTTCTATAGAACTATCCAGCATAGCCAGGTAAAAATCCTGATCAGAGCGGGAAACGTTCTGAAGTTTAGTTGCAGCAGCTTCGTCACTGCCATTGGACATCATTTTTTTGTTGCCTGTGAGCGCTCTGATTTTTAAGCCTTTTTTTACAATAGTCATGATATTATATATATATACTGATCAGCGGAAATTATTATTAAAGGTCATTTTCGTCTCCGGCCTTATTCCAGCTCACTTCAGAAACCTCGCGCTCAATAGTCAAGCGGCCTGCAATCCGTTCCATAATGAGGTCTTCATTACTATTGGCGAGTATTTCGGCAGTAATTACAGCCTTGCCCGGATCACCATCGTCTGTGCTTTTAAGGGATCTGAGGAGTAGCTTCTCGTCATTACTGGTAAACTGGAGCAGCAACACTCTCAAATGATTCTCTACATCCTGTCTGCATTTGATAATCAGCAGGTAAGCCACAGGAATCTGGGTACTCTTTAATGGAAGACGGCTTAATTTCACGCCAACCGGACGCATAATCACATGGGTCAGAATTACAAAAGTTGTAACGATTGCTGCCTCAGGAATAAACCCCAGTCCGCAAGCGGCACCAACTGCGGCAGAACACCATAAAGTGGCCGCTGTATTTAGCCCCCTGACGTTCAGGCCGTCCTTCATAATAACACCTGCACCCAGGAAACCAATTCCACTAACTACATAAGAAATCACTCTTCCGGAAGCATCACCACCAACTTTTACGCCCAGAGAAACGAACATACAAGCGCCTAAGCAAACCAGCATATTTGTCCTTAATCCTGCCATTCGTTGTCTCCACTGGCGTTCAGTCCCAATTGCAGCCCCTAGTGCAAAAGCAATGGCGAGCCTCAGCGTAAACTCAAATATTGTCATAGCGTGCCCCCTTTCTTTTAATTTGGCGAGCATTCCGTCTGAAGACATTTAGTATTAAAGAATACACCCTAAAAAAAAGCTGTCTGAAGGAAAGAGATGAATAGTAATTTTGTCTGCCGAAGATATTGTCAGCTATTCCAAACGTGATTGTTGGTCTGGTGTCCATACCCACTGGATAATCATAATCTACTATATGACGGGTATATTTTGATTGTGTTTTAAAAAAATTGAACATAACGCTGTATGATGCCACTACCGGCATAACAGAAGTTACGAGCGTTAGCGGGCGGTTAAATAATTAATTGATAATGTTTTCGGTGATACTATTGATAGTATCTCTGGATGGGGGCCTGAGTCCATAATTTGCTTTTTTTTAATCTGCTGCAAATATAAAACACCCTATTTGAAAGGGCCGTTAGAGGATTAACAGAAATTCATTAGAAATTCATTAGAGCCAGCCGGGCAAGATTCAGGCGGCTGCAATTAAGAATAGAATTATGTATTAAGAAGTTATTGCACCATGCAATTGACAATTCCGGAAGAAATATAGCGTGCGAATCCATCTTTATCAGCACTTGTTATCCCTCTTTGAAAGGGTTCAAAAGCTTATCAAGTTTTTCTTTGGAAATCTTTTCGCCGGCGTGCTGTACCGACAACTGAAATTTATTCTGAATCGCAAAAGCTTTAACTACAACAGGCGAATTTGGATACTGGCATAAAATTTAATGTTTTTTTGGCGTTCAGATCTTTCTTTTTGCCAAGAATAGTACTAAAAACAGTACACCTTAAATCAGTGTACAATTTCGATCCAAAACCAAATTAACATTTCATTTTATGAATTGATAGAATTTAAAATCCAAATACATCAATGCTTAATACCACCATTAAACGACAAAAAAGAAAATAAAAAAACAAATTAAGGATTATAAATAACAATTAAATTTCTTTTCATTACACATCAGCAACAAATCAGAAAAATAATAAACTTTCTGATCAATTCATTTTTTGATTTTCAATAAATTAATTGGTATAAGAGTTGGAATAAAAAAAATGTAAATAACCAACAGCATTTAAAAATTAATCTTCAACTTATGATCAGTAATTCTTTCCCCTACCAAGTTAATGACCACAAGTCTTCTTTGAAAACTTTCGCCCTGAATTTCACAAAAAACATGGACGATGCTGATGACTTAGTTCAGGAAACATTATTAAAAGCTATTCGTTACTCCAAACTCTATGTAGAAGGAACTAACCTAAAAGGATGGCTATATACAATCATGAGAAATACGTTTATAAATGATTATAGAAGGACAGTAAAACAACGCAGTATCATTGATACAACCGAAGAGATCAATTCCGCTCAGCTCTATAAAAGTGCATCGCATAATCAGGCCAATAACAAATTTATCAGTGACGACGTAAATAAAGCTCTGGCGACGTTAAGTACTGAATATTACACCCCTTTCATCAAATATTTTGAAGGTTACAAATATCATGAAATAGCAGACATGCTGAATATCCCTATTGGTACTGTTAAAACCAGAATTCACGTTGCACGCCAACTATTGAAAAGCAATTTAAAAATCTACAATCAGGAATTTAAGAAAACAAACAAGTATAACTAATACAAGTATATTTCATAAAAACACAATTGAGAGTTTAAATCCCTAAGCACGCCTTAAGGATTTAAACTTATCCTCTCCTATCCCTTTCTTATAAATTCTGCTATTACCTTTTCAGAACTCATATCGCTCTTTTCCAGATGAGCAGCTATCCTTTCCCGTTCCACCTCAGTTTTATTCTGGCTTATCTTTTTCTGGCCCTGTAAATCAGAAACCTCCAGATCAAACATAACAATCCCCCTTATCATTCCCCTTTTAAACTTATCAGATAACTTATTCCACTGCTGCAGATAACCCGGCTCATAAAATAAGATCATCTGTTCCAAAGCTTTCAATTTTGCATCTTCATCCCCTACAATTTTCGCCTTTCCATAAGCATGTACAGCGATATAATCCCACGTAGGAACACTCTCAACCCTGTCATAATGCGCAGGAGAAATATAAGCATGCGGCTCAGAAAAAATAACCAGAGAAGTATTCTCCTCAATATAACCGGTCTGTTCATTAGCCAAAGCAAAATGTGCACTCAACACTACTTTACCATCACTTTCCGTGACCAAAAAAGGAAGCTGAGTAGCTATAGGAAACCCAGCTTTCGTAGTTACAATAGTTGCGAAACTATATTGCTTCATAAAGGCGATCTTTTCAGCCTCATCTTCAAACTCAAAATATTTAGGTATATACATGGTTTTTACACTAGTAATTAATGATCTGCTGAAACAAAAATAGATTACAATTGGATTAGCCCTGTAGTCCATTTACAATATATTCAATAGTCCAATTTGAGATCAGCTACGTAATATTTATTTAAAAAAACAAGTGAAAAGATGCGCTCAAGAGAGAAGGATATTTAATGAAACCATGTTCCAAAGGCAATGATAATTTTAATGGAATGGGATTTCCTTAAGGAAATGGTATTTTAGTGAAACAGGGTTCCCAAAAGCAATGATAATTTTAACAGAATAGTATTTCTTCAAACAACTCCCAAATAAACCATTGTTCAGCGTACACTGCGGCTATTACACCAACCCAGATGAATAAAGAAAAAAAAATTGCGTACAGGTATATGCAGACCTTGCGCCTACTTCAGGCGCGCCAGTCAAATATACCTGTCGCAATTTTTTTTACCTATCTGAAGAAACAGCCACATGTGCCATGACAATGGTAAACTCACTCCCAACCCCAACAACCGACTTCACTTTAATCTCCCCCTGATGCATCCCCACAATCTTTTCCGTCAGCGATAACCCTATCCCGTTCCCAGCACTAAACCCCTTATTCTTTCCCCTGTAAAAAGCAGAAAACACCTTATCAATCTCCTCACCCTCAATCCCTATCCCACAATCCCTGAACCCAAGGATAACCGACCCCCGGTCAAAATTGATACTCACCACACAACGATGATCAGCAGAAAACTTACACGCATTCTCCATCAGATTAATAAACGCCACCTTCAGCAAATACTCATTTCCCCTGACAGAAATCTCACTATCATCATCAATCTCTTTATCAAAAACAATATCAATCTTATAATCCTCAACCCCCTTAAGAACCGCCTCCCTTGCATCCATCAACAACTCATCCGTCCTTAAAACCTTCATACTTACCGTCGTCTGATCATAACTCGCTTTTGCCAGATCAAGTAAACCATTAGACAACTTTACTAACCTTTGCGCATCACTCAGCGATAAGCGGATCACCTCCTTATACTCTCTAACACTGCGCTCCCTGATTAAAGCCAGCTGCAGCTCCCCGACAATAGTTGCCAGCGGAGTTCTCAGCTCATGAGAAATATTACTCACAAAACTTCGCTGACTATCAAACGACTGCTCCAACCTATCCAGCATATTATTAAAAGTAATAGCCAGCTCACCAATCTCATCCCGTTCATTCTTGACATGTACCCGCTTATACAAATTAGTCGCAGTAATCTCTTCCACCTTATCCACAATCTCTGCAACCGGATTCAGTGCTTTCCCCACAAAATAATAACCCGCGGCAATCGTCAAACTGATAATAATGATAAAAGAAATAATCAAAGTATACTTAAACTCCTCCAAACGTGTCAACCCATACTTATCATTTGCCGCTGCAGTAATCACATATACCTTCCCCTTATGCAGATATAAAAGCCCTGCCACCTGCAAAGACCCCTGCTCAAAAGTTATTTCCTTCTGAAGAATAATCTGATTGATCATCTGTCTGGTCTCTTTAACCTTATCAATCTGTACCGCATCATGATACAATAAATTGAACGAAGTATCGTAAACAGCCACCTCTTCCTCAAACAAAGAATTTAAAGAATTCTTATAAATCAACTGCAATACCGTAGCCGGAACTTTCGCATCAAAAAGCAAATTTGCTTTCGTAATTGCCTCTCTTTTAAGATGCTTATAATATTGATCCTTCCTGCTCTGCGCTGTAGAAATATAAATAAACACTGCAAATGCCAAAAGCAAAGCACCAAAAAGCGTTAAAAATAACAACAAAAGTTTCGCTCTTATTTTCATCCCTCTTTAAATATAAAACCCATTCCAGGTTTAGTATGAATCAGTTTAACTTCGTAATTCTTATCTATCTTCTTCCTTAAATAATTGATATACACATCAATGAAATTTGTTCCAGAATCAAATGTATCCCAAACCTTCTCTGCAATTTCAGTTCTGGATAACACCCTTTCAGAATTTCCCATCATATATTCAAGCAAACGAAACTCTTTAGGCGTCAGATCTATCTGCACATCATTCCTTTTAACCAGCTTGGTTTCCAGGTTCATTTCCAAATCTGCAAAACGTAAAATAAACCCCTGATTGAAAGTATTGTTCTGTGTCTGATTTCTTTTAATTAAAGCACGTATCCTGGCATGCAGCTCTCTGAAATCAAAAGGCTTAACCAGATAATCATCTGCACCAGCATCAAAACCCTCCACTTTATCATCCGTAGTCCCTAAAGCAGTCAGCATAATAATAGGAATATCCGGCCTGGCCACGCGCACTTCCTTACAGAGATCAATGCCGTTGATCTTCGGAAGAATTAAATCCATGAGAATCAGATCGTAAGTTTTAGTCAGCGCAAGCTTCTTTCCCATTTCTCCATCAAAGGCAAGGGTGATATGAAATCCAAGTTCTTCCAATCCTTTTTTAATCAGTTCAGCTACTCTTTGTTCATCTTCAATAACCAGTATGTCCATTATGCTATAATTAAACGACAAATGTGGACATTATTTTTCACAGCCTGTTTAAAACTCATGCGTTTAAGCTTCTTTTAATCCACTGCTCCAACGCTGTTTATTCTCTTAACAAGATCAGCAAATATTATCATTTGATCATTTTACACTTAAATAAAGCAGTTTCCAGGCCATAATAACAGCAAAAGATAAACTCTTCATTAATATGCTATTAACAATAGGTAACGAACCTGTTGCTAAAGAAGCGTTTAGCATCAAAAAAAACCGCAAAAGTTTAAATACACATAATACTAAATTGGTTTAGTTTTAATAAACAAAGTTTAGTATTGCTGTGTGAAATCAGAACACACCATAATCTAAATCCACATCAATGAAACAGCTTTACAAGCAATTAAAACAAGTAATAACTGTTGTGTTATTTTTGCTTGCCCCGATGACCTTAGCGGCGCAAATTAAAATATCAGGTACAGTTAGTGACGAAACCAATCAATCCTTACCTGGAGTAAGTGTTTTGGTTGATGGTACCAAACAAGGTACAGTAACAGACATGAATGGCCACTTTCTTGTAACAGCAAAGAAAGGGCAAACTGTATCTTTCCAATATCTTGGATACGAAAAGAAACAAATCATTATTGGTGATGAAACTATCATTAACGTATTGCTAAAAGGTGATAGCAAAGCACTCTCTGAAGTAGTAGTTACTGCTTTAGGAATCAAGAAAGACACTAAAAAACTTGGCTATGCTTTACAGACCGTTGACGGTGACGATTTGCTGAAAGCACGTGACCCGAATCCAATTGGCGGTTTGATAGGAAAAGTGGCTGGTTTATCTGTTGGCCCTTCTCCGGAAGTACTGAGAGAGCCGAACGTGATGATCCGCGGTGATAAGTTAACCTTATATGTGGTTGACGGATTTCCTATCAATACCGATACCTGGAATATCAGTCCAGACGATATTGAAACCTATACCGTATTAAAGGGCCCTGCTGCCGCTGCTTTATATGGTAGCCGCGCAGTAAATGGTGCGATATTGATTACTACTAAAAAAGGCGATAAGAATAAAAAAGGACTGACTGTTGATTTCAACAGCAGCACAGTAGTTAATAGTGGATTTTTAACTTTCCCTCGTATACAGAATTCATTCGGTGCTGGTGAGAACACACAGTACGTATTTGTAGACGGTAAAGGTGGTGCACCAGGGGGTGTAGATGGAGATTACGACGTTTGGGGCCCTTATTTTGCCGGACAACTTATCCCTCAATATGATAGCCCGGTAATTAATGGCGTAAGACAAGCGACTCCCTATACAGCCAGAGGTAAAAACAATTTAAAAAACTTCTTAAAAACTGGATACCAAACTAACAACAACGTTTCTCTAAGTGCTAACGGGGAGACTTATACCACAAGATTTTCAGTTTCACAATCAAAACAATCAAGTTATATACCTAATAGCGGACTTAACATTGTTAATTTCAATATGTACGGTTCATTCAATCCATCTCCAAGATTGAAAATTGAAGGTAACCTTGATTTTAACAGACAGTTTACAGATAACTTTCCGGATGCGGATTACGGACCATCAAGTTTAATTTATAGTACCGCAATCTGGACTGGTGCAGACTGGGATGTAAATTCACCTGACATTAAAGCCATCTGGCAGCCAGGTAAAGAAGGTATTCAATCGCAGTTTGCGGAATATCAACGTTACCATAACCCTTATCTGATGACAGAAAAGTGGTTGCGCGGACATTATAAAAACGATGTGTACGGTTATCTGTCTGCAAACTTCAAAATTGATAACCATTTAAATGCAACACTTCGTTCTCAATTTGATACCTACAGCATTTTACGTACAGAAAAACTTCCATTCTCTGCTCACCCCTACGGACGTGAAGGAAATCAGGGTGACTATCGTGAAGACAGACGTAATTTATTTGAAAACAATAATGAGCTGTTATTAAACTTCAATTATAACGTCAAAAACTTTGTTAACCTTTCTGGTCTGGTAGGAACAAACCTTCGTACCTTATCTTATAATTCAAGCTGGACTTCCACTGATTACCTGAATGTTCCTGAAGTTTATTCCTTCAGTAATTCTAAAAACCCAGTACAGTCTACGAGTTTCAACTCGAGTATGATGGTGCTGAGTGGTTATTTCTCTTTGGACGCATCCTTCGGTAAGTATGCAACACTATCTACAACGAGCAGAATAGATAAGTCATCTGCTTTCCAGACGCCAACAACTTATTATTATCCAAGTGTATCATTGGCAACTGTAATTTCTGATTATGTTAAAATGCCAAATCTTATTTCATTCCTGAAAGCGAGGGCATCATTTTCCAATGTGCGTACTGATGCAACCAGTGCAAGTATCGGCCCTGCTCCTTTCAGCTCAATCACAGCATTTGGCGGGCAAACAGAATCTAACCTGAAGAACAATCCGCTGGGTTATGGCAATGTCTACATGTCACCTTATAATGGCCCGGATTACTCTTTGAATACAGCTTTTAACATTAATAAACCTTATAATAATCAGGCTGCTGGTTATGGCCCGGATTATTTATATCAAAATGGTATTAAAACTACTACACGTGTAAATTACGAGGAAGGTTTTGATGTCAAATTCTTAGAGAACAGATTAGGTTTAAGTGCTACAGCTTTCCAGTACATAGATGGGCCACAGGTTTTACCGAACCAGATTTCTACTGCTACGGGTTATAATATATTATATCTGAATGCCTTAAAAACAAAAAAGACTGGTTATGAGGTTTCCCTGAGCGGCACGCCGATTAAAGACATGGGTGGTTTTGGCTGGGATGTTTTGGTCAACTGGTCAACTTATAAGCGCGTTTACAAAGAACTTCCTAAAGGACAAGATACTTATCAGACATTTTTCAAAGAGGGAGATCGTACAGATAAATTGTATGGAACTGCTTTTGTAAGAACTAAAGAAGGACAGATCATTAATGATGCGGCTGGAAAGCCATTAGTTAATGGTGGTGCGAATCAATACCTTGGAAACCTGAATTCAGATTATTCATGGAGTATTTACAACAGGTTTCACTACAAAAGCTGGAGTTTAGGTGTCCAGTTTGATGGTAGTGTAGGTGGAAAAACTGTTGATTATATGTATAATAAAACGATGCGTGGTGGTTCAAATATCGAAACTGCTCAGGGCGCATTGGGTGATGCACGTTACCAGGATTGGGCTAATTATGGCAAGAAAGGTTATAATGGTACTTATGTTGGTGAAGGTGTAGTAATTTCTAATGGCAAATCTATCAACTATGATTCCAAAACTGGTGCGATCCTGAATTACGGAGATCTTGCTTTTGCTCCAAATACAAATAAGGTATTTGTTCAGGATTACGTAAGTAAGTATTATAATTTCGATGAGGCCAATCTGATGAGTAAAACTTTCGCGAAACTTCGTGAGGTTACAGTTGGATTCGAGCTTCCTAAGCAATTACTTGCGGGTACCTTCATTCATAAAGCTTCAGTGTCTTTAGTAGGTCGTAATTTATTATACTTCTATAAAGACAAAAGATTTAAGGATGTGGATTTAGATCAGTATAACGCAGAAACCCCGCTAACTGGCCTACAATCACCTACGGTACGCAGTTATGGATTCAACATCAACGTTACCTTATAATTTCTAATATGAAGCTATCATGATTTTTCAAATCACACAACGAAATGAACATAAAATCATGATCGCTTCATCACCGTTACAAAACAATTATATACAGATGAAAAAGATATTCAAACTTTATTCTTTGCTGCCTCTTTTACTTGTGTTGACCATCTCGGGCTGCAAGAAAGACTTCGAAGAGAAAACGATCAATAATAACAAACCAAATGCAGTACAAGCTTCTTTACTTTTAAATGGAATCTTAACTGGCAAGGGTCTGTTAGAAGGTCCTAATGATTCCAAAGAAACAAATTGTCAGTATTACCTGAACAATTATGATTATTATGGTAATAACCGTTATGATTTCAAATACGGTGATGATTATTATACGGTGTTGAAAAACGTAGTTGAAATGGAAAAACAGGCTGCTAAAGGTGGGTCTGCTGTTAATTCTTATGCAGCGCTTGGTAAGTTCTTCAAGGCTTATCTGTTTACTAAAATGAGTATGGAAATGGGAGATATTCCAATGACCGACGCACTGGCCGGATTAGCAAACCTTACCCCTGCTTATGATACACAGAAAAATGTGATGATACAATCATTAGCGCTATTGGAAAGTGCCAATACAGATTTAACAACTTTAATCGCAGCAAAAGAGAATATACTAGCCGGAGATATCTATTTTAATGGCGATTTACTGAAATGGCAAAAACTTGTAAATACTTTTAGAATCCGTTTGCTGATTCAGCTAAGTAAAAGAGCTGATGATGATACGCAGCTCAATGTAAAAAAACAATTCTCTGATATTGTCAGCAATAAAACCAAGTATCCTGTTATGGAAAGTGCTGCTGATAACATGCAATATATTTATATATCTCCAACAAACTATTATCCGCAGACTCCTGATAACTTTGGACAGAGCGGGTCGAGAAAAAACACTTCTGCTACTTATATCAGCTTGCTAACAAAGTTAAAAGACCCAAGGGTATTTGTAACTGCTGAACCTTCGCGTTATCAGGTGGATTCTCTAAAACTGAGCCCTACAAATTTTGCTTCTTTCATTGGTGCTGATGCAGGACAGGATCTTGGTATCATGTATAACAACGCAGGTTTACAGAAGTATTCATTCTTAAACAGAAAGCGTTATTATTCAACTTACACTGGTGAGCCAAGTATCCAGGTTGGTTATGCGGAGCTGATGTTTAACATTGCTGAGGGAATATACCGCGGATGGGCGGCTGGTGATGCAGAGAGTTATTATACTGCTGGTATCAAAAGTTCTATGGATTCTTATAAGATTCCTACAGGTACAGGAACGTTTACCGCTTATTTCTATCGTCCGGGTTCAACGAACGTTGCTTTGGGTGCTAACTATGATACTTATACTATCAATGTAGATTGGAATACTTATTACAATCAGCCTGAAGTAAAGTATAATACTGCAAATGCTCTTCAGCAGATTGTTCAGCAAAAGTACCTGGCTTTATTCCGTCATTCGGGACTGGAGTCTTATTTTACTTATCGCCGTACGGGTATTCCTGCTTTCACCACTGGCCCGGGTACTGGAAATGGTGGCCGTATTGCAAGCCGCTTTCAGTATCATGAGTATGAGCGTACTGCAAATGCGGCAAATTATCAAATTGCTATACAGAATCAGTATAAAGGCAATGATGATATTAATGGTATCATGTATATTTTGAAATAGTCCTAATGATTGTTTAATATAGTTTGCAGCTTTATTTTGAAAGGCGGAATTGTTCCGCCTTTCTCATTTTAGGTTTGGAAGGATAAATAGTTCTATGTTTTATTGAATTATTTTCACATTTAATTGCATGTTAATATTTAATTTCTATCTTTGCACCTCCTTAAACAAAAGGAATTAATTGATTCCGTAGCTCAGCTGGTAGAGCATTACACTTTTAATGTAGTGGTCCTGGGTTCGAATCCCAGCGGGATCACACAAAGCGCACCAAATGGTGCGCTTTTCGTTTAAAATGTTTTTTCAAAGGCGTTTTTCAAAAAATAATAAGTCATTTCATACCAACTTAAACCAATCTGATTGGTGCCATAACTGGTGCCCGATTCTAATTGCTAAGTTTGGGCACCAGTCAAAAAGATTCATTTGACTCCAAATTATCAAAGAGCAAGCTGTTACCGGGTTATCCGGCCATAAACAAGTTTTTAACTTTAACAGATTGAGAAATGAAAAGTAACCAAAACCTGTCCATTCTTTTTTGGCACCGTAAATCAAAAGCTGACATCAACGGCTATGCTCCTATTATCTGTAGAATTTCCATTGATGGAAAACAAATAGAGTTTTCTACAGCAAAAAAATTCCTAGTTATAGGTGGGATATGGAAAAGAAAAGGATCTTGCCTTGTCCAGAAGCAAAAAGCATCAATTCTGCATTAAACAGGATACAATGTGAGCTTGAAAAGCATTTTATCATACTACAATCATTGCATGAGGTAGTAAGCCCTGCAATGCTCCGGAAAAGTTATAGAAACCTCTCTATAGATTATAACGGAAAAAAGGAACAAACTGAAGATAAGATTCCAACCTTACTGGAATTGGCCTCTCTTCATATTGAGAGCTTCTCTTTACTAGTGGAAAAAAACCAGAGATCAAAGGAAACTTTAAAGCAGTGGAAATCGACAAAGAAAAAGATAGCTGAATTTATTACACACACTTTTAAATCAAAGGATCTTAAACTTTCAGAAATAGACCAATCCTTTGCTCATAAATTTCATACCTTCTTAATTTTTAAAAGAAAACCATCCATTCAGGAGGCTGCAGTTATGAAACAGATTAAAAACACTAAACAATTGCTCAACATCGCTGAAGCTAATAAATGGATTATTAATAATCCGATAGAGAAATTTAGATGCGGATCCGAAGAACCTGAAATTCTACCTTTAGAATTGTTTGAGGTCGAAAGTATCTGGCGCAAGAATCTTAGCATTGACAGGCTTATAAAAGTACGAGACGCTTTTATATTTCAGTGTTTCACTGGCTTCGCCTACCAAGATATATACAATCTATCACCCCAAAACATTGTAAAGGTCGGAGCAGAAAATGAAAAGTGGTTAATCAAGGAACGAGGTAAAACAAAAGTCACCGAAATGGTGCCGATTCTCCCAATAATCAAGGAAATTATTGCAAAATATAAGGACGATCCTTATTGCATATTTCATAAAAAATTAATTCCCGTAAACAGCAATTTCAGGTACAATTGTTATTTAAAGGAGTTTTCTGACCTATGTGGAATTGTTCGGCCTCTTAATAGCCATTTAGCCAGACATACCTTTGCCGATTTGATGCTCAACATTATGGATTTCCCCCTAGAAGATGTAAGTAAAATGCTCGGACATAAGAACATCAGAACAACACAAAGATATGCTAGGATCAAAAAGAAAAGAATTAGTAAAAAAATGAACCTCTCCAAGCACTTATTATTTGATGCAGACGAACAACTTAAAAAGACTGCACTTCCGCAAATCATATAAACCAAATTTATGAATTTAAGGAGGGAATAACTTAAAGTGATTACCTCCTTAAACTATTTAGAGTAATAAGCATTATATGTGACTTTGCTATAAATTAATGAAAAATTAGATCTAAATCAATAATGTATTTAATATTGAAATAATAGTAGCCTCTCTTTCAATAATACCTGATAACAGATCAAAAGTGCCTTTCATTTCGGGATCGTCTTCCGAGTAGGTGAATAGATCTTCATTGTCTAATTCAAGAATTTCAGCCCTTAAAATGGTACTAATTTTTTTCCATTCTAAGTTGAAAGACTCTAAAGATGGATATACCATATTAAATTGAACGCCTTTATTAAACCGGAAAATTGTATCTGGATTTTGAACCTCATATACCCCTAGTAAATTTGCAACTTCAAATCTCAATTTTACTTGGCTACTGACTAACAATGGGATTTTATCAGCGTCATTTCCTAAAAGACTAAAATCAAGTGTTTCAATTCCATTTATTCATGTGTGGATACCCTTTTTGAATCTCTTGCCATTGATTTTAAGGAAAAAGCAATTGGCATTATACTTTCAGGCGGAGGCAATGACGGATTGAGTGGTGCAAAAATGATTAAACATAACGGTGGAAAGGTTTTGGTGCAAAGTCCAAATTCTGCTGAAAGTGCAGGAATGCCGCTGTCAGTTATCGGTGGAGATCATCTAATAGCTGTAGAAAGACCAGGTGAGATTGCTAGACACTTAGATAATTTATGTAGGATATATTAGGACGATATAAAACCAAGTGATCAGCTTGAGTCAGGTCCGAAATGATTAAGTAAGGTTAATGATAATTATCTTCTAAAAGTAGGCATGAATCCCCTATTCAACATTGTGTTTATGAATAGCTATGGCTAGATGGGCAGGATTTACTAGGTATGAATCTAGTAAAGAGTAAAAAATTATTAAAATCACTTGAAGCAAAAATCTCTGTGTCTAAATTAAGCTAACTCCGGCTTGGTACTCGACAATGGAGTAAAGTCAAAAAAGTTTTATGATGATTTGAAGAAAATAGCTGATTTGGAACAACTTGTTTTGAGTGAACCCCATAGTAGAGATTTTAAGTTAAAATATAAGCGTCCCCGGAAAAATAAAATCGACTAAAAACTTCCTTTAATCTACCTTTTAACAGCATATAGCCAAAAAAACCTAATAAAGAATAATTTAGCTAGAGACAGGTTTTATCTCTAGGAGGGCTTTTTTGATGTGTATAAAAATCAAATTTTATCTCTACTAGAGATATGCCAAAAAGAGTTTATCTCTAGTAGAGTATTTTGGTGTTCAAAAAACACTGACACTTTAAACAAATTATAAAATAATTCAACTATTCAGGACACGTTAAATATTGCTTCAAAATTAAATTAAACACTTCGTATCAGACAATAAATTTTTATAAAACCATCATTACTTACCTACAAAAACAATTATTTACAACTATGATTTAGTCTAATTGGCGTACAAAATTAGATAACTGAAAATCCATTTGTTCTGGAAAAATTCTTTTTAAGAATATTGCCTTGCTTTTATTTTTAAAATCAAGATCTTTTTCTTCAGACTTTGATAACATTACTACATGAGCACTTTGCAACATCTGTATAAGGTAGGATTTACATTGAATTGAAAAATTAATACTATCAGTACAGACATCCTCAGATAATATCAATAGGTCAATGTCATTCGCAATTTCTCTATTGCTGTTGAAGTACGAACCAAACCCATATAACTCTATTGATATCATAAAAGCCCTTGTTTTGTGTATCTTTCAGTATCAGACTTATCAAGATATAACCAAAAATCGGTTCGGTTCAACGAAGCCATAAAATCTCTGATATCAAATAAACCTATTCTTTTATTTCTACAATGAAACTTTGCGTCTGTAGTATAACCACACCATATGGAATTTATAATAATCACATCAACTGGCCCAAGATTTTGAACTACCTCTTCATATTCTGCGATGCTAAAGGAATAGCATTCACAAATAAAAACTCTAAGGATCCTATCTGTTAGCGTAATTTCATATAGTCCTTGCCCTATATTTCCAAGTTTCAAAACTTGAGAGTGACAGTCCATTTTATCTTCGAAAAACTTATAATTTCCGGCATGTGCTAGCCACGGAAAAGAATCATTTAGTGCTGGCATTGCTTAATTTTTTAATTAAAACTTCAAATTCTCCCGGAAATCTTACGATTCCCTCGTACGATACTTCCTCTTTAACCCATGCTTCATATCCTCGCACATGGATAAAAAACTTCTCTATAACGGCTTGTTCATTACCATCAAATAGGCCTAAATTATTCTCTAATAATGCATACATTTTTCGATTATTTGGCACAACGGTAGCTAATCTCTCTGTGAGCCAAAGTTTATGGTTAGAGCTTTGAGGGTTTCGCCTCGCTAATTCTGATTTTGGACCATAGTTTATAAAGCACTCATAATTGCGAAGCATTAATGGATAAATCTTATTTGCCAGTTCATATTTGCTTTGTATTTGAATAGAAGCCAACGCATTAGCGATAGATTTTTCGTGCGAAGCCTTCATCTGATGAAGTAAATCTACATCATATTCTTTTTCATTTTCTATTTTATCAATTACAGAATGATGAGTTGGGCATAATAAAATGAGATTCTTATAGTCATCTCTTTCTTTATCTGATTGATACTGGTTGTACCTGTTTGCACCTTCCTTTTCGCCACAAATATGTGCCATTTCTCCAAACACATAGAAAGTATTATTTTCATTAGATTGTGTCAGTCGAATTCCACAATTCAGAAAGGAGCAACAACCTGCTGCATTAGCCCATAATATTTTTTGATTCTTTGGTGAAATTGCCATCTGAATTAAAGCGTTGAGTAATCCAAATATAGATAATTAACAAATGCTTAAAGTAGATAATAATTATAAATAAAACCCTGCAGATATCTATGTGTGTGCTTCTTTAAATATGATTAGCCAATTATTAATTTACAATGCAGTCTGAAAGATTCCAATTTCATCAATTTTGATCACTTTGTTGCGTATTTTTAATTTTGCATAGTTTTTTCTCCTTTATAATCGCAACTATCATCATTTGTTACATAAAATGTGACACGTAAAATGCATGCAGTTCATCATCAAACCCCATTTCACAAACTTTGCGACTAATTTCAGAGAATATTATGCCTATTTATAAATTCATACACTTGTATTGTTAATTTTTTGCCATCTTCAGAAACATCGTCCCAAGTTTTCATTGCACCAGTAGCTGTTAATGCAAAATCAGCTTTATTAATTAGTTTAGGAGTCTGGCTTTTAGAAGGCTCGGAACAAATTTTCTTAAGTGCACCAGAAACTAACACTTGTTTGATCAGCTTTGCAATAGGTGTCATAACATAGTCTTCCTGTGAAAAATCATTAAATATAAGTGGTTCCCCTTCTTCGTCCTTTTGATAAGCTTGCAAGGTTTTTCGGAGTACGGAAGGAGTCAATAGGTTTTCAATTTCTCTTACGGGCAGGGCAATATATTGTTCTCCAAGTTCCGTTGCCAATAATTTATGCCTTTCCTGCTTGCCTTCATCTAGATCATGAATCAATAACAAACGATTGGTTACTTTAATGGCTTTTATTTTATTATCATTATGCTCCGTGCCTTCTTCAGCAAAATCGTAATGAACCACCTGATTGCCACCAAATTCAAGAAAAGAATAATGCAAATCTTCAGAAAATATTCTACCCTGATTATCGTTGTTTTTAAAGGCCATTAATAATTCAAGATACTTCTTCAAGTATACCCTATCTGAGATACCCTCTACCCATATACAACAGTTAGAGAGAAAAATAGAGGAATTCCGAACCCCCAACATATTCAATATGGACAATCCAGGTGAGGAAAGCGTTTGTATTTTAAATACTGGCTTATTTTTTTTAAGCATTTTTTCAAAAGAAAAAATTGAAATATCTGCTTTATAATCCAATGAAGTATCTAGTATGTGATTTGAATGGGTTACTACAAAAGATTTTGTATAAGGAAAGGCACGCAGCGCATCGACAAATATACGCTGCATCCCAGGGTGAAGGTAGAGTTCTGGTTCTTCACACAATAAAACGTGATGGTAACCTCGATAGTAAAAAAGCGGAAATGTGAGTAAGATAACAGCCTGAATACCATCCCCAAGGTGGAAGATAGGAAACTCCTTCTCTTCCCCGATTTTAACAAATAGATCCTGGATATCATCATGAGTTATAGCATTGAGTTCTAATCGTTTGCCATTAAAAAATTTCTTACTTAAAAATGATTCAAAACCAGTCAAAATTGCTCTTTTATCTTCATTCCCATTCCTAAGTTCTGCTATTTTTTCATAAAGTGTTTCGCCAGAAAAGATGCAATCAACAGGAAGTTTTAGTTCATACCCTCGCGAACTTTCATATTTACTCGCCGGTTTATCCTTTTCAAAAAAATAATCAAGAGCAGTCCTGATTGCTATAATTGGATCATCTATCTTTTCGAACAGTTCTGGTTGAGATGGAAATCCCCTATAAGGGTTATCATTCTTTTTTGGGTATTCTTTAAAACGCCTTAAACTTCTGTATGCGGGGATATAAGTAACTCTGGACCCTTGACCAGCAGGCAAAGGCAACTTGTCTTCTACATAAGTCTTAAATTCTTTTTGGATATCTGCCAATTCAGCCATTTCGGTTGCATTAAAACCAGAAAGATGTTTTGAGTTCGGATGACTAAAAGCAACAAACTGATCCAGCACATTCATCAAATCAAATTCAGTTAGCATCTTTCCTGGAACAATTTTCTGAATAAAAACCTCATAAAGCGATTTAGATACCGTTCGCGTTCTAGCTAAAAGCGCTTCAATATCTTTCAAAAGATCATCAGAGTTTAATCGTAATAGAGTAATCTGAGTAGGAACTTTCTCACCAGGGAATGTCACTCCAGGATTACTAAAATCGGGCGACTGATACTTCTTAAATGCTATCGCCATATTTCTCAGAAAGCGGCTTTTACCCGAATTATTTGCACCTACAAAAAAATTTATCCGTGAAACAGATTCCAAAGATTTTATGGGAATCTCATTTTCTAAATAATCAGCCAGGAAAACATTATTTGGAACAAAGTCAATATTTCTAACCATATAAGCGAAAAGTTAATTTTTGTGAAGTTAAGAATATATTAACTTTACAAAAGAATATGAACTATTTAAGAACTCAAGAAGATATTATACATTTTTGCAAGGAAAATGCATTTGAAAAAATAAGCATTTCAACGCTTTCTCATTTTATTGAAACCAATCTTGGTTTTGTATTTCTTGGGTATTTTTTATCCGTTCTTGATGATAGTTTTTGGACTTACTCAAAACGTGGAGGTCATAAGACTCAAGACAATAAGTTTGCTGCTAGTACAAAAACCCTAGATTTTATTTTAAATAGTAGAATTTTTTCTGATGCGAATGGGACTAATAAGGGAACAGATACTTTGAAAAACCTATATTCTGACAAGTCAGTAGAATTGTTCGGAAAAATGGAAGGAGGAAAAATAACCGACCTCTTTGCACTGAATACAGGTAATTATTTTAATACTGCTTTTGCGGATAGAAAAAATACACTATCAGAAGATCTATGGTTTTAAATGAGCGCATCTTAAAACCGTTTTTAAACCCAATGCACAATCCTATACTCTTCAAGAAACTTATAAATATCTTAAGAAATCCCAACTATATAACAATATAAATGGAAAACATCGAACTCCTAGCTTCGGCCGGTCACTATTTGACTTCCTTTTTTAAAATGGAAGTTCTAAGTGACGAGTCTTTTCTTGATTTTAATAGTTTAAGCAGAAAAGCAGCAAGTATATATTTTCATGAATACATGCATTATATACAAGACATAGCCACCTGTCATGGGTTACTAAACATTAATCGAATGGTAGAATATATTCGGTTTGCCAATTTAGCTATTAAAAGGGGGAAACAAACTTTTAGTGTACCGATTCTTCCTATAGACAATGAATACAATGTGCAAACAAATATTGATTACATGAAGGTATTAAATGGCGACACTGGCTCTACTTACCAAACTCCCATATGTAATATCAAGATTAACGAATCGACTATAAATAAACCAAATGGTGAACCGATTATGCAAGTCACATTATATTTTAATGATACCTCTGTCTATCATTTTGGAGGAACTGCGATTATGTAAAGTATGGCTTATATTGGAGAGTCTCATTTATTTCCTAAAAATGAACCACCCGCTCCATTTCCCTATCAAACTTGGTAATCCGACAAAAGTGATCACCTATTCCGGATTTAAGCTGACGAGCTATTCCGCTCCAAACTGACCATCTTTTTTCGGGCCAAAGTGGTCGTTTTGACACATAAAAGCCAGTTTTACCATCCAGGTATAGTGTACAAGGATCTTTTGTAAAACCGCAAATTCTGGCTCCTAACCAAATCACAAACTATAAGTAAGGGTCATGGCTATTTATAAAAATTGGATAGCTTAAAACGGCTTATTTAAGCTGATGGGATTTAGATTTAAGATCGGATACTTAGTAATGGAATTAAATCGCTCCTGGGGAATCAGGAATTCTATTTTGATATTTCAAGAGGTAAGATTCAAGGCAAGAGAAAAGAGATTAGTAAGATTTAATTATATTTGGTCATGCTTTGACAGCATTCTCTACCCATCTCGGCAGACAGATTAGTGGCCAGTTTGGCCCGGAATGAGAGGGTCACTTTCCCCGAAATATACACTTAGCTGATAAAACACCACTTTGGGAGGAAGTTGGAGAAATGTATGACCCTTTAAATGAACGAATCAGAGATCAAAATTATTGGATTGATTGTCAGTTAAATAAGTAAAACGATGTCCGTAAATCCCACAATTAAATCATCAGTTCTACGATAAAGAGCGGCTTGATGTTATTATTAATGCTATATCGGATCTGCACTTCTCTTATTTTGGTAGTATTTAACTAACTGCCTTTTTTTAAACGGCAGTTAGTTTTACATGTCTGAAATTGTCATAGGAATATTTCAAAAAAACAGAAACTCTTTCTTGAATATAATGTCTAGACATATTATATATACTCTAAGAAAACGAAATCACCTCTCTTGCAGCAAATAGCTGCTCTTAGACAAACTTGTCCCACCTTTCAGTAATAAAATCTATTACATCATATATACTCTTTATCTTGGCAATTGATCTTTAACCCTTTTGCTGGATCTATTTATTCTTCAAGTCGATTGTATTATCAAACAATATATTTTCCATCGTATTAATTGGATTCCAAATTCCGTTATTAATTCTTTCGTATGTTCGACAGAGTTCTACAATTTTTTCTTGTTCGCCAAATCTTATTAGAGATTTCTGTTTTTCACTTAGGCTTTCATAATAGTTACTGGTAAAACCATATGTGGACAGGTATAGCCCTTTCTCTCTTTTTTCATTAATAATTACATTGGTAAACTCTTTCACTGCTTTCTGTCCCACCTTTTGACCACTTCGCCAATGTTTGATTTCAATAATAAACGATTTCTGGATATTGTCAATAGTACATTCCAAAATAATATCTTTACCTCCGTCTTTACTACCTGGTGTCAACGTCGTTTTAAACCCAATACCTTCAAATAATTCAGAAATCGTTCGCTCTAAATCTCGCCATTCCAAGTTCTTTAAGTTTTCTGGATTCTTTGCAACCAGTTCAATTAGCTTTTTACTTAATTGTCTGACATAGTAAGAAACTTCATTTAATTCTTTTAGTGATAGCTCATTTGACAACGTTTGTGACCATCTTTCTAAATCTTCAAGATTAATAATTTCAAGATTTGTCGGATTGTCAATAAGGAAATGCCGTATCAAAGCATTATTTATTTTAATAGTATTTCTGTTTAAAATTAACAAGAGCAATTTATCATATTCCTTTGCTGAATTTACTTGTGTTAGTGTATTTATGCCATTTCTTATTGCATCATTAATGTTGGAACTAGCCTTTAATTCAATCGCAATTTTATAGGCAGTTCCATCAATTCTTTTTTGGGCAATGAAATCTGGATTCCTAGTTCTTAGGTGTATGTCGCTGAAATGAACATCAAATCCAATTTTTGATAAAAGTTTTATCAGTTTTTTAGAGACTTCCATTTCAGTACTATGTAGTTGATTTTCTGTCATAAGTATAAATGATGAATTGTAAACTGTTTCCTTATTAAGCTGGGATGAAAATAAGCCATTTATTGGTTAGCAATGACAGATGCAATCTTATTGTTATGGCAAAATAGAATTCATAAATCATTTATTCCTCATTTTATATTTTTCTTCAAGAACTTTTAGTATTGGAGCATCGGACTTTCTCTCTAAAGGTATGATAGGGATTGTTCCATCTATGATTGCTGATCTATCTGGATCGTTTATCCCAATTTCCCATGCCTCTTTTACGACAAGGTTGCGCTTAAGAATTGCTTTACTCCATCGAATATCAATTTTGCTGGTTATTGGGTCAAATTCAGCTGGGCATAATAAAAATTTTTTTTGATAATTAAAGATACTTAATAGATTATTTAGGTTTGTAGGTGCTGACGGGTGTACACCTAGCCCCCTTGATACCATAGTAAAGGTTTCACCATTCTTCATATCGGAAAAATTAATATTCTTGGAAATATTAATTTTATAATGAAACGGATTTTTCTCATCAATGCCCGTTATAATTGTCAACCTAATCACATCATCCGTATCTTCTTCTCCAAACTTCCTTCTCCAATTTTCAAATATTTTCTCACCTGCTACGATATTTTCAAATGCAAAAAACAAGACAAATCTGCCATCTGGGTAATAGGCATTCCCAAATGCTTTCCACACTGCTTCGTCCCAATGATGGGTTTCAATTATTGACCTGACATGTCTTTGGTTATGATGATTTTTATCAAAATTTAAGATGCCATTTTCCTCTTGCACGTCTTTTTGTTCTGAAGGATTATTTTTTAAAGTGTCATTTATCTTAATAGCAATTTTGGGCAATTCGATAAATCCATCTTTTATCCTATCACTTAGAAAGAGCTGTGGTTTTTCTCCTAAAACATTGTTAGAAAATTTTCTATGCTCAAATATCAATGCCAATCTTTCTCTAATTTCCTCTTTATCAAAAAGTTGATCAAAATAAGATTTTACATCTTTAAAGAAGAAATTCTTACCAACTATTTCAGTCAGTAATTCTAAGAATATCGTCCAAAGCTTTTGGCCATCACCAAGTAGATATTTGCAACGTCCAATTTCATAAGTATATTCTGAAGGGTTTTCCCTTGGGATTTTCACAAACAATTCTTCTGAGTCCGTTTTAACTAGTTCTATTAAAATTTCTTCAGTACTAGGATATACCCCATCCAAAGATGTTGCTAGAAATGCTTCCAAAAATGCCATTATCATTTCTGCAACAAAGACTAAATCATTATTCTTTGAAAAACTAATGATAAATTTGCAGCCTAGAATACGGCTATTGATCTGTAGACTTTCATCATTCATCATGTTGGTTTCAAAAATAATTTGCTCTTTAAAAGGCTGACCTGCCAATTTTTCAAAGTATTCATGCAATTCACTTTCACCCTTTAAGCCCATTCCCTTTGCAGTTTCATCCATTAGGACATCAATATGTCCTAAAGCATAAAGTGCTGCATCCTCAGAAATCCACAGATCTTGCTCCTTAAGAATTTTTGGTAGATAACCAGAAAGCTTTTGAGAATCTGAATTCATTAATCTTACTGCTAAACATGAGTCGATAAGCCTTTGATCTGGAATATCATTATCATGCTGTTCAAGATTGAGTTGATGGGATAGCACCCGTAATAATTCGAACCAATTAATTATAGATGGTATTCTTCCAATAAACAACTCATTCTTTGCAAGCTCATTGACGCATTCATATGCTCTTTTTGTAATAGTGCCATTTTGGAACCAAGGTTTGAATGCAACTGCTGTTGCTGCAATTAAACAACTGTTAGCTGCCCACAACAATCCAATATTAGCATAAGCATCAGCCAACCCCCTTAATGAAAGATACATTCCTTCTTGAGATTCGTCCTTTGCTAGCTTTATTACTGCTTTGCCAAAATAAACGATTGCTTGTTTATGTAACTTCGCATCTAATTTTTCAGCAGCCCTATTAAAGAAAGTTCTTCCTGCTGCAACTTCAGAAGTACGCTTTTCTGTAACAAATGCGACAGTATCTACTAATTCGTCAAAAACAGAATCTTTTGATAACACATCACCTAATACAAAAATTGTTTCTTTAAACGAGTCAAAGTCATAGTCTAAAAACCCTTCACATTTATTAAATATGTTAATTATTTCAATGATATATTTTTGATACTCTTCGCCCTTAACAATTGCATCAAACAATTCTTCCGAAGCCTTGAAAGTTCTTGCCGACAATGCACTGGCAGGACGTTGTTCATCTATGCTAGCGTGGGTGAGCATCTTCATTAGAAATGATCGTTCTTCTAAAATATCTATCCCTGCGTTTTTTAAATCAAAATCACCAAAACTTTTAACATTTTTAAGTAGATTGTAAAGTGTATAAAGGTTTTCTAATTCATTGATGCTAGAATTTTTATCGATTATAGTTTTAAATTTTTTATAATTATCGATGAATAATTGGTAATCATCATACCAATTTAAGCTGGTCCAAGCATATTGATAATAAATTCTTATCCAATGCTTTTCATTATTGACTTTTTTTGATAGCCTTATCGCTCTATCAAACTTACCAAGAACCTCATCTTTTGGCAGTTCAAGCATTCTTGCAAGAATTGCTGCTTCTATTGCATCATCTACTAATTGAAAATCATATTCAAAGTACCTATTTGGTTTACTAATATTTCGTTCAATTTCATCCAACATTTTCTTTCTTTCAACATCGTTCTTGCCAATTAAATTCTTATCTTCTCTAAATGAATTTGAAAGGTTGAGACTTTCTACCGCAAGGTTTGTTAAATTGTTCTCATAGATTTTTTCAAGCATCCACTTGGCATCTAAAATTGTCACTTCAACATTATAGGTGAGATATAATTTGTCCTGAATATCCTTTTTCGTTTTACTAGATGGTGTCTGGTTTGTCATAAAGAAAATCTTTGTATATTCTCTTCCTGTTTCAAATATTTTTTTCACATCATCTTTCATCTTTTGATTCCAGGCTTTTTTGCAGCTTATTGCAAAAGCCCACTTTTCATCTTTCTCCCAGCCATTTTCGGGAATAAACCATCTATCAGAAATATATATAGAAACAGGATGCGTTTCAAAATCAGTTTTGCCGTCTCCACCACCTGTAGGGCCTACCTGGGGAATTAAATTCGGGCAGACAAATTTCTCTGCTAAACGTCTGCAAAAAACCTCGAATTCATCTTGCTTCTGATTGGTAGATAATTTATCAAGTTCAAAAGCTAATACCTCCTTCGGCAATTTAAATTCAGTGATCTCTTCAGAATCAGAAAAATTTTCAGGTCGTAATTGTCGATAAAATTGTGATGGACTGAGTTTTTCAGGATTTTGTTGGTTCATAGAATAATATTTTTGAGTATTACTTTCGCGTAAAAACAACCTTCTTTTCTTTTACATCATATGTAAAAATACCTCATAAATTACACAATATTATAAAACAATTGAATAATTTACTTTCAATTTATCATAATACGATTTAGCTTTTAACTTCCAAAAAAATGTAATTTTAGAATGAGCTACGAGAGTTGTAATTTAGCTACATACACCCTAATAATACAATCCTATGATACATCTATATTTTGAAGCTCCTAATATATCCGACTGGCTAACCTTTATTGCATCATTTTTAACATTTTGCGTAAGCATGGCTACCTTTATTATTGGTTACAGGGCTTTAAATACTTGGAGAAATGAAAAAAGGCATAATACAATAGTAAATGCACTCACTATATCAACCAGAGCAAGAAATTACATAGTAGCTTTACGCAGTCCAGCACAGATGGAAGGAGAATTAGATGAAAAAATAGTTGAACTTTATAAAGACAAAAATATTCCCAGTGAAGTTTTAATAATTGAATCACGTAGAAAAAATTTTAGTGACCTACTAAATAATATTTACTTAAACAATGAAATAGTATTAATAGAACTTGGTGAACAACATATAATTCACAAGTTCCTCCAAAAGGTAATTGATATTGAAAATGAGGTTTTGATTGCTTCAGATACTTATGCTAAACTTAAAATTTTAATAGATAAAGGACAAATTGAGAAACAAGAAGTTAGGTCAGAATTAATTAAGCTGCGAAAAATAATGTTTCAATTTCAGGAGGATGAGCAGTTTAGTGCATTGTCAGATCTGTACGAAGAATTGATTACGTTTAGGAAATCGTTGTCTAGAGCTTGATATTAGTCTAATTATTGAAGAAAACAATACAAAATCAAATAAGTTATCTTTTTCTTTTAGCTTATCAGTAAAATTGATAGTAATTTAATATCATAGTATACTAAAAAAATTTTGCCATAGAACTTGCACAAGTTGCTATTTTTCACCTTCCTTAAAGAAGTAAATCAGAAAAAAATAATTTGATAAGCAACTAAATACTTACTAGCTAAAAAGATCGTTAAGTCCTATTAGTAGAATTGTAAAGGTGCATTGATTAAAAGTCTCAAGCTTTATTAGTAAACTTCCTGTTTAACAGTTTTATATATTAAATAAACTTGATCTTTTATTTATAAATTTGTATTTTTACGATAGCAATTGCAGCTAAAACGTATCGAAATAAATGGTGAGCGATTCGGTGAGTCGAATTTAAAAACCGCCCTAAATACTATATAAACCCTGATATTTGGACTAGGTTCGAATCCCAGCGGGATCACAAAAGCCTCAATGCAAATTGAGGCTTTTTGCGTTAAAGAATATTTCTATCTCCTGCTACTTTCAACTTCATTCCGGATCAAGTCATAAACTTGTGGATCAGGGATTAAATTTCAAGTTTTGGGTTTGATGTTTTTTGAGTTCAAAGCAGCTGGTTACGATTCTTTAATCAGCTGATTACTTCCTGATTTTATAGTTCAGTTTATCCTTATTAAACGCTCCTGATTACTTTGATAAGAGGTCGGTCAACTCTTCAGCGGAATTCTTAGCGGCAGGAAAGATCCTGTTTTTTCCAGGCTGGCTACTTTGACGAAAGTTCTCTGATGCCTTTGGATTTCCATTGTTTGTTTCCTTTTGCCCGGTACAGAACTTTTGAAACAACCTGTACGCCAAACTGCTGCTTTAAAAATGAAATCGTTAAGGATTCCCTTTGAAAATTTACCCGTTAAACTTCCCATAATAAATATCTTTTCACCAATGTAAGCTATTCGCGTTAAAGATTATCCTGATGCGTAAAAAATGGCCGTAATTGTCCGCAGCTGTCTGCAATTGTCCGCAGTTGTCCATGGGTTAGTCAAAGGGGAAATTATAATTTCATTCATCTTCAACTAGTTATGGTTTGGTTATGCCTGAGTGGTGGTCGGGATGACACCAGGTTGTAAACGGGCTGTAACTATGGCAAGTCTAAGTCATTTCAACTAGTTGTTTTGACTTAGACTTGCCATGCTCTCGCGTTACTTTAGCACTGCTCTTACCCTAACGAGTACTCGGGCAGTACCCGGGCAGTACCCGGACGATATAGCTTTATGATTTAGCTATTTTGAATTTATTTACGAACAGCCCGGCCTTGTTTCCCCCGAGTCATTCTCATGCAAATTGAAAGCTTTCAGCGCAACTTCCAGAGACATAAGAGCATCCGTGACAGCAAAGACTTTCTGTTGAGCGTGTCAAAATTTATGCTTAAAAAATGAGCCTGCTCCAAAAGTTTATGACTTGATCCTTCATTCCTGTGTTACGATCTATATAAACAACAGGAAGCCTATCATAAATTTGCAGACATCTTTGGATACCATTAAACTTAGTTATTATACCTAACTGAGATTGTGTAATCCAGATGGTATGTGTAAATTGCAATATAATTTAGGAGCGATATGAAAAAAGAAACTAAAGACAATCTTAACGAACTTCCAAAAACATGCGTTACCGAATTATCTGATAATGAGCGTCTAAATAAAGATATATTTCGTTCTGATTTTGATAAACTTAAACTCTTTACCAAAATGTTACGCACAAATAATCTTTTCAATAAGGCAGTGATAATTCATAAGTAGTTTATATGGACGTTTTAGATGAAGTATTACTGCGATTTTGGAGTTCTTTAAATAATCATGATGTAAAATATATTATGGTTGGTGGATTTGCTACTAGATTTCATGGTTTTAACCGAAGTACTGATGACCTGGATATTTGGTTGTACGATACCCTGGATAATAGAAAGAATCTCAGGGCTGCATTTAATGAATTAGATTATGGTGATTTTCCTTCTTTTGAAACGATGGAATTCGTATCTGGATGGACAAGCATCTATATAGATAATGCAATCGAACTGGATATTATGACCTCTATGAAAGGACTAGAATCCCTTTCCTTTTTGGAATGTCTTGACCTCGCCTCTATTGCAGTCTTTGAAGATATAAAAGTCCCTTTTTTGCATATCAACCAACTAATAACTAATAAGAAAGCTGTAAATAGACCAAAAGATCAAATCGACGTAATTGAGTTGGAAAAAATCAGGGAATTTAGAGATCATAAATAATTATGCTTCTTAATTGATATTACGTAATTTGGAAAATAGCAATTGCAGCTCAAACGTATCGAAATAAAAGGTGAGCGATTCGGTGAGTCGCTTTTTAAAAACCTTCCAGATAGCCTTTAAACGCTGAAAATTGAACGAAGTTCACATCGCAGCGGGATCACCAGCAAAACAAGAAGCTTCTTTGGTTTAAGCCAATCTTTATTGCCCAATTAAAAATGGTTGGTGCTTTAATTGTTCATCATAATCTGCTTGTTTAAAAAATGGCCAAATATCGAAGTTTCCAGGCTCTTGAAATTTTTTAAATGCTTCTTCCTACTCTTTTATTGTATCTCTATAATATTGTCCCAGTGACAGAACAGAAATATTATTCATAAGTCAATTTAAAGGAGTAAAAAACATTGAATTCTTCCTGTTCAGGCTTACTCAACTCTATGTCTAAATCAAAAAAACACGACTACTCCATAAGTATATGACTTGATCTGTTCAAACCCAGGACTGAAAGTAAATTATTGGATAATAGGATTAAACGCTATTAAAAAGAATATTATTGCAAAAGTAATTATTAGTATAAATATAATAAAAATATAAATATTATTGTAATCTTGCTATATTTAAACTATATTTTTATTTATGATACGCCAATTTTTAATTTTTCTATCTCTATTTGTTTCTCTAACGACTGCCGCTCAAAACCCAAAAACTAAATTGGAGATTTGTAATACATTTTTCCCGGATTGGAAAGAAGTAAATAATAAAGACATCAGATACTATTCTTTTAGTGTTCCAGAAAATTGGAATTATCCTAATAAAAAAATAAAATTGGCAGTCGCCCAACTTTTATGTCTAAAAAAAACAAATGAAAATATTGTCTTTATTTCGGGAGGTCCGGGAGGGTGGTCAATTGGTGCTATAAAAAAATGGCTTCATCATCCACTAAGAGAAAAAGCTAATATAATTTTGATTGACCTGAGAGGAACAGGATTCTCCCAACCAAGCCTCTGCCCGGATCTTGGAAAAAAAATACTAAATGTTTTCAGTCAAGATATCTATGGAAATAAAGAGATAAACGCTATTGTAGATATTTCGAAGGAATGTAAAGAACATCTTCTGAAAGAAAAAATAGACCCCAATGAATACAACAGTAATAATATTGCTCAAGATATACATACTTTAAAAAGTGAATTAAAAATTAATAAGTGGTATATCTACGGACTATCTTATGGAACGTATATTGCCCAGCTGTATTCCAAAACATACCCTGGCGATGTTAAAGGTCTAATTCTAGACTCTCCTATTTCCGGATTATCTGATTATTACGGCAAAAACACTTCTAATTACCTTAATAGTTTATATCTATTATTTAAAGATTCTAAAAGTAAATTCCCAGATCTGGAAAAAGAGTACAACTCGGTAATTAATAAATTGAACAGCAAAGGTCTTTCAGTAAGTGTAGATAAAAAAATCATCGCTGGTGGGCATTTTACCTATAATGCAGATGACTTTAAACTTATTATCCAACAATCCCTTTATAACAAACAGCTGATAGAGGTTATTCCATTAATAATAGACGCATTTAATAAAGAAAATAAAAATGTATTATCCAGCCTTGTGGAATCTTTTTCTGAGTCGCTGAAAAGAGATTTCGGAACCTATTATTGTGTAACGTGCAATGATGTATATAATAATCAGAGTATTTCTCTTTTTGATGAAAATTCAAAAAAGCAGGATAAAAACGGAGCACTATTATTCTACCGCTCGGATTTATTCGTTTGTCAAAGCTGGGGGATTGCTCAAAAACCCACAAGCGATAAGGATAAACAAAAAGACAGCACATATAAAACTTTGATTTTTGCAGGGAAGTATGATCCGATTACCCCCTTATCAAACGGAGAAAAACTTGCTAAGCAGCTAAAAAACAGCTATTTGGTAAAAATGCCATACGGGCATGGAACTAGCTTCTCTAAAGAAGGAAAACAGATGCTGGCGCGTTTTATAAGCGGTTCAGCTGTTGAAACTGATAATAAAGCTCCCGAAGTTCAATTTGTTTCACATCATATATTTTATAATAAAGGGATAGCTAAATTGGCAGAAAATTTTAATAAACCTGATTGGTTATTTTTATCGTCCTTGATTATCGCCTTGTTACTGATTATAAGTTCTATATTTATTTTAATTCCCAAGTTAAAAGCAACCGAAAACCGTACATTATATTCTCTTATCTTATTTAATTCCTTTCTAGGTATCGTGTTGTTTTTGTCTTTAAGCTATGGAATCCTTCAAACTACCAACCAAAATATTTACATTTTGTTATTTGGTCTTATCAAGAAGTTTGAATTTGTTATTTATCTCGCTTATATATACATTTTTAGTACACTAGTAAGCTTTGGTTTGGTTCTTGTCAAACGAAATACCATTAAGAATATTGAGCTGATTTATGGTCTGATTTTCTCTTATATCTTATTGATTATATACTTAGCATTTTGGGGCATTATTTTATAACGAATATTCAATCTGTTGTATTTACCTGGTTATCATTGAAATTTTCTTTTGATGCCATATTCACATTCCGGAATGGCTATATTTTTAATAAAATTTAATACAAATTTTTCAAACTCAACGTTGAGGTTGAATCCATTATGAGCTGCCACTAGTGCTGAGTAATGCTGATAAAGCTCTGCTGTTTGTATCAATGCATTCTGCATAGAAATTATATCCTCCTTAAGTAAGGTACTAACCAGTTTTCTGTATAGGTCTTCTCCCCCCCATTGTTTAATTTTATGGCCGTTATAATAAACATCTTTTTCCTTTTCTTCAAGCAAGCACTTTTGTTCAATCATCCTTATTAATTCTTTCTTTAAATAGTGGTCATAAACAAGCAAGGTATAATAAAATTCTTCTCTTATTAATTTAACAGATGCCGTATAACAGGATTGCCAAAAAAAATTGTACCCCTTCAAAAACTCTTTTTCCGTTAGTGTAACGCTTTTTGTTTTTGAAAAATTGATTGCATCAATAAGTGTTTTTTCCAAATTAATTTTGTCAGCATGAATTCTGTAACCTCTTTGTATTGTACTGTAAAATTTGATAATATTTCCAGACAATAATCTGCTCAAAAATTCAGGCAATACACCTATTAATCTGTATTTTTTCAACATGAAATAATACTTAATCATATTGAATCGCGAGAGGTCTATTATTGTTATATCATACATTAAGCCATTATCCAGGATTATTTTATTTTTATCAACACCTTCGCCCGAATCTCTAAAAACCCTCCTTGAAATCATATTGCCTAAAGGCGAAATCCAGCTATCATCCGTATAATTCATGTATTTTCTGGGTATTGTAGTAAATACATACAGATCTAAATCTGAAAACGAATCCATATATCCCTGTGAGAAACTACCTACGGACATCAGGGCTTTGATATCTGGATTATTCTTAATTACTTTTTCTATTCCCTGGTTGATCTGTTCTATTCTTTCTCTAAGCATTATTCTGTTGTTTAATCTAATCTATTTTTGATCTCTTCAGAAGATACTTCTCTTTTTCTTTGCTTGCTGAGCTTAGAGTTTCCAAAATTATAAATATAGGTAAGCCTGATGATCCTTGGTTCGTAGCTGTATTTTACAAAAGAGCTGTTATTGGCTTCAAAAGACTCAAAGCTGTAATTTTGACCAAATACATTATTAAAACTTAGCTGTATACTGCTATTCATTTTTTTTATTTTCTTATCTAAACTAAGGTTTACCCTTTGATATTGTTTGATTTTGCTTACGCCTGATAAACGGTTCGAATTATAGGCAGAAAACAGCTGAATTGAAAAATCTTTAGGTAAACTGAATGTTTGTGTAGTGCGTATTATAAAAAAATAATCATCGTTTTTCTGGGCATCAATCTTCTGATTAATGTAAGATAACTGGAAAGAGTTCTGCATCTCCCACCATTTATTAATTTTTAATGGTGCGTTTATTGAAAAGGTTAAAGTATTTAAATAATCAAGATTAAGAGATGTTAAACGTTGTTGGGAAGACTCAGGTAAGAAAACTATTTGAGATCTTGCAATTGAGTTCTTTTCATGAGAATATTCTACGCTTGCTATATATTTTTGGAATTTATAGTTTAGGGACAAAATATTACTAATTGAAGGTTTTAGCCTGATATTCCCAAAATAAAACGTATTGGGATCTAAAAATAATACATAAGGAGCCAGATCAAAATAAGTAGGCCTCGATACTCTTCTTCCATAAGAGGCTTGTAAACTAGATTTTTTTCCGATCTCTCTCGAAAAAAATAACGAAGGGAATAGTTCGCTTAGCTTTGTATCCAATGCATTTCCAGCACTGAGTAAATCAAGCTTCTGTGTGGAGTATTCGTAACGTAACCCTAATTTAATATTTGTTTTCTCATCAGCCCCCCAATCTACCGATAAATATGTAGCTGATATATTTTCGGTTAAGTTTGATTTTTCACTCAAGTTATTATTTTGAACATATTGTCCATCAATAAGGTCGTTCACTAATACGGTATTGTCTAGTTTTGAATAAGTATACTTACCGCCAAAATCTAATTTAATTTTTTCACTAAGTATTCTGGAGTAATCTATTTTACCAACTCCTACAGCTACCGGGGTGTTCTTTGTAACAGAAAATATTTCATTTCTTTCTAAAGCCCCGTTTTCATCAAAATAATGATTATTATAATTGTTAGGTGCTTTGTTGAGGTATTTCAGATAGTCCACATCAAAGTTTAACACCTGCAGGGAATCTATTTTGTAATTGAGGTTTAAATTGGAAGTGAATAAATTTCTATCACTATCTTCATCATTAAATAAACCCGTATAGTAATTTTTATTCAGATTGTTTTTTATATTAAAGCCGCTTGCCTCCTGCTTAAAATTATTTAAATTTCCATTTACCAATACTCCAAACGTAAATTTACTATTGATATAATAATCCAATCCTAATCGTCCTGAATAACCGGTAATAATGGGATCCCTGTATGTTTCGGTAAAATTACTGGTTACAGATTGATCAGAAGAACGGCTTGTACCAGAATTTGTAAAGGTTCTGGGTGTATTATTCCTATCATAGTTCAGATCACCATAAAAATTGATTTTATTATTGCGCGCATTCCAGTTAATCCCAAATTTCTCTTTATCTTTTTTTCCAAACCCCAACCCTGCCAGGATACTTCCGTTAGTGCCTTTCGTGTTTTTTTTAACCTGTTTGATATTGATTAGCCCTCCGGTAAATTCTGCATCGTATTTTGCCGGTGGGATTGAAATAAGCTCAATTTTTTCGATATCTTTTGCATTTGTACTACTTAAAATCTGGATTAAGGAAGAAATGGGAATTCGGGTTAATTTATCATTTATCAATACTCCTACTTCCGATTTTCCGTTCAGTGTAATTGAACTGCCATTAGAACCTATCTCTACTCCCGGTAATCTTTGAAGAACTTCTAAAGCCGATCCGGAAATCCCTATTGGGGTTCCTTCAACATTTATTACCAGGCGGTCTATTTTCTGTTCTACCTGCTGTTTTTTTTGACCAGTTATAACAACTTCCTGCAGGTTTTTCTCTTGATCTATAAATGTAATCCCCAAATCCAAATCTTTATCTGTCACCGTTACACTTTTCTTAATTTCTTTGGACAATAATGTATGGATTGTAATTTCATAATCTGAAGCCGGAAGATTATTTATTGTATAAACACCATCTTTATCTGTAAGTGAGACTTTAGTAATCCTGGTATTATTTGCTTTTACATCCACGAAAGGCAAAGGGTTGTTATTTTTATCAAAAATTTTTCCTGTTATTTTATACTGCGCATATATACAGTTACAGGATAATGATAAGAAGAATGCTAAAAAAAATTTCATTTGTATCAGATTAAAAAATTAATATTTATTAATAGTTCAGGCATGTTTTATCTCTCTTTTATAATGTCAATACTTCTATTTACACTACTCAAAAAGAAAATAATTCTTATGGATTTAAATATTTACTATTGCTGAATCCTCTTCTTTTTCGACAGTAATATCCTGTATGATTTTACCATACTCGAACTTTAAAATTCTATCAGCATGTTTAAAATATTTGTCATCATGAGTAACTGCAACAATGGTTTTTCCCTGCCGTCTAAGGAAAGGAATAAGATTTTCATAAAAATATTTTCTAAAATGCGGATCCTGATCTGCTGCCCATTCATCCAATATTAACAAGGGCTTTTCCTCAAGCAGGGCAAGAATCATGGATATTCTCTTACTTTGACCCTTGGAAAACTTTCTCCTGACTGAAGAGTCGTCATCATTTTTTATAATACTATCCATTTCCATCATTTTGAGATACTCAATATATTTAGCGTTCTCTTTAACCTGGTAGTTATCATAATTCTGAGAAAAAATATAATTATCGGTAAATATGGTTGATAACAAGTTCTGATAACCTTCTATATCATTCAAGATATCGCTTCCGTTCAAATGGACCTTTCCTGTTGAAGGAGTATATAATCCCGTAAGTAAATTGATAAATGTGCTTTTGCCGCTGCCGTTTCCACCAACAATAAATATTACTTCTCCTTTTTTGATATTGAGATTTATCGGCCCCAATGTAAATGAGTTATAATGAAATACACATTGCAAAAATTCCAAAGTATTGAAAGAGAGAGTGGAAGGAATAGCAGTTTGTTTATCGGAAGTGGAGCTGATGTCTATTTCTTTTAAGAACTTCCTTATCCTCTTTTGAGAAACCCCTATTCTCATATAAAGATTCTGCATCGTGATAATTCTGTTTATGGGGCCTGACATGAATAGCAAGATCACAATGAATGAAACCACTTTATCAATTGAAACTATGCCAATAAATGGCAACACAAACAGAATTACTCCGAAAATAAAATACAGGCCATACTGGCTAAGAACATTAATGGCGCTGAAACTATTGCTGATATATATATCCGTTTCTTTGGCATCATTTCTATTGGGAATAATAAAATTATATGATAGGTTATATTGTCTTGCTGCACTAATTTTTAATTCTTTAAATCCCTGCAATATATCTTGTGTAAATTTATTGAAATCATCATTACTGTTTCTGAGCCCGAGTAATTGAGCAGACAACTTTTTACTCATCGAAAAGTACAGGTACGAAATTATCGATATCAATAAAACGATAATAAGTGCTCCCATTACAGAAAGGCTAAAAAGATAACCAATGCATAAAAGTATCAGCAGTAACGAATTGAGAGTATTGGTAATAACACCTGGAAGAAATATAAATACTCTAATATCCTCTAATATTCCATGTATCCGTTCTGTTCCTAAGGAATTGAGGCGAATTAATGTTATATCCATAAGACTCTTGGTTATATTGATTTCGCTATCGTAAACAAAATCATATGAAATCCTGATAATTTTTTTCTGAAAAAAAATATTCAGCAGATATGAAAATATTATAAATGAAAAAAATGGTATAGCAAGATTGTTATTGACAAGCTCTTTATTAGCTACAATTTTGTTAACAATATATAAAATCCCTAATGTCAAAAATGTATTTGCCAGCGAATATATTGTAAGAAAGAAAAAATTAGTTTTCTTGATTTTTATCATAATCTATTTATAAAATAATATTTTCCTGATCTAAAAATCAAAATCAATATCTACCGAATTATTTATTTGTATTTCTCTATGAGTTGATAAGTTTACCTTTTCAATAATCTCATCCGGACTTTTGGTTACCCAATCGGTCATAAGCGTTATTTTATCCCATATTATCTCAACGAAAGTATCATCAATACTTTCAACATATTCTATTTCACACCTCAATCCGCCAGATTCAAAGAAGTTGAATACAAGTGGAAATCTAGATAATGTAGCATGTATGATTTGCTTTTTTAATGTAAATGTTCCAAAGTCGATGTTTTCTTTTAGCAGTACCTCCGAATGTTGATAGACCACTAAAAAGTCAGTCAATGTATTAAGATTACTGATCAGAGGCTGTGTAATTTTCTCCTCCAAAACCAATAGATTATTTTGGGTATTTTCTGTCAATATTTTAAAAGTAAGTTCCTCCTTTACAGAAATCAGGAAGGGAAGGGTTTTTATGAACATCCCTACAGCTTCCTCGAGCTGAGCGTTATTCCTTCCGCTAAAAACAGTCCCCAGGCAAATTGGATTTTGCTGATATATTTTATTTAGAACGACGCTTAAGATGGTAAGAATAGAAGAAAACAAAGTTGTGTTGTTAGCACTTGAAATTTTTCTTAATTCATCGTACTGATCTATTGATAGATTAAATATCTTACTTTTTACTATTCCTGGTATCTGGCTATTAATCAGAACTTTCGTATGGGTATTATTTCCTGAGTTAACTTTTGGGATATTTGATTCGACCTGAAAATTATTTTGTCCCAGCAACCATTCAGAATAATCTTTAAATTGAATGTCAACCGTTGCTTTTAAAGGTATCCCATTATAAATCCGAATTAGTTTGGTCAATATGATTTCTAAAGAAATGCCATCAACTATAATATGATGGGTTAAGAAAATAAGATATTTTTTATCATTATAATGAGCAATAACTGATTTAAAAAGTAAATCAGTTTCTAAATCTAAATTTTGCGAAATATAGCTTTTTATTGAGGATAAAAAATCTTTTCCGCCGACGTCAAGAATAGCTAAACTGAATTCTCTATCTTCTCTGATTATTTGATATACTTCACCATTTTTTTCTACAAAATTTGTTCTTAATATTTCATTTTCCCGGATAATTGAATTAATAGAATTTTCCAATAAAAGCGTATCTATATCTCCTTCAATTTCAAAAACGGAATACATATTATAGGAATTGGAAAAGCCCTGTTTCTGAGAAGCCAACCATATATTGGTTTGATCATATGTTAATGCATATAAGCTTTTTATCTCAGCTTTAGGAATGAATGTTTTCTCCTTGCTATCATTCTCCAATACTTTTGCTAAGCTTTGGATAGTTTGATTCTGAAAGATAGATTTTAATGAAACCTCATGATTTAATTCTCTGGAAATACAATTTATTATTTTTCCTGCCAGCAAGCTATGCCCACCGAGTTCAAAAAAATTATCGGTAATGCCTATCTCATCTATTCCGAGTATCTCCCGCCATATTTCCACCAGCCTCTTCTCTGTCTCATTCTTTGGGGCAACAAATTTTTTTCTGATCAAATCTTTTCCTGTAACATCCGGTAGTGCTTTACGGTCAATCTTGCCATTAGGGGTTAACGGGATATCATCCAGCTCTATATAGAAACCCGGTATCATATATTCTGGTAACCTGTCCTGAAGATATTCCCGGCATTCAATCTTATTTATCTCCAGGTTTCTATCTGGCGCTCTATCTATTTTGTAGTAAGCAACCAATACTTTTTCTCCATTTACCTCTTTCGCATCAGCTACTACGTGTTTGATTAAAGGGTTGAACCTTAAAATATGGGTTTCTATCTCCCCCAATTCTATCCTGAACCCTCTTACTTTAACCTGAAAATCATTCCGTCCTAAAAATGTTATTTCTCCTTCCCCATTCCACTTTCCTAAGTCGCCTGTATCATACATTTTAGGATTATTTTTTGAGGTTATGTAAAAAGGGTTATCAATGAATTTCTCCTGGGTAAGTTTTTCATTTTTGTAATATCCTTTTGCCACTCCATCTCCAGAGATGAAGATTCTCCCTGCAGTGTTTTCAGGTAAAAGATTAAGGCATTTATCAACAATATAGAGTTGAGTATTGTTAATTGGTTTTCCTATATTAGAGGCATCAGAAGGTTTATCTATCTTCTTTGTACTTGACCATATTGTAGTTTCTGTTGGTCCGTACATATTCCATACTTCTTTACTGTGCATTAAGAGTTTTTCTGCTAAAGATTCATTCAGACTGTCTCCTCCACAAAGTATTTTAAGATTTTTATTTCCTTTCCAGCCTGCATTAAATAACATTTGGTAGAAGCTTGGAGTTGCTTGAATAATACTCGGTGTGATTTGCTCTAACTCTTTTTTTAATTGTTCTATATTATTTAATGTTGCTTTACCAGCAATAAATACGCTTGCTCCAGATATTAGTGGCGTAAAAAATTCTAAAATGGAGATATCAAAGGAATACGTAGTAACTGAATAAAGCACATCATTTGCCTGGACTTGTGGTATATGCTGAATACTTGTTAAGAAGTTGGTTAACGCACGGTGCCCTACTTCTACTCCTTTTGGATTTCCTGTAGAACCAGATGTATAGATGATATAGGCTGTATCTTCAGGATTAGTAAGATAATTTAATTCGGTCACCGATGTATACTCAAACCGCAACAGTTCTTCTTTGGTAAGAAAACGTATTTGTTTTTGATTTTTATCACCTGATGTTTCTGTTGATTCGAATTCTTTTAAAAGTGCTTCTTCGGTTATGATAAGTGAGGCCTGACTCTGTCCAATAATGTATTCGACCCTCTCTTTTGGCAGCATTGGATCGATAGGAATATAGCATTTCCCAGCTTTAAGTATCCCTAAAAGAATAATAATAAGTTCTGCAGACCTTTCAGTCAATACTCCAACAGGCATATTATTCTCTCCAAAACCGGAAAGCAGGTACTTTGCTATATTATCCGACTTCTCTTTTAGTTCTTTATAGGTTAAGTTTGTGATCTTATCCCATACCGCTATGTTGCCAGGTACTTTCGCGGCCTGTTCTTCAAATAAATGAATGATCGTTTTATTGTTAGGATAAGCTACTTCACTGTTATTGAATTCTATTAAAAGCTTTTGACATTCGTGTTCGGTGAGGAAATTTAGTTTTTTTATTTTTTGACCTGAATCGCTCAAAACTGACTCCATAAGTATCTGGAAATGCGCTATGAGATTAGTAATACTTTCTGGTGTAAAGTAATTCAGATTATAGTCAAAATCAATTTTTACATCCTCCGTTTCGTCAAATTCCCTTATATATAATGCTAAAGCCACTCTTTCTGATTCATGGCTAAGCGGCACCACTTTAGTAACTGTATTTTTAAAGTGAGATGAATAATCCTGCTTTTCATAAGATAATGTAACATTGAATATCCTTTCCTTTTGATTAAATACCCCCAATTCTTTCACCAAATGCCCCAGGGGGAAACGCTGCTGACGATAGTCGTGTTTTAGCTGTGTCTTGATTTTTTCTACCAAATCAATAAATGTTTCTTCTTCATCAATTGAAAGCAGTAAAGGATTTACCCCCATGAATAAACCCACAGTTTTTTTAAATTTAGCCCCCGAACGGTTTAAAACAGGCAATCCTATTGAAACAGAGTCATTTTGAGATTTTTTACTCAAATAAGTATATAAAATTGCAAGAATAATATGAAAGGTACTCGACTTTGTTTCTAAAGCCAATCTTACCAATTCGTTATAAACAGACCTTCTTACCATAAATTCTTTTCTGTAACTGGTATTGATTGTTATTGAAGAATCTATTTTCTGAAATAAATTTTCAGGAAGCATTTTAAATTTCCCGACCCAATATTCCTTATCATTAATAAATTTCAGAGATCCAAAATACTCCTGATCTTCAATACTAAAATTTTCGTAAAAATAGGGATATGTCGTAATTATGGCTCCGTGCTCCATAATTTCGTTATAGTTTTTCACCAAACGTGTAAACATCAAAGATGTTCCCCATCCATCGGTAATTATATGGTGGTAAACAGAAAACAGATAATGGAAATTATCGTCCACTTTTATTAGCGCAAAACGATATAAAAATGTATCCTTCTCTACATTAAAAGGATTTTTAAACTCTTTTTGCATCAAATCCAACACTTCTTTTTCTTTATTTTCCTTAAACGAGAAATCGATAAATTCGAGTTGACGGATTTCAGTTGTAATTAGCATTTCTGCATTATTATTCACTTCCTTTAAATGACACCTGTAAGCATCATGCTGTTGTATTAAAGCGATATATGCCTGTTCAAATATTTCTTTGTTTAAATATCCTTTTATAGAAATTCTTGCTCCAATATTGTAAATAGGTTCATTTGGGAACAAAAGCTGTTCGAAATAAATATCTTGTTGAGGAAGAGTCAGTTTCATTTTCAGATCTCGATTTATTGATTATTTGGGTGGATAGTATCAAACAATATTGCTGAAATCCCATCCCCTTCATATTTATGCTGTACAAGGCATAATTCTTCATGTTTCATTTCACCTATGATATAACTATTATTATTCAATACCCCTTTCTCAATCACATTACTGAAATGTTGTTCAACCTCACTTAAAAAGTGGTTTGTACCAGAGTAACTGATATATATTTTATAAGAAGGATAATTTATTGAGAAATCTGTTGTTGTTTTTAATTTCTTGTAAGCGTACGAATATTTCCTTTCAATCAAAAAAACATCTTGTATAATGGAAGCAGCTGTAGGTAAGCTTCCTGCTCCCATGCCTATATAAATATGCTTATCAGAAAGTTGTGAGTTCAGAACCACTCCATTAAACACATCATTGATATGATAAAAATCGCTCTGATCCGAAATAAACATAGGTACTACCAAATTGATATGGTTTCCTTTATAGGTGTAAGATTTTGCAATCAGTTTTATTTTCAAATTCTGCTCTTTCGCAAAATCAACATCGGCATCAGAAATATTCTGAATACCAATCATCAGAATACTATCCAGTTCTACTATTTTCCCAAAAGTGTGTGCAATCAGAATCTTTAGTTTTGATCTGGCATCATAACCGTTAATATCCAGCGAAGGGTCACTTTCAAGATAGCCCAATTCTTTCGCCCGATGTACTACTTCACTGAAAGGTACTTTCTCTTCAAAAGCTTTTGTAAGAAGATAATTTGTAGATCCATTAACGATACCTGTTAAAGATAATACGATATCATTTGCATAATAATCTTCCAGGTTTTTTATAATAGGAATACTCCCACAAACAGCACCTTCATACAAAAATGGTGTTTGTGTATCCTTTTGAAGGGTTATAAGTTCTCCAAGATAAGCTGATATCATTTTTTTATTTGCAGATATAACAGCCTTTCCTTTTTTTAAAGAAGTGGTAACAATATCATATGCTTCATCTGCATCATCTATAAGTTCAATTACAATATCTGTATCTAAATCATCCAGGATATCGCGTTTGTCATAAGTAATGATTTCTTCCTCTACATTTCTCGGTTTGGATTTATCTTTTACAACAATTGCTCCTACTTCAAATTCAGGCATCCCTTTTAAAAGATCATATACTCCTTTACCTACTACCCCCAGCCCAAATATTCCGATTTTAGTTCTTTTCATTTATTTCTGCTATTCTTTTTTAATCAGCTTATCTAATCTTTTATTTACCGATATTTCCTCCACTTGCTTTATCAATGGCCCATCCCTAAAACGGTACTCTTCTGCATTTCACGAATCAAAAAACCAGGATCGTTTTCGGTAATTTCCAACATCAAAATCAGATACTTCTGAAATATTTTTGAAAAAATCCTAATTTTTGAAAATGAGGAAATGGTCACCGTCAAGTCCTGGTATCTGAACGGGACATTAACTTTCCTTTTTCCAGTCATAATTATACTGTCTGCATCAACATGTTCTTTCGAACCATAAAACACCTTGACAGGAATCTTCAGTTTATCCTTATTTTCATTATAATTTACTGGTAAAACGTTTATTTTTTTAAATTAAACAACCATTCCGGGATCATATTAGTATCATACAGATCTGGATATACCGTATGCTCTAAACTTGAAATCTCCCAGTAGGTAAAATTTTTATTATTCATTTTCCTGAGATACTCTACCAGCATCCTGTCGGGAGTTACAGGATTCTCGCTATCCTCATTCCCATGTATTATCCATATTGGCGACTTTGCCACTTTTTCGCTGAAGTCTTTATCAGGAATTCCGGAAATACTTACGGAAGCGGTTAATAAATCCGGATATCTGGTTAGTAAATTATACAGTGTAGATGCTCCCATTGAAAAACCTATTCCGAAAACACGTTGATCATCAACTTTCAATTCCTGGCTCAAACTTTTTATAAGTTCGGAAGTGGCCTCCATACAATAATCGTCCGGTACTGAATACATGCGTTTAAACTGGTCAAAAAGGTAGTTTGATGAACGTACAGGATATTGTATGGCTACTATATACGCAGGATATTTTTTACGGACATTTTCCTGTAGCCAATATTTAGGAAGCGTTGTCATCTGGTTCATATTATCTTTTCCTATCCCACCTGAATGGGGAAATATAATAACAAGCGGATATTTTTCCCCTTCCTTCACTGAAATGGGCATTAAAATTCTATAATTAAGTGTGGAATCTTTATAGTTAAATTTTCCATACTTATATAACGAATCGTTTAACTTCATTACTTCTCCCCGTTTCTCCTTTATCTCGTTTACAGAATACTTATTTTCAGTTAGCGTATAAGCGGAATGTGGTATTTTACACCCATCAAGTAGTAATATTCCTATAAGAAAAAACAAGCCTTTTTTTATCATAATTATTTAGCTTCCAGATTTAAATTCGAGAATATAAGGTTCGCAACAACTTTTGCAGGACCGGTAGCCATAGTCATGTGATTTCCGGGTGTGAAGCTGATTTTAATTTCGCCATCACAATATTCACGGAAACCGTTGAATGGGGTATCATGGTTTCTCTCAAATTCTGAAGTTAATTCGGGCTTAATAAGGGCAATATTTCCTTTATATATAGAAGTTGGTCTGTAGTTTTTAATTACGTAATTTGAATGATAAGCCTGCTCTATAAATCTGTCCATACCGATCTCATCTGGGTCAATATTTTCCTGAACAAGTAAAGCCCTGATTATTTTTTCATAATCTTCTCTCTGTTTATCATCATTGTCAAATTCAGGCCTGTACATATTTGGGTCTAATAATACCAAAGAGCTCACTTCCACGCCAAGAGCCTGTAGCTGTAATGCTATTTCGAAAGCTGTACTTCCTCCAAAAGACCAACCGCCCATGTGTATTCTTTTGCCTTTGCAGAGCTGAAGAACAGAATTCTTATAAAATCCCGCCAATGTTTCCAAATCTTTTGCCAGTACACTGTACTCTTCGACAGCAATAGTTTCGAAAACATAAAAATCAATTCCTTCTGGAACAAAAGGTTTTAATGTATTAAACAATGATGTTCCGGTAAGTGGTGGTATAAGGAAGAAAATATCCTTATTGTCGTCATTGCGATTCAGGATATGATATATCTCCTCTCTTTTGAAGTTTTTATTTTCGATCATGGTTTCTATGTAAACCGCCAGTTTCTCAATAGTATCATGCTGAAAGAGCTCTGCCCCTTTTAAACTTACATTAAACTCAACGCTTAATTTATATGCAGCCTTCATAGTTAAAATGGAATTTACCCCCATTTCAAAAAATTCTTCATCAATATAAATCACAGAATTTGGCATAATGTCTGTGAAAATTTCTTTTATTCTCTGTTCAGTGATGCTTTTTGTTCCAGTTCTGTTTTTATCTGTTACATTGATTAACCTCTTCAGAGATTGTATGTCTATTTTACCTGTATTAGTTCGTGGAAATTCATCAACAAAGAGTATTTTATTAGGAATCATATAGTTTGGCAACATATCCTTTAAAAAGTGTTTAAGATTGATATCGCTAAACTCTTCCACAGTTTTCACATGGCAGAAAGCCACTAGCCTTGCCATGGTAGGGTCTTCTACATCTACAGGAACTATTTTCGCCTTCATTATACCTTCAAACTTCTCCATTGCAAGTTCTATTTCTTCGGGCTCAATACGGTATCCCCTCAGTTTTAACATCGCGTCTTTTCTTCCGGTAAACTGTAAAATACCATCCTGATCTATATACCCTAAGTCTCCGGTTTTTAATCCACGGATCTGGTTTTTGTCATAAATGAAATTATTATTTGGACTTCCTATATAGCCTTTTGCCACACTTTTACTTTCGACATATATTTCTCCGATAATTCCTGATGGCAGCACATTGTTGTTATCGTCAATAATTTTAAACAGGGTATTGTGTATTGGTTTACCAAGAGCAAAATATCTTGAAGAATTATTAATATTAGTATTCAAAGCTTCGTTATAGGCAGTAGAAGACGCTTCTGTAGATCCGTATCTGCTAACGATTGTTGTTGCAGGCATAAGTTTTTTGAATAACCTGATATCTTCCATAGAAATTGCTTCCCCGCGTACTTCTAAGAAATTAAGTTTATTCAGGAAGTTTTCTTTACCGCTTTCAATAAGAAGTTTGATAAAACTTGGAGTAAGTGACAGTCGTGATATTTCTTTCTGGCCTACAGTTTCAACAAACTTATCTATATTATAATACAGATATTCTGGAAGGATAACTATTTTATTACCCTGTATAATTGCTTCCAATATATTTCTTATTGAAGGGCTAAAAGAAACCCTGATGTTAAGACAAAAGATATCCTGAGCATTGGAAGGATAATTTTGTACGAGGTATAGCAACCCATTTATTGTATTTTCATGCGATACCTTGACTATTTTAGGGATCCCGGTAGATCCTGATGTATAGTAGAGTGATAAAGTATCTGCAGGCTTGCTTTGTCTTTCGGAAATAAGGCTGTTTTCTGAAGGAATAGACTCCGGAACACGGATTATGGTACAGTTTTCTTTTACATAGGGTAAACGGTCTCCAAATAATGTTTTTTCTTCGGAACTTATGATACATGCCTGCAAATCAGTTTCCAAAGTTATAAGATTAAGCTGCTCTATCGGATAACCATGTTCTAAACTGATCACTGTACATCCGGCTTTTAAGATCCCAAGAATACTTACAATTAAATTGGTAGCATACTTAAGGTGAACCCCAACTGCACCAGTAATATTTTTCTGTATCAGTTGGTTGGCAACATAATTACTCTTTTCATCCAGCTCGGTAAATGTCAGGGAATTATTTTCGACATCTTCTATTGCTGTTTTTTCTTTATACTTCCTTAGTGCATCTGAAAATAGCTTTTGTACACCTGTATCTTTCTGGTCGAAATTTTCTCCGATCAGAATGGATCTTTCTACATCTTTTTTATATTCAAAAATATCCAGTTCCGAATACTTTCTGTCAGTCAGGTTTTCAAGATTATTATAAAGGCCTATTACAATATCAGCCATATCTTTAATTATATCTTGAGAAAATATATCTGATCTATAACTAATACTAAATGAAATTTTATCATTTTTTAAAGATGCCAGAACAGAAAGCGGAAAATGGGATATACTCTGACTTTCAGAAACCAGCCTTTGAATACTGACATCATTAAATGTATCATCATTATTTTCCGAAACATCCTGAAAACTCAAATTTGCACTAAACAGGTTTTTAGAATTAATGGCCTCATAGATTTCCGGCGTAGATATATAGGAATGTTCACGTGAATCTAAAAGCTGATAATGAAAATCAGAAATAGCTTTTATAATCGTTTCATGATGTTCAAAATCATTTGCTACAGGTATTGTTGTAATCATAGGACCTATAATATCTCTAAACTTATCCTGGTCCATGTATCTATGAGTTATTGTATTGCCCCATACAAACTTTCTGCTTCTGAAATATTTAGCGAAAACCAATCCGAAGAAGAAGTTAATCGCTGTATTATTAGTAAGCTTATGGTTTTTTAATATGTTCTGAGTGACATTATTCAAGTCGTATGCAACATTTAATTCGGCATAAGTCTCCTTAAGTGTCTTCTTGGCAGGAACTATTTGCTCTATTGGTGTTGCTTCATAACGCTCTAACAGATTTTTCCAATATAACAAACCTTTTTCATGGTTCTGTTTCAATAGCCATTTGGTATATTCTGAAAAAGGAACTGATGGAAAAACCTCAGGGGTAATATTATTTTGAAACCTGCTGTAATAGCCAAATAACTGTTTTAGCATAAGCTGCACAGATACAATATCTGCTATGATATGATGTATTTTTATAATGATAATATGCTTATCAAGCAGTGCAAATTTTATCAGTGATTCTTTGGAAATATCAAAACTTCCCTGTCTGAAAGCCTCCTCCTCTTCGGGAAGTATTCTTTCACAAAAGAACTCACCGGTATCAATAATTTTCGATTTAAAAATCTGTTCTGTAACATCATAATCAAATGAGGATTTTAAAATCTCATGGTTTGATACCAGAAATCCACATGCTTTTTTGAAAGCGTTATAATCTATCTCTCTTTCTGATTTAAAAGTAAGGTGGATAATATACCTGGAACTTTCTGGATTATTTTTAGCAAACCCCGCCAAACCTTCCTGAAAAGGCGTCATCCTGTAAACAGGGATAAGGTTTGCACTGTTTTTCGTTTCGAGGTGCTTTATCAGGTGTTCCTTGTTGCTTCTGATAGAGTCAATTAACGTTTTATTTTCAGCGTCTTTTTTATTTAAGACGATATTTAAGTTGTAGGATTCGCTAAGGCTTACATCAATGTTATTAGCCTCAATATATGTCAATAATTCTTTAAGTTCCATTAGTTAAAATGTTAATGTTATTTTATTATCGGTTATTATTTGTATTTCTTCTGAGATTTGCTGAAAATCTACAGCATCCATGAGTTTTTTCAGACTGTATTCTAAACTGAATTCTGATTTTATTTTATTCAGGATCACCATTGCTTTCAAAGAATCTCCACCCAGATCAAACATATTATCCTTTATTCCCACCTCATCCACACACAATACTTCCTTAATTATATTTACCAGCTTAATTTCTGTTTCTGTTTCCGGTGCTAAATACTCCTTATTTGTAAACACTCTTTCTTGAGAGAACGTCACATGGTCCAGATCTTCTTCTTCTGTAATTTCGAGATATCCTGTTTCTACGTCCATTCTGCTTCTGGAAGCAATAACGAGATGCTCGCCGGATGAAATAGATTTAAAAAGTATTTCGAGCATTTGAGAAACAGTAATTGACCTGCTTAAAATAGATTTATGCCTATATTCAGGTACATTTTTTAATGCTTCATTAATCATTCCTACTCCTGATACAATTGGCCAGTGAACCGTTATACCATTGATATTTGATAAGCAATTGTCTAAGTAAGCGTTAGCCGCAATGTACCCCAACTGACCTATAAACGGTTTTGACACTGCACGTGATGAATAGCCTAAGAAAAATTGAAGAGTATTATCTTTCAAGATATGAACTAAGTTTTCAGTACCATATATTTTAGGATTAAACACGGCTGAATCATCCGTTCCCCTTCTTAAAATAATTCCATTGTAGTCTCCTACTCCAGCGGCGTGTATAACTCCAGTGATATTTCCTATTTCCTGTTGTGCAGATTCTATTTTCTCTTTAAGCAGGTTGAAATCTGAAAGATCAGCCTGCAGGTACATAACTCTGGCTCCATAGCTTTCGAGTAACTGTCTATTCTCGGTATTTTCATCACCTCTTCCAATAATTATTAAGTTAGCCTGCGAATTTTCGGTAATATGTTTAGCTACTGTAAAACCAAGCCCCCTTAAACCACCTGTTATCAGATAGGTATTTGACTGTGAAGGTCTGTAAGGATCTGACGGTAACTCAATTTCCTCAAATTTTTTAGTGAGCAGTTCTTTTTCTCTGATAGCATATTCAAAATGTATCTTTCCGTTCTTTTTAATCAGAGATAATATATCCTGTGAGAGATTGCCAAGTTCTGATACGTCCAGGCTGTTGGCTGTAATATTCTCAAATTCCACATTGACCATTTTAAGGGCGTTATATGCGGTAGCTTTTATTGCACTCGTTTTTTCATCTGGTTTTACTTTGTACAAGAGATCTCCTATCAAAGTAATATTGAGTTTCTTATCAAAAAACACACTATCAAATCCTCTTACAAAATGAAAAATAGAACGGTAACCATATGAAAGTCCTTCTTCAGTTTTCTTATCTCCAAACCAGATATAATATATGGTTCTTGGTACAATACCTTTTTTCTTTAAATCAGAGAAAAGTCCGGAAGTTTGTTTCTCATCTGAAAAGTCAACAGATAAGATATTTTCAGCTATTTCAATTGAACAGTTATTTCTGTCTTGATTACAGATATATATGGTATTCTTGCCAAAGAAAGCAAGCTTTTCATAAACATTATGATCATCAGAGATCACGATAATTTGTTCTTCATCCTGATTGGTTTTGCTTTCAGAACCATCTGCCGCATGAGCTTCCCATTTTTCCCGATATGTATAATATTCTTTTTCAGGTGCATGTAATTCTTCCTTTTGCAGCACTGGATTCATTATAATTTCATCAATAAACTCAACTTTTTCAAATGGGTATACTGGCGCCGATATGATATTACGGTCCTGAAATATTTTTTCCCAGCTTATCTGATATCCTTTCTCCCATAATAACGTAATGAAGTTAAACATCTGGTCGTATTCACTGGATTCATTATTATAGGTATCATAAGTTTGGATACTGATATCTGTATTCTTTAATATTTTAGAGATCGTATTCCCGGGACCAATATTTATAATTGTAAGATTATCTTTTCCGGGAAAAATTGTATCAACACACTTATCAAACAAAACAGGCATGGCCATATGATTAAGCCAATATTCTGATTCTATCACAAAGTTTTCGTTAACAATCCCCCCGCTGGCACAAGAAGTAAATGGAATTTGAGGCTTTTTAAATGTATAATTATCTAAAAAGGACTTAAACTCGTCTTTAATCATCTCCGTAAAAGGAGTATGATAAGGTCCATCAGCTTCCAATTCGGTAAAGTGTGTATCCTGCTCTTTTAATTTTCCCTGTAATAGTATAATATTATCCTTCAATCCGGAAACAGTATAACTATCAGGTGAATTATATGCTGATATGAATACATTTTCTATCTCCTTTAAAATACCTTCAAGTTTTGACAGGGGAATACGAACACTTATCATTTTACCTTCAGGCAAACGCGCCAGCAATTTTGCCCTCTTATATATAATACCTAGTGCTTCTTCAGGAGAAATAACCTCACTTAAGCATGCACAAACATATTCTCCGAAACTGTGTCCGATCAGGTAAGATGGTTTTAGTCCCATCTCTATTAATAATTGTGCGTATGAGTATTGAAAAGAAAAAATTAAAGGATTTGTATAATCTAATCTTTTCTGATTAATTTCTTCTCCATTCAAGAATGCATTTTTGTAATCTATATCAGAAATATTTTTTAATAGAGAAAAGCACAGATCCATACAATTTTTAAAAACTGCAGAATGATGGTACATATGAACACCCATCCGGATGTAACCTGAACCTTGCCCGGAGAAGGCGAAAACCACGGGTTTATTATTTAGGGATGCTGTTTGCACTTTCGAATTTCCCCTGTAGAAATTCCGCAGCATCGAAATTAAATCTTCACGGGATTTGAATATAAAACTTTTTCTAAGCTCTAAACCGGATCGTGATTTCCGGTAAGTATAGGCCAGGTCATGAATATTTACTGTTTCATTTTCTATAAAATCTGAAACATTTAAGGCTATTTTTCTTAGTGCTTTTTCAGACTTTGCAGAAATGGTAAGAATATCCGTGAAATTATTTTCAAGCTTATTTTTTTCGGCAAGTGGGGCTTGCTCCAGAATAATGTGGGCATTAGTACCGCCTATCCCTAATGCAGTTACGGCTACTCTCAAAGGCGAATCTTTTTTTTCTATGTCTATAACCTCATTGTTTACATAAAAAGGGCCCTGTTCAAAGTTGATGTTTGGATTGGGAGCTTTAAAGTTAATACATGGCGGAATCTGCCTGTTTTCCAGACAAAGCGTAGCTTTTATAAAGCTTAGTATTCCGGCTGCATAACTGGTATGACCTATATTACTTTTCAGAGAACCTATTGGAATTCTATTTTCCCTTCCTAATCTGTATGCTTGGGTAAGCGACTCAACCTCAATAGGATCCCCTAAAGATGTTCCTGTACCATGGGTTTCTACATAAGATATGGTTTCAGGTAAAACCCTGCTGAATTTTAGTGCTTTTTCAATACATTCTTTCTGGCCGGTTACACTTGGAGCGGCATAGCCTATTCTCCTGTTAGAATCGTTATTGCATGCACTACCTTTAATTATTGAATAAATATGATCTTTATCTCTTATCGCATCTTTTAATTTTTTCAGGATTACAACTCCAATGCCTTCCCCCCAGGATGTTCCTGACGAATCTACATCAAAAGCCCTGCAGTGCCCGTCTTTTGATTCTACCCCTTCCTTATAGAGATAACCTTTCTCCTTGCTATTAAAAAAATTGACACCGGCCACTATGGAATACTTTGATTCTCCTAATAAAAGACTTTTACATCCTTCATGGATAGCAACCAGTGAACTTGAACATGCACTCATAATTGGCAGCGGCAAACCTGTAAAGCCAAATTTATAAGATAACAGCGCCGGAGTAAAATGATGGGCAGATAAAAAATTAAAGGAATAGAAATCTATAGGCAATTTATCTCTTAATGACCTAACATGCATTTGCCATGTAAAGTCTTCTATAATACTTACAAATAAACTGCTGTTATCTATATTTTTAATATCAATTCCAGAATCCTCCACTGCTTCCCATATAGACTGATGAAGCATTCTGGTTTGTGGAGAAAGTAGCTGAGCTTCGTTCTTATTATATCCAAAGAAAGAATAATCGAAACTTTTTTTATTTTTCAACCGCCTGCTTTTGGATACGTATTCTTTATTCTCGGCTAATTCTCTTGGTACACCTGAAGCAACTATTTCATCAATAGTTAATTCATCAATAGGTTCAAACCCTTTTTTAAGCTGATCCCAAAATATATTATGATTATCTGCAGTAGGTACTTTGCAAGATATCCCTATAACTGCAATTTCTAAACCTGTATATTCACTCATGTTATTCTGTTGAATAATTATTTAAAATACTAAGTGTCTCATCAATGGTATTCAAAGACTCTTCAATAGCTTTATTGTTATCGGAAGAGGCCATTTCTCCATTCAGATAACCAGCCAATTCTGAAATTTGAGGAAATTCAAAGATATTGACAGGTGTTACTTCCTGTTTAATTTCCTCCAACTGATTGATTTCTTTAACCAATTGTAAAAGTTTTAAAGAAGTACCCCCTATTGCAAAAAAGTTAGCATTAGTACTTATCTGCGATTCTTCAAGATTTAAAAGACCTGCCCAGATACGGCGGATTTTAATTTCAAAATCACCCTTTGCTTCAACATACGCTGTTTGTATAGTATCCTTAAATGACACTTCCGGCAAAGCTTTTCTATCAATTTTTCCATTAGGGGTTAAAGGAAACTCTTCCAATGAAATGTAATACATAGGAATCATGTAGTCTGGCAAATACTTAGTCAAATATTTTTTTAACTCCATATTGTTAATTGGCAGATCCGAAGAATAGTATACTGCGATATATTGTTCAGAATTATAAGAAACGATATTTGCCAGAACAGTTCTGATGTGGCTGGAGTAATTGTTAGTAGCAGATTCTATTTCCTGTAGCTCTACCCTGTTTCCCCTGAGTTTCACCTGAAAATCATTCCTTCCTAAAAACTCCAGATTATAGTCTTCCAACAGTCTCCCCAAATCTCCAGTTCTGTATAATCTTCCATATTCGGGATGTTCGTAGAAACGGGTATCTGTTTCAAAAGGATTGTTTACATATCCTAATCCTACACCTATACCCCCTATAACAATTTCACCCTTTAGTGCTAAAGGCAAAACATTATATTTACGGTCCATCACGTATACTTTTACGTTAGGGATCGCTTTTCCTATAGGGTAAATATTTGTATTTTCTTCATTTATTTCATAATACGAAGAAACATCACTTGCTTCACTTGGCCCGTAAGAATTGTATATTCTAATGTTATTTACCACATTTCTTAGGTTTTTGACAATTGCCGGATCTATTTTCTCTCCACCAAATATAACCTTACGCAAAGAGCCTAATACTTTATACTCTGCACCAGTGAAGGAGCTGAATACAGCCGGTGCAACATTGGCTATCGTTATTTTATTTTTAGCTATAAAGTCAGGAATATTATACAAACCTGTATTCTCCAGGTAAATTGTAGCACCTGCTAAAAGCGGTGAAAAATAATTTTTCTGGGTAAGGTCAAAACTGACGTTGCTGATGATTCCAATATTGTCATCTTCTGCAATTCCTATATCGTTTTTATACCAATTTAACAGGTTCAGAAATCCTTTGTGGGTATTAATAGCCACTTTAGGTTTTCCAGTAGATCCAGATGTACACATGAGATATACTGGATCATCCTGATGCATACTAGTTTTTAGCTGTGAAGGAGTAATATTCTCTATCTTTTCTAAAAAGCCCTGAAGTTGAAGTTCATCGAATATCAACTTACAGCTTATATCTTCGAGCAATGATTTTTTCCTTTTTTCAGGGATGAAAGGATCAATTACGACATACGCATTTCCTGATTTTATAACACCTAATAGTACTGGTATAAAATATTCCGATTTATTAAGACAGATACCAATATAGCTTTTATCATTTCCTGTATAACTGCTGATGTAATAAGCTACTTTATCCGAGAGGTATTTTACGTCGCCATACGACAACAACTTTCCTTCAAAATCAATCGCCGTTTTTACAGAATATTTGCTAAATGAAGCCTCAAATTTTGCAATCAGGTTTTCGTTTTCCCATGATTGTGATTGATCGGGATCCGGATATGCGGGGATCTGATTTTCACCTTCACACCTATAGTCAATTTCATGAAGAGCTCTATTAAAATAGACCGGTACATTCTTGATTATATTTACCAGGTGCTCAAGCAGCCGCTGTATATATTCCTGTTTATATGAAGGATGCGAATCAATACTAATATTAAGCTGTTCCTGATCATCGTTAATCAGGATATCAATATACGAAGTGCTTATGCCTTCAGGTCTTGGATTATATATCTGAGCCTGGGAACCACTAAAGAAAAACAGCCCTGTTTTTACAAACTCTTCCAGTAAGCTGTTTTTTTCCTGATCGGCCACTAAATCTTTCCATTGATCTCCAGCCGACGCAGCATGAATTGCGATCTCTTCTTTTCCGATAAGACTTTTTATAGTGTCATTTTCGTCTATTTTATTTTTTATAAATAGCGTTTCTTTTCCGTCTGCATTTAAAAGATTGGTATACAGAATGACATTTTTTTGCTCCGTATACCTGTATAATAGCGCTCTGTAAGCAGCAAGGAATAAAGACTGAAAAGTAATGTTAAGTTCTTTTGTGATTTTTTTTATTTCGTTATACTCCGTAGCAGAAATGTTTTTGTTTATTCTGAAAGGTAATTGACGCAGCATATTTCCACTGCTCCTTAAATCATTTAAATCAAGAGCATCTAATTCTTCATTTCCAAAATAAAGCACATCCCGAAAAAAATAAAATGTATCTTTTTTGACGAAATAATCTATTATTCTTTCTTTATTCTCTTTCAAAAACGTTTTTTCCTCTACAGAAAGTTGAGAAATGTTCCCTTTTAACTTAATCTGTGTATGCTCAACCTCTAAACTAACCCCCTTTTTATCGAGGGTTTTTAAAATATGTATAATTTCCATATTTATTTTATAACTATATTAAAAATTCCTGATCCTGACTAATCTCAATGCGTAGTGCATCAATAACTTCATTCAGGGTATCCCCATAATTATTCACCATTTTTTCAATCAGATCTGAATATAACTGCAGAAATTTCCTCATTTTACTTTCAGAAAAAATGTCTGTATTATATTCCAATCGAATGTTGAGTTCTTCTTTTCTTATCGTAAGATCTATTTTGAATTCTATTTTGGAGTGAGTTCCAATTTCTTCTTCATGGATAAATTCTTCAATTTCTACTCCATCATCAAAAAATACTTTACGGGAAACTTCTTCTTCATTATGCAGGATAATTGTCGTATCAAAGAAAGGATTTCTAGATGCATCATTGCTGAGCAAGTATTTTTCCACCATCAGATCAAAAGGATAATCTTCATTTTCATACACCTGCACAAACCCTTTAGTATTTTCTTCAAGGAATGTATTCAAGTTCATACCCGATGAAACCTTAATTTTTAAAGGCAAATAATTGATAAAGGATCCAATAATCTGTTCTGTGTCAACGTGAGTCCTTCCTGAAGAAATTGTTCCGATGTAGAATTTACTTTGATCAGTATAGGCATGGATCAACAGCCCATATATACCTATAAGGTAATTATTAAGGGATAGAGACCGCTCTTTAAGACTTTGCTTCAAGCCAGCTAAGTTTTTTGTTAGTGTTGTACTTATGGCAGTCCCATTATAAGAGATCATGCCCGGGCGCACATAGTCTATCGGAAAATCCAGGGCGGGAATATCTTCAGAAAAGAAGCTTTTCCAGAAATCCTCGTATGTATTATACTTTCTTTTGTGCCAGCTGACATAGTCTTTATACTGTATTGCCAAAGGCCTGATATCAATGTGCCTATCTTTAAGGTAAGTATTGTAATTTTCTTTGATCTCTTTATACAAAAGTTTCCGTGACCATCCGTCAGAAATAATATGATGAAGCGTTGTTGCAAGAATATAAGCTGTTTCTGATTTTTTGATTAAAGTTAACCTTATGGGTAGTTCACGGGAAAGATCAAAAGACTTATATCTTTCCTGCCGCAAAAAAGATATAATTAACGATGTATCGGTTATGTCTACGACAGGAATATGCAGATCAATATCTTCTATTGATAAAATATATTGATAAATATCCCCATCTTCATATTTGAATACGGTTCTAAGGGTTTCATGCTTTTGTATGAGCGCTAAAAAAGAAGCCTTAATTGCGTCAATATTAAGAGCACCATTAATTAAATAATGCATAGGCACATTAAATAATGCTGCACTTTCTTTTTTTATTGTAGACAACCACATCCGTTTCTGAGAGTTTGAAACTTCATATCTAGACTGAACTGGTACAGGGTAAATCCTGGTATAGCGGGATTCATCGCTCTGATTTACTTTTTCCAACAAAAATCCAGACAGGCCTTCAAACTCCGGATATTTGTAAATATCCCCTAACGTTATTTTTATATTGAACTCTTTATAGATTTTGTTGAGCATTTGTATCCCCTTTAAGCTATGCCCTCCCAGAGAAAAGAAATTACTGCTACCTGTAATCTCATCCACCATCAGGGTTTCTTTCCAGATCCTTAATAGTGGTCCATGCAATTCTGTAGTTACAAAACTCCCTTTTTCTTTATACAACCCAGAAATACCTTTTCCTGATTTATCTTCCTCATAGAGATGTTGAAGAGCTTTTAAATCAACTTTATTATTTGTCGTTAAAGGAACTTTATCTATAAATAAAATTTTGGCCGGAATCATATATTCAGGTAGAGAAATTTTCAGAAACTCTTCCAGAACAGAAGCTTTTTCTTTGGAGAAGCCTGCTATAAAAGCACAAAGTCCTGTATCTCCATTGTTTTCTACAGGCAATACTACAGCATCCGTTACTTCTGGAAAAGAACTGATTACATTCTTTACTTCATCCGGCTCTACCCTGTAACCTCTGATTTTTACTTGACTGTCCCCTCTTCCCAGGAACATGATTTCATTTTCCAAAGTAAAGAAACCTACATCTCCGGTAGTATACATCCTTCCATATTCAGGATGGACAATAAATTTTTCAGAGGTAAGATCATCGTTATGCAGATATCCTTTAGCAAGCCCTGCACCTCCAATATAAATATTACCTGTTTCATATTTTTGAACTTCTTTATTCCTCTCATCCAAAACAACAACAAAATTATTGGGGATCGGGGTTCCGATTACTGGTCTTTCAGCATACTTCTCTATACTCTTTATCCTTTTGAAGACAGTTCCTATGGTGGTTTCTGTGGGACCGTAGTGGTTAATCAGCTCTATATTCTGAAAATATTTTTTAAAGTCTGTTAAATCTTTTGTTTTTATTTTTTCTCCTCCTAAAATGATCTTTTTGAGAGCTGATCCTTCAATCTTATGAAAGTCCTTCGCATTTAATATTGCATTGAAATAGGAAGGAGTTGTTTTAATATAAGTGATTTTTTTATCTATAATTTTACTGATCACATCATCCACATCGTACAGTGTATCTTTTTTCACCATATGTAGCTTTCCTCCCGAAAGCAAAGTTCCCCATAAGCTCGTATAACCCAAATCAAAAGCATAGGAAGAAAGTAGTATAGAGGTGTCATTATGACTTATATCGAGTGTTCCGTTAAGAAAATCGATATAGTTTATCAAAGATTTATCCTGGATACAAACTCCTTTAGGAACTCCGGTTGTTCCTGAAGTATATATAATATATGAAGTGCTGTCTGGCGTACGAACACTGGATTTAAAGAAATTATCAGCTTTAGAATTAGTTCCTGTTAAATTCAGCGTATCTATAAAAAGCTTAGGCTCAAATTCTTCCTTTTGATAACTGCTTCCTGTAATTAAAAGCTGAGCATTTACATTATTAAGAATATGTTTGATTCTTTGCCCGGAATCATTAGGGTCAATAGGAACAATACTACCATTGATCTTTAGTATGGCTAAAAAAGCAACAATCAAGTGATAATCTGCATCATACATTACTCCTATAGTGGGAGAAGAAGTATCGGATATTTTCTGCAAAATTAACGCTGACAGTTCATTTGATTTATCATCGATCTGTTTATAGCTATATTTTCCGTTTTCATCCTCTATAGCGATTCTATCAGGAAAATGCTGTACTATGTCAAAATATCTGTCCAAAAGCGATTCTCCGGTTTCCGTACTTTCTTTTTTCAGCTGTTTTGCGCTCCCTGTCTCATCAGATTCAATAGCATCTATATTTTCATGAAATTTCTCTATCAGTTGAATGGTGTTGTGTTCCCACAATTGCATAAAGTATGCTATATCTTCACTTCTGATTGTATCATTATGGTGCAGGGCAATAGTTGTTTCATCTTGTGCGGAATAGACTTGAGTAATCAAACCGGAGTAATTATTCCGGTGATCTATTATCTGACTCACCTGGGTTTTATCTTTAGTAATTACGCCCAAATCAATAAACTCAAAAATATACCGGAAATTTGATTTCATAAAATCCGAATAGTCCTGATTATAGGGAATATACTCTTTACGGCTATTCAGTAGCATCATTAATTTTGCTATGCTGCCACAGTATTCTTCTATTTTCGAGAAACCTTTGATCGCTTCTGCACTGAAAGGCAAGGGATTGGCGTAAAGCCCTATATTATTGTAAAGTTGATCAAAACTTCTGCCATGACTTACATAGCCTAGTCCGTATGCCGCATTTTTATCTGCAGATACCTGGGAAAGGGTATAATGCAATCCTGAAAGCAACAGTATCTCTTTGTCAATGGGAGGTTTTCGTAATACCTGTACCAGTTTATCGCCTAGTTTATGGATTTGTGTTTTCCTTTTTCCCGGTTCAGAAAGGTTCAATTCTAAATTTGTTCTGAAAGGCCGGAAATTTTTCATTATATCTTTCCAGAATTCCAGATTTTCTTCATTTTCTTCTTCACTGATAATATGTTCCCGCCAAGCTGAGTATTGCAGGTAGTCCACATCAGATTTTTCATAAGTTCCGGTATGATACTTCTTTAAAATACGGTGGTACAGAGTTATTATACTCCAGTTATCAAAATAGTAAAGGCAATACTTAAATGTTACGCTCACTATATGCTCATTATTCTGAACAATGGTAATACTCAGGTTATGCTTTTTATAGGTTTGATTTTCTGCGTTTTCTATCTCTTCTTTCCGCAATAATTTCACTTCGAAATTTCTTTCCTCACCCACACTTAAAATTGCTTCTTTTCCTAAAGAAGCAATACTCATGTAAATACATAGTTCATCATTCAGAACTTCCTCTACAGCATCATAAAATTTCCGGCTGTAAGTTTCGTCCAGAGAAAAAGACATTACATTGTACGAGTCACTATCAGTCAGATATGTAATACTTTGCTGAGGTGACAGATTATATCTTTTTATCATATACTTAAAGAAATTGGGTAATAGTTTTTGATGTCAGGATATTCACGTTCAATTCTTCTGGCCAAAGCGTCGAATTCAATTTTAAAACCCATAGGATTACTGATCCACTCTTTGGAGTTTTGAGCTGTTTTGGAATCAATCAGATTTACTTTTTCATTCATCTGTCTTGCCAGTACATTAAGCCTGAATGAACGTTCCAAACTGATCATATACATCATAGCCGTTTCAATACTCTCTCCACAAGAAATTGCACCATGGTTGGCTAAAACGGCAATATTTTTATCTCTCAGTTTTTCAGCCAATTTAATGGCACGGTCGGTTGTATTAACAGGGCCATCGAATTCATTATACAATACATAGTTATCATAGAACATGCAACTGTTCTGATCAAGCATCAGGATTTCGGGCTTTTCAAGCGATGAAAAAAGTGTTCCCCATGGCGAGTGTGTATGTACAATACAATTGGCTTCTCTGCTGGTATTATGTATTTCGGAATGTATACAGAATCCGGCCACATTAATCGGATAATCTCCTTCAAGCACTTCCCCATCGTTATTAACCAATATCAGGTTATCGGGTGTTATTTCATCAAACAATATTCCGAAAGGGTTTACCCAAAATAAGTTTTTCTCATTAGGGACTTTCATACTGATATGCCCGCTGATGCTTCCTTCATCAAGCTGAAGACTTCTCAGCATTCTGCACGATAAGGCAAGTTTATATTTAAGCATTGCTTTACTATCTCCGTACTTAGACTCATTGATAATAAAAAAAGACGCAGTATTTTTTCTGGCTTCAGTTACCTTTGTCGTAGCTGCAGCTTTTAAGTAATTATGAACACCATCCTCTTCTGACATAGACACATAGAGTTGTCTTGCACCATCATATGGATCTCTGCCATGGGTAAAATTAATATTGTCCATCATTAGCAAATCTCCCTGCTCCCAATCGAATCTGAAAGCAACATCTTCATAAGCCTGTCTTATGAGCTGCAGATCGCTTATGGATATGGTTGTTCCATCTCCATAGTAACTATTACGCGGAAGGTTATCTATTCCGTAAGTATCTATTAAATAGTTGTAAACATCACTATCCAGATTACTGTAGTGGAACAGATGTGCCTGATTAAACCATATTTTTTTATTCGTAGGTTTATCCAGGAGTGTAGCCTGCGCAACATAGTCGATTCTAAGCCTGTTTTGATCAATCTGACTAAGATTCATGTGATGTTCCTTACAGTATTTTTCTACCTCTTTTATCTCTTTTGTTCCGAAAAAAGTTTCCCAAGGAATATCCATTTCCTCGCTGAAGTTTCTCACATACATTACACCACCTTTATCCTCAAACCGTTTTGTAATTTCTGATGGTATTTTATTGTAAACAGCAGAACTATTGCAAATAGGTGTACAACCACCAACCTCCGAAGGACGTTCGCAATAAAAGAATAATTTTTTAGGCCAGGATTTTGAGTAAGAATGTTCGTTATGCTGAGGTATTGACTGTTCTTTAGGATATTCTGTAGAAGTATATATTTTATCTTCCAGTCGTGTCCGGGGAGAAGAAGGCTCCGCATAGTCAAGTGCTCCTCCTGTCGACAAGTTGTAAACAATTGAAGAAAATTCTTTTTTAGAGCTAAAGCCATTAAATTTTCTAAATAGAATGATTCTGTTTTTTTCATAAATTTCATCTACAAAATCATTGTTTTTCGCAAGCCAATCCTCTAGCTCATGATCTCCCACTGATGTTATTACTGCTATTTTCGTAAATTCATTCCCAATTATTTCAAACTTTATGTCTTTAGGATAGTGATTACTGATTTCTTTAGGTTGTATATTGATGAGGGTTTTAAAATTATTTTCCATGTCGCAGATAATTTATTATTTTATGCTCTTTAAGAAGTTTTCAAATGATTTATTTTGTTTCTTTTCTATATATTCTTTTTTCATCATATCTACCAGGTATGCGTTTTCTTCTACTATAGCATCAGGATTTTCAATAAATATTTCCAGTATTTTTAAATAGGCCTTCGTAATAAATTCCATATACTGCCCGGAAAATTTGTCAGATTTATATTCTATAGATCCTGATAAAGAGTTTCCGGATATCCTCATAACCATGCTATGGTCAAACTTAGAGACTGTGGTATCGGTAGTATAGAGTTTAACCGATTTGATATTGGTAGTTTCAATAAGTTCAGAAAAGTTATATTGATCTTCGTTCAGCACAAACCTTCCCTGAAATAACTCATTCAGATGAGTTCCTATATTACTTATTATGCTTTCAAGCGAAACATACTGATGTGAAATATCGTCTGTGATATTTTTATATACATACTGGGCATATTCCGATATTTTGTATTTGGGGTTGATATGGGTTGTTATCGGAATTGTATTAACAAAGAAACCTATTACATTTTCAAACTCCTGCTCCGGACGTCCGGCAACCGATGTTCCTAAAGCAATATCCCGTTGCTTTGTAATATAATAAAGCGTAAGATAATAGGAGGAGAGCAAAATAGAATAAACCGATATTTTATACTCAACCGAAAGTAATTTCAGATGCTCGTAAAGGTGGTCTTCTACTTTAAAAGTGGTTATGTTTGATTTATTCTGAACTTTACTGAAAAAATCATAATCTTCAAGGTTTAATAAAAATGTGCTGTTGAGTTTTTCATTCCAGTACCTTTCTCCTTCCTTAATTTTTTCACCCTTATTAAAATCTTTTTGCCAGTTTACAAAATCCTGATATGAATATTCGCTTTTTTCCTGATCAGGTTCGTTAGTATGATACAGCTTTTTATAGCTGTTGAACCATTCGTGTATTAAGATACCCGTAGACCAGCCATCAGTTATAATATGGTGCGCTTTTAAAACTAAAAAATGTTTAGCCGGTGATATGCTATATATTTTTAACCTGGAAAGAGGTGCTATTTCGAGGTCGAATGCAACATCATTTTCTTTTTCCAGAATTTTTTGCAGCTGGTTCTCATCAATATATTCCCCATGTACAATTTCAACAACAGGCGCTACCATATGCTGAATCCTCTGCATCGGCCGCTCTCCATCAAATATGAATGATGACCTGAAACTGTCGTACTTATTGAGTATATGCTGATATGAAGAAACCAGTTTTTCAAGGTTCAGCTCCCCCTCTACTAATAGTCCTGAAGTTATATTATATGCTCTGGATGTATTTTCGTCATGAGAGAGAACCCAAAGTCTTCTTTGGTTACTTGAAAGCTCAAAAAGTTCTCCTTCTTTCTGGTTTATTTTTACAACTACATTTTCTCTCTGTTTATTTCCGGCCTTCTCAATAAAATCAGCTATTTCAGCTATCGTTGGATAATGGAAGATATGTTCCAGTCCAAAATCCAAGTTGAATTTCTTCCTGATATAATTAACAAACCTTACTCCTTTAAGGCTGTTTCCGCCAATTTCAAAAAAATTATCTCTTGTATTGATAAGCTCTTTGTTTAATATCTTAGCCCATACTTCGGCAATCTCACGTTCCAGGTCATTTTGTGGAATGCTGCTATAATGGGAAGCTATTTCCAGCTGTGGTTTGGGCAACGCTTTACGGTTGACTTTTCCATTCGAACTTAGCGGAATTGCATCGATCGGATGGATGATATGCGGAACCATGAAATATGGCAGTTTATTTTTCAGGTACTGTTTTATTTCCTGTTTTTGGTATGCAGCATCAGTTGTAACAATATAGGAAACAATCTTTTTTTCCCCTTTTTCGTCCAATAATATATGCGTTACACTATCAATAATTCCTGGAAAGGTATTTACAGCTTTTTCAATCTCACCGAACTCAATTCTGTTCCCTAAAATTTTAACCTGATTATCTTCTCTTCCAACATAGATAATATCACCTTCCTCATTTCTGTAAACCAGGTCACCGGTTTTATACGCTTTTGAATTAGGATTGTTTAGCCTGTAATCTATAAAACTAGCATTCGTTAAGGGCTTATTATTGATATAGCCTCTCGAAACTCCTTTTCCGCTTATTAAAAGTTCCCCCACTACACCCAAAGGGCATAAATTACCTTTTGGGTCTACAACAAAGCCTAAATTATTCCCAAAGACATTTCCGATTGGAACTTTATCAGAGATACTCTTTCCGTTAAGATTGTACAGTAATTTACCTATAGTTGTTTCTGTTGGTCCGTAATGGTTTATAATACTGATTCCCTTATTTTTTGACCGGATATTGGTTATGATACTACTATTAAGTTCTTCGCCACCGAAAATTATCATTTTAGCAGGGAAATCAATTGTATTTTTATCCTGCACCAACTCTTTCCAATAAGAAGGTACAATTTTGAGGCAGTCTACATTTGTATTACTAAAATACTTTTTGATATATTCTACATCTCTCAATTGAGAACGGGTAAAAACATGAAGGGTTTTACCATGGATTAATGATGAATACAAAACAGTATTACCAAGGTCTGTAGAAATAGTAGACATCATGGCAAATGAGTTATTTTCTGCGATAGATATTTTTGAATCAAGCCCGTCAAAGTAATCGCTGAGGTTACTGTGGCTGATCATTACTCCCTTTGGATTACCTGTAGATCCTGAAGTATAAATAATATATGCCATTTCATCCTTTTGTGACCTATTTTTAATTACACTATTCTCTTCTTCCAGAAGTTCTGTTTTCTCTATTTCTAATAAAGGGAGTAATCCGGAAAATCCGGATAGCGTATCCAGGTCTACTAAAGCTATTTTAGCCTGAACATCTTCAACAATAAACCTTAAACGATCATCCGGAACATCAGGCTCTACAGGAACATATACTGCACCCAATTTCATAATGCTCAAAGCACTGACAATGGCCTTTTCGGGATAAAGGGGCAAACTTACAATCACATTATCTCCGGGACTTATACCACGGCTCCCAAGAATAGAAGCTATATGATTAACCTTGCCATGTAATTCGCGGTAGGTAAGCTTCACATCACCAAAAACGAGGGCAATATTATCGGGTACCTGTGATGCCTGTGCTTCAATCCTATCGATTATGGTTTTGTTTTCCGAATCTGTTACTTTTATATCATTAAATTCAACGATAAGTTGCTGATGTTCTTTTTCAGTAAGGAAATCTATTTCTTCAATACCTATATCACTGTCTTCACCATCTATTATTAAAGAGATGAGATTTTCAAAATGGTTAAACATTCTATTGATCAGCGGTGCATCATAAATATCTCTATTATATGTGATATCCAGTTTTATATGTTTTCCTTCATCCGAAAAATTGTATGTTACATCAAATTGAGCTGTTTTTCTGCGATATTCATACTTCTCTATCTCTAAATCTTTTATATCATTTTTGGTATTGCCTAACTTTAGCTGACTCTGGTTCTGAAAAACAACCATTACATCAAACAATGCCGACCTGCTTGTATCTCTCTTAATATTCAGCTTTGTTACAAGTTCATCAAACGGATACATCTGATGTTCGTAAGCAGAGAATAAGGTAGATTTTTCCTTTTGCAATAAACTTTCGAAAGTATTATTGTCATCCTCCATTACTGTTCTTATCACTAAAGTATTAATGTAAAGCCCTATCTGATTTTCCAGGTCCGGATGTTCCCTTCCTGCTATCGGAGTTCCGACAATAATATCTTTCTGACCAGAATACCTGTAAAGCAACGCTTTGATACCTGCCATCAGGACCATGAACAGCGTACATTCATGTTTCGCTGAATACGTTTTGAGCTTTATTGTAAATTCTTCCGAAAACAGATGACTTATACTGTTTCCATTGTAAGTACGTATTAGCGGACGTGTATTGTAGCTCGGTAATTCTAATACCGGAAGCTCACCTTCAAATTGCTTTAACCAATATTTTTCTGCAATTTGATACTTTTCGCTTTTGATCTCTTTCTGTAACCATACCGCATAATCTTTATACTGGATAGACAATTCATTTTCTTCAACCCCATCCTCTTCAATATCTCCCTCTTGAAGAAGTTTGTTGTAATTGCCAACTACTTCTGATATCAAAACCTCTGTCGACCAACCATCACCAATAATATGATGCATGGACAGAAGAAATAGATTTTTGTCCTTTTTTTTCTTCAGTAATGTTGCTCTTATTAACGGAGATTGTTCTAAATTAAAAGTTTTGGCATTGGCTGCCTGTAAAAACTCTTCTATATCCGCTTCATTCTTTTCAGTAAAGTCGATCACTTCAATTTTAAACCCAGTCTCTTCTTTCGGAGCAACATACTGACGGATTTCACCCGATATAGTATCCAGCCTGAATGACGTTCTGAGTATTTCATGTCTGTTTATAAAAATACTGAAGGCTTTTTCAAAATAGCTGACATTAAGATTTCCTTTGAAGGTAACTATAGCTGGCATGTTATATGCCTGCGAACCACCTTCTAATTGACTAAGCACCCAAAGTCTGTGCTGCGATGGGGTTAACGGGTAATTCTCCTGAATTTCTGATTTTGGTATCGGGGTATAATGTCTACTCCTGAGGCTTTTATTATTGCCTTCAACAGTAGGGTAAGCAAAGAAATCTTTAAAGGTTATCTGCATACCCAGTTTTTTGTAGATCCTGTTCAGAACCTGGGCCACCATTAAACTATGACCTCCAAGTTCAAAAAAATTATCTGTAACTCCCACCTGATTTACTCCCAGGACTTCCTGCCATATTTTTCCAAGCTGGTATTCGTTCTCATTGCTCGGAGCTACATACACTCCTCTGATCAAATCTTGCCAAATAACATCAGGCAGTGCCTTACGGTCGGCTTTACCATTGGGAGTTAATGGAATATTCTCCAACTCAACAAAGAAACCCGGAACCATATATTCAGGCAGTTTACTTTGCAGATATTCACGGAGTTCAGTTTTATTTACTGTTGATCCCTGATTTGTAGCGTAGTAAGAAACTAATACTTTTTCTCCGTTTACTTCTTTCGCATCAGCAATTACTTGTTTAATAGCCGGACTGAAATGCAATATATTCGTCTCTATTTCGCCAAGTTCTATTCTATAGCCCCGTATCTTTAACTGAAAATCATTCCTTCCCAAATATTCTATATTGCCATCTGGTAACCACCTGGCCAAATCTCCGGTATCGTACATCCGGCCTCCATCTTCAAAAGGATTTTCTACGAATTTTTCCGATGTCAATTCAGGCTTATTCAAATAGCCCCTAGATAACCCAACGCCTGATATATAGAGTTTACCAGCAATTCCGATGGGAACCATAGTCTTTTTTTCATCAAGTATATAGATACGGGTATTGTCTATTGGCTTACCTATAGGGACACTCCCTACAAAATGCTCTTCGATACAATCATAAAATGTAACATCAATACTCGCCTCCGTTGGGCCATATAAATTCATCAATGAAACATCTGGCAGTAGTTTATAGAATAATGTTCTCTGCGAGATTGTTAATGCTTCACCACTAACAAATACCTGGCGAAGGCTAACTAATTGACTGATCAAGTTTGGATCCGTTTCCAGATAATGCAAAAACACCTGTAGCATTGATGGTACAAAGTGGATTACCGTCACCTTATTATTAACGATATTATCAATAAGCGCTGAAGGATTCTTTTCTGAACCTGGTGTTAAAACAGAAACTCTGGCACCATAAAGCGCCCACCAGATCAATTCCCATACAGATACATCAAAGGAATAGGTAGTTTTTTGTATCAAAGTATCCCAGGAGTTGAGAGAATAAGCTTTCTGCATCCATTGTAAACGGTTGATCAGAGAATTATTCTCTATCATGGCGCCCTTCGGACGGCCAGTTGTACCAGAAGTATAAATAACATAAGCGAGGCTTTCGGGTGCACTTATAACAGAAAGGTTTTCTTTGGTATAAGCTTCTTTTTCTGATTCAAATTTCAGCAGGAATTCTGCGTCTATTGTAACTTTGGCTTTTGCATCCTGCGCTATATAATCTATTCTATCCTGAGGGTATTCGGGATCTATGGGTACATAAGCTGCTCCGCTCTTCAGAATACCCAGAATCGCGATCAGCATATTCGGGCTCCTCTTTAATTTTATTGCAACCAGATCATTTGCCTTAATATGATAATTTTTCCGGAGGTATCCACCAAGCTGATTTGCTGCTTCGTTAAGCTCGCTGTAGCTAAGCTCCAGGCCTTCGAAAAGAATAGCCTTATCATCACCGCTTTTTTCTACCTGCTCTTCAAACAACTCAACAATAGTCTTATTGCCGGAATATTCAACCGCTGTTGAATTGAATTTAAGAAGGCGTTCCTTTTCCCAATCCGTAACGAAAGAATATAAACATAGCTGACTATTTAGTAGCAATGTATAATGGGAAAGAATATTTGCGATATTGCTGAGTAAACTTTCAATAATACATTCCAGAAGTACAGGCTGATAATAACATGTTAAAACTATGCTGTCTTCTGTTTCCTCATATAATAAAGATATATCATCTTTTAAAACTGCTGTTTTTTGCCCAAATTGAATTGAAAAATTAGAAAACAATTCAAGATTCAATTCTAACGTATTATAATTTTTATGAGAAAAAGCTTCTTTAGTCTCAGAAGCAGTGTACTGCAACAGGTCTTTAAATGTTCCTGTATTATTACCCTCAATTTCCAGCAATAAACATTTATCCAAATCAATTTGGTGAGATGGATATACTTTAATTACACCTTGATAATTTTCAAAATAATTATTGATAATGAACGAAAAAACAGAAGAAACAATTGAAAATTTTGACAGAAAATTATTTTTTGAAATTTTTATAAAACTTTCAAGTTGCTGTTTTGAAATTTCTTTTTTAACATATTCAACTTCCCCTTTTGAGAAAATAACTTTTTCTTTGTTTTTAGTTTTGTTCTGCCAAAAAATATTGGATAAAATCTCTATCTCGTTCATTAAATTAAAAGGTGTATTCAAATTAAGCATTGCAATATAGTTTGATCCTCATCTGGCTAGTTCCAAGGGCACAATTTAAAGCCCTGGCGTATCACTATATTGATTGTGGGTACCTGTGGTGTTATTTCAAACAACTGTCTTCATCAAGCCAGACAATTATTTCCATGTCGATTTTAAGAGCTTTTATTTTCATGATTAAGTTGTTTAATTTATTAATATTTAATTTATAGCAGCCTAACTATACTCCCATAGCTTTGAGCTCTTTAATATCCTTTAAAATTTTGCTTCTGCTGATTTCTAATTTCTCAGAAAATTCATCGGGAGTTCCGGTAGCTTTTCTGCTGATCGTAATAAATCGTTAAAAGTTGGTCAATATATTTAACGATACTCATTAGTCAGGTAAATATCCGGCGCCGTTTGCTATTAACAAATATTACAAACATTAATTACAAAAACAAATTACCTACTCATTTATGATAAAAAAAAGTTAATAAATTCATTTTAAACAAACTCTTCATGATAATATAAAAACTAATATGATAATAAAAAAAACAGAGATCTTTTTTGGAAGGTGACTCTATATTTCTTTATAGAAATAAAAAGCAATATGATTTACTAAACAGATTTTAGTAAATCGGATTTATAAAAAATATAAATTTTAGTTGTAAAGCAACATCTATAAATGAAAATCAGAAGCAGATTCATTTATTTAATTATTTTACCTCCAGGATTTACCCGATAAAATGCGTTAAAAACGCATTTTAGTTACCATATGAAATTAAGTGTCATAGAATTGAAGTTGCCTGATGAAGCATTTTCCAGAAGGGTCCAAATTTTCACAAAAGTTTTCTGTCTGAAATACAGACGTATTAAGCACAAGTTAATGACTAAAAAGGGTTGCCTTGAGGAATAGGAAAAAATTATCTTATAAATGGCAAATCTGGATTAATTCAAAAAAATCAAGTATAATATACTTTTTGACAGGAAAGCCGACGGTGGATCAAAAGAGCCGTTAAACCATCTTCAAAATATTCATTGATAAGATCCTTATACCCATCAAGGGTCTTGGTTCTCACCTGTTCATCTGCGCGGTCCTTGCCATTATCCAATGCCGCCTTGATTCTGGAGATGGTCTTACGACACATCCCTAAATCTTTTGCGATCTCCCTGATTGATTTACCCTGGGATAATAATGTTTTTACGGTGTAATACATAGCCACTTGATACATAAGCGTCAGGATTTGTATCCTGACAAGTTAATAGATCAATATTAAGTGGTGGCATTTTAATGAGAACAGGTGGCAACATTTTAATGAGAACTAACATCGAGTAAGGAAAGACGGTTAAATTGAATCACCGAATGGCATATAATTTATTACTGTACAGGTTGTTAAAAACTGTAAATCTTTTATCTTTTAGGAGCAAAACTACATTTGTTCAACTAAAATCGAGAGATTATGAAGACCAATTTTAGCCTGGGTTTCTATTTGAAAAAGCAAAAGAACTATGTGAGTAGAAATGTGCCGATCTACATGAGGATTACCGCAGAGGGAAATCGTGCAGAGATTGCCATCAATCGGGATTGCGATCTTAAGCGATGGAATGCCAAGGGCGGCCGAGCCATCGGTTCAAATGAAAAAATCAAGTTGTTGAACACCCATCTTGACTAATTGCAGAATGCCATTTATTATGCCCATCAACGTGTTTTCGATATGGGGTTGCCGATTACAGCAGATGCAATTAATCCAGTTACCTTGGTACGCTCACCAATTCCTATACCTTATTGGAGGCCGTTGTAAACCATAATTTAAAGATGGAACAGCTTGTAGGTAAAGATTATGTACATGGCACATTGAACAGTTACAGGGTTCTGGAAACACCTTAAGGTTTTTATCCCTAAGCAGCGTTGGCCAAACACATACTCAACTCTCCACAATTTCAAAAATTTAGACTACTGAGTCAGCAGTGTAAAGGCTATTTATACCGAAATTTGCTCATGGTAGAGTCTTAACTCCTTGTATCGTGAGTTTCCTCGTACTTATGTATAACACTATAAAAACGCATCCTCGCTTCTTGGTCTTCCTCGACTATATGTGTTTGATAAGATCCATATTTGTACTTGACATATAAGAGTATTTCTGTATGCCAACCAGCCACTGTCAGCTCTCTGATCATCTCAACTAATAATGTACCCCATTCATCTGCGTTTGGAAAACACCTGTAATTTTTCAGAATGTAAAGCTTGATCTGCTCATCATTCTCCAAATATTTCGGATAACTTATTAATGCTAATTGTCCTTGTATCTGAGCTTCCAGTTTAGCCTTATTTTTATGTTTCATTTTATACCAAACTTGCTCAAAGCGGCCATTGACAATACAAATAATTATCAGGAGGATAGATAACAAGAACAAGCCAGTTAATATTGAAATCATTTGATGTTTTTATTGCATTTTAGCAAACAGGTAATCTTGTTGAATATACCTTAGTATTTTTGCTCCTAAACTAATACTTCAGCGTGACAGTTACAAATTATCTACTCAATACCTGATATTAGATCGTTTTGATCACCTTTTCAATTTCTTTGATTGATTCCTGATTCTTAGAAATCTGATCTTTATCTCCCATGTTGTGTTTCTTCTGATCAAATTGTCACGCATTTTCTCTGCTAAGTTAGCATTTGAAATAAGAAGTCTTATATCAAATTTATCCGTATACATATATAAATTTGAAAAAGAAATTAACAACACAAAATGTTACCGTTTTGGGAACAAATTAGTATATTTGTTAAATATGCGAGTGATAGCAATAAAGACTCTAAAGGATTATATTGATGAATTCCATCAGGCAGAACAGGCGTTATTGAGCTGGTATGAAGAGGCCGTTTCTGCACTATGGAATAATCCTAATGAATTAAAAGCACAATATAAAAATGCTTCTGTTTTAAATGAAAAAAGAGTTGTATTTAACATACACGGCAATAGTTATCGCCTAATAGTAGATATAGAATATAGATTGAAAATTGTGTTTGTTGTCTGGTTTGGTTCGCATAAACAGTATGATAAAATAAATGCTAAAACAATTAGTTATGTTAAAACCAATTAAAACTGAGAAAGAATACGATAATGCTCTAGCTCATGTGTATGAGTTGATGCAAACTGATATCGTAGAAGGTTCTGCAATTTCTGATGAATTGGAAATCTTGAGTCTATTAATTAAGGAATATGAATTAGTGCATTATCCTGTTTCTTATCCTAATCCAATAGAGGCTATAAAGTTTCGGATGGAACAAATGAATTTGTCTGAAAATGAACTTAGCGACTTATTAGGTACCCGTTCAAGGAAATCAGAGGTTCTATCGGGAAAAAGGAAACTAAGCTTGTCTATGATCCGGAAATTAACAGATGTACTTCACATTCCTGCTAATGTTCTAATTCAGGCTTACTAACTGCAAAATTTTAAAAAATATTGAATTAAAATCTAAGTTCTATTATCTTTATAATATAGCAATTGCAGCTAAAACGTATCGAAAAAAATGGTGAGCGATTAGGTGAGTCAAAATTGAAAACCGCACAAAATACTATTTAAACGCTGATATTTGGACTAGGTTCAAATCCCAGCAGGATCACAGAGAATAGTATAAAAACTACGTAAAATCTTGCAAATCATATGATTGCAAGATTTTTTCGTTTAAGGTATATATCAAAATTAAGCATTAAATGGATCAAGTCACAGACTTGTGGAGCAGGCTCTTTTTTAAGCATAAATTTTGACACGCTAAACAGAAAGTGTTTGCTGTCACGGATGCTCTTATGCCGCTGGAAGTTGCGCTGAAAGCTTTCAATTTGCCTGGGAATGACTCAGGGGAAACAAGGCCGGGCTGTTCGTAAATAAATTCAAAATAGCTAAATCATAAAGCTATATCGTCCGGGTACTGCCTGAGTATTGCCTGAGTACTCGTTAGGGTAAGAGCAATGCTAAAGTAACGTGAGAGCATGGCAAGTCCAAGTCAAAACAACTAGTTGAAATGACTTGGACTTGCCATAGTTAAAGCCCGTTCTCAACCTGGTGTCATCCCGACCACCACTCAGGCACAACCAAACCATAACTAGTTGAAGATGAATGAAATTATAATTTTCCCTTTGACTAACCCATGGACAAAGCGGACAATTGCAGACAGCTGCGGACAATTACGGACATTTTTTACGCATCAGGATAATCTTTAACGCTAATGGCTTACATTGGTGGAAAGATATTTATTTATTATGGGAAGTTTAACGGGTAAATTTTCAAAGGAAATCCTTGACGATTTCATTTTTAAAGCAGCAGTTTGGCGTACAGGTTGTTTCAAAAGTTCTGTACCGGGCAAAAGGAAACAAACAATGGAAATCCAAAGGCAGCTGAGAACTTTCGTAAAAGCAGGATATTTACGATGCCTGTTTGGCTGCAAATTCAGGCTCAAAAACTATTAGTTATGCAGATCCTGGAAAGCATGATGCAGATACGGATGAAGAAACGCATGAACATAAGAAAAAAACCGTTAAGAAAAAGGTTAAAGGTAAGGATGGTAAAATTCAAATAGTCGATGTAGAAGTTCTTAGCATCAAATATAATATCCCCGCTGCTAATTTCACAGATGAGGATAACTGGAAATCAGGAAGTTTTTATTAGGAGACCGGAGTAAAAAAACCAAATGGAATTTCTGCAACAATCGCTTCTGGAAAAAGTATTTTCTGGAAGCTGACATCAAAAAGATTAACAACAGAGAAATAACTTAGATTACTATTTATTTATGAAAAAATACCTATTTGCATTATTCATTCTCCTTATTTTCATGAGTTGTATTAATGAAAAGCCTGACACATTAGATGATAAAATCCCCTCAGCTCCTAAACCATATACTATGATCTTAATTCAAGAACTGTATAAGGATATACAAGTAAAAGTAGATGATAAGATTAATAAGGGCAAATTAGAAATCTCTAAAATTAGTCTGGTTGGGGTGTTCAATCAAAAAGGAGATAGTATTCAGATCTTCAATTACCTAAATAATAATATACTGAAAGATGGTAGTGAGCAGAAGATACTGTTTACGTGGGGAAAAGGGAGTAATAGTCAACAAAAGCTATTAATTTTTGTTGAGGATAATCTTACCGATAGCATTAATATATCATTCATTGACAAAAATATAGTAAAGATTAATGATGACACTTACCAACTAAATGAACTCTACTACAACTATTTGAAGAAAAATATTGTGGATGACCACTCTATAAAAGATTTATCAATTTTACTGAAAGACCAGTTAGGCGACTATTCTGATGATTTTATGTTATTAAATAAAAATTGGTTTCCAAATAAAGAAAATTTAGATTTTAAAATTCTTAGCGCAAAAGTTAAAACACATGACATGAACAGACCTGATGACTCTTTTGACAATTGGGATGTATCTTTTGAATATGCTCAAAATCATAGACTAAGTCATATAAAAAGAGCCAGATTGAATAAAAACAAGGAAGAAATTACTTTGGAAAAATCGCTTAAACATGATGATCCAAATTATGTTTTATATGAGTTAACAACAAATACAGATAAGTCTGATTGTACAGACTTGATTTATCATTATAAAAAAACGCAACAAGACTCTATTAAAAGAAAGGCACTTCAAATTGGATTAAATCAAGAAACTACTTCACTTATTTATCAAATAAAAAGAAAAGAATATAAAGTTGCCAATTTTATTTCCGATCCCTCAGAAATTAAAAAAATAATACTTCATAAATGATAGAACTTATGGCACTTAAAACCATTCATCAGGCAAATTTAAAGTGTAATAAAGGAAGTACACCGTCTGTTCTTGTAGTTACTAGTCAGGAACATGCAAAGATTGGGGGACAATTAGTAGCCAATCTAAAACCTTCCAGATAATGAATAAACGCTGATATTTGAACTAGGTTCGAATCCCAGCGGGATCACTTAAAGACCACCCAAAATTTAAAAAACCCTTCAAACCATACGATTTGAAGGTTTTTTTTGTTTTTTAAACCATACCAAAAAATCCATCTATATCTGTCGTCATTCCTATGCCAGTGGAACAATGCTGATAATCCGTTCTAATAGTTTATCCCGGAGTTGCCGTATAGTGCCCTCTTTATCCTCCTTCAATTTTTTGACAACGTCTTTTACATCAGATGAATCATACTTTGCCCCCCAGATCATCAGCTCAACAATTACCGGGACCAGGTCAATGCCTTTCTCTGTAAGACTGTAGATAAACTTGTTTTTTTTTTCCGGGGATACCGTAGATCTTATAAATCCGTTTGCTTCGAGCAATTTGAGCCGGTCAGCAAGAATATTCGTGGCGATCTTTTCATCAGAATTGAGGAAATCACCATAACTCGACTTATTGGTAAAGATCAGATCTCTTAGAATTAATAGTACCCACTTGTCGCCTAAATAATCTAATGAATAGGCTATGGGACAGTTAGATCGATGCTGAATTTCTTTCATGACATTAAAATATTAAAAAATACTTGCAATTTGCAAGTTAAATGCATTACCTTTGTTTACTTGCAAATAGCAAGCAAATTTAAAAATTAATATTCAAACTTAATACTCAAATCATGAACATTACAAACAAAACAGTATTGGTAACCGGTGGTGGTTCTGGCATTGGCTATGCAACAGCAAAATTTTTAAGTGAAAAAGGTAACAAAGTAATTATATCCGGCCGTAACGCAGAAAAGCTGGAAAAAGCAGCAAAAGAAATAGGGTTAAATTATATCGTTTGCGATGTGACCGATGGCGATTCAGTAAAGGCCCTTGTTAGCAAACTGGAAGCTGACTACAGCGATCTTAGCGTACTGATCAACAATGCCGGGGTAGGCTTCGTTTATAAATTGGGTGAAGGCGCAAATGCTGTTGAGAAATCAAGACAAGAATTTGAAACCAACTATTTTGCCCCGGTTCGGTTAATCGAATCTCTGCTCCCTCTACTAAAAAAACAACCGGAAGCAGCTATTGTAAACATTACCTCAAATTCAGCATTCCATCCATTGGTAGTTTTGCCAACATATTCAGACGCTAAAGCGGCCTTGCATTCCCATTCTGTTGCTTTGCGGTTGACCTTGTCCTCAGATACAAATATTAAAATCTTTGAGGTGATGCCATCACTCATCAACACAGATGCCACTAAAGATATGGGTGGTGAACAGCATGGATTGCCACCGGAAGTAGCGGCCGAAGATATTTATAATGGTATCACAGAAGATCGTTATGACATATTTGTTGGTGAAGCTGACCAGCAGTACGCTGACTACTTCGCTAACCCTCAAGCAGCTATAGCTAAGTTTAATCAGGGATTATATTAAATCAACATGCTTAATCAACACTGTTCTTGTTTAGGAACAATGTTGATGAATAAGCATATCGACCAATCAGAATTCATTTAAGATAAGCTTGTAAACATTACACTTATGACAAACAGAAGAGATTTTATTAAACAAACGGGCCTGCTATCAGTGGCAGGTATTGTTGGTGCAAATCAAATAGCGATGGCTGAAAAACCGGATAGGATTTATACCCCTAATTCATCAAAGATGGTTTAGATGTGATCAAAAAAGTAACCGGAAAAACCGCAGTTGGTTACAATGCTAACTTTCTGCGCCGTAGTGACAACACCCTGAGGATATTACAGGAAGAAAAAAAATGATTAAACTCATTATCAGTCAAACTAATGGTCTTTGCAAGGTGTTCTCTTAAAATATCTTGTGGCGTTGTTGCTGCAGGCATCATATACTTAGAAATTGAGTAAAATAAATCATTATGAAAATTACATCAATCAATCCAGTGAACGGACAGCCCATCAAAACATACACAACACTCACAGAACAACAGATTGCAGAAAAAATAGAACAGACACATACGGCCTGGTTAAGTTGGAAAAAGACCAGCCACCAACAACGCAGAACCCTGATGAACAGACTTGCTGCTATTGTAAGGGAACGCAAGGATGAATTGGCGGTCCTGATGGCCAACGAAATGGGAAAGCCTGTTAAACAAGGATTAGCTGAAGCAGAGAAATGCGCACTTACGTGTGAGTATTATGCCGCTAATGGCGAAGGTTTCCTTGCTGATCAGCTTATTGAGACTGAAGCATCAAAAAGTTATGCTTCTTTCCAGCCAATAGGTATAGTTTTAGCAGTCATGCCATGGAACTTCCCTTTATTCCAGGTATTCCGCTTTTTAGCACCAGCTTTGATAGCAGGAAATTGCGGGGTTTTAAAACATGCTTCAAACGTTCCCGGCTGCGCATTGGTTATTGAGGAAATGATCATTCAGGCAGGCTTCCCTGCTCACGTTTTTCAGACACTTTTAATCGGTAGTTCGCAAGTTGAAAAGATCATTGAAAATCCACATATTAAAGCCGTGACTTTGACAGGCAGTACTAACGCCGGTATGAGTGTAGCAAGCAAAGCCGGGGCGATGCTTAAAAAAGTAGTGTTGGAATTAGGCGGCAGCGATGCTTATGTAGTACTTGCAGATGCAGATCTCGAAAATGCGGCAGAGGTATGTGTAACCAGCCGTCTGACCAATAGCGGTCAGAGCTGTATTGCTGCCAAAAGATTCGTTGTTGAAGAATCAGTAATTGAAGAGTTCACCAGCTTATTCCTCCAAAAAATGAAGGACCAGGTCATGGGAAACCCATTGGATATAAACACGGATGTAGGTCCGCAATCACGAGCTGACCTGCGTGATGAACTTCATGCACAAGTAGTTAAATCTATTGAAAAAGGGGCCGTTTGTATATTAGGCGGTGAGATCCCTGAAGGCGACAATGCCTATTATCCACCAACTATTTTAACTAATGTATTGCCAGGAATGACCGGTTATGAGGAGGAATTATTTGGTCCGGTTGCATCGATTATTTCAGCAAAAGATGAAAACGACGCTATTCGTATTGCCAATGATAGCATTTTCGGCCTGGGTTCTGCAGTATTTACCCAAGACATTGCCAAGGGTGAACGTATTGCCGCAACAGCATTAGAAGCTGGTTCAGCTTTTGTAAATCAACGCGTACAGTCTGATCCGCGCCTCCCATTTGGAGGTATAAAAACTTCTGGTTATGGCCGTGAATTAGGTGGCTTCGGTATACTTGAATTTGTAAATATCAAAACTGTATATATTCAATAGTCATGGAAAATAAAACCATATGTTTCCTCATTTTTTAATTATATTCACATGAATTGAATTTATTTCCAGATATCCATGAAAATCACCCTGCTATCCCTGTTATTATTGACTTTAGGTAATATCGAAATGTTGTCCGCGCAGGAAAATCAGGCCTTTAAGCATGCGCCGAAAGTCATCAACGATCCAGGTAATTTCTATAAATATGCGGAGCATAGCCGGAAATTCTCAGGTATTCCAAGTATTACTGTTACCCCGGGTGGCACTTTATGGGCTACCTGGTATGCCGGCATGACATCTGGTGAAGATGCAAACAATTACGTGGTACTGGCAACCAGTAAGGATCAGGGTGTTACATGGAAGGAAATACTGGTCGTAGATCCTGATGAAAAAGGGCCAGTCAGGGCATATGACCCAGAAATCTGGATAGATCCGACAGGTAAACTCTGGCTGTTCTGGGCGCAGACCATAGGTCTGGAAGGTTCTATAGCCGGAGTGTGGGCTATGACGACTAATGATCCTAATGCTGAAAACCCGGTCTGGACCTCGGCAAAAAGACTTTCCGACGGAATAATGATGTGTAAGCCAACGGTTTTGTCGACAGGTGAATGGCTTTTGCCAGTTTCTACCTGGAGGTTAACTGATGAGAGTGCAAAAGTAGTAGTGTCTGCCGATAAAGGAGCAAACTGGACTGTAAAAGGTGCCTGTGATGTACCTAAGGCTGACAGAGAATTTGATGAGCACATGCTGACAGAGCTTAAAGATGGATCACTATGGATGTTACTCAGAACAAGATATGGAATAGCTGAAAGCTTTTCTAAAGACAAAGGTAAAAGCTGGTCGGCCATAAAGCCGTCAGCTTTCCTTCATACCAGCTCAAGATTTTTTATCCGCAGGTTGAATTCAGGAAATTTACTGCTGATCAAACATGGCCCGATAGCAGTAAAAACAGGCCGGTCACATCTGATGGCCTTCATTTCTAAAGATGATGGCAAAACCTGGTCAAGAGGATTGCTGATTGATGAAAGGGCAGGCGTTTCCTATCCGGATGCACAACAGGCTTTGGATGGCAGAATTTATCTGGCCTATGATTACAACCGGACTCTGGATCAGCAGATCATCATGACTGTTTTTACAGAAAGTGATGTACTGTCGGCAGATTACGATGCGAGTATAGTGAAAGTGTTTAATGAAAGAAAAATGATTAGTAATAAATAATTACCATTTCGTAAATCCAACTTAATCATCCCCCTGCATAAATGTCTGAATTGACCTTAAATATTCATTTTCACATGCTATAAAAACCTTGGCTCTTTTTTAAAAGAAATTATATTTCAAAAAAACAATTCAAACCAATTGAATAACTCTTAAACGATGAATTTAAATATAAAAGCAGCACCTCTTGATCTCGGCTTTCCTAATCCTGAAATTAAAAACACCCCAACTGTATTTATCGGAAAAATAACAATGGGACAAGAAGAATTAGAAAAACTGAAAAGTAAATTCCCTCGTGAATTGTATCTCTTTGGAGCATATATAAATGCCGGGATGACGCAATATGGAGATTCAAGAAGGCATGAATTTATTGTGATCGAGAAAAATCTGGAAACCGGCGAAAACGTTCAGCATTTTCTGGCTCAGAACAATTCTTTGATGTATAAAAGAGAAAACGATCAAACACTGGATGAATGTGTAGATATGCTCAGGAAAAAGGATATTCTTTATTTACACCGTGCTCCAAAATGGAAGGTCACGGAAGCAAATATCCCCACCTATCAGGATAGACTATTTTACTTTTCAACGCAATTCTATCTCCCTGAGAATAGTGTGAACAGCGAACATTTAGGCTGGGGTTTAACGATATTTGTTTTTCTATTCGTAACTGCGCAAGAGGAGCTTCTGGTACAAATACTGACACAGTATACTTCCGATCAAAATGCCGAAGACCACTATAAACTGGAAGAAATGATGACAGAATTTGATGCCAGCTATAATAAGCCTGAAATAGTTAATCAGTTAATTAAAAAAGGTGATAAATACTTCCATCAATATATACTAGCCCATAAGAGAGCAAACCGGCAAACCTTAGAAAGCTTGTTGACTTTTGCTAAAACTAAAAAGATGAAGGATGAAATCTTAAAACGACTTAAGCTATAACAAAAAACCAGATTCCTGCAAAGCAAACAAAATAGCTTTACCAGGTTTTGTAAGAAAGCCGGAATTCATATAGCTCAGAAAAACAAAGCATCACTATTGAAGGTTTATAACAAACAATACCTGTAAAACATTATCAAATATGAAAACCCTTATCACTATAGGAGTTTTATTGCTGAGCACAGCCCTGCTGATGCCCTCCTTTAAAAGCGCAGATTTACCAGGTAATGGCGGTACTTTATTGAAAGACGTTACATTGATCGATGGAAATGGCGGCAAGCCGCAAGAGCATATGGATATCCTGATACAGGGAGATAGTATAGCAGCAATAGGAAGCAAACTGAAGACTGATGGACTGCATGTTATTAACCTTAAAGGCAAAACCATTATGCCTGCACTCATCAGTGCACATCTGCATATTGGTACATTGAAAGGGACAAGTACCAAAGCAGTAAACTATACACGAGAGAATATTATGGCCCAGCTGAAAAAATATCAGGACTATGGGGTTAACAATATCATGATCCTGGGTACTGACCGGCCGCAGTTATTTGAAAGTGGTCTTCGTGATTCGTCCGTGAACGGTTTACTGCCTGGTGCGCGGATACATTCTGCCGGTTATGGTTTTGGTGTTCCTGAAGGCGCGCCGCCCGCAGAATTTGGAATGGACAATGTATATCGTCCTGCTTCCGCAGCACAAGTACCTGCCGAAATGGACAGCCTGTTAAAAGTAAAACCAGAAATGGTAAAAATGTGGGTGGACGATTTCGGCGGTAAATTCATGAAGATGAAACCTGAAATCTATCAGCGGATCATTACTGAGGCACACCAGCGCAATCTGCGCGTAGCAGCACATGCCTATTATCTGGGCGATGCACGCAAACTCGTTAATGATGGCCTGGACATTATCGGGCACAGCATCAGGGACAGCGTAATTGATGATGCACTGGTACAGCAGATGAAAGCAAAAAATGTAGCTTACATCCCTACCCTGTCACTGGATGAATTTGCCTATATCTATGCGCGTAAACCGGATTGGCTGAATGATCCTTTTTTCAGGAATTCACTGGAACCCGGCGTATATGAAATGATCACTTCAGAGAAGTACCAGAGCGACCTGAAAAATTCACCGGCCTACGCTAAAAACGTAAAAGCTTTTGAAACAGCACTTAAAAATCTTAAAAAGCTCAGCGATGCAGGTATACTGATAGCAATGGGCACCGATAGTGGTGCTACGCCAGTAAGGGCCCAGGGTTTCAGCGAACATCTGGAGTTGGAATTGATGGTACAGGCTGGATTAACCCCGTTACAGGCCATTACTTCTGGTACCAGAAATGCCGCCCGGTTGCTAAAGATAGACCAGAAATTTGGTACTATAGCGAAAGGAAAAACAGCCGACTTGCTGATTATAGATGCCAATCCAGCTACGGACATTAAAAACACCCGTAAAATTTTCGCCATATACAAAGCGGGAAAAGAGGTGAGCAAAGGGCCATTAAAATAGATTATATATTAAAAAAAAAGAAAAATGGAATACAGACAATTAGGCGCATCGGGATTACATGTACCAGTACTGAGTTTTGGAACAGCTACATTTGGTGGTGGCAATGATTTTTTCAAAGCATGGGGAAGTACAGAAGCCGAAGAAGCAAAGAGGCTCATCGATATTTGCCTGGAAGCAGGTGTAAACTTTTTTGATACCGCAGACATTTATTCAGACGGACTGGCAGAAGAAGTGCTTGGAAAAGCTATCGCCGGTAAACAAAGAGATAAACTGATCATTTCCACCAAATCAACCTTTACTTTTGGTGAGGGGCCTAATAACCAGGGCTCCTCACGCTTTCATATTTTAAAGCAGATTGAAGGTAGTTTGAAACGCCTGGGCACGGACTATATCGATGTTTACCACATGCATGGTTTTGATGGCAATACCCCGGTAGAGGAAACACTCAGAACATTGGACGACCTGGTACAGAGTGGTAAGGTCCGCTATATTGCAGCTTCTAACTTTTCAGGCTGGCATTTGATGAAGTCACTGGGAGCATCAGAGAAAAACAGCTGGAACCGCTATATAGCTCATCAGGTTTATTACTCCCTGGCAAACCGCGAATATGAGTGGGAACTGATGCCGCTTGGACTTGATCAAAATGTAGGTGCAATTATCTGGTCGCCACTTTCTGCTGGCCGCTTAGGTGGTAAATATGGGCGTAACAAGCCTGTTCCGAAAGAAGGACGGGTAGCACAGGGTGGCAGTCCTGTTCCGGAGATGGTGGTCAGAGAAGACGTATTTTACAATACGATTGATGCGCTGGAAGAGGTAGCTGAGGAAACAAACAAAACAGTAGCACAGGTAGCACTGAACTGGCTATTACAGCGTCCAACTGTATCGAGCATCATTATTGGTGCACGCAATGAAGAACAGTTGAAACAAAATCTGGAGGCTATTGGATGGAACCTTAACGCAGATCAGGTGAAGAAACTGGATAAAGCCAGCACTGTGCCGCCAACTTACCCTTACTGGCATCAATGGCAGAATAAGTCATTAAACCCTACACCGGATTTCTACGGTAAATTATAAAGACAGAAAATGAGGGTGCCTCAAAAGTACCCTCATTTTGTCACGGTTCCCCGCTTTATAACAATTGGCGGAACTTTTGGTTAACTAATGCTGCCAGACGAACGGCCGGAAGAACCTTATAAGGATGATCTACCTTAACTACCTCACGGGGAAGTGATTGATATAATGCAGAAAATGGCTCCTGAACAAGTACACAACCTCCCTGGTTACTAATTTTCATAGCACCTTTTACACCATCCTTGCCCCTGCCAGACAAAATAATTCCAACAGCCAGTTCCCTGTAATCATTGGCAAGAGACTCAAAAAAAATATCAATAATATTTTCATTTACTAATTTCCGCGGCATGACCTTTAACCTGCCGCATTCTGTTCTCAAAACAAATTTTTCCGGGATTAAATAAACATTGCCTTTCTCAATAGTCATATCTTCCTCAAGAATGCTTATTTTCATTTTGGTTTTATGATGTAAAATTTCTTCCGTTTTTTTCAGGTAATCATCATGCATAGGCGAAACAAAAATAATGGCAACAGGCAGATCAGAATCAAGGGTATTAAAAAATTCACTTAAAGATTGTTGTGCCCCTGTACTAGCACCAATACCCAATACATAAAATCTATTCATAATTGATTATTTAAAGTTTTATTATTTTTTCGGATTTCAGCTCCCTTACTGATTAATTCAAATACTGGTTTATAAATCTTTGTTTCAAAGAGTTTAATAAGGAGTACTTGACTACTAATGATAGTATTTTTACCTGTAAACAATTTAAATCAAATGAGGAAATCACCTGTAAAAAGATCATCTGCTCATTTTTATACGCTTTTACGATGAGTATCTGACTTTTAAAACACGTATATAACTTCAAAACAGCTTCTATGCAGGATTGTTGTTCTGAAAAACTAATATTATCATAAACATTAAACTAAAATTATGATCATTCCACTCGCTACAGCATTATTAATTGTAATTATCGGACTAGTTGTCTTTTTCTGGTCTAAAAGCAAAAAAAATAACTCATAAACTATGAAAAATTAACAGACAAACAGCATGATGCACAGAAAGAGGTTTCTTTTTACTATTATCCATTAAAAAACACATATATGATAAATGCAATGTTGGCAGATGACCATTCCATTGTTAGCGACGCAATTACAAAGTTACTGGAAAACCTGGAATGGCTAAAGATTATTAAACAATGTTCAAGTGGTTCAGAAGTCATAGAATTTACAAAAGCAAATAAAGAAATAGATGTTTTGATTACTGATTTAAATATGCCTGAAATGTCAGGTCTGGAACTGATCACCCATTTAAAAATGACAAACCCGAATATAAAAACTATCGTCCTTTCTATGCATGATGACGTAAAACGAATTACAGCATGTTTAAATGAAGGGGCTTCCGGGTACCTGCTTAAAAATGCGGACACAGAAGAACTCGTCTTTGCAATAAAAAGAATTTATGATGGTCATACCTATATCAGCGCTGAACTTGTTGAAAAAATATTTAAAATGACATTAAATGATACTTCCGCTAATTCCCTCTTTCTTCAGTCTGATGATTTTTCATCCAGAGAGTTAGAAATCCTTCTTTTAATTGCGGATGGTTTAACCAACATAGATATAGCAGAAAAACTTTTTTTAAGCAAAAGAACTGTTGAAGGACACCGGCAAAGTCTGCTGCAAAAAACAAATTCTACAAATACAGCTACCCTGATCAGATATGCTGCAAAAGCTCAGCTCCTGACATGATCATCATGCTGATCGAAATGATGATCATCAGAAAAATCAGAACTTAACAACCCTGCAGGAACCTTAAGGGTTCCTGTAGAAAAGTCTATCAATCCATTTTTCTCTTCTTCAATATCAGTTGCCTGAGTATAGATATCCCCGGCAATGAAATGTTTTTTTAGTTCTTTTTTAAATAGCTTAATTTTTTCTACTTTTTCCTGGTTGTTTTCCGGGCCTCCATAAGCTATAAAACCAAATCCTCCCCATTCACTGATAATTAAAGGTACCTGTCTTCGGAAAAAGAAAGGGTCTCCTGCAATCAGCGGCAATGCGGTAACCCCTTCCGACCGGTCTTCAATAAGCAGATCCAGCTGATTTTTCCACTTTTCCAGATCAGGGGTATATAAATGAGCTGTCAATAAATCACTCTTTAGTCTTCCCTCGAAAGAAATATGCTGCCAACCATCATTATCAACCACCAGAAATTGAGGATAAGCGATTTTCATATAATGATACATATCCATCAAATAATTTCTGGCCTCTGTATTTGTGGCAATATCCTGAATGCCCCAGCTTTCATTATAGAGGCTCCAGATAATGATGGAAGGATGTGTACCTATCAACGTCAGCATTCTTAACAATTCATCCTTATGGTTTTTCCTGCTGATTTCGGTTGAGCGATGAGGACTTGGAACCTCAACCCAAATTAACAGCCCAAGTTTATCTGCCAGGTTATAGATCCTGGGGTCTACCCCGGCAATATGTATCCGTATCAAATTACAGCCCAGCGCTTTCATTGCATGCATATGTCTTTTAATCTGCTCATAATCCGCTATGCCCGGCTGGTAAAGAATACCGTTTAAATAAACAGGCTGATTATTTAAATAAATAGCAGAACCCCTCGCTTCAATTTTTCTCAGACCAAAACGAGTTTCAATTTCTGCTATATATCCTTCTGCATCAATGAGCTGTGCTTTTAACAAGTATAAATGAGGGGAATTAACAGACCACAACACAGCATCTGGTATTTCAATCACAAGCCGTTGCTGTTTCTGGCCAGCCTCAAGTATCAACGGATAAACATCCTCAGCAACCAGATGATTATCAGGCCCATACTTGTTAAACACACGAAGCCTGACCTGATAACTACCGGGGTTATGGATTCTGGTAGTTAAATTAAAACGTACTAAATTATCTTCAACTAAACTGACCAGACCGACTCTTGACCGCAGCCTGTTACATTCTACAGTTTCCAGCCATACGCTGCGAACTCCCCCGGTATAAGTCTGATACCAGATTCCGCCACGTTTGTATACAACAGATTCTTGTTTGCCCCGGGTAATATCTGCATCCATATTTCCCTCTATCCGTACAGTTAGCCGGTTATCTGCTACAAGTATAGCTTTGTCAAGTTCATATGAAAAAGAAGTATATGCACCTTTATGAATTTCTTCACCCTCAATAGTTTTTAAAGGAAATCCGTTAAGCCAAACCCTGGTCTCGTACCCGCAGGCACCAAACGTGAGCTGTAATTGCAGCTTGGATTGATTTTCACTCATTTCGGGAAGCGGGAATTCTCTTTCATACCAAACAATAACCTGATTTATCCAATGGTTACCTTTTGGATTTATAGCATTCATATGTGCTTCTACACTACCTGGCCAGGATGCCTTTTTTGTAAATTGGTGGGAAATGTACCAGGATTCTATTAATCCTTTATTCTCAGTATCCAGCTCGAAGTTCCAGTCCCCATCAAGAAGGATAAATGAGTTTGGCCTGATCACAGCCCTGGGTAAAGGATTTATTAATCCTTCATCACTTCCGGAGTCATCTTTACATTTTGTTAAACTATAATTTGGATGTTTTTTCTCTTCCATAATCTGTCAGGAGGAATTTTACAATTTTCATTCCATCCAGATCAGAACTTTAAAGATCAACCAAACACCCCAACACCGATCAAACGTAAGCTACTGACTTTAAATTAATTAACTTATATCTTGAAATTATTTCAAGTATTTTACCCTTAAAAAAAGAGTAGTTGTACAGCCGGAATCACCAAATACCTGTTACAAAATGCTGATCCCTTCTGGCGCATAATTATTACAACTGTCCGGCAGTGCACGCTTAGCGTCCGATAATGAACAGATTTATTAACGGTTAAAAATTAAATAGCTGTATAGCAGAGACTTAAAACTAAAAACAACTCTTGGCATAAACTTAGTAAATTGCAGATCAATTGTATTTGTTTTAATTGATAAATCATTGCTGACATGTTCAGACTCAACTTAAAAATCGCTTTGCGTAATCTCTGGAGAAACAAAACTTCTTCTGTGATTAATATAATTGGTCTTGCAATTGGGTTATCCGCCTGCCTGCTATTGCTGCTATATGTCAATTACGAGAGGAATTTCGACCGCCACTTTAAGGACGCAGACAAAATATACCAGGTCATGACGAACTTCCAGGATGCTACCGGAAAGATTACGAGTACGGGTGTGTCACCAGGAAATGGGATCGCAATGGCTATTAAGGCTAAAATACCTGAGGTAGATGTGATTACCAGGATTGGTGGCGGTGACAGATCGCTTATCGCAAATCAGCAAAAAGTTTTTAAAAGGATGGATCTCTTCGCTGATCCGGATATACTGAAAGTTTTTAATTACGAATTTATAGCAGGTAATCCCAATTCTGCGCTGAGTACACCGAATGCTATTGTATTGACCGAAGAGACGGCAAAACTTTTATTCGGCACAACAGACGTATTAAATAAAACAGTGCGGTATAAAAACACAAATGAGCTGAAAGTTACCGGTGTAATCAAAGATTTGCCTGCCAATACTTCAATCCGGTTTGATTACCTGATGCCCTGGTCTTTTTTCGAGAGTATAAACAGTTACGTTAAAAATCCCGGCTGGGGAGATTTTAGCTTTCTGGCGATGGCCAAAGTTAACAATCCGGCCAATATTGACCTGATTAATGCAAAAGTAAAGAAGCTTTTCAATGAAAATTATACAGCGCAAAAGAATGAGAATTTCCTGTTTCCCTTAGCAGACAGACATTTACATGGTGAATTTCTGAACGGCAAAAGTGTAGGCGGAGCTATAGAACGCATCTATCTTTTTATCGCGCTGGCCTTTGGTATTTTACTTGTCGCCTGTATCAATTTTATGAACATGGCCACGGCTAAATCAGAGCGCAGGGCAAAGGAAGTGGGTATCAAGAAAACCATTGGTGCAACACGGGGCTCTTTGGTTACTCAATTCCTGACCGAAGCTATGGTACTGACTACAGTAGCGGTGCTGATAGCTACCGCTATTGTTGAAGTCAGTTTACCGCTGTTCAATAAGCTGCTGGAAATCGATATTACCATCCATTATAACAATGCTGGTTATTGGCTGGGTATGCTGACCGTAGCATTAGTGACCGGTCTTTTGTCGGGAGCTTATCCGGCACTATTCCTTTCTTCTTTTAATCCGGTTCAAACTTTAAAAAAGAAGACTGCAAGGGCTAAACTCATTCCGGTCAACCTCAGACAGGTGCTGGTAGTCACACAGTTTTGTTTCGCCATTATGCTGGTCATTGCGACCATGGTGATCTATAAACAAATGCAGTTCATTAAGAACAAGCCTGTAGGATATCATATCAATTTAATGGCTGAAATGCCTCAGGATGGTGAACTGAATGGTAAGTTTGAATTATTTAAAGAACAAGTGCTGAAAACCGGGGCAGTTACTGCCGTAAACCAATCTTCTCAGAGTATGATCAGAGTAGGCAACTGGTTTTATGGCCTGGAGTGGCCGGGAATGGAACAAAGAGGAAAAGAAATTGTTTTCAACCGTCTTCAGACCTCTTATGATTTTGTAAAAACAAGCGGTGTAGAGTTGATGGCAGGCCGGGATTTCTCCAGAAATTTTGCTTCAGACACCGCAGCAATTTTGTTAAGCAGTACAGCAGTGAAGGTAATGAAGCTTAAAAATCCTATAGGAATGACCGTGAAATTATTTGGAGCCCAACTCAAGGTAATCGGAGTTTTTAAAGATTTCAGCTGGGATTCACCTTATCAGGCGGGACGCCAGATGGTCATTAATTTCAGCAAAAAAGAGGGTGGAAACATTAATATGCAGTTAAATCCAGCCAATAGCCTAAGCAAAAACGTGGAGCTGATTTCGGCAGTTGCCAAAAATATAAATCCGGAATATCCGGTAGAAATTTCATTCGTCAACGAACTGTATTCCAGAAAAATGCACTCAGAAAAGATCCTGGGTATTCTGGCCAACCTGTTTGGAGGCATAGCGATACTCATCTCTTGTATGGGGCTTTATGGCCTGGTTACTTACAGTGCAGAACAACGTACCAAAGAGTTTGGCGTACGTCGTGTACTGGGCGCTTCAGTTGGCAATATTATGAACCTGCTCTCGGTTTCGTTTCTGAAAATGGTACTTGTTGCTGCATGTATTGGTGTCCCTCTGGCTTATGAGCTGATGAACCGGTGGCTCGCTGGTTTTGAGTTCAGGACAACCGTGTCCTTTTCAATTATATTGATATCCATAGCAGGTACCGCCATCATTGCATTTTTAACCATTAGTATTCAAGCCTACAAAGCTGCAAAAGCTAACCCTGTCGAGGCGCTGAAGTAAGAATAAAACATGACTTTGGGTTATAAAACCAATAACCCAAAGTCTCTTAAAGTATAAATTGGTTTTGAATACCAGAACAATTCAAAATATTCCATCGTAGTTTCAAAATCAGTTTTAATTTCCTGAAAAGTATAAATCTTCGTATTGGAAACTTCTATTTTTTGCAACATTGAAGTTAACCACTCTCCTTCATTTTTATTGGTCTGAATAGTAAAGGTTTCCTTTTTATCGTGAAAAGTTAAAATCATAGTTTCCAAAGAATTACCCTTTTTACTCTTTGAAAAGCATTTGGTATCTGGCTTCCCTCCTAACCAAACCACTTTAGCAGTTGGTTTAGTGTCAAACTTACTTTCCTCCTTTAACGCTTTTTCAATAAAATCTGAAGGAATCATTACTTTGGGAATCTTAAAATCAAACCAGTCTTGTAGTTTGTAATCCAGGCAAATACCATGCATGAAATTAAACAGCGATTTTTTCAGACCAAAACTAAATTTATTATGATCTATTCCCGTCTTATCGATATAATTGATATCATTATTGGCAAAGGTCCCGATCACTTCAGTCTCTTTAACCACACCAAATTTTTCCGGAAACATACCCACAGGACTGTGTGCGGTCATTGCAAACTGATGCCAGAAGCCTGACTGTAAAACGCCTGCTTCAAACAGTTGTCTGACCATTTCCAGACTATCTACAGTTTCCTGAATAGTCTGTGTTGGATATCCATACATCAGATAAGCATGCACCAATACCCCTGCTTCGGTCAGGTTCCGGGTAACCCGGGCCACTTGTTCAACCGATACTCCTTTATCAATAAGCTTTAACAACCTATCGGATGCTACTTCCAAACCACCTGAAACGGCGATACAGCCAGATGCTTTGAGTAAAATACATAAGTCTTTGGTAAAGCTTTTCTCAAACCGGATATTTGTCCACCAGCTGACAGAGATTTCTCTTCTTAAAATTTCCAGTGCAACTTCCCGCATCAATGCCGGCGGTGCAGCCTCATCTACAAAATGAAAGCCATTCTGCCCCGTTTTCTCACTTAATTCTTCAATCCGGTCTACAATCAGTTTAGCTGCAACAGGTTCATAGACTTTAATATAATCTAAAGAAATATCACAAAATGTACATTTCCCCCAATAACATCCATGCGCCATGGTCAGCTTGTTCCAGCGGCCGTCACTCCACATCCGGTGCATTGGATTTACAATTTCTATAACTGAAATATATTGATCGAGTTGTAAATCACTATAATCCGGCGTGCCTACATCAAACTGCTTATAGTCACTTCTTAAAGCATCATTTTTATAAGTAACTTCCCCATCTTCCAATAGAAAAGTCCTTTTATACAGGTTAAAGGGCCCGCCTTTTACAATCGAATTATAGATTAATTCAATAGGTAATTCGCCGTCATCCAAGGAGATATAATCAAAAAACTCAAATACTCTCTTGTCAGAAACAGAACGTAATTCTGTATTGGGAAAACCACCGCCCATCGATATTTTAACCTCAGGATAATGCTGCTTTACATATTGTGCACATCGGAATGCAGCATACAAATTTCCCGGAAAAGGAACAGAAATCAAGAATAACTTAGGCTGGATAACAGAAATTTTCTGCTCTAAAATTTCAATCAGCAATTTATCCATGTAAGTATATTTCTGATTTAAAGCTTCATAAAGCTCATCAAATGAATTCGCACTCCTGCCTAATCTTTCGGCATAACGGCTAAAACCAAAATTCTGGTCTATACATTCAATGATAAAATCCGAAATATCCTCCAGATACAGCGTCGCTAAATGTTTCCCTTTATCCTGTGTTCCCATTGAACCAAATGCCCAGTCCAGTTCTTCCAATTCCATAAATCTTGATGCTTCAGGCAAGAAGTCTTCCTGGCAAATTTGCAAAGCCAGCGTTGGATTTTTGCCTTGTAAAAAAGCAATGACAGCATCAATAGTTCTGATATACTCCTTTTTTAAAGCAAGAATCCGCTTTGCATTTAAACTTTTCGGCTGATCAGTCAGCTTTTCAGCATGAAAGAAAAGATCTTCCAGGCCTTTTCTGGAAAATAAAGCCAGGATAACTTCAATACCCAGATCGGCCTGAGTTGAAGAAATATTTTTAGTGTTTAAAAAACCTTTGATATAGGCAGTTGCAGGATACGGGGTATTCAGTTGGGTAAAGGGAGGCGTAACAAGGAAAAGATCTGTTTTCAAAATGGAATTGTATTTCCTTGCAAAAATATCTATAATTATTTTAGTATTAGGTTTTGCCAGACTTAATATTATCAATTACTCCAAACCCAGGGCCCCCATTAAAAGGAAACCCTGGGTTTGAAGCAATTATTGCCAGCTTATCAATTATACTTTTTCAAATACCTCCATAACTGCTGCGTTCACTTTTGCCTTTTCCAGATGCAGCACCAGTTTTTCGCTGATATCTTCATGAGAAACTATACGGAGAATTTTGTCAGCGTCATCCAGATCGTGGCTCCATTCAATCACAGTGTTGAAATTAGCGATTGTACATTGAATAAGGTTCAAATCAAATGGAGTCTTGATGACCGTTGACAGAATGAGTATAAATTGAGATCTGTTTTTCATTTACCAGTATTTTAAACCCGTTAGTTTTGCAATAGTCAGTTGTGCAATACATAACTGATATTGGTATTGTAAATTGGTTAATTCTGCTTTTTGTACATTGGTACTTGCACTGGTCAGCTCCAGATTAGTCCCAATTCCATTTCTATACCGGCTATACGCCAGTTTTTGTGCTTCTTTAGCTTCTGTAATCTGTCTTGCTGAATTCACCAGGCTGGAAGTGTTGCTCGAAATATCAATCATCGCCTGCTGAATATCTTTACGATAAGTATTATTCAAGGTTCCTTCTGAATACTTAGCAGCTAAAAGCTGACTTTGTGATAACCTCACCTGCTTTTTGGCTCTTCCACCTTCATAAATTGGAATATTAAGCGTTACACCAGCCGAATAGTTATACCTGAATTTATCAAGATCCGGTGTAAAGCCATTTTTGTAACCGGTTCCTCCACTCATGATCAGTGAAGGCTTACCATTAGTCTGACTAACTTTAAGTTCAGCCTCTGCTTGTTGAATCCTGTCTTTAATCAGTCTGAACTCCGGATGGTTATTTTGAGCTTCCGCCACTGCTTCATTCAGGTCATATTTGTTGGCTGCAGGGAAAACAAAATCTGAGGAATTCTCCTTAATCCTTGTTCCTGTTGCATATTCCATCAAGGCATATTGCTTATTCAGGCTATTTTGAAGTTCTATTTTACGATTTCCCTCCTGATCAATGCTGGACTGAATAGAAAGTACATCATATTTTAGGGCATCTCCATTTTTAAACTTTATTTCGGTATCTTTTTTATTGACCTCCAGAAAATTGATTACACTATCCTGTATAGAGATCGCATTTTTAAGATAAGCAATCTGGTAGTAAATATTACCTACCTGAAATGCCATCTGGTTCTGATTAAACTCCAGGTTATCTTTTGCATATTCCAACCCTGCTTTAGCACGGTCCACACCAGCTTTTACCACACCAAAATCCCAAAGCGTATAACTTGCATCCAGTGATGCATTGTAATTGTTTTTAGGCATAATCTGGAGATCGAGTGCGTGATCACCAGCAGGAATACTGATTTGAGATACCGGGCTTGTATACCTGTAGCTGCCCGTGGCCTGTACATTAGGCAAACCAGCAGACTTAGCCAGCATTATGCGCTGTTGTTCGACATCTATAGCTTGCCCGAGTTCTTTAAACTGGGGGAAATAAGTAAATGACTGATTGATCAATGTTTTGAGATCTCCTGCATTTTCCTGTGCATGCAAAACTGGAGACAGTGCAATCAGAGATATAATAAAGAATAACTTTTTCATGTTTTTTTGATTAATAACAATTCGCAGCGTTAATATTAATGAGCCGCTGCTGCAACTTTTGCTCTTGTTTCTGCATCCATCGTTTCATTTTTCAGCAGGAGCATAAAGGGGATCGTGCACACAAAGAAAATGGCGATCAGCAGAAAGCCGTCTAAATAGGCTTGCATCTGTGCTTGATTGGATAAACTATGGTCTAATGCGCCATAGGCAGCTTGTCTGGCTAATGCTGGATTCATTCCTTTAGCAATCAGACCTTGTGTGATTCCATTCAGCCGCTCCCCTAACAGCGGATTATTGCCCTGTAAATTAGAAACCAGATCCATCCGGTGTGTTGCAAAACGGTTAGTGGCGTAAGTATTCATAATTGCAATACCAAATGCGCCTCCAAGCTGACGGAACATATTGTTGAGCGAAATACCATAAGGCATATCTTCAGGTTTTAGCCCTACCACAGCCTGACTTAACAAGGGTACAGTTAAACATCCTGTACCTACTCCACGACAAATCTGTGTAATGATAAACCACCATTTATCAGCATCCGGAGCAGCCTGTGAAGAAGTATATCCATGTAAAATAAACAGGGCAAAACCCAGTGCTACAAAATAGATTGGCTTTACTCCTTTACCTAAACCTGCGCCAATAAAAGGCATCGCAAATATGGTGACAAGCGCTCCCGGAATCATCGACAAGCCCGATTCTGTTGGGGTATACCCCATAACTCTCTGCACCATGACCGGGAACAGGTATACAGAGCCGAATAATCCGAAACCACATACAAAGGTCAATATGTTACTCCCAATCAGGTTCCTGCTTTTCATGACCCTTAAATTGATAGCCGGGTTTTTAGTCGTCAGTTCCCACCAGATAAACAGTCCCAGTCCTAATACGGCAGCTGCAGTCAGGTAGCGGATATGTTCATCCTCAAACCAATCATCAGACTGGCCCTTTTCCAGAATATACTGAAGCGCACCAACACCTATTGTTAGAGATAGAATACCGATGTAATCAATCGGAATCGATTTCTTATCAATATTATATTCATCAGCTTTCTTGTCTACAAATTTCCAGGTAAGCAGGGCAGCAATGATCCCGATGGGAATATTAATATCAAATATCAGTGCCCAGTGATAGTTGTCTACGATATATCCGCCAAGAATAGGCCCGATGGTTGGCCCGATAACAATTCCCATTCCGAATATACCACCTGCAATGCCTTTTTCTTCTGGCTTAAACTGGTCGAACAGAATTCCCTGCGAAACAGAAAGTAATGCACCACCTCCTATTCCCTGTACAAACCGCCACAATACAAGCATCCATAAAGAAGATGAATTGCCGCACATATAGGAAGCCAGCGTAAACAAGATAATTGAGGCGAGGTAATAGTTCTTTCTTCCAAAATAACGACTTAGAAAGCCTGTTAACGGGATAACAATCACGTTTGCAATCGCATAAGCAGTCACTACCCATGAGGCATCTTCAAGTGTTGCCCCGAGCGTTCCGCTAATATTGGTCAGCGCTACATTGACAATCGAAGTATCAATCAGCTCCATGATAGCAGCTGTAATACAGGTAATTACAATGATTATTTTTATAAGCTTATTTCTTTCGCCTTCCATCGCTATTTAACCTTTACATCTATCGCTGCACTAAGGCCGGCTTTCAGCATTCCTTTAAGCGCTTCCGCCTGATTGATCTGGATAGTAACTGGTACACGCTGTGTAACTTTAACAAAGTTTCCGGTAGAATTATCAGGTGGCAGCAAAGAGAATTTTGCACCTGTAGCATCACTGAAGCCGGATATGGTCCCTGTAATTTTATGATCAGGGTATCCGTCTATAACGATATCTACCAGCTGCCCTGCTTTCATATGCTCAATCTGGGTCTCTTTGAAATTGGCAACTATCCAGTAATTATCATTACTCACCAGGTTAAACAATTGCTGGCCACCTTGTACATATTGTCCGCTTTTAAGATTTGTTTTGCCGAGCTTACCATCGGCAGGGGCCACAATCCTGGTATAACTTAAGTTTAATTTCGCTTTTTCAAGTGCTATTTCCCGCGCAGAGATGTTTGCTTTTGCACGCTGGATCAATGCATTGGCATTCCCTTTTTGTGTTCCAGCTTGTTTGAGTTTACTTTTACTGGAAGCCAGCATGCGGACAGCGGTCTGATAAGAAGATTGACTTCTTTCATACTGTCTCTGGGTGATTGATCCTTCTTTAAATAAGGTTTCATCACGGGCTACATCCCTTTTCGCCTGTTTCAAAGTCACTTCTTCGACACTGATTCCTGCAGAAGCAACATCCTGATCGGAACCAATTGCAGGAATTTGAGATTCCGCACTGCTCAGGTCTGCTTTTGCAGCCAAAAGATCTGCTTCAGCTTGTTTTACAGCAAGCACATACTCACTATCATCGATCACCACCAGGGTATCTCCTTTTCGTACTTGCTGATAATCTAATAATTTAAAATCATTGATATAACCAGAAACTCTGCTCAGGACAGGAACTGCATTTGATTCCAGCTGCGCGTTGTCAGTACTTTCATAAGTGAGCGCATGTGTAATTTTGTTAAAAGCGAAATAACAGATAAAAATGGCGATAAGGCCAGTAAATAACAGTTTTACAACTTTTTTAGCGGAGGATTGGGTTTGTTCTTCGGGTTCCATAATATATATTTAACGGAACAAAAGTAAACTAAGTTGACTAATATAGTCAACTTAGTTTACTTATTTTATTGACAATTTTGTCAATATTAGATTAAGATGACATTATAGCCATCAGTTAAATCAGTAATATTTATATTAAATTCGCAGCCATGGAAGATGTACACGATAATGAAAGGCTAATTTTTAAACAAGTCTATTTTTTAAAGCGGCATACGGATAAAGCGGCGGCTGTCCACTTAGCCAGCTTAATGCCCATTGATTTCAATATGACCTTTATGCCCTATTTTATGAGTATTGGTCATGAGGGCATTTCCAATCACAACCTGGTCAATAAGATCATGGTAACCAAACAGGGAGTAAGTAAAACAGTAAAGGAACTGGAAAGACTAGACCTCACCTATACCCGTAAAAGTGAAACAGATGCCAGGTCAATCATGATCTTTTTGACGGCAAAAGGAAAGCAACTCTATGATACGATTTATCAGATGGCGAATAACATGACTGCAGAATATATAAAATTAATTGGTGCAAAAAAATACGAAGAATTTATAGATACGCTGATCAAAATTTCCAAATGGCATGAAGAGCAGGAAAAATTGTTATAAATTAAATCTTTGGTGGATATTCAATACCCGCTTCCTGGATGAGTTCATAACCGTACTTCATAATATGCTCAATTACCGGGATTGCTTTTAACCCTTTTGCAGTAATCTTATACTCAACTTTGGGTGGAACAACAGCATAAACAGTCCGTTCAATAAGTTGTTTCTCTTCCAGTTCCCGCAATTGGCTCGTCAGCATTTTGTGCGTAATATGCGGAATATCTTTTTTCAGCTCTCCATATCTGAGAATGTTAGCCTGAAGCCTCCACAGGATAGGCATTTTCCAGGTCCCCGCTGATTATAGCGATCTCTGCTCCTTTTATCACATTAGCATTCTCGAATACCGATAGAAAAAGAACTTTATTGCTTGTATTAGCAGTGTTTTCGATTTCCAATATACTCTCTGCTATTGCGCCATCATTTTCATTTTTACTCTTTGCCCGTGCTTTGCCAGCAGTTTTACATCCTGTTTTCTGGTCTATTGGTTTGGCCGTTGCAGCAGGCGCTGTACCTCACTCTGAGTCACCTAAAGCTGTTAGCATTGTATTTGGAGGATTAACTTTAGCTACAGTTTTTGGAATACCTATGACAACATTTATGGCAGAACTGTTTAGTTGGAGGGCTTCTTTTGTTTTGTCTGCTATTATCAATAGCATTTCATTTTTTTCCCTCTGGATTTTTCTTCCTTTTATCCCTGTTGCCAACGTGAAAATCAAAACTTCTTATTGGAAAATACTAGGGAACCGTAAGCTGCTGTTCAATCTTTTATTAGCTTGTCTGATAATTTCAGCAATGTTTTCGACTTATGGTTATATGGCTGATTATTTGAAAAATGTCACTCACATGAATGGTTCAGCAATCGGGTTAATGTTGTTGATATTTGGTATAACTGGTGTTGCAGGAAATTATTTTTCCGGCAAACTTTTAAGCAAAAACAAGGAAAGAACCACGCTGCTTTTTATCATATCATTGTTAGGAATTCATAGCTTGACTTATTTTGCGGGAGCAAATTACAGCCTGATGGTATTTGTCATCATATTCTGGGGATTTATCCATGCTGGTGGTTTCCTGATCAGCAATGTAAATATCACTTCTTCAACTTCAGAAGCACCTGAATTCATTAATAGTATTTTCACTTCATGTGGAAATCTGGCCGTAACAATCGGATCAACGATTGGTGGATTGGCCATCCTAAAAACTGGTATTCATCAGTTACCATGGACAAGCGTTGTTCTGCTTGGCCTGTCACTACTGGTATTCGCGTTAAAGAGCCTCACAAAATAGGAGGCTCTGATGAATTCAGGAAGAATATCAGGGTCTGTCCCAAAAGAAAGGAGGTTCAATGCCCAGGCTCCGCAAGTATACATACCCTTGTCCGCGATGATGGATTTCGTTGTCTATAACCTTAAATTCCGGTCAGGACACCACCATCTGCCCTTAAGCTCGCACCATTTGTCGCAATTGACAAAGGACTGGAAAGATAAACAGCAAGGTTCGCCAGCTCTTGCGGATCAATAAACCGCTGCAAGAGCGAAGTTGGATTAGTACTGCTGCTAATATAGGCTTTGAGCTGTTCCGCATCCTGGTTTTGAGCATCAGCAATTTGCTGTATAACTGCTGCAACTCCATCCGAATAAGTAGGTCCGCCTAATATAGTATTCACCGTAATCTCAGTACCCTTAGTTAATTTTGACAGGCCGTTACTTATCGCGACCAATGCCGTTTTGGTCATCCCATAATGAATCATGTTGTCAGGAATATTAATGCCAGATTCACTACTGATAAAAATCACCCTGCCCCAATTCTTCTCCAGCATTTTTGGTAACAAAGCACGGGAAAGCCGGACTCCGCTCATTACATTGACTTCAAAAATTCTCATCCAGTCAGCATCCGTTATCGCGTCAAAGGGTTTGAGTTCAAAAATGCCTACATTGTTGATCAGAATATCAACTGGAGGCAGCGAATTTATTAATGCCTGGACTTCCTCCTGATTAGAGAAATCGGCTGCAATTCCTGAAATATTACCGTCAGGATACTCTTGTTGCAGACTTTTTACAGCAAGGTCTATTTTTTGCCGGGTACGCCCGTTAAGGATAACGCTTACGCCTTCTTTTACTAACTGCCTGGCTATCGCAAAGCCGATACCTTGCGTAGAACCGCTGATAAATGCTGTTTTTGAATCTAAATGTAAATCCATAATATTATCTTATTTTTGTAATGATTGATACATAATTGAACAAAAAAAATTAACTGATTATATCCAGTTGCATTTCAATCTGTTTTTGGAGAATTTGATAGTCAGGATACATTCTTCTGGTCACATTCAATCCATTCCAGCAGGTGATCAGATATCTGCCCAAAATAACCGGATTGGTTTGATTTTTAATGCGGCCCTCCTGCTGTCCCTTTTCAATGGCAGCTGTAAACATTTTTTCAACGTCTTTCAAAATTGCTATAGACTGATTTTCAAGATCACTATCAATAAAGGTCATCTCTGTTACTGTATTTGAAATCAGGCAGCCTTGCAGATGTGTCTGCTGATCAGCTGCAGCAATACTTCTAAAGAAATCCTTAATCAAATCAATTGGCGATTCACTACTGTCAAGTTGAGCTTTGAACTGTATAAATGCCTCCCTTCGTTGCTGTATTGCTTTTTTAAACAGCTCCTTTTTACCTCCTTTAAAAGTATTATAGAAGCTGCCGCTGCCCATTCCGGTAGTCGTTAATAAATCAGCCAGAGAAGTAGCTGTATATCCTTTTTTCCAAAAAACTTTCTGGGCTTTTAAAATCACCTCTTCGTTGTCAAAAGTAACTGGTCTCCCTTTCATTTCTATATTTTGTAGTAATCGATACAAAAATAGTTATTTTTGTGAATTAAGAGAATTATTTTAAATAACAGGCTTATTTAATTCTGCTTTTTGGCATGATAGGCAAGGTGAAATTGAGGCTATTCCTTTAGCATTAGTTCTTCATGAGTCAATGCAAAATAAAGATTCTGAAGCTGGTGAACATATTGCAACTTGTAATCTAACATAGCTATTTCGCCATCCATGGGCTGCAGACTTTCATTAAGCACAAATTGATGGCCATTCTTTTTCTCTATGACATAGGTGGTTTCATTTCCTTCTTCGTATTCAAATTCAAAACGCTCAAAACCAAACTTAACTATCCACTCCTGGGTTAAAAGAATTGGATCCATCAAAGCTGCAGAATCAATATCAGATCCATAGGGTATTTGTTCAGGATGACCATGATCCATTGTATAATTCCCAATTCTTAGTTCGCTCGCTTCCATAATTTATTCTTTGCGCGCAAAAATAGCAATAAAAGCCATAATGTTCTTCCGGATAACTCTATAGCTGTCATCTCCCCTGAGCATTCCGGATCTTTTAATCCATATTTTATTTTCTGAAATGTTTTGCCAGTAAATTAACGCAGACTATCCCGGGACGTATTCTGGTCGGTGTTGAGAGGGGGTTGAAAGGGCCAATGGCCCTTTCAACCCCCTCTCAACACCGACCAGAAATAGAGGAAGAACCGTTCTTCGTTACTTGTGAAAAACCCCAAAATTATAAGTCTTTCGTGTTTAAAAATAGTTGAAATATCGGTCAGCTAAATTCAGCCTGCTTAACCGGGCTTCGTGAGTTCAATATTTTGTTTTAAAAACACGAAATACTTCTCATTTTCTGTCTCAAATATTTCCTCTCCTTCCAGCATATAAGCCCGTAGCAGGAATTCTTTGGCATCATTGAAATGATCCCGTTCTAAAAACAACTCCCCTAAACGCAGCATCACAAATGGATTTTCGTAGGCATTGGTCCCGATATTCCCTTTTGCATTTAAAAAATGTAAAAGGGATTGTTCAAAATCATTCCGCATAAAATAGCAATCTCCAATGGAAGCTTCCAGCCAGAATGCTTCACTATAGGAATTCTGGGGTTCAGGAATTAAAGACAAAGCCTCATTCCAGACCTGAATACATTCCAGATATTTTTCTTCTTCAAATAAGTCGTTTCCCTGTTCACTTAATTCTTCAATAGGTGCGCTGACCTCTGCTGAAAGCTCCACGATTTCAGATCTTAGTATGGTAACAGACCGGGATAAAACTTCCTCCTCAAAGCGTGTCATAATCTCCTGATTATCATTCAGCTTCTTTTGAGCTACCTCCAGATAAAAAGCTGGCTGATCACTAAAATCTCTTTTTTTAGCGCCATACTTTACTGCCTGATAAAAAGCTTCTTTTGCCGCATCTGCATCTTTAAGAAATAACAAGGTTTCTCCTTGTAAAATATAAGGCATGGTATGATAGATTTTATAACCAGAGGTTTCCAGATCTGCTATCCATTCTTTAGCCAGGTTTAATGCCTCATTATATTGACCTGCTGTATTCAAAACAGGAATTAAAGTACATAAGACCAGATGTGAAACAGAAGTATTGAACTTGGTCCCCGGTACTTTCTCCCAGGCAAGCTTTATTTTTTCTAATGCTTCTTCTACTTTACCTTCCTCCAGTAATTCACAAGCCAGATCGCTTAATTCAAAAACCTCATTTTCCAATTCCTGTGGCAGGGAAACTGCCATACGTATCTCGTCTTTCATATTTAAACACTAAAATTTCTATTAAAATAGCTCATATTTTTTCTTTTCCCTAATGATGATCAAAACTCTATCTTCTTTCTCCAGCCGCTACCACCGATTTTTGTTTACTTTTACACGAAAAATTAAGTAATATGCCTTTTAAATCCCTGGGTTTATCGCCTGCTTTATTAATAGCGCTGATAGATCAGAAATTCACAGAACCCACCCCTATTCAACAAGCAGCTATACCAGCTATACTCCATAAAAAAGACGTCTTAGCCATTGCTAAAACAGGTTCTGGCAAAACTGCAAGTTACGTTTTGCCTCTTTTAATGAACTTACAGCAAACATTGGGTGTAAAAAACCGCCATGCAAATATACTGGTCCTGGTCCCGGCACGCGAACTTGCTGAACAGGTTAAAGAGGTTTTCCATACTTTCAGCAAAGCAATTCCTGAGCCTGTTAAAACGCTGGCGGTATACGGTGGTGTGTCCATCAATCCTCAGATGATGGCTATGCAGGGTGTAAATGTGCTGGTTGCCACACCAGGCAGGTTACTGGAATTAGTAGATTCAAAGGCAGTACATTTATCCAGTATTGAAACATTGGTCCTGGATGAAGCAGATAAAATGCTAAACCTTGGATTTAAAGAAGAAGTGAACAAAATCATTGCGCTATTACCTGAAAAGCGTCAAAATATACTATTATCAGCTACATTGAATGCTGATCTTCAACATATTCATCAAATTTTATTGCATGATCCTGTAGTGATCAAAATAGCGGAAGAAGAGGAATCACTCGATCTGATCAACCAGGTAGCTTACATCGTTTCGGATGAAAAGAAAGGGCCGTTTTTACGTTACCTGATTAATCACCATGAAATGAAACAAGTACTGGTTTTTGCTTCTTCGGTTAAACAGGCTGATGCTATTGTCAACAAGCTTCGTAAAAATAATATAGATGCAAAAGCTATTCATAGTAAGAAAAGCCAGGGTGCAAGAACTGATGCTTTAACACATTTCAAATCAGGGAAACTTAAGGTATTAGTGGCCACAGATTTAATGGCCAGAGGAATTGATATTAATTTTCTTCCTTTTGTGATCAATTATGAATTACCGCGTTCCCCAAAAGATTATGTTCACCGTATCGGAAGAACTGGCCGTGCAGATAAACCAGGAGATGCAATTTCATTGGTCAGCCAGAATGAATTACATCATTTTGAAATCATTCAGAAGAAGATGGGTAAAAAGGTAGAATTAATAGACAGCGGGATTTTGCAAACAGGAATATAAGAGAAAAATCTTTAAAAATCTCATTTTTATCAGGAACAATAAGCAATTGGAATTACGAGCGAAAGGCAATCGGCGTCATAGCAGTATGCTTTTTGAAAAAGTTTGAAAAGTGGGCCAGGTCATCAAATCCAAGGCTATAACTGATGTCCGAAATACTCCAGTCTGTTTGCTTCAATAGTATTTTTGCTTCCTGAATTATACGCATGGTAATGATTCTGGTCGTGGTTTGGCCAGAGCTTTCCTTCAATACTTTATTCAGGTGATTTACATGTACAGCAAGCCGGTCTGCATAGTCCTTAGCTGTACGCAGCATTAATCTTTGCCCTGAAGTTTCAATTGGAAACTGCCTTTCCAATAGCTCTACAAATAATGAAGTGATTCTCTCCGCAGCATTTTGTACGGTATGAAATGGAAATATAGGCTGCAGTTTTTGCCCGTAGTGGATCACTTCCATCACGAAATTACGGATCAGGTCATATTTATAAAGATAGCTGGAGTCCATTTCCCGGTGCATTTTCCTGAAAATGATTTCAAGCTCAGCACTTTCTTCTGCTGAAAGCTGAAAGATGGGCAATTGACCTGGCTGAAAGATAGGCAAGTCATCCAGGGCTACCCCAACTTTATTTTTAGCCAGGAATTCTGCCGTAAAAATGCAGAAAAGCCCGGTCTGATCATCATCATGCGCTACCCAGTTATAAGGAATTTTTGGTGTCGCAAAAAGCAGGGCGCTTTCAGGGATTTCAATTACTTTATCGGCATATTCTGCCCTGTTTTTACCCCTGATCAAACTAATCTTATAATAAGCCCTTCTACTATAGGGCATAATCCGGGTACCGGTTTTCTGATCAAATAGCGTCTCAATTTCAAAAACATTGAAATGGCCAATCTCCCTGTTGATATCTACAGGAAGAGTGGCCGTAACTTTTTGATAAAATTCTTCTAAGGATGTTTCCTGAGGCATATATTTTTGCAATAATCAAATATAACAACCTATTTAAAATTAACGGATAAATTAGAGACTCATTCCTCCTGAAGCTTCAATACGTTGTGCAGTGATCCATTTGGCATCCGGAGTGCATAAGAAAGCAACAATACCACCAATATCTTCCGGAAGTCCAACACGTCCAAGTGCAGTAATTCCACTAATATGCTGATTAATCTGCTCATTGTCACGCACAGCCCCGCCTCCAAAATCAGTTTCTATAGCTCCTGGTGCTATTGAATTCGCATTGATACCTCTGGTACCCAGTTCTGCGGCAAGATACCTCGTGAAAACCTCAATTGCCCCTTTCATCGACGCATAAGCGGAATACCCCAGCATACTCATCCGGGTAAGACCAGTGGAAACATTGACAATCCCACCCTGATCATTCAACAGCCCCAGTGCTTTTTGTGTCAGAAAGTAAACCCCTTTTAAATGTACATTCATCAGTTGATCAAATACTTCCTCACTCATATCCTTAATTAAAGTGTTGTGCCCCACCCCGGCGTTATTGATTAAAAAATCAAATTTGTCTGTTTGGAAAGTATCCTTAAGCACTCCTTGTAATTGTTCAAAAAACGGGTCAAAGCTCTTCGGCTCACCTGTGTCCAGCCGAAGAGCTATTGCCTTTTGCCCCGCTTCTTTAATTTGTGCAACCACCTGATTTGCTTCTTCTTCTTTACTCAGATAAGTAATAATGACATCAATACCTTTCTCTGCAAGTTTAAGTGCCATATTTTTACCTAGTCCGCGGCTACCGCCAGTGACTAATGCTATTTTACTTTTGTTCTCCATAATCTTGTCTTTATTTTGATAAGACAAAGATCTGTTGCTGAGTAACGTCTTGTTTGAAGATTTCAATCGGATATTTGCGAATTTCAAATCATCTAGATATATCTGTTAATCAGATTTTCCAGATATTCCTGTTTTCCGCTACGGACTTCAGGTTCTCCGTTTTGTACCGCATAGTTCCTTAAATCTTCTAAACTTAATTTACCCTGTTCAAATTCGGCACCTTTACCACTATCAAAAGAAGCATAGCGATCAGTCCTTATCTTTTTATAATCTGATTTTTGAAGTATCGCATCGGCAGTGATCAAAGCTCTTGCAAAGATATCCATACCACCAACGTGGGCATAAAACAAATCAGCAGGATCAGTTGAGTTTCTGCGGATCTTGGCATCAAAATTTACTCCTCCGCCTTTTAACCCGCCACTTTCTAAAATAATCAGCATGGCTTCAGTCAGTTCGTTAATATCATTTGGAAATTGATCTGTATCCCATCCATTTTGATAATCGCCACGATTGGCATCTATAGAGCCCAGCAAACCACTATCCGCTGCAACCTGCAATTCATGCTGGAAAGTATGGCCTGCTAAAGTGGCATGGTTGACTTCAATGTTCATTTTAAAATCAGCCAGCAAATCATACTCCTGTAAAAAGCTCTTTACTGTAGCGGTGTCATAATCATATTGATGTTTAGAAGGTTCACAAGGTTTAGGTTCAATAAAAAATGTTCCTGTAAAGCCCTGGCTTCTCGCATAATCTTTAGCCGTATGCAGAAATTTAGCCAGATGCTCCTGCTCGCGCTTCATATTGGTATTCAATAAACTCATGTAACCTTCTCTGCCACCCCAGAAAACATAGTTCTCTCCGCCAAGTGCGATTGTTGCATCTAAAGCAGCCTTTACCTGCGCAGCTCCATGTGCCAGTACATGAAAATCCGGATTGGTAGATGCACCATTCATATAACGTTTATGGCTAAACAAGTTGGCTGTTCCCCAAAGTAATTTAACTCCGCTGCTGGCTTGTTTTTCTTTTGCATATTCCACCAGGGCTTGCAGCCTGCGTTCATTTTCAGCAATATCATCTCCATAATCCACTATATCCACATCGTGGAAACAGTAATAAGGCAATTGCATTTTGGTAATGAATTCAAAAGCAGCATCCATTTTATCTTTTGCCCGCTCTACCGCATCTTTCTTTTCATCCCATGGAAAAACATGCGTAGCCCCACCAAAAGGATCACTGCCATTTCCATTAAATGAATGCCAGTAAGCACAAGCAAACTTAAAATGTTCATTCATAGTTTTACCAGCTACGACTTTATTTGGATCATACCATCTGAAAGCCAGTGGATTATCACTTTCTAAACCTTCAAATTGAATTTGTGTTATTCCTTTAAAAAACTCTTTTTCTCCAATTACTATTTTTGTCATATTTTTTATTATTTATTTAGCTTTATAAAGCTTTATTTAAAAGATTTTTCCATTCGATATACAGCGGCTCATAGGCTGCTGTATTTTTCGGTTCCAGATAGCTGACCGGTTCATGGTGGATGAACGCGTCTTCAGCATTTTCAAAAATTCCAGAACCAATACCAGCACCTATCGCAGCACCCACACTACCATCATTTTCGTATAATGCTATCGGAACCCCGGTCACATCTACGAAGGTTTGTGCAAAAACTTCACTTAGAAACAGATTGGCCATTCCCGCTCTGATCACCGTTGGCTGCATACCGCTTTCACGCATAATATCCAGCCCATAACGAAATGCAAAGGCTATTCCCTCTTGTACCGCTCTGAAGATTTCGGGCTGACCATGCACATTAAGGTCAATGCCCAGCAATTGTGCACCTGTATATTTATTGTTCAGTATACGCTCTGCACCATTGCCAAAAGGCAGAACTTTTAAACCTCTGCTGCCAACAGGCGCAGTTGCCGCGAGCTTGTTCAGCGCATCATAAGACAGATTTGGTGCAAAATTATGTTTTGCCCACCGGTACATGCTTCCCGTTCCATTGATACATAGCAATACACCCGTATATTTTTGCGTAGTGCTGTAATTCACATGGGCGAACGTATTTACCCTGGATTCAGGATCATAGATTAAGGCATCACTAACGCCATAAATCACACCAGATGTGCCAGCAGTTGCTGCAACCTCACCCGGCTTTAGTACATTTAAAGACAATGCATTGTTAGGCTGGTCACCTGATTTATAGGCGACAGGAATTCCTTCCTGTAAGCCCAATTGTGCTGCAATGTCTGCTTTTAACAGTCCATGTACAGAAAACAGGGGTTGAATAGCAGGGATCAGATCCGCATCAAAATCATAATATTTCATGATATCTTCTGATAATTCATCCTTGCGGAAATCCCAGAATATCCCCTCAGAAAGTGCTGAAATACTGGTCGTAATACTGCCCGTCAGTTTCATCGCAATAAAATCACCCGGAAGCATTGCTTTAGCTATATTTTTATACACTTCAGGCTCATTATGCTTAACCCAGGCCAGTTTTGAAGCTGTAAAATTTCCAGGAGAATTAAGCAGCTGATGTAAACAATTGTCCTGCCCGATTGCTGCAAAAGCTTTTTCGCCCAGCTCAACCGCCCGGCTGTCACACCAGATTATACTATCCCGCAATACGTTCTGGTCCTGATCTACAATGACCAGTCCATGCATTTGATAAGCAATTCCAATAGCTTTGATCTCCTTTGGATCAAAGCTCCCGCCTGCATTTAACCTGTGTATAGCATGAATTGCATTTTCCCACCAATCTTCAGGGGACTGTTCTGCCCAGCCCGGATGGAGGGATTTAATGGCTGCTTCCTGATCAGGATACTGCGCTGTGGCAATTCTTTTCCTGGTTTGTACATCCACCACAGAAACTTTGATGGAAGATGTACCGATGTCGATTCCTAATAAATACATATGTTAAGCCCAGGCTTTATCGCCTTTTTTATAAGGAACTGATCCTTCGTAATGGCCGGGTACAGCGATATAACGCATGGCCTTGGTACAACCAGGTTCTGAAGAAAAGTAACCTAGAAGTGTTAATTGCTTCATCATGGTAAAATAGTGCGCAGGCAAGTCACCCCTTTTGGCCTGATATGTTTTAGCTTCCTGATCCAGGGCAACCAGCAATGCTGTTTTTTGCGCTTTGCTTGCCTTCATAAATTCACAACCATGCATCTTTTCACAGGCTGCATTGAGTTTATCAATTCCCTCTTTGAATACTTTCTGATCTTTTTCTTCATAACAATCATTCACCATCACTGTCATCAAAGCACCCACTTTAGCTGCTTTAGCTCCGGGAGTCTTTGTAGCCGGTAATATGGTCTCAGCAACTTCGTCCAGAAAATCCTGATCCTGCTGACTAAAAACCGACTTATTGAGCAATTTTCCCTTTTCAGGACTACAGCCAGTCAGTAAAGTGTTACCTCCAATAATAGCACCACCGGTAAGCAGTGCGATCATCTTTAAAAGTTCTCTTCTTTCCATCCGCTTAAATGTTATTTTTCTTTAATTCACTCACTGCATAATCTACCGCTCTTGCCGTTAAAGCCATATAAGTTAAGGAAGGATTCTGGCAGGCTGAAGAGGTCATACAGGCGCCATCAGTCACAAATACATTCATACAATCCCAAACCTGGTTCCATTTATTCAGGACAGAGGTCTTTGGATCTTTTCCCATTCTTGCTGTGCCCATTTCATGAATACCATGTCCTACAGTATGCCCGTTGTCCCAGGTATTGATGTTTTTTATTCCTGCGGCATCAAACATTGCTCTCATTTCTTCCTTCATGTCTTTGCGCATTTTCAGCTCATTCTCCTTCAGTTCCGCATCCATAGCCAGTACTGGCAAGCCCCACTTATCTTTCTTATTTTTATCCAGCGAAACTTTATTCTCATGGTAAGGCAGAATTTCTCCAAATCCGGTTGCCCCGATAGTCCATTTTCCAGGTTCTGCTAAAGCATCCTTGAAATCTCCGCCAATATTGAGCTCAGCAATCTCTCTGCCCCATCCTTCTCTGCTGGCACCTCCCTGATAGCCAAAACCACGCAGGTAATCTCTCTTGTCACTTCCCAGATTCACAAATCTCGGAATATAAAATCCATTGGCTCTTCTGCCAAATACATACTGATCTTCAAAACCTTCCACAGATCCTGAAGCCCCTACATTATAATGATGATCCATTACATTATGGCCTAATTCGCCGCTGCTGCTCCCTAAACCACCAGGCCAGACATCGGTTGCTGAGTTAAATAACACCCAGGCAGTATTCAGCGTCGAAGCGCAAAGGAAAACGATCTTGCTTTTAAATTCATAAGTCTGATTAGTCTCCGTATCGAGGATCTCTACTCCTGTTGCCTTTTTTGAATTTTGGTCATAGAGCACCTGTTTCACTAAAGAATAAGGTCTTACGGTAAGATTTCCGGTTTTCATTGCCGCAGGCAAAGTAGAGGATTGTGTACTGAAGTAGCCTCCAAACGGACATCCTTCCCAGCAACGGTTTCTAAACTGACATTTTGTTCTTCCGGGAATTGCAGCGGTCAGGTTAGCCACTCTCCCGATAATTAAATGTCTCTTTTCATGGTACTCCTTTTTTATCCGCTGCGCCATATCCTTCTCCACACAATTCAACTCCATAGGCGGCAAAAAGTGTCCGTCTGGTAAATGCGCAATATTTTCTACAGAGCCGCTGATTCCTGCAAATTTCTCGACGTGGTCATACCAGGGCGCAAGATCTGCATAACCAATCGGCCATGGAGTAGCGATACCATCTTTTTCATTGGCTTCAAAGTCCAGCTGACCCCAGCGATAAGATTGCCTGCCCCATAAAATAGAACGGCCGCCCATCCGGTAACTGCGCCACCAGGTAAATGGTTTGGTTTCCGTATAAGGACAATCCTGTTCATTTGCCCAGCCATCCATTACTGCTTCGTTAGCTGCCCATCCGCGATGAATAACAGGATAATTCTTTTTCTGTTCGGCTGTCGTAGCTCCACGGTGTTCAAATTCCCAGGGATTTTTCTGTGCCGTCTTATAATCTTTAATATGGTCATAAGGGCCGCCGCGTTCTAACATCAAAACTTTTAAACCTTTTTCACAAAGTTCTTTTGCAGCCCAGCCGCCACTGATCCCGGAACCGACTACAATCGCATCATAGGTATTATCTTCCATAATCAGCTTTTATTGAAATTTCATTCATAAAAATATATTTGGTTTTATTCAGGTTAAAATTGTCTCCGCGTCAAAGAATTTGTTAGTTTTAAATCTACAGAATAACACAAGCCCCGTTCAACTGTTATTTATTAAAAAAAATACGCTATCTGATCACTTATTGGATTTAGTAGTGTAATTTCATGTTCAGATAGCAGTTGAATCGCATATATTTCTAGTTTTATGAAGACACTTATTCAGAAAATCCATGTGGAAGAATATAACTCTTTCGCTTGCCGGACTTACAAAACACCAGATTTTGAAACGGCCTGGCATAAGCACCTGGAATGTGAATTAATTCTGATTACTGAAGGAAATGGTACTGCTTTAATAGGTGATTATATAGGAGAATATAAGCAAGGGGATATCTTTTTACTCAATACCAACGTGCCGCACTGGTTTAGAAAATCACAGAATACCACTACCGGGAGTGCAATTGTAATTCATTTTATGAGGGATTTCTGGGGTGAAGGGTTTCTGGCCTTACCGGAGATGAAAAATATAGCCGGGTTATTAGACAATAAAAACACAGGTATCCAGCTTCAGGAAAGCTTATCAAATGAGGTTGCTATATTAATCAGACAACTGGAGTTTAGCGCAGGGATTGAGCGTATACAGCTCCTGATCAATTGTATGCAAAAGATCAGTACTTCAGCACAGCAGAAGATTATGACCACTGCTTTTGATACGATGACCAGTGGTGAAGAAAATTCAGTTATTGAAACGATTATAGACTATTCCTTTAAACATTTTCTGGATCCGATTTCCTTAAAGGAAGTAGCTGGAATTACCAGTATGTCGATCCCGGCATTCTGCCGTTTTTTTAAGCGGAATATTAAAAAAAGTTATTTTGATTTCATTAAAGAGATCAGAATCGGACATGCTTGTAAATTATTGAGAGAAACCAGCCGCCCTGTTTTAGAAATATGTTACGATAGTGGTTATAACAGCTGGGCACATTTTAGCAAGCAGTTTAAGGCGGTTACCAGCATATCTCCATCAAAATACAGAAAGCAACACATCAAATAAGATCATTTTTTTTTGGGGCTAACTTATTGATTTTCAAATTTAAAACAGTAATTTAAATCCCACTAAAATCTAATTGAAATGAAAATTGTAAAAACTGTACTCTGTATCCTGTTCGGTCTGATGTTTATCAATGCCGGATTAAACAAATTATTCAACTATATGCCCATGCCAAAAATGAGCGCGGAGCAAATGAAACTGATGGAAGCTTTTGTTCGCATTTCCTGGCTGATGCCTTTAACAGGGATTGTTGAAATTATAGGTGGTGTGCTTTTTATGCTGCCCAAATACAGAGCGCTCGGCGCCATTGTCATTTTACCGGTTATGGTAGGTATTATAGTGCATAATGCTATTTTCGAACCAGCTGGTTTATTTATCGCATTACCATTTTTCCTGATCAATCTGTGGATAATCGGAGCTAACTGGCACAAATACAAACCGATGGTCAATGCCTAAGCACTTATTCGCTTAAAACTTTTGCGATGACCTGAGCCAACTTGGACTTATTTTTTGCGTAAGGCTCCAGATTATAGAGCCTTACCTTTTTAAATTCTATAGGATGACTTTCGCTCTGTAAAGAAATGTAGCCACTGGTTAACGCTTTGCCATCTACTTTGATCTTAGGATCGTAATTGGATACATTACCCCCACCGATCTGAGGTTTGGTATATTCAAGCACTACTTCTTTATCAATAATATGCTTAATTACGGAGTCTCCTAAAACCAGGAATTCGGCAGTGACCCACTGATCACCCGCATAAGTTTTTGATTTAGAATCTAAACAATGTGGTGTAAAGAGTTTGCCTTCATACACGATCTGCGTACCGGGTGTGCAGACATTGCTGGTAGGACGAATGTGTGTGCCATCACCACCCAGAATTTGCCCCTCTATAGAAATCGGAAAATCCTGATCCTTCAGCATAGTTTCAGGCGCCTGCCCATGCAGCATAGCTCCACTATTTCGAAAAGCCCAGCCCTCACCTCCTTTAGCTTGTTCACCCACAAAACGATAGGTGATCTTTAACAGATAATAAGAGAAAGGTTTTTTATAGAATATATGGCCATATTGCTGATCAAAATCTCCATAACCGTCATAACTAACCTTCATCAGGCCATCTTTTACACGAAAGGTATTTGCATAATTCTCGTTATAGTTATGTTTGGAAATTTTGATGTTCCAGTCTTTCAGATCTTTTCCGTTAAAAAGATCAATCCAGCCTTTTTGAGCGGAAGATTGGTTTACAAATAAAAAAGTAAGCGCAAGAAAAAGTGAAAGGCTGATTTTTGATTTCATAAGTCAGGGCAAATGGTTAGGTCTTAAAAGTAGGTAATTAAAACAGAGCAGGCAATAAAACAAAGATTATAACTATTTTGCTGCCAGTTTAAGCTAATTATGTATCATATAACCACTATAAATTCAGCACAACAGGAAAATACTTCCAGAATTGGCGGAGCAGCTCACATTGAAACTGCAGCTTACCCTATTTGTCCGGTTACCCAAAAACCAATGTTGCTGTTAATGTCGTTGAAGAAAGATTTGTTTGATGCCGGTTTTGCAGTTAATAATTTACTGGAAGACAGCAACTATGCTATCAGTATATTCTTATCGGTCAAAATACATCCGGAATTTGGTGTTGGAAGCAATATGCCTGGCTTGTACACTGTGAATGACCCGAAACAGGCAGAGCAAATGAAGAATGGTACAGTAAAAGTTATTTTACATGAAGATACAGGGCGGGCTGCAGACCTCGCAGATTTACCCATTCCAATTCCCGGGCAGAAAATAGTCCTGACCAGGTTCTCGGTGCAAGAAGAAAAGAGGACTTTCCTGCAGGGCAGGAATGGTTTGAAGGCTCGAAATTAACCACCTCAAAATTTGGGACACAATTTCCGGCCTGGCTGCAGGAACCTATAAATATAGATCCTGAACTCATGACAAATTTTGCTGCTGTATTCAGAGGGTTCTTTGGGCCAGAATTTATTTTGCAGCTTGAAGATAAATTGATTTCCGAAATCAGCCCTATTCATAGTGGCCTGTTAGGTACGGATGGAATTGGTTACTTATATTTGCCAACAAGCGTTAGAAACTTTGTCAAAAAATACCAGCGGCCGGTTGAAATCGGGAACTTTTTTATCCAGCATACCTGATCCGGCCTGTTTTATAAATACAGCTTCCTGATCACCTTCAAATCTAATATACTTTTTCGGGGCAGCACAATAGACCATGCATAACCACCGGCCAACCAGGATAAGGATTGATACTGAGGGAAATTAACAAAATGACAAATCACAATATCATCCTGATGCTGTACGTTATCAATTTCAAACAGCTCAAAAGGAGTCATTAAACCTGTTTTCAGCACTTTAGATAGTGCTTCTTTGATTGTCCATAAAAGCGTCAGACTTTTGCAAGAATCGCTGTGGATCAGCTGCAGTTTTTCCTGCTCTCCCAAAGCGACAATATCCCTGATAGTTTCACTTTGCTCCTGATCTACCAATTCTACATCTACCCCCATAGGATGACTCTCCGGATAAACTATAGCTATTCCCATTTCCTGTGTGTGCCCGATACTGAGTTGTATATTTCCTTTACCCGGCAAATACACTATCGGCTGCTGAAATATTCCAGCGGCGATTTCCACCTCTGTCATCACGAAATTTTCCACAAAGGCGAACAGTGCTCTTTTAGCAGCAAACCTTCCCAGTAAATAACTATGCTGAACTCTGGCAAATTTCAGGGTTTCAAAGAAATTCAATTCATTGGGATGCAAAAATGAATAACGAATGTTCTTTAACTCATTCAAGGTCTTGTTTACGATAGCAATGGCGGCAGGAAATACACCATCAGCCCGCTGCAAAACAAGATTTTCAACAACAATACTACTCATCAGGAATTATTTAAAAGCAAAAGGATCAGGTTGATTTTTCCGCATTCTGAAATCTGTAAATGCCTGCCTCCGGTTCAGCAGAAAGTAAATATTATTCCGGAATAAAAAACTGAGTTCTTTACCTGGAGTTTGTCCAAAAGAATGTCCCGGCCAGATCAGTGTATGTGCTGGCAAATATTGTTTTATAAATTGTACAGAATCAAACAACGAACTTACGTTTAACTCATCGCTGATTCCTACGCCCTCTATAAAAATAGTATCCCCGGTAAAGCAATGTTCACCGATCAGATAACAGGCACTGCCTTTTGTATGACCGGGAGTCAGCAAAGCCGTAACGGTAAAGTCAGCAATCAAAAACTCCTGTAAATGTTGTACTGCAACCAGCTGTGGACAGGTAAAATTATATTGCCGGATTTCAATCGCAGACATATAAACAGGCACCTCCTGTTTTTCTGCAAAAACAGCGGCCAGATTTGTATGGTCATGATGCGCATGTGTTAAAAGAACGCCTTTCAATATAATTTGATTATCCTGCAAAAAATCATTGATCAGATCGTAGTCCCAGGCAGGGTCTACCAGAATACCAGAATTACCTTTATAAATAAGATAACACTGATTTTTTATATGATCATTTGATACCCGAAAAAGTTTGACTTCCATATTGTCCTTTTTTAACCGATAGTAGCCTGTAACTTTTTCAATTGTTTCATTTCTCCCTTACAGAAACTCATCATTTGAAATATTTGAGCTTCAGTATCCGATTGTAAATTGTATTTAACAAAAGCAGCGCTGATTCCCGAATGTCCCATGCCAATATATAAACAAAGGACCCATATTTTCAAAAAAACTAACCGTTTCCGGGAAATTAGTGTACTGACTCACCACTTAAATTATACTATTTAACAATTGTATGATCGGGTTATCAAATCTGGCAGACTGCATATTACAATAAATCTTTCAGGGACAGGTTAGTTTTTTCCCTGTCTCCCCCATCCGGATGGAAAACAAATAATGAATCCTGATCTCTGCTATCAATAAATAAAAGGCTGGTGCCAGACTCGCCAATAACTATGCTTTTGTCCAGCTGATCGGTTTCCTCGCCCAGTTCACTTAAAGAAAGTGCAAATCCTTTGAGCTGCCTGGCAGTTACATAATCTTTTCCATCAATATTAACTACTTCGCGAAGAGCGTCATAACTGAAGAGTTCAAAGCTATCCTGATCCTTCCATACTTCTGGTTTCGCTTTGAATTGCTCACTTAGCAAATAATCAAGATATTCCTTCGGAATAGCTACCTTATCTTTTTTCAACAGCGTATTAAATTCCTTCAAAGTTTTACGTACAGGACCTTTTTTCTCCTTCTGGTCAGGATTCATCATCCCTGATGCTATACTTTCATTAGTGGATGGATTATAGGAGAAGCTGACTTTACAAACAGGACAATCAATAAATATCAATTTCATCTTTTTAGCTGCAGCGCTAATTACAAAATCCCGGTCATGACTGCTCAGTTCTTCTGTAGTAAATTCCCGGCCACAAATCCAGTTATAAGGACAACTTATCTTTATCATGTTTTAAATATAATAAACCGGGCTATAATGACTTAAATAATTTAACCTCAGTACTCAGTTTCCTGCCATTTATAGTGATCAACCTGTAGCCAAATGTTAAAGTATCAATTTCAATCTTCTCTGATAGTTTTTCGATCTGATAGGAACATGCTGGTGAGGAGTATTGCCTGATTTTACCTTCCACTAATTTATCAGTCATATGATAATGGCCGCAAAAAACAATACTATCTTTTTGAGCTTCTGAAAGGATGCGTCTAATTTCATCCCGCCCATTTAAAGCTGCTCCTATTTTATCCAGCGGAGTTTTGATTTCTAAAACAGGATGATGTATAAAAAGTAATATTTCTTTATCTGTTTCCAATTCTTTTCTGAACCAGTTCAACTGAGCATCACTGATTGCATTGGAAGAAGAATCCAGGTAAATAAATTTAAAATGACCTTCTTCATAAGCATAATTGAGTTCTTTGCGATGTTTATCAAGATATTGATTGCGATGTTCGTCAGGATATTGATTGCCATACTCATGCTGATAATACTGAGTTACCTGTTGATAGGTATCATGATTTCCAAGCACCATTAAAAGCTTGAAATTGAATTCATCAATAGTATTAAAGAACCATTGATTAGCTTCCTGAGTACCAATATCACCACCGAATATGATTTCGTCAATTCCTTTGCGGGTTATATCTTCCAGAATAAATTTCAGCTGATCTCTGTGTTCTCCGGTTTGCTGAGCATAACGCATCGCACCGGTTTGCTGATCCAGGATAATTTTCTGGTCTAAATGAGCATCAGTCAGGTAGGCAATAGTTTTAACAGCCATATTAAATATTAAGAAGGGTTAAATTTTGACACCCAATAGGTCGTATAAGTTTGACTGCCCTTTAGAAGTAATCAAAAGGGTTCTGGAATCTTTGATTTTTCTCATCCAGTCTTCAGCAATCATTTTATTTAAAATACTCTTAGCCAGAGAACCTGCCAGGTGAGGCCGCCGCTCACTCCAGTCCAGGCAAGGTCTGGCAAAAGGACGTTTTTGTTTTAATAAACCAGTTGTATCTATACCAAATTCTTTAAAAAAAGACTCCCCTTTATTCGTCATGTCATAACCTTTGCCATGCGCTGCCAGGTATTCCATGGCTATTAACCGCTCATTAATGAGTACTCCTGCCCTGCCAGCAATATGATCATAACAGGTTCTGCAATATTCAAAAGGAACAGCTTTAGTTACCGGAACAATTATCTTTTTTTGATGGGGAGCCAGGTTTGACAGTGCTTCAATCGCATAAGCAACTTCTGCTCTGGCATAACTGAAATACCGGTGACGCCCCTGGTTACTAACCTTTAACAGATCAGCCAATACCATTTTCCCCAGGTGCATACTTGCGCTTTGGGGAGATACTCCGGCAACGATGGATAATTCAGTAGCCGTATAAGCCTTACCATCCATCAAAGCCCATAACATTTTAATACGTGCAGGTTCCCCGATCAATCCGGCAATACTGGCTAAATTTTCCATTTCCATTTTTCAAATATACCCGATTGCTAAAACACATACTTCATTTTAGAATGAAATGTTACCTTTGGAATTTATAAATTCCCATAATGAATAAGCTTGCTGCCCTATTATTAATTTGTTTCTTGTTGAGTTCTTGTGTTAAAACAAATGACGGACCTTACTCCGATTACAGATTTGAAGTATCCTGCGACAATTGTGTAATCTCCATTAAAAATGGTTTCGATGTCCAGACATACAATGTTTCCGGCTTTCGTTCCATTCCTTTTAATCATCAGCTGCCTGTAGTAGATGTATCATTGTATACCATTAACAACAGGGATTATACGACAGTTAAATTTCTTGGCAGCGGTTATAACAGGATATTATTTGATGATGATCTTTATTACGATGATCCGACAACCTATATCACCTTCAATTTATAAGCTATTATTTAAGCAGCTGCCAGCGGTTAAGTTCATCCTTAATGGTTGCCAGCATTGCTTTAGTGATCATTCCTCTCAATAAAATCCTCGTACCGATCCACAAAAAGAATTTGTGTACCAGCTTATATTTCACCAAATTAAGAATCAGCGCCTGTACACGTTTTTTCAGCACTCCGCTATATTGGCTTATCGCTTCCCAGTTTTGCACAGGCCAGTTACTGCCAGAACTAAAGGCAAATTGCGGAAAAGTATAATCAACCTCCTCTACTATCGGAATAATCTGCCAGTTTCCATCAACTTTTGACCGGTATTTATCTGTATCTATATCTTGATAACCTGCTTTAAATATTGGGTTTTCATTTTTAGCACGATCAGGAATTGTAAAATAATCACGTAAAAATATCTTGCAGTTATGCCTGCCCAGAAAATAGTCATGCACTCTGAATTCCTTATTCAAAAAACCACTAAAACCACCCAATGCCCCACAGGCAATAGCACGCTCTCCCTGAAGATCTTCTTTACTCCCATCCGTTTTTCTTAATTCCCTGGTAGGATCGATCAAAAACTGACCTGCACAGTTTTCATTCATTGCATCTACAACCTGTGCCGCTTTTGACCGCATCTGGCTGACCATCGCTGATAAGGTAAGTCCAATCACATGGATTAATTTATCAAACAGCTTAATATCAACAGGCTTAGTACTGGGAAACGGGGCAATCATCAATACTGTAGAATTGAAAGTACTATAATTATTATACAATGCCGGATGAACCTGCCCGCAGGCTGCACTCAAGACTTCTCTCACCTTATCAAAAGGCTCGTTATTAATCATCCCTCCATCAACGTTCAAAGATTGATAGGGATCAGTATTGATCTGGATTGCCTGAAGCATCTTTCCATCAAACAATGGATTATTATTGACAGCCTCTTTGGAACGGGTGACTTTTCTTGCTTTAAAACCAACTGGAAAAGCACCGGTAGCCAGTGCAGCGTCAACTGCAACCTGTGCATTAATTCCTGTTCTGAAGTTGAGCGGCATCCAGCCAGCAGAATGATGATCTGCCTGCTCCTGTGAACTCAGCTCGAAACAGGCATAGTCCTGGTGAACTTTCATATAATAAGGCCGCCTTGAACCGCGGGCATTAAAGTTTACATTGTAAGTGAAACCTCCAAGGTTACTCAGGGTAGTAAATAGTTTTAGTTTCCGGGGAAAGAAAGAAGGTAAAGGTCTCCATTGAATTGCTTCAGCAGCTTTAGGTTTCAGTACCCGGTCCGCAATTTCATCAATAAACAAGCAGTTCAATGCAGAAACTATTGTTCCATCAATATCATCGTTCTTCAGCATTCTATCAAACATATCTTTGTCGGTCAGGTCTACCCACGAATGATATAAAATATGATCTTTATGTTCTGCTAAAATATCAGGCCCCGGTTGATCAATGTGATACATTTCCCGCTGCAAGGCCGCAGCAGTAAGCAGAGCAGTCATTCCTCCTGCAGAAGCACCACCTATTACAGGTATTTCTATTTCATGTTTAGGTATACCGGGCTGTCCTCTTACTTTTTCATAGGCTTCCAAAGCTTCGAGTAAATAATCCATTACACCCGCTGTATAGGCGCCGGCAGACACTGCACCAGCCATACAGATTCCAAGATGGAATTTTCCAGGTTCAGCTGCTTGTGGTTGCTGACTTTCATTTGCCGTATTAAAAATATCGCTCATCATCAATGCCCAGATTCAAAATGATTATAAATGAAAATCAGAGTAGATTTCGCGAAGCTTCCCTGACTACCTTAACCCTGTAATTAAAGATAACGAAAATTTACAATAACTATCCGCTACTCTCTCTTACAAAAATTACCAGCCTATTCCATAATCTTCGCCATGGTTACTGGATCCTCCCCAAAGACTGCCATGTTTCCAGTCAAAATAAACCGCATTCACCGGGCCGCTGGTTCTGCCGCCAAAACTTAAAGTATAGCCCATTTTCTTCAGTTCATCTCTTACTTCCTGTGTTGTATTATCATTTAATAAGATCTGTCCGGGTTTAGGTTGGCGGTCAGTTGTTTTCGTCCCGCCGAGCGACAGCCAGAGCTGATTGGTATTGAAGTTTGCAGCTTCGGTAGCTTGCTGTACATTCATTCCGAATTCTGTAACATTTAAAAAGAACTGTAATAGATTCTGATCTTGTGTATCTCCCCCCTGAACAGCAGAAGCTAAAAATGGCCGACCATCTTTTAAAGCCATAGAAGGTGATAAAGTTACCCTTGGCCTTTTCCCCGGTGCAAGTACATTAAAAGGATTTAAAGCAGAGTCCAGCACAAAACTTTGCATCCGCTGACTCATACCCATTCCTGTTTTCCCGGCAATACAGGCCGGCAGCCATCCGCCACTGGGAGTCATCGAAACCACCCAGCCCTCCTGATCAGCAGCTTCTACAGAAGTAGTCCCTAACCACAACCTGTCCTGATAAGCCGCATCAGGCATGTGATTGGTCATATCATGTGCGGGCGCAAAATTCCGCTTCGTCTGATCCAGTTCATAACCTCTGTCTTTCAATAATTTGAGGTATGGATTTTTTCTTCCTTCAAAGGGGTATGGATTGCCGGGGCCTATAGCGGCGTCATTTTTATCATATTGTATTAATTTTGCTCTTTCTTTTGCATATTCTTTACTCAATAAGCCTTTCACAGGCCCTTTGGGCCCGTGATTTGGATCACCATAATAAAAGTCACGATCTGCAAATGCAAGGTTCATGGCCTGATACAGGGTATGAATGTACTTTGTACTGTTATATCCCATACCTTTCAGGTCAAAATTCTCCAGAATATTCAGCGCTTGCAAAAGCATCGGCCCCTGCGTCCATTGTTGTAATTTATAAACATCAACCCCTTTATAGTTCACCATCAGCGGCTCTTCTTCCACAGGTTTCCAGTTAGCCAGGTCTTCCATGGTGATCAGTCCGCCTTGCTCCTTACTGCTGCGTACAAATTCCTGAGCGATATCTCCTTTATAAACACGGTCATAAGCAGCCATAATTGCTTGCTTTCTATTCTTACCTTGTTGGAGTGCGGTTTGCTCTGCAGCTACCATTTTCTGAAGTGTAGCCAGCAAATCCTTCTGAACAAAGATTTCACCTGCTTCAGGCGCTTCTCTCTTTTCACCCGGGTGCGTCAGAAAAACTTCTTTACTGTAAGGCCACTCCTTAATTTTATCTTTTCCGCGTTCCATACTATTGGCTGCCTGCGCTTCTATCGGGTAACCCGCTGCCATTTCCATGGCCGGAGAAAGTACCTGTTCCAGGCTTAATTTACCATAATTGGCCAGCATATACAAAAGTCCGCCGGGTGTACCGGGGGTAGTTGCGGCCAAAGGGCCATATTCCGGAGGAAAATTATAGCCTTTATTTTTAAAGAAATCAACAGTCGCCCCGCTTGGTGCCACCCCCATTGCATTAATTGCAATTACTTTTTTAGTTTTTGGATTATAAATCAGTGCCTGGGTTTCACCTCCCCAGCTTAAAGTATCCCACATGGTACAGGTTGCAGCCAGCATCGCACAAGCAGCATCGACTGCATTTCCGCCTTTTTGAAAGGTTATTGCCCCAGCCGTTGCGGCTAGTGGTTTACCTGTAATGGCCATCCAGTTCTGACCGTGTAATACCGGTTTCTGAGTTTGTTGTGCCGCTACAGGAAAGATAGAAACTGCGGAAATAAATAATGCGGATACGAGTTGTTTCATAAAACCTAAAATAGTGAAAATTTACTGGCTTCTAAATCGAAAAACACCAGTAAAAGTAGAAAAACGATATTCCGGCTAAAATAATTATCTTCGCGCTCTTTATTTTAACTGAAGGATATGAAATTGGAAGAACAATTGCTGAAAAGAAGCGAGAATCAATGTGAATTATGCGGATCCGGGGAAACTCTTAAATTATATGAGGTACCACCACAATCAAGCAGCAATGAAGATAACTGTATCATGATCTGTGAGAAATGCCTGGCACAAATTGACAGGAAAGAAGAACTGGACAGCAAACACTGGAGCTGCTTAACGACAAGTATGTGGAGTGAAATACCAGGCGTACAAGTAGTTGCATGGCGTATGCTGAACCGTCTGAGCAATGAAAGCTGGGCAATGGACAACCTGGACATGATGTATCTTGATGAGGAAAGACTGGCCTGGGCAAAAGCTGCTGGCGGATTAGATAACGATACAGCTGCAGCAGAAGTACATAAAGATAGTCTGGGTGCTTTATTGCAAACTGGCGATACGGTTGTATTAACCAAATCTTTAGATGTAAAAGGTTCTCAGTTAAATGCTAAAATGGGTACAGTTGTTAAAAATATCCGTTTAGTAGATAATAATACCGATCAGATAGAAGGTAAAATTGAAGGACAGGTCATTGTGATCCTTACTAAATATGTAAGAAAACAAGGATAATATACAGGATTGAGTAAACAGCCGCAAGATTGGTGCGGCTGCTTACCTAAAAAACAATTCAGGGATGTTCTACTTTCAAAAGTTCCACTTCATAAATTAAAGCTGCACCTGGTGGAACTTCCTCTATTCCTGTATCTCCAAAAGCCAGTTTAGCGGGAATATAGAGTATCCATTCAGAGCCTTCAGGCATCATCAGTACTGCTTCTCCAAGCCCATCCAAAGCTTTATCTAAACGGTGTACCCAAGGTTTTTTCTCGTCGTAAGTACTCCATACCTTTTTACCGTTAACTAAAGTAGTACTAAAATTCAGACTCACCCTATCTTCCATTTTAGGCTTTTCCCCTTTACCTTGTTTGATAATTTTATACTGCAAACCTGAAGCCGTAACTTTTACACCAGGTTTAGTTTTATTTTTCGCCAAAAAGTCTTCACTTTCTTTATAAAACCATGTTTTTTTAGCTTCAACAGGAAAAGCATCACGATAGGCCCGGTTAGGCTTTAAATAGATCTTCTTTTGCTGATAATCAAGGATAACATCAAAACGCCTGATCACTTCCATCCCTAAAATACCTAAATAACCATCTTTCGGTTCTGCCTGATCATTGATGGTGAGCCTGATACCCATTTTACCAAAGTTAAATCCATTAAATGACATGGAATTAATAGTTGCCAGCTGATCTTGTGTAGTTGCGTTTAATCCCCTGCCCAACTGCATGCTGGTTTCTCCCAGTTTACTATTGAAATTATGATATTTACTAAAAGGCGTACTGACAATCAGGGTAAAAGCATTCCCTGTATCAAACATGACCCTGCCTGTAAAAGTTTCTCCGTTCGCCAGGGTAACTGAAACCGGAAAACGGGGAATCAGTATATCTTTATTAAATTCAAAAGGGATCCCTGTATAACCTGTCGTATCAACAGATTTGATCTGGTCGTAAAATGATATCTTTTTCCGCTCAAAATCAAGCTTTGTTATATACTTATTTAATACTTCATAGCCGATAATTCCATCCAGTTTTACGCCTATGGCTTCAGAGAGTGATTTGAAGTTTATCAATACCATATTAACATCATTGATTGCTATATTTCCCAGTTTTAAGTTTTGATGCAAAGCCATTTTATAATTCTGAGTTCCCCCGGATCCGCCAACTGAAACCGTCTCCCGGTTTTCTTTACTCACGCCAGCACGTTCCGCAGTCAATGAGTCTATAGAGATATTAGTGGCACCTGAATCAAATATAAAATTTAACGAGTCGCTCTGATTGGTTTGTACTTTGACTAACAGATGCGATCCGCGGGTTTCAAATGGGATTTGGGCAATTTGTGCTTTCAATTCTGTTTTACCTGTAAGTAAAACCCCCGTTATTAATAAATACTTTGCTAATTTCATGATGGTGTGTTTAATGCATACGAAGGTATTGAAGGCCGGGCAGCCCTCTGTCCTCTACTGTCTGTTTGACAATAACCTGAATCGTCAAACGAATGAATACTTCTGATCAGATCAAATCAGGAATTGAGATCCCTGATTGCTATGCACGTTTTTTGCAGGCCTGTTTAAAAGCAGATGTTCAATATATTACTGAGGTGTTGAACAATATATTTACTTTAGTGAGGTTAAAAAGAATATGCACTAAATGGATAGTAACAGTTTGATAAGTATTATAAGTCTGATTGCAGTTTTTGTTTCTGTGCTTTTATCATTTTTTCTTCTCACAGTACCTAGTGAAAGAAAATTGGGAAATGTTTTGCTGGCTGGCTTTATTTTACTGAATGCAATTGATCTGAGTGCGTGGTTTATTTATGGGTTTACCCTAAAACATCCTGATGTGGAGATATTCAGACGGTCTACTTCCTGGTTAATCAACCCTGTTTTCTATCTATATGCATTATCGATCTGTTTTTCGGATTTCAGGTTAAAAGCTAAACACCTGCTGCATGTTCTTCCTTTTATAGTTTATAATCTGGTTATGCTGCCGAAGGTTTACCTGGCAGATTTTACTGCAAAAACATTTTTTATTGAACATTATGGAGATGGGCCAGCTTCAAAACTCATGTTATTGGCGGGGCACCTGCAATTTACAGGCTATTTTATTGGTGTTTTCCTGATATTGAGAAAATACAGGAAGATTTATCTGGAAAACTATGCAGATAGCAGGACAATTACTTATAAATGGCTGTTTCAGCTTACGGTTGTGATCACAGTTGTACATTCTATTGTTACGCTGAAGGATATTTTAAGGTTTATTGTAAGCACCGATATTTTTAACGGTGCACAAATTATTGTTGGAATCAATGCAGTATTCATTTTGTGCTGGTTCGTATTGAAAGCATTATATTATCCGGATCTTTTCAGAGGGATAAATTCTAAAATTCAGCCTGCGGATGATTTAGTTCTGGAAGATCCTTTAATCAGCAAACTGGGTAAAGGAGTATTAAGTTTACAGGATCAGGAAGATATTCAGCGGATCAGGGATTATATGGTGCAGAAGGAGCCTTATCTTGAACCTGCGCTGACGATACAAGATCTCGCTGACCAGATAAATATGCCCGTAAAGGATTTGTCTATTTTGATTAATAATCATCTGGATCAGCATTTCTTTGATTTTGTAAACGCTTACAGGATTGAAAAAGCAATGAAAATCCTGAGAGACCCGGCCAGGACAAAACTGACAATCCTTGAAATTTTATATGAGATAGGATTTAATTCCAAATCATCTTTTAATACTTCGTTTAAGAAACAGACAGACCTCACGCCTACTGAATACCGCAAAAAGTATACAAAACAGAGTGGCTATACGGGCTGATCGCAGTTAAATCAAAACAATTATTATACTATTTATACCGCTTAATAAGGTATAACTTTACTCGTGAAAACCAATAATATATGCTTAACTGCTGGTAAAAATGATCAGAATAATGATTACCAATTTTAATATGAAGGAGCAGAAATGTATCGTGTATTTGTGCTCCTTAAAAAAATTAATTTTCTTTGATCATATAACTCATCCTGATATCCGGATGAATGAAATTATTTTGTTCTGCTATGGACCTGAGTCCATGGGCTTCAAAAAAAGGTATTAATGGACTATCAACCTGCTCTGTCAGCCACAATGATTCATAGCCTTTACTGATAGCTAAGCATTTATTGAGCAAAGATTGTTTAGCCTCACCAGATAAATAGTCCTTTAAAATACAAAAATCAGCGATACAGACTGCTTTTTTATCTTCCAGTAATGCTGGCCTTTTACCCTGAGTAGTTACAAATGCATAACCAGCTGCCTGTTCATCTACATAAACAACCAGCCACTGGTTACCAAAGCTATTCATTTCATCAATAATTTGTTTATCATTATAATGACGGAAAATATAATCCTCCATCACCTCTTCACTTACTAAATGGGCATATTTTTCTAAAGCGATAGTCCTGGTCAGGTATAATAATTCAGCAATCGCATCCTCAGTTGCGACCTTGAACTTCGTGATAACTTTTTGATCCATGATTTTAATTTTATAGGATCAAAGGTAACCACGATCATTAATCTATATTGATACACATTCCGCTTAAGTGACCGATACAGTGTCATATGCTATTAAATAACCGATACAGTGTTACGCGCTATGATTTATTAGCTTATCTATAGCTTTTTAGCATTTACAACGCAGCATTTCCCGCAAGTTTCAGTCCTTCAATCCGCTTTGCGGAATACTGATCAGCAAATACTATTCTGAAAAATCGTTTGAAATCACTCGAGAACGAAAAAGTTTCGCCTGGGGTGAACTTCACGCCTACCTTTTCACAATGCTGGTAAAAATCTTTGATGTTAATCTCATCGGATAGTTTTACCCATAAATTATAACCACCTGCAGGCATGACCATACTTGTACCTTTTGGAAAATAAGTAGTCAGCAGGTTAATCGTATGGTAAGCATTTTTTGATAACTGGGTTCTAAAAGTCCTGATATGCCTGTCATAACTGTGTGTATTCAGCAGCTTATTTACCGTTTCCTGGTAGACAGGGGAAACCGTACTGCCGGTCGAGAATTTCACCTGCTCTGCCTGTTGGAAAAACCGGCCTGCCGATAACCAGCCTAACCTGATTCCCGCAGCCAGTGTTTTAGCGTACGAAGAATAGGTCATCACCAGTCCGCTTTCATCAAATGATTTCAGATTAGATGGCCGCTGACCGGTGAAATTTAAATCTCCATATATATCATTTTCAATAATAGCTATCCCCCAGTGTTGTGCCACAGCCAGTACTTGTTTTTTCTGATCGTCAGAGAGTAATATTCCTGTAGGGTTCTGAAAGTTCGGAGTGATTAGTATTGCTTTTATTTTTGTGGTTAAGCATGCTTTCTGTAAATATTCTATATCAAATCCGGCCTGAAAATCCATTGGGATCTCCACTACTTTTAGCTGTAAAGTCTTAATTACCTGAAGAATGGAAAACACAAAGGGGCTTTCTACAGCAACCACATCACCGGCAGAACAGGTAGAAACCAAAGCAATATATAAGGCTTGCAATGCACCATCAGTAATCATCAGTTCATCAGCGTTCATCTTTGCATTGTAATGCGCTGAATGTTTGCAAATGTTATGTTTTAATTCTTCGGATCCTGTTGAAGGATAGTATCTTAATAACCCGGCACCTTGTTCCCTGATCACTTGCTGCATAGTCCTCAAAATCATTTTTTGAGGGACTAACAAATCTCCCGGAGCAGCCACATTGAATTCAGTTAAGGAATTCCGGCCAGCATATAAGGACGTAGTTTGTGATAATTTATGTTTAAATATAGCATCTCTAGCTATTGGCAAGCGTTTAGAGACAGGTATACTGACCTGATTTTCAGGCACATTAGAAACATAATATCCGGATTTATAGATACTTTCAACCAGTCCTTTACTTATTAAATAATCAAAACCCTGTTGTACAGCACCTGTACTCATCCTGTATTTGCTCATCAACGTTCTTACAGAAGGAAGTTTATGCCCGGGTTTATAAACGCCTTCTTTGATCTGTTCTTCAATAATTACTGTAAATTCTTCATATCGATATTGTTTCATAGTCAGACTGTACCGGTATATTTTAATTAAATAACAACTGTATCACAAAGGTAATAAATAACAACTGGCAGAAATATTAACTATTTTAATAAAAATATAAACAATACGGCACGGCATTTGGTTAAGCTGTAGTTATACACCAACTATCTTCTTGCCTAATGCAAAAATCTATCTTTCTGTTCTCCTTTTTATTGATTACCTACAGCGCAAATGCACAAAATGCAGCTGATGCTATTTCCGCAAATAATCAAGTCCGTGATACTTCAAATAAGCGGGATCTGATAGACTATGCCAAAATATTATTTAAAATAAAACCAGGTATAAAAACCGGAGAAAACCCCAGAAAAGTTTTCTTTTCACTACTGCCTATTGGCGGTAATGTACCTGGAGGAGGAACCGCACTGATTACCTCAACCAGCGCAGGTTTTTACCTGGGTGACCGTAAAACAACGAATATCTCCAATGTTACTTTCACACCATACTGGAATTTCAAAAGTCGTTTTGGACTACCATTGCGTTCCAATATCTGGCTGGCAGACAACACCTGGAATATTCAGGGAGATACACGTTTCCTGGTTTATCCGCAGTATACCTGGGGTTTAGGGAGTGGAAATGAAGATCAGAAGTTATTAGTAGATTATAAGTATATCAGATTTTATCAAAGTGCATTAAAGCGAATCAAGCCTTATTTTTATGCGGGTTTTGGTTATACACTGGATTATTTTGTAAATGTCAGGACACCTGATCCGGGTCTGCAGAAATTTAGCGGTTATAATTCAGGAACTGAAGAAGGAAGTAATTCTTTTTCTTCAGGAATATCTTTCAACTTATTATATGATACGCGGAATAATTCTATCAATCCGCTACCGGGAAGTTATCTGAACCTGGTTTTAAGAACCAATCCTAAGTTTTTAGGAAGTAAAACAAGCTGGAAATCACTTTATGTGGATGCAAGAAAATATATCTCACTGAACACCAAACCTCACCAACAGAACACGCTGGCTTTATGGTCTTATTTCTGGACAGGGTTAAATAATGGCATCCCTTATCTGAACTTACCAAGTATTGGATGGGACCCTTATAATAAATCTGGCAGGGGAATGGACCAAAACAGATACAGAGGAAAATCGCTGTTCTACGTAGAGAGTGAGTACAGAAGAGATATTACTGACAATGGTTTATTAGGCTTTGTGGTTTTTGCGAATGCCACCTCAGTAGCTGAACCGGAAACCAATTCTTTTAAGAAGATTCATCCTGCGGTCGGAGCTGGTATGCGGATCAAATTCAACAAGGGTTCCAATACGAATATAGCGGTTGATTATGGAGTGAGTAAAGGATTTTCCGGCTTCTCTATTGGTCTTGGAGAAGCTTTCTAAGGCAGTTTGTTAGGCATGACCATTATGGTATAACTATCAGTACCTATTATCGTCTGGAAAATATAATCAGTTGAGATATAATAGGTATTGATTTGCTTATTTTCTATTTCCTGTATATCTTTTTTCTCCGCCCCTGTCTGCTTGATTTCTTCCAGGATCAACTGATAAGCTTCTTCACCGCTCAATTGATAATAGAGTTGATTAGTAACCTCGTTATCTGCCTGAATTCTGAACCATGATAATGCTTTGCCTTGTTCAGAGGCATGTTTACCGAAAGAGAAGGTCTTATATAACTGATGTCCTTGTTTCCCTGACAGCTCAGGTCTTACTTCCCATTCATGCTTTACAAGACTATCAGTAACAGCCGAAACCGGCTGACCTATAAGTGATTCCAGCTGGTTGAGTTTAAAGTGCTGGGCACTGCTGAAAAAGCCGGAAAGACAAAGCAAAAATGTTAACGCATATTTCATGAAAGCAAAGGTAATAAAATGTAAAAAGTAGAGCCTTTATTAATTCTGCTTTGAACACCTATTGTACCTTTGTGGTTTTTGATAATCTCCATAGAGATGTATAATCCCATTCCCAATCCACCCGCCATTCTGTTTTTAACCTCAACACGATAAAATCTTTCAAAAATCTTGTCCAGCTGACTGGTAGAAAGACCGATCCCGTAATCTGTCACAGAAATCCTGACCTGATTACCTTCTTTTACAAATGATAATATGATATCTTTATGTAGCGGAGAATATTTTACTGCGTTATTAATCAGGTTCATGAGTACCTGTTCCAATCGTTCTGTATTTCCTTTAACGCTTACATCCGCCGCAGCATTAAAAATAATATTATAATCAGGAAACATATATCCGGCATTCTCTGCGCAACCGGCTATCAGCTCTTTAACACTTAATGGTGCCTGGTTAAAATCCAGTTTGCCAGTCTGGATCTTACTCACATCCAGCAGGTCATTGACCAGTGCTTGTAATTTACTGATTGAACTTTCAGCTTTGACTATAAATGTTTTCACCTGACCAGGAATGACCTCTTTTTTATAGTTAGAGATCAGCTGCAAATAAGCTTTCAAACTGGTTAGTGGTGTCTTTAATTCATGACTGGCAATGCCGATAAATTCATCTTTCTTTTCAATAGATTTACGCTGATCATCAATATCAGTTGCAGTACCTATCCAAAACAAGATTTCGTTATTTTCATTTTTAAAAGGAATACTTCGGTTCAGATGCCATCTGTAAATACCGTCATTGCGCTTACAGCGATTCTCAATTTCAAAAACCTCTCCGGTTTTCATACTTTGATTAAATTTTTCTCCGGTTAAAAGTAAATCATCAGGATGGATAATATGCCCCCATGATCCTTCAAATGTGGCATCAAAAGACAGGCCTGTATAATCATACCAGCGTTTGTTGAAGAAATTAAACTGTCCGGAGGGTAAGTTAGTCCAGGTTATCTGAGGAATATTATTCGCCAGCAGTGTAAAATGTTCCTGACTCACTGAAATTTCCTTACCTGAGTGTATAGCTTCGAGGGTATCGTGAGCTTCTTTCAGTTGGATTTTCAATTCTTTTATTTCAGCCAGTAACTGGTCTTGTGTATTTTGAGCACTCATTTTTTATTCTTAAATAATAATACTGATTGCCCGTACCGGATTACATGAAGCGCCGGTAGTAAATAAAGGTCAGTTGACATTTTGCATGTATATACCAGACTAATTGGGTGATATCAACTATACGATAACAAAAAAGCGACCAAAAAGACATTTAGTTTTCCTGGAAATGCCCTCCTGGCTTTCCTTCTTTTTATAAAACAGCGTACAACACTAATAGATGTACTTTAATCGTAAAATAGCTGCCTGAAATAATCATGAAATAATAAAAAAAATATAATCACGGATGATCAGGTCAATTACAATTCCTTGTTATTCGTTTATATATTAATAGTTTTACTTGAAATTATACATTCCTGTAGTAATATTTCTAAACAAACATGAATACTGAGCCTAATTATATCTACCCTGTTGTACTGACTATCGCCGGCTCTGATAGTGGTGGTGGTGCAGGCATCCAGGCCGACCTGAAAACAATCTCGGCTTTAGGTTGCTACGGAACCTCTGCTATTACGGCTATTACCGCACAAAACACGATGGGGATTACCAATTTGTTTGAGCTGCCTGTAAATATAGTGACTGATCAGATTAAAGCTGTAATCGGAGATATCAAACCTCATGCTATCAAAATAGGTATGATTCCAAATTCACCATTATTACAGGCCATATTTGATATCCTGATTTTATATCCTGAAATCCCGGTTATCCTGGATCCGGTGATGATTGCCACAAGTGGCCGCCGGTTGGTTGAGCAGGACACTATTGAACTGATGAAAACAATATTGATTCCAGTCACTGCTTTAGTCACACCAAACCTGGATGAGGCGGCTATATTAGCAGCTATGGAAATTGCTACAGTAGCACAAATGAAAGTTGCAGCACATCAGATCCTGAGCCTTGGTGGCCAGGCCGTTTTGATTAAAGGCGGACATTTGAAAGGGAGCAGACTTTATGATGTTTACCTGGATAAAACAGGAACAGAAATCGTTTATGAGCATGATACTATTTACAGTCAAAATACACATGGTACAGGCTGCACACTATCTTCTGCTATTGCTGGTTTTATCGCACGAAATATGGAATTGCCCGAAGCCATAAAAAACGCAGAATCTTATGTAAATCATACTATTTTTGAGGGGCTTGATGTAAAAACAGGCGAAGGTAAAGGGCCATTGAATCACTTTTACGCCCCTGTTCCGCTAATCAAAATGCCTGTGGATGTTAAAAATTAATATATTTGGGCCATGGCAGATTTAAAAACAGAATTCTCAGTAGAATTTGAAGGTGAAACAATTCCTGTGATCATTACTGAAGTTGAAAATGAGGAGGACTCAATTTTTATGGTTGATATACCAGATCAGGAAAAATTTGAAATCTTTCTTTCTGAAGATGATATGTGGGTAACCAATGATGAGGTAACTGCAGATGAAGATCTTATCTTTTTGATCGGAGATAAATTTGAAAGCTTACAGCCTTAACTTTCTTTATCTTTTTTTCCAACCAGTTTAAATTTAATCTTACCGTCCTCTCCGTCCGTGGCGAGGATGTGTATGACAATACCTTTCATCCTCCGCTCTTTAAGCTCTTGTTTATCAGTAATGTCTTCATCTTTTTTCGGGTTTCGGAGTGGTAAATCAAGCAGAATATTGGTTCCCCTTCCGGTAGTCGCATAAATACCTGCAAGATTCATATTCAATAAGCTTGAATTGATCATCATCGGTTTAATCGTAACGAGCCTCCCATTAATATCAAAATTACCATTGAGATTATCAAACGTAATGGTATCCAGATTCCGGAATGGAAAAGCAAACTTTCCGATACTTTTCACTGCATTATAATTGATTAAAGCTCCTTTTTTAAGATCAAAATTGACGTTTCCGTTCATTGAACCCGGAATAAGTTTACCTTGCCCGTCTATATTGCCAGTCACATTGGTTTTGGTAAAGAAACTGCCTTTCAGATTTTTATAAGTCGGGCTTTCCAAACCAAAGTTATCAAATGAATAAAAGAAGTTACTAATATTGACATTGGAAACCACGGTATTTAATGCAAATTTATTCAAACGTCCATTTTGTTGCAATTTGCCATTGAGCTTAATCGAGCCTCCACCGTGTTTTAAACTCACATTTTTCAAATTCAATCCGTTATCGGAAAGGAAAATATCCGCTGTTGCATTAGTTCCGGTAAACCTGCCGTAATGAACTTTACCAACTCTTAAGTTGATTTCAGCACTACCTTTTTCAAGCATTGTATTGATCTGATTCGCAATATTATTGCCTTTATTCTTTGTTTTAACAGGTGTACTGTTTTTCCTGGTCCCTAAAAAGGCAAGAAAGTCACCTAAATAAAGGTTCTGACTATTCATTCTCCAGTTCAGCAGGATCTTTTCCGGAGAATTATAGTAAAGATTCAGGAAATTTCTAACACTTCCATCCATAAAAACCACGCTCTTACCACTTTCAAGTCTGATGTCGTGAATCAAAAGATCAGGTCCTTTAAAGTCTAAGGAAATGGAGGTGTTTTTAAAATTCACACCTCTGGGTACATAACTGACGTCTGCATTTTTAACGTTGATTGTTCCGCTTAACATGGGTTTATTCAACTTAAAATCTACAATATCGGCACTATAGTTCAGTTTTACGTCGGCTGTACCTTTGGTAAAGTTTAAAACATCAGTCCCCAGAAGAGTAGATAGTTTAGCCACATTGAACTGGGATTTAAAAATACCTGTTGCCACTGGTTTATCCAGATTATGAATAAAAACAGTATCAATTGTAAAGGGAAGTTCTTTATAACTACCAGAGAAATGATAAAGTTTAATAGCAGAGTTCTCATCTGTATACCCTTTTCCATTGATAAAATTATTTGTATAAACACCGGCAAAATTGCAATTATCAACTACTCCGCCAAAACCGTTCAGCGTATTATCTTTTATTGCTGCTTTTACAAAAATAGAAGGGTCTCCGCCTGCCCCCATATTTCCTTCTATAATGGCTTTGGCAAAAATTGGTTTATCCAGGTTAAACATATTCAGTTTTGAGCTGATATTCGGAGCCAGCAGAGCAGATGCATTTTTCCATAAAATATTTGGCGCTTCTACACTGATAGAGAATTCAACCGGATCTTTTGATATCTTGAATTTTGCCCCCAGAACGAATGGGTCTGTCCCTATATTTAAGATATTAGGTTTGACTTCAATGATACCGGCCTTCTCATTATAAGCAATATCCATTTTTCCTTCCAGCAATTTATCTTTTACAAAACTTCCTCTTTTTGTATTGAAAGCAAGACTGCGCACCAGCGTTTTTAAGTTGACATCAGCTCTCCAGCCCGACCCGGGATAATCTATTTTTCCGCTAAAGTCTTGTATAGCAAATAAAAACAGCTTATTTCCTTTTCTGTTATCCAGAATAAAACGAACAGCATTCAGATCAAAGCGTCTGAGCTGGGCAGGTGAAGAACTGTCATCTTTTAATCGGGGTTCTTTCTCCGGTTTTTTCTTAAAAACGGAGGTATTGCTATAGCCGTTACTATCAGTATATAAGTAAATTGATGCATCATTTATAGTCACCTTCTTAATCTCAATAGTACCTTTTAACAAGGCCATCGTATTCACTGAAATATCAAGATCGGCTGCGGTAAGCACCGAATGGTGATGCACATTCCATAAACTGTCTTTAATTTCTACTTTCTTTAACGATACTGAGACATTGGGAAAACCTTTAAGAAAGGTAGGTTCAATAGTAGCGATAGTCAGGTTACCATTGAGGTTCTTATTTAATTCTTTGGTTATAGAAGCCTGTAATTTCTTTTTATTAGCACCTACATAGAGCGCAAGGCCGATAAAGATCACAATGACCAGTACAATAAAAGCAGAAAAAATTTGAATAGCGCGTTTTAACCAAAGAGGCATAGAAGAGTGTTTGCGTAATAACGTTTAAAATAAGGAAATTGTTTAAAGGTAGTTTTGTTCTCTGAAATTGATTATTTTTATATCAATAAATCCACACGACGATGAACACCATAAAATCAGGCTATAAAAAAACTTTAAGGTTCGTTTTTACACTAAGCTGTTTAACCTTTGTTTGTTCTATTTTATCACAAAATTCAAATGCACAGTCCCCTGTAATCACCAAGATAACCTTTCAAAAGGATAAGTACAACAGGATTTTTATTCCTGTAAAGATTGATAGAGACAGCATGTCCCTATTATTCGGCACTTATGCCAAACCGTTAAGACTAACCCCCTATTTTCAAAGTAAACGGTCACTTTCTCCAAGCGGAGATATCCTGACTTTGGTTTCCCCTAATGGCAGGCCACATGACCGGCTGCTTTTCTATTCTCCAAAAATCACAGTCGGAAACCTCAAATTCAGAAGTGAACAGGCTATTGTAAACTATGCTTTTCCTGACACAATCATAGCCGGAGCTACCGGAACTGAAATGGTTTACCGCTATAATTGGATGATTAATAATGATCAGAATCAAATTTCGATTTCTAAACAGCCTTTTACGCCTTCAGCAGTTTTTACAACGATCAATTATAAGAATGATTCTTATCCAAAAGTTGCGGTGGAAATTGCAGGTATCAAAACCAATTTTGCATTGGATTTCGGATCAGGTGCAGGTTTTCAAATCAATTCCAGATCTGATTTGGGACGCAAATTAATTGCTGATTATAATCTTAAGCCGGTTAAAAGGATCTTATCTGATATCCATGCAAAAAAAATGGCGGATACAATTTATGAGGTCAATGTACCCGGATTACTTTTTAATGATATTCTATTACCGAAACAAAAAATCCAGTTAAGCTCTGCTTTTCCGCAAAATATAGTAGGCACAGGATTTTTGGGAGACTATAATGTGATTCTTAACAATTCCAGAAAACGAAAAATCGGAAACACGGTAATTTTAGAGAAGAGGCTTTCAAAATAACAGCTTAATTTCATTTTTACATAAATAAGACAGCGTAAATCTAACTAAGTAATTCTTTTACATACATTTGTACTGTAACAATTATTATTACAGATGAATAACGCGAAGTTTGCTACTGCTTTACATATCCTCACCTTACTCGATTTTGCGAAGGGCGAAAGGTTATCCTCAGAATGGATTGCTGGCAGTATTAACCTGAATCCAGCCTTAGTACGGAAAGAAATCAGTAACCTGCGCAAATTGGGATTTATCTCCAGTAAAGAAGGTAATGGTGGCGGGTTTACGCTTGCCCGGCCTTCAGCAGAGATTCTTTTATCAGAAATTTATAAGGCGGTACCTATGCCTCCTTTGCTTGGTAGTTCCAATACTCCAAATCCTTCCTGTATGGTAGGCCGTCAGATTAATCAGCACCTGGAGGAGTTGTATACTGAGGCAGAGCTTTCGCTTATCAGCAAATTAGAAAAAAAAACACTGAAAGAGTTTGGTGAAAAGTTTCAACCAGTATTGTAAAATATAAAATTAAAATCGCATGAATATAGTCTTAATCGGAGCCTCAGGATTTGTAGGTTCAGCCATCTTAAAAGAAGCATTAAACAGAGGTCACCAGGTAACAGCTGTAGTTAGAAACCCTGAAAAAATCACGGTACATCATGACCACCTGAAAATTGAAAAAGCTGATGTGCTGGATGCTGCCCAGGTAACTAAAGTGGTGAATGGAAATGATGCAGTGATCAGTGCTTATAATTCCGGATGGACTAATCCGGATATTTACGCAGAGTTTTTAAGGGGTTCACAGGCTATACAAACAGGTATTAAAGAATCAGATGTAAAAAGATATATTGTAATTGGTGGTGCCGGAAGTTTAGAGGTTGCCCCTGGTGTACAAGCTGTTGACACACCTGACTTCCCTGCAGCTTATAAACCTGGTGCGACTGCTGCCAGAGATTACCTGAACATGATCAGGGAAGAAAAGGATTTAGACTGGACGTTTTTCAGCCCGGCTTTTGAAATGGGGCCACATACTTCGGGAGTTCGTACAGGAGTTTACAGAACAAGCCTGGATACACCGGTATTTGATGAAAATGGCAAAAGTATCTTATCAGTGGAAGATTTAGCAGTTGCTATTATTGACGAACTGGAGGATGCAAAACATATAAAACAACGTTTTACCGCTGCTTATTAAGCTATTTTGCAAAAAGGGCTGTCATTTATGGACTGCCCCCAAAAGTTTAGACAAATTTAGTATTAGATTTGTTATAATGAGCCCGATATTCCATCGGGCTCATTCCGTTTAAGTTCAATTTTATTCGTTCCTTGTTGTAGTACCAGATATAGTCATTTATATCTTTTTTGAGCTGATCTGTCGATTCATATTCATTTAAGTAGAAGAGTTCCGATTTTAAGGTTCCGAAAAAGTTTTCAATTATAGCATTATCTAAGCAATTACCTTTTCTGGACATACTTTGGATAATCCCATTTGCTTTTAGCAGTTGCTGATACTTTGGCATCTGGTATTGCCATCCCTGGTCAGAATGCAAGACTAACTGAGAAGTATTCCTAGCTTGTGGTAATACTTTTTTGAGCATGTCCAATACTCCCTTGAAAACCGGCCTGTCAGTGAGTTCATAGCTGATAATCTCCTGATTGAACAGGTCTATTATTGGAGAGAGGTACAATTTCTTTCCCTTGACTTTGAATTCTGTAACATCTGTGGCCCATTTTTGCATAGGTTGGTTAGCCTTGAAATTCCTATTAAGGATATTTGGAGCTATTTTCCCTAGCTTGCCCCTATAAGACCTGTATTTTTTTATCCTGATCAGGCTCTTCAACCTCATTTCTCCCATCAATCTAAATACAGTCTTATGGTTAATAGCCATTCCGACCCGTTTCAGTTGCAAGGTAATGCGCCGATAGCCGAAGCGACCTTTATGGGCATGATAGACCTTGTTGATCTGGATCTTGACCTGTTCGTATTTATCAGGCAAACTGGCCTTCTTAGAATAATAATAAAATGTACTTCTTGCCATGCTAATACAATTCAACAGGGTATCCAGGTCGAACTGATGCCTTAGTTCCATTATGGCTTGCGCTTGTTTTCGGCTTGAACTAAGGCCTGGAGCTTTTTTAGCAGGGCATTCTCTGCACGTAAATATTCATTTTCCCGTAAAAGCTCTTCCTCACGGGTAAGTGGCCTATCCGATTTTCTCGGTTTTCGCTTGTTTGCTGGATTCTCCTTATATGCCATCGGTAGTCTTCCTTTAGGTCGCGGTTCTAGTCCAGATGATCCAAACTTCTCAAATCGTTTCTGCCATTCGATAATTCCCGCATCACTTGAAAGCCCAAAACGTAGCACCGCCGCTCTCAAAGATAACTTTTCTTCACGAATTGACTTCAGGACTGCTAGCTTAAAGGATGGACTAAAAACTCTTTTCCCCTTTCTGGGAAGTAATCCAGGAGCTCCCAGATGCTCGTATATCCTAAACCAATCTTCGAAAAGAGAATAAGTAATCCCGTATTCCTCACCCAGAGATTTTGCAGAACGATAATGTTCCGACATCTGCTTCACACAGTATAACTTGAATTCAAAACTGTGTCTGTTTTTCTTTTTCATAATAATGCCCCCAGAAAGTGTCTAACTTTTTGGGGGCATTGCATTAAGAAAATGACAGCCCTTTTTATTGATCATTTAATCAACTATTTTTATCCCCAGACTATCTAAAAAAGAGATAGCAGCTGGTAATTGAAAGATAGCGCCTTTAATTTTATTACCTGAAGGATCTATCTGATAATTCTGCGCCGCTGTAAAATTGGCCATCCTGAGATCAGTACCAGAAAATGTAGAACCTAAAAAGTCTGTACCACTAAAATCAGCACTGCTCAGGTTACAATTGGAAAAATCAACTTCCCTTGCTGTACAGTTTGTAAGGCGTATTTTTTTAAGGTTCTTTCCAAAAAAACTGGAATAACTCAGCATAGAGTTTTTAGCATTGATGGAGAAAGGATTCAAAGTATCATACCAAAGTATACCGATAGCTTTACAGTTTATGACAGCTAAATTACTTATAAAAGTATCTTTAAATTTAATCAGTGAAATATCACACTCTTCAAAAGTGCAGTTATTAAAAGTACAGTCTTCAAAAAGACACCCCTTTATAATTGATTTATAAAAGGTACATCCTTCAAAATAACGGCTAACCAGATGTTTGTCTTCGTAATTTATGTTTTCGAAACGTTTATCGTGATGTGTTATCTGTTCGTCAGCAGTACTCAAAACCGTACCCCTGCCTGAAAAGTTATCCCGTGAGGATTAATGTCCAGATCGTTAAGGGTATTGTTAAATCCTTTAAAACCAGCTGAGATATAGGGTGCAATACGATTTGTTACTTTATAACGGACACCAAAACCACCATAAAGGTATAATCCTCTTTCGTTAATTCGGTTTACAGTTAACGGATCTGCCTCACTGGAACGGTCATACCTGAGAAAAGTAATACCTGCGGAAGCCTCTGCAAAAGGTTCAAACTTAGATTTATTTGTAATATCATAACTTACATTGGCATAAACCGGGATTAGTTTCATGTTATGCAGCAGCAATGCATTATCAAAATGCAGCTTTGTAGTCGCATAACCAATTCCAATACCTGGTTTAAAACGGCTTTCCAGATTTCTGGTTACTTTGAATGAAGGCCCGTTAAAGTAATTGCTATGCGTAGAGCGCAGAAATTCATAGGCTGGAGAGAAAGTATATCGCGGCTCATCATTTGATGTTTTTGTCTCTTGCTGAGCATTCGCAGTGATCGAAAAACCGCATGCTAAAAGCAGTGCTAAGTTTAAAGTTAAAATCCTTTTCATATTCTAAGCAAATCTAATATATTTTGAAATGCAGAGAAATATAATATCCGATTAAATTGTCTCTCATAGAACGGATTTGTTTTCTCATTATCCTGTATTGTTAATTTCCAACTTTTAATTGCCGAATCCAGAGTGCCAGTTAAAATTCAGCTGGCTTTCTGCATGACAAAGCTATAGTTTCATTAGATCAATAATCTTATCATATCGTAAGATATTGATTAAAATAAAAGTGGAAATGCACCTGAATACTCTTTTGATAATTTAATTGAAAAAGAAATGTATAGGGGCTAATACCAAACCTGTTAAAGGATAGTAAACGCAAAAAACGCAAAAAACCTTTCTAACGATACAAAAAAACGGCATTTCGCATAAAAAAACAATAAAGAAGAAAAACAAAACGAAATTTCCTAATACCATTAATAGCCATTGTACCACCATTAATACACCAGGCAATAGTATTTAAGGACTCATTTACTACCATTTTAAGTATTAAAACAGGTTTAAAACACATTTAAACAGGTAAAACCTCTTAGTATTATTGTAAATAAGAACCCCGCTTAACGATAGTTTAAACGGGGTTCTTGTTTCTATGAATATTATTTAGATTTAAGTTAAAAAAGCCAAATTTTAGGAATGGATAGTACATTGGATAGTACAATGCATAGTAAATACCATGTAATTATAATACTCGAAAATAACCTGTTTCGCAGTGAAAAGTTTCTGTAGCCCCCCAGTAAACTGCATTTTCAAACAAGTTAATAATACTCATAAACCCTGATTATCAGTTGTTTATGTATTATGTAGTTGGCTTTTTATGTGCGTGATGTGCTTTTTATGCTAATTACATCATACTATTGAGCCGAATACTTGCTTTAACAATTGCTATTGCCTTGATTTTACTCATGTGAATATCCCTGGATGCATGGTGCGGGTTTTGGCTTACCAATAAAATCCAATCTTCACCCTTATCACTTTTCTTAACGAATTTCACAACTGTTGATAGATCACCGTCAATGATAGCTGATACAATGTGCATTTCTCCAAATCGAATACCTTCAGACATATCGTAAATCTTCTTATAAATAGCTATGTCCCCTGCTTTTAATAATGGGTACATGCTATCTCCACTAACATATATTGCACCGTCTGACTTAGGAAGATTGGGGATTGAAATGTAATCTATTATATTTTGATGTCCTTCAAAAAGAGCGACTAAGCTGGCAGCTGCGTTCAAATCATATAAAGGAATTGTTTGTAGCTCTCTGGATGTGTCAGTCCTAAGGATATATCTTGTAGTTACAGTATTATCATCAATTTCTTTAATCACATTTCCAGTCCCACTCAACAAAAATTCAGCATTTATTCCTACGCATTTTGAGTACAACAAGTCATAGTCAAACGTATCTCTTTTATGCCAACTTGAAAGCGTAGTTGGCGCAATGCCAAGAAAATCAGCGAATTTTCTATCACTTGACAAATTATAGGCTAATTTTATTTCATTAAGAATCAACGACTTGCGGTTAACCGTACTCATTTTGCGAATTTATTTTGTATGGCATTAGGAATTATACTCATAATGCGTATATATTTGTGTCAGTATTTACAAATGTAATATAACTCAACGAATGGACAAGAAAGAAATTAAGTATCCTGAGAATTTATACCTGAGGGTTGAAGTTTTTCAGGACGACAGAACCCAGGAGGAAATTGCAAGTGCAATAGGATATAGCAGACAGGTTTTAAACGAAACCATTCAAGGTAGATATAAAGGAACAAAAGTGATTCCTGCCCTTATTGAAAACCTTGCTGCTCAAAAAAATAAATCTCAAACTCATTAAGATAAGCTTATGCAATTCTATAATAATACCCTTTGTATATCCTTTCCTGAACTGGTTAATAAGGATGCTAAGCCTAATCTTGTTGGAGATAACGCATATATATCGCAGTATGATTATATCAACCTATCTAAAAACAAAAAACTTGTATCAGTTAGAAGAGGCAGCAGAAGTACACCGGCTCTTTATGAGTTTGAAACACTTCCTATGAATATAAAGCAAGCTGTCGCCTCTAAATATAAAGATGTTGTCAAGTCCGCACAGCAAGAACCTGTTAAAAAAATCCTTCAACATGACTATAAGGCTCTTAGCTTCTTCACTAAATACACCCTTCCCAACGGTGAACATCTGAAAGAAAATACTATCAGAGAATATGCAGCTACAGCAGTTGCGCTAAATACGATAATCAAATTACAAAGTGATTCCAAGGCATGGAGACAGGCACTTGGAGGAACGTCAACACAGAAAGACGCTTTCAAAAATCTATTGACTTTAATGTCAAGCTTTCAGGAAAAATGGGGTTGGAAACTTCCAGCTGGTGAACGGGCTGTCCGAATCAAAATAAGCAAGTATAAGCAATTGGGGTACGAGAGTATTGTTAGCGGTAAGCTTTGTAATGAAAATGCAGCGAAGGTTGTTCAAAGTGATCAGGAAGCAGCGTTACGTAGGATCATGGCTGTAGGCAGAAACTTTGATGATGTGCAGGTTATGAATCTTTACAACATGACTGCTCAGGCAGCAGGTTGGAAAAAAATAACTAAAGGAACTGTTGCCAACAAGCGTGATGAATGGCAAATCTATACTGATGCCGGTTCACGTGGAAAAGGTAATCATGATGATGTTCACGCTATGCAAGTTAAGAGACATGCGCCTAAAGCTCCATTACTTTACTGGACTGTGGATGGTTGGGATGCGGAACTGTTGTATCAAAAGGTCGCTATAAGAATTGATAAAGAGAGTGGTAAAGAGAAAAAAGTAACTGAATATCACCATCGTTTAACGGTTGTTGTTGTTTTAGACCCATGTGGTAAATATCCGGTTGGGTATGCAATTGGTACGCACGAAACACCTGGGCTTATCAGACAAGCATTACGTAATGCTGTAACGCACACTGCTGAATTGTTCGGAGAAATGCACCATGTACACCAGCTACAAACAGATAGATATGGGAAAGGCAACCTGAATCCATTTTATGAAGCAATATCAAAGATCTATACACCGGCACGTGCACATAATGCTAAAGCAAAAGTCATTGAGCCTTATTTTAAACATCTGAATAAAAATCATTGCCAGATACGTCAAAACTGGTCAGGGTTTGGTGTAACATCCCGTAAAGAAAACCAGCCTAACGCTGAATACCTGAATAAAATTCGCAAGAGCTTTCCTGATCAGCAGGGATGCATTGACCAGATTGTTGAAATGATAAATGCTGAAAGGAAATGTAAGGTTGCTGCTTATTTGGAGGCTTATAATAATCTTGAAGATAAATACAAATTCACTATATCACCTGTTGAATTTTTGCACAGGCTTGGTGAAACATCACCAAGAGGATTGACAAATAAATTAGTTGGATCAGGTGTTCTATTACAGGTTGATAAACACAAATTCAGCTATGACAGCTTTGATCCTTCTTTCAGGCAGTACCGAAATGAAGATTGGGTTATAAAATATGATCCCGCTGATATGAGCCGCGTGCTTGCTTCCAGTAAGGATGCCTCACTGAAATTCATGCTTGAAGATAAGTATACCCAACCAATGGCACTTGCTGAACGTGCTGAAGGTGATGCGGCAGAATTGCGCAATATTTTCAATTTCAATGATGACCTGGTGAAAGATATTTTAGATACTCAGGAGAATGACTTCAACGAACTGAATGACCTGTTTAATCGTGTTCCTGCTCTACAGGAAACGCTTGGTAAACTTCTTATAGTGGACAGCGAGGGTCAGCATAAGGACAATAAATCTAACGCCCGATTACAAAGCCAGGCGAAGAAAAAAACACTGCAAATCGAGCAGAAAGCTGAAAAGCAAAACCAGAAAGAACAGATGTCCAAACGTGAGGCATTTCTGGATTCAAAATTAGATATAAACGATTTCTTAACAACTAAACACTAAACATCATGACAAAAGAATTGAAAGTTGAAATTATCAACGCACTTGAAAACTATCTACTATCTAATACTAAGGTCACGCAAAATGATGTTGCTAACAGTGCAGAAATCAATGCTGGTTATCTCATAAACATGCGAAAAAAGGACTTTACTGTAAAGTCTGGTCAGAAAGTGGTTGAAATTAATGATAAATACTTTATCCGCCTTGCGAAGTTCATCGGATTCGAATTGTCAACAAACAACTGGACGACTAAACCAACTATTCAGTTGAAAGATATGGTTACCAGCCTTCAAATTGCAAAAGACAACTTGGATACAGCTGTTTTAATCGGGGAAACCGGATCAGGTAAGACATTTAGCCTGGATGCTTTCAAAAGCAAATACCCAACTGAGGTTTTTACAGTGAAAGTTGGATCGTCTGACAATCTACCGGATTTAATTGGTAAGGTTCTTATTGCGTTAAACGTAGTTCAACCTCGTCACTCTACATCTGCACGTATTGCACAGATCGCTTTACGCCTAAAAATATTAAGAGAATCTGGTAAAACGCCACTTCTGGCATTTGATGAAGCAGAATTTATGAAGTACGCTGCATTATGCGCTTTTAAAGAGTTGTTCGATATTCTAATTAAAGAATGCGCTTTGGTGCTAATAGGCACAGAAGAATTGATTAAAAACCTTGAAAGGATGCAGCGTTATAGCAAGCCTGGTATTGCTCAGTTGTTTCGCAGAATCAAATTTAAAATACACAACATTCCTGCTATTGACAGGAGGTTTGAACAGTTTTTAAACGGTGTTGAACCGGAGCTTAAAAAATGGTTGCAAGCAAACTGCAACAATTATGGTGAGCTGCATGACGTAATGGTGCCCGCCATTGCTGAGGCTGAAAGAACGGGACAGCCATTGACTTTAGAACTAGTGAAAATTGTATTAGGAATATGAAAAGAGGCATTTCACCTGCCGAACTTGAATCAATAATATTTGAAGATTTTGATTTTGAAGGTGAATGGTTTGATGCATTTGATAAACCGGAAACAAATGGAATCTGGTTTATCTGGGGGAATAGCTCTAACGGAAAAACAAGTTTCATTCTTAAACTAATCAAGTACCTGACAACATTCGATGTTAAAGCAATTTATGACAGCCTTGAGGAAGGTCGCAGGAAGTCAATGCAGAAGGCATTTAGAGAAGCTAACATGAAAGAAGTCACTGGGAAAGTAATAATGGTTCAGGAGCCTATAGAGGAGTTGAAGGTAAGGCTTAAAAAGCGTGACAGTGCTAAGGTTGTAGTGATAGATAGTATTCAATATGCCATGTTATCATTTCAGCAATTTCTTTCACTGAAAAGAGAGTTCCCAAAGAAACTATTCATCATCATCAGCCAGGCAGAGGGACGCAAACCAAAAGGTAGAATGGCAAATGACGTTATGTACGATGCTGATTTGAAAATATGGGTTGAAGGTCACAGGGCGATATCAAAAGGCAGGTACATCGGAAAAAAAGGATACTACACAAACTGGATTGAAGGTGCCGCACGGTACTGGGGTCAGGAACCAATTTAAACAACTATGAAAACATTAACTAAGAAAACCCACATAGGCCGTGTAAGGCAACATAACCGTGAAGGAATGCATCAGGTGTGTCATCTGTTGCAATGTACGGAGCAGGATTACTGCAATTACCTTTTTGAGCAGTACTGTTTGTTTGTACAGGTCAAATACAAAGCGTTTCCTGATGCGGTTTTAAACAGAATACTTTATTCCGGCCTGTTTCGTGGCATGTTCAACAATGCAGTTGCGCAAAGGGATGAATCAGAATTCCTGCCTTTCGCAGATGATTGTACATCTGAATTAACCGTAGTGAAGCCAGGTGGAGACTTGGAGGTTTACGAGGGCATACCGTTAGGGAGTAGTGAGCTGGTGGCTGAATGGAAAGAAACCCATAGCTACAACCGGTTATTACAAGATGATCACTTTCTGAACCAATTTGAACACGTTTTAAACCTCATTCTAATCATATAATTATGAAAAATTCAAGAACTCAATTTTTCAGAAACATACCTGATGTATCCGGTAAGCTTTCAATGCAGATCACTCCGCAAAGTATTCAGGAATCCGCGCTTTTTGTCTTCGGTGTTTCAAAAATTGAACTGGAAAGCAGAAGCAGGAAAAGAAACGCTGCTGAATGCAGGCACGTTATTGCCGGACTGCTTGATAAATACACCACCCTGAGACACGTTCAGATATTAAAGTATTCTGGTAACCGTGAAAGGTCTACAATTTCGCACAGCATCGATGTCTTTAAAGACCTGTGCGAATCTGACAAGGTATTTGCAAAAAAGGTTATCAATGTAGAGCAGAGATTGGAGGGTGTATGCGCTTAAGTGTAGATAGAGCTAAAATGCAGGGCTTACACGATGTTATCGCTTACCTGCTTGAAGTTTACCCGGCTGAACAACGCAATGCTGCTGAAGAGCTACTGGATACGTTGGTGCATGCGATAAGACATAAAATGTTAGTCAAGCTTTCGTCTCCGAACCCGAAAACAAGTTACTGCATCACGCTTAGAAAAGAGGAAGCACTAGCATTTGAACTCTGGTTTAGTCAGGTTGCTAAACCTAAAGATATATTCTTTTTGGAAACCCACAACGCGCAATTATTATCAAACGACATAAACAAAATCTATGGATAGGCTCAATGAACTCGATGAAATCTACAATTCTAGCACTCAGTGGATGATAGAAAACCCTAATGCGCCTTTAGAGGAATGGTTGTCGGAACAAAATAAGCGCATCACTGCATTAAAAGAACAAACAGAAATTTTTAAACAACAACTCTTAAACATAAAAAATTACAATGAAAAAATTAGACAACCCTTACATCAAAACACTAGCTATCTGTGAGATCGCAGTGATAATAGTAATGATAGCCCAAATAGTAAAATTCACATTTTTTAAAACCGTATAAGATGAAAGCATTAGAAGAATTAAGCACAGCAGAATTAAAAGCCATATTAGAAAACCGTGAAAAAGCGGAGAAAGGCGCATTAATTAAGAAAGAACAGGCTTACATAAAAAACAGAGATGCCCAACTGGAAGAGCTGTCAGCTGAAGCACTTGAATTAGGATTGCAGTTAGCCAGGTTCAAATCAAAAGTTCATGCGGTTATGAATAAACAGGCGGAGGCACTTGCAGCCTATGGTAAAGTTCGTGGTAACAGCAAAGGCGGGTTTTCGATCACGAATGCTGCAAGTAACCTAAGAATAGTAAGAAGAAGGGACACCGAACCGACATGGGACGAACGAGCATCGAAAGCTGTTGACCTAATTAAGGACTTCTTAGGTGATACAATCAAAAAGAGGGATGTAAAACTTTACGAAATCCTAATAAAGTTCCTTGAAAAAAATCACAATGGAGATTTGGAATACTCTGCTGTATTCGGTTTAATGGAGCACGAGGATAAGTTTGACGATCCAAGATGGTTAGAGGGCTTACGTCTGCTTAAACAGAGCTATACGGTAACTCTGAAATGCTTTGGATATGAATTCAAGCAAAAGAACGATGCCGGGAAATGGATCACTCAGGTTTTAAACTTTTCAAGCCTCTAAAATGGGATACTCAATATACACGGAGATTTCAAAATCAATCGGTTTACAAGGTGATCCGATTGATTTACCTAATAAGGAGGAAGCGGAAAGGTTACATAAGGCAGTTACAGAAGATAAATGTGCTGATGCCTTTAAAGAGGTCTTTAAACTATACCGGTTCGGTAAACAGGCTGAAATATTCGCAGAACAAGAAATAAGCTCACTTATATATGATGCCTTTTACACGGGATCAAAACACTTTAAAACCCTTTAAAAGAAATATTATGAATAATGTATTAATAGAAGATATGAAGGCCAATTTTAAGGCTGTTGTTAAGGATCAAACAGAACTTTTGTCCTTTTTCGAAAAGGCTAATGAAACTAATGGCATTGAGGTGGTTTATATCGCTGGTCGAATTACTGGATTGGATTATAGAGATGTGTTTGAAATTTTCAGAAGAAGACAATTAGTTTTGGAAGCAGCTGGATTTATCGTGATCAATCCTTGTGAGTATGTCAGTGCTGGTGAAGATTGGAAAGTGGCAATGAAAACCTGCATTAACCTTCTACAATTCGCTAAGTACATAAGCCTGTTGCCTGATTGGTCAGAAAGCAAAGGAGCTACAATTGAAAAATATCTAGCTGATGCGCTTGGAATAGCACCTCTTTCAATTAAGTTCCCACATGAAGCGTAATGACGTAGTAACATTGGATCGGTTGTCAGTTGGCGACCGGTTCTACAAAGTTGGTGACAACTCGAAAACGATGTTACAGGTGATGGATACAGAAAAGCAGGTTCGTACTGTGAAGCAAAAGCACTTTGCGTGTCCGGTCTCGTTTTTAGGAACCAATTCCGAAACTAACAAAACAGTCCCAATGATGGGAAATATTCAGGTAGTATTCCTGAGAAATATTGATGAATGAAACACGGATCATTATTTTCTGGTATAGGTGGTTTTGATTTAGCCGCTGAACGTGCAGGGTTAACAAATGTATTTCACTGTGAATGGATACCATCAAAACAAGAAATATTAAAAAGAAATTTTCCTAAATCAATAAGCTATGGAGATATACAACATTTCAACGGAAAATCCTATAAAGAATCAATTGACATTCTTTCAGGAGGATTCCCCTGTCAAGATATTAGTATCGCAAATCAATCTAAAAATCAAGGGGGGGGAAGAATATTAAAGGCGAAAGGTCGGGTTTATGGAAAGAATATGCGCGTTTGGTTGGGGAAATTAGACCTGGAATCATCGTCTTTGAAAACAGCCCAATGTTGCTTAGTAGAGGATTTGAAGTCGTCCTTTGCGACCTTTCCAAGCTCGGGTATGATGTTGAATGGCGATTGTTTTATGCTTCCCAGTTCGGATTTCCGCACCGAAGAGAGCGATTATACGGAGTTGCCTACGCCATCGAGCAGCGATGGAAAAATATTATTAACGAAGGTGGAATCTTACAAAAAATATTTCCGGAACGGGCATCAAGACAAAAGCCTGTATCAATTCCAGTTAAACGGTTTCACAGCAAATCAAGCTATGCAGATGTACGAATGGATGATGGGTTTTCCAAAGAACTGGATAAAGAAGTTATACACGGATTCGGAAATGCTGTAGTGCCAGAAATACCTTATCAAATATTCAAAGCAATTCAGGAGTACGAAAATTTATTTAAATAACATGGAAAATTTAATTTTAACTGCACTAGATATATTTAAATCAGTAATTCTACTTTATGTTTTACATCAGGTATATAAGCTGAAAAAAGAGATTAAAACATTGTCACTCCGAAAGGGTAAAGGATATTTCCCAGGTCATTGGAATTGCAGATGCAATGACGGTTATCAGCCAAAGGTAGAAATTGAAGGTTCGCCCCCTGGTGCTGATCAGGATCACTCTTCTATAACTAATGAGGAAGCCGCAGAATTAGCAAATGAACCTAATCATCATCATTTTGAGATAAGAGATGAGGTTTTGTATCACATTTATCTATCGAAAAGGTGCGGTGGAGTTAGGACAGTAAAATCAATGCCAGGCTATTCAGATAACATGAATTTCAAGTTCGGTGCTACGACTAATCAGGTATGAGATTGTTTAATCATGAGGCGTGGCGTGTCTGCCTCAACTGTGGTCACTTTTACGACCTTAAAAAGGGTTTAATGTGCTTTACCTGTGGATGTCAGCATACAGAGGAGCAAGTATTTACAATCAAAAATTAGAATTATGGTTTTAGGATTTAAAAAGCAGTTTGTTGAGCCAATTATGGCCGGGACTAAAATACACACAATTAGAGAAGATTCTAATAATAGATGGGATGACGGAATTTTAATTCACATGGCAACCGGAACACGAACGAAGCATTATAACTGCTTCAAAAAAACTCTTTGCACTTCTATTCAGAATATCTTTATGAGTTATGATTATATGCTGCATATTTCAATTGATGGAAGAGAATTATATATACCAGAAAAAGAAAAACTAGCCGTGGCAGATGGCTTTGAAAATCTATTGTCTTTTGAAAATTACTGGTTTCCTGAATTGCAACAAAGAAGGCATATGGCGTTTTCAGGTAAAATTATTCATTGGACAGATTTTAGATATTAATATGTCAAACGTCAATAACACTCGAAGTAAGTATTCGCAATTTTTTGCCATTTGCACTGCACATGGCTTCGATTACAAAGAAAAGGTATACGAGTTCACAAAGGGCAAGACGAAGAGTTTAAGCTCGCTCACAGACGTTGAATACGCTGAAATGATGAAGCAGCTTATTGATCTTAATGAGCCATACAGACGTAATTACGTTCCGAAGCCAGGTGATAAGCAGAGAAAGAAAATGATAGCATTGGCAAGGCTGATGAATTACGGTGACATGAAGACTATTTATGCCCGCTTAGATAACTGGGCACGTGATCAGAAGTTTAAAAAAGGTTGGATGGCTCATAATCCTGCTGAACTTGATTTGCTGGTCGCCATTTTTGAGCAAAAAGTATACACACATTATTTAACAACTTTAAATTAGGTTTAAATGGTTAATATACATCTTTTAAACAGCGAAAGACTTGCTGAAGGTATTGAGGTGAGTTATAAAGATGGGCTTTTGTCGGAGATTAAATTTCCGACAAAATTTCCTCTTACTTTGGTTCAGCATGTGGCATTTCTAAAGCATATTCCTTACTCTGAAGATCTTCTTGAATTTAACATGGGACTGATAAAAATCAGCGTTCAACCACAAACACCTCATTTCAAAAAAATAGCTCTTTGGTGTGGCTTTTACCATACTAATAGAGGGTTGCAGTATAAAATCACAGAGCCTGAGAAAAGAAAATTAAAAGAGCTGAAAGTAACTGAGGAAATATTGACTGCCTATTACAAATCTACAGCCTTTGAAATAATGGGTAAAGAAGGTACAGGAAAGCATTCAGTTAACAATTTCTATAATTATTACAATCTTATTTTACAGGAAATGGCAGCAGGTGATAAGAAAAAATACCCTGATACCTGGTCTGAAGGTTTTCAAAATAAACTTACATCACAACAAGAATTAACTGAATACTGGGGCCACCTACGCACATTAGGCTTAGAGCCGAAAAAAGATAGGACTGGTAAAACGCTTGATTGGGTTAAAAAGGAATAGCATTAACAGATATACGGAATCCCGTATTTTGAATTAAAAACCTTAATGTACATTTGGTTATGATGGAAATGAGACTAATTTGGTGGGTAATAGCAAAACCGAAAAAATACAAGCATTATTATGGCTATCGCCTTGAAGGCATGAGCAAAAAAATGGCTTATCAGCGCACTTTAAATGAATATTAAATAACTTAGAAATATGAAAACTTTAAACACATTATTAGGACAGGTAATCATCCACGATGCAAGAATAGTTTTAGCACCTGGTCAAAGAGGCCGATACACCATTTTGGTTGATATTGAACTTGAGGGAAAGACGAAAGAACTAAATGTTCACTCTACTGACAGCGAGTTATATGATAAAGCCCACGGGGAATCAAATCATTCAGAGATCGTTTTAAAAGATGCTGAATATACTATTGAAAAAGCTGTAAACCACTTTATTAACAGTTTGTAAGATAAAAATAACTGAATACGGAAACCCGTAAAATTTATCTGAAAACTTTAAATACCTTTATAATTCAAAAATTTAGTTAAATGCTGATTGCTGAAATTGTGAGACTTGTACACTCACAGCTCGAATGTAAGAAGTGAAAAAGCCCTGAGTGATCAGGGCTTTTTTTGTAGGATAACTTTTTTTTATTGGAGTTTAGCCATTCTTTATATTTGTAACAATGGCTTACAACAATAATAACCGCTTTTTAAGGATCAAGGACATACAAGATATCTTCCTACTTCACAAAGTTGAGGGCTTAACCACGCGTTTTGTATTCAAAAAGTACATTTACCCACAATACAAAATCAGTATTGCTACATTTTACAACTACATGGGTATTAATGTGCGTAAAGAAATCAGACAACTTGGTTTATTCCAAGACGAAGATTAAAGGTTCTTAACCAATTTTCCCGCAATTTTCAGTTTCTCAATCATCAGGTACACATATTCTTCACCGGTGATCATTGGATCATTATAAGCGCACTCATATTTCATAACCTCATAGTTTACCACACCGGTATCAATAGGCTCATCATCCAGCCGCTGAAGTTTACCGGTATTTTCGGTTTCCAGATCATCCAGCACATAATGCACCAGCTGGTGGTACATCACATTCTTTAAGCCTTCTTCTTTATTGGTTGAAATATTGGAAGTATCCCACGTTGCATCAGTTACAACGTGGAATTCAAGCATTGTCTTTCCTTTATATGACTTTCCTACTTTAGTCCATTCGGTTTTTCTGCCAATGAAAATTGCCGGAATATCATAATATTCAAACTGAGCAGGGTTCAAAGGCTGTCCCCGGTATTTGTCTACATGCTTAACCGGCTCCAAACCAAGTTCAAGAAAAAGGGCTTTATTATCATCAAAAGCCTGGTAAATCTTTAAAAATAATTCTGTCATGATCCTTTGATTGCTTTAGTAATATCTTTCGTTATCATATCCTCAATATTCCCGGTCAACGTTCTTGAAACGCCTATAAACTGTCTCTGAGGCATTGTAAAATTCATCTTCCTGCGATGTGCCTTAACCGTATGTGACGATACAGTGTGAGCCGCTATGCTCTGTGTGCTATCTTTCCTGGTGCGGGTGTGTGCCCTGCGCTTGTAGGCCTTCTTTTGATAAGCACCTACCTGAGCAGTGGCCTTTACATTCCCGCCATCATTGTGAATTTGTGCATATGGTACGTCCGTGCCAATTATAGCCCTGTCAGCGTTTGAACTGATTTTCCTTATACTTCGCATCAGCCGGCCACTTTTAACCAGTATAGCGCGTTTATTTGCCTGTTTAGCACCTCTTTTCGGCTGCTTTCGCTTCTCCCATGCCTTTTCGCCTCCATCTGACCAATTTTGACGCCTGAACCGCTCTTTAGAAAAATTCACCGCTACAGTTGCCGCCCTGGTAGGCACTGATCTGGTCGTACTCATTAACCTTTTAACCAGGGCATCATAGTCTTTCATTTCGTTTGCCATGCTTAGTTGTATGAAGTTTCTAAATTGCGGAGCATCCTTGCAGCAAGTTCCGTGAACCATTCTTCAAGCTGCTTTTTACTCATTGACGCTATTTCTTGGTTTTTGCTTACGAAATCACCCATTTTAACCATGGAATCCATGTTGATTGTTAAATTTTTGATCTGTTGAGCTGTCCCTGTTGTGCCAGATGCGTTTTTGCTGCCCGTGTCACTCGCACCTTTATTGGTAGTGGTTTCCTCCTTCTTTTTAACACCACCTTCAGTTACTAACTTCTCTTTGGGTTTCTTTAGTTCTGCATATTCTGTGTTGACCTGGTTAGTGATCTCGTTTAAAGATTTTGTATCCTTAAATGAATTACTTAACCCGGCCATATCAAGAGTAAGAAGGGATTTTAAAGCTGAACCTATTGCCTCTACATACTGGAATATCCACAAGATATAAGGTTTAACTTTTACGTACATTTCTTCAAATCCGTTACCAGCTCCAAATATGGCATCCTTAAATGATATCATACCATTCCAAAGAACTTTAATAATCTCATAGGCAGCTGTTGTGCCAGAGGTAATTGCATCCCATAGGAATTTATAAGCTGCACCAATAACAGAAAGCAAATCCCGAAACATCATAGAATTCTTATAAAGATCTTTCCAATAGGCAATAGTATCCAGTATGGATTGCCCGACTGCTTTGATCATTGGTAAGCTTGTTTGTCCGATTTCTATCATTCCCTGCTTAATCTGGTTGTTGATGATCACCCACGCATCACCTGGTGTTTCAGCGTTTTTCATCGCTTCATTTAACTGACCTTGTGCCTTATTGGTAAAACCAATAATGTCCTTCAGCTTGTCGTAATCCTTCAGCATCGCACCAATAGCAGTTACTGTTTCGCCATCCGCACCGATAGTTTTGAAAATCTTGTTTTTCGCTTCAGATGATAGTCCCTTTAGCTTTGTGCGTAAAGAGTCCAATATCATTAATAGTGGTTTGGCCTTACCGTGTGCATCATAAATATTCACACCTATCTTTTTAAAGCCATCGGTGATCCGTGGATCTGATATTGCTTTGAAAGTGTTTTCCAGTAAAGTTGCTGTCTGATCTGACTTGAAACCCTGGGCGGTAAAGTACGCAAATGCACCTGCAAGGTCTTCAAAACTCTGTCCGGCCTTGTCTGCCATTGGAATGATTTTAGGCAGATAATCTGCAATATCTTTGAATTCGGCATTACCCTTATTCATCGTTGCAAATAATACGTCTAAAACCTTTGTTGCGCTCATAATACCCGTACTGTTCATTGTCGCAACTGTCGCAGCTGCAACCGTATCAAGATCAGTAAATCCGGCTTTTGCTCCTTTTAAAATAGGTTCAAATGCACCTAAAGCGTCCTTTACTTCAAGTCCCGCTGATACGATCTTGTTGAACGATTCGGGCACGTCTTCCAATGGTGTAGAGTTCCGGGCGCCTATATCCATTACCTGGTCACTGAGCGCGGCCAATTCATTTTTTGAGAGCTGGGCTGTAACATTGACTTTCGCCATGCCTTTAGCCCAATCCATGGCCATCCCACTTGCTTTGATATATGCAGCTGCGAGTGCAACAACACCCGCTGTTACCAGCGCATAAGGATTTGTAATTAGTTTCATCGCCTGATCAAGACCAGGGATCTGATCACTAATTGAATTGAAAGCCTCCGATGCGCCGCCTTTTAGTTCAGCTAACTTTAGTTTCATCGAGCTGACCCCGCTGTTGATCTGTGACCTTGCGCTGCTCATTCCGGCTTTAATTTTGTTTCTAAGCTCTAATAAGAGTTCAATTTTTGCCTGTCCTGCACCCATTATTTAATTATAAATTATTTGTATATTTGACCTGTGTTCTGACCCGACTTGTTCAGGTTTTGCACATCCAGAAAGCAGAAATTTATTTCTGCTTTCTCTTTTTAAAGAAATCGGCAATCTCAGACCGGTTGTATTTGGTGATTTTATCCTTAACATCAATTATCCATACCTCGCTCACACTTTTACTTTGCTTTACCTGACCTTTCAAGGCTCTTTGCAGGTCTTTTGCAGCGACTTTTTCCGTTAGCTTGATACATATCACATCTGACTGCTTTGATCCAGCCTTGATCAGCCCTTTAATAGATGCCTGGGTATTTGACGAGCTGGTCTTAAACTGTACCACCTGGTTACCGTTAACTATCGCATCCGAATTCTTACCCTGCTTTACACCATCTGGTAAAACAACGTTTCTTAATGCTTCTTTCCATTCATTGTTCGGGGCAATTTCAGGCAGCATCACAATTTTATCACCTGCATTTGCCAGGGTTTTTGATATTGAAAATATATCCTTGAAATCCTTTCCAGTTGGTGTCAATGAGTTTTGATATACATATCCACCTTTTTTACCTGCATAGGTCTTTTCATACAGGAATGGATTATTGTTATCAGCAGTCTTTATTACAGCTTCCGGTAGCTTGTCAAAATAAGGATGATCAGCAGGAAATACCAGACCGGATTTAGCCAGGTTAGTTTTGAACATTGGCGGTATATCCGTAGGTATTATAATTTTACTGACAGGAGTTACTTTTTCATCTGTACTCTGCTCAATATCACATCTGCAATTCCAGCCGTTAGGTGTGAAAATGGTGTCCCATATGAAATCATCAACTGCCCTGGTAACGCCATCCAATTTTTCATGTGAGGATCTAACTCTTCCATCCCCAACGGTTCTGTAGGTTAAAAACGGCAAATCGTCCTTTTCTTCCTGATATTGAATCCACCTGCTACCCATTTGTGCTGAAGCAATAGCGGTATTATATTCAATAGGCAGGTATCTATTGGTGTAGTCGTTGTTGATTCGCTGTGTTACCTCTCTAAATTCCGTAAATGGCACAATCTTGCCGTCACTGTGTAAAGCCGCTGTAGTGGCCTTTAACTGTTCATGCGTTTTGGCAAAACTAAATTGATATACATTCTGCTGTAAATGCTCAATTTGCTTTCTGTCCGCGCTATTCCAGTCCACGCTAAACACATCTTTCCCGTATCCCTGGGCGACTGCTCCGGATATTGTTGCTGCAACCTTATTCGCAACCTTTAGCGCAGTGCGCTTAGTCTGGTGACCATAATAGAAATCATGTGCAAGCTTTTCAATTTCCTTTTCTAAATCAATATCAACATCACCTAAAGCATTTACTTTAAGCCCTGAACAGTTCGGACAAATACAACTGTAAATTTCATCCAGCTTTCTTTTGGTCAATACCTGCCCTGCTTCAGGGCTTAGGCGAAAAAACTACCGTTGGCTAAAGCTATTGGCTGACCTTTGGCTGAAGGCGGTTCATTTGTTGGTGGAGCTGCTTTTACAGGTTCTACCTTTCCAGTAATAGGAAAGTCAAAGGTACTGCTGATCCAGTCGTTGTCAATTTGATAACCTAGCTCAATAGCTTTCGCTACTATACCCCATTTTCCGGGAATAGATAACTTTTGTGAACGATCAAATACAAATTCATCCGTTTCAGAAAATGGCATCCTGAATGTATCCCTTAACACTGGAAGAATCTTTCCATTGAAAATAAATTCAACTTTCTTTTTATCCCTTCCTGCAATGATATCGTTCATTGTCCGTTCATGGACTTCTGATTGCGATTTGCTGCTCCCGTTGTCGCTGACCATCGTGCCGCCTAAATAGCGTTTACTAATTTGCTGGTCAGAGTAATTCATTTGTTCCAGGAATACTTTGAACGGATCACCTTTAGCCGCGCTGTCTTTAATATCCAGTGTGGTGCCTTCGGGAAAGATAGCCTGTGACGCCTTTCCTAAATTCTTCAACATTATTTCAATGCGGTCAAGTTCTTTTTTATCTCTTGTGCGTGTTGTTGCGGTCGTCATCGGTATGCCGAATTTTTCAGAGAACATCGCCCATGCCTGACGCGCATTTTTCTTCCAAATCAAATCGGGCACGATGTCGTTCATGATACCGAATTTGTTACGACTTTTTACTACAATGATTGTCCCTTTAAAGGCCGGATCTGTTACGTCAATGCCTTTGTCTCCATTGGCTTCAAAAAGAAGTATGTTTTTCTGAGGTATAAAATTGCGGCGAGGCAATAACTGATATACTCCCAAAATCGGATCGACAATCTGCATTATCGTATACCCGAAAAACTCATGATCAATCAAATCACCTATTGCATCAAATACCCATTCCACTTCCAGGGTTTTTGATTTTACCGGGTCTTCTTTGTTCGTCTTGCTGTCCCTAATGTAATAGCGAACAGACTCAGAGAGGCCACGCCTGATGTCCATTTGAGAGCCTAGATGTCCATCAGGTATGAGATATTCGTACAAATCCTGCAATAACGACCATCGCGGTGTTTCAGGATTTGAAGCGGATTGAATTGCCGCCCTCCATGCCTGTATATCTTTCCGGCTCAGATCAGCAAATTCAGCGGCAAGCTGTTGGATCACTCCAATGTCTGAGGTTTTAGATGTTGTTTTTGCCGCTGCATTTGGATTCGGATATCCACGGCCTATTCTTGAATTAAACATGGTTTAAGCGTTGTTTAAATGATTATTAATTACCAGTTGTGGTTTTCAGGTTTACTGTCAGACCAAAGCCTGATTTCACCTTGATAAGTATCTGTTAAGGCACTTGGTAGATTTGCAAATGAATTTCCATTGCCAACATCTTTTAGCCAGTCTATAGCGTCCTGATACCTGCTTGATCTGTGTTCGGGTACGTCCTTGCTTCCTGTTTGGCTATAGAGGTGATAAAGGGTGATATCGATACCAATCATAATGATATAGCTCTCCCTGGTATCGGGTTCAATAAGGCTGTCAGAAAATATGAGGTCAGTATTAAATCTTCCTGCTAACCTATTTTTCATCTGGGATATTGCTGCCTGCTCTGCTCTTAATAATTTGATAGAACTTGCCAGCTCTGGAGTTGATCCATCCAATAAGCGTAATATTTCTGACTTTACCTGAAAGGCATAGTCAGTATCTTTAAAAAATCTTCCCATGTTAATATGATTGGTCTTGGTACGTTTCTCGTTCTGTGATTCTCGGATCAAATTTTTCAATGAAGGTCATCAGGTCAAGTTCCTTGAATCCTACAGCTACAGCATCGGGGCCATCATCATGCGCACCGCTTCCTTTTTCAAATTTGTCGAACTGATCAAGTGTTTCTATCTGGTCTAAATGCTCTTTTTCCTTAATATTCCAGAAAACCCATTTTCTTATGAATCGTCCGAGGATACTCTCAATATGGTCGTACTTATTCCCATATGATTTTCCATTGGCAACGATTGGAATAAAATAACCCCTTGTTTCTCCCTCATCATCAAAGTCGTTTTCAAAATCGCCCTGGGCAAACAATCCATCAAATGTGTAGGTGATGTTATAGCGCAATAGCTTTCGATCTTCATAAAGGTCATATAGCCATTCAGCTGCAAGATTCCTGCTGCATTGTCTTAAAAAGCAGTGGATAATATGGTACTCTTTCCTAATCTTCCCAATAAGGTATAAGCCTTTAAAATCTCCTTTGTCCTTATAGGATAAATCACCAATCATTATCAGCGCATCATATAAGTGAAGTTTGAGCATTTCTTTATACTGCATCAGATCAGGTTTGAAGATCCGGCCAGCTGACACATGAATGTGCATGTATTCACGTTTGAAACTTGACGGATTTTTATCATGCTTCTTTTTCCAATAAGCCGAAGTAGTCTTTTCCGGCCAGTTAGACACGAAATTGATCAGGTCTACAACAGCAGTAACTGTAAATACAGTATAATCGGATTTATCACCATCGCGCTTGTCAATCTTGATGTTTTTGGTGAACTCTATTTTCAGCCTATTGGTGATACTGTTTTTATGAAAGTTATTGTTTGCGTAAACTAGCCGTTCAGTGGAACCATCAGAAGCATCAAAACAGCCCATAATTTCTTCCAGGATCTTTTCAACAGCATCGCTCATCATTGTATCATTATTGACGTGCTTTTTGCTATCCACATCATCGATACAGATGTAATCAGGTCGGTCAGCACCTTCACGAAGACCCCGTGCTGACTGCTCCCAGCCAAGGGATTTAAAGCGTACACCATCGGTCGTCAAAAAGTCACCATCTGCCCAATTGCCTTTTCCCATTCTCAGGCCATAGTCATTGATCAGCTTTTGGTTGTATTCAAGTTCTGCCTGTATGCTGCTAATTAGTTGTTTTGCCTTTGGTGCATTTTCACCAAACTGAACGAAAAAATTAAGGTCTTTTTTAACAAAATATAGGTATAAAGGAATACCAAGACCGACATGCACGGACTTTGCACCTGATCTAAAGATTTCAGCCAGTGTTTTGCTTTTCTTATTACCAATAATAAGTTTAGCCAGTTTTTTATGATACTTCGCGCATTTCGACTTAGCGTAATGCGAAAGATATTCCTCAAACCACAAGATGTATTCACTTTCGAGAATATCCATCCTGTCTTTTTTCTCTTTTGCGGTTTCGCTAAGATCAATAGTGGTTTTCTTCTTTATCTTTTGGCAATGGGTATCATAGTTCTCAAGGATTTTAAGCCATTTTTTATCCATGCAAATTGATGATATGAAGAATGAACTTCTTGTGATAATCTAAATTTTTATTGGCCAGTTCAGGGTCGCGCTCTGAAAGCCAGTCATCCAGTACCTTAATTACTGTCATTGCCATCTGGGGACTAAGTTTTGTACTGAACGTCTCCATAACCTTTGAAACTTTTGAAAGTGCGTCTGAGTCAATTGTCGCTTCTCCACCGGCTGCTAGATGTTGAATTTCTTTTAAAAGAATAGCTCTAACCTTTACCGGTGACGCTAATAGTTCCTCACGCTGTTTGTCCCATTCACCTTCCTTTCTCCAATTGCCAACAGTCTTTTCAGTGACACCGAATTGTTCTGCAATCGTCTTGGCATTGTATCCCAATTCAATAAATGCCATTTCAGCATTTCGCTGTAACGCGTCCTTTTTTGCCATTGTTTTTTACACAAAAAAAGGGATTAAAAAACTGTAAAATAACGGAGTGTCTAAGCTTTAAGAGATTGTTTATAAGGCAATTATAGTTCTTTTTTTTGTCCGAATTATCGCCATATCCTTGTGTCATAATCGCAGAATAATTATGCAATACAAGACGCTGGACGGAAATATAGGAGAGCTAAAATTTTACGGAGATATATCCGAATGGTGGATTTCAGGCGCAGACTTTACCCGCACTATTGAGGAGATGGCAAGCAAGTTTGTCGAGATACATATCCGGGCGCATTGCTTCGGCGGTGATGTCTTTGAAGGTAATGTAATGTTCAACGCCCTTCAGAGGTGTAAGCCTAAAACTAAATTATTTATTGATGGTGTGGCTGCTTCTATGATGGGTATCGTAATGCAGGCATGCGATGAAATCATAGCTGCTGAAAATGCCTGGGTAATGGTTCATTGCCCAACTGGATACCAGCAAGGAAATAAAAAGCAAATGTTCCAAGCCTATAAGCTCCTGACAGGAATGGAAAAAAACTTCACAAAAGTTTTTGTCGCAAGAACAGGCAAGCCTGAAAAATATGTGGAGGCTTGGTTTGATGGTACTGATTACTGGTTTAGCGCAGAGGAAGCTTTAGCAGAGGGGCTCATAACCTCAATTGGAAAACCTGTAGTCGACAATGTCGTGCAAATAGACAAGCCTACGGAAAACGATCAGGTAGAATCTGTCTTTGGCCGCTTCGCAGCCCTGATGTCACCTAATTCAAATGCAAATAACGAAACCCCTATAAAAGATCAAAAAATGAAAAAAGAAATTATCGCAAAATTCGGTTTGTCCGGTGTGACTGAAGCGAGTACGGATGATGAAGTGATGGCCGCAATGCAGCAAAAGATTGATTATTCTGGTGCTGAGGCTAAAGCTTTAAAAACTACTGCTATAGAAGCCTTGATTTCAGGAGCTGAAAATGCTACACAGAAAAAATATGAGGCTTCTTTACGTGTGAGCCTTGTAGCTGTTGGTGAAGCTTCTGGACTTGGTGTACTGCAATCAATGTTGGGTTTAAATACTCCTTCTGTTGCGGCCGCTGCAGCACCTGCTGCACCAGCTGCTGCCGCTGCTCCTGCCGTTCCACAGGTTATAACTATGCTCAATGGTACGTTAGTGAATGCAAGTGCCGATGATCGCGCAGCATGGGCGTGGGACAAATGGCAGGAAACTGATCCTGATGGTGTTGAAACAATGCAAAAAGCTGAGCCTGAAAAGTTCGTGGCATTGTATCAGGCAAAATTCGGTGTAAAGCCTGTCCTGTAAGCGGCATTCAATTAATTCACAAAAATTTTAAAGCTCTAATAAACACAAAATGAAAATCAAAGATTTTAATAATCTAATGATCGCAATGCTTTATGTCATTGCCTTTTCAGCCGCGCTGACCTACTTTTTTAATGTCTCTTTTTCGGGATCATTGATATTGTTCTCAGTAGCGTCAATTATCTACACTGTAATTCCTAAACCGTCTGGTGTGGCTCAGGCTACCATCTTTAGAGAGATTTGGACTGGTGAAGTGATCAAGTTTGTTACTGCTGCTTTGAAGGATACCTTCATGCAGGGTATTGCTGATTACTCAAAGTACGTTTCGAACGTTGGTGATGAAGCCCAGGCAATTCATATTTCATCTATGAACGTTCTGCCAGAGGTACTGATCAATAACACCACGTATCCTTTAGGTATCACTGATCAGGCCATTGATGATATACTAATCCAATTGAATAAGTATCAAACTGTAGCAACTCCAATCACTGATGACGAGATGTATGCCAGTTCTGTTAAGAAAATGGATTTGGTGAAAGATCGTCACGGTAAAGCAATCGTAAAAGCGATGATCAAAATGGCTTTGCATGCTTTGGCCCCAGCGGGAAATACAGCTAAAATGCCTGTGCTTCTTACTACTGGTGAAGCTGATCCCACTGGTCGTATTCGTATGAAAATGGGTGATTTGTTGACCTTAAAAACTGCTGCTGATGATCTTGAAATTGACGAGGCATCAAGGCGTTTGGTTTTATCAAGTCAACACGTGAATGACTTGATCTGGGAAGATAAGAAACTGGAAGGATTCTTCTTTAACAGGGCTACAGGTGCGGTTCAGCAAAACTTGCTCTCTTTTGATGTGCATACTCATATCAGCAACCCGTATTTCAATCCCACTACCAAAGTGAAATTGGCTTATGGAGCGGTCCCAGCTGTAACAGATCATAAGGCATCTGTGCTTTTCTCACTGGATAGGGCTGCTAAGGCGATGGGTTGGACAAAAATGTACTTCTCTGAAGCTAAAAACGATACACAGTATCAACGTAACCTGGTCAACTTCCGTCAATACGGTATTGTATTGCCAACTGCTGAAGAGCAAAGGGGCGCAATTGTGTCTGGTAACGCATAACTGATAACAGTTCAAGCATAAGTAAACAGTTTTAAATTATTAGCAATAAGCTTCGGGTGAAGCTTATTGCCTCACAAAAATTATATATCATGGGATTCCAAAAAATCATATTAGAATTTCCCGCTGAGGGATTTGCAGGCGAAACTGTAAAACACAAATTAACTGCTGCTAACCTTAAAAATCAGCCTGAAATACTTGAAAAAGGTTTCAAGCTTGGTGATGAGATTGATATCGTTAAACCATTGGTTCAAAAACCTATTGTCGGAGACAGCGCAGCTACACCAAGAACAACCAAAAAAGTTCCTGTGCAGGAAATCCTTAAAAATATTCAGGAAGCTAAGGAAAATATTACCACAAAGGGTAACCGGGAACGCGCAAAAGAAATTGCGGATGCACACAATGTGGATGACGTTTTTGAAAATCCTAAAGGTGAATTTTTTACTTCTCAGAACCTTGTGATGTTGAGCGTATCTAACGACAAAACCAAAATCATTACTCACTCTTTCTAATTCAGTAAAAAATGAATAAAGCAGTAGAATTTAATAAGGCGAAACCAGACGATAGCATCAATTCACAAGTGACCTCTATCAGTGGCGTGATTGCCAATGGTGTAGCGGTTGTAGGTAAATTGGTGCTTGGTCAGCCTTATGCGATATACAGCCCTGATGATGCTAAGCAGCTTGGTATAGATGCCGCGTATGATGCAGCTAATTCAGTGGTTCTCTTTCATCACATTGATGAGTTTTACAGGGGCAGTGTCATCGGGACAAAGCTTTATCTGATGGTCATTGCTCAGTCCGTTACTCCGGCCGTGGCTCTTGCTGATGCAGATGGCATTTACGCTAAGAAATTAGTTGCATACGCAAAAGGTGAAATGAGGCGAATTGCTTTCGCTTATAATGGACTGTTCACAGTTCAGGCTCCTGAAACTTTAACCGATGGTCTGAGTTCAAACATCAGGTCAGCAATTTCGGCCGCTCAAGAATTTGCCTTGTGGTGTTTTGAGACTGAAAGACCAATGCAAGTATTGTTAGAAGGCCGTTCGTACGGCGGTAACGCTGCAACGGTGATCAACTTGAAGACACTAGTTACTGGTGCGAATATCCCATTAGAAGCCGATAAAGTGAGTATAGTTATTGGTCAGGATTGGGATTACGCGGAGTCCCTGGCATTTGCTTCTGGCAAAAAATATGCATCTGTAGGGCTTGCGCTTGGTATCCTTGCCGGCATCAATGTAAATCAGAATATCGGTGAAGTCGAAACGCTGAATTTAACAACTGCTGCCAAAGGTAAATTTATCACTGGTGGTCTAAGTTCGCATCAAACCATTGAGGATGTAGAAGGGTCGCTTATTACCCTGGATAGCAAAGGATATATTTTTCCAATCACTTATACTGGCATTTCTGGCTACAGGTGGAACAATGACCATGTGTGTGCCCCTGAAATTGTTGATGCTGATGGTGTGATGAACGAAAATACTATTTCATATGGTACAACGCTGGATCATGCTGTAAGGCTTTTACGTGCCGCCTTTATGCCTAAAATCAAAAGCGTTCAACCCGTGAATGCTAAAACCGGAAAACTACCGGTGGGTGTTGTAAAGAACTTCAATAAAATTGGTGATGACGTCTTTTCGGATCTGGAAAATTCAGGCTTTATCAGTGGCGGGAAAACCTATACGAACCCTAACAGCAATCTCCTTACCGGGGATAAAACATTGGAAGTAGATTTTATTCTACAGCCTACCGGTACAATTAACTCTATTAAAGGTACTATCAGTCTTAAAACCACATTGTAATGAGTACAATAACCAAAAATGGAAAAGCTTATGACAGCGGTGATGCTCAGATTGTAATTGACGGTGAAATCTTCGATGAGGTTTCAGAGATTACTTACTCCAACGAACAGGAGCATCAATTGAACTTTGGTTTGGGAAATAAAGCTACCAGCTGGAGTATGGGGAAAATCACCCCGACTGCTTCAGTGACTATGCTTATGGCTGACTCAATACGCTTAGAAAAGAAAGCGGGAGGAAGTCTGCTGAATCTACCACCGGTAACAATTCAGGTGTCATTCGTGAATGATTATAACGAAATCATCAATGATACTATTGTTGCCAAATTCCAAAGCGAAGGCCGCGAGGTAACAGGCGAAATGGGTCTAAAAAAACAATACGACCTATTTGCTATATCTGTTAACCTGCTTACTTAAAAATTATTTAAACACGTTTAAAACGTCCCTAAAATGGAAAAGAAAGAAATTCAAAAATTGCCTGCTGGCATTACTCAGGATATGGTTAATGCTGCTAAAGCCAAATGGCCAAAAACAGGTGCTGTTATTACAGCTGAACTTGAAAGAGACGATTCAGATGAGATTTTGGAAGTTCTTATTCGCAGACCTGACCGCTCAGTAATGAGTGAATACAGTAAGTGGTCAGATAAGTCACCTAAGAAAGCAGATGATATCCTGGTTAAAAACTGTCTACTGTCTCATAAGGATGAGGTAACCGCCGAAGATGCCGAAGATTTATTCATGGGTGCTATAGATGCTATCTCTCAAACTATTGTGGTTAGAAAGGCGAAAATAAAAAACATCTAACGTCATCGGAGGACGAAGACATAGAGTCCTCCGATGGCGTTGCCCTTGAAATCATTGAGCTGCTTGAGAGTCATCCTGCGATTTCTAGTGCTGCCGAATGCGGTGTTTATGACCAGGTCAGAAGAATTAACGCACAGCTGACCCATTTCATGCACATCGAATTCCCCGAAAGGCTTTCAGATGATGAATGGATAGAAAAATACAGGCAGTTCCAGTGGTTAGCGGAGAATAATTATTTACCGATAAAATTTAAGTAATGAGCAAAGTAATTGATTTAGGTTCCCGTTTAAAAGTCGCTTTCGGCTATGTCGCTGCTAACGAAAGTGATTCTTTGAGAAAACAGAATTTTTCCAAAGATAACGGTATCACCTCTTCAAATGTATTTGTGCAGGACGCTTCTTTTGAAGAAATGGTTATCCGTAACACTGATCTCCAGATGATGTCATTCGGGAATATGTTGACTGCAACATCAGGTACACAGTTCTTTGCTCCACCACCGATGATCAGCTTTTCACGTGGTAAAAAACTGATCATCACTGAAATTGACGGTACGGATGCCGAAGTGGTTGAACGTTACGGAACCAAAAGCTGGGATATAAAATTGCAAGGTGTATTGGTTGATATGGCAAAGCACCAGTTCCCCAAAGCAGAGGTTAGAACAATGAATGAGTTCTTTGAGGTGGATGCCGCCTTGGTTGTGGAATCCGAATTATTCGATACCCTGGGAATAAAGAATATGTACGTCACGGATTTTGAAATTGCTGGTGTAGCCGGTTATGCAGATACGATGCAATACACTTTGTCTGCACGTAGTATCAAGCCTATTGAGTTTTTCTTTCTTAAAAACAACAATTAGCATGGAGCAGCTTGCATACTTGAATATGATCGCAAAGGTCACTATTGGTAAGATATACTTTGATCATATAAATGAGGTGGAAATCACTGAAAGCGTGACTGAATTGAGTGATGTTGCGAAAATCATTCTTCCGAGGTTTTATAAACAACTGGATGGTAAATATCCGCTTGATTACATAAAGGCAGGTGATGTGGTTAAAATAGAATTCGGGTATGTTGAAACTGGCATTAACACAGAGTTTGAAGGATATGTGAGAGAGATATCGGCAGATATCCCTTTAGAGATTATCTGTGACCAGGTGTACCCGATCCGGCAAAACAATTTTGTGAAATCCTATGGTGCTGTGACTTTGAAAAATCTGCTAACTGATATTACAAAGGGAACGTTCATCAAAAAAATAGAATCACCTGATGTGAATATGGGAAAATACCTGGTGAACAATGCGAGTACTTACCAGGTGCTGGATAAGGTCAAAGAACAATTTGGATTCTTCGGCAAAATAAAAGGCGATCTGTTATCCGTTGGGTTTGCCTGGGATTGGCGTCCCGGTTTTACTGTTAAGCATACTTACGACATGCAGGCGAATGTGAAGCAAAATGATTTAAAGTACAAATCAAAAGATTCATTCAATGTGCGTGTCAGGGTTAAGATCCGAAACAAAAAGAGTAAAGAGGCTTACATCGAAGTAGGCAGTAAAGATAAAGATGCTACGGTTCACACAATAGAATACGCGGCTGATACAACAAAAGTGGCTAAAGAAATCGCTGAAGCCCGTTTAAAGAAAAGCGTGTACACTGGATATACCGGAAGCATAACAGGGTTTGGTTTTCCGCTAACCCACGCAGGTGATAGCCTCGTTATTAAAGATAGCCGGGAACCGTACAGGGAAGGAACGTACTTGATAGAGAAAGTTACAAAAACGTACAATTCATCAGGCATAAGCCGGAAAAATGAATTGGCATTTAAAATATAAATATGACTGCTGAAGAAATGTTACAAAAGGTATTTACTAGGACGCTTCAGGGACAGGCTGTAAGAACAATAGGTATTGGTACGGCAACAAATATTAAAGAAAACAACTGCACGGTGTTACGGGACGGACAACCTGAGTTGCTTGATGTGCAATTTCACGCTACAGATGACACGCCCGGAAGTCGTATGATAGAGATACCGGCTGACAATAGTAGCGTGATCTATGCCATCATTGATAATCAGGAGACGGATGCTGTCCTATTAAAGTGTAGTGAAATTGATAAGGTGTTAATTACGATCGGCAACATGGAGTATCACCTGGATAAAGATGGTTGTATGATTAAATCCGGCAATGATTCCCTGGGAGCTGTCCTGAGCAATTTCATTGATGAAGTTGGTAAGATCATCGTGATCAATGGCCGAAGCCCAAATATTGCAGCATTAAATGATTTGAAAATTAAGCTTAATAAAATCCTAAAGTAATGGCATTAGATAAACAGACACTTAAAAATTCCATAAAAGATCTATTCGATTTTGACAGTGATAAGGATGTTAATCCGGTAGAAGCGAGAGAAAGGCAGGCGCAAAAACTCGCTAATGCAATTGAGATGTACGTTAAAAGTGGTGATGTCACCACAAATGTTGTCGGCACGTCTGCAACTGGTGGAGCTGTGACCGGTACTGGTACTGGAAAACTGAATTAGGCCATGAGAAACGATATACTACTAAATGAAGATTTTGACCTGGTAGATCTGGGTGACGAATGGTATGAGGGTGACAGTGATCAGCAGCACGTTGAATTATTGATGACCCTGAATAAAGGAGAACTGCACGAATTTCCTTTTGTAGGCTTTGGAGCCTTAAGGAGGTTGCACGGTGTATTTAATAAGCAGAATGTGACAAGGGATATTAAAATTGAGCTTGAAAATGATGGATACACGAATTGTGATGTTGATCTGGAAAATGGGCTTGGAGATTTGAAAATAACAATATGATAAACCTGACAGAAGCTATAAGTGTACTAATTGGTTTCGGTGGTTTTGTTACTGCTTTTATCACTTCAGTTACCAATAAGAAAAAGTCTGATGCCGAAGTCCAGAACGTGGTAGCTGATACATATGGTGATATCATCGTAATGCTAAGAGAGCAGGGTAAGATAAACGCGGAGCAGATCACAACATTGATGAAAAAAGATGCAGACAACATGCAGATGTTACGCGAGAATCAACAATTGATCAATCAATACAGGGTATCTGAAAAAGAACTCATGGAAAGGGTTAAGGAACTGGAATCAGAAATTGACAAATTAAAATCATACAATGAAAGCACTTCAAAAATTATCACTTAAGACAACATTCATCACATGCCTGGCATTACTTGCTTTTGGATGTGGCGCGCGTAAAGTTCAGAAAGCAAGTTCTAATGAATTTGCAAAAAATCAGTCTGAGTCATCGGTATCTGAAAATATTGTAAAATCATCTGAATATTTTACTTGGACAGATCAAGAGTTTAAAACATCTGATCAAACAAAAGTTGGAAAAACAAGTGATACTCAGATATCTGCTGACAGTGCTGAATATAACCCGAAAACAGGGAAAACCAGTTTTAAGGGGAATGTCAAGTATTCCAGTAAAAGCACTCAGAATACCGCTAAGGATAAAAAGACCACTGATATTAAAAAGACTGATTTTAAAGTATCCGAGAAATCAAGTTCCGTGAAGGATTCTATCACGAAAGAAAAAAGTGCGATCGGAAAAAAGCTGGAAACGAAAAATTCGGAAAGTGAAGGTTCGGTTTTTTATAAGCCTTGGTTTTGGGTTCTGGCTTTTATGCTCATCGCTGCAATGTTTTTCTTTTCAAAGTTATGGAAGCAGTCGTAGACCAGGGACAATCTCTGTTAGATGTTGCGCTTCAGCATTGCGGGGATGTATCTGTGATTTTTGATATCGCTGTGCTTAACGGGGTATCTGTCACAGAGAAGTTAAAGCCCGGTACAGTGTTGATTTTGCCTGAAGTATCGGACGCAGGAATGGTAAGGTATTTTTTCCAGAACAATTTTATACCTGCCACGGATACGGGTTCAGTCAAGGCGATAGAACTTCCTGAAGGAATAGACTACTGGGCAATAGGAATTGACTTTATAGTATCATAAATAATGGCGCAAACAATAGAATACTGGCAACAAATAATTATAGATCAATTGGCCTCTGGCAATATCGCTGTGTCTGGGAGCAGAACGAGCGTGCGCAGGATGTGGACGTATGCGGTTGCTTTCTGCATATGGTCTTTAGATGTGCTATTCAGCTTGCATCAACAAGAGGTGTCAGCATCCCTTGCAGAAAAGATGCCACACCGGGAAAGATGGTATAGGAATAAAGCATTGGATTTCCAATATGGGTATGACCTGGTAACTGATTCCGACAAATATGACAATATCGGTTTGTCAGATGAACAGATACTAATAAGTAAAATTATCAAGTATGCTGCTGTCAGGGAGGCAACAACTGAAAGTAGATTGATTATCAAGGTTGCAACTGAGACAGATGGAAAGTTGCAGCCGATAACATTACCACAACGTAGTGCTTTCGCCGCTTATATCGCAGAAATAAAAGATGCCGGGGTAAGCGTATCAATTATCAGTTATTTACCAGATAGGTTATACATAACAATGGTAATTTATTATGATCCCCTGGTCTTGGATGCGCAAGGTAATAGCATTGTTGATGGTGGTAAACCGGTAGAAATTGCAATTGAAAGCTACATGAGGGAATTGCCTTTTAATGGCGAGCTGGTGTTAGCACACCTTACCGATAAGCTACAACTGGTTAAAGGGGTTGCTATTCCTGACATCAAAAACGCTGAAACATCTTGGATCAGTGCCACAAGTGGAGCTTATGGAGAGATACAAGCTATTCAGGTAAAGAAAATTCCTGAGAGCGGATATTTCGAGGTCGTCAATTATAATAATATAACCTACGTGCCAAATGCTTGATAAAATATTTGAAGTTGATTTTAATAGACTGATCTCTCTGAATTTGCCTGTTGATCTCAGACAGCTGAAATGGTTGACCTGGTTGCAATGCCTTGTCAGTCCCGTAAAAATGATTGACAGTAAATTTAAAGCCTTTCGATCTGCGAATCTTTACACGCTGGCACACAATGGACAGGTTTGTTTTCTCAGGAAGGTATTAAATGATTCTTTCGACCCCGGATTACGAAGGATATATATAGCAGAGGGTAGTAAGTACGATCGGAATTATATCTACACCAATGCAGAGAAGCAACCCAAATACTTAGGTAAAATGTATTTGAGGCAAGCTTCAGATTACGCAGATTCAGGCGTTGATTTCAGGGTGATCATCCCTATAGGCTTTAACCTTAATGCTGTCATCCACCAGATGAAAGCGGCAATTGATTTTTATAAACTGGCAAGTAAACGCTATAAAATAGAATACGATGAATAAAGTAATATTTCAGCAAACAGGAGGTTTCCCACTCGAAACGGATACTTTAAACTTTGTTCAGGAAAGTTATCGGGCATTACAATCTCTTGCTGCAATAGCTGGTGATAACTTCATTTTATCGGGTGTGGTCGTCAATGGGGCTAATGTGACCGATGGATTTGTTGTCATCAATGGTGAAGTATTGCCTTTTAAAGGTGGAGGATTGCAAACTAAGGTCGTAATTGTTGAAGAGGTTGTAAATAGATCTTTTGAAAACGGATCTGAAAAACAAGTTTTTGTAACGCGTTATGCTGTATTTGGTACAGGCTCAAATTTTACACTCTTTAGTGACCTGTTACGAATCAAGGATTTAAAAACATTCCGAAATCTTCCAAGTCAGGCAAGCAGCGCGATTGATAGCGATTCCGAAAGCACGCTCGCAACCTCTAAAGCAATTAAGGTGTTGAATGATAAAATTAACGCTTTAATCCAACCGGGGATGGTATTGATGTGGAAAGGACTGCTTGAAGATATTCCTGATGGTTATGAGCTGTGCGAAGAGTTAAGAGATCGGTTTGTTCTTGGTGCGGGGTTGACTTATGCTCTGGGTGATCAAGGAGGTGAAAATAAACATACTCTAACAATTGAAGAGATGCCAAGCCATACCCATCCTACCAGTACCAATCCAACTTCAGCAGGTGTTCACTGGCCTTTTAAGCAAGGAGAAGGCTATGCAACAAGTAACGAGGAAAGCGGAGCGGTCGGCGGGGGGCAAGCTCACAATAATATGCCTCTTTACTATTCGCTCTTTTACATCATAAGAAAACAATTATGGCAAGTTTAAATACGATAAAAAACTGGTTTAAAACTGGTTTAAAGCCTACTCAATTACAATTTTGGAGTACGTGGGAAAGTTTCTGGCATAAAGAGGAAAAGATACCTATTAATGCAATTGAAAGTCTTGATGAAAGGTTTAATGAAAAGGCTGATGCTGATGCTTTGACCAGCCATATGAACGATTTGAACGCTCACGGAATTGGTAACCTATCCTTTGCATCAAAAAGCAATATAAATACACCTGAAGGTGATTTTATCATTAATTGGCAGACAGCTATTGTGCCAAATGATACTAAAACTTTCGCTCAAAAGCACGGCAATGTAAGTATAGTTTATCAAGGCTTATGGATTGATGGTGCAAATAGATCATCTTATTTTCCTGCAATGAGCATTACTTTTTCTGCTGGCAAAATTCAACAAGTAAAGTTCACCGGTGTCATGCCTGGCATCCTAACAATTATATAATTATGAAAAGAACAATAGTGTTATCAATTCTCTCATGTGCAATATCTACTGTATTTGCGCAGACTCAACCGGCACTGCCATTTGGTAGCATTCCGTATTCTAATCAACAATGGTTAAGCCCTGATGGTTCTGTTTGGACAGGGACACCAGGTCGTCAATACCGGAACCTTGGAACTAAGGCTAAAATGGATAGTTTGCTAAACTTAAAGGCTATAGATGCAAATGTCGTTCACAACACCGGATCAGAAGTTATAAATGGTAGAAAGGAATTTATGTCCCCTTCATCAGTTGGCGGTGTTTTTAACGATAGGCCGAATGTAGATGATCCACCGCATGCTTTTAATATTGTCAATGATGCTGGAAATAATTTCTCATATCTATTTCAGGGTACAGCATATTCCAATAGTACCGGGCTTGCAAATTTTCACATTAGAAAAGCAAGGGGCACATTTGCAAACCCGTTGGCAGTTTTAAACGGTGATGTATTGGCCTCATTTGGTTTTCGTGGTTTTGATGGTGTTAATTTCGCTGCATCATCAGTAGCTATACAGGCTATTGCCCGTCAAAATTTCACATCAACTGCTAATGGTACATCTTTGCTATTTCAGACAACACCCCTGGGTAATTATCTTGCTCATAGAGTGGATGCTTTAGAACTACTCCCTAATGGTGATGCAAAATTTTATAACATGATAACCGCGGGTGGTATTGGGAATAACGCAATTAGGATGATAGGTACAGCACCATTTATGTCATGGTACGATATAACAAATACAACCCGTTGGGGTTACATGGCGCACAATGGTTCGGCTTTAGTTATAAGTAATGATCTGGGAGGCGGTGTTGCAATAAATAATCCTTTGACTATAACCGGAAAGATCACTTTTTCGGGTGCGCCTACGAATCCTAATGATGGTGCGAATAAAATTTATGTTGATAGTAAAGTTTTAACCGGTTCTAAAATATTAGATTTCGGTTCTATTTCCCCCGGAGGTGTAGCTGAATTAACTATTGATGTACCGGGAGCTATCCCGGGCGACGTTGCTGTATTTGGCGGTTCGGGGTTGCCTTTACAATTCATATTTCAGTGTTATGTAAGTTCTTCAAATGTTGTCAAAATATCACTATTTAACACAAGCACAAATGGAACTTTTGATCCAAGCCCTACTTTATTTAAAATAAAAGTATTCAAAGATTAATGGAAAAACTAATTCAATTACTACTAGGTGGTAACGACTGGCCGACATTTGTTGCTGCAATGATCTTCGCTTTAATAGGTGCTATTATATCGCTCAGGGTTAAAGCTATCAAAAGGGATAAATTAAGCCCTGAGACGCCTTATAAATTCTCACTGACATTCTTAGTGTGGGATAATATTTTAAAGCTTCTGGCAAGCGCATTACCTGTGTTTATTGGGATTCGCTTCTCATCTGCATTGTTCGGTCAAGAAATAACAATGTTGTCAGCTGTATTTATTGGATATGGTAGTGATCATGTAATCACTAAGCTGGAAGCATTACAGGCTTTGGCAAGGGATAAGGACAGTTTAATCAAATAATGATGGGAAAACTATTTACAGGCATTGATGTCTGGCTGAATAACGCTGAATATCTGCCTAAAGAATTACAGGAGGCAATACGGCATAATGGATTATTGGAAACAAAGGGTGCCAATAACAATGTTGATATCATGAAATGGGCTAAGCTACTTGGTGTTGATGGGTGGTATCCAGCAGATAAGGTGCCTTGGTGCGGGTTGTTTAAAGGGATTTGCGCTTACCGAAGCAATAAGCTTAAGTTACCTGCTCCTAAATTGTTATCGTCATTGTGGTGGAGAACGTGGGGCGTAAAAGTTGATATAAAAAACGCGATGGTAGGTGATACAGCAATTAAAGAGCGTGACGGAGGCGGGCACGTAACCTACATTATAGGCGAGAATGATAAGTATTTCCGCTGTTATGGTGGTAATCAATCTGATAGCGTATGTGCAACATGGATTCTTAAATCTGATATAACTGATGTAAGACGAGCGGTATTTGGCGTGCAGCCTTTAGGTGTTAAAAAGCATTATTATAATAATTTAGATGGCTCTGCGCCAAAGACACGCGAAGATTAAAAGTAAAAATCCCCTGGCCGAAAGATCAGGGGATTTTTTTTGTTTATTCATCGAATCCGTCAAAAAGTTTACCCGGATGTATTTCTAAAGCTTTCGATAATCTTGTAATAACTGATATTCCAATATCTTTTTTCCCATTTTCATACTCGCTTATGCTGGAATGTTCAATTAAACTGATAGTAGCAAGTTTTCGCACAGACCAGCCCTTTTCATTTCTGTATTTGGTGATATTTCTTCCTACAGCTGATATTGCCTTTTCGTCCCTTTCTCGCATATTACTATCGTATCTTTCTCTTAAAGGCTGCTAAAGAATGTATAATAATTTGGAAAAGTGTTTGGTATATACTAACCAATTGAAATTAATTATTACTTTTATTCAACCAAACGCATTATTATGAAAAATAACCAAACAACTGTAAAGGAGCAGTCAGAAGTTCCCAAACCTTTTACAGATCCTGTATGGAGTTCGCTTTCAGACACTGAGCGTTCTTATATACGTCATCTAATAGATTATTATGAATCTAAAAGTAGTGATTCCACAAAGCTTAATATTGAACAATTACAGGAATTCGAGCGGCCTTTACATATAGAAAAGCATATTGAGCTAACAGAAGAGCTGCTCGTAAAAATTGGAAAAGCGATTCAAAATTTAAAAATCTAATACAACACACCACAATGCGAAAGCCCCAATTCTATATTAGAATGGGGCTTTTATTGTTTAAACACAATAGCTAATTTTGTGCATGGATAAATTCACAACACAGATGAACGGTAAGGAAATAACTGTTTCACAAGTCAAAGGTCAACCTTATCTGTTCAACATATCAATTAATACGCGTTTTGCGGGGTATATAGACACTACAGAGGCCGTGTCTATGTCTGAGAGTAGTAATGTGTCATCAGAAGAAGAAAATGCGCTGAGGGCTTTAATAAAAGAAGCCCTTCAATAATAAAGGGCTTCCATTGTAACAATATATCTGGTAATTATAAAGGTCGTCTGTAAAATTTATTTAAATTGACCAAGTCGTCAAATTCTTTAGTGGTAATCGGATAAGATTCCTGCTTTTTAGGAGTAAGCTTGATCTTACAAGGTGCGTCACTGATTACTATATGTTCATACTCCAATGAAAAAAGCATGCGATTGTACCATATATCAATGTCAACAAGGTTTCTTATAGGCCAAGGGCTGTTGTAACGTTTCACAATAAACGGTCTTGCGTATTGCTTACCATTTACCTTTCTTAATGCTTTATTGTTAAAGAATTTATGCATAATAAGCCCCTTTATTTGTACTTAAAGATACGGAATAGTGTTCATGTTTACAAGTTTAAACGCGATTAAAACTACATTTAAATGAAGTTAAATAGGTGGGTTAAGGCGCCGAAAAATAACTAAAATTGGAAATTTGGTTTTGAAAAATTGGAAATTTGGTTTTGGCGATTATAAATGTTAAAATATTTGATGTTAAGATCAAATATCTGTTGATTTGCATAATTTTTAATGAGTCTAAATAGAATACAGAAGGCCGTTAAAAGGATTAATCTTTCTTCAAAAAAATAATAAATGATAATTTTTACGTCTGAAGCCGTATGTTTTGCTTATAAATTCTAATGACAAGGTTTCGCAAAATAATAGGCCAAATACATCTCTGGCTAGGTTTAATCACCGGATTGGTTGTATTAATAGTTAGCATTACCGGCTGTTTGTTTGTTTTCCAAAAAGAGATATCTGATCTCATCCATAAGGAAACATTCTTTGTAAAACCACCTTCTTCAGCGGTTACACTACCTTATAGTACACTTTTAAAGAAGGCTGAGCAGACGTTGGGTAAGGATCATCCGGTTAATTTCTCTACGACTTATAAGGATAAAGAGCATGCATGGGAGTTCATGGCTTATAAGGCAGGTGACCCAAAAGCATTAACGTACTTTGGAACAATAGCGCACTATGAATCTGTTTTCATTAATCCGTATACAGGAGTAGTTACTGGATTACATAATTATAAATATGACTTCTTTAATATCGTAAAGTTCATTCACTGGAGCTTGTTATTAAATGATACTTACGGACAAAACATTGTTGGTTATAGTACGCTGATATTTGTGTTCATCCTGATTACTGGTATGATCATGTGGTGGCCAAAAAAATGGAGTAAAACCAATATTAATAAAAGTTTTAAGATCAAGTGGAAGGCCGGGTTTAAAAGAGTTGTTTATGACCTTCATAATGTTTCTGGATTTTATGTGATGCTGATTACACTGGTATTAGCTTTAACGGGCATGGTATTCGCATTTAAGTGGTTTCAGACAACTGTTTATGTAGTTGCTTCCGGATCAATGACGCCTCCTGAAGTTAAGCAGGTAAAATCAAAACCTGCTCCGCCTGTATGGTATCCGGTAGATATTGCATTTAATAAGGCCAGGGCATTGTTACCTGCTTCAGACAGAATAAACGTCTCCCCTGCTGCTGGCGCTGATGGTGTAATTTACATTTATGGCATACAGGGTAAGGAAACGTATTATCATTCAGATGCTTTACAATTTGATCAGTATTCCGGGAAATTGCTGTACAGAAGGAATTATGAGGAGCAAAATGTGGGTGAAAAGCTAATCGGTATGAATTACGATATTCATGTAGGAGCTATATTAGGCTTACCTGGAAAAATTATAGCTTTTATTGCCAGTTTAGTTGCAGCGAGCTTACCTGTAACCGGGTTTATGATCTGGTTAAACAGGGGAAAGAAAAAAAAGAAAAAATAGATTTGGTTTTGAAATATTGTTTTCTATCTTTGCAGCCCCGCAAGGGAGAAACGGACCGGTAGTTCAGCTGGTTAGAATGCCGCCCTGTCACGGCGGAGGTCGCGGGTTCGAGTCCCGTCCGGTCCGCAAGATGTAAATCTTGAAAACATTAAAAAGCCTTTAATCTTGCGATTAAAGGCTTTTTTGATTTAACAGACCCTCCGAAATATTCAATTTTTCTCATACTACCCTGATTAATTTCATGCAAGTGATCTGGTAAGTAAATCTGGAAATTGAAATGACTCCCCAAATCACATATAAAACACTTATAAACAGATTATTACACGATATATTTTAAATTACAAAAACAAGATGAAGGAGGGAAACCAGATTTATCTGACTACATAGAAGTGATGTTAGATACAGATTTAGCAACTCTTTATTATTGTTTGAACGCAGTGTTAAGAGTTCACTTTTGAATTATAAAGTACGGGATTAAGATTAGGATCATTGTACATTTTTATCTGCCTGTATACTTTCATTCGTTTTGCACCTATTGTTATATCGTGATGGAGCTCATTAATACTCTTGCAAAGATCTACCCGTTGTTCCAATAAAGTCTCCAGTTTAAGTGAACATGCTGCAGCATGTTCAGCAGACGTATCATTTCTGTCTAGCTCAGCCTGCATATGATATATTTTCAGCGCAAGTATCGAGAGGCGATCCAATGCCCAGGCCGGACTTTCTGTATTTATCTTTGCGTTTTCCAGAGGTTTAACCTTGCTGTATTGACGAAGAAAATAATCATCTATTACTTCTACGATATTAGTTCTGTCCTGGTTAGACTTATCAATTCTGCGCTTTATAAGCAGACATTGTTGAGGATCAAGATCAATCCTCCTGATTTCATCTTCCAAATGCCATTGTATAGTATCTATCCAGCATTTAGAATACAATAAGGCAGAAACAGATTCCGGATGAAAGACATTTTTAATTAAGGAATTGGGATCATCCTTGATATGATAATCCGCTATTGTCCGGATATATACTGTATTCGCCAAAGTGCCTATTTGATTTTCCTGTTGATCGAAATCAATGGCGCAATTAATAAATTCCATAATGTTAATCAGTTAAAAAGTAAAAACTTAAGTAAATAAAAAGATGCTTGTAAATAGCCACAACGCAAAGAATATGCGCTTACCAATTCAAAATAGTCGGATTAAAAACCAAATTTTCTAAGGAAAAACGGTTCTGTATTAGGAGCAGGTTTCAAAGATTCAGGATAACTGCTTTAACAAGGCTGTGCGGACTTCCTCAACAGAGATAGAACGCATACAAAGTTTATCATAAGGACATGGAGAATGAAACAACAATTCCAGGCATGGAGAGCAACGTACTGGTTTATATAAATTGATATTATTGATATGTCCCCATATCTCAGGCCTGGCAGGACCAAATAAGACAACCCCAGGTATATCAAACGCGTTGGTTGCATGAGAAAAAGAAGAATTAACCCCTACAAAACTTCTTGCGTATTTAATTAATGCCAGGGTATCTCTGAATGAGACTTTATCCCTTAAATCTACGGCATTATTTATCTTTTTTTCTGCCGCTACGCCCAACTGGAGAAATGTATATTCTGGCATCGATCTAACCAGCGCCTCCCAGTTCTCCACTTCCCATTCCTGGTTTTTAGAGGTTTTAGATGTAATATGCATCAATATAGGATTCCTATACTGCGCCATAAATGTTCTGGCCATATGCTCTTCCTTTTCTGATAAAAAGAGCTGTACCTTATTGTCTTTCAACTCCAGATGATGTAACCCTGCTATCAGGTCTTTAGCATTTTGATCACAAAAAATAGCTGGCATCAATGCGGCGTAAAAATCAGTGTGAAAGGGTTCCCATTTCATAAAATATTTTATAAAAGAAATGGGGTTTCTAAAGAATGAAATACTTGTTACACGATCTACATGAGGATTATTCTTAAATATCCCCTGCTGACGTTCATTCATGCAGTACAAAACAATTTTACGGTCGGGCGCTGCTTCTTTCAACGCTTTAATAGTCGGCGTGGTCAATAATACATCACCTAACCCTCCTGCTATAATAATTCGATAAGCTTTCATATTTTAATCTCTTTTTCCTATGTCATCATCTAACAACCATTGCATTTGCAGCAGTGCAAATTCCCAAATGCTCTTTTCCTTGTGCAGAAAAAGCAACAGACGTTTATCTCTTTTCATAAAATGCTTCTCCAGCTCCTGCTCCATTTTTAACTTAATGATAGATAGATTGATAGTAAACTCTTCAATCTTTGATCTTATTTCATGTTCAGTCCTCATAATTAATAGAATAAATGCCAATAAAAGCAGTATGCGATGGAAATGGACAAACCCAGCACAACAAACCATGCAAATAAATATTTCCTGTTCTCCTTTCGGCATAACAAGATTAACATACATAAGATTAGTGCAGCGATAAGATATGGGAGGATAAACAGGAAAGCATATTGTCCTGGTAAGCCCAGCGCCAGTATATAAATATTGGAAGAAGCCGTTAAGTTGATAGCATAAACAAAACCCAAAAATGTAAGCAATGTTAACACGATGGATATGCCGCTTAACCAATAAATCAAAGAAGCCTGCCGCCCTGAAACAACCTTTATCAGTCCCAACAACAGACTTAACAAACCGATAATCAGTGGAACTAATGCTAATCCCGGTTTTCTGATATCACCTGCCATCTTCGCTATGCCTTTACTTATCTTTAGCGCTTTGGTAAACTTCACCGGATCTTCAGCATAACACTTACCATCAACCTTCTGGTGATTTAGAAATGCGTTAATTAATTCAGTGCCACATTTGGTAAAACCAGGTACATGTCCTTGATTGGCACATAAAATCACTGTACTATGAGGTAACATTTCCCCCAGAATCCGTCCACTCTCAGGTGGAATAACAGGATCAAACTCTCCTGATAATATTAGTGTTGGAAAATTGGCGTTGATCTTTGCAGAATCCACCACTGGTACTTTACCATGTCCCCAACTCGCACAAACAGCATAATCACCCTCATAAAAAGGTAAACCACCGGCAAGAAAGCCTTTAGCAGATGAGGCATCTTTCTTAAATGCTTCCACTGAATTTACTGGTAGTGTCTCCTGGCATAATACGCAATAATAAGTGCCATAATCCAGGTTCAGATGGTTCTTCAAAGATCCTATTAATTGGAGCACCATTCCTTCATTTCTTTCATGAAACTGTTTAATGATGGCCGGCAGTAGCTCAAAAAATTTGCGTTCATAAATCCCCTGTTGCACAGCAAGCAAAAAATCCTGAGCATTCAAGCTGAACTTTCCTGATGGATGGATCTTTTTTGAGACATTAAAAGTCCATGGGTGTTTGTCCAGGTCATCCACTGTACTGTAAAATAATTGTTCTATATCTCCATAAGCCTCTACCATGGATTTATCAGCCTTATATTTTTTAAAAAAGACATTCAGCGCCCTTGTAAAATTGCTTGTATTATGGTCATACAATCCTGCAAACGGTATCACCGGCGAATCCATCACCAATTCTTTCACATCTTCAGGAAAATGCTTCACATACTCCAATGCGATTCTTGTTCCATAAGAAACGCCGTACACTCCCCATTTATCATAGCCTAATGCTTTCTTTAAGGCATGCAGGTCATAAGCCATACTTGTACTATGGTATGCATTGATATCTATATTCCGCTTAAGCAGCGCAATTTTACAACCATCTGTAATTGCCACTCTTGCTTTGATGTCCTCCTGCCTGGTAGCATCGTCCCCTAAAACCTTCATAAATGACTTACCCAGGTCAGGACACAATTGCGGTGCAGATAATCCTGAACCCCGCATATCAACAAGAATAATATCGTGCGACTGATGCACTGGATTATTCAGCCACTTTTTTATAGATTTCACAGCATTGCCCCCCGGCCCTCCCGCAATAAACACAATCCCGCCCTTTGCGGGTTTAATAGCGCTTTTAAGGATGGTTACCGCTAAAACAACCTTATTACCCTTGTTATTTTCCCAATTTTCGGGAACAGTAAGATGGCCCCATTCTGCATTGACACCTTTCATATCAATACCAGAAAAATTATCAGATCGTACAAAGGTTTCCTGCCCGTACAAGCGTATAAACGACAAGAAAAAAATAGCAAAAAATGTGTATTTCATAGTTTAAAAATTAAAATCGATAGTAGTTCCATTCTGTTTCATTCTTTTCTCCAAGATTGATTCCATATGGATATCACTGATAAGTATTAAGGGGTTACTGATTATCTCCTCCAGCAGTTGCTGATAATTTGATATCATTAATAGTATAGTGCTTTCCTGATATAAACCGGTATCATACTCCACTTCACAAGATAAACCAGTTGTAAGTTCCAGGAAAGAGAATGTAATAGGTAAACGGCTAACCCGATGCACAACAGGATATTTTTTCCATGGTAAAAGATCCGTTTCCTGCACTTGCCAGGCTATCATTACATCAAAAGGAATCTCGTTTAACAGCTGATGCAGCGGGTAAGAGTCATATTCCAAACTTGCTGCAAGTAAGGATTTAGTTTGCAGGCACAATGTTTTAAATGAACCTTCTACCTGATTCCTAAATGCCAGTGTATTCACGAACATCCCGAGCAAATGTTGTACATCAGGATGTTTACGACCGGCAACCGGAATACCAATACAGCAGTCAGATTGCCCTGTATTGGTATATATCAATGCCTGAACAGATGCCAGTACTACAGTAAATAAAGAACAGCCAAATGTATTGGCCAGCTGCTGCAAACGACTATCCATAGAAAAATCAATCTTTGCCCCTTTAAAAGAACGAACCGTCCTGTCGGTCTTAAAACTCTGCACTGGCTGGTATCCCCGCAACTGCTTTAACCAATACGCATGCGCTGTTTGCTGATCAGGTTGACGATGGCTCCATGCTGCATAATCTTTATACTGTATAGCGGGTTGATGAACTGTCCTTAACCCTTTCACAAACAGCTCCAATGACCAACCATCCATAATCAGATGGTGCGTCACAAACACCAATATTTCTGGTCCTCTATTTACCTTCACCAAACAAACCCTCAGCAACAAATCATTTTCCAGATCAAAAGCGGTATGCACCATGTCTGCAATAAATATATCAGCCTCATCAGTGTCCAATACTTCAATTTGTTGAAACCTCAATGTCTGTGCTGAACGAATCAGCTGTTTAGGTATTCCTTCAATTTCAATAAAATTAGTACGTAAAATCTCATGGGTATTAATTAGCGACTGTAAACCATTTATAATGGAGTCAATATCATCTGTCAGCTCAAATGCAGCATACATGTTATAAGTAACAGATACCTGCGGTTGTTGACAAGCCAGCCACAATAGCTGTTGTACAACAGCGATATCATAAGTTGCCGCTAATTCACACTGTGGAATAGGCATAAATACCTCCTTTACAGCATCTTTGATCCTTTTCACCTGCTCGCTGATAAAAGGATACTCAAAAATATCTTTAAGACCCAATTGAATATGGAAGTATTCATTCACAGACTTCACAAGCTGCATGGCTTTAATAGAATGACCACCTAAAGAAAAGAAATTACTGTCCATAGCTATAATGTCAGTTTTCAATATTTCCTGCCACAAACCACTCAGCGCCACAGATACATCGTCTGCTGGATGTTCTATCACACCATGTGTAACAAATTGCGACAAATTATACTGACTCAATGCTTTCCTATCTATCTTTTTATTAGGGGTTATAGGGAATGCTTCAAGTGCCACAATCATCTTCGGGATCATGTAATCAGGTAAACTCTTCCGTAATTTATCAATCACTTCCTGCGCAGAAAAACCCTGTACACTTGTTTTCACAAAACCAATCAGGTAAGCGTCCTGGTCAACATCCTTCCTGGCAACTATTATAGCCTCATCTATCCCGGGCAGCGCGACAAATTTTTTCTCAATCTCCCCAAGCTCTATCCGGTACCCACGTATTTTCACCTGATCGTCTTTTCTGCCGGTCAAAATGATTTCCCCATCTTCATTCCACTTTCCTGTATCACCAGTTTTATAAAGACGGATGCCAGCCCTATCAATAAATCGCTCCCTGGTCAATACCTCATTTCTGTAATATCCCCGGGCAAGTCCGCTTCCGCCTATATAAATTTCGCCTTCAGCGCCTACAGGTAAAGGATGTAACCAGGGATCAAGAATATAGAATGACGTATTGTTAATCGGCCTGCCTATATTTTTCGCATCGTTCGCACTCCATATTCGCTTTATTCCAGACCATATGGTAGTTTCTGTAGGCCCATACATGTTCCATAATTCCAGAGAAGTGGCTAATAACCTGTCAGCCAGAGCACCACTTAGCATATCTCCACCGCACAACACCTTTAAATGCCTGCTTCCCTGCCAGCCTGCATTAAATAATAACTGGTAAAAACCCGGCGTCGCCTGTATGATATCAGGATCCAGTACTACCAATTGAGCGATCAGTTCCACCGGATCTGACAATGTTTTACTATCCGCTATGTAGGTTACCGCACCGCTGATCAATGGCAAAAAGAATTCCAGTATAGAAATATCAAAAGAATAGGTGGTTACAGCAAAGAGCAAATCACCTTGCCGGATACCCGGTTCACGCTGCATACTCAACAGGAAGTTTACCAGCGAACGATGCGTAATCTCTACACCCTTCGGATTTCCGGTTGAACCAGAAGTATAAATAATATATGCTGCAGAACCAGGTGTAATCTTAACATTAGGTTCAACCGCTGCAATCTCATCAAAAATATGCTCCACCCTTAGCGCATTTACATGCGTTCCACCAATTTTTTCATAAGGTGCCTGATGAATCAGCGTGGTTGCCTTACTATCCTCAATAATATAGCTTAGACGAGAAGCCGGAAAAGTCGGATCCAGCGGAATATATGCCCGCCCCGATTTCAGCACGCCCAGTAATAGCACGACCAGATTAGCAGAACGATCCATCAATACAGCGACAGGCCCATCTCCTTCCAGCACAGTTAACAGATAAGCTGCAATACCATCAGAAGCATGTTTTAGTGCTGTATAAGTATAACAAAAATCTGCATCACGCACAGCATCTGCTTCAGGAAAAAAGGCTGCTTGCCGTTCAATAAGCTCAACAACTGTTTGCTCCGAAGGATAAGTAGCCATACGATCCTGATATTGCCATTCAGGGATACAGTTTAAATTTTTCAGTAAAATGTCGGGTTGAGCAACAACTTTACGCAGTAAATACTCAAAGTGTCTGATTAAACGTTCAATAGCAGCCGTGTTAAAACAGCTTACATTATAATCAAAATCAATTTTCACATCCTCTTCGGGATTAAACTCTCTAATATAAATTGCTAGTGGTACGCGCTCAGCCCCATGTGTCAAAGGCAGCACCTTTGTCAGGGTATCTTTAAATGTATCGGCATAATTATGCTTCTCATAAGATAACGTAACACTAAATAGTTTATGCATCCCCAACTCTCTCACCAGTTTTCCTAAAGGAAAGCGCTGATGCCGATAGTCTTGTCTCAATTGCCTTTTTATTCTCCCCACAAACTGCTCAAATGTCTCTTCAGGTTCCAATTCCATACGTAAAGCAGAAACACCCATAAATAGTCCCGCTGTTTTTTTAAAAATGGCCTTATCCCTGTTAAGCACAGGCAACCCGATAGCAAAATCGTTGTTGCCATAAAATCTGCCCAGGTAGGTATACAATACACCCAGTATAGTGTGAAAAGATGCCCCTCCTAATTGATTATACAATGCGCGCGGCACCAGGAGTTCCATACGCTTACTTGCAGGTATTGCTGCTTCGGGTATCAGCACTTCGGGCAATACAGCAAACCTGTTTAGCCAGTATTCCCTGTCTTTTCCATACAGTTCTCCCTGCTCATAACTTACATCATCCGCAACATAGTCAGTATATTTAAATGGGTAAGTACTTTGTACCTCCCCAAATTCTTTCAGCTCGTTATAGTTCCTGACCAACCTTTGAAATAACAACGAGGTTCCCCAGCCATCCGTAATAATATGATGATAAACAGAAAACAGATAGTGAAAAGAGTCACTCACTTTGACTAAACAAAATCTGTGTAAAGGTTTATCTGCAAACAAATCAAAGGGCTGCATAAAGGATGCCTGCATATAGTCATTAGCTTTTTCGTCTGCATCAGCAGTCAATGAAAAATCTGCAAACTCAAGCTTCCCTTCATAATGGGGCAAAACATAAAAACCGCTCTCGGTAATCACACTTCGAAAGTTATCATGCTGTTCAATAAGGCACTTATAAGCCTTCTCCATAAGGATAAAGCTAAGTGGCCCTTTAATTAATATTTTCGCACCTATATTATAAATAGGTTTATCAGAATGCAATAACTGTTCATAATAAACATCTTGCTGAGGTAAGGTAAATGGAGTCAATATAGTAAGTTTTAAACGGGGGTTATAACTCCCACAGAAGCTCTCCCTCCTGTGGCATTCCATTAAAATCACGAACAATCTTTCCGTAATCAAATTTCAGTATCCTGTCTGCACATTTAAAATAGGCGTCATCATGGGTAACAGCGATGATCGTTTTTCCCTCTGCTTTTAGCTGAGGCAGCAGCTTTTCATAGAAGTATTTCCGGAAATAGGGGTCCTGATCTGCGGCCCATTCATCAAGTACCAAAATCGGGCTGTCTTCCAATAATGCAAAAATCATGGCCATGCGCTTACCCTGACCTTTAGAAAACTTACGCCTGGCAGATTCTTCCCTATCGTCCAATACCACCGTATCAAGCTTCATAATCTCCAGTAGCCGGTTGTATTCCTTGTTTTCTTTCAAAGTGTAGTTCTCATAATTGCGCGAGAACAAATGATTATCCGTAAAAATCGCAGAGATCTTGTCCTTATAGTACCTGCCATCATTGGTAACCTTTTTTCCATTCAGATAAATACTTCCTCCAGAGGGCCTGTACAACCCGGTCAAACAATTAATGAAGGTACTCTTACCACTTCCGTTACCACCTATAATAAAGATCGTTTCACCTTTCCTGACAGTCAGGTTAATGGGGCCCATTACAAATGAGCTATCAAAATCATCCGATTGATGCTGATAGGTGATGTCCTCAAACCTTAATTCTTCTACCTCTTCGTCAAACAGTTCAGCTACTCCCGCTGTCTCTACGGGCAGCTCCTTTAAATCCTCAAGAAATGCAGTTACGCGTTTATTAGCTACATAGCTCCGCGTATAAAAATTTTGCATTCCTATGAGGTTAGTGATAGGCCCGATTATAAATAATAAGATGACCACAAAGGAAATAACAGACTCCCTGTTCAATAAATGAAAAAATGGTAATAAGAACAGCACGACACCTAATAACAGATATAAGCCATATTGGCTGAACAGATTCAATACCAGGTACTTGTTGACAATCCCGATCTCTACATCTCTTACTTCCTTTCTATTGTTCCCTAAAAATTTATCAAACAGATTAATACTCTTAACCTTACTTAGTTTCAACTCCTTAAACCCCTTTAATATATCATCAACTACTTTAAAGTATAGGTCATTCAGCTTTCGTAATAACTGTACCCTTTTAAATAACCGCTTGTTATAAATAACATATCCCATTGCCATCAAGGCAATCATCGATACAACGATCATAGCCGCAGTAAATGAAAGTATAAAATAATAGATCAGGCAAATCAACAATGAAATAAGCGAACTGATGGTTCCAGACATAATGCTGGGCAGATATGCAAACAGACGTACATCCTCTACAATTCCATAAATCCGTTCTGACCCTATAGCCTCCAGTTGCCGCAGGCTGGTCTGCTGCAATGACGAAAAGATCTTTAGCTCATTCTCGTAAATAGCGTTAAAAGTAAACGCAATTATTTTACGCTGTAAGAACATATTCAAGCCAAAGGACAATACGACTATAAGGAAGAACAGTTGTCCGATATAATCTGCATAAAAAAGATTCTTGCCTGCTATGATACCATTGATGATATACAAAATACCAAATGTGAATAAAGTATTGGGTATAGCAATAAGACAGAGAAAAACAATGTTTTTCCAGGTAATTTTAAACATATAAATAAGATTAAATTTAATTACGGTTGCCGCTCTGCTCTTTCCGCTCTGACTGTTGTTCTTTTCTGTTAAAACGATAAGCAATGCTTAAACGAAAACGGGCTGCATTACTATTATTAAGACGGTTAAAGGTATAATTGTCCCCCCTTACTAAAGTTTTATATTGACGGCTATCAAATACATTGGTTGCGTCAAATGTTACTGTCATCTTATCTTTCAGCAAATTTTTGCTCAATCCAAGATCAACATAGTATAAGGCTTTTGTGGTGCTTTGTGCATTGCGTTGTTCGCCTATAAAATTAGACCTTGCCTGGAAGACAAAGCCCTGTAAGAATTTCACCCTTGTTCCCAAACGAGCGTTCCAGTTATGGCTGGAATAATCAAAATTCTTGTCTGCATAATTTCCACGCTGTTGAAAGCCATAGATATTATATTCGCCATTTACCTGTAACCACTGATTAGGATCGTAGGTGGCAGACAACTCAAATCCATACCTATTTTCATGATCTAAATTCACAGGTATGGTAAAAAAAGTACTTTGGTCGCTATCCCGGTAAGTATAAAAAAGAACAAAATCAGTGGTGTTTTGGAAATAAACAGATGGGTTAAGCGTCAACTTATTCCAATGTTGCATCAATCCCCACTCCACTGCATTTGTATATGCAGGGTTCAGGTTTGGATTACCTATGTATTGAGAGTTTAAATTGGTGAGTTCAACAAAAGGATAGATCAGTTGTAAAGATGGTCTGCTGATCCGTCTGCTATAATTCAGTTGTATCATCGTTGCATCACTAAGCGTATAAGTCATATTTACGGTAGGGAATAACCGTGCATAATCCTTCTTATTGTTATAGCTGGCATTCCTGTCATCAATGCCGATATGCGTAAATTCTGAACGTAATCCCAATAAGTAACTGAAGTTATTGAGCTTACTTTCAAACTGTGCATATGCACTTCCTATTACCTCTTTATAATTCAGTTTATTATTAATATCCCTGTAAATAGTCCATTCATTGTCAACTAACTCTTCGGCTTTATAATCACTGGTAACAGATCTCGCTTCTATTTTTGCCCCAAGTTCAACTAAAGATTTCTCGCTAAGGGGGGTTGCAAAGTCTGTTTTGAGCAAAAAGTCTTTACTTGAACCGTCAGAATTTGTTCTCAGGGGTACTGCCGGTTCTTCAACCGGAAATATCTTTTGTGTGGTCAAATTCCAGCGCTTATCACTATTCCAGAAATCATACTGCATATCCACACTAAATTTCTTTCTTTTCGCGTCAAATGTGCGTGTATAATTAAATTCCACCTGGCTATAATCCCGCACCTCCTGAGAGTTACCATTTCTTACCAAAGCACTGTCCTTTAAATTACCTGAATGGCCGTAGTCATAATTTAACACATTCCTATCCCTATCTTTGGTATCATTCCTAAAGAAGGCGGCAGTGAGTGTATTTTTACTATCAATGTAATAATCAGCTCCTATATACAAGAGTTTTCCAGAATCATGTCTTTTCTCCTCCTGCCGCATATTCAATGATGTGCTCAGGCCCCCATCCGTAGTTAACTGATCTGACGAATAGAATCCGTTATAGTCAGAGTAGCGGTACCCCAAAGTCGAAAATAGGTTCAGCTTATTCGTTTTATAGTTCAAACTGGCATTTACCCGGTTATCATTGGGAATACCTCCAACTAATCTTGCCTGACCATTAAAGCCGCCGTTTTTATTTTTTTTAAGAATAATGTTGATAATTCCAACAGCACCCTCAGCATCATATCGTGCAGACGGGCTCGTGATCACCTCAACAGAAGAAATATTATCTGCAGGGATCTGATCCAGCGCATTGTTTAGTGTTAGCCCTGATCGCTTTCCGTCTATCAACACATTCACACTGCTTTTACCACGCAAGCTAACCACGCCATTAGCATCTACAGCAACAGAAGGTATATTTTCCAGAATTCCACTTGCTGATCCGCTTTGAGCAAATATATCCTTCCCTACGGTATATACTTTTTTGTCAAGCTTCATACTTACCCGGGGCGGTTCACTATTCACTACCAGTTCATTCAGTACAATCACATTTTCTATCAGTGCAATAGTCCCCATATCTACATTTGTACTGCTTGTTATCAGCGTTTTTACCAGAGGTTTATAACCTACAAACTGGATTTCCACCGTAAAACTCCCAGCAGGGATACTATCCAATTCAAATTTCCCTTTTTCAGTAGTAATCACGCTGGTTATTACCTTCAGCGAACTATTTTTAATAGTCACAGAGGCATAGGGCACTGGCTCCTGGGTACGGCCACTAACTATTTTACCCGTTACACTTACCTGTGCATGCAGATAAAAATTGGACACTAACAATAATAAAAAAAATAAAAATCTCATACTTAATTATACTAATCTAATGTTGGTTCCAATTTATATTCGATAATTTTCTCTCCGTAAAGGCGCTCCGGTTCAATGTTTTTAGAATGGCAATAGGCAATCAGTTTATTAGATTCTACGATAGGTTTTGACTCATCTGTATACTTTATCGAACTGATATATTTTAACCAAGGTTCCATGCCCATCGCATATACAAACACGTTACTTGGATTAAAAACATCGATCAATGCCTTTGATTGTTCAAAATTACAACCGGCCAAACGTCTTGATTCATCTTTATCTCTTGCCAGCGTTTCCGGCATCAGTGGTCCATACAACCAGGTTAAGGGAGCGCCTTCGCATTCCATACCCAAAAATATCACGTCAATATCACCTGTAATACCATGTATCCGTTCATAAAGCCGGGGAGAAACATTGCATGAATCAGCGGCAAATAACATCTTCAACCCATCGCTAAATTTAACCTGATGGCATAATTTACTACGCACATCCAGATCACAATGCTCCCCAATAAACGGTAACCCTGTAATAGCGCAATCCTTAAATTCCAATGTCTCCATCTCACCCAGCTCTATGATGTTCTTAAAACCCAGTTTTTGAAACATCAGCTTTAAATTAGGGTCCTGCAAACTTCCCCCATTACTCCTTGGGACTATAATGTTGGCAACCCTGCTTCTTATCCGCAATAGCGTTTCAAATAAAATATGATCCTGATGGTTATGCGTAATCAGCACATAATCTATTTTTTCAGGTAAATCTTCGTAAGAGTAACGTGAGATGTCCGTTTCGTAGCCATAGCTAATTAAAGGATCAGCCAATATGGTAGTATGCTTTGTTTCTGTTAAAATACAGGCATGGCCAAAATATCTTGTCAGGATGCCATCACCTTCGTACTTTTCGTATTGCCTTGGTGCTGTTGTGGTAAAAAAGCTTTTAAATAACTCTTCTTTTCCCGGCTCTATGTCAAAAATATCCTTAATTTCACTAAACTTACGGGGTGTAATAGACAGATCAAATAGCTCGTCTATCTTTTCACTCTTAAAAGGGAGGTTCACTCTTAAAATTTCATCATTGGGTAGCTTGGGTGTACTTAATACGAACGACCTCGAATCATCATCTTTTACCAGAAAAAGATTAAAACTCTGTAAAGATTCATTATAATATTCTGTAGCATATAACAACGACTCAAAAAAACGGAAAGAGGCATTATTATTCACATCATAAATTAACTCTACTAACCCTTGTAAACGTTCAGGCACCTTTGAGTAAAGATCAGTTAGCGCATATCCCCTGGCCTCTTTTTTCAGCATTTCATTGAGCTGGATAATGTCTTCTCTTAATCCCAGTAAGCCTGCGCATTGCTCCAGTGTATTGCTGATGAGTGCTTTTATCTCCTCTACTCGTTTCCCTCCATAATCGATGAAAGGCCCGCCCAGCATTTTAGGGCTCTTTATGGCCGCCGCATGAATGGTCGGGTTCTGCACGTATGAATTCATGATCTTCAGGTGCCTGTCCTTTATGTTCATAGCTGCAGTGGCAGGTGATACTAAATGAGGCCATGCATACCAGTTATCAATCAAGGGTTCTATAGCCAGATTTGGCCTGATGAATACTAAATCATCATTATTAATTTCCATAAAATACTATTTAGTTTGTAAGCGGATTATTTTTCTTTATAAAGACCCGGTAAGCATCTGTAACCAGGTCATGTCTTTCATTAGCTGCATTAAATACGGGCCTGTCGCGAATAATTTTATTATTTGCTACGTTCAGAATAGCGTAACGTGCACTTGTTTCAGTGTCTAAGAAACTGAAGTCACATCTGTCAATGAAAAGCAGGCCATCCACATTCAATTTCGTATCAAGCTCAATTATTTTTTTATTGAACTGATCAAAGGGGTAATTCGTAATAGTTTTCAAACTTTTCTTGGGGACTGTCTGGGGTCGTTGAAATACAGCCAGACAAAATATCGCATCAAAATTCTCAGATTTCACAAACTCTTCTGAAAGGCTATTTATAAATCTGTTACGATCATTTTTAAAATGTTGATTGCATTTTTTCAGACACACTTCGCTGATATCTGTGCCTGTAACAAAAGCCTGTGGAACGTATTGATTGATTGAAGCGACCTCCTCACCAGTAGAACAACCAAAGGATAGTATCGATACTTTTTTACTGCGCTTAAAATAATTTTTACAAATTTCAAATAGCTCAGGATATCTGTTTAAAGCAGTATCATGAAGTGTTTGGTGATAATGTTTTCTTTTAGTAACAAATAACCAATACTCTTTTCTAAAATCTTTGTCGGTTAAAAAACTGACAAAGTGAGACCAGGAAACTTTCAGCCTATTTAATTTCATAACTATAAATATTTTTCTTTTTGATAGCAGCAATCCATTGACGGATATACTTTTCAGGGTTATTAAATTTAATATCAGAATGCCTGCTGTATAAGGCCTGCAACACATCACTAAACAAATCCATGGTTACATCCAGACTATTCCAGGTATCAGCGAAATCGTAGCGCGCATACATTAACTTAAACCTTGATTCAAAATTTGGGTCAGCCCATTCAGCAATTCTTCTCCCATTGTGTAAAGTATCAAACTCTGCACCCTTGATACTTTTGGTATGCAGTTCAATCAGATTTAACAGGCAAATCTTCAAACCATTGTCACACTCAATTCTGGCACTCAGTAAATCTCCCCTGTGTAACTTGATTGCCATCAAATAGGAATGATGCCAAAACTTATTTACAATAAAGTTTACCCTATCCATATTGAAAACCTTATCCCTCTTAAATCTGAATACCTCTTCTATATAATGCAGTTTTTTGTTATAATCCTTTTTATCTACCACACACAAAAAACCTCTGTGCACGTTATAGGTAAATGCATGAATAGCACTTTCGATACTATTCCTTAAGCTCGCAGGAAGCAATTTTAAAAGGCCACTTTTTTTCTTTAACCCGGCATATAAATATCCCCAATAACACATTCGCTGATCAAGAAACACTATATCCATTCCTATCCCGTTACTAAAAAAAATCTTATTTCCCAATTGATTTGCCAATACCTTATCTGTATAATAGGCCACCGGTACGGATATCTCCTCCATCCATTCAGGATGATGATCAAACCAATTCTTGTTCTTGCAAAAAACCATTGCATCTACATCAGAATATTCGTCGGCCTTGAAAGTTTCCCTGGCTTGTGAACCTGTAATGATTACACAGGAAATATCTTTATTGCGTTCTGCCCAGGTCTTCAGGCCCAGTATAATTTCATCTTTATTACTGCTCATATGGTTTGAATTTTATAAGTAAGGCGGCATAGTGAAATCAACTGCCGATATTTGTAAGACTATGCCATCGGAATAGGCATCGCACTTCATTGAAATATTATAATCCTGCGTTGCAATGGCTGTTATTTGTTCCACTGGCATCCGCTGATGCTGCAGATCTCTGTAATTAAAACGGCCAGCTATATATTTACCTTGAAGATCCATTTTTGCATAGGGTACCTGCTGATGCATCCTACCCTCTAAATGCATTGTATGTACAACTTTACAAAGTCCGGTCAAAGTCATCTCCGCATTTACAGTCACACACAGTGGTAATTTATTGGTAAACTGGCCAATGGCTCTTTCTTCTAGTTCACTTTCTCTGCCATCCACAATCACATCTATAATAAATGTCCCGGTACCAAGATTCAGATAAAGCATAGAGAGCATAAAACTACTGATGGTTATATTGTGCACTTTACAATAAGAAATTATTTGCTGGTAATCAGCGCCCATAATCCTTAATTGTTTAAAAACATTTTTTCCCTTTGCCAAAGGCCCCACCTCCTGGGATAGATGTTGGTTCCAATAGGCTAGCTGTAATCTATCCGGCTGATAAGCAATAAGATTTCTATAAGCTTTTGTGGCTAAGGGTGTAACAGGTAGCCCATAGTATATTTTTTGCAGATAATCCGAAAGCAATCTGTTTGAAATATCATCTGTCAATGCGTGATGGATCAGGATATAAACAAGTTCGTTATCAACAATGTAACACCTCATCCCCTTAGCTTGATCAAGGGCAAATGGCAATGCCCTTTTCGCTGCCAGCTCATCCTGATGTATGTACTCTACCACAGGGTCTAAATCATCTGCTGGTATTTGTCTTAATCCTTCAGAAGTTTTAAAAATCCGCATCCTTAAAATCTCCAGCTCCACATATACGCTTTTAAGCGTCTTAAGCCACTTATCGTGATCAAAACCTTTTAATTTTATACTGAAAGATCCTAACACATGCCTGTATTCCTCTCCGTTAAAATATCTCAGCTGGTTAGCACTCAGCAACATTAAACCTCCACTGCCACGATCTGTATCCATGTCATTAAACACTGTTACAAACCTGGCCAGATCCTGTATGCGTGGTGTTTTAAGGATTTGTATAACAGGTAAGATGAACCCTTGCTTTTTCAGTCTTGCTACTACTTGTACTGATTTTAATGAATTACCGCCCAGCTCATAAAAATTATCAGTCACGCCTACGCTATCCAGCACCAAAACAGCCTCCCATATGGCTACCAGTAACTGCTCAACCGCAGTGCTTGCTGGTACATGCACCTGCTTGATCACATCCTGCATAGTTACATCTGGCAGTGCCTTTCTATCAACCTTCTTATTAGCTGTTAACGGAATACTATCTATTTCAACAATATAGCTGGGTAACATATATGCAGGCAATTCATTACTCAGCTGCGCGCTCAATAACTGCTTATCTGCCACATTAACCACGTACGCTATCAGGGCTCCGTTTTTCACCGCTGCCACTGCCTCCGGTACATGCTTCAACAAAACATGCTCTATCTCTTCCAGCGCAATGCGATAGCCCCGTATCTTCACCTGGTTATCGGCCCTGCCTGCATTATAAAGCTCACCCGCCGGACTGTACCTTCCTAAATCTCCAGTCAGGTACATCGTTACGCCATCAGCAGCAAGCACAAATTTTTTGTCTGTAAGCAATTGATCATCCTTATAACCCCTGGCTATAAAAGGGCTGCGAATAGCAATTTCCCCCAATTCATTGGGACCTGCCCTGTTACCCAAAACATCCACTACCAGTAGTTCTGTATTCAACACTCCTACCCCTAAAGGCAGATTCACTTCATTTCCTCTCACAATATAATAGCCCAGGGCTTGTTGTGATTCTGTGGTGCCATACAATGAAACCTGCACAACGTCTGGAGCCATCTTTTTCAATGCTGCGGCCTGACTTCCCTTTAAGGGTTCTCCACCATAAAAAACATAGCGTAAATCCTGCAGCAATAGCGGTTCAGTTAATGTTTGTGCGAGTGAAGGTGTCAGGTTCATTACGTTAATACCGTATTGCTGAATCCAGTAAATTAATTCCGGAGAACCGATCAGGTCCTGTGAGGGGATGATTAATTTAGCTCCAATACAAAGAGGCACAAAAACATCTCTCATCAAGGGATCATGCAGTAAACCAGATAACATGCTAAACTGATCAGTTGTACCTACCTTAAATTCCTCCTGCATCCAATGCACATAATTTACCAAAGATCCATGACAAGCTTCTACCAGCTTTGGTGTTCCGGTAGATCCAGAAGTAAATACACAATAAGCAACCGTATCAGCAGTAACAGTTACTGGTACCCATAATGAAGGATCAAACCCGGCAATAAATTCTTTACGTGTATCCAGTACCAGCTTAGGCTGCAAGACAGACAAATAATAATCATTTCTTACAGCAGGTGTTGCGCTGGATAATATACAGAAGCAGGCCCCTGCCTTCAAAATACCAAGTAACAGGACTGGCAATAAGGTGTTACGCTCAGCATAAACAGCCACCACATCTTCTCTTCCCAGGCCTTTAGACTGTAACATCACAGCTACAGAAGAAGAGAGTTCCCACAATTCTTTGTACGTATACACACCAGCAGCATCCTCCAACGCTACTTTTTCAGGATGGGCAAACACTTGTTTCGCTATCAGATCTATTACAGAAACAGTACATCCGGCATCAACGGGCTTCCATTTGTTTTTACCTGGGCTTAAACTAAACTGATTCAACGGTAAAGTTATAGCATTCACTATTTGTTGTAGCAAGCCTGCATATTGTTTTAGCAGCGCTTCAATACTGTTACGATTAAATAATGCTGTACTATATAAGCATTGAAAAGATATGCCCCTGGCATTCTCCTGTGCATATAATGTAATGTCAAATTTAGATTCCCGTTCCTGTGACTGTTCAGGGTAAATACTGATGCCATCCAACGTAAGCTCCTCATGCGGCTGGTTCATCATATTGAAAAACACCTGGAATAAAGGGGTCCTGTCCAGATGCCGCTCAGGCTTCAGCACATCCAATACCTTTTCAAAAGGTAAGTCCTGATGTGTATAGGCATCCAATGTAGTTGTTCTTACGCGGGATAACAATTCCTTAAAAGTCAATTCTCCTTCAAGAGTTGTTCGTAAAGCCAGCGTATTGATAAAGAAGCCTATCAATGATTCTGTTTCTTTCTGGGTCCTGTTCGCAATGGGTGTCCCTACACAAATATCCGTATCCCCACTGTACCTGAACAATAACAACTTAAATGCGGCTAACAACAACATAAAAATCGTTGCTCCTTCTCTTTGCGCCAGGTCTTTTAGCTGCTGGGATAGCAATCCATCTATCTGTATCTGGAATACATCACCCCTGTTACCTGCTGCCATAGCACGGGGGCGGTCAAGCGGAAGATTCAGTGTAGTAAGCCCTGCCATTTTTTCTTTCCAATACATTAATGCTTTATCCTGCACTATATACTTTCTTTGCCATAAAGCATAATCTGCGTATTGCAGCGGCAAAGGTTCCAGCTCCACGGCATCATACAGCGCTAACATCTCCTTAATAAATAAAGAAACAGACCAGCCGTCAGCAGCGATATGGTGCATCACTACCCGCAAACGGTATTCATCTGAAGCTAGTGGCTCCAGCTTTACCCGTAGCATATAATCTTCCAGCAAATCAAAAGCACGGTCAATATCTTCCTCTCTGCGGCTCATTACCCATTTATCCGCTGGTAATACCAACTGATAAGCCATTCCATTATCCTCCCTGATCACCGTTCTAAGAATCTCATGCCGCTGAATGATCTCTTTAAATGCGATAGTTAAGCGTTTTAAATCCAATGGCCCTTTCAATCGGAGCGCGGCAGAGATATGGTAATGCGTACTTCCTTCCAGCTGATCTATAAACCATAACCGCTCCTGAGAAAACGATAAAGGAATTCTTGCTGGTTTGTTGTGCACAAATGTGATTGCAGGTAATAACAATCCTTTATCCTTTTCAGTCAGCACTAAAGCCAATGCTTCTACAGTAGGATGATCAAATAAATCCCTTAAGCCTACTTCTAAATCCATCTCCTTGCGGATAGCGGAAATTACCCTCATCGCTAACAGAGAATGCCCGCCCAGTTCAAAGAAATTATGCTGTATACCAACCTGTTCTACCTGTAATAATTGCGACCAGATCTTTGCCAACCGGCTCTCCATAACGTTACGCGGTGCCACATAAGAAGTAATGGTCAACAACATCACATCAGGATCAGGCAATTGTTTTCTATCCGTTTTCCCATTTGCTGTTAAGGGTAATTCCGCCATTTCTACCAGTAATGCCGGCACCATGTACCCGGGCAATTTAGCCTCCAGATAGGCTACTATTCCATCTCTGTCATAATTACCTGCAGGTACTATATAAGCAATCAGCATCTTTGTTCCATGCGCATCCGTTTTCGCAATCACCGCATTTTTACTGACCAGTAAACATTGCTGCAGTACATTTTCAATCTCCATCAACTCTATCCGGTAACCGCGGATCTTAACCTGATTGTCTTTTCTGCCCAGGTATGCTATATTTCCATCCGGCAACCAACAGGCAAGGTCCCCAGTCTTATATAAGCGTTTACTGAACGCACTGGACACAAACTTTTCTGTTGTTAATTCAGGTCTGTTCAGATATCCCCTTGCCAGACCATCCCCACTAATACATAACTCTCCTTTAACCCCTTTAGGCACAATACGCAACTGTTCATCTACGATGTATACTTGAGTGTTGAGGATAGGTTTCCCTATCGATACCGGTTCTCCTGCATGTAACTCTTTAATCGCAGACCATATCGTAGTTTCTGTAGGACCAAACAAGTTAAAAACCCGGTTACTTAAATGCGTTAAGGCTTCCTTTAAATCATTGTTAATTGCTTCCCCACCCGATAATACCACTACCTGCTCCTCATTTTTCCATCCGCTATCCAGCAGCATTTGCCAGGTTGCAGGTGTAGCCTGCATATGAGAAGGACGGTGCAAATGGATCAGCTCCTGCAGCAGATAGCCGTCCATAGCCGCTTCCCTGCTCGCTATGATCACTTTACCTCCCGTAATCAACGGCAGAAATAGTTCTAAATAAGCAATATCAAAAGAGAAAGTAGTAACCGCCAGCACACACGAATCAGCATTAAAATGCAGTAATTCCTGCATGGCATATAAGAAATTCACCAGCGCAGCATGTTCAATCATCACCCCCTTAGGGTTACCGGTAGAGCCTGAGGTATAAATTACATACGCCAACCCTGGCGCAACCTGCGCAGTAGCATCGCCAGGTAGCAAACCTTTATCCGTAATGAGCAGATTTGCTTTTGAATCTGATAATACATAGTTAATTCTGTCTGCAGGATAGGCAGGATCTATCGGAATAAAAGCAGCACCTCCCTTTAAAACGGCTAAAAGGGCTACCACCATATCCAGAGAACGCTCCAGGCAAATACCCACTAAGCCATACCCTTTTATATCCAGGGCCAACTGGTCTGCACGTGCGTTCAGTGCAGAATATGTAAGCAGCCTATCCTCAAATACTACAGCAACATCATCTGGCCTCAGCTTTACCTGTTCTTCAAATAAGGATAGCACTGTTTGATCAGCCGGGTATGTCTTCTTCGTAGCATTGTAATCATATAACAGCTCCTTTTCTTCTGCTTTTGTCAGCACATGGATAGCAGACAATTTCAGCAATGGCTCGCTGATAACCTGGCTTAAAACTTCCCTGAAATGCCCTTTGATCATTTCAATATAACCAGCATCCAGCAAGCTCTCATTGAAATTAAAATCTACAATCAGCTGGCGATGGAGACTTGCCTGTATGGACAATAGATAATTATTATTCTCCTCCACCTCAACATTGGTAATCTTCAGAAATGGCTCAGCAGCATCATCTTCAGCAGCTGTTAATGGATAATTTCTGAATACAAAAATAGTATCAAACAAATCGCCACTCAATCCACTCCATTTCTGGATATTTGTCAATGCAGTATACTGGTATTCCCGCGCCCGCACATGTTCCTTCTGTAAATGTAACAACCACTCCGTTACAGTCCATTCAGCCTCTATTTGTGCACGGAAAGGCAAAGTATTGATATACAGACCTACCTTTTTAACATACTTCATATCCGCCGGTCTGCCAGACACCGTGGCGCCAAACACAACATCGTTTTTTCCATTGTAAACAGACAACAATAAAGCCCATATCCCCTGCAACACCGTATTTACAGTCAGGTGATAACGCTGTGTATAGGCATTCACCTGCTGCGTAAATTCTTCGTCAAAAACAAGGGATAGATTTTTAAATGTCCCTACACCTTTATTGCGTTCATCGTTGTGTGCAACAAAAGGCAGTAACGATGGTTCCTCAAATCCCCTCAGGTAATCTTCCCAGAACTGTTTCTCCTGATAAGGGTCAATCCTGTTAATATATTTAATGTAATCCTGATACAGATCTTCCTCTACAACAGGCGGTATCTGAGCTGTCGCATATTGCTGGTAGGCCGCTAACACTTCACTGATAATCACCTGACCAGACCATCCATCCCATAAAATATGATGTTTTGTCCATATCATTCGGCAATTTTTCGCGCCAGTCTTAACCAGGGTAACCCTGGTTAGGGGTGCCTTATTTAAATTGAAGCCCTGCATACGGTCCTGATGAAGTAATTCTTCAAAGGCTCGCTGCTGTTCTTCTAAAGCAAGCGCACTAAAATCAAGCCATACAAACGGTAATTCAACCTGGCTATATACACTTTGCAGCGGAATACTCACTTTATCATAAATAAAAGCAGTTCTAAGTATACTGTGGTTATGAATCACATACTGCCAGGCCAGCTTAAACGCAGCTATATTTAACCCATCCGGAAAATCTAACCTGAACTGTGTAATATAGGCCGTAGCATTACCCGCATACAGGCTATGGAACAAAATACCCTCCTGTAAGGGGCTCAGTTCATACAATGCAGAGATCTTATTCCTCGAAGATAAATACTGCACTAACTCCGCTTTATGCTGCCTGATAAAAGCAGGGATGCGCAAGCCCTGTTGTATTCCAGAGATTTCTTCTGCGGTTAACTTACCTTTGCTGCCAGATAAGATCAGGTCACCATTCCGCACACATAAAGACAGCCCGGATTGTTCTAATTCTACTATAAACTCTTCCATACCATTAGAATCTCATAATGTCACCTTCATCTTCCAACGCTCCTTTACCCAACAAAGCGTCCAGTTCCTTGTAATCCAATTTGCCATTTAATCCAAAGTCAGCCGGGGTAACATCTCTTTCCTCTTTCTCCACACAATGGTTGATTAATGCGCTAAGCTGCCTGATATAATGAGCAGCAAATTTCTCTACACGCACAGCTGTATATTGCGTGGATGAATAATTAAAAGAAACATGCAATACATTGCCTGTAACAATGGCCCTGATCACAAACTTATCACGAATGGGATATGCGCTACTAATATGATCCCCTGGATATTCTGGAGCACCCTTAAACCAGGCATTGGCATTCACCACATTATCCTGCTGCCCCAGATAATTAAATACAATATCCCAGCAATCACCGCTAAGTTCTTCTACAGGATTTAAATACTTCAGACAGCCAAAGCCAATACCCTTATCCGGAATACTTCTCAACTGCTCCTTTACAGATTTCAGCATACTTCCTTCCTGCATATCACTTTCCAATTGCAGCAACACAGGATACTTATTAGTGAACCAGCCCAACGTGCCAGTAACATCTAACTGCGGAAACAACGCTTCTCTGCCATGTCCTTCCAATCCTATAACCACATCATCATCACCTAACCATTCCCTGATCGTAATCGCCAGCGCAGTCAGTAAAAGATCATTAATCTCAGTGTTGTAAGCAGTATTTGCTGCGGTTAGCAATAACTGGGTTAACGCAGTGCTCAGCTGAACATCCACAGCAGACAAATCTTTTCTGGCGGATGCCGCTTCATTTAACTCCACTGGCATAGGCTTAAAAGCCTGCACAACATTTTCCCAATAGGATTGCTGTGCCCTGATGCGTTCGGTAAATGCAAATTCAACTAATGTCTCTGCCCAGTCCCGGTAAGAACTGGTTTTTAGCCCAAGCTCAGCATCACTTACGGCCAGCAAACTACTCAGCTCATCTATTAATATCCTCCAGGAAACACCGTCTATGGCAAGATGATGCACTACCATAAAAAACCTGTTATATGCTTCTTCTTCTGGCGTTTGTATCAAAACAAACCTGCTGAGTATACCTTCCTCTATGTCCAGGCTTTCCTGGTATTGCTCACAAACAGCTGTAATTTCTGCACAGGCTGATTCAACCACCTCCAGTTCTCCTTCTCTATCTCCATACTCCTGTATCCATTGTGCGTCTTTATAAGTATAAAAACACCTTAAAATATCGTGTCTGTCTACAATTATCTTTACCGCATGTAACAATTCTGCCGCCGATACTTTCTTATCCAGCTGCAACAACACAGCCTGGTTAAAATGATTCACTGCATCCGCACCTGTCTCCAAAAACCAATGCTGAATGGGTAATAAGGTAACCTCTCCTGTCAACCGGCCTTGTTCAGCCAGAACAGCGCTTTCCTTATTACGTAGTATCAAAGCAGCTAAGTCAGCTATTGTCTGGTAGTCAAACAAGTCCTGCACTTGTACGTGGTACCCTTTTCTTTTCGCCCTGCTGACCAATTGTATCACAATAATAGAATCGCCGCCCAGTTCAAAGAAATTATCATAGATACCTACGCGGTCTGCATTTAATAAAGAAATCCAGATCTCTGCCAGGTCTTCTTCCAGCTCATTCCGCGGCGCCACATAATTGGTTTCCACTAACGCATCAGGTGCCGGCAAAGCTTTTTTGTCCAGCTTCCCATTGGCCGTCAGCGGCATCGCCGTTAAGGGTATCCACACAGCAGGTACCATATATTCCGGCAGTTGTTGTTTCATGTAATTCATCAAAGCCTCCTGGTCATATGCACCCTCAGTAACCACATAGGCCATCAGGCGCTGATGGGTATATACCACCGCACTTTGCTGTATTCCCGGGAAGTCCGACAAGACCTTATTCACCTCACCCAGCTCCACCCTGTACCCGCGGATCTTCACCTGGTCATCTACCCGGCCAATAAATTCGATATCCCCGTCGGCAAGCCGGCGAACAAGATCACCTGTTTTATACAGCCTGGAAGGACCGCCAAAAGGATTGGCGATAAACTTCTCCGACGTTTGTTCGGGCTGATTGAAGTAACCTGCTGAAACCCCGTCACCCCCGATCAGCAGCTCACCGGGCACCCCGACAGGGCATAACGCTAAGTAACGGTCTGCCACATAAACTACAGTATTTGAAAATGGCCGCCCTATGGGAACCTGGTGGTAATCCCTGTGCAGGTCTACCTGATGCAGCAGCTTACCGATAGTCGTTTCTGTTGGACCATAGTGATTGATCACCCTCAGCAGCGGACTTGCAGTCCTGATCTTTGCGATCACGCTTACCGGCAGCGCTTCTCCCCCAAAAATAATCGTCTTTTCAGGTAACAGCGTTTCCAGCGCAGTCCAGTGAGAGGGCACTATTTTAATACAATCTATAGGATGGGTACTAAAATAACTGTGCAGTAGTCCAGGGTCCATCAAAGTTGGTTTACTAAACAGATGCAGCGTACCACCACTTAACAAAGACCCAAACAGCACCGTATTGCCCAGGTCGGCCGACAGCGAAGACATCAATCCAAATGACGAACTTTCAATTAACAGCCCTTTCAATCCAAAATAGTAATCTACAATATTCTGGTTACGCACCATTACCCCTTTCGGCTGGCCGGTAGTACCAGAAGTATAAATCACATAGGCCAGATCGCCATTAACACTCTCCGTTTCCTCCCCCTGTTCCAGCTCAGCCAACTGTATATCTACAGAAAACACCGGCACCTCAAAGTCAAGCACGTCAAACAAATGCTCAGAGGTAATCAACAGCGCTTTCATCCCCGTATCCCTGACCATAAAAACCTGCCTTTCTTTGGGCAGCGCAATATCAATCGGCACATAGGCTGCACCGGCTTTCAATATACCTAATATGGAGACTACCGACCATTCAGCTGTATCCATCATCATCCCAACCAGGTCATCCGCCGCCAGGTTATATGTCTGTCTTAAATAACTTCCCAGTTTGCTGGCACGCGCGTTCAGTTCCCCATAGCTCAGCACTACATCGCCAAAACGTACCGCTGCCTGATCGGGATGTAACAATACCTGCTCTTCAAACAGCGCGATCACTGTCTTAGCAGGATAGGGTAAGCTAAAATGGTTAAACTGATGCAGCAGCTGCTCTTTTTCCTGCTCACCCAGCATCGCTAAACTGCCTACCGGCTGTTCTATATTTTCCAGTACAGCCGATAACAGGTTTTCAAAATGACCTTTCATCCCTGCAATCGTCTCCTGGCTAAACAGGTCAACACAGTAATTGATCGAAACTGCTATCCCTGATGCCGTTTCCTGCACAAAAAAGGTCAGGTCAAATTTAGCCGTCTGGTAACGCAGCGATTCGGGTTCAATCCTCAGCCCGCCCAGTGAATGCACCGCCGCATCCTCATTGTTATTCAGGACCAATAAAGCCTGGAACAACGAGCTCCGGCTCTTATCCCGCTCCTGCTCTACCCGGTCTACCACCTTCTCAAATGGAACAGAAAGATGTTCATATCCTTCCAGTGTAGTCCGTTTTACCTGCAATAAAAATTCCCTGTAAACAGGGTTTTCACTCAAATCGCTCCGCAAAACCAATGTGTTTACAAAAAAACCAATCAGGGGTTCCAGTGCTGCTGCTGAACGGTCTGCCACCGTTGTGCCCACGCAAATATCTGTCTGTCCGCTATACCTGGACAGCATCACCTGGTAGACCGACAACAGCAGCATAAACAGGGTTACCCCCTGTTGCTGTGCCAATTCCACTAATGCGTCACTTACCGCCTTGTCAATAACAAAATTCAAACGGGCGCCTTCAGTACTTTGCACCGCAGGCCTCGGATAATCCAATGGTAAATTCAAAGGTTCCAGGCCACGCAGTTTCTCCTCCCAATAGCCCAGCTGTTTCTCCAGCACCTCATCAACCACATATGTACGTTGCCAGATGGCATAGTCAGCATACTGCAGAGACAATACCGGTAAATCCGGCAACCTGTTTTCTGTATAAAAACGGTATAATTCTATAAACTCATGGACAATCAACGATACGGACCATCCATCAGAAGCAATATGATGCCGCACTAAAACTAATACATGTTCATCTTCCTTTATCTTCAGCAGTTTTGCGCGCATCATATAATCCTGAGCCAGGTCAAATGATTTTGTCACCTCATGTTCGATCATCTTATCCAAATCAATTGCGTCTGAACGATCCAGTCTCCATCCTGCAGCCTCAACAATCTCCTGGTACCCCAGCCCATCCACTTCCCTGAACACGGTCCGTAAAGATTCATGCCGGCCTACAATTTCTTTAAAAGACTTCTCCATTGCCTGCACATCCAATTGGCCATGCAATCTAAACACAGAGGGCATATGATAATGTGTACTTCCCCTTAACTGATCAATAAACCATAACCGCTCCTGCGCATAGGACAATGGAATCCGCAATGGCCTCTCCTGCCTCAGGATAGCTGGTAATAGCGCTTTCCGGTCATTCAACTCAATAAATTCTGACAAGGCAGCTATTGTCACATAATCAAACAAATCAGTAATAACTACCTCTACGTTTAACTGTTTCCTGATAGCAGACAATATCCTGATGGCTAATAAAGAATGTCCTCCCAGTTCAAAGAAATTATCATAGATGCCTACGCGGTCTGCATTTAATAAGGAAATCCAGATCTCTGCCAGGCCTTCTTCCAGCTCATTCCGCGGCGCCACATAATTGGTTTCCACTAACGCATCAGGTGCCGGCAAAGCTTTTTTGTCCAGCTTCCCATTGGCCGTCAGCGGCATCGCCGTTAAGGGTATCCACACAGCAGGTACCATATATTCCGGCAGCTGCTGTTTCATGTAATTCATCAGCGCCCCCTGGTCATATGCACCTTCAGCAACCACATAGGCCATCAGGCGCTGATGGGTATATACCACCGCACTTTGCTGTATTCCCGGGAAGTCCGACAAGATCTTATTCACCTCGCCCAGCTCCACCCTGTACCCGCGGATCTTCACCTGGTCATCTACCCGGCCAATAAATTCGATATCCCCGTCGGCAAGCCGGCGAACAAGATCACCTGTTTTATACAGCCTGGAAGGACCGCCAAAAGGATTGGCGATAAACTTCGCCGACGTTTGTTCGGGCTGATTGAAGTAACCCGCTGACACCCCGTCACCCCCGATCAGCAGCTCACCGGGCACCCCGACAGGGCATAACGCTAAGTAACGGTCTGCCACATAAACTACAGTATTTGAAAATGGCCGCCCTATGGGAACCTGGTGGTAATCCCTGTTCAGGTCTACCTGATGCAGCAGCTTACCGATAGTCGTTTCTGTTGGACCATAGTGATTGATCACCCTCAGCAGCGGACTTGCAGTCCTGATCTTTGCGATCACGCTTACCGGCAGCGCTTCTCCCCCAAAAATAATCGTCTTTTCAGGTAACAGCGTTTCCAGCGCAGTCCAGTGAGAGGGCACTATTTTAATACAATCTATAGGATGGGTACTAAAATAACTGTGCAGTAGTTCAGGGTCCATCAAAGTTGGTTTACTAAACAGATGCAGCGTACCACCACTTAACAAAGACCCAAACAGCACCGTATTGCCCAGGTCGGCCGACAGCGAAGACATCAATCCAAATGACGAACTTTCAATTAACAGCCCTTTCAATCCAAAATAGTAATCTACAATATTCTGGTTACGCACCATTACCCCTTTCGGCTGGCCGGTAGTGCCAGAAGTATAAATCACATAGGCCAGATCGCCATTAACACTCTCCGTTTCCTCCCCCTGTTCCAGCTCAGCCAACTGTATATCTACAGAAAACACCGGCACCTCAAAGTCAAGCACATCAAACAAATGCTCAGAGGTAATCAACAGCGCTTTCATCCCCGTATCCCTGACCATAAAAACCTGCCTTTCTTTGGGCAGCGCAATATCAATCGGCACATAGGCTGCACCGGCTTTCAATATACCTAATATGGAGACTACCGACCATTCAGCTGTATCCATCATCATCCCAACCAGGTCATCTGCCACCAGGTTATATGTCTGTCTTAAATAACTTCCCAGTTTGCTGGCACGCGCGTTCAGTTCCCCATAGCTCAGCACTACATCGCCAAAACGTACCGCTGCCTGATCGGGATGTAACAATACCTGCTCTTCAAACAGCGCGATCACTGTCTTAGCAGGATAGGGTAAGCTAAAATGGTTAAACTGATGCAGCAGCTGCTCTTTTTCCTGCTCACCCAGCATCGCTAAACTGCCTACCGGCTGTTCTATATTTTCAAGTACAGCCGATAACAGGTTTTCAAAATGACCTTTCATCCCTGCAATCGTCTCCTGGCTAAACAGGTCAACACAGTAATTGATCGAAACTGCTATCCCCGATGCCGTTTCCTGCACAAAAAAGGTCAGGTCAAATTTAGCCGTCTGGTAACGCAGCGATTCGGGTTCAATCCTCAGCCCGCCCAGTGAATGCACCGCCGCATCCTCATTGTTATTCAATACCAATAAAGCCTGGAACAACGAGCTCCGGCTCTTATCCCGCTCCTGCTCTACCCGGTCTACCACCTTCTCAAATGGAACAGAAAGATGTTCATATCCTTCCAGTGTAGTCCGTTTTACCTGCAATAAAAATTCCCTGTAAACAGGGTTTTCACTCAAATCGCTCCGCAAAACCAATGTGTTTACAAAAAACCCAATCAGGGGTTCCAGCGCAGCTGCTGAACGGTCTGCCACCGTTGTGCCCACGCAAATATCTGTCTGTCCGCTATACCTGGACAGCATCACCTGGTAGACCGACAACAGCAGCATAAACAGGGTTACCCCCTGTTGCTGTGCCAATTCCACTAATGCGTCACTTACCGCCTTGTCAATAACAAAATTCAAACGGGCGCCTTCAGTACTTTGCACCGCAGGCCTCGGATAATCCAATGGTAAATTCAAAGGTTCCAGGCCCCGCAGTTTCTCCTCCCAATAGCCCAGCTGTTTCTCCAGCACCTCATCAACCACATATGTACGTTGCCAGATGGCATAGTCAGCATACTGCAAAGATAATACGGGTAAATCTTGAGCCTTATTTCCGGTACGTGCCCGATAAAAAGTCTCAAACTCATGCACCAGTAAAGAACCCGACCACCCATCAGCAGCAATATGATGCCGCAGCAGGATTAAAATATGTTCATCATCTTTTATCCGCAGTAACATCGCCCGCAAAGGGTGATCTTTCGACAAATCAAAAGGTCTTGTAATTTCCCGCTCCACCAGCTCATCCAGAGCGGCTCCCGAATGGTTATACGTATCCAGATAATCCAGCATCCAGCCATCCTCTGCTAAAATTTCCTGGTAAGGGATGCCATCCAGTTCCTTAAAAACTGTACGAAGTGACTCATGGCGATTAACGACATCGTTGAAAGAGCACTCCAGTGCATACACATCCAAAGATCCCAGCAACCTGAAAACCGAAGGCATATGGTAATGTACACTTCCCCTTAACTGATCAATAAACCATAACCGCTCCTGCGCATAGGACAACGGAATCCGCAAGGGCCTTTCCGCCACTACTGTCACCTGCGGTAAGTCTAAGCCTTCCTGCATTCCTTCAATCAAATGGGCCAGCGTCTTAATGGTAGGGTTCCCAAGTAAATCTTTAATAACCAGATTTATTACCAGCTCTTTCCGCATGGCTGAAACAATTCGCATGGCCAGTAATGAATGCCCGCCCAATTCAAAAAAATCATCATTTACACCTACCTGCTCCACTCTTAAAATCCTGCCCCAGATTGCAGCAATCAGCTTTTCCATTTCACTAACAGGCGGTAAATACTCCCTTTGCTGCACCTGGTAAATAAAAGGATCGGGTAACTGCTTTGGATCTAATTTTCCATTTGCCGTAAGTGGTATCTTATCAATAGGTATAAAAAAAGCCGGCACCATATAATCGGGCAACCGCTCCAGTAAAAATGCCTGCAGTACACCCGCAGTAATTTCATCATCACTTAAATAATAAGCAGTAATATATTTTTCTTCGTCGTCATTTTTTTTCAGCATCACCAGCACCTGTTCAATGCCTTCAAAACGGGATAAGCAATTTTGTATTTCTCCCAGCTCTACACGGTTCCCCCTTATCTTCACCTGTTCATCTATCCTGCCGTAAAATGCCATATCCCCGGCAGGCAGCAAACGAACCAGGTCGCCCGTCTTGTAATATCGCTGTCCAAACAGGGTCTTAAACTTAGCTGCAGTAATCTCCGGTTGTTCCCAATAGCCTTTGGCAAGCCCTGCTCCCGCGATGTATAATTCTCCGGCTACGCCAACAGGCAAAATGCGCTCCTCAGCATCCAGCACCAGCACCTCCATATTGGCAATAGGCCGCCCTATGTTAATCTGCTCATCATCCGCTTCAATCAGCTTCACAATACAGCCTACTGTAGCTTCAGTGGGTCCATATTCATTGTATATCGCTACACCAGGGGCAATAGTCCGAAGTAATTCTACTTGTGAAAACCGTAATTCTTCCCCCCCAACAATTACACATTTCATGGCCGAATCACGTATATCCACATCAGCCAGTAATGAAATGTGCGTCGGCGTGAGTTTAATCGTATCAATCCCATTGGTGTTACTAAAACAATACTTCAGTTTCTCTACCAGGCTTAATTCCGGGTCTAAACAATACAAAGTCCTTCCCCTGCTCAGCGTGGTAAATATTGAAGTCACCGTTAGATCAAAACTCAAATTAGTCAGTAAAGGAAAATTACCATCTTCCACTGTCTTAAAATAATATCCGTTGGCCCAATAAATATAATTCATCAGGTTGCTGTGCAATAACTGGCAGCCTTTTGGTATGCCCGTAGTTCCAGAAGTGAAAATCAGGTAAGCAGTATCCCAGGGTTCAACAGTTACCGGAATAGCTGCAGCTGGTTTAGCTAACTGTAAATACGCAATATCAACCAATTCGGTGCTGTCACAATTAGCTTTCACTTGCTCTGGCACCCATTTGTCAGTTATAATCAGCTTGCATTTACTTTCCCTGATCATATGCTGTAACCGCTCTGCTGGATTATGCCGGTCAAGTGGCACATAAGCAGCACCAGCAAACCATACCCCAAGCAAGGCTGCCGGAATCTGCATATCATCATCCATCAGTATCCCTACCACATCCCCCTTTGCTATACTATAATCCTGGAGCAGTGCAGTCACTATATGCCCTACGTTTTCTGCTAACTGATGATAGGTAACCTGCGCATTCGCCCCCTGCACAGCAATAGAATCTGCTCGCGTACTAAACACCTGTCTGATCATTTCAGGCAGTGTAAGCGTGGATAAATTAGTACAGGTAGCATTATAAACCTGTAGCTGCGCTTTATCTTTCTCATTGATATGCAACACCGGTAAGTCCAGCTGCTGTAACCTCTCGCCAAGGTCTGCCATAAACAAAGTGGCTAAAGCCATCATATCACTTCCGGCAGGAAAAACCAGCTCCAGTTTCCATAAAGCAGTTGTCTTTACAACGCGCAATTTCAAGCTGCCGGTAAAGTCATCCTGTACCCTGACACCACTTTCCAGAAACTCAAATACAAACTGCAGCCTGCTATCCGGCCATAAATCATCCGGCAATGCATAATAGTAATCATTCCAGTTTGCAGCCATTTGTAGTTCAGCACTTATATGAGCTAGTAGTGGTGTAAGCTCTGGCTGCTCTTCTGAAAAATGAACAGGATATAATCTTGACAGCGGGCCAAGGGTCATTTTTAATTCCTCATATACGCGTCCGTCCGTCAAACAGTCAATCGTGAGCGATTTCCCGTCAGTATACCTGCACAAACTCTGTTTAAACAATGCCAGCAACAATACCTGCTCTGGTACCTGCAGCTCATCAGCCATCGAAGAAATATAGGTGCCATCAAACTCAGCCTGCACACAAGAAGAGCTATCTATTCCTTTAACTGGCTTAAATAGCCCGGTATCCTTACTTACAAGCTTTCTTTTTTCATTCCAGAATGCCGCCGCCTCCATATTTCCTTCTTCAGTCAATCCCAGTTCCCATTCGGTATAGGTACCAAATTGTAACAGCTCATCCGTAGCTACGGGTAAAGCCACACCGTTGATCAGGGCCTGTATTTCTTGCTGTAGCTCCTGTACAGTATAAATATCCAGTATCAGCCGTAATGCCTTCATTACCACCGTCACCGCATCGCCAAACTCTACAGTTATCGATAAGGGTTGTTCCAGACTTAAGGCTGTAGTTGTAAAACATTTATTTTCTATACCCAGGCGGGATGCTACGGTTTGAAAAGGTAAATTGATACCCGCTCTGTAAACAAAACTTGTTCTCAGGATATCATGGCGGTCAGTAATTGTTGCCAGTGCCGCAAAAATGATTTCTTTGTCAGCTGTACCATCTATCGTAAAATCTGCCCTTACCTTACCTAAACCAGTGGACTGCCAAAAGGCCAGATCTCGTACCTGCTGGCCTGAAAGTTGAAATTGACTCATGCTATAAATTAATTGAAGATGTTAAATTGTCTCCGGCGGGTTCTATAATCGCCGTAGCTACCAAACGTTTTCCTGCATAGGGGTTGCGGCCATGGGCACTCAGCATATTATCAAGATAAATGATATCCCCTTTCTCATATTTAAAGGCAACCGTATGCAGGTTATAAGCCCTTTTTAGCTCAAGATATTCAGCCAAACTGATTGCTGTCCCATCTCCAAACAAAGTGTCAGTATGGATCAGGTCTGCAGGCGCCTTTTCTGTATAAGCCAGTCCCACTTCTTCGTATCGTGCGTATTTGTTAAAAAAATAGACGTGATTGAACCAGGTGGCTTCTTTTGATACAGGATGCTGGTAAACAGCAGGCTTAACCCACTCAATCTCCAGGTGTTCATCACTTATAAAATTGTACCTGATGTCATTTTGATTACAGACCTTTTCTACTACCTTCTGATCCGTTGTCTGAAATACTTCCTGCCAGGACATGCCAACATCTTTAATCAGGCTGCGCTTATACAATACCCCTTTTGCTTTAAATTTATTCACCAGCCCGGGATCGATAGCAGCCAGTATCTTCCGTGAATCTGCTATCGGCGTCTCTCCGCCCTGTTCTGCAGGCTGTAAACAACAGAACAATATCTTCATTCCCCATGACCTGCTATAAGAGGATTCATTATGCAGATTAATACTTTCTCCCTTTGGATAATCTGTAGAGTTATATACATTCTTCACCTTCTTATCCAGCTCATGCCTGGGTGAAGAGCGAAACATATAGGCCAATGGGGCGGAATCAAAACTATCTACAAACCTTCCAAAATCGTCCAGCGTGCCAATATCAAACCCTCTTAACAATAATCCGCCATGCAGCAATAATTCTTCTTCAAATTCTGTTCTGTTTTTCTTCACCCAGTCAACAAGGTCAACGCCCTTAAACCTGGGTTTAATCACCAGGGGAAACTGGCCTATAGGTAAAAATTCTTTAACTACCAGCGACTGATCGCTGATTGCAGCAGCACTGGATTGAATATTCTTCAATTTGCTCAGATTATTCATAATAAATAATTTAGGAATTAATTTGTTTTTTGAGTTTTGAAAGGTTTTTACGCTGCACCTGATTTACCTGTTCAGCTACCAGAGTAGCTTTTAATCTGCTCAACGTAGCGTCTTTATCGGACAGGCAATATTTTAGCAAACGTTCCAGCTGAGCGATCAGCGATTGGATATAGGCATCATCAAAACGGTCTTTGCGGTAAGAAAGTGATATCGTCAACTTCTCTTCCCACTCTGTGATATCAAACCATAAATCCGCTTTTACAAAATGTCCTTCCGGTTTTAAGGGTATAAAATCAAGGTCTGGATAACTGATATCCGCCATATTAAGATCGGTCGGGTTAAGATTAAATCCTATATTAAATTCACCCCTGCCTGTATCGATATCCGCTACATCAAGATAAGGAAAAGCACTGTGTGCTAATACGGCTATGACGGATGCCTTTACCTTGGTATACAGGTCCTCAAAAGTAGGGTCTCCGGTTATGGTTGTCCTGATGATAACCGTATTCAGAAAAAGCCCAACTATGTTTTTTAACGCTTCACTATCCCTGCCATTTACCGGACTACCAAAACTGATATCCTGCTGCCCGGTTTCCATATACACTACTACATTGACCAAGGTCAGCAACATGATGAACATGGTACCCTGCTGTTCCCGGTTATAACTCCTCAGGCGCTGCAACAAAACCTGGTCAGTAACCTGCAGCGTCAAAACATTGGCCTCATTGCGCAAAGCCACATTTTGCCTGGCAGCCGGGAAGTGCACTTCCGGAATCCGGTCCTGCAGATAACTTCTCCAAAATGTTTCCTGTTGCATACGGTCATCTGCCGTGATGGAGAGTGAGTACGCATAATCTTTAAAAGTATAGCCAACCGCAGGCAACACATCGCCTTTGTAAAGTGCCAGTAATTCTACAAATATGAGCTTCAGTGAGAATGGATCAACCAGGATATGATGAGTATTAAAGAAAATAAAACAGGTTCCATCAGTATTTCTCAACATCCTGATCCTCAATAATGGCCCTTGCTCAAAGTCAAATACAAAACGATTTTCTTCTGCCAGTAAATGCATGGGTTCATCATCGCCATATGCTGCCATAAATCCATCCATCGTATCTTGCACAAGTAAGCTCAGCTCTCCATTTTCATCATAATTGATCACCGAACGCAGGATATCATGCCGCTGTAACAATAACCCGAATGCCTCCTGTAGCTTTAGCTGGTCTATTTCGCCTTCTACCTGCCAACCCAATGTAATATTATAAGAAATAGCTACATTTTCCTGCTGCGAAGCCAGCCAGTATGCTTTTTGAATACTGGTAATTGGATAGGTCTTTAAGGCTGGCGCCTTCATCAATCTGTTAACCACATGCTGCTCTTTACCGCCAATTACTGCTGCCAGCGCTTCAACCACAGGGTTTTCAAACAAATCTTTGATAGTGATCTGTACGCCCATTTCATTACCGACTGCGGCAATAATCTGTATAGCCAACAAGGAATTACCCCCCAGCTCAAAAAAACTATCTGTTATGCTGATCCGTTTTATTTTCAATAAGTTAGTCCATATTTTAATCAGCTTTTCCTCTGTGTCATTTCTTGGCGCTACATAGTTACCAGCTAACAATTCAATATGCTCAGCAGCTGGTAAAGCTTTTTTATCAATCTTTCCGTTTGGTGTTAAGGGTAGTTTATCCAGCGTAAGCAATAAGGCAGGTGCCATATAGGCCGGTAGCCTCAATTTGATATAGGCTGATACGGCTGACTGATCAAAGCCCTCTCCCGGTACAATATACCCGACCAGCATCGTATTCCCTAAGGCATCTTCCTTCTTCACTACCACACATTCACGAACCTCTGGTAACTCGCTGATCACACTTTCTATTTCTCCAATTTCAATCCTGTGACCTCTAACTTTCACCTGGTCATCCAGCCTTCCCAAACATTCCAGCTCTCCATCTGGCAACCAGCGCCCCAAATCTCCCGTGCGGTAGAGCTTACCATTTTTCCCAAAAGGAAGACTGGTAAATTTCTCCTCTGTGAGTAACTGTTTATACAGATAGCCGCGCGAAATGCCATCTCCTGCTATATAGATCTCACCGGCTACCCCTACAGGTAATAATTCTTTACCCCTGCCCAAAACATACACCTGCGTATTAGCAACAGGAGTACCAATGGATATCTTATCTGCAGGTGTAATCGCTTTGATTGTAGAATAGATGGTAGTTTCTGTAGGGCCGTACATATTATAAATAACACCCTTGTAATAGGTAAACAGCTCCTTAGTTAATGCGACAGGCAATGTTTCACCACCAATCATTAATGTTTTCAGTTGTTTTAAGGCATGCTGACCAACAGGGTTACTCAACAGCTCTTTGGTAAACGATGGCGTGCACTGCAAGTGGGTAATCCCCTGCTGCAAAATGATCTCTTCTGGTGATCCTACGTTTTCCATTCGCCTGGCCAGCAACTTTTGCTGTGCTGCCGTTTGTTTAACCAGGTCCTGTAATTTCTTCAGATGCGATAAATGCGCTAATGTGATAGCTGTGTCAACACCAAAATCAATAAGACAAGCAACCTCATTCACACCGATGGCGTGCAGCTCCCCAATACGCGCCAGGCAACTTTCCGGTGTTCCAAACAACCCGCTTGTACTAAAATAGCGTTCAAAGCTGATTTCCAGTATCAGATCCAGATCTCTTTCAAGACTTAGTCCGGCTTGATCTGCTACTGGTCTGAGCAGATCTATTGAATGCCGCAGGTAATTTTTAAATGGTTCCTTTACCGTTTCTTTAACCTGCTGCACATCATCACCTATAAAGGCATGCAGCATCAGCGCTACTTTACCCTGTTCAGGATCAAACCCATGCGCAGCCAGGGATGCCCTGTACACCGCAATCCTGTCTTTTAATTCTTCATTGGTCTTACCTAGTAAATGTGTAAGCAAGTTTGCACCCATGGCGCCTGCTTGTCTAAATGCTTCCTCACTTTCCACGGCAGTTATCGCCTCTTGCGCGGCAAAATTAAACAGGCTGAAATCCATATTCACCTTAGCGGTCAATGGTAACGGACGATCTGGCAGCATAACCACCTTGTTCCCATTGATCAATGTCCAGAACAATTCCACCACAGAGATATCAAAACTGATACTTGTCACAGCCAGCCAGTTTTGTGGCCCGTCAAACGCAAAGCGCTGGTAAAGTCCTGTAAATAAGTTAACCACATTCCGATGGCTGATCATTACTCCTTTAGGCTTACCCGTAGAACCTGAAGTATAGATAATATAGGCCAGCGAGCTGGCAGCCAATGGCGTAACTGGATTTCCGGGATCCTCCCCATCCAGCAATAAGCGATCACTCAATGACAGTACAAAGGGTACTGCTCCCGCAGTAATTAAAGCAGCGGTATCCTTATTCACCAGCAATGTTGATACCTGGGAATCTTCCAGCATGTAATTGATCCGGTTAATGGGATATGTTGGATCAATGGGAACATAAGCAGCGCCCGACTTCAGTATCCCCAGCAAACCTACCATCATATCCACCGACCGGTCTATACAAATCCCCACCAGCTGGCCTTCACCAACGCCCTTGCTGATCAGATACCTGGCTAACTGATTTACACGCTCATTCAGTTCCCTGTACGTTAGTTCTTCGGCTTCAAAAACAAATGCCTTAAGGTTAGGTGTTTTTCTCACCTGCGCTTCAAATAAACTCACTATCGTTTCCGCTATATCATAATTTACAGCGGTATCATTAAATTCATTAACGAGTTGAGCATGTTCATCCGCCGTCAATATTTCAATCTCCATCACCGGAGGGTTTGCTATGACCTGTCCCAATACCTGCTCAAAGTGACCTTTGATCATTTCGGCATAATAGCCGTCCAGCAGGTCGCTGTTATAGGCAAAATCAAACCGTAAACTATCCTGCTGTTCTACTGCAGTTAATGTTAACAGGTAATTGGTCTGTTCTTCAACCGTCAAATCACCTACTTGTAACACCTCTTCTTCAGCGTCCATCTTCGGATAATTTTCATAGACTAAAATGGTATCAAACAAGTCTCCCTTGATACCTATCCACTGTTGTATCTCATTTAATGTGGTATACTGATATTCTCTTGCCCTGGTATGTTCTTTCTGGATCGTAAGCAGCCAGTCTGAGGTAAGCTGTTCGTCCGGCACAATCGTGTACAAAGGAAGATTATTGATGTATAAACCGATACGGTGCTCAGCATCAGCCAGGTCTGCAGGACGACCAGAAACCACTACACCAAAAGCAACGCCATTATTGCCGGTATACTTGCTTAATAACAGCGACCAAATACCCTGTACCAATGTATTTACCGTTAATTGATGTTGCTGGCAATAACGTTTTACGGCAGTTACCAGCCCGGCTTCAACAACCAATCGTTGATGCGCTATTTTACCGCCCTTATTGCGCTCTATTTCAACTACATTACTAGCAAAAGGCAAGAAACTCTTTTCGGTGTAGCCCGCCAGATACTCTTTCCAGAATAATTGTGCTGTATAATGATCAGACTTTCCAATATACCTGATATAATCTCCATAATTATCTACCGGAATAGCGGCAGGCGTCCTGCCCCTGAAGTAAGCCGCATAAGTTTGCAGGAACGAAGAAATCAACACCGCATTAGACCAGCCATCCAGTATAATATGATAATGCGTCCATATCATTTTATAGGAAGACGCACCCAATTTAATCAGGGTAATACGCATCAATGGAGGCGTTTTAAAATCAAATCCACGTTCCAGATCTGCCGCTAAAAACTGCTTTACAGCAGCTTCCTTATCTTCCACCTCCGTGTAATCCAATACCGATAAGGGTAACCGAACATCCTCATGTACACACTGTACAGGTATACTCAGTTCATCAGCAACAAAACCAGTCCTTAATATACTGTGATGCTGGATAATATAATTCCATGCCTTTTCAAAAGCCCCTATATCAAGGCCATGCGGCAAATCGAGCCGCATCTGCTCCATATAGGCTTTTCCATTACTGTCATACAAGTGGTGGAATAACATACCCTTTTGCAGAGGGCTTAACCGATAAATATCACTAAGCTGTTTGCCAGCTAAAAACCTGGACAATTCTTTGTAGTTAACCTCCGGAGACAATCCATAATCTGAAGGGGTAGCCTGCTTCTCCTGATGGACACAATGCCCAATCAAAGTACTCAGATGGTCAATAAAGGCTGTCGAGAGTTTTGCTATGGTAGCCTGTTCATATTGCTTTTCGCTATACCCCCAATTTATGATGAGCATGCCTTCAGTCACTACACTATTGATATCAATTTTTGTCCCTGCCGGATAGGTACCTCCAATATTATTGCCAGGATGTTCAGCCGCCGCATGTAAAAATTCGCTGCCTGCCAGCACATTGTCAGTCTGGCCCAGATAGTTAAAAACAACATCCCATTTGGCATGCAGTGTAGTTTTGTAACGTAACAGCCCATATCCCATGCCCTTATGCGGCACCTGACGCAACTGTTCTTTTACAGACATGATCAGGTCACCTGAAGATAGATCTGCTGCTGTGGTTAAGAGCAATGGATACACGTTTGTAAACCAGCCAACTGTGCTGCTGGTATCAAGCTCAGCAGCAATATATTCCCTGCCATGCCCTTCCATTCCGATAACCGCAGATGAACTTCCGCTCCATTCATTTAAGGTACTGATCAGCGCAGTCAATAAAATATCATTGATTTCTGTATTGTAGGCCCTGTTCGCATCTGTCAGCAATAAACGCGTCAATTCTTTACTGAGCGTTATGGTATGCGTAAGCCTGTCGGCCCATACTATTTTTTCTGCATCTCTGTCAACCGGTAAAGGTGAATAGGCATCGGCAATATCCTGCCAGAAAGCCAGCTGCGCAGTTACCTCATCTTGCTCTGCGTATACATTTAACGCATTCACCCATTCCCTGAAAGAACTGCTTTTTGCGCCCAATGCTGCAACAGGCTGCTTTAACCCTTCCTGAAACTGTTCCAATAAAATCCTCCACGATACGCCGTCTACCACCAAATGGTGTATCACCATAAATAACCGGTTGCAGGCCTCACTTTCCGGTGTTTTGATCAGCAATACCTTAATCACTTTTCCCTCACCGATCGCTAATCCCCTTTGGGCTTCATTGCACAATTCCGTAATGTCCCCCCCCTCATAAACTTCTACAACACCTGCTGCATCACTATATTCCTGTATCCATCCACCTTCTCTTTGTGTGTACCGGAATCTAAGCGCATCATGCCGGGCCACCAGTGCCTGCATGATGGTGGTGACCTGCAAGGCAGTTATGCCTTTATCAATACTTAAAAGGTGTGATTGATTATAATGAGATTTGTTATCATATTCCGTATCCAAAAACCACCGCTGTATAGGTAGCAAACCAGCCTCACCTGTCAAAAGGCCCTGCTCTGCAACATTTACAACAGCATTCTCCTTCAGTCTTGCAGCTAGAGCAGCAATAGTCTGGTATTCAAAAACATCCTGCGGTTGTAAAGTAAATCCATGTTTATTGGCCCGGCTAACCAGCTGTATACAAATAATTGAATCGCCCCCAAGCTCAAAAAAGCTATCATAGATACCAACCCTGCCAAGGCCCAATAGCTCTTCCCATATCACAGCCAGCTGTTGCTCAGTTTCATCCCTTGGCGCCTCGTATGCATTGGTCAATAAAGATACTGCATCAGGATCTGGTAACGCTTTTTTATCTACTTTGCCATTGGTAGTTAAAGGCAGGGAATCCAGCATCATAAACAAGGCAGGGATCATATAATCAGGCAGCTGTGCTTTCAGATGCTGTATAATATCTTCACGCTCTTCATTCTTGTCCGCAACCATATAAGCGATCAAACGCTTATTGCCTAAACTATCTTCTTTAGCGACAACGATGCCAGGAACGATAAGATTAAGTACCGATGTGATTTCATCCAGTTCTATCCGGTACCCGCGGATCTTTACCTGCTCATCTGCCCTGCCTAAAAATTCGATATGATCATCCGGTAAGCGCCTGGCTTTATCTCCTGTTTTATACAAACGCTCAGCATTGTAAAGCACAAATTTCTCTGCTGTCAATTCAGGAAGATGTAAATATTCTTTAGCTAAGCCCCGTCCGCTTACATACAAATCGCCTTCAACCCCTACAGGCAATAACTGCATTTCATTATCCATGATATACATTTTCATATTTGCTATAGGCTTGCCTATGGGTATCTGTCCTTTATAAATGCGGTTCGGGTCTACTTTATAAGTGGATACACACACCGCACATTCCGTAGGTCCGTAAGCATTATAGTAGGCGCAAATACCTGAATAATACAGTGCGTCGCTAACAATAGCGGCTTCTCCTGCAGTAATAATCACACGCAGAAAATTTAACTTATTACGGTCCAGCGTGCGCAGATAAACTGGTGGGAAGGTAATTACACTCACCCCATGCTTTTTGGTATAATCCAGAAACTTATCTCCATCGGCAATGATTGGCTCTGCTATCAGCACCAGTGTCGCGCCAGCATAAAAAGCCATAAATATCTCTGAAACAGAAGCATCAAAAGACAGCGAGGCAAATTGTAAAATACGGTCCGTTGTGGTAATATCAAATTTCAGCAGCTGATCCAGCGACATATTAACATTACTGGCGTGCCTGATGGTTACTCCTTTAGGCTTACCCGTAGAACCAGAGGTATAAATTACATAAGCCAGATCATCGGGACTAATTACATAATCACGCTCCCGACTGGAAAACTCCTCAAAATCATCAAATTGTATGTCAATAGCTAATACCGGTACATCAAGCTCCATAAGCTCCATCATACTGGACCATTCTATAATTAACACTTTCAGGGCTGTATCTCTGATGATATAAGATTTTCGCTCCAGGGGGTAATTGATATCAATCGGTACATATGCAGCCCCTGCTTTTAAAACACCCAGTATAGCTACTATTGACCATACTGATCGATCCATCATGATGCCGGTCAGGTCATTAGCCTGCAGGGAATACGTAACCCTTAAATAATGTGCTAAACGGTTAGCCCGGTCATCCAGTTCCCGATACGTCAATTCCTCTCCAGCGAAAATCACTGCTATATTTCCAGGTGTTTTTGCTACCTGTTCCTCAAACAAATCTACCATCGTTTTATCCAAAGGATAATCAACCGCAGTAGCATTAAGCCCTAGCTGTTCTTCTGCTGTTAACAGATCAATAGCTGAAACCATCCTGGTGGGATGATTGATCAGTTGCTGTAAAACCTGTTCAAAATGCCCCTTAATCATTTCTGCATAATAAAGCTCCAGCAGATCGCTGTTATAAGAGAAATCAATAACCAGCTCTTCTTTCAAACTGACAGAAAGGCTCAGCAGATAGTTCCTTCTTTCTGTCAAACGCATACCATCAACTTTTAACGCATGTGCATTGGCTTCATATTTAGCTTTTGGGTAATTATCAAATACCATTACTGTATCAAACAGATCACCTTTTACATTGATCCAATGCTGTATCTCGTTTAACGCAGTATATTGATATTGTCTTGCATCGGTATGCTCCCGCTGGATCATGTGCAACCAGTCAATAACCACTCCTTCTACCACACTATGCAGCGGTAAATTATTAATGTATAAACCAATTCTCTGCTCTGCATTCAACAGGTCAACAGGCCTGCCGCTCACTACCATACCAAAAACTACCGCCATATTGCCCGTATACCGGCTTAACAGCAATGCCCATACACCCTGCAACAAAGTAGTGGGCGTAAGCTGATGTTGCTGGCAAAATTGCTTCATCTCCTCCGTAACCGCCCTGCCTGTGCGCAAATAACTATGCGCCACTTTGCCGTCTCCCGTATTCCGGCTATGTTCTGCAACATTCCCTACAAATGGCAACATGGTTTTGTCGTTAAGCCTGTGCAGATAATGCTTCCAAAAATCCTCCGCAGCAAAATGGTCAGCCTGACCAATATATTTAATAAAATCACTGTACTTGTCTTCTTCCTTAACGGCAGGAACAGCACCTTTTGCAAAGGCTTCATAGGCCTCCAGAAATTCAGCGATCAACACAGAATTAGACCATCCATCCAGCAAAATATGATAGCGTGTCCATATCATTTTATAAGAAGAACTGCTTAATTTAATCAGTGTAATCCGCATTAAGGGTGGTACATCCAGGTCAAAGCCCTGTTGAAAGTCATCGGTAAAAAACACATGCAGTGCAGCTGCTTGTACATCTCCCTCGAGCCCGCTGTAATCCAGTAATGTAATGGGCATGCTGACTTCAGGATGTACACATTGTACTGGTATACTAAAGGCATCCGCAGTAAAACTACTTCTTAATACACTGTGATTGCTCAGGATATAATTCCATGATGCGGTGAAGGCATCTATACTCACACCAGCTGTAAAGTCAAGCTGAAACTGTTCCAGATAAGCCGTACTTTGATCATACAAATAGTGGAACAGCATTCCTTTCTGCAATGGTGTTATGCGATACACCTCAGTGATATTTCTATCCGCCAGAAAAGCAGACAGTTCTTTGTAACCCACTTCAGGTGCCAGTCCACAATCAGAAGGGGTAAGCTCCCTTGTTTCAGCTTGCTTACAATGGGTGATTAATAGTTTAAGGTTAGCTAAAAATGATGCTGCCAAAGCCTGTATAAAATCAGCATCCGCAGTAGAACTGAAACGCAGGTTCAGCTCCCCTTCTCTTATAATAGCACTGATGTCCAACATTGGGCTAAATGAAAAATCAGCGGCAACACTATCACCTGTCTCTTCACTTGCGGCATGTAATAAGGCACTGTTCAACACATTATCTGATTGGCCCAGGTAATTAAATAAAACATCCCATTGGCCTGCCTTTAAACTATCTCTTACGGATGCTGAAGGATGCAGGTAACGTAATAATCCGTATCCTATTCCATTTTGCGGCACCGCTCTCAGCTGTTCCTTTACCTGCTTAATCAGATCTCCTGAAGCAATTCCAGGCGCTGCAGATAACAAGACGGGATACACCGTAGTAAACCAGCCCAGGGTAGCACTGGTATCCAGGTCCCTGGAAATATACTCCCTGCCATGTCCTTCCATGCCTATCACCGTATCCACTGCACCCGTCTCTGTAAATAACGTTTGCGACAGTGCGGCCAGCAGTATATCGTTAATTTCTGTATGGTACACCTGGTGTACTTCCTGTAACAAAGCCCGGGTATACGTACTATCGAGTTTGAGCACAAAACTTTTACGGGACGCTGTATTTTTTATAGCCAGAGGCTGATAAGCCCCAATTACATTTTGCCAGTAAGTTTGCTGGGCTGTTATGACCTTACTTGCAGCATACTGCTGCAGCGCATTCCCCCAAGCCCGGTAAGAAGTAGATTTAGCACCCAGTGTTTCTCCATTTAACAGGTTATCCAATTGTTCCAGCAATATCCGCCAGGATACACCGTCCACAACCAGGTGATGGATCACTATAAATAATCTGTTATAGGCATCAGCTGCAGGTGTTTGTATCAACAATACCTTAATCAGGCTACCTGTTGTCAGATCAAGCTCCCTTTGCGCTGCGTTGCACAAGACAGTAATCTCAGCACTTTCATGTACTTCAACAATTCCTTCAGCAGTACCATACCACTGTTGCCCATCCTGATAAATAAACCGTAAAGCATCATGTTGCGCTACCAGCGCCTTTACAGCAGTGTTAACTACAGCAGCACTTACTGATTTATCTATATTGAGCAACTGTGATTGGTTATAATGCGCAGGATGCGCATAGGGCAACTCAAAGAACCACTGCTGTATAGGCAGCAGTACTGCCTGGCCTGTCAGCAAGCCCTGCTCTGCGACCATATTATCGTTATTATTATCCATTCTGGTGGCTAATAACCTAATGGTCCTGTACTCAAAAAGGTCGCGCGGATGTAGATGCAAACCCAACTTACTGCACCTGCTTACCACCTGTATACTCACAATAGAATCTCCCCCCAGCTCAAAAAAGTCATCATCGATGCCGATACGCGCTACATGCAGCAATTCCTGCCAGATGCCTGCCAGTTTCCTTTCCGTGTCCTTAAGGGGGGCGACATAAAAATTAACAGGAACAACATCAGGCAATGCCTGCTTATCAATCTTTCCATTGTGGGTAAGTGGCATTTCCGGCAGCTCCAGCAATAACGACGGAAGCATATATTCCGGTAAATGCGACTTTAAATACGCCTGTATAAAGTCCTTGTCAAATACTCCCTCCGGCACTATATAGGCAATCAGTCTTTTATCTTTTAGTATCACAATGCCCTGGCTAACCTGCTCACAGCTATTTAAGACAGCTGTAATTTCTCCAGGCTCTATCCGGTAACCATTAATTTTCACCTGGTCATCAAGCCTGCCCAGGTAAACCAGGTTGCCATCAGGCAGCCATTTGGCAAGATCACCAGTTTTGTACAGCCGCCCATAATCACCCTTAGTAAAGCGCTCATTGGTTAATGCTGGCAATTGCAAATATCCTTTGGCTAAACCTACTCCTCCAATGTATAATTCTGCCGGTACCCCAACAGGGGCCAGATTGCCGGAGGTATCTAATAAGTAAAGCTTGGTATTGGCAATCGGTTTTCCTATAGGCACATCGGTAAAGGCAACAGGTTCAGCTGTAAAGAAACTATACGTGCTACAACCCACGGTTGCTTCCGTAGGCCCATATTCATTGATAATCTCTACCCTTATACCACTGTCTGTCCAATGCTGTACATCTCCCGATTTTAAAGCCTCACCACCCAGCACATATTTATGGGTAAGGCCCGGCAGCAATTGTGCATCCAATATGTTCTTCAATACAATCAGATGTGCAGGGGTAAGTTTTATAAAATCGTAAGGTGCATACCTGACAAAATTAGGGTCATTAAATATGTCTGTGCCGCCGCCCGTGCTAATCACTATTTGTTTGCCCTGTAACAAAGGAATGTATAAAGCAGTTACCGATGCGTCAAAAGTCAGCGGCATATGGATATAACTACCTGTTTTATTACCGTCTACCGTATAATTGCCCATAGCATGCAAGCTATAGTTGTACAGGCTCTCATGTCCAACTACTACGCCTTTAGGTTTACCAGTGGAACCAGAGGTATAAATTACATAGGCCACATGATTGGGCATAATCTTATAGTCACGCTTATAATCAGCTGCCAGTTCAAAATCATCAAACTGCCTGTCGATAACTAATACCTCCACTTCCGGCGCAATGCTATCCAACACAGTTGACGATGCTGTAATTAATACTTTCAGGGCTGTATCTTTGATCAGATAAGCTTTCCGGTCGGCCGGGTAATGGCTGTCAATAGGTACATAGGCCGCTCCTGCTTTTAATACACCCAGTACAGCTACAACAGCCCATACCGAGTTATCCATCATAATCCCTACCAGCTCATCCCGCTCTACCGCGCAAGCAGCTCTTAAATACTGTGCCAGGCGGTTTGCCCGGTCATCCAATGCTTTATAGGTCAGTTTCTCTTCAGCGAAAATCAGGGCAATATCATCAGGCGTTTTGGCTACCTGCTCCTCAAACAAATCAACTATCGTTTGCTCAGCAGGATAAGCCGTCTCAGTCAGGTTAAAATCAACCAGTAACTGCTCCACCTCTGCAGGTGTGACCAATTGTACAGCGGCAAGGTTCTTTTGATGGAGCAATTGCGGTACCACATGCTGAAAATGCCCTATGATCATTTCTATCGCACTGCTATCTAATAAATCAGTATTATAACTGAAGTTAAATTTCAATTGATTATCCTTTTCAACAGCTGTAATCGTTAAGGGGTAATTGGTCTGCTCATTCATAGCTAACTGAGCTATCGGTAACAGATCCTCTTCTGCATCGCTATCAGGATAGTTTTCAAAGACCAGAATGCTATCAAACAAATCTCCGTTTATGCCTATCCAATGCTGGATTTCGCTCAAAGCGGTATATTGATATTGTCTGCTATGCATATGAGCGCTTTGCAATTCCTTTAGCCACAATACCGTATCCTGCTGCTCACCCAGTACCGTCCGCAAGGGAATAGTATTGATATATAATCCCACACGCTGTTCTGCATGCTGCAAATCAAAGGGGCGACCAGATACCACTACACCAAATGTGATATCCGGAGATGCCGTATAGCTGCTCAATAACAGAGACCATACGCCTTGCACAAAAGTATTTACGGTCAACTGATGTCGCTGACAAAACCTCTTTATTGCCTGCGCATTGATTTCAAACAGCCTGTGTGCTACCCTGCCTTCGTCCTTACTGCGCTCATGGTCGGCAACTTTTCTGGCAAAAGGCAATAAAGTCTTCTCCCTAAAGCCTGACATATATGCTTTCCAGGCTTCTTCAGCTACCGCAGCATCAGTTTTGGCAATGTATTTGACATAATCTGCATACCTGTCTTCTTCTTTGGCAACAGGGAAATTTCCGCTGGCAAAAGCCGCATAGGCTTGTTTGAATTCGGCTAACAATACGGAATTAGACCAGCCATCCAGTATAATATGGTGATGTGTCCAAACCATTTTATACGACGAAGGGGCTAACCGGATCAAAGTAATCCGCATTAACGGCGCTACTTCAAAATCAAAACCAAGTTCTAAATCTGCCTTTATAAAGGAATCTGCCTCAGCAGCATTCATATCCAGCACTTTAAAAGGCACAGACACCTGCTCATATACACATTGTACAGGAACAGCCAATTCACCAGCCACAAAGGCGCTTCTTAAAACACTAAACCGGGTAAGCAAATAATTCCATGAAGCTTCAAATGCAATTACATCTATAGTACAGTTAAAATCAACCTGTAGTTGCTGCCGGTAAGACTTAGCCGCTTCATCATACAAATGATGGAACAACATTCCATTTTGCAAAGGACTAAGCCGGTAAACCGCACTGATATTTTTAGTTGCACAAAACGCAGCTAATTCTTTATAGCCCACTTCTGGTGCAAGTCCAAAATCTGATGGTGTAAATTCTCTGCGGCCATGTGTTTTACAATGGACAATTAATTGCGTTAGCTGATCAATATAAGCAGTTGCCAGTGTAACAATCGTTTCCGGATAATACTGCTGAGGAGCATAAATCCAGTCCAGCACCAGTACATCAGCCACAATTATTCCACGCACATCCAGCTTCCTGTCAAAAGGAAATGCCGGGCTGATGTCATCCCCTTTATCCTCATCCGCCAACATAATCAGCTTTGCTACATGATCAGTCTGTCCGAGGTAGTTAAAAACAATATCCCATTTGCTCTTCAACCCCAGCAGCCCATAACCTAAGCCCTTATCGGGGACAGTGCGCAATTGTTCTTTTACGCCACTGATGAGCTCTCCCGATGATAAACCTTCCTCAATCTCCAGTAACAAGGGGTATATTGTTGTAAACCAGCCAACCGTTCTGCTGGTATCTACATTAGGGTTAATATCTGCTCTACCATGTCCTTCCATGCCAATTACACTGCGTGCTGCACCTGTCCAGTCAAACAGTACTTTAGCCAATGCAGTCAATAAAATATCATTAATTTCAGTATGGTATGCTTTGTTCACCTCGGCCAGTAGTGCATGCGTAAGCTCTTTGTTCAGCACCACACGATAGGTCTGCCTGTCTGCAGCTGTGATAACCATGTCTGTAGTTTTATCTACAGGCAGAGCCACATACTGCTCTGCCATCCCTTTCCAATACTCAGCTGCTTCATACTGCTGCAAAATGGCAGCCCATTCCCTGTAAGAGCTGGTTTTTAAACCAGGCACGATATGGTCTGCCATCACCCATTCCTGAAACTGCTCCAGTAATATCCTCCAGGATACACCATCTACAGCCAGGTGGTGGATCACAAAAAACAACCGGTTATACACATCCTCTTCAGGCGTTTGTATCAGCAATACTTTGATTAATCTGCCCTCAGTAATGTCAAGACTTCTTTGTGCGGCATTACATAACGCTGTAATATCGCCTCCTCCATGGATGTCAAAAACGTTTTTTGCCTCAGTATAAAATTGCTTCCATGTACCATTCTCCTCCTTATAGCTAAAGCGCAAGGCATCATGTTGTGCGACAAGGGCATCTACAGCACTTTTAATCGCTGTAGTACTTATTTTTTTATCAATCTTTAATAACTGGGATTGGTTATAATGCGACTTATCCGTAAAATTACTTTCTAAAAACCAGCGTTGTATAGGTAATAAAGCCGCTTCTCCTGTTAAATGTCCTTGTTCTGCTGTATTTTCCAGGTTAATTTCCTGCAAATGCAAAGCAAGTGAACCAATAGTCTGGTACTCAAATATATGCCGTGGACTTAGCGCAAGCCCATACCGGTTGGCCCTGCTTACTACCTGGATACTGATAATGGAATCTCCCCCCAGTTCAAAAAAATTATCATGGATGCCCACCCGTTCAAGATGTAATAGTTCTTTCCAGATATTCACTAAGATCTCTTCAGCTCCATTGCGCGCAGCAACATAATTGCTGGCTGTAAATGTTACCTCTGGTAAAGCCTTTTTATCTATTTTTCCATTTGAGGTTACCGGTAATGCTTTTAATTCTACTATTTGCGAAGGTACCATATACGCAGGCAGCTTACTGCTCAGGTGATGCTGCAGGAAACCGGTGTCAAATTCACCATCAGGAACAACATAGGCAATCAGCCTTTTGTTGCCTCCGGCATCCTCCTTTACCACTACTACGCTCTGCCTTACAACCTGATTTAACACCGATGCAATTTCACCCGGTTCTATCCTGTAACCACGGATTTTAACCTGCTCATCAATTCTGCCTTTAAACACGATATTGCCATCTGCAAGCCTGCTGACCAAATCACCTGTTCTGTAAAGCCTGCCCTCAGCAAATGGGTTAACGATAAACTTTTCTGCAGTAAGGGCCGGAAGGTTTAAATATCCTCTGGCAATTCCATCACCGCCTATCAATAACTCTCCTGCTACGCCTATAGGACACAGCGCAAAATTTTGATCAACAATATAAATATCAGTATTGGAAAAAGGCTGACCGATGGGTACTATCCGATAATCATTTAAAGGTTTTACCTGGAACAAGAGTTTGCCTATAGTAGTCTCCGTAGGTCCATAATGGTTCAGCACTTTTATGGAGGTGATATGTTGCAACAAAACCTGTGGCAGCTCCTCTCCACCAAATATAATCATCCGCTGAGGCAGCAGATACCGCCCGGCATCTTGCAGCGACTTCCAGTAAGAGGGAACTATCTTGATACAATCAATGGCATACTGCTCAAAATAAGCATGTAATACAGCTGGCGTCCTCAATGTTTCTTTAGCAAACAAATGCAAAGTACCACCTGAAAATAAGGAGCCAAATAGTACCGTATTTCCTAAATCTGTAGAAATGGTAGACATAAGGGCAAAACTACGGTTCAGGGACATATCAACTGTAGCAAACAAGCCATACAGATAATCCGTTACATTTTGGTGTGTGATCATTACACCCTTGGGTTGCCCTGTTGATCCCGAAGTATAAATTACATATAACAGATCCCCGGCAGTCAAATCGGTTACCAGCCTGGTACCTGGCTCCGCTGAAGTTTCGTCCATAAGTATTACATGGAGCTTAGCACTGTCCAGCAAAGCTTCGCACGACCTGTCAGTCACGACAAAATGTGCATTGGTATCGTTTACAATAAAATCAAAGCGCTCCTGTGGATAATCCGGATCAAGCGGCACGTAAGCCGCACCTGATTTAAGAATACCTAAAATGCCTGTCAGCACCATTTCTAAAGCCCCATCCAGGCACAACAAGACCATGGAATTTTTACTCACACCATGTTTTACCAGCTCGTGTGCAAGCTGGTTAGACCGTTCTTCTATCTCTTTGTAGGTAATACTTTTTTCTGCGTAAATAAGGGCTACAGCGTCAGGTGTACGAGTGGCTTGGGTTTCAAATATATCGACAAGTGTAAGTTCTTTAGGATAAGGCACCCGGTTTACCGTAAATTCATCTTCAGCCAGTAGCATGTTGAGCTCCCCTATCCGTGTTTCCGGATCAGCTACTACAGCAGACAGCAACAGGTTAAAGTGTTCCTTCATCCGCATCATAGTCTCCGGAAGAAACAAATCCGTATTGTACTGCATACTTACATCCAATCCTTCCGCAGTTTCAGTAATACTAAAAGTCAGGTCAAGTTTAGAAAGCCGCTGTTCAACCGGTACTATATTGAAATCTACATCTCCAATACGGTAATCCTTTACCTGTTCATTGTTCTGAAAAACAAACAGCACGCTCAGCAAAGGGGCATTACAAGGAATATCCTGATGCGCTAAAGCTTCGAGTGTACTTTCCTTTACCCGGGCCAGCAGTTCTTTAAACCCAGGATTACCACTCAAATCATTTCGCAATAGCAGTACATTCACAAAAAATCCGATTAAAGGCGCTACTTCGTCTTGTGCCCTATTGGCTACCGGCGAGCCTATGCTTAAATCTTCCTGGCCCGTATAGCGGTATAATAGTATTTTAAAGACTGTTAACAAGGTCATAAACAAGGTTACCTGCTCCCGGTCAGCCAATTTCTTTAACAGCTGGGTCTGCTGTTGATTGACGCTAAAAAATAAGCTTGCTCCTTGAATACTTTTTACAGCCGGCCTGGCAAAATCCAGTGGCAACTCCAGCAAAGACATGTCTTTAATCTTGCTTTCCCAATACTCCCCATTGAGGTGACCGCGCTGCCAGATGGCATAATCAGCATACTGAAGTGCCAGCGGTGTAAGTACCGCTTCCCGTGTTTCTTTTGCGGCTAAATATAATTCAGTAAGCTCTGCTGCCAGGATTGGCATAGACCAGCCATCCACAGCAATATGATGAAATACAATGGCCAGCACGTTTCCTTCAAAAAGACCAGCACGTAACAAATGGTCTGTAGAAAGATCAAAAGGCATCGCCAGAAACTCTTCCAGGCTGCCCTTATAATCGCTCATTTTCCACTGTCCTGCCGGTAATATCACCTGAAATGAATCTACAATAACCGTCCTTAATACTTCATGCCTGTTTAGCAGTGCAGCAAAGGCACAGGCTAATAGCGTTCTGTCAATTTCCCCTTGTAGTTGTAAAACAACAGGAATCTGATAATGACTGCTTCCTTCTATCTGGTGCACCAGCCATAAACGTTCCTGTGAAAATGACAAAGGTAACCGGGCAGGCCTTTCCTGCCGCTCAATTGCTGGTAAAGAAACCAGTTTATCCTGCAAGCTCAGGTAATTACTTAAAGACCGCACGGTAGGATGCAAAAACATTTGCTTCAGCGGTACATCTACCTGCAATGTTGTCCTGATGGCGGCAGCTACCCTGGAGATCAGCAGGGAGTTTCCACCCAACTCAAACAAGTTATCCATAACCCCAACCCTTTCAATACCCAATATGCGCTCCCAGATTGCGGCAATATTTTGCTCCAGCTCATTCTCCGGTTTCGCATATAATTTGTGGATCACATCATCCTCTTGTACATCCGGTAAAGCTTTTCTGTCCGTTTTACCATTTGGGGTTACCGGCAATGCTTTTAACCGCACAAAAAAAGATGGCACCATATACCCTGGCAGTATAGTCAGCAAGCCCTCGCGCAACAAAGCCTTATCCACAGCAGCAGCAGATACATAATACGCAACCAGCACATCCTGCTTTACTGCGACCACAACTTGCTGCAACGTATTATCCAAACGCAATAATTCATGTTCAATCTCTCCGGGTTCAATCCTGAAACCATGTAATTTCACCTGCTCATCTATCCTGCCCAGAAATTCAATATTGCCATCAGCTAACCACCTTGCAGTATCACCAGTATCATACATTTTACCATCGCCAAGCAGGTCTGGCACAAATTTTTCAGCTGTAAGTGCATCATTATGGAGGTATCCCCGGGCCACACCCGGTCCGGCCACATATAACTTCCCGGTAACTCCAACAGGTACCGGCCTTAAATAATCATCCAGGATGTATACCCGCAAATTAGCGATGGGTTTTCCAATAGGAATAATCTGATCGTTAGCACTTACTTGATATACTGAAACACAAACAGCACACTCTGTTGGCCCGTAAGCATTATAATAAGCAATGGTTTTGGCAATAGTAACAGCCCGTTGCAGATGTGCAGCTTCCCCTGCTGAAATAATACACCTTAATCCGCTGATATCTTCATCAGATAACAAATCAAGGTAGCTCGGCGGAAAAGTGACTACCGTTGCAGCATTTTGCTTCAGAAAGGAGCCAAATGTGTGATGTTCCTTAAGCACATCCTCCCCTGGGATAACTAACGTAGCACCACTGTACAGTGCCATCATTATCTCCGAAACAGAAGCATCAAAGGCGATAGAAGCAAACCATACAACTTTATCTTTTAGTGTAATATCAAATAACCGGATCTGATCCAGAGACATATTTACATTACTGCTGTGCGTAATCATTACGCCTTTAGGCCTGCCCGTAGAACCAGAAGTATAAATTACATAAGCGAGGTCAGCAGGAGCTATTGTTCTGCATAAATTGGAGCTGTCGTACTGCGCAACAGCAATTTCCTCTTTGATTAAAATGGTAATACCACTATCAGCGATAATATAGTTAATTCTTTCTTCAGGATAATCAACATCAATTGGCAGGTATGCCGCACCGCTTTTTAGTACCGCAAGTATAGTAATCAGTGCATTAGCTGATTTTGGCAACAGCATGCCAACCACATCATCTGCAGCAATAGTATAATGATCAAGCAAATAACGCGCAAGCTGATTTGCCTTTGCATTTAACACGGCGTAGGTAAGTGTTTGCCCCTCAAAACTCAGGGCTATTGCCTCAGGTGATTTTAACACCTGCGCTTCAAACAAATCTACAATTGTTTTATCCCGGGGAAAATCCCTCGCAGTATCATTAAAATCGTAAAGTATATGGTGCTTCTCTGCTTCGTTCAACACCGGGATACCGGTTGTATTGATGTATTCTTCTAATTGCTCAATCCACAATTGATAGTTGTGTAGAAAATGTTTAGCCAGCTCAGTATGTACAAAGCTTCCGGCATATTCCAGCTCCAAATGTAAATCTCCGTTTTCCTTCCATATCTTCAACAAAAAAGGTAGCGGGGCCGATGTCTCTGCACCGTATACTAAGCCAAAATGGGTAAGCGCTGCAAAATCAATATCGCTCTTTTGTAAAACATTCACCTCATATTTTGCATTCAAGTTGACTTCCAGCACTTCATTTTTAATTTGAGACAGAAATTCCCTGATAGTAATTTCCTGCGCCGGATATACAGCTAATAGGACCGGCTGTTGATCTATAGAAAAAACCATTCCATCAAATTCCGCAAAATACCGTTTAAGTAACAAGGCATAAATGGCCAGTAGCACCGTATACTCTGCAATTACACGTTCTCCGGTAACCTTATTCAAATAGGCCAGCTTTTTACCGCTGATGACAGTTGTATGAGATGAAAAAGTATGCGCTTTACGAATAGTTTTTCTGTCTTTTATCTTATTGATCCAATAGTCAGAAAGTAGTTTATTTTCGATGTTATGATCGATCATCTTGAAGTACTTTATAAGATTATAATTATTTTAATATTTAAGCAGGAACAGTCAGCTCAAAATCATTGAACAGGGCCTGGATAGCTTGATTTGATTAAAGCAGCATGGCTTTATCAAAACAGCGTACCAGCTGTTTGTGATTCGGGTAAAAGCGAAGAAGTATAAATTGAAAGGAGCAGTTACAGGTAAATATGAGTTGAGCAGCGCGGGTGTTACAGTTGATATAAACAGTTTTTTTGCAGCATTAATAAGCCAGCAGCTTACAGGCGTATGTTGAGCAGGGTCATAGAGCACATTGCCCTTGCAAATTAAATTTTAAGGTATTGTCAATCACTCTGAGCATCGCCGTCAAAATACATTCCCCCTCCCGGAAAAACCATTTTCGGCCAGCCAAAAATCATTTCTTAACAGGGGCACTCTAGTTAAGACTAGAAGTTAATACATACCGCGTTCTGATGCAGATGAGTACGGGCTGGTACGGCATTCCTATTTTCAGGCGTGAGCTGTTCAGGTAATAAGGATAGAATGATACTCCGTTTAAGAAAACTTACCCTAACCAGTATTTTATGTTCTCCATAGCACTCTACTATTTCGCAATCAAGTCCTGTTAGTGGCCCATGATGAATAACCACTTTCTGCCCAGACTCAAAATACCGTTCAGAAACTGAAATCTCTTTATCATTCTTAAAAATCAGTTTCAGATCATCAATCACTTTCTCGGTAACCCGTACTATTTCCTTCCCTGATCTGATATAAGATACTACCCCATCTATTTCCAATACCTTGTACATAGATTCTATATCCTTTAAGTAAATAAAAACATAAGAGGGAAACAGTGGCGCATCCATATATTTTTTCCTGTCACTCCATACTTTAAGTATTTTATTAACAGGAAAAAAGTATTCAATTCCTCTTTCAGTTAGCTGGTTGCATATTTTTTTTTCGTAACGCGACCTCGTATAAACAACATACCAGCCGCTATTAAAGTTCTTCATAAGAAAATATATGAAATTATATTATTATAATTAATAAACAAATTTATTGCCCATAAGAATAATATATATTCAAAAGAAAGAGCTATCGCTACGTTGAGCCACAAAAAATAGATAATTATCTGTAAAAATTAATTTTTTTTAACCTTATTAGAAATGATAATATCAGAAAAATATTGCACTCTATGATTAACTCTGTACTGCAATATAGTTAGTTATTTTATATTATAGAATTTTATTAGCAATTAATTTCTAATTTTTATTACATAATGAAATAAAATTTATTTGACATCTATTGAAGGCCTTTACAGATAAGTGTTTTTATTATCAGGCAACATTTTTTTTGCTTTATAGTTTTTGAATGAAGGGCCTCCCTCTTACCTGTGTGTTACATTGACACTTCCACCATGTAAATAACTTACTGTTGTCAATAGGTGGATAAGGTAATACATATAAATTTGTGATTACAGCCACCCTAATCGAACCGCCATGAGCTATAAAATGAAAGGTCCCAGCATTCTCTTTAGTCGGAATGGCAGCATTCGTTTTACTAAACTGTGATAAAGAAAAGGAATTTCAATTCTTATACTCAAGTAGCATAATAGCAAAAACAGTTAGAAAACTGTCAGTAAAAAAGTTATTGAAAGGCTTGTGGTTGATCGAAACTGGTAGATTTAAAGCTTATTCATATTTTAACGCATCAACAGGATTTGCCCTCACAACTTTAAAAATCTGTAAGCTAACGGTAAGCAGCGCAACACTTATCGACAATCCTACCGTAGCTATCATCGGCCATAATGTTATTTCCGCCCGGTAATCAAATTGCTGTATCCATTGATAACTTATGATATAAGCCAGCGGACAGGCGATTAAATTGGAGATTAGTACCAGTTTCATGAAGTCTTTATTCAACAGGACCAATAATTGGCTCAGGTTTGCGCCCAATACTTTCCGGATACTGATTTCTTTGCTTCTTTGTTCTGCCATATATAAAGCCAGCCCCAATAATCCAAGACAGGAAATCAAAATGGCAAACCCTCCAAATAAATTCGATAAGACGCTCAATAAATGCTCATTGGCCAGTTTGTCCTCCATTTCTTTGTGCACGAAGTATAACTCCACAGGATATGCCGGGTTCATTTTTAAACTCAGATTCTTGATCATTTGTATAGAAGTACTCAAATTCTGTGCAGGATTTAACCTCAGCAGCGCTACATAAACTTCTCTTTTCGGTGTGGCAGCTGTCCCCAGAAAGGTAAGAGTAGGTGATACTTTATAAGCTGGCGACTCATAGCTGTAATCTTTGATAACGCCAATGATCTTATACGGACTTCCAGCTTTAGTAATCATGGTTCCCACTGGATTTTTCAACCCCATTACTCTAACCGCACTTTCGTTCAATAACACGCTGCTGGTGTCTGTACCAAATTCCCTGGCGAAATCTCTGCCCGATAATAATTCAGCGCCGATAGTTTTGATAAAATCGTACCCGGTGACCCTGTTATTCCATGTATATTTCCAGTTGTCATTATTTCCGGGCCAGGTGACATCCGAAGAATTATTACCATAATTTGTTAATCCTGTAGAATAATCCGTTGCAGAAAGGACAGCTCCCGATCTGATCAGTTCTCTCCTGAATACCTCCCGTTTTCCAGGTTTACTGAACTCTCCGGTAGCTTCCAGCTCCACGAGGTTTTCTTTATTAAATCCTAAAGGCTTACTCCTGATATAGCTGATCTGTTTATAAATAATGATGGCGCAGATGATCATACAAACCGAGCAGCCAAATTGTACAACAACCAATATCTTACGGATAGGCAAAGATGTTTTTCCAACTCCAGTAAAGCCTTTCAAAACTTTTACGGGTACAAATGAAGAGAGGTAAAACGATGGATAACTGCCGGCCAGAACCCCTGTAAGCAGAATCAGGGACAATAAAGCCGACCAGAATGGTATGGATTTATAATTAATGGTCATTTCAATATCGAGCAGATGGTTGAAATAGGGAAGGCAAAATTCGAGCATAACGAAAGCAAATGCCATGGCGATAAATGAGAGTACCAATGATTCTACCATAAATTGTCCGGCAATAGCTTTCCTGGTAGATCCCAAAGCCTTTCTTACCCCTACTTCCCTTGCCCTTTTTTCAGATCTTGCCGTGGAAAGGTTCATATAATTAATACATGCGATAGCCAAAACACAGCAAGCCAGGAAAAGAAATAATTTGACCTGACCGATCTTTCCGCCAACTGATTTTCCGTTTTCAAATTGCGTATACAAATGTGTTTTACTGAAAGGGAACAGAAAGGCTTCGGTACGATCGTGTTTATCTGCTGAATGTTCAATGATCATTTTTCTTAAAGTGGCATCGGCCGACTCAAAGTACTTGTTATCTTTTAATTTAATAACAGTATTAGTATATCCTGAGGACCAGCCCAAATCCTTAAACCTGGGATTATCCATCAGGAAGAAAGCCCATGTGGTTAATGCTTCAAATTGTATAGTTTGATTACCAGGTAAATCTTCAATGACAGCCGTTACTTTGAGCCCTTCCCGGTTATCCCACTTGATGATCTGTCCTATCGGGTTGGCTTTCCCAAAAAACTTACTGGCCATTTTTGCCGTGATCAATATTGATTTCGGATCTGCAAAAGCGGTTTGCGCATTCCCTTTTATAAATTTATAATCAAATATTTGTAAGAACTGGGGGTCAACAGCCCATGTTTTAATCTTGAAACTATTACCCTTGTAATTAACTAACTTGTAAATATTTATCAAACGACTTACTGCTTCAGCACCTTGTATTTTTTCTTGTGCCTCCATGGCCAGTGTTGCGGGCAGACCATTGTCCAGTGGCCCCAGCGTACGATCAAAACCAGCAGTATTAGCCGCATGTTTGGGTACGCCATAAATCCGGTCTATATCTTTGAACTGTTTATCATATCCCCACTGATAATTTACATAAAGGAGTAACAAAAGGCAGCAGGTTAAACCAATAGCTAAACCCCCGATGTTAATCATGGCAAAGCCTTTATTTTTCCAAAGGTTACGAAGGGCTACTTTAAAGTTTAGCTTAAACATAGTGGGATGATTTAAATCTGATTAATGAATTACTATACCATTTTCATACCACAGGTTTAACACACAATAACACCCTGTTTTGCAATCAGATACACAAAACAACCAGGGTATGCTGTTCGTTTCTGAACAGCTCTATGTACAGTAATGGACATCCAATATCATCAATTGATGATACAGTGTTTTTTTAATCAATGAGCGTTGTAAAGAAAGAATCCGGTTATCAAATCCATTCCTCAGCCTCAAAAAGATTTAAAGGCTCATAATTAATATACTGAACAAACCTTGGTTTTTGTGAAGTATTAGGACTGCTGCCATGCGGTAAAGCGTGATGCCAGATGATAAAATCGCCGGCATCGGCTGCAATAGGGAAACTACCCAGTGCATGAAGATCCTGTTGTCTTGGATTAGCACCTGCCGGCAGTTCACTCATCCAGTTCTCTATCCTGTTCTGGAAACCCGGAACAACTGTTAAAGCACCCTGATTTGATGCTGTATCGGCCAGGTAAAGTATCCCCTGTAAACCAAAGGGAACAGGTAAACTTAAACTTACATCCCAATGCAGATGAGGTCCTGGAAATCTCCATTCAGCTGTTTCGGGTGGATTAAAGCCTACACGGTCAGCTGTACACCATAAATCTGTACGGTTCCAGAGTTGTTCATATGCCTGTCGGATAATAGCCGACTCCCTGTTTTTTTGAATTACAGGGTGCTGAAATAACTGCACCATAATTCCCTGCCGGGAAGCATGATGCTGATACCATGTTCCGGGCTCTTCTCTCTTTACTTTTATAGACTGGCAGATGACTTCAATTGTTTCATCACATTCTTTTTTAGAAACAGCATTTTTTAGAATGAGGTATCCGTTTTGGTCCCAAGATTTAAGCTGCTCATCGCTCAGTACATCAGGAATATCTTTATTTAACAAATTTCCACCAAATTCATTATTATAACGGGCAATAGTTTCAGGCACAGGCATACCTGCTGTTTCAATAATCCAGTCTTCAAATTCTTCAAAACCGGGTACAGTTTCAAATAAGTAAACAGAAGTCTGCTCCAGTCCCAGCCCTAATGCAGACATCAGGATTTTATCTAGCCTCCACTCCTTTTTAAGCTCACCATGAATTACTTTGCCTTCCCTTTTAAGTAAAGACTTTTCCCAAAATCGTTTCAGGTGCATAACCTGTAATTTTCCTGTTTCCTGTGAAGGCGTTAATGAAGTTGAAAGCATAATAAATGATTTAAAATATTACAGGTTGTTTTCTGCATATCCAGCTGATCATATGCGGAAAAGGCTGATCTCCGGACGCGTCTGCAGTTGATTGATCATAACACATCCCATACCATTGTAACAATGGTAAACCAATGACACTCCCCGCATTAAAGTTCTGAATTAGATTTTGCCCTGCCCCCTTATATCCATCAACATGGAATACAATTTCAGGATCTATTTTAAGAAAAATACAGGCTGCATATGACCAGGCAATAGCCATCATTTCCCCGCCCCTGTGCAGATCACAATCTTCCAGATTATCATTCATATTTAGCCTGATATCCGGTGGCATACAGGCAAGATGACCTGCTTCATGTAACACATCACCCGGATAACGCAATCGCCTGGTGTCGATCACCAAAGTACCATTCCGTAATTTAAGACCGGGTAGAAAAGTATCTCCTTCAATTGTTTCCAGCTGATAGGCCAGCCCGATCATTTGTAAGAATGATAGAATCTGTGGTAAAGGCTGATATTGATTGTATTGCTTTTCAAACTCATCAGCCAGCTGATTCGCTGTTACCGTATCCTGATCTCTTAATTCACAAATCATATCAAGAAGCTGCTGCTGGCTATAATCCGGTATATGACTAATATAACCGGCTGAATTGATCAGTTCCCCTAACCAGGTATTTACTTCACAATCTATGACCAGGTGTATCCGGTCTGTTTTTCCTCTATTGGTAACCTGATGCCGCAGGTTGGCATTCATATACCAGCATTCTCCCGGCTGCATGGTTACCCGCTGATCCTGAACATAAAATTCAACATCCGGGTTCGTAATCAGGGGAATATGCAGTCTTGCTTCTCCCTGTTCAAATGAAAGTTCATAATCGCAATGCGGCTTGATTACTGCCCCGGCCGCCAGATTTAATAATCTTACAGATTTGACCGTACACTGAAAAGTATCCAGTAGCTTTCGGACAGAAGGGAACATATCCATATTCGGATGATCTGCGAAAATATCATTTCCTGTTAATCCCGGAATAATAGTATCCCGTCCCTCAACTGATCTTAGCGGCAATACTGTCCAGCTACCTTCATAGTTACCACTGTTAAAATGATTATTCCAATGCAGAGAAGCAGATTTAAGCTCCTGATTCATCATAGCATATTCAGGAAACACCGGTACTTTAGCACAAACAATCATAGTATATTAACAATTAACCAACGAAAATATAGCTGTCAGTTCTGTGCATACAAGTTAATATTGAAATACCACAATATAAAATATTATTTCAAACTTGTTGAGCTGTCATTTAAAGAAACATATGAGCTGCAGACATAAACCACATTGGAGTAACTTGTCCGGAAATGCCGCAATTGCTTAAAAAAACCTGGAGAGTGACACGCTATTGATCACTTCTCCAGGTCAGATTCAGCTTATAAATTCACCAGAAAAGGATGCATCATTCTTAAAAAATGAACATCCAATCACTTTATGGCCTTTTATTAACGTAGATAGTAGTTGCACGGTTAAAACGCTCAGCAGTGTCGATAAAATTATGGCGAAGCTGCAAATACTGGGTAGCGAAAGAGTATCAGAAAAAAATTACAATAAATCACACTCATAGCCAACGAGTTATATAAGATATTTGAAAATAAGTAATTTTTAGGCTGTTTTTTAATTAAACCGTGTATATTTGCAGCCCCAAGCGCATCTAAACAAACATTTATGTAAGTTATGCAAAAGGAGAACGGACCGGTAGTTCAGCTGGTTAGAATGCCGCCCTGTCACGGCGGAGGTCGCGGGTTCGAGTCCCGTCCGGTCCGCATAAAAAGTAGTAAAACAAATTAAAAAGCCTTTAATCACACGATTGAAGGCTTTTTTGATATACAGACTTCTGGAAATATTCAATTTTTCGGATCAAGCGGAATTCTTGGGGGGAAGGAAATAAATTCTTTCTTTTGCATTCTTAAACCAAACGAAAATTGGATCAAGCGGAATTCTTGGGGGGGAAGGAAGTTAAGCATAGATTTTAGAAAGTCTGAACAGAAAGAATTTGACATCTCTTACGCCCCTGGAAGTTGCCCTGAAAGCCTTCACTTTAGCATTGAATGACTCAGCGGACGCGTTGGTTGATCTGTTAGTAAAGAAATTCAGGATAAATAAATAATGTGCCTGTATAGATCTGGATACTGTTCTGAATGCTTCTATTGCAGCATCTTCCACATCATTATACCACAATGCCAGTCTTTTAAACGCCTGCTCCTTGCTTTTACATACCTTGAATATTTCACCTAATCTAAGAGATAGTTTATACGCCTTTTTTAACTCGGGATAGCGCTCAAAAAGTAGTTCTGCCCGATTCTGCTGAACCTGGGTCCATTTGCTGTGGTGTTTAAACAACAAATATCTGCTTCTGGCCAGTAGTTGCTTTAGCGTATCTCCATTGGAAAGCACCTCCCCATGGAATATGGTTTTGTTCTTTTTTGCTTGTTTGATAGCTTCGTTTTCTGCATCCAAAGCTTCCCAACGATATTTGATCCTGCATTCCTGTACAGCATCATAAGCGAGTTTTTGAACATGAAAACGATCAATAACCCTATGTGCATTGGTAAAACATCTCCTGATTGCCAACTGCATGTTTGCAGCCATATCCATGGTGACTTCCTGTACCTTTTTGCGAAGCCTTTCCGGAATTTTCTTCAGTACATTTATGATATCTTCGGCTACTGTCCCTTTGATCATCGCTACAATCGCACCTTTACGCCCTTTTGCTCCTTTATTAGTGACTATGGTATAGAGCTCGCCGTTGGATAAAGCTGTTTCGTCGATACTCAAATATGGACTGACATTCTTTATGAACAACATCCACTGATCTGCATGATCTTTCTGCTCCCAGCCATTATAATCACTGATATGCTCTTTGTATTGTTCTTGCAGCTGTTTGCCGTCTATCTGAAAGTAATGACCTAGATGATAGCAGCTGATTGGGTGATTATCCAAATATTCCTTTTAAAAAAAGACCGAATTCTGTTGTCATTCGTGCCCCCTTTCTTACTAAATCCCAATCCCTGCTAATGATTTCGCTTGTGTTTTTAACCGTCCAGCGACGCCGTTTAATACATAAAGCCACTTTCTGGCCACGAATTGGGAAATCTTGAATACTGACCTCTGGAAAGAATCCTTTGGACTCAAGGTCTTTACTTAGGTAGCCATCAGGCGCTATATTTTTTTCTTCGAGGTAGATATTCAACATCTTACCTTCTTTTTCTACTTGCGTTAATTCAAAATAATCCAGAATACCTTCCGGTAATAATAAACTAATCAGGGTTTGCTCGGCTTGACTCAAAATGAAAATTTTCGGGATCAAGCGGAATTCTTGGGGGTATAAAATTTAAGCATAAATTTTATAGAACCTGAACAGAAAGAATTTATTTCCTTCCACTAATAACTCCGCAACCTAATACATTTCAGACAGAGGCATTAAATTATACGATTTGGAGCCTTTAGAACTTTGCTGATAAACTTTAATTCACGGCAATTGTTGTATATTTGCATATATCAGTTCAATATTATGGCCACCAATAAAAAACATCGGCTCATATTTGAGTTATCTAAATCGGAACGTGAATTACGTCTTAAGAGTGCATTGAATGAGATTGTTCAATTAACCATAGATATGCAGAAACCTTTCGTATATAGGAACAACCTATGCATCCAGCCTAACTTCTTTATCCATCAGTATCCCAATGGAAAGAAATTCCTTATTTCACAGAACCAGGAAAATTCGAAGGAAAGTGTATTAAGAGAGCTTGCCTGAACCTATGGATAATTTGAGGCTTTTTATAGTTGCAGGACCAAATGGATCTGGCAAAAGTCTTTTCTCCAGCAAACTTACGGAATCGGACTATACAGTCTTTGATGGAGATAAGCATCTAACCGAGTTTGCTAAAAAATATCCAGAAACAGGAAGCGACGTGTTGTCAAATGCGGTCAACGAGCAGGTTTTTAAAGTAGAAAAATTAAAAGCCATTGCTGAGCGGAAAAGCTACGCATTTGAGACAAACTTCAGTGCCTCAAATCCAATGGAAACAGCAAATGAGTTCCGCCATGCAGGATATGAGATACATCTTATTTTTATGGGGCTTAATTCAATTGAGGAATCCATACAGCGTGTCGAGCATAGGGTCAGGTTGGGTGGTCACAAGGTTGCAGAACCTTCCATTCGCTATAATTATGAACATGGCTTCAAAAATCTCTACAAACATTTTCATGAGTTCGATTCTGTAACATTGTATGACAATGCCATTGCCGATATTGCCGAGCCCGTCATTCCAAGGGAGATATTGTACATTCTGGATGGTCGGTTACATCTTGAAATAAAGAGCTATCCTGAATGGGTGGCGCCATTGCTGGAGAGATTATAGTCGCTAGTGTGTTTAATATTATCCGTATATTAGTATCATAGCATTGCAGCTATTTTGTAAATGATTTTAGTGAGTAATTCATGAGTCAAAATCGCAAAAGCTTAAAAAACGTCATTTAAAGGCCAATAACCTACTTTCATAAAGTCCCGTCCGGTCCGCAAGATGTAAATCTTGAAATAACAAAAAACACTTTAATCATATGATTAAAGTGTTTTTTTTGTTTTACATACCTCTATTTTCATCAGTATTCCGTGGATCAAGTCATAAACTTGTGGATCAGGCTCTTTTTTAAGCATAAATTTTGACAAGCTAAACAGAAAATCTTTGCTGCCACGGATACTCTTATGCCGCTGGAAGTTGCGCTGAAAGCTTTCAATTTGCCTGGGAATGACTCAAACGAAACAAGGCCGGGCTGTTCGTAAATAAATTCAAAATAGCTAAATAATAAATCTATATCGGCCGGGTACTGCCCGGGTACTGTCCGAGTACTGCCTGAGTACTCGTTAGGGTAAGAGCAGTGCTAAAGTAACGCGAGAGCATGGCAACTCTAAGTCAAAACAACTAGTTGAAATGACTTAGACCTGGCATGCTTACAGCCCGTTTACAACCTGGTGTCATCCCGACCTCTATTCAGGCACAACCAAACCAGAACTAGTTGAAGATGAATGAAATTATAATTTTCCCTTTGACTAACCCATGGACAAAGCGGACAATTGCAGACAGCTGGGGACAATTGCCGACATTTTTTACGCATCAGGATAATCTTTAACGCTAATAGCTTAAATTGGTGAAAAGCATTTATTTATTATGGGAAGTTTAACGGGTAAAATTTCAAAGGGAATCCTGGGCGATTTCATTTTTAAAGCAGCAGTTTGGCGTACAGGTTGTTTCAAAAGTTCTGTACCGGGCAAAAGGAAACAAACAATGGAAACCCAAAGGCATCAGAGAACTTTCGGCAAAGTAGCCAGCCTGGAAAAATCAGGATCTTTCCTGCCCCTGAGAATTCCGCTCAAGCGTTGACCGATCTCTTATCAAAGTAATCAGGAGCGTTTAATAAGGATAAATTGAACTATAAAATCAGGAAGTAATCAGCTGATTAAAGAATCGTAACCACCTGATTTGAACTCAAAAAATATCAAACCCAAAACTTGAAATTTAATCCCTGATCCACATGTTTATGACTTGATCGCATTCCTTCTGATCTTAAAAATCTACTGCAAATTTAAGTTAATCCCATCCCTGCTAAATCTGGTTATATCAAAAGAAGACTTATCTTCGTACAGGAAGAAATGGCCCAATAAACTCCATCCCCAAAATGGATCTAAACCAACGCCTGTTCCTGATTCAGAATGATAATATTCACGATTTCCTGATTTTTTTAATAGCTCATGGGTTTTAAATGCTATAATTGACGCTAACTCATGATAGCCATAATACTTTAAAGAATGGTAAAGCATATAGTTTGTAGGTATCCAGGTATTTGCGCGCCAGCTACATCCTAAATCATCTTTTAACAAGGTCTCTGAATAGCCGGGTTCTGATCTTGCCAGGGCAGGTACCGGCCATGTACTCCAAAATTCCTGCGGATTCATCAGCTGATCATAAATAATTCTGCGCGCTTGCTTTTTACTAGCTATTCCAGCCCATAAAGGCGCAAAACCAGCTATACTTTTAACAGAGATAAGTGCGTTACCTTTATATTGATGATCATAAAAAAAACCAGTTTTTTCATCCCATAACCTGGTTCTTATTAACTCTGCCTTTCGGTCAGCTTTTAACCGGTAAATATGGGCAACGTTTTTTTTGCCTGATCTTTCAGCTATAGTTGCAAATGCACGCAATTCCTTTACCAGATAACAATTCAAATCAACCCCTTCACTTTTTCTGTCAAACCACCAGCCCGCCCGCTCATGCTGATTATCCATTCCAGTATGCGGCGCGCTCATCCATTCACTTAATCCATTTTGATCTCCATCCATCTGGATCAGCCAATAATCAAGATATTTTTGCAGGCGTTGAAAATAGAATTCATTCAGCCATGCAGTTTCATGATAATTATCGAAAACAAGCAACGCTATCTGGCATAGGAACGGCTTGACATGCTCGTTGCGTTTTCTATTTTCAGGTACTGCTCTGACAATCAATCCATCAGCACGTTGATGATCAAGAAAAATAGTCACCCCATTAATTATACAGGTAGAAGGTTTCCCCATATACAGTTGAACTATTGATTCAAAATATTGATCCCAATCATATAAAGTTTTATAATTATATCCTGTAAAATAATTTTTCTTCGTATCCTGATCCTGCATAATTCCTTTTTTCATTAAAGAATCCTCTACAAAAAGCTTTTTACGGAGATTCAAAAGTGCCGTATCAGTTTTAAAGCGGAATTTTATTTTTTGAGCATTTGCATGCTGAAGAGCAGCTATAAATATTACACAGGTGAGTAAAGCTAAACGCCATATTCTGCCGGTTTCAGCTCTGCTTACCTTCCTTAAATTTGTTATCATACTCAATTGAATCATTTCAGTCAGTGACAAAATTACCATTGAAATTACAATTAGCTATCCTTTAGAGTCTGTTACTTATAGTTACAATTATTCATATAATCTTCAGTATGTATTTTCAGATAAAATCATTTTAAGTATGAAGATACCTTCCGGGCAAAAATAAAGACTCAATTTGATAATTTCCTTACCGTTCCTGAACGCTGATCAGCTATCATCAGCTATGATTTTGTAACCTTTGTCCACCTTATTTTATTTTTATATTTCTAGTTTTAACCGCAATGAAAATTAATAATTAAAAGTAGAAAGTATGGGTATAGTATATGTATTAGGAACAAGAAATACTGCCCCATCTGGCGGAGTAATGAGGTTATATCAGTTTGTAGATACGTTAAATGCAAATAACATCGAGAGTTTTATAATTTATAATACGAACCCGGGCCTGGATTGGTTTACGCATTCAACAAAGACAACAGAATTTAAATCAGTCCAGATTACACAAGATGATTTATTAATTATTCCTGAAGTTATGGCAGATAAAGTATTAACCATTTTCCCCGGAGTCAGGAAAATAATATTTAATCAGAATTCCTTCAAGACTTTCAAACCCTTCATCCATGGTAATTTTTCAGATGTCAGAAAAGCTTATTTTCATCCGGATGTAGTACAGACAATTGTAGCGTCAGACTATGATGTTAATGTATTAAGCAGATTATTTCCAGGAATTAAATTAGGCAGATTTTATTATGGGATAAACGACAAACTATTCTACTTTCAACCAAATAAGAAAAAAATAATTTCAGTAATGCCAAGAAAACAAAGGGAAGATGCCCTTTTTCTCGAATGTTTGCTAAAAACTAATCATAAATTAAATGATTTTGAAATCAAAATCATTGATGAAATGCCTTATGAGGAATGTGCTGAAATATTGAGAGAATCTGCCATCTTTTTATCTTTTAGTTATCAGGAAAGTTTTGGCCTTCCTCCTGCCGAAGCAATGGCTTGCGGATGTATCGTTATCGGATATCATGGTCAGGGAGGAAAAGAGTTCTTCAAAAAAGAGTTAAGTTATAGCATAGAACAATCAAATCTGATTGAATATGCAGAACAAGTAAATAAAGTTATAGAACAATATACGACCAATTACTTTGGCACATTACAAATTGGAAAACGAGCTTCTGAATACATATTAGAAAAATATTCCATGGCTAAACAGGAAAAATCAATATTAGATATCATAAGGCCGCTGATGCTGCAACCTCATAGCCGGTAGAATATTAATTTATGACAAACTATTTATAAAACAGGTTGTTATAGCCCGGAAATCCAAATTAAAACTGACGATATTATGAAAACAAAGAACAAAGAGAAAGAAAAATCTGATACGATAAACGCGGATTCTTACCGTAAACGCGGATATTATTTTCACGCGGATGAAGATTTCAGAGAAGATTGGGACTGGGGTAAAAACAAATCTGCAGGATCGCACAGGCAAGGGGTTCCGAAAAAGAATATACCGGATATTTTCATTGCCTGATTAACCCAAAACTGAAATTTTCATTAAATATCAACCCAATGACAGAATCTACAGATAAAACGACCCAGTTTCATCAGCTCTTCACAGCAGAATTGGAAGAAATGTTATGGGCCAGTGAGCACCTGTTAAAATTACTGTATTCATTAACGCTCGTCGCTGAAAACGATAGCCTGAAATCAATGCTCCATAGCTATCTGGATAAAACTGTAGTTCATGTTCAACGGCTCAAAGATATCTTTGAAAGATTAAAGCAGCAGCCAAAAGCACGAAAATGCCAGGGTATGGCAGGCCTCATCATAGAGGCAGGATTATTAATTGAACATACAGATCAGAATGCACAGGTAACTGATACTGCTATACTGATGATCATGCAGAAAATCAATCAATATGAAATGGCCGGTTATGAGTCTATGGTCACGTTTGCAGAACAATGGCATCATCATTTTATTAAAGAGATATTGCTCGCTACATTAAAAGAGAAATGGCAGGCAGACACAGAATTAGCCAGCATAACTTTAATGGTTATGACTCCTTAACATTAATTTAATCACCATGGGAAAAAGAAAAAGGATCACCGGCACTGATACCGATAAGGCAATGGCCAAAGCCGGAAGTTCAAAACCAGACAAGCCTAAAACAGGCAGATTGAAAACTCAGGAACCTCTTGCTGAAAAAGACGAGGTTAAGCAAGCTGAAGAAAATATACGCAAACGGGTAAACCCTGACCAAAAGAAAAATTAAAAACAAACTATGGCCTGATCGCACCCTTAAATTGCCTGATTCACACCGGGAAGCCAGCTGCATTGGCCAGATTGCTTTATGGCGAAGGTTATTGGGCCACCCCGGAATGAAATATGATTAGTTTTACCAGAAACGTGCATAAATAGCAATTAACAGCAGCATAATAGATACGATTAATACAATTGAAGACGGTTTGAGCTTAAACATCTCTGCATCCAGTTCAAATGCTTTAGGATTAATACGCGGGCCTAAAATACTTGTGCCAACCATCACCAATACAGTGATGAGGAAAGACCAGCTCAGGCAAATAAAGAATGGAATTTCATAGATCCCATCCATATTTGGGAAAGCTGTATATAAAATCGTCTCCGGGCCAAATACCTTAACGGCGAATTCATTAAAGAAAACAGAGATCAGAAAGCCAAAGATAATGCCCGTAAAAGCTGCAATACTATTGGTACGTTTCCAGAACATCCCTAAAATGAAAGTTGCAAAAACTCCGGGACTGATATAACTGGTGTATTTTTGAACGAAGGTATAACCACCTGCCCTTCCGATCCCCAGTAAATCATTCCAGGTAAACAAGACAGCAACTACCATCGAAACGACAATAGCCATACGCCCTGTCCAGACCATGCGCTGTTCACTTGATAGTGTGTTGATATGTTTTTTATAAATATCAAGTGTAAAAATAGTGGATATACTATTACATTTCCCAGCCAGTGAAGCTACAATAGCAGCGGTTAAAGCAGCAGCAGCCAAACCTTTTAATTCAGGAGGCAGCAAACTAAGTATAGCAGAGTATGCACTGTCTTTGCCCCCTGTCAACTGCAGGTGGCCACCTTTATATAACACATAAGCTATAATTCCGGGCAGCATCACAATAACTGGCATTAATATTTTAAGCAGACTTGCAAAAAGAATACCTGTACGGGCTGTCTGTAAATCGGCCCCCAATGCACGTTGTGTGATATATTGATTGCAGCCCCAATAGTTCAGGTTGCTGATCCACTGACCTGCAGCATACATTCCCACAGCAGGAAGAATCAGATATTTATTAATATCCACCTGTGAAGCACCTGGCTTAGGTTTGGCCAGCATCAGATGGAAATGTTCCGGTGCTTCTCTGAGCAGCACTTTAAAACCAGCAATAGCTTCACTGCCCACACCAAATTTTTCACCAACAATCGTTAAAGTCATATAGGTCGTAGCCAGCCCGCCAATAATCAATACCCCTACCTGAATTACATCTGTATAGCCAATAACCCGCATACCGCCCAGTGTAATTATAATGGCAAATACGGCCAGACAGATCATCACGATATGAAAATATTCTCCACCTATCAATCCATTGATAGCTAAGGCCCCCAAATATAAAATAGAAGTTAAATTGATAAAAACATAAAGGAAAATCCAGAATACGCTCATGATCAGTGCCACGCTGCCATTGTACCTGTTTTTAAGGAACTGAGGCATAGTATAGATCTTATTCTTAATATATACAGGCATAAAAAATACAGCCACAAGGATCAGCACCGCAGCACCCAGCCATTCATAAACAGCAACGGCTATACCCGCGAAAAAACCTTCCCCGCTCATCCCGATAAATTGTTCTGCAGAAATATTAGAAGCAATAATTGAAGCCCCGATCGCCCACCAGGTCAGTGACCCTTCAGCTAAAAAGAAATTCTTGGAATCATTAACCTTACTTTTCTTTTTATAAACGTAGTATCCATATAAAGCGACGATGATAAAATAAATTACAAAGACGCCAATACCCCCCAGTGAGAGTTTCGAGTTCATAGTCTAATATTTGGTTATAGGATTGAGGGCATCAGATTCATTACATTTACAGCTCAGGTGCGAAAGTAAATGTAATGAATCTAAAAGAAATGGTGGGTATAGGTTTGCTTAAAACTTTAATTTAGCAGGCAGATATTTAGCAACCAGATCTTCATAATAAGGTTTTAGCGTTTTCCAGTCTGGTGGAACCGCACTTTTAGAATAAAGATCAAAAGGATTAAACAGATCTACCCATTTAAACATTTTTTTATCGTGGCTGGTCATCAGGTGTGCATAGGCATTTTCCCGGTGCTGAGGATAAAATGAATGATAACGAAGCATATACAAGGCTTGTTCCGGCAGATAGTCTTTCAATAAATGATACACATATTCATCATGTCCCCAGGTCATAGTTACGTTATCCAATCCACATCCGGGCTCATAAATCCCATATTTTGTATTGTATAGAGGATTTTTAAAATCAGGGTTATCTGCAAAAAATTCGGAGAAAACTATTTTATCGGAATAAGCGCAGCCTACAGGATAACTATCACCTACTACCGCCCATTGTGGTTCACCGAATAAACAAAGTACTTTTCCCATGTCATGAAAAAGCCCGGTCAGTACCATCCAGTCGGGATGTCCCTGGCTTCGGATCGCTTCACTGGTTTGTAATAAATGTTGCAGCTGGTCAAGGTCAGTATCCGGATCGGAGTCATCTACCAGTTGATTTAAAAAATCAAAGGCTTCCCAAACAGACATTTCCATTTGAGCAAACTTCAGATATTCCGCTCTTTTCTGTTGTACAAAATCATAAGTTTGGTTGAGATGCTGCAACCTGTAAAACTCTTTGACAGCTGCTTTTTCAGGTGTTTCATAATTTCTGAATGCAGCAGTGTCCTTTTCCTGAGCAATTGCTTTAGGGTCCGGATAGCGTTCCAACAAATCGTCTTCCCATTGATCGAGTGAATTTAACGGATTCTCCTGTGCTGAACTGGTTGCTTCTTTCATTTTACAAATTTTAAGATCCTGAAATCAATTAATCTGGTTGTTAAACCATTACCTTAATCAATATCCCGATTTATTTCCTTAATCTGACAGACATCCTGTTAATTATTTACGTTAACGATAAAGTAAATAATCGATTATTTTCTGTATTTTTTGGGTAAACCTGATCTCCTTATGGAAAACATAACCATCAAAGTACTGGCCGGCAGACTGAATTTATCAGCTACTACGATTTCGAAAGCCTTACAGGACAGCCATGAGATCAGCGAACCCACAAAAAAGCGGGTAAAAGCATTGGCAGCAGAACTTAACTACACACCAAATACCTATGCCAGGAGCTTAAGAACCCGAAAAAGCGAGACTATAGCGGTTGTCTTACCCGAAATTGCCGATCACTTTTTTGCGTTGGTGATCAACGGTATAGAAGCCGTAGCCAGGGAAAAAGGATACCACGTACTCATTTATTTAACGCACGAAGATTACAACAGGGAAAAAGAAATACTGGAATATATCAAAAAAGGAAGAATAGATGGATTATTGATATCTGTAACCAAAAATACGACAGCCACAGCACACATTGCGGTTATGGAGCAGGAGAATATTCCTGTTATATTTTTTGACAGGGTCATGGAGCAAATGCTGCTGCCAAAAGTCGTTACCAATGATTTTGAGAGCTGTTACCAGGCTACTCAGCATCTTTTGAATTGCGGTTGTAAAAAGATAAATGTCTGTACAATTTCCCCGGATCTGGAGATCAGCAAGCAAAGAATTCTGGGTTATCAAAAAGCAATGTCAGATCATCATATGTTATTTGAAGAGAATCAGATCCTCTTTTGTGACGATGATATTCAATGCTATGATCAAATTTATAAGAGCTTACAAGCTAAAAACAGGCCCGATGGTCTGCTGGCCATTGTAGATAAACTTACTTTACCTGTTTACCTGGCCTGTGAACAGTTAAACTTAAAAATCCCTCAAGACCTGAAAGTAATTAGTTTTTCAAATAATCCAACAGCAGGAATTTTGAACCCATCTTTAACTACTGTCTCCCAGCCTGCATTTTTGATTGGACAAACTGCGGCCACACTACTCCTCAATTCTCTTGATCCTAAAAACAATAAAGTTCAGCAGGATATTACGGTAATACCCTCTGAACTTATCATCAGAAACTCTACCGCTGATAAAAAACTATAAACCATTTGTTATTGATTACTGCCCCGTTAACCCCGGTTTAACCCGAAATAGTTTTTAGCATTAGAGTAACAGATATTGCTGATCATCTCTCCTACCCATTTTTCATCATCCGGTAACAGGCCTGCTTCCATCTCCGAGCCGAAAAGATTACACATAACTCTTCTGAAATATTCATGACGGGAGTAAGACAGAAAACTGCGTGAATCTGTCAGCATTCCAATAAATGTGCTCACCACTCCCATATTAGATAAAGCATTGAGCTGCTTCTCTATCCCGTCTTTCTGGTCTAAAAACCACCAGCCTGATCCAAATTGCATTTTCCCCCCGACCCTGCCGTCCGCAAAATTACCCAGCATGGTTGCAATCACCTCATTATCGGCAGGATTCAGGTTATAAACCACAGTTTGAGCTAACTGATCCGTTAAAGTCAGGTGACTTAAAAAAGCCGATAAATTCTCTGCATGTTTCTCATCCCCGATAGAATCAAAACCAGTATCAGGACCAAGCTTATGCAGCATCCCTTTATTATTATTGCGGATCGCACCGACATGAAATTGTTGTACCCAGCCCCTTTCATGATACATTTTGCAAAGCTCAGTTAAAATAAAACCAGCAAAAGCGTCAGGATCAGAAAACAATGCCTGATCAGATTTAAGGAATGTGCTGAACTCCTGCTCTTGTGCAGCAGTTAATGTAAAACGAGTTGGTAAAACACTTAGCCCATGATCTGAGATGGAACATTGTTGTAAAGCAAAGAAGTCAACTCTATTTTTTAACGCCTCTAAAAGAGAGTCTATACTGGTAATTTCAACTCCGGCTTTCTGGCCCAACAATTTAAGGTAGGCTTTAAATGTATCCGGCTCTCCGATCATAAAAACCTTATCCGGGCGGAATGAAGGTTTAACTTTAACCTCGTACCCTTCTTTGATTAATTGCTGGTGATGGTTTAAATCATCACAAGGATCATCTGTTGTACCTAACATCTCTACCTTGAAATTTTTCAGTAAACCACGGGCCGAGAATTTATCCTGAGCTAAAAGTTCGTTTGCCTGCTGATAAATCCGGTCTGAGGAATCCCCATTTAAATAGCTATGGATTCCGAATGGATTTTTAAGTTCCATATGTGTCCAGTGAAACAAAGGATTTCTTAAGGTGGCAGGAACAACCTGTGCCCAGGCTTTAAATTTCGCTGCATCACTGGCCTGTCCGGTAATCAGCGCCTCATCTACGCCCAATGCACGCATGGCTCTCCATTTATAATGGTCACCTTTTAGCCAGATATCGGTCAGGTTATCAAATTTCTTATCTTCTGCAATCTGCAGCGGAGATAAATGATTATGAAAATCAATTACTGGCAGATGCTTTGCATATTCATGATAAAGCAAAACTGCCTTTTTATTACTCAATAAAAAGTTATCAGTGATGATCGTACTTTCCGTCATATCAGCTAATTTTCGGTTAATATCTGGTTGTAATAGTTGTCTTGCTTGTCTTTGAATAGTTACAGATACCTATAATTTATGCAGGTATTCGTTAAATATCCCAAATTCAAGGCCTCTTAATTCTGCCAGGCCTTTTAAACGTCCGATTGCGGAATATCCGGGGTTAGTTTTTTTGCGTAAATCATCCAGCAGCTGATGACCATGATCCGGACGAACAGGAATACTGATTTGCCGCAGTTGCTGCTGATTAAAGATTTCTTTAACCACACTGTACATGTCCACATCACCGTCTAAATGGTTGTCTTCAAAGAAATCACCTTCCTCATTTCTTTTTGTACTCCTCAAATGAATAAAATTGATCCTTGCTGCAAATTCCCTGATCATCGCGGTAAGGTCATTATCTTCACGAACACCAAAGGAACCCGTGCAAAAACATAAGCCATTATTTAAAGAGGGTACTGCTGAAAATATTTTGCGCAAATGTTGTGCTGTGCTGACCACACGTGGCAATCCAAAAATTGCATAAGGCGGATCATCCGGATGCACAACCATTTTAATCCCGAGCTCATCGGCTACAGGCATAATTTCTGAAAGAAAATACACCAGGTGATTGCTCAGCTTCTGTTCATCTATTCCCTGGTATTGATCTAAAGCAGCTTGAAATTGTTCCAGCGTAAAGCTCTCTTCACTCCCGGGTAACCCAGCTATGATATTACGCTGTAACAGCGTCTTCTGTTGTTCATCAGCCTGATCAAACCATGCTTTTCCTTTGATGAGCTGCTGTTTAGTATAAGCAGCAGCAGCGTCCGGTCTTTTTAAAATAAAAACATCAAATGCACAGACTGCGGCTTTTTCAAATTTCAGGGCCCTGGCTCCGTTTGGCAATTCAAAAGCCAGATTGGTACGTGTCCAGTCCAGCACAGGCATAAAGTTATAAGTAACCGTATGGATGCCGCAGGCCGCCAGATTTTTTAAGGATTGTTTGTAATTATTAATATAGTATTCAAAGTTTTCAGCTTGTGTTTTAATGGCTTCATGTACAGGTAAACTCTCCACTACATCCCAATGTAAACCGGCATCTTCAATCAGCTGTTTATGTTTTTTAATCTCCCCTTCCTCCCAGACTACTCCATTTGGAATATGGTGCAAAGCACTGACAATACCAGTGCAGCCTGCCTGTAAAATATCAGCCAGGATAACCGGATCATTCGGGCCAAACCAGCGCATAGTCTGGGTCATTTTATAAATACCTGATTTTTCTGTTACCTTCATTATTCAAATTTTTTCAATAAAATTAGGCTAAAAAACCATCATTATACGGACGCAATTTATAAAAGGCCAAGGGCATATGATTCATATCATCTGTAACAAAAGCTGCTCAAACGGTTGTTTCTGCGTTTCAAACGTTTGAAATAATTCAGGTTTTACAGCCATTTAATGGCATTGCCCGGGTAACTCCATATCAGATTTATTTAATAATTAAAATAGAGCAGGCAAATTTTATTTCTTAGCACTCAGGCGATAAACCTGCTGATCCTGCATAGCAATATTTGATATTGTTTATTATCTTATATTTAGGCGATCGTTAACTAACCTAATGAGTACAAAAACGCCCGTAACCCTCAAACTTTTAGCTCAAAAGCTAAAAATATCTATATCTACAGTATCCAAAGCTCTTAACGACTACCCAACCATTAATGCCTATACCAAAGAGCGGGTAAAGCAAATGGCTGCCGAATTGCATTTCACACCCAATAAATCAGCGCTTAATTTACAGATCCAGAAATCTTATACGATTGGTATCATTTTACCAGACCTGATGGATCATTATTTTACCAGAAGCATTTTCGGGATTGAACAACATGCCCGCCAATATGGTTACAATGTAATTATCGGCCAGTCTTACGATGACTTGAAAAAGGAAGTTGATCTGGCTAATATGCTGCTGAAAAGCCGTATTGATGGTCTGATTATCGCCGTTTCTAAAAACACACAGCATTTTGATCATTTAGATATGTTTGAGAACCTTGGCCTGCCAATTATTTATTATGGCAGAAACCCGGGCTTTAATTTAAGTTGTCATAAAGTATTAAGTAATACTTATCAGGGATGTTATAAAGCCACCGATTTTTTAATCAAACGGGGACATCAAAGAGTTGCTTACCTGGGCGGCCCGAAAATGACCAGCTTTACGCATGATAGATTTAAGGGTTATATCAATGCCTTGAATGATAACCATATTCCTTTTGATGCCAGCCTGGTTGCTTATACAGATTTTGATAAGGAGAACACCAATCATGCAATTAAAGAGCTATTTTATCATAGTAAAAACCCACCTACTGCACTGGTAGCTTTTAAAGAGCAGATTCTATTTGATGCCATGAAATACCTGCGTGCCAACCTATATGAAAAAATGGAACAAACAGAATTCATTGGTTTCGGGAATATGCCATTTATCCGCTACCTGGACAATCCTCCGCTGGCTTCTATCGAAGAGAACCCTGAGTCGATGGGCGAAAATGCGATTAAACTACTTCTAAAGTTAATTGACCAGAAAACAGAAACAACCGGATACCAGGAAGTTATGGTAGACTGTGAACTGGTTCTGCATTCATAAAATCAGAATCTATCATTAATTCATCTCTTTTAATAACTCCATGACCTTCTCTCTGATCATTACAGCCTCTTCATATTTAATGAAATGCGCATCGGAGGTCATCATAAGATCAAGCTGCCCCCTAAAGGCAGATGCGAAGAAAGTAGATGGATTTCCAAAAGGGAATATGGTTACCGGCGAATACACATCCTGAACTTCTACCAGTCCATAGTTTTCCTGAATAGAAGAATTGCCCATATTCGAAAAAGTGAAATCATGGGCTCCTTTATCCACTTTAGCGTATTTAGCAAGCTTAGGCAGGAAAGTGGAAAGCCCTTCATCGAGCAGGAAAATCCTGTTCACGTTAGTTTTGCTGATTTTCAGGATCAGTTCCTCTTTAAGCAGGCGCACCTGATCCCAGAATTCAATATTACAGCCGCCTTTAAGCCCCAGTTCAATCATTGCAGGAAAAGCAAATAACATATCATTTTTAATTTCAGGGACGAATTTTCGCATATCTACTGCACAGTAGAGCTTTTTATGAGATTTGATAGTTCCAATAGTATCATATGCCTTTAGAAAAATAACACTTAATACCGCATGTAAAGAAACACCTTCTTTCCTGCACTTGCTCAGTATGGCAGCAGATTCTTCCTCGTTTATTCTCCAATGCAGCAAATAAGGTTTTACCCTTTTGATCTCCTTTTTCGAAGCTGCTGCCAGCAACATCAGTCCGGACAATTTTTTAACCAGGGAAACCATCAATAGATTTTTCCTGCTTTTTTTTACCTGGTCGGGAATAAAATCATATAAAGAACTGAATGAATGATAGGTACCAATATCAATGTGCGGTTCGGCCAGTAAACGCAATGTTTCATCCAGAAGATTCAGGATAGCCCTTCCATCACAGATACAATGATGACAAACCATAATCAAATTTGAAGCTTCGGCAGACTTTAAATAAACAACACGCATTAATGGCCCGTTTTTCGTATCAAATGGGGTCAGACATTCAACAGAGGTTTGCTTTTCCCAATCCTCATTGGTATAGCGGTTAGCAGTCCGGACAGGTATTTGTCCTATGTTTTCGTTCGTTATAAAATAAGGAATCCCGGTTGAATCCTCCCGGACATTGACATTCAGCAGCGGATGTCTGGCCTGCACTTTTGATAGCGCATGCTGTAAGTTTCCAGCATCAATACTACCTTTAATTTTTACTGCAACAACTGCATTTACCGCCGTCTGTCCGTCACCATACATGGTTCCTTCCACTAACGTTAGCTTTCTTTTCATAAATTATTCATACCTGGTTGCCATAAAAATACCAGATCTGAACTCAGATTATCAAGCGTAAAAACACGTAATAATCAAGCTAACTAACTAAGTAAAAACACGATAGATAACCGCTTATTTAATTTAAATTCCCCGTTATACAATTAATTTACTAGATTGTATCTGTTTTAATTTTTCAATTAAAACATCATTTTAACCCAAATTAACCCCTTAACCAGATTAAATGAAATTTCAATTATTACTTCTTGCCGGGCTCACCTGCCTGGCTGCCTGCACAGACAAAGTTCCATCTTCAACTGAATTAACAAATCAATCTATTGCAGGTACCTGGAAACTGGTTTCCAGTAAAGTTACCAGAGGTGCAAAAACAGAGGTCACCTACCCCGTAAAAGGACAGGAAATGATTAAATTATTCAATGGGACACATTTTGCTTTTTTCAAACATGACCTGGCAAAAGGTGCCGTACCTGTTCCTGTTTACGATGCTGGTGCAGGAACTTTTTCTCTTAAAGGTGATCAATACCAGGAACATTTAGCGTATTGTAACTACCGGGAATGGGAAAACAGAGATTTCAAATTCACACTGACTTTAAAGAATGATACTATCACACAAAAAGGTATAGAGAAAATTGATAGTTTGAATATCAATCAGGAAATCGTTGAAATTTATGCTAAAATAAAATAAGCGAGCAGCTGTTTTCGCTTTAAGCAGGCTGCCTTTTACATTTCCCGACAGTAAAGCTGATTAAATAACTAAAAATCAGTATACATAATTTTCCTATGTATGTAAGAAAATTATATATTTGCTTTATGAGTACAGCAAACGGAATGTTAAAAGGCAGCCTGCAAACTATCATTTTAAAACTTCTACAGGAAAATGAGAAGATGTATGGTTATGAGATTACCCAGAAAGTGAAGGAAATCACCAGTGGAGAAATTAAACTAACAGAAGGTGCCATGTATCCCAGCCTGCATAAAATGGAAGCTGACGGTATGTTAAGCACCAGTACAGAATTAGTGGACAACAGAGTCCGCAAGTATTATGCGCTGACCACCGCAGGCAAAAAAGAAGTAGAAAACAAACTTCAGGAAGCCGAGAGTTTTATTGGGAATCTGCAATTGCTGCTTAACCTCAAATCTAAACTCTCATGAAACTAACCGCACAGCAGCATTTAGAAATACGGCAGCATCTCCTGGGTTTATCGCTCACTGAAGATATGCTTGACGAATTATATGATCACCTCATTACTTCTCTGGAACAGAAACCGGCTTCTGCTAAATTCAATATGACTGAAGTGCGTGAATTGATCGGTACAGAATTCAACGAGCTGATTAATACGCCTGAAGAAAAAAAGAAATATCGCCTGATCAATACAGTTGCCGGTTTTGTGCTTTTTAGCATTGCCCTGCTTACCTACTGGCTGACGATGGAGCCGACCGCAAGTTTCTATGATTGCGGAGAATTTATTGCAACCGCCAATAAATTACAAGTTGGACACCAGCCCGGCGCACCGCTTTTTTTGATGATTGGAAAAATGTTCAGTCTGCTGGCGATGGGTAATCCTGCAAAAATCGCCTACTGGATTAATTTTAGTGCTGTGATTGCCAGTGCAGCCACTATTATGTTTCTTTTCTGGACGATCACGGCACTAGCTTCCAAAATTTACAGGAAAGAGAGAGTTGGCAGCAAAACCTACAGTATTATTGCTGCCGGAGCGATAGGTGCACTTGCTTATACCTTCTCTGATACCTTTTGGTTTTCAGCCGTAGAATCAGAAGTTTATGCGCTCTCCTCTTTGTTCACCGCAGTTACTTTCTGGGCCATGCTGAGATGGGAAAATGAAACTGATAACCGCTGGCTGATTTTCATTTCCTTTATTGTGGGTCTTTCTATTGGTGTTCATCTTTTAAGTTTATTGACCATACCTGCCGTAACCCTCGTTTATTACTTTAAAAAAGCAGAGAAACCTGGAATCCTGGGTACAATGAAAGCCTTTTTAACCGGTTGTTTGATTGTAGGGATTGTTCAGTTTGTACTGATCCAGTACTTTGTGCTGTTTGCAGCAGAAGCCGACCTTCTTTTTGTAAATACTCTGGGGCTTTTCTTTGGCTCAGGCGCTATATGTTTCATTTTACTCTTTGCAGCAATTTTATATGCCGCGATAAATTACTCGGTACGCAGACATCAATATAACCTGAATATGGCGCTGCTTTGTTTAGTATTTGTTCTTTTTGGCTTTAGCTCCTACCTGATGATTTTGATCAGAGCAGATGCAAAAACCAATATCAACCTGAGCAATCCGGATATGCCGTTTTCTCTCTATGATTACCTGGGACGTACAAATTATGGATCTGCTCCCTTAATTTACGGGAATACCTTTGATGCTAAAGTAGTAGAGAATAAAGAAACCGGGAATACCTACCGTAAAGGAGCTTCAAAATACGAAATATCCGGAAAAACCTACAAAACCACTTATGATAAAAACATCCTCTTTCCAAGAACTTTCAGTCAGAAAGCCGGACACGATAAATATTATCAGCAATGGCTAAACCTCAATGAAGGACAAACGCCAACCTTTACCCAGAATTTGAGCTTTTTTACCTCCTGGCAATTGGGGTTTATGTACTGGCGTTACTTTTTATGGAATTTTGCAGGAAGACAAAACGATGTTCAGGGCGTTGGAAATGTACAAGATGGCAACTGGATCACGGGTATCAAAGTACTCGATAGCCTGCGTTTAGGCAGCCAGTCTGATCTCCCTACATCCATCACCACCAATGCCGGGCATAACGTATACTATGGATTCCCGTTAATGATGGGAATTGCCGGGCTGATCTGGCTTTACCGCAGAAATAAAACCGATGGAATAGTGGTAATCACCTTATTTTTCTTTACTGGTATAGCGATTATTCTCTACCTTAATCAAGATCCGTTGCAGCCAAGAGAAAGGGATTATGCCTATGCCGGGTCTTTTTATGCCTTTGCCATTTGTATTGGCTTTGGTGTACTCGCACTGAAAGAACTTTTATCAAAAATCGCACACCAGAGGTTAAGCCTGATCATCGCTGCAGTGACATGTTTACTGGCCGCACCTGTATTAATGGGTGTTCAGGGATGGGATGATCATGACCGGTCTCATAAAAACACGGCAACAGACTGGGCGAAGAATTATCTAAACTCCTGTGCCCCCAATGCAATTCTTTTCACGAATGCTGACAATGATACTTTCCCGCTTTGGTATGCACAAGAGGTAGAAGGCTTCAGAACAGATGTACGTGTAATTTGCATGCAGTTTTTGCCCGATGCTTCTTTCATTAATCAATTGAAGAAGCAAATGAATAAATCGGCGCCATTACCTATCACCATGGCCGAAGAAAAGTATGTTTCTGGTGTCAGAGATTATCTGCCTTATGTAGATTACGGATTAACTGATAGTGTAGAGCTGAAGGATCTGTTTGCAGTAATGACTTCCGAAAACAAAGAAGACCAGGTACAGATGACCGATGGTACATTTATGAATTTTCTGCCCACTAAAAAATTAAAACTAACTATAGATCCTGAACAATTGGTTAAAACACATACCATTACCCCTGCTCAAAAGGCAGAGGTAAGTAAAACAATGGAGTGGAACTTTAATAAATCTTATGCCAGTAAAGGTGATTTAGCATTATTTGATATTCTTATTCATAACAATTGGGAACGCCCGGTATATTTTGCGACCTCCGTATCACAAGATACTTATATTGGCCTTGATCAATATCTTTACCTGGAAGGATATGCTTACCGTTTACTTCCTTTTAAAACCGCAGCAGAGGATAGCAGGGATAAAAGCGAGAAAACCAATTCTGATGTGATGTACACAAATGTGATGAACAAAATAGATTACACCGCATTCCATAAGGCTTCTTACCTGGATCAGGAATCTAAAAGGATCGTATTTTCGACCTGGGGCTTTAACAATACACTCGCCAGCAATCTGATTATGGAAGGAAAATCTGCAAAGGCCGCACATTTAATGCAGAAATGTCTCAGAGACTTACCACTCACCAATTATTCGGTGAGAGATACGGTGAACAGGATCAGTACCATTCAGAATTTATATGCGCTGAACCGGATTAAAGAGGCCAATCAGCTCACTAAAGAAACAGCTGGTTTTCTTGCTCAGGAGTTCAGTTATGTTTGTACACTTGCACCCGAATTTCAGCAGGCTTATCTGCAGGACACAAGATTGAGCTTATCTGTTTTACATCAGCTTGATCAGTTGACAGCTGGTTATAAACAGCAGGAATTAAACCGTGTTATTAAAAATGCATTTGATCAGATGATAGATAAATCAGGCATCAGAAGGAGCTGATAGCTAGCTGAACTATCCAGTATGTATAATTGCTCGTAGTTGAGAGGGGGTTGAAAGGGCCAATGGCCCTTTCAACCCCCTCTCAACTACGAGCAGAATACGATCAACGGATTTATAGTAAAAATTGGTCATCAAAACAGCAGAATGCTGTTAAAATTCTGATATCGCCAGTTCAGGTTCTTCTGTTTTAGCTACAGCAACTGGTTTATTTTTAGCCAGCTGGTTCACTCTGTACATTAAAAATATGCTGATCAATGTGACTACTACAACCACATAGCCAACTATATTATAATGTTCTATAGGACTGAATTTTGTTTGCTGAACAACAATCATACCTGAAGCCGCTGCAGCTATACCGCCTGCAATTTGCTGCATAGAAGAGTTAATACTCATAAATGCCCCCCTGTCTTCCATATCAGGAATTGCGCTTGTTAAAGCAGAAGAAGGAACCATCCGGCTCATAATTCCAATCATCATCAAAACGTTAAGGCCAATCACTATCCAGAATGGTGTTGCCTGCAAATTAGTATAGGCCACACAAATCAGTATAGTCCAGATAGAAGCAATACTGAAAATCCTGAATTTACTGACCGTATCACTTAATTTCCCAATTAAAGGCATGATGATCAATGAACTTACTCCGGAAACCATAAATAATACGGGCAGTTCCTCAGCTGTAACATGCAGGTTATTAACCGCAAATACGCTTCCAAATGGCATCATCATGAAACCACCTATTGACAGTGCAGCCGTTGCGGCAAAACCAATCCTGTAATTTTTCCTGGACACGGTATGCCAGAGATGCCTGAATGCAGAACGGTCATGCTGCAAACCCAGATGCTTGTTGATTGGCTTTAAAACCATCACAATTAAAACAGCAATGAGTATTGCAACTGCCGCAACCATCACAAAAGGAGATTCCCACCCCCATTTGTTAGCTATATACAAGCCTATCGGGATCCCCAGTACCTGGCTCGCACCAAAGCCCATTTGTATAAAACCCATTACTCTTCCTCTTTGCTTCAAACTAAAAAGGTCCGTAATAATGGCCATAGCAATAGAACTGATTACCCCGCCAAATAAACCAGTAATAATACGAGCAGCGACCAGCAATTCAAAAGAATTGGCCAAACTGCATAAAAAGGTTCCAACGATGAAACCGCTGTAAAAAAATAAAAGCAGTTTTTTACGATCAAAGCGGTCTGCAAATCCCGCAGTTAATAAACCAGATATACCTGCGCTGAAAGCATAAGCAGAAACTGCAATCCCGAAAGAGGAAGGCTTCATACTTAAAGACTTGATCAGCATATCGCCCAAAGGGGACATGACCATAAAGTCAAGTATAACAGTAAATTGAGTCATTGCTAAAATAAAGATGACGATCTTCTGATAGCCGGAAAAAGGTGTGGTTCCTTTGGTTTCCATAAACTTAAGTTAATTCACAACAATGGTAGCCGCAATTCTGGACCATTTCGATAACCTGGTCATGTTTTAGGGTATAGGAGACAATCCTTAAAACGAAATCCTCATCATCGAGATCTACGTTCCATTGTTCAATATTCTTGTCTTTGTCCAATAAGGGCTGTAAAGCCTGTTTATCCTCTTCAGATTTTATATCTGTTCTAAAAAGCAGGATATGATTGAAATTTTCCATTTTTTGTCATTCTTGATTCTGTTTAAATACATTAGTAAAATCATTGATATTTATTTTCTTAATCCTTTGACTACTAAATCAAACGCCTCCCATAACATCTCATCAGTCATTTTGAATGGTTTACCACCCAGGCTTTGCCCTTCATTGTTAAACTTGATTAAAGCGTAAAGAGGTGCAAAGGCCACTGACCAGTAAACCTCGAAAGGCATTTCCCGGACTTCTCCCCGAGAGACAATATTGTCATTGAATCTTTGAAGTGGAGCTAAGGCACCTTTCATTAAAGTAGAAAGAAACTGATCCTGATAAACAGAGGCTCTCAACTGCTCATTAAATTTGCTCAGTGTTGGGTTATTGATCAGATCACGATACCTGTTTTCCCACTGCTGACGTAATCCATCTTCAAAAGAGGCCTCCGCATCAAAGTTGTGAAGCATGGTATTGGCCAGCATCTTACCATGCTCCACTGCAAGCTGCGAAAGAAGATCATCCTTGTCCTTGTAATAAATATAAAGTGTGGCTACGGAAATGCCACAAGCTTTGGCGAGCTTATTCATACTAAAACTTTCAAAACCACCTTGTGCTATAGTTTCTACAGCAATTTTTTTTACCAGGTTCTCTTTCTCTATATCTCTTGCGCGCATAATTATCAAATGATTAAACAAATATAAGTGAATATTCATTCATTAATGAAATAATAAATTTCAATCTTCAGAACAAACAGATTTCAGCAGATAAATTAATGGTTTATAACAGGCCAGAACCTATTTGAGCCGCTCCTTCGGGAAGCAGCGGAAATAGGCGCAGAAGAATAGCTTAAACATAAAAAGGGTGTGTATTTAAAAATACACACCCTTTTTATGTTTAAGTTAGCTTTTCAGCTTATAACTTGAAACCGTAAGCGATACGCAATGCGATCTGTCCTACGCTTTTGTTGTCATAGTTGTTTGCATAACGTAATGCATCACCTTTACCTGTATTTTCATACTTTAAACCTAAGTCTAAACCGTTACTCCATGAGTAACCCAGAGTTGGCGCATAAAGGAAAGTTGTTTTTGAATCTTTAGATACTCCAAAAGCAGCACCTACTTCACCCATTGCATAGATACCTGAACCTGTTGGATCAAAGAAATACTTTAAACCAGTTTTTACAGGAATGTAAGCATAGTCAGGAACTTCAATGTTATTAACAGCACCAACACTATATACACGGTCTTTTGCAAAATAGTGGTTATAACCTGTTGCAATTGGAATAGATAGTTGCTTAGTTACATCAAATTGTGCACGTACATCGATACCAGCAGCAACACTATAATTGTTATTGGTAGGGACACCGATATTTGCACCAATACCTATTTTTTGAGCACTAACATTAGTTGTAAAGAATATTGCCACGACAGCTGCTGCCGAAGCAAGGAATTTAGTAGAAACTTTCATTTTATTATATTTATTCATGTGTTTTGACGATTGACAATTTTTATCAATCTTTCATGGACTAAATACAAAATGCATGCCACTACAGCAATCCGGCGATCAGTCCGGCTATAAAACAAGCATGAAACCTGAATAGATGGCATTTTTCAAAGCAGGCAGATCTTCGGTAAAAATCAGAAATTTCAAATCCTGCACAGGCAGGCAAAAGATACTTGATCAGCTTCTGTAACAGCTGCTTACCGTTTGAATGATTCTTTATATAATTTAATAACTTCCTGTGTTAACTGAGCGGTGCTTCTGGAAGAATCAAGCCAGTTTATCATAATACCGTCTTTTTCCATTTTTCTGAAAAAAGTCATTTGCCTCTTTGCAAATTGACGGATTGCGATGTACAATTTCTCCTTTAATTCTGGTAAAGTGAGCTTATTTTGGAGATACTCAGTGATAAATTTATACTCCAAACCATAAAAGATCAGTTTTTCAGCACTTACACCCCGCGCTAAAAGCCCTTCTACTTCTGCTATCAATCCATTATCAAAACGCTCATTCAGTCTTTGATAAATTCTTTCGCGGCGGGAATCAACTTCTCCACCCAAACCAATGACCAGGGGGTTCAATAAAGGGCGATTTTCTGCTGCCAGGGTATGCTGCTGTAAATAGGCTGCAATTTCAATGGCTCTAACCAGCCGCTTGGCAGAAGAAAGATCTGCATGGGCTGTTAATGCAGCCGGATAACCAGCCAATACTTTACGCAGTGCGTCAATATCAAACGCAGAAAGACTTGTCCGCAATTCTTCGTTTACCGGAACTGCTGTGTACTGGTGGTTTTGCAGGATACTATGCATATACATTCCTGTCCCGCCACACAATACCGGAACTTTATGCTGCTGGTTAAGGTGTTCAAATATTTGATAGAAATCATCCTTAAATGAATTCACATTATAACTTTCCCCGGCTTCCCTGATATTGATCAGATGATATGGAATAAGCTTTTCACCGATCTGGTATTCGTGCAGATCCTTTCCTGTTCCAAGATCCATATCTTTAAATACCTGTCTGCTGTCTGCACTGATAATCTCTCCGTCCAATATATCGGCAACACTAACCGCAAGTTTAGTTTTCCCTGAAGCTGTTGGGCCAAGTATAATTAAAAGTGGATTTTTCTCTAATTGCATAGTATGATATATTTCAGGTTTCCCATATTAAAAACACGGCTATAGTTTAAGGAATTTAAATAGGTGATTTTCTCTGTTTCTGCTAAATGAGCAGCAGCAATCCTGATATTTTCTGGCAAACGATGAGGAAAATAACGGATATTGTTAACCTGATCCAGCCATATTTCTGCCGGAGGGATTTGCCCGGCCAATTCAAAGCCCAGTTTCGTATAACCTTTACCATAAGACCAGTCCAGGTCTGCATAGGTCATCACATCACTGGGAAGAATAGTTTTGATTAAATGTTTAATTAGCTTGCTTAGTCCGCCTTGTACTGTAAATCCATCAGCCGTAGCAAACCTGATCAGTTCAACAGAAGTATAGTCAGCTTGTTTTCTGGTCATTTTCCGTTTACCACTAAAAGTAGCCACAGCAATAAACTGACCAGCAAAAACCAAAGCGTACCGATGCCTTGCCTTAGCTGATCCCTGGAGGTGATTCTTTTTTAAAAACACATCAGCCTCTGGCTGAGTGATACTTACCACAAGAGTTTTTCTGCCGTGAATCCGTTGGTTTTTTCCCAGTAATGCACTAATACGGCTTAAAACCTGTGCTGGCCTGGTATACCAGATATCTTCCCAAAGCTGAATCAGCTGTTTAGCTGAACCTGTATATTTCTGCTGTAATAGTAAGGTTTCTGCTGAACCAGGATGAGCTTTTATACTTAACAGGTTAAGATACAAGGCATCATTATCCCGGAACTTCAATAAAAGAAAAGAGTCAGAAGTATAAAGTTCTGACTCAATGCCAATATCCAGTAACGCTTGTTTAAGCTCTTCTTGCCAGCTTATTTTTGGTTTACTCACTCGTATTTTTTATTTATAATCCCTTATACCCATTCCTGTTCTTTGAATATTTTATAACCGGCGGCAACTTTATCTTCTATTAAATTCAAAGTTACTTCATCCAGCTCTTTAATATACATGGTACGCTCATGCTGAGGAACAGAATCAGGCAGGAGATCAAAAGCAACATGGTCATCTTTAATCTCTATACTGAGAAAAAACACACCTGCTTTCCCCTCTCCATCCTTTCCGGCAGGCGCAGCAGCCCAAAGATCGTATTTCTGATCACTATTCGTCCCATCATTGAAACCTAAAGTAGTATAAGGTTGTAAAGTTGCCCTGATTGTTTGAAAAATTTCTATAAGATCGGTTTTCATAGCTTTAATATTTTGAATTCACAGGTATAACAAGCATTAAAACCTATTGTTTACCATTCTCTATATTTAGCCACCATTTTGTTTGAGGATAATCCCCACCCAGCAAAAACGTTTCTCCCAATAAAGGGGTTGTAATACGCTGAGCCGACTCTTCAGCACTTTTAGTAACGCGTAAAACAGAATCATTCCAATCGTGTAAAGCCAGTGTGAACTTTGCCCAATGTACAGGTAAAAGCACTTTTGCTTTCAAATCTTTAGCCGCCATCACAGTTTGTTCAGGAAACATATGGATTAATGGCCATAGTTCATTGTACTGTCCGCATTCTAAAATTGCCAGATCAAAAGGGCCATGTTCTTCACCAATAACCTTAAAATGACTGTCATAACCAGAGTCACCACCTAAAAACAATTTATGTTCAGGGGTTTCCAGGATAAATGAAGACCATAAAGTCCGGTTACGCTTAAGCAGTCTTCCTGTAAAATGTCTTGCTGGTTTCGCCGTGAATTTCAAACCGCATAAAACGGCCTGTTCCTCCCATGCCAGCTCTGTGATCTTTTCTGCCGGAATTCCCCAGCGGATTAAATGAGAACCTGCACCTGCGGAGGTCAAAAAATGTTTTACCCTGTCTTTCAGTTTTAGTATACTCTGATAATCCATATGATCATAATGATCATGTGTAATCAGCAGTACATCAATTGCAGGAAAATCTTCCGCCCTGATAAAATCAGTACCAGCATATTGTTTTTTACCAATAAAAGAAAACGGAGAAGGTGTTTGACTGAATACCGGATCCACCAGTATTTTCAAAGTATCCAGTTGTAATAAATAAGAAGAATGCCCAAACCAGGTTAATTTGGCACCGGATACGGAATCCAGTTCGGGTAAAACATGCGGCAAAGCAGTTGCCGGCCTGCTGTTAGGATTACCTTTCAGCATGGCTTTAATTATAGCCGGATAACCACCTTCAGGTACCATAGGCGTTAAAGATTGATTTTGCAGTTCATCACCTGCCGCATTAGGCAGCTGACGGATACGTTCCAGCCTTGCACCTTCGGGTAAACGGCCAAAAACAGGTAATTTTAGAGTAGCATAAACCAATAAGGCTAATGCACAGAACATCAATAAAGTGATATACATAGATTTGAATAGCTAAATCATTCAACGAATATAACAATTGGATGAAGTATCAAGCCCCGGAAATTTGTTAATATTGCACGGGCCTGTTAATTAACAGCTCTTATTTCATTTTCAGAACATCTGCCAAACCTAAACAGCGCAAACAATGAGAGCTAACACTGTTTTTCTAAACCATAATTTTATAGCGGAAGCTCAGGCCTCCCTGCTGGTTACCGATCTTTCTATACAAAGAGGTTATGGAATATTTGACTTCTTTAAAACAATAAATGGTAAGCCTGTTTTCTTAGACGATCACCTGACACGCTTTTATAACTCTGCAAAAAAAATGCATCTGCATATTAGTCAGACCCCTGAAGAATTGAAAGATATTATTACTGAACTGATGCAGAGAAATAATTTACCGGATTCAGGAATTAAGATGACTTTAACCGGAGGCTATTCTGCTGACGCCTATACCCTGCCAGCCACACAAAACCTGATCATTACTCAAACAGCCTTAACGCTCCCTAAGGGGCTTCAATCTGATGGCATCACTTTAATTACCTATCCTTATCAAAGACAGTTTTCAGAAATGAAAACACTGGATTATGCTATGGCCATCTGGCTGCAACCATTGATTAAAGAAAATAATGCCGACGATGTATTGTATCAATATGATGGTTTTGTTAAAGAAACACCAAGGGCAAACTTTTTTATAGTAACTACTGAGGGCGAAGTAGTTACCGCCAAAAATAATGTACTGAGCGGAGTGATCCGTAAAAACATACTAAACCTTAAAGACACAGGTTTTCAATTGACTGCGCGTGATTTTAGCCTGGAAGAACTTTATAATGCAAGCGAAGCGTTTATAACCAGCACGACTAAAAACATTCTTCCTGTGCTAAAGGTAGATGGAAAAGCAATTGGTGACGGGAAAGCAGGAAAGATTACAACGCAATTATCTGCTTTACTGCTCAGGAAAATAGGATAGCGATTGCTATACAACCGCCGGATCTTCCTTTTTCGGTACCAATTTTTCTGCCAATCCTGCTCCTGCAGCAAGTAATTCGTTAGTAATTGACCTGGTATATTCAGAGATTTCTGCTTTAAAGTCTGCAACCGAGGCGCCGGAACGGATTTCTTCCAGTCTTTTCTCCCATGAACCAGTTAATTCTGCCTGTGCAATCTTCTGATCTTTCACCACATCATAAACTGCCAGCCCTTTAAAAGTCGGGACAAGATTTCTTTTCTCCCGCATAATATATTCCCTGGTGATCAGGGTCTCGATGATTGAGGCCCTGGTAGCCGGAGTTCCCAGTCCGCTATCTTTCATTGCGTAACGCAGCTCTTCATCTTCGATCTCCTTACCTGATGTTTCCAGTGCTTTTAACAAAGAAGCCTCATTGTATAAGGGTTTAGGCTTGGTCTGCTTCTCTAATAATGCTTTTTCCACGATAGGCAAAAGTTCACCTTTTTTAACTTTTGGAAGTGAAGGGTTATCCTCATCCTTTTTATCTTCTTCTTTATCATTTAATACCGATCGCCATCCTGCGGAGCGGATAACCGTTCCATTTGCAATAAACAGAGAACCGGATTCAATAGTTATTTTAGTGACCTCTTTTACGCATTCCTGATGAAAAGCTTCCAGCATACGGCCTACTACCATATCGTAAACGGCCTGTTTATCGGCGCTTAAGTGAGCAGGGGTTTCACCTGTTGGTAAAATAGCGTGGTGATCGGTAACTTTCTTTGCATTCACACTCCTTTTGTTCAAAGGTATAGTCATCAGAAATTCTGCCTGTTTTCCAAAATCAGGATGTGTTGTCAGCTGTGTAATCAATTGAGGGACACCAGCAAAAACATCATCTCCAATGTATCTGCTCCCTGTACGCGGATAGGAAACCAGCTTACTTTCATATAAATTCTGAAGCAGGTTAAGTGTCTGATCTGCTGTATAACCTTTACGTTTATTGGCTTCCTGCTGCAAACTACTTAAATCATGCAGTAAAGGAGGTGGCTCTTTACGCGGTTTCGCTTCTACATCGAGGATCTTTCCTCCAGCTGGAAATCCAGAACCAACATCTTCAATCTTATCAAATAATACCTGCGCTTCTTCTTTTACATTGAAGTTGACTGTAGAGACTGCCTTAAAAAGCTGTCCGTCTTTATCCAGCTGTATACCCAGCTGATAATATAATTGTGGTACAAAATTCTTAGTTTCAATAAATCTGGAACAGATCATCGCTAAAGTAGGGGTCTGTACCCTGCCGAGCGAAAGTACTGATCTTGCACCAGCAGAAATACTTAAAGCCTGAGTGGCATTCATTCCAACCAGCCAGTCAGATTCTGACCTGCAATGTGCTGAATTGAACAAGGTATCGTAATCAGTACCAGGCTTCAGATTCCGGAACCCTTCTTTAATAGCTTCATCAGTCTGCGAAGAGATCCAGAGTCTTTTGAAAGGCTTTTTACATTTCAGGAAATAGTAGATATAGCGGAAAATAAGTTCACCTTCCCTCCCGGCATCCGTTGCTACGATAATCTCGGTAGCCTCATCAAAAAGTTTTTTAATAATATCGAGCTGCTTCCTGACTCCCGGATCTTCTACCAGGCCATCCTTGGTTTTAATTTTCCGGATTGCCAGTTTAAATTTAGCCGGAAGCATGGGCAAATGTTGTCTTCTCCAGCCAATAAAGCCATACTCTTGCGGAGGTGCCAATTGCAGCAGATGTCCGAATGCCCAGGTAAAAGTGTAACCTTTTCCCTCAATGTATCCGTCTTTTCTACCCGTTGCGCCAAATACTTTAGCTAATTCACGTGCAACGGATGGTTTCTCTGCAATTACAATCTTCATCTATTCTCCTTTTTTAGAATCCCTAAATTTCATCAAAATACTTCACATTAAAAAACCATGAACTTGTTTCCTGGCTGTATTCAGCCGTGCGGAGGCGTCAAAGAATATGATGTTAACAAACAGGTTGAAGACTTTTCAACTCTCATTATCAGAGAGATCAGACATTGTACCACTTACCTGCGTGGAAGCTGAAAGGATGTTGAAAAAAAAGGAAAGCCTCAGATTGGAGATAACAAATCCAAACCGGCTTTAAAGGTATTACAATGTGCTTCTACAATATCCTTAATCAAAGGTGAATATCCACCGCCCATACTCACCTGTACTGGCAATCCATTTTCCTTACAAAATTGAAAAACCATCCTGTCCCGCTCCATACACCCCTGTTTACTCATATCCAGTTTCCCTAACTTATCCGTAGCTAAAACATCCACGCCCGATAAATAAAAAACAAACTCCGGCCGGTGCCGCTGGTAAAGTTCCGGCAATACATGGGCAAGCAGGGAAAGATAAACATCATCCCCGGTTCCCGCATCTAATCCGATATCCCAGTCAGAAACCTCTTTGCGGAAGGGAAAGTTCTTTTCACCATGCATAGAAAAAGTAAATACACCTGGTACATTCTCTAAAATCTGAGCGGTACCATTTCCCTGGTGTACATCTAAGTCTATTATCAAAATCCGTTTATAAATCCCTTTGTTCAACAGGTAATTCGCAGCGATTGCCTGATCATTCAGCAAGCAAAATCCTTCTCCCCAATCAGAACCAGCATGATGGGTACCACCAGCTACATTAAAAGCAAGACCAAACTCCTTTGCGAACAAAGCACCGTCAATAGTTCCCTGAGCAATCCTGAGCTCACGTTCCAATAACTGTGCATTAAGCGGAAAACCGATTCTTCGCTGTGCTCTTGGGGGTAAGGTAAAATCTCTCAGCTGTGCCCAATATCCTGAATCATGTGCTAACAACACGATCTCTTCATTCAGCTGCTCAGGTTCAAAAAGCTGAGCAGTAGTAATCACTCCTTCATGTAATAATTGTTCTGGTATCAATTCATACTTTAACATCGGGAAACGATGCCCTTGTGGTAAAGGGTGCGCATATAAAGGATGATAAGCTATTTTTATCATTTAATTCAAAATCTCCCCCACATGCTTTTCGATGTGATTACAAATCTCATCTACGGGCAAATCATTCGCATCCTGCCCGAATGGATTTTCTATTTCTTCAGCAATCAGCTCCAGACTCGCCAGTACATATAATATAAAGGGTACAATCGGAACAACGAAATAACCCAGGCTGAATACCCAGCCGAATGGCAAAGTGATCACATAGATAAACAAGAATTTTTTAATAAAAGCACTATAAGAAAAAGGGATAGGTGTCTTTTTAATCCGCTCACATCCACCACAAATATCCGTAAAACGGTTCAGATCGCCACTCAATATAATCAGTTGCTCCCCGGAAATCTTACCCGCAGCCTCCAGATCGAAAATCCGCGCAGAAAGACTCGCTGCAACCTGGTTAGGAATATGTTTCCCGCCGTCAACCTCCACCAGGAAACTGTTTTTACCGAAATACTGCTTCTCCCGCAAATGTTCTTTCAAGGCAAAAGCATACTTGGGAATCGCATAGCTGAAATATTCATACTCCTGCTCCCCCAATTTCAGCGATTTGATCTTGATAGCCAGGTTACGGCTGATATTTGTCAGTTCCCCCAGTAACCTTCTGCCCTCCCACCAGCGGTCGTAAGAAGTATTGGTCCGGAAAACCAATAACATGGAAATCACAAATCCGAGCAGACTATGCATCATCCCGATATTCTTGACTGTCGCGGTTTGCGCCAGCTTTAAAAAATGGAGTTCGGTATAAGCAATGATACCAGAAAATACAGCTACGCTGAGCATCAGCGGCCATAATTTTCTAAATGTATCCGCTTTATGGATATGAAAAATAAATGTGAACCAATCTTTAGGATTGTAATTTATCATACAGCGATCTCTTTACTTATCTTCAACAACAATTCACCTGTCAGGAACACATCCTCAAAAGAATTATATAAAGGTACAGGGCTCAGACGAATCACATTCGGCTCTCTCCAATCACCTAATACATTATGCGCAACCAGTTTCTCAAAAACTCCTTTAGCATTTCCAGAAGCAATGATAGAAACCTGCGTGCCCCTGTCATTTTCATTTTCGGGCGTAATTACCTGGTATTGCTGATACCCGATAGCCAGGTTCACCTGGTCTATGGTATAGATCAAATATGCGGTTAAAAGCTTACTCTTTGCTCTGATTGGCCCCATAAAACCAGCAGCTTCGAAAATTTGCAGCGACGCATAATATAAAGCCATTGGCATGACCTGCGAACAGCTGATCTGCCAGCCGTCTGCTCCTGGTTCAGGCACAAAACCCTTTTCCATCTTAAAACGGGTAGATTCCTGATATCCCCACCATCCTGCAAAGCGGTTCAATGAATCATCTTTGAAATGTTTCTCATGAATAAACAGGCCTCCTATTCCACCAGGCCCACTATTTTGATATTTATAGGAACACCAGCAAGCAAAATCTATATCCCAATCATGCAATTGCACAGGAACATTTCCGGCAGCATGCGCCAAATCAAATCCTACAACTGCACCAGCAGCATGACCAGCCTCAGTAATGGCCTTCATATCAAACCACTGCCCTGTAAAGTAGTTAATTCCACCAAACAAAACCAACGCCAGTTCATCTGCATTTTCAGCAATACGGGCAACAATATCAGCTGTCCGCAAAGTATATTCACCAGCTCTTGGAGCGACTTCAATAATAGCTTCTGCGGGATCATAACCATGAAACCGAACCTGACTTTCCAGTGCATACTGATCAGAAGGAAAAGCACCAGCCTCCATAATGATCTTAAATCTTTTCTGCTGAGGGCGATAAAAGCTCACCAGTAACAAATGAAGGTTAACTGTCAGCGTGTTCATCGGGCAAACTTCTGCAGGAAGCGCACCTACAATCGGTGCCATTAATTTCTTAAGCTCTTGATGGTAAAACATCCATGGACGCTCGCCTTCAAACCAGCCTTCTACTGCCAGGTTTTGCCAGTTGTCTAATTCTTTTCCAAGCACTTCACGTGCCGATCTGGGCTGAAGACCAAGTGAATTTCCGCACAGATATATAAAAGGTTTACCATTTTGCTGTGGAAATAAGAATTCATCACGGAATTTTTGCAAAGGATCTTGTTGATCCATTGTCCTGGCAAATGATAATGTATTTTGAAAGTTCATATTTTCGTAATTATTGGACTCAACGTAATGCTTTTTGCAATTTTAAGCATTATGGTTTGAAAACTGGTCAATAATTTCCATCACGGTCAGTCCATCTGCTGCAATACAGGGATTAGCCGATTCATTTAAGAAATAGCGCACCGTAGCCTCAATCATTGGTTGCTGGACATGCTGAAGTGCATCGAAATTAAAAATTGTTGTTTCTCTGTTTACTGTTAACTCTATTTTACCAGGTCCGAAAACAGCAAAAGAAAGGGTACCTTTTGATCCGGTAATTGTGCAAAGGTCTTTTTGAGTGTCTGAAGGCATATCAAAGCACCATGTTCCATTAAAAAACACGTTATTTTTAAATTTCAACACCCCTGTCACCAGGTCATCTGCCGGATATAAACCGCCCTGATTACCGGAAATTCCAATCGCCTTTTCAATTGGCCCGAAAAAATATAACATCAGGTCTAATTGATGAGGTGCAATATCATGAAACAATCCACCACCAGCAATTGCAGGATCTATACGCCATTGAATTTTCGGATCTGCTAGTTGCTGTGCAGTCAGAGAAGGCTGTAAATAATCAAGCTTTATAAATTTGACAGTTCCAATTACTTGTTCGTCCAGCAAGGCTTTAATTTTTTTAAAGACTGGTTGTGCTCTGCGGTAATGTGCAATGGTGAGCTTTCCGCCATACAATGAAGCGGCTTCAACCATTTTTTTACCCGCCGCCGCATGGACAGCCATTGGCTTCTCCACGTAGACATGTTTTCCTGCTTTTAAGGCTGCAATAGTCAATTCTTCGTGCGATAATGGTGGTGTCGCTATGTAAACGGCATTAATTTCCGGGTCATCAATTAATTCCTGAGCGTTGCTATACCATTTTGGAATTTGATGTCTCTTGGCATAATCTGCTGCTTTCTCCGCATTTCTGCTCATGACAGCGACTAAACCAGAATCAGCAACTTTATTAAAAGCAGGGCCGCTTTTTACTTCTGTTACGTCCCCGCATCCAATCATCCCCCATTTTATTGTATGCTGCATCTTATTCAGTTTAAGGAGGTAAATATGGTAAAAATCTTAAACACAAAAAGCGTATAGCGATTGTAAATATCAGACAGCCACTATACGCATTATTGAAAAGGTAAAAGCTTATACAGCCTGTTCTTTAGCTTCCATTGCAAATGCAACAGGATTAACCAAGGTGCCGATTACTTCGGGAACCGGTACATCGGTACTTTCACTATAGCCATGCGTCAATAAACGAACTCTATTAATGCAAACTCTTGCAAATTCAGGAACAAATAAGTCAAATTCCGAGAATTTATCAGCCAGTTCAGGATTTTCTTCCTGGAATTCCAAAATAGTATGTGCTACATTTTTCCAGAATTCTTCCTCATTCAGACCAACGTAAGAATGGAAAATATTGCTTAAATACCTGAATACAGCATCAAAAATTCCTGACAAAATAAATAGCGGGGCTAATTCATCGTCGATTTCCCGCAGTACATTAACCAGGTCTTCGGGTAATTTAGCTTTTGATTCTTCTGTCAATACAATCTCTTCTACAAAATCTTTAATAATGATTCGCTGGGGAATATAATCCTTCATCACCATGATCGTATTTTCCCCATGCGGACTGAAGAAAAAAGCATGCTGATAAAATATTCTTAAGATAGGTTTAAGGTAAGCTTTTAAATAAGCCTGAAGCCATTCTTGCGGCGTGATACCCGATTTTTCAATCATTGCCCCGACCAGGCTTTTCCCCTGATCATCGACGTACAGCAAACTTGCCATCGTCATAATTTTCTCCCCTTCCTGAAGGTAATTTTCCGCACTTTCACGCCAGATTACCCCTAAAAACTCCTGGTATTGATAAGGAGACTGAGGAATTGCACTGTATTGAGGATGCGTATAAGCAGCAGTTGCTACCTCTCCTAATAAAACTACTTTAGTTTCTTTCAGATAAGTATCGCCATCGAGCATATCTTTTGCCCATTGGGTAACTCTGGGTGCAATAGCCAGTTTTTTAGGAGACAAACCCCGGAATATTGAAGTATTTAAGATAGAAATTGCAGTTTTAACGTAGTGTTTACGTGGGTTACTGATATTAAAAAAAGTACGGATACTTTGCTGACATTTATACAGGTCATCCCCTAATGCCAGTGGCACAACATACTGACTGGCAATATCATGGGCAAGTTGTAACACAATTTTATTGTTCCATTGCCACTCATGAACAGGAATAAACAGATAAGCTGAAGGATTTAGCTGCTGAGCGCTTAATATTTCATTAAACTGGTTAAGCTGTTCAGCACCTAATTCATCTTCATAAAAGCCAGCCATATCAATGGATGCCAGAGCTTTAAAGTCAGCACGTTTTTTATGAACGGCCAGCCAGGCTAATTGCGTAGACTGCCCTGCTTCCGGTGCATATTTACCCTGATCGCTGTGGTTAAATCCAATCCTGCCTTTATTAATTGTTGCCCATGGATGTCCGTCCATTTGACTTTCAATAGTCTGATAGTCCGCATCAGCCAGCTGATCTGAGGTTAACCGCCCTTTTTCATGGATAAAAGCGTCAGCATATAAGGTATTCAGCGTCTCTTCTACGAAATGCGCAAGCGTAAATGATTTCACGCCAAAAGTCTGCTGTGTTTCCGTAAAAAATGCAGGTGCATTATTTAAAGGTACAGTTGCCTCATCGACAAATTTACGCAGCGATTCTTTCTGGATGTGCCAGTAATCCAAAGCACGGAGACTTGCAGAAAAAGTATAATAGGTATTTTCCAGATCTGTATTTAAACGGAAATGTGTCAAACCAGCAGCGTCAGTTCCTGTAATTTCAGGTACTGCAAGTTTTTCGTGCATTAGTTCTACAATGGCTTTGGCGATATAATTTAAATTCACCTTATCCCAAACTGCTTTCTTAAGCGGTTTAATATGCTCAAAATGATTGTAATTCATGGTCTGTATTTTTAACTGGTGACAAGCTTAAACTGCCACGTTTTCTGCTGCAAGAATATCTTTAAGTGGGTTTTCTGATTCATCGGCCGTTTCCACACCAAATGTCTGAAAGGCAATTTTCTTTTCAACTTTGTAAGCTTCTCTGCCTAACACGGTATTGATAATAGAAGAATTCCGGTAGGCACCCATCCCTAAATCCGGGGTCACGAAACCATGTGTATGCAATTCTGCATTCTGAACGAAAATTTCATCGCCATTTATATCGATCGCATAATTGCGGCCTACACCGTATAAATTATCTTCATTCCGGGAAATACGATGGTGAATGCCCTGTAAAAATGCGGGTTCTTTATATTTATAACCTGTAGCCAGTACGACAAAATCAGTTTGCTCCACGAATTCTTTTTCTACTTCTGTGTGGTAAAAATGTAAGTTCACACTGCCATCTTCAGCGGCAGAGATGTTATTCAGCTGGCAATTAGGACTTAGTTTCACGTTTGGTTTTTCACCATCCACACTTAATTCATACAGTTTATCAAAAATCTGATTGATTAAACTATAATTTATGCCTTTAAACAATGAATTTTGTTTGCTTAATACTTGTTTGCGTTTTCCATCAGGCAGATTATAGAAATGATCTACATATTCTGGTGAAGTGAGCTCCAAAGTAAGTTTGGAATATTCCATCGGGAAAAAGCGATCCGGACGGGTAAACCATTTCAGTTTTAATCCATTTTCTGTTTCAGGTAAAAGATCATAGAAAATCTCTGCAGCACTCTGTCCTGAACCAATAATACTTACGCTTTGCTGCTTCAGCAGGTCACTTTTTTTATCCAGGTAGGCAGAAGTATGAATCACATTGGCCTGTTTACCCTGTGCTGCAAAGTCAGGCATTTTTGGGATTGTTCCTGTACCTAAAACCAGTTTACGTGTATAAAAAATATGTTTTTCTAAACTAAGCTGATCTTCTACAATCAGTTTATACAGCTGCTCTGACTCGTCATAATCAGTACTCAATACTTTCTGGTTGAACTGACAGGAAGGCAATTGTGCGATAACCCATTTGCAATAGGCGTTATATTCCTTACGCAGGATATAGAAATCTTCGCGGATATAGAATTTATACAAACGATCAGTTTGTTTGATAAAATTCAGGAAGCTGTAAGGACTTGTTGGATCTGCCAAAGTCACCAGGTCGGCCATAAATGGGACCTGAAGGGTAGCATCATTCAACATCATTCCAGGATGCCAGTTAAAAACCGCTGCCTGGTCGAAAAATATAACCGACAAATCTTCTAAAGGGGCGGCCAGTGCAGCCATTCCCAGGTTAAAGGGCCCGATACCAATACCTGCGATATCGTAAATCTTTTGTGTTTTCATTATGCTCAGAATTTATACTCCGGCCATATGGCCTGTTAACGCTACATCTTTACTTTCCGGGAATTTTTCCCAATACCACTCGCGATAGCAAAAAGTTAAGTTTGCATCTTTAGTGGGCATCTTTATAATACGCTGGAATTTGAAACCTAACCTGGTTACAAAAATGTGCATGGCCCTGGACTCCACAGCCGCCTCACCAATACATTTTCCGACAACCGGATTCATAAATACCAGGTCCATGATCATCTGTCCGATACAGAAACTGTATTTTTTATTCTTATCGGTCGGCGCAATTAATAGATGTGCTCCATAATCTGTAGCCAAAGCTTCATAATAAGCCCCTACGGTATCACGCATTGGCCAGTAAGGTTCGATGGTGAAAGTTGGTTCGCCATTAATTTCTCCGATTATGCTATGGGAATGATCACTTGGGAGCAAGGTGCGGTAAAAAGTTTCCAGATCCTTGATTGGCCCGTCCATTTTCCAGATTGGTTTGGCATGTTCCTGGTTAAACCAGTCATGCACCATCTCCAGATCTCTGTCTATGTCAAACGAACGCAGCGAGATGGTGATGTCTTCCTTAGGGAAATATCTGCTGTAAATGACCTCATCAATTTTCGGTTTGATCAGGTTATCACAGAAAAAATACTTGTTCAATGGATTAGGATAGGCTCTGTAAATAGCCGGATTATCAATCGGGGCACTCGCTTCATCTATATTAATCAGATTGGTCAGCAGGTTACCTTTCACTTCCCAGCTTCTGCTGTTAATCACATAATCAACAAAACCAGTGGTATCTGATTCTTCAAATTGCTTGAATTCAAGATAAATCAAGTCAATCAGTGTTCTTTCATCTGCCAGATCGTTACAACCCAGCGCATTCACGATACCCAGCAGATTATTAATCAGCAGGTAATATGTTAATTTTGGAAAGATTAAAGCTTCTGGTACAATAGATCCGCTTTCCTGAGCTAAATCCGGCAGATAACTTAATAATTCTGCTGCTTTACCTGCTCTGAAAAAGAAGCCCTGGTTATCTCTGAAATAAAGTTTAGCCGGAAAACCCTGACTATCCAGCTCCACCATTACATTTTGCTGATGAAATTCAAAAGCCATTCCATATTTATTCAGAATCCCGATAACCGGCCCCGCACAGATATGCAGATATTGCTTGAACCAGTTGATCGCTACCTGATCAACTGGTTTATTTTTAAGCTTTGCTGCATGCTGAATAACATTTACTATTCTTGGTTTTTCACCCAATAGACTATCCTGACATAATGCAGCCAGTAAAGTCACATTTTTATCCCCGGCTTCACCTTTAAATACATTGTGACGGATGCTGGTGTTGAAGCCATCGATAAATTTGCCCTGATATTGTACAGAGAAAAAAGCAGGATCAGTTACAAATTCAATCTCCGGGAACTCTTTTTTCAAGGTTTTACCCAGCTCTGTTTTTAATAAACGGCTTACATCATATCCGCGGTGCAGTTCCCGGGTTAAGTTTACACGCTCAGAATTGGTAATTTTCACATGCAGTGAGAATTTATACATCCAGTCACTTTCGCGGTTATAGACTGTGCGCACAGAAGAAGTTGGTGTATATAGAGCACCCCAGCTACCGAGGCTATATAACAAGCCCTCTTTTTCCATTGCTTTGACTTCGGATTGGGTTAGCAGATATGCCGCCTCCCAGGGATGCATTGGCAATACTTTCCAGTCCGGGTGCTGAGCGATCAATGACTTTACCTGATGATCTGCCGGAACTGCATTTAATAATTCTGTCTTAAAAGTATCAGTAATATCAAATCCTTCTGCATTTTTCTCTGTCACCTGACCGGGAGCTATCAAAAAATAAGCTAACTGGAATTCACCAGCAGTTTCAGGCGAGTATTTCAATAACTCCTGCTCGTTTTTAAAACCCATTCTGCCTTTGGTAAGCGGATGTGAGTTATGTCCGAGTGCTAAGGATTGCTCTGTTTCAATAAAGTTCATTTTTACCCTGTTGACCAGTTTCCCGGTACGGTTGAAATATTCCTGGTACTTCGTTAAGTTCTCTATACTGTTTAATAAGCGGGATTTCACCAGCTCAGCATTGATTTCCGGAAACTCTGCACTTGCGAATAAGATAACCAGTTCCATAAAGCGCAAGGCATCTACAGGTTTGATTTCATCGGTAGCCAGCTCACGGGAGATCACAGGAAAGTGAAATACATGTCTTCCGCTTTCTGCATAGTGTTTCAAAGGGGCAAATACTTCAAATCCAAACTCAGAAAAATCGAAACGTAAGTGCAATTGATGTCCTGTCAGTTTCAGATAGTCAGCCAGGGGCTGATCATATCTGGGAATTCCCTGGTAACGGCTCCAATTACTAAACTCCCTGCAATAGCTGTTTAAAAGCGAATTGAAATTAATTTCTCCAGAATTCTGTTGTAGTTTTATTAAACTGTAGGTATTCGTTTCCATGTTGTTTGATGATGTTGAAGATGTTTTTAACGTGGTCAATTGTAGTGAGCGGGTTAAGTAATGTAAATTTGAGATAGAATTGTTTATTGATTTTAGTGCCTGCAACGAGCGCTTCTCCGCCGTTGAACATACTTTTTTTGATAAACTGGTTCATTGCGCAAAGATCTGCTTGTCCGTCCCTGGGGTTGTAACGGAAAACCAGTGCACTGATATCAGATTCATTCATCAGTTCAAATGACGGATCTGCCTGCAGCATAGCAGCAATTTGAGCAGCGGTATGAATGATCGTCTCAAAGTAACCGCCCAGTTTTTCTTTCCCCATCATTCTCAGTGTAAACCAAAGTTTTAAAGCATCAAAACGGCGGGTAGTCTGAATAGATTTATTGACCTGATTGGGTAAACCATCATGGTCATGATCTTTAGGGTTCAGATAATCTGCATGGTGGGTGATCAGACCGAAAAATTTCTTGTCTTTAATCAAAAATGCCCCGCTGCTTACAGGCTGAAAGAATGATTTGTGATAATCTACTGTTACTGAATGTGCCAGTTCGATTCCATTGATCAGCTTGCGGGATTTACTGGCTAACAGTAAACCACAGCCATAGGCAGCATCTACATGGAACCATAAGTCATATTTAGTGCTTAAACGGCCTATTTCTTGCAAAGGATCAATATTCCCGAAATCGGTCGTTCCTGCGGTACCTACAATCGCAATCGGAATATTCCCCAATGCAATTTCCTGTTGAATTGCGTCTTCCAGCAGCACAGAGTTCATTCTGAAGCTACGGTCAGTTTTAATTTTTACAACGGCTTTTTCACCCAATCCCAATAAAGAAGCATTTTTCTGGATGCTGAAGTGGGCCATCTCTGAAACAAATATTCTGAAACGTGAAGCTTCAGCTGGCAAACCGTCTTGTTTAATATTGTGGTTCAGAAGTTTAAAGGCATAATGATCCCTGGCCAGCAGCAGGCCCATCAGGTTACTTTGAGTACCACCACTGGTAAAAATCCCATCCGACAGTTCGCCGAAACCAATTTCCTTACAAGTCCATTCAATCAGTTTTTGCTCCATTAAAGTTCCGCCAGCACTCTGATCCCAGGTATCTAATGAGGAATTGATAGAAGAGATCATAACTTCTGCCGCAATTGCAGGAATAACCAGCGGGCAATTTAAATGCGCAATATATTCCGGATGATGAAAGGCTACAGCGTGGTTGGTGTATAAATTCTCTACCTCATCCAAAAGGCTATCATAGTCTGGTAAGGGCTTATCAAAATCCACTTTTGCAAATAATGGCCGTAATTCTGCCGGGGTCACCCCACTGAATGGTTTTTTATTATTATCCAGAAAGCGTTTTACAGCAAGGCTTACTTTGCCAATGGCATCTAAATATTCATCTTGATTGTCGTGATGGAAAATATCCTTTTGAGGATGATTTTCAAATAATGTAGTTAACTGTTCTTCTTGTAGGTTGATTGATAGCATATCGGTCTTAGTTATTCACGGTTTTATGTATAATAGGGTTATTAATAAGCGTGTTTATTATCCTGTACAAAAATGAAGTCCGATGCGCATTTAAGTTATCGGAAAGGGTACCAATAAGAGCGAAAACAAGGTTAAAAATCCTCTTCTTCATTACAGTTTAAATTTCTCTGCTAAGTAAGATTTTATTTAGAACAATTACAAATTATATTTAGACTAATTACCGATAATAATGCAATTAACTGATTTACAGCTATATTTTAATGTTATTATTTCTAATAATTAAGCTAATATTTTTTTAACATAGGTCTTCCATGCTGCGGATTCGCTGCTAAACCGATAAAATAAAAAGAAATATTTTTAACTTTTACTTGCGAGTGCTTTTCGCTTGTCTTTTCGCTTACCTCTCCAGAAAAGGAAGCCTGTTAAGGGTAAACTGGCACAGATTAAACTGGACATAAAGGCAATGATTTTACCTGTTGTACCTAGTATTTGTCCGGTGTGCAGATCATAAGACATTTCATTTAATTTGAGCCCGCTGCTTTTATCACAGTGTGCCAGTTCTTTAACTAAAGCACCAGTGTTGGCATTGAAGTAATACCGGTCACTTTTATAATAAAACAGTGCTTTCTCATAAACAGTGATGTCCAGTACTGCAGAGCCTTTTGCGAGTGGAGCAATCAGAAACATGTCTGAATGCGGTGATCTTTTTACACTTTGCAAAAAGGTAACATCCAGAAGCTGGTTTGAATCGAGTAGTTTAACCGGCTTAACTACCGGAATTTTTTCCTCCAAAGCATAAGTACTGCCTAAATTAACGGTATTCTTCACCCCTGTTTTCAACCAGTCGTAACTGATTGACAAGCCTGTAAAAGCAAGAATAAAAGCAATTACGCAAGTATAAATTCCTAAAACACTATGAAGATCGTAATTTACGCGACGCCATCTCCCATTAAATTTAATGGTTAAAGACCTTTTAACTTGTGTTTTTCGTTTAGGCCACCAGATGATCACTCCGGTAATCAGCATCACCAAAAATATAAATACGGATACCCCAACAACCATTTTCCCGATTGGTCCCGGCAAAAGCAGATAGATATGGATAAACTGTACAATAGTGAAAAAATCTTTGCGCAGATTTTGATCATGCAGCACTCTACCTGAATATGGATTGATATGAACGGTATAGAACTGCCCTTTCCCTGTTAAGAAAATTACTGCTGCTCTGTCTTTACTGACATAAACGATTCTGCCTGTCTGAAGCTCAGGATGAACTTCTTTTGCGATTGCACTGAGTTTTGAGGGCAAAAGTACTGGCTTATTTTGTACTTCGATTTTACGCCAGGGTTCTGTCGCATCTCTTATTTCATCTTGAAAGGCGTACAAACAACCTGTTATACTCACAATAAACACCACTAATCCAGAGGTTAAGCCCAACCATCTGTGTGCAAGACGCATTATTTTCTTCAAGTTCATTCTTAATATTTGATCAAAAATATAAAAATAAAGCATTATTTGGAATTAATCCAAATAAATCATTGCTTTGCGGTGTAAAAATCAAAAACGCAAACACATGAGAAAAAATCTACATTTAATTTTAATACTGATGATTGCTTTTACAGTTGGCGCCAATGCGCAGACTGTAAGCGGAATTATCAGTAATAGTACCGAACCGCTTAGCGGTGCAAATATCAAAATTGAAGGCAAAAACCTGGAAACCAGTACTGACAAGGAAGGACATTTTGAATTAAAACTTGAACCAGGTACTTATCATCTTGTGGTAAGTTATATTGGTTATAATCAAACCGTTAGAAAAATTACTTTAGTTAAAGATCAGCAGTTGAAATTGGAAATGGCAATGGATCCTTTGAATACCATGGACGAAGTTGTCGTGGTTTCTTCGCGCAAACCGAGTAAGGTTAGTGAAATTCCAGGAACAGTCTGGATCATTGACAATCAGCGTTTACAGGAACAAATTAAAGGTGGCGTCAGCTTAAAAGAGGCTTTAGCCAGATTGATTCCTGGTTTGGATGCCGGCCCTGAAGGCCGTACCAACTTCGGTCAGAACTTAAGAGGCAGAAATGTACTGGTCATGATTGACGGGGTTTCTTTAAACAGTACCAGATCGGTGAGCAGACAGTTTGATTCGGTTGATCCTTTTAATATTGACCGTATTGAAGTACTTTCCGGAGCCAGCTCAATTTATGGTGGCGGTGCAACTGGCGGGATTATCAATATTATCACTAAAAAAGGACAAGCCGGACCTCCTGCTTTTACAACCGAAGCTGGTATCCGCAGTGGTTTAAAACAAAATGCAGATCATGACGTGCGTTTTGCGCAGTCTGTTTCGGGTGGCAGTGATAACTTTAAAGGAAGAATAGGCATTGCTTATCAGAAAAACAATGCTGCCTTTGATGCGAATAATAAACAGATTTTCACGGACATTACACAAACGGATTTACAGTACAACCAGTCTTTTGATATTTTTGCGAATACAGAATTCAAGTTGACTGCTAAACAAACTTTAAAAGTAAACGCTCAGTATTACAATTCTGGTTATGTTGGTAATAGAGATCTTTTTCTGGGTGCCAATTATGCAGGTTTACTAGCTAAACCTGAACTTTTAGAAATGAGAAATGGTTTTTCATCGTCTGTAAAACCACAAACATCACGTGCTTCGGTCAACGTTGATTACCATGCTGCTGATATTTTAGGTGGTCAGGATTTATATATTCAGGGATCAAGCAGAAATGAAAAATTCAGCTTTCACCCTTTTCCTGGTCAGGTAATTAATCCGGCAATACCAGGCGGCCGTCTTATTTACTCAGGATCTACGGTTCAAACGACCAGGTATAGTGCAGTGAAATTAGTATTGGCTAAACAATGGTCAGCTTTCAATTTAACTTATGGTGTTGACGGTGATAATGAAAACTTTATTGGCAATCAAACTGTATTTGACAGAGCAGTTGCGGCTTCAAGCGGTGGAATGATTAACAATGGAATTGCAACGGTACGCCGTTATCCTGGTGTTGATATCAATAGTCTTTCTGGTTTTATGCAGGCACAATGGAATGTAACAGGCAAACTGAGTTTATCAGGTGGTGTGAGACAACAAAGGATGTATGTAAAAGTAGCTGATTTCGTTGGAATTAATGCGCAGGTGCCTATTATTTTTGGTTTAGGTAAAACAGCTGCTACTATTGCTGGTGGTAAAAGTAACTATGACGTGAACTTGTTAAATGGTGGTTTAGTATACAAAATCTCTGCGCCTGAGCAGGTTTGGGTTAACTTTGCACAAGGTTTTAACCTGGCTGATCCGGCTAAATATTATGGCCAGGGTACTTATGCGCTGAATGGTGCAAACTGGGATTTAGTGAAAGGAAGCAGCGTAACTACTTCTCCGCTCACAGGATTAAAAACCAACCAGTTAGAAACAGGATGGCGTCACCGTGGTCAGGTACTGAATGCACAGGTTGCTGCTTTTTATTCATGGTCTGATAAAGACATGAAAACAAATACAGCTAACTTTGCCGTTGAAGTAATTGATCGCAAGCAACGTAATTTCGGTGCTGAAGCTTCTATTTCAGCTACTTTACCTGGTGGCTTTGAAATTGGTGGAAATGGTTTATACATCAAGTCTCAGTTCAAAGCGGATGATTCCTGGAAATCACAGGATATCAGTAATGCAAGTCCTTCAAAAGCAACTGCTTTTATTGGATGGAGCAATAAGTCTATCGGATTCAAAGCACAGGGTTTCCGCTCTTTCGATTTGAAAGACAATGTGAACAACGAATTGAAAGGATATACAACAGTAGATTTGTTAGGTCATGTTAAATTACCTCTTGGAACGTTATCATTTGGTGTACAAAACTTATTAAATAAAGAGTATCAAACTATCTGGAGCAAACGTGCTCAGGTTCTTTACAGCACGCTGGGAGTTCCTCAAACTTATTATTACTTAGGCAGAGGCCGTACTTACAATGTAAGTTATACGATAAATTATTAGCAGGCACTAATCTTATCAAATTTGAAGGCGGACATCCATTTGGGTGTCCGTCTTTTTTATTAGTCAGCTATATTATTATACAGGAAATATCGTTGATGATGGCAGACCCCTAAATAACGAAAATGAAATTTTATCAGCATGCTATCCTTCTCAGAGAAAGAAAAAGAGGTTTTCACCTGATTACTTCTGATATTCTTCAGGCATTTCCAGAAATAACTACACTAAAAACGGGCATTTGCCAGGTTTTTATTCAACACACTTCTGCTTCGCTGACCATTAATGAAAATGCTGACCCTACGGTCCGCCATGATTTCGAAATATTTTTCAATAAAGCGGTTCCGGAGAATGATCCTGATTATCTGCATGACGAGGAGGGTTCGGATGATATGCCAGCTCACCTGAAAACAGCTTTGCTGGATACCTCTTTGATGATTCCAATTCGTAATGGTCGTTTAGCGCTGGGTACATGGCAGGGAATTTACCTGTGTGAACACCGTAATTACGGGGGCTCAAGGGCCATCATGTTAACTGCCTGGGGAGAATGATGCAGGCAAAATACCAACGAATCATACAAGCTATTATGCATTTGAATATATTTGAAGACCGAAATATAAAATCGGCTTACAAACAGGTATCCACCTCTCCAATCAAATTATTCATATGAAAAAAATAATTGCGGTAAAATCAAAGAAAGAACTTAAAACATTTATTGATTTTCCTCATGAGCTTTATAAAAATGATCCGTATTATGTTCCGGAATTGTTTATTGCTCAAAAAGATTTGTTAACTACACACCCTTTTCATAAGCATTCTTCGCTACAAACTTTTTTATTGTATGATGGAGATCAGGTTACTGGTCGTATTGCCGCAATCCAGAATAATAACCACAATATTGCAAATAATTCCAATGATGGTTTCTTTGGTTTTTTCGATTGTATCAATGATGCAGAGAGTGCGTCTTTATTATTTCAGGAAGCTGAAAAATGGTTAAAAGCAAAAGGTCTGACTAAAATGGTTGGCCCTGTCAATTTTTCTACGAACGAACCTTGTGGTTTACTTATCCAGGGTTTTGATTCCCGTCCGGTAGTGATGATGCCTTATAATGCTTCTTATTATCCTGCACTGCTGGAACAAAATGGACTTGCAAAACAGGTAGATCTGATTGCCTGGAAGTGGGATGGGGATGCTTATGATGACCGTTCTGTACAATTAATGGATAAATTGCAGTCCCGTTTATTACGAAGCAATATTACTATCCGTAAAATTAACATGAAAAAATTTAAGGAGGAAGCAGAAAACCTTCGCGAAGTATACAATAAAGCATGGGACAAAAACATGGGTTTTGTGCCGTTGAATGACGAAGAATATGATTACCAGGCCAAAGATCTTAAGCTGATTTTAGATCCGGATTTTTGCCTGGTTGCTGAACAGGAAGGAAAGATTGTAGGTTTTGGCGTAGCTATTCCGGATATCAATGAAATCCTGATCAAAATTAAAAGAGGAAGGTTATTCCCTACTGGTATATTTAAACTGCTGCTGAACAAGAAAAAGGTATCCGGAATCAGGATCTTATTGCTGGGTGTAGTGGAAGGTTACCGTAAAATGGGAATTGAAGCTTGTTTATATGGCAATATTATTAAAGCTTATAAAGCTAAAGGATTAAAGTATGCAGAGGCATCATGGACACTGGAGCACAATGATTTAGTGAATAATGCAATCCGTGCAATTAAAGGAGATCCGTATAAAAAATACAGGATTTACGAAAAAACAATTTAAGGCCCAAGAGGTATACATGAAGTTCAACAGTCATTTTTCAATTGCTCAGCGCCCGGGATTGCTGATCCTGTTTGTCGTATTATTTTTGAATAGTACGGGGCTTTTGGCGCAGCAAAAGAAAGCTGTTAAAGGGAGTAGTGATCTTTCTTACCTGAACGATTCAACGGTACTGAACAAGAGCGATTATTTGCTCAGGTTAGGTAAAGTGTTTGAAACCATCAACCAGGTACAGGTCACTACTTCTTCTTTTTATTTACTGAAGCCTATCGCCATGCATTTAACGCAGGACGAGGCAGCAATCGGCCTGATGAAAAAGCGTTTGTCACAAAGTGACCGGACACTGAATGTGCAGAACCTCCAAATGTATCAAACCTTACTGGATGAACTGGAAACTAACAATCTGGGTTGTATGGATGATCTCCAGCGTTATGAAAAAGAATTAAACGGACTTAAAACCCAGATTCTTACACTGCGTAAGGATACCGTACTGATGAAAATCTTCAGGACAGATTCTTTAAAGCGGATGTTTAAAGCTGAATTTGCAGAGCTGGGTAAAAAACGTATTGTGATGGATAGCCTGATCAAGTCTAATACCAGCTTAATCAATAATCTCCAGGCACGAACTTCTGCTAATATCATCACAGTCAGGGAATTAAAATACACAGCAGATAACCAGTTATCTTCTGTGAGTATCAAGGCTTTTAGTAAGGAAAGACGGTACTTATGGGAATCTGTAGACAAAAAAGCGAACAAACGTGTAGATTTTCAGCGGTTCATAGAAAGTGAAAAGCAAATTTCCGGCTATTATTTTGAGTATACCCGGGGCAGCAGAGTTTTATTACTTGTGATTGGGGCTGCTTTTTTCTTTTGGATATATTTCAACTTCAAGAGTTTAAAGCAAAGAGACAAATTAGATGCTGTTAAAGATCTGAATTTCACATTTATCAGGCAAAAACCTTTCCTGATCACGCTGATCTTCATACTCACACTGGCGCCTGTTTTTGACTTACTGGCTCCAGCGCTGTACATAGAATTTATTCATGTTTTACTGGCCTTAAGCATTACTGCCTTACTTTTCAAAAGACTCCCGAGAGAAGTTTTTTATAAGTGGTGTATTTTTGTCATACTGCTGATCTTCCCGGTTATTCTGCGTTCATTAGGCATGCCTGCACGTTATCAACGCTGGTTATTATTGATATTCGGTATCGCCTCCCTGGTATTTGGCTTGTATAGCTATAAAATTTTAAAAGAGAAAGCGGTAAAATACAGGTTGTTAAAGAGTGTTGCTATCCTTTATATCATTTTTAATTTCCTGGCGATCATCTGTAATTTATTTGGCCGTTTTACTTTAACCCAGATTTTCTATAGTAGCGCTGTAAGTTCATTATTACATGCAATATCCTTGATTATCCTTGCAGGGGTAATCACTGAGGCCTTTTTATTACAGATTAAAACCAGCAGGGTCAGGAAAAATTATCCTGAACACTTCGATTGGGAACCTGTTGTCAAAAGTCTGCGTGGATTATTAGGTATCGGGGTATTTTTAATCTGGCTGACGTTATTGCTGGTTAATCTGAACATATTTGACGGATTATATACCACTTTAGTAGCAATATTAACCGAAAAACGCAAAATTGGAACCCTTGTCTTTACTTTTTGGGGGATTGTGTTATTTCTGATGATCATCTGGGTAGCTAATTTTCTTCAAAAATATATTGCCTACTTTTTTGGGGATACTGGTGATGATTCGCTGGATGATAATAAAGGAGAACGTTCTAAATTGATAGTAACCAAACTGGTGTTGCTTATAGGTGGCTTTTTACTGGCCGTAGCGGCTTCAGGATTACCAATTGATAAGATTACCGTAGTACTGGGCGCTTTGGGCGTAGGTATCGGCTTAGGGCTTCAGAATATAGTCAGTAATTTCGTTTCAGGTATCATTCTGATCTTTGATAAAACGGTTCGTATTGGTGATGTGGTGGAGATCAGTGATAAAAAAGGAAGAGTTAAAGAGATCGGAATCCGTGCGAGTACTTTATTGACAGATGATGGTGCTGAAATTATCATTCCGAACGGAGCTATTTTATCTAATAATATTATCAACTGGACACTGACGAATAACCAGATGCGTGTGGTCATCGAGTTTTCAGTAGCAAATCCTTTCCACAGGGAAGAAGTTACAGAGCTGATCAAGGAAACTATCGCTTCAAGTGACAACATTTTCACAGCGAAAGAGCCAAAGGTGATCATCGTTCCGAAAAATAAGACGAGCAGTACAATTAAGATCTATTTTTGGTGTAAAGACATCTCTATGGCTGAAAATACAAGGAGCACGATTAATTCGGTCATCTTTGATGAACTGGAAGAAAGAGGAATTGAGATCTTATAAATTTACCGGGTGAGGTTTGATTTCCGGCTCCCACAGGTCAGAACATCTATTTATATAATCATTTATAATTTCAGGGGTGTAATTTTTAACCAGCGACCTGGCATTGATCTCAATAGAGCTGTAGAGATGGCTGCATATCAGGTTTTCCAGGCTTTTGACAACTTTATCCGCTTTGTATTCTTTTGCCACCTTACGTTTTGAGGATTCGGATAGTATTTCTCTTATTTTTTCATCTTCATATAAGAAAACAAGCACATCAGCAATTTTTTCCTGATCATGCGCTACAATAAACCCCGTCTGTCCATTGTCAACCAGCTCAATTGGTCCATTATCCCGGCCCGGGGTATTGACAGCAACAACGGGAATACCAACAGCCATAGCTTCTGCAATAGCTATTTCGAAGCTTTCACTTATTTTACTTGCAGTCAGGAATATATCCATAGCACTGTAATACATCAATAGTTGCTGCAAATCCAATGTGGCATCAAAAATGACCAGCTTGTCCATGATATTCAGATGCTTTGCATGTTTAATAATTTCTGGTGTAACCCCGGCTAACAGAAATTTTGCATGGTTTACTCTTTTTGCAAACTCCGCAAATGCATCTAATGTAATCAGATCAAAATTAGCGTTAACTGAACTGCCTCCGCTCCCTATAATGAAGGAATTTTGAAGATTATACTGCTGTTTAAATGTTTTCAAGAGATAATCTGCTGGCAAAAGACTATTGATATGTTTAACATCAACAGGGTAAGACAATACTTTTCTTTTAGCGGCGAAATCATCTTCCAGATCACGATCAGCAAGCATCCTGCGGGCTAAAATCGATTTTGATATATACAGATCATAATCAACGAGCTCATAGTATCCGGAATGATTATATAATCCAAAGATATTGGTCATCAGGACAAGCCTTGGTTTGTTCGCTTTTACGATAGCAAACAGTTCCGGATCCAGAGAACCATCGCCGTGCCAGTGAAACACATCAGTTTCCCGGAGGAGTGGAGCAAGCTTATTCAGATCTCCATTTAAATTCACAACATTGATACCCAAATCCTGCATCAGTCCACCCCTTCTTTTACGCCAGCAACCGTGACCTCAAAATTGTCCTTGTTCAGAAATTTACTGATTAACTGAATGGTGTACGCTGCACCTCCCAAGCCTGATTCATTACCGGCTTCAATAATTTTTATCTTCTTCATTGCTGAGTTCTAGTTTCAGTATTACTCAAACAATTTACATACTTTTTCTTTGCTCAGATGGGTCATATGTCCCAAAATACAAAGACCATTTTTCTACAGAAAATAAGAAACTGCAAGAGATATTTAACAAGTATTCACATTTTTAATTCCGGCAAATGATGAAAAAGCAATAATAAAAATACTTATCTTCTCAACTGAATATAAAAAGTATATAAATAAAATAAAAACACTGATTAACAATTTATTATGAAACTAATAATATCAAATGATAACATTAATTATTATTATTTTTAACTTTCTTTAACAGCCTGTGTTAAGATACCTACAGCCTCTTCAAGTTCAACTGTAGTCAAATTTCCGAATCCTAATCTCATTGCTGTAAAACTGTCTGTCTGGTACAGCAGCTCCTGAGGAAGATGAAGGTTTCTCTTCAAACAATTTTTACTGATCCGCATTAGATTCAGCTGGGGATTCCATTTTGTCCAGACAGATAATCCGCCAGGTGGCGAAGAAAAACTCAGCTCCTCTCCTAGCTGTTCGCGGAGTAAATTCACAAAAATATCCCTGCGTTCCTGGTAAATTTTTACCGCCTTTTTGAGATGCCGCTGAATCTCTTTTTCTTCAAGCAATTCGGCAAGCGCCTGCTCCATCAGCATATCTCCCTGCCGGTCTACAAGCCTACGGAATTTTGCCATTTCCCGGATCAGATTTTCGGGAGCAATCAGGTAGCCCGAACGAAAACCAGGTGCCAGTGATTTACAAAATGAACCAATGTAAACCACCATTCCATTGGTGTCTGCACTCGCTAAAGGCAGCACCGAATTTCCGTTATAATGGAAATCGTAATCATAGTCGTCTTCCAGAATAATAAAGCCATAGGTAACGGCAAGCTGTAACAATTCTACTCTGCGCTCAGCACTCAGGGTAACGGTGGTTGGGTAATGGTGATGTGGTGTAAGGTATAACATCCTTATCTTTTTTGTTTTGCATAATTCCCGGATTGCAGCTACAGATATCCCATCTGCATCCACAGGAACAGAGATAATCCTGCCTCCGGACTGCTGGAAACACATATTCGCCAGGTAATAACTTAAATCACCAACAATCACCAGGTCTCCGGGTTCAATCAGCATACTGGACGCCATATATATACTCATATGAATTCCCCGGGTAGTCAGGATATTATTCTTATTGATATGCAGTCCCCTGGTATTGTTCAGATAAGATGCCAGTGTTTCTCTGAAATATTCATTTCCTTCCACGTGTGAATAACCAAAGTGTTTGTAATTGGTTTTACTTTTCAAAATCCCACCGTAAACTTTAGATAACCTTTCTAATGGAAGCAGCCTGATATCAGGCAAACCATCGTTAAATTCCAGTCCTGCTGTGGAACTAACTGTTAAAACATCCAGCAAAATACTTTGTTTAAAGCGGTAACCTGTTTCTGCGGGATAACTGGTCAGAAATTTTTCATCATAAGATTGCAGCGAGATATTTTCCTGCGGCCCCTTATTTCTGACAAAAGTGCCTTTATTCGGTCTGATTTCAGTCCATCCTTGCGCATCCAGTTCATCATATGCGGCAATAATAGTTTTTCTATGCACTTTAAGGTCTTCTGCCAGGCTACGCGTGCCAGGCAGCTGAACTCCAGCTAAAAGCACTCCTCTTTGTATCGCATTAATCATTTGATGGGCAATTTGAAGATAGACCGGGCGGTCTAATAACCTGTCGATACGGATAACATTTTGAAAAGAAATTTGAACCGGACTACTCATAAACTTAAAACTGGTACCTATTAACTGTCCGGTAAGATAATACTTTTGGCACAAACAAATGAAATCAATGGAATTAGAGGAGCTTCTTCAACATATAGTCAGTAATGACCACACGCATGCACGCTTCCTGAATACACTGTCTTTACAGGAGAATATAGGCGCCAGAAAGATATCAGCGAACGAAAGACCGGAAACATCCACCTATATGGTTTTAAAACATGCGGCAGAGGAACACCGGCATGCCTTCTACCTGAAGAAACAAATTGCCAGGTTAAATGCAACAGCATGCCCTACCTATGAGCCGGACTACCTGCTCGCACCTTATAGCAGCAAGTACTATCTGAATAAGCTGGACCTGATGACCAGCCGCTATTTAAGGGATAATCTCCAGTTAACGGGCTCGGCATTAAAATTTGCAGCTTATTTACTGGTAACTTATGCGATTGAGGTACGCGCAGACCTGATTTATCCAATTTATCAGGCAATACTTACGCAGCATAACAGCAAAGTCAGTGTACGTTCTATTATATTGGAAGAGCAGGGCCATCTGGAAGAAATGACGGTTCAGCTCAAAAGCTTTTCCAAATCCTGGGAGAGCCATGCAGAAAAGATAACGACTATAGAAGCTATACTTTATCAGGATTGGATCAATGATTTAGCCAAAGCTGTATAGCATGAAACAGGGCGCCAATGAAATGATGCTGGACAAATTAAAGTTAAGGAAAAGCGAATCTACTTTCCGTAGTTTACAGACAAAGAATGACTTATATGACTTCAGCTCAAATGACTATTTAGGTTTTGCACGTTCTGCGGAGTTGCGTCAGGCTATAAATGAAGCTTTAGAGAAACATCATCAGATAAGTAATGGCGCAACAGGTTCAAGATTACTTAGCGGGAATTCTGTCTTTGCAGAGCAACTGGAAGAAGAAATTGCCGGTTATCACCAGGCAGCAAACGGACTGATTTTCAACTCTGGTTATACTGCGAATTCAGCCCTGTTTTCCTGTCTGCCACAAAAAGGTGATACTATTCTTTATGATGAGTTTATTCATGCTTCAGTGATTGATGGCGCAAGACTGAGTTTCGCTTCACGCTTTAAGTTTAGTCATAATGATCTGGAAGACCTGGAAAAGAAACTAAAAAAAAGCACTGGAGTCTGTTATGTTGCAGTGGAGAGTATTTATTCCATGGACGGTGATAGTGCTGATTTAATTCGTATTGCTGCTTTATGCACAAAGTACCAGGCGCATTTAATTGTTGATGAAGCACATGCTTTTGGTGTAATTGGTACCGGACTGGTTGATTCACTGGGAATGCAGCAAGACGTATTTGCACGCATAGTTACGTTTGGAAAAGCACTGGGTTTACATGGAGCAATTGTATTAGGTACTGATTTACTGAGAGATTACCTCATTAACTTCGCGCGCCCCTTTATTTACACTACCGCCCTCCCCTTCTCTCAGCTTTTAGCTTTAAAAATTGCTTACAGGCGTCTTTTAACTTATTTACTGAATAAAAGTACACTTCATTATAAATCGTCGCTCCTGAAGGCTAATTTACCTTTTCAACACCAGGCAAGATGCCGGAATAATATAGGTGCAATATTCTGCCTCCTCATTTCCGGCAATAAGGAGGCGATCCGGTTCAGCCGCATTTTACAAAATAAAGGTTTTGATGTACGGCCAATTTTAAGCCCCACTGTTCAAAAAGGCAGTGAAAGGCTGCGTATTTGTATACATACGCACAATACTGATGAGGAAATACTCAAATTATGCTATCATATTAAACAACTGAGTCAATAAATCACATGGACAATAAACCCCTATTTATCACCGGCATTAGTACTGAAGTCGGAAAGACCATTGTTTCTGCCGTGATTACAGAACAATTAAAAGCTGATTACTGGAAACCAGTGCAGGCCGGAGATCTGAACAATACAGATACTGACCAGGTAAAACAGCTCATCAGCAACACCAGAAGCACTTTTTATCCGGAAACTTATCAATTCGAAATGGCAGCATCACCTCATCGCGCTGCAAAAAGAGAAGGAATAGAAATACGCCTTCAGGATTTTCACCTTCCTGAAACAAACAATCAGTTATTGATTGAGGGTGCCGGAGGGTTATTTGTTCCGCTTTCTCACCGGTTTTTAATGATAGACCTGATCAGGCTTTTAGGTGCAGATACTATATTAGTAGTCAGAAACTACCTGGGCTGCATCAACCATACCCTACTCAGTATACATGCATTAGTGAGTAAAAATATCCCATTAAAACACGTGGTGCTCAATGGAGATTTCGATTTTGACACCCTGAATGTGCTGCTTCATCATCTGCCAAAAAACACCACATGGAGCAAATTACCTGAATTCACAGTAATTAACAGAGATGCGATTGCAAATGCACCTCTTCAATTTAATCCTATTCCGATTATCAATTAATTTTATTTAGCATGAACAATAATACGACTATACGCAATGACTGGTCTATCCAGGAAATCGAAAATATCTATCATCAGCCTTTGCTGGAACTTGTTTACCAGGCTGCAACTGTACATCGTCAATGGCATAAAGCCGGAGAAGTACAGGTTTGCACCTTGTTATCTGTAAAAACCGGAGGCTGTCCTGAGGATTGTTCTTATTGCGGACAGGCTGCCCGTTATCATACAGGAATTACTGTCAAAGCATTAATGTCAAAAGATGATGTGGTAGCAATTGCACAAAGAGCCAAAGATTCCGGTTCTTCCCGTTTCTGTATGGCCGCAGCATGGCGTGAAGTACGTGACAACCGTGATTTTGAAAACATCCTTGAAATGGTGCAGGGTGTGAATGAGATTGGCTTGGAAGTTTGCTGTACGCTTGGCATGATTACCGAAACACAAGCTGCAAGATTACAAGAGGCCGGATTATATGCTTATAATCATAATCTTGATACTTCTAAAGATTACTATCAGGAAATTATCAATACGCGTACCTATGATGACCGGTTATCCACCTTGAACAATGTCAGAAAAGCAGGAATTTCTGTTTGTTCTGGTGGAATCATCGGCCTGGGAGAAACACATGCAGACCGGATCAATATGCTCCATACTTTGTCAACGCTGGCTCAGCACCCGGAATCTGTTCCTGTAAATGCACTGGCAAGAGTAAAGGGTACACCTTTAGCTGATTTGCCAAAAGTTGACTCCTGGGAAATGGTCAGAATGATTGCTACGGCAAGAATATTAATGCCAGAATCTATGGTCAGATTAAGTGCCGGACGTGCAGAAATGACAACCGAAGAGCAGTCGTGGTGCTTCATGGCTGGTGCGAATTCTATCTTTACGAGTGAAAGTGAAGAGTTACTGGTTACCCCAAATCCAAGACTGGATGACGACAGGAAAATGTTTGCTTTGCTGGGCCTGAAGCCTATGCAGAAAGAAAACACACAAACCATTTGATATGAATTCAATAGAAGAAGATACCTTAAGTTTAACTGAAAGAGATTCAAAGGTCATCTGGCATCCTTACACCCAAATGTTAAATGCAATTATCCCTACAGCAATTGTACGTGCCGAAGGCTGTTATCTGTTTGACGAGGAAGGCAAAAGTTATATAGACGCGATCTCTTCGTGGTGGGTAATTCTTCATGGTCACTCCCATCCTTATATCGCAGACCGGGTATCCGCACAGATCAGAAAACTTGATCAGGTAATCTTTGCTGGCTTTACGCATGAACCTGCTGTTGAACTTGCCGAAAAGCTGCTGGAAATACTTCCTCAAAATCAGGAAAAAGTATTTTATACAGACAATGGATCTACAGCTGTAGAGGTAGCTTTAAAAATGTGTATGCAGTATTGGCATAATCAGGAAAAGTCCAAAACAAAGGTAATGGCTTTTAACAATGGGTATCATGGAGACACTTTCGGCGCGATGTCAGTTAGTGGCCGCAGTGCATGGACCGCTCCATTTGATGCTTATTTATTTGAAGTAGTCTATATCGACCTCCCGAAAGCAGAGAATCTGCCTGAGCTGAAAAGACAAATTTCTGCCATAAGTGATCAACTGGCTTGCTTTGTTTATGAGCCATTGGTTCAGGGCTCTGCAGGAATGATCATGTACGGGGCTGCTGAATTGGATGAGCTGATGAAACATTGCAGGTCCGAAAACGTATTTTTGATACAAGATGAGGTCTTTACAGGATTTGGGCGCACCGGAAAACATTTTGCTGCGAATCATTTAACAGAAAAACCGGATGTCATGTGCTTTTCCAAGGGTTTGACTGGAGGAACAATGCCTTTAGGGGTAACCACCTGTTCACAAGATATTTACAATGCATTTTTATCTGAAGACAAGCTAAAAACTTTATTTCATGGTCATTCTTTCACGGCAAACCCCCTGGCTTGTACCGCAGCTTCAGCGAGTATTGATTTATTGCTAACGGAGGAAACTCAGCAGCATATAGACCGTATCTGCCGCAGACATGCTGGTTTTCTGCAAAGGATCAGGCATCATATGCGGGTGGAATCAGCAAGACAGACGGGGACAATCCTGGCCATTGAATGGCGCACAGAAACGGGCACCTCTTATTTCGATGACCTGAGAAACTTATTGTATGATTACTTTTTGAATAAAGGAATTTTAATGCGTCCGCTGGGAAATGTCATTTACATTTTACCACCTTACTGCATTAGTGATGAAGATCTTGATCGTATTTACGAAGAAATCGAAGGGGCACTGGAACTTTATTAAATGTAAAAGGGGCTTTTAATAAGCCCCTTTTACCCGTAACGTTTCTCCAGAATAATTTCCTTCAGTTTGGTATAAAGATTATAATGATGAAAGTAAATATCTTTATTCCTGGTAGAAAGTGGCGCTGGTTCTTTAATGATCTTTTTGATGTCTTCTATAATAGCAGGACTATCAAGATCTATTGTTCTGAAATAGCGTTCATCATAAATATCAGCGATATTTGGTGCACCATTATAAATCGGAATGGTACTACAGAGTGCGCAATCCACAAATTTTTCTGTTACATAATTCCATTCATTTGAGTTTTCTATGGCAATAGAATATTCATAAGGCAATAAACCTGTAAACTTATATTCCAGTGCTCCTTTGAACCTTCTGTCTTCAATTTCCAGCCGTTTTCCATAAATATCAATATCCAGATCTGATGCCAGTATCTTTTTTAAAAGACCGATACGCTTCTGATAATTCCCTGTGGGTTTATTTAAATAGGAAATAATCATGGATAACTTTTTATCTTTTTTAGTGTTTGCGGCCGCATCAAAAAAGGCATGCGGCACATGGTCATGATAAAATAGATAAGAGGGGGATGTGATTACGTCTCCTCCGATATGAAGGTTATGTTTTTTTTCAAATAATTCAGGGTCATGAACGAGCACATAGTCGCTGTGCAGCAAAAAATCAATATATTCATGTGCTTTACTCCATGAAGGCTCCTGAATGACGGTAATGACTTTAGCCCTTGGGATTATAGGTTCATCAGTACGGTTGAATACCACGGCATAATCATAATCATTTGCAATAGTGAAGGTTAAATCACTGTCGTAAATAAGATAATTTGCTTTAAATCTTTTTAACAGGTTCTCTGAACCGTCATAGTTGGAGAGAAATTTGATTTTCATATAGGTATCTGTTTTTTATAGATACCTAAGATAAAGAATAGGAAAAGCAGCGCATAGTATCTGCTTATTTTGGGACATCTGGCCCTGCAGGGCATAAAAAAACCGGTCCGATAAATCGGACCGGTCAAGGTCAATTATATAGTTAATAAACTTAAACTAACTGAACATTAATTGCGTTAAGACCTTTACGGCCTTCTTCTACATCATAAGTAACTTTATCGTTCTCACGGATGCTGGCCATCAGGCCTGTTGAATGAACAAAGATTTCACTGTCGCCATTTGCTGGTACGATAAATCCGAAACCTTTAGTTTCATTAAAAAATTTTACTACTCCTTCTTGCATTGTATTATTATTATAAATATTCACAAATGTACTTATATATTTTCATATACTATTAAAAAAACAAATAATATTTTTCTTATCACACTAAAACGGCCTTGGTATTATAGTTAAAAAAGCGTTCATAAACAATCTTACCCTCTTTTACTTCAAATACCCATGATTCATTTAAAATACTGGTGCCGATGTCTTTAAGGATTACATTCATCTTTAGTCTCAAGCAAAAATACTCTCCAACCACTAATAATTCAGAAATCTCTGTATCACTGTTTTGTTCCATTTTCCTGGAATACAAAAAACCCCGGGTCTGGTTAATAGTTTTGGCTGAATAGAGCGCTTTTATAGCATCATCATTTTTACCTTCACGCCATAACTGAATGAATTTATCTGCAACTTCCCGGGTGTTCATTATTGATTAATTTTGATAAATACCTGATTAAAAAAATGAAAGTACGAAAGAAATTCCAGTCATCAAACAAACACTTAAACAACAGACAAACAATCAGATAACAATTAAAAAACTAGTTCGATTTAGTTCTTTTAAATAATCGGTATAGCTTTTTGTAATATTTTTTGAAGTTATATTTTACACCTGTTTTTTTATGGCAATGGCGGTACTTATTGTATCTTCCGTAGTTTAATCTGTTGATATATCCCATTAATATAATCCTAAAGCTATTTCCACCTGATTGTCTTTAACCAAATTCAGATTGTTCAGTTGTTGCGCCATGTAAATACTGGTTAGCCTTCCTGTTCCTTCTACTGCTACATAAGGGCCGATCTTATCAACCGCTAAAAGGGTAATTCCCTGGAGCTTAACTTCTCTGTCTTTAAACGCGTTATAGATACCGGTAACCCTGGGATCAAGAAACGGCATTTCATTGATGTTTTTAGCGGCATCGGCAACCAGATAAGATCCATCTGTATTTCTTTCCCAGCCAGGTAGTTGCAGGGTATAAACCATATCAAGATCTGATTTATTAATTTCCAGTATTGCTTTATACCATTTGACATATAAGGAAATTGAATCTACCAGGCTTTGTTTGAATTCCAGTACTACATCTATCCCCTCCCGCTCCAGATAACGGTTGCCAGAAAAGAGCATTTTCATAGTCTCTTCCCGTCCCGATTCATAAAGTGGATTAAAGAATTCTGAATATACTTCTCCTATTGCCCATCTCCTGAGCACTTCATGCCGGTCAATTTTTTCTATTAATTTCATCTGATTGGATTAAATGTTGTTTTAGCCTGATTACCATGTAAAATCTACTTTCTCGAATAATTTAGGAGTTCCCATAGTATTGGGCAGTTCTACGACATTGATAAAGAAATTTGCTTCATTTATATATAAAGGCACTCTGAATATTGTCTGTTCTTCTGGCTCTGGCTCCTGACTCGCTGGCGTAATATCGAAAGTAATCCTGCCATAACTCAGCTCAAATAACTTCTGGTCTTTACCATAGCCTACTGATCTGCATTCCAAAGATTGAATACGCTCTGCAAGATCAGGAAGTATCCAGCGGACAGGATTAAAGTACAGCACATAAAACATATCTGGCAGATATAAAAACTGGCCTTTAAAAAAATTGCTCAGAGACTCTCCTTTTGCTAAATTTTTAGGCATAAAATACACATACTGGGGAATGGAAATTTCTTCGAAAGGATACATAATTACTCCTTCCATAGGTTTTAAAACGCGATTTTTAGTCTTTGCATAGGCTAAAAAAGATTTCATACTACTCATAAATGCTCTAAAATTTAGTGTTGAATTTCACGGTCAGTTCCAAGTTACAAAGAAATCGAAAGCGTATTCAGGCGATTGATTTTTTGGGACTTTTGACCCTGCAATGCGGGCCCAATCATTTTTAAATTGACATCAAATAGATTATTATGGAACAACCTCTAGTTAGCTGCATTATGCCAACTGCCAACAGGCATAAATACATCCCCTTTGCTGTAGATTATTTTTTACAGCAAGATTATCCGAACACTGAATTAGTTATTATTGATGATGGTAAAGAATCTATAGCGTCATTATTGCCAAAAACCCCAAACATCAGATATTTTTACAGTCCCCCGCTTGGGACGATTGGAATAAAACGCAATTATGCATGTCAAAAGGCAGAGGGTGAAATCATTGTACATTGGGATGATGATGACTGGTATGCTTATGACTGGATTAGTCAGCAGGTAAATTTTCTCCGGAGTTCAGGTGCGGATATCTGCGGCATCAGACATATCCATCATTATTCTGCAATTACGCAGGAATTCTGGCAGGGTGATGCAAATAACAGGAATAACCCCGGTTCAAAACCATTTCTTGCCGGAGCTACCATGGTATACTGGAAGTCTTTCTGGGAGAAAAATCCATTTAAAGATTTACAGAAGGGTGAAGACGAGGGTTTTGTACAGACTCCTGGAGCTAAGATATTTGCGCATGATTATATAGATGGGTTTATAGCTATGCTGCATCCTGATAATACTACAATTAAATCATTTGAAAAACGCAGCCATAAAAAAATCCGCTAATTAATTACCGTACTTATGAAAACATATATCTTTCTCTTTCTTGCCATTATTTCAGAAATTATAGCGACTACAGCTATAAAGGCATCAGAGGAGTTTACCAGACTGTGGCCTGCTGTTATAGTGATATTTGGTTATGCCTTAGCTTTTTATTTCCTAAGCCTGACTTTAAGAAAGATTGATCTCGGCATTGCTTATGCAGTCTGGTCAGGCGCAGGAATAATTATAGTAACGACAATAGGAGCCGTTTTTTATAAACAGAAACCTGATATGCCAGCCATTATTGGCATTGGATTAATTATAAGCGGCATAATTGTAATCAACATTTTTTCAAGAAACTCCGGACACTAACCGGAATTATACACAGGTCCATCCTGCCTTCTTTCTGTGATTCCACTTTTTTTCCAGGTAAAAAAATTCACTGGCAGCAATTGCTGCATTTGCTGCTTGCTGATCTAAAGTACAACTGTCCAGATGATCTACTATTGAAGAAGAAACCAATGCATGCCCTATTTTCAAAGCGGCTAAGGTATTGGCATAATCGTTATCGGCACACCAGAACTGATAGTTTTCATCCAGTTTCCCGGTAAGCCTGAAAACATCACGTTTTAGAAAAAGACACCATCCTGCAACTTCATATCTGCTGCGGTAGCCTGGATAAATCCCATTGTCCTCTTCAAATCCCATTTTTGGATGATGAAAAGAACAAAAGGGAGAGACACTGGAAAGGTCATAATATTTATGGAAGGCTTTTAATATTTCAGTAGCCCAGCCTGGATGAAAATGCAGATCGTTGTTGCAGAGACAAACGTATTTAGAAGAAGTCATCCCGATTCCAATATTCATGTACCGGTGATAGCCAAATGCTTCTTCAGGGTATATAGTAGTGGTATTTTTATATTGAAAAGGTTTCATTTCCTGCTGTGATTCCATGACCACTACATTGAATTTAATAGCTTCAGGATCTTCTGAGGCCATCAAAGAATTGATACAGTGCTGGGTGATCAGTTTCAGTTCTTCGTTTTGTGCGAAGCTTAAAATAATAATGTCAATTTCGGTCTTGCTTTTCATAGGTACCTGTATTTGTGATGACAAGTTACAAACAAAATCAGCAGGTTATCCGCAGTCTTGTATTTAGGGACATTTGACCCGGTTTATTGCTTTTTTTACAGTTATTATGGAACTTTTGACCCATTTAAATTAAGTGGTTGCTATCTATCTTCAGGTCAAAACAAAAGCTATGGCAAGATCTATCAAAATCATCTTATTTGTATTGCTGCTGGCAATAATCGTATACCTATGTGTGTTTTTGTATCAGGTGGGTACAAAACCAGAGCCTCATCAAAAAACAAATCCACCTTCGATATATGCGGGCTATCAGCCATATATAATTTCTTTCAATTTGGTGTATAAGTTGTATTTTTCAAAGTAAATGTCTTTGTTTATTCCAGCACCGGGTGCTGGATGGGCGATAATCTCTCTAATATCCTGAACGATATGAGCGCTGTCCAGATCTATCGTTCTATAATAACGCTGGTCATATACTTCGGAAAGGTTTGGCGCTCCATTATAGATAGGAGTAGTATTACACAAAACACAGTCTACAAATTTCTCTGTGATATAGTTTTTCTCATTGGAGTTCTCTATAGCTATAGAATATTCATAAGGTAATAAACCAGTGTGTTTGTATTTTAAATCACCTTTATATCTTGAATCCTGGATCGTCAGACCACGTCCATAAATATCAATATCCAGATCAGATTTTAGGATTTCAACCAATACTTCTATTCTTTTATGGTAATTGGCCTTATTAAAGTATAAGCCTGATACAATCATAGAAAGTTTTTTCTCTTTTTTAAGCTGTTCTGTCTGATCGTAAAAAGAGTGATGTACATGATCGTGGTAAAACATGAAAGCGGGAGATTCAATAATCTTCCCTCCCAGTTTAATATTATTTGTTTTTTCAAACAATTCCGGATCATGAACAATAATAAAATCACTGTTACTTAAATAGAACTTATTTTCATGTGCATCACTCCAGGAGGGCTCCTGGATTACAGTGATCACTTTAGCCCCGGGTTTAAGCGGGTCATTTGCTCTGTTAAACACAACAGCGTAATCGTAATCATCGGCTGTTGTAAAGGTTAACAGCTCATCGTCTACTTTATAATTTGCTTTGAACCTTGTCAGCAGGTTTTCAGAAACCTCATAGTCAGAAAAAAATTTAATCTTCATCATTTTATAATTTTGCTTATTCCTAAGGTAAAAATTAACGAGCTGAATCGCGCTGCAGACAGTATTATGGGACTTTTGGCCCTATCATCCCGCCTGAATCCTTTATAAATTGTCATTCAAAGACAGTATTATGAATTCACCATTGGTATCTTGTATTATGCCTACTGCAAACAGGGAAAAGTTCATTCCTTTTGCCATTGCATATTTTTTAAATCAGACTTATCGGAATAAGGAACTGATTATTGTGGATGATGGAAAAAAATCCATAGCACATTTAATTCCAAAACATCCCAGCATCAGGTATTATTATACAGACCCGATCGGAACAATCGGACTAAAGCGCAATTATGCTTGTGAACTTGCAAAAGGTGAACTGATCATGCACCTGGATGATGATGACTGGTATGCACATGACTGGCTTAGACAGCAGGTTAATTTTCTTATAGCTGCTGAGGCAGATATGTGCGGAATACAGGATCTCCACTATTATTCGGTGATCATGGATAAAATTTTCACGGTGATAAGACAATATGAAGGAATTCCTAACCCGATGAACTGGGTAGCTGGTGGAACGCTGGCTTATTGGAAATCATTCTGGAAGAAACATCCTTTTAAAGATTTACAGACAGGTGAAGATGATGATTTTATCCAGAATAATGGTGCCAAGCTGTTTATACACGATTATATTGATGGTTTTGTTGCCTTGTTACATCCGGATAATACTGTAATGAGAAGTTTTGAAAATCCTAAACATAAAAAGTTAAAGTCATGAAAATAAAAATATCGCATCCACTGATTTCCTGTATTTGTATTACACAGAACAGACCTGCGTTTCTGCTGAAAGCCATTGTAAGTTTTGATAGTCAGAATTATCCGAACAGAGAACTGGTGATCTCCTATCCTAAAAATGATCTGCAAACAAAAAAACTAATTGATAATGTTCTGGAGACGGTTGATCTGAGGATTGTCCGTATTGAACGCGAAGGAAATGAATCATTAGGAACTGCCAGAAACAATGCAATTGCTAATTGTAATGGTGATTTCATTTGTTTATGGGATGATGATGACTGGTACAATAGCAGCAGGCTATCGTATCAATACAATACCATGCGAACCAATGGACAATTCCGCGAAGCGAGTATCCTGACACGTGTGATGTTATTTGACTTTACAGCACAGCAAGGATACTATTCTTTCCCTTACCTGTGGTGTGGAAGTCTGCTCTGCAAAAAAGAGCATATTTTGAAGCATCCTTTTGCAGACACCAATGTTGCTGAAGATACCGAAATCATCAAATACCTGGAAGCGAAAAAACTAATGTACTATATTTCTGAGTATGCCTACCTCTATCTTTACGTATATCATGGAACTAATGCGCTTAACTATTTTCAGTTTTGTTATTATTTAAAGAAAAGTGAACGGGTAGATCAGGAAAGTACGGATTGGATGCGTAGTCTTCTGGATTCAAAAGTGGAGGTTTTACCCTCCTGATTCTGTATAGCCAGCTTTATCATTTCATCCGGGCTGCCCAGATGGGATAAGGCTGGCCCTCCCTGATGAAATCGAGGAAGTAGGTTTCATCGGGAATAATTTCTGACTGATAGGTTTTGCGCAACACACTGAATATACTCTGGTCATGCCGGTGGTCTATAAACTCTTTGTGCTGAATATCTTCATTTTTGTCATCAGTAAACAGCAATGGATTATGATATAAAGTATGATACCATTTATTAATGAGATTAATGGTATGCTGACATTTTCTTAAAAAAAGTATGCCGCCTACTAACTGATTAGAGTGGATCACTTCTTCAGTTGCCCCGAAATAGTCAAAGACTTCTTGCTTGGTATATTGTATTTCCTGATGAGGAAGTTCAAAACTGAGACAACCGGTTTCTGATTTAATAACCAAATCTATATATTCTTTAAAGCGCTTCTCACCGTTATGATTTATCATACAGCCTGCATCGCAATAGACCAGAATATCATTATCTGCAAGAGATTCTAATATACGTTTAATAAAATATGGCTTCCAGATCCAATACCCTGCCCCTCTGCGATAACTAAGGATATCCTGAAAACGTTTGGTAAATGCTGGTTCAAGATCTTCGGGGCTAAAGACCGTCACTTCATCAAAGAAACCTGATGCCTGGGCGGTTATTTTAAAGAAATCTCTTTGTGCGGCATATCTGCCATCTCCGTAACTGATTAAATGTATTTTCATAAAATTCTTCATTTTCAACAAGTTACAAAAAATAGAAAATCAAGTATAAGCATGATAATTTTGGGGACTTTTGACCCTGTTTGTGGTGCTTAAACGTGGCTAAATTAGGTCTATATAAATTAAGCATATGACAAACCAACCCTTAGTATCTTGTATTATGCCTACGGCAAACAGGCAAAAATATATTCCTCTTGCTTTAAAACATTTTTTCAGCCAGGATTATATCAATTCAGAACTCATTATTATTGATGATGGCAAAGAATCTATAGCTTCTTTACTTCCTGAAGATCCACGAATCAAATACTTCTATACCAAATCTATAGGGAGTATTGGGGCAAAAAGAAATTTAGCTTGTGAAAAAGCACAGGGAGAAATTATCATGCATTGGGATGATGATGATTTTTATGCTCCTGATTGGATTAGTAAACAGTATCACTATCTGATTTCATCAGGAGCCGATATCTGCGGGATAGAACATATTCACTTTTTTTCACCTGTGACGGACACTTTATGGCTGGGAACTGCCATGAACCGGAATAATCCTTCTATTCCAAATCAATGGCTAAGCGGTGCCACTTTAGCTTACAGAAAATCTTTCTGGGCCGGCAATCCATTTAAGGATTTGCAAACGGGTGAAGACGATAATTTTATTGCTAAGCCAGGAGCTGTAGTTTTTGCACATGATTATATTGATGGGTTTGTTGCTGTTTTGCATCCGGGTAATACCACTGTCAAGTATTTTGAAAATCCTAAACATAAAGTATTGCAGACTGGGTTATAATAAAACCCAGTCTTGCCCTGTCCTGTATTTCCACTTTTTGTCAAAATAAATAGTTTCCTTTTCGGTGAGTTCATCCTGTCTTTCCGGAGTCTGATTATTCAATGTTTTGTTTTCCAGATGATCTACAAAAGAAGAAGTCACTAACATATGATTTAGCTTTAATACCCAAAGCGTATTAGAGTAATCATTGTCTGCGCACCAGAATTTATAATTCCTGTCTGGTTTTCCGGTCAGCAGTAATACATCACGTTTAAGAAAAAGGCACCAGCCCGCCACTTCATTTCTGATCCTGTAACCCAATTTGGGACCATCATTCTTTTTAAATCCCATTTTTGGATGATGTAAAGTGCAAAATGGTGAAGCACTGGAAAGATCTATAAACTGGTCAAAAGATTTAAGAATTTCTGTAGCCCATCGGGGATGAAATATTAAATCATTGTTGCAAAGACAGATATAAGGAGCTGAGGTCATTTCAATTCCAATATTCATATACTGGTGATAACCAAATTCCTGGTCCGGATAAACGGTTTGTGTATGTTCATACTGAAAGGGTTTAATTGTTTTTTCTGATTCAATCACAATTATATTGAATTTAATTTCCTCCGGATTTTCAGACTGTACCAGGGAATTCACACAATTAGCTGTAACTATTTTTAACTCCTCTGTTTGTGCATAGCTCAGAATAATAATATCAATTTCTATCTTTTCTTTCATCATTTAAATCATTTCACACAAGTTACAAAGAATTCAAAATGAGGAGTAATTGATTAAACTTTTGGGACATTTGGCCCTATTACCGCCATTGTGATTCATGTAATTTTAGCCTTAACATTAAAAATATTCATTATGGCTAGATCATGGTACGCTTTTATTCCGGGAGGAGATCCCACCGACATCGAGAGATATTGGAAAGCAACAATTAAACATTCATGTTTATGTGGAGACCGTATTTGTGCAGTGTATGCAACAGGAGAAGAAATTAATCCGGACCCACCTTTTTCTCCAAATATGCTAAAATACATTAAGGATGCCCTTATAACTGGTCAATTGCAACCGCAATTTCCTATAGGGAGTCAAAAATATGTTTACCTCAAACATTATTAATCTCATTAAATTTTTGTCTTATGAGTCAATCCTATCCTTTAATTTCCTGTATATGCATTACGAATAACAGGCCCAAACAACTTGAAAAAGCTATTGCCTGTTTTGCAACACAAAATTACCCTAATAAAGAGCTGGTGATTTCTTATCCGAAGAATGATCTGCTTAGCAAGCAGGTAGTTGAAAATATCCGAAAAGATGAAACCTTAAAGATAATGCTGGTGGAACGTCCTGCGGATGAATCTTTAGGCAACGCCAGAAATCATTTAATTGCCAAATGTCTGGGAGATTATGTCTGCATATGGGATGATGATGATTGGTACCATCCCAGCAGAATAACTTACCAGTTCAATAGTATGCAAATTGTTGGACAGCGTTATGAGGCCAGTGTATTGTCAAGAATTTTCCTTTACGATGCAACGACAAAGAAGGTTTATTATTCATTTCCTTATACCTGGGATGGGACAATATTGTGCAGAAAAGAAATGTTATTACAAAACCAGTATGCAAATGCCAATCGCGCAGAAGACACACATGTAATTACATTCTTATCCGGCAGGAAACTTTTGTACCGGATTGAAGATGCTCCATTTTTATATATCTATATCTATCATGGAACGAATACCTGGGACTATAAACATTTTGAACATTTTATGAATAAGAGTGAGCTGCTGGATCAGGAACTGACAGACAGCATACTCAAGTTGATAGATAATTGATTAATCCAAGCTTAATTTTAAAAACAATTTTATGATAAATCCACCTCTTGTATCCTGTATTATGCCTACAGCGAACAGGCAAAAATTTATTCCTTTTGCCATAGCTTATTTTTTAAAACAAGATTATCCGAACGCTGAGCTCATTATTGTAGATGATGGTACGAATTCAATTGCTTCGCTAATACCTGACCATCCGAAAATCAAATATTTCTATACTGAACCTTTGGGAACTATTGGAATTAAACGGAATTATGCTTGTGAAAAAGCACAGGGAGAAATTATCATGCATTGGGACGATGATGACTTTTACGCTCCTGAATGGATCAGCAAGCTTACAAATGCGCTGTTAACTTCAGGAGCAGATATAGCAGGCCTGAACCGCGTGATTTTTTATTCTCCTTCTGTAGACAAACGCTGGATGTATGAGGATAGTGAAATGGATAGACCGTGGTTGTGTGGCGCAACCATGACTTATAGAAAATCATTTTGGCAACAGCATCCTTTTATTGATCTTCAGGTTGGGGAAGATTATGATTTTGTATGGAATTCAGGAGCCAAAACTTTCGCATTGGATTATATGGAAGGTTTTGTAGCAATTTTACATGCACACAATACAAGCATTAAACCTGTTGAAAATCCAAAGCATAAAAAACATGCAACCGGCTGGGATGCACCAGATGAAATGACAGAATCATGAGCACTCCTTACGTATCCTGTATCATGCCTACGGCAAACCGTCCTAATTTTGCTTTGCTGGCTATTGAGCATTTTCTAAACCAGGATTTTAGAGATGCAGAACTGATTATTATAGATGATGGAAAAAAATCAATCAGATCTTTATTACCGGGCCATCACCGTATTAAATACTTTTATACTGACCCTTTGGGCAGCGTAGGCGTAAAAAGGAATTTTGCCTGCGAAAAAGCACATGGAGAAATTATTATGCATTGGGATGATGATGACTGGTATGCGCATGACTGGATCAGCAGATCCATTAAATCCTTAAACGAGTCTAAAGCAGATATAACCGGTTTAAGCCAGATCACTTTTTTTTCTCCGAGAGCAGGTAAATTCTGGCAATATGATGGGAATGCATTGGAGCATCCATGGCTGGCAGGGGCAACAATGACTTATAGAAAATCTTTTTGGTTAACCCACCCATTCAGGGACTTGCAGATTGGAGAAGATTATGATTATTCCTGGAACACAGGAGCTGAGCTTTATGCTCATAATTATACTGACGGCTTTATTGCCACAGTGCATAATTCGAATACAACATTAAAGCCTTTTGAAGATCCAAGACATAAAAGAGAATATGCCAGCAATTGGATGGATGTACATTTTGAGGGGAAAACCGAAAACCCTAAACAGAGTAGGTATTATCATTAAAATTTATTCTATGCCCTGGTATCAATTTATTAACAATGAACTGGATATTTGTGATCCAGATAGCTATGTTGTATTAGACAAAGCACCGGAAACAGCAGACGGACCTTATTTATCAGCCATTTTTGCAGATGAGATTCCTGATGATCCTGAGCGCAGACCTGATATTGAGGGAACTCCCGGGCTGCTGATCTATATTATTCGTGCGCTGGCCAGAGGAAAGGGCCAGCCGGCTTCTAACTTTCCTCCTGTTCCTTTAGAGGTCAGAATGTCTGCGGTACCTGCAGGTGGCACTCCGGGATAAAATATTATTTATCAAATAATATAGGTTAATGACTAAGATAAGACCCTTTTTTACATAGGGTCTTTTTTTTGACTAAAAAAATTGAAGATAATAATTATGGGGACTCCTGACCCTAGCAAAGCGGAGGAGGTCTTTGTAAATTAGTACTATGAAATCATTAACAAAAACTAATGGTCTTATCATCCGGAAGATAAGGTTTGTATAAAATAGATTCAGGGAAAAGTCAACTGTCTGCAGCAGTGAAGCAGCTGAATAAATTCTATACAATATAGTTATTAATGATCAATCATGGGGGAAGCCGAAAACCTTGAAAAGAGTAGGCATTTAAATAAAGTTTTTTGATCTCTTTTTGATAAATAAAAGAATCATTTATTATGGCAAGATTTTGGTATTCATATAATGGAATTGGTGATCCTATTTTACCTACAAGTTACAATCAAGCATTGGTTAAACCAACTTGTATAACTGGGCCTGTTGTTTGTGCAATTTATTCACCTGGTGCCTTTAATCCGACTTCACCATTGTCGTCTCGTTTAAGAACATATATTGCTAATATCCAATTAGCACTGATTCCTCAACCTGATTCAAACTTGGCTTCTAAAAAGTACGTTTACGGTAGAACTGCTTAATTCAATTATTTTTAATAATTCAGGAGCCCGCATGGGCTCCTGAATTATTAAAATATAACACCTATAATGGGAAAGCCGAAAACCCTGGAAAAAGTAGGCATTTAATAAAGTTTTTTGATCTCTTTTTGATAAATAAAAGAATCATCTCGCATGGCAAGATTTTGGTATTCATACAACGGGATTGGTGATCCGCTTTTACCTACAAGTTATAATCAAATGACACTTAAACCAGGTTGTATTAACGGAGCTAGAGTTTGTGCGATTTATTCACCTGGTTTCTTTAATCCTACAGCACCATTGTCGTCTCGTTTAAGAACTTATATTGCAAATATTCAGTTAGCATTAATTCCTCAACCTGACTCAAGCCTGGGTGTGAAGAAATATGTTTATGGTAGAGTGTGTTAATTTCAAAACTGTAGCAATCAATCATGGGGAAGCCGAAAACCCTGAAAAGAGTAGGCATTTAAATAAATTTTTTTGATCTCTTTTTTATAAACAAAAGAATCATCTCTTATGGCAAGATTTTGGTATTCATATAATGGAATTGGCGATCCGATTTTACCTACAAGTTATACTCAGGCATTGGTTAAACCAACTTGCACTAACGGACCTAGAATTTGTGCAATTTATGCACCTGGTGCCTTTAATCCCACTCAACCATTGTCTGCTCGTTTAAGATCATATATTGCTAATTTTTCAGGAACATTATTAGCACAGCCCGACTCATCATTAAGTGTTAAAAAATATGTTTACGGTAGGTCCTGTTAACTATAAAATTTAATCAAGAAAACCCTTAATGAATAGATATACTAATTAAATTATATTTTCATAAAAGTTAGTTAATATGGCAAGATTTTGGTATGCATACATTGGTGGAGATATATTTTCACCAACAAGTTACGCTCTAGCAATCATTAAACCAAGTTGTATTAGTGGTTGTAAGATTTGTGCAATTTATTCACCTGGTGCATTTAATCCAACAGCACCGTTATCTTCTCGTTTAAGAAGTTATATGGTTAGATTATTAATGTCATCTATCGCTCAACCTGATGATCCTGGATTTAAAATATACTTATATGGTAAAAATTGTTAATCATGTTTATATCTGATTATTAACACTAAATAAAAAACATTCTTGTTATTTCTAATCAGATATAAACTATTAATTAAGGTTAATAACACTAAAAGCACTAAAAGTATTTATTATCCCCCCAGAAATACATTTATCCTTTAATGCTGCTGAGATTAAAACTGATTTCATTATTATATTTTTCACTTGGGCTGCTGTTAATTTTGGATAATATGCCCGGATTAATCCGGCTAACCCTGAAACCATTGGAGTAGCCATACTTGTACCTGTATCCTCCAGATAAGCCGACCTCGGTATAGTAGAAGTGATATCAACACCAGGAGCATAAACATCAACACTTTTTTTACCAAAATTAGAAAAAGGAGCAGCTAACTTTTCATTATTTCTCCAATCAGAAGCACCTACCTCTAACCAGCATTCAGCTATGGCCTGACCTTCCTTTGTATTTCGATCTGGATAAATAGACATTTGATCGAGATCCACTCCTTCGTTACCAGCCCCATGTACAATCAAAATATCTTTACTAATTGCATATTTTATGGCTTCATTAACCTCAACACTTTTTTTAGCCCAGGGCTGACCAAAACTCATATTTATGATTTTAGCACCATTGTCGGTTGCATAACGAATGGCAGTGGCAATACCTTTTGTTTTTTTATCTGCATCAGAATTATCAAATTGGTTAACAACCATCAAAGTTGATTCCTTCTGGATAGGATTGATGCCAGGAATAGCTTTGAGTACCATGATTTTTACATGATCAGCTACTCCTTTAATACCAATATTATTAGTACGTACCGCAGCAATAATACCTGAAACATGCGTACCATGATAAGCTGATGCCCCCCCTGTCAATAGGTCATAATCTTTCTTTTCATAATAAGCCAGCTGCATCTTATAATAGTTTATTGCTCTTTGCAGGTTAATCTTTTTATAAATCAAAAAATCAGGATAACTTTTTAAACCAGAGACTATATTCATCTGCATTTTAAACTCTCGTTCATTATTAGGAACATAATTTTTAAAATCATCGATAGCAGGTACAGCTTTACCTATCTTTTGTATAATCTGATCCAATATTTTCTGTTCTCCTATTACAATTTTCAATTTATTGTCTGTTGAAAGTAGTTCGGCTTTCTCATTTTCTTTAATAATATTGCTACGAAAGTCCCAACCATGTATATCGTCGATAAAACCATTTTGATCATCATCTTTCCCATTACCAGGTATCTCTTTAGGATTCGTCCAGATAATTGATTTTAGATCTTCATGATTGATATCTACTCCTCCATCAATTACAGCAATGATAACAGAAATAGCTTTTTTGTCTTTTAACAATTCCAGGTAAGCTTTTTCTGTACTAATCCCAAATACACTATCAGCTTTCAGATCCAGATTTTGCCAATTATCCTTAGGCCTTTCGCGAGTTTGGGCAACTACAAAATTACTTGATAATACTATATATATAATCAATCTCAGCATACTGAGACATTTAATACAAATCTTTTCTGTCATCTTTATTTAATAATTTTTAACAGTTCCAGTTCAAAAACAAGTGTACTATTGGGTGGAATCGTACCTGAGTTTGAACCTCCTCCATAAGCAAGATGAGCAGGAATATAAATAATCCATTTAGAGCCAACCGGCATTAGCTGTAAAGCCTCAGCCCATCCTTTAATTACACTTCCAACATTTTCAACAATGTATGGAATTCCCTTTTCTAAAGAGCTGTCAAAAATCTTTCCGTTAACCAATGTTCCTGTGTAGTTCACACTAACTTTATCCGTCGCAAGGGGCTTAGCGCCTTTGCCTTGACGGATAACTTTATACTGTAATCCTGAGGGTAAAACGACTACGCCCTCTTTTTTTCGGTTCAATGATAAAAAAAGATCATTTTCCTCAGCTGAAGGTCCTTTCATTGACTCTTGCGCTGTTCTTTTTGCTTTTGCTACATCAGCCAAATTACCATTAACCAGCATTCCGCCATTAACTTCTGTAAATACAAATTTATCAACTACTCTTTCTTCCTCGTTCAGATCCAAACCATAACGCTGTAGTGCCTTTTTCAGACCTGCAATATCTGTCCATGAAGAGAAATTTAAATCCAGATCTACCTTTTCAGTATAAGAAGTCTCATCAAAAACATATGGATTACCAGCTTGCTGGTTTATTTGTTTAATGAGCGTACCCAAGGGAGAATCACGAAGCTGATGTACAGACCCTTTTGTAATTAAGCGATCGTCATATTCATCGGTCAGACTACGTTTGCTTTTTAACGGTATACTTTTATCAGTACGCACCATAATTAAAACCTTCTCTTTCCGCTTTTCCCAACGGGCATGTAAACCAAATAATTGATCCAAATCAGCAATTATAGTTTTATGAACATCAACATCAGTTTGTCCGCTATCTGGATTTAATGATTCAAAACAGATACCATTTGTTCTCAGCCAACCTTGAAAACCATCAGAGCCCTCAGTGAAAATATATTTAGATTTATCCTGAACCTCCCAGATAATCTGGTTTGGCTGTATCAGAAAAGATGGCCTGATCAAATCTCCGGAGTTTATTACCTGACTCCAGTTGATCAGGTAAGCATTATAAATTGGGTGGTTCAGAAAAAAAGCACGGATTGTTTTTTTCCGCTGATCTCTAACAATACCTGCTCCACCTATACCTTCAGAATTTACACCGTCTTTGTAATCACTGATAGCTGCATATTTTATAAACGCTGATGCAGTGTCGAGCTGCCCCGGATCAGGAGTAAAAATTGGTTCTCTGGTTCCATCAAAAACATAAAAATCATTCTTTACCGGCCAGTTGATCTGCTGTCCGCTAAGTACCCTCTGTATATTGTCAGCCTCTACGTAATCGGAAGAAGTAATACCGACTACTTTACCTTTATAGATCCATACTTCATGTGGAATAGTACGGTGTTTAAAGTAAGCAGCAAAAACTTTATCTTCTACAACAGACGGCAATAATAAGTTTTTAATTTTTTTATTGTTCTTCCAGAAAGTTATTACATAGTCCATCTTTTCATATGTAACAGGCAGAATTTTTATTTTCTGACCAAATTTCTTTTGTAAAGAATCCATTTTTGGAAGTGCTAATACACAACCAACACAGCTTGTTGCCCAGAAATCTATGATTAACAATTGATTCCTGTAATCGGAAGTCCTGGCAGTTGCTTTATTTGTATTAATAAGCTTCTTAATTAGAAAATCAGGTAATGAATCTCCTATAGACAGATTTGACAGATTAGCAGTCTTCTGTTCAGGCACTTTATAAGTCTGCTGTGCATTAGCATTAAAAAATAATATAAGTAGCGGTAAAGTTAATATATTGATTAATCTCATTATTTATTTTTTTTGATAACGAACATTTCTATTTCACGCATTCCCTCTGTTAATTCCAGATCATAACGGTGCAATTGTTTACGTAAAGCATCGAGGTTTGTCCAGGAATCAATTTTAAGATCCAGATCAACAGGATCTTTATAACCTGTTTCATCCACCAGTGATGGGAGGCCCGCTGCTGTAAGAGGCAGGCTCAAACGATCAATAGGTACATTATTAAAATGTCCTTTCATATCATATTTGCTTTCGCCTTTCTCTGCAGATTTAATTTTATCGGTAGTTGAAGACCGTGTAAGTACAAGTGTTTTAACTAAACGTTTTTCCATACCAAAAGTAACTCCAAACAAGTTGGTAAGATATTCATCTAATACTTTGACATCTTTGATTGTACCCATCGGAAGAGCTAGTTCATAACAATATGCATTTTTTCTCATCCACTTTTCCTTATCTCCATATTTGATATCATAAATATATCTGGATGGATCATCTACTTCCAGCAGTATATTATTAGGCTTTAACATTCCATGGGAAAGTATATCAGCAATGGATAGATTGTACATGGTTATTAACTGGACGCCAGCTATTGCATTGTTAATTGATTTGAAATTTAAACCAAATCCTGCATCTATTGGTTGAACCCCTTCTCTATACCCAGTCAGAACAGAAAAACGCAAAAATTTATTTTTATTACTCAATTGCTCTTGTTGTAATTTAAATACAGGTTTCTGATAATCAAAATCAAAAAGTGGCTTCTGATATTGAAAAGAAATGGTATCTGTTTGTCCTGCTCCCTTTAAAGAAAGCAGGATCAAAAAAGTTCCGAAATAATATTTAAATCTCATTGATTTAATTCAAATTAAAATTATAAGAAATACGTGCCCCTGCAAAAGAATATGACCTTCCAGATGAGCCAATGTAAACTGTCTCATATTTAAGCAGCACATCAAAATGTTTTGAAGTTTTAAAGCCTACACCAGGTACATAGGTAAAATATTTTTCTCCACTTCCCCCACCCTGACCATCGCCATGATCTCTGCCACCATAAAATGATATTCCTGCCTGTCCTGAAGCATAAATTAAGGGTGTAAAATAATATTTCAAACCCGCTAAAAGTGGTATAAAAGGAACTCCCTTCCCGCCACGTTTAGCTATAAAATTAAGATATCCGGCGTTTCCTGTAATTCCGATTCTTTTAAGTGCCGGATACTCTGCCTGTAAAGATGCTCCTGCAACTAAAGACGAATAAGTTGATACATAACCTGCAGGAACTCCTATATCTCCGCCTAAACTATAAGTGATTCTATTTTTGTTTTTTTTCTGCTCCTGTTCCTTTTGTTGAGCATTAGTGTTCAATATTGATACCGTTACAACAATTATTGCTAATATTATTTTTTTCATATGATTATTAAAATGGAATAAAATTTAAGTGCTTGTGATGTCCTTTATGATTACGGATTTCCCCAGGATTTTGGATTATTCCAATTATTAATGGGTTTAGCTGCACTATTATTTATATTTTCAACTTTCCGAATTTTATTAGTTTCAGTAAAATAAACATCGCCAGCAGCACTAGCAGTTATTCCAGCTGGAAAGCTTACCTCTGAAACCTCTTTTATTCCATCTATAGAACCGTTTTTACCATCACCTGCTAATGTTGATACAAAACTTTCCGGAGTAACTTTACGAATACGGTGGCCCGATTGATCAGTAACATATATATTACCAGCTGCATCACAAGCGAGACCAGTAGGGTAATTAAACTGCGCAGTGAGTCCTATGCCATCATTATAAGGACGAAAATCAGCATATGCTGTCAGCCCATCTCCTGCCCATGTACTCGCAATTCCTGCAGGAGTAACCTTCCAGATATAATTTCTGGTTTGATCTGTAACATAAACATTACCAGATGGATCAACTGTAAGACCAGCCAATATAAAACCAAAACGAGCTTCATTCGCAGGTCCATCATAACGCTCTTGATAAAAGATAACTTCATTTTGAGTTCCCGCATAATTGCTTACCATCCCATCTGGAGTAATTTTACGAATAACTGAATAATCTGCTACATATAAATTACCGTTTTTATCAATTCCAATCCCAGTTGGACTTTGAAATTTAGAAGTAGCGACCGGTCCATTTACTAAACCAGCCTGTCCATTTCCAGCATAGGTAGTAACAACACCGCTGGGAGTGATTTTACGGATAACGAAATTACCGTAATCTGATACATACAAATTACCAGAACCATCTATTGTTATACCTTCGATATAACTAAATTGAGCTTTTGTACCTTCTCCATCAACATAACCATTATTCCCACTACCCGCAAAAGTACTAACTACACCTTCAGGAGTTATTTTACGGATGCGGAAATTATAATCGTCAGCCACGAATATATTTCCAGTAATGTCAATTACCAAAGAACTTGGCCTGTAAAATACAGATTTCACACCTAATCCATCCAGATATCCGCCAATCACTCCTCCGCTGCCTGCAATGGTAGTCACCTTATTTATTGGAGCCTGGACTATTACTTCTTCTGGTGCAACTTTCTTACACCCGCCTGCTGCTAAAATTGCCACTAAACTTAAACCTGTCAACTCAAGCCATCTCATCATTTGTTTCATGTTAGGAATTGTTTATACTTATTATTTAAATTATTGATAAATTGAATACATATTCTACCGGGGATTCTGTTCAATACCTGCACCCTTTATAACTTCATCTGGAATCAGTAGAACATATCGTAAATCATTTGGAGGTAAATCATAATTTTTATCAAGATTTCTTCTCAGCGTTTTTGCAAAACGTGTATCCTTATTTAACCGGCGTAAATCTGTCCAGCGTTGCCCACGCATAACTAATTCTTTTCTACGCTCTGTCAATACTTTTATTAATGCATCTTCAGCATTACTTGCAACCATATTTACATAGGTTCCAGTTACCCATCTTGTAGCCAACAATGTATTTAAGTCTGCCATGGCTTCAGCAGGTTTATTCGTCCTCGCATAACATTCTGCCCGAATCAGATAAAGTTCATCTACTGCTAAACCATTAAAAAAATCAGAAGATAAAAATGAACCTTCATAATTTCCAGTAAAACGATAATTAGGTCCAATACCAATTTTTTTAAAAAAGATCTGACCTCTTAAATCATTCTCAGCATAAGATGCCACCAAATTAAGATCGATCATAGCGGTGTTAATATTAGGAACCAGAGTTGTGCCTTTAGCAGTTATCGAATGAAAAATAACTTCTTTGTTAAATCGCGGATAAAAAGGAGTATTAGAGCTGGCTTCTACATCCAGATTATAATTTAACAATTGATGGTTTAACTGTAGTGCTGCTGCTGCAGCACTCAATGCACCTGGATAATTTTCCATAGATAAATAGGTTCGGGCCAGCATAGCATAAGCAGCTGTTTTGTTTGGCCGCGTTGCCACACTGGAAGTTACAGGCAAAAGATTAACAGCATCCTGAAGGTCCTGAATTATCCTGTTATAAGTTTGCTGAACAGTACCACGCACTGAAACATCATTAATATCAATAGATGTTTTTACTGGAATTCCCATATCCTGGCCAGCAGTCGCAGCTGAATAGGGTTTACAATATAATTGAGCTACATTCCAAAGCGCATAAGCTCTGTAAAATAAAGCCGATCCTTTTAATGTATTCAAAGTTACAGGATCTGTAGATCCTGTTTGTAATTTCTGAATGGTTTCTAAAACCAAATTTGCCTGAAATACAACTGCATATGGATTTTTCCATTGCGGAGTAGAACTTTCCCTTCTTGCATTGGCTGACCAGATATACAAATCACGGTCCTCTGGATTAGTGAGTCTATTATAACTATCAGTCAATAGATAATAATCATCTGCAGAAAGTTCACCGTCATTTGGATAACCTGTGTTCATAATGGTGTAATTATCAAGTAATAACTGGCAATCCTCAGCTGTTTCTGCAAAACGCTGTGTATTAACTGTTTTAACATCCAGATATTTCTTGCAGGAACTCATCATCAGGCTGAGCATAACAACAGCTAACAAAATTTTATAAATCTTCATTTTTTTAATTTTAAAAATTAGCACTAAAACCAAGAGTATAGGTTCTGGGTATAGGAAAATCGTAAGTATCAGGATCAAGACCTTGCTTATTTGCTCTCCAGATCACACCGAGATTGGACACATTGGCATTAATTCTTGGATTTTTAATTATCCAGGACTTTTTATTGATGGAGTAGGTCAAATTAATTTCTTGCAACCGTATATGATCACCTTTTAAAACATTAATCTCGGATAATCTGTAAAAGCCATCTCTGGCACTACTTAGGGGAAAAGTAAGTGATGGTACATTAGTTCTATTTTCATCACCAGGTTTTTGCCAGCGATTTCCATATTCTCCAGGTTGCAGATAATTATCGCTATATAGCAAATTATACTGAACCACATCTAAAGTTGATTTCCTGAAATAATAACCTAATTTGTATAGTAAATTTGCTGAAATTGAAAAATTACGATAGGTAAATGTATTTCGGAAAGATCCAAAATAGACAGGTACTCTTGAACCAAAGTACTTTAAACTGCTAATTGGTGCTGATCCAATACTGTTATAAGCATCAGATCCTGCATTAGTATTATCTATAGTTACTATATTACCATTTAAATAGCCTCTGGGATCACCTGTTTTAGGATCTAATCCAGCCCATTTAAAAGCAAATAGACGGGAAAGATCAGCTCCTTCATTGATAACAAATGCATTAGATACAAGATCATTTGAGCTATAAGCAATCGGAGAATATAATTTGGTAACTTTGACCTTATTGTAACTGAATAAGAAATTACTGGTCCAGCGGAATTCTCCTGCCCGCAGGTTTAAAGAATTTAATGTAAAATCGACTCCTTTACCAAATAGGTTTCCAGAATTGGTAACCATTTCGCTGAAACCAATAGTAGGATCAACTCTATTACTTGACAATAGATCAGTCGTTCTTTTTTGATAATACTCAATACTCCCTGATAAACGTCCGCCTTTAACACCAAAGTCTAACCCAAAATTTAATACCGCGGTTTTTTCTGGCCTGTATTTAATATTTGAAGCATTACCTGGAGTTAAATAAGGAAGAAGATTCCCATCAAAAACAAAACTAAGTGGTGTATAAGCTAAAACTGGTCTGCCGGAGGTAGCAGGATTTACATTTCCGTTGTATCCGAAAGTGGTTCTTAACCTAAGGGTTGGAAGGAAAGAAAAATTATAAAATTTCTCATTATTTATACTCCAGCTAGCTCCAACGGAGTAGAAGGGAGTACCTCCGATATTTCCCATTGAATTGAATACACTGGATAAATCTCTGCGGAAACTTGCTGAAACTGTATATTTATTTGCAAAAGTATAGGCGGTATTAGCGAAATAACTAATTGTTCTGTCCTTGGATTCTGACATCACAGTTCCCGGAGGGTTTAATTTATCAGCTCCAGCTCCAGTATAAGGATTCGCAAATAATAGCAGATAGCCATAATTAAGATTCAGCCTGTTTTCTGTCGATAAATCACCTTCATTATATCCTAAATATCCATTCGACGTTAATAAGCCATAGCTATTTGAAATATCAACTCCTGCAATTGCAGAAATACTATGCTTTTCGTTCCAGGTTTTATTAAAATTTAACTGTCCTCTTAATGTTTGATTATTAGACTTATTGACTGATTTAAAATATTGACCACCTAATGGTAAATTTCTTGTACCCGCCACTAATGGTTGAAGAGTATAAAGGTCATAGCCATTTACCGGAGTCGTAAATAAGTTAATCTTATCCCGCATATACCAGGAATTTTGTCTCGACAAATCTGTTCCTTCAGAATAACCCACATTGTAGTTATAAATTACATTTGCAGACAACGAAGGAAGTACCTGATAATTCGCACCAACATTAATATTGGCATTATGCGTTTGAGACTTATTATATCCCTCATTGATATCTTCTAATGGTCTATATTGATAATTCAACAATTTATCTCCATAAGTTGAAGATAATAAGTCAAGAAATTGCGGGCTGTAGGATTTAGCTACCACCAATGGATTGCCCTGGTTATCTGCCAGTTTTGTATAAGGTAAAATAGTTCCGCTTATAGTTCCATTAAAGGAATCAGTGCTTGCTTGCGCGTTTGTATTAATCTGACCATAAACAACGTTCGCACTTAGCTCAAGTTTAGCCAAAGGTTTAACAGAAATCCCATAATTTACCCCTCCACGATTTGAAGAAGATTTTACCGTATTATTTAAGGATCTATCGTAATTGACAGACAAACGTTGTGCGAACTGCTGACTTCCTCCTGAAATTGCTAATGAATAAGATTGCCTGAAAGCATTACGGAAATAATATTTATTAAGGTCATTTCTTACATCATTTCCTCTTAATTCATCCAAAAGAGAATTTGCCTGTCCAGAAGTAAGCTGACCTCTTTTCAACCTGTTGGCAATATCAGCAACTGGGGAAATTGCGAGCTGAGCAACATTAATCTGGGGATCAGGAATGTAGGTACTTTCATCATTCACATCATAAGGTCTGGGATAATCTTTTTGATATTTAGTAAGCTGTGCATCCACATAATCAGACATACTCATTGTTTTTTTGTAGAAAAGATCAAGTTTTTCAGTCAGATTGAAATTGGAGTTAAACGAAATCTGCAAAGGGTTTTGATAACTTCCTTTTTTTGTTTTTACTACGATTACGCCATTTGCTGCCCTGGAACCCCAGATAGAAGCTGCTGCTGCATCCTTTAAAATGGTGACACTTTCCACATCGTTCGGATTAACCTGGTCAATTGAATAAGGACTGGCAATCCCGTCGATAACAACCAGAACCCTGCCGCTATTGTTATCTGATCCGGCAATTGTTAACGTATTTTTACCGCGGATAGTCAAATTTGTAAGTGGAGATCTGGAAGTAATATTGGCTCTGTTAGCTGAATTGACTGGCGTCAGGTCATTTCTAAAGTCCATACTGGTTGTAATACCTTCCAAACGTTTCAACAAATTCGGATCGGTATTATGCTGCAATTGTTCTTTACTGATTACTTCAAATGAGCCCGTGGCCCGCTCTTTTGGTATATCCTGATAACCATTACTTGCAATCGTTACTTCACCCAATTGAATATTAGATTGAGGGCTCATCCTCACCACAATCATTTCTCCTGATTTCTGGCCGGATAAGGAAACTTCTTTCGTATTATATCCTATATAAGAGACAACGAGGATACTCATTTTTGTACCATATCGCTCAAAATAACCGGTTTCTGTAGCTATAGAGGTTTTTCCTCCGCCTTTTAAACGTATAGTCGCTCCCGGTAAAGGTTTACCATTTTCGTCCAGCACTCTGCCTTTATAAACGATAGAATCCTGAGACAGTTTACCTGCAGGCTCCCCCATAGCTAAACGTTGTTTAATAACAATACTATTGTCTTCAATCGCAAATGTTAAATTTTGTCCCACAAGGCATTGAGCCATAACTTCTTTAAGGTCGGTCTTATTGAAATTCGCATTAATAGTCCGGCTTTCATTTAACTTTTCAGACTGCCACAATACATCGTATCCGGTTTGTCTTTTGATTTCTTTGAAAAGTTGTGTGATTTTTATCTTGTTTTGGTTCAGGGTTATTTTCTGTCCATAAATAGCACCGGACACTTGCATCATACCCACAAAAAACAAAATAATCATCAGTCTCATTACTAATAAAAATTTATTCAGGTTGCCGGTCAGGCGTCCCGAAAGTTTAGTATAATAATTCATACCTTTATCTGCTTGGTTTTTTTTGCAAAGAGAAGTATTTACTAGGTTCAGCTCTTTGCATCGGTAATTGGTTGTTTAAATCTTTACTATAACCAAATAGTTAGGGGTGTTAGAGCACCCCTGACTTATTTGATTTTCATTTGAGTAGCGCTTCATTGCATAACTATAATCCTCCTCCCCATTATCTTAAAGTGAATCGATTCTGTTAACTCCAGCTTTCTCAAAACTTTAGAAACATCACTATATTTAGAGAGTGTTCCACTAAATAACAGCTTATTTAATTTTTCTCCCCGCGGGTTTTCGATTTCTACATCATACCATCTGGAAACCTTTCTTAAAATACTTCCAAGTTCTTCTTTCTCAAACATGAAATATCCATTTTTCCAGGCAACAGCTTCATCGGTATCGACATTTTTCACTTTAATTTCCGGTTCATCATCTTTATAGATTGATGATTGTTGTCCGGGTCTGATAATTTTATAGGTATTTGCAAAAGGACTGATTACTTTAATACTTCCTTCAAGTAAAGTAGTGCTGACAACAGGTTCATTTGTATAAGCATTAACATTAAAATGTGTACCCAAAACTTCTATTACCTGTTTGCTTGAAGAAACCAAAAAAGGTTTGGTTACATTTTTAGTAACTTCGAAATAGGCTTCTCCATCTAATTCAACTTTGCGTTCGCCAGGACCGAAGGCAGAAGGATAACGTAGGGAAGATGCCGCATTGAGCCAGACTTTTGTTCCATCAGAAAGAATCAATTGAAATTGCCCTCCTTTAGGAGTTTCTATTTTATTATAAGTTATTTTTTTAGTTGAAGGAGACGTCGCAGCGCGTTGATATACTAATTGACTATCTCTGTTTTTAGTAATTACGACTCCCGATTGGTTAGCGACTTCTCCGTTTTTCAGATCAGTCAGAAATATTTTAGATCCATTAGCCAAAGTTAAAACAGCTTTGTTTCCGCCTGGTGTAATCTTCGCTATTTGCTGGGTATTCACAGGTTTAAACTTTGTTTGATTTCGCTGATATAGATAAAGACTCATGGGAATCACGAAAGCAGCTGCAGCAGCCATGTACAGATATTTCGAAAATGAACGCGCAGTCTTCATGTTACCAGCAGAAACTCTAGTTTTTTTTTCGATTTCATAATTAATATTCCAAAGCATACGGTCATGGATATTTTGTATCTCTATGCTATCCATAGATTCAAAAATATCTTCAGAATCCTGGAACAGATCAAAATATTCTTCCACAAATAATAATTGAGCTTCGTCTGCGGTACCATCTAAATAGGCTTTAACCGCTTTTAAAAATTCGTCTTTAACTTTTTTTGAATTCATTTATTTGGTGTACTAATGATAACCCTATATTAATACAGTATATAAAAACGGGTCAATCTCCCATGCCTGTTGAAAATATTTTTTTAATAAAGACCAGAAATCCTTTAAAAGCCGTTTTTTGGGACATTTGTCCCTCCTTATCTTTTCTATTCTTGCCTAAATTGTAAAAAAACCTGAATATGAATTTACCACTCGTTTCGTGTATAATGCCGACAGCAAACAGGCAAATATTTATCCCTTACGCCATTGATTATTTTCTGCATCAGGATTATCCTCATGTGGAATTGATTATCATTGACGATGGACAAGAATCTATAAAATCATTACTTCCAAAACATCATCAAATTCATTACCATTACCTTAATCCTACAAACAGTAGTATTGGTACACTAAGAAATTTAGCTTGTGAAACAGCTTCCGGAGAAATTATTGTTCATTGGGATGATGACGATTGGTACGCACAAGATTGGGTAACTCAACAAGTAAATGCACTAAACAGCTCAGGCGCGGATATTACCGGTCTGAATAATATTAATTATTTCTCTACCTCCCTGAATAAAATAAGAAATTACAAAAACATTGAAAAAGAACCAACATGGGTATATGGCGCTACCTTGGCTTATAGAAAAAAATTCTGGGAGAAACATAAATTTAAAAACTTAATCACAGGAGAAGACAATGATTTTATCTGGAGTTCAAAGGCAATAGTATATGCACATAATTATGTTGAAGGATATCTCGGTATTATACATAACGATAATCTGGTTGCTCAATTTGATGAAAATCCTAAGGAAAAACTACAATTAGAGAAATGGATAAAAGAAATTGATGGCCCGCAGAAATGTAAAAAGCATTCCATTCTTTCCATTAGTTCCGATTTACCTTTAGTTAGTTGTATAATGCCTACTGCTAACCGTAAAAATTTCATTCCTTCCGCAATAGAAAACTTCTTAAAGCAAGATTATATGAATACCGAATTAATTATTATTGATGACGGAAAGGAATCTGTACAGGATTTGATTCCCAGTAACCCGCGCATTCACTATTTTTATTTCGAACCACTTGGTACAATTGGTGCTAAACGCAATATGGCTTGTGAAATAGCCAAAGGAGAAATAATAACCCATTGGGATGACGATGACTGGTATGCTCAAGACTGGATTTCTCATCAGGTGCAAGCATTAATCAGTTCTGATGCAGACATTTGCGGCATCAACCAGGTGCAATTTTTCTCACCTTCCCTTAATTCTTACTGGATGACCAAAAACAGTAACTCAAAGAGGCCATGGTTAACTGGGGCCAGCTTGATTTACAGAAAATCTTATTGGGAGAAACATACCTTTAAGGATTTACAAATTGGAGAAGACGATGATTATGTAAGAAATTCAGGAGGTAAAATTTTTGCCCACGATTATTTTCAGGGCTTCATAGCTACCCTTCATTCTTCAAATACCAGCATCAAGTTTTTCGAAGATCAAAAGGATAAAACTAAAAATGATTAAAATTATATGAAATAAAAAAATGCCATAATTCTATTCAGAAAAGTTCTTAAATCAGAGAAAGAATGAAGTAATTGGTTTTGTACCGTTTTCTGTGAAATATTCAGCAGTTCACTGATTTCTTTGGTAGAACGGTCATCTATATACTTCATCTTGAAAATTTCCGCCCGTTTTACAGGTTGCATGGCCAGCCAGACCGAAATACACCATTTAAGTTCTTTCTCTTTAAATAAAGAATCTGCCTGAAGTGATGATAAGAGCAAATGGTCAAGCGGGACTTCAAAATGAGGTACCGCCTCACCTTTTTTATAGCGTATATATACCTGATAACGAACAGCCCCGATAAGATAGGCATAGATATTCTCAATGTTCTTTTTTTCTTTTTTCATCCATAGATCACTAAAAACATCCTGAACAATCTCTTCCACCAACTCCATATTCCGTAACCGTTTAAAGGTTTCATTATAGAGTTTTTTCCAATACCTTTCATAAATCTCTTCGAATGCAGCCCTGTCTCCTGCTGTCAGATAAGCAGTTAATTCTGCGTCAGAATAAGCATGATAAACCAATTGTGCAGATCTCATATTCTTATAGCTAAAATGTTAAACCTTAATTTTTTCAGTCCCCGATAAAAATCTATTTGCTAAATTTCCTGTTTTAACTTAAAGAAGCAGAAAGTTGATTTTTGCTAAATGCATTTAAAAATTAATAGCCGTGTTTTATTTAGAAAACGATGAATTCCAGATCAATGTATTTATAGCTAAATAAAAACTAACTACCTAAAATATAAAGAATTATGTAGATTAGCCCCGCCGATTTTTACATTTACACATATGTATAGAATCGGTTTTTTCACCATTTTAGTAGAACCAAATATATCCAACACCTTTGTATAAACTGAGCTTATGAAATTCAGATTAATCCTTATGATATGCACCATATTTTGTGGCGCAAATCAGGTTATGAGTCAGGCACTGCACCCCATTAATCCACAATTACTTAAAAGTGAATGGCCGGCATCCTGGATTACTTCCCCGGCAACACAACAGCGCGAATACGGAATCTATCATTTCCGAAAAACCTTTCTCCTGCCCACAGCCACCAAACCCAAATCTTTCTTAATTCATGTAAGTGCAGACAATCGCTATCGCCTGTTTGTAAACGGTATAGCAGTTAGTTCAGGCCCTGCCCGGGGTGATCTGTTTAACTGGTTTTTTGAAACTATAGACATTGCGCCTTATTTAACTGAAGGAGAGAACATTCTAGCCGCACTGGTATGGAATATGGGTAACCTCGCCCCTGTTGCCCAGGTATCTAATCAAACAGCTTTTGTATTGCAGGGTAATTCCCCGGCAGAACAGCTGGTTAACACCGATTTGAGCTGGAAAGTCAAAAAAAGTAAAGCCTATACTCCTTGTTCACTGGATAATGGAGAAAGATTAAAAGCTTACATGGTTGTTGGCCCGGGAGACCAGGTGGATGGTCAATTATATCCATGGGGCTGGGAAACCCTTGAATATAACGATGCATCCTGGAACGCTGCTGCTGAGCTCACACATCCTCAGCCTGTAGGTTACGGAACTGACAATCTCTGGACCTTAGCACCAAGAAACATCCCCTTATTAACAGAAAAGATATTGCGCTTTCCGCTCATCCGGCGTACAAACAATATTAAAGTAACTAAAGACTTTCTAACAGGAAAAAGGCCAATCACAATTCCGGCTAATCAAAGAGTTAGTATTTTGCTGGACCAGCAGGTCATGACGGCTGCCTATCCCGAAATTATAGTTTCGGGTGGCAAAGGATCAAGAATCAAATTAACTTATGCTGAAGCATTATTTGATAAACAAGACCATAAAGGGAACAGAAATGAGATAGACGGTAAAGAAATCAAAGGAAATTACGATGTTTTTATTCCCGATGGCGAAGGCAATAGAAAATTCCGCCCTTTATGGTTCAGAGCTTACCGCTATTTGCAACTGGACGTAATGACTGCCGGTGATCCATTAGTTTTGAACGATATATATGGAATGAAAACTGGTTATCCTCTTCAAATGAAAGCCACATTTTCCAGCAATGATCCTTCATTACAGGAAATATGGAAGGCAGGCTGGCGCACCGCACAACTTTGCGCCGGAGATATGTATTATGATACACCTTATTATGAACAACTACAATACACAGGCGATAGTCGCATACAGGCGCTGATCTCACTTTATACCTCTGGTGATGACAGGCTTATGCGCAAAGCGATTCTGGATTTTTATCATTCCCGCACTCCCGAAGGATTAACACAGGGCCGTTATCCAAGTAACAGGCTGCAAATTATTCCAACTTTCTCTTTATTCTGGGTATCTATGGTCCATGATTATTGGATGCACCGCCACGATGATGCTTTTGTAAAACAATTTCTTCCGGCTATTCATGAGACACTGGAATGGTTCCACAGCCGCGTTGACCAGAAGAAAAAGATGTTAGGTCCGCTCACCTGGTGGAATTTTGTGGACTGGGATAACTTCAATAGCTGGGGTACTGCGCCAGGAGCAGATCAGGGAAATTCTTCGATCATTACTTTGCAGTATGCCTATACATTAAATCAAGCTGCAGAGCTGTTCAGAGCCTTTAACCATCCCGTTCAGGCAGATGAACAGGAAATGCTGGCTTTGGAATTGAATGACCATACTTACTGGTATTGTTATAATGAAGCAAACGGTTTGATGGCAGATACTCCCGAAAAGCTAACTTACAGCCAACATGCAGGTATTTGGGCCATATTAAGCGGTGGTGTAACTTTAAAGGAAGCACAAATCTTGATGAAAAATATCCTGAATGATAAATCGATCGGTCAGGTAACCTTCTTTTACCGGTTCTACCTTACACAAGCCTTAAAAAAAGCCGAAATGAGCGATCTCTATTATCAGGAACTCAAGCCATGGAGAACCATGCTGAAAATGGGATTAACAACCTTTGCAGAAAAACCCGAGCCAACAAGGTCTGATTGTCATGCCTGGAGTGCAAGCCCGGATTATGATTTTCTGGCTACAATCTGCGGCATTATGCCGGAAACATCTGGTTTTAAAACAGTGCTGATTAAGCCTTCTTTAGGTGAACTAAATGAAGTAACGGGGACAATGCCCATTCCTTCAGGAAAAGTATCAGTTAAGCTAAAAAGAACTGGAAAAGAGGGAATTCGTGCAGAGCTCATATTACCTGAACAAACCTCAGGAACATTTAACTGGAAAGGGAAAGAGATCAGATTACGTGGAGGTAAACAAATCGTCACCATATAAACTAATTTGTCTAATTTATTTCTATAAGCTATATACTAAAATCAAACATGTAATATAAAATCCGGCGGTATAAAATCTAAGTTTTACATATTAATATTCACATCTGCTACTTTTTTCACCTGGTCAATTCATATCCGGAAAAACTATTCCCCCTATTAAAACAGGTAAGATCAGTGTTATAAATTCAGTATATCAATTGACTCTTAAAGCGTTTAATTTCAATTATAAAACATATATAATTTTGATAATTAACTAATTACAAAAAAAAACATTACTAATTAATGCAAATTATAATTTTTACTTTCCAACTTTATAACACGAATAATAATTAGAAAAGAGGTTAATAAAAAAAGAGTTATAATCAACAAGTCAATATTGGATGTGACAATTGACACATCATCTATATGTGTATAAAATCAAAGAATTTTCCCCAGAAAAATTCCACAACATTTTTAAAAACATCAGATTAATAAGGTTCTAAGCAATGTTTTTAGTATAAAGAGAATATAAAGTTCTTAATTGATAGAGAATTGTTAATACATTTATTTTGATAATAATTAAAGTAAATGATATTTTTCGTATTTTGTTGATTATTAACCTATAACATCGTATATGCACATCAAATTACTTGTCCCTACTTAACAATAAAATATTGAGTCATTTTATAATGATTTGCATAAAATCTAGACTTTAAGTGCAGATCATATTTACAAACTAATTAATAATTCGTGTCATTTTTAAATAATAATATGAAATGGAAAATAAGGAATTGTTCAGACTGCTGGCAGGAAAAAATTCTTTGCGTTTAGAGTTAGAATTAAAACTCAACGAAATGATTAAGAGGGAGTATTATGCCAAAAGTCAGATTATCTTAAAACCAGGACAGATCCCTAACCGTGCTTGGTTTATTGAAAAAGGATCTGCTATGGGATTTGTTTTTAAAGAAGAAAAGAAAGTACCTTTTTGGTTCTGGAATGAGAGTGAAATTATGGTTCCGCTCAACAGCTTTTTCAATCAGATTCCCTCAGAAACTTATATAGAACTCCTGGAGCCTGGTATCCTTTTGTCCATATCTTTTGATGACGTGCAGGAAATATTGCTTAGTTTCCCGGAATCGAATGAATATGTGCGGAAGATCATGCAAGATTATCAGCAAATGAGTGAGAAAAGAATTCTGGAATTTGCTGCTTATACACCCGAAGAACATTATTTACACTTAATGAGAGATTGTCCTGCAATTTTCAGGAAAGCATCAGTAGAAAGTATTGCCGCCTATCTTGGCATATCCCGAAAAACACTAAACCGCATAAGATCCAGAACAAGAAGATTTTAGATTCAGCAGTTTAACCCGTGCCGTTCCCTTAATACTTTCTTAGGCTATTGATCAGCTGGTACATAACCGGCCTCCCCGAGCTGTATCCCTCTACCAAGGGTTACAGCTTTTTTTTTGGACTATAAATTTAATCCTTTTGGGACATTTGTCCCTTTTTTAGCGCAAAATCCATCCGTAAATTGCCTTCATCAAACAAGATAAATTAACATTCTCTATTAATTGCAGGCTGACAAAAATATGTCTTTACACGTCCTTCTCCAGAACGACTATTTCGTTCAGCCCTGCAATTAATTGATTTGGAATTAACCTAATGTATAAAATTATGAACCTACATCCTTTTATTATCATCATTACCGGAGTGCTCGTCTTGTTATGGGCTTATGCAGCTTTATCAAAATTATTTAATCTGCATCAGTTTCATGAGGCACTGATGACCCAGGTCTTTCCCCGCTGGGTTGGAAAAATCCTTCTTTACGTTTTACCATTGTCCGAGCTTATTGTAGTTGGATTACTGATCATTCCACAGACAAGACTGATTGGCATGTATTCTTCCCTTTTTATGATGGGCGCATTTACACTTTATGTAGGTGGGGCAGTCTTTCAGATTTATGAACAATATCCTTGTGCCTGTGGTGGTCTGTTTGCCAGATTGGGCTGGTACAAGCATTTCAAAGTAAATGTTGTACTTACATTAATCGCACTGGCAGGAGTAATATTAATGGAAATATAAAAAATCAGGCGTTAAGTTCCTCCAGTTTATCTTTCAGCTGATGCAAACGGTGAACAAAAACTTCTGCAGATCTTAATTCAGGATTTATCTTTATATAATTTAAATGTGATTCCAGGAAAAGGGGTAAATTCATAACCATGACCCCTCGTTCCAGTTCAATTTGATCAGGTAAATTTACACCAGTAAAATAGGCTTCCAATTCTTCTATTGACATCTTGCGAAGTTAAAAGAAATATCTAAAAAAAACAGCCTTCATAAATATATGAAAGCTGTTTTTTCAGGAATAATATGCAGTCTATAAATTCGGGTCATCTGCACTTGGCCCATAGCTGCCTGGAAGAGGTATATCCAATAAACGAAGATAAACCCCTAACTGGGCGCGGTGATGAACTATCTGACTCATAGAATGGCGTATAATTTCTCCTTTAGTTTTGGACATAAGCACCTGTTCTCCATTTTTCAATGTCCAGATTGGCAGCAAATCCTCTTCTTTTGCAGCTTGCAGTGCTGTTTTTGCTTCATCCAATGATTTTTCAAAGATCTCAAGCAATGCTGCATTAGAATTCCATTCTGGAGATTGATAGGCCTGATCCGCAAAATTTAACCCATCAGTTTTCAAAGCCATGCTCACCCAACCTGGTAATTCAGCAATATGTCCGGCCAGTTTCCTGATAGACATACTTTTTTCATGAGGTTGCCAATCCTGCTTATCCACAGGAACACGTTCCAGCATTTTACGGGTAACTATTGATTCTTCAGTTAGCTCTTTTAGTAAGTTTTGAATGGTTGACATCATATTTGTTTGATTTGTTGTGTCAAAGAAACAAATGGCAAGTGACAACCCTATGTCAGCAGTTTATTTACAGCGCCAGTTTTTCACCAATACCAGCATAAATACGTTTCACTTTAGCCAGCAAAGCCTCTGGCTGTAAAATAATAGCATGATCAGCAAATGCAATAAACCACCGGGCAAATCCTTCTAAAGAAATAGTAAGAAATTGTATTTCTATTCCATCCTCCAAATGAGTTTCAGCTACATATCCATGATAATATTTTTGCTGTCCAAGATGTGGATAAGCATACTCATCTACTTTAATAATCACCTCTTCCAACTTAACCTCATTAAACATATCACGCAGATAATCCTTCAAAGATGGATGACAGTCATTATAAATTTCCTGGCAAGTGCTGAGGTCTGTGATCCTGTCAAAGCGAAAATCTCTATAGGCTTTTCTTTCTCTGCAATAAGCGATCAGATGCCAGTAATTATCAAGATAAAATACACCTACCGGCTCAATTAACCTTAATGTATGCTCCTGTCTGTAATAAGCGAAATAGTTTAACTGCATTACATTTTTCCCTGCAATAGCATTCAGGATAGTTTGCAAAGGATTATGATGCGCATGAAGTGCAGGTGAAACATGATTAGCCTTTAATACTTCTATTCTGTCATCCAGATTTTCAAGATATTCTTTATCTGCACTTTTCAAAACTGCTCTGACTTTATAAAGTGCGTTACTGTAGGAATGTCCATTTGCAGTATCAGTCAAACCTGCAACCAGTTTTTCAGCAGTAATAAATGCTGTGGCCTCCTCCCGGGTAAACATAACCGGTGGTAATCTGTAACCATCTGTCAGAGAATACCCTACACCTGCTTCACCAATAATTGGTATTCCAGCTTCTTCCAGAGACCTTACATCTCTGTACACCGTGCGCAGGCTAATCTCAAAACGGTCAGCGATATCCTGTGCTCTGATCGTTCTTCGTGATTGCAACTGAATGAGTATAGCAGAGAGACGGTCTATTCGGTTCATAGCCCAAAGCTATAAATTTAGCTAATAAAATTAGCATATTAAATACAATATTGTCCACAACTTTACACGCTATCACAAAAAAATCATCTGTCCTTTTTAAGCCTTTCCAGCCTTTCTTTTTGTTCTTTAACACGAATATCCATACGCTCCTGTTTTTCCTCAGAGTGGGCTTCTAAAGCACCTCTGTCAGCATTATGCCCAGGATGGTTATCTACCCAGTGTGACAATTGATTTTCCCTCAGCGCGACCAGTTTTGCCGGTGCAGGAACAAAAACCTCATCATCTACACCTGTTCTGGTAATATCCTGCGTTAATGGCTCCAGAACAGTATTAACAGGGGTTTCCCAATCTTCCCAAACATGCGCAATTAACAAAGACTTTCCATTAGGAATATTTGCAGAAACTTTATCCAGATAATCTGACACCCCTTCAGCCCTGACCGTATCGCCAACTGAACCTGCAACCATACCAGCACCTATACCTACCAAAAAACCCAGTGGTCCGGCCAGTAAACCAATCAATCCACCAATTATCCCTCCCCCTATTGCACTGTAGCCTTCCGATTCATCTTTAGCAGAACGGATCGCTATATTTCCATCCTGATCCTTGTTGAGAATATAAGTCTCACCCAAAGATATTTCTTGTGAATGAGCTAATTGTTGTATAGCCTGCATTGCTTTAAAAGCTTCTGAATCTGTAGCAAACAGCGCCTGTATTATCTTTTCCATAATTGATAGTTTATTGAATCAAACCTATACCTGTAAAAGCAATCAAAAAGCCATTTTGTTTGCCGCAGCAGGTTTAATATATAACATATCAGCCATTTTATATAATTTTCTTGAAGAGCGTAAAGGCACTGATTAAGTTTATAATATGAGATACTTAGCAATCAACATCAATTACAAACTAGATCAGGACTGGTACTGTAGATTAGGATCTATAGTAGCCTGTCATAAATATTTTAGCGAACTCGGGCCTGAGCATGGTCCCGGTGTTGCAATTTACGATACAGAAATCGGTAAATATATGTGGTTGAGCGAGGCATATAACGATGACAACCCCCGTTTAATTGAAATTATACAGGATGCTACAAAGACTATAAAAGACTGAAATGAAACTATCCTAAAGGACAATTATCACAACGCTTACCTTTCTTATACTTTTCACAGCATTCTTTTTTCTTTTTGGATTTAGAATGCTTTTTATCCTTATGTTTTTTCTTATCCACGTTACAAATCTTACAGCCCTAAAAACGATAATTAGTAGACAAAATTACAATTAATTACTGAGAAGATGATATTCAGACAAGTTTAATACGATTAAACCACTTATCATGAATCGAATCATAAACACCATTGCGTCTTAGCAACTCAAGAGTTTCATTAATCTGATGCTTCAGTGCAAGGTCACCCTTTTTCATAGCTATAGCATATTCAGAATCAGTTCCTGGCATAAACATACCAATCTGTAATTTTGGATGCTTCGCAAGAAACCCACCTACAATTGGTGAATCGTCTATCAGCACATCAATTTTATGCGCAAGGAGTTTTTTATACAGTTCATCATTCGTGTCCGTATGAACAGTAGTATTGCCCGGAAACTGGGCCATCACGTATTTCTCCGCCTCTGTGGCTGTTCTGATTCCAATTTTTTTATTTTTAAAACTATCCAGATCAGTCAGCCCGTCTCCACCATTAACTACTGCACATAGCTGAAATTGCAGATAAGGTTTACTGAATTCCAGGATCATCTGCCTGGAACTGGTCATCGTTACTGCTGAACAAATCATATCCAGCTCACCTTTATATAATTTCTCGAGGATAGTTTTCCATAGTGATACCTCATAATGTAGTTCAAGGTTCAAAACTTCAGCAACTGCCCGGATCATGTCTACCTCAAATCCTTCAAATACAGATGAATTATAATCGCTGTGTAAAGGAAAAGGTGCTGCGGAATCCAGTCCTATCTTCAATATTTGTTTCATAATCTGCTATTTCAATTCTCAGGGGGCTTATATTCGTACCGATCCCTTCTTTTATTCCTCTTTTTGCAACGAAGATTAACAACCCGAGCCAACTCCTTATTTTATACTGACAATTTTAGTTAATTTTAAGGGGCTTTTTCAATATTCTCCAATATAAATATTTCATTTGACGATCAAAAAAATTAAAACTATCAGAAAACACTGATTAATAATAGAGTTATGCTTGCGGCAAACAACGTACTTAGAAAATTTACCCCATCATTACTCAGAAAATTACGGCGTTCCAGGCCTGCGCCCATTACCGAATCTGAAAAATTACCGGCAAAACCGGCAAAAACCAGAATTAACAGCTGTTCAGCGCTGCCGGTAAACAGCCAGTAAATTAATGCAATTACACCTGCTCCTGTTATACCAATTAATGTACCTTCCAAACTGATCACACCGTCCAGTCCTTTCGTATCTTTTCTCCAGCTCAGGCAATTATAAAAGCTTTTTCCGTATAAGACACCCAACTCTGAAGATAACGTATCTGCCGTAGCGGAAGCAAAACTTCCAGCAATCATGACTAATAATACCTCTTTATATTCAGGAAAAACTATCGCTGTAAAAGAAAGTAAAGTTGCTGTTCCGGCATTGGCCAGCACCTGTCCTGGCTTTCTTTGTACAGCATCCCCTGGCTTATCCAGCTTTACTTTTGCTTTCCTCCCCCAGGCTGTAGCTAATGTACCCAATAAGAAAAATGAGGTCAGAAAAGCCAGCCCAGCATAACCAATTCCGAGAAAAATAAGCATTCCGCATAGTATACCTGTCACTGCAGCCCCTACTGTTAGTTTTCGGAAACAGACACTGAAATATCCAGCTGTAATCAATAAAATGGCTACAGGAAGATCGGCACGTTGAATCAACATGATTAAAAGTAATAAATTTTATGAGACAGTATTGACAAGATTGAAGATATTCTTTGTAATTTTAAAAAATATATGTTTTTTTATTTCCGGATCGCTTTATTCTTTTTTCTGAGTACTTCCTGTGCGGTGTTTGCGCAGGAAAAAGCGCCTGTAAAGGATACTGTTGCCCAACAGGATGTAAACGATATTTTCAGAATATTGTTTAAGAAAAATACAAAAACGGATACTACTTTTAAAAAGACCAGCAGTCTGGCCATACTTCCAACCATAGGATATACCCCGAGTACAGGCTTCATGTTTGGGGCAGATGTTTCGGTCACTAAGATATTCGGCAATCCTAAAACAACAACAATATCAATTTTTGATGCTTTCGGAGCGGTTTCCACGAACCAGCTTGCCCTGATACAATTAAAACATAACGTCTATTCTGAAGCCAACCAATGGTATCTGGACGGAAGCTGGGAATTTGGAAAAACCGTTGTCCTTGACCATGGGATCGGCACAGGTAAAGATGACCCCGGAATATCTCCGATCAAGTATACTTATGTCAAGTTATATGAAAACATATACCGCAAGATATTTGACCACTTTTATGCCGGAGCAGGCCTGGCTTTTAATTATTATACAAATATTGACGACGAACGTGCGAACTCAGCCAGTTCAAGAACCAGGAACCATTTCTATAGTGTTAAAAATGGGTTCCCTACTTACGGATATACAGCCAGCGGATTATCAGTGAATCTGCAATACGATACACGTGACCAACCCTTTCGCGCCTACAAAGGAGTTTATATCAATCTATCGCTCAGATCAAACAGAAAATGGCTGGGCAGCGACCAGAATGCCACACAGTTAAAAACAGAATTGAGGAAATACTGGTCACTATCCAAAAAGAATCCTGAACACGTTCTTGCCTTCTGGCTATGGGGCTCTTATCTGTTAAAAGGAAAAATCCCCTATTTAGAATTACCAGGAACAGGAAGTGATACCTATCAGCGTCTTGGCCGCGGTTATACCATCGCCCGCTTTAAAGGCCCCTCTTATTTTTATAATGAACTGGAATACAGATTCCCCATTACAGCGAATAAATTAATTAGTGGCGTAACATTTTTCAACATGCAAACTGCGAACAACCAGTTTCGCACACATTTATTCGACTATTGGGAAGCAGGTGGAGGAGCCGGATTACGGATTTTATTCAACAAACATACCAGAACTAATCTATGCCTTGATTACGGCTTTGGTAATGGATCAAACGGTGTCTTTGTAGGAATTAACGAAGCCTTCTAGAACTCAAACTGAACCTTTGCCCTTAACCCATATTTAGAAATACCAGGATTATCCAGGTAATTGAATCTTCTCACTAAATCAAGACGCACCACTTTAAAAATATTCCCGATTCCTATACTTCCTTCTATATAAGGTAATTTCCCCAATGAATAAGTAGTTTTTACCCCCTCACCATTTACAGGAAATTGTAATAAAGATGCATCCTGATTCGGATCATTTTCTTTTCTTAAACCACCATATAAACCTTTGAAAGTAATATACTCTCTTAATTTCAGCTTTTTGATCAATGGGATCCTATTTAATATCAATCCATTGAAATTATGATCAATATTCAAACTCACATAATGATCACTTACAAATTCCATGAAATTCATCAGGTTATAAGCATATATCTGGTAAGAATAACTTTGATTTGCCCTATGGATATCCAGTAATGGAAAAGGGACTTTACCCGCTATATAACCACCTTCCAATCGTACATCTGAACGTCCGAACTGTGAAAAATAGAAACGCTTATCAATACTGCCCATCACATTATGATAATTGTATTGTCCTCCAAATAATCCTTTTATTCCTCTGGAATAATTCAGGTTAAATACCGGATATTTTTCGATGATACGCTCCCGGAAAGTTTTACCCTGATAAAACTTCTCAAAAGGTGCATAACGAAGATCCAGGCTTAATTCAGAACTGATAACCCGATCAGTCAATACCGCTTTATTATCTGCATAACTTGCGAAAATCAATGATCCCGCAGGAGTTTGCGCCCATTTCTTAAACCCAAGGTTAAAAGAAAAGTGATTACTGTATTCCTGCATATAATTAACCCTGTAATAATCACTATATAAGAACTGATTGCTTTCACCACGTTTAAAAGAAGCAATAAAATTATCCTCCGGAATTATATTTTTAGCGCCATCTCCCGGAATATCAACATCACGCTGGAAACTTGCTCTGATAAAACTTTGTGGAAAAGTATAAATAGACTTATTATTAAAAGCATAAGCAGCACTCAGATAGCCTTTCATTTTTTCATCCTTAAAACCATAAGCGGCGTAAGTATCGAAATAAAATCTTTTACTGAAGCCTGTAGTCGTCCGGCCTCCAAACCTCAGCCTGAAGCCCTCCAGGCTATTGAAACTATAAAAACTATAGATAGGACCAACCTCAGTCTTTCCATATTTTTTATAACCGATAAAAAGAATAGAAGCGACATCCATCAAACGCTTAAAAGATTTCATTTGACCAAGGCTATCCATATTGCGGTAAATTTTGATCTTTTCTTTCGCTAAAGTATCCAGGCGGTTATTTGCCCAGAACTGATCAGATCTGCGCTCTGCTTCCGGAACTACAACCAGGCTTTCCCCTTTATAAATCGCATCCGGCTGTACTACATTCGTCTTATAGTCTTTAATCACCACAGTCCTTTCCCCTTTAAAGCCTCTTCCTCCGTCACTTCCCAAACCAAAGTCCACTAACAAATGACTTTTACTCAGGTAGAATTTGCCCAGGGAATCCTGCTCAAAATTCAGCTTCACTTCCATAGCCCGGACGAAATTTATGTTCACACCTTTACCAGTTTTCAATAAAGCGTTCTGAACAGCATACTTCCCATCCATGGTGATATAAATCTTTCCTTCGAACAATAATGCATTTTTATTACGTGGAACGAAAGAAAGCTCAATTAAATTAGGCTTGGCAGTCTTTATCGTATCTGTGATAAAAAACTTATAAAATGTAGGTGCACCATCGGCAATAGGACTCAGAAACTGGCTGTTTGTAAAAATGATATTGTTATCATAAATATTTACATCCGCATACATTCTTTCGAAATAATTACCAATAGCATTATTATCAACAAGCCCGTTATCAAAATTCACATGCTTGTCCGCCAGCATAATTACCTTTTTTTTCTCTGGGTTTTTACGGTAATAATTCTGAGAAAGACGTTCTCGAAGATAAATAGGTAAAATATTCTTGCCCCCTATTTCGGATGAATCCTGCTGATCAAACAAGAACTGATATTTACGGAAAAGTTTTTTATTCTTGAATTTCTCTGATAAGTTACTGAGTGAAAACTGCATCCAGTCATACTGCTGATACTCCACTTCATTAGCACTTTCCAGTCTGTTCATAGACTTATGCTCGATTACTTTCCTGATCAGTTCAACAGCCGGATTACCCTTATTCTTATAAGGAGCCTTTTTATTAGAGCTGATTGTGACCTCATTGAGATTTTGTGACTCTTCCTGAAGTTTGATATTCAACACCTGTGCCTGACCAGCAACCACAGGAAAGAAACGTGTTTTGAAACCTACATATTCAACCTGTAGCTGGGTATAAGGTTCAGCCGTGCTGATTTCATATTTCCCATCGATATCAGTTCTGGCCATTATTTTAGTGCCCTTAAACAAAACTGTAACATAAGGGATAGGAGTCCTGTCCTTCGCATTTGTTATAGCTCCCGAAATTACGGTACGCTGGGCCGCAGCCTGGAGTGTAAAAAGAAAAACAAGTACAGTCAGTACACAAAAAGACTTCTTCTGGATATCAATCATAATCTAAAACGCCTGGCCTAAGTCTTTTTATTAATATTTATGCAAATAACTGCTTAATCATACACTGATCAGCGTGTATTAATATGACAACTATCTGTATATCATACCATCACTCTAATTAACCAAATGTTTCTCAATTAAGATGTTAATGTATGTTAAAAATCATACCAATTCATGATCATTACCTAAAAAAAATCAAAAAGATACGTTATAAACAAAAGCATAGTTAAAGGCCGCAGCGAAACCACACTAACTTAAACCAATTATTTTCTCCCGGAATGACTTTGGCGCGGCCATAGTCTGGCGCTTAAAGAAAAGATTGAAGTTTGCGGGGTATTCAAAACCCAGGCAATAGCCTATTTCTGAAATATTCCATTCCGTATGCTTTAGCAAAGCAATGGCTTCATTTGCAATACGCCCTGAGATATGCTCAGAAGTAGTTTTACCAGTTACTTCCTTCACCGCATGATTCAGGTGGTTCACATGGATAGATAAGCGTTCGGCAAAATCATTCGCTGTACGAAGTTGTAGTACATGCTCAGGAGAATAAATAGGAAACTGTCTTTCCAGCAATTCAAAAAACAAAGATGCAATGCGGGAAGAAGCATTATTTGATTTAACATGCGCTTCAGAAGGCTGCATTTTCATCGCCTCATGAATAAGAAGATTGATATAATTACGGATCAGATCATACTTATAAGTATAATCACTCTCCATTTCTACTATCATTTTTTCAAAGATTCTGGACACATGCCCCTGCTGTTCCTTATTAATATAGAATACAGGATTATCCTGTATTCTGGCCAGCAGAGAATTCTTTAACGGCTCTGTACGCTGGCGCATAAAATTTTCGGTAAACACACAGAAATAACCCGATTGGAATTCAGAAGTTGACTGCCAGGAATATGGGACAGTCTGATTGGTGATCATCAACGCACAACCATCAATTTCTATCTCCTGATTTGGATAATGGAGCACTCCTTTTCCAATGATATAAGCAATCTTATAAAAATCCCTCCTGTTATAAGGGGAAGGATTTAAGGTGCAGTAACCGAACCTTTTAAACACATTAAAATGTCCGGTATGTGCATCAAGTATTGTATTTGGAATAGTGATATCTGGTCGGTTAACAGCAAACATCTCATAAAACTCCTGAAGGGACATACTTTTTTTCACGCATTAAAATTGCATAAATTTTAAGATGTCCCTATATTTTTTGTGTAAAATTATGGTTTGATAACATCTCCGGGATGAATTTCTTCATTAGCCTGACTAACCAGTACATCCCCTTCTTTAATATCGCCAAAAATCTCTACCCTGTCATCCGTTTCACGTCCCTTTTTAACTGTTACCTTTTCTGCTTTCCCAGCATGCGCACGAATTACATATATGCCTTCTGCACTTTCAACCAGAGCCGTTTTGGGAACAGTAAAAGTGCTGGCATTTGCTGGCAAAGGGATGGAAACATCTGCTACCATTCCTGGTAAAAGCTGTTTCAGCAAATTAGGGACATCCATCTCTACTCTTTCTGAACGTAAACGCTGATCCAGCGCACCAGATAACCTTTTTACTTGAGCAGTGAACAACAAATCTGGTTGTGATTTCACAGTAAAAGTTACTGCATCCCCTGCTTTAAGATAACCCGTATATAATTCGGGGATAGAGATTGCCAGACGCAAATGTTTCTGTTGTTGTAAAGTGAATAACGGAAATTCAGAGCCTTTTCCTGAAGGCCCGACATAAGCCCCGAGATTCACATTTCTCGAAGAAATTACCCCATCAAAAGGCGCACGGATTTCCAGGTAATTCTGAATAGAGCCTACTTCTTTATAAGCAGCTTTTGCTGCATTAAACTGAGCAAGATCTGAATTTCTTTTAGCAATAGCCTGATCCAGATCATTTTTGGAAATTGTTCCGGGAGTTTTACTGGTTTCAAACAAACGCTCATAATTCGCTTTACTGGCTGTATAAACAGCTTCCTGAGACTTTAGACGAGATTCAGCAGCAGCAAGCTGCGAAGTGAGTTCTGGCGCTTCCAAAGTCATTAACAATTGCCCCTGCTTAACCTCAGACCCAATATCTGCCTTTAGTGTTCTTACAAAACTACTCACCTTAGCATAGAGATCTACCTGTTGATAAGCAATCAGCTCACCAGGCATTTTCAGTGAAGTCGCCATTTTTTCTTTGCTCAGAACAAAAGTCTTGAGCTCAGCTTTTTGATCAGCAGCTTTATTTTCTTTTTTCTCTTCGTGGTGACAACTGCTCAGCAAAGCTGCCAATACCATACTGCTAAAAAAAAAGGAAGTCCGGCGGAATATTTGTTTGTTCATTATATGAGATGCTATGTATCTGTTCTTAGTTATATTTAAGGTGTTCAACACCTGATTATTATTTACCTTCATGTAATCCTTTAATAAAATGTGCACTTTCTTCATCTTCGGGATCTAATGACAAGGACTGCGTGGAAACTTTACCCTGTACCCATGCAAATACCATAGGCAAGATAATTAATACAGCGAAAGTAGAAGCAATCAATCCTCCGATTACTGCTCTTCCAAGTGGAGATACCTGGTCTCCACCCTCCCCATGACCGATAGCCATTGGTAACATACCCGCTACCATCGCCACACTGGTCATAATGATTGGACGTAAACGTAGTCCTGCTGCTTCCCTGGCAGATTCCAGTGCATTCCCATTATGCTTTCTTAACTCTTCTGCATTCGTAATCAAAAGTACCGCATTGGCAATAGACACTCCTACAGACATAATTATGCCCATATAAGACTGTAAATTAAGCGTAGAGCCTGTTAATTTCAATAACAATAACGATCCTAATATTACAGCCGGAACTGTGGCCAAAATAACAAGTGGTACCCTGAATGACTGGAAGTTAGCTGATAACATTAAGAAAATCACAACAATAGCCACTAATAAACCAGTCTGCAAACTACTGAGCGTATCATCCAGCACTTTTCCCAGACCAATCTGTTCTACCACAACTCCCCTTGGCAGTTCACCCAGGTTTTTGATCGCCAGAGTCACATCTTTATTGGCTGATCCTAAATCTTTATCATTCAGATTGGCAGTTACAGATAAGTATGGCGTAGCTCCAAGGTTATCATTTTCACCATAAGTAGTATCAGCTTTAATCGTAGCCACATCACTTAACACAGGCCTGCTGCTGTTTTTAAGCAGCGGAATTTCACCAAGATCATCCTTACTGTTCATCTGGTTTAAAGGAACCTGTACCTGAACACCATAAGATAAACCAACCTTCTCATCTACCCAGTTATTTTTATCCGTATAACGGGAAGAAGAAGTTGAGGCTACCAGTGATTTCGAGATATCACTCAAATCAATTCCGAGCTGAGCCGCACGTACCCTGTCAATATTAATATTTAAAGAAGGATATTTAATCGGTTGTGCAATCTGCACATCTCTCATATAATTGATTTTCTTTAATTCAGAGACAATTTTATTTGCGTATGCCTCGTTTATCTTCTTGTTTTTACCAGCAACCCTGACTTCAACCGGAGTTGGAGAACCCTGACTTAACACTTTATCAGTTAATTCGATAGGTTCAAATGATAACTTGACATCAGGAATCTCTTTTTTGACTTCATCACGCAGCTTATCTTTCAGCTCATCCATATTCACATGGTAATCTTTCAATGCGATCTGGAAAACAGCTTCATGAGGTCCACCCATAAATAAATAGATTGGATTCACAGAGAAAAGTGCAGGGTGCTGTCCAACATAAACAGAAGTAATTCCCACATGCTCAGGCCCTACCAGTTTTTTCAGGACTTTCAGAATCATATTTGCCTTTTCTTCTGTTCTTTCTATACGTGTGCCATCTGGAGCACGCATCCTGAGTTGAAACTGGCTTGAATTCACTTTAGGCAATACATCACGGCCAATATTTGATAACATTAAAATTGCAGAACCGATAATAACGATCAGGTAGATGATCACAACCGGCTTACGGATCAGGAATAAACGGTCAATAAAACGCATAAACCTGTTTCTGAACCGATCAAATAAGGTCACTTTTCCACCTTTATCATAAGTCTCACGCTCTACCAGAACTTTTTTCTGATTCAGCGTTTCCTGTTCAGATTCCAATGTTAAACCCGTTTGATTAAAAGCATCCTCCTCATCAGTAATTGCAGGATTAGTTTTGGCATGCTGATGGGGATGCGCCACCATTAACCAGTTGGCCAGAATAGGTACAAAAGTTTGAGACAAAAGGAAAGAAATGATCATGGAGAATCCAATAGCCAGTGCTAAAGGTAAAAACAAGGCTCCTGGTATACCTGTCATTGTAAAAGCAGGTGCAAATACAGCAAGGATACACAATAAGATCAGTAACTTAGGAAAAGCAATCTCCTTACAAGCATCCCATATTGCCAGTGCTTTAGGTTTACCCATGTCAAAATGCTGGTGAATATTCTCTATAGTTACCGTAGACTCATCCACCAGGATACCAATGGCCAGTGCCAGCCCCGAAAGCGACATAATATTAATAGTCTGTCCAAATAATTTCAGGAACAATACACCCGCAATAATTGAAGTTGGAATGGTCAGAATAACGATTAATGCAGCTCTTTTATCTCCTAAAAATAACAAGACCATTAATCCTGTCAGGATAGCTCCTATTGCACCCTCACTGATTAAACTTTCTACGGCATTGATCACTGATACAGACTGGTCAAACTCATAAGACAACTTAACATCCTCAGGTAATGTATTTTGAATTTTCGGCAAATTAGCTTTCAGATTCTTGACCACATCCCATGTAGAAGCATCTCCCGACTTGGCAATACTCAGATAAACAGAGCGTTTACCATTAATCAATGCATAACCGTTGGTTATATCCGCTCCATCTTTTACACTGGCAACATCACGTAAGTAAAGATTCTGTACTCCTCCTTTAAACAAGGGGATATTCTCAAAATCTTTAATTTCCTTAATCGTATAATTGGTTGGTGTAATATAGTTTTTATCCCCTATACGCACATTTCCCGAAGGAGCCGTCTGGTTATTGGTACTGATAGCACTTACAATCTGCTCTACAGTCAGGTTATGCGACCGCATTAAACCTGGATTCACATTAATCTCTACCGTACGCGGACTACCTCCAAAAGGTGCCGGCGCCAGTAAACCTGGAATAGCAGTAAAAGAAGCACGGACATAGGTATTCGCTAAATCCTGCAATTCATTGTTACTGCGGGTCGGACTGCTTAATACCAGTTGTCCGATAGGTAATGATGAAGCATCAAACCTGATAATAAAGGGGGGCTGGGACCCGGGGGGAAAGATCGCCTGGGCACGGTTAGACAGGGCACTCAGTTCTGAGGCCGCCTGTGCCATATTCGTTCCCTCATAATAGGTCAGCTTCATCAGCATCAGGCCCTGTGTATTTTTAGTTTCAATACTCTTTATACCATTCGCAAAGAGCAGGACATTGACATAGTTTTTAGCAAAATAAGACTCCATTTGAGTAGGTGTATATCCCCCAAACGGGTGGGCGATATAGATAACCGGCAAATTCATCTGAGGTAAAATATCGACCTTGATACTGGTCATGGCACTGATACCAAAAAAAAGTAAACCGGCAACAAACACCATTATTGAAATGGGTTTTCGCAATGCAAAACGTATTAAATTCATATCTGGGTAGCAGCTTAAAATTCGTTAATAAATAGATTATAATCACCCATTGCGGCCGATTTCAGTAATAAGGCCTGCCATACATTGGTATAAGCAATATCACGGTCAGTCTCTGCCCTGTTCAGCGCATAAAGTGCCTGTGTTAAATCAACAATCGTTGTCAATCCATTCTTATACAAAGTACTTTTCTGTAAATATGCCTCACTCGCTGCCTTAACCTGCACAGGAGCTTCGTTATAATTGTCCATTGCATTTTTAATCTTGGTTTCAGCAATGGCCAGTTGCGCATGTAATTGCTGATCAACCAGTTCATATTCATTTTGCAGGCCGCTGGAAATATAACGCTGTGCTTTGACCTGCGGCGCATTACGCAGGATCGTCGTTAAGTTCCACGTTACGCCAACACCGAATAAATAATTGCCCCGGGTTGGATTAACCCCATCACCATAACTATGTGAATAAGCATTCAGGTCATTCGGATAGTTAGTTTCAAATCCCGAACCCTTGCCCTGTAGTATCCCGATGAAAGAAAAAGTCGGGTAAGCTAACCTCTTATAATAATTCAATTGTTGATTGCTAACCTCTATTCTGTTCTTGTAAAATTTCAAAAGCGGATGTGCTTTGAAATTCACATTGGTATCCGTTAATAAAATTGACTGCGGAACATGATTGATAAATGCAGTGTCTACCTTAAAACCAGTAGCAGTAACCGACATTAAAACACCTAGTTTATTCGCCTGTTCCTGCTCCAGATCAACTGCTTTGGTGAGTGAAATTTTAGCATTTGAAACTTCAGCCGCAGCTAACGAAGAATCTACTCCGGCAATCAGTCCATTTTTTGCGCGCAGCGCTGCATTATTTTTAAAAACTACAGCTCTTTCCAGATTTTTCTGCTGAGATTTAGTCAGTCGCTGAGCTGCAAGCAAATTCAGGTAAGCAGCAGATACCCGCACCTCATGCTGGAATATTTCCTGATTCAGATCATTTTCATCCCGCTTAAGGATTTCTTTTGAAACTTTGATCTTTTCACGGATTCTTCCGAAGCTGAAGAAATCCCAGTTTATATTACTGAGATAAAGCGCTCCAAAAGCAGCATTCCAATTTTGCCGGGCAAGTGCCGGGCCAGACGAAGCCGTGCTTAATCCGCCTAAAGCAGAAAGCGGTCCGTTCTGACCATTAATTGTTCCATAATCTTGCTGTGCAGCAAGCGTTAAATTTGGGAGATATTCCCTTCTGGCCTGTTCAACTGATTGTTTCGAGGCACTCACATAATTGCTTTTTGCCCTTATAGTTCCATAATTGGTAATTGCTGTATGAACCGCATCCTTCATATTCAGGGTTTGGGCTTCAGTAGTTACAGCAGTACACAGGAAAGAGGAAAAAAGAAGGGTAGAAAATGATATTCGGGGCATTAGACTGAGGTTAAATTAAATCGTTATTCTACTTTGTGTTTATTGTACATAGCAAAAGTATATGTTAGAACATCAAATGAAAATATTCAGTTCAAATCAATACTTATTAAATTCAAACAATTAGGCTTAAAATCGCTTATTCAAGGCGATCAGGAATGAATTAAAGGCATTTAAGGGGAGATAAGCGGGTAATTTCAGGAAAATCTGACTAAAACTATGCTTATATGACAATAAGCTGACTTACAATCTTACAAAACCGGGATAATCCGACCAGATTTCTGATAAATAACAGCTTTAATAAAACTACCATAATAAAAATTGATTTTTACGATGGCATAAGACTGTTCTTCGAAAAAATGTTCTGTATTAATCAACGTTTTTGCTTCTACGGATGAAATCTTGCTGAAAAACAAATACATAGACTTTAACAATAACAACTGCCACCTCTTTCCTGATTTCTCCGTATAATAAAAATCAGCAAAAAGCCATATTCCACCAGGCTTAAGCAAAGCATTAAGCTGTTTAAAGATCAGCCCGACATTATCCGCAGAAAAATTATCAAAAAAGAAAGCAGTAATCAGTACATCATAAAATCCTGAAGGTTTAAAATCTTCCATAGCCGCGTGGACATACTCTACCGTATTTCCCTTTACCTCTCTTTTTTTTGAACGTCCGAGCATTTTGGACGAAATTTCGACATAAGTGATCTTTAATCCAGAGGAATGAACTTTAGCTATTTCTTCCAATATCCAGCCAGTTCCCCCGCCTGCAATTAAAATAGTACTGTTCGCGGGAATGGCCGCTAACTGCTGAATCTGTGCTTTCACCTGTGCACGAAAAAAGACCATTCTGCTCAGTACATCATAATAATCCGCTATACTGTCATAATTATTCTTCATTCTGGTCTTTTAAAAAGCAAACTAAATAAACTGCATTGCAATAATGCCACAAATGGCCTTCACCATGATCAGCCCATCAATAACGATAAGATAATAAAATATTTTCTTTCTGCTGTTCATAGAATAAGCAACCAGTGCAGTGAGCACAAAAGGAATCAGGTTAAATATAATTCTTGATCCGGGAAAATGTTCAATATTGGCAAAAACCAGTAAGGATACAATTCCGGTTATTAAAAGTGGAATCAGTACAAAGAATATTGTTTTTTTAAGTCCTATTCTGACCACAAAAGTCTTCAGCTGATTGTTGGAATCAATCGCATAATCCTTCATATCGAACATGATCGCATTGACCGTACAGAACATCCAGTTCTTTACAAAAAGAAAATACCAGAGCGTCGTTCTGGCTACATCAGTACCAGCTTCTATCTTCAGTAAGATCAATGGTAATAAATTTGCAGTAGCCGCCCATACAAAACCTATAATGAAGGGTTTCAGCCAGCCTGTATTCCGTAAATTGAGGTTAAAGAAAAACATAGGTACTAAACCATAATATAAAACAGCCATAGCTACGATCATACCTACAACCATCCAGTAGGCCAGAGGCAAATTTAAAATAGCCTCAAAATTACTGACAATCATATAAAAAATCAGTCCGCCGCAAACCATACTCAGCACAAGCTGACTTAACCGGACAAAACCACGATGTGCTGCATACCAGGCTGTTCTTGGATTTTGTGTTTGCTGACTATTGGTTGCCCCCATATACGCATAAGTATAATAGACGATTGGCGCAAGGAACAACAATACATAATAATTCAGGGAATTAAAAGGGACTTTTAACTGTAAAGTAGACTCTATAGTCAAAGCTACGGCCAGTAAACCTATAAAATAGTTGCCAAAAAATATAAACTTTATAATTTTTAAACCCATTATAAGATTTCCTGAGCTGGTTTGAGAATCTGCATTAATTTGTGTGTGCTATTTTAATGGTATTTTTTGAGGATATCTTCTATTCTTTCATCAGGAACAAGATCCGTTACTGCAATTAACTTAATTTTTTTAAAATCAGGATGCAAAGTATTGATTACATAATTATTGCACTCCGGCATTACCGCTGACGGGACTTTCAAAACAGGTATCCGCAGGTCATCAAACCATTTATTACCTATCGGCTGACAGTGACTATAATCATAAGGATCGCGCCAGTCGGGATCCAGCTTACTTTCTTCTACCGTACTGATCAGCAGATCGTCCGGGATTTCAATAAAAACTGTTTTAAAATCCTGATTAAAACCAACTCCCTGCCGCCTTACCATATTTTCCATGAAAGCCAGCGGGATATTTTCTGCACAGTAAATTACAGGCTTACCTGTAGAAGCCCATCGTCCATTTGCACCTGAAGCAGTAAGTGAACCTGCATAGTTTTTATGCCCTATTCTGAATACGATCATCTATACACTTAAACAGCGTCACCATAAGCCATTTTCAAGAGCTCATCTGCAACCAGGTCTACTCCGCCCGGGGTAGTTAACCAGTCCATAGGGCGCTCTTTTGAATTCCAGAAAGGTTTATTTAACCAGTAACTGAACTCATCTACAGTGCCAAATAACTCTACTCCTTTTTTATAAAGGCCTATCAGTTTAAGCAAATGCTCGCCATAAACAGGTTCCAGTAATTTCTTTTGCTCTTTATAATTGCTGATGGTCCGGGATGATATATTAATCAACTCTGCCAATGATTTATTTGAAATATTAATCGCTTCAGCAAAATCATAGAATAAACCGGGTTTTAACCCCTGTCTCGCATATTGAAAGACTTTCATATCATCACTTACATCAATTGCATTAAACTTGACGCGAAGTGTCTCTGTGCGTTTATCCGAAAGTAATACACTTGTAGCTGACATATCCTTGAGTTTAGAAAACTAATATACGAATTTTTTCAATATCAAGGTTGAAAATATTCATATATCCATTTAGTCTCTAAAATAACCAGTCTTATTTACTTCGCTGTGACGATAATCGGGCTGCCCGGGCAAGATTATCAGTTGCCTGCAAGATTTTCGCCTTTAAACGCGGATTATAATCCGGATGATTTTTAAGAAATTCACTCACTATAGCAGCAGCTGCTGTACTTTGATAATATCCGAATGTAGCCTGTAACCATGACTGTGGAAAGAAGATATCACCAGTTGACTGAATTTCCCCTAATAATTCGAGACTTTTCTCTAAATAAGAAACACTATATTGCTGACGCAAAGGATGATGCAAATAATACAAAGCAGCCAGAACATTGGATTCTTTTGCCCTGTTTGCAGGAAATTTCAAGCTGTCAAAAAACTCATCCCTTATACTTTTCTTCGCTGAAACAGCCGGCATAATAAATTCAAATCGCTTTTTACGATCAGGATTCGTAATTCTTGACTCCTGTACAGGTAAAATAGAAACATCCATATCATCTCTTACCGCCAGAGAAAGTGCCAGGCTGGTATAATCATCCTCAGAAAGGGTAACACCTGCAGGAGCTTTCTGACTTTTCCAGATCTGATAAAGCTTATTTCTGGCTACCTGACTCATAAAAATATCCTGATAAGCTTTAAAAAGCTGTTTTTTATTATTGCCGCTTTGCTGTTGCAGCATAGCATCCCATAATTTATTTTCCAGCGCAACTGATAAAAGCTGTCTTTCCTTAACCCCACTAAATTGCCAGTAAATAGTACTGATATAATTGCTGAGCAGCCTGATATTCAACTCTTCCCCTTCTTTAGCCAGCCCCTGGCTAAACAGCGTTAATAAAGCGGATGGCTCTATACTTTTCCCGCTTAGCATCTGCTCGTATAAAGAAATATAAGCAACAGAACGATGCAAAGGCTTCTTCAGCGCAAATAAATGTTGTGGAACAGCAGGATCAACCGGCCATTCTCCATACCCATCACCAGCCGAGTTAAAAAGGATAAATAATGGTTTATCTAACCCCGCAGCCGCTTTAAGCTCCAGCTTTTCAGTTACTAAATCAGCATTGATTACTTTAACAGCATCCGGATAAAATAAAGTGACCTCAAAAGTTTGCGGCCATAACCTTTTTTCTCCGGATTCAGCTTGCTGGGTAATCACCAAAGCGCTTATTTTGTCTCCCTGATAACTTATCTTATAATCAATAACAGGCCTGCCACTCTCATTGACCCACACTTTATTCCACTGCTCTAAATCTACAGCCGTATGGCTATCCAGAATACGAATCAAATCCGGCCATGAAGCGTTACTATTTGCAAATTTCTTTAAATATTCACTGACCCCTTGCTGAAATTTATCTTTCCCCATCAACTTTTCCAGCTGCATCATCATCACAGGAGCTTTATGGTAAATAATATTTCCGTAAAGTGTGCCTGCATCCTTTAAATTATCAAGTGGCTGACGAATAGGGTTAGCTCCTGCTGTACGGTCAACCGCATAAGCCGCAGGAAAATGATCAATCAGGAATTTAATAGCATAATTATCCTTTCCATCTGTTTCCTCCGCACTTTTATCCGCCATAAAATTGGCAAAAACCTCTTTCATCCAAACATCAGAAAACCAGTCCATGGTTACCAGATCTCCAAACCACATATGTGCAGTTTCATGTGCAATTAAGTTATTACGGGCATTCAGCTGATCTTTAGTTGCACCAGCATCCAAAAACAAACTGGCTGCTTTATATTGTATTGCACCAGGATGTTCCATTCCACCAAACTGAAAGTCAGGAATAGCTACAAATCCAAACTTCTGGAAAGGATAAGGAATCCCGGTCCAGTCTTCCAGATATTTTAAAGCACCGGAATGAATCGCATAAATAGCTGGCAAGCTAAGTTTAATCTTTGCAGCATCAGTTTCCCGGTATAGAAAACTTGCCTGCTGTGTATTCACAATCCCCTGATCAAGCTGAAACTTACCCGCTGCAAATGCAAACAAATAGGTACTTAAAAGCTCAGAAGTTTTATAATGGTAAGTTTTACGTTCCTGCTGCTGTACAGAATCTTTCAGCTCTGCATTGGCTATAGCTTTCCAGGCTTTGGGCAAATGAAGGGTTAAGGTATAAACAGCCTTTAAATCGGGTTGATCAAAACAAGGAAAAACAGTCCGCGCTCTGTCCGGAACAAATAAAGTATACAGATAATCAGTATTTCTGTTTAACGCACCTTCGCCAGCACGAAACAGAATCCGGACCTCATTGTCCCCTTTTTTCAAAAACTCCGGCAGAAGGATCAAATGTTCCTTACTATGCGTTACCGGAGCTGATTTACCATTAATGGTCAACAGACTGATTTTCGAAGGATCCTCCTTAAAATCAAGTTGCAAAGCTGTTTTGGTATTACTCAATCTGAAATTCAGAATTTCATGTGCAGCAATCCTTTTATTTTTTTCGGCCGGGATATCAAATTCCAATGTATAATGAATAGCCGTCAGCACAGCTTTCCGATAAAGTGCCAGCGACCTGCTTACCCCATTTTCCACCGCAGGAACCACAGGTACCGCTTTTCGTGAAGAACAGGAAGTCAATACAATAACCAGCAATAACAATAGTTTATAGCGAAGGAACATACCGGCAATTTACTATTTTAGATCAGATTCAGCATATAAACAAGTACGGAACATTTTATCAAAACCAAACACTTTAAGCCCTTTTCCAATCACAACGATCTTTGTTTCTTTAATTTCATCAGGTAACCAGTTTTCCCCAAGCGTAATAGAAAGTGATTTCCCTACTGTTTGCAAAATAATTCTGCTTTGAAAAAGATGACTGTAAATAATGCCCTTGATCCGGTATACATTAGCTGATTGCAGAATCAGAAAAACCATCATCCGATGCTCCAGTTCTTCAATATTCAAACTCTCCTTATATTTTAAAAGTATAGTTTCAATATCACTGTGTTCATGTTTTTGATGAGAAGCAGCAAAAGCCATTAATGATTGCTTTTCATTACTGCCATTACTCAGGGTAAACATTCCTTTTGGTGTAGAAACAGGCTTTGGATTGCTGTAGAAATTAGCAAAACGCGCTCTGGCAAACATTTGATGCACCTGAAAATCATCCTTAGTGGCAATCAGTATTTCAGCAAATGGATTGATCGCCTTTAAAACAGCCTGTAATTCTTTGACATAATCTTCACTCACCCGCTCCACCTTATTCAATAAAATACAGTCACTAAAGGCGATCTGCTGAATCGCTTCAGGACGTTCCTTTAACTGATCTTCGATAAGCTCTGCATCTACAATACAAATAACTCTTTTTAAATCATATCCCCTTTTCACCTGGTCCATAGTCAAAAAAGGATGCGCAATATTTGCAGGATCAGCAATACCAGTAGCTTCAATGATCAAATGATCCCATGAATCCTTTTTATCCCATAAATTATTTAAAATCTCAAACAGGTCATCGTTGAGCGTACAGCAAATGCACCCGTTATTCAACTCCACCACATCTTCATCCCCTTTAATAATTAGTCCGGCATCAATACTCTCCGCACCAATCTCATTCTCTATGATCGCAAAACGGGTATCTTTCATTTTTGAAATTACCGCATTCAGGACTGTTGTTTTCCCTGCGCCTAAAAATCCTGTGAGGATTGTTACTTCTTTTGCTTTCATATAGTCATTGAAATTTGAGCTGCCTTTTATTTACAAACTTACTATTTACACCCGTTTTCAGCCAAATAAAATAATGTTCAATAGTTCGCTGTGTAAATTTTATGTGGTTCAGGATATTTTCCCGGGAATATTTTTTCATTATTGTCTAAAAGATGTACATTGCCAGACAAAGATACGCAAATGCAATATTGTTGCGCAATAAATATTACCTTGAATACTCATCAAACACACTATAATGAATAAATCAATATTTAAACCTTTAGTCTTCGCCTCAGGACTACTATTAACTTCAACATTTGGATTTGCACAGGATAATCTGGTCAATTCTTTAAAAAACAATCAATCTGCAAACAGTACTTCAGGCTTTAAATTCACGGATGTGATTAACCTTGAAAATACACCGGTTAAAAATCAGGGTTCCTCAGGAACTTGCTGGAGCTATTCTACAAACTCTTTCCTGGAATCAGAAATGATCAGAATGGGTAAAGCACCCGTAGCTTTATCAGAAATGTTTTCAGCGCGTAATGTTTATGTAGAAAAAGGTAAGAATTATGTACGCATGCATGGCGCTGTTTCTTTAGGTGACGGTGGAGCTTTGCATGATGTAATCAATATGTACAGAAAATACGGCGCAGTTCCGCAAGTCAACTATACAGGCTTAAACTACGGTACTAAAATTAATAAACTAAGTGAAATGGGTGCAATTACTACAGGTATATTAGAAGCTGTAGTTAAAAACAAAACATTAACACCAAACTGGGAAAAAGCTTATACAGGAGCAATTGATGCTTATTTAGGTCAGGTTCCTGAAAAATTCGATTACAAAGGTAAAAGCTATACCCCACAAACTTTTGCAAAACAGGTGATAGGGATTAATCCGGATGATTATGTAGAATTGTCTTCATTTAACGATCATCCTTTTTACAGCAAATTCACTTTACTGGTACAGGACAACTGGTCATTTGACCAGGTTTACAATGTTAAAGTGAATGAAATCACTGATATCATTGACAATGCATTGAAAAATGGTTACTCTGTAGCCTGGGCTACTGATGTAAGCGAGAAATCTTTCTCTTACAAAAATGGAGTAGCTTATATCCCTGTTAAACCATATGATGAAATGAATGAGCAGGAAAAAGCAACGATGTTCAGTGAGCCAAAACCAGAAATGGAAATCACTCAGGAAAACCGTCAGTTAGCTTTTGATAACTATGAAACTACAGATGATCACGGTATGCATATCGTTGGATCAGCTAAAGATCAGAATGGTAAAGAATACTATATTGTTAAAAATTCATGGGGTGTAACCAATGACTATAAAGGTTATTTGTATGTAACCAAGAATTATGTAAAATATAAAACTACTGCTTTCTTATTGAACAAAGGCGGTATACCGGCAGCGATCAGAAAAAACCTGGGTATTTAATCCGGCATAGCTATCCATACATAAAAAGAGGGTTAAAAGGTATTATATAATATCTTTTAACCCTCTTTTTATGTTGATGCCTGAATATACTAAGTCTTTCTCAAAGAGATATATTTAATATATTTATCCATGCAAAAACCAATAAAAACAGGCATATTATCCTTTGGAATGTCTGGAAAGTTATTTCACGCCCCATTCGTAGCTGCACATCCCGGATTCGATTTATATGCAGTAGTAGAAAGATCAGAAAAAACAGCACAGCTTCGTTTTCCTGAGCTCAAAAGCTATGACTCTGTAGATGAACTTATTGCAGATCCGGAGATAGAACTGATCATTATCAATACCCCGAACTATACACATTTTGAATTTGCACAAAAAGCCCTTCGCGCTGGTAAACACGTTTTGGTAGAAAAACCATTTACAGTAACCGTTGAAGAAGCTGAATTACTTTTTCAAGAGGCAAAAGAACGTAAGCTATATCTCCTTCCTTACCAGAATCGTCGCTACGACAGCGATTTTTTAGCTGCAAAAGAGATCTTAGACAGTAAAAAACTAGGACAACTCGTAGAAGCTCATATCCGCTATGACAGATACCGGTATACCATCGGGCCTAAAGTATTTAAAGAAACGCCAATGCCAGGCAGTGGTTTATTATACGATCTCGGGCCCCATTTACTCGATATGGTATTCGCACTGTTTGGTGAGCCATTAACGTGGACTAAAACATTGGGCTGCTACCGTCCGGGAACACAAGTAGATGACTATGCCTATCTGCATTTAAAATATCCCGGAAACCTGCAGGTATTTATTACGATGAGCATGCTGGTTGTAGAACAGCAGCCCGCATTTGTGCTCCATGGAACCAAAGGTTCTTACTTCAAACATCGTTCAGATATACAGGAAACACAACTCTTAAAAAACATGAGCCCTGATGATCCATTATATGGAATTGAATTACCAGGAAAAGAAGGTATTTTGAGTACAATTGATGCAGGCGGACAAATTACCAGAACAATTATTCCTCCAGGCAAAGCTTCTTATCTGAATTTATTCGAGGCTGTTTATCAGACCATAAGAGCAGATAAACCCTATCCTGTACAGCAAGAACAGATTATCCGCCAAATTACGATACTGGAAAGTAAATAATTATAAAAGGGCCGCATTATTAAAGAATACGGCCCTTTGTAAGCAGCAGCATTTAAAACTTATTTAAGAATCGCTGTAGGTTTTTTATGTTCATCAATCGCTACAAAGGAGAATTCACCGGTAACAGCTTTTTCACGATCGTCACAATACATCTGTTCTACATAGATTTCTACCTTTACTTTCATACTGGTATTTCCGATATGGCTGACCGTGCCAACCAGTTCAACAATAGTTCCGGCAGGAATAGGCATTTTAAAATCTATCCTGTCACTGCTTACTGTAACCATTCTCTGACGGCTAAACCTTGTAGCAGTAATAAATGCCACTTCATCCATCATATGCATGGCTGTTCCACCAAATAAGGTATCATAATGATTGGTAGTATTAGGAAATACGGCTTTAAAAATTCGGGTCTCTGATGCTTTAATCTTCTCTTCTATAGTCATTTTTGTATTTTATATATATTAAAACGGGCAGTCTGCAAACAGACTGCCCGTTTAAGGCTGCAAACTTACTGGTTCTTTTACAGATAACCGCAATTCTTTCACAGCTTCAATCCTTTCGACCGGGCGTGTATTGTACAGTTTACGATTTAAATAAGAAATCAGTTTTTATATGAATCAGATAAAACATGCTCAATTGCACTCAATTCATCTTCACTAAAAGATAGCTGATCAAGACATTTGATTGAATCTGCAAGCTGTTCTGGCCTGCTTGCCCCTACCAGTACAGAAGTGATCCGCTTGTCCCTTAAAACCCAGGATAATGCCATTTGTGCCAGGCTCTGACCACGTTTAACCGCTAAAGCATTTAATTCCTTTAACTGTTGAAGACGTTCGGCAGTAACCTGATTTTCCTGTAAGAATCCATGCGGCTTTGCCGCTCTTGAATCTTCTGGAATACCGTGCAGGTATTTATTGGTCAGTAAGCCCTGGGCCAATGGAGAAAACGGAATACATCCAACTCCTTGTTCACCTAGTAAATCCAGTAATCCCCCTTCTATCCATCTTTCAAACATAGAATATTTAGGTTGATGAATTACGCAGGGCGTACCCAGTTCTTTTAAAATACGCAACGCTTCAGCTGCTTCAGGCGCAGGATAATTTGAAATTCCAACGTATAAAGCTTTTCCCTGGCGAACCATTAAATCAAGCGTAGCCATCGTTTCTTCCAGCGGAGTTTCAGGATCCGGACGATGGTGATAAAAAATATCTACATAATCAAGCCCCATACGCCTTAAACTCTGATCCAGACTGGAAACTAAATATTTTTTAGAACCCCAGTCCCCGTAAGGGCCATCCCACATCGTATAACCAGCTTTGGAAGAAATAATCATTTCATCCCGGTAAGCCGAAAAATCCTGCTTTAAAATGGTACAGAAGTTTTCTTCTGCCGATCCCGGAGGCGGGCCATAATTGTTTGCAAGATCAAAATGTGTAATCCCGCTATCAAAAGCGAGCTTCACCATGTTTCTGGAATTTTCCAGCTGATCAACGTATCCGAAATTATGCCACAATCCTAAAGAGATGGCAGGCAATTTTAAACCGCTTTTACCGCAACGGCGGTATTGCATTTGAGTGTAACGTTCTGGGTTGGCTAGATATGGCATAAAAAAAAGGTCAAAAAAAAGAGGGTAATAAACCCTCCTCTTCCGGTAAGGTTGTGCTAATATTTATTTAGCTGTGTTTTTTTTCTCCGTTACTTCAGTACGGATATCCTGAGCAAGGACTTTTAAATCCTGCATTGCTTTACGTACTCTTGTACCTGCTGCACTGTTGCCCGCAGCATAAAATTTTTCCGCATCAACTTCAACAGCAGCAAGCAATTCTTTTAGTTTTGAAAATTTTTCCATATTTTAATTTTTATACAGATCCAAATATATAACTTTTGGGAATTAAACATATAGACCAGCATTTTAATTGCTATCCTATCTGATAAATAAGCTATAATCGTCTTTTCGCAGGCAGAATAAAAATGACGCTGGAATTTCATACCGATCAGATTTTGTACTTATTTTTGTTCACCGAATGATTTAACCATCTTCAACAAAATAAAGAACAGGATATAAAGCCCTATGAATAAAAAGATATTAGTATTGGAAAAGAACAGAGATATTCTTGAACTGATTCATATTGTCCTGACTGATGAAGGTTATCATGTTGATCCGTTATCTTCAGAAAAAGAAATATTTGAGCATATCAGAAATTTCCGGCCAGATGTGATTCTGCTGGATGTAATCAGTCCCACTGAAGAAGGAACAGCATTATGCAAAACCATTAAGGCCGCCGAAGACTTCAGCCATATTCCGGTAATCGTGTTATCAACACATCCTAAACCGGAGGTAGTGAAAGAGATATGTGCAGATGAAGTTGTACCTAAACCTTTCGATATCTCTTTCTTACTCTCCACTATAGAGCACCAATTGATCAGTGCTTAAAGTTTATGTTTTGTTTTAAGGTATTTCAGATATTTCTGGTCATCCTCAAAAAGATCAGCACCTTCCATTTCATAAGCAGCCAATAAATTTGCGGTTGCATTTTCATGATCTCCCAACTCAAAATAAGTCTCGCCTAATCTCAGCAATACAAAAGGGTTCACTTCTTCCTCACTGGTATAGATATCATGCGCTACCAGCAAATGTTCCAAAGCTTCCTTATACTTTCCTGCATTAAAGTAAGCATCGCCACAAGAGGCCGAAACCCAGCCTGCTGCTTCCCAATCTTCTTTAGGCGCTGGTAATACATCCAGTGCTTTCTGGAACCATTCCGCAGCTTTATCGAAATTTGATGCATCCATCTCCAGGTTTCCCTGATCACAGTATTCTTCCATCAAATCCTGCTGCTCATCTGTCAGCTCTTCTTGTTGTGAATGATCAGCAGGAACAAAATTCTCCTTGAACTCTTCAAATTCCACATCAGAAGTCACTGCCATATGCAGAAAATCTGCATTAAAATCATGAAAAATACTATTTTTCCCTAAACTATGAGCAATCTTAAAATATACTCTTGCTTTATCCAGGTCACCAAGCGCATAATAAATGCTGCCAGTGGTGATAAAATGACCAGAACTTTTTACAGTTTCAGTCTTCATTTTTTCCTGAAGATATTCAGTTTCTTTTAAAAAATGAGGCAATGCCTTTTCAACCTGACCGGTCTGCTCATAAAAAGAGAAAATGCTATCCAGCAATATGCCGCCAACACTGCAATTTTCTTTAGGATGAGGGATCGATTCATTAATCTCCAATAAAAGCTGTTCAGCTTCTTCTAAATTTTGAGACTCAGTCAGTGTATAAACCTGATCAATCTGATCAAAAAATACTTCTTCTTCTTCTGGACTATAAACTAACATGGCTGATTTTTTTTAAATTAAACGGTGGGCGAAGGTAACTATAAGGGTTGGTTTTCCATCTGCTTTATAATTTTGTTGACTTCAGTCTCAGTAGACCTCAATTTTGTCTGACAAAAAGCAATCAGTTCGGAAGCCCGTTTTACTTTTTCGGCAAGTACATCTACAGAAACAGCTTCAGTTTCTATTTCCTGGGCAATCTGTGTCAGTTCACTATAAGCCGCTTCATAATTCAAATTCTTTTCCATTGCGGGATGTTTTAGCTAAAACTTTTGTACTGATTTCTGCTGAACTCAAAGCTATGGTAAGCTCCGTTCCAGCTTCAATCGCATCGGCATTACTTACAATCTGGCCATTTATTTTTACAATGGCAAATCCTTTGTTCAAAATATTCTGTGGGCTCATCATTCTCACGACAGATTCGAAGTGGCCAATATACCTGCCATGATTCGCGAAATACATCCGGTTAAAGGATTTAAAGTTCGCCAGCAGATTTTTCAGGTCTTTGCGCTTATTGGAGATAATAATTTTAGGATTGGTAAGTACCATACCCGAAAGATTCAGGATATCCCTGTGTTTTTCATGCAGCAGATTTTTCGAGGAATTGATCATGGTCTGATTTAACCTGGTCAGCAACTCCTTATGCTGGTTCATCATTTGAAAAGTCCGGATCACCAGATGCTGCTGAACAGATAATACAGCTTCTTCAAAATTCCTGTTATGTGCAATCAGCATCTCTGCAGCCTTCGTTGGAGTTTTTGTTGAAGTATGTGCCATTAAATCGGCAATAGTTTCATTTTTCTGGTGACCGATTCCTGTGATGACAGGAACCGGGAATTTCGCAATCGCGCGATTGAGTTCGTAATTATCAAAAATAAGAAAATCTGTTTGCGCACCTCCTCCCCTGATAATAACCAGCGCATCATACGCCTTACCCGAACCAAATACTTGTATAAGTTTGGTTAAAAACTGCCCCGCATTACCTTCACCCTGTACCAGGGCAAAGTAATCATCAATTTCAAAATGATACCCGAAACTATTATTCTCCAGGGTATGCCTGAAATCATGATAACCAGCAGAAGTATCAGAGGAGATCACCGCAATACGTTGTAAGACCCTGTTTAAAGGCAATTCGTTATTTCTGGTCCGGTATTGTCCAGCTATTAAACGGATAAATGAAGGATTATCCCTTACCAGCCTGTCCAAAGTTTCTTTGCGCTGCTGCTCAAACCGGCCTAAAGTAAAAGTCGTATCAATATCCAGCAGATTCAGCTGTAACCCAAAAGATGGATTATACTGCACAGCAACCTGGATCAGCACATTGATATCATTTTTAAATTGCTGCCCTGTCGCCTTCTCGAAATTAGCAATATTCACGGAAGCATTTCCCCATGCCCTCCCACCTATTTTAGCCAGGATTTTTGCAGAGGATTTATCTTTTTCAACCAGTTCAAAATAATGAAAATTACTTTGAGGCTTATAAGTATAATTTGTAATATCGGCAATTACCCAAAATGTCTTCGAGCCAAAAACACCGTTGATTGTCTCCTGAATCTGACGGGTAAGTTCGGATAATTTTATAGCGGGAATTGCTGCCAATTTTAAGGGGGTATTAAGGATAAATTCAGGAAGTGACCAGGAACTTTTTAATTGCCGAAAAGTCCTTGATTTCCTCATCAGCAACTACACCATTGGTATTAGACGCACTCAGGTGATCATCATCTTCCCATCCAATGCCGTTAAGCCATACTGTATGGCATCCAATCTCTTTAGCCGGGATAATATCCTTACTAAAAGAATCTCCGATCACCAGGCATTCCTCCGGATTAAAACCTAAAGCTTTTACACCCAGTCCATAAATTGCAGGATCAGGCTTTCTTACCCCTACCACAGCAGATTCAACTACTTCAGCAAAAAGATGTCTGATCCCAAAATCTTCCAAAACAGCATTCAGGTTTCCATAGAAGTTGGAAACCATAACTAAAGGATAATTTGCAGCCAGTTCTTCCAGAATAATTTTGGCATTTTGAACAGTCTCTCTTGCAAATTCATTACAATCACTGGCAATCAGTTCAATATAGCTTTGGTCAAGATCAAACCCATTCTCCTTTAAAAAAATGAATTGCTGCTCAATTTTTGCACGTAATACCTGTAAAAAGGTAAATGAAGGCTGTACAATCGGATGAATAGCCAGGCTTCTTTCTCCAAAAGAATATGCCTTGAAAAATAAGTCTTTTGGTATTTGTATATCGAATTTCTGATAGCTGTTTTTTAATACTACTGCCCAATGAAGGCCATTGGTATCAATCGTCCCGCCGTAATCAAATAAGAGTCCTTTTATCATATAATTGAATATTTTATTCCTGACAAAAGTACATGATATTTTCAAATTATCTTTTTGAAACTCTCATTAAAATAAAGCCAAAAATAATCCACACTATTTCTCTGATCCTCATGATGATCCCAATAAAAATACCAGTTTCTGCTGGTAATCCCACACTTCGAAGCGCCAGTGCCAGCCCTCCTTCTCTTACCCCAAGCTGCATAGGAAAGAAGAAAATAATATTTGCAAATAACGAAGAAGCCGAACTGATAATCAGTGCTTGTGAAACCGTCATATCCAAACCAATGGCAACAGCCGTAAAATAAATTTCTGCGCAGGTGACTACCCTGGCCAGGATTTCATAGAAAAGTGCCATCAAAAAGCGTGGCTTCCGCTGTTCATATAACATTCTGATCTGATCATCCACTTCATGCAGAGATTCCGATTTCTCCTTTAAAAAGTTAGCCGCAAATTTCTTAACAAAAGGGAGCTTCTGCAAGAGCAGAAAAGTATTGACCGTGAAACCCTTTTTATAGATACTTAAAAACCATAAAATAATTAAAATACCTGCAATAAAGCCTACAACGCAGCCAATAACCATGGTGGATTCCATTGGCAATACCGCCAGGATCAGCAAGATCGAAAGCACCCAGAAAACGATGTGTGAAAACACGTGCATCATTCCATATAACAATACAGAAGAAGTCGCTTTATGGATTCCCATAAACTTTTTCAGCTCCATGATCCGGTAAGGCTCACCTCCAAGGGCTACAAAAGGAGTAACGTAGTTTATCGCATACCCTGTAATGGTTAACCGGAGTACGGTTGAAAACGGCAGGTCACTTTCAGGTAATGCAGGCTCCTGAATAATCTGACGAAATGCCAAAGCATTCAGCCCGTAAATAACCAGCCAGCTCCCAATAATAGGAAGGAACCAGATCCCTGTTTTTTCTATATTTCCCAGAATTTCATGAAAACCCAGTTTGTAAATCATAAAACCGAGCGTAACAATGCCCAGTGCCATGAAAATTACTTTATAAGCCTTACTGTTCATTGATTTAAGCTTTAGCTAAAAGACGTTCGTAAAACATACGGCTTATTTTTTCCTGTCTGTTCACCATGTAAATTAAGATCGCATTTAAAACCACCAGGTCGAATATAAAATAAACCCAGGTTTCGTCCAGAAATAACCACAGAAACAAAAAGATTACCCGGGTATTGAACTGGATAATGTTTGTATACTTCATCAGTGGCTTATTCAGTGTACGAAACTCAGTGATTAATTCTGAAGGTAATTCAGTTGCATATTTCTGCTTAACCACAGCCAGAAATTTCTGTAAGTAAGGTGAACATCTTTCCTGCAAATGCGTATAATTGAGGTATCCTTTAGCAACTATACGCAAAAACAAACTGGTTTGTTTTGCATCCCTGTCGTATTCTCTTTGTAAATCTGCAGTATTATCCAGCTCACTGCCCGAAACACCTTTAATAAAGAATAAATGCACATTACGGTAATAATCTGCCATAGCCGACTGGAATATATGAGCAACCCCTGCACCAACGCCCAGGATCCAGATCCATGCAGGCCAGCCTTCATTCTGAAGACGTAAACAGATAGCAATATGTATGGAAGCAAACCAAAAGTCTCCGGCAAAACCATCGAGAATCCTTCCCAGACGACTTTTATTATTCGTAATTCTGGCCAGCTGTCCATCTGCACTATCCAGAGAATTCGCAAATATTAACAACCCCATTCCGATTACATTCAGCCATAAGTCTGGAAAATAGAACATAATTCCCGCTCCTACGCCGAAGAAAATACTGATTATCGTAACCGTATTCGGAGTGATATTCAGCTTCGCACAAAATAGCGCAATCTGATAACCAATAGGACGGTAAAAATATATATCTATCTTTTCTTCTGTATCATTTGATTTCAGTGTATTTTCAAATGATACTTTTGACTGTTCCTCAGTCAGGTTAAATTCTTTCATCAACTTTTAATGTAAAATTTTCTATCAGACATTGTGCGATATGGGGTGCGGCCTGTGCTCTGCAAGGTGCAAAACTTGGCCAGTCATTAAAATCAATGATACGAAACGTTCCATCCTTGCTCACAATGGCGTCACCACCATAAACAAATATATTCAAAGCCTCAGCAGCAGTATTAGCTGCACTTTTTAACAGCTCCTGATCAAAAGGATAATGGAAAGTCTTTCCGTTTGTTTGTTCATATTCAGCATATTTATGGTGATTATGATCATAAGGATAAAAAAGGTAGAAAAATTCGCTCCCTCTGATACCGTAAAACTTAACCAGATCGCCCAATAAATTCTGAGAAATCAGTGCATTAGGTATTCCTCTGAGGCTAAACTCTTTTAAAATATATCTTCCCTGTTCCTCTGATTCAACATAAGTTACATCTTCTTTATGAATGGCATGAAAATCACCTCTTTTAATCCAGAATCCATCTCCAGGTAAATCCTGAAATAAATCTTCATCGGGCTGGTCAGTTGCAGTAATTTTACTTTTAGGGTAAGGTACATTTGCCTTAATCAGGGCGTTTGTCATATTGATCCTAAAACAATTCTCAATACCAAAGCCAGAATTTATAATAATTTTTCCGGATTTTTCCAGTATCTGCAATTTTAAGATTACATCTTTCTCCCTGGCCATGGTAAAAATGAATTCCTCCTTTACCTCAGGCATGGTTAGAAATTCATTTTCAGTGCACACTGTAACCTGGTGACCCAGTTTTTCCAGTTCTGAAATGGTAAGGTTAAAAATTGCCTCATCGTTACCTATATGGTTAGGAGAAAATATGCTCCCTCTTTTAACCCCAAGCAGGGTCATTTTATTTACGTTCTTGTCCACTTATCTTTCTACCTCGCTTAAAAAGTGTTCAGCTTTCTCAATATCTGAAACATGATCAACATCCATAATTTTATTAAAACTATGCGCTCTTACCACAAGGTTATTTTGTATTAAAAGTCTCTGAAAATTTCTCATCCGGTGTAGTCCGCTATTAATTGCTACTGGAACCAGATCAAGTGCTTTCTTACGCAGGCAATAAATCCCGCCAGAAACAAATGATTTTTCCTGAGTTGCATGGTCAGTAATTTGTTTGATTACATTGTTAGGATCAAAATTGATATACAATGGACTCTCGTCATCAATGAATGACGTAACTGCTAACAGTCCATCATCATTTTTGTTTGCTTTAAAATCTTCAATATAGTTTTGGAACTCTTCTTTTTCAAAAACTGAATCAGTTGTAGTCAGACATAATTCTTCTATATCCTTAAATTCTTCTAATAATTCATGAAAACTATGCAAAGAACTCTCCGTGGTTTTTGTAATGATTTTAAGCGGTACGGCTGATTCGTAATTCTTTAAATATTCTGCTAATTCAGAAGAATTTTCGTTAATTATAATATAGATTACCTCTGCGTCGTTATTAATGAAAATTCTCATCAACCGGTCAATCAGCATTTCTCCATTGATTCTGACCATAGGCTTTAAACCTATGTAGCCTTCATTGGAAAGACGGGAACCTTCTCCCGCAGCGATTATTGCATATAACATAAAACTTATCGTATTTTTTATTTCTTCAAATTAAGACGTATAAAGTAAATTTAACCGAAAAAATTCAAATAGTAAGAATCTCCCATTTACAATATATACAATTCAAAAACAGCGCTTTAAATTTTATTTAAAGCGCCAGAATTTAAATTAATAGACGAAATTAGTAAAATAGTCAGGATTATGGTGTGTTAAGAAAATATTATGGCAATAATAAGACAGATTTTATTTGATTTTTTTGAACCATGGACCAAGAGGCCCCGTAGTAGCTGCCTGCTCCCCTACTTCACCCCATGCACCAGCATAATCCTTCCAGGGCTGGTTCTCCAGATTAGAAACTTTAGTAGTGATTAACCATTCATACCCACCAGCCGAAGCATCGTCTGAATTAAGAATATGATACTTTCCCGGATGATTGTATAGCGCATGAGTGCCTTTTGCACTATAAATATATAAAGTCTGAATACCATCAGTTACGTTGATTTCGAGTGCACTTTTATCATAATATTTGTCATCACCATGCGCACTCAGCCATGCGCCTTCAATGCTGTCATTTAAAACATTCAGCGTAACACTTTCCCAATCTCCCTGATGAGAAAAACTTAAACCCGAAACATTAGAATAATTGTAGCCATAAAACAACCAGTATTGTAATCTTATATTATCAGGTGTATACAAAAAAGATGAAACCTTGGCATTAGGATCATGATCCCCAGGTAAATTATCATCCGGTTCAAGGAAGACATTATAATCTCCTTTATTGTCATCTTTTGGTCTTCTGTTTCTGCCACTGTTTTCCAGCCCATACCCGTTAATAACATTTATGGGAATATCATAATACTCACTGTTATGAGAATTATTTCTGACAAATTTATTTGAGTTTTTATTATACCCTTCATCAGAACCAGATCTTTCATGTCTGAAGCGGGATTTTTTTATAAAATCGAGAGGTTCCATCGGAAAATAGTTCTCTGAAGGATGCAGCCTGACTACGACTTTAATTTTTGAAACATCAACCGCGTTTACAGTGACAGCAACAGAAGATGGAGACTTTAAAGTATTGGAAGATTCCACACCTTTTTTGCATCCGCAGGCTAATAAGCACAGGGCTACTAAAATATTTACTTTCATTGAGTTATTATTTTTTTCTGTAAGATGAAGCCTTTAATGGTTCATGAATGAGGAATAGAAGAGCTAAAAAAAATGGTTTTCCAGCTATAATTGGAAAACCATTTTTAAAATATCCGGGAAATCAATCCCTGCTTTTATTGGATACGGATAGCAGAAACTTTTCCGTCCAAACCATTTTTACGAACGTAAGTAACTTTCACATTACTATCTTCATAATTTTTCTCAAAAGTATCCAGGTAATAACCAGTCACCGTAGTTTTGAATTCAATTACAGTGTAATCATCGTTTGTTTTTCCATCAGGACTATCAAAAATAGTAACACTTCTTCCAGCAGTACCAGAAAGTCTTCCAGATCTCGCTCTGTCATTTATTGAGGTAAATGAAGCAGTAGGATGAAGCAGAAAATTCTTCAGGTTAGCAGTACCACCAAGTGCTATTGAATAATAAGGATTATTTACATTGGCCGGTTGAGTTGCCGCAATAGAGCCAAATACCCCGCATGGACTAGAAAAATCACCAAAATTGTCTTCATACAACTGGATTTCAGCAAATGCCTGTGCATTTGCAGCTTTACTAAATAGAGTACCACCAACAACAGCAACAGCAACGAATAATAATTTTTTAATTTTCATTTCTCTTTTGATTAGTAATTAAACATTGAACAATAAAATACACGTTTTAAGTAATTTAAAATTACATTAAATAATTTAAAACAACAATTAATTACATTAAATAATATCAAAAATAATAAAAACATTTATATAAATAACTAACAGCATATATAATTTAATAAAAAATAATTAATAATTAATTATAGATAATATAAAATATTTAATTAATTACAATAAAAGAATTAAAAGAAACATTTAAACAGAATTAGCACAAACAGACAAACATGCCTCTTTATACTCCAAAAAAGCAGAATTGAATAACTAAATTTTAACTTAAAAGCCATATTATTAAAACACACTTGTTATTTAAAAAAATATAACGTCAGGAACAACTTTAAATCTTTTAAGATCAAATAATATTTACATTTATAATACAAAAAATCAAATCTGATAACATTCCATAATTATCTTTTAGCAAATTTATTCAGATTATAATGTAACGAAACGATAAAATAACGGGTAATGATTGTAGATTTTTCATCAATTGTCGAATTGCCAGCGAACGATCTGACAGCATTATTATTTTGATTTAGTAAATCAGAAATCTGCAGACCAACTGTCCCCTTATTATTTGGGAATACTTTTCTTTCCAATCCCAGGTTAATAACCAGAGGATTTCCGGCAACAATATTCGTATAACCAGCATTAATTCTTTTCAATACATCCGCAGTTGCTTTATACTGATAAAAAAAAGAAAAAGCTCCTGACAGGTTAAACTGAAATGTCCGGATATTCAGGTTTTGCTCAGGCAGCGTAGCAAAATGATTGGAAGTATTAGAGAACATAGCAGATACCTGCGCATTGAATTGCTGTGCATCTATATTGCCGCTTACTGATTGAGAAACTGTCATTATTTTATTACGGTTAATCAGCCCTTCTGTAAGCGTCACTAAATTACTATAATTCACTTGCCCGTTGAGAGCTACACGCGCCGGAAAACCCGCTAATTTCAAAGGGATTGTATAAGAATAATTTGGAGCAATAGTATATGCGCCATTTAAATTAACATAACTGGTCTGCTGTTTGGTCGTGCCGGAAGAATTTGTAAAAAGAGTTTTATTTAAACTGATCATATTCCTTCTGATCGTATAATTTACAGATAACAGAAAAGACCGGCCATTTTTAGCCTGACTTCGAAAAACAAGCTCATTGGTATGATTAAATGAAGGTTTTAAAGCTGGATTACCAACGATCCTGTTTTGAATATCAGTATCATCTGTATTGAGCTGCAATTGCGCTATAGCAGGGAGCGTTCCCTGCCCGGTATAAGTAAATTTAATCGAATTCCTGCTGTTAAATAGATAGTTAAAACTGGCCGCAGGATATACCTGGTTAACTTTAACAGACAGAACCTCTGCTATTTTTTCCTGTTGATTTTCCAGCAGGTTCCGGTTTAAATTTACACCAGCCACAAAATCTATTTTCTCCCCCGAATAGTTATAAGTCAAGCTATAAAGCTGAGTGTTTATCTTCACCAGGCTATGGTTACTCAGTGAATCCAAAGCGACTGTCTTTTGATCAGTATTAATTTTCGCGGTTTTAAAATCCGAACTAAGATTTGATAACTCACTTGAAAAATTAAACTGCAAGCTGCTATGTTCACTCAAAGGTTCCCGAAAATCCAGACTAAATGTTCTTTTCTTCTCCACTGAATTTTCATTGATCAATAAATTGATAACTGAATCTCTTCCCGTACCGCCAGGAAAAAGATAATCTCGTACCGTATTCCATGTTTTACTATCCTGTTTACCCCGGTCTCTTTGAACCGACCCCTGCAAAGACAAAGACCGGCCCTCTTTTTTAAAACGGTGATCAATAGAAAAATCAGCCTGATAAGAACTGGAGTTAGCAGAAGAACGGGCATTTGAACCCAGATCCTGATTGATTATCCCGGTTTGATGACTTACTTTATCTATATTTAAATAGGAATCAGAAAAAGATAAAGATGGAGAAATCCTTATCTCTGTTTCTTTACCAGGGTTATAAATCAGAGATGAATTAACCAGGTGCTGCTGAGCTTTATTTTCGGATTTAGCCTCAATGGAATTGAGAATTTCACCCGATGGAATAACAGTTTTTATAGCTGAACTGCTACTGGAATTATTGCCTCTTTTATCAAATCTGTAATTTGAAGTAATTTTAACTTGATGACTTAATTTATCATTATATACTGTACTGAAACTACTTGAATTGTCTACCCCAAGCGTGTTCTTGGCATAGCTTAAATTGGTACCTGAAGAAATCTGCTGATCATCCAGCCAGTAGTTCCCGCTCACATCCAGCCCGGCCTTTGAATTATTACCGGCATTAACACCGGCAGTACCGAATTTACCACTGTTAATCCCATTTTTAGTTACAATATTGATCATCTTCTGCGGACTCTTCTTCCGGATTCCTGTAAAAGCAGCGTGATCACCATAATCTTCAATTAGCTGGATTTTAGAGACAATTCCCACAGGAAGCCTGCGGATAAACTCCTTCACATTCCCGGTAAAAAAGTCCTTGCCGTTCACTCTTAATTTATAGACTTCTTTATTTTCATGTTTTAAACTGCCATCCTGACCAATTTCCATACCAGGCAGGCGTTTCAGCAGCTCTTCTACCATCAAGCTGGAATCCACGCCATAATACGCAGCATCATATTCAACAGTATCTTTTTTGATTATAACAGACTGCCGCTTACGGACAATATTGACTTCCTTTAAATTGACACCACTTGAATCTGTTTTAGAAACCTGGGCATTTGTCCCGACCGTTAACAGTATAAAAAAAAGCAGGAACATCGAAAAACACCATCTCAACATAACTCAAACAGGAATTCAGGTAACTAAAAGTCCAATATAGCAATACATAAATGAAATTCTTTTAAATATCAACTATATACTTATCAATTAAAGTTATATTAAATGATAATTAAAGCAAACTTATTAACATGAAAATCTACCAGTACACAAAAAAACCTTCTGACAAGAAATATCAGAAGGCCTTTTTTTATGTAAGTCTGGCTTTTAAACCACCTGAATTAAGTGTTCACCTTTTTATCGAAATCTGAACCTAAAACTTTATCCCAAAGGGCCGAGCTTACCCCATAACCTTTAGTAGAATCAGAATAATGATGCAGCATATGGTGTTGTTTCAATTTCTTCCAGAAAGGATTTTTAAAGTTAGCATGGTGCAAAGCATAATGCGCCATATCATAAACCAGGTATCCAATTAAGAAGCCTGCAAAAAAGGCATTTATAGTTCCCGCAGGCAGCAGATATAAAAACAAGTAATAAAGTATCAGTGCCATAGGAATACTGGCAGAGGGCGGCATTACCAGGCGTTTGGCATCATTTGGATAATCATGGTGAACACCATGAAAAATAAAATGTATCCGCTTTCCTATTTTGGATTTAGGATAAAAGTGAAAAATATAACGGTGCAGAATATACTCAGCAATAGTCCAGATAAACAGCCCCAGAACCATCCATCCGGTAAAGCTGAAAAAATTCATAGTTGTTTCAGTCAAAGCAAGCCAGCAGAGATAAGCGATAACCGGAATATAAACAATCAGGGGTATGTAAAAATGAACTTTTGACAAACGCTCTAAAAATCCGCTTTTGAATATTCTGATAGATTCAGAAGAATTCGAAATAAAATTTTTCTTCATAGCAATATAATTAAGAGTATTATTTTTTAAATTTTGATCCGTTCAGTAATAACCGCATTATTGGAAGTATTTACACCTTTGATCTCGACGTACTTCACATTAGGTAACCAGAACGATCCACCTTCTATCCGCAAAAATATGCGTTCTATTTGTATTTTCTTATTATTAACTGTCACATAAACATGATATTTTTTATCTTGCTCAGATCTAACCAGATACATCGGCAGCTTCTTATGAGAAACAAAACGTAATTCATACTGATCTTTACCAATTGCTTTGGCATTTATACCATAAGCAAATTTACGCTGAACGTAACCCAGTTCTTTTTTCTCTCCATTTTCATCATAGCGGATCCAGTAAACAAGAATTGGTTCATCTTTATTGACCTGTCCTTTAGCATCAACATTTAATTCACAGATAATGGTATTGGTATTCGGATCCCGCTGCAAATAGAACAGCTGATTGCTGATTCCTTTGGGTACCGGAAATTTCAACGGCGAGGGGTTACTTTGATCCTGAGTTTGTGAGAAAGCAGTAGCAAAGCTACTTAAAGCTATTGCTGCTGACAGAAAAAACAAACGGAACGATAATGCTTTCATGATAAATATATTTGACTATTTCCTTTTTAAAAATCGAATTTAACTCTCGCACGGATACCCCATTCTGATACACCAGGATTATCCAGATAATTAAATCTTCTCACCATATCCACACGCAGTAATTTAAAGATATTACCCACTCCTACACTTCCTTCAATATATGGAGTACTGCTTAATGCGTTGGTTGTTGTTACCCCTTGTTCGTTTTTAGGGAACTGAAACAATGAAGGATTCATATTTGGATTATTTTCATTTCTTAATCCACCATAGAGCGCCTTGAATGAAACCAGTTCTCTGAATTTTAATTTTTTAAGCAATGGTATTTTATTAAAGAAGAATCCATTGAAATTATGATCGATCATGATACTTGCATAGTGATCACTGACAAATTCAAGGAAGTTCATTAAATTGTATGACATCAATTGATAAGCATACGTCTGATTGGCCCTGTGAATAGTCAATAAAGGAAAAGGGACCTTTCCCAAAATATATCCACCCTCTGCGGTTACATCTGTATACCCAAATTGTGACAGGTAGAATCTTTTATCTATACTGGCCACAAAATTATGATAATTATACTGACCTCCAAGCACCCCTTTCAAGCCTGCTGTATAACGCAGATTGAAAATAGGATATTTATCAATAATTGGCGTTCTGTATACTTTTCCCTGGTAAAACTTCTCATAAGGTGCGTAACGTAAACTTACCGTAAGCTCAGATGTATTGATTTTATCAACAGGCGTGATCATATGGTCAGCATTAAAGCTATTAAAGCCTAATGACCCGGCTGGTCTTTGTGTCCATTTACGGAAACTCAGCCCATAAGAAAAATGGTTTTCAAATTCCCTGGTATAATCGATCTTATAAATATCATTATACGTCATCATATTATTTTCCCCGCGTTTGAACGAAAGCAGGAAGTTATCTTCCTGTACAAACTGAAGTTCCTGACCAGGGATTTTTGTATCCCTCTGGAAACTTGCACGAACAAAGTTCTGAGGAAAAGCATAAATTGACTTGTTGTTGATAGAATAAGTTCCGCTTAAGAAATACTTCCACTTCTCATCTTTAAAGCCATACGCAGTATAAGTCTCAAAATAGTATCTTTTACTTAATGCCGGAGTAGTACGGCCACCCAGACGTAAACGGAAACCCTCTACATTATTGAAACTGTAAAACGTATTGACCGGGCCCATTTCAAATGGCCCGAAATCTTTGTATCCGGCAAAGAACAAGGTCACAATGTCCATCGTCCTTTTAAAGGATGGGATCGTTTGTAAAGTATCAATATTCTTATAGATTTTCAGATTATTACCTATCAGTGTATCATTCTGTCTCTGGTTATCCCAGAACTGCTCTGAACGTAATCCTGCCTGCGGACTAACCACCAATGCAGCACCTTTGTAAACACTGTCCGGTCTTGGATTATTGATTTTGTAATCTTTGAACATGACCGTACGCTGTCCGGTAAAACCTCCTCCTTTATTCTTATTGATACCAAAATCAATAATCAGATTTGTTTTGGACAAATGGTATCTGCCATCCGGATTTTTATCAAAATCAAGCTTAGCTTCCAATGCTCTGACGAAGTTAAGATTGATGTTTTTATTTACGGTCAGGAAAGCATCCTGAACAGCATAATTGCCATCCATCGTAATGTATATCTTACCTTCAAATAAAAGATCCGAATTATTTCTTGGAATAAAAGAAAGCTCAATCAGCTGAGGACTGTGTGTTTTTATAGTATCAGTGATAAAAAATTTATAGAAAGTAGGTGCCGAATCAGCAATCGGGCTTAAAAACTGGTTACTTACTATAGAAATATTACTATCATAAATATTAATGTCTGCGTACATCCTTTCAAAATACTTACTCAGCCCTTCGGTGTCAATAAATTTACTGTCATAATTCACATGCTTATCACCAGTAATAATTGTCTTTTTCTTATCCGGAGATTTCTGTAAATAGACCTGTGATACTTTTTCTTCCATAAAAACCGGAAGTGTTAACTTACCACCAATCTTAGTAGAATCCTGTTTTTCAAAAAGAAACTGGTAGTTCTTGAAAATACGTTTATTCTGAAATTTCTCAGACAGGTTACTTAGAGAAAACAGCATTTGCTCATACTGCTGGTATTCTACATGGTCATAATTCTTATTCTGATTTTTAGCTTTATTTTCAATTACTTTTCTGATCAGCTCAACCGCAGGATTATTTTTATTTCTGTAAGCAGGTCTTTTATTAGAACTGATCACAACTTCTGTCAGTTTTTGAGATTCTGATTGCAACTTAACATTAACCACTTGCGTCTCTCCAGGTTTAACGGTCACGTAAGATGTTTTATACCCTACATAACTAATTTGCAATTGCGTATGCTGCTCACTTGTTGAAATGGTATACTTACCATCCACATCCGTTTTAGTGATAATCCCTGTCCCCTTAAAGAGAACTGTGGCATAAGGAACCGGATCTTTATCGGTTGCATCAGATACTGTACCTGTGATTACTGTACGCGAAACAGTTGCAGGTTGCTGAGCCGCAGATTTAAATGCAAAAAATGGCATCACTAAAGCACAGATCAGTATGATTTTTTTTAGGTGAGGTTTCATAATTATATCAAAGCAAATTTCAAAAAAAATACCTGCGGACGGACTAATGCAGTAAAAAAGTCAATAATAAGAGCAAAAAAAAGATCCATTTTATAACCCATAAACACCTTCATATCAACAAATAACAATTTAAAACTAATATTAAATTTCAGAGATCGCAGCTATTTATAGCCATTTATTATTCTTGTACCAATTTACTGTTTCCACTAATCCTTTTTCCAGATTATAAACAGGTTTAAACCCAAAATCTTTTTGGAGTTTTTCAATACTGCATGCCCAGTTAATGGCAGTCAGTTCATTTATCTTTTCTTTATTCAGTGTAGGAGCATCTGCAGAGTTTTTATAGATCAGTTCCATTAACGCTGCCAGTGCAGCAACTGCCGGAACAGGCAGATGAAACTTCCATGTTTTTTTCTGCAACGCTTTCTTCACTCCTTCCGCTAAAGCGTACCTGTCATAGATACCACCATCAGACACATTATATTGTTTATTTGTTACATCTGAAAACAAGGCTTCTATAATAATTCTGGCAAGGTCTTTCACATAGATGAAACTGATCTGCTGCTTAAAACTGCCAATATGAGGCTCAAGCCCTTTGTTTATAGTTTGCAATAAAATAAAAATATCTTTCTCCCTTGGCCCGTAAACCGCTGTAGGACGGATTACCAAAAGCGGCAGTCCTTTGATTTCTTTCAGGTACTGCTCTGCCAATAACTTACTTGCGCCATAGTTAGTTACAGGATGAGCCGGAGAATTATCTTCAATCAGGCCATTCAGGTCCGTTAAAGGACCAAGCGCTGCAAGACTGCTGACAAAAATGAATTTCTCCAGGTTAATAGCCGCTGTTACAGCTGCTAAAGCAAGGTTCTGAGTATATACTGCGTTAACAGTATTGTATTCTTCCTGAGTTTTAGCCCTGGTAATACCAGAAGCGTGTATAATGTAGCTGTATTGTTTTTCTTCTAATTCTTTTTGAAGTGAATTGATGTCACTGAAATCAGGGTGCGTATACTGAATATCAAATTCCTGAAGATGTTTAATATGACTAGTTGGTCTTACCGCTGCAAAAACCTCTAAATCAGCCGAAATAGCTGCAGCAATCAAATGGAATCCAACGAAACCACTTGCTCCGGTTATCAATACCCGCTTTTTCATATCGCTTTTTCAAATAACTGCGAATAAAAAGTAAGACCATTTTTAACAGATCGTTGCCCAAAACAAGGCTTGTAAAAGCTAAGTATATGCCCCTGAAATACAAATAAGTCAGGAACACAACTAAAATCCTTTTTGCCATTACGGGCAACGCTCTGTTTCATAACCTAGATACTAACCTTTACCGGGGTTAGCTGAACTTCTTTAAAAGCAGCATAAAGTTTATCTACCGCTTCCTCAATCTGAGCAAAGGTATGTGTAGCCATCAGAGAGAATCTGATCAGAGACGAATCCGAAGGTACAGCTGGTGAAACAACAGGATTAACAAATATCCCGTTCCTGTGCAGAATATTGGTGATCAGGAAAGTTTTATCGTTATCTCTGATATAAACAGGTATAATTGGACTGTCAGTATGACCGATATCAAATCCCGCATCTAAAAGTAGTTTTTTTGCATAGTTTGTGTTATCCCAAAGTTTATCAATACGTTCTGGTTCCGATTCTATAATATCCAATGCTGCAATTACACTTGCAACAGCAGAAGGAGTCATGCTTGCACTAAACATCAATGAGCGTGCTCTGTGTTTAATGTATTCTATCGTTTCTTCTGTTCCTGCAATAAATCCACCCAACGAAGCAAATGATTTACTGAAAGTACCCATGATCAGATCTACATCATTGGTCAGATTGAAGTGAGAAGCCACTCCTGAACCGTTAAATCCGATAACGCCTAAACTGTGCGCGTCATCCATCATTATATTCGCGCCAAATTCATCTGCAAGCTGTACAATTTCCGGAAGTTTAACAATATCTCCCTCCATACTAAAAATACCATCTGCGACGATCAGTTTGGCTGAATCTTCTGGTAATCTGCTTAATTTCTTACGCAGATCTTCCATATCGTTATGTGCATATTTTATAGTACGTGAAAATGAAAGACGGCTGCCATCAATGATAGAAGCATGATCATATTCATCAAGAATCAAATAATCGTTTCTTTCCAGTAAGCACGAAATAACCCCAAGGTTAACCTGGAATCCTGTACTGAATAATACCGCAGATTCTTTACCTACATAGGCAGCAAGTCTTCTTTCCAGTTCCAGATGGATATCCAGTGTTCCGTTCAGAAATCTTGATCCGGCACAACCTGTTCCGTATTTATCAACAGCAAGTTTTGCAGCTTCTTTAATTTTCGGATGGTTAGTTAACCCCAGATAAGAATTTGATCCAAACATCAAAACTTTTTTCCCTCCAATGATGACCTCAGTGTCTTGTGCCGACTCTATAGATCTGAAATAAGGGTATAATCCTTTTTCCTTAATTGCATTTGCATCTTTAAATGCTGCAATCCTATCGCCCAATTTTTTACGCATGCCTGAATTGTATAATGTTTACTTCAGATAGATTCATAATTTATTTTATTCATACACAGCCTCATACAAAAAATACCGCAATGAAACATGATCTAATATATTAAAAATATGTTAATTTTAAGATAGACAAAAGTAAATTATTCTTAGACCATAACCGTATTTTAGTCTATAATATTATTGTCAAATAAATAATTCCACCCTTTATACCTTATTTTATTGTTTAAACCTTCCCTGTATTTCCTGTTAAAACAAGAAATACGCTTCAGATTAATTGTTTTCTGTCTTCTTTTTTAAAGTATCCGTACCTATCCCTGTAATTAGCATATCGATCATTTCATCAAAATATTCATGTGTCCGCTGTTCCGAAAGTTCTATGGATAAAGGGAAATGCAGCCCGCGAAAAACCGTCACCATCACAAAAGAAATCTTATTCATTCTTTCCAATGTCATTTCTTTAAATTCACCAGACTGGCTTCCTCCGAGGAGGATCTCCGTAATCATATCAATCTGAATCTGTTCGTATCTTGATTTGATACAAATCAGCATTCTCATGCTATCAACAATATCATCAAACAATACCTCTCTAAAGCTATGAAAACCTATTATAGAGGTAATTTGTGCTTGTAAATAAGCTTTTAGTTTTTCTTTTGCCGTTAATGAAACATTGACAGCTTCGCGTATCCGCTTCACTACATTTTTCATTTCATCTTCAACAACTGCCTCAAAAATCTCAATTTTGCTTGGAAAATAATAATAGAGCGTGCTCTTTCCTTTACCAGCAGCAGTCGCTATCTCTTCCATGGTTGTTTTTTTCAATCCATGTTTTCCAAATAACTTCTTTGCTCCTGATAATATCTCCTCTATTACAATCTCATCCTTTTCCATTCAAAACTGCTGATAAATAATTAGACCGAAATTCAATTATGGTCCAAAAGTATTGTAAATATTTCATTCCGCAATCTTTCCCTATCAAATCCGACATTGAAATGATAATGATATTAAATTAAAAATAAAAATGGCTATAAGATTTTATCTTATTTTGACTGCCCGGGTTTAGCACGAAGATCTTCTTTATCATAAAGATCGATTAATTTGCTCTGCAAACGGATCACACTTGTTTCCAGTTCAGTTACCTTTTGTTTTAAGCGTTCATTCTCTTCCCCTACCTCGCTTTTATCATCTTCTCCTGTATTAAGCAATTGTCTGATATCCAAACCATGTACTTTCGCGATCTGATGAATCCTGCTGAAGTTTGGATCAGTAATACCTGTTTCCAATTTTGAATATGCAGGAATAGATACCTTTAATAACTCGGCCATTGTTTTTTGGTTAAGACCTCTTTTTTGACGGAGAATTTTGAATTTCTGTCCCAGTGTTTTCATTATATTATATTTATTTGTGAGTTGTTTTGAAAAATAAAATTAGAAATTATTTAATGTAATTTTTACATTATAAAGTGATTTTTTAAGCTAAAACATTATAGTATATTACAAATAATGATAAATAAATACATTCCGCAGAAAAATTGAATGGTTTTCGCAAATTTCTTAAAAGCACTGACTGAGAAGCAAAATATATTGCTCTAACAATTAGAAAAGCCAGGCAAGGTTATGTATCTGACAATACGCGTCAAACATCAGGCCATAAAATGAATAAACCTGAAAATTATCAAAATGACAGCTGAAATTTAATACCACTATTTGTTAAATTTAAATCCTCTGAAGAAAGCTTCCCGACAGGGATTTTAATAAACGGTTCGATGCGTACTTTGTATTTATTGAAAATATTTTGCTGACGTCCGACAGAAAAGTTAAAATACCCCAGATAACTGTTTCCCTTTAAATGCTTTTCTATAGTAGGTTCTTCCACATGTTCAACTGATACTGCTTTAAAAGTGGAAGGACCACCAGTTTGAAAGTCATAGCCATTCAAATCTACCTGAGCAGTCTGCTCAAATGTGTTGTTTCTTTTTTCGCTGAGTACACTAAAAAAAGAAACACCTGCACTTGTATAAAAATTCTTATTCAGCTTATAAACCAGCGCAATCGGAATATCTATAGCCTTCAGATCCGCATCAATCCCTACTAGTTTTTTCTCGGCAAAACTAATGACCCCTGCCCGGCTGTTTCCCTGCCCCTGCACCTCTCCGGCAGCCTGCATCTGGAGGTACGAAATTCCAGAGCTTAAAGAAAACTTATCAGAAATCCTGTAGGCAGTTGTCACTCCTCCGCCAACATTCACCCGGTCACTGGTTGCAGCAGGCATCACCTGCAGTCCGAAATCCCAGTCAGATCCTTTTGCTGCTTTTGTTTTTAAATTCTTGCTTGTATTTCTTGATTCAGCCAGCAGAAATTCAGCTGTGGTCAGCTTTTCAGCAGGAATACGGGTGGCCGTATCTTTAGCGCCTGTTCCATGGATAACCATAGGTTCAGCCTGTTTTTGTACATATTGCTGTTCCGTTTTTTTCTGCTGTAAACTTAATTCCTGCTGCTGTTGCACAGGCTGTATTTTTTCAGTAACCACACGATCAGAAGCCATTGGGACGAGCGCTTTAGCCAGTGGGCCGGTCATTTCAGGAGTAGTGAGGCTTGTTGTATTGGTCTCACCCGGCTTAAACATCCCGGAAGGCTTATTGTCAGTCAAAGCCATATGGCTTTCAGACTCAGCATTTACTGCCGGATGGCCAGAATTCATATTTTGCTCCGCAACTGTTGCTGCTTTGCTGCCAGCAACAGCAGCCACTGATCCTGATTTTTTTGTAACAGCTGGTTTGACCACAGCGACCTGAGGGATCTTTTCCTGACGAAGTAACTGGTTAAATGCAAAAGCCAGTATAAAGGCCATCAACACAAATACTGCAGCAATTCTGACCCAGTTTGCTAAAAACGGATACTTTTTCTTTTTAACCTTTGAAAATGATTCCCATTCTCCCGGCACATAGGTTTCCTGATAATCTTCGAAAAGATCAGCAATCTCCTTTATCAATTCTTTCTTAGGATATTCCATCAGTAATTTCAATGCTTTTTTTATAAAGTTCCCTTAACTTTTGTTTTGCCCGGGTCAGATAAGTCCGGCTCGAGCTGACCGGAATCGTTAATAATGAAGAGATCTCATCATGACTGAAACCTTCGATCTCATAAAGATTAAAAACAGTACGGTGTAAATCAGGAAGATCATGCAGAAGCTTCAGAATATCTTCAGCAAACAGCCGTTCCTCTACCTCCACATATCCCACAGTTCCTTCTTCATATTCATCTATATAGCTTAGTACAGATTTACTGGCCCTGATTCTGTCCAGTGCAGTACGAACAGTTATTTTGGCCAGCCAGGCCTTAAAAGTTTTCTGAAAGTCTGTGAGGTTATGGTCGTGCCTGAAGTCATACATAGTTTTAAATGCCTTCATAAAACTGTCGTTTACTACCTCCTTAGCAGCGTTTCTATCCTTAAAATAACGTGTTGATATACCCATCAGATAACCCCAGTAGTGGACATAAATACGTTCTTGTATACGCTCATCACGCGCACCAAGACCCGCAATGATCTCCTGGAACATTGTATTTTTATTATCCACGCTTCGCTAAACCTATCTTATAAGTCAATATATCTATTTTATACGCCGCCTGAACGCAGCTTGCAACCATCTCTATTAATTTAACAGAACCGGATTAACAGCATAAACGCGGCTCACCGGCATAACGCTACAGTAACATTCAATAAATATGTAAATATCAGATTTTTCTTTCATTTTTAATATTTCTCTGAAAACGCTGTAGCGTTATCCAATCTTGCTACGTTTTACCTTCAAAAACACATAATAAATCTTATCAAAACATTTAAGACATGAAATTTAATTTGACTTTATTTTCGAAAAACATCAAAAGAACTTTAGTACTTAGTGCAATTGCCGGTACTGTTCTCTCTTTTAATGCTTGTAAAAAGGACACGTATATTGAGCAGGACCGCTCTGCATTATCAATTACAAATGCTTCACCGCTTAATGATTCGGTTGATTTTATTTTGAATAACAGAAGGATAACCACAGGTTCTTTACCTTTTGGAAAAAGCTATAACTATTTTACACTGATTTCGGGAAGACAATTAGGAGCTTTAGCAAAACCAGGTTCAACAGAAACTTTTTACCATGCTAACTTTGACCTGGTTACCAATCAGTATCACTCCCTTTATATTACCAGCCGAAAGGTGAACACAGCTGACAGTTCTTCTTTCCTTGTCATCAAAGATGATTTTACAGCACCTGCTGCAGGCCAGGGTAAAATACGTTTCATTAATCTTTCTTCAGACTCACCGGCTTATGACCTGGTACTGGAAGGTGATACAACAGGATTCAAAAACAGAGCTTATAAAGAATTTACAGTGTTTAAAAACATCAAACCTGCTAAATACAAAGTATCAGTGGTAAATACCACAACTAAAGCGGTTGCAGCTACACTTGCAGATGTGGAAATCACTGCCGGAAACTTTTACACGATCTATGCTAAAGGCTTACTGGGAGCAACTCTTCCTGCAAAGAAATTAAGTATCACTTCAAGTCTGCATAGATTTTAATCCTGGCAGTCTCCAATAATATCCAAACCATCTGAGCTTTATAAAGCCAGGTGGTTTTTTATCGGCTTCCCTGACGTAAAATAAATGCACCCAGCATTAATGCCACTGCGACACCAGATATACCCGGAAACAGAATAAAAAGATAAAGTATAGCACTAATCCCTGCAACAGCAAGTATAAATAGCAAACCCTTTAAAGGAGTTTCCATTTTAAAAGCAGCTATAAATGTAAATAAGTAAAACGTGGCAGCGAGTATCGGTAAGAACATTTACAAATATGCCAACCTAATGTTAAGTTAATGTTAAGCATTCTTCATAATTTCATTTAGATGACAATATAGAACCTGTATAAGCTAAACCAATAAATAAGGCCGTTCCTGATAGATTTTCCATAAAAACTCTGCAAACAGACTATTCGCTCTTGAATAAGGAGAGCCAGTAAATTGCTTTGGATTATCCGGATCAAAAGATTCATGTAAAACACCGGTATCTCCATGACATTTTTGCAGCATTTTCAGACAAAGTTTAATTTCTTCGTCATCAGTACTGGTCAACCCTCTGGAAATAATACTCATTGGCCAGATCATATGTTTGGTGACCCGCGGACTTCCTATTCCTTCAGCCAGGCTACCTTTATAAAAAAATGGATTATCAACAGAATGCACCATTTTCCTTGTATTCAAATACACCGGGTCTGTCATAGACAAAGCGCCCAGATAAGGTAAAGCCAGCAGACTGGGCACATTCGCATCATCCATCAGGTTATAGCTGCCCATTCCATTCACTTCATAAGCATAGACCTTACCATAGGTCTCATGTTCTATAATCGCATATTTCTGCAGGGCCAGTCTGACTTCCAGCGCAAGCGCTTCCATCTCTTTTGCTACTGACTCCTCTGCTTTAATTACCCTGAACAGCTCAGCAGCCTGACGTAAACTTACTACGGCAAAGAAATTCGAAGGAACCAGGAAAGAAAAAACAGTAGCATCCTCACTCGGACGGAAAGCAGAACAAATTAACCCAACTGGTTTTACCGGGTAACCAAAGCCTTCCATTGGCAAGCTGTCCGTTGCCCACAAAGTAGTACGCTGGAAATGATAAGGACCGCTATTTTCTTTACGTTGCTGCTCTTTAAAAGTCTTTAGAATAGTTTTAATTGCATCCTGCCATTTCGCATTAAAAAAACTGGTGTCTTTGGTTTGCTGCCAGTACCTGTAGGATAAACGGATAGGATAACACAGCGAATCGAGTTCCCATTTCCTTTCATGTATACCCGGCAGCATAGTGGTCAGATCATCTTTCATAGCGCCCACCTTTGTTGGGTCATTATAAAAAGAGCTCGCATAAGGATCTTTAAGAATATAAGCTACCTGCCTGCTGATCACTCCGCCTACCAGGTTCCTTAAGCCTTTATCCCTTCTTAAAAACGGCAAATAAGTCCACATATGGACACTGCTGTCTCTCAGCCACATCGCATCTACATCTCCGGTATTTAAAAACGTATCTGGCTTTCCATTAAATTCGGTATAAGTAACCAGGTTGTCCAGCGCATTTGGAAAACAATTATTGAATAACCAGGCCAGTTCTTTATTTTTCACTTTATCAGTAAACTCACTAATGGCATTTTCAACCGCTCTACTGGTAAAACGACGGAGTTCTATTGGTTTTCTTACAATCGGAAACCCAGGGTCAGCAGCAAATGATAACATCTTTCCTGACACCAGGGCGGCTGTTAAAAGCCCGGCTTTCTGCACAAATGATCTTCTTTCCATTAATAACTATCAGATTAACTTCACAGCTGTAAAAATAACAGAACAGCCATTTCCTGGTTAAAGGCATCAAACAATCTGCCAATATTATATATTTTTTTTAGATATCAGAGCCTCTTTGTATTTATAATGTGAACCAGCACCACCTAATGTCTAGTATTTTAATAGTTATTTTATACCAATAAAAACTATATTAGCTTGATGAACAGCTTCTATAAAAATTATAAAGGAATAATCTGGCTGATAGCGGGTATCATTGCCGGCAGTCTGGCTGGTTTAATATTTGGTGACCGCGTCAAAGTACTTAAACCTATAGGTGAAATATTCCTTAATCTTTTATTTACCGCTGTAATCCCACTGGTTTTCTTCTCTATTTCATCCGCTATTGGTGGTTTAAAAGAAACGAATAAACTCAGTAAAATGATGGCAGTCATGGTGCTGGTATTTTTATCCACTGTATTGATTTCTGCCTCTTTAACTATTTTAGCAGTCAGAATTTTCCCTGTTCATGAGCACATGACCAGTACTCCGTTAACGGAAACCATTGTTAAAAAACCTTTTGGAGACCAGATTACACAATTGCTGACCACCAGTGAATTTTTCGAACTTTTGTCCAGAAAAAGTATGCTGGCCATGATTATATTTTCTGTACTGACCGGTTTTGCAACTTTACGTTCAGGGGCCTATGGAGCTGCCTTTTCCAATTTTCTGAATGCAGGAAATGAAGTTTTTAAAAATGTATTTATTATCATCATGAAACTGGCTCCCGTAGGACTTGGAGCTTATTTCGCCTATCAGGTCGGTATTTTTGGCCCCCAGTTATTTGGTACCTATGCCAGATCCCTCGGACTCTACTATGGGACCGGCGCCTTCTATTTTGTGGTTATTTTCACCATTTATGCATTCGTGGCCGGAGGTATGAAAGGCATTAAAAAGTACTGGAACAATAATATTATCCCATCGGCAACTGCTATAGGTACTTGCAGCAGTATCGCAAATATACCTGCTAACTTAGAGGCCGCAGAAAAAATAGGTATCCCCTCTTATATCGCGAATGTAACTATCCCATTAGGGGCGACCCTGCATAAAGACGGATCAAGTATTTCATCCATTATCAAAATGGCGGTTGTATTCGCTATGTTCGGCAAGGGCTTTGACCATATAGAAACGATCACCATAGCCCTGGGAATGACTGTACTGGTGAGTATTGTGGAGGGAGGTATTCCAAATGGCGGGTACGTAGGAGAACTATTATTCATTTCCGCTTACGGCTTTCCCCCCGAAGCATTACCACCGGCGATGATCATCGGAACGTTAGTAGATCCGATGGCCACCTTATTAAATTCTACCGGCGACACCGTAGCGGCCATGTTAGTTGCCCGCTTTACGGAGGGAAAAAATTGGTTAGCTACAAAGGCATAAAACCATTTTCAATATTATCATCATGTAAACCAATTACAGAATAATGTCTTGGCAGATACCAGGTAACGGTCTGCATCATATTTCGATAGTGTGTTTCTGTTTCAAAACGATCAGGAGTGATATTAAATGCTAAATCCTGCTTAAGTTCCTCCCCTACTGTACGGGCCATTAACAACACCTTAGGGCCTTCAATACCATTCAGCTCAAAGAAATCTTTTAACAGTTTTCGGGTTTCTGAAGGAAGGATAGTTTCAGCAGGTTGTCCGACCATAATTTCCTCGCCCTCAGCAACTACCTCTTCGGTATTGCTGCTCATACTGAACTGGCTGTCTTCAGCCGTAAAGAAGCTGCCGTTCAGATTATAATTTAAAAGATCCCCATAAGAAAGTACCCAGTCAGGTTGTCCTTCTCCAGGATTGATGACTACACCATATCCTCTTTCCAGCAGAAAATCAGTAATCATTCTTTCAATATAAAAAGACTGATACTCTTCACCAGGTTCAGGAACAAATAATTGAAAATAAGGGAAACCATCAGGTCCGGCTATCACTTGTGGTGTTCCACAACGCAAGCTGGCCAGAGGCAGATCAGCTAAAAAGCGGCCCACCCATTCCTCATCTCTATGCTCCATTGGTACAGCCAGAAGTACAGACAGCATCTGTGTTTTTTCTAAATCTCCAAGATACTCCTGAGGTACCTCTTGTTTTCCTGTACCAGCAACTGACTCACGCTTAACCGTTTTCCCAGTTTCCGTTTCTTTTGCCGCGTCAGTCTTTTTGAAAATATCGAATAATCCCATGTAATATAAAATTGCTACCCGTCCGGTGTATCCTTTAAGCGCAACCCAAATTTAGCAAAATATAGATAAATAGGGTGCTAATTGTACATATTGTGTCAATATCCCAGTTTTTACATTTTTAAAACTTACTAAAAACCAGATAACCAAGCGTATAATCCGCTTGAAAAAATGCCATCCAGAATTTCATTTTTGATCAGGAGCTGCCGATTGAGTATTAGTGTGCAATTGAATCAATAGAGATTGGTAACAGAAAATAATAGCAGCCTTTGATGAATCTGGATGGCCTGAGCAAATTACGGACAAAGCCTTTGAAAAACTAGGGTCACATGGCTCAAATTATCCCTAGAAAAACAGTGAATGATGTCTTAAAAAGAAGTGATTTTGCCCTATCACAACCTGCTGACTATCAATGCACTAGCCTTGCCTTGTTCAGACATCATTCAGCCCCTGTTCAAAGCCGCTTCAAACAAGTTTCAATTCCTACCGAACAAAGTCTTAATCGGTTGTAAATTATTTTTCATTTAAATATTTTTTACAACACTGTTGTTCAATAATTTAACTACCTTATAATATAAACCAAACAGCTTATGGCAATCATTCAGGAAGGCACCGCATTAGCAGGTATCAGAGGAAAAATCGGATTGTCCCATATTTCTACTTCATCTAATCTCTCCTGGTTTTTCTCCTATATTTTTCTCCTGGCTTCTTCCCTATATTTTTCTCCTGTTTTTTTTTCCCTAACCAATAACCACTACCACCAGCTGGGAGAAAGAAAAAAAAGACAGAGACTAAATGTGAAGGCCTGAAATTCGAGCCGGTCCGGCGTAGAATTTAGCCGAACATTAGTTTCTGTCTTTTTTTTATCTTTAGACCATGCGAAACCTCATCTTGTCAGCACTCCTCATCTACCCTATCAAATCTCTCGCAGGCATTAACCTCCAAACCTCGTTGCTTGAAGAAAAAGGCCTGCAATACGACAGAAGATGGATGCTAATCGACAATGAAAACACCTTTATAACCCAGCGGAAATACCCTTCATTATCTCTGCTTCAAGTCAGTCTTGGAAAAACCCACCTCACCATCACCCATAAAAACGACCCCACACAAACTATCTCCTTTTATTACGAAGAAAACATTGGACAACCCATTGCAACCAGTGTATGGGGAACCGATTGTCACGGCCTTGAAGTCAGCAAAACAGTGAGCCAATGGTTTTCAACGTTCCTGGAAACAGAAACCCGTCTGATACAAATGCCAGAAACAGAAAGAAGATTAGTGGATCCCAGATATGCCCAGGGCGAAGAAGTAGTTAGTTTTGCAGACGGTTACCCCTGCCTTATTATCAGTCAGGCCTCTTTAGACGGACTCAACAAACGTCTTGAACAACCAATACCTATGGATCGTTTTCGTCCAAATTTCGTCTTTACCGGTGGTGAACCTCACATCGAAGACAACTTCGATACCTTTTTTATCGGTGACATTCCATTCAAAGCCGTAAAACCGTGTTCCAGATGCGTCATGGTTACCGTTGACCAGCAAACAGGTACTAAAAGTGCTGAACCCTTAAAAACACTGGCAAAATACCGGACTATAAATAAAAAAATCATGTTTGGTCAGAATCTCATTCATCAGGGTACAGGTACTATAAATATTGGCGATCAGCTCAGCATCAGGGAATGGAAAGCCTGAAAACTTCTCCCATTCCAATTTTTAAACTAAAAGAATCTTTTAAAGCGATATTCCGGTAATGTGCCAGAATGATACGGATTACGCCACCATGAGTGATTATTCCCACCTTTTGAAAAGGCTGTAGTAAAACTTCATTCAGAAATAACAAAACCCTGCGTTCCATATCAAGCATCGTTTCTCCACCAGGCGGTGCCAGGTTCACAAAATCTTCCATCCAGATTTCACATTCAACCCGATCTATCGCATCCCAGGTATTACCTTCCCAATCTCCAAAATTCAATTCATATAAGGCTTCATTTTGCACATAAGTCTCAGAAATTTCAGCAGCAAGTAACTGGCATCTCAAAGACGGACTAGAATACACTTTATCCAGATCAGCAGGAATTTGTTGCAATACCAAATATTTTTCCTGTGTAAAACTCTCCGCAAGCGGAACATTCATGCGGCCATAAATCAACCCTTTTGCAATCAATGGAGCAGTATGCCGGATCAGATAAACTTCCATATCAAAATATAAGACAAGTATACTGTTACTTCAGTAAGCTGCTGTACTGCTCCCAGACAATCACCAGTATAACCACCAATCCATCTCTTAAAATAAGCACCCAGATAAAAACTAAAAAGCAATACGGGAATTACCAGCAGTAACAGTAAAGGCTGGGCCAGATAAACAGTTAATCCAACGAGTGGAATCAGTGTAAAAACACCAGCAATCACCAGGTTTATCACTCTTCCCTCAGCTACGGCACCACTTGCTTTACTTTCTTCAATACGGGCATAATTATGATTAAAAACCAAGGTGATGGCTGCAAATCTGCTCACTGAATGTGCGACTATAAATAGTCCCGCAATCGTGATCACATTAGCAGCTATAAAGGTTTCTGTAAATAACTGCATTAAGGCAGCGAACTTAAGTCCCATTAACAAAATCAGTCCGACCACACCATAAGTACCTAAACGGCTATCTTTCATAATGGTCAGAATCTTATCTTTTGCCCATCCGCCACCAAAACCATCACAAACATCTGCAAAACCATCTTCATGAAAAGCTCCCGTTAACAAGATGGAAGCAACCATCGCCAGTAAAATTGCTATAGCTTCACCAAACAGGTAAGTTGCACCTATAAAAACACCGGCAGTAACCAGGCCAATGATCCAACCTACAACAGGCAAATACCGGATCGAATCAGGCAGGTTATGCGCATTGTCCTGATGTACATAAGCTGGCCCTGGTAATCTGGAATAAAAAGACAGGGCAGTAAAAAAAAGTTTAAGTTCTTGATTCATCAGGATTGATTAGAAATCGCTGCACTTTGAAAACTAGCCATCTCATTCAGAAAGTTTACTGCACTTTTTAGCAGCGGATAAGCTAATGCACAGCCAGTCCCCTCACCTAAACGAAGGTGAAGACTCAACAGCGGTTTTGCGCCCAGGTATGCTAACAATAAACGATGCCCTTTTTCCTCAGATTCATGGCAGAAAACAGCGTTCTTTTTTATATGCTGATCTATCCGGTAAGCACAAAGATAGGCAGCAGTTGCAATGAACCCATCCACCATGATGATCATCTTTCTTTTTCCTGCAGCCAGTATAGCTCCCGTCATTTCCAGCAACTCAAACCCACCAAAATGCGCCATTAATTTAAAAATATCATGTTCACCTTTATAGTTGGCAACTGCCTGTTCCAATATCTGCTGTTTTTTAAGCAGCTGTTCATCATTTAATCCTGTGCCTCTGCCAATACAATCTGAAAGTGGTAAATCACAAAGTAAACTCATCAGTACCGCAGCACTGGAAGTATTGCCAATTCCCATCTCTCCGAAACCGATCACATTACATCCCTTTGCAGCGATCTCTGCAACCACAGCTTCCCCTTTTAATAAACAAAGCTCTGCCTGAAAGGTGGTCATTGCCGGGCCGTGTAAAAAGGAAGAAGTTCCTTTAGCAATTTTTCCGTCGCCCAGCGGTAATCCATCTTCAAAATCATAGTTCACTCCTGCATCAACAACCTGAAGACGAATGTCATGCTGTTTACAAAAAACATTGATTGCAGCCCCTCCATTCAGGAAGTTAAGCACCATTTGCCGGGTCACTTCCTGCGGAAAGGCACTGACTCCTTCTTTAGCAATTCCATGGTCTGCGGCAAAAACAACCAAATGCGGTTTAATGAATTGCGGACTGGTTGTTCCTAATACTGCCCCTATTTGTAAAGCAAGATCTTCCAGTACGCCCAAAGATCCGGGAGGTTTGGTCTTGTTATCTATTAATATTTTTAAATCTTCAGTGATCATATGTTCTTATCAAATTGATAATTCCCTGCTTTAAAAGCCATTTAAAGTTAAAAACTGTTTAATATAATGATTATTGCTTTAAAAACATCGGAAGTCCGGATACCATAAATATGGCCTGATCAGCTTTTGCAGCCACATATTGATTTGCCCAGCCCTGAAGATCAGCAAATTTACGCCCTACCGGAGTTTCCGCATGCAGTCCCATACCCAGTTCATTGGAAATGATAAAGAAAGTACCATGGATTTCAAGCAGCTGATCAATTTCCTTTTTAAAATCGGCCAGCGCAAGATCAATATCGTTATGGTGGTCCATAAAGAAATTAGTTAGCCATAACGTTACACAATCAATCACAACATAACGTCCTTCCAGAGGTAAATGATGTAAATTACGGTAAGCTTCAAAATTTGTCCATTCCGGCCCGCGGTCATCCTGATGCCGTTTTACACGCTCCTGGAAATCATCGTCCCATATTTTAGCAGTGGCCACATATACCGGATCCGAACAAAGTTCCTGTACCCGCTTTTGTGCATAAGCACTTTTACCGCTTCTTACTCCTCCAGTAATAAAAACCAGCATAACTTAAGATTTTACGGCCGGATCAGTATGCTTAAACCTTTTATATAGAAATAGTTGCCATTTCTCTTCTGCTACACCTGCCTTATCCATTTCTGCCCGCGACAGCGTGAAAAATAAATCGGAAAGACGATTGATATAGGCAGGGATAGTTTCATCAACTTCATCTGTTTTAATCAGACTAACTAATCTTCTTTCACCTCTGCGCATTTGCGTTCTGACCATATGGCAAAGTGCAGAAATCTCATTTCCCCCCGGCAGAATAAAATAATCCGAAGGATGCGTCATCGCATTTTCCAGTTCATCGATCCATGTTTCACAGAACACAGGCCCATCGGCGGGCATTGGATTCGTATTAATTTTTGCCGCATCAGACGGACGCGCCAGATGTGACATCATATCCATCAGGTCTTTCTGAATTTTGTGCAGGTTAGTTTGCCATTCATGTTCAGTACCGAGCTTTACCCGCAGCATACCTATGGTAGAATTTACTTCATCGAGTGTACCCACACATTCCACCCGCACATCGTCTTTAGCTACGCGTTTCCCTCCAAAAAGCCCGGTAGTTCCCTTATCTCCTTTTTTAGTATATATCTTCATAAATTTATTTTTTTTTGACAGCTATCCTGGTAATTGTTCAGCGGGTCAGCAGCACAATTTTAACAAATAAAATCCAGAAAGCATCTGCATATTCATCAGGCAGATTTTCCAGCAAAGGTTAACTACAGCTGGTTTAAGTACCGATGTAACTCCATATGACTATTCAAACAACAGACCTACTTTAAAGAACTAATTATTCACAATAAAGACATTTATTACCTTTTAAATATAAAACCTGATTAGCTTGCACTAAATAATTAAGCATTATGTCAGCTAGTACAAATAAATACATTGATCCATTATCAGATTTTGTATTCAAACATCTTTTTGGCGGTGAACCCAATAAGGAGATCATGATTGCTTTTTTAAGTTCACTGCGCTCTCTATGGAAGAAATAGAAAGCCTTTAAAAACAAAAAAGGGATACTACGGTTGTCATAGTATCCCTTTTACATCAGAAACCTGTTTTAGAAACTGATATTATATCTCAAAGAGAAGTTCCTTCCTGCAAGATTAAATCCGCGTTTTTCATAATAGTTTTCATCTGTAATATTATTCACCAGAAATGTAACCGTATGTCTTTTCTTGTAGCTATAACTGGCTGCAAAATCTGCCGTCATAAATTCCGGATAAACAATTTCAGGAAATTTAGGATCATTAAAATCAGTGTCCTTGCGTTTGCCAACATACCTGCCGCTTAGTCTTAAATCAAGTCCTTTCAGGTTGTTGAATTCAAAACCATAACTTGAAGTAAAATCAGGTACGTTATAAATATCCTTAACCGATTCTGTACCATTAGCTAAAATAGTAACCTCTTTCGCCTTAGATGACTTAGTGGCATTACCAAAAACTTTTAAAGAATAATCTTTTGCTGCCAATGTTCCGAAATCCCATGCAACCTCAGCCTCAAAACCATTGATATTTGCTTTATTTGCATTGATATAAGTCATACGACTGCTAATTGGAAAACCACTTGCCGTAGTTTCAGCTGGTACTGGTACCGTAGTTTGCGTTGTGATCCTATCTTTAACATAGGTATTATAATAAGTGAAATCAGCAGTCAGTCCCCATTCAGATTTATTGAATCTCAACCCCGCATCCCATGAAATACTATTCTCATTTTTCAGGTCAGCATTTCCCTGGATCACACTGGCTTTACCTGCATTAATTCTTTCAGAATAGCCCGCTACATTATAAGCATCCGGTGTTACAAATCCACGTCCTGTACTTGCATGTACAGTAAACAGCTTATTTAACGAATACTGAGCAGCTAAACTTGGACTAAAGAAAGGGTTTGTCTTTTTACCACCTGCATAAGTGGTTAATAATGGCGTTTGCTTCACGTCATAAGTAATCAGATCCAAACGTACACCTGGATTAATGACTAACTTATTGTCCAGAAAGTTTAATTGTCCCTGAATATAAGCAGCACCGGATGAAAGACTGTAGTTTGGAGAATATGGAGCAGATTCAGAACCATCTGGATTAAAAGATTGGGAGCTCGTTGAAGCATTACTGTAATCCAGACCAAAAACCACCGAATGATTTCCTAACTGGTAAGCATCTTTTGCCTGTATACCCTTCCAGCTGGTTGTGCTTTTATAAGAAGCATATGGTGCCACAAGCCCATTTACAGTCAGTAAAGTATTGTTCAGGTTATTCTCCTGCGAAGTATATCCTTTCAAAGTTAAATGATGCTGATCAATATTACCGGAAAGCGTTGCTTCCTCATAGTGACGTTCAATATCTTTTGTACTCGGTTGTCCGTTTCCAAATTGTATATCACTCGGAGATTCTACATTTTTTGCTACAAAGCGTTCTCCGCGAACATCAAGTCTCCAGTTGGCATCAAGCTGATAACCTAATCTCAAACTTCCTGTATTGTAGTTTAATTTGGTATAATCTCTTCTTAGCCCGTCAGAACGCTTATCATCCATTTCAACAGGCCCGGTAGTGTAATTATAAAGTGCAGAGTTGGCGCCAAGCATCTTTCTGAATAAGTTGCCATTTCCCAATTTCATGTTTTTAGCTCTGTCATAATTCAAAAAGGACAAATCAAAGTCCAGTTTCTTACTGATATTTCCACCCGCTGAAGCACCTAATTTAGTGGTTTCATAAGATCCGTATTCAGCAAAAACATTTCCATGAATATCACCAGCCGACTTTTTAGTAATTATGTTCACCACCCCACCCATGGCCGATGAGCCATATAATGCCGAAGCAGGGCCTTTAAGTACTTCGATACGCTCAATATCAGCAGGATTAATCGTTGCAATACTTACTGTACCTGCCGGACGGCCATCAACCAGTAACAATGAACGCTGATTTAAACCACTCGTTTGCGGCCTGAATCCACGAATACCAATTCCAGAAGATAAGCCTGGATATTGTACAATACTGATGGAAGAATTCTTTTTCAATAGATCAGTTACTTCCTGTGAGGAAGTCAGATCGATAACAGCTTTACTGATCACCGTCATACTTTGTGGTACATGACGTCTTTTGATCTCAGTCCTTGAAGAGGTGACGACCACTTCATCAAGTGCATTGGTCTTGATGGAATCAGCTTTCTTTTCCTGCGCTAATGCAGAACTGCTGAATAAAACTGTGCAGATCAGCAGGTTTTTAAATAATAAAGGTAAATTTTTATTCATATAATTAGTATTGGTGTGTATGCGTATTGATTTTTAAACGAATAGGACCGGAATATTACAGTGAATTGAGAAATTCACGCAATGAAGTATAAGTAGCTGACACTTTATTTTTTTCTACAGTCCAGAGCGCATCCGCTCCTTCTCCGCTAACGGTAACCATCAGTGCCTGGTGATCTTGTGCTGAAGATATACTAAAGCCATTTCTGACTAAAGCTTTTTGAGTCCAGAAAGCAGCAACGCCCTCCCCTGATACTTTGATATTGCGTTTTCCTGCCTGATGAATATTAAAGGTGCCACTTGCTGCGTCAAAGGCAATTCCATCCTTATTAAAAGCGTGTTGGAAAGCGCCATTCAAGACCAGTTCTTCCGGTAATCCGGCATCAAGCTGTCCACCGCTGCTCATCAGCCAGATCTGGTCAGCGACTTGCAGGGCTAAATCAAGCTCATGTGTAGAAAGTAAAATCGCTTTATTCGTTTCTTTAGCTAATTGGTGCAACAGACGCATCAGTTGTATCCGGCTGGGCAAATCAAGGTGAGCAGTAGGTTCATCCAGAATGATCAATGGCGTATCTTGTGCTATTGCCCTGGCTAACATCACTTTCTGACATTCTCCATCACTCAGGCTATCCATTTTTCTACCTGCAAAAGCTCCGGTATCTGTAGCTTTGATAGCTTGTCCGATAATCTGTTTGTCTTGTTCAGTGAGTATGCCTAACCATCCTGAATAGGGATAACGGCCCAGGGAAATGAGCGAATAAACATCCAGGTTACCAGCTCTGACGTTATCAGTGAGTACCAGGCTTATTTTTTTCGCTACCTGTGCAGGTTTCAGTTGGTGAAGTGCCGCACCGTCCAGTATAATTTCACCTTTCAGCGGATGTTGCAGGCCGGAGATAGTTCTGAGCAAAGTAGATTTACCGCAGCCATTCGGGCCTAACAGGCAAACCAGCTGTCCTGCATGGAGTTCTAAATCTAAAGCCGCTGCAATAACTTTCGTTTTCCCTTTTCCTGCCTGGTAACCTATAGTTAACCCGGAAGTATTTAACAATGAGTTTTGCGCCTCCATTAGAATCCCCTCAATTTAGTAGGCCCTGCAATAATCCAGATCACTACGGGTGAACCTACCAGGGCCGTAATTACATTAATAGGTAAAACAGTCTGACTTCCTGGCAATTGAGCAACAATATCACAAATCAGCATCAAAACGGTCCCGATCAGACAACAAGCGGGAATTAAAATGCGGTGGTTTGAAGTATTAAACAAGGCCCTTGCTAAGTGTGGCACAGCTATTCCGATAAAACCGATCGGGCCACAAAAGGCGGTAATCCCTCCTGCTAAAATACTCGTACTGCCAATAATCAGGATTCGGGCACGCTTTACAGTCAATCCCATGCTTCTGGCATAATTATCACCTAAGAGTAAAGCATCCAGCAATTTAGAAGACAAAAATGAAATTAATAAGCCTGCAAAAACAACAACTGCCAAAATCAGCAACTGTTCGCCAGTTACCCCGCCCAAAGAACCAAAAGTCCAGAGCAGGTAATCTTTAATCAGCTCGGGCGAACTAAAATATTGCCAGATACTAATGACTGAAAGTGTGATATTACCAATCATTACACCAACGATCAGTACAATTACGTTGTCTTTTAAAGCAGAAGAAATGGAGACGATTAAAATCATAATCATTGCTGCGCCCAGCGAAGAAGCCATAATAATGAGCCAGCTTCCTGAAATCCCCAATTCTTTAATTGTATATAAGCTCGTAATACTGCCTGCTGAAAGCATCACAAGGGCCACGCCTAAACTTGCGCCTGCGGTTATCCCTAAAACTGAGGGACCAGCAAGTGGGTTGCGGAAAAGTGTTTGCATTTGTAAGCCGCTTACCGATAATCCACAGCCCACAATAATAGCAGTCAGGGCTTTAGGTAACCTGATTTTTTCAATAATATAAACCCAGGTCTCATTTCCGGCATCCGGCGTAAATAAAATCTTAATGACGTCTTTCAAAGGAATATGAACGGAACCAAGTGCAACATCCAGCAGCAATGCCACCACCAATATGGATAGCAATACTAAAACTTTTATTTTGTTCAATTTTTAAAGAATTAATTCAATTGCTTGTAATAAACGAGCTGGTAGTCCGGTAGTAATTCAGGATGAAAGATCTTGATTAAGTCACTTAAGATTAGCTGTGGATTAACAGCTCCGGATTCCCAATAATCATTGGAACCGATATCATTTACCTTTTTATTAAAGTTAAAAATGTGATTGTCTTTGAAGGGTTTAAAATCAGCGTAACGGCTGTCTATTGCCTTAATATCATTTTTACTATCCACCGTCCCTACATTCAGCCAGAAATCTGCCTGAAGGGCAACCGGGGCAACAGCTTCAAAATTGAGTGGCAAACTACCTTTTCCATGGACATCTGCCCATTTATAATTTGTACCCGCATCTTTAAGAAACTTAACCATATAACTGTCACCATCCGGCACATACCATGTTCCTTTAAAAGGCATGCCACAAACCAGCGTAGGTTTAGTCACCGCCTTTTTTCCTATAGCTGCCAGGCGGTTGTATTCTTTCTCGACTGCATCAAATTTAGTATTGACATAGTCTTCCTTATCCATCAATGCGGCCATTAATTTAACCCATTCTGCGCGGCCGAGTGGTGTGGTTTCCAGCCATTCAGAATTGAGCATCACAGGTACACCTGCTCCGCTCAGTGTTTCGTATTTACTGAATTTAGCATCCGGATCTCCCATCACCATCACCAGACCTGGCTTCATACTGATCAGCATTTCGTCATTCATAGTTCCGTCTATTCCAACTTCTTTCACTTTACCCGCAGCTATATTTTTTCTTACCGTTGCTGAGCTGACATATTTCAAGCTGCCCAAACCTGTAATTGCATTTGCTGCACCTGCGAAATCAGCCAATGCGATATGCATAGATGACATGGCGATTAAACTTTGAACTGGTATTTGTATCAGCTGTGCTTTTTTATAGCCTTCGGGAGCCTTTGCCCCTTTAGCTAACAATACGTATTGAGTGGTATCTGCATGTGCGCCGATACCAGAATAAATACTCACTAATTTATAGTGATCGTAATAGTCTATATTAAAGCCTTTGGCATATTTAATTTCTGCACTGCCGGTTTTTGCAGTATGGTGCTTTTGACCAGACTGGTTCTGCTTGCAGGAGGTAATCAGCAACAGAGAAACTATCAGACAGGGGAATACTCCTCTGAATGAACAAGAATTTATTTTTTTCATCATAAAGTTTAGCCTTTCTTCCGAAAGCATTTAATAACCAGTCATAAGGCAGGTCTTCTGACTTCCTCAAACTTGCGACCTTCCCTTCTTTTCGAAAGTGGTTATAACAGCAGTTCAATAACGAGGTTTACAGCAGCGGAGACTGTTCCGGATTTGCGCCGGGATTCCCTTAAAGCATATTACAGCCGGCTGTTCAAATTTTCAAACAGCTATTCCATAAACATGCAGCCTTAAGAGTGCAAACCTAGATAAAATCGAGGATAAATGCAACGCGTGCTGCCGGGGAGTTTCTGGGCACATCGATCAGCTCAAATCCACAGGTCATATAGGCCTTCCTGATAGCTTCATTAATGATAACGGCTTCTTCAAAGGTTTGCCAGCGCTCACTGTCATTCACATAAATAGCTTCCCATGGTGGCAGTATAAAAACCTGTTTATGATAAGGATGGAGCGATAAAGCGGTATAATATTCTTCCGGAACGGGAACTCCAGCTACGTTCAGGTAAGCAATGATGTCGGGAATGCCACGGTCAAAAAAAGTAATTGCAGCTGTAGGGGCACTATTCCATGAAAAAATCATTTCGTTCAGGACTTTGGCCGAAAAGCAGGAAATATCTATCCAGGGCAAACAAGATGATCCTTTCTCCGTTTCGCGGATAATCATTTTCCTGGATACTTCTTCAGCACAAAAATACCCTTGTTGCTGCAATCCTTTAATCAAGGTTGTTTTCCCTGAACCCGGGCCTCCGCTAATCACATATTTTGGTGCTGGGCTGGTCATGGAATATTCAGAGCTGAAAGAAATATATACTGATGGACAAGACCATGAGCAAACAGACACCCTGATTGATGCTGCTTACGATTTTAAATTCTTCGTGTCTGATTTCGCGGCTATTGGTACCGATAAGTGGTTTGTCAACCAAAATACCATGGTAAACGTTCGGACCTCCAAATTGAACATCCAGTATCCCGGCGAGTGCAGCTTCCGGATAACCAGCATTCGGACTTTTATGCTGATGTCCATACTTCAGCACATATTGCCATCCACGCATACTAAAAGTTACCATCAGCATCAGTATGGTCGTTATCCGTGCAGGAATGAAGTTTGCAACGTCATCCAGACGTGCTGCAAATTTCCCAAAATATTCATACCTGTCATTCCTGTAACCGATCATAGAATCCAGTGTATTAATCATTTTATAGGTAAGCATACCTGGGATACCGGCTATAAAATAAAAAAACAGCGGTGCAATGACGCCGTCACTCAGGTTCTCTGACATGGTTTCAAACACAGCTATACGGATCTGCTGCTGGTCCAGGTTTGAAGTATCACGCCCTACGATACGGGATAAGCGTTTCCGCCCGGCTTCGAGCCCTTTATATTTTAAAGTATCAAAAACTTGTTTTCCTTCTGTGATCAGTCCCTTATTTGCCAGTGCATAATAAACAAAGGCAGTGGCAAAAAGAAAATATACCGTTACACTGTGGCTCAGCATCAAATGGATCGCTCCGTAAAAAACTAAAAAGGTTACGGAACATAAAATCAATACCATCAGCATTCCTTTCAAAAACCTGAATCTCCCCTGATTGAGGTGTTTTTCACCAAAAGCGATCAGACTGCCAAAAAATCGGACAGGATGAGGTAATCCTTCAGGATCACCAAATATCAAATCCAGCAGATAACCTGCAAGCAAGGGAATGACAATAATTATATAGTTTTCCATTCAGCTAAAGCATTAATCAGCAATTGATTTTTATTTTGACTTAAAGTCGCGATACGGATATGTTTTTCGGTTAGTCCCCTGAAATTCCCTGCATCACGGATCAATATATTAAATTCTTTTAGTAAAAACTGTTTTAATAGCGCAGCTGTATGCTGATTTGTACGCGCCAGAAAAAAATGAGTATGACTAGGATAGATTTTCAATGCACTGCTCTCCAGCTTCTTTGTAAATTCTTCCCGGTCTGCTAATAATTGCTGAACAGGGATTTGTATCGTTTGAATATGATCAAAAATAAAATGTCCGGCTGCTATAGCCATTGCATTTACTGCCCAGGGTAATTTAAAAGACCTTAACCGGTTGATCAGCGCAGTACTGGCCGCAATATAACCTAACCTTAAACCTGGAATAGCATAAGCCTTGGTCATCGAGCGTAAAACAATCAGGTTATTGTATTTTTCAATCAGCGTCAGTACCGAAGTAATCGATACCGTAAATTCAATAAAAGCTTCATCAACAATGAAAAGCACACCAGGATGTTGATGGATTAAGGCTTCCAGCGCTTTAAAAACAGCTCCGGTAGGATTGTTTGGATTGCAGATAAACAACAGCCCGGTATCGCCGGAAATCCCTTTCTCCAGCTCGTCCCAGTTCAATAAACATAACTGATGTCCGAATAGCTTGCAAGCATCTTCATATTCCGCAAAAGCAGGAATCGTTATCGTTGTTTTTCCATTTTTAAAGGCCTGTGCAACCAGGTATATACTTTCTGTACTCCCATTGGTCACTAATATATTTTCGGATTTAAAGCCATAAAAGGAGGCTATCTTCTGCGTGAGGCTTTCTGCCAGTACTTCAGGATACCGCTGTACGTTGTCCCATTGTCTAAAAAGGTATTCTTTTAATCCGGCCGGAGCCCCTCCATGCCATACGTTCGTGCTAAAATCGGCCGCTAATGTTTGCTGATGTAAATACCCATCATCTCCGTGTCCCTGAAACATTTGATTAATCTTTTAAGTGTTGATATACCTGTTCAATATCCAGGTTTTCTCTTAACAATGCAGCTAATTTGTCGTATTGTTCACTGCGGAATTGCAAATAGTCGACATAGGGTACTTTCAAATCGGTATACGGAGCTACCAGATCATTGATCACAATCTGGTTATCCAGAATACCATGCAAGTAAGAACCCCAGCATTTTTCTGATAAAAAATAACCATCTGTATGTTTTCCATCCAGCCAGGCAACGGGCTGTTCCGCGCCATGAACTCTGGTCTCTCCCATATGGATCTCATATCCCATACATTTTTCAGCGCAATCACGGTAAGTAAAACTACATTGCCTGGTGGTTTTTTCATGAAGTAATACAGTTTCCACAGGTAAAATACCTAGTCCTTTAACTTCCCCTGCGGCAGACTCTATTTGCCCGGGGTCTTTAATTGTTTGTCCCATCATCTGATAGCCTCCGCAGATACCGATCACCGTCTGTCCCATTCGATGGGCCAGAATAATCGCTTCTGCAAGACCGTTATTCCGGAGTTCAATCAGATCTTCAATTGTATTTTTACTACCGGGCAGCATAATAATATCTGCCTGGGCAATTCCTTCACTGGTATGGGTATAATAAAGATTAATACGGGTATCTTTATCCAGACGATCAAAGTCAGTAAAATTAGACATCCGGCTTAACAGCACTACCGCAATATTAACTTTACCTGGAATGGGTTGATTTCTTTTCAGTTTCAAAGAAACGGCATCTTCTTCTTCAATAAAAATATCCTTGAAATAGGGAATAATTCCAATCACAGGAACCCCGCATAAATCCGCTATCATTTGCTTTCCTTCCTTAAAAAGATCCGGATCGCCACGAAATTTATTGATAATAATTCCTTTGATACATGCTTTTTCCTCTGGTTCCAGCAGCTGCATTGTCCCATAAAGACTGGCAAAAATGCCCCCTTTATCAATATCTGTGACCAGGTAAGTTGCCGCGCCCGCAGCTATTGCCATCCTCATATTGGTAATATCTCTTTTTTTAAGATTCAGTTCAGAGATACTCCCCGCTCCTTCCATTACGATAGGTGAATAGCGTAAAGCCAGTCTTTGATAGGCCAGTTTAACTTCTTCAAAAAGTGTAGCGCGATCATTTGATAAAAAGTATTCTTTAGCGCTCTGGTTTCCTATTGATTTCCCGTTCAGGATTACTTGTGCGGTCTGATCATTTGTTGGTTTGAGCAACACAGGGTTCATATCGGTATGACATGGAATTCCGGCAGCCTCTGCCTGCACAGCCTGTGCACGTCCTATTTCCAGGCCTTCGGGAGTAGCATAGCTGTTAAGCGACATATTTTGCGCTTTAAATGGCGCAGGTGTATAACCATCTTGTTTAAAGATCCGGCAGAATCCGGCAGTAATTATACTTTTGCCTACATCAGATGAGGTTCCAACAAACATAACTGGTCTGAGCTTCCTTTGATTTTCCATGATTTGCAAGCTTACACAATTTATCAGAGCTTAACAATGCAATCTTCTGAAAATGCAGCCTGGAGAACAGCCAGTTCTTTCCTTCAGCAAATGGATAAGAATTACTGCCGGGATCCTGAAAATAATCATTAGGTTACGTAATTAAGAGTTGGTAAAAATGTCATTAAAAAATACAGGTTCACAACAAGTATTGAAAGCCCTTGGCTTTAATTTTAAAGGAATTCATGAAGGCATGTACCAATGGGAATTACGGTCTGTAATGATAATTTGACGATAGTCTTACTCTATAGAATTAGTAGATTTTGATTACATATAGTATATTTGCCCCATGATGATAACAATCGATCAGAAATTAATTAAGCATATGTACAAAAATACCCTTGTGATAGTTTTATTCACTCTTTTAGCTATTGGTGCTTCTGCACAGACTGTTCTTCAGCATGGAGCCTGGCGCGCGGCACTTTTAAGAAATGATGGAAACAAGATTATTTTCAATCTTGATATTCAGCGGCAAAAAGGAAAAACAGTATTCTATATTGTGAATGAACCTGAAAAAATGCTTGCCGAAGATGTGACTATTGTGAAGGACTCTGTATTTATTAATATGCCGGTTTTTGAATCTGCTTTCAGGTTAAAGATCATCTCCAAAGATAGCCTTTCAGGCACATGGATCAGAAAGACAACATCAAAAGATATTGTTATGCCGTTTACTGCAACCACCAAACAGGCTTACCGCTTTCCTGCGGTTCATGGAAATGCTACTGAAAGTGCCGGTGGTAAATGGAAAATTGATTTTACCAGAAGTCATAATTCTGACCGGGAAGCTATAGGGCAGTTTTCGCAAAAAGGAAACCAGGTTACCGGCTCTATCCTTACCCCTTCTGGTGATTACCGCTATCTTTCGGGAATAGTTACAGGAGATTCACTTCAGGTCTCAACTTTTGATGGTATTCATGCGATGGTATTTACCGGTAAAATTAACAAGGGAAATATTACAAATGGTAATTTATATAGCGGCCCGGTTTCAAAAGAAATATGGACAGCAAAAAAGGATGATCAGGCAGCATTATCCACTGAGCAGGTTACCAGGCTTAAAGATGGTGAGGATGGGAGTTTAAATTTCAGCTTTCCTGATATTGATGGCAAACAAGTTTCAATTACTGATCAAAGATTTAAAAACAAAGTTGTGATTATACAATTGATGGGCTCATGGTGCCCTAATTGTATGGACGAAACAGCATTCCTAAGTGAGTATTACGATAAGAATAAGCAAAGAGGCGTAGAAGTTATTGGACTTGCTTACGAGTACACTACGGATGTTAAACGTTCTGCGGCCAGTATACGCAAATTTCAAAAAAGATTTAAGGTGAAATATCCTTTACTGATCACGCCTGCAACGGTTTCTGATTCTTTACGTACAGAAAAAACATTACCGCAGCTCACAGCAATTAAAGTGTTTCCAACTACATTGATTCTTGATAAAAGTGGAAAAGTAACAGCAATTACAACTGATTTTTACGGGCCTGGTACCGGAGATTATTATACAAAATACAAGGAAGCTTTTGAAAAAAAGATTACTGAATTACTTAAAAAATAAACGCAGGAACCAGTTTGATAGTTATTGTTTAAAACGGGCCATGATTTAAAACCTCATGGCCCGTTTTTTTAGAGCTATAAGGAGTGTTTCACCACCCTGAGGAATATTGGCTAAAAACTCTAAAGTCAACATTTTTGTAGAATTCTCAATACTATAATGTTTTAGCTTAGCTTTTTTAGCACATTTCACCGTATTTTATGCTATAAAAAACTACAAATGAGGGCATTATGCACAAATTATATTCATAAATTTTATCATTAGATTCGGTCGGATTTAGAAAAAAAAGACTTGATATATATACACTATTGTAGATTATTTAAATATAAATTTTTATATATTTTTCTTATATATAGTTGTGTCGCTTTACCTGAAAAATCTTTTGCCCAGATTTGCACAGGTAGTTTTGGTGACCCGGTTGTCAATATTGATTTTGGAAGGGGTACGGGGAATTTCGGCCCCTCTTTAGGCTCCAGTACAAATTATCTGTATGTTGCTTCATTGGGCCCTGGCGATGGTTCTTATACGATTGTTAAAAAAATTGGCGGCGGAGCATGGTTTACCACGGTCAACCATACCCAAAATGATCCGGATGGTTATATGATGATGATCAATGCCAGCAATCAACCAGGCGTCTTCTATGAAACAGCAATCGACGCAGATTTGTGCCCGAACAGTACTTATGAATTTGCAGCCTGGGTAACCAATTTATTGACTTATACAGGCAAAAAACCTAATCTTACTTTTTCAATATTGACCCTGGATGATCAACTTTTAAAAACTTACACTACCGGTGATATTCCGGAAACCTCCGTATCTACCTGGAAACAGTATGGATTTTTATTCAGGACCAGTAATTCGACAAAAGTTAAAATCAGGATTGTAAATAACGGACCGGGCGGTGATGGTAATGACCTTGCACTGGATGATATTACTTTCAGAGCCTGCGGACCAAAAATCACTCCGCTTACAGACAATACCAGTCAGACAGAAAAGACGATTTGCGAAGGAAACGGAGTGGTACTGTCTGCTACTGTTGAGGGATCACCAACTTTACAATATCAGTGGCAAAAAATGGTGAATGGCCAGTGGGCAGATCTCAATGGAGAAAATACCATACAAATTAACCTGACTGCAGGGTCTTTACAAGCCGGGGATTTTCAATATCGCCTGATGGCAGCGGAGGCTTCAAACTTTAATTCACCAGCTTGCAGAACGACCTCACCGCCAATTACCATTCACGTAAAACCTCTACCAAAACCGGTCGTGGTAGCTGAGCAGACCGTTTGTGAGGGAAATACGATTCAGCTGGATGTAACTGGTACAGATGGCCCATATTCATGGTCAGGACCTGGTAACTTCAGCTCAGCAGAAAAATCACCCGTTATTGCAAATGCTACCCTCAGCCGTGCCGGAGATTACCAGGTAACCACAACGCCTGGCAATTGTACAGCTTCTGCAAAAATCAAAGTGAATATACTGCCAGCTCCCATTCCGGCTGTTGATGTTCCGGCACCGATATGCGAAGGGGCTTCAGTTGTGCTTCATGCAACCGGAGGAATACACTATAAATGGACACCGGCAACTGGCTTATCCGCAACAGATATTGCTGATCCGGTCGCCTCTCCTGTTCAGACTACTTTATATACGGTCACAGTTTCCAACGGTGGTTGTGAAAAGCAAGCAACTGTAAACGTAGAGGTGTTAAAAAAAATAACCGTCAGCGCGGGCCGCAACCGGGCAATTATTGAAGGGCAAACAGTTACTCTGGAGGGCCAGGTATCGGGAGATCATGCCAAATATTTATGGTCACCCGCTGATTACCTGGATGACCCGGCTCAATTAAATCCTGTAGCCGCCCCGCCACACGATATAACTTATACCTTAACTGCATGGTCAGAAAACGGTTGTACAGGTGGCGCTCAGGACGTTGCTATTCATGTACTGAAGAAACTCGTGATTCCAAATACCATTACGCCAAATGGCGATGGTATTAACGATATATGGAATATAGCCGCACTGGATACCTACCCTGCTGCTACAGTTTATGTGTTCAACAGATATGGGGGAAAAGTTTATTCCGGAACCGGCGATAGAAAAAGCTGGGACGGGAGATATAATGGAGCATATGTACCTGCAGGGGTTTATTATTATGTGATTGATTTACATGATGGCCAAAAAGTACTTTCGGGCTCTTTAACGGTTTTAAAGTAATTTATGAGAACAGTATTCCTGATATTGACAGGTGTTTTTCTTTTTAAAGTAAGTAACGGCCAGCAGCGGCCTCAGTATACGCAGTATATTTTTAATAATTACCTGCTCAATCCGGCACTTTCTGGTATAGAGAATTATACAGATGTAAGAGTAGGTTCAAGAGTACAATGGGCCGGAATCAACGACGGCCCGGTCACTTCTTTTTTTTCTGTTCATGCCCCATTAGGCAAGCAGTATTTGTATGGAAATTCAAGTTCTTTTGCAGAAAAAGGAGCAAATCCTATGGAACGAAGTTATCTCCAGAATTATATGGCTGCTGAACCACATCACGGAATTGGCGTTTTCGGAACATTAGACAAAGCAGGCCCGGTTAAAACACTGGATATTAAGGCTAGCTATGCTTATCACCTTGGATTGAGTTCGAAAATGAATTTAAGTGTGGGGGTAGCTGCCGGGATTTCAAGAATTTCACTGGATATTTCAAAACTGAACCTTGAAAATAGCGCCGATCCTGCAATTGCTCCAGGTTTTAACAGCAGAACACAGCCTGATCTTGATGCAGGGATTTGGTTATATGGCCCTGATTTTTTTGCAGGTGTATCCGTTCAGCAGTTACTGAACAAACCGCTTAGCTTTTCTGACTCCCAGGCGGCTGTTCAGGGGAAACAAGTACCACATCTTTTTGTTACTGCCGGTTATAAGTTTTTCCTGAGTGAAGAGGTTTCAGTAACGCCTTCAGTTATGTTAAAAAAAGTCCAGCCTGCGCCTTTGTCAGCAGATCTGAATTTTAAAATAGCGTTTAAGGATAAATTATGGATTGGCGGAAGTTATCGTCCGCAGGATGCAGTCTCTGCGATGGCAGGCTTTAATATCAATTCGCTGTTTGTGCTGAGTTATGCTTATGATTTTACAACCTCCGAACTAGGTGCTGTGAGTAAGGGTACACATGAAGTCGTATTGGGTATTTTACTGAATAACAGGTATAAGGTCACCTGCCCGCAGCGAAACTGGTAATCCTTAAATTCTTTATTAAAAAAAACGGCCCGGACTTTAAGGTCCGGGCCGTTTTTTTATCGCACAATAAGTGCAGTTATTTTTTTAATTGTTTTTTTGTTGATGCTGTTAACTCACGTTTAGCCAGTGCATGACATTCGTAGATGGCATCGCTGAACATCATTTGCTCTGGCGGGGTTTTCTGAGTAGAAGCTGATGGTCCTCTAAGGGCACCTACCAGGCCTAATTCTCTGGCCACATAAACGTATCTGATGGCATCGATAACTACTCCGGCAGAGTTAGGAGAATCCTGAACGGATAGCTGAGCATCAAAGATTACAGGAGCCCCCATAAAACCTTCTAATTCCAGACGGAAGTTAGCAACTTTATTGTCTCCGTAATAAGCAATATATTCTGAAGGACCTGCATGAAGGAAACTGTCTTCTGTAGAGATACCTCTGATATCGTTCTGTGCACGGATTACATTTTCTTTAGAGATCTTTTTAGATTTCAGACGGTTTTTGTCTTCCATATTAAGGAAGTCAGTATTTCCACCTACATTTCTTTGAATGTGAGCTTTCACATGGTGACCTCTTTCGAAAGCAAGCTCCTGAAGCATCTGAGAAACGATACTTGCACCAAACTGACTGCGCATGTCATCTCCGATGATTGGAATACCAGCATCGATAAATCTTTTCTCCCATGCAGGATCTGAAGCAATAAATACAGGGATACAGTTCACTAAAGAAATACCTAATTCAATACAGATTTCTGCATAGAATTCTGTAGCCAGTTGTGAGCCAACCGGAAGATAGTTGATCAGCACTTCAGCTTCATGTTTACGCAATTGCGCAATAATTTCTACACGTAAAGCAGTTACCTGAGCCTGATCATAGGTTACGCTATCGATCAAAATATCAGTATTTTTCAATTCGTCTTTGATGACGAACCTGTTAGCTTCAGGATAAACAGCCATTTGCGGAGATACACCATCAATAACTGGTGATCTGTAAATAGGAGCTTCTGATGCGATGTCAGCATTCAATATGATTGTACAATTTGGCTTCGCAAAAATGGCGTCCTTTAATGGCTGACCGATTTTTCTTTCATCTATATCAAATCCGCAAACGAATTCAATATTAGCTGCTTTATATCCACCGATATCATTAGCCATCAATCCTGATGTCTTTTCTGCGTGTTTAGTGTAAAATTCCACGCCTTGTACTAATGAGCTGGCGCAATTACCTACGCCTAAAATTGCAACTCTGATTTTCTTTCCTTGGTTGTGCATTGTTTGAACTTGGGTTATTCTAAATTTATCAGACGGAGAGCTTAAAGGCAGAATTCATCCATCTAAATCTCCGCAAAAATAGAAATCCGATTATTATTTCCAGTATAGTTTTGGGCAATATAGAGATAATTATGATAAGATGATTAAATTTTACATTCTGACAACTTTAAGAACATAGTCAGTTTTTATGAAAAGGTTAAAAGCTATACATTTCTTATCTTTATACATTTATTGGCTATAACATTAAATTCATCTTTTTTACATGTATCTTAATAAGATTTCCGGCTATTGGCAGGAATAAAAAACTGCTGGTCACCTTATTTGTTAAGTTGATTAGCTTGCCACATCAAGAACAGCAGGTATAACGAAAAAATTACGTACATGAATAATTATCAGGATCAACATACGATTCTCTCCTATCTGATGCTCGAAAATGCAATAGCATTTATTGAATTCGCTAAAATAGTCTTCAATGCGGAGACAAAGTCATTAATTATAGCACAAGATAACAGAACAGTTTTGTCTGCGGAAATTAAAGTCGGACATAGCATTTTACTACTTTCAGAGGCCGCAGATAAATATGGAAAGGCAGTCGGTAATTTTTTCATTTATGTGGGAGATGCAGATGAAACATTTCAGCGGGCTATATTCCATGGGGCTTCTGTAGTCACTGAAGTAGCGGATATGGATTACGGAAGATGTGGAGGTATCCAGGACCCTTTTGGTAATACCTGGTGGTTAACCTCCACTACTTAATTTTACTGGGGCAGTTTTTTAAATATATTGCCGATAACACCGGGGATTTCATTAATTGCTTTTTCAGGATTATTGATTTCTCCTTCTGCCCAGCCTCTCCAGATTACTTTAGATGATTTACGATCGATAACATCAATCATAATACTATTGGCTTTAATTCTTATACTTCTTTCTCTTTCACCAACATAAATTGGCAATGGGTTGTAGTAGGAATAGTAATAAATCCGCCTTCCACCGTAATAAGAAACACGTGGAAGTATTCTTGATGGAGGGTTATAGTAAACGGGGTCTGTATAGTCTTTGATTTCTTTATTGACTACCGCAGTATACCTGAGTAATAAGTCAGGGTTATTGCTTTGCAGGATAAATCCTCTGTTTTTCATTTCCTGACTAGCCGATTCTACAATCTTATCTGTAGCTACATCATTATTGTAAATAGAGGTTGATTTTGATTTTCCCTCGGGTATCCAGGCAAAGGTTTTATATTTTGCGGGATCCAGTGGTTTACGGGCCACAGCGTAATAGTTGTAAGAGGAACATCCTGAAAATACAACGGCTGTAATAAACAGTATTAAAACTAGCTTTTTCATGTTCATATCATTTAATATTAAACACAGGGGTATCAATAATTTTGTTGATGCCTTATAGACCTGGGTTGGGTGTCAAGGTTTAATGTACACTATTTAGTACACTTACTTTTGCAAATTCCAAATCACTCCCAATAGTTTTAAATATTATTTAATGAACATATAAAATTCTGATTATCTGATAAATAAATTTTAATTTTTAGACTTTATCTGGCGTGTCATGTGCAGCGGATTAATTGTTGTCAATGCTAAATCGTAACAACAATGTTATTAAAAATTAATTACCTACTTAATTTATTCAATTTATGAAAACAAGATCATTTTTAAAAAACTTATTGAAGGGGACTGCTATTTTATCTCTTGCGGTATTGGTAACTTCTTGTAAGAAAAACGATGTTGACAGTTCGGGTTCTGCAAATGTTAAAGTTGTAAATGCGTCACCATCGTCTCCGAATCAGGGGTTTTACCTGGCTAATACGGCAGTGGTAAGCGGAGGGTTATCATTTGCAAATGCATCGGCTTATATTTCTACCAATTCTGGTAATAACCTGGTAACTGAGTTTAGGAGTGATGGTTCTTCAACGGCTTATGCAACGGGTAAAGCGGATATTAGAAATGGTTCTAATTATACGGTTTTCTTAGCGGGTGATGGCCAGGCTGCAAGAGTGAAAATTTTTGAGGATGACAGAAGTGCTCCTGTTAGCGGACAGGCTAAAGTAAGGTTTGTTCATTTGAGTGATGGAGCTCCGGCTAATATTGATATCAGACGTTCTTCTGGTGAAAATTTAGCTGCAAATCTTGGCCGCGATGTAGCAACAAACTTTACGACGATAGCTCCTGGAATTTTATCACTTCAGGTTTTTGGTGCTGGTCAGTCTGCAAGTTTGGGAAAATTTGATTTAACAGCTTTTGCTGCTGATAAAATTTACACGGTTTATATTACCGGGTCTACTGCAAATTCAATTTCGGTTCGCCAGATTACGCAGGAATAGGTTTTCCATTTTTCCTTAAAAAAAACAGACCTTGCTGTTTCAAGTCGACGCCCGCCTGTAGGGGCGGCCAATGTCTTGAAACAGCAAGGTCTGTTTTTTTAAGGTTCTTCTCATTTGAAGGATCCATTCCTGGTTTCTTAGAAGAAATATTTTAAGTTCAGGCCTGCGTAACCGTTTCTTTTAGGGGAAGGATTAAAGTAGGATGGTTGCGCTCCGCTATAGCCTACTGCATTTAAGGATAGAATTGAACTGTAGGATTCGTTGAAAAGATTATCAATGCCGCCGTAGACGTTAACTTCGAATACTTTTCCTAATCTTTTTTTATAACCTGCTTTCAGACCGGCTATTTGATAAGATGGGTTATAGTCTGTATTTTTATCATTTAATGGCATTTTATCATTGTAGTAATAATTCAGATAACCGTATAATCCAAAACGAGTTTCCAGGTCAAGACCTGCACTGATTACCCATGGTGAAACTCCGGTTAATGCATTTCCATTGTACGATGCGGTTACTGCATTATTCGCACCCAGAATTTGATAATCTTTGAATTTGAAAGCTGAATAGGTTAAGGCAACGAAAGGTCTTAAACTGGCTATTTCCTGGTTATCTTCTGGTTTCAGGATTTGCCATGATAAAGCAAGCTCTGCTCCGTTATGGGTTGTTTTACCTGCATTGTTATAAATAGTAATGCCTTGTTGTACGGATTGTCCGATCAGCTCTCCTTTCATATCCATTTTGAATACAGAAAAGTCATAGCTCAGGCGCGAATTCAGCAGGTTACCTTTGGCATTGATTTCATAGTTTATTGCTTTCTCTGCTTGTAATGTGGGGTTGATTGAGCCGTCCACATTTTTAACTTCTGAGCTGGATGGCGGGGAAAAACCGGTACTTATGCTTCCGTGCAGACTCAGGGCTTCAGAAAAGTTATGACTGATGGCAATCCTTGGGGTTGCTTGTGGTTTAAAATCTTTTATTCCGCTTTGTGCTGGTACCAGATAGTTGGAGACATCGTATTTCAGGCTATTGTAGCTTAAGCCTAAGGTCAGCAACGTCTTTGGTCCCAGCTGTGTCTCTGATTGATAAAATAAGGAATAGAGTGTATTGCGGTAATCTATATTTCCGCTAAGGGCTCCTTCGGTACCTTTGTTATTGACATATTGGGTGCCTTTAGTCAGGCCTTCGTTAAATTCTGCACCTACGATAAATTTAGTGGGCAGTGCGGAGAATCCGGGGTTATAGGTGAAGCTGGTCCTTCCGCCATAACTTTGATAATAGTTCCTGAGGTAGGCATAAGGCAAGGGGTGATTCAGGTCATAGGAATAGGTAAATACACTGGTGCTGTTTGACAATTGATCATTGATTTGATACTGTTGTCCTAAGCCAACCCTGGTCCAGGTTTGATAACGTCCGGCTTGTTTATCGAGGTTGCTTGCATTGGCTTGTAAGGGGTTTGCAGCCACTTGATCAGCGGTCAGTGATCCGGGAATTTGTGAGTATTGTGTTGTTCTGTTCAGTAAGAGTGTGATGATCCGTTTATTGCTTGGAAAAAGCTGAAAGTTACCGGATAAGAATCTGCGCATGTCGTTGCTGTGATCTCTGTAGCCGTCATACTCCTGCCACCCATAGGAAACATAACTGTTAATTTTATCTCCGCCGTTGCGGTAAGTGGCTGCCAGTCGATGTAATCCGTAACTTCCTGCCAGGCCTGAGGCTTCCAGACTTTGTTCCTGGTAGGGAGAGCGTTGTAATTGGAAATTGATTACTCCACCTGTTCCGGCACCGTAAATACTCGATGCAGGCCCTTTGATTACTTCGGCCCTGCCGATGCTGTTTACGTCTAAAGCTTCAATACGTGTTGTTCCATCGGCTTCTGTAACTGGAATATCATTCAGGTAAACTTTTATGTTCCTTAATCCGTAAGAGGATCTGACACCGTTTCCACGAATCGAAATCCTGGCTTCTGAGAGTGTACTCTGATCCATTCTTACCCCCGGGATAGCGTTCATTGCAGACTGAAAGGAAAGACCACTGCCACGGTTAAGGTCTGCACTGGTAATCATCCCGATAGAACCGGCAGTTTCCTTCTTGGTACGGTTTCCGGCAAAACCTGTTACACGTACTTCGTTTAAGCTGGATTCATCAGCATCGAGCTGGATATTCAGGCTCCCTTCTTTTTTACTATAATCAACTTCCTGTGGTTTGAAACCGACAAGAATGAATTTATAATGTTGATCGGGGGTAGTATTTTCGATTTTAAAGTATCCATTTTTATCAGATACAGTCAATAATTTATTATCGGATGTTTTGATACTTACACCGGCAAGGGCCTGCCTGGTTTGAGAGTCATATATATTACCGGTTATAGGTTGGTTCTGTGCCTGAACATGCTGCTTAAAAAAGGCTAAACAAGCCAATAGCAGGATTAATCTGAAGAGTTTCATTAATTGCAAAATTATAATTCATATAAATATTGCCCGATATGCTTCTTCACTATGATTTGATAACTAAATTTCAAATCATAGCAAAAAGGTGCAGATCAGGATGTCATACCAGTTTACCTGAGATTTCAAAAAAATCAACAAGGTTCCGGTTTCAATAAGAATAGAGTTATACGCGCGGGGGCTGAAAAATCTCAGCAGCATATGCTGGCAGGCGAAAAGGCAATTCTTCCTTATACGCTTGAATGACAAGGATCGTATAAGGATTTAAAGATAGTTTCTCAACGACTACACCTAATTGGTACAGGCTTCTTTGAGTTTCACGTTCTCTGCTTTTTTCCTTTTGCTCGGCCTGTTTTAATTTACGCATCAGGTAACATTTACCATTGCAGTGCATTTGCGGCTTATCACGGTTAATACAGAGTTTGGAGACGATATAGTTCTCGTTCAGCTCAAACCCTGCCTGCACAAAAACCTGGCTAAAATTAGCGGTCAGTGTGGTAAAAATCAGCAGATGTACAAGAATGCTTCTGAACATTTTGCAAATATAGAAATCTTAGGAGCTGTTTACAGCTTCTGTTGTAAAATATCTCAGGAACTGATGGACCGGTCCAGATGAACATACCCTCCGTCCACATAAACCAGCTGACCTGTGGTATGACTTGACCGCGGGGAAAGCAGAAAGACAACCGTATTGGCAATCTCTTCTGTGGTAGTCATCCGCTGTTCAAGGGGAATTTTAGCCGTAATATCTTTCAGCTTTTTTTCGGATTCTGGCAATGAGCTGATCCAGATTTGATAGAGTGGAGTATAGCATTCAGCTACAATCACCGCGTTTACCCGGATATGATAAGGCAATAATTCTACAGCCCATTCCCTGGTCAGTGCGTTTCTGGCGCCATTGGATGCAGCATAGGCCGAAGTGCCTCCCTGACCTGTATCTGCGACTTTTGAACTGATATTTACAATTGAACCTTTGCTTTTTTTCAAATGCGGAAGTGCATGATGAGCCATCAGGTAATAATGGATCACATTCTTATGCAGACTAGCTACAAAATCCTGATAATTCCCATTCTCCAGGCCTACCCCATCATTCACTCCGGCATTATTGACCAGACCGTCTATCCGGCCAAAAGTATCGATAATTGTGGTAATGGTCTGTGCTGCAATCAGCGGATCTGTCAGTTCTGCAACTACCTGGAAGGCTTGTTTTCCTTCGCTGATAATTTCATTGACGAGTTTCAGGTTATCAGTTTCTTTTCTGCCAATAACGACAGGAATTGCACCTTCATTTGCCAACTGGCGAACTATTCCTTCGCCAATCCCTTTTGCCCCGCCGGTAACAATGACTATTTTATCTTTTAATTGCAGATCCATTATTGATTATTAAATGATATTAATTTTTAACATAAGCTTTAACTTCTTGTCTGGAAGTTCCAAGGCCATCAATACCCAGTTCCACCACATCACCAGCTTTCAGGTAGATGGGCGGATTAAATCCAAGTCCGACGCCGGCAGGGGTTCCTGTAGAAATTACGTCTCCGGGAAGTAAGGTCATGAACTGGCTTACATAAGAGATTACAAATGGAATAGTAAAAATAAAGTTGGAAGTATTACCGTCCTGCATCGTTTTGTCGTTTACTTTCAGCCACAAGCGTAATTTATTGAGGTCACCCAGTTCATCAGGAGTAGCTAAAAATGGACCTAAGGGCGCAAATGTATCGCAGCCTTTACCTTTATCCCAGGTTCCGTTCCTTTCGATTTGAAATTCGCGTTCTGAAACATCATTGTGTAAGGTATATCCGGCAACATAGTCCAGGGCTTCAGCTTCTTCCACATAAGATGCCTTTTGACCAATCACTACTGCAAGCTCCACTTCCCAATCTGTTTTAACAGAGTTTTTAGGGATAATGATTGCATCATCCGGTCCGGCCAGTGCTGTAGTTGACTTCATAAAAATGATAGGTTCAACTGGTAGTGGTGCATTGGTTTCTTTAGCGTGGTCTGCATAGTTTAATCCAATACATATAATTTTGGATGGACGTGCAATTGGGGAGCCTAAACGTTCTGAGTCTGGGATTGTAATTAGTTTACCGGCATTTGCTTTGACAAATTCAGCTAACCTGTCCAGTCCGTTATGCTCAAAAAAATCTTCATTGTAATCGCCGCCGAAAGCAGAAGTATCATATTTAATATCATTGATAATCACACCTGTCTTTTCCCGGCCGGCAGCGCCCCATCTGATTAATTTCATAAGTATCTTTAGTTGTTAAGTTTTATAAATCCTCCATCAACAGGATAATCGTTCCCTGTAATAAATCCTGATTCTTCTGCGCATAGATATAAAGCCAGCGCAGCTACCTCTTCTGGCCTTCCCATTCTTCCAATCGGCTGGCTTTTAGATAATTTCTCAAATACTTCTGCTTCCTGTCCGGCATAGTTCTTCGAAATAAAACCATCTACAAAAGGAGTATGTACTCTTGCTGGAGAAATACTGTTACAACGGATACTGTCTTGCAGGTAGTCACGTGCCACAGACATAGTCATGGCATAGATCGCCCCTTTACTCATGGAATAAGCAAACCTATCGGTTATACCTACTACAGCAGCTATAGATGCCATATTCAAAATCACCGGACTTTTACTTTCTTTCAATAAAGGAATAGCAGCGAATAAAGTGTTATAAGCTCCTTTCACATTCACAGCAAATACCTTATCAAAATCTTCTTCGCTTGTCGTATCAGCCTTGCCAACATGTGCTATACCAGCGTTGTTCACCAGGATATCTACTGCGCCAATCTGATAAAAGATATCCAATACCTGGTTCTGATTACTTACATCACAACTATGTCCGCGGGCTTTACCATTATTTTGCTGAATTTCGCTGACAGTTTCTGCAGCTGCTTCTGCATTGAGTTCGATAATATGTACAGTTGCACCTTGTCTGGCAAATAGTGTAGCAATAGCTTTTCCTATACCGCTTCCTCCTCCGGTTACAACGGCTATTTTTCCTTCTAAACTAAACATATATTAAATTTTATAATGAAACACCTCTTTTCCATGGAATAAAATCATCTTGTCCTAATTCTACTGACTTAGGTTTGATACGTCCGCTTGCGACTTCAATTACATAATGCAGAATGCGCTCTCCTGCCTGTTCGATACTTTCCGTGCCTTCAATGATTGTACCGCAGTTAATATCAATAATATCAGGCATTTTATTAAATAAAACTGTATTTGTGGAGAGTTTAATCACCGGGGCCACCGGGTTGCCTGTAGGTGTTCCCAAGCCCGTGGTAAAAAGCACAATATTTGCACCTGAGGCTACTTCAGCAGTAGTACTCTCTACATCACTGCCTGGTGTACATAATAAGTTTAAACCAGGTTTGGTTACTTTCTCAGGATAATCCAAAACAGCAGTTACGGGAGAATTACCTCCTTTTTTTGCCGCACCAGCAGATTTTATAGCATCTGTAATTAAACCATCTTTGATATTTCCGGGAGATGGGTTTGCATAAAATCCAGAGCCTGTAGCTTCTGCCAGCGCATTATAAGTGCCCATTAATCCCATAAACCGGTTAGCGGTAGCTATATCTATACAGCGGTCACTTAATTCCTGTTCCACACCACATAGTTCTGGAAATTCAGCCAGAATAACACTTCCGCCCATAGTAACCAGCAAATCTGAAAGGTGACCAAGTGCCGGGTTAGCTGAAATTCCCGAAAATCCATCAGAGCCGCCACATTCCAGCCCTATACATAATTTAGATAAAGGCGCGGGTGTTCTCTCTTGCTGGTTAGCCAGAATTAAACCGGTAAATGTTTGTTTGAGTGCCTCTTGTAATAGCTTACTTTCAGTCCCTAGTTTTTGTTGTTCCAAAATGAACAGTGGTTTACTGAATTCAGGATCTCTTTTTTTAATTTCTGCTTCCAGAATACTGATCTGTGCGTGCTGACAACCTAAACTCAGCACTGTTGCTCCGGCTACATTTGGATGGGTAATATATCCGGCCAGCAGACCACAGAGTGCATCAGAGTCCATTCTTGTTCCACCGCAGCCCATATCATGGTTCAGAAACTTAATCCCGTCTATATTCGGAAATAGTTTACTGGCTGGTTCTGCTATGGCTGTATCATGCAGGTCGGCCTGCAAAATATCTTCTATACTTTTCCCTGTTTTATATAAAGCAATCAGACCATCTACTTCATTTTCATAACTCTTTGTCTTTTTAAAGCCCAGTTTATCAGTCAGCGCCTCTTTAAGAACTTCTACGTTTCTGTTTTCGCAAAATACAAGCGGAATCACAATCCAGTAATTGGCCGTTCCCACTGAACCATCTTTCCGGTGAAACCCCATAAAAGTCTTATCCTTGAAAGCTGTAGTATCCGGTTGCTGCCACGAAGTTTTTCTTTCTCCTAACTGATAGCCTTCAGCGGCATGTTTTACATTATCTACTGTAATCGGATGTCCGGCAGGAATCGCCTCACTTGCTTTACCCACCAACACGCCATACATGAAAATACTGTTCCCTTCAGACAGCTCATGTATGGTAAATTTGTGCTTGGCGGCTATCGGTGTGATAATATCAAAAGTAAGCGCATTAAACTTTACTTTAAATCCTGCTGGTAAGTCAACCAGCGCGACCAGTACATTGTCTGATGGATGGATTTGTATAAAGTAAGTTGTTTCTAAAGACGCCATATTATTCAAGTTCAAAAATCTGAGTCATTAACATCCATTTCTCTCCTGGCTTTGCTCCTGGTAAAGCTTGCTGATATTTCCACATCAGCTTTTCCCATTCCTGCACCTGCTCATTCTCTGCATCAAGGGCAGCTTTATACTCAAAGCTGAAAGTATCGTTCACTTCCATCCGCATCACAAGCCGGTTAGAAAAACGATAAATCTGCATCTTTGTTATTCCCGATTTTTTAATACTGGTATAAACCTCAGGCCATATTTTCTGATGACATTTTTCATATTCCCGTATTAATTCCGGATCATTTATCAAATCAAGCGTTAAACAATAGGTCTTCATTTATTTATTTTCAATTTTTCAGATCGTGTGTATCTTTGTTTATTCAAAGGAAAGTATTTTTGATTTTATTTATTTTATCATTTGAACGAAAGATTAAATGATTTTGGCATATTTACGTTTCATCAGCCATCATTTGTAACAAAAAAATGAAACCTCAACTCTTAAAAGCATCTCCTAATCCAATTCATTCTTTCAATGCCAGGCAGGATAATGTTCCTTATATTAATAACCGCTGGCATTATCACACTGAAGTGGAATTGATCCATTTTAAAAAAGGTAATGGTACCCAGTTTATTGGTGATAGTATTAAACGCTTCCGGTCTGGTGATGTGATTTTAATCGGTGCAAACCTGCCACATTACTGGAGATTTGATGATATCTATTTTGATGAGCAGCTTAACACGAGTGCCGATGTACGTGTTATCCATTTTAATGAGAATTTCTGGGGAGATGTTTTTCTCAATTTACCGGAAAACAAGCTGATTAAAACTACCCTTGAAAAAGCCAGAAGGGGAATTCAGATTGGCGGGCATATGAAAAACAATATCGGAGAATTACTGGAACAACTTTTACAGGCGGAAGGCTCAAAGAAGATCATATTGCTGATGGAAGCATTGACTGCGATTGGTAATTGCAATAAAACACGGCTACTTTCTTCTATTGGCTTTAAACATAATTTTGAAGACTCAGAAAATGACAGGATACATGCGATCTATGAATTCTCTTTAGCCAATTTTAAACGCAAAATACAAACGCAGGAGGTAGCTGATATTGCCCATGTAAGTGTAAATTATTTTTGCAGATATTTCAAGTCAAGAACAAGAAAGACCTATTCTCAGTTCATCAATGAAATAAGAATAGGTCATGCTTGTAAATTGTTAATTGAAAACAAGATTAATGTGAAGCAGATTTGTTATGAAAGCGGCTTCTATAATTTCGCCAGTTTCCATAAATATTTCAAGTCTATTACGGGAAAAAGCCCGCTGAATTATCAGCGTGAATTTTTGAGCGACCGCCAGGCCTGATTATTTCTTTTTCGGTACTTTAGCTCCTGCTTTTCTTGCCTCAGAAAGCCCGATCGCTACTGCTTGCTTTTTAGAGGTCACTTTTGCCCCGCTTCCTGATTTCAATTTACCTTCTTTCAGCTCATGCATAGTTTCTTCAACTTTCTCACTTGCTTTTTTTGAATATTTAGCCATGATCTTAACATTTAATTTAAAAACAGGGCTATAACCAATATCCAGGATATTTAGTTTAAAAAAAATTCCCGGATGTAAGCTACAGCCGGGAATTTCTTACAATTTCCTGCAAATTATTTTTGCATGCTTGTCAAGGTCGATTTTAATTCTTTAACGATGGCTGAAGAATTGTCAGCTGCTTCGAATATTTTATGTGCGGATATTGCTTTTCCATAAAAACCAGTGTTCGATGGCGCATCTATAGCCAGGGAAGCTCCGTTTAAAGAAATTCCTGCAAAAAGACCTTTACTGCGGGAATACGAATAAACTTCGGCCTCTAGTTTATAGTCCGTATTTGCAGTCGAGTTCCTGCCTACAGGGCCAGCAGCGACAGAAAGGTCACCACCAAGCGTAAAACTGCTCTTTTTAATATCAGTCAGACTATTACTGTGTTTGAAGACTAAAACAAGATCCACTGATTGTACCCCAATCTGTGCACCTATACTGCCTCCGGTAATGGTTACAAAAACAGGATTACTCCAGGTACCATCAGCACGTTTAACCATCGCAACGCCTTTACCTCTTTTTGCCCCGATTACAAAACCTGCGTTGATTAATTTTGGTACTACAATAATCCCCTGGGTAACAGCCAGTAATTCTGAAGGAATCGATTCCTTCATCTTACTAAAATCAGCAAGAACTTTTGTTGCATCTTTTACTTTCTTTTCTTCCTTTTCCTGCGCATTAACCGAAGCGCTTAAGAATAAGCCTGCACATAAAAGAAGCGCAACTTTTAACTTCGATAATTTTATCGTTTTCATAATAGAACGGATTTGATTTGAATTCATAATTAACTGTAAACAGTTAATCAAATTCAGAGCCAAGATTAATTACAAAAAAAAAGAGCATCACTAATTTAACATTAATGATGCTCTTTTTTTATTGATTGATCTATCTTACCATACTCCAATTAAAGAAAACTACTCACCGTATTTGCCAAAGTTTCACCTGGCCAGGTTGTATCCGTTGGCAAATCGTTCCTCACCTTTTTCTTAACGATAGTAATCTCGTATAATGGAGTTAACTTTAATTTCAAAAGAGTTAGTTTGTTTCTTTTCATAATAATCGCGCTTAATTTTTATAATTATAAGCGTATTGTTTAATAAGGCAAAAGTTATTACACGAACTCACATAATGTCGGGGTATATCATCATATAATCTCTTATATTTGAAATAATGATTTTTCCGCCAACCTCAAAAAACTTCAAACTTTACCGTACTCACGCTTTTGTATGGGCGTTGTTTATTGGCTATGAATCTCTTCTGATATTTTTGCTTCATCAACCTTCTAACTCGATTATAGACTATATTTTTGTCTATGCTATTAATATAATTTTCTTCTATTTCAATACTTATATCATCTGGCCATTGATCTATAAAAAACCCATCTATATTGGGCTGGCATTTATTATCATGGAATTAATAGGTTATTTGATATTAAGATATGCTATTGCATGGCTTTATGTTATCATTGGAGCTTCAAACGTATTGCCATTCACGATGAGTTTAGATTTCATTGCCAGAATCACCTATCGGTTCATCTATTTTTTCGGACTTAGCACGGCGTACTGGTTTGCTTTAAACATCATTACTCAACGTAAAGAAATTACTGATCTGGAGAAAAACAAGCTATTAGACCAGGTTAGCAATCAACAATTGGAAAAAAGACTTATTGATTCTGAGGTCGCTTATTTAAAATCTCAGATCAATCCTCATTTTTTGTTTAACACCTTAAATTTCCTCCATAATTCAGCGATAAAATCAGCCCCTCCGCTCACTAAACCAATACTTTTACTTTCTGATATTATGCGTTATGCATTAACGGAAATACCCCAGAATGGAAAAGTAGACCTTTCAGAAGAAATAGAGCAGATTGCTTCTTTTATAGACTTAAATCAATTTAGGTTTGATCATAATTTACAGTTATCTTTCACCATTATAGGGAATACTGCTAACCTTCAGATACTTCCCCTGATTTTATTAACTCCTGTTGAAAATGTTTTTAAATATGCGGATCTTAAAAACACAGAACATCCGGTAAAAATCAATCTGGAACTTAATAATAATGAATTGCAATTTACCATTAACAATAAAAAAATAAGAACCAGAAAACCTATTCAAAGCCATGGTATAGGTCTTAAAAATTTAAAACTAAGGCTTGACGCGTATTATCCGGATACTCATGAAATTCAAATCATTGAAACAGCAGATGATTATACGTTCAAGCTTCAAATAACTTTATAACCTTTATGTACAAATGTTTTATAATAGATGATGAATCTCATGCCATCGAAACACTGAGAAAATATGCTGCAGACAGTGCACAGCTGGAGATAATTTCCTCTTCACAAAACCCATTGGAAGCAGTTAAATATATTAATGAGCATAAAGATATAGACATTACTTTCCTTGATATTGATATGCCTGAGATGTCCGGCCTTGATGTAGCGGATTTAATTTATAAGAATACAGCGATTATTTTCACAACAGGACACGCAGGGTATGCAGTACAGGGGTTTGAGAAAAATATTTCGGACTTTTTACTAAAACCTATTTCCTTCGAAAAATTCTTGAAATCAGTAACAAAAGTTATTGATAAAATTGAAGAACAGAGGCCACAGAGCTTACCTAAAAATGAAAGTTATTTTTTCGTTAACCCTGGTATCAAAGGTAAAATGCTCAAAGTTAATTATGATGATGTAGAATATATTGAAGGGCTAAACAATTATATTGTTATCCACACCCCTCAAAATAACCACATTATCTATTTAACAATGAAAGAGATTGAAGCAGGATTACCCACTAATAATTTCATCAGGATTCATAAATCATACATTATTAATATTGATAAAGTAACGATGATGGAAGGAAATAAAATTATGATTGATAAAATGATTCTGCCAATAGGTTCTTCCTTTAAAGATCAGCTCTTAAAAAAAGTAAATAGCAACGTTATTAAAACTCATCGTTAGCCGTATAATTGAGATAAGCCTGATGCTTGTTCATAAAATGATAAGCCAGGCACTCATATTCTCTGGGCTGGCTTTCAAATATTCTGTTCATGTGCATATGAATAAGACTTGAAATTAAATCATATTTATCTTCGGTTCTCCAGTGTGATATTTTAACATTGAGCGTATTAAGCAATTGATAAAAATTATTAACATCTCTTGCATACAGCTGTTTACTTTCAATCAGCTCTTTCTGGAAATTCCGGTATTTAAGATCCAGTTTACGGCTGATTAGCTTATCCTTGTTACTAAATTCTTTTGAAAAGCCAGAAAGGACCTTATTAAAAAAATCAAATCGTTGATTTTTATCCTTAATAAAGCACTTTACCATTAAAAGTGCAGAATGCACTGCAAAACTTAACTTAAACCTGGCGTTTAATTCACCTGTTTTAAATGCAGACAGGATATATTCACTATCGTAGTAAAATAAGGATTCCACTTCATTTATTAATTCTGTGGAATACCTCTCCAGTTCCCGCTGATAAGTATCTAATACTATCTCTGATACTTTTCCTGAATTACATAGTGGCTTTAGCCGTGTATTAAGCTCCAGCAATAAATGATGAGCCAATTCTTTATGGATAAAAAACCGTAACCTGATATGATGTCCAGTATCATTGTATCTGATAAAAAACCACTTAAACGCAGGATCTTTTTTCTTGTATTTCCGGATAACCGGAGACACTATATTCATTAAAATATTGTCCCCTAATGAATCATGTGCATATAATTTAAGGTATAACCATTCATCACCCGGAAAAAAGGTCCGTCTAACCTTCAATTTTTTAATATCTCCGATTATTTTCGAATTTGACTGAGGTAAAATATATGATTTTGACTGATTGATTATACAGGCTATATATTGGGTCGCATAAGGCTGTTTTTTCTTATCCTGAAGGTCTGCTGCATCAGCAGAAAAAACATATTCTTTTAATATGACTGATTCTTTATTTTTAATGCATTTCCTAAATAGATCCAGGTCATCTTTATGAGTGCTGTTAAATACAAGAAAATTATCTCTTTCATTCAAACTAAAATACGCAGGCAGTGCTAATTCCTTCCAAAAATCCAGATTCTGTGCAACTATCTTACTGATCTTGTCCCGGTCAAGTATCCAGGTAGCTGGAGAAATAACAGCATGATTTAGCTGTACACGCGGGTAGAAAGACATGCCCGGAAAAATATCTTTCAAAGAAAATGATAAACTAGCCTTAATTCCCTGGTATTGCAGATCACAAAGAAATCTAAACACGGGAATAGTCGCAAGCTGACTATTGTAGGCTGAAGAGAGTCTTGGTATAATATACTTATTAAGTTTAACTGACCTTAACAAAATCGTATGCTCACGAACAGAAATAACCAGATCATTCAATTTAATGGTGTTTTCTGCAGGGCGTCCCGGATGAGTGAGTACAGGAATTTCGTAAGGATAAAAATGCCCGCGCTGATTGATATTTGAAGTCCTGTTAGCTGGTGAAAATGCAATTTCAGCAAATATAAAATCATGATTTATGGCCATCTCTTGTTGGCAAATGTCTTTAAGCTGATGATCAATTTCTGAATTTGAGATTCCAAATCTGGCTCCTGCTTCGATTCCGGAAATACCGCCGGCCTGGTCTATCCATAATTCCTGATCTACATTCTTATATAAAATACTCATACCTGGCGGCAGTACAGATTTACTTTCCGGCAGTAAATTAAGATCCTCCTGCGTGAGCAGAATCTTATCTGTACCGGATCTTGAAATATTATTCCATTTTTCAAAAAGCAATCTTTCAGCCTCTCCCCATTTTACTGTATTTACGGAATCTTTATTCCTGAATAAGTCATCGACGAATTCATTATTCTGATTGCCAAAAGCCGAAGCTAAATTATCATATCCAATACCAGCACCCGGGTCTATGACTTCCATTAAGCCAACTTCCTGCTGATCGTATCTTTTGATAAATGAGTTTTTAAATACAAGCATTGCTTCCTCATTTTTATCTTTAGTCAGCTTGTTCAGGTTCTTAATCAGCGAAATAAACACAGAATGTATTTCCTTATTTAGTCCACCGGAAATTTCGCGCTCATACAAACTATAAGGAACATTTTTTTCATTCCTGCCAAGAATCTCCTCTATATGTTTATTCAGCCTGGGTAAAACATCATTTTGATCATTAATTGGCATTGAAAATGTATTGATCCCCTTTAAATCAAGTTGAGCATATTCCTTCAGCAAACCCATACAACGTTCATTATAGGATTTGCCGGTAACATTTGGTATCAATTCTGAAACAATTACACCTCCATTTACTAAATGATCAAAATAATCGTAAATCCCCGCATCCTCCCCATATTGTTTCACCAAATAATTTATAATAGCACCTTTGGTCTGCCCCTGATCTATAAATTTCAACAGCCCTTTCATACCGGGAATCACTTTTAAATGTATAATAGTATGTTTATCCTGTTCCGTATAATCCTGGTTAACAAAATATAATTCTCCAGCCACCGTGTACATAGAATTATTAGGAAGATATTGTATAGCTGATAATTCCTCTGGTTTTAATTTACTGACGTAATCCAGCACAGCTACAAAATCGGGAAGTGCCTTGAGTTCACCTTTACCACTAAAAAGCAGGTTATTGCCCTTTTCAGCTGTCCACTTAGCCAGTGAAAAAGAAGAAAAAAGGCCATATGGTAACGGCCTGAAACACATTCTGTTCAGATATTTCCACAGCGTGGTCTTTACCTGTTCATTGAATTGAGTATAGTCAAAATTCTTTTTCTTTAATTCAATATAGAGCGTCTGACTCGCAAAAAATAAACTGGCTCTGAAGAAATCAGTAGTTAATGCTTGCTGAAGAAAGGATTCGTTAAAATTTTCATAGCTATAGGCTGGTGACCGTACAAGTAAAAATGGGTCTACAATGAATTCAGACATTTTGAGCGATAATTATATTTGGCAAAATTGGGAGCAGCCCCAAGCGCCCGAAATTTATCAAAAAATCCACACCTATTGTACATTTATGAACAGTATTTGTCTGAAAGTTGAATTCAAAAAACAACAACCAAATTAATCAACTGACTGTCAGACCAATAAAAAAAAACAGAAATTATGATTTAGTAGCAGAAATACGGTAAGCACATCTTCTGCCCCCGTCAACAATGTACTCTATACGTTTGATAGGTACTTCCTCTCCCATAACGGTTTGCAAAGTTTTGAACTCTGCACTGCAGATTGCAGGATTCGCATGCGCAGCAGCACCGATAGGGCAATGATTTTCGATAAAGATAAATCCTTCTTCATCTTTGATTACCTGGGCCATATAGCCCTCTTGTGTCCGGATAGAGACAAAACTGTTAATCCTTTTTTCCAGGTCGGATACTCCTTCCAGTTCTTTTAAATATTTATTGGTTCCTTTCTCACCATTAGCAGTAATCAACTGTGAAACAGCCCCCTCCCCTAACAATTCTTTCATCACTTCCATCAGCTTCACTGTTAATGCAGCATGGGTATCAGGGAACCTCGACTGCCCCATACTGGTCAGCGACCATAATTGCTGAGGTCTTCCTCTGCCGGTTACGGTTTTACTCGAAGTAACCAGGCCTTCTTTTTCCAGCCGGAGCATTTGGAAACGCGCTCCTTCTACTGTCACCTTAAATTCCCGGGCAAGCGACAATAGAGACTGTGGCCCGCTGGTTTTCAACAGGTTCACAGCACCTTCCCTAAATGGCACTTTATTTTCTTCCATTACAACCAGCCCAGTTCTAATCTTGCTTCATCACTCATCATATCTCTATCCCACGGCGGGTCAAAAGTAAGCCGTACTTCTACTTCATTTACGCCTTCTACAGCTTTCACCTTGGTTTCTACTTCACCGAGAATTTCTCCGGCAGCAGGACAGGCTGGCGCAGTCAGCGTCATATAAATATGTACGTTATTATCTTCCAGCATATCAATTTTATAGATCAGGCCCAGTTCATAAATATTTACTGGTATCTCCGGATCATATATGGTATGCAATGCTTCTTCAATCTTGTCTCTTAACAATGGTTCGTTCATAATTATCTCTTTTAATCCTGTGATTTAAAAGCCAGAGCATACATTTTCATTTGTTTTAACATAGCCAGCAATCCGTTGGAACGGTTTGGGGACAAATGATTTTGCAGACCTATGGTGTTTATAAAATACAAATCTGCAGCTATAATTTCCTCTGGAGTATGTCCGGATAAAACCCTTACCATCATACTGATTAAGCCTTTGGTAATAATTGCATCACTGTCAGCGGTAAATGATATTTTACCATCTTTGTATGCTGGATGCAACCAGACGCTTGACTGACATCCTTTAATCAGGTTCTCCGGAATTTTATATTGTGCATCAATTAAAGGAAGTTCTTTCCCCATATCAATGATATTCTCATATTTATCCATCCAGTCTGAAAAGAGTTCAAACTCTTCAATAATTTCGTCCTGTTTTTCGTTAATCGTCATCTGTAAAAATTATATCAGTATAGCGGCAGCTCTTTTTATTCCGGCTACCAGTAAATCTACTTCTGAACGGGTATTATAAAAGGCAAATGAAGCCCTGCATGTTCCTGGTATACCGAAAAAGTCCATCACAGGTTCAGTACAATGATGTCCGGTACGGATGGCTATCCCTTGTTTATCCAACAATTCTCCAAGATCATAAGGATGTACATCATCAATCAAAAATGAAATTACACTGGCACGCTGAGCCGATTTACCAATAAATTTAAGATTGCTGATGTCCGCTAATTGCTCCATTGCATAATTTAATAATTCATCTTCTTTCTCCTGTATAGCATCCAGACCAATACTATTCACGTAATCTATGGCCGCACCCAGCCCGATTGCACCACTGATATCCGGAGTACCTGCTTCAAATTTATAAGGCAGATCGTTGTATATTGTCTTTTCGAAAGTGACCGTTTTGATCATATCTCCACCTCCCTGATAAGGAGGAATTATATTCAGCCATTTTTCTTTACCATAAAGCGCACCAATTCCGGTAGGCCCGTAAATTTTGTGTCCTGAAAAAACAAGAAAATCAACATCAAGTTCCTGTACATCTATGGGTAAATGCTGTATCGCCTGGGCAGCGTCAATCATTACTGGAATATTTTTCGCATGTGCCTGTTGAATAATCTCCCTGACCGGATTAATAGTCCCCAAAGAGTTTGATACATAAGTAACAGATACCAGTTTTACGCTCTCCTCTAAAAGGGCAGGCAGCGCATCCATTTGCAACACGCCATTTTCATCCATAGGAATAACCTTTAAGGTTGCTCCGCGCTCTTCACAAATCATTTGCCAGGGCACGATATTCGAATGATGCTCCATCGCAGAAATCAGGATACTATCACCTTGATGCAGGAATTTTTTCCCAAAGGAAGAAGCGACCAGGTTAATTCCGTCAGTTGTTCCTTTAGTGAAAATCACCTCATGAGAAAAGGCCGCATTTATAAATTGACTCACCTTATGACGTGCTTCTTCATAAGCAGCTGTTGCTTGCTGACTAAGCAAGTGTACACCGCGGTGTACATTACTGTTGCAAGTTTTATAGTAATCCGCTACAGCAGCTAAAACTGCTGCAGGTTTCTGCGTTGTCGCTGCATTATCAAGGTATACTAAATCTTTTCCATATACTTTGGTATGCAGTATAGGAAAGTCTTCTCTGATATTTTCTGCTATTGATTTGCCCATTTCCAGCCTCTTTTTAAATGATTGTTGCTAATGAATTTTCCATCTTTTTATAAATTAAAGATTGAACAAAATCCTTTATTGCTTCATTCTCAATTTTTTGAGTAACATCAAACATAAATGCTTCTACAAGTAATTTACGTGAAGATTCTTCAGATATTCCTCTTGAACGCAGGTAAAACAATGATTCAGGATCAAACTGTCCTACTGTACATCCGTGACTGCATTTCACATCATCGGCGAAAATCTCTAATTGCGGTTTAGCAAAAACCTGTGCTTTATCGCTCAGCAAAAGGTTATTATTTTGCTGAAAAGCATTAGTTTTCTGAGCTGGGCGTTCTACAAATACTTTTCCGTTAAATACGGCTTTACCTTTGTCTAACAATACCCCTTTATAAATCTCATTGCTATCACAATGAGGGAAGCGATGGTGAATAGCGGTATGATTATCAGTTAACTGATGACCTGCTACCAGGTATAAGCCTAACAAATTAGTTTCGGTTGCCGTACCATTCAGTACAATTTCCAGGTTATTCCGGATCAGCTCTGCACCAGGTAAATTGAACATGAAGTTATCATAACGGCTATTACGCTCTTGTGTAATGTGGTTATAATTGATCAGCCTGTCTTCTGCAGCATTGTCCTGAATCACATACTGGATCAGGTTTGCATTTTCTTTGACGGTCACCTGTGTTACACTGTTCATCAATACACGCTGTGCATTTGCTAAAGTGACAGCACTATCAATCAGTTCTGCTTTTGCATTTTCATTCACGACAATTAGATGGCGCGGCTGAAAAAGCATATTTTCTGTAGCCGTATAAAGATGTATAAGCTGTACAGGTTTGTCTAATACTACATTTTTTGGCACTTCAAGGAAGTATCCATCTGTAAAAAATGCAGTATTCAACGCATACATTCTATTGCCATCTGCTTCTTTACAGGTCGTATAGTTTTTATAACTTTCTGTATTGATTACACTTTCAAGCGGAAGAATAATCAATTGATCAGCTTCTGGTAAAACTGACAAGTTAAATTGGATTTTACCATTCAGTAAAACCAGTAACCAGGCATCCAGACCAGGTATAGTTGCTGCTGTTATTGCTTTTTTAATGTCTTGCTGATCCGCATCTCCTGTAGTTAAAGAAAAGGTATCAGTAAGAAACGGGGTCAGATTAGTGAATTTCCAATCTTCATCTTTTGATGTCGGAAAACCTTTAGCTTTAAATAGCTCAAAGGCTTCTTCTCTTGATTTTGATAAATCACCATTAGTATTTTGACCTTTGGCAGCATTTTCAAACTCAGTAATCAACTGATTATAGAATGGAGCTGTTAACTGATTTACCATCTTATATTTTATTTATTGATTCATTGCCATGGAATTCTTCTTTCAACCAGTCGTATCCCTTTTCTTCCAGCTCCAATGCCAGTTCTTTTGTACCTGAGCGCACAATCTGACCGTTGTACAATACGTGTACAAAATCAGGCACGATATATTCCAATAAGCGTTGATAGTGTGTAATCAGTACAAAAGCATTAGCTGCAGAACGCAATTTATTAATACCATTTGATACAATACGTAAAGCATCAATATCCAGTCCTGAATCTGTTTCATCCAGAATTGATAATTTTGGTTCCAGCATCGCCAACTGAAATACTTCGTTTCTTTTTTTCTCTCCTCCGGAAAAACCCTGGTTTAAAGAACGGTTAGCCAATTTGGCTTCAAATTCTACCAAAGCTTGTTTTTCCTTCGTCATTTTCAAGAACTCCTTAGCGGAAAGCGGCGGAAGATTACGGTGAATCCTGATTTCGCTTAAAGCAGTTCTTAAGAAGTTAATATTCGATACTCCAGGAATTTCCACAGGATATTGAAATGCAAGAAAAACACCTTCACGCGCACGTACTTCAGGCTTCATATCCAACAGGTTTTTACCGTCCAGCCAAACTTCACCTTCAGTAATCTCGTAATTTTCACGACCCGCCAGCACAGATGCCAATGAACTTTTGCCCGACCCGTTAGGCCCCATAATCGCATGTACTTCACCGGCTTTTACCTCCAGATTAATTCCTTTTAAGATTTCTTTTCCTTCAATATTCGCATGAAGATTTTTTATTGATAACATAGTATTCTTTATTTTTTTATGGTCTACCCTACGCTGCCTTCGAGTGTAAGAGAAAGTAATTTTTGAGCTTCTACTGCAAATTCCATTGGCAATTGATTCAGTACATCTTTTGCATATCCATTAACGATTAACGCAATGGCTTGTTCTGCATCAATTCCACGCTGATTCAGATAAAACACCTGATCTTCTCCGATTTTAGAGGTGGTAGCTTCATGCTCTATGGTTGCTGTATTGTTTTTAGATTCGATATATGGAAAAGTATGCGCACCGCAACGATCACCAATTAATAAAGAGTCACATTGTGTAAAGTTCCGTGCATAAGCAGCTTTGGGGCCCATTTGCACTAAACCGCGATAGCTGTTTTGTCCTTGTCCGGCAGAAATACCTTTAGAAATAATCCTGCTTTTAGTATGGGCTCCAAGATGGTATATTTTTGTTCCGGTATCTGCAATCTGCATATTGTTCGTCACAGCAACAGAATAGAACTCTCCTGAAGAATAGTCCCCTTGTAATAGGATACTTGGGTATTTCCAGGTAATTGCTGAACCAGTTTCTACTTGTGTCCATGAAATTTTAGCACGCTCACCACGACAGGCACCACGCTTGGTCACAAAATTAAAGATACCGCCTTTTCCTTCTTTATCTCCAGGATACCAGTTTTGTACCGTAGAATACTTGATCTCCGCACCTTTCATTGCAATCAGTTCTACTACAGCAGCATGCAATTGATTTTCATCACGCATCGGAGCAGTACATCCTTCCAGGTAACTTACATAACTATCTTCGTCAGCAATAATCAATGTACGTTCAAACTGACCCGTATTTTCAGCGTTAATCCTGAAATAGGTAGAAAGTTCCATCGGGCATCTTACTCCTTTAGGAATGTATACAAAAGATCCATCCGAAAATACAGCAGTATTTAAAGAAGCAAAAACATTGTCTGTATGCGGGACTACAGAACCCAGATATTTTTGTATCAGTTCAGGATGTTCTTTAACAGCATCACTGATAGAACAGAAAATAATTCCAAGCTCATTCAGGTGTTTTTTATAAGTGGTAGTTACCGATACACTATCAAATACAACATCCACAGCAACGCCTGCCAGTTGTTTCTGTTCTGACATCGGAATGCCTAATTTCTCAAAGGTACGCAGCAACTCAGGATCTACTTCATCCAGTGAGGCATACTTGGCTTGTTGTTTGGGAGCGGCATAATAAGAAATAGACTGGAAGTCAATTTCGGGCATCTTAAAGTTTTGCCATTGCGGCATTTCTTGCTTCTGGAAAGCTTTGAAACCTTTCATGCGCCAATCGAGTAGCCATTGGGGTTCATTCTTTTTTGCAGAAATAAACCTTACTGTATCTTCGTTGAGTCCGATTTCAGAAATATCCATATCAATTGCTGTAACAAAGCCAAATTCGTATTCACGGTTTGCCAGTTGTTCGAGCATCAAATCATCTTTTTCCATCATTATTCAGTTTAGAAACTTTAGCTGCGGCATTCGGATAGCCGGAGAGATAAAGCAGAATACAAAGATAGGCAATGAGGGTAATAAACAAAGGTATTACTTTGTTTATTACAAATAAATGAGTTTATATGCGGATTTTTGGCTATCCAAGTCATTAACTAAGATTAATTATCAAAAAGATTACATTCATTTTCTGTTTTTCCACTTAGATTTACGGTGATATTTTAAAGATTTAAAATGAATATAAAACCAGTAATTTATAAGCGTGCAGTTTTGCAAACGATGTTTTTTATCGCTTCAGCTATTGCAATGCCTGCCTTTGCACAACATAAACCGGAGGATCCTTCTTTAAAGATTTACAGAGGTAGTGCGGAAAAGATCAACGATTTGATTCATACTAAACTGGATGTCAGGTTTGATTATAAGAAACGTTATTTATATGGAAAGGAATGGGTAACCATCAAACCTCATATTTATGCGACGGATAGCTTAAGACTGGATGCAAAAGGAATGGATATTAAAACCGTTGCAGTGGTCAGAAATGGCAAAAACATCCCGCTTAAATATACTTATGATAGCCTTTCTCTGGCGATTAAACTGGATAAGACTTATCAGCACACGGAGAATTACACCATTTATATAGCTTACACAGCAAAACCCGATGAGTTGAAAATTGCGGGTGGTGCGGCGATAACGGATGCAAAAGGACTTTATTTTATCAATCCTGACAGTGCCGTGAAGGATAAGCCGGTACAAATATGGACACAGGGTGAACTGGAAAGCTCTTCTGCCTGGTTCCCGACTATTGACAGAACAAATCAGAAAACTACCAATGAAATCAGTATGACTGTACCGGGTAAATATGTTACCTTATCTAACGGCAGACTGGCTTCGCAGCAAAAAAATTCAGATGGTACCAGAACAGATACCTGGAAGATGGAACTTCCTCATTCTCCTTATTTATTCATGATGGCGGTAGGTGATTTTAAAATCTACCGGGATAAATGGCGCGATAAAGAAGTTAATTATTACCTGGAACCTGCATATGCACCCTATGCCAAAGATATATTTGGCTTCACTCCTGAGGCAATCGAATTTTATTCTAAAATTTTAGGGGTAGATTATCCATGGAATAAATATTCACAAATTGTAGTCAGAGACTATGTAAGTGGCGCGATGGAAAATACAACAGCCACACTGCATGGTGCTTATGTACAGGGCACTGCCCGCGAACTGGCCGACAGATATTATGATAAAGGAAGAAGTACCATTGTTCATGAGCTGTTTCACCAGTGGTTCGGGGATTATGTAACTGCCGAAAGCTGGAGCAATCTTACTGTCAATGAATCTTTCGCAGACTTTAGTGAAACTTTATGGGCAGAACATAAATATGGACAGGATACGGGCGATGACCATAACAATGAGGCGATGGAAGTTTACCTGGAAAATCCAGAAAATGCAAAGAAAGATCTGGTACGTTTTCATTATCATGATGCAATGGACATGTTTGATGCCGTTTCCTACAAAAAAGGTGGCCGTATCCTGAATATGCTCCGTCATTTTTTAACGCCTGACGTATTTTTCAAAGGATTGAATATTTACCTGAAAACCAATGCCTTCAAGAATGGCGAAGCACAACAGCTGCGTTTAGCTATGGAAGAAGCAAGCGGAAAAGATCTGAACTGGTTTTTCAATCAGTGGTATTATGGCGCCGGACATCCTGTGCTGGACATCAGCTATAAATGGGACGAAGCGACAAAAACACAATTTGTTTACCTGAATCAAACGCAGGAAGGAAAAGCATTTCAGCTACCTATGGCTGTAGATCTATACAATGGCACGAAGAAAGAACGCCACCAGATCTGGATGCGAAGTAAATCAGATACTTTGACTTTCAAGGTTGCTGCTCAGCCTGAACTGGTTAATGTAGATGCAGATAAAATTACATTAAGCAAAAAAACAGATCACAAGAGTATCAGGGAATTTTTATTCCAATATCAGCATGCCCCATTATATATGGACAGACTGGAAGCAATAGATGCTGCTACTGCACAGCAAACACTTCCGGAAGCCCGGCAAATACTGGTGGCTGCTTTACAGGATAAATATTATGGCTTACGCCTGAGAACGATGAACAGCATCAATCCGGAAAATACCGTGCTTGTTAATGCTGCAATACCTTTTATTCTTAAAATAGCTAAGGAGGATGACAACAATCTTGCGAAAGCTCAGGCATTGAAAATAATCAGTACCACTAAAGATGCAGCGCAGCAATTGTCACTTTTCGAAGCAGGTTTAAAGAGCAATTCTTATGCAGTACAGGGCGCATCCTTATTTGCCATGGTCAATTTAAAACCAGGCGAATCATTAAATATGGCTAAAGCTTTTGAAAAAGATAACAAAGGGGATTTAACAAAAGCTATGATTGCTGTTTATGCAAAAAATGGCAGTGATACAGAATGGCCTTTTGTTTTTAAAAACTTTAAGGAAAGTGATCCGCAGACTCAGTTTGATATGCTTAAAGATTTCGCTTTCATGACTGCCCGCATCAAAAGCCCGGAATATGCACAACAAGGAATTAATGCATTAAAAGAGATAGGCGTCAAATATAAAGCTCAGGGCGCAGCACCGGTTATTTTAAATATAATGGACCAACTCAAAAAAGTTCGTCAGGAGCAAAATGATAGCTCTTCTGTCAAACTTATCGGAGAAGCACAACAGCAAATTAATGATCAGAAATAAGTAATTCAATAAAATTTAAGCCACCCTTTTAAACATAAAATCTTTAAAGGGTGGCTTTCTTGTTAAAGTACTTGTTCTTCAAGCAACATTATAATCTTCTCACTGGCATCCTTACAAAATCCGGGATGTACTCTGGAAGTCTGGAGCACAGTACTTCTCATTGCTGTAAGCCAGCGGAATCGTGAGGCCGGATCAAGCTGACCGATTGGCCCGCTCTGTTTTCCACCTGCACAAATCTCTTTTAAAGCCTGGAGATTGCTTTCAATTTCATGGATATCTGTAGTTTTAGAAAAAGCACTTAGTTTTTCCTTATTTAACAGAATCTCTGCTTGTAAAAATTTCTGTTTAGCACAATACAGGATAACACCAACATTCATAAATTCATCACGTTCTACCCTGGGTACAACGCGGATTATCGCGTACTCAAATAAGTGACTGTCTTGCATTTTGTGCTTCTTTTACAAAAATTTCTGACCTGGCAATTCTCAGTTCCAAAAACCGTGCATAGGCATTCCGGTGTTCTTCTGCCGAACTGAAAGTTTGTTCTTCACTTAACCACTCTGCTGGAATAAGATTGACTACAGCATGAATGAGTTCATTAGTGATTATTGCACTAAATTCAGCATCTACGACTTCCAGTTCTGTAGCCCATGGTAATAACACATGATCTTTAATCAAGGCAAAAGGACGCTGTGCCTGCTCTTCCCAGTTTTGCCACGAATGGTGGAAATAAAGAGAAGCGCCATGATCAATCAGCCATAATTCTTTATGCCAGATCAGCATATTGGTGTTGCGGGCAGTGCGGTCCATATTGGTCAGCAAGCAATCCAGCCAGACAATTTGCGAGGCTAGCCTGGCATCTATAGTGGTTACTGTCGGGTCAAATGTAATTGCACCAGACAAATAATGCAGTGCAAGATTAAGTCCTACACTGGATTTAAGCAGATCCTGGATTTCTTCATCTGGCTCTGTCCGGCCAAAGGCCTCATCCAAATTAGCAAGCACAATTTCAGGCACTCTGAACCCAAGTGCACGGGCAATTTCACCGCCGATAATTTCTGCAATTAATGCCTTAACTCCTTGTCCCGCACCGCGAAACTTAAGGACATAGAGAAAATCATCATCGGCCTCTGCAATAGCAGGCATAGATCCTCCTTCGCGTAGCGGCGTAACATAACGGGTCACACTGACGGTTCTGAGTTGAAGTTCGTTAGTATTCATCATAAAAAACTTTGGATAGACAAGGCTTGAAATTTAGGCAAAATTATTTCAATGACCTCATTTAAAAACCCGGAAAGTTTTTACAGGGTGTTGATGAGACTTCTCAGCACCTGCATTCTGAGGGATGAGCAGGAATATGATCAGAAGAAAACGAAGAGATGTTTCCAATTCCATAATAAGTAGTTTAAATCGCATGAAGTAAAATAGGTGAAGCAGCTAAAAGGGGACTGGTGGCTGAAGCGCCAATATAAATTTTCGATCTCCAAACAATGAAAGTACAGCTGCTAATCAACTTAGTATAATCAAGATTACCGAATTTATCCAGTCCCTGTCCAAAAATCAAGGTATAAGTTTCAAAACGAACCAATCCCTTTGGTATATTTTTCATTATAATACTTCCTGAGTATTGATATGGAGCGGCTTTACTGGTAGCGATCATATTTGTTCCATTATAAAGACCCGGGTTGAATCCTCCCTGGAACAATGCAATCCATTTTTTGTTTGCTTTGATTTGATTACAGCATGGACCTGCAATATGTGCAATCAGAAAATCTGTTCCAATATGATCTGAATTTACGCTGATGTTACTGCATACTGCAGGAAGCGATTGATTTAAGATAGCGGATACACTTAAGGAAAGTGTAGCTACAATTGTTTCTGACTCTTTTCCCTTAGCTATTCCTAAACCGATAATGTAATTCTTTTTTCCAATAGAAAGTTCATCGAACAAGTGCTCTCCAAATAGCTCACCGCTAATTATTTTCCTGGTTTGCAATGCTTCAGCACTCGAAAGAGCCCGGGTTCCTTCCCAAACAGAAAGAAAACACCCCATAGCTCCCGGGTCTGAACCAGGTAATAGATGGAACGAAACGGCTGCCTGCTTTTCATTTACAGGCTTTCCGATGAGTTGAATAACGCCTTGCGTACACATAACTTGTAATGATTTAAGAACAAATATTTAAATCAAATATCCAGTTGACTGGCTAAAAATGGCAGGGTGAAAACAGCTTTTCGACTTCAGCATTTTAGCTTTATTAAAAGGCAAAACACAGTTTTCTGTAAGAAATATTTTAACTAGGTTAGCATAAAAAAACACCCATATTATGAAATTAAAATTTACTATTCTATTTACTGCATTAATTGCTGTTGCTGCTGCTGGTTGTAAACAAAAAGAAACACCAGCTGAAGAAACAGCTACAACCAGCAAAGGTGCAACAATACCTGATTCGGTTTTAGTGGACGTCAGAACTGCAAAGGAGTATGTTGATAATTATGCGCCGCATGCAGGTTATGTAGAACCAACATTGGAAGAAGTAAAAGCACGTAAACCACTAAAACCAGATACACGATGCGTTTGGTTCAGTAAAGAAAGATTAAAGGAAATGCTGAATCAGCTGGAAAAAGAAGATGGAGATGGTGTCCGTTTTTATATGATCACTTATAATAAAACTTATGACACTACTCTGGTAGGTAGAAAAACACCAGTTCCGCCAAAAAAATATTGGGGATACAATACCCTGTTAATGGTTTCAACCAAACCTGTTAAAACCGGTGATGAGATCCTGCACTTTGACTATTACAACAACATTGTTAACCAGGAAGCTGCAGTTCAAAAGAATACAAAACCAGAAAAAAAAGGCTTTATTGTAACTTTCACTCCTGAAAACAGAGGTGAATTATGTCCGCCTCCATCAGATTGTTTCTTAATAGGAGCAACTTTACTTGCCCCAGTACAAAAATCTGATATCTCACAGAAATAATATGCACGAGTTTTTCACTGTCAATACCGTTACGGAACTCATCTGCCTGTTCATAAGCATTGTCTGCTTATATAAAGATAAAAATGTATACTGGAGATCCTTTATGCTCTATCTTTTAATGGTTTGTATCGTAGAAATGGCTGGCATCAGTTTACGCCTTCAACATAAACCAAATTACGCTCTCTATACTTGGTTCCTGGTGGTTGAATGTACGATGGTAAGTTGCTTTTTTTATCATTTGTACAGGAAATACCATCACAAACCTAGCCAGCTTTACAGCTGGTTAGGTTTGTTTATTTTAGTATTCACCCTTGAATTGTTTACAAATCATTTCAGTAATTTTGCTTATAAAACAGCTGCTTTTATGTCGGTTGTTTTCGTTATTGCGAGCTTGTATTACTATATGCTCATTCTAAAAGATGAACATTTCAGAAAGCTCGAAACTTACCCTCCTTTCTGGGTAGTCAACGGTGTCTTATTTTTCTACTTTGGCAGTACCGCATGTAATGTGTTTTTTGACTATCTTTTGCAAGAAAAAGCCCATTCAATTAGTGTGTCTACAAGATATATTACTTTTAACATTCTGAATGTACTTTTATATAGTTGTTGGTCTTACGCTTTTATATGCAGATATCGTCAAAGGAATTAATTCTGTTAATTGCCATCATTACATTTATTTTCCTGATTGCCCCCCTTTTTCTGATTATTTATATTTTTTTATATAATAAAAAGAAAGCGAAGCATCTTGAAGAAAAAGAAGTACTGAAGAAAACATTTGAATTGGAATTACTAAAGAGTCAGGTAGAAGTGCAGGAGCATATCCTGCAAACTATCGCAGGTGATCTGCATGATAATATAGGCCAGTTACTGAGCCTGACCAGTATGACATTAAGTTCTATAAAAGCAGATCATTTAAGAGAGGAAAAAATTAATACTGCAGCAGAATTAACCCAGCGCGCAATTAAAGAATTGCGGCAGCTCTCCAAAAAAATGAACGGACAGGAACTGATTAAAAAAAGTCTTGGACACGCAATTACTTATGAACTGGACTGGCTCAAAAAGGGGCTGGCTTACGAGATTCAGTTTACAGATAATTCCACACACTCTATTTTAATACACGCTGACAAAGAACTGATTATGTTTCGGTTATTTCAGGAAACCCTGAGTAATATTCTTAAGCATGCGCAGGCTACCCGGATCTTCATCACCATTGATCAGACAAAAGATGAGCTATCTCTTTTTATACAGGATAATGGAAAAGGTTTCCTCCTGGAAGAAAAGCTAAAAGCCAGCGATGGTTTAGGACTGGCCAATCTTCAAAAGAGAACATTGATGATGGACGGAAACTTCAAAATCAACTCCACCCCGGGTAAGGGCACAGCTATTCAGATTTCAATTCCTTATCAATAAATCTCTTTAAAATTGAAGTTTAATTATTTCTGTTTTGTCCGATTCTCATCTGATAAAAATTTGTTAGTTGCGATTTCAGTATTGTTTCACCAAAAAAAAGGCAATAAACAATTTAATTTATAAATTTAGGCGCCGTTTAATGAAGACAAACAGAATTTAATGGCGCTCAAAAATGAAAGAAGAAAAAATAGCTATTGCAATTGTTGACGACCATACTTTATTTAGAAAAGGAATGGTTAGCCTGTTAGAGGAATCAGATGAAATTAATATCCTTTTTGATGCTTCCAATGGAATAGAAATGATTAGCATGCTTACGCAGCATCCTCTTCCTCAGGTGATTCTGATGGACATCAATATGCCGCAAATGGACGGATATGAGGCTACAAAATGGCTTTCCAGTAACCATCCGCAAATTAAAGTACTGGCTTTAAGTATGTACGATGATGATAAGCCCATCATCGAAATGCTTAAGAGTGGTGCCGGAGGGTACCTGTTAAAAGAATCTAAAACCTCAGATCTGATTACCGCAATCAAAACCATAGCCTCACATGGCTATTTTATGAATAACCTGGTTTCAGGAAAGCTAATCAGATCTTTACAGGAAAACAATACTGCAAAAACCCTGTTGCAGGAAATTTCAGTAAATGAACGCAAATTTTTAGAACACTGCTGCTCTGAATTTACTTATAAAGAAATTGCCGACAAAATGAACCTTAGTCCGCATACGATAGATAATTACCGCGAATCTCTCTTTCAGAAATTTGAAATAAAATCACGTACAGGACTTGTTTTATTTGCACTTCGTAATGAGTTGATTAAACTATAGCAGCTTACCAGCTGCCTCCGGCACCGCCGCCGCCGCTGCTTCCGCCACCCCAGCTACTGCTGCTGCTGCTTGAGGAAGAGGAACTACTGCTTCCAGAACCTGATGAACTGGAATCGTCACTTCTGGTTAATACAGCAATGACAACCGCTTTGATAAATTCTTCATAGCCGCAATTTTCGCATATTTTAACGTCCTTTCCCTCACCTTCTCTGGTATAGGTTGCTTTTTTAAGCGTGATTAATCGTTCCTTACTTAAAGTTTTGGCACTACACTCAGGGCAAACTGTAAAATCCGCAAAATTACTACCTGGATAATTAATGATTTTATGTTCTGCCTGGTCACTGCTCAACCAGATTTCATAATGGTTCACCTCTAATTGCTCTTCTTTAAGCTGACCTTTAGTCAAAAAAGATTTCGCATGTTTAGTTTGATCCCTGTCTACTCTGCTCATCTGTTTATTCTGGCTATCCAGCTGTGGCTTAAAACGGTTGGCTGACTGGCTTCTGCGATAAGCTTCGATAACCATAGCGATTAAAATTAACGGAGAGGCAACCAGGTAGAAAACTGAAGACCGGTTTAATGCTTTCACAGCCTGGTTAAAATTCAGCTCATCCTGATACGTTTTCCTTAAAACGCTGATAGCGTTCAAATACCTGGCAAAAAGCATGATAGCTAAAACAGCATAAAGCACAACAGGTATTATACTAATGTCCAAAGACTTTACCCAGCCATAACCAACAGTAAACCCGGTAATAAAACCTGCAGCTACTAAAATCATAAATAAACCACCGCATCCGCACCCTATAGCCTTATCATAGCCATTTGTTTTAGCTGCAGCTTTACTCTTGGAAATTTCAGGAGTCTTTTTCTTAATTCCAAGAAATACAATGGTAAATAAGACAATGACTAATATTGTACCTGCAATCGTCCATAGCCATTTATTGCGGTGACCAGCATCCGCAGGTAGCAGCTGACTGAGCTCTTTTTGATTTGCGGGCTGGTTTAGATAAGCAGCAATTGTAGTTAAAGCACTAACCACCCCTTTACTGTAATCTGCTTCTTTAAAAGCAGGAATCAAAAAATGATCTCCAATTCTTTTGAGCGCGGCATCTGGCAGCAATCCCTCCAAGCCATATCCCGTAATGAAACGATACTGTCTGCGGTCAGTAGCAATAAATAATAAAAGACCATTATTTGCCTTGCTTTTTCCTATTCCCCATTGTCTGAAAAGTTGCAGTGTAAAATCATATTCCTCCTGGGCTGCGTCAAAATCATGGACAACCACAACAGCTATCTCAACTTTTGTTTTTTGCTCCAGATCAGTAATGGTTCTGTTCAGAGAATCAACACCGGCAGTACTTAAAATAAAATCAGGATTACTTACATAACCACTTCCACTGGCCTTTGGATCAGGAATCTCTGCAACTGTATATTTATTTTGGGCATATCCAGCCTGAATAAGAAAAGAAAACAGGATAGAAAATAGAAGACGATATTTCTGCATTTTACCTGAAATTTACTTTAGTCAGATTCTGGGCATGAGTAAGCAAACTCATACTTACTAATAAGGTTATAATGATGGTATACCTGAAATTCTTCGAATTTAAAATCATTGGAGTAATATTTCGTGCTATGCTAAAGTAATTATAAATCTATTAAATTTTAAAGAAGAAATAAGGATCTTATATTTCTATAAACCCCTGAAAGCAAAAAAGGTTAACCTGCATTACACAGGCCAACCTTTTTCTTTTTGATTTAATTGTGACTAATACCCTGCATTCTGGACATAATTAGGATTAGACAACTGATTATCTGGTATAGGGAAAACCAGATTTCTCGGATTGTCAACTTGTTTCTCTTGCCAAGGTGTTAAAAATTTACCAAAACGGATTAAATCCTGTCTTCTTACACCTTCCCAGAAAAACTCACGTCCACGTTCATCCAGTAAATTGTCGAGCGTTAAACTTCCCAAAAGACTGGCTCCCCTTACAGTTCTCAGTCCATTAACAACAGTCAGCGCAGGACCACCTAAACCTGTTCTCAGCTGCGCTTCAGCTTTCATTAAAAGCACATCTGAATATCTGTAGTATACCCAGTCGTTGTCAGCTTTTCCAGTTGAACCATAGGTATAATCAATAGGATATTTGATAACGCGGATACCGGCAACTTCCAGGTGATTGGGATCCGTCTCCACATTACTTACCTCTGGAGTAAAGATCAGATTGTTATTACGTCTGTCTTTAATTACAGCACCTTTCTCGTCCAATTGCTGACCGATTAAAAAGCCCACTTTAACCCCAGAAATATTAGTTACTCCGGCATAAGCCCCGCCAATACGCTGATCAGATGCTTCGAATTTCTTATAGAAATCAGATAAAGTTGAGAATCCATTATTACCATTTGGTTTTTGATTATAATGTAATGGCATTGTCCACATATCTCTTACCCCACCAGCATCAGAACCACCAATATTTTGGGATGTGAATATATTTTCTTTAGAAATCGCATCATTGTTTGGTGCAAAATTATCAAAATAGTTTTTTGCCAGCTGATACTTACCAGAATTGATAATTTCATCAGCGAGTGTGATAACTTTTGCCATTTCAGCAGCATCAAAAGTTGGTAACGCACGATTTAAAAATGCGCCTTTATTCAGGTAACACTTCATCAGCAACATCTTTCCTGCATCTTTATTTGCAAGATAATTAGCCCCATCAGGAAGTGAAGGGATAATTGCCGTCAGTTCTGCGATCAGGTAAGCAATTTCTTCCGGTGCTTTTCTAACCTTCGAAGGTAAACTCACATCATCTCCAGGCTCACGGTAAGGAACCTGTCCCCAGCCATCCAGAATAGAAAACTGTGCAAATGCACGAAGAAATCTCGCTTCAGCTGCCTGTACAGGTGTTGGATTATATAACAATACATTTGTAGCTGCATAACTTACACCGTTCAGATCCCTGAAACTACTGGAAATACGGGTATGATCTGCCTCCCAGCGATGTAAGTGTAAAGCACGCCAGGCACCATTGTCATCCCAGTCACCAGCTCTTGTAGGAACAATAGCCTCGTCTGAAGGGAATTCCTGTAATGCCCAAAAACCAAATGGTCCCTGAAATGGACTACGCATAGCCTTATAACTTCCATTTAATAAATCGGCAACGTTCCCGCTGTTAATTCCGCCATTGCCAATTTGTCCGTTTAATTTCTCATCTAATTTTGTACAGCCCGACAAGGATATTGTCAGTGCCATAAAAGCAATTATATATCTATTTTTCATTTGAATTATCATTAGTTAAAGAGAAAAGTTTACACCTAAATTGAACGTTCTTGACGTTGGATAAGGAATGTACTCTATCCCTGCAGAAGGCACTCCATTTAAGCTTTTATCAACATTTACCTCAGGATCAAATCCGGTATATTTAGTAATTACAAATAAATTCTGTCCATTGATGAAAACGTTCATTCCTTTAATTGCTTTTCCAAGATTACCGATTGAATAACCAATTGTAGCATTGGCCAATTTCACATAACTGCCATTCTCAATATATCTGGACGAAGCTGCAATTGGATTAGCCAGAGACTCCTGAACAGGAGAATTCAACAATTCAGAAGCAATATTTCTACCGATTCCAAGATTAGAAATTGGCAACACTGAGTTCGCAGTATTGTTGTAAATCTTCTGGCCTAATGATCCATTGAAATTTGCACCGAATGTCAGTTTTTTATATCTCGCATTTAAGTTAAAGCCAAGAATGACATTTGGATTCGGATTACCCAGATAATAAGATTTATAACCATCTTCTGTATACTGAGATAAACCAGCTGCATTCAACCCTTTATATTCTCTGGTTACCATCGCAAAAAGTGGTAAACCATCCTGAATAACCTCTAATGTAACATCACTTAGGCCTTGTCCGTTTAGTGTACCTGTTTTAATAATACCTACAACATTTTTTACTTTATTTTTAATAAAAGTAGCATTACCACCTATAGAGAATGAAACATCTTCTTTATCAATGATATTGGCATTCAAAGTAAGCTCAATACCTTTATTTTTAATTTGTCCTGGTAAATTAATCCAGGTTACAGTTACGCCCGGATTTGCTGGCTGCAATGGAATTTGCGGGAATAAAAGATCAGTTGTTGTTTTATCAAAATAATCCACCGATCCAGTAATTTTATTACCAAAAAGGCCAAAATCGACACCAATATTCGTTTGTTTATCAGATTGCCATTTTAATTTTTTATTCTCATTATTTACCCCTACAAGTGACTGGCTTGTTCCTGAATAAACGATGTCATAACGTTGTTGAGCAGATCCCGACGGGAATTCCTGATTACCTGTTTTTCCGTATCCAGCTCTCAGTTTTAACTGGTTTAACCAGGCAACATCTTTCATGAAATCCTCGTTCTTGATATTCCATGCTACAGCAAATGAAGGGAAGTAACCATAACGGTTATCTGAACCGAATTTGGTTGAACCATCTGCTCTGAAAGTTGCAGTTAACAAATATTTATTATCATAATTAAAAATCGCTCTTGCAAAATAAGATTGCAATTGATAAGTCGGATCATAATAAGAATTCGCTGTGCGGTTTGCCGGAGCAACAGCATGAAAGATATCTGTATAATCAACATCTACATCACCAAATCCTTTCGCAGTCATATTCTGACCTTTATTGATATAATTGGTAAACTCATAACCAACTATCGCATTCAAATTAAGCTTATTCGCAATTTCTTTATTAAAATTCAGTGTATTGGTAAATTGCTGCGTAATCAATTCAGTATTGGAATAACTAGCTACCCCACCTGTAAATGGAAGATTTGGTTTTACCCCTTCCAGGTTCAGAAAACTGCGGGTAGAAGCCCTTCTGATACCAGTGCTATAATTTATACTGGCTAACATTCTGAATTCTAACCAGGGTGTAATTTTGTAATAAGGTGATACACTTCCTAAAACCGTCGTTACTTTTGACTTATCATTTGAAGCCGCCAGCATGGCCATTGGATTAATGGTAGTTGATTGTTGATCAATAAATATAGATCCATCAGGATTATACATGGAACGGGTAGGATTCCAGGACAAGGCTTGTCCTATTAAGCTACCTGTAAAACCTGCATCTGTAGATATTGGAGGAAGATTTTCTATATATTGATTACTAATCATATTGACATCTAACCCCAATTTTTTACTCTCCAGAAACTTGAAGTTTCCATTGAATGCTCCACTATATTTTTTAAAATCACTCTTTCTGATAATACCTTGTTGATTTTGATAACCTAAAGAAGCACGAAAAACATTTCCGTCATTACCGCCGCTGATTGCCACAGAATAATTTTGATTATAACCAGTACGCGTAATCGCTTTCATTGCATCTACATTTTCACCATAATCCAGTCCTGTTAAGCCATATTTATTTAAAGCATTACGGAACTCACCACCGTCCAGTGTTTTAAGGCTTCTTGCCAGTGTGCTTACTCCAGCTGATGCGCTTACATCAATTTTGGTTTCACCACTCTTACCTCTCTTGGTGGTAATTAAAACGACACCGTAAGCAGCTCTTGAACCATAAATTGCAGTAGCCGATGCATCTTTTAAGATCTCCATCGATTCAATATCAGCAGGATTGATAAAGTTAAGCGGATTGCCAGCCGATGAAGTTCCGGAAGCAGCTAACTTATTGTCACCGGGAGCTGTAGCTGTTCCACCGTTACCAGTCGGCCTTGCAGATCTTCCATCAAGCGCAACTCCATCTACAATATATAAAGGTTGTCCGGAGCCGGTAACAGCTGTATTTCCCCTGATTCTAACTGTAGAAGCACCACCTGGTTGTCCGCTATTGTTAATCATTTGTACACCTGCAACTTTACCTTGAATCAGCTGATCAGGAGCAATTAGCGGCCCTTTATTAAAATCCTTAGCCGAAATTGTAGTTGCAGCACCTGTTAAATCGCTCTTCTTTACAGATCCATAACCTACAATAGTTACCGCGTCCAGATCAGTACCTGAGGACAAGGTGATATTTACTGTAGTCCGGCTATTGATCTCCACCGTTTGTGACTGAAGCCCTACATAACTGAAAGTCAGCGATTTTCCGGTTGCAGGAACATTAATCACATACTTACCATCAGCACCGGTCATTGCTCTTACATTTGTCCCGGTAACAGAGATGGTCACACCGATTAAAGTATTTTTTTCATTATCAGAAACCACTCCCTTAACTACGGATTGGGCATAGGAAGATAAGTTAAAGCTGAGCAAAGCAAGGCAACAGAAAATTGTTTTTTGCAACAGCTGAGATTTAGGTTTATCTAAAAAGACAAACCACTTTTTTTGTAGTAAAAACTCGTTCATAATTATTTGGTTTAGTTATTCGTTGATAAGAAAGGCTTTCTGTTTTTTGAGGTGTTTTTTAATTAGACAATAGACAATTAGATTTCACAATATGACCAGCCTTTCTATACCGGCTAGTCAAAGCAATATATGTGTAAATAAGCTCTCCTGTTATTGATTCTGTATCAATTAAAACTAAAATCAATTTACCACCAGACGAAACACAAATCGCTATTAAACAACACATTACACACAAATAACAATAATATATCTGCTAAAATATTTAAGCTTTTAACTATATATTTAGAAATTGTAACATTGCAGAGATGAATACATTAATGATAAAATCATAAATTATTAACCAGACATAGTGTATTGAATACAGTATGACAAAAAAATTATATACCTTGTTATCAGCTAATCACTACCTACCCTAACCTATGCAAGCAGACCAAAAGAGAGGCATGCGTTTCATCTTTATTTCCATACTGATGACAATCACTTTCGTTTCCGGATGTTCTCCGAAAAAAAACACAGCTATAAAATTCCCGGTTAAAGAGCCTTTACAGCTTGTACCACAAGAAAGCTTATATTTTTTGATAACTGCACTGATCATTACCACCATCTTTACCTTTATTGCCTGTTATTTACTTTATCAGAACCACGCAAAAAACAAACAGCTAGAATTAAAAAACAGAGAAAGTCTGATACAACAAGAAGAGCTTATTGCTTTATCGACTGCCTCGCAAGCAACAGCAGAAGCAAAATTCAGCTTCTTTACTCATATTTCTAATGCATTCCGGGTTCCGCTGACTTTGATTCTTCTTCCTCTGGATGAAATGCTCGACAGTAAAAACTCTCTGAACATTCCTAAACAACAATTGAATCTGATTCACAAAAATGTACAACGGTTACTCTTGATGGTCAATCAACTTACAGATTTCAGAAAAATAGAGTATGATAAAATGAAACTTGAGCCGACCTGTCAGGACCTTGTGGCTTTTTCCAGAGATATTATTGCCTCTTTTAAAGCACTTGCTTCGAGAAAAAACATAGAATTAAAACTATCAAGTTCTGTTAAAGAAATCATGGTCTGGTTTGATAAAAACATGTTTGATAAGGTATTATTTAACTTGTTGTCCAACGCTATTAAGTTTAGTCCTGAAAATGGAAAAATACAATTCAGCATAAAAACTGATTCAGCTGACCAAACCGTAGATATCAGCGTATCAGACAGTGGTAATGGGATGACCGAAGAAGAAATCAAGCACGTATTTGACTTATTTTATCAAGCAGATAAACGCAATTTCTTTGGGTCTGGTCTTGGGCTTTCTCTCTCTAAAGAAATTACCGAATTACACCAGGGTACTATAACTATTCAGAGTCAAAAAGGATATGGAACCACATTCTATATTAAACTACCCTTAAAACAACAATCTATTTCTGAAACGCCTGCAATAAGCAATGATTTCGCTATAAGCTCCGGCCAATTAAGTCAGTATACCGTTGGTATTCTGCCAGACAGCTTACCAGAAGCAGTTATTGCGGAGCAAGACAACTATTTAAACGAAGAAACTTTGCTCATTATTGAAGAAAATGAAGAACTCCTGGAATATCTGAAAAACAGTTTCAAAGAAGAATATGAAGTATTAACCGCCAGCAGTAACTCCGTAGGCCTGAAACTAGCTTATGAAATGATTCCAGATCTCATTATTACAGACATCACTTTGAATGAGCAATTTACACTACAAATCACTTCTGCATTAAAAAATGATGACAGGACATCTCATATTCCTATTATCATATTAACAGCAAATGGAGATGAAGCACATAAAATCAGTGAATTTAAACAAATGGCAGATCTGTATATGACCAAGCCCTTTAATTTCATCTTATTAAAAGAAAGTGTTAAAAGTCTACTTTGGAACAGGAAAGTACTCCAAAGAAAATTCAGTAATGAAAGCCCGGTTACGCAACAAACCATTCCATTAAGCAGATCAGATAAGAAGTTTATGCATGATTTCACCAGTACCATTGAACAGAATATTGCGAATGATAAGTTTAATGTAGATGATATTGCCAGTGCGCTGGGGATATCAAGAATTCAATTGTACCGGAAAACGAAAGTACTGCTGGATTGTACAATCAACGATTATATTTTAAACCGCAGGCTCAAAAAAGCCAAATATCTTTTGATCAATGAGGACCTGTCTATTTCTGAAATTACCTACCAGGTTGGATTCTCCTCCCCCACTTATTTTTCTACTGTCTTCAAATCAAAATATAATTGCACGCCATCATCCTATAAAAAACAAATAGGTTCAAATACCTAAAAAAAATGTCTGCCAAAAACAAAAAACGGGTAAATTTATCAGGCAACAACTTCGTGATAAAAGAGCTGATCAACATTAATTTCTTATATTGATCCATCAAAATAAATCTTAAAGGAAAACTAAACCGTTATAACATGTACTTACAAAAAGCAATAATTACCACAGTACTAATCGCCGGAATAGGGCTGGCAACAGCAAATGCCCAGGCTAAACATGAGGATACAGAATTTTATACTCCAGTACCAAAGAAAGTAACTCCTGGAAAAACAATGAATACAGCTCCTTCTGATGCTGTCATTTTATTTGACGGTAAAAATCTGGACTCCTGGGTAATGACTGATGACCGTACCAAGCCTGCACAATGGACAGTAGCCAATGGTCAGCTGACCGTTAATAAAAAAGCGGGTAATATTGAAACCAAACAATCCTTTGGTAATTACCAGTTACATATCGAATGGCAAGTACCAAAAAACATCACAGGAACAGGACAACTTCGTGGTAACAGCGGTCTTTTTCTGGCTTCTATGGGTAAAGGTGATCTGGGATATGAACTTCAGATTCTGGATTCATATGACAATAAAACTTATACCAATGGTATGGCCGGCAGTATCTATAAACAGACTACTCCACTGGTTAATCCTTCCCTGAAACCAGGAGAATGGCAAACCTACGATGTGATCTGGACTGCACCAACCTTTAAAGCAGACAGTACAGTAAATACGCCAGCAAAAGTAACCGTTTTATACAATGGCGTTTTAGTTCAGAATAACTTTGAATTAAAAGGCCCAACTCAATATGTGGGTACAGCCTCTTATGCAAAAGCACATGGACCGCTCCCTGTTAAGTTACAAGCGCATGGCGACAAGAGTGAACCGATAAGCTACCGTAATATCTGGATCAGAGAACTTTAATCAGTCCTGTCAGAAAAAACAAAAGCCGCTTTCCTTAATTGGAAGCGGCTTTTTAAATTTCTTAAACTTTTTTAGGAGGAAGATCAAATGCGATAGCCTCATGCTCAAAATGGCCGTTATGTGCGCCATCACAGAAAGGTTTATTTTTTGACAATCCACAACGGCAAATTGAAAGTACTTCTCTGCCTTGCAGTCCATATACATTACCATTTCTGTCAACGATTTCAAAATCGCCCTCGATCTTTACAGACCCATTATTATTGATTGTAAGTTTTGTCTTCGACATCTATTTGTTTGTTTGTAACAAAAGTAGAAGTATGAACGGAAATCGGGAAATCTCATTTCTATTTAGAAACATTATCCCATAAAAAAGGAGTCCCTGTCTGAAACTCCTTTTTTTCTCCGCAATTGACTGATTGGCGAGAACCCTATATCTAGATTTTAACGATGATAGTTACAAAATCAAAAGTCTTGGATTGATTTTCTTTTGCATGCTTGAAGGCAAAGATCTCTTGATATTAGTAGTGCTTCTAAAAGAAATTGGTGCAGTATGCCCTTGATTTTGTAATTGATCTCCAATAAAAAGACCTCCCTCGTTAATTTTGCCGCTAGTACTTTGAATTTTAATCTGATCTTTCATAATAATGGTGATTTGTCAACTAATGAACAACCGTTGTGCCATAAAGTTTACCCAAAAAAATAAATTTTACACTAAATCGTTTATATGACAAAAAAGAGTCAAACTTATTTATACAATTACTCCTTTTGAAGATTTTGTTTAATTTTATAGCATCATGGACAAGGAGAAAAAGGACTCAAAAAAGGACATCTTCCTTAAGTGGATTCGCAAAATTGGCATATGGGGATTTCTGTTCTTTCTGGTGAAAGGACTGATCTGGCTGGCCCTGGGTTATTGGGCGGTCAAATAAAAATCTTAAACATTTTCATCGCTTAACCGTTAAAGGATAAAAACGCGATGAAAAATCAAATTCCAAGGCAACAAGAAGGCGGTCAGAACGATAGCACTGCAAAAACTGAATTTTCTTCTCCAGAAGAAGCAAAAGCATTCTATCAGATCGCAAAAAACAGGTTATTAAATGTATCCTGCTGGGCGGAAATCTGCAAAGTTCCCCTATCCACCTTTACCCTTACAGATCCGGATGGTCATAAAGTAATCAGAGAAGCTGAAACAGGTGATTATCTAAAGATTGATATACCTGGACCGGGTACACATACGGGCGATGGTTTTGATTGGGTACGTATTGAAAAAATCGAAGAAGAAATTACAGCTTCATCTTCAGTGCTCACTTTACAGGCAAGACCAGCAGCTAACCCAACTCAGCAAGATCCGGAAATCGCACATTTCTTTAGTCAGCAGGCCACTTCAACTTTCCAGGTGAAGCTATCGGGAAATACAGTATATGCAGAAGAACATGGCAGAAATGAGGTGCCCAATACAGACACCTCAACTATAACTGATACCCTGAGAAATGCCCTGGTAGGCTGGACTGCAAAAATAGGATTGTCTTATCCACAATGGAAAAGCCTGGTCAAAGGTATTGTAGAAACAACTCCTGATCAATAATTATTGGGGCTCAGAAATTTCCTTTTTTATTCTTTCCAGAATTTCTTTTGTTTCTTCAAAACTCGTATGGTGATAAGCATGCATTCCAAGGCTCTTGGCTGTTTCAACCTGGAATATTCTGTCATCAAAGTAATAACATTGTTCAGGTCTGGCCTGTGCAATGCCTAAAGCCAGTAAAAAGATATTTGGATCTGGCTTACGCATCTTTACATCACAAGAAGAGACAAAAGCATCAAAACATTCGTGTAATTTAAATTTCTTTACTCTGTAGGTATTCAACTCTTTACCTTCATTATTAATCGAGATTACCCGGAAACCACAATCTCTTTTCCATTCTTTCATCCATTGTAATAAACCAGGGAGTTCTTTGGATCTGGAATAAACAAACTCTTTAAAATCTTCCCTGGTAAAATCTCTTGGATGATTAAAAATAACCGTATCCAAATACTCATCCAGTGTAATATTTCCGATTTCAAAAACATTGAAAATATAATTGTGCAATGTATTCAGCTCATCATAATTGAGTCCGAATCTTTCCGCAGCTAATTTGCGGGAATCGTGTCCCCAGCCATTGGTAAGCAGTACGCCACCGATATCAAAAAAAAGTATCTTAGGTTCTGAAGTTTCCATAAGGTGTATTAAAAAGTTATTTTACTCACGTAAACTTAGCTAATTGCCTACAAAAACCCTTTATTTTTATTTTACAGCAAAAGTCATTTTAGCTGTAACTGCTACAGCAGCACAATCAGGGCATTGGGCATAAAAAAACAGGCTATCTTTTGACGATAGCCTGTTTTTTATCAGAACTTAAAAACACTTAATTGAAGATATACCTTACTCCAATTTGTGCCTGCCAGCGCGAAACCTGGTCAGTATTTACTTTTGTGGAATTTGTTACAGGAATTAAATTATCCTTATCCAGGTAAGGAAACGAATAATTTGCTTTGCCAGTAACCGCATCAGTTCCCTGGTATTTAAGAACAGCGACCGATCCTGTATTAAACCCATTGAATGAGTTTTCATACAAACCCCAGTTACGATTTAAGAAATTACCCAGGTTGATGATATTAAATTCAACCCTGATTGTATTTTTCTGATTTCTTGATTTACCGGATTTAACAAAGAAATCCTGGGTAATATTTAAATCAGCACGTTGGAAATAAGGTAAAATCACCCCATTTCTTTTCGTATACTCTCCCCTATGCTGACTTAGATACTTATCCTGACTAATAAATGAATTTAATTGATTCCAGATTTGGTCAGGTGTCCTGGTGTCTCCCGCAAAATCAGCAACTAAATTAATATCACCCTTACTTTTAGGAATAAACATCAAATCATTTGCCGCACCATCATTATTTGGATCACCACTGGTGATATAAGAAACCGCACCATTATTAGCAGACTCAAAGAATAAACCAATTGAAGTTGCATAATTCTTGTGGTATTCCTTTCTGTAAGCCAGTGAAGCAATAAAACGGCTTGGCATTACATAAGTACTATTCGATAAACTCTGGTCATTAGGATTACCAGTTGTTGGTCTGCCCGCCCAGATATTACTTGCCGTAGACCCACCATCATTCACGTCCTTAGAACCCGTGTGCGTATAAGCGACATTCGCATAAAATCCATTCAGGAAACTTTTCTGCAACTGTGCTGTCACAAAATAAGAATAACCTTTATTCGTATTGCTCAGGTAGTATAAACCTGAAATATTTGGATTAGCGGCACTAACCGGTGCTCCATTGTTAGAAGTTCTGTTATTAGAAGTATACCGGATCTGACCTTCAACACCAGGTAACGTATTATAACTGTCAGGAAGAACAAGATTCTGATGATAAATAGCATTAATATCTTTCGTAAAAGATCCCTCCAAAGTACCAATAATACCAAACGGCAATTGCTGATCTACCGCAAGATTGGTTCTCCAGATTTTCGGGTATTTCAAATTAGGGTCTGTAACATCCAGTTCATAAGAAGTATTCGCTGCAACTGCTCCCGAAGGACGATTCCCGTTGACGTCCGGATTATAAATTAAACGCGGATCATTAGGCGTTTTAGTTCCATTCACAGTACCAGAACTAAATAATGTCCCCGTATTTGATGCCTGGTTAGAAATCCATACAAATGGCGTTAAACCAGCAAATAATCCTGTACCACCACGAACCTGGGTCGTATGATCACCATTTACATCCCAGTTAAAGCCTACGCGTGGTGACAACTGAATCCTGCTTTTTGGCAATTTGGAAACATCAACCTGTATGCCCTGCTGAAAAGTTAATGCTGCTGCATTTGGATTTGGGTCAAGCTTGGTAGGATAATAATTATAATCAGCTCTTAAACCATAAGTCAGTACAAAATTATCTCTTACACGGAACTTATCCTGTGCATACAAACTGAAGTTATAGGATTTTATACTGACTAAAGGCAAATCTCCGCCATTTGCAGCATTACGGTAATTATAAGACGCAGCAGGAAGATTATTGATAAAATCTGAAGCAGAGTTATAAGTATATAAACCATTATAATTAGGCGCAAACCCATTTGTAAAACTCTGAGACTGGTTACTCGTTCCTAAAGTAATTTCATGTTTACCTGCAAAAATTGTCAAATCATCAGAAAGCTGTCCAATATTTGAACTTAACAAGTTACCGGCCGTATATAGCTCATAACCAAAGCTTGTTAAGACACCACTTGGAGCAGTAATAATTTTCCCCGTCGCATCAGTTACCCCATTATCAATATCTACCATCGGTACATTTTTAGACGATAGCGGATCGCGGAAATCGCGTAAAGCAGAGTAACCAACTGTTAATTTATTAGAGATGGTGTTACTGATTTTACTGTTCAGTTCCAGCATTCCGATATTAAAATTATTATTGATGGTATAACCTGCGCCAAAGAAAGGCAGAGAACCAGGGCCAGCACCACGCGTAGACCCGGCACCAACTTTATCATTAATAATGCCACCTGCACTATTCGGAGGTTGATTTTTGGAAGATTTAAGATAAAAATACTTCGCACTTAAAGTATTGTTTTTATCAATATTCCAGTCTAGCTTCACAGTGATCTTATCACTCTGTGTCTTATAACTATAATTTTCATAAGCTCCCGGATCATAACCATATCTTGATTTTAAAGTATTGGCAATATCATCTAAAACTGATGCACTTGCCTTTGAAATAGTTCCACCACTTAAACCAGGTCTTGAAGCAATGAATGTAGTACCCGGGTTACTGATCCTTTCCTGCTCACCAGACACAAAAAAGAACAGTTTGTTTTTAATAATTGGCCCACCGATACTCAATCCCCTGGTATTGTAATCAAAAGGGACTTTAGTTACTTCAGAAGTACCCGCTTTATAACCGGTTAAACCAGTGCCCCGGCCATAATAATAAACAGAGCCTTTAATATCATTTGTACCAGATTTGATAACTGTATTTACACCCGCACCAGTAAAAAATCCCTGGCGTACATCATAAGGAGCCAGATCAACCTGGATCTGATCAATTGCATCTAAAGAAATCGGCTGCGAATTTGCCTGCCCCCCCAGCGTACCAGAAAGACCAAAAGAATTGTTAAACAAAGCCCCATCAACTGTAATATTGTTAAAAGTGCTGCTTCTTCCTCCAAAACTCATTGCACTTGTACTACTTGCAGAAGGAGTTAATTTAGTAAAATCTGCCAGAGACCTGTTGATCGTTGGTAAAGCATCAATCTGTGCACGGGTAATCGTCTCCCTGGCACCAGTACGCGAGGAGTTCATTACTTTACCCTGTGTACCAACTACTTTTACCTCTTTCAGATCAGTTGAACTGTCATCCATTTTAACGTTGATTGCCTGATCCTGTCCTATGGAAAGCGTCAAATTGTTCTGAACATATTGCTTAAAGCCGATATAAGATATTTTCAGTGTGTATGGCCCGCCAATTTTAACATTGATCAGATTGTATCGTCCATTACTACGGGTTTCAACCGCATAAACTGTACCTGTAGGTATATGTGTCAATACCACAGTTGCCCCAGGTATCGGTGCTTTTCCATCAGTTACCACACCATTGACCGAAGCAGTGGTGACTCCCTGGGCAAAAGCAGAATTCCCTGCCCAGACCAAGGTCAGCAGCATTAATAATAAGCGTAAGGTTTTTTTCATATAAATGTTTTGTTTGGATTAAAGCCTGCACAAGGCTATGCTGAATTAGAGATGAACCTCTTGCCTGTGCAAATTCTCCTTGATTAAATGTTTTAGCTTTCTGAATTAAAAGCAGCACGAAGGTAAATGTCGTGTATTAAGTTAATGTTAACAATACGTTAACTACTAATGATCAGAATTATTAAGCAAAAAAAAATCTCCGGGGAAGTTCCCGGAGATTTGCAATCGTATAAAAGAATTAGTTTTTATGCCTTTTATCTACATTAGGTAAATCGTCTCCTTTGGGCCCCCTGTTTTCCAACTTAACCAAAGAATCCAATCGGATAGCCATTCGGTTATGCTCATTTAATACCGGCAGCATTTTCAAAGCAAAAGATTTTAACTCAGCATTTTCAAACCTGCTCGCACCATTAAACAGGTCAATAGTTTTAGCGTGATCATTTACCATCATATCCATATAATTCTGATCATACTCGTTTGCCATCATTTGCTTCATGGCATCAAAGTGACTTTGTTCTGCTGAAGGCAATGCGCCTGGCAGCTTAATCCCCATGCCTGAGGCTAAGGTCTGAAGTTCGCTATTTGCCTGCGTATGGTCTTTGATCATTCGCTTTGCAAAATCCTTCACCTGTTCAAGTTTTGTTTTTTGAAGCGTCAGATTACCAACCTCAACTTCCATCAATCCACCTACTGCTGCCTGCGCTATAAAGGATGCCTCTTCGGGTTTGAGTTTTGATAAATTACTGTTCTTTCCATCAGCATGCCCATCCAATACTGTATCAGCAGATAAAGTTGATGTACCCTGACTTTCAGTTTTCGGAGACTGATTACAAGCCTGTAGCAGAAATGCTGCACAGACACCTAAGATCATTGTTTTTCTATAATTCATCCTGTTATTTTTTTATTTCTATCGTATAAACAAAAACAACAAGCAGGCTATGAAATGGTTTTTCTTAAATAAAAAGACTATTTGGTCATCAGGCCAGAGATAATATTAATACTCAGGGCAACGATTACTGTATTAAAAGCAAATGAGACTAAACTATGCATTAAAGCCAGGCGGCGGATTCTCCTGGAGCTGATTTCGACATCAGAAACCTGGAAAGTCATTCCGATAACAAAGGAAAAATAAGTAAAATCCAGATAGTCAGGAGTCTTTTCTTCTGGAAATTCCAAGCCTTCTTTATACTTTGAGGTGTCTTCTTCTTTTTCAGTAGTACCAGTTTTTTTCAAACCGGCCCCATTCTTAACAGATTTAGCCAGGTTTTTACCCTTAGACTCATAGTAAAGATGCGCATACCTGAATACAAATGTAGTATGCACTAATGCCCAGGCACATATCACGGCTGCTATAGACAATAAAATATGTAATGTAAGTGCTGATCCTGTAAGATGCTGAGTTGATTTTAATAAAAGAACTACGACAAAAAGGCTCATTAAAGCAGCTACGAGCACGAACATAAAAATGAGGGTGCGGTTATTATCCTGTACTTTTGAAATCTTTTTCATTTCAAGGGGATGTACTTTAAAAATGGTTGCCCATGAAAGACCTAATTGCGTTACAGCATAACCAATCCAAACTAAAATAAATTGCGTTGAGGCTGACATCTTTCCATAGCATACTACAAAGACGATCAATGCTACGATTAACGATAAGTATAATTTGTGGTGAGCGTCCACCCGGGCTATATTCATGAAGAGGATAAATGTTTTAATTTGACCATACAATGGTAATCAAATTAAAAATAAAAGCAGCAAGGATATTGCCGCTTTTGTTGGTAACACATGAAGACGCTTTTAAAATCTGAGTAGATATTTCTCAATTAGCTTTTATTTCTTAATTAGCTTTGCGCATAAAATTATCACTATGCATTTTTAAACTTTTTTTCAGCAGCTGTCTCGCGATATGTATTCTTGTTTTAACTGTACCAATTGGAATTTCCAGCTGTTCGGCAATTTCATGATATTTGAAACCTTCAAAATACTTAAGGAATGGAATATAGTATTCCGGCTGTAATTTGGCAAGTGCTTTATAAATGTCTTCCATAACAAACTTTCCATCACTATCATTTACTGAGGCACTAAAATGTAATTTATCTGAAGTGATTTCATCGGTCACAGTCATGATAGAATTAGTTTTTGTTGCCCTGCGGTAATTGTTAATGAAGGTATTTTTCATGATGGTATATAACCAGGCTTTAAAATTTGTTCCCTCCTTAAAATGGTTGGAATAATTAATGGCTTTTAACATGGTATCCTGTACCAGATCATTCGCATCTTCCATATCTCTGGTGAAAGAAATAGCAAATGATTGTAGAGAATCTTTGTAACTGTAAAGTCGAAAATTAAAGTCGTTGCTACTCATAGTGTTTATGTTTTTCTGATTATAGATAAACACAAATACAAAGTACATACCAATTATTGGCAAATTTAGCTAATAGTTGGCTGACGCTGGTAAATTACCAAGTTATATTTTAATTAAAACATCTATATATGTAATAATAATTACATCAAAAGTTGCGTGTCCAAAAAAACATACACTTCTGTCTAAGTCATTTGAACAACAATTAGACAAAAGAATTAAAAACACTTAAATATCTATTTTTAATCAAAATGAGTTAACTTAAACGATTTATTAACCATAAATCTCCTGCATAAACTGAAGAGTAGAAAAGAAGAATAAGGAGGAGAATCCGGATCAAGTCATCAACTTGTGGAGCAGGCTCTTTTCTAAGTATAAATTTTGACACGCTCAACAGAAAATCTTTGCTATCACGGATACTCTTATGCCGCTGGAAGTTGCGCTGAAAGCTTTCAATTTGCATGGGAATGACTCAGGGGAAACAAGGCCGGGCTGTTCGTAAATAAATTCAAAATAGCTAAATCATAAAGCTATATCGTCCGGGTATTGCCTGAGTATTGCCTGAGTACTCGTTAGGGTAAGAGCAATGCTAAAGTAACGTGAGAGCATGGCAAGTCCAAGTCAAAACAACTAGTTGAAACAACATGGACTCGACATGCTTACAGCCCGTTCTCAACCTGGTGTCATCCCGACCATCACTCAGGCACAACCAAACCATAACTAGTTGAAGATTAATGAAATTATAATTTTCCCTTTGACTAACCCACGGACAACTGCGGACAATTGCAGACAGCTGCGGACAATTGCGGACATTTTTTACGCATCAGGATAATCTTTAACGCGAATAGCTTACATTGGTGGAAATATATTTATTTATTATGAGAATTATTATAGGAAGTTTAACGGGTAAAATTTCAAAGGGAATCCAGGACGATTTCATTTTTAAAGCAGCAGTTTGGCGTACAGGTTGTTTCAAAAGTTCTGTACCGGGCAAAAGGAAACAAAAAATGGAAGCCCAAAGGCATCAGAGCACTTTCGTCAAAGTAGCCAGCCTGGAAAAATCAGGATCTTTCTTCCCCCTGAGAATTCCGCTGAAGCGTTGACTGAGCTCTTATCAAAGTAATCAGGAGCGTTTAATAAGGATAAACTGAACTATAAAATCAGGAAGTAATTAGCTTCTTAAAGAATTGTAACCTTCTGCTTTGAACTCAGAAAATATCAAACCCAAAACTTGAAATTTAATCCCTGATCCACATGTTTATGACTTGATCCGGGAATCCTAAAGAAGCTGAACAGCAAAGGCTATAAATAACTAAAGGGGAGCCTAAGTTCCCCTTTAGTATATCAAACACACCAATTTGAGGGCTTAGTTTAAAAAAGTATAAAGTCAAACCTTAATTAAACCTAGCTTACCGATAAAGCTAAGGAAGAGTTTTTGATCTCAAAATATTTTTACGCCAACAAGTCATTGACCTACGTCAACAACAACATATGGTCGTTTTCGATCTCTATATAAGCTAATTTTAGTTGCAAAATATTCAATTAGGTATGCCCTTAAACTAAGATACTCCAGGTCATCCAACCTGGAGTATCAACAAAACAAAACTTAGATCTAACCAAAATCAAGTACCCTATGCAACCTTTGAGACTGCAATTGACGTCATGGGCGGATTCGAACCGCCGTTAAGGGTTTTGCAGACCCACACCTCACCACTCGGCCACATGACTATTTTTTGGAGAAAAACACCACTAAAGTTCCTTTTCCCCTTTGTAAATCCTTACAAATCTTTCGTTCTGATAGCAAATATAATAATGTCTACTTAAATAGTAGTATTTATTTTAAATATTTTTATTCTTTCTCCTATTTCAAGCATTCAGTGGAAAGCCTTATCTTTATCAACAACACTATGACCGACATTCCCAACCTATTTGAAACTGCCAGAACCCCCTCCAATACCTATATAATCACTGATTTTAAGCCCGCTCTTTTCAATACAGTTTTTATATTAAAACACAGTTCCGCTCAGGCTGATACTACGGCACCAAATTATTTCAATCTCGTACCCCAGCACATTTCTATAGGTTACGCCTCTTTTTTCAATAATAGCAGTGCCATTAAATTCCCGCAAGTTGATGTCCGGCTTCATCAAAACAATTTAATTTTATCCTGCCGTTGCTCTGCCATTAAAAGCAGACTATGCGAACACCAGATGCAGGTACTCTTTAACCTGATAGAACGTCCAGAGCTCCGCATTTTTTTTGACCAGCAGCTCAGACATGAAAAAATAAGAACATTCGCGACTGCTTATGGTCTGGAGAATGAAAGTCCTGACGATTTGTTCACCCTGGAATACGCCAATAAGAAATTTGAGATCATTCCTGTGATCAAAGACCTGCTTCCCATCACAAAAGAGAATAATAACCTCCTTAAGGAGCTGCTCTTACCAAAACCAGGGCTTCCATTTTTAAAACATAGCCCTGTAGAAGAAGACACCAATAAGATCCTGGTTTTAAAACAGCACCGTTATTACTCTCATTTTCAGGCAGACTTGCTGGAATGCGCACTAACAGCTACTGGTAAAATAAAAAACCCATTGAAGCAATTGAATGCAATGGATTACATATGGGCGACAGAAAATCCAGAAGAACTAAAATTCTATACAGCAGTCTCCAAATTCCAGCAGAACTATGAAACTGCTCAGGCAGAGGCAGATGTCAATGGACTAAAAGCCCTCGTCAAAAACCCTCTTGAATTAGCTGTCTTTTACCATGACCCGAAGATTTCTCCAAACCTGACTATTAGTTCTATCATCCCAGTCAACCTAAAAAGCCTTCAACTCGACATCCGTCTTGCTGTAAACCTAACAAATGGCTTCTACACGATTTCAGGTGAGCTTATTTTAGAAAACAAAACATACGACCTTAAGTTCCTCAACCTAAAATTCAGCTATTTTATATTTTACAACGACACCCTATACCTCATCGATAACCCGGATTTCCTGAGAGTTGTGGATTTCTTCAGGCAAAATAACAACCATCTGGTGATCCATGAATCAAAATATCCGGAATTTAAAGAAGACATCCTTTCCAGACTAGAGAACAAAATTCATATCAATTACTCTTACCTGAAACCCGCTACCCACGAACAATTAGTAGAAACCCACTTTGATCAGTCCACAGAAAAAATAATTTATCTCTCAGACTCTGAAAACTACGTTTTAATTACCCCCGTAATGAAATATGGGAATGTTGAGGTTCCCGTCCTGTCCAGAAAGCAAATCCATGCCGCAGATCATGCCGGTAATATATTTACCGTAACCCGGGATGAACAGCAGGAGCTGCAGTTTATCTCTTCCATGACCCGTCAGCATCCCCACTTTGAAGAGCAGCTGGACAAAGACTGCTTTTACCTGCATAAAAAACGTTTCCTCGACGAAGGATGGTTCCTGGCTGCCTTTGAAGAATGGCATCAGCAAAACATCACCATACTAGGCTTTAACCAACTTAAGGGCAATCACGTCAACCCTAACAAGGCCAAAATAACCATCGCCGTAAACAGTGGCCTCAACTGGTTTGACACTGCATTCGAAGTCGCATTCGGCAATCAGAAAGTACCGCTCAAACACCTGCACAGATCAATCAGAAATAAAAGCAAATTTGTCAAACTCGGTGACGGCACTATGGGTCTGCTCCCCCAGGAATGGATCGATCGCCTGACTAAATATTTCAATGCCGGAGAGGTCGTAGACGAATCCATCCGTACCCCAAAAGTAAACTTCACTGAAATCACAGACCTTTACGAAGAAGAGGTGTTGTCCACAGTAGTAAAACTGGAACTAAGCGCCTATAAAGCAAAGATTGCAGACTTTAAAAACATCAAAAAAGTAGAAATTCCAGCTGCCCTGAACGCAACCCTTCGTGACTACCAGAAAGAAGGCCTGAACTGGCTGAACTTCCTCGATGAATTTAATTTCGGCGGCTGTCTGGCAGATGATATGGGTTTGGGTAAAACCATCCAGATCATTGCATTTATACTTTCCCAGCGCAATAAAGGTCACCAAAATACCAACCTCATTGTTGTACCCACTACCCTGATCTTTAACTGGCAGGCAGAAATAGCGAAATTTGCCCCCGACCTTAAAATACACACCATTTACGGTGCAGACCGGATAAAAGATCACGAAGACTTCAGCAATTACGAAATTATTCTGACCTCTTATGGCACCCTGCTCTACGATATCAACTGGCTAAAAAACTACTTCTTTAATTATATTTTCCTGGATGAGTCCCAGACTATAAAAAATCCAGACTCCCTGCGTTACAGCGCAGTTCGTTTGCTGCAATCCAGAAATAAGATTGCTATAACTGGTACCCCGATCGAAAATAACACCTTTGACCTTTACGGACAACTCTCCTTTGCCTGTCCCGGATTACTCGGCAGTAAACAATACTTCAGGGACCATTACTCTTCCCCGATAGATAAATTCAAAGACACCCGGGCCGCCACCAACCTAAAAAAGAAGGTGAGTCCCTTTATCCTGCGCAGAACAAAAAAAGAAGTGGCCTCAGAACTCCCGGACAAAACCGAGATGGTGATTTACTGTGAGATGGGCACCACTCAAAAAAACGCCTACGACGCCTGCAAAAACGAGTACAAGAAATTCCTGCTATCCGAAAAAGACGACCACGCAGAAAAGCACACCCTACACATCCTCAAAGGCCTAACCCAGCTCAGACAGATCTGTAACTCTACTGCCCTGCTCAAAGACAACCTTCTTCACGGTGCCACCTCTTCTAAAATCACGACACTGATGGAAGAAATAGACAGTCACTCCCCCCAGCATAAAATCCTGGTATTCTCACAATTCGTGACGATGCTTGACCTGATCAAAAAAGAACTCGAGCACAAGGAGATCCCATTTGAATACCTCAGTGGAAAAACCACAAACAGAGAAAAGAAAGTAGAAAACTTCCAGCAGAACGACAACATACGCGTCTTCCTGATTAGTCTGAAAGCAGGCGGAACCGGCCTTAACCTTACCCAGGCAGACTACGTATACCTCGTAGACCCCTGGTGGAACCCTGCCGTAGAAAACCAGGCTATCGACCGTTGTTACCGGATCGGCCAGAAGAAAAACGTAGTGGCGATCAGATTAATCTGTCCAGACACTATCGAAGAAAAGATCATGAAACTTCAGGAAACAAAAAAGGAGCTCGTTAACGACATCATACAAACCGATACTTCCCTACTAAAGTCACTCTCAAAAGCTGACCTTATCGAACTATTCAGTTAACCCCGAAATTCTCAAAGCTATCCTGAGGGTATTAACGCCCGATACTCCAAAAAGCAATCCCAACAGCAATCCTGATAACAATCCAACAAGTAATCCTAATAATAATCCAACAAGTAAACCACTCACAATCCAACAAGCAATCTTAATAACAATCCAACAAGTAAACCAGAGAAATAAAAAAACCATATGTGTGTTTTCCAGACCTTATTCCCGTTTCAGGGAATTCCAGTCGGAAAACACATATATGGTTTTTTATATTTCCCTTTTACAAAACCCTTTACACAGCAGTAAACTTGTACACCAACCCTTCCCCTTCACTAGAAAACGATAACCCATACTCCCCCCCATCCTCACTCACATAAACCTTTCCCTCAGCAAACCCCGTCAACCCCTTTTTACTAACCTGTTCAAAATAACTCTGAAAATCCTGCTTCAACCCCTCCTCACTCTTTGGCCCACTCGCAAGCGTCTGTTCCGGAAGCGACGACGACCTCATCTTGTCCAACCCTAACATCATAATATCAAAATACCACGAATCCGTCAACTTCATAGCCTCAATAGCTAACCCATCCACGAACCCCAGTAAATTATGTCTGAAACTTGTCCCCTCATCCATAAAAAACCTTAACCCCGTAGACTTCGTCCACTCCGCGCGCTCCCCCACATCACCATTATCACTCACTCCGTAAAAAGCCACCAGATACTCCAGCGACCCCGTTACAATCTTCTCTTCATGATTTATATTCTCATCCAGCACCTGCTGAGAAACACTGCTCATTAACCTGTCAAAATACGAAGAATCCCCCGTAAAGCTCATTCCGGAAATCTTTACTCCCGGTAAACCACCACAACCCCTGCGGGCGAGGATTCCACTCTTGTAAATTTTTATATTCAGTGCCTCTTCCGTTCCCGACTTCACCGTGATTAACACCTGTTCAACTTCAGACTTATTCATCTCTAATAAATTATAAACGAGCAAACCGCCCGGCCGCGAAATTACAATTAAAATTTAGCTATAGCACTTATATTCGTAGACTGACAAGCATTAAATACCCCTAAAGCACCACCAGAAATATTGCTCAGCGGATTCGCTGGGTTATCAGTTTCCTGACCAATAGTCGCATTTAAAGTTCTATAATAATCATAAGTACCCTTATCAATACACTGCAACTCCACCCGCATTAAATCACCATTATTGATCAGCGGATTACCAAACTTCTTATCCGTCTCATAATAAAGCTGATTATCGAAAGTCCTGCCATCGGTCGCATCATCATTGCGAACAAAAGACCCCTTTACCAATATGCCATTTACCCATTGTCTGACTCTGTAATAATTCCCCTTACCCACCGGATCAGTAAACACAGGCACCATAAAAATCTTGTCCTTGTCCAGCTCAAAATATTTTGCATAAAGCTTATCCACCTTAACCGCCTTCAAAGGAATCGCAGAAGTCGCTACATAAGTTTTGCCACTCAACTTTACAGTCATCTGGTAAGTATGACCAGCTATCCCCTGCAACGTACTCGTTGTATAAACACCAGCACTCTTATTCGTTAACATTTCTGTAACCCCCGCAGTTACATCCTTAATTTCGACTACTGCATCATTGCGGCCCACAAAATTATTATCACCACTAAAATCTTTTGTTTCCGAAACACTCACCTGATAAGGCCCCGCATTGGCAGTAATTTCACCCTCAATTACGATTTGTATAGCCGAACCATCCAGCTTTACATCAATCACTTTTTCACAAGCACTGAAAATAAACGGTAATATCAATAAACAGAAAACACGAATACTGCGTCTCATCATTTTAAAATTTAAAGTTGTAAGAAAAAGAAGGAACGAACCTGAACAACGAAGTCTGTACAGCCTGTGTACGGGAACGATCATCAGGATTATCACGGAAAGTAATTGCATAAGCATTTTCACGCCCATAAGCATTATACAATCCAAAAGCCAGCTCAGAAGAGAAGTTTTTACGCTCCTTTAACTTGCACGTGGCACTCAGATCCAACCGGTGATAAGCAGGCATACGGTAAGCATTACGCTGCGTATACAAGAAAACCACCTGGTTATCCGAATAATATTTACCACTCGGGAAAGAAACTGCGTTACCCGTATAATAAACAAAAGTTGCCGAAAGTGACCACTTCTTATTCACCTCATACATCCCAACAACCGAGAGATCATGCGTTCTATCCTGTCTGGCAGCATACCAATCCCCATTATTAATCCCATCGATCATTTTTTCCGAACGCGATAAAGTATAGCCAATCCAACCCGTCAAACGGCCCGTCTTTTTGCGTAATAACAACTCAATCCCGTAAGCCCTGCCCTTACCAAATAAAAGCTGAGGCTCAATCGGATCATTACTTCTGATGTTCGCCCCATCCCTGTAGTCCACCTGGTTATTCATCACCTTATAATACGTTTCCGCACTAAACTCAAAAGTATTATCCTTCAGATTACGGAAATAGCCCAGTGAAACCTGGTCGGAAGTTTCCGGTTTGATAATATTATTAGTAGCGACCCATTTATCCGTTGGACTGCTCGTGGCAGAATTCGACAACTGGTGAATAGACTGTGTATTTCTGCCATAAGCAGCTTTCAAAGACGAAACCGTATTCAGCTGATAAGCCGCAGAAAACCTAGGCTCTAAATTCAGATAAGTTTTTACAATTTTACCCTTATCATAATGAAGCGTATCCGAAATTGTACCTGCACTATTCAATGTATAAAAATTATTATCACCACCTAAAACAGAGAAAGCACTCACACGTACCCCATACTCAACCTTCAAACGATCAGAAGCCTTCCACTCATTACTCGCATAAGCAGCATTTTCCCAGCTATGCGTATAAGCCTGGCTCCGTAAAGTAAAATCGCCACTATACTCACCCGGTTTAATCGTATGATAAATAGAGTTCACCCCAAACTTCCACGTATTGTTCGTATTCGGGTAAAAACTGAATTCCTCCTTCAAATTCCAGTCCTTGATCTGGGAAGTGATCCTTCCATTAAACGAAGAAGAATTTGTCAAGTCAATATTGTACCGGTAATCACTATAAATTAAAGATGTATTAGAAAATAACTTAGGACTGAACTGGTGATTCCACCTTAAAGTAGCCGTTTTATTTCCCCAATCCAGGCCAAATAACCCGCCCAGGCCTAACTTATCCTGTCCAAGATAACCAGATAAGAAAACCTTATCATGCTCTCCAAACTGGTAATTCGCTTTCAGGTTCAAATCATAAAAGTACAAAGCACTCTTTTTGATTACCGTATCACTGCTCGCTTTTAAAAAAGCATCCACATAAGTACGTCTGGCACTGATTAAAAAGGATCCTTTATTCTTTACAATTGGCCCTTCAACCGTTAACCGCGAAGCAATGATCCCAATTCCCCCATTCACACTCAGCTTCTGGTTATTTCCCTCATTCATCTTAACATCCATCACTGAAGACAAACGTCCGCCGTACTGTGCAGGCGTGTTTCCCTTATATAAGGTTACATCCTTAATCGCATCCGAATTGAACGTAGAAAAGAAACCCAGTAAATGTGAAGGATTATAAACGATGGCCTCATCCAGTAAAATCAGGTTCTGATCCGCAGCACCACCTCTCACAAAGAAGCCGCTGTTTCCCTCTCCCGCCGATTTTACACCCGGTAAAAGCTGTACTACTTTGATCAGGTCCCTTTCTCCAAAAAGAACAGGAACCCTGTCAATCTCTTTCATGCTCAGTTTCTCAACCCCCATTTTTGCAGACTTGACACGTTCATCCTTAGGTGCTGCTGAGATTACGACCTCAGAAAGATTATTATCCTGAGGAACCAAAGAAATTTTAAGCTGTATATTTTTATCCAGATTGATTGTTCTGGTATCAATGATATAACCCACAGAACCAATCAGTAATTTATAAAGCCCGCTTTGTGTAGTCAGGGAGAAAAAACCATATTCATTGGAAGTTGTGGAGACATTAGCAGCTCCCTCCACTCTGATTGTCGTGCCAATTAATTGTTCACCCGTCCGGGCGTCTTTCACATAACCGCTGATGGTATGTTTTGTTTGCGCATTGATTTTAAAAGTAGTTAGAAAAATCAGCAAAGATATAATGAACAGTGCTTTTATAGTCATTTAATTTAAACGGTTTCTGGAAATATGCGCTAAACTAAATAAAATTGCACGTAGAAATTGTTAAATCTGCAAATAAATATTTCTTAACTGTTAAATACAATCCTAAAGTGCCGTGAATTCCAGCACTGCCACATCAGCAAGAATGATCTGATCACCCGTTTTCAAAATATACCCCACTTGCGTGGAATTTAACTTATGTGTAGTTTCATCTTTCGCCGCTCTTACTTTAGTTTTATTTCCCGGAGGCACTCCACCCTCATCAGCATATAACTTAAAACAGGCCTGCTGCCCGTCCCATTCCACATGTGCATGCTGTCTGCTGATATATTTATTACTATCCTGAGCCTCAGCCGGAAAAGCGATCATATTTTGTCTGAAACTACCATCACTTCCCTGTACATTACTTTCTCTGCCTATATTAATCCGTCCTGTTTCTGCCTTAATCACATAAACCTCCTGTTCAGCCCGGCCGGTAATTACCTTTAAACTTGCAGTTAAGCTACTTTCACGACCAGCAGCAGCGGTCGAACCAGAACTCTTCAGTACCAATCCTACTTTAAGCTGGGTACGCTGAATCACACCTTCCGGAAACTCAGTCACATAATGCACTATCAACTTCCATCCATCAGGAAGATCCAAGGCAAAATTATCAGCAATGCGCTGTACCTCCTCCTGAAACTTTTCAGGTGCAGCGCTATATAAAGCAGTCTCATAATTAAATAACTCTTCCGCTCTTACCCTGACAAAAAGCTCCAGTGCTTTTAAATATTTGCCCTCTCCACCATCCAGCTGTTGCAGCTCTTCTTTAATAAACTGCAAAATCTCATCCCTTAAACCCTTGGCATCTAAAGGTGTATTTCCTTTATTCTTCTTGAAAAAATCAAACATCCTTAATTCAATTAATTTATACTTTTCATATACCCCTTACTAACCAGCAAAGGAATTACACTTTCTGCAGCTACCCTTACAGCCTCCGAAGAACCTTTGGTTGCTTCAACCCGGATACACACTACTGTATAACCCGGCTCAGTTGCTTTAGGTGCAAAAAACACATACCAGCCATCATTGACTTTTTTCTTTTTAATAATCCGCTCAGGCGTACCCGTTTTACCCGCAACAGCAATTCCAAATATCCCGGCCTTGCGCGCACTCTGTTCAATCATATACTGTTTTAACAAAGCTGCAGCTTCAGGATTTTTCGCCAATACTACACCATCCTTTTCTTTAATAGTTGAATCTGCCAATTTCAATACGTAACGGTTAGGCACTAAAACCCCGCCATTTGCAATAGCTGAGCCTAAACGTGCTATAGCAGCAGGGGTGGAAATCAATTCTCCCTGTCCCCAGGCCATACCAGAAATGCCCGTTGCCCGGTTCCGGTAAATATTATTCGGATTATAAGCGCTGCTAAATTCAGTTTTGCGCCATAAATCAAGCCAGCGCTGTTCCTGTTCATCATTGACAGATTTGCGGCCATAATAATAACCACCAACCCCATGCAAAAACATACCAGTTTTCAAATATAGCTCTCCCATTTGTTCCTGCAGATGCTGCTGATTCGCCAACTTGATAAAGTAAACATTATTTGATTTCACAATAGCTTGCTCCATATCTATCACACCCGTTTCATCCGGTTCAGCACCACGCGTACGGATCCTTTCATTTGCTTTGACCAGGTAAGTTTGCTGCGCAGCAGCTAAACCTAATTTATTAAAACCAGCCATAGCCGTCAATAATTTGGCCGTAGAACCAGGCTGAGTAGCAATTGCGAAACCCGGATCTGCCGTAGTTGTCCAGGAATCCAGTTTATTCTGATCCGAAAGAGTCATCGTCAACTGCTCCCAGTTCTTAACCGGAGGCAGAGGATAAGCGGCCGATGCCAGTACATCCCCTGTATTAGAAGACATGACTACTACAGAGACTCTGCTTTTGCTTAATTTAGGATCATTCGCTAAACGCGCCTGTAAATGCGTCTGTAAACTCGCATCCACACTTAACTTCACTTCCCGGTTACGCTTTTTAAAAGTCTGTATTTCTGTACTATCCAGACCCGAAACCAACAAAGAAGTCAATGCCGAATAATCCTTTTTAAGTACAGTCATCTCCTTTGGCCCTGCTGGCAAAAAACGATCCTCCTTATAACGGGAAGCGATCATAGTATAACTTGTCAAAGGCATTTTAAAACCTCTTAATTCTGCCGCATGTTCATATTCCGCAAAATATCCGTTGATACCGCCACTAAACACACCAGTATTTGCATCACCCGTCCAAAAGAACATTTGCTCTTCAAAAGGATAATAACGCGTCACCCTTTTATGCCTGGCAGAATCCAGTTTATAATCAACCGCACCAGCTTCACGCAATTCCTGCATTTGCTTTTTAACCAACTCAGGATTACTTGTTGCTAAAATCAATCCTGAACGGTCATATATAGTTCCCGCTTCCAGTTTTTTCATCAATATCCCTATCCTGGGATTATAACTGAACATCCGGCTTCCGCTTTTATCAGCGACTAAGGCTGGTTTAACTACCCATGCACGCGTATTAAAACTATAACGCGAAATATTGATCACCAACAATAAGATAGCCGCACAAGCAGCAATTAATGCCGGAACCAGGTTTTTGTCCTGCTGACCCGTTAAATATTTCATCTGTACAGCCGTTCCCCTTACTGAAGAAGCTGACAATAAAAATCCAGCAGCGACCAGGTTAATTACCAGAGAAGATCCGCCATAACTTTCAAAAGGAAGGGATACCCCCGATAAAGGCAATGCGCCAATCGATCCGCCGGCAATCAGTAAAAACTGTATGAAAGTACAGATACCGATCCCCGCACAAATGTAAAACAAGAATGGGGTTCCCGTTCGCCGGCCAATAATAACCGAACGATGCAAATAGATTAAAAATAAGATAAAAATACAAGTAATCCCTGTCCATCCAAACTCCTCCCCAATGGCAGGAAGAATCATATCTGTATGCGCTTCGGGAATAGTTTTCGCAAAACCCTCCCCAGTGCCCTGTCCCGTAATTCCACCTGTAGCAATGCCCCAAAGACCATTTGCTACCTGATCGCCCCCATAAACTTCATTGTTCCAGGCATCCTGCCAGATCGCTTTCCTGTCAGACAGTCTGGCTACCGGCCCGGGAACAATTTTATCCAGGTAAGGAATTTTATCAATCGTTAAAAAGGCTGTAATCACGATCAGCGCCATCACTGCCGACTCGCTCATAGATTTGCGTTTCAGCACATGATATAAAACTAAAACAGCGAAAGTAATCAAAGCATCCAGCCACACATTCTTTACAAACCAGGCCACCAGTACATATAAAAGTACAAAAGCTGCCATTTCCATAAAGTCTCCCCTTGAAAAAGAGAAAAGCAGGATAAAAGTAAAGCAGATCACGATTGCCGGACCCAGATCACCTAACAATAAAAATAAGAACAGCGTAAATAAGATCGCTGCCAATGCAAAAGAGAAAAATGACCAGCGTTTTTTCCAGCTCGAATAAGTCGCAATAAACTGTTCATTCTGCGCAAAGAAACCCGCTAAAAATAAGACCACAAGATATTTAACTACCTCGCTTGGCTGTACCCCCAGCAAATTCACTTTTACACCACTGCCTTCAGGCCCCCCGCCGAATAATAAAGTCCCCGCCAAAAGTGCCATTCCCAACGCAATCCATGGCCATCCATTCGCAGCAGAACGCGCTTTAAAAACCAGTAAACGATATAAATCAGCATCAGCCGTAAAGCGTTTGATATTTAAAAACAATAAAACGCCTAAACCCACAACACCAAAATACAGGAACCACAAAGAATCAACCGCCAGAAAACGATCTCTCACCGGGTCCTGCAAACTCAGTAAAGTCAGAAAAGACAGCCCGGTCAATAACATTAAAAGGGGCAAAATCAATTGATCAGCCTCCGGAAATTTAAAAGACAACAACAAATGCAACACGACAAAGGCCAGTAAAAAACCACCCGCAACACACCAGTACCCAACTTTAAACTGATCGGGTGTGCGCACAATTAAAGCCCCGTCATTTTTCAGCATCGTAAACTCGCGCGAAGAAAGCAATCTGACCATATGCGGCATTTCACTAAAATTAAGTTGCTTAGCACCATTGAGCTCCTGTACCCCCTTAACCTGTCCAAACTCAAAACCCGGCTTTAAAGGGATCACTTCATAAGCTTTTCCTTCAGGCAATTGTGTAAATGAATACTGACCCGATGCATCCGTACGGGCATAAGCCTTAAATGATTTCGCTTCTAAACTATCCGCAGAAAGAACAGTAGATAAACGTACCAGAACCCCGGCTACCGCATCCCCTTTATGTTCAATCCTCCCCTTAAGTACCCCATTGCCCATACCTGAGGCTTTAACTGCAGGTATGGCAGGTGCATTATTTTTTTCCTGTGCAAAACGAACTTCATCATCCCCGGTAAATCCAAGCAATGACCTGGACACGGCTACTCTTTTCTTAAAAGCAGATCCGCCATTGCGATAAGCATCATCAGCCAGCACATTAAACTTTCGCTTATTCAGATCACCCACATTGGTAAAAGACAAGCCTTTTGCTTCTTGTGCAGCAATAGAATTGCTAATAACTTCTACGTCAAGCGGATCTTCCAGATAATAACCCCTTGTCAATAACGCTTTAACAGCTTTAGCAGGTTCAGGTGCATTTAAGTTCACCACCGTTCCATCCTTCAGGCGCTGGTCCACATCTTTTATCCGTGCTTGCAATACGCCAAATAATCTGACGAACAGCACCACCAGTAAAATAGTGATCAGCCCCAAAAACAAGCGTTCCTGCCCTCTGCCTTTAACTTCAGTATCTTTCTTATCCATACTTATTTCTTAGCCAGCGAATCAGCTGCATAATTACGCTTGGACAATCTGCCATTCACATAAAACTGGTCTGGAAAAACAAACCTGACCTGTACAGGATAATTAACTTTATTAAAACGTATATTTTTCAAGTCCAGCGCATTGTTATAGGAAACTATACCTGTTTCAAAATTTTCCAGTAACAGCTGATCAATCTTCACATATTTACATTTTGGAGAAAGAATCAGCGCAGTCCCTTTGTAGGCCGGATCACTTTGAAAAACAATATTCCCTTTAGTTTTCAGAATAAGTGTGTCCCGGTCTATACTCAGCGCCTGGCTTAAACGGACAGGTACTTTAAAAACCGTATCCGCAAGTAATAATGTGTCTCCCTTTAAACTTAAGAGCATATCACTGATCTTTTTTTCCTGAGGATTTAATCCAGGTTTGACCGGCGTAACCAAAACCGTTCCCGGCTGTTCTAATTTTGTTCCTTCAGCAGTATGGTATAAAAACAACCAGATGGTTGTCCCTAAAAACAATAAACATAAAGCAGTTAATAATATGATCAATCCTTTACCACGCTTTTGCTGAACTGCATTTTGTTCAGGCAAAGCTTTAACCGAACCTTTTAAAGGCTCAGCGGTAGCATAAGACTCAGCAGCAACATAAGGCTCAGCAACAGCACTGGCCACTATCGGCTTAACACGCTCCGATTTTGAAAACTCATAAGAAGCACGGACTTTATCATTTTTTGCCAGTACGACAGTTACATTATCCTTACCGCCCGCCAGGTTTGCTTCCTCCACTAAACGCGCTGCCTTTACCGCAAGTGTTTCCGGCCCGTTCAGTACCGCAGTAATCAATGCTGCATCTACCATATCCGTTAGTCCATCACTGCAAAGCAAAATCAAATCATCCGGTAAAAACGGAGAAGAACCTGTTTCAAAGTAAGGATCTGTCATTCCCATCCGGCTTGCAAGTCCCAACGCCTGGTTAATCTGGTTCCGCTTAGGATGCTGCATAGCCGCTTCCTCAGTGAGCCTGCCAGAATCTTCCAGAAAACCTACAAAAGACTGATCATGCGAAATCTTAACCAATGAATGATCACGGAACAGATACAATCTCGTATCTCCCACATGTACGTAATGCAACAGATTATTCTGCCTGTCTATCACTGCAAGTGTAGCTACACAGGCCATATCCATTAATTCCAGATCACCCTTTTTATGTGTGGCAATCTCTTCATTAGCCAGGTAAAAAACCCGGCTTAACTGACTGATCAAATCCGGCTCAATCGTTTCCAGCTCCCTTAAGATAACTTCTTTAGTGAGCGCTGCCGCAATTTCACCACCAGCATAACCACCTACACCATCAATTACACCAGCAATCATGAATTTGTTGTGCATGACTTCCTGCGTAATAAATTCATCTTCATTATTAGCCCTTACCCTGCCGGTGTCAGTAATTCCAAATAAACGATCCGCCATTATTTCTGTGATTTTTTAATATCTGTAAAATGCCATATCAGCAATAAAACTCCTAAAGCCAACAACCCGATTGATAAATAATTTCCCATCCGGAGCTAAGGTTTGAAAATGTTGATCCCGATAATACCATTCAGCAGTACCTTCGAATTAAACGGAAGTACTACCCAATCCGGAGCATCTACCGAACTGCGGTATACCTCCACCTCGTTTACCATTGTTTTCTCTCCAAAAGAAGCCAGGTAAAACTTACCTTCTGCTTCCTCATAACGGATGCTCAAATGAGGTGTATTCACCCAATCCGAAGGAATACTAAAAATATAAGGTTCTTTTCGCTCTTCGTCCTTACCAGAGATCAATATCTCCTGTGTAGTCATCAGGTATTCCAGCTTTTTACCTCTGAAATTCTGATCTGGCATAATCGTTTCAAAGCGTGCAAGAATCTGATCAGATTTCCCCTTAACCAATTTAGCATTTTCAAGATCCATCGCATAAGGCAGCTCATAATAGCCCTCACTATAATAGGTGAAGCCATTTAAAATATCCTGGTTGACATCCAGTGTTTCTGCAATTCCTGTTTGCCTTGGAATAAAAGTGACTCTTAAATTCTCCTCTTTTTTAGTACTTCCAGGCAATAATTTCCCGATAAACCCTTTATCCCCACGTTCATAATCCGGATGAGAGGCCAGTCTGAAAACCCATTTAGAGCTTGAAGGCTCCACCGTTTTACCTGCTTTACGATGTTCTTTTAAAACTTCGTAAAACTGGTTTACCGACTCATGCACAATGATTCCGAACAAGCCCTGTTTATGATCCAGAAACTCTTTATAATCCTCCTCGTTGAAACAAATAATGTATTCATGATAAAAAACTACCCGGTTCGCAAAAGAAAGCTGCCCAATAGACTCTTTGAATTTATCCAGTATATATTTATAAACTTCGTCAGGCGTTAAACCTTTGACTACTTTTTTAGCTTTACTTTTTTCTGTTGGAAGAAACCAGTCCTGAAGACCTGTCTTTTTCCAGAAAGTTGACTTTTCTGCCATGTTATTCTTTTTTATGTAGGAAAACCCTGGTTAATGCAATTTTAGAAATGAAGCGTAGTATCCAAATTCATCGTTGTTGTATCACGCGGAGTCTGAGGAACAGGCTTCAACTGTACCGGTTGTGTTTCTGTACTTCCACTATCTTTTAGAGAATCACGCTCCTTATCCCAGGCATAACCCTTATCCTGATCATCAGGGGTTACAGTAGCCGGAGTTGTCGTAGTTTTCACCGGAACCTCCTTTTTAACAGGTTTATCCGCTTCCTTAAAAAGTAAAAAATAACTCAGCAATGCAATCATAAAGACTACTCCCGCAGATAAAACATAAAATACAGGCTTAGAGATCGCAATTATACCAGCATCACGCACAACAGGATTTTCATCCTGTGCTTCCTGATAATGTAAAAGCAAAGTTTGTAACCGCTCATTCTCCATTTGCAATAAAGCAGTACCCGGAGCATCAGCTACAGCGTTTCCAGCGTCAGTAATACTACTGTGGACAATCGCATACTGCAAATCCATTCCGCTTTTGTACCTGGCTGATGGTGATTTCTCCAAACATTTACTAATCACAGCAAGCAACCAGGCAGGAACCTGCATCTCGTGTAATTTCTTCTGCTCCGACCAGCTTTCAGGCATATTTTGCTGTCTTAAGGTCAACAAATCAGGCACAGGCGATTCCAGATGACCAACCAAGACATCATTCCTTGACTTTTGACCGTTATCCAGTAAAGGAAAAGGAACCTGCCCTGCCAGCAGCTCATACAGGATTATCCCGTAACTGTAAATATCAGTTTCCAGTAACATTTGTCCTTCACTCTGCTCAGGTGCCATGAATTCTATTGCACCCGCATGGCGGATACTCGTTCTGCGCTGTTCATCAGACATTGCCGATAAGCCAAAATCCAGCAGGACATAATTACCCGTATGGACATTAAACTTAACATTATTACTCTTGATATCCCCGTGCTTGACTGTCACCTTATGACAATGCGCTAAAGCATTCGCCAGATGATCGGCCACCTTAATCACTTCCTTTACCGTAAATATTTTATCGTGAGGCTCTTTCAGTAATTCTTCCAGATCGGGTCCATCAATAAACTCCATTTCTATAAATGGGAACGATCCGCTTTCTGTAATTCCTGAATTTAAGATCTTAACTATATTAGGATTAGGCTCCTCATTTACCTTTTTCAATTTCTCCACCTCATTCTGGAAACTCCTGAAGTTTTTATCTTCCGTACTTTCCGTATGAACCGGTGTTGGCAGTAATTTCACTGCCGTTATAATAGGACCAAACCTTCTTCCTTTGTAAACTGAACCCTGGCCTCCGGTACGCAGTGCGCCCATATTTTCCAGACCTTCAGTAATCGTAAATACTTTACTCATTTAAGCTAATTCAACTCTGTGTGTGGTAAAATTACTACAATTTTAGTTCCAATGTTTATTTAAAATCAGGAACAAAAAAAAGGCCGTCAAATGACAGCTTGTAATTCAATTGTTTCAAGAGATACAGCAGACCATTTCAAGAGAAACAGCAGCCTTTTTTAAGATCCGCATCAGCTGATTATAAGAATGATTTTATGATCTTGTCTGCCTCATCACGGCTGTTTACATTGGCTAAGGCCTGCTGATCAGTAGATTTCAATACTGTAATTTCATTTTTGAGCAGTACACTGCGCGCAGATGAAGAGCCTGCAGCTAAACCCGAAAGCAGCGCAGGATAAGCTGAAGGCTCCCATATCGTCATTAATGGTTCTGCAACTCCATCAGTCCCTTCAAAAGCCGTAGCCATCAGGACGGGGTTACGCTCAGCACACAATTGATCTAAATGCGCCTTGTCCAATAAAGGCAGATCACAGGCTACCACCAGCCATGCCTTATTTTCCTGTAATTCAAATGCAGAAAGCAAAGCACCAAAAGGTCCCAGATCAGTATAATTATCTGTAAGTGCAGTGTAACCTCCATCTGTAATAGCTAACTGCTGATCTTCACGACAAGAAATGAAAACTTCCCGGCAATAAGACTTCAGCAAATCAGCCATATACTCCCGCTGGGGTTTTCCATGCCAGTTGATCAGTCCTTTATCATGGCCCATCCGGGTACTCCTGCCTCCTGCCAGTACCAGCCCATTAAGTTCAGGAACCGGAAACATGCTTTTTAATTTTGATGACAATCAGTTTTCCGACAGGTGTATTACTTTGATCAGCTACACTGCTGATAGGCATCAGGACATTTGTTTCCGGATAATAAGTTGCTGCATTACGTTCAGGAATACTGTAAGGAACCACCACAAACAATCTGGCTACCCTTTCTATCCCATCTCCATAATTAAACAGATCAACTTTCTCTCCTTCGGCAAAGCCTGCCTTATCCATATCTTTCTGATTCATAAATACAACGCGCCGTTCATTCTTTATTCCGCGGTAACGATCTTCCAAACCATAAATAGTAGTATTAAACTGATCATGACTACGAATACTGGCCATCATATATTCATCTGCTGCTAAATGATGTACAGGTAAATCAGTCAATGTAAACGGGGCTTTATCCTTGAACTTTTCCGTTATAAATTTCCCTTCCCTGGGCCCGTTTGGCAAATAAAAACCACCAGGCTCGCGCACTCTTCTATTATAATCTTCAAAACCCGGGATACACTGTTCAATCACATCCCGGATCGCATCATAACTATTTGCAAATTTATCCCAATCTACCACAGAACGGCTTCCTAAAGTAGCTTTCGCCATTTCACAGACAATCCTGGTTTCATTCCTCATCTGATCCGATACAGGATCCAGAATTCCTTTAGAAGACTGCACTACCCCCATCGAATTTTCAGTACTTATAAACTGGGCAACACCATTGTACAAATCTTTATCACTCCGGGATAATGCAGGAAGTATTAATGCTTCTTCTCCATGAATCAAATGACCACGGTTTAATTTTGTGGATACCTGCACATTCAGCCTGAGTTTACGCATCGCCTCAGCCGTATAATTTGTATCCGGCGTTGCCGAGAGAAAATTACCCCCCATTGCAAAAAACACTTTTACTTTCCCTGCATGAATTGCCTTAATCGCGTTCACAACATCATAACCATTCTCCCTTGGCGGCTCAAAACCAAAAACTTCTTTTAATTTGTCCAGTTGCTGCTGAGTTGGCTTTTCAGAAATCAGCATCGTTCGGTTTCCCTGAACATTGCTATGTCCACGAACCGGGCATAAACCAGCTCCCGGCTTACCAATACTCCCTTTTAATAAAGTAATATTGACAATTTCTTTTAACATGTCTACCCCATTTTTCTGTTGGGTCAGTCCCATTCCCCAGCAAAATATAAGCCTGTTTTTCGGGCCAATTATTTCTGCTGCTTCGCGGATTTGTGCCAGCGGAACTCCAGCCTGATCAGCAAGCTCTTCCAGCCTGTAATTCTTCAGATGATTGATGAAATTTCCGTATCCTACAGTATGATTTGCTATAAACTCATGGTCAAAGACTTTTCCGGGAGATTTTAGCTCTGCCTCATATAAGAGGATTTCAAGTGCTTTAAAAACAGCCATGTCGCCGTTTATCTTTACCTGGAGAAACAAGTCGGCAAATTTAGTACCTGATCCAAGTACACTGCCAATTTCCTGGGGGTTTTTGAAGCCCATTAAACCAGCTTCAGGCAATGGATTGATCGCGATGATTTTAGCGCCATTCTTTTTCCCCTTTTCCAAAGCACTCATCATTCTGGGCGCATTTGTTCCAGGGTTCTGCCCAATAATGATAATGACATCCGTCGTATAAAAATCGTCCAGCTTCACCGTTCCTTTTCCAATCCCTATAGTCTCTGACAAGGCTACACCACTGGTTTCATGACACATATTAGAGCAGTCCGGCAAGTTATTAGTCCCAAATTCTTTGGTAAATAACTGGTACATAAACGAGGTTTCATTACTGGTCCTTCCTGAAGTATAAAATGCGGCCTCATCGGGTGATTCCAAAGCATTCAGATGTTCTGCTATTTTCTTAAAGGCATTATCCCAACTGATACGCTGATAATGCGTTGCTCCTTTTGGCAGATAAACAGGCTCAGTTAAACGTCCTTTTTTGCCTATTTCATAATCTGTTAATTTCGATAAATCTGCAACTGAATTTAAAGCAAAAAAATCAGCAGTTACCTTTTTTGTAGTTGCTTCTTCCGCTAAAGCTTTGACTCCATTCTCGCAATATTCACCAATGGGAGAACGGTCATCATCAGGATCCGGCCAGGCACAACTAGAACAATCAAATCCACCTTTCTGGTTCATTGAAAACAAAGCGCCCGTACCCCGAACGGGAATACCTTCTTCAACAATATCTGCAAATGCAGCTACCACAGCAGGGATACCGGCAGCCCACGTTTTTGCTGGAGATACTTTTAAATTCAGTAACTTTTCCGGATTCTCTGCATCGGGCAATATTTTACCTTTGTTTTCCATGTTCAATATATTTGATACTGTAATCGCTAAACTAACTTGTTGCAGCTAAAGGATTAGGAAAATTATCACTTTGATCTTCTTCTACGTTATCCAGACAAGTGAAATCTTTTTCAATCAGTAAGTGCAAAGTACTTCCCTTATCGCTGAATCCTACTTTTTCTGTATCCGCGAGTTCCTGAACCATACTTTTAGAAATAAAAAGAGTAATCTGGTTATCAGTAAATTCAGCTTTCAGCTGCTCAGTATCTTTAACTTTTACAGAATAGGTTAAGATTTGGTTTACAAAAGCTGTACTTTCCTTCAAACAGCCATCTTTAACCAGTGCAGCAATGTCCGATTTTGTCAGACGATAGCGCAGCGAGTTTCCTTTAATTCTTATCTTCATTAGTGTAGGTATATGTTTCTGTAGTGTTTACAGCAATGCGCTGTGCTGCGTTATAGATATTAAATCTTTGATTACGCAGAAAACCAATCAGGGTGATTCCAAACTCTTCTGCTAATTGTACTGCCAGACTTGATGGCGCCCCTACTGCTGCAATAATCCGGACACCAGCCATCGCAGCTTTCTGTACCAGTTCAAAACTGACTCTGCCACTTAATAGCAGAATAGAATTTGTTAAGGGAAGCAAATTTTGGACTAAAGCAGCCCCAATCAATTTATCCAGGGCATTATGACGGCCAACGTCTTCTCTGAGCAATAATAATTCTCCATCAGCAGTAAATAATGAAGCAGCATGTAAACCGCCTGTAACCCGGAACACTTCCTGTTGTTTTTGCAGGATGACTGGCAGCTGATTTAATATCTCCTGATTAACAAACAGTTCGTCCAGATTATTCTGCTGAAAAACACTGACTGTACGAATAGCTGCAATTGACCCTTTTCCACAAACACCACAGCTTGAAGTGGTATAGAAATTACGTTCTGCGTTTTCCAAAGAAGGAATCTCATTCAAAGTTACCTGTATTACATTTTCTTTATTTTCCGCACAAGCAATAAAGCAATGTTCTACTGATGCCAGTGTTTCATTATTTTTAATAATCCCTTCCGTAAACAGAAAACCTGTAGCAAGTTCGGCATCATGACCAGGTGTACGCATGGTCACAGCCACATTTTTAACAACCTGTAACCCACTTGAAAGATAGCTAACTCTGATTTCCAGAGGTTCTTCGATAGCGAGCTCATCAGCTACCTTTGCGGTGCCCTCTGCATTCACTTTTATGATCGAAAATCGTTGTATAGAATCCGTCTGCATTTCCTAAATTTACGATTTATTTCTTGCTTAACAATGCTTAGGTTATCAATCTGGGTATGTATAAAAAAAGACAGATTATTAGCTATATTTGTAATCGATTTACAGATAATAAGAAAAAATCATGATTGTAAGCTTTTCTACAACAAATTTCAGAAGTATAAAAGATACTGTTACACTATCTTTCGAAGCTGATAAATCTCAGGATCTGGAAAAGTATTTTATTCTCGAACCTGCTCCAGGACAAAGATTATTAAAATTGGGTTTAATCTATGGTGCTAATGGTTCAGGAAAGACTACGATCTTAAAGGCTCTTGATTCTTTAAGGTCATTAATCGTCTCCTCACCATTACAGAAACAGACGACATTAAATTACACTCCATTTCTATTTAACGCATTAACATCAACTCAGGAAACGAAGTTTGAATTAATATTTTTCCAAAACGGAATCAAATACAGTTACGAGATTGCTTTCATAAAGGAGGCTATTACTTTTGAAAAGCTCGAATTTTACTCTCCTAACAAATCTTTGATTTATAAACGCGAAACGAATATTGAGAAACAGCTGACTGAAATTAAATTTGGCCCTAAGGCCAAGTTCAAACGGGCTCAGGAGGAAATTCTGGAGGCAAATACCTTGTGGAATAACCCTGTATTGAGCGGCTTTTTAAAGTCAAATATTGATTCTCCTGAACTCAGAGACGTAACTGACTGGTTCGATAAGGTGCTTAGAAAGCTGATTACTCCTAAAACAGACTTGAGTGATTCTATTAATAAAGCAATTGAAAATAAAGAGATTAATAAGGGTCATATAATTAAATTTCTTCAAAAAGCAGATTTCAAGATTACCGACTTAGCACTGGAAAAAAGAACAATTAATTATGATGATAATATGCGTGAAATCATGCATGTTATTAACAAACAGATTGCAGCTATAATACCAAAATCTATTTCTGTAAAGGATCCTGAGTCATTGGATTTACTTGAAGTTGGTTTCCGCCACTCAGTGTTGAATGGTGATCACTCTGATAGTTATATATTGCCATATAAAGAAGAATCCGAAGGAACACAAAGATATTTTCAATTCAGTGGCCTTTTAGACCAGATACTTGGGAAAAGTAGTGTAGTCTTAATCGATGAACTCGAATCTTCACTACACCCAGAATTATTAAAGCATTTTCTTTTGCTATTTCTTGTCAATGTTAAGGGTTCCCAAATCATAGCCACTACCCATTATCGGGAATTACTGATGGAAAGAGATATATTTCGGGATGATGCCATATGGTTCACAGAAAAAATTTCAGATGGCAGTGTAGAGCTTTATGCATTAAGTGACTTCGATTCAAGTGTTATCCGGGATACTACATCTGTATTCAATGCATACAAATCGGGCAAGCTTGGTGCCGTACCACAATTAGAAGATTATTATCTGGATTTCGATAATGAGAACTAGCGGTACAAAAAAGGGCCTGGGGAAAAAGACTTTTTCTTTGGTTGTAGATGGAGAAACTGAACTTTGGTATCTGCAAATGTTAAGGAAAAACGAGACGCTTCATGGAATATCTATTCAGCCCGAACTTCCCAAAAAGAAAACCCTTTTTGAACAGTTTGAGCTGGTAAAGACAAATGCCAGGATTTATGACTTATCGATATGGGTTATTGATCTCGATGTAGTCATTGCTGAAGGAAAAATCCCGGAATTAAAGAAGTATCAAAAAGAAGCTGAAAACATTAAAAAAATCCATGTGCTGATTAACACGCCTTGTCTTGAATTCTGGTTTCTGATGCATGTGAAGGATAGTGGTAAGTATTTCAGAGAATGCGATCCTGTTGGAAAGGAACTGAAAAGCCATGACCCTTTAAAAACTTATGAAAAGTCAGAGAAATATTTCGTGCGCAGCAATCCTGATATATATCAAAGATTAAAGCCCTATCTGAAGACCGGAATAACCAACGCAACGAAAAGAGGGAATTTTGACACAGAAGCCCCTGAGCAAGCAAAAGCTGAAATTTATAAGATATTCGGTCTACTGGGCATTAATATCTGATCATAGTTATGAATTAAGCTTTCCTTTTTTGATCTAACGGGATCTCCACCGGTAAGGTCAAAATGAATTAGCAGCTTAGCCTGACCATGCCATTCATAAAAAAACGGTTGCCCTTTTTTGATCAGACAACCGTTTTTTTTTTTAAAATTATTAACTCAGTTTAAAATAGGTTTTACCAACCCTTAACAGCACCACCTTTGAATATTTTAGCAGCAGCGGCTTCTACCTCATCAGATTGAAAAGCTTTTACAAACTTTTTGATCTTCTCTTCATCTTTATTATCTTCTCTGGATACAATGATATTTACGTAAGGTGATTTTTTATCTTCTACAATAAGTCCGTCACGGTCTGCAATTAAGCCAACAGAAGACGCAAAAGTATTGTTGATGACTGCAATGGTTACATTCTGATCATCCAGTGCTCTTGGTAATTGCGGAGCTTCTAATTCAAGAATCTTGATCTTTTTAGGATTTTCGATGATATCATTGACAGTAGGTAATAAACCAACACCATCTTTTAACTTCAGTAAACCTGATTTTTGTAACAGCAATAAAGCCCGGCCACCATTAGTCGGATCATTAGGAATAATAATCGTATTGCCTTCTTTTAACTCTTCAATTTTCTTGATTTTTTTAGAATAACCAGCTAATGGGAAAACAAAAGTATTCCCCTGGATTGCGAATTTATAACCGCGTTGTTTAGTCTGTACATCCAGATAAGGTTTATTCTGGAATACATTCAAATCTAAATCACCCTGGCTAAGCGCTTCATTAGGCATTACGAAATCATTGAACTGAACCAATTCAACGTCCAGGCCAAATTTCTCTTTAGCTACTTTCTGAGCAGCTTCAGCCACTGCAAATTCCGGTCCTGATTCTACACCTACTTTGATATGGTTCGGATCACTCTTTTTAGCACCTCCGCCGCAGCTGAATAAGGATACTGAAGCCATTACAGCTACAGCTGCCAGCAAATTGATTTTAGTTTTCATTGATATAAATTGTGTTTTCTAATCTTATTTATTTTTTTTGCAAAAGAGTCTATTTCCTGTGGTCTGCACGTTTAGCAAGAAAATCTCCGGCAAACTGGATCACAAAAACTAAAGCAACCAGCACAATCAATACCGTGTTCATCACCAGTACATCATAACCTACATAACCATATTGATAACCGATTTGTCCTAATCCCCCTGCACCAACTGCGCCACCCATGGCCGAATAACCCACAAGTGTGATTAAAGTAATAGAAGCTGTATTAATCAGCGAAGGCAATGCTTCTGGTAATAATACTTTGCAAACAATTTGAAAAGGAGTTGCACCCATCGCTCTTGCAGCCTCAACCAGACCACCTGGCACTTCGATTAAACTGTTTTCTACCATTCTGGCAATAAAAGGTGCAGCTCCGATACTTAAAGGAACTAAAGCAGCTTCAATACCAATAGAAGTTCCGACCAGCATCCGGGTAAAAGGAATCATCCAGACAATCAGAATAATAAATGGAATAGAGCGGAATACATTCACGAAAACCGATACTACATTATTCAGCGTTCTGTTTTCCAGTACCTGGCCTTTTCTGGTCAGATATAGCATCACTCCGGTTGGCAATCCGATGACAAAACCAAAAAATCCAGAGACAAAGGTCATCACTATTGTTTCCCATGTTCCTTTGAACATCATTAAAATCATTGCATCAGACATACCCTAAAACCTCCACTTTGATCTGTTTTTCTTCATAATATGCTATTGCCTTCAGGCTGTCTTGCTGTGCACCGGAAACTTCAATCACCATAGCGCCAAATTTAACACCTCCGGCATATTCAATTTGTGCGTAAATAATATTATTATTCAGGTTGAATAACCTGCTCACCTGTGAAAGTACGGGATCATCTACCGATTGACCGGTAAATTCCAGTTTTAATAACGGTTTTTTATCTGCAGTCAATGTATCGCTTAACCTCTCCAGATAGGCTTCCGGAATGTTTATTTTTAGAGATGAAGCGATAAATTCACGGGTAAGTTCTGCTTTAGGATGCGCAAAAATTTCACTGACAGTACCCTGTTCAATTAATTTACCGGCACTGATGACTGCAACTTCATCACAGATACTTTTCACCACATCCATTTCATGGGTAATCAGTAGAATGGTAATATTCAGCCTTTTATTGATATCTTTTAATAAAGTAAGAATAGACTTTGTAGTAGCCGGATCTAAAGCACTTGTCGCTTCATCACATAACAGCACTTTTGGATTACTCGCCAATGTTCTGGCAATCGCAACCCGTTGTTTCTGTCCACCGGATAAATTAGCAGGATAATCTTTTCCTTTATCTTCCAGCCCTACCAGCGCGAGTAATTCAGCAACTCTTTTTTGGATCTGTTCTTTAGGAACTTTATCCAGCTCTAATGGAAAGGCAATATTTTCAGAAACCGTTCTGGAAGATAATAAATTGAAATGTTGAAAGATCATACCGATCTGTCTTCTTTCTTTAGCCAGCGCTGCCGGTGATAAATCAATCAGGTTCAGCCCATCCACGATAACCTCGCCGGAGGTTGGCCTCTCCAACAAATTCACGCAGCGGATCAAGGTGCTTTTTCCTGCGCCTGATGCCCCGATCACCCCATAGATTTTACCTGTTGGTACAGTTAAAGAGACGTCCGACAAAGCTGTAATCTCCCTGTTTTTCTGATGAAATTGTTTAGTTATATTTTTTAATACAATCATGTTCGGCGCAAAAGTAATAATAATCAGCAATAGTCTATTATATTTATAGACTTTAACTATCAGGGAGATATAAAAAAAGACACTCTAAAAGTGCCTTTTTTTTATTTACTGCTCAAATTAAGCTTATTCATTCAAAGATGCCATATCAATTACAAAACGATAATGAACATCTCCGGCAAGCGTGCGCTCATAAGCTTCGTTGATCTGGTCAATATTGATCATTTCTACATCCGAAGTGATATTATGTTCTGCACAGTAATCCAGCATTTCCTGAGTTTCTTTTATTCCTCCAACTAACGAACCGACCAGACTCCGGCGACCGCCAATTAACTGAAACGCCTGCACATCTGAAGGTTTCGGTGGTACACCTAATAGAACCATTACCCCATTGGTACGTAATAAAGCAAGATATTCATTATAATCATGTTCCGCAGATACCGTATCAATGATATAATCAAAACTGTTAGCCAGCTTTTTCATCGTTTCCTTTTCCGTGGTAATCTCAAAATGATGCGCACCTAGTTCCTGTGCATCTTTTTCTTTGCTTTTGGAACGGCTTAATACCGTTACTTCTGCCCCCATAGAAGCCGCAATTTTAACAGCCATATGTCCTAATCCACCTAAACCAACAACCGCCAGTTTATCTCCTTTTTTAACATTCCAGTGTTTCAGTGGAGAATAAGTAGTAATTCCTGCACATAATAAAGGGGCTACTTTTTCAAGAGGTAATTTATCAGATACACTCAATACAAATTTTTGTGTAACTACAATATGACTGGAATAACCACCATAAGTAATTGTTTTTTTATCCTGTAACAGCGAGTTATAGGTTTGTGAATGTCCATTTTCACAATATTGCTCATTGTCTTCTTCGCAATTTCTGCAATGGCCACAAGAGTCTACAAAACAGCCTACACCAACAGTATCTCCGACTTTAAAACGCGTCACATTGTCTCCGGCTTTCGTTACTTTTCCAACAATTTCGTGCCCTGGCACTACAGGGTACATTGATCCTCCCCATTCGTTTCTTGCGGTATGTATATCTGAATGGCATACACCACAGTATAAGATTTTGATTTCTACATCATCAGCTCCTGGCTCACGACGGTCTAACTGATAGGGAGCTAATGGTTTATCAGCACTGTGCGCTGCATATGATTTTACTGCTTTCATCGTTTTTCAATTATTTAGTGTTATAACAAATATAAATACAAACGTCATCACCATTTTGTTCATTATATTTTTGTTCAATTCACGATTTCCAATTTTGACCAGCATTCCATCTTACGTGGAAAAAAACATGGCATCATAAATGTTAAATTTAAAACAATCTGCAAGAATGGCCTTAAGGCTATAAAAACAATTTATGGATAGAATAGAACTCAACTTATCACGTTTGCTGGATACATTTATCAGCAAAATCCCCACCCTTTTACTCGCACTGATTACTTTATTAATAGGATTCTGGTTAATCAAATTCTTAGTCAGGTTTTTAAATAATCACCTGAATAAAGGAAAAATTGACCTTTCACTTTCTAACTTTTTGATCAGCATTTTAAAAGTTATACTTTACGTTCTTTTGCTGGTTACCGTTGCCTCTACCCTAGGCATTGAAACCTCTTCTTTTGTAGCAATTTTAGCTGCATCAGGTCTGGCTGTAGGTCTGGCTCTTCAGGGGAGCCTTTCTAATTTTGCCGGCGGGGTTTTAATTCTGCTGTTCAAGCCTTTTAAAGTGGGACATTTTATTTCATCCAGCAATAATGTAAGTGGTACAGTACTTAAAATCGATATCCTTTATACAACTTTAAAAGCGGGAAACGGAACAACGATTTATGCCCCAAACGGTCCGCTGGCCAATGCAGTGATCAACAATGTATCAGATAATACAAACCGGATGCAGGAATATAGTATCGGGATATCTTACAATGCCAATATAGATATGGCGAGAAAAGTTATGCTGAATGTGCTGACTAATGATCCATTAGTTTTGAAAGATCCTGCCCCGGTTGTTCTGGTAGCCTCACTGGGAGATAACGCCGTCAACCTGACGATCAGATCATGGTCTGCCAATGCAGATTTCTGGGCAACTTACCATCGTAATTTCCAAGCACTTAAAGAAGCACTGGATCAGAACAACATTGCCATTCCTTATCCGCAGCGGGAGGTACATATCATTCCTGCCAGTACAGATTTGCCTGAGTAATGCTAACTTACACCTTAATCCGTTTCTTTTTAAACCGTATTTAAAACACTAGCTTTACACTATGAAGCATTTAACTTTCCTTTTATTATTTATTGCCTTATTTGGTAATGTTGCCAGAAGCCAGAATAAAACAGCCACTATACAAATCTCAACCAAACCCTTTTCTTTAGGCATAACTGATGAAATTCAATCAGCACAATTAGCAGAAAAAAGAATTCTGAATATTTATTTACCAGAAGGTTATGACCAGGACCTGAAAGAAACCTACCCGGTTATTTATCTTTTAGACGGCTCTGCCAATGAAGATTTTATCCATATCGCAGGTCTTGTTCAATATTGCACTATGATACAGGTTATGCCAAAATCAATTGTTGTCGGTATTGCAAATATGGATAGAAAAAGAGATTTCACCTTCCCCACTACTGTACAGAAAGATTTAAAAGATTTCCCAACTACAGGAAAATCAGGAAAATTCATAGCTTTTATCGAGAAGGATTTACAGCCTTATATCCAGCAGAAATACAGAACTAATGCTTCCAGGACTATTGTTGGTCAGTCATTAGGCGGATTATTAGCCACTGAGGTACTTTTAAAAAAACCTGAACTTTTCAACAACTATGTGATCATCAGCCCAAGTTTATGGTGGGATAATGAATCTCTGCTTGCAAAAGCTCCTGAGTTATTAAAATCAACTGCAGCCAAAAATATTAAAGTATATATTTCGGTAGGTACAGAAGGCAAAGTGATGGAACAGGATGCCGCCAACCTTGCAGCTGTCTTAAAAAAATCTGCTGATCAGCGTTTACAGATCATCTTCAACCCTATGCCGGCAGAAAACCACTTAACCATTTTACACCATAGTGTCTATAAAGCATTTGAGGTGCTGAATACTAAAAAATAAGTTACAGAAAATGCAGGTATCACCTTCCATAGATTTGTCAGCAACGATTAAGCATTATCTCTTTTTGACTACTCAAACTGAAGAGATAAAGAAGCTGCGTCTGTTTTCTGACGGAAATACAGGAATGGTGTTCTCTTTTAAAAATCCATTAATTTCGCATTTTACCAGCCCGGATATTCCTGTTGAGCTTCCGGGCTCCTTTATTTACGGACAACCGGATGCTTACCAGGATTTATACTGCCAGGGAGAAACATCTTTAATGATTATTGTTTTTCATCCTCATGGATTGAGTCAAATGCCAGGAGTTCCTTCTCAGGAGCTTAAAAATCAACGTATCAAAACGGCAGATGTCTTTGGTACCCATGGAGCCGAACTTTACGAAAAGTTGTCGGACAGCACTTCGATTACCAGTAAAATTACTTTGGCCGAAGCTTTTTTCCGAAAGCTGATGGTACACAGGCAGCTTTCAGATCAGCCATTAATTTTGGCATCAATCAATTTTATTACGCAACACAAGGGTTTACTTCCGGTCAGTAAATTAGCAGATTTCACAGGTTATCACGAAAGAAAACTGGAAAGGACTTTTATAACTCACATCGGGATCAGTCCGAAAAGATTCAGTACAATTGTCAAGCTGCATGTGTTTCTGAAACAGCTCAGGGATAAACCAGTTCAGGAAAACCTGACTGCGCTGGGTTACGAAGCCGGATATTACGATCAGCCACATCTGATCCGTGAATTCAAAAAACATACAGGACTAACGCCGGGTCAATACAGCAGTATCACCGATCCGCTGGCCATCAACTTCCTGAGCTACTAAGCTGCACTGTCGGATTTGTACATTTTTATAGAATTCCTGCAATATATCTTTGTTCAAAACAGATAAAGATGGAAAACCTTAAAATTGCTACCGCACAATTTGAGCACAAAAGCGGAGATAAGAATTACAACCTTTCAATCATAGATGATTTGGCCGGAAAGGCTTCAAAAGATGGTGCAAAGGTTATTGCTTTTCATGAATGCTCAATTACCGGTTATACTTTTGCCAGAAATCTTTCTAAAGCACAAATGCTTGATTTAGCAGAATTTATTCCGGCTGGAGAAAGTATTTTAGCGCTTACAGCCATAGCAGCTAAATATAATATTGCCGTTCTGGCTGGACTTTTTGAGAAAGATGAAACGGATAATTTGTTTAAAGCCTATGTCTGCGTAGATAAAAATGGTCTGGTTGCCAGGTTCAGAAAATTACATCCTTTTATCAATCCTTTCCTTACACCTGGTAATGAATACTGCATTTTTGAGCTTTATGGCTGGAAATGTGGAATTCTGATTTGTTATGACAATAACATCACTGAAAACGTAAGAGCAACCACACTTTTAGGAGCTGATATTATTTTTATGCCGCACGTTACCATGTGTACCCCTTCAACCCGGCCGGGAGCAGGATTCGTAGATCCGGCACTATGGACGAACAGAGAAAATGATCCAACCTCGCTCCGCCTGGAATTTGAAGGGATGAAAGGTCGCGACTGGTTAATGAAATGGCTGCCAGCCAGAGCTTATGATAATGCAATATATGCAGTTTTCTCTAATCCGATCGGGATGGACGATGACCAGCTGAAAAATGGATGTTCGATGATTATTGATCCTTTTGGAGATATACTCAATGAATGTAAAACATTAGGGGATGATTATGTAGTAGCGGTGCTGACACCTGAAAAACTGAAGCAAGCAGGGGGCCATCGTTATATTCAGGCCAGAAGACCCGGGCTCTATAAAGATATTATTGGAAGGCCGCATCAATCCGAACAAAAAGTAGTCTGGCTTATTTAATTAATGATCAACTGACCGCCCTGGATAATGGCGGTCAGTTTTTTTATTACAGGAATTGCTCCTGTTTAATAAATAGTTCTTGCAGAATTAAATCTTTATGTTTTACTTTGTATCTCAAAGTTCTTTTAAAATGCAAGAAAAAGATATTTATTCAGAGCTGAGTTCTATCCGAAACCTGATGGAACGTTCTTCCAAATTCATTTCCCTGAGTGGTTTATCAGGGATTATGGCTGGGGTATATGCATTAATTGGCGCGTTTATAGGCTATAAAATAGTATATAATACACAAGGTATTTTGCAATATAGAGACAGTTATATCAGTGAATCACAGATTTTATGGCAATTAACCAGTATAGCTGCTGGTGTTTTAGTGCTTTCTTTAGTAACGGGGATCTGGCTGACTATTCGCCAGGCACGTAAAAAGGGAGAAAATTTCTGGAACCCGGTTAGTAAGCGGTTGCTGGTCAACATGACCATTCCCCTGGTAACTGGCGGATTATTTATTCTTATCCTGCTGATCCGCGGTGAATATGCAATTATTTGCTCTGCCTGCCTGATCTTTTATGGCCTGGCATTGATTGCTGGAAGTCATTACACGATATCTGCTGTAAAATGGCTTGGATTTAGTGAAATTATTATAGGCTTAATCGCAGCTTTAATCCCGGGTTACGGAATTATCTTCTGGACCTTAGGTTTCGGTATCCTGCATATTCTTTATGGTTCAATCATGCACTTTAAATACAATTAGTGAAAATTTCGCTGGAATCTTTCGATAAAGCTTTTGAGAACCGGTTACGCCTGCAAATTATGAGCGTACTGGTTGCCAATGCCTATTATGATTTCAATTCTTTGAAAGAGCTTTTGAATGCAACCGATGGGAACCTTGCCTCCCATCTTAAAGCATTGGAGAAGGAAGAATATATTACGGTAACCAAAAGTTTTATTGGTCGTAAGCCTAATACACAATATGCTGCTTCGGCAAAAGGGATCCTTGCATTTAAAAAACACCTGGAAGCACTTGAAAATTTAATTAAACAACAAAAGAAATAACCTTTTTTTTAACCTTGTACTTTGAATCTCAAAGTACTTTTAAATCACTCATATGAACTATCAACAAGAAAAACAAAGCAATGGATTCAGAACGTGGTTCTCGGAATCTGTTATTGTAAAGTTATGCCTTATAGGTGTTTTAACCCTGCTCCTGCTTATTCCTTCGGGCTTAGTACAGAATCTGATTTTGGAAAGACAAGCCAGACAGCAGGAAGTTAACAATGAAATATCAGACAAGTGGTCTGGAAGCCAGCTGGTAGAAGGTCCGATTTTGGTTATTCCTTATAAAACCAATGTTAACCATAAGGACAGTGCCGGAAAGGTGACCACAAAAGAAGTATTAACCAATATCTATATCCTGCCCGAAACTTTGAATATAACCGGTAAAGCAGCACCACAATTGCTGCATCGTGGAATATTTGATGCTGTGGTCTATAATTCAAAGATCAGGGTAAATGGAAAATTCAGTGCAATGGAATTAAGGAAATCAGGCATTAATCCAGATATGGTTCAATGGGACAAGGCAAAGGTAGACATCGGATTAAGTGATCTGAAAGGTTTAAAGAATAACCCTGTTATTAAATTAGCAGGTAAAGATTATGCTGTTGAACCAGATTTCACCACAATGGCTTTATTTACCAATAACCTGATTATCCAGCCCGATTTGAGTGCCGGTAAAAATACGGCACTGGATTTTAGTTTTGACCTGGATTTAAGAGGCAGCAATGAGCTTAGTTTCCTGCATATCGGAAAGAGCACCACTGTAAAGATTGACGGAAGCTGGGGAAATCCGAAGTTTACAGGACGTTATCTTCCGGAGCAGCGGAATGTATCTGCCAATGCATTTTCAGCCACATGGAAAATGCCCTATTTTAACAGGCCTTTCTCTCAGCAATGGATCAATGAGAATTCAACGCTGGTTACTGCTCCTGCAACTCAGGAAATTCCATTGCCGGAAACCAATGTTCAGGCACCTTTAAGGGATGGTTCTTTTGGTATCCAGTTTATTCTTCCGGTTGATCAGTATCAAAAGACCATGCGCTCAGGCAAATATTCTATTCTGATCATTATGCTGACTTTCATTTCGTTATTTTTCACCGAACTGCTGAACAAGAGAAAAGTGCACCTTTTACAATATGTACTGATTGGTGCAGCGATGATTATCTACTATACATTATTGCTCTCATTTAGCGAGCGTGTTGGTTTTAATGTGGCTTATCTCATTGCTTCGGTTGCTACAGTTTCATTAATTGGTAGTTTTATCGCAGCCTTATTAAAAAATAAAAAACCAGCTTTGATATTTGCCGGAATTCTGACTGTTTTCTACGGATTTGTTTATGTGATTATTCAGTTGCAGGACGTGGCTTTATTATTCGGAAGTGTGGGCTTATTTATTATTGTAGCGGCATTGATGTATTTATCGGCCAAAATAGACTGGAATAGAAATCCATTAGCAGAGATGCCGGATTCAGCGCAAAATGCGGCAGGAACTGTGCAAACAGAAACACAAGAATCGTAAATCATTCCTTACGGGAACCTCTTGCACGAGGTTCCCGTAATTTAAAAACCCATTTATATGTTTAGTTTTAGCAAGTATTATTTTGGACTTACTGTCTTATTATTTAGTATAGAGGTTTTGATTGCCTTATATGCGCATGATGAGTTCATCCGCCCTTATGCAGGAGATTTCCTGATTGTTATCTTCTTGTTTTGCCTGGTTAAAGCATTTTTAAATGTCCCTTCGAAATGGGTACTCATCAGCGTGTTATTGTTCTCTTATTGTGTAGAGGCTGGTCAGTACTTTAACCTGATTCACCATTTAGGTCTGGACCAGTCAAAAATAGCTCCACTGATTTTAGGCAATTATTTCAGCTGGACAGACATGGTAGCTTATACGCTGGGTGCAGCGGTTATTTTTGTGCTACAATCATCTCCTGGGGCCTCAACCCAAGCACATTGAAAAATGTATTGCTAAAAGCAGAGACACTATCATAGATTTTTTGGAAAAAAGGAATGCATACCAGGGCTACTGTAGGTTCATCTGCTTTACCAATAATTTTTCACAATCCCTGCACCTTCTCTTACTGCTTTTTAATGAACCTACCCGCTGTAACCTTCGGAATGATCACAAGCAGGTCATATCCCTTAATGATCCTTTGCATTTTAATATTTGTAATTTTCAGCCGCCCCTCGTTCAGCTCCTTTCTTAATGGAAGCAGATCAAAACAATACCACTGTTCCCCGTCGGCTATTTTAGTAATTGGCTTCAGGATCTTAAGAACGCTGCTATTGGGATCAATATTTTCTGCTGGAAAACCTTCAAACGGTGAAGCCTGGCTACCAGAGATACCCAGAATCATAATGTGCAGGGAACTCTTAAAATCGGCATCGTTGATGTTACTGATCAGGTTCCCGATATCGTACACGTCCAGAAGACTCTCTCCTTTTGTAAGATGGTTTGCTCCATATTTGAACAAGTTTCTTTTACCATACCAACTACTGTAAACTTTCATGAGCTGGTTTTTCATGAGCTGAACCCTCATCTCATGACTTTGGGATTTATAAATCCTGGCACTCAATTTTAGTGCATCGATAATCTTTGTTTCCTGTGTACTTAATTTAAGCAGGGACAGCCTGTCTATATTTTTCGCAAAATCATCGGTCAACAGATAAAAGGGTTTACGCTGATCCTTTAGAAAATTGTCAAAATATAATTTTGAACTATCTGCAATGAGCTTATAGAGCTCTTTTGCTTCTTTATTTCTGGTGGTCTGCTGTAACTCATTGCAAATTATCCTGTCACCAATCAGGAGTATCTGATCAGTTCCGCGGATGGTGGTATTTGATTTACTAAGTTGTTTTAGAAGTTCAAATTCCGGGGCAAAAGCATAGAAAGAAAAGGCATTTCCATAAGTGTCTGCATAGCGCTGCAATTCCACTTGCGACAGGCTTTTGATCTTTCCCTGAAGGATCTCTGCTGTAAAAGGATCGATTTCGCAGAAAAAATTCTCGAACTTGATCCTGGAAGCAATAGCAGAGGTAAAGTAAGGGATCTCATTGGTAAAATGGTCTTCGCCGATCAATACATCATTCGATACAGTTGCTTGTTTAAGAATTTTTTCCCAGCCAGAACCTGAAAATGTGCCTGCTTGTTTGGTAAAAGTTGTCACATTATTCCTGGCCAGGCTGGTAAGCAGGCTGTCTTGTGCAAAAGTGACTGAAGTTGTAGCAAAGAATAAAAATACTGAAAGTATCAGGCCCGGTCGGTTCATTTGATGCAGTGGTCTATATTTTGGTTTACAATTAAACATCTACAATATAAAAAATTATTCAGGATTTCATTCTTAGTTAACTGCTGAATCTCTTTTTGAAAGAAAAGTCGGGATGAAGCATATATATTTCATTTTTGGTGGTTTCAAGCTGAGCTTCTTTCGCATAAACGAACATTTGTTGTTCATAATCGCTGATAGCATCTTCCATACTTTCAAATTTTCCGTTAGTCAGGTTCTCTGATAAAATTAATGCATCCATGAGTCCTGTATTCACTCCCTGACCTGCAAACGGCGGCATCAAATGTGCAGCATCACCGATAAGCGTTACAGGTAAAGGACGATGGTATTTCCAGGGCTTATCTATTGGCAATTTTCTGGTTGGTAAGCCAACAAAAAAAGAGGTTGAGCGGAACAATTCTTTATAGCATTCATGCCAGTGATTTAACCTGCTTGAAAGAAATGTACTGATGCTGCTGATATTTTGAAAGTCTAATTTATTCCCATCATTCCATTCTCCAGGTTTTTTAAAAGTTACACCGTATATTAATCTGCCATTGTTATCGGGGTTTGCCACTAAATTGATGCCCCTATCTGTTGTCATCAATAGGTTATTACCACAAAGGTTATAGAATTCCGGACATTTTATTTCAGGTTCAGGTACTTCACCCTGAATAATAAAAGTTCCGCTATCTTCTACTACTGTATCCGTAACATAGGTTCTCCCCTTAGACATCCCACCATTAGCTACAATAACAAAATCTGCGGTTGCGTTCATTTCATTTTCAAAATGCAAAAGCCATTTACCATTATACACTTCAAGACCTGTAAACTTCCTGTCCCAAATAACTGTACCTGCTGCTAAACTGTCAAGCATTATTTTTCTCAGCATATTTCTGCTTATTTCAGGACTATTATATTGAGGTTCTACAGAAAATAACCTGTTACCCTTTTCATCGGTTATAATTCTGCCCATAGGTTTCGCCATTGCAAAATAACTTCCGAGCAACCCCGCTTTTTCCATTGCCTTTTGTCCTGAGCTTTCCTGCAAGTCGAGTGCACCGCCCCAAATTCTTGCTTGTGGATCTTTGTCTCTTTCAAAAACGGTTATGTCTGCACCTGTTTGCTGCAGTAATTTTGCCATGGTCAGACCAACCGGCCCTGCGCCAATAATGGCTACGCTCTTATTTTCCAGTAACATGCTTAATTCATTAGGATACAAATTTGTTAAGTATCTTAGAGGTAAAATAACTATGTCAGACATAAAAATAGTCGTAAAAGGCCTTTCATGGAAAAAGACAAGCAGCCCACAGCACCCCATATCTTAAAAAAGCTTGCTCATGTATTAGGGACAGCTGTAAAAAACAGGAGAATAGAAATCCCCGAAGAGTTTGGTAAAGGTTATTGCAGCGGATTTGTTTTTAATGCGCATATCCGAATGTTAATCATGAATTATGAACTCAATCAGGATTTACTTGTTGAGAATCCTGATCGGAATACTGCTGCGCAAATGATACTTTTTAAGTTTCAAAACATTTTCCCTAAAACAGAGACATTATCAGCGGGAAAGCAATTAAAAACAATACCCTCAGTTTTAATTGCGACCGGTAGTGTAAATACTGATGCTGTTATTCCTGTCCATACCAATACTGCGGTTATCAATATAGAGGTAGATGCAGCTTATCTGAAAGGACTATTTGACTTGCCGGAAACATCGCTGGTTTTACAAAATCTGTTACAGAATACGCAGCCTTTATTATTCGAACAAATGATTTATCCTTCCTTACAGAAAATTATAGAGGAGATTGTATCTGAATCTGTTGAGGAAACTTTTAAACTATTTTTTCTAAGGATAAAGGCAGAAGAACTGATTTGCAGACTATTAATGGAACTGGAAAAGCGGGATGAAAAACATATTTACGCTTTAAACATTCATGATATAGAAGCCATTTACCAATTAAAAGAGCAAATGCTTGAGCAGCTGGAAACTCCACCAGTTATTAAAGAACTGGCAGTTCGTTCTGGCATGAGCCCATCTAAACTGAAACGTGTATTCAAACAAATTTTCGGCAACAGCATTTTTAACTATTACCAGGAATTCAGAATGAAAAAAGCAGCTTATTTGTTGAAAGAAGAAAAGCTATCTGTATCAGCTGCAGGCTATCAACTGGGCTTTACCAACCTCAGCCATTTTTCCAGAGTTTTTAGAGAACATATCGGAATGAAGCCGAAACAATACAGTCAGTCTTAAAAGAATGGGAGCATAACCTGGTATTATTATTTTACCGGTGGAGTTGAATAGCAATATCAGCCAGATTCCTCAGCCCTTGATCAAGCTGTCCATTCCACGGCATTCCATAATTTAAACGCATGCAGTTAGCAAACTGGTTTTGTAAAGTAAACAATCCTCCTGGTGCTATACTGATCCCTTTTTTAATGGCCAGCTCATATAATTCAATCGTATTTACTTTCTGGTCAAATTCCACCCACAAAACCATTCCTCCCTGCGGCCTGCTCACTTTGGTTCCTTCGGGAAAATAATCATTGATAGCGCGTATATATTGCAGACTATTGGTATGCAGTGTATTTCTTAGCTTGCGCAAGTGATGTTCATAACGGCCAGTTTCCAGAAAATTTGCAATAACTTCCTGGGTAATGTTTGTAGAAGCAATCGCGTGGAAAAGCTTCATTCTGAGTATTTCTGATTTAAATTTCCCTGGCGCTATCCAGCCTACCCGGTAACCTGGGGCCAGCGTCTTTGAAATGGAACTGCACCAGAGTACCAATCCGCTTTCATCATAAGTTTTGCAGGTAACAGGCCGGTTAGTTCCAAAGTAAATATCACCATAAATATCATCCTCTATTAAAGGCACATGGTGCTTTTGTATAAGTCTTACTACTTCTTTTTTATGCTCATCGGGCATTAAACTTCCTAAAGGATTACTGAAGTTACTCACCAGCAGGCACAGATTAATTTTATTGGCTTCCAGTGCTTTTTTCAAAGCTTCTATTTCAATCCCGGTTTGCGGATGCGTAGGCAGCTCCAGAACCTTCAGACCAAGGCTCCTGGCCAACTGTAAAATCCCAAAATATACCGGGCTTTCTACTGCAATAGTATCTCCAGGCTTGCCCAGAGCCATCATTGCATAAGAAATGGCATTGATACAACCATTAGTCGTAATCATATTTTCATGACTTAACTCAGGTATAGTAAAAGCATGTCTTGCAATCTGCTTTCTTAATTTCTCATTTCCCTGGATTTCCCCATAAGCAGTACCACTCCCCTTTAATTCGCGCATGGCTTGAATCATTCCCTTATTTAATTTTGCTATAGGCAATAGTTCATCGGCAACCACCGCATGAGCCAGCGTAATATCCATTGGAGCAGCATTATTATATACTTTCTCCAGCAAATCTTCCAGCTGGATCTGACTGGTTTCAGTACTGGGTTCACTGATTTTTGGCAAAGCCGGAATTCGTGTTAACGATCCGCTGATGTAATATCCGGATCTTGGCCTGGTTTCGATAAGTCCCTTACTTTCGAGTTCATAGTACACCTTTATAGCCGTAGTCTGGCTTGTACCATAGCGCTTACAAAATTCACGGAGCGAAGGAAGTTTATCACCTATCTCCAGTACATTATTCTTAATCTGCTGTTCTAATCCATGAGCTATCCGCTGATACAAATGGTCTTTCTGCGCTAATTTATTTTGCATAATACTCAACTGCTATGCTCAAATATATCAAAACTGCATCTGCATTCATAGCAGTATTTACCTTAACTTTGTTTGAATTCATAAAGACAGAAATTTAGTATGGAAATTACACATAGCACCCCCCAGGACATTGACGCAATCTTCAACCTTTACGATCAGGCGACTGAACATATGAAAAAAGTAGGTCTTCTGTTCTGGCAGGGATTTGAAAGATCACTCATTCAGAAAGAAATTAATGAAAACAGGCATTATAAGATCTTAGTAGATGGACAACTGGCCTGTACTTTTTGCATAGCGCATAATGATCCGGCTATCTGGAAAGAAAAAGACAAAGACCCGGCAGTTTATATTCACCGTATCGCCACAAATCCTTTGTTAAGAGGCAATTCATATGTAAAACATATCGTTGCCTGGGCAACCAGATTTGCGAAGGAAAATCAGCGTTCTTTTGTAAGATTGGATACTGGAAGTGGCAATGACAAATTGAATAATTACTATATCAGCTGTGGCTTCAACTACCTTGGAGTTACCAAACTGGACGATGTAAGCAGTTTGCCTGCACATTATAAACACGGTTCTTTCAGTCTGTTTGAAATCCCGCTTAACTAGCAATATGAGTGATCAGACTAATTTAGAAATACTGCCTTCGGGTTTACCTGTTCCTGAGGATGATGGAGCTTGTGATCATTTATCAGGGTTAACTATTCCAGATCTGGCATTACGTGGCACTCATGGAGAAATAGTTGAGCTATCTGCAATTCAAGGCCGGCTGGTAATTTATTGTTATCCAATGACCGGCCCCGCAGAAGTTCCGCTTCCTGAGGGTTGGGATGCTATCCCGGGTGCAAGAGGTTGTACGCCACAGGCCTGTTCCTTCAGGGATCATTATCAGGAATTGAAACAGTTGAATACACAGGTTTACGGAATGAGTACACAATCAACTGCGGATCAGCTGGAATCAAAAGAACGGCTGCATCTTCCTTTTGATTTGTTAAGCGATGAAAATCTGGCATTTACAAAAGCTTTAAACTTACCACTTCACGTAGTAAATGAGCTTAGTTACCTGAAAAGGGTTACCCTGATCTTTGAGGATGGAGTAATCATTAAATATTTTTATCCTGTTTTTCCTCCCGATAAAAATGCAGAGGAAGTACTCGCGTATTTAAGATAAGAGTGGATTAAATCCACTCTTTAAATCAACTAACCGAAAAATCCGCTCATCAAAATCAATAATTTACAGCCGGAATTGTAAGGTTGTTCTGATTGCAAAATTTGAAGGCTCCAATCCTGGCTCACTTAAATGTTCTTTTTGCGTTAAACGGTGTAAGAAATCTATACGGATAATCTTAAAGATATTTTCTACGCCATAACCAACCTCTACATAAGGCACATTATTTAAACTCCGGTTCAGATTTGCACGTCCCCTTAAAAAGGCCTCATTATTTTTATTGGACAAGCTGCCTTGCAATACATTTAAAACGGCTACAGTACGTACATTCAAAGACTTTAACAGCGGAATACTGTTCGTAATCAGACCTTCCATATGCTGAGTATAGTTGAGTGAAATAAACCGGTCACTTGTAAATTCCATAAAACGCATGGTATTGAAGCTATAACGGTGATTTTCAAGTAAAGGATAAGGAATTGCACTAGGAATGTATCCTGCAGTCAGGGAATAATCCCCTATGCCCAAAATACCCATCCGTGGTCTTTGACTGATATTAAAATAGAATTTATTGTAGTTGAAATCTCCATATAAAGCCTTGGTTCCCCTGATATATCTGAAGGTTAATATCGGATTACTATTTCCATTCCCTATAATTAATCTTTTATTGATTTTAGAGGATTCCAGCAAACGTCTGCCTGGTGTCCATTGTACCTCTGTTGCAATTTCAGAAACTTCATAGCGGTTATAAGTCCGCTGATCTGCCTGATCGTGGTAATGGAAATTAAATAATGGGTCGAAAGTACGGTGGGCCAAGGTCACTTTACCTCTTATGGTCGGCGTAATATCAGTTTGAATGTAAGCCTGACTTATATTCTGGGTAAATGGCCCCCTTCTGATCACCCTGCCATTCCGGATAGAGGCCATGAACACATTGTTCGTTTTATTAATAAAATTCTCGAATTGATAACCCGTCTGGCCGATATCATGCTGAAAAGAGACACCCGCCTGTATCCATGGTTTACGAGAAAAAATATAATCTACAGCACCCCTGTATTTAAAACGTTCATCTCTGAACCCATAACTCAAAAAACCGCTCAGGATTAGTTTATCACTAAAATTAGTATTAGTAGTCGCCCCTATTCTGAGCACATTTCCTTCCAAATCGTTATAGCTATAGGTGTAAGGATAAGGGCCAAAACTTAGCTTACCCACTTTATAATAGCCATTGATTAACATTCCGGCTATATCTGCATAAGTTTTCACCAGAGGAAGATTTTTAACAGTATCTATCATTTTATAGACTGCCTTATCAGCAGCAGTTAAGGAATCCGCCCGGTTTTTCACCCAATACTGGTCATCTTTCTTATTGACATCTTTACTCATCACCAGACTCTCTTTAAAATCAGAAACCGGGTAATTTTTATTGACCTCAATATTTTTATTGGATAAATAGAATTTGGCAATAAAGCCGGATAATTTCTTTTGTGTGGTCCCTACGTTAACGACAATACGGGTTTGTCCTGGTAACCATGCAGTAGTTCCCTCTGCCTTGACCATAGCTTGCTGTATCCTGATCTTATTTAAAAAGTTCAGGTTTGCATCTTTTGAAACCTTACAATCAATCTGAAATAACGCATAGCTGTCACGTGTAATCCACATCACCCCATCAAAAGCCAGATCATGTGATCTTTTAGGCTTGAATTCAATTTTATAACATTCTCTGCCATTGATTTTATCATAAGCATCAATCAGCTCATAATTATAATATGTTTTCCAGTGATCACTGGTAGGCGAGATAAAGTCTTTATTTGCGAGTTTTAAAAAGTTGCTGTAAAAGTTATACTGCAAAAATGTGGACCCTACTAATTGAGAAATCAGTGTTTCATCTTCTATCCCTACTCCACTCACTTTGGTACGCAGCACATTTTCTGTTTTCCGCTCCGGATTGGTAGTATACTTATAATCAGAAACCGTTTCGGACATAAATATGGGTAAAATAGGTGTTCCTTCTTCTCCGGCAATCTTTTGCAGATTCTCCATCAAGGGTAAAACCTGTTTGATCACCTTATTCTTCTTCATTTTCTCACTGATATTAGTGACCGATATTTCAATACGGTTATAGCTCTGATATTGATAACTTTTCAGATATTTCTGATCATTGACAGGCTTATTTTTAACCAGGTTGTCCATAATTTCCCAGGCCGGGTTCACATAACTCTTAGGACTGATAGTAACCCCATTTAAAATACGTCCATTGACCGCCAGCTGAAAATCAACAATAGTATGAGGAGCTTTAGGCAACAGTTTTTTACCCGGCAGATAGCTGACATAGGCAGTATAGATAGAGTCGCTGGCGATATCATGAGGAATAGTCAGATGATATAAACCATCAAAATCGGAAGCAGTACCTTTAATTGTTCCATTTTTAAGCTTTACAAAAATGGTTGCATAGGGAATAGCCTCACCTGTTTGCCCATCAGTTATTTTCCCGGTTATGACCACCGGTTGTTGTGCATATACAGCATTTATGCCTAAAACGCTGATCATTAATACAAAAAGTATATGGTATAAATGTTGTTTTTTGCCGGAAGTCTGAAATAAAAAGAAGGCGTGTTCTTTAACCTGCATAGCGTAATAAATTGTTAAAGCTGAGATTTGCGTTCAATTCTTATAGATTGTAATTACAATTTAAAGACTATTTATATAATGTCAATGCTAATAAATAATTTTGGGACTGCGCTGAGAAGCCTTTAGCAAAGGCGGATTAATTTTACTGCGATATGGATTTCATTGACAAATATTAACGTGAACATCAATTGTTTGGATGTTTTGAAACAAAACTGTTACAAATATAGTGTTTGGGAGATCGATTTAGCACAAAAACTATTTGTTGATACAAGATTTAACAAATTTTAACTTTTCACCCATTCTGTCCTGGTAATTTCAAACCAGTCATGCGCATGTCCTTCTAAATCAAATTTTTCCAGATAACGCATTCCTATTTTTTCCAGCACCATTCTTGAAGCCTTGTTTCCTGAATCTGCCATCGCGTAAATTGCATGTAGCCTCAATTCATTAAAACCGTAGGCCAGAGATGCATGAGCAGCTTCTGTCGCATAGCCTTTTCCCCAATGTTTGTGTATAAACCGGTAACCTGCTTCATAGTAGCTGGTCTGGTTATTGTAACTTCCGGTCACATATTTTAATCCTGCCCAGCCTATAAATTCATTGGTATCTTTTTTGATTACTGCGAGCCTGCCTGTCCCGTTATCAATGTATTGCTTTCTGATAAATTCGATAGTTTCCTCTGCCTGTTTAACCTCAACAAATGGCTCCTCACCCAAATATTGAAAAATCAAAGGGTCAGTATACAGTTCATACATACCGCCAATATCTGACGGTAAAATCTCTCTTAAAATCAACCGCTCAGTTTCAATCCATACCTTCATACACTGTTTTACCAGTAATTTAACAGATATTTCCGTAAATACAGTCATTAAGAGCATAATGACTGTATTTATATAACTTACTTCAGCTTAAACTGATCTCCGGCCCCATAAATACTGAACCGCAGATTTTCAAAAGTAATCAGTTGATTTTCCCGGATCTTCACTTTTTCAGGATCAGCCACCCGAAGAACCTGGCTCACACCGGCTACGGTAATGTTTTTACCTTGTACAATGATCGCTGTTCCTTCGTCAATTCCGATACAATCATATCCAGGATAAGCCGTTATAGCAGATAAAAGACGGTTATAGCGGCTGCGTTTTATAAAGTGCTGATCTATAATAACAGAATCCAGCAAACCCATTCCACTTTCAAACTCAATATTATCAGCTCTCAGCTTATTGAAGGTTTCCCTGTAATTCGTATCGAGCAACTGATTTCCGGTAATCATATGTTTACTCATCACCGCAGCCCCGGCACTTGTCCCGGCAATAGTCGCCCCGTTTTGATAAGCTTGATGAATTGCCCCATAAACCGGAGTATTTAAAACGGCTTTCATAAAGCGGCTTTGATCTCCTCCTGTGATAAAAACAAGCCTTGCTCCTGCCAGAGAATCAAGCCATGACTGATCACGCACTTTCTCTCCGGCAAAGTTGAAACTATAAATATTGTTTTTAGCTGCTGCTGACAACTGGCTTTTGATGGCTTCAAATGAGGCTTCCGGCTCTGCTGTGGCCATAGGTAAAACCACGATATAATCGTTCGGTCTGAGATTAGCCGTTTTAACCAGCGTAGTGATCAGTTCAGGAGAACGCTTACCTCCTCCAATAATAAAAAGACTTCCCTTTGGTAAAACCGGAGCTGCTGGTTTAGTTTTATCTTGCGCAAATGAGGAATTCACCACAAACCATAAGAACAGAAAAGTTAAAGCTGGAATGCGCAGCTGAATTTTATAAGTCATCATCCCGTTATTTATAAATTAAAACCTCAATCTTCCCGTTTTCAGTAACTGTTCCTCTGTACATTCCTTCGGTATTGAAAGGCATACTCACATTACCTTTTGCATCCATAGCAATCAGGCCGCCATCACCGCCCATTTTACCCACTTTATCCAATACTGCACGGGAAGCATCGGCAACAGACATATTTTTATATTCCATCATGGCCGAAATATCATGAGCAACTACGTTACGGATATAAAATTCACCCCATCCGGTACATGAAATACCGGCAGTTGCATTATTTGCATAAGTTCCTGCGCCAATGATTGGAGCATCTCCTATACGACCATATTTTTTATTAGTCATTCCGCCAGTAGAAGTGCCTGCTGCCAGATTTCCGTTCTTATCTAAAGCCACCGCACCTACAGTACCAAATTTATAATCCCGGTTAATGGTTCCTAATTTCATTGATTTTTTATTGCCATGATCTAAAACAGATTTAGTAGAATCCTCTTTGATCGCTTGCTGTAATCCATTCCAACGTTCTTTAGTATAGAAATATTCGGGATTAACGATTTCAATTCCAGCCTGTTTAGCAAATAATTCTGCACCGTGGCCCACCATCATCACGTGTTCAGATTTTTCCATAACCGCTCTGGCTGCTGATATAGGATTTTTAATCGTAGTTACTCCTGCTACTGCTCCTGCCATCATTGTTTTTCCATCCATAATTGCAGCATCCATTTCATTTTTACCGTCATGGGTAAATACAGCACCTTTTCCTGCATTAAATAATGGAGAATCTTCCATGATATGAATAGTCGCTTCTACTGCATCCAAACTGGTCTTTCCCGATTTCAAAACGTCATATCCGGTCTGTAATGCTTTGGTCAATGCTGCAATATAAGCTGCTTCCTTTTCAGGGGTCATATTTTTTCTGGTAATCGTTCCCGCTCCTCCATGGATAACCATTACATATTTTTCTTGTCCATAAGCCAGGTTAGCCACCAAACAGCATAGCAGGACAGCTATTGTTTTTAAATTCTTATTCATCATTTTGGTTCTTTTATTTTGGTTGTAGGTGATTTGAATATAATAACAATTTTTGAGCGGAGAAAATTTACAGATCTCCACTCAAATGCTTGTTAATAGTTAGGATTTTGAACAGTATTTTTGTTAACAGAAATTTCCAATGCAGGTAATGGAAGCGAGTATTGTGCCTTTGAAGGCAACAATTTAACGGCTCCGGAAGTATTTACGGCATCTTCAGGTAATCTTTCTACAGGTAAACTTCTGCGTTTCAAGTCAAAGAACCGATGACCTTCAAAGGCTAATTCCTTAAAGCGTTCGGTATAAATGGCAAGAATCAAATCGTCTTTGCCAGAAAAATTTACTGGGGTATAGTCTTTTATTCTTGCAGCGCGCAACGCATTCAGATCTCCGGCTGCATTACCTGTACTTTCCGCTTCGGCTTCTGCCCTGATTAAATACATTTCGCCTGTGCGGAACATTTTCAAATCTGCCAGCCCCGGTGAAAGCTCAGTACCAGCATATTTGTTCACCAGGTATTGAGATTTCTTTACTCCCCTGGTATTATCAAATTTGATATAAGCCTGATAACGGACATCATTTTCCTGATCAAAAGAATTGATCAATTTAAATGAAGGTGCATATAAAACTATATTTCCGGTTTGACGGTAAAACAAATCACCCGTCCTTGTTTCATCAGGCATCCTTTTTAATTTCCAGATCACCTCATTACTGGCAGCATCAGTCCATATACCTGGAAACTGCTCTGCTGTTGCCAGCGGCATTAAATTGATGGCCTCAGTAGCATAGGTTATGGCTTCTGCCCAGTTTTTCTCATACAATGCCAACCTTGCCTGTATGGCTGAAACCGCAACTTTAGTTACTCTTGTTTTATCATCAAAAGATAACGGAATTAATGCTTTGGCAGCTACAAGGTCAGCTTTAGCAGCAGCGACTACCACTTCAAAAGGATCTCTTGCAGGGTAACTGATTACTGAAGTCTTCATGTAAGGAACTCCCAGCGCGCCGTTTTGATAGGCCGATCCGTACATTCTGAGCAATTCGAAATGACAAAATGCTCTTAAAGCCAGTAATTCTCCACGGTAGCGGTCTGCGGTTACTTTATCAGTAATCGTAAGCTTATCCAGCCCGGTCAGCACCCTGTTTATTCTGTCTATAGCTACGTAATAGTCATTATAAGATCCGGTAACAGATCCATTATCAGCAGTATAAAGCCATCTGTGCGCATCTGTATTGCTTACTGTATTTTCTGCAGGCAGCATTACTTCGTCAGAAATAATAGCATTTACGCCTATCAAAGTAGAATTCAACTGTCCATAAACTCCGATCAGTCCTAAATCGACATCATTCAGGTTTCGGTAAGCTTTCTCCGCATCTATCGTATCTGTGGGTTTTAAATCCAGTTTGGTACAGGAACAAAAAAGTAAGAACAGAGAAAGTATTAAGGTATATTTTATAGGATTAATCATGGCTGTAATTTTAGAAGTTAACACTAATTCCTGCGGTATATGTTCTTGCATTCGGATATTGGAAAAGACCCGCAACACCGTTATTTTCAGGATCCAATCCTCTCCATTTGGTCCAGGTGACCAGATTCTGTCCCTGGATAAAAACCTTTAAATTGCTGAATACCTTTGTCTTCTCCATCACCGCTTTAGGCAAGGTATAACTGATATTTACGTTTCTCAACCTCAAAAAAGAGGCATCCTGGATGTCTTTTGAAGTGAAATTTCTTGGGATATCAAAACGCTGTAAAGTTTTCATATCACCAGGCTTCATCCAGCGGTCGTCCAGCATCCTGATCGATTGGTTACTAGTTGCATAACGCTGATTTTCATTGTAAAAATCTTCATTGTTCCAGCGGGAAACACCCGATACAAAAGAGAACAACGCACTTGCAGTAATCCCTTTCCAGCTTAAACTGGTATTGAATCCTCCTGTAAATGAAGGATATAAACTTCCTGATTTCGCTACACTCTGGGTATTGGAATTATAAGTAGTGGTGATGCTTCCATCCAGGTTATAATATTGTGCTTCACCAGTCTGTGAATTCACACCTGCCCATTGTGGCGCATAATAAGATCCATAAGGTAAACCAACTTGTAAGATTCTTGTATCTCCGTCAGGGTAAGAATCCGCAACGTCTGTTACATGAAGCACTACGTTTTTATTGTAACCAGCATTTACGCCAACAGTCCAGGTGAAATCCCTGGTTTTTATAAGATCTCCACTCAAATCAAACTCTACCCCTCTGTTTCTCATCTTTCCGGTACTTAAACTCAACAGTGGAAAGCCAGCTGTTGCTGATGGCGGCTGATCGATGAACATATTATTGGTAATTTTATTATAGTAATCGGCCGACAGGCGTAATCTTTGGCTTTTGAATAAAGCAAGCTCAAAACCCGTATTGAATTCATTCACATATTCCCAGTCAAAATTGGAGTTACCGGCAGAAACCGGGCTGATTCCTGGTTTACCTCCATAAGTTACATTTGCGCCATAAGTTGGCAGGTATAAGAAATCTCCGGTTCCAAAAGGACTTGCAGAAGTACCGTAACTGATTCTGAAGCTCAATGCTGAAATGAGTGCGCTATTTTTCAGGAAATCTTCATTTTTAGCATTCCAGTTGGCTCCAACTGAGTAAAAGCCATGCCATTTATTTTGAGGTGCAACTTTTGTAGATCCATCATAACGGTAACTTCCGGTCAGGGTGTACTTGCTGTCATACGTATATCTCGCCACACTCATGAAAGAGGCCAATGCACTGCTGGTTTTTGAGCCACCTACATTCGGCAGATAATCTATACTATTTGTAATTCCAGCTGGTGTTTCTGGTAAACGGCCGTCTAGTCCAAAGCCAGTAAAGCCAAAAGAGTTGTAATTGTTATAGACATATTCGTAAAAAGCAGAAGCTTCAAAATCATGTTTTTCATTGAAAGTTTTAGCATAAGTCAAACCTGTAGTAGAAATGATATTGAAATTCCTTCTTGTTCCTTCATCAAACCGCCCTTTCCCCCCCAATGTATTGGTATTGCTGGTAGATCCATAATAGGAATCCGGATTGATATAAGCCTGATCGGTTGAATTTCTATAATCTATACCCGCTCTGGTTGTAATTTTCAGTTCTGGCAGGATCTGATAAGCTAAAGCCACACCAATGATAGATTTTAACTGATCGGTTTTGCTGGAAGAATTAAATAAGCGTTCCAATGCCTGGCTGCCCTCCCGCTGATCTGCAATAAAATACTGATCCTGATTACCCGGATGAATCAAGGTACCATCGGGTGCATAAGGATTCTCATAAGGAAGCGCGTAATAAACGGCAGACATAGCTGTTCCACCTCTGCTACTGCCTTCTCCTTCAGTAAAACTCTGGTTAGAATAGCCAATATTCAGGTTTACATTTCCCGAAAATTTATCCGATTTAAAATCAAGATTACTTTTCAGCGCATATCTTTCCAGCCCCGTACGTTTAGCAACCCCATCTTGTTTATAATAATTCAGCGAGTTATAAAAACGTACGTTTTCGTTACCGCCACTCACACTAACTTGTTGCTCCTGGAATTTGCTTTGCTGATAGAATTTATCCCTCCAGTCAATATTGATATTTCTGATACTATCTAAAATACGATCTGCCCTTTGTCTGAAAACTGGCGTTCCTGAAATATAATCAGGATTTTTAGGAGAGTAAGTCCATCCTGGCCCAAGGTCCCTTCCAAAATCAAGTCCAACACCTTCTTCAAATGATAAACGCTGCGCAGTGTTCATCATGGTAAATTTAGGATCGGTCAGCTTGGAAAAACCGTATTGAGAGGTATATTGTACCTGGATTTTACCCGCTTTCCCTTTTTTAGTCGTAATAACGATTACTCCATTGGATCCTCTTGATCCATAAAGTGCTTTGGCAGAGGCATCTTTTAATACAGTCACATTCTCAATATCAGCCGAATTGATAGTTTGAAAGAAACTGGCTTCAATCGGTGTTCCATCCATAATATATAATGGTGCAGAAGATCCGTTTACACTCCCGACTCCGCGGATGACCACCGCAGCACTTTGTCCCGGCTGTCCTGAACTGGAAATAACGCTCATTCCTGGTACCCTGCCCTGTAAAACCTGATCGAAAGTCAGCCCTGCTACATCGTTAATTTTCTCCGCAGTAACCAGGGTTGCTGCACTTGCTGATTGTGTACGTTTATAGTTTGTATAACCTGTAACTACGACTTCCTGTAAGTTCCGGTTATCGCTTTTTAAGATGACATTGATTGTACCTCCACCCGCCGGAAGCGTCTGTTTGATATAACCAACATAAGAAAATTCAAGGCTTGAAGTGGCATCAGGTACGCGGATTGCATAATTTCCCTTAGTATCTGTTGTTGTGGCTACTGTTGACCCGGTCAATTTAACAGATACCCCCGGTAGTGGCAACCCGGTTTCATCTTCTACACGGCCGGAAACGAGCAAATCATTTTGTTTTTTTACCGCCGGATAAATAACGACAAGATTGTTTTCCTTGAGTACGTAGGTGAGCCTGGTTTCCTTTAAAATAGATTTCATCGCTTCATCCAGTGAAACCATATGAAGGTTTAATGAAGCCTTTTCTTCATTAGATAAGGTTTGATCGCTGTAAACGAACCGGTAGTCTGTTTGCTGTTCGATCGATTTCAACAGGTTTCTGATGCTGATATGATCAGCACTGATGGTTATTTTCTGTTGTGCAAAGCTTGTAGCCGACACCTGCAGGCACATCAGCAGTAAAATGAAGCCTGTAAGTTTTGTTCGCAGCATCATCCTGCTGCTGATCAAAGACTTACCAGATCTTTCTAAGCGTAAAGTTTTTCTCATATTGGTTAGTTTAAGGTATTTGATATAAATTATATGGGTAGTCAGGATTTTGTTGGTAGTTCTGGATTTATTTACTCAGGATAATCCTGTTTTGTTCTGTTTTAAATTTAAAGGGGTAAGCAGTTTGCAACGCTTCAAGAGTCTTTATAATGCTTTCATTTTCAAAAGTTCCGGAGTAACGGTAAGCTTTGACCTCCGGATCAGCGATATAAATTCCGATGCCATACCAGCTTTGTAGTTTTTCTGCAATTACAGTCAGCGGTTCATTGTCAATAACCATCGGTTGATGAATCCACCTGGTTTCTTCAGATTTGTTGGTCTGCGCATTACGGTTAAGAGCAGAAACCCTGAATATATTTTTAAGGTCATCATCTTTAAGATCAGGGGCACTATGAAATGATAGTTTTTCATCAGGCTTCAGCAAGACCCGGTACCCGGGATATCTTTTCGAGGCAACTTGTACACTGCCATGAATCAAAGAGGTTTCAATCAAACCTGAATTCGGATACGCTTTGACATTAAAACTCGTTCCCATTACTTTGATATCGTTAAAAGGAGTATGTACAACAAAGGGATGTTTTGCATCATGTTTAACCTCAAAAAAGGCTTCTCCTGTAAGCCAAAGTTCTCTTTTGACAGGATTAAAGTTTTTAGTCAGTTTGATTTCACTGTTCTGATGGAGCGTAATTAATGTACCATCCGGCAGGATTACCGTTTTTCTGGGTACATGGCCGGAAGAAAAAACTGATGCAGCTAATGGTTGTTCAGTCCAAAGATTTCTTGAGGATGAATAGTTGTGCTGAATAAAATAAAGAGAAACCAGGATGATTATGGCGGCGGCGGCAAAGCTCCTGTATTTATAAAAACCGCCAGGCGTTTTTAAAACAGGCCTTTCATCGGAATATAAGAGTTTTTCAGCATTAGTAATGTTCTGATCAGGAACAAATTTCAGTAATTGTGCAAATTCTTCCTGTTGTTTGAACCCGGTTTTTAATGCCCTGACCTGTTCTAACCTGCTTCCCTGCTTAAGTGTCAGGATATTTACCAGTTTTTTCGCCTGTTCTATATCAAATGCTCTTTCAGGCAAATTATTCATCCAATCTTCCCACAAAATATGATTTTCCAGACTTATTCCAAGACAATAACATTGAAAAGACTCATTACAAACCAATTCTTCTATTAAAAAATCATCGTCAGGAAGTTCCATATATCCATTTTATCTTATAGACGTAAAAATCAGTGGACTTTCCTAAGAGAAATGCATATTTATTTTCAAAAAGACGTCTTATATTTATTTAAGTATCTTCCTTAGTATTTTTATCGCATCGTAAATTGTATTGTAAGCAGTTTTTATGGTTTGAGAATTCCGTTCTGCAATCTGTTCATAGCTTAATCCTTCAAAAAATTTAAGCTGGATTAACTCTGATTGCCTGGGTGTAAGCTGTGAGATGGCAACTCTTAATTTATTTTTGAGTTCTTCATCCTGTTGTATACCAATCATGATCTCTTCATAGGATAATTCGTTCATGGCTTCTCCTTTTCTCATTTTATTAACTGCGGTATTTGTCCGGTCAATATAAGCCAGCTGATCCAGCATACATCTCCTGAGAGAAGTCATCAGATAGGATTTCACGTTTTCAACCGGATTGAGCCGGATTCTTTTATCCCATAAATTTAAAAACACCTGATTAACGCAATCCTTGACTAATTCATCGTCAGGATTAATCTTTAAACCAAAGCGGATGAGATGGAAATATAAATTATTATATAACCCAAACAATGCATTCTTGTCCCCAAGCAGCATTTGTTCCCAATAATTCTTATCCTGTTCTGTGGGTAGCATAAATCGAACTGAATATATGCATTTAAGGTAAGATATATTTATATGGTTTGAATTTCGCAACTAATGGGTTGAATTGTGCAAACTTCTGCCTTGATATCCGGGGTACATTTGTCTTACAAAAAACACAAATTATGGAAAATCAAAAAGTATGGTTCGTAACCGGGGCCTCCAAAGGATTAGGGCTTACGCTAATTAAACAATTATTAGCTCAGGGTAATCTGGTAGCTGCAACTTCCAGAAGTATAGAAGAATTAAATGCAGGTGTGGGCGCTACGGAAGCTGAAAATTATCTGCCATTAAGCGTTGATCTCAGAGATGAGGAAAGTGTTGGACAGGCTGTAGAAAAAACAATCAGTCAGTTTGGCCGTATTGATTTTGTAGTGAATAATGCAGGCTATGGACTAACAGGTAGCCTGGAAGAATTAAGTGACCAGGAAGCAAGAGGGAATTTTGACATCAATGTATTTGGTTCGTTAAATGTAATCCGTAAAGTAATGCCGCATTTACGCACACAACAATCCGGACATGTTTTCAATATCTCTTCTATAGGTGGTTTTACAGGTTATTTTCCCGGATTCGGAATTTACTGTGCTACAAAATTTGCAGTACAGGGTTTCACAGAAGCACTGGCAGCAGAGGTTAAATCTTTCGGGATTTATGCAACAATTGTTTCTCCTGGATATTTCCGCACTAACTTCCTTTCTACAGGTTCTTTAAATGTACCTAAGCACCAGATTGAGGCCTACAAAGAAGTTCGCGAAAGTCAGGATCAGCACCAGCACCTGATTGATGGCAACCAGGCAGGAGATCCTGAAAAAGCAGCCGCAGCAATTATTAAAGTGGCAACTGAAGAAAATCCCCCACTGCATTTATTTTTAGGACAGGACGCTTATGATCTGGCTTATGCAAAAATGGATGCTGTAAAAGAAGATCTTGAAAATCTAAAGGAGATGATCACTTCAACTGGCTTCTAATGGCTTCCGGTATAAAGCTGTCCCTCCCGTCCATTCCAGCTGTTTGGCGGGAGTATCAGTTTACTTCATTCTTTCATCCAGCCGGTCTAACCTGAATTTCACCATCAGGAAGTTTAAAAGTGGCTCAGTAACTGCCGATCGCACTTTTTCTATCAATGTACCACCTAAAAACAATAACACGGCGATTAAAAACAGCGTAATATACACACTTCCCAGGGTATAAGCTGTCGCAATTCTGTTCAGATTATCAGTCAGAAAATCAGCCGATCTTGGATGTTCATGAATCAGATAAGTGGCTAATACCGAAGAGGAGAAGAAAGAAATCCGGGTATAAGATATTTTGAGGTTCTTAAATAAAAAGAAGAAAGAAATGGCTGAGATTAATACCAGCGGATTATTATAGAAAAATGCCCGCCATGCCATACCTATACTCAGGTATTTCATACTGGTAAAAAATAGTCCAAAGATCAGCAGGGAGCAAATCACATAAATACAAAAATAAAAGACCTTTCCCTTTTTGAAGTCTATATATAAACTAAAAGCCTGTCCGTAAAAATAAATGCAGATAAAGCTGAATAAAGAATATCCATTCAACACACCTAATGAATCAGGATTAAGTGTATAACCCACAACAAAGTTAGTAAGTGTTAATACACCTAAAATATATAGAAACTGAAATTTAGATAAGTGTTTAGCTGCCAGATTAAGAAAGGGGCTTAACAGGTACAGGAAAAAATACGTCGTGATAAACCACCACTGACCATTGGGCACAGACAGCAAACCATTCAAAATAGTATCAAAAGACAGACTTTCCCCATTCAGCAAACCGAATACAATATCAATTCCAATGCTATAAGTGACGGCTTGTATAAATAGACTCAGAATTGTCTTTATCCTGAATTTTATTCCGTAATAACCAGAGATAAATATAAAGCAGTTGACTGTCATAATCAGAAAACTATCAATAAATAGTCCCTGTAGTGCATCGTGATTGATATGCGTGCTTTCTGAGGTATATAAAAGATGGAGACCTCTGCCACGCATTAAAAAGTGATGACAAACGATCATAATCATCAGGACTATCCTCAACAATTCGACATTGAGTTCTCTGGGTTGCTTCACCTTGGTATTGGTATTCATTGCTGGCCCGCCATTATTTAGCGGCGGACACAAAGGTATTGTTTTTAAAGAAGTTCTGATCTTAAAGAAGCTCTGATATATAGCATACCAGAGCTTCTTAAGGAGTTATTGAGGTAAACCGGCTAAGAAATTCAAGATATCCTGACTAATTTCCTTCACGTTAGTTTCTAATGCGAAATGTCCTGTCTTATAAAATTTCACTATTGCATTTGGATTATCGTTTTTATACGCTTCTGCCCCAGCTGGTAAAAAGTATGGATCTTCACTTCCCCAGACAGCCAGCAACTGCGGTTTACAGGTTCTGAAGTAAGCTTGAAAATCGGGGTAAAGCGCAACATTAGTCCGGTAATCTTTCAATAGATCAAGCTGTATTTCTACATTACCCGGGCGGTCAAGAAAATGCTGGTCTAAAGTATAAGTTTCAGGTGCGATCAGTGCGGGATCGCTTACCCCTTCAAAGTATTGAAATTTAGTAGATTTCAGACTCATAAATTCCTTCAGGTCATTCCGGTTTTCAGCAGATGGATCCTGCCAGTATTTTTGAATAGGATTCCAGCCTTTGCTCAATCCCTGCGCATAAGCATTTCCGTTTTGAGAAATAATCCCAGTAATTTTTTCAGGGTTAGCAAGCATCAGTCTGAAGCCTACAGGAGCTCCGTAGTCAAACACATAAATAGCAAAACGTTTCAAAGCGAGTTCATCAATCAATGCCTGCATAGTTTGAGTCAGGTGATCAAAGGTATAGTCAAACTGATCGTGAGCTGGTGCGTCAGAATATCCAAAACCAGGTAAATCTGGTGCGATCACATGATATTTTTTACTAAGTTCAGGTATCAGGTTTCTGAACATAAAGGATGAAGTTGGAAAGCCATGCAGCAGCAGGACTACAGGCGCGTCTTTTGGCCCTGCTTCACGGTAAAATATATTTACCCCATTGACTTTGATGTTTTGGTAATGAACTGCTTCTGTTTTCATGATTGTTGTTTTTGAATTAACGCGGTTAATAGACTGACCTGAAATCTGGCTGGCTGTTAATGTGATTATTGCAGTCAGTAACAGGCTTATATAGTGTTTATTATGGTACATAATTTCTTTATATGATTTTATAATTCAAAAGTAATCCATATATTTAATCTTTAAAAACGATTAATACAGATACTAATAATCACAATTAATGATTCATTATGAACACTAATGATTTTAAAATATTCGAAGCTGTAGTAGCAAATGGAAGTTTTACCAGGGCTGCCGAAGCGATGTTTACTGTTCAGTCTAATGTGACAGCAAGAATTAAAAGTTTAGAAGACGAATTTGCCGTTTCACTGTTTACAAGAACTTCAAGAAAGGTTGAATTGACTGCCGCGGGTGAAACACTGATGCATTATTTTAAACAAATAGGGCAATTAATAGAAGAGGCGAAAAGAGAGTTAGCTCAAAGTGATCAATTAATTGGTCAGCTTAGAATTGGCTGTATCGAAACAACGATGGCTTTGAAAGCGCCTGATATGATCAATAAATTCAACGAAATGTACCCGGAGATTGAGCTTGAATTTAAAGCGGATATGTCTTCAAACCTGATCAATGCTGTACTTAACTATAAATTGGACGCTGCTTTTGTAGCTGCACCAGTTTCGGTACCTGAGCTGGCACAGCAAACAATTAAAGAAGAACAACTGGTGATGGTAGCTTCTGCTAAGTATAAAAAGATGGAAGAGCTTATTCAGGCTAAACAAGTGAAAATAGTTGTATTCGATCAGGGCTGTAATTATAGGGCAAGACTGGAATCTTGGCTCAGCTTTAAAGGGGTTGTCAATTATAAACGTATCGTGGTTAATTCTTTAGAAGGCATCATAAACTTTGTGGAGGCTGATCTGGCCATCACCATATTACCGGCTGAGTTAATTGAACAGTATTATCAAAATAGAAAATTAAAGACGTTTTCTATTGGTAAGGAGCTTGGAACATCGTCGACTATCCTTGTTTATAGAAAAACGAGATTAAAGGATAAATTATTGACAGCTTTCCTGGAAATGTATTAAAAATCAAAGCTCATCCTGTTCAGGAAAACAATACAAGATGCGACAGTTAATAGTAAGACTTCTCAAAAGCTCTGCGAACTGGCCAATACATTCATCAACAACGCTCCATTTATCAAAAACAAGAGCTTTCCTAATTAATTCTTAAAAAAATTACTTAGAATTAATTCCATAAACTAAAATCAGTTTACCCTAATCAGGCATTTTTCAGCCTTCTGTTATCATCACCTCCAAATTAACACTTCAGTTAAATAAAAACAGTTTAAAAATACCTATTGTTAATTGGACATTAATTACATAGCTTTAGTATGTAAAAAATTAAGAAAATTAACATGAATACAACTATAATACAACCAATAATTAACCAATAAATTATCAACAACCAGAATTATGAAAAAAAACTATCTAAAAAACCTCTCCAGGAAAGCTTTCATTTTGCTTTCAGTAATTACAATTGGACTTTGCAGCTGCAAAAAGGAAAACGTAGCAAGCCGGCAGATTGAAACCAGTGATCATACTAAGAATGACCAGATTAGTATTAAAAATGGCAGGCTAAGGCTCACAAACATTGCATTTACCAGACTGATGAATGAATCTCATGAAAAAGAATCAGTTGAAGTAATCAATGCTGTAGTGAGAAGCATAAAAGGGCATTCAAATTTTATTTCATTAAAACAGGAAATCAATAATTATAATGCCACGGGTAAAATCAGTGAAATTTCTATCGGCAACCATATCAAAGGAGCCGTTCTATACCCTCAAGATCCAGGTGTACCAATTGAACCGGGTTGTGGCTATTGTGTGCCTGTAGACCCTATCAGACCAATTTTAGCCCTGGACAGCCTGGTAGAAGACCCTTACTTCGCCAGCGTACTTAATCCGGAAGGCGAAGTACAGGTTGATAGCAACTTGTACAAAGTAACTGAATATGGAACATTTGTACTACCACCAGCTGATAAGGCTGAAGTTGACAGTTTAGTTGCAAATCTGGACAATGGCCTGATAGATCTGAGTACAGTTTTAATCCCGGCAAATGAAGAATTAGAATCCTTATTCAGGATAAGGAACAAACCCAGGATCCGTTTATTTGATACTTATGGCAAAGGTGGTGGAACACCTCCTGCCCCTCCGGTGGTAAGTACTATTGTAGATTTCCCTGTGGGTGAAAATGTATTTGCCAATGTGGCTTATTTTGATTTTAATGATGCAAAAACCTGGGCAGGAAAACTCCTTCAGGGAGTTTTCGGAAGAGATCATTATAATGATTTCAGAACAGTTTCCAAAAGAAGGATGAAAGTAAACTTTTATTCAAAAAACTGGTTAATATTTGCTTCAGTAGGTGTGACCTCAAGACTACAAAAGAAAGTTTTTATTGGCTGGGGTGCCGTGGAGAATATGGACGAGATGAGATTAGGCTGGAGTAATATGATTATTAAACTTAATGTTCCACAAATTGAAGATCCTACTAATCCTGCACCCGTTGATTTCTGGAATACAGCAACGAAAGTTTTAACAAGCAGGATAAACTTCAACTTCAACCAGGATCAAAAAAATTACCTGGTCTATAGAGTATCAGATATCATAGAATTTGACAAATATAAACATGTCCTGCCTTTTGATCTTCAGAATGCTTTAAATAAGCTTATAACTAAAACCAATAATTCAAAATTAGATGGCAGCAAACTTCTGGAATCTCAATTGGATAAACTGGCTATTGAACGTCTGGCTAAAATCGTACAGACTTTTGTAGAAGATAAAACTAAAAAAATTGCTTTTACAACTGCTCCACGTGGTACAGGTATTGATCAGATTTTAATTCCAACAGACTGGGAATATAAATACAGTAATCAAAAATGGGGAGAAATGGATAAAACATTTGATTGGGCAACTGCTATAGTTGGAGCTTCATACAACCCGGCAACCGGTCAGACCAGTGGTATATTCAAGGCCGCAAAAACTATCCAGGTAATGAATGCCGAGGTCATGGGGCTTGGAAAATTAAATGGAGAATGGGTTGGTGTTGGTGTAGTGAAAAAATAAAATAATCTGCTTGTCAATACCTATCTGGCGTTAGGCCCTTTAAGGCTAACGCCAGATAAATTATTCAATAAAGTACGGTAAGTCTGAAATTAAGGCTTTTCTGCAGTCAGATAATCCCAGCTGGCCTTAGTCAGTTCAGCAATGATTAAATCACTTGCTTTTTCATCTTCCTTAGTCATGGATACAAATACAGCAATGGCAAAATGTTTTCCATTTGGCAGTGTGACAATACCAATATCATTTGTGGCTGTTGTTAAACCGGCTGCATTGGCCCCGGAGTTTCCTGTTTTATGTGTAACAGTAGTACCAGCAGGTAACAACCCTTTAATCTTATTGGCCCCGGTAACGGTTTCAGTCATTACTTTCCATAAAAAATCGTGCGAAGTTTTAGAAAGAACCTTTTGACTATAAAACAACTTTAACAGCTCTGTAGCAGCAACGGGAGTTGTCCAGTTGGTAAATTGTACATTTTCATCTTTATGCATCTGCTCTTCTGTAGCCACTATAGCTACTTGTTTAACGCCCAGACTATGAATATACTGATTAACCTTTACAGGCCCTCCTATTAATCTGAACAGGATATCACAGCCATTATTATCACTTTGTGAAATGGTATAACTTAAAATTTCTGACAGCGGTATTTCAACTTCTCCATTTGGATACTTATCTCTCAGCGGACTCCAGGTATCTGGCAGCAGATCACTCTTTTTAACCATGATCTTTTGATCCAGATGCAGTTTACCTTTATCTGCCTGGTTTAAAATTGCTAAAGCAAGATGGAATTTGTAAACGCTTTGCATCGGCAGATGTTTTGTTCCATTCACTGTGATTGTATCCCCATTCTGCAAATCTGTTAATGAAAATCCAATGGTTGCAGCATGTGAACCTATAATATCCTGAAGCCTTTTCCGCAGCTCATTTTTTTGCGCAAACCCACTTACTGAAACAGTCAGTAAAAGTCCGGCAATAATCATTTTTTTTAATGTAACAAATCCTTTCATAGGATAAAATAACGCATAATTTACCCTCAGTGTATGTCGTCTTTCGATAAATTTATTTACAAAATTCATCAGGAAATTCTTATTTACACTTATAGTTCCGGCTAACTTCCTCAGTATAAAATGTCTGAAAATTAAAAAAAATACTAAGTCACCACTTTTGAATAAAATATCCACTATATTGCCTTTTAGGAAACATCCTTAACTACCTACAATGAGAATTATTTTACTTAAAGCTAATTTAAGGCAGGTTTTCCCCGCCCCAACCTGCATTACGTTCCAGGCTGACGCTCACTGAATACTAAGAATAGATCATTCACATCCCGGCAATGGAAAGTAAAGACAACGTCAAACACAGAAATAAAGAACAGACCAAAAGAAAACTTCTTCAGGCCGTAGGGGAAATTATTATAGAAAAAGGGTATTCAGGTTTAGGCGTGAATAAAATCGCCAGTAAAGCAGGTGTGGACAAAAAACTCATTTATCGTTATTTCGGAGACGGAAACACATTGGTAGAAACCTATATCCTGGAAAAAGATTACTGGCTAGGTTTTGCAGACAGATTACAAGAATTCAATGAGATCAAATCCCCCGATCAGGCAAAAGAGGTTATCTCAGTCATGCTGGAACGCCAGTTTACCTTCTTGTATGAAGAAGAGACCATGCAACATATGGTTCTGGAAGAACTGACTTCAAAAAGTCCATTAATGGCAAGCATATGTAATATCAGAGGAAACATAGGCGCAAGTTTACTCAAACATACAGATCCCTATTTTAAAGATTCTGAAGTGAATTTCAGGGCAGTAAGTGCGTTATTGGTATCGGGTATTTATTACCTGGTTTTGCAGGCCAAAATTAATGGTGGAACAATCTGTGGAATTGACATCAACAGTGCCGAAGGAAGAGAAGAAATCACAAAAACGATCCACCACATTATTGAATGGGCTTATGAGGCTCCGAAAAAACAAACTAAAGAAAACTAACACACAATTTTCAATAAACGCCAGAAATACCATGAAATATGAACTACAGGAATTCAAGTCGCTGGTTGACGCCTTACACGAAAGTGAAGGGCTGGAGACCTGGATGATTGAGCAGCGTAATCCTATTGAAAATATAGCCATAGAGGCTATACGTATTTGCCAGATATTTAAAGCTGTTAGTCTGCAAAATGATGCAGTACTCTTTACCAGATATTTCCATCGGCATCAGCATGAATTGGTTACCATGGCCGAACGGGTCTATACTTTCTTAAACGCTCAGGAGCTGGATGATAACGAAGACAATGATGGCGAGCTTACTTTACAGCGTCTTTACAATGCACTGGTAAGTATCCTGCAATTTATGCAGACACAACTGAAGAACTTCTTTAAAACTGATGGAAAAGTTCCTTACAGTTTTATTGAACAGCATCAGTACCAGGAGGAAACAAACCATCATTTCATAGAAAAAACCTTACTCGAACGAAGTATCAATAGAACTATTGTTACCCATTTGCTAACCGTTTTGAGATTTGAGGACCAGCAACCTAATGAAGAAATATCATTTGCGGTTTATACTTATATTTTGAGAGTACAAAAGGAATTGCTGCTCTATTTACAGGGACAGGATGATGAAACCAATAATTACAGGATCCTTAAACTGCTTACGACCTTAAACTTAAACAGTATCGGAATTTACGAACATTTTCATGGGGTAATCAACGATCATCAATTACCACATTTTAAACTCCCTGGCTTTCAAAAACCAACCGATCCCATTAAGATGTCTTTATTACTGTTCATTATCACTGAAATTAATTCTTTGCACGCCTTGAAATTAATTGCAAAAGAGTTGTACCCTTTAACCAGCTAAGAAAAATAAAACACCTTCAGCAAACATTATATTCTCATATTCTTTACCACATTATGCATAATTTGAGTTAATTACATAATGTTGCAAACAAAAACAAAGCCTTCCTCTACAATTATCAGTGCGCGCACGTCGACCATGCTTGTTTTTTTAGTGTGTGGATTAGGGGTGGCCAGCTGGGCTCCCATCGTTCCCTATGCGAAAGAGCGTCTAGGATTTAATGATGCAAACTTAGGATTGCTGCTGCTGTTAATGGGCGCTGGCGGTTTGACCACCATGCCAATTACCGGAATTCTGATCCGAAAATATGGCAGCAAGAATATGATGCTGATGGCTATTATACTGTTAGCGCTCATACTCCCCTTGCTTTTGATCATGGATACCCCATTAACAATGGGGCTTACCCTATTTACTTTTGGTGCAGCTATAGGAACAATTGATGTGGCTATGAATGCCCAGGCTATTCATATAGAACGGCATTATTCACAGCATATCATGTCTTCTTTTCATGGATTGTTTAGTCTGGGCGGAATTCTGGGACCGCTTTTTATGGGTGGGATGATCAAATTCGGACTACAGCCTATTATTGCTATAGGGATTATTTCAGTTTTACTGCTGCTGATTGCACTCAGTCAGTATAACTCCCTATTGTCATCAGACCAGGAATCAAAACATACGGAACAAACAAAATTCTCCTGGCCAGGGCGCGCAGTAATTTTTCTGGGCCTGATGTGCTTTATTGTCTTACTGGCTGAGGGATCAATACTGGACTGGAGTGCTGTATTTTTAAAAGATGTCAGGAATTTTGATGCAGCTACTGCCGGAGCCGGTTATGCCGCATTTTCAATTGCAATGACAGTCATGCGTTTACTGGGTGATCAATTAGTGGATAAGGTAAGTCCACAAAAAATAATCTTGTTTGGGGCAGCAATTTCATCCTCAGGATACCTTGTGGCGGTATTCAGCCCATGGGGATGGCTTTCTTTAGCAGGTTTTGTATTGGTTGGGCTGGGTGCAGCGAACATTGTTCCTGTTTTATTCAGCGCAGCCGGTAAAATAAAAGATGTCCCTGCCTCAGTATCTTTACCTATAGTCACCACGATAGGTTATACTGGTTCACTGGCAGGCCCGGCAGGGATTGGTTTCATTGCTTATTCCAGTTCTCTTTCGGTTGCGTTTTGCTTTATTGCCTTACTGCTGCTTATTGTGAGTATTTCTTACCGTCAGCAATAGATGTATGTAAAATTCTTATGAAAATCCTTACCTTGATAAGATATAATTAATGGAAACACAGGAACTGATGATGAAAAAGTATTTATTGATATTTATTTCAGTAACAGGGCTCTTTGCTTGTGTTAACATAGCTCACAGAAGAGCTTTGTTTGATGCACAGCTGGATGTTTTTAAGCAAAATGATAGCTATCATGAAGTACAGACTGCCACGAAAAAAAGCCTGAAAAAATGGGTTGCTGAAGATCTCAGGGATATTCAGGTACTCAAAAAATGCAATTGGAAATTGGATGATGCTGTTTTTTTTAACAGTAAAAAGGACAGATGTTATTTACTATTGCTTCTTCAGGACAAAGATACCCTGGCTAAACAGGATTATGTTGATGTCATATATGGTGCTTTAGAAAAGGAAAAATGGAATATCTATTTTACCGGTCTTTCCACGATGGTATTTTCCAGAGATAAGTATAGCAAAGATGACCATGAACCTATTGCTATGGCAACCCTTTCTTTATTAAGCAGGGAAGAAATCCTTCAGGATTATTATAAAGGAAACAGGCATATTAACGATGAATATGTAAATAAGGCTTACCCGGAGTTAAAAAAGAAGCAGGAAACTTTCCTTAAGAAGAAGCACTAACGTTATTAATTCAAAAGAATTATTTATTATTTTTCTGACAAACAATTCCTGCATTTTATTGTTAATGGATACATAACAAATAACTAAATAATAAAGATGAACAAAACGATCTTACCTCTCGCTCTGCTGGGCTTAACCCTTTCTTTTGGAATTCATTCTGCTTCAGCACAAATTAAATTAAACAGTAAAGGTCTTGGTGCATTACAAAAGGGCGTAAAAGCAGCTACCTTTTCGGATGCTGACGCAGCAAAACTTGCTGGTGAAGCTGTAACCTGGATGGATCAGCACAATACTGTGGCTGCCGCTAAAGATCCTTATACTGTCCGCTTGAACAAGATCTTTTCAAAACATGAAAATGAAGGCGGACTTAAGTTAAACTATAAAGTATATAAAGTGAAAGACATCAATGCTTTCGCTTGTGCAGATGGTAGTGTACGCGTATTTTCTTCTTTAATGGATATCATGAGTGATGATGAGTTATTAGGGATTATCGGCCATGAAATTGGACACGTTGCCAATAAAGATACCAGAGATGCCGTGAGAAGTGCTTATAAAAGAGAAGCCATATCAGATGCAGCATCTTCTCAGTCAGGTGTGGTGAATTCACTTTCACAAAGTCAGCTGGGAAGTTTCGCCAATGCACTTTTAGATAGTAAATATAACCGTAAACAAGAAAGTGAAGCTGATGACTATTCTTATGAGTTTATGAAAAAACATAATTACAAAGTAACTGCTTTAGCAAGTGCATTCCAGAAATTCGCCGATATGGAAAAATCATCTGGTGCTGAAAAAACTAAAACAGAAAAGATGTTAAGTTCACATCCTGATAGCGGTTCACGCGCAGCAAAAATATTAGAAAAAGCTAAAAAAGACGGCTTGTCAAAATAAGATATTATACTGATCAGCATAAGCTGTTATAAAAAAGCCGGGTTTCAGACCCGGCTTTTTTTTATACATTCTCCTGTACAATAGCTTTCTTAGTCGTCAATGTCGCCCCGGCACTGGCAATAATCACACAGACAACTGCCAGCCACTGATTAAACGTCAAAAATTCATGCAATAGAACCAGTCCGTTTAAAGCTGCTACAGCTGGCTCCAGACTCATTAAGATACTGAATGTACGCGCAGGCATTTGCCGCAGCGCATTGATTTCAAGTGTAAATGGTATGGCGCTGGACAAAAGCGCCAGTGCAAGTCCCATTAAAAGAAGAGTTGGTGTTAAATGGGTTAATCCCCCGCTTCCAATGCCAAATGGTGCAACAACCAGGGTAGCGAATAACATACCTACCGTAACTGCGTCTCCCCCATTCATAATCTTGGAGATTTTTCCACCCATCACAATATAACCTGCCCAGAAACCTCCTGCAGTCAGTGCTAATAAAACACCGATGAGATCAATTCCTTTACCGGTCCAGGGTGCGATAAGTGCAATCCCAATTCCGGCCAGTAAAATCCATAAATAGTCAGTGATGCGTTTAGATCCGAATATGGCAACAATTAAAGGCCCTACGAATTCAAGTGTAACGCCTAAACCAAGCGGTATCCGCTCAATCGCCATATAGAAAATCAGGTTCATTAATCCCAGGGATACCCCATAAGGAATCACTGCTTTCCATTGTTTAGCAGTAAGCTGAGTTAGATTTGTCCGGTTAACAGCCATCAGGATAACGGCCGAAAGACCAATCCGTATAAAGGCTGTACTTTGTGCTCCTAAAATAGGAAACAGGCCTTTGGCAATTGCAGCCCCGCACTGTACACTGATAATTGATAAAAGAACAGCAGGGATTGGTGGTAAAGTAAAAGATTTATTGTTATTCATTTGCGGCGCAAATTTAGCTATTATTTTCCTCAATTAAATCAGAGTTGTCTGATCAAAATCGGAGGAAAGGCTCCAGCATAAAATAACAGGACACTTTAACAAGTATAACTGGTCGTAGTTGAGAGGGGGTTGAAAGGGCCAATGGCCCTTTCAACCCCCTCTCAACTACGACCAGAATATGATCCGGAACAGACCTTCTTTAATCCTTGCTATTCAGTAATAGCGGTATAAGGTTTATCTTGTTTCATTACCTTTTTACGGTAAGCCCAGTAAAATACAATCGGGAATATAAACAGGTTAAATAAAGTATCAGAAATTAATCCCCCAATCACTACTGTAGCCAGCGGTTTTGAAGTCTCAGAGCCGATACCTGTTGACATTGCTGCTGGTAATAATCCAATAGCTGCCATCATTGCTGTCATCACTACCGGACGAATACGGGATTCCACACCAATTCTAAGCGCATCAATAAACGTCCATTCAGGGTGGCTATGACGCATTTCTTTAATATTTGATTTGAACTTGGTGATCAATATAACCCCATTCTGCACACAAATACCAAATAAAGCTATAAATCCGATTCCTGAAGAAATACTAAAGTTTATACCCGTAAGCAGCAATGCAAATACCCCGCCCACAATCGCAAACGGTACATTATTTAATACAAGTAATGAATCTTTGATTGTTCCGAATAAGATAAACAGCACAAAGAAAATCAACAAGATACTAACCGGTACAACCTGCGTTAAACGCTGCGTTGCTCTTTGCTGATTCTCAAAATCCCCCGCCCATTCTATATGATAACCTTTTGGCAATTTGACCTGGGCATTGACTTTATCCTGCGCTTCTTTAATGGTACTGCCCATATCGCGGCCCCTTACAGAAAACTTGATGGCACCATATCTTTTGTGCTTATCGCGATAAATCAAACTCGGCCCAACCAGTTTTCTGATATTAGCAATTTCCCGCAGCGGAACTTTATTCCCTGAAAGTGTTGGTACCCGCAAATCACCGATTGCATTCGCATTGTTCCTGAAGCTTTCAGGATAACGGATCCGCAGATCAAACTTACGTTCACCTTCGTAAATCTGTGTGGCTGCTTTCCCGCCGATTGCCGTTTCAATAACCGCCCCCGCATCTGCAGTAGTTACCCCATAAAAGGCCATTTTTTCCTGATCCAGATCAATCCGCAATTCAGGTTGTCCGAGGTTCCGCATAATACCAAGATCCTCCACTCCCTTAATGTCTTTCATGATCTTGAAAATCTTCTCTTCTTTATCTTCGACAAATTTAAGATCATCGCCAAATAACTTCACCACGATAGACCCTTTTACACCGGATACAGCTTCTTCTACGTTATCAGAAATTGGCTGAGAGAAGTTGAGATCAATCCCCGGAAAGAATTTCAGTTTTTCCTGCATTCGCTGGATCAATTCAGGTTTACTCGCTTTACTTTTCCACTGATCCTGCGGATAAAGATCTACATGAAACTCCAGATTGTAGAATCCTGTGGCATCTGTTCCATCATCCGGACGGCCTGTTTGAGAAATGACCTGTTTAACTTCAGGAAAGCTTCTGAAGGTTCTGCGCATATCATTGGCCAGCTTCACAGATTCACCAAGCGAGGTACTCAGCGGCCCTGTTGCCCGCACATAAATAGTTCCCTCATTGAGTTGTGGTAAAAACTCTGTCCCTAAAAATCTGAAGCAGAAAAGACTGACTGCCAGGATGATAATAGCGACTGGAAAAGCTATTTTCCTGCCTTTAAAACAAACATTGAAAAGTCGCATGGAATTGCGGGTGATCCATTCTACAAAGAAATTGCGCTTTTCACGAACATTCTTATTCAATAGCACACTGGCCATGACCGGTACCAGGGTAAAAGTCAGAATTAATGCGCCCAATAGTGCAAAACCCAATGTCCAGGCTAAAGGAGAAAACATTTTACCTTCCACCTTTTCAAAGCTGAAGATTGGCAGCAAACCAATAATGATAATCAACTTCGCGAAGAATATACCCTTACCATTAATCAGACAAGCTTCTTTAATCATCCCCAGTTTACTGAGTTTGTTGAACTTCTCCATCCCCTCTTTCTTCGCCCGGTGATCCAGTACTACAAAGATACCTTCCATCATCACCACTGCTCCGTCTATAATAATCCCAAAGTCAATCGCCCCCATCGAGAGTAAATTGGCAGACATGCCTTTAAATTTCAGACAGATAAATGCAAAAAGTAAAGCCAGCGGGATTACAATAGCCACAATAATTGTAGTTCGCCAATCGGCCATAAACAAGAACACGATCACAGTCACAAAAATAATCCCCTCGGCCATATTATGCAGCACCGTGTGCGTTGCAAAATCTACCAGATCTTCCCGGTCATAAAAAGCATTGATCTTTACATCATCCGGCAGAATACTATTGTTCAGTTCATCAACTTTGGCTTTAAGGCTTTGAATCACATCATTTGTATTTCCACCTTTCAGCATCACCACAATTCCCTCTACGACATCCGGGTCACCATCACGGCCAACCTGTCCAAGAGGCGGCAAGCTGGATGCTGTAACTTCACCAATGTTTTTCACAAAGATGGGTGTCCCCTTCACATGGTCAACGATGATATTTTTAATCTCATTGATATTGTTCAGTAAACCAATCCCTCTCACTACATAAGCTTGTCCGCTTTGCTCAATCACATCACCACCTACGTTGATATTACTTTTGGAAACAGCTTCGTAAACTTCCAGCGGTGTAACGCCGTACTGCACAGCTTTTTCAGGATCAATCGTAATCTGATAGGCTTTAGTCGGGCCACCAAAACTATTCACATCTGCTACACCGGGTACAGCACGTATTTCACGCTCTACTACCCATTCTTCTAAAGTTTTAAGTTCTTTAACAGACTTCTTGCTGCTGGTTAAAGTATACCTGAAAATCTCACCCGTTGGCCCGTAAGGCGGTGAAATCTCGGGCCTGGCTCCTTCAGGTAAATCGGCGTCACCTAAATGATTATTTAATTGCAAACGCGCATAATCATATTCGACATTGTCTTCAAAAGTTACTTTGACTACCGAAAGACCAAATAAAGACGAAGATCTGATCGATGTCTTTTTCTGCGCCGGATTCATCGCTATTTCCAGCGGCCGGGTTACAAACTTCTCTACTTCTTCTGCACTTCGCCCGGGCCATTGAGTGATAATGGTCAGTGAGGTATTCGTTACATCCGGAAACGCATCTATTGCGATGCTTTTAAAACTGAAGTATCCTCCAACCAGAAGCAGGAACGTCATGAAAAATATAAAGAACTTATTCTTAAGAGAAAAAGCCAGTACTGATTTAATTACTTTATTCATTGCTTGAATTTAAACGGGTTAAGCGGATCATGTTATTTCAGAGATTCGTACAGGAACAACTGTCTTGACGCTATAATCTGATCACCGGGTTTTAAACCTGAGCTGATATAGGCCCGGTCTTCCACACGCTTGGAAACAGTAACTGGCTGTATACGTACCTGCGATTTACCCTCTTTGACCACCACAAAATTCCGGTCATTATCCAGTACAATTGAACGGGTATTAATCATTGGCAGGTTCTCGCCAGATTTTGCCTGTACCACTACATTCGCAAACATTTGCGGTTTCAGTAAATTACCCGGATTACTGATTTTCACACGCGCACGCATTAATTTATTGTCCTTGTCTATCATATTGTAGACTTTATCTATTTTCCCGGTGAAAATTTTTCCGGGATAAGCCAGTGTAGTAATCTGAACCGGATAACCCGTCTGTACGCTCGTGATATCAGACTCGTAAATATTGACAATGATATAAACTGAAGAAAGATCAGCAATGGTAAACAGGTTTTCTGTATTGTCAGCTCTGACCTGCATATTACTGGTGATATTTTTCTCTACAATATATCCGCTGATCGGCGCTTTAATCAGATAACCACGCTTGTCACTTTTATTAATTGACATCACTGAATGTGCACGGCTATTTTCTGCTGATGCTTTTTGATAGTCTGATTTTGCCTGTTCCAGATCTTTACCCGATGCCAGTCCGCTCTGATACAAATCTTTTGTAGCTTCCAGTGTTCTTTTCGTATCCCTCAAATCTGCTTCTGCACTAATCAGGTCTTTTGAGAAGCCAGCAACTTCTACACTGTGCATACTGGCCAGGGTCTGCCCTTTGTGCACTACATCTCCCAGCAGTACATTTACATTCTCAGTGATCCCGCTCACCATGGGATAAATTTTAGCTACTTTATTTTCATCAGGCTCTATCGTACCGGTCAGGGTGAGCTGAGAAACTGCGCTGGCCTGCTGCACAGTATCTACTAACAGACTGCCCAATAAACTATCTGTGACTTTAAATTTATTATCCTCAGGCTTTGAGGCTGCATCATGACGCGTGCAGGACGAGAACAGTAAAGTGGCAGTACCAAATGCAGCTGCCAGCGCAAATATTTTATAAGTATGCATATCAAGAGATTATTGCTGATTAAAGAATGGAGTAGCTGTAACGAAATTCAACTGTTCTAAAGAGCTGATGCGGTTAAGCTGTAAATTGTTCAGCTGGATCGCATTGGTTTTATAAGAGTCATAGAAATCAAGGAATTCAAGCAGGCCGATATTGTGTTTCTCATAACTCTTGTAAACCTCTCCGATGAGGTGTGTGAAGTCTGCTTTAAACTTAGGATCAAAGCTGTTATAAAGCCTTTCCAATCTGTCCGCAGCCTGATAACTATTATCCAGATCGTTTTGCAGCTGATCTTCCTGTTGTGCCAAAGCATTTTTGCTGACCTCAATTGCCACTTTTGCCTGTCTGATATTTCCCTGGTTCCGGTTAAAAAGAGGAAGAGGTATACTGATCCCAAGCCCGGTGTAATTAGGCGTATAACCTGCAAACCGGTCATAAGTGACCGACATTGTGACGTCTGGTATCGCCATCGACTTTTGCAGCCGGAGGTTGAGGTTACTGGATTCAATCACCGAGTGCGACAGTTTTAAGTCATACCTGTTGGTATAAGCGGAGTCAAGCAATTTTTTATAGGAAACCTGCTGTAATACATCTTTGCCATCCAGATTGAATTCAAGCTGAGGTACAATATGTACGTTAGCACTAGTACGGGTTAGCAATTTAAATTCGCTTTGCATATCATCGATACCATCTTTCAAATCATTTAACTCTGATTGAAGCGTGTACAATTGAGATTGAATCCTCAATACTTCTTTCAGCGCAATATTCTCTTTGGCGTATTGCTGTTTGAATCCAGCCAGTGTTTTAGATAGAGAGCTGATCTCCCTGGCATATACTTTTGCAGATTGTTCCTGATAGTAGATTTTATAGAAATCTGTTCTCAAAGTATATTTAAGGGTACGCAAAAGATCAAAAAGCTGAAATTCTGCCTGCTGTACGCCCATTTTGGCGAGCCGGATATTCTTGTTCCGTTTACCCGCAGTTTGAAAAAGCTGGGAGATACTTGCCGCACGCTGTCCGGTTTGTTTACTGACATCCAGTAGCCTCTTGTTTGCGGAATTGTATAATATGTTCTCATAGGATACTTCCGGGTTATCAAACAAGCGGGCAGTAATCACCTGCGCCCTGGCATCGTCAATATTATACTGACCAGCTATTAAACTCAGGTTATTTTTGAGAAACAGCTCTTCGGCCTGTTTAATCGTGATATTTAAGGAATCACGCGTATCGTTTTTGCCATCATCCCTTGCTATTACTGAATCAATTCCGGTAAAACCACAGAGATTTACCAGCAATACAGGGAGCACAAATTTAAATTGCATAGCTTTATTATTTGAATAACAAAACTATAGTATAGGTATTAGGGACTACTTAAGGGCAGATTATACGGGCATTAGAAGTCCATTAGAAAGTTTTAATGTAACCTAATTTACAGGCAGATAAACATAAAAAGTAGTGCCCAGACCCAAAACTGATTCTACCTGAATAGAGCCGTTGTGCTGTTTAACGATATTATTGGTTAAAGAAAGACCTATGCCATAGCCCGAAAAGTTCAGCGCATTGGCAGCACGGTAAAAAGGTTGAAATATTTTTTTAACATCTGCAGGACTCATACCAATGCCAACATCTTTGATCGCAATAACCATCTGTTGATGCTTATAACCTACTGTACATAACACTTCCTGACCTACAGAGAACTTAACCGCATTTTTCAGGATATTATTAATGGCAATAAATAACAATTGCCTGTTTCCCTGTAACGTTCTTTTAGACTGATCAGCCGGTAAATCATAAACGATTTTAATAGGATCGGTATTGGTCTTAAAGGCCAGCTCATCTGCAATTTCCCAGATCAGTTCGTCTATTCTTATACTTTGAAAGTCTTTATTATCCAAATTAGTTTGCATCAGTTCCATTAAACTATTAATGATATAGTTTAACCGTTCCACACTTCCTACAATTTCCTGTAAAGCATGTTTATACTCTTCAGAACTCCGTTCTTTCATTAAAGTGATTTCGGCCTCTCCCAGGATAGAAGTGATCGGCGTCCGTAATTCATGAGAAGCATTCGCAACAAATGATTTCTGACTTTCAAAAGACTGTTCCAGATGTTCCAGTAACTGATTAATAGCCGACGATAAATTATCAGTTTCATCAGTTTTCGACTGATTAACGCTTAACCTGTGGTGCAGGCTGGATGCTCTGATTCTTTTCAGGTTATCTGTAATAGAAACGATAGGCTGTAAAGAAATCCGCGCAAAAATACGCCCGATAAAAAAAGTAATAAACAGGGAACTGATAAAGAATGCAGTCATGATCAGTCTGAGCTGCTCCATATCATGCAAACCCCGGTCATCGACCGCAGAAACGACCACGATAAAATTACCTGAGTTATCCGGATAGTAAATACCGGTAATCTGGGTTTCCCCCTGCCGCAAATGAATAGATTTTTTCTTAACAATCTGTGCCAGAAATTCATGTTTCCAGCTAACAGAATCCTCCCGGGTGAATTTAGAATTAAACTTGTCGTCATAGACCCGGATAGATTCGTGGGTGAGTGATTGAGGGAACTTTTTGGCGACCTGCCTGAATATATCTTTTGACAGGTTATCTTCTGCAAGATAAAACTGTGCAACGGTTACAGCTCTTTCATCGAGCTTATTCATAAAAGATTTCAGGCGGTTATGTTCTACCAGCAAATAAATACCTGTTAAGACCACCAAAAGTAAAATGGCAAACATAAAGGTAAATTGCAGAGATAGTCTGTTTTTAACTTTCATCGGGACGGATTTTGCTTCATCAATTATCCTTAATCACATATCCCATCCCAATCACTGTATGGATCAGTTGCTGATCAAAACCTTTATCAATTTTAGCACGCAGGTAATTAATATAAACGTCAATCAGGTTGGTACCTCTGTTAAAGGAGATGCCCCAAACAGCTTCAGCAATATAAACTCTGGACAATACGCGACCTTTATTAGCCATCAGTACCTCCAGCAATGTAAACTCCTTAGCAGACAGGATGATATTCTTGCCATTGCGGCTGACTGTCTTTTTATAACAATCCATTTCCAGGTCACGGATTCTAAAGACCGTACCTGGTAAAACCTGGTCACGACGCCTGCCTAAAGCTTTGATCCGCGCCAGTAATTCTGCAAAATGAAAGGGTTTAGTTAAATAATCATCCGCACCGTTCTCCAGCCCCTGTACTTTATCATTTACCGTATTTAAAGCAGAAAGCATTAAAATAGGCACTTCTTTCTTGAGTTGTCTGATTTGTTTACAAACCTCCATTCCATTCAGATACGGAAGGATCACATCCAATATAATCAGCTCATAATCGTTCTCCAGGGCCATTTTACATCCCATATTCCCATCATAAGCAACGGTTACGGTATTCAATTGTTCTTCCAGCCCCTTTTTAATAAATGCAGCAACCTTTGGCTCATCTTCAATCATTAAAATATTCATTTTTTCTTCTAATTAGGAGTGCATATTGATTGCCCCAAAGATACCCCGAACGAATAGGATTTAAACCTACATTAAAGGATTTTAATGTTGATTATCAATTTATTAGCAAAATAAGGGTTCAGAATTGAATAGCGTTGAGAATGAAGCTTCTGGAGATTAAAACAACATTAAAACAGAAATTAAAAATAAGGCGGCTCCTGAAAAATTCAGAAGCCGCCTCGTTTTTATTCCATATAATCAGCCTGGCGGCTTAATAAAGCGCGGTATTTATTGAACACCGCAGTTTTGGAAACAAAGCCAATATATTCTTCCTGTTCATTCAAAACAGGTAACAACCAGGCATTCTCTTTTTCCATCTTTTTCAGCACTATTTTCATGGAATCTGTAATGAATACAATGGATGATGCTGTCTGCATCAGGTCGTGTACCGTTAAATCCGGATTAGCCGGGTTGTTAATGGCTTTTTTCAGTACATCTTCTACATAAATCAAACCTTTAAAAGATTTATCTTCTGCAATGACCGGGAATATATTTCGTTTAGACTGCAGGATTTCAGGCAGCTTTTCGGCAATAGTTTCTTCCTCATTCAATACCAGGTAATCTTTTTCTACCAGGTATTTTAACTTCATCATATGCAGTACCGTCGTGTCTTTATCTTCATGAGACATCAGCTCACCGCTTTCAGCAAGAGGTTTAGTATAGATAGAATATTTATTCGTGCTCCTGTTGATCAGGTAAGAGATAGCTGAGGTAATCATTAAAGGTACCATCAGCACGTATCCACCAGTGATTTCTGCAATCAGGAATATTCCGGTAAGCGGTGCGTGCATAATTGCGCTGAGTGACGCCGCCATACCTGCAACAATAAAATTAGAAACATTCACATGGGCAATTCCCAAAGTATTAATCGTGAAAGCAAGCAGGAAACCGATCAGTCCACCCATAATTAAACTGGGTGCAAAAATCCCCCCGTTACCACCAGCACCAAGGGTAACCAGGGTAGCCGCAGACTTTGCAAATACGGTAATCGCAGTGAATAAAATAACAGCTGTAGGGATATTACTATAAGCAGAAAAAATACTGTTTGTAATCACAGCTGTATAATTACCGCCCAAAAGATTTTTAATGGTCACATAGCCCTCACCGTATAAAGTAGGAAACAGGAAAACCATTGCTCCCAGCACAAGACCACCAACCGCAACCTTCTGATAAGGATGTTTGATCTTATAAAACAGCCCTTTAATAAAGTAATTGGCTTTGGTAAAATACATCGAAAACAGACCAATCAGAACAGCCAGTACAATATACCAGGCTAAAGAATTGAATTTCCATCCTTCGGTAACCAAAAAGAACAATTGTTCATTGTAAAAGAAACGTGCCACCACTGCAGCCGTAGCCGAAGAAAGTAACAGCGGTATAAATGCCGGAATAGTAAATTCAGGTAACAGGATCTCAATCGCAAAAACGATCCCTGCAATAGGACTGTTGAATGCGCCCGCAATACCCGCGGCAGCACCACAAGCCAGCAGCATGGTAGTTTCGCGGTAAGAAAGCCCTAAAAAGCGTCCTACAACAGATCCTATCCCCCCGCCACTGGTTACAATCGGCGCTTCCAGTCCGGTTGATCCGCCAAAGCCTACAGTTAATGCCGCAGTAATAATCTGTGAATAGATATTATGGGGTTCTACCCTGCTTGATTTTTTAGAGATCGTGTAGAGTAAAGGTGTTAAACCAGTTTCAAATTTCCCTTTCCGGATAAAACGCCTTACATACATCACAGAAAGCAGTATTCCTATAAATGGAAAGACCAGGAACAGGTAATACTTATATTGCCAGTGAAAACCATCCTGTAAAAAGTCTTCAATGTGATGGGTAATCGTTTTTAGCAGTGCCGCAGCCAGTCCGGCCAGAACGCCAACGATCATGGCCGCTATAACGAGGAAATTTCTGTTGGAGATTTTTGTTCTTCGGTATTGATTTACAGCGTCAAGATAGTTGACCAATCTTACGTACATTTCTTATGAGTTTAGCAATCGAATTTATCTAACAATTTAATCAGTGTAGCAAAGTCTTTCGGGTATGGTGCATCAATTTCGATGTCTTCCCCATCCAGTCCTTTAAAGATGACATGTTTGGCATGCAGTGCAAAACGCTTCATGATCGGAAGCTCTTCATCATCTTTTGCAATCCGGTACCCCTTTTTGATACTGGACAAAAATACAGGTTTACCTTTATATAAGGTATCTCCGCAAATTGCAGCACGCTGCGTAGCCAGGTGAATCCTGATCTGGTGCATGCGGCCTGTAATCGGCTTACATTCTACTAAAGTATAATGTCTGTAAAATTTAACAGAATTGAAAATGGTTTCAGCACGTTTGCCTTCCTTACGGTCAATCGTAACACTCCTGTTTCCATCGTTTAAGATAGGCAGGTCAATGAAAAGCTCTTTAAACGTGAACAATCCGTCAACAACGGCATGATACGTCTTCTGAACTTTACGTTTCTCAAATTGCATTGAGACTGAACGATAGGCTTCGGGGTTTTTAGCAATGATAATTGCACCTGATGTTTCTTTGTCTAAACGGTGACAAACCTGGGCATCAGCTGAATACTGTTTTGCAAGGCGAAGTATATTAACTTCGCCGGAGCCGCCACGCTCGTCTAATGAGGCAACAAATGGCGGCTTATTGACAACGATATGGTTATCGTCTTCGAATAGAATGAGGTCTTTAAATGAAGGATATTTCAATGGTGTGGATTTATAAAACAGTACAAAAGTACAATTTCATCCTTTACCATTTGAAATAAGAATGTAAATGATTAAGAAAGTTCAAATTTATAGCCTACTCCTTTGACAGTTGCCACGTAAGTTTCGCCTAATTTCTCTCTCAATTTACGGATATGCACATCTATAGTCCGGTTAGTCACGACAACAGAATCTTCCCAGATATTTTTAAGGATCGACTCTCTTGTATATACTTTACCAGGTTTAGAAGCCAGCAGGTACAGCAATTCAAATTCTTTCTTTGCCAATACGACTTTCTGTCCGCTCTGATAAACAAGATAAGCTTCTCTGTCGATTACTAAATCTCCAATTTCAACTTTGTTCTCAGAAACTTCATCATTACTCACGTTTCTTCTCAATATAGCATTGATACGGCTTACTAAAGCACGCGGTTTAATTGGTTTAGCGATATAATCATCTGCACCGACATTAAAACCAGCAATTTCCGAGTATTCTTCACTTCTTGCCGTCAGGAAAACCATGAAAGTATTTTTAAACTCAGGAATAGCACGCATCAGACGGCAGGCTTCAATCCCATCCATCTTAGGCATCATGATATCCAGGATGATCAGATCAGGGTGCACTTTTTTTGCAACTGCAATCCCGTCCTGTCCGTTGCTGGCCAGGTAAACCTGATAACCTTCTTTTTTAAGGTTATATTCAACTAACTCTAAGATATCAGGTTCATCATCAACTATCAGTATCTTTTGTTTTACGGCGCTCATGTCTTTAAATATTTGTTACGAAATTAAGTAATCATTTGCATAACCAGGTTAAAGCTAAGTTAACAAATTGTTAATGACACCTGATAGTTTAACATTGAATTAGGGTTAACGTAAAGTCTTTTCTAAAAACTTATCCAGTTCTTCAGCTCTCAGGTTTTTAGCAATAATTTTACCAGCCGGGTCTAATATAAATGAGCTGGGAATAGCTTCCACCTGGTACATTCTTACGGTCGGGCTTTCAAAATCTTTCAGTTCACTGGCATGTGTCCAGGTTAATCCATCTGCAATTACTGCTTGTTTCCATGCTACAGGGTCTTTATCTAAAGATATACCCAGGATAGTGAATTTTTTGTCTTTGTATTTATTATAGACCTTAACTACGTTTGGATTTTCCTGTCTGCAAGGCTGGCACCAGGAAGCCCAGAAATCAAGCAGTACATATTTACCTCTTAAATCTGATAGTTTAACCGTTTTTCCATCAAGCGTATTCATCGTGAAATCCGGAGCAAGCTGTCCGGTCTGCACAGATTTCAGTTTAGCCATTCTAACTAAAAAGTCGGTTACCGCTTCATTTTTATTGAAGTTACTCTTGATTTTTTCTGAGTAGGCAATCATTTCTTTCTCATAATCACTTGGATTTAAAGAGTTGATGGCATAAAATCCAGCAAGAGATGTCGTATTGTCCATGGCAAATTTCAGGATATAGTTGACCAGGCCCTCATTTTCTTTAATCAGTGCTGGCCGCATCTGGTTAGCAATTGCATCTCTGTTCTGCGGCTGATTCGCTACATTTTCTTCAAATTGTGCCTGTAAAGCTGCAAGTTTCGCTACATACTGGTTTTTATTCTTATTCAGTTCTTCCAGTTTATCAGCCTCTGCTGCGCCTGATAGTTTATACGCAAGATTTTTATCTTCAAGGTCTGCCTCTAATTTGATGACATCGCCATTTTTAGCGATCAGCATATATTCGCTGTTATCAATTTTCACTCTGAAAAAGTCTACTTCAGGTGTACTTCTGCTGAATTTAAATTCTCCTTTATTTGATAATACTGTGGAATCAAGCGGAGTCTCACTTGCCTTATTAATTCCGTATAAATAAACTTTTGCTTGTGGTTTAGCGTGTTCAAATTTCCCGCTGATCTCAAATTTGCTTTTGTCATTACAAGCGACAAATGCAATACATACGATTAATAGGGTGGCTATTCTGTTCATACTTATCTACTATAGATTAATCCTTATTTTAACTTTTCCAATAACAGTTCATTGATTTTTGCAGGGTCTGCTTTCCCTTTTGCCAGTTTCATTACTTCTCCGACAAATAAGCCTAAAACTCCTTTTTTACCAGTTTTATAGGCTGCAACCTGTGGTTTGAATTTTTCCAGCACCTGATCCACAAAACCAGCCAGTTCGCCATCGTTCTCTACGATCAGCAGGTTTAACTGTCCGGCCAGTACAGCAGCATCCGCATCCTCTGCCAACTGAATAGCTGGTAATAATTGTTGTAAAGCAATTTGCTGCGTGATTTTCTTTTCTTCGGCCAGGTTAACAACTGCAGCAAGCTGTGCAGGACTTACTTTAAAAGTAGTAATGGTTAAACCCTGCTCATTTAATAGAGCTCTGATCGGGCCGGTTAGCCAGTTAATCAGGTTTTTAGGATTCTTTACTAAAGTTAAAGCAGCATTCAGATAATCCAGCAATTCTTTATCCTCAGTAAATATGGATGCCTCAGAATTATTCAGACCGAAATCTGCCATCAGCTTTGCTGTAATTTCACGGGGTAATGCAGGCATTCCTGCTTTCAAAGCAGCCAGCCATTCATCTGAAATTACTATAGGCGGCAGATCCGGATCGGGGAAATAACGATAATCGTTTGCCATTTCTTTAGTCCGCATCGGCGCTGTAGTTCCATGATCAGCGTCAAAGGTTAACGTGCTTTGAACAATTGAACCTCCGCTACCAATCACTTCGATCTGGCGGTTAAATTCAAATTCCATTGCTCTGCGTACATTACGGATAGAATTCAGGTTTTTCACCTCGCAACGTGTTCCAAATTCTTCTGTTCCATTTTCACGGATCGAAATATTGGCATCACAGCGGAAACTTCCTTCTTCCATATTTCCATCTCCTACGTCAAGATGCCTCACCAGCTTCCTCATTTCGGTCAGCAGTACAGAAGCTTCTTCGGCAGAGCGGATATCAGGTTCGGTTACAATTTCTATCAAAGGTACCCCTGCCCTGTTCAGATCTACAAAAGAATAGTGATCATCCTGGTCATGCATGCTTTTACCTGCATCTTCTTCCATGTGGATCCTGTTGATTCCGATACGCTTTTCTGTACCATCACTTAAAACCAGATCAATATATCCATTCTGGCAAACCGGTTGGTTATCCTGAGTAATCTGGTAACCTTTAGGAAGATCGGCATAGAAGTAATTTTTACGGTCAAAGTAGTTGGTTTGATTGATCGTACAGTTCAGGGCCAGCCCCATTCTGATCGCTTTTCCAACTACTTCTTTATTCATTTTTGGCAATGCACCAGGCAAAGCCAATGAAACCGGAGAGATATGCGCATTAGGTTTAGCACCAAAAGCTGCGCTGTCTGAAGAAAATATTTTCGATTTTGTATTTAACTGAACGTGAATCTCTAAGCCTGATACCAATTCAAATGCTGTGGGAGAAATAGCAGTTTTCGTACTCATTTATGGGCAATAAATTAAACTAATGTCGTGAATTACTGTCTCACAAATATAACCAAATAAGTTTATGACCATGGGTTTAGGACGCATTTATAATCATGGCATAAACTTTGACAATTTACATACACACACAAATATGAACCGTTATGAAAAAATTACTTTTAATTGCTGCGATCGGAATCGCTTCTCTTGCAGCTGCACCGGCGGCAAAAGCACAGGTGAGTTTAAGTGTAAATATTGGGTCACAGCCACAATGGGGCCCTAGAGGATATGATCATGTTGATTATTATTATCTGCCAGATGTAGATAGTTATTACTATGTACCGACACGCCAGTTTGTTTATTTAAGTGGAAGCAGATGGATCCATGCCCGCTCCCTGCCTTCAAGATACAGAGGTTATGATTTGTATGGCGGCAGAAAAGTTGTCATTAACAACTATAATAATCCATGGACAAGACACAATTATTACCGGACGCAATATGTAAGCAATAACTATTACAGCAGACCATCACGGGTAGTGATCAGAAATAATTACCGCAACGACAGAAGAGATTATTACAGAGGAAATGGTAACGGCTGGGGAAGAGGTCATGACAGAGGAAATGGATGGGGAAGAGGAAATGGCGGATATGATCGCGGCGACAGAGGTAACCACGGCGACAGGGGCCATCATGGTGGTGATCATGGCGGACCTGGAAGAGGCGGACGTAATTAATAGCTATTCCCAATAATTTACTGATATTATTAATTCTTATTGTAAAGTATCACGACCTTTGGGTTGTGATACTTTATTTTTATAAGCTATTTACTATTTGTTTTAACCTGATTGATGATGACTGAGAACATAGAAGCAATGCTGACCCGGAAAAACATTAACCCTACTGCAATGCGGTTATTGGTACTGGATTTTCTGTTGAAGCAGTCTTCTGCGATCAGTCTGACCGATCTGGAAAAAGGATTAGATCCTTCAGACCGGATTACATTATACCGTGCTTTAAAGAAATTTGAAGAAAAAGGACTGGTTCACAGCATTGACGATGGTTCTGGCGCAACTAAATATGCACTTTGCGAAAATGATTGCGAAGCCGGACATCACCACGATCTGCATGTCCACTTTTTCTGCAATACCTGCCGGGAAACTTCTTGTTTGCCTAAACACCATATCCCTCAAATTGCTTTACCTGATGGCTTTAAATCTGAAGAAGTTAATCTGATCGTTAAAGGCATTTGTAATAAATGTGTTCCATAGTTTGCAATACCATTGCGCTATAGTTTAAAGTACCTTTGTTTTAGCGCATCAAAAAAGCTTAGCTAAATAAAGCGCTTTGATTTAAGATACAATTATGGCCACAAAAAATATAGATACCTGCTGTGACACAGCTACAATTGCAGAGAAAAAAACAGCCGCAGCGCACAAGCCACATCAGCATGATGACCACAATCATGGCGATCATGGCCACAGTCACGATGACCACGACCACGACCATGACCACGACCATGGAGATGGTGAAAATTCAGGCTGGAAAGGCCAGATTCCTTTATTAACTTCCTTAGCAATATTAGCAGTGATGTTAACGCTGGAATATGGTTTTAAAATCATACCAGCCAAACCGGTTTCCCTGCTGGTTTTTGGGGCTGCTTACCTGCTTGCCGGATATAATGTATTGAAATTAGCTTTCAGAAAAGCTATGCGACTGGACTTCTTCAACGAGTTTTTCCTGATGAGTGTGGCAACAATTGGCGCCTTCTCTATTGGGTCTTACAGCGAAGGTGTTGCAGTGATGGTATTTTATTCTATCGGAGAATGGTTCCAGGATGTAGCCGTATCTAACGCAAAACGCAGTATTAAAGCATTATTGGATATCCGTCCGGATACGGTAGATCTAATCAGGGATGGTAAAATAACCACAGTTAAACCTGCTGATGTTGAAATTGGTGAACTTATTCAGGTCAGGGCCGGAGAAAAAGTAGCGCTTGATGGCGAACTGGTTTCTGATAAAGGAACATTCAATACCGCTGCGATGACCGGGGAGAGTAAACCGGATTCCAAAGCAAAAGGTGACCGTGTACTGGCCGGGATGATTAACTTAAATACGGTTATTGAGGTTAAAGTATTATCGCTTTTCAAAGATAGTAAGCTGAACAGAATCCTTGAAATGGTACAGGATGCAACGGCAAGAAAGTCTAAAACCCAGTTGTTCATTTCCAGATTTGCGAAAGTCTACACTCCTATTGTATTCGCTTTAGCGGTACTGGTAGTAGCCCTGCCTTATCTATTGGTAACTAACTATATTTTTGCAGACTGGTTGTACCGCGGACTTGTTTTCTTAGTGATCAGCTGCCCTTGTGCTTTAGTTGTTTCTATTCCACTGGGTTATTTTGGAGGTATAGGCCTTGCTTCTAAAAATGGCATTCTGTTCAAAGGATCAAACTTCCTGGACGTGATGACTACGATTAATACCGTAGTGATGGATAAAACCGGAACACTGACCAAAGGTGTCTTCAAAGTGCAGCGTGTAAATGCAGTACATGGTGATGAAAAAGAATTATTGCGTTTAACTGCTGCCGTAGAGAGCAAATCTACCCACCCTATTGCTACCGCGGTGACTTTACATGCAGGTGATGTTTTACAGGGCACAAAGATTGGTGAGGTGGAAGAAGTACCTGGAAAAGGACTTAAAGGCCTGATTGATGGCAAACAGGTACTGGCCGGAAACATCAGGTTGCTGGATCAGTTTAACATTACTTATGCTGAGGAAGTAGCTCAGGAAGAAGATACTGTGGTTGTCGTTGCGATAGATGGCGTTTATGCTGGATTTATTACGATCGCTGATGAGCTGAAAGAAGATGCCATACAAGCCGTAAAGGAAATGCACGCCATGAAAATCCAGACGGTGATGCTCAGTGGTGACAAACAGGCTGTTGTTAACAAAACAGGCAGATTACTGGGAATAGACCGCGCTTTTGGTGACCTGTTACCAGAAAACAAAGTAGAAAAAGTAGAAGAGCTGAAGCAGCAGGGCAGACATATCGCTTTTGTTGGAGACGGGATTAATGATGCTCCGGTTGTTGCGCTGGCTGATGCAGGGATCGCGATGGGCGGATTGGGTAGCGATGCGACTATTGAAACTGCGGACATTGTAATCCAGAACGATATGCCTTCAAAAATTGTCACAGCGATTAAAATCGGAAGATTGACTAAAAACATTGTATGGCAGAATATCGCACTGGCCATGGGTGTAAAAGTAATTGTGCTGATTTTAGGAGCCGGTGGCGTTGCAACTTTATGGGAAGCTGTAATCGCAGATGTAGGTGTTGCCCTACTCGCGATTTTAAATGCGGTAAGGATTCAAAAAATGAAGCTTTAATTTAATTACCTTCATCCCTGAAATGAGAAGATTACAGGGAATAAAAAACGGCTGGAAGTTAAGTCTGATTATAATCAGCTTAATTTCCTGTGCGCATCCAAAAGACAAAGTTTATCAGGCAGAATTATTTACGGAAAAGACAGCACTCAATACTACTGCAAAAAGTACAGCGCAACTCTTTAAAAGGTTAACATTAACCAATAAAAAGGAAGAATTAATAGGCGGTATATTTGGGCGCAAGGGACACCTGTCCTGGAATATTATCAATTACAGGGATACCATGATCCGCTTTAATCCTAACCTGAAAAATCTGGTCGAGGATTACCAGTCAGACGAAACACCTTTATCTGATTTTTATACGATCTATTATCTGAATCCACAAAAAACCGCATTCCTTGCAGATATGCCGGGGCCTTCCAGTATAAGCAGCCGCGTTTTTGTATTTTCTGCGCAACCAAACGGCTTAAAAGTTTACCGGATTGAGCGTCCTGTTAACGAGCCGCTCTCTTCAGGAGATGAAAGTATCCACATGGGTATCTCTAAAATAGGCGGTAATCTGCTGTTGGTAAACAACGATTACCTTTTTAATCAGCGGACAGCAAAGGCATACCTGATTCCAAGACCAGTTCCAAAAGAAAGAATGCAGGCAGACTTTACACTGCTGTCTGCTGATGGAAAAACCGTAGTTTTTAATGCAGAAGGCAGTTCCACTGACGATTTCGACTATATCTATCAATTTCATTATCCCAGTGGTAAATTTGAAACAGACAGTATTCCTGCCGGTCAGTATCAAAGTCCATTACAGGACAAGAAAAAAAAGTGGCCGGAAACTCATTATGACTGGAATAAAGATGCAAACGGAAGAATGTTCCTGAAACCCAAAGCGGCTTTCAGGACATAAAAAAACGGGCTACCTTTGAAGGGATAGCCCGTTTTTAGCTGGAATGAATTATTTGATTACTGAATCAGCGTTGCCGCTTTTTCCAGCACCTTAGCTAATCCATCTTTATTTTTTCCTCCGGCAGTAGCGTAAAAAGGCTGACCTCCACCACCACCCTGAATATCTTTAGCTAATTCTCTAACCATATTCGAGGCATTAAGTTTTTTATCCGCAACCAGGTTATCAGACAACATCACGCTGATCCCAGGTTTGTCATCAATTAATGTGGTGAAAACCAGGTACAGGTTATCTACAATATCCTTGATGGAGAAAGCAAGATTTTTCACTGCATCTGCATTAGGAAGATCCACATGAACAGCTATCATATTGATGCCGTTGATCGTTTTCATATGGTGAACGATTTCATGTTTAAGATTTCCTGAACGCTCTGCAACTGCTTTTTCTGCCTCTTTTTTAAGCTTGTTATTTTCTTCAATCAAAGCAGTAACCGCAGCAGTCAGGTCTTTATTTCCTTTAAGCAGTGCTTTTAACTCACTGATTTCCTTATCCTGATTGATGATAAACTCTTCTGCACGATCAGCTGTAATCGCTTCAATACGCCTTACGCCCGCAGCCACAGCACTCTCAGCAATAATCTTAAAGTACCCAATCTGACCAGTTGACTGAACGTGTGTACCTCCACATAATTCTTTTGAATAATTATCATCGAAAGTAATAATACGCACAAAGTCGCCGTACTTTTCTCCGAACAAAGCAGTTACCCCACTGGACAATGCTTCTTCATAAGGGACAAGTCTTTGCTCTTTTAACGCGATGTTATCTCTTACCCTTTTATTAACGATGTGTTCGATCGCTGCTAATTCATCCTCAGTGATCTTGGTAAAATGCGAAAAATCGAAACGCAGGTAATCTGCATTGACCAGAGATCCCTTTTGATTCACATGGTCTCCCAGGACGCTCTTTAATGCCGCGTGCAGTAAATGTGTCGCAGAGTGGTTGTTATTTGTTTGTACGCGCTTATCTTCATCTACAACAGCCCAGAACTGACCATCTATGTCTTCAGGTAAAGCGTCTGCGAAATGTACAATCACACCATTCTCCTTTTTAGTATCCGTAATTTCAACCGAGAACATTCTGCTATGGTCTTCCAGACGGCCGGTATCACCTACCTGGCCACCGCTTTCCCCATAGAAAGGAGTTTTTTGCAATACGATCTGATACTGCTCTTTTCCTTTGGCTGTTACTTGTCTGTATTTTAATATTCTGGTTTCAATTTCCAGGAAGTCATACCCCACAAATTCTGTTTCGGGATCATCATGAACAGTAATCCAGTCACCGGTATCGATGGCTGTAGCAGCTCTTGATCTGGCTTTTTGTTTCTGAAGGCTTTGCTGATATCCCTCCATATCCACAGTCCATCTTTTCTCCCTTGCCATCAGTTCAGTCAGGTCAATCGGGAATCCGTAAGTATCCTGCAATTCAAAAGCAAAATCACCTGAAATGACCATCTGATCTTTCAATATGCTGTAAACCCATGGATCTTCAAAAGATTTCTCCAGGTCAATTGCATTTTCAGACATCAGGAAATCTGCTTGTTTAGCAGTGTAATTTTCAAAACGCTGAATACCTGTAGCCAGTGTTCTCAGGAAAGAAACTTCTTCTTCCAATACTACTTTCTGAACGAAATCCTGCTGTAAAACCAGTTCTTCAAAAACGCCTTTGAACTGTTCTGCAAGAACAGGTACCAACTGGTTTAAGAAAGGTTCTTTCAAATCCAGGAAAGTATAGGCATAACGTACCGCTCTTCTTAAAATCCTGCGGATTACATACCCTGCTTTATTGTTTGCTGGTAGTTGTCCGTCTGCAATGACGAATGAAATTGCACGGATATGATCGGCCATAACACGCATCGCAATGTCCGTTTTTTCATCAGCGCCATAAGCTATACCAGCTTTTTTTGCAATGAACTGGATCAATGGCTGAAACACATCAGTATCATAGTTTGAAGCCTTATTCTGCAATACACGGACCAGGCGTTCAAAGCCCATTCCTGTATCTACGTGCTGTGCAGGTAAAGGTTGCAGTGAACCATCTTTTAATCTGTTGAACTGCATAAATACATTGTTCCAGATCTCGATCACCTGCGGATGATCAGCGTTTACCAATTCTTTTCCGCTTGTGGCTGCACGTTCATGATCAGGACGGCAGTCTACATGGATTTCAGAACATGGACCACAGGGCCCCATGTCTCCCATTTCCCAGAAATTATCTTTTTTATTTCCCAGAACAATGCGGTCTTCGGGAACATATTGCTTCCACAATTCGAAAGCCTCGGTGTCCCTTGGAAGCCCTTCTTTTTCGTCTCCTTGAAAAATGGAAACATATAATTTGTCTTTGGGGATACCATAAACTTCTGTCAGCAATTCCCAGCTCCAGGCAATCGCTTCTTTCTTGAAGTAGTCACCGAAACTCCAGTTGCCCAGCATCTCGAACATGGTATGGTGATAGGTATCTATACCCACTTCTTCCAGATCATTGTGTTTACCGGAAACCCTTAAACAGCGTTGTGTATCGGTTACTCTTGGATATCTGGCGGGTGCCTCTCCCAAAAAAATGTCTTTAAACTGATTCATACCTGCATTGGTGAACATCAGTGTCGGATCATTTTTTACAACGATAGGTGCCGATGAAACGATATGGTGTTGTTTAGATTCAAAAAATGCTAAATATGCGTGTCTGATTTCTTTTGCTGTCATTCTTAGTAGAAATTATCCAACAAAATTAAAATTTTATTGCGGTATTCTACTAAAATCCCTTTACATTTGAATGCTTTATATAAAAGCTATAAACCACTAAATATCAACACAGAAGTATGCCTTACAAGGAACGGGAAATTAATAAAATGTATTATACGATGGGTGAGGTGACGGAAATGTTCAATGTAAACGCCTCACAGATCCGCTTTTACGAGAAGGAATTTGACGTTCTCCAGCCTAAGAAAAACAAGAAAGGAAACCGTCTTTTCACTCCGGAAGATATTGAAAATTTAAAGATCATTTTCCACCTGGTGGATGATAAAGGTTTTACACTTAAAGGTGCAAAAGATCATTTAAAGAATAATAGTGCAGATGTTAAAGAGAACCAGAAGATCATTGCATCACTGGAAAAATTAAAAGACTTCTTATTAAAGTTAAACGACGAAATTTAATTAATAAATTAACTTCGTTAACTAAATCAGCAGTACTTTGGGTTCATTATGCCAAAGTCAGCTATCTCTTCCATCCAGTGTCCCGGGCTACAAAGTATCAGAATAACTTTGCCGGGATGCGGAATCTTACTCTCCATAGTTCTTTTTTGCCCTTGCAACACTGCATTTGCTCAGGAAGACGTGCAGCTCAAAGAAATAACCGCAACGCTTTCAGCTAATTTCTCAGCAGAAGATCTTTCTGAACTGACTGAACAGCTGTCTTTTTATCTGAAACATCCGCTGGATCTCAACAGAACCAGCCCGGAACAGCTAAAAGAGCTATTCTTTCTTTCCTCACTACAGATCAGTAACTTTTTCACCCATACCCGGCTCAGCGGAAAACTAAAGGATGTGCTGGAACTTCAGGCCATAGCCGGTTTTGATGTTGCAACAATTACCAGGCTGCTCCCATTTGTGACAGTGAAGGAAGAGTTACCACTTGATTTCAGTAAAGCAGGCAAGGGGCTCAGTGAGCTTACCCTGAGATATGGACGGCTGCTGGAAAAACAAAAAGGTTATCATGACCTTCCGGGAAGCAGGTATCTGGGCACTCCGGAAAAACTGTTGCTGAAGTACAGCTATCATCTGAATGCTCAGGCTGCACTTTCCATTGTCGCCAAAAAGGATGCCGGGGAAAGCTTTTTCAGCGGCAACAGCAAAAGTGGTTTTGATTTTATTTCAGGAAGCCTGGCCTTGTATAATTCCGGCAGATTTAAAAAGATCGTTGCTGGAGATTACAGCTTGCAATTTGGCCAGGGTTTAAGTCTCTGGTCCGGTTCATCTTTTGGAAAAGGGGATGATGTAGCAGGAATAGCAAAAAAGGATACCGGGCTTAAACCCTATACTTCTGCTAACGAATATTCATTTTTCAGAGGCGCAGGTGCAACATATAGTTTATTAAAAAACACAGACTTAACAGTTTTTATATCACTTAGAAATTTAGACGCAAGCTTAACCAAATCTGCTGAAGGCAATGCGCAGTTATCAGCAATCAGCACCAGTGGTTTACATCGGACAGCCGCCGAAAATGAGCATAAAGGGAAGCTGGGTTTATTACTTTACGGGGTGGCTTTAACTTATACCAAAAACAGTCTGGACCTGGGAATTACAGCCTGTCATTCCAGTTATCAGCATGAATTTATTACAGGTACCCAGCGTTACAAACAGTATAATTTCAGCGGCAGGGAACTCACAAATCTTGGTCTTCATTACAATTATACCTTCAGGAATATTTATTTTTTTGGTGAGGCGGCTCATAGCATTCCCGGTGGTACAGCAGTACTCACCGGGGCTATGGCCAGCTTGTCTCCCCGCATCTCTGCTGTAGTTCTTTTCCGTAATTATGAGAAAGAACATGTTAGCTTTTACAACAAAGCGGCCGGAGAAGGAAGTACCGCTGCCAACGAAAAAGGAGTTTACACCGGTTTGCACATCAATGTGACGAAAAAGTGGACTTTATCTGCTTATGGCGATGTTTTTTGGTTTCCATGGGCAAAGTACAGGATCGACGGGGCTTCTTCAGGGCATGAATTAACTACCAGAATCAGCTTTAAGCCAGATAAAAAGTTTAAAGCCATGCTGAGTTATCAGCTTAAACATACCCAACAGAACGAAGGTTCAGGCAAACCTGTAAACCCAATAGCTGACCTCAGAAAGGATAATTACAGGCTGGAGAGTACAATCAGGCTTAACAGGAAAATAACACTTCAAAACCGCTTTGAACTGACCCGTTATCAAAAAGGAACTGCCGCTGCTGAATACGGATATCTGTTTTACCAGGACGCGGCCTGGCACCCTGTGTCTTCCAGGATTTCAGCGAATCTCAGGCTGGCTTTTTTTCATACTCCATCTTACAACAGCAGGATCTATGCTTACGAAGATGACGTACTGCACGGTACGGGTTCCGGTATTTATAGCGGCAAAGGAATCAGGTCTTATTTTAACCTGAGTTATAACTTATCCAGGCAGCTCAAAGTATGGGGCAGATATGCTGTTTACCTCTATCCGGGAATGGAGCAAACAGGTTCCGGACTGGAAGAAATCAACGGCAATAAAAAGTCTGAAATTAAACTTCAGCTCCGTTATCAGTTCTAAATGCGCATCCGGCAAACCATTAGTGTTTTCGGCAGAATTCTGCTTCCTTTTTGCATAGGATTGTGGGTTTTGCACGTGGCAAATAATACCAAATTAAATTTGCCAGCATTAATACTGACCATTTTTGTATTTATTTTATCACTAATAATCAGTTTTTTATACACATTACTTAAAGTTTATAATTACAAATCATTACTGGCAATTCTGATTAATCTGCTCTTTTTTAGCCTGGGATTACTCTGGTATTCCAACGCAGATATGCTCGGAAATCCGAACAACTTTTCTTATCATCAGGCAGATTTCCTGAGCATTTCAATAGCTGATGAACCGCAGCAGCAGGGTACAGTTTTAAGATTTAAAGCAAAGGTGCTGGCAAACTATACTGGTCATCAAAAGCAGCAGACATCGGGCTATTTACTAATTGCCCTGGCTTCAGATTCAGCACACCCAGTTCCGCTGCATTACGGAGAAAATTACTTTATCCCGGCACACTATAAAGCAGTAGCCGCACCTGATAACCCCGCTGAATTTGACTTCAGATCCTGGCTGGCTATGCAAAACATTCACCATCAGCTTTTCCTTCAGCCAGAAGAATTGATTGCTGCCAGAACGAATACAGGAATGCCCCTGATCAGCTTTGCGCTGGCACTCCGGAAAAGCCAGGTAGCTATTTACAGGAATCTGCTTAAAGATGATAATGCCTTTGCTGTTGCCTCTACGCTGATCCTTGGCTACCGGGCAGATTTAAGTGCCGGAACATTAGCCGCTTATTCAAAAACAGGGACTATTCATGCGCTCTCAGTTTCAGGGATGCATGTGGGGATTATTTACCTGGTGCTCAACTGGGCATTGAGCTGGATGGACAGGAAAACCTGGCTAAAATGGAGCAAAGTTCTGCTTTTGTTAATCCTGATCTGGGGTTATGCGGTATTAACAGGCTGCTCTGCCTCTGTGCTGCGTTCAGCAATTATGCTGAGTATATTCATTCTGGCTAAGGCTGTGCAGAACCAGGCAAACAGTTATCAGGTATTATATTTTTCAGCTTTCTGCTTGTTGCTCTATAATCCATTTTTCTTTTGGGATGTGGGTTTTCAACTCTCCTATATGGCTGTGCTGGGGTTAATTTATTTACAGCCAGAACTGGAACAACTGTTCAGTTTCAAATCATTCTGGTTAAGAAAACTCTGGAGTCTGATCAGCCTTTCGGTTGCCGCACAGCTCTTCACTTTCCCGCTGAGCAGTTATTATTTTCATCAGTTCCCGGTATATTTCATTTTGAGTAACCTGTTCATTGTACTTCCAGTTACCCTGCTGATGTACATAGGTATTCTACTCTTATTGTTTCGTTTATACTGGATCGCTCCACTGTTTGAATGGCTGATTATTTTCATGAACCGCGGACTGGAAAAAATTGCAGTTCTCCCCTACTCAAACATTAATATGATCTGGTTTACAAAAACTGAGCTTATTCTACTTTGCCTGTTTCTGCTCCTGCTTTGCACTGCGCTTCAACAAAGGAACAAATACTACTTCACACTTTCGGTTTTGAGCCTGGGCTGTTTTCAAGTGATGCTGGTCAAAGATGAGCTTAGCGCAGCAAGGCAACAAAGGATCATTCCTTTTACCTTAAACAGAAATTATGCTGTTGCTTTTATCAGCTCAGCCCGGGCAGTTCTGGTCACTGATTTACAACCAGCCGATCAAGCCTTTAAATTCCATATACAGCCCGCACTGGATCAATTAAAAGTACGCGAAATCACCTGTCTGAAATGGGAGGAAGCCTGCCATACCAAAAATCCTGAGATCAGAGAGCATCAGCTTGTTTTTGGGAATTTCAGGGTATTGTTACTGGATAGTACTTTCAATAACCGCACTATTATAGGAAAACCTGTTTTCGATGTAATCTGGGTACATGGGGAACCACAATTAAAAATGGCAGAGCTGAGAACAGCTGTAGTTTTCCGGAAAATATGGATAGATGCAACCAATAGCAATGCAGCAATCCGTCGACACCAGCTGGATACTATAAATTTTAGCAAGTCAACACTGGTGCTAAAACCTGGTTTCCGCTAACCTACAGGGTTCATAATTTTAAACTGCTCAATCCAGCCCTGTTCAAAATTACTATCCTGATATTTAGCTCCAAATTCTTCTGGCGTATACCACATTGCGGTATCCGGTTCATAAATCCAGCAATTTTGGCGCAGTGCTTCCTTAATGAGTACAATTACGTCGATAAAGTGCCCTTGCTGCTGCTGTTCACTAGCGAATGAATCCATCATAGTTATTTAGGTCATTTTGGTAGTACTTACAAAGTAATCCTTTGCTATAGTGCCAAATAGGATAAAGACAAATCTGAATTTATAGGATTTAACACCAAACTGGATTAAAAACTGAACCAGATAAGGTTCTATTGCCTGTAAAAACACATTACAGTAATCACCCGGCTGATTGACAATTTGCTTCGCCCGGTATCCTTCACTGAGCTTATTCAGGTTAACTTTTACAGAACTGTCTTCATCAACATCAAAGAAATCGCCTGCCGTAACCGACCAGCTTGAAGACTGACTGTTTTGTACCCATTGATTCAGGTGATTGTTCAATTGTTTATTAAATTCTTTTTCCATAGCACAACAAAATTATGCTAATATTTTTAGTAAAACAAATAGAATTGAAAGTTTTTGCAGTAAATAACAGGAAACTGGTATATTTATCAGTAGCTGAAATATAACATTTCTTTACATTGTTTTTTATTTACTTTTGACTAAAATAAGCCTCATATCCTATAACGTTATACATGACATCACCCCTGGTATTATATACGGTAACTGACCGTATTGCTACGATTTCACTGAACCGTCCCGATAAACGCAATGCCTTTAGCCCGGAACTGGTCAGTTCTTTAACGGAGACTTTATTAAAAGCATCTGATGACGAAGAGGTAAAAGTGATCATTTTAAAGGCCATTGGCCCTGTTTTCAGTGCTGGTGCTGACCTTGCTTACCTACAGCAATTACAAAATAACACCCATGAAGAGAATGTTCAGGATAGCCAAAACCTGAAGACACTGTTCACAACGATCTATTATTTACCAAAGGTGGTGATTGCGCAGGTTGAAGGACATGCTATTGCTGGCGGATGCGGACTGGCAACGGTCTGTGACGTTACTTTCGCAGTTCCTGAGGCTGGTTTCGGCTATACAGAAGTAAAATTAGGCTTTGTTCCTGCAATCGTTTCCTGTTTTCTGATGCGCAAAACCAGCGAAACAATTGCCAAAAAGATACTGCTGACGGGCGATTTATTCTCTGCTGAGCAAGCACTGGCCTATAATTTGATTACTTATGTAACAAATAAAGATGAAATTAGTCAGAAGGTACAGGATTTTGCGCAAAAGCTTTGCAATGAAGCCTCCGGAAACGCCTTAATGGTAACTAAACAACTCATTGGTCAGACGACTAATCCGGAATTGGAAAAGAGCCTGAATTTAGCGGTACAAATTAATGCCAGAGTTAGAGAGAGTGAAGACTTTAAAAAAGGAATTGCTTCTTTTCTCAGCAAGGAAAAAATTAAATGGTAAACTATTAAAAACTAATAAATATGTTAAAGTCGATTAAAACGAGTGTACTAGCTGTCATATTAATCAGCACAGCTGTGATAGCAAATGCACAGAAAAAAGTAAATGAAGGTACACTTACCTATGGTATTACTTATGAGCTGACTGCAGAACAGCAGTCTATGGCTTCACAGCTGCCTAAAGAGACTAAGTTAAAATTCAATGGAAATCTGTTAAAAATAGAAATGCAGCAAGGACCTGCAAAAATTACAATTATCTCGGACGGAGTTCAGAAAAACGGATTGGTATTAGTTGACGTACCTCCTATCCAAAAACAATATGCAGTAAAAACTACCAAAGAAGAAACTGAGCAGACTATGGGTAAAACTCCTGTTTTAAGTGATTTCAAAGCTACTGGTGAGAAATTAAAAATAGGAAACTATAATACAGAGAAATATACTTATAAAGATGATAAAGGTGCTGCTTATGAGCTTTGGGCAACGAATGATATTCAATTGCCAGAAGGAATCATTGGCGAAGAATTCAAAGCTTTAAAAGGTACACCTATCAAATTTACACGTGTACAAAACGGTGTGAAAGCAGTTTTAACAATTACTTCAGTGGCTGAAGATAAAGTTGGCCCGATTACATTGGACGTTCCTTCAGCTTATGAAATAACAACGATGGATGCTTTAAGAGCAATGGGCGGTCAATAAGCGCTAAACAATAAATTAGGAGGCCTTCTGATTCGCATTATTGAAATGCTTGATCAGAAGGCCTTTTTATTTTAAAGGAAACAAACAATGTATTACATTTGAAATGCAGGAAAGATTAAAAACCAGCAAAAAAAGCAATTAAATCACTCAATCAAATGAAGCGAAAATTCATTATTTTAAAATTATCTGTTGCCCTTTTTATCACATCCCTCATTGTTCCGGCAGCCAATGCACAATATAAAAAAGACGGAATCAACTGGACGAAAGACGGAAATGGCTATTACCAGAACACCTATGGCGGGATTGAGATCGTTACCTTACCTAAAAGCGAAACCAAAACCTTAATCAGCAGTGCATTGCTTACCCCATCGGGTCAGAACCAGCCCCTGCCCATTAAAGATTTTGTACTTTCTGCTGATGGAACCAAAGCACTGATCTATACCAATAGTAAAAAAGTATGGCGTTATGAGACCAGGGGAGACTACTGGCTGGCTGATTTAACCACCAATAAACTGGTACAAATCGGAAAAGATAAACCAGCTTCTTCGTTGATGTTTGCTAAACTATCTCCTGATGCCAGTAAAGTTGCTTATGTAAGCGGACACAATATCTATGTAGAAGACATCAAAAGCGGAACCAGTAAAGCGCTGACCACAGACGGTACAGCCAGATTGATCAATGGAACTTTTGACTGGGTATATGAAGAAGAGTTCGATTGCAGAGACGGCTTCAAATGGAGTCCTGACGGAGCTTCTATTGCTTATTGGCAGATTGATGCGAAAAAGATCAAGAACTTCCTTATGATCAACAATACGGATTCTATTTATCCTTATACTGTACCAGTAGAGTATCCAATTGTTGGAGAAGATCCTTCTTCCTGCAAAATTGGCATAGTCAATGTAAGCACGGCGCAAACTACCTGGGTGAAAGTACCTGGTGATGCCGTACAGAATTATATTCCGAGAATGGATTGGGTACCGAATACGAACGACCTGATTTTACAACAACTGAACAGGGAGCAGAATACCAGTCGTGTATTTGTTGCCAACACCCAATCCGGATCAGTAAATAACATTTATACGGAGACTGATAAGGCCTGGATTGACGCTGCACCAGAATGGCAATGGATCAATAATGGGAAAGAATTTATCTGGCCAAGTGAAAAAGACGGATGGCGTCATTTTTACCGGATTAGTAAAGACGGTAAAAAACAAACACTGATTACCAAAGGTAATTATGATGTGATTGAAAGCAGTTTGGTAGACGAGAAAAACAACACTTTATACTTCCTTGCTTCACCAACCAATGCAACGCAAAAATATCTGTACAAAACAAAACTGGATGGTAAAGGACAGTTAGATCAGGTCACTCCTTCTGTTTTCCCCGGCACACATGAATATGATATTTCACCAAATGGAATTTTTGCCAAACATACTTATCAGAGTGCAAATATAGCGCCCATTAGTGAATGGATGAGAATGGATTCGGGCAACCCTTTCACCATGGAAGGAAGTCTGACCAATCAAATGGCAAGAATCCGCCAGCCAAAAAACAAAACAGAATTCTTCAAAATCAAAACTGAAGATGGTGTAGAATTGGATGGCTGGATGAAAAAACCAGATAACTTTGATCAAACCAAGAAATATCCTGTTGTATTTTATGTTTATGGCGAACCAGGTGCACAAACTGTACTGGATACTTATGGAGTTGGTTATAACTTTTTATATGCTGGTAACATGCCTCAGGATGGTTATATCTACATTTCGATTGAAAACAGAGGAGCACCCGCACCAAAAGGACGCGAATTCCGCAAATCTATTTACAAAAACATTGGCATTTTAAATATCCGTGATCAGGCTATGGCTGCGAAAAAGATTATAGAATGGCCTTTTGTAGACAAAAACCGGGTTGCAGTATGGGGATGGAGCGGAGGTGGTTCATCAACACTTAATCTGATGTTCCAATATCCTGAAATTTACAAAACAGGTATTGCTATTGCAGCAGTTGGCAATCAGCTTACTTATGATAATATTTATCAGGAACGGTATATGGGTTCTCCATTGAAAACTAAAGAAGCCTATATTAAAGGTTCCCCGGTAACCAATGCGCACAACTTACAAGGAAACTTACTGTATATACATGGTACAGGTGATGATAATGTACATTATCAAAATGCAGAAATGCTGATCAATGAGCTGATTAAAAGTCAGAAAGTATTTCAAATGATGTCGTATCCGAACCGCACACACTCAATTTCTGAAGGTGATGGCACAAAAGAACACCTTTCTAAAACTTATACTAAATACTTGCAAACTTACTGTCCTCCGGGAGGTAAATAATCAGTGCTAAATTATAAAACCCCTTATCTGTTCTTCAGATAAGGGGTTTTATAGTTAAAGGTATTATGCCCCCTGCCCTATATTAATCATTAGTCCCCCATCCATGACGTAAGTACTGCCAGTTACGTAATTCGCTTCCTCAGAAGCCAGGAATAATGCCAGGTAAGCAATTTCTTCAGGTTTGCCTGCTCTGCCCAGTGGTATATGCGTTTCAGCTTTTTCCCTGACCTTTGGATCATCTACAGCCTTTTGGTTCATCGCTGTTAAAATCATACCAGGCGCTATATTATTCACGTTAATTCCAAACTTACCGACTTCTAATGCAATGGTTCGCATCAGATTCTTTATTCCAGCTTTAGAAGCATTGTAATCTCCATTTCCAGGCGCATTGATCTCTTCGTGAACAGAAGAGATATTGATGATCTTACCTGGTTTACTGACGCTTTTACGGTGCTGAATAAACTTCCTGCTACAGAAAAATGTTCCATATAAATTTGTTTTGATGGTCCTGTCAAAAATTTCCGTACTCATCTCATCAATTGGAATACCCGAGCCATTTACCCCAGAATTGTTGACCAGGATATCAATTCCACCAAATTCTTTGATGACTGCCTCCATTTTTGCTGCTACATCCTGTTCATTGCTCACATCAAGTTCAATCAAAGAAGACTTTGCATGATGCACTTGAACAGCTTTCATTGCCTCCTGCCCTCTTTCTTCATTGCTATGATAGCAAACCACTACAGTTGCCCCGTTTTTAGCGAATTCAATCGCAATTGCACGCCCGATTCCAGCATCTGATCCGGTTACCAATGCAATTTTGTTTTCCAGTTTCTTCATGTCCTATAGTTATAACTGTTCGTTTTTATTTAAGACTCAGCCTGATTTATAAACCACAGAAATCAAGATATGTTTTAGACCTAAAACTTTAGAGATACCTGTTTGTTGTAACATCCAATGGCACTGATTTCATTCACTAATAAAGGCATATTCTGTAAAAAAGGCGGTTTTTATATCGACCCCTGGCAGCCTGTAGACCTGGCTGTAACGACTCACGGACACGCAGATCACGTAAAGTCTGGCAATAAAGCATATTTATGTCATGAACTTACCAAACCAGTTTTACTGCAACGGCTCGGCGCAGATTTACCCATTCAAACTTTACCTTACTCTAAGGAAATCACAATCAATGGCGTTAAATTAAGTCTTTTTCCTGCCGGACATGTGATTGGATCTTCTCAGATAAGACTGGAATATAAAGGTGAAATCTGTGTAATTTCCGGAGATTACAAAGTGGAATATGATGGGATCAGTACTGCTTTTGAACCTGTAAAATGCCACACCTTTGTTTCTGAAAGTACTTTTGGCCTGCCTATTTATAAGTGGCTGCCACAAGAAGAAGTTTTTGGAAAAATAAGAAACTGGGTTTCAGACAACCATGACCAGTTAAAAACGAGCGTACTGATCGCTTATAGCTTAGGAAAAGCGCAGCGGCTGATTAAAAATCTTGCCGGCGATCAGAAGATCTACGTGCATCAATCCATTGCCAACCTGAATGATGGATTTATCAGCGCTGGTGTTGACCTCCCTGAAACCATCAGGATTACGCCTGATCTGAAAAAAGAAGAGCTGCAAAAAGGAATAGTCATTGTTCCGCCTGCGCTTGCAGATGGTAAATGGATGAAGAGTTTAATGAGTGCTTCTACCGGGATTTGTTCTGGATGGATGCAGGTAAGAGCGGGCCGCAGATGGCAATCTGCCGATGCAGGATTTGCATTGAGCGATCATGCAGACTGGCCAGGCTTATTAACGGCCATTAAAGCTACTGAAGCTGAAAAGGTATTCGTAACCCATGGATTTGTCTCTACATTTTCCAGATACCTGAATGAAATAGGAATAGAAGCAGAAGAAGTAACTACACGTTACGGAAACGAAGGAGAAGAAGAAATCATAAAAGAAGCTTAATTTGAAAAGGTTTACGGAATTGATACAGCAGCTGGAGACCAGCAATAAGACCAACGACAAAATCGCTGCCCTGGTTAGCTATTTCAGCACAGCTGATGAAAAGGACAAGCCATATGTAATTGCGATGTTTACCGGCAAAAAGCCGCGCAGGCCTGTTACGACTGCATTGATCCGGGAATGGGCTATAGAACTGAGTGATATTCCGGCCTGGCTGTTTGCAGAAAGTTACCACAGCGTTGGTGATTTAAGTGAAACTATTGCTTTGGTTCTTCCTCCCGCAAAATATGTTACAGACCGTAAACTGCATGAATGGATTACGGATCTTGCGCTAATCAGCAAAAAGGATGATGCTGCAAAAAAAGAATTCATCCTGAAAGCATGGGATAGCCTGGATACCCGGGAGCGTTTTATCTTTAATAAACTCATCTCCGGAAACTTCAGAATTGGGGTATCAAATAAGATGCTCGTGAATGCATTAGCGAAACAAAGTGATACAGACAGCAATAAAATCATGCACAGTATCATGGGTAAATGGACGCCGGCTGAGATCACTTACAAAGAGCTGATTGACGGTGCACATGTAAATACTGATAATTCCTGGCCATACCCTTTTTGTCTGGCTTATGCGCTGGATAGTACACCAGAAAGTCTGGGCGAAACTACTGCATGGCAGGCAGAATGGAAATGGGACGGTATCCGGGGTCAGATTGTTAAGCGAAATGGCGAATTATTTATCTGGTCCAGAGGAGAAGAACTGGTGACAGATCAATTTCCCGAATTACATTTTCTGAAAGATGAGCTTCCTGATGGAACAGTAATAGATGGAGAAATCCTTTCTGTCAAAGATGGAAATGTACAAGCATTCAGTATCCTGCAACAAAGGCTAAACAGGAAAACTATTCATAAATCACAATTAAAAGACGCGCCAATAGGTTTCTACTGCTATGACGTGCTGGAATTTCAAGGCCAGGATATCAGGACCTCTCCTTTGTCGGCAAGAAGAAAAATCCTGGTGGATATTATTGCTGCACTCCAGATCAAAGATGTGGCAATCCTATCCCCTGTTATTGATTTCAATGATTGGGATCAGTTAGCAGAAATCAGAAAAGAATCAAGGGCGAACAACAGTGAAGGCATTATGCTGAAGAAACTGGATTCTCTTTACCATAGCGGCCGTAAGCGTGGCGATTGGTGGAAATGGAAAATCAACCCGTATACCGTTGATACCGTCATGATTTATGCGCAAAAAGGAAGTGGCCGCCGGGCAAACCACTTTACGGATTATACTTTTGCAGTGAGAGATGGAGAGCAGTTAATTACGATTGCTAAAGCTTATTCTGGTTTAACCGATATAGAGATTAAACAAGTAGATAGTTTTGTCAGGAAAAATGCAATAGAAAAGTTTGGGCCTGTAAGAACAGTGAAACCCGAACTGGTATTTGAAATTGCTTTTGAAGGAATTGCTGAAAGTAAAAGACATAAAGCTGGTCTGGCTTTGCGTTTTCCTCGTATTGCCCGCTGGAGGAAAGATAAAAATGCTTCGGAAATCAATACACTGGACGATTTAAGACAGCTATTAGCTTCAACGTTATCAAACGAATTATGATACTGGAAAAGAGTACAGGTTATAAAAAAGTGATCAGATGGTTAAAAGGCAAGAAAAAAAAGCCCTTTAAATTCCAAACTGATGCCTGGCAATATTATGCAGAAGGTTACAGCGGTCTTGTAAATGCACCTACCGGTTTTGGAAAGACATTCTCCCTTTTTCTGGCTGTCGTGATCGATGAACTGAATACACAGTTACCTGTTAAAGGTGACATAGTAAAAGCAGGCCCGGTAAAAGCCAGCGTGTTAAAAGACAGCACTGTAAAAAAAGAAAAAAGAGTACGGGACTAAAACTTATCTGGATTACCCCATTGCGTTCTTTAGCTAAAGATCTGGCCAGAGCCATGCGTGAAGTTTGTCTGGAACTGGAAATCGACTGGCAAGTGGGTGTGAGAAACGGTGATACTTCTCAAAATGACAAACTGAAGCAGAAAAAGCAAATGCCGGAAGTTTTAATAATTACTCCTGAAAGTATGCACCTGTTACTCGCACAGAAAAACAGTTTGAGTTATTTTGAAGATTTACAATGCATAGTTGCAGATGAATGGCATGAGTTATTAGGAAGTAAACGCGGAGTAATGGCAGAACTTGCCATTTCCAGAATTAAAGGTCTGGTCAAAGAAAAACATCCTGAAAGACTGCTGAGAGTCTGGGGCATCTCTGCAACAATAGGAAATATGGAAGAGGCGCTGGATGTGCTCGTTCCTGATCTGGATGTTTTAAAAACAACAGTCGTTGCTGATATAGAGAAAAAGATACAAATTAAGTCGATCCTGCCCGATCATATTGATATGTTACCCTGGGCAGGCCACCTGGGCCATAAACTGGCGCATAAATTATTGCCCATTATTGAAAAGAGCAAAACCACTTTAATTTTCTGCAATACCCGCGGGCAAGCTGAACTATGGTATCAGAATTTACTGAAACTTGATGAAAACCTGGCAGGACAAATCGCTATCCATCATGGATCAATAGATTATGAACTGCGCAACTGGATTGAAGAAGCAATTCATACCGGGGCACTAAAAGCGGTTATCAGTACTTCTTCTCTCGATCTTGGTGTAGATTTTAAACCTGTAGATACCGTAGTTCAAATCGGTTCTCCCAAAGGGGTTGCCCGGTTTCTTCAACGCGCCGGACGCAGCGGACACTCCCCTTTTGAAACTTCAAAGATTTACTTTTTACCTACCCATGCACTGGAGCTGGTCGAAGCTGCAGCTATTAAAGAAGCAGCGAGAACGCAGAACATTGAAAGCCGTCAGCCGGTAGTGATGGCCTTTGATACGTTAATCCAATATATGGTCACGCTGGCGGTTGGCGATGGATTTGATGATCAGAAATTATACAAGGAGGTAAAAAACACATTTGCATTCAGAGAACTGGAACTTTCAGAGTGGAACTGGATGATGCAGTTTATCACTACAGGCGGCGATAGCTTAACGGCTTATACCGAATTCAGCAAAGTAGAAAAGGAAGACGGGTTATGGAAAGTTAAAAGCAGACAGGTAGCCATGCGTCATCGTTTACACATCGGAACCATTGTTAGCGATGCGATGATCAAAGTCAAATATCTGACAGGTGGTTATGTTGGAATGCTCGAAGAATCCTTTATGGCTAAAATGAAACCAGGTAATAGTTTTACTTTAGCCGGCAGAGTGCTCGAATTTGTGATGGTTAAAGAAATGACTGTACTGGTGCGTAAAAGTAAACTCAAAAGTGCAATTACACCAAGCTGGATGGGCGGAAGAATGTCTTTAACTGCTAACCTTGGTGCAATTTTGAGAAAAAAATATAATGAAACTCTGGATAAAACTCATCAGGATGAAGAGCTTGACATTATTCTTCCATTATTTGAAAGACAGGCAAAGGTTTCACACGTGCCTAAGGATGATGAGTTTCTGATCGAACTGATTAAAACCAGGGATGGTTATCATTTTTTCGCTTATCCCTTTGAAGGGAGGCAAGTCCATGAAATCATGGCTGCATTGATAGCTTACCGGCTGGGTAAAGTAAAACCAATAAGTTTTTCTATTGCGATGAACGATTATGGTTTTGAACTGCTCAGTGAACAGCCCATACCTTTGGATGAAGAAAACATCAAACTACTTTTTACCCCGGTCAATTTAGGAGAAGATATTGTGGCGAGTATTAATGCGACAGAGATGGCAAGAAGGAAATTCAGAGATATTGCCTGTATTTCTGGTTTGGTATTCCAGGGTTATCCGGGTAAATATGTTGCGAACAAACATTTACAATCTTCTTCTTCCTTATTTTTCAATGTCTTTAGTGATTACGATAAACATAACTTATTATTGCGTCAGGCGTATGATGAAGCATTTTATCAGCAGATTGAAGAACCAAGGCTGGCCGCAGCTTTGCAAAGGATACAAGCCAGTAAAGTAATCATTGTCAAAGCTGAAAGTTATACACCTTTGTGCTTCCCGATTAAAGTTGATAGTCTGAGAGAAAATATGAGTACGGAGGAATTGGGAGAAAGAATAGCAAGGATGACTGCTGAGGCAGATAAAAAACAGACGATACGCAATAAAAAATGATCATTCATATTAAAGGAGAAGAGCTGGTACTGAGCCAGCAAAGGGCGATTTACTGGACGAGCAAAAAAATGCTGATTATCAGCGACCTGCATCTGGGCAAAGGGGCACATTTCAGAAAGGCAGGCATCCAGATCCCTGTCACACTCAATACAGCAGACCTGAATAAACTAACGGATTTAATCACTGAATTTTCACCTGATAGTTTATTGATTACTGGTGATATGTTTCATCATCAAATGAATAGTGAAGCAGAGCTTTTCCGTCAATGGAGAGTACAATATCCAGAGTTGAAGATTATCCTGATCAAAGGCAACCATGACCGCTTAAAACCTGAAGATTATATGGGTTTGGGGATTGAAACTTATCAAAAAGAACTTTTAGATGCACCGTTCAGGTTTATACATGATCAGCCGGAGACTACTGATGATTATTATAATATTACAGGGCATATCCATCCGGGAGTAACCATTTATGGAAAAGCACGTCAGCGGATGAGGTTGCCGTGTTTCTATTTCGGAAAGAATTGTGCAATCTTACCTGCATTCAGTGTCTTTACAGGTTTAAGTAAAGTTAAAGCTGAAAAAGGCGACTTATTTTATGCGATTACCCCAGAAAAGGTAATCCTGATTGATCAGGCAAAGTAGCACTGGTTAACAACCAAAAGCCGTAGTTACTTGATCTGGAAACAGTATTGGTTTGATTAAGCGAATTAATACTGGTTGACTACGCAAGTTAATGCTTGTTTGATTACGCAAAGTAATTCTGGTTTAATCAGAAAGTCGCTCCTGATTAAACCAGTACAAATATTATAGTTTAATCTGCAGACTCAGCGATTAGCGAAAGTAACATATTCACGACTGTTTTATCAGTTTTAAAAGTTACATCACTTTCTGCAAGTGCATTCAGATCAATCCAGCGGAAAGATTGCAAAGTTTCAGGATCAAAATCAAAAGCTTCTGTTTTGAACTTCATCGTTAAGGTACCTACTTCTCTGACCAGGTAATAGATACTGATGATCTGACTATCATTAAAAGAAGATTTTTCGTAAAAATCTGTTGTATAGAAATGGCTTAAGACTTCTATTTCAGCATTACATTCTTCCATAAATTCACGTTTCAGTGCATCAATAAGGCCTTCACCATATTCTAACCCACCACCTGGAAACTTGCTGAAGCTTCGTCCTCCGGATTGTTCGTCACTAACCAATATTTGATTATCTGCATTGATTAATAGACCGTAAACTCTTACATTGAAATAACTCATGGTTGAAATGTTTGTTTTGCTGAAGTATTTATACAGCTACCTGGACTCAAATAAAATACGGAGTTTTCACGGCGCAGCTATTTCATAAAGGCAACTAATAAGGGGACAAATATAAACAAACATCTCACCCGTGCGATGTGATATACTAAATACTTGCTTATTCCCTGGAATACAGAATAGTATATCCGGAACTTCTTTGATTTTAAGGAATAACGTGCTGCTTTCAAAAATTTCTTTGTGCTATCCCCTACTGGCTGAAGTGTTTCTTATTTTTTGTAGTATTTTCTAAATTCCATCCGATTTCTCCGGAAAAAGCTTCCTGCCTTACCGGGCAGTCTTTTAGTTTACAATAGTTACAGCATTCTGGCAAGCAAGGATCGGCATGTATAAACAGTTCGGTATTCCGGTCTGCATTTCCATTAATTAAATGATCAATGGATGAAATTTCAGCATGCACCTGATTCAAATCATAATAATAAGGAAGTGTCAGGTGACAATCAATATGAAGATCAGCACCATACTGTTGTGCTCTTAAATTATGAACATCAATCCAGGAATTATGCCTGTTATTTTGCAGGATCTCTACGATGGTTTCAACCAGCTCCACATTACTCTCGTCCATTAAACCACCTACAGATTTTCTGGTCAGCTTATATCCGCTATAGACAATATAGAAACCAAGGAGAATAGAAATTACGCTATCTAACCAGTAAATTTCAGTGACTTTGATTAAAAGAATACCGATGACCAGACCACCACTGGTTACCGCATCTGTCAGCAGGTGTTTACCATCCGCTTCCAAAGTCAGTGAACGATGTTTTTTACCTGTATTGATCAAATAATAACCTACCAGCAGATTAATTACTCCGGTAATCCCGATAATAATTGCTCCATCCAGCAGCTGATGAATTTCTCTGGGAACTATCAGATCATAACTGGATTTAAAAATGATAATCAGCCCTGCGATAGCGATCAGTACCCCCTCTACAAAAGCAGAAAAGAACTCCACTTTGCCATGACCGTAAGGATGATTTTCATCTTTTGGCAAAGTGGCAAGGTAGATACTGTAAAAAGCGAAACTACTGGCTAATACATTGACAATACTTTCGGCGGCATCTGTTAAAATTGCATTGGAGTGTGTAATGAAATAGGCACCGAATTTGGCCAGCATCAGGACAACGCTAATGCAGAGTGAAACGAGTATTGCTTTCTTTTTAGGCTGCAAAGGATTGATTTTAGCCCCAAAAGTACAATTCTCTAAGCACATAAGGACATGTTCATTATTAAATTGATAATAAGACCACCCTTTAAATAAAAAATCAATAATTTATATATTATAAGTTGCTTTTTTTAGTGCCAAATTGCTCCAGGTTTTTATATTTGCTTTCTTATAAGCGAATCATGACATTTTTATCGAAAAGAATCAATAACCTATCAGAATCACAGACCATTAAAATGGCAAAGCTGGGGAGAGAACTCACCGCTAAAGGAATTGATGTAATTAATTTAAGCTTCGGAGAGCCTGACTTTTTTACACCAGCACATGTTAAGGAGGCCGCTAAAAAGGCAATCGATGAGAACTATTCTTATTATACTCCTGTATCGGGTTACCCTGAACTGCGGAAGGCAATTGTTGAAAAGCTGAAGAATGAAAATGGATTAACTTATACTTTTGACCAGATTGTAGTATCTACTGGTGCAAAACAATCATTAGCTAATGCAGTAATGTGTCTGGTTAACCCTGGAGAGGAAGTAATCGTACCTACGCCTTACTGGGTTTCTTACTCTGAAATGATCAAATTAGCAGAAGGTGAAACTGTTTTCATCAACGCTACTGTTGAGAATGATTTCAAAATCACTGCAGATCAGCTTGAAGCTGCTATTACGCCAAACACAAAGCTTTTCATGTTTTCTTCTCCATGTAATCCAACAGGATCGGTTTACAGCCATGAAGAATTAGCCAGTCTTGCAGCTGTATTTGAAAAACACCCGAATATCTATATCATCTCTGATGAGATTTACGAACATATCAACTTTGTAGATAAACATGCTTCTATTGCTTCTTTTGATGCAATCAAAGACCGTGTGATTATTATCAATGGTTTCTCCAAAGCTTATGCAATGACAGGCTGGAGAGTTGGTTATATGGCTTCTAACACTGAAATAGCTAATGCTTGTGATAAATTACAAGGTCAGATTACTTCAGGAACTTCATCGATTTCACAACGTGCAGCCCTTGCAGCTTACCAAAGCAGCCTGGATAGTGTAGTTGAGATGAAAAATGAATTCAGAAAACGCAGAGACTTAGTTTATGGATTGCTGAAAGAAGTGCCGGGTATTAAGGTAAACCTTCCGGACGGAGCTTTCTATTTCTTCCCTGAAGTGAAAGAATATTTTGGAAAAAGTTTTGAGGGTAAAGTGATTACCAATGCTGAAGACTTGTGTCTTTATTTATTAAACGAAGCGCATGTATCAACTGTTACAGGTGAAGCTTTCGGAAACGAAGACTGTATCCGTATTTCTTATGCAGCAGCAGAAGAGCAATTGGTAAAAGCAGTATCAAGAATCAAAGAAGCATTAGCTAAATTGAGCTAGTTTATCAATTAGAATTATACGCTTTATTTAAAGCAATATCAAAAGCCAGTGATCAATATCACTGGCTTTTGATGTTTTAGCTTTTCAGCTTCAATTTGGAACGCACTGCGTTCCATTTTAGAAAATAATTAATCAATACAAGTTTATATTATCACGATCTAATATTAAAAGAGCGACTGAATTATCTTTATATATTCCGCATTCTATATCCTTTTTTTCAGAGATAATTTCCTTAGCAAATTTGATAGCATATTCTATATTATCAAAAATTACAAAAACTTCCTGATCCGGCATAGTCGCATAAACATAATTCTTATCTAGTACAATACCCGTATTAATATCTGCTCTCAATAATGCGACTTGCTCAGCTTTTAGTAATGGAAATTCCTCCATATGATTATTAAATTAAGATCTTGTAAGTACATTTTGGTACAAAATACAACAACAGCCGATAATGAGTCCAATGTAATTCTGAACAAATTGCGTTCAGAATTGTAATCGGTAAATAGCAATGCACAGAAAATGGCAAATAAGAATGCACAACTTTTGGCAACAATAGTGCACAGTTTTACAAAAGTATATATCCCAGTTTAAGTTTCAAAAATAGTTTTTCTATTCTCCATTCTGTAGCTTTTTCCAGCGAGGTTAATGACTTCACATCTGAAGAGTAAGCGATCAAGTAATGCGGTTGCCAGCACTTCGTCATCAAGCATTTTAGCCCAATCTGCAGGCATCTTATTGGTGGTAATAATAAATGAAGTATTCTCATACAATTGATTGATAAAGTTGAACAGATTAATTGCCTGGGCTTTTTCTACCGGAAAGAGCATAATATCATCAATGATAATTAGATTGGCCTTGGCGAGCCTCTTATAATCTGCCATTGCAGCTCTGGAAAAGTCCTTCATGCGAAGTATATTCAGGATATCATCCATTGTTCTGAAATAAGCTTTATAGCCTTTTTCTATTGCCTGTGCACAAAGTCCGGCTGCAAAAAAAGTCTTTCCTACCCCTGAAGGGCCGAGCAACATAATATTATAGATTTGATCCAGCCAGTCCATTTCCTTCAACGTATTTATTTTTTGCAGAGAGAGCCCGTTTTGATCCCGTATTTCATATTGGTCAAGGCTGCATTTCGCGGGCAATTGCGCAGTTTTAAGTAATCTTTCTTTGGCCTGCTGCTCTCTGTGCAGGGATTCCTGTTCAAAAAGCTCAATTAGAAAACCCATGTAACTGAGTTGCTTGTTTTCGGCTATTTTAACCATCTGTTCTATTTTTACGGCCATTCCTGTAATCTTATACTGGCGGCAGTATTGATCAATCTGTTGTTTTTGGTTCATATGATTAATTAAGTTGATTCAGGATTTGCTGATAGTCATCAATTCTACTTACCTGGGGCTGTAGCAAAGCTTGCGGTGGATAAGACCCGTTCAAGGGGTTTAACCCTGTTGGGGTGACTGCTACCGGGATGGCCTGTTGCTTAAACTTTGAGATCAGTGCCTTAAAGTCATTGGCACTGTTTACGCCTTGCTGCAGGCAGAAGAGTAATCCTTTTTCAATCAGCTGATGGTCGTTACTGGTAATGACCTCACGGAGCAGGATCAACTGATCACGCAGATACCGGGGCTTATCAGCGCGAATGGCGCTAATGAAGCGGCGCAAATTATCTCCGTCACTGATCAGCTTACAGACTTCAGCCGTCATTTCTGCCAGGGCTGCACTTTTATCCCTTTTGTGATCAGTATTGATGATCTTTAGGCCAATCCCTTCAGCGACCGCGTGCCTGCATAATTCTCTCTGACCTGGTCCACAGATAACCAGATATCCATTTTCAAAACTAACAGCTATCTGACTTCCCCGGCCGGTATAGGTTCCAAGGGGCAATGAATAAAGATTACTTTTCCAGGAAATCATGTTATCTTTTCTCACTGAATATAATACCGGAGCTGGCCCGGTATCAGCGATAGGCTCAAAAGGCCTGAGAAAGTCCTGTTCAATCTGCCACTCATTCAAAGGGGATTTCTTAGTCAGGGCATGATCCAGTCTGTTGGCAGTGCGTTCCAGCCATTTTAATCCATCTTCATTTAGTGTTTCCAGGTCGTGGAAGGCGCGGTTATAAAGGAAGTTCTGTTTAATATACTTCACCACGTTCTCTATCTTGCCTTTACTTTCAGGATCTGCTTTTCTGCACATATGGACTTTAAACTTCCGGTCGCGCACATATGCTTTGAATTGCGCAGTCAGGATCAGTTCTCCATGGTTCTCATTGCTGATAAATACTTTATCCTGGTCGTAAACCAAAGTATCAGGTATGCCTTTGATATACTTAAAGGCACTTTCATGCGCAGTAATGGCGGTACTACTGGTGAATGGTTTACAGCTGAAACAAACGTATTTGAACCGGGAACGGGACAGCACAAGCGTGAAGAAATAGATCTTTACACGTTTTCCATCACCAGAACGCATATTATATTCTCCAAAATCTATCTGGCCCTGCATTCCATAAGCAGCGTCTTCAACTGCAGAATAATCCCGCAAGGGGCGCTCAAAAGGCAGGTGATGCTGATGACGAACCCACTTTACAAAATTGAAAATAGTTTTCTGGTTAACCTGTGGAAACTCGGCATGGTGTTCTTTTAACCAATCATGCATCTGAGCGGCAGAGGTATCACGGTACAGTTCCAGCCGCTCATGAACGAAAGTTTCGTAGGGTAAAAGCAGCTTTCCCCGCGTACTTTGGGACTTCAGGAAGGATTCAAATTCCTCATCCTCCATATCCAGATACTTTTTTACTGTCCGGCGATTGCAATCCAGGGCTTTGCTAATCTGAGAAATCGAACGACCGTCAAGGTGCATTCGTTTAATATCATAATACATCATAAATTTGCGTAAGAATGCGTTCATCTTCATCAGTTTTCGTAGACCAATGAAGTTCGTATTTAAACGGCGGGGTATAAAAACTCCGTCGTTTTTTTGTGCACTCTTGTTGCCATTTTCTGTGTATTTCTATTTGCCGATTTCTGTGCAGTTTTAATTACCGACTACATCAGAATTACATTGGCTTGATAAAATAGCTTAATATACACTCTTAATAATGTCTGATCTGCTGTCTTAACCATAATACAAGAACAAATAATGCCATCGAACAGATAAAATAGATGATTACAAATAATCTACTTAAATATCTTTGTCTGGATGATTCATTCTGAAATTGTTTCATGATCATTTCATGAGACTTTAACTTTTTAAAATAATAATAGAATAACGCAAAAAGTGGAAGAATTATTAAGACAGGCAAAAACCACTTTATTCCAGAGCCAACAGGCAAAGTTATTTTTATTCCAAATCCTACAGAAAAAATTAAGTTCAGCAGCGTCAATACATTAAAAAAAGCAAAAATGATAATTAATGCAAAAGTCTGGAAAAATGGAATCGAACTCCCATTTAAAAAACAACTAAATACTCTATAATAATAATATCTAAAAAGTCTCATTGGGGCAGTATTACAGTTAGTAAACCTACATATTTTCATCAAGACCGAAACTTATATCGCTTATTAAGGTTTTCCGATGTTACAATCCTACACTCCATATGGTAATGAAAATAATGATTGGCAATCTATATATAAGTGAGTCGTTTTACCTTGTAAAACTAAGGTCTCTGGTCTATTCTCTTCCTTCAGGTTCTTTAGCCTTTAATTTTATTCATTCGTATTCACGATAATCAACCGGGAAATGGGAAAGCCTAAAAAAGCAGAGAATTTAATCTTTTGTTTAAATAACCACCGATACAAACAGCTATAATATTATAAAGTCTATAATTTATATGTCTTTAATTTTCATCGGCAGTATTTGGCATATATAAATAAAACTACCTTTTTTTAGATTTCATTAACTTTTGTAATGTCTTAACATCAGTTATGTCCTGTCTGCGCCCGGAGACTTGTTTATTTTTCACGAGATCATTAAGGCCGATATAGTTGATGATAAGATCATTCTCGAGTTCTATCTTTTCCATATTTAGAACCGCCTCACTAAACTTAACTCCATCAATAAGGTTCAGCACATCAATCCGTAATGGTGGATATCCAATCTGGCTAATTAAACCTTCGGTTAAAAAATCTTCCTTTTGGAATCCAAGAGATTGCAACCCAAAATCATTTACAACTTTGAGCATTCGATTTGCATTTTCTTCAGATACATTGATCCAAATATCGAGGTCACCTGTGTGACGAGGCTTACCATGAAATGCCAGTGCATAGCCTCCCACAACCATGTACTCAACATCGTATTGGTTTAACAATTTAACAAAATCTTCAAAATCTTCAGCTAACGTCATGCGTCCATTCTTTTCTTTACCAGCTTAGTTTTATCCATTCTTTGCCCCTTTGTTAAAGATTGAGAAATGATGTGAGTAACTGCAGCAGCACGCTCTTTTACCGGTCGGCCCAACCAATATTTCAGATCATGTTGTTCATCATTGGCATCTTTCATCATAACCCTTCTTAGTACAGGTACTATTTTTCTAATTCGGGGTTCAGAAACAGGCTTAGGCTTTAAAATAATATTTTTACGCTCTATTCGTATTTCCTGATTTTCATAAGCGACTTTAGCCTTACTCAAATAATTACTTATAGTATTGTAATTAAACTGCGGATAGCTTAAACAAAAGTTTTTTAAATTAGAAAATACTTCAAAAGGATTCTCTGTATTATTTTTCCAAAAAACTACGATTACTCTTTTCCCCTGAATACTTAGCCTTTCCATATATCAAATATAACAAACATCATGACAATATTAGTCATAAGAAGATAAAATTGTCCCGCCTGTCCCCTTATAATTCTTAACCCACTCACTCAAAAAGCCATTAAAAACAACAGGCCCTCTCTAGGTTATGTAGAGAGGGATGCAAATGCCAGAAAAGCTTATGGACAGTAAACAGCAAAGCCCAGCTTTAATTGGCTGGACTTTGACTATTACCTACGTTATGGTCTGACTATCTATAATCGAATCAATATTACCATCATATTTTGAAGCCATAAGAATATCTCTAATCTCGGATGGCAGTTTACTAAACTTAAGAGGACTAACAGGCTTAGCAACTAAATGATATCGTGATTCTAAAAAACTATTTAATACAGTTTTATCAAAATTTAGTCTTGGCAAAACGATAAAACCAAATGTAAGTGATCTATCTTTCCATAAATGACTTTAATATTTTTTCGAATTCGCTCCTTCGATTTTCTGGGACATTCACATAGCCTATACTTAAATAGCCCTTTCTAATATCTTTCCAATATAAACCATTGACCATTTTCCCTTGTAAAACTATAGTATCTGGCACATATTCTTTGCCTAACTCTTTAGCTATTTTAGCCTTTAATTCTAGTCCCTCAAACCGCTTATTAGCAATGCTATCGCCCAATGAGACAATATTATCATAGTTTAATATGCTACTTCCAAAGTCTGAGATATACACTTTAGAGGAATCTGAATAGATATATTGCTTTTCCAATTCATTATGACCTCCAACTAAAGTTACAAGCTTATAACCCCTAGGTACCGTCATAGAATATATATCTTTTTTTACAGATCCTTCTATTTTATTTCTCTTATACTGTATCGCAGTCATTTCTTGACTACTTGCACAGGACACAATAAAAGAAAGTAATATTATATAAATTATACTTTTCATATCTTATGGTTTATATCCAACTGGAAGAATAGGTTGATTTGCAGAAGTAATCATTCTGATCCCGCTACCTCCTATATAAGCTCCCGATGGATCTACACTTTTAATGTAATGAGTTCTTAGAGGCTGTCCCATTTGTCCCCTTAGCACATTTTCCCTATAAACAGCTTGCCATTCGCTTCCTTTAATTCCATCCTGCATCCTGTCATTTAACATACCTCTATTTGCATCCAATCCATGAAACATTTCATGCGCCAAATCGGTAGTACTATTTGTTCGACCGCCATCTGTAGTAGGAAGCATTGAACCTGATGGATCCCAAGAAACATTACCACCAGAACCACCCTCTAAGCTTAAGCCAGCACCTGTTATTGCCTGAAGAGCTCCAGCTTGAGACGGGTCTGTTTGTAATTGGTTTGCATAGCCTTTAAACACACTATTTTCCTTAAATTTGCTATCTCCCTTAACAATACTGAAGTTATTCGTTGACCCTTCAAGTTCAGAAATCATTGCAGCGCCTTCCTTCCAGTACTAATCTCACTCAGAGATTTTATTGTCTGCTTTAAAAATCCTTTAACCTTTCCAGTATATTCAGAACCGTTCTGATATAACTTTCCACTTTGATATAAGTAGTCCTGACCATTGTGGCTTATACGCAGGGAATCTCCGTTAATATCAATATTAAGAACTGGATTATTTGCTCCATATTGATAAGGATTCAGATTAACATATTTATCTGCAAACCTGTCTATCGTATTGAAACGCCCAATCACCGGGTCATAAAACCTAGCGCCGTAATCGTACTCCCTTACGCAACTTTTTTTAGGTTTGCGGGATTTGCTGGCCAAACTTTTTCAGTGTTATAAAGAACTTTCTTTTCCCGTAAAGTTAGTGCTTTATTTGAGTTTACTGATTAGACTTGTCTGGCTTTTTTTGTTGGAGATTCGACTTTGAAGTGCGCAACTATGAACGTCAGTGCTGCATTCGTTAATGCATTTGTTACAGCATAGATAGCCCCCGAAAGTAAAGCAGCACATCTTTCAATATATGGATATGATCATCGGGATTACAAAACAAAGAAAACTTATAATGCTAAATAACAACAAAGCCCGTGATCTTAGACTGCCCTCAAATAGTGTCTAACTTTTTTGGGGGCAGTCTAAGATCACGGACTTTGTTGTTACATACTATGTAATTAAACAATACTTCTTCTATTAGGATCTAGATAGTTGAATTCATCAGTATCGAATTTATCTTCCAATGCTTCTAACCCATACTCTTTTTTATATTCCACTTCTGTTTTGGTTATTGGTATAAGCCAATAAAAATGTATTTCCCTATTATCACCCCAACTCATGAGTTCCAAATTCGGCCCGTCTAAATATGGTAAAGAGACTAAGCCATATGATGATTCTGAAGAACCTTGCCAAGAGCGACCAAAATTCACTGTATGCCCCAAATCAAGATTAGCTTCTACATTATGATAATAACAAACTGAACTAAGAAGCTCAACAATTGAATCATCTTGCACAGATGAGAACATATGCACTTCAATAGGTGAAACATGAGTATAAGTTGACATACCACATGTAGCATACGTCCACATTTCTCTTGATGAATAAGGTCTATATTCTAATATAGAAAGGTGTGGCACTACCTCAATTATTGGTCCTTTCGACCACTTTCTTTCCTGAAAACCGTCACCCCAATTACTTGAATAGTGATTCAAAATGTTACTCTTATATTCTTCAATGCTATAATTCATGCTTCTTCTTTTGATCCATTGAATATTTTTTTGCTCTGCCACCTTGACTATTCGATTCAGCCCTACCTTGATTTTTCATTCTCGTTCTATCATTCGCACTACTTTTCCTCACTTCTGGTGTCATTTGATATCCTGGCTTTTCTCCAGTACTTGAATCACCTTCATAATATCTTTTAACAAGTTCAGGCTCATGATCCACCACTTCACCTGGTTTTGTGTCTAACGCTTTTCTATCTGATTTCTTTGGAGTGTTCCCATAATGTTTTTTTCGATTATATGGCTCACTTGGCTTATTTACATCCTTTTTGTCAGAACTCGGTTCAACATTTTCACTTTTAGCAATAGCCTGGAGCTTAGGTTGAGAAACACTAGTATTATCCTGAGCAGAACTATAAAAACTACCATTATTTGAAATCTGCTTCGCTGAGCTAACAATCATGTACGTCGACACGGCGGCTAATGCAGTAGCAGCAACATAAGTTAACGCTTCCGTTGCAAATACAAAACATTGCGGACAATTACCATCCGGATCAGTTAAGTTAGTCGGATTATTCCAACCATATGCATACGGAGAAAGATGAATTTGATTAGGATGATCAGCCAGCTTATCAACCACGTTCCACCTTCCAATTACCGGATCATAGAACCTAGCGCCGTAATCGTACTCCTCTCTACTCAGACAATGTCTTCGAGGCTATAAAGTAATAATTTCCACAACATAATAAGCAATTATACCTCCAGTGACTAAAGTTATAAAACCATTTATATACCAAAATTTCTTAACCCATTTTTTAAAGAAAAACATATTGGATAAACTTATTAGAAACATCCCAAAAACTAGACCAATAATAGTGTATATACGTAATACAAATGGAACTTCGGAACTGGAACTAGAGCCTGCACTTAAAGCGGGTATAAATAATCCAAAAACTAAACACAGACCTATCCATAACAAAAACAAGCTTACAGGTCTAAATTTATTATTTAACGATTGCTCCATTTATAACTAATTTTTAATAGTCTACTTCGCTGTTCATTGGCACTTCGAGTGCCTCCAACTTGATATCGCATTTTGCGACATCAAGTCTACAAATTCTTGCTCATTCAACCGGGAAATGGGTAAGCCTAAAAAAGCGGAAGATCTAATCTTTCGTTTTAATAACCACCGATACAAACAGCTATAATACTATAAAGTCTATTATTTACATGTCTTTAATTTTCATCGGCAGTATTCGGCAATATAAAGAAAACTACCTTTTTTTAGATTTTATTAACTTTTGTAATGTCTTAACATCGGTGATGTCCTGTCTACGGCCGGAGACTTGTTTATTTTTCACGAGATCGTTAAGGCCGATATAGTTGATGACAAGATCATCCTCGAGTTCTATCTTTTCCATATTTAAAATCGCCTCACTAAACTTAACTCCATCAATGAGGTTCAGCACATCAATCCGTAATGGTGGATATCCAATCTGGCTAATTAATCCTTCAGTTAAAAAATCCTCCTTTTGGAAGCCAAGAGATTGCAACCCAAAATCATTCACAACTTTGAGCATTCGAATTGCATTTTCTTCAGATACATTGATCCAAATATCGAGGTCACCTGTGTGGCGAGGCTTACCATGAAATGCCAGTGCATAGCCTCCCACAACCATGTACTCAACATCGTATTGGTTTAACAATTTAATAAAATCTTCAAAATCTTCGGCTAACGTCATGCGTACATTCTTTTCTTTACCAGCTTAGTTTTATCCATTCTTTGTCCCTTTGTTAAAGATTGAGAAATGATGTAAGTAACTGCAGCAGCACGCTCTTTTACCGGTCGGCCCAACCAATATTTCAGATCATGTTGTTCATCATTGGCATCTTTCATCATAACCCTTCTTAGTACAGGTACAATTTTTCTAATTCGGGGTTCAGGAACAGGCTTAGGCTTTAAAATAATATTTTTACGTTCTATTCGTATTTCCTGATTTTCATAAGCGACTTTAGCCTTACTCAAATAATTACTTATGGTGTTGTAATTAAACTGTGAATAGCTTAAACAAAAGTTCTTTAGATTAGAAAACACTTCAAAAGGATTCTCTGTGTTATTTTTCCAAAAAACTACGACTACTCTCTTTTCTTGAATAATTAGCCTTTCCATATATCAAATATAACAAACATCATAACAATATTAGTCATAAAAAGATAAAATTGTCCCGATTGCCTCCTTATAATTCTTAACCCACTCACTCAAAAAACCATTAAAAACCAACCGGCCCTCTCTAGGTTATGTAGAGAGGGATGCAAATGCCAGAAAAACTTACGGACAGTAAATAACAAAGCCCGGATCATAAGATCACGGGCTTTGTTATACCTTTGAAATAGGTCTAAAGACTATAACATACACCAAAGTGTCTAAGCAGTGGGACTTTCAATAAAAACTCCTGCAACTTATCAATAATGGTTTGTTCAAGTTCCTGTTCGTAAAAAGTAGTATTGGCTTTTAAGTTCAGGAGTTTCAGTACATAGGGATCACTTCTTCCCACTTTTTAAATGTCTATTATTTTTAATTTACTATAAAAATCATTGTATAATTCATTTAATAAGCGTTGAATATCAGCATGTTCAAGTACCTTATAGTCAGAACCATCACTTCGCTTTTCCCAAAAATAATTATTGTAAATAAAATCCTTTAAATCAGCGACAGAAGAATCCCCATAGATATTATCGAGGTCCTCTGCATTTATTTGAATAAAAAAATCCTGAATTAGATTTATAGAATTTAAAATATCTAATGAAGATTTCTTATCTTCTAATAAGTTTAAGTTAAAATCAGCTAATAACTTTACATTATTAACATTGTATACTTGTTTTAAATTTTCTTCACAGACCCATTTCTTAAAATTCTGTTTATCCATGAATGGATGCTCTAATTTTTCTAAAGATGTCTCTAATAGATCCAAAGTTTTAAACACTATTAGCTTGGCACCTTTCACTAAAAGCTTATCATTTTCACAATCTAGCATATCAGTACCCCAGATTGTATATAAATCAACCTCCTTAAACTGAAGTTCAATCACATATTTTCTGTATTTCTCTGATTTATCAAAATTCTCAGTCATATTATTAATTTTTAGGCCGCTTATCTCTAAACCACTTTTTCGCCATATTATTAGGAGTACTTTGTCCCCTCTTTTTATCTTGGATTGAATTACTTTTTTCGTCGGCTAATTGACCGTCCGATTTGTTCTTCCAATCAACATCTTTCACATTTGGAGGATAACCATATTGGTCAGGCCAAATGTTTCGATTTCCACCTTTTGAATATACTATTGATTTTCCATTTGCCATAGACGCTATCAATTGAGATAAATTCTGCGCCCCATCAAGTAATTCTGCCCCACCTTTATTAATCGTGGGATACCAGATATCAATCCCCTAGCACCTATATATAAAGGGAATTCCATTTTTACAGGTTTAATTTTAGCTGTAATGGCCACCTCTTCTAAATTAGTACCTAATTCAGCATTTTTCTTTAAATATTGTGCAGACATCTCAGGAGTTAACTGATTTCCATTTAATTCACTGGTTTTCCCATCTTTATCCGTCTGATAAAAATGATCAGGACCAGGTTTGATAACTACATTATCAAGCTTACCATCCGGTCCAAAATTATAATCATTACGGATACCAACTGGCACATCTACACTCATCCCATCCGGATCTGTATTATTAACAGGATTATTTAAAGTGTAGTTGTATGGAGAAGCGTCCCCATAGTCTTCTGACATCGGATCTACAACGTTCCACCTCCCAATAACCGGATCATAGAACCTTGCCCCGTAATCGTACTTCTCTATATGTTTTAGTTAATCCTGCCCTACTCTTGGTTCATCAAAAATCTTTATAATCGAACTATATTCCCAAGCTTTTTTTGAATTATTATAGACTAGTTTCAGTCGCCTTTTATCAATGAATGTAAAAAACTTATATGTTCCAAAATACTGGTCATCCTTCGTATTTGTTATTTCCAGTATAATTTCCATTACGCCATTTCCAATTTTATTAAAATTAACGGACAAGACCGTTACATTTTTCACCTTTCTTAGATGACTTTCAAATGCCGTATCGTTTAGATAATATAATATATTAAATGATCGATCTCGGTCCTCTCTTTTGACGGTATCGATAATGGATATATATTTAGGAATCACATAATTCAAGTTCTTACCATTAATAATTGACAAATCAGATGCACTGGAATATGCGTGTTTTAATATATCATACAATTTGACCGACTGTCCACTAGCATTTAAAGTTAATAAAACAGCAATTATTAAGATTTTAAATTTGTAATGCATTATCTTATGTTTAGATTGGGTAAATGTGTCATATAATTTTGAACTCTTATTGAAGATGTATTAGACTTGAATGTACCGTAATTCATAGTTCTAATATCACCTACTTGATTATAAAAGGTTATAGTTTTATTAAAGTTGGCCGGATTTAAAGGCATATACTTACCTGAATTACTCACTGCATTAGTTACATCGGCTGTTGTTATATTACCTGTGTTGTTTTGCACATCATACCCTAGTACTACATTTGGCTGCCCATAAACCGAACCAGCTCTATCTCCCGCAGAAGAACCACTTCCTCCAACAGAAATGTTACCTGTTGCAGGATCTGATTTAATAACTGCACCATGAGTATGCCCATCATAGCTTATAGTATTTCCAGAGGAAGCTAAAGCCGCTATTGCCCTACCCGTTTGAACACTGGTATTACCAGTACTTGAAACTGTTTGCATATTTTGCTGCCCTCTATTATTACCTACACCAAAACCCTGTTCATTCATACCATTAGATTCCATAGTAGCAAATGCATTATCCATTGTACTAATCTCATTGGAAGTTGGGTTATTAATCAAATCTTTATAATTACTTTCATTGATGCTGACTTTGCCATTTGTTATAGAGGAAGTAATCGCTTGTTCTGTTGATGTTGTCATAGCAACTTTAACTTTACCATTATCAACCCCATCTGTTCCAAGAAAATTACAACCTGATCCGTAATAATCTGTATACATTCCATCTACATCAATAAAACGTATTGGATTATTTAAGGCATAACTATATGGACTAAATTTTCTTGAAATCTCAGAAAGTGGGTCTACAGTATCGAAACGCCCAATTACCGGATCATAAAAACGAGCGCCGTAATCATACTCCCTTATGCAACCTTTTTTAGGTTTGCCGGATTTGCTGGCCGCACTTTTTTAGTGCTATAAAGAACTTTCCTTTCCCGTAAAGTTAGTGCTTTATTTGAGTTTACTGGTTGCACTTGCTTGGCTTTTTTTGTTGGAGATTCGACTTTGAAGGTGCGGAACTATGAAAGGCAGTGCTGATTCGTTAGTACATCTGTTACAGCAAAGATAGCCCCGAAAGTAAAGCAGTAAAGGACTTTCGCGGCATAAACGCACACAGCCTTCGCCCTCAAAAAGGCCATTTATTCCACGATCCCTTGACAGCTTCACTTTCTTAGGCTCTGGGTGGCTTAACAAATGAACTCCCTGAACCTCTGATGAAAGGATGGCAATTTGCTCCCACCAGAGATAAAAAGAGCTTTGGCAGAGCGGAGGATAAGAGCGGCTCTTTTTATCCTTGAGAGGTTGGGCGGGCGCACTGTCCCTGTTTCAGGGGGTGAATTAAGTTCTCCCGACCAGTCCTGCACTGCCACCATCAACGAACAACACCATGCTGCCGCAGGCTTTGCCGCTGACCGACTGGAAGGAGACGGCATATATTAACAAAGGCAAATGCTGCTTTTCGCAGGCGTTTGCCTGCACTGTAGGCAGTGGAAGCCGATAGCCTGGCTGACACCTTTTTTTTAGAAAGTACTTTGGCTATGGGCTGGAACGGGAGCGCTGGCCGAGGGTGGGACGAGCGGCTATTTAATATAATATCCATTATAATACCAGCACTGGAATTGAACCAAAGTCATGGATTACTCTGCTACGTTTATAATGTGTATTATGTTATTTAGCTTTGGGCCGGTTCTTCACCGGCAGCAGAGCGAGCGGAATGACTGCAAAAGACAGAGAGAAGCGAGCTCTTGCGAGCTGGCTGGATTTTGATGGACTGGGGGCGTGCGCTGGTTACTTTCCTTTTCGCTTAAAGCCTATTTCTGTTCTTGGCTGCTCTTCCTTTTCAATGAATTTACTTAGATAAGTGAACAGTACTTCTATCTTTTCATCCTGTTTTATCAGTTTCTTTTCCACTTGTTCAACAAGTAGAGAGACATCTTTATGTAACAGTATGACCTCCCTTAACTTCACAAATACCTCTATGATACGTATGCTCATCTGTATTGCCTTTTCACTCTTCAGTACATTCGACAACATCAATACACCATGTTCTGTGAACACATAAGGAAAAGCTCCTCCAAGCACCTGTTTTGATGGTATCGCATTTTGCGATACCATGTCTTCTACTTCAGCTTCGGTCAGCTGCATCATAAAGTTTTCAGGAAACCTTTCCTTATTACGCTTCACCTGCTCTCTTAAACGTATAGCCTTAACACCATAGATTTCAGCCAGATCCCTGTCCAGCATTACTTTATGTCCCCGGATCATATAGATCTTCTTCATCACCACTTCATCAGGTATACTTACAGTATTTAGTACGCTCATTGTACAAAGGTATTCAGGTATGTATTCAACTTGGTTATTTATGTTAGTGGATGGTGTTTATTCAAAGCCTCTTTCAAGTCTTCCAGGTTACTGGTTTGATAACGCTCGGTACTGCTGACATATTTATGTCCTGCCATATACTGAACTGTCCGTAAGTCCTTTTCTTTCAACCATTCGGTAATCACACTTTTACGGAGCTGCACTGCATTTTTATATTTCGGGTTCAGCCTGCGTAAAGCCTGGTTCAGGTGATATAAGCTGTTTTTGATATTTTCACAACCATCCATACTGATGAACAACTGACTGGTTTGTTCGGCTGCTTTCATCAATTTAGGCTTTCTCCCGGAACGTTCTGCTATTCTGTTAACCAAGATCTTAGAACGGGTCACATGGATATATTCATACAGTTCCATGATCTGGAAGGCTTCCAGTTTGAGCCTGCTGTTGGTATGCTCATTTGCTGGCACATAGACCTTTCCTTCTTTTAACCTGGTATGTTCTGCCTTTAGCTGATGCAGCTCCTGACTAGTCAAACCCTGGTAGACCAGTAAAGACAAGATGACTTTATTACGCTGACTACGATCATCCTTAACTGTATAACTTTCATACAAAGCTTCCAGCTCTTGTTTCTCCAACAGGTCATGGGGAACAGTCCGGATACTTCCTTTAAGACTGATACCGGCAGCAGGATTATAACCTATCTTATTCTCCTGTTGAAGATAAGCAAAGTAATACCGGACAGATAACAACATCCTATTGATCCTGTTCACACTCTTCCCCTGCTGCTTCCAGCAGTCGGCAAAGCCCAGGATACTTTACCAGCTTTATATATTGTTACTTTTCCATTAGCCTTTCCTTCTGAATTGTGGTTGATAAATGTGGCATCTTGCTTAAAAAGCTTTACACATTTCATTTGAATTTTTTCCCGATTAAAGTAAAAAATTATAGCAGCACTGATACCAATAAAGAATAACAAATTTTTATTCAATGATTTCATCTATTAATTTATTTTTTCATTAATCTTGTTTTACCCAGCCAAGTAAATCTGCTAAAGTTTTCATAACCAAACCGCTTTATTTGTCTTCTCTTTGCTTCTGATTCCGTTACTATATCTTTTCTAACCGGATCAATCACCAAACGCTCTTATATCTATACCACCATATTTACCGAGTGAAGCGGCATTAGGTGACGGAGGTAAAACTTCTATAGGTTTTGTATAATCTCCTGGATTTGATGTAGAGGTTTTGGCTGCTAACTGAACTTGAAACGAATAGCAATACTGCTATAAGCTTGAAACATTAATTCCACGCATAAAAATAAATAGACATTGTATTGATTGGGTATTATGATTTCGATTATCAGACCAATAAACATCATGGACTTTCGCCTACAATTTATCTTAAAAGAAGAACAAATCACATAACGCGATAAATATAGAAATTTATTTTCCAAACATTAACAACAAATAGACAGATAAATTAAAAATAATTAATCCAATTTTGATTGACCTGTAAAACAAAGTATCGACAATTTCTTTAATTTCATCTTAAAGTAATTATACGAGCCTCCACCCCATTTAATTATGGGGTTCCTGCCAAATCTCTTTAGCTTTGTGCCTTCATCTTAGCATTGAGGGATTTACTACACTTTAGAGGGATTATTTTAGGTTATGCAAGCAGGTACAATTACGGATACATTTTCATCAAATGTCCGTTTAACAATAACAAAGTTCGTTACATTTACTTTTCTCGGCTACTTCACTATAGGTTTGTCACTGGCAGTACTACCAGTTTTCATTCATCAGCAATTGGGCTACAGTACAATGATTGCAGGGATAGTGATCAGCCTGCAATACGTAACGACTTTCCTGTTCCGGGGATATGCCGGAAACATCGTTGACAAAAAAGGGCCAAAACCAGCAGTATTAATCGGTATGGGAGGATTTGCCATAAGCGGACTATTACTTTTTGCAGCCTATTATTTCAAAGACATCCCGGAACTATGCTTAGGAATTCTGGTCTTAACCCGTTTCGTAAACGGCTTTGGAGAAGGATTGATTGGAGCTAGCCCTGTAAACTGGGCAATAATTGCAGTCGGCGATCAGCACACCGGCAAAGCCATATCTTTTAATGGTATTGCAAGTTACGGAGCACTGGCTTTAGGAGCACCCATGGGTGTAATTTTACATAACGCCTATGGCATCGGTAGTATCGGTATCCTGATTATTGTAGTCGGAACAATTGGATTCTTTTACGCCAGAACTCAGCAAGCTATGAAAGGAGACCAGAAAGAACCCAGACAACCCTTTCTCAAAGTACTAAAAACAGTATCACCCTATGGAATCTGCCTTGCCTTAGGAGGCCTGGGATTCGGTACAATTTCTACCTTTATTACACTTTACTATGCTTCGCTAAACTGGGCAGGTGCAGTATTATGCCTATCTGTTTTCAGTCTGTTATTTATTGTTGGCCGTCTTATCTTTGGCCGTTCTATCGAAAAATACGGAGGAATGAAAACAGCCATAGCATGTCTCGCCCTGGAGTCAGTGGGTCTGTTCATTCTTTCCCTGGCTACTACCCCTCACCTCGCACTCGTTGGCGCAGGATTTACAGGACTTGGCTTTTCTCTCATCTTTCCAGCCTTAGGCGTAGAAGCCGTTAAATTAGTGCCAGCCTCTAACAAAGGCGCCGCATTGGGAGGTTACGGCTTATTTATAGATTTATCTCTTGGAATTACAGGACCATTAGTCGGCGCAGTGGCCAGTCATTTTGGAATGCTGTACATCTTTCCCTTTAGCATGACAGTTGTATTTATTGGTTTCGTACTCGCAGTACTCATTCATTATCAGCAAAAGAAAAGAACAATCAGCTAACTTCTGATCAGTACATTAAAGAAATTTAAGCTCCTTATAGCCAAGTACCATACTCACCTCCCTGCCCAACCCAGCAGTATTTCCTGAATAGGACCTTTATCCAATTTTTCGCCTGCTTTTCCTCCTTAAACTGGTGGATTCAAAACAGGCTATCCATCAATTTTCAGATTTAGCCAAGTACCATACTCACCTCCCTGCCCAACCCAGCAGTATTTCCTGAATAGGATCTTTATCCAATTTTTCGCCTGCTTTTCCTCCTTAAACTGGTGGATTCAAAACAGGCTATCCGTCAATTTTTTGTGTATAAAAAAAAACGGTTATGCTACATAGAGAGCCTAGCGTTCGAGCCCCCTTCAGGGCGAAATATGCAGCTCTCTATGTAGCATAACCGTTTTTTTATTCTTCCCGAAAAAAATTAAGACCGTATAGCCTCCACAGGATCCAGCCTCGAAGCCGAGAAAGCCGGCCAGAAACCAGATATCATGCCTATGACCACGGAAATACCAATCCCCATGATGACATTTTTCATATATAAAACCACCTCGACCTTTACCACATAAGTAAACACCAGCGTTAAACTATACACTAAAAACAACCCCAGCAACCCTCCTAAAACACAAAGAGCAACTGCTTCAAACATAAACTGTAATAAAATAAAGTAATTCTTCGCGCCCAGCGACTTCTGTATTCCAATAATATTTGTCCTTTCTTTTACCGAAACGAACATGATATTTGCAATACCAAATCCACCGACCAGGATAGAAAAACCACCAATCACCCAACCTGCTATCCTGACCATTTTGAACATCATATCCAGCTGATTGGAAATCATAGTCGTTTTATTCAGTGCAAAATCTTCCTCAGCTCCAGGTTTCGTTCTGTGAATAGATCTCATTGCTCCTTCAAGTTCACTTTCAACTTCTTCTAACGGAATACCAGCTTTCCCTCTTACTGTGATCTGAGGGCCATAATTTCCATTCTGAACATCAAATAATCCCCGCGCTAAATTCAAAGGAATCAGTACGTTTTTATCCTGAGACATCCCGATCATATCCTCTCCCTCTTTCTTAAATACCCCAACAATTGTCAGCCTGCGTCCCATTACTTTGATCTGTTTACCAACTGCTGGTTCGCCATTAAATAACCCAGTAGCTACATCAGCCCCAACAATAGTAACCGGAGCACCAGTTTTACCCTCACTCTCAGTAAAATATCTTCCTTCCTGGAAATCAAGCGTCCAGGTTTTATCATAATCCTGCGTTCCCGCATTCAGCGTCACTCCATTTACAGAACTGCTTCTGTATTTGATGGTTCTGTTACTTGCAGAAGCCTCAAAAGAAATTCCGTCAACATTCTCCATGCGTTCTTTTAAAGCTTCATAGTCCCTGATACTCGGATCAGGTCTGTTTATATATTTCCACCAGGGATAATCACCACCAAAACCCCAAGGCCATTTCTGGACAAAAAGCGTGTTTGAACCTAATTTATCGACACTTTCCTGCAATTTATTCCGCAGTGTATCTACTCCCGAAAAAACGGCAATAATTGTGAATATACCGATTGTGATCCCTAGCAAAGAGAGCATCGTCCGGAGTTTATTCTGACGGAGTGCATCGGCAGCAAACCTGAAACTTTCACCTATAAGTCTGAATATCATCATAATTACACTTTAGATTAAAAAAGGGATAAAAGGTTACAGGAAATTCAATTTATTATCAGAATATCTTTAGAAGATTTCTGTCAGGGTCACCATCTTCTGAAGCCACCAGCGTTAGAAAACATTAACAATTCCGATGAAAATTAAACATAAATTTATCAGAATAAATATTTATATACAAATGAGCATTAAATTTCTTAAATTTGCGGCCTTAATTATTTTATAAAAAACATGAAGTTATCTCAATTTAAGTTTAATCTACCTGAATCATTAGTTGCCAATAATCCTTCAGAACATAGGGACGAAGCCCGTTTAATGGTTTTGCATAAAGAAACCGGTAAAATTGAACATAAAATATTTAAAGATGTTTTAGACTATTTTGATGATCAGGATGTCATGATTTTGAATAACACCAAAGTTTTTCCTGCACGTTTATACGGTAATAAAGAGAAAACAGGTGCTACAATTGAAGTATTTTTACTACGTGAACTGAATAAAGAATTACGTTTATGGGATGTTTTAGTAGATCCGGCACGTAAAATCCGCGTAGGAAATAAACTTTATTTCGGTGATGACGACTTACTGGTAGCAGAAGTTGTTGACAATACAACATCACGCGGACGCACTATCCGTTTCTTATTCGACGGTACTGACGAAGAATTCAGAAAAAACATTGAGATCCTGGGAGAAACCCCACTTCCAAAATATATTAAACGTAAAGCTACTGCACAGGATAAAGAACGTTACCAGACTATCTTTGCTAAACATGAAGGTGCTGTTGCCGCTCCTACTGCTGGTATGCACTTTAGCCGGGAGTTAATGAAACGTCTGGAACTGAAAGGTATTAATTTTGCAGAAGTTACGCTTCACGTAGGATTAGGTACCTTCAGATCTGTTGAAGTAGAAGATTTAACTAAACACAAAATGGATTCTGAGCAATTCATTATTGAAGAATCACAAGCTAACATCGTTAACAAAGCATTGAACGAAAAAAGACGTATCTGCGCTGTAGGTACCACTTCTATGCGTGCAATTGAATCAGCTGTTTCTTCAGGAAGAATGCTTAAACCAGCAAATGACTGGACAAGTAAGTTCATTTTCCCTCCGTATGACTTCAGCATCGCGAATTCAATGATCACTAACTTCCACACCCCTGAATCTACATTATTGATGATGGTTAGTGCATTTGGAGGTTATGACTATGTTAGAAATGCTTATGAAGTTGCATTGAAAGAAAAATATCGTTTCTACAGTTATGGTGATGCTATGCTGATCATCTAATTGCGGTAAATAAACCATGATATTAAATAGGAGGATCTTTTGATTTCTCCTATTTTTTTTGACCTGGAAACTGTTAAAAATTTATAAATTTAGTTTCCGATTCTGATTACACGGAAACTAAAAGGCTTTAACAACAGACAAAACGGATTTTATTAAATTAGATAGATGAAATATTATGCTATAATTGTTGCAGGCGGTAAGGGTAACAGGATGAATTTAGCTGTCGCAAAACAATTTTTAGAACTGGATGGCAAACCTATTTTAATGCATACCCTGGAAGCCTTCCATCAATGTGTCCTAAATCCAGTAATTATTTTAGTCCTGAACATTCACCAGCACCAGTTTTGGGAAGAATTATGTGCCAGACATGACTTCAAAATTCCGCATCAGATTATTAAAGGAGGACAAGAGCGCTTTGATTCTGTGCGAAATGGATTAAAAGTAATCAAAGGAAAAGCTGTGGTAGCCATACATGATGCTGTTCGTCCTTTAATTTCAGCAGAAGTAATCCTGCAATCTTACCAGATGGCAGAAGAAAAAGGGAATGCAATCACTGCGATACAGCCTGTTGATTCTGTTAGAATAAAGCGTGAGGGACAAGATTCTGAAGCTTTAAACAGAGACGAACTCTACCTGATTCAAACTCCGCAAACCTTCCAGCTAGAGCAACTTAAAAAGGCTTATCTTCAACCTTACCGCAATGAATTCACAGATGATGCTTCAGTAGTGGAAAGAGCAGGGTTCAGTATCCATCTGCTTCAGGGAGAACGAGATAATATTAAAATAACTTATACACAGGATCTGGAACTGGCTTCCTTTCTGTTAAATAAGAAAGGCTCCTGATTTCTCAGGAGCCTCTATGCAAATTTTTCGCTATGTTGATCTTTTAAGCAGCTCTGTTGATTATTTTCAGGATAATTGCAATTACTGCAATCACCAATAATACGTGAATCAGACCTCCTACATCGCCAAAGCCATGGAAGAAAAAGCCGATTACCCATAAAATGATCAACACCACTGCAACTAAATAAAGTAAATTTCCCATAATTGTAATTTTTTTGGTTCGTTAATTAAATGATTAAAAAAGTTGAGACAACTCCTGACATTTCATAAACAATCATCGTTCCAAAAAAAAAGAAAGCCCCGTTAAAGGAGCTTTCAATTATGCGTATTTAAGAATAACTTTAAATTTTAATAAATCTAATATTCGTCTTCATTAAAGAAGAAATCATCCTTAGTCGGATAATCCGGCCAGATTTCTTCAATAGTTTCATACGGCTCACCGTCATCTTCTAATGCTTGCAGGTTTTCAATAACCTCTACAGGTGCACCTGATCTGATACCGTAATCAATAAGTTCGTCTTTTGTTGCAGGCCATGGAGCGTCTTCCAAATGCGATGCTAATTCTAATGTCCAATACATATTCTATACTATTTTATTGTGCTTATTTATTTTGCAAAAGTATATTAAAAATACTGATGAAAACAAATTTTTTTTCCACCATTTTATAACCTTGGTAACCAGATACTTTCGTCCGTTTTACTATCAAAAGCAAGCTTCCTTGCCAGTACAAACAGATAATCGCTTAATCTGTTCAGATAGATCGTGACCTTATCGTCAACAAAGCTATCTATGGCCAGATGTACAGTTAACCTTTCTGCTCTTCTGCAGATACAACGCGCAATATGACAATAAGAAACCACAGTATTCCCACCTGGCAGCACAAAATGTTTGAGTTCCGGCAAAACTTCATTCATCTTGTCCATTTCTGCTTCCAGCAGCGTAATATCCGTTAAATTCAAATCAGGGATTTTCATTCTTGACTTTTCAGGATCTGCGGCAAGGGAGGAGCCAATGGTGAATAAACGATCCTGTATTTCCTTTAGTATCTGTTTTGCATGGATATCGATCTCCTGACATTGAATCAAACCAATGTAGGAATTAAGCTCATCTACGGTACCATAACATTCAATACGCAAATGGAATTTTGGGACACGTGTCCCTCCGATTAAAGAGGTTTCCCCCTTATCGCCGGTCTTGGTATATATCTTCATTAATTATGTCCCATTTTTTCAAAATCTTCACCTGCCTCCATTAATTTAGAAAGCCGTGGAGAAACAGTTTTAATATCTGTATTCAAATAATCATTTTCAATCAGTCCATCACGCATTCTGACGATCCGGTGTGCATGTAAAGCAATATCCTCTTCGTGCGTAACCAGAATGATCGTATTTCCTTTACTATGAATTTCTTCCAGCAAACCCATAATCTCCACCGAAGTCTTGGTATCCAGGTTACCTGTGGGCTCATCGGCCAGAATAATAGAAGGATTGTTAATTAATGCTCTGGCAACAGCCACACGCTGCCGCTGACCACCTGAAAGTTCATTAGGCTTGTGCGTAACCCGGTTTCCTAAACCAACGTTCTCCAGCGCAACCGTAGCCCTTCTGTCCCGTTCTTTTTTTGTGATACCGGCATAGATCAGCGGTAAAGCAACATTATCGAGAGAAGTAGATCTTGGCAGCAGGTTAAAAGTCTGGAATACAAATCCGATTTCCTGGTTCCTTACTTCAGCAAGTGCATCGTCTGTCATTTGACTTACATTGATTCCGTTCAGAATGTAATCCCCTTTACTTGGGGTATCCAGACAACCCAGGATATTCATCAAAGTTGACTTTCCGGAACCTGAAGGCCCCATCAGGGCTACAAATTCACCTTTATTAATATTTAGTGAAACTGATTTCAAGGCATGGATAACCTCAGTCCCTATCACGTATTTACGGCCTATTTCCTTGATATCTATTAATGGTTTTTCCATTTGTACCTATGTTTTGACGATGACAAGCTTGATTAGCTTTGGAGGTTAGACAACACTGGCCTGTTCTTGTTACAAAAAACGAAATTACTTATCTAGTATTTTCGGGACAAGAAAAAAGTCTTCATTGTGCAGGGCAGAATTTTTCAATCCTTCACTTACAGTAATATCCTGATGAACAACATCTTCTCTCCACACATTCACTTCAGGGTTCATATACACAAGCGGTTCCACATCTTTTGTATCCAGCTCATTTAACTTCTCCATAAAAGTCAGGATTTTGTTCATATCAGCTTGCAAAGTCTCCACTTCCTGTTCCGCAATCTCTATTCTCGCAAGATCTGCTACCTTATAAATCGTTTCTTTAGCTATGTCCATCTTTTTTAAAGCGTATTTTTGAATCCTGCCCACGACGGCAGGAATTCAAAAATACGCTTTTACAGGCAATATTCCACTTTAAAATATAGTGCGGCCAATCCAGGTAATATGCTCAGGTTTTCTAACATTATATAGGTCATACACAGTCTGTTCATACATAAAAATCAATTATTAAACCTTCGGATGAGGGTTTTTTCTTAATTTTGACCTTCAGAAGCCTGTACTGGCAGGAATCAGACCAGCCAGTTCAACTTAATCAATAAAGGTTTCAGCAAAAAAATCCAGCAAAATGAAAGAAACAGTAGTAAGCGGTATACGTCCAACAGGAAAATTACACCTGGGCAATTATTTTGGCGCAGTAGCCAATTTTATAAAGATGCAGCACGAGTATAATTGTTATTTTTTCATCGCTGATTTACACTCCCTGACTACACACCCTACCCCCGGAGACTTACACGGTTACGTTAGAAATGTACTGGTAGAATACCTGGCCTGCGGCATCGATCCGGAAACGGCAACGATCTATATCCAGTCTGATGTTCCGGAAGTAACCGAGCTTTATCTGTACCTGAATATGAATGCCTATATGGGCGAGCTGGAAAGAAGTACTTCTTTTAAAGATAAAGTCCGCGCTCAGCCGGATAATGTGAATGCCGGGTTATTAACTTATCCAGCTTTAATGGCAGCAGATATTCTGATCCATAAGGGGGTTAAAGTTCCTGTAGGTAAAGATCAGGAGCAACACCTGGAAATGACCCGTACTTTTGGTAACCGTTTCAACCGTTTATATAATTCAGATTATTTCCCTGAAGCTTTTGCTTTCAACTATTCAGCGAACCTGGTTAAGGTACCAGGTCTGGATGGAAAAGGAAAAATGGGAAAATCAGAAGGCGATGCGAACTGCATTTACCTCGCTGATTCTCCGGAGATCATCCGCAAAAAAGTATTAAAAGCAGTATCTGATGGCGGCCCTACTGAAGAGAACCAGCCAAAACCAGAAGCGATTCAAAACTTGTTTGACCTGATGAAAATTGTTTCTGCGCCAGATACCATTGCACACTTTGATGAACTTTACAACAAATGCCAGATCCGCTATGGCGATTTCAAAAAACAACTGGCTGAAGATATGATTGTTTTTAACAGTCCGATCCGTGAGCGTATTGAAGAAATCTCTAAAGACAGTGATTATTTGCGTAAAATAGCCAATCTTGGTGCAGAGAAAGCAAGAGAAAGTGCAAGAAGAACAATAAAAGATGTCAGAGAACTGATCGGTTTCAAACCATTTTAATACATTAGATTAATTTAAGCTCATCAGAGAAATCATATGCATATAGCAATAGTTGGCAATATAGGCGCCGGTAAAACTACTTTAACAAGCCTGTTGGCTAAAAATTATGGTTGGGAAGCTTTGTATGAAGAAGTAGACAACAACCCGTATCTGGAAGATTTCTACAGCGATATGAAACGCTGGAGTTTCAATTTACAAATCTATTTCCTGAACAATCGTTTTCAGCAGATCGTAGATATCCAGAACAATAAACGGGATGTTATACAAGACAGAACCATTTATGAGGATGCACATATCTTTGCAGAAAACCTTCATGAAATGGGTTTAATGACAACAAGAGATCACCAGAATTACAGAGATATTTTTGAGAACATCACTTCTTTCATTAAACCACCGGATTTACTGGTTTATCTGCGTGCTTCGGTTCCTACTCTGGTGAACAATATTCAACGCAGAGGACGCGATTATGAAGCAAGTATCCGTCTGGATTATTTGTCAAAACTAAATGAGAAATATGAAGCGTGGATTAAGAATTACTCTTTGGGTAAACTACTGATCCTGGACAAGGATAAACTGGATTTCACAAACAATCCGGAAGACCTGGGTACGGTGATACAAGCTATCGAAGCAGAAATACACGGACTTTTTTAAAATGGCTAAATTAGGAATTATTCCTGCCCGGTATGCATCAACGCGGTTTCCGGGCAAACCGCTGATTGACATCAACGGTAAAAGTATGATTCAGCGTGTTTATGAACAGGCTTGCAGCGCTGCAAGCCTTGATCAGGTAGTGATTGCTACAGATGACGAAAGGATTATTGCTGAAATAAACCGATTTGGCGGCGAATATGCAAAGACCAGATCTGATCATCAGAGTGGTACCGATCGTTGTGCTGAAGTTGCCGCAAAATTTCCGGGTTTTGAGGTGATCATCAATATTCAGGGAGATGAACCTTATATTGATCCTGTTCAGATTGATTTATTAAGCTCCTGCTTTGAAGATCCGCAGGTAAAACTGGCTACATTAGTCAAAAAAATAGATACTGAAGAAGAGTTATTCAATCAGAATATTCCTAAAGTTGTATTAAATGCAAATCAGGAGGCCATTTATTTTAGCAGGCAGACCATTCCTTTCCAAAGAAATACAGCTCAGCAGGATTGGCTCAGGACCTTTCAGTTTTATAAACATATCGGAATTTACGGTTACACGACTGAAACACTCTTAAAAATCACTGAACTGAAGCCTTCTTCGCTAGAACTTGCAGAAAGCCTGGAGCAACTCAGATGGATTGAAAATGGATACATAATAAAAACAAAGGTAACTGATTTAGAGACATTTGCCGTAGATACGCCCGAAGATTTGGAGAAGATCATTAGGATCAAGGGCAATTAATTCCCTATCTTAGGGAGAAAATACCTCTCCATGAAAAGCGTTTATATTTCCCTTCTAATTTCAGGCTTGTTTTTAACAGCTTGTAACTCTTCTGAATCAGCTCACTTAAAAGGCAGTGCATCTTCTACAAAGACTGCCTTGCGTTCCTTTAGTGATACCACAAAACTGGATACTTTTAAAATTGTCCTGAACGGAGATCAGCCGAAAAATATGGAGCTTGTTTTTACCATCACTACAAAGGACGGTCAGCAGATTTACGCTAAAACTCTGAAGGCCACAGCGCTGCTGGACAACTATAAAGAAAGCCTGGATTTAGGGAAAAAGAAAGAGCAGCTGCAATTTATGAACGAGGAACTTTCTCTTTTTTTTGATGAGGAGAATTTTATTGAGCCTGCGGTCACTGAATCAGAAAAACCAGACAATAATACACCTGATAAAAACTTTTTTGAAGAATTAAAAAAAACTGGTGTAAACGGTTTTAAATACCGCCTGGGCAAAGAAAGTAAGGTTTATATTGCCTGGTCTGAACAGGAAAAAAAGGTCAAAAACTACTATGAATGCTGTAAATAACCAGACAATGTTAGTGTATGGCAACTATCCGGAATAATTAATCGCTCCCACCCCGGTTTTTAACTCAAAATTGTCGATTGACGCTATATTCACATCTTAAAACGATAAAACGAAATAATACAAATAATTAATCTACCTGTAAATCAGGTAATTATAATTATATTTCATTATATTCGCCAATGTATATACTAATTTCTAAAAATTAATATTAGATTTACCTTAGTGTTACGGCCTGGTGCTTTGACATTATTTAACTACGCATATTCTAACCAAATATAAAATAGAAAAAGGCCGGATATTTTATCTGGTCTTTTTTTTGAAGCCCGGCCGCCATCTAATCAAAGTTATTCGATTAGATTCACAATTAGTTTCCCAATTCCACAATATTTCCGTAGCTTTGTATCCCGTACAAAAACAATAAAAACGCCTTTAAAAGCGGCTTTTATTTCACAAACTCACAAACATGACTAAGTATATTTTTGTTACGGGCGGTGTTACTTCCTCTTTAGGTAAGGGCATCATCTCCGCTTCATTGGCCAAACTTTTACAAGCAAGAGGTTACCGTGTAACCATTCAGAAATTCGATCCGTATATCAACATTGATCCGGGAACGTTGAATCCCTATGAGCATGGTGAATGCTACGTAACTGAAGACGGTGCCGAAACTGATTTAGATTTAGGTCATTATGAGCGTTTCTTAAATGTGCCTACTTCACAAGCTAACAATATCACTACAGGTCGTATTTATCAGAATGTAATCAACAAGGAACGTCAGGGTGAGTATCTGGGGAAAACTGTTCAGGTTGTTCCGCATATCACTGATGAGATTAAACGCAATATGCGTATCCTTGGTGAAACAGGTGAGTATGACATCGTGATTACTGAACTTGGTGGAACTGTCGGAGATATCGAATCTCTTCCTTTCATCGAGGCCGTAAGACAATTTAAATGGGAAGCTGGTGCGAACAACGCAATTGTGATCCACTTAACATTGATCCCTTACCTTGCTGCAGCTGGTGAGCTTAAAACAAAACCAACACAACACTCGGTTAAAGCCTTACTGGAATATGGTATTCAGCCAGATATCCTGGTTTGCCGTACAGAACAGCATATCAATATGGATATCCGTAAAAAGATCGCCTTGTTCTGTAATGTAAACGTGAATGCAGTTATTGAATCTATCGATGCTTCTTCTATTTATTCTGTTCCATTGTTAATGATGAAGGAACAACTGGATAAAACAGTATTGAGTAAACTTAAACTGGCGCAGAAAAATGAGCCTGATATGGAAAGCTGGAAAGACTTTTTAGGAAGACTAAAAAATCCAACTGCTGAAGTTAGAATTGGTCTGGTAGGTAAATATGTTGAATTACCAGATGCTTATAAATCAATTATTGAAGCTTTCATTCATGCAGGTGCTAAAAATGAATGTAAAGTCAGAGTAGAATATATCCCTTCTGAAGAGGTTAATTCAGAAAATACAAAAGAGAAATTAGGTCATTTAGATGGTGTTTTAGTTGCACCGGGATTTGGTAGCCGTGGTATTGAAGGAAAAATTGATGCCATTCGTTACGTTCGTGAAAACAACGTTCCTTTCTTTGGTATATGTTTAGGTATGCAGTGTGCGGTTATTGAGTTTGGCCGTAATGTACTGGGTTTAAAAACAGCAAATACAACTGAAATTGATGAATTAACTGTTGATCCTGTAATCAATATGATGGAAGATCAGAAAACAGTAACGACTAAAGGTGGTACAATGCGCCTTGGTTCTTATCCTTGTGATGTTAAAAAAGGAACTAAAGCATTCGGTGCTTATGGTAAACAACACATCAATGAGCGTCACAGACATCGTTATGAGTTTAACAGTGCTTATTTAAGTCAATATGAAGAAGCTGGTATGATCGCGTCCGGAACGAATCCAGACAGTCATTTAGTGGAAATTGTAGAGCTTAAAAACCATCCTTTTTTCGTTGGTGGACAATTTCATCCCGAATTAAAATCAACAGTTGCTAATCCTCACCCACTTTTTGTTAAATTTGTCGCCGCTGCGATGGAGTATGCGAAGAAAAAAACAAACTAATACGCGTTTAAATAACAATAATGGATAAAAATACATTCACAGGATTGTTCCTGATCATGATCGTTTTGGCGGGTTCCTTCTATTTCTTCAAGCCAAGTGAGGCTGAAATGAAGAAAGAACGGGAGCGGATCTCTCTTGATTCCGCTAGTAAAGCTGGTGTTAAACATGCACCTGCTGCTCTTGCTGAAAATGCACCAGCTCCGCAATTAGACTCAGCAGCGCTGAAAGGTCCTTTCGGGACTAATATTTCTGGTACAGCTACTACAAGTGTATTGGAAAATGAAGCTTTAAAATTAACTTTCACTAATAAAGGTGGTAAAATTAAAGCTGTAGAAGTAAAAGGTGAAAAAACTTACCTTGATAAACCGGTTGTATTGTTTGATGGTGACGAAAACATTTTCGGCTTAACCTTAAACGTTGGCGGTAAATTGGTAAAGACCAATGATCTTTATTTTACAGCAACAAAAACAGCTAATGCAATGGTGATGCGCGCTAATTACAGCGCAGATAAATACATTGAGTTTGTTTATGATTTACAGCCTAAATCTCATAACGTTGGTTTTAACATCAACTTAAAAGGGATGAACCAGGTTATTCAGAGAGATAGTATCTCACTGGACTGGGAAACGGTATTACTTCAACAGGAAAAATCGTTGAAAAACGAGCAGCAATATTCTGCACCTTATTACAAGTATGCAGATAAAAATCCTGATCACCTGAGCATTGCTAAAGATGAAACAGAGAATTTGTCTAAAGCTAAAATTGAGTGGATTGCTTTCAAGCAGCACTTTTTCTCAGCGGTACTGATTCCTGCTGATCCTTTCAACAAGGTTAACCTTGCGGTAAGAATACTGACTGAACCAGGTCATGTAAAGGGATATGCTGCAAAAGTAAATCTTCCTTTCAACCAGCTTGATGCACAGAATTACAAGATGAAGTTCTATTTCGGAACCAATCAGTTCAAAGTACTGAAAGCTCAGGGACAAGAAATTGAGAAACTGGTAGAAATGGGTTACTGGCCATTGAAATACATCAACAGATTTGTTGTATTGCCAGTATTTAACTTCCTGGAGAGCTTTGGCTGGAACTATGGTCTGATTATCTTAGTCTTAACTATTGCCTTAAAAGTTGTATTGTCACCATTGACTTACAAGTCTTATATCTCTATGGCTAAAATGAGAATCTTAAAACCAGAAATGGATGAGATTAAAGCCAAAGTAGGTGAAGACAATGCTACTTTATTACAACAGGAATATCTTAAGCTGTATAAACAGGTGGGTGTAAATCCACTGGGCGGTTGTTTACCGATGCTGCTTCAGTTACCTATCGTAATGGCTTTCTTCTTCTTCTTTCCGAATTTATTCGAATTAAGAGGCCAGAGTTTCTTATGGATGCATGACCTTTCAACTTATGATGACTTCATTAAATTTGGATTTACAATTCCATTTATTGGTGACCACTTAAGTTTAATGTGTGTATTGATGACCATCTCTACCTTGATTTATACTTATTTCAATAACCAGGTATCGGGTGCTACCGGACAAATGAAATACATCGGTTATATTATGCCGGTTGTATTCCTGGGTGTACTGAACAGCTACCCTGCTGGTTTGAACTACTATTACTTCCTGGCGAATATGCTAACTTTTGGTCAGCAGTTCCTGATCAAGTCAATGGTTAACGATGAGAAAATTCACAATATTCTGAAGGAAAACAAAAAGAAACCTGAAGAGCAAAAGAAAAAATCTAAGTTCCAGACTCGTTTAGACGATTACATGCGTCAGCAACAACAAGTTAAAACACAGGAAAAAAAGAATAAATAGTATTCAAAAGATCTCAGTAAATGGCCGCTTTTCTCTAAGAAAGGCGGCCATTTCTGTTTTAATGCCATTTAGCAATAGCTCACTGTTTAGGAATTATGTAAAATTTGATATACAATTGGCATATATTGGTAAAAAATTACAATTTTTAAGGCTCAATTTAAATCCCAATCCCTCAATTATGCAGAAAAACCTTACTCTTCTTTTCTTATTCTTTGCGAGTGCTGCCTTCGCCCAGAAAAAACCATTAGACCATACGGTCTATGATTCATGGGAAAATACCGGCGTTAAACAGTTATCAGACAACGGGCAATGGGCTGCTTATTCCATCGTTAAACAAGAAGGCGATGCCAGCCTGTATCTGAACAACCTGACAAATACCACTAAAATACATATACCAAGAGGTGAAAGACTAATGTTTAGTGCAGACTCAAAGTTCGCTGCTTTTTTAATTAAACCTTTATTTGCGACTACACGCCAGGAAAAGATTAAAAAGAAAAAAGCGGATGAAATGACTAAAGATTCTTTAGGATTTGTCAACCTGAGTACTGCTGCCATCCTTAAAGTACCCAGAATAAAATCATTCAAAATACCTGCAAATGAAGGAAATTACCTGGCTTATCAGAAAGAAGCCCTTTTAGATACCACTAAGAAAGCTAAGTCTGCTGCTGAAGAAAAAGAAGACGACGCAAATGATTTCTTAGCGAAGGATGAAAAAAAAGATGCGGCTAATAAAGCTGGTTCTGACCTGGTTTTAAGAAACCTGTTAACCGGTACTGAAAGAACTTTTAAATATGTTACCGAATATGAATTCAGTAAAAACGGTAAACAACTGGTTTATAATTGCGTTGGATCCAAGAAAGATAAAACAGCAAAACCTGGTGTATTTTTATTGAATACTGAAAAAGGAACCATTAAAACACTGGTTAGTGCTAAAGGTAATTTCAAGGGCTTCATCTTCGATGAGGCGAGTGAGCAGGTAGCCTTTTTAGGTGAAACTTCTCCGGAGAAAAAAGAGATCAAAGATTACAGCATTTACTTTAATACGCTTACACTGGATACTGCGCAAGCTTTAGTAGATTATGAAATTGACGGTATGCCTGCTAAATGGTCTGTTAGCGGAGACGGAAAACTGGCTTTCAGTAAGGACGGAAATAAGCTGTTTTTTGGCATCGCTCCAATTAAAAAAGAAAAAGATACAACACTGGTAGATTTTGAACATGCTAAACTGGACATCTGGGGATATAAGGATGACTATCTGCAGCCTATTCAGCTGAAAAATGCAGATAAAGAGGCTAAGAGAAGTTATCTTTCGGTCATTGACATCTTTAGCAGCGACCCTAAAATAGTTCCTTTAACAGATGTTAAACTTACTGAGGCAAGTATCGTTAAAGAAGGTGATGCTAATTTTGCACTGGCTTCTATAGATTACGGAAACCGCTTACAAACACAATGGACAGGTACAACGCTCAAAGATTATTATCTTGTTGACACTAAAACGGGTACAAGAAAGAAAGTTATATCAGCTTTAGATGGTCAGGCCTCTGTTTCTCCAGGTGGAAATTATGTACTTTCCTACAATAATAAAACAGGAATATGGTCTGCTTATACCGTAGCTACAGCTAAAACTATCGCATTAAATACCAATACCACTGTAAAGTTTGCTGACGAAGATAACGACATGCCTGATGCTCCAAAAGTTTATGGTATTGCAGGATGGACTGAAGAAGATAAACAGCTATTAATTTACGATAAATATGATATCTGGAGTTTCACACCAGATGGAAAATCTGCACCAAAAAACATGACTAATGGATTTGGAAGACAAAGTGGTATTACTTTCCGTTATGAAAACCTAGATACTGCTGCACAATTCATCAGCAAAAAAGATGAGATGTGGTTGAGTGCTTATAATCATATCACTAAAGAAAAAGGATTCTATAAAACGAAAGCTGGTGATACTAAAAACCCGGAGCTCGTAGTGATGGCTAAATTTAAATACTCTCCATTAGTTAAAGCAAAATCAGCTGAACGCTTTATTTATGATAAAGCAAGCTATACGGCTTCACCTAATGTTTATGTATCTGTTGATTTAAAAACTGAAACTAAATTAAGCAATACTAATCCGCAGCAACAGAATTATAACTGGGGAACAGCAGAATTAGTAAAATGGACTACACCAAAGGGCTATAAAGCAGAAGGTATTTTGTATAAACCGGAGAATTTTGACCCGGCTAAAAAATATCCGGTGATCGCTTATTTCTATGAGAAACTAACAGACGGACTTTACAATTACCAGGCTCCTGCTCCTACTCCATCAAGATTGAATATTTCATTCTTTGTAAGCAATGGTTATTTGGTATTTGCACCAGATATTAGTTATGAAAAAGGATATCCGGGAAAATCTGCTGAAGAATATATCAATTCAGGTGTAGAAGCGTTGAAAAAGAACAGTTGGGTTGATGGAACAAAAATCGGTATCCAGGGTCAAAGCTGGGGTGGTTACCAGGTTGCACACTTAATTACAGCAACGAATATGTATGCAGCTGCATGGGCTGGTGCACCTGTAGTTAACATGACTTCCGCTTATGGTGGTATCCGCTGGGAATCTGGAATGAACAGACAATTTCAGTATGAGAAAACACAAAGCCGAATTGGTGCAACTTTATGGGAAAAACCAGAATTGTATATCGAAAACTCACCACTTTTCTCTTTGCCAAAGGTGACTACTCCTGTAGTCATCATGTCTAATGATGCAGACGGAGCCGTACCATGGTACCAGGGAATCGAGATGTTTACTGGTTTGAAAAGATTGGGTAAACCAGCCTGGTTATTAAATTACAACAATGAAGCGCATAATTTAGTACTTCGCCAAAACAGAAAAGATATTCAAATCCGCGAACAGCAGTTTTTTGATTATTACCTGAAAGGTGCCAAAGCACCGGTTTGGATGACTGGTGGAATACCTGCTACTGAAAAAGGTAAAACATGGGGCTTTGAGCTGACCGACGAGAAGCCTTAATCCATATTATTCGTTTTGATGATAAAAAAGGATCTGTATTCTGATGAATACAGATCCTTTTTTTTTACATTCATGGCTTCAAACTAAAATATGGCATTAAATTATCTATGGATTGCGTTTTTTCTTATTGCATTCGTTGTTGCACTGATCAGATTAATATTTTTCGGTGATACAGAAATATTCAAACTGATTGTGGATGGTACCTTCGAATCTGCAAAGGTTGGTGTCATGGATATTGCCCTGCCGCTGGTGGGTATTATGACCTTATGGCTGGGCATTATGAATATCGGTGAAAAAGCAGGGGCTATCAATTTTCTGTCCCGTATTATCGGCCCTTTCTTTAGCCGTATCTTTCCTGAAGTACCAAAAAACCATCCTGCTACCGGGCATATGGTGATGAACTTTTCTGCCAATTTACTGGGTCTGGATAATGCCGCTACTCCTTTTGGCTTAAAGGCGATGCAAAGTTTACAGGAAATTAATCCTGATAAAGATACTGCCAGCAATGCGCAGATTATGTTTTTAGTGTTGCATACTTCAGGTCTTACCCTGATTCCACTCAGTATTATGGCTCAGAGAGCGATTCTGGGTGCAGCAGATCCGGCAGATATATTTATTCCTTGTATGATTGCAACCTATGTGGCCACTTTGGTGGGCCTGGTAGCTGTTGCTATTAAACAAAAGATTAACTTGTTCAATACCGTAGTCATTTCCTGGCTAGGTGGTATTACGGTATTTTTAGTTGGAATGATCTATTATTTCACAAACTACCTGACTAAGGAACAGATCGAGGTGGTTTCCAGGGTAGCTTCTAATTTTATCCTTTTCTCCATTATTATTGCTTTTATTCTGGGTGCTGTCCGTAAAAAGGTGAATGTATATGATGCCTTTATTGAGGGAGCCAAAAATGGTTTCACTACCTGTATTACGATTATTCCTTATTTGGTAGGAATGCTGGTTGCAATTGGTGTATTGCGAAATTCCGGGGTACTGGGTTATATTGTTGATGGTTTTACCTGGTGTTTTGTACACCTGGGAGTGAATACAGACTTTACGCCTGCCCTGCCAACAGCACTGATTAAACCACTGAGCGGAAGCGGTGCAAAAGCAATGATGGTAGATACGATGAAGACTTTTGGTCCTGATTCATTTGTAGGCCGTTTAGCTTGTGTTTTTAATGGCTCAGCGGATACTACTTTTTATATTGTAGCACTGTATTTTGGTTCAGTAGGTATTAAGCGTACACGTTATGCAATTCCTTTTGGTTTAATTGCAGATTTAGCCGGAATCATTGCAGCTGTGTTTGTAGCTTATTTATTTTTCCATTAACCTTTAAAATCAGGCCGATTTATGACTGTTGAGATAGTTGATGATTTTTTCCAGTACTCCTGGTTCCACACTTGTATATCTGGAGGAACGCCAGGTAGAGGAAGATTGATCAAGCCAGATGCAGAATGAATGATAACCTTCCACTATAACAGCATAGGTTTCGTGAAAATCATCTTGAATCTGCAGGCAAAAACCACTGACAGGTTTGCCTTGTACATCAAACTGGAAGTTGAGATAGTTACTTAACATGTTCATAATTGGTTAGTTAGTGAATGATAACAAATATGGTTATCAAATGTTTAACTAATTTTAAGCCGGCAACATTTTTCTGTTAAGTTCCTGTTTATTTTAAGCTTAAATTTAACCACAAAAAAACTTATGGATAAGAAACAAATCACCGCAGTTACCGAATTGGACCGTTCACATTACCTGACGAAAGTTTACGCAGGCGGACATTTTATTTATGCGGACGAGCCTGCCGATGTTGGCGGAACTGACGAAGGGATGAATCCTGGTGCACTGCTTTTAGCCAGTTTAGGGAGCTGTACTGCAATTACAATCAGAATGTATGCAGACCGGAAAGAAATGGCGCTGGATACCATTAAAATCCATTTGGCTATCTGTAATGAGCAGGACATGTCTGCTACAACCAGGATTACGCGCAAAATTGAATTTGGCGGGGACCTGTCTGAGGCAGAATTAACCAGGTTAATGCAAATCGCAGATAAATGCCCTATTCATAAAATGTTGAGCAATCCTATACAAATAGAAACAAGTTTGGCATAAATTTTTGAATAACCTGCTATTTTACTAAATTTATTAGCATATTTGTATATACCTATAGCTTAATAAATGTTGAAATACGCAGTAGTCGATATTGAAACTACCGGTGGTTTTGCCGCCGGTAATGGGATCACGGAAATTTCTATTCTGATTCATGATGGTTCAAAAGTTACAGATCGCTTTGAAACATTGATTAATCCTCAGCAGGATATACCGATCTATATACAAACCTTAACTGGTATCAGTGAGGAGATGGTTAGCAGTGCTCCCCTGTTTGAACAAGTAGCTCCTCAAATTTATGAACTTTTAAAGGATAAGATTTTTGTAGCACACAATGTAAACTTCGATTTTTCATTTGTAAGGCACCAGCTTGCACAGTCGGGATTTGTGTTGCAATCTAAAAAACTGTGTACGGTAAGAATGAGCAGAAAAATCATTCCCGGACTTTCTTCTTATAGTTTGGGTAAGCTCTGCGCTTGTCTTGGTATCCCACTAAATGACCGTCACCGTGCTGGTGGTGATGCTGCAGCCACTGCTTTATTGCTAAAGCTTCTATTGGACAAAGATACCGAGGGAGCTATTCCGCTTTCTTTAATCAAAAGTTCCAAAGAACAAGTATTGCCGCCTAATTTATCAAGAGATAGTATTGATGCTTTACCTGATCAGCCCGGAGTGTACTATTTCAAAGATCAAAAAGGAAAGATTATCTATGTGGGCAAAGCTATAAATATAAAGAAGAGAGTATGTTCTCATTTCTCCGGAAATAAGATTAACAGGCAAAGACAGGATTTCCTTAAGGAAATTCATGAGGTGGATTTCACGATTTGCGGCACGGAGTTAATGGCGCTGATTCTGGAAGCTTCAGAAATACAGAAACACTGGCCAGAAAAAAACAGGGCTTTAAAGCGTTTTGAACAGAAATATGCTTTATACGATTTCGAAGACCAGAAGGGGTATATCCGTTTAGGTATTGATAAATATAAGAAAAACAGCCATGCTTTATATACTTTTAACAGCTTGCTGTCTGGACAAAGTATGTTACGGGGAATGATCAACGAGCATAAGCTATGTGAAAAGTTATGTTTTATTCAGAAGAACAGACTGGCCTGTACTGCGCATGAAAAAGGGAATTGTAATGGCGCTTGCCTGGGAATAGAAGATCCGGCAGCGTATAATGCCAGAGTTGATGAGGCTATTACTCATTTAAAAGTAGCACTTCCCTCCTTTGCTTTAATAGATTCGGGTAGAAATAAGGAAGAAAAGAGCTGTTTATGGGTCGAAGAGGGTAAATTTTACGGGATGGGCTACATTTCTTTTCATAGTGACATCACTGATCTGGAAAATCTAAAATCTTGTATAGTTCCTTATACTTCAAATGATTATATATTAAATTTGATTCTTGCTCATGCAGAATCGCATCCTCAGCAAAGGATTGAGATCTCAAAATCTATACAATTCTAGAATTATTTTAAAATAGATTTGCGTTTAAAGTACTTTAATCTTACCTTTGTCGTCCCTAACAAGGGGAAATGCATCCATAGCTCAGCTGGATAGAGCAACGGTTTTCTAAACCGTAGGTCATAGGTTCGAATCCTATTGGGTGTACAGGAGATTTATCTCTTAATTAAAGGCGACGTTGCTCCAGACGTTGCCTTTTTTTGTATAAAAAGGTTTTTGATACAACAAATTAATCCTTACTAACTCCTTAAAAATCAATATGATTAAATAAGAATATAAACATTTTCGGGATCAAATCATAAACTTGTGGAGCAGGCTCTTTTTAAGCATAAATTTTGACAAGCTAAACAGAAAATCTTTGCTGTCACCGATGCTCTTATGCCTCTGGAAGTTGGGCTGAAAGCTTTCAATTTGCATGGTAATGACATAGGGGAAACAAGGCCGGGCTGTTCGTAAATAAATTCAAAATAGCTAAATCATAAAGCTATATCGTCCGGGTACTGCCTGAGTATTGCCTGAGTACTCGTTAGGGTAAGAGCAATGCTAAAGTAACGTGAGAGCATGGCAAGTCCAAGTCAAAACAACTAGTTGAAACAACATGGACTCGACATGCTTACAGCCCGTTCTCAACCTGGTGTCATCCCGACCATCACTCAGGCACAACCAAACCATAACTAGTTGAAGATTAATGAAATTATAATTTTCCATTTGACTAACCCATGGACAACTGCGGACAATTGCAGACAGCTGCGGACAATTGCGGACATTTTTTACGCATCAGGATAATCTTTAACGCTAATGGCTTACATTGGTGAAAAGATATTTATTATGGGAAGTTTAACGGGTAAATTTCAAAGGGAATTAACCATGGGAAATATAGCAAATGGTATTTCTATTGTGAGGAATCCTGAGTAGTGGTTTCTAAGCTAGATTAATCTCATATTTGACCAGGTAGTATATTCTATTTAAAAAATTAGATAAAGTTAGGAGCGTTAGTCTATAAAGAAAACATATAAATGTCGTACTGTATAACCTTAATACATGGAACATTTGCAAAAGATGCCCCATGGACATTAGAAAATTCAGCTTTTTGCAACCAACTAAGACTACATTTAGGGGATGATATTCTAATTAATGAATTTAACTGGTCAGGCAAAAACTCACATCAATCACGTATTTCTGCATCTTTAGCCTTGGCTGAAAAGTTAAAGCAGCAAACGATTGATCATCCAAACGATAGAAAGATAATTTTTGCTCATAGTCATGGTGGAAATATAGCTATGTATGCCCTCAGGGAGATTGATATTGCAAATGAGAAATTTGAACTGATAACTATGGCAACACCATTTCTCCATCCAAAAAAAGGAAAGTTAATCGATAACCTGGAGCCCTACCTAAAATTAATCCCCATAAGTGCCTTAGCCATACTTGGACTCTTTTGGATTCTCATCTTGATGATATTTATAGTAGTACTTTATCAGGACAAACACCTATATATTTATGTAGTAAGTTTAACCGGTATTTTCATCGTTTTAGGAAACTACTTATTTGTTCCATATTTTAAAAAGTACTTAAAACGGAAATTTGACTTGTTACCAGACATTATTGATAATTTAATTGAAAAGATTTCAGTTGAAAAGTTAAAAAATGATTTATCTATGCTAATAGTTATAGATCGCTGGGATGAAATTAAGTTATTTTTTGCTGGGTTATCCAGTATATGGAGGGTCATTCATGCACTGCATATTGCACTAGTCATTTTTGCACGCAATTCAAACAAACTATTTCTTCTATGCCTTTTTTTGAGTGCTATACTGTCAAAAATAAATTTCAATTTACCAGTTGACTGGCTTTTGTATTTTTGTGGAATACTCCTGTTCTTCTGGATGTTATTTCCAGGTATATCATTACTCTTTTCATTTTCACTTTATTTTTTCAGATCAAATATTTTTGTTTTGGGCCGGGAGTCCATATACGAGCAGCTATTTATACCTATCAAAATCTCTATAAAACCCGCTGACTTTAAAAAAAGTGATTTTATTCAATATAATTTGAAAAGGAGAAATTTATTGAAGCATAGCATATACGTTTATGAAGAAGTTATTTATGATATATGCAATTGGATAAAAGGGAATAAAAAAGAATCTGTCAAGCCTGACTAAACATTACTAGAAATTAACCGGTGTGGCCTGCCTTGCAACCAGTTTCCAATCGTTATCTTTTTTTACCCAGATATTAGTAAATCGTCTTTTAAGCTGCTTAGCTGATTTTTCGCCATCTGCCTTTTGAAACTCAGTTTCGGCCCCCATAACAACAGCAATATTACCATTAAATGTAATCCGTTCAATATTTCTGTCCACCTTAGAAAATACATGTCCTCCTTTGAGAATATTTAAAATTTGCTTTCTGGTAACTATTTTTCCATTTGCATTATTTACAACATATTCTTCCGTCCAGATATTTTTGAGTGCAATAGTATCATTTTTATCTAAAAATGCTGTCCAGGTTTTTTCCAGCTCACGAATTTTTAGATCATCTGATGCATGTTGCTGAGCTTGCGCCAAATTTATGGTGCTCATCAACAATACTGTAAATACAAAAGGAAGGATATATTTTTTCATAATTACTCAAACTTAAGCATATAACTATCCAATTTTTATGATCTGGATCATATGAACTTATGGAAATGATTAATCCGGTCAGTCTTTCATTTTTCAAATAAACTTTCCATTCAGGACAGGTAATTAATCTTCATATTAACCTGTCTGTTCCTTTGATTCTGGTGTAATACTGTAGAGGTTGTACTATACTAAAACCCAGTTACAAGTTCTATCGGGTTTGAGGTTAAACCAAAGACTTACAGATCCATCTGCTTTAGTCAATTTTACAACATTCACAATATGGAAAAACAATATTAAGGAACTATTAGCATAGGAAACAAACTAATAACAGATCAACTTTATTCTAAATAATAAAGTTGATCTGTTTATAAAAAGGGAAATTCTAAAAATGATACCCAATTTTTTCCAGCTTACGAATTCTTAGATCATCTGATGCCTGTTGTTGAGCTTGCAGCATCTTATCTGAGCCCTTTAATTTTCAGATACTTTAAAAGCTCAGCAGGCCTGTCCGTCTGAATTACATTTGCCCCATGAGCAATTACCCAGCCCCAATTTGCAGCTGCATTATCGGTTGCTGCTTCATCATCATGCCCGGCACATAATTCTGGCCATAAGGTATTCACCCAAACAGTTATCCCTTTTTCTTTCATAAGTTTAATTGCTTCCAGTACGGGCGAGTTTTCAGTATTATAAATCACTTCAAAAGCAACAGGATTAAATTCCTTAATATACGCTTTGGTGAAACTAACCGGTCCTTCTGTTTCAGCAGGCTTATGAATGTTATAATCAGAAGGCCAAACCATAGGCATATAAACAATACTGTCTACTAAGCTCCCTATTGACGAACGGAGTTCTTTAAAAGAACGGTTACCTTTGAAAATAGCCTGGTTAACAGTATTGGTCTCCTTTAATACTTTGTAGGTTTCGGGAATCATGTCCCAGGCCTTATCAATATTTACCAATACCGGCTTTCCTTTTACAGCCAGCATCATTTCTTTCAAAGAAGACATCTTATACCTTGTAGGCATACCAGCCCCATTCTTCAAATTAACCTTTCGGATAGAGTCCAGCAGCAAATCACAAACCTTTCCTTTTCCGGTAGTCGTTCTGTCAATAGATGAATCATGAATAACAACCAGCTGTTTATCTTTGGTCATCTGTACATCAATCTCTACAATATCAACTCCAGCTTTCATGGCATACTCCACTGCCTTAATTGAATTTTCAGGAGCATTACGCCAATCCCCTCTGTGTGCAACCACTAAAACACGTTGAGCTGAAGGGTGCCTGAACTGTTCCATAAGCTCTTCCGGCCGAATTGCTTTTTGCTGTCCGGAAGCAGAGAAAATTGTCAACACTGAGGTCAAAAGGCATAAAACCATGCCCAATTTTGATAATATTTTCATTTCTAAGTCTTATTTGTGCTGGTGAACTTCTTTTAAAAACCGCAATAAATCTTTTGGACGGTCTGTTTGAATAAAGTCGACATGTTTGTCCAGAAACCATTGGTAAATAGCAGGATTATCCAGAGCCTTGTCATCATTATGATGTGCATTATGGGCAGGCCATAATGAATTGACCCAAACATGATATCCAGCATTTCTCAGGACTTCAAAATCAATCAGATGATCTTCATTTTCGCCCACGGTAAATTCAAATCCAAATGGCTTATAATTCTTAGTGAACGCATTAATCTGTTTCATTCCCTCACCTTTTTGCAACCTGATGATTGGCATATAATAAATAGAGTCCAGAACGTTCCCTAAACTGGCCCTGGCTTGCTGATAGTTCTGATCGCCTTTAAATAATACCTGTTCAACCATATTTCTCGTTTTAACCATAGGGTATACCTTATGGATGTAGTCGAAGCCTTTATCCAGATTGAGCATGATTCTATCTTTAGCCAGGTCAAGTATCTGCTCCAGTGTTGGTACATGCATTTCTGTAGCTACACCCAAACCGTCCCTGAGATAAAATCCTTCCAGTTGCTGATAGGTATAATCTATTGGTTTACCTTTTCCGGTAGTTGTACGGTCTATAGTCTGGTCGTGCATTAAGACCAGTACGCTATCCTTTGTCATTGCCAAATCTATCTCAGCCATATCCACTCCCATTTCAATCGCTTTTCGTACAGCCAAAAGTGAATTCTCAGGTGCATTGCGCCAGTCTCCCCTGTGAGAAACTACGATTACAGGACTCTTTAAATGGGCTAACGTCTGTATTTGTACAGATTGACCAAAAGCGCTAAAGTTTATGAAGAAAAAACATAGCACTGTTAAATGTATAAAATCACTTTTTTTCATCTTGATTATCAATTAATTATATCCCTTATTCTGTTTAATTGCCGGATCTGTATTGGTCTGGCTTTGTGGTATAGGCTGTACCAGATTATCCGCTGTAACCTTAACTCCCTGATAACCTGGAGTACGCGCAAAATAACTGTTCATCACGTCTATGGCCTGGTCTGTTCTGATCAAATCGAACCAACGGCTCCCCTCACCGATTAATTCCAACTGTCTTTCCAGCGCAATTACAGTTCTTAAACTATTCTGATCTGTAGTTACAGTTTTATCCAGACCAGCCCTGTTTCTAACCTGATTAAGGTTATCGAGTGCATTAACTGAATTTCCTGTTTCGTTATAACATTCTGCCAGCATGAGCAATACGTCTGCATACCTCAGTACAACCACGTTGCTTCCTCCATCTTCAACTGTAGTAGAAGTTTGTACGAGTTTCCTCGTAAAAGGAACCCCGTCTTTAGTCATACCGAGATAAGCATCCCTCCTGCGGTCTTTAGAGGTAAAAGAATTATAGATTTCCCTGGTCGGCAAATTGTGTCCTTTAGCCCCTGCTACAGTACCAGAAGGGCTGAACAGCTGAAAGGCATTGCTTCCCTCTTTGTTCCCGTTCACACCAGAAGCAAACTGAACATCAAATATGATTTCTTCGTTATTTTTAAATGCAGGATCAAAAATCCGGGCAGGATCAGTTAGTAGTTTATAGCCAAGCGGGCCGACCTTAGTTAACTGGCCTATAGCTAAATCATACTTTTTTAAAGTGAGATAAACCTTACCCAGTAAAGCAAATGCTGCCCCTTGTGTCACCCTTCCATTTATTGACCTTGCCGCCGGCAACAACTGGGCAGCTTTAATCAGATCCTGCTCTATCTGACCATATACCTCAGTTTTAGGTGTACGCCCCTGACCAAAATAATCATTCACATTCGTTGTTTCTTTGATAACCAATGGTACATCGCCAAAAATCCTCACCAGGTTAAAATAAGTAAGCGCCCGGATATATAACATCTCGCCTTTTAGTTTATCTCTGTTAGCAGAAGCCATATCGATACCATCAATGCGGTTTAAAATCACATTGGTTTGCTGGATACCTTTATAGGCATCTTGCCAGGTCCCATCTACCAGACCGTTTAATGCGATTGCACTAAACATGTCCAGCTGGCCATAATTTCCATTATCATTAGCTGGTACTTCATCAAAAGTATTGTCTGATGGAATTTCTCCAAACACTAAATAATTAGATCCATATTGGCCTCCGTATTGAAGCATGGCATAGGCACCATTTACTCCCTCATTGAGCTGTGCTTCGTTTTTATAAAAGGCAGTAAGCACTTTATCTGTTTGTGGTGTCATATCCAGCTTGCTTTTAGAACAGCCGGCAATCAGGACAACAGTAAGCCCCAGAGAAACATAGAATAGTTTTACAAGTCTGTATGTCATGTTAATCATTGTCTTAAAAATTAAAATTTAAACCTAGAATATACGATTTGGCTACAGGGTAGTTTGCATTATCATAGCCTTGAGTTAATGGATCGGTAGAAGAGGCATCTACACTAAACCCCTTATAAGGAGTAAGCGTAAAAAGATTGTTTGCACTAAGATATACCTGCAATCCTGAAAGGCCGGCACTTTTAATCAATTTTGCCGGGAAACTATAGGCAAGCCTGATTGTACGCATACGGAGATAAGAAGCATTGTTAAAGTATATATCAGACGTTCTTGCTTCCTTTCTATCGTTAGAAAAATTACCCAGATTAGGCGTAGCATAATAACCACCAGGATTATTGACAGGATGAAAACGATGGTCAAAATAGTCTTGCGAAGCTACCGCAAAGCCTTCACCTGGTCCAAGAACAGTGGAGAGCGGCCTGCTATAGATTTTTTTACCCAATTCACCGTTGATTGCAAAACTCAGATCAAAATTTCTATAAATGAAAGTACTTGAAAAACCGAAAGTCATTTCTGGTGCTGCAGTACCAAATCCTGCTTTATCTTTTGTATCAATGACACCGTCGCCATTTAAATCTTCCAGAATATAGTCACCAACTACAGTTCCGGCCATATGAGGTGAACTGTTTAATTGTTCCTGATTTTTGTAAACTCCACCTATTTTATAACCATACATTTCGGCAATCGGCCCACCCACTCTGGTTCTGGCAAAATTATTTGAACCGGTAATAATCTCATCCTGCCCTTTACCCAAAGCCAAAACCTTGTTGTGATTGGTAGACATATTTAAAGAAGGTTTCCATTTCACCGCTCCAAGCATTATTGCTTTATTTAATCCCAGCTGAAGTTCAAAGCCCCAGTTCTTTATCTTTCCAATATTTTGAAGTGATTGTGTATAACCGGATTGTGCAGGCACAGGCACGTTTAAAAGCAGGTCATTTGTTTGAGATACATAATAATCTGCAGAAATATTCAGGTAATTATTGATCAGGTTCATATCCAGTCCCATGTTGATGGATTCAGCAACTTCCCACGATAAATCAGGATTAGGAGAAGTATTGATTCCATATCCCCCGGCCATCGCACCTCCAAAAACATAATTATCATTGGATAATAACGATTTTGAACCGTAGTTAGGGATCTGGTTGTTCCCGGTCTTGCCCCAGCCTGCACGAAGTTTCATGTAGCTCAGCCAGTTGTTATCTTTGTTAAAAAAGCTTTCTTCACTTAGCACCCAGCCTGCAGAGACAGCTGGAAAATAACTCCATTTAGAATTGTCACCAAACCTGGAAGAACCATCTCTACGAATAGATGCCGCCAGTAAGTACCGGTTATTATAGTTGTAATTAACCCTTGAAAAGTAAGAAATCAAAGTCCATTCATATTGATTTTCTTTCGCGGAAAAATTGGTTCCTCCCGATATATTCTTAATCTGATCATCAGGAAAATCAAATGCATCCACTGTATTTCCCTGAAATTTCTCATACTGATAAGATTGCCCGGCAATAGCATCAATAGTGTGCTTACCAATTGATTTGCTAAACGAAAGCACGTTTTCATTCAAATAATTTTTTGTTAAATTGATGATCCGCGTAGCCAGAGTTTTATCAGGAGCTGCCTGCCTGTATTTACCAACTCCCGAAGGATCAAACTGATTAAAATTATAAGTAGAAATGTTTGCACCTAGGGATGTTTTAAAAGTAAAGTTTTTCAAAAAATTAACAGCCAGATAAGAATTTCCAAAGAGATTAAATTCATCAGCTTTATTGTCTATCATTTGCATCATTGCTACAGGATTCTCACCCAGGGCACCATCAGTAGCAGTATTTGCTTTAATTTGTTCAGAGATATTTAAACCGCCAGACGAATTATAAGGAGAAAAAAAAGGATAACTGATCATAGCAATAGCAAGCGGATCTGTATTCCAATCTCCGTTATTATTAAACAGGTTACGTTTGCTATAAGAGGGATTTGCTGTTATTCCAAACTTAATATCCCTGGTTAATGCAGAGGTGATATTGATGTTGGAGGAATATCTTTCATAGTCTGACCCGATCACAATTCCTTTCTGCTTAAAGTAATTTCCTGTTACTGAATACTTGCTCCGCTGGTCTCCACCAGAAATATTAAGGGTATGGCTGGTTATTGGAGCCGCCCTGAATACCTCATCCAGCCAATTGGTATTGGTTAATCCTGGTTGTTTTTGCAAATAAGGCAGAATATAATCAGGGATGAGCTCCCGCTTTGATGCTCCATTTTTTAACCTGGTTTGCGTATCGTCAGTTTCTTTTCGATTGGCCGGATCTTTAGATACATAGCCTGTATTTCTGGATTCCAGCATGAATTGCGCCATGTCGTAAGCACCAACCAGCTTCACTTTATCAGCACGCTGCTGAATTCCATAATAAGAATCAAAACTGACAGAGGTTTTACCGTCTCTGCCTTGCCTGGTTTCTATCATAATCACGCCGTTAGCACCTCTTGATCCATAGATTGCTGTTGATGCCGCATCTTTTAATACTTCAATAGATTTAATTACATTAGGATCAATACTGTTCAATCCTGTTCCTTCGGATAGAGGAAAACCATCGACTACAATTAGTGGAGAAGTACCTGCAGTTAAAGTACCAGTACCGCGGATCTTAATCTGGCTCCCTCCTCCTGGAATTGCAGAATTTTCGACGATCTGAACGCCGGCGGCTTTACCTGCCATTGCCTGGGCAAAAGTCGAACCTGCATAAGCAGTGATATCCTCTGATTTTAATGAAGAAATTGAACCGGTAACGCTTGATTTTTTCTGGGTTCCATAGCCCACCACTACAACATCGTTTAAAGTATTTTCATTTTCTTCCATCTTGATGGACATTGCTGAAGCATACTTATCAAATTCCTGCGCTGTAGTTTTAAACCCGATATAAGAGAATGTCAGCATTCCAGCAGCATTCAGTGTCGTAATTTTAAAAGCGCCTTCCGAATCAGTTACAGCAGTTTGCGTGGTTCCTTTTTCCTTGACTGAAACACCAGGAACAGGTACTCCTGCTCCATCCGTTACGCGGCCTTTAATGATATTTTGCCCCTGTTTTTTCTGTATAACAACCACAGAAACACTTCGGTTCCCTACTTTGAAAGCTATAGAAAAAAGATGTTCTAAATATTTAAGGGCATCCCCCAATTCCAGATGGCTGATTTGCAGCTCATCGGCATAAAAGTCTTTGATAAGCTCTTCGGAATAGATAAATGAATAGCCGGATTGTTTGGACATTTCCTTAAAAATACTGGCAAGACTTGTCTTTTTACTGGATAGGATGGTTATTGTTTTTTTTTGAATTGGTACCTGGGAATAAGCTTTGCTGGTGATTACATTATTTAACACAAATGCATACAGCAACAGCCCAATAGTAAAATATTTTTTCATACTTTTGGTAATTGAAATCTTAATAATATTTGATATAAGCACTTCGCGGATGCGTATATTGAAAAATGGATTGAAGGGCACCACACTATGTGGTGCTTCTTCGTTTGTCAATAGATTATTTTATCTCATACTGTAGTTTATTTATCTTTTTAACACTTAAACCAAACGGGTACCCCATTTCTTCAAGCGACTGCAATGGAGTGCTGTAATAGAAAGTCCCGGTAATCTTCATTTTTTCATTGACCCCTTCCTTGCTGCTGATCTTTACTCCATAAATTAAGGATAGCTGTTTTAAAACCTCAGTCAGGCTTGCATTCTTAAAATCAAGCTTAACATTTTTTGCAGTCAGGTTCTCCTGATGATTAAGGTTTGGCAATTCTTTTTTGGTGTTATATGACCATTGATCTCCTGGTTTCAATATAGCCGTTTTTGAATCTTTATAACTGACCTGGACTTTTCCCTCAAAAAGAGAAACCTTAGCAGTTGAATAATCCGGAGACATGTCTACTTTAAAAAAAGTCCCCAGTACTTTAGTCTTAAAACCTCCTGAGGTTACGGTAAAAGATTTCCCATTATGCTTCACCTTAAATATCGCATTCCCTTCCAGGCTAACATCTCTGTTAAACCAGCCAAATTCAGCAGGGTATTTAAGTTTACTATGTTGTCCCAGGATAATCTCAGTACTATCCTGCAGGAGAATTGTTTTTGAAGATTCATAGGAAATAACTTCAAGATAGTTGCTGTGGGAGGTCATATTCAATGCAATAGCTGATCCGGCAACCATCAGAACTGTGGCTGCAGCAGCTACCCACCAGTGGTTGTTCTTTTTCGCTGGACGGACCATTTTAAGATCAATTTGCTCCCACATGCGCTCCTTTTGCCCGGAATCTAATTTTCCAGCTACAGGAAGCTCATCCCATAATTTCTCAAAATTGATATTTTCTATATTTTCTTTTTTCACTTTCATAACCTATTACGTTTGAACAAATCAAACCACCACCTTCATCTGAATTGATAAAGATTTCTTAATATTGAGTTAAACTTATCTTAATGAGACTAAAGGCTTTTAGTATATCCAGCCTGATGACGGAGGTAGCTCAGTGCCTGGCTGATCTGATTTTCAACGGCACTTTTGGAAATGGAAAGATGCTGGGCAATTTCCTGACAGGTAAGCCCTTCAAAGCGGTGAAGCATAAAAATCTCTCTTCTTCTTGCTGGCAGAGTTTCCAGCAATTCATATAGGTAGGCCTTTTGAATTTCTTTAAAATGATCATCTTCTGCAGCATCTTCTTCTGCGAGTAAATTGATATCTTCAATTCGCTGCTCCTGAGCTTTCAGGGTACGGTACCAGTTGGATACTTCTTGTTTCGCCGTTTTGAAAATAATAGCATCCAGATTAGACTGCTCATTTAGTTTTGCCCTGTTGTTCCAGACATGAATAAATACATTCTGGACTATATCTTCGGCAGCGTCACGATCGTTAGTAAACCGGTAGGCAAATTGATATATTTTATAATGATAAGATTCAAACATCTCTTTAAAAGCCTTGTGATCTCCAGCTTTTATCTTAGTCAAAAATATATTCATATGTGATCCCCATTGAGGTACTACAAAAATACAAAAACAGGGTTCTGGATATTACCGCGATACAAAGCTTAATCTTATGTTAACATATATCAGTTTTTTCTACAGACAGCTGTTGATTTGAGAATATCTATAAAGCTTATGCTAAAGCCAGGAATTGTCCATCACTTAGCATTATATCACTCAATCACCCATTCATGAATTCCAGAAGAGTTATCTTTAGGAAGACGGACTTCCAGTCTCAACGCTTTAGTTTTTACAGGTTTAAAACGAAGAACATTAAACTTATCCTTTTCAATAAGATAGCCAGTAACCGCTTCTACAGGAACCCACTTTCCTTCACTTAAATAAAGAAGCTGATAACTGTCAGGAATCCGGCATCCGCCCCATGGGCTATCATCAAACCAATAGACTTTTGAGGCTGAAACTTCATACTCCTGATCAAAATCGTATTGCAGAAACTCATTTGAACCCTTTTTGGGCCACCAATGCAAATAAGGGTAACTTTTATCTTTAGCATCTGCCGGTTCATATTGATCTTTTACAGCAGCCAGCAATTGTTTATGAGTTAATGATCCTGACACTTTACTTCTGGAGGCAATACTTGCAGCAGGCCTGGGTCTTGAAACAGACTCTTCATAGGGTACCCAAACGGTCATCTCACTAGCTCCCCGGTTTGCCCAGGCATAATAAGGTATTGCAGTAACTTTCTGATCGACTTTAATCAGCTCGTTACTATTGAGCTTTCTGTGCGTGCCTGAGCCTGGTACAGTTAATACTTCTATTCCATTCAGCAAATCAGGATTAAAGTGTGAAGTTACCTCCGCATTTTTAGCTATAATAATATCCTGGACTACACTGTCTTTATTATCCGGACCTTCCAGACAATAAACAACAGGCCCCCGCTGAAAAGCAAAGCGGCCTTTATCATCCTTTACTTTTTCATTTGCAAAAACTTTCCTGGTTTCCATCGGAACAGCAAACACTAACTGATCACCCTTTTTCCAGGTACGGTCAATAACTGCATAACCTTTAACTACCGTATATTTAAATGGCTTTCCATTTAAAGTAAGCATAACCGGTGAAGGCTTCGTCTCCATAAAACTGTACAATGTACCTGGAACAGCCTCATTACGTGCCCATCCGGGAATACGGATATGCAAAGTGAATGCTGCATTTTTTTCCGGATCTATTTTTATCGCCACTTTTCCATCCCATGGATAAGCGGTAACCTGTGCAATTTTCACTTGAGTAACAGGAAGTTTAATCTCACTCGTATTCCCCATAAAGAGGTTTACATATAAGTTATTTTCATTTTGGGCGTATACATAACCTGGTACAGAAGGTAAAAACCTGGTCATATTAGAAATGCAGCAGGCACAACTGAACCATCCACTACGCTCATGCTGATGCATAGAAGATAAAGGGTTAGGATAAAAAAAACGATCTCCTGAAAGAGAAACTCCCGATAGTAAACCATTATATAAGGTGCGTTCCAAAACATCGATATATTTAGAATCTCCGTGTAACTGAAACATCCTGCTGTTCCAGTAAATATTGGCAATTGCTGCACAGGTCTCTGCATAAGCAGACATATTGGGCAAATGATAAGCTTCACCAAATGCCTCACCCTCCCCCATTGAACCAATTCCTCCGGTGATATAAAGTTTTTTATTCACGACATCCTCCCAGATATCATCAATGGCTTTCAGGTACCTTTTATCTCCCGTAATTGCGGCCACATCAGCCATACCCGTATACATATAGGCCGCTCTTACAGCATGCCCAACTGCCTCGTGCTGGTCAACGACCTTCGCCTGGGCCTGGTTATAAGCATTGCCTTTAGGCCCACGTTCATCCAGAAAAAATTTGGCCAGGTTAAGGTATTGCTCATTACCAGTGATCCTGTATAATCTAACCAGCCCTATTTCTACCACCTGGTGTCCCGGATACCGCTCTGTTTTACCGTAGCCAAAATCTCTGACCAGCAGGTCTGCATTCTTCAGGGCTATATTTAATAAAGTTTTCTTTCCTGTAGCCTGATAATGGGCAGCAGCAGATTCAAATAAGTGCCCGGAGTTATAGAGCTCATGGCTAAGTTCTTCTTCTTTTTCCCAGCGTTTACTGCCAATCCATTCATGAGGCTTAGCTGCATTGACTGTACGAAAAGTATAGAGATAACCGTCTTTTTCCTGAGCAGCACCAATAATACTGATCAGTGTATCTACATATTTCTCCATCACCGGATCGGCTTTCATTTGTATCGCATAAGATGCACCTTCTATCACTTTATAGATATCCGTATCATCAAATGGAAAGACAGTTAATTTGTCTCCTGGAATAGTTTTGGAAGCTCTTAAAAAATTATCTATTCTTCCATCCATTTTACATTGCTGCAGGGTATGAGGAATAGTTACTTTGGCATTGATCTCCATTTTTGGGGCCCAGAACTGATCATTTACATGCACCTGAGTGAAAGCCACCGGCTGAATCGGATAATCCTTTTTCTGTGCATAAACAGTCCCTGAGAAAAGGCACAACAGCGTTAAGATATTGTTTAATTTCATCATTTTTCAATTACAAGCGGCCATTCATTCAACCAGTTTAATTTTTCAATTCTGAGTTTTGGCACTCCTTTATCTTTCGCATCATAGCCATGAAAGATGAGATAATCTATCCCATCAAAAGAGCAGACTGCATTATGACCAACTCCATACCAGCCAGCGTCTCCTTCCAATACCAATGTCCCTCCTCCTTGAGTCATTGCGATACCATTCCGATCCAAATAAGGGCCTTTAATTGACCTGGAACGTCCAACAATCATTTTATAAGTACTTTTTTCACCTTTACAGCAATAGTCTATGGAAGCAAATAAATAATAATACCCGCTTTTTTTGAAAAGGAAAGGCGCCTCAATAGCATTGCCGCCAGCATCAACAGGGTTTCCATCTACAGCAGGAGGATTCGGTGCTCCAGGAACTTTTTTTCTGCTGGCAATAGTAGGTATGTCATCAGCCTGTGCCGAAATATGCAGCAGGTCTTTACTAAGCTGAGCTAGTTTAATACCGTCCCAAAATGAGCCAAATACCATCCATGGAATACCCTTTTCATCACTGATTACATTAGGGTCAATTGCATTCCAATTTGTTTTCCCTGGAAAAGACTGAATTACTTTCCCATGGTCTGTCCACTTAAAATCAGGAGAATCCGGGTCCAGTGTTGCATTAGTTGCTACTCCTATAGCTGAAGTGTTTTTACCAAAAGCAGATACAGAATAGTACAAGTAATATTTTCCTTCGTGAAAATAGATATCTGGTGCCCAGATATGGCCTTTAAATTCCGGTATAGCTTTAACTGCCCATTCAGGTGCTTTACTAAAAACAGGCTGTTCTTTTTTCCAGCTTTTCCTATCAGCTGAACTCCAGACATTAATGCCCCAGCCAGTACTGAACAGGTAATACCGGTTATTCTGCCTGATCATTACAGGATCGTGGACGGATATAGCTGTTTGATATTCCTGAGCATTTAAGCGGAATACCCCTAAAAAAAACAAGATTAAAATCAAATATTTTTTCATTCCTGTTTATTTCAAAGGAACCCTTAAAACACTAAACGAGTAAGGCCGCAACTCTAACAAGGTCTGGTTATTCTTAATCGTTATTTCTTTTTCTTTTGGGCTCACATTTACAGCATTGGCAAAAGTATTTACAGCGCTTAAGTTTTCATTTTGCAGCTGGGTAAGTTTCCCGCCGGAAGCCATTTTTTTACTTCCATTGATTACAATGTTTCTTGATTTTGCTGATGAAGAAGCATTAATTACCTTAATAACGACTTCATTAGTTTTTTGGTCCAGTACTGCTGAAGCATAAATCCCATCCTCGCCTGCAATTACTTTCTGATCACTCAGAATATCGATGACATCAGTTCCCTTGTTTAAGGAATATAACTTCTGTACATAGTAATTTGGGGTACCATATATAGCTAAATTATCTACCCAAATCATATCAGGCGTCCATTGCCAGCCATCGGCATGTGCAAATAAAGGTGCGTAAGAAGCCATATGTACCACCGCTGCGTTTCTTTCCAAACCGGTCATAAATGCGGCTTCGGCAATGGCACATTCCCAATTATTTTTGTTGGTTGGTTTAGCAATTCCATCACTTTGCGCAGCATACTCACCTGCAAAGACTTTCGATCCATTTCTATCGTAATTGTCATATCGCTTGGCATTGGCTAAAAACCATTGAGGTGAGCGGTAATAATGTTCATCAATGATGTCTGCTTTCATTTTCCTTAAGGAAGTATTGAGCAGATCAAAACGTGCTCCGTCAGGATCAGTTCCAGAACTATTGATCAGCTTAATCTCCGGATATTTACTTTTAACGGCTTTAGTGAACAACTCTAGGCGCTCTAAATACTGCGGGCCCCAATTTTCATTACCAATTCCGAGCATTTTTAAATGAAAAGGTGCTGGATGCCCCATTTCTGCTCTGACTTTGCCCCATGGTGTGTTCACATCTCCGTTAGCAAATTCAATCAGGTCTAATGCATCCTGAATATAAGGATCAAGTTCATCTAATGGCACCAGTTCAGCTGTATTAAACTGGCAGGACATCCCACAGTTCAGAATAGGCAGCGGTTCTGCACCAATATCTTCAGAAAGCTGAAAGTATTCATAAAATCCGAGTCCGAAGGTCTGGTAATAATCAGGCGCAGGCCGATGTGCAAATTCTGAATTCCAGCGGTTGACAATCAGCTTCCTGTTTTCAACAGGGCCTATTGTTTTTTTCCACTGATAGCGGGTAGACAGGTCATGTCCTTCTACTATGCATCCGCCTGGAAAACGGATAAAGCCAGGTTTCATATCTGCCAGGATCTGCACCATATCTCCACGCAGGCCGCCTTTTCTGTTCTTCCAGGTATCCCCCGGAAATAAAGAGATCTGATCGAGGTCTATCTGGCCAGCTCCTTCAAACCAAAGGTTGAATTTTGCTTTATTGACAGTCTGGTTTGCAGTAAAAGTTACAGCTTGTTTTTTCCATTGACCATTACTTGTTTCCGGAACAAGAACAGCACTTCCCAGTACTTTCCCCGTACTGTCAATCAGTTCAGCATGTAGTTTTACTGCTGGAGAAGATTGCCTGTAAAACACTGAAAAATCATAGGAAAGCCCTTTTTTAACACCTATTCCTTTGAATCCTTCATTCGTAATATTTAAATCAGTCTTATTTTTTCCTCTGGAAATAACCCTGAGGTAACGCGGATTATCAGCATCTTTTTCACCTTTATTCAATACAAGCAGGTCACCTTCCTGAATTTTACTTCCCTGGATAGTCCAGCCCATTAATGGCTTGTAAAATTCGAAAGAACGGTTTTTAATCAACTCTGCATAAATACCTCCGTCTGCGCCCATATTGATGTCCTCAAAAAACACCCCCCACATTTCGGGCTGTACTTTAGCGGTGATCTTATCTGGGTTAACAGCAATCGTTGTATTTTTCTGTGCCATCACATTCAGTAAACTGAACGTGGCAATTGCGGTAAAAAAGCATCTTTTTAGCATTTTATTTTTCTCCTTTTAATCGTTCTGTAGTCATTTGTATCCGTTATTTAAAATGCCTTTGAAAATCCATTCGTCTCATTTTTTTCATCAGCCCGTTATTCTAATTCCAGTACGACAATAGAGAATGGCGGAACTTTTACTGTTAATTTACCTGCTTTCAGATTTGCACCTTTAAATTCAGCCGGTTTTACAAAATCTGGTTTTTCAAAAGTATTATGGTCATCTGCTTTGGCCGAAGTTAAAATTCTGCCGCGGACAGTTTTATATTCTGCACCACTCAAAATAATCTCTATGGATTCACTTTTATTCCTGTCGATATTAACTGCCGAAATATGCGTCAAGCCTTTTGCATCTTTAGAAGCAGATACCGATACAGCTGGTAATTTTTCATTGCCTACCACATAATCATCACTTTTCACTACTACCGGAAGTAAGGTCGCATCCTGATGGACTTTATACATTTCCATCACATGATAAGTTGGAGAGAGGAGCATTTTTTCCTTATTAGTCAAAATAACAGCCTGAAGTACATTGACGCATTGTGCAAGATTCGCAATCTTAACCCGGTCATTATGGTTGTTAAAAATATTAAGGGTAGTTCCTGCAATCATCGCATCACGCATCGTATTCTGCTGATATAAAAATCCGGGATTTGTGCCAGTTTCTACGTCAAACCATCCACCCCATTCATCTACTACCAGAGCTATTTTTTTCTTCGGATCATACTTATCCATAATGGCAGCATGTTTGGTAATGAGTTCATCCATACGCAATGCTGTTTTCATCGTTTCGAAATATTGCTGTTCAGTAAAACCAACAGCAGGGCCTTTTTTATCCCAGCTTGGAAAAGAGTAATGGTGTAAAGCAATACCATCCATCATTTGCAGCGGAATACCTTTCATTAAGGTTTCTGTCCAGTGGTAGTCATCCACGTTAGCTCCGGATGCAATTTTAAACAGGTTTCTACCCTCCATAAATGTAGCATATCTGCGGTATTCTCCAACATAATATTCCGGGGTCATATTTCCTCCGCATCCCCATGCTTCATTTCCTACGCCCCAGAATTTCACATTCCATGGTTTTTCCTGACCGTTTTTCACCCTGAGGTCAGACATTGGACTTTTACCTTCAAAATTAACATACTGTACCCAATCTGAAAGCTCTTGTACTGTGCCACTACCTGTATTTCCGGCAAGATAAGGTTCTGTACCCAGTAGTTTACACATATTCAGAAAGTCATGGGTACCAAAACTATTATCTTCGGTTACCCCACCCCACATCGTATTTACAATGGATGGCCGCTGACCTTTCGGCCCTACTCCATCTTTCCAATGGTACCGGTCTGCAAAACAACCGCCCGGCCATCTTAAGTTTGGAATATTCAGGTTTTTTAAGGCTGCAATAATATCATTTCTTACGCCTTGGGTATTGGGTATAGCAGAGTTTTCTCCTACATAAAATCCATCGTAAATACAGCGGCCCAGATGTTCTGCAAAGTGCCCGTAAATATGTTTACTAATCTGTCCGGAGGGTTTATCTGCGCTTAAAGTTACCGTAGTTTGTTGTGCGGTCAGCAATTGGCTATTGCCCAACATAAGCAGGGATATACCTAGTGTTTTGATTATATTTTTTTTGAACATCATGACAAGATTTATGGGTGGGATTTAGTTTGCGGGATTACGTTTCAAATTAGGATTAACATTGAGTTCTGAAAGTGGAATTGGCAAATATTCTTTGCCTGGAGTCCAGGTATTAAAATCTGCATCGTGCGCTTTCAACTCTGCCAGTTTAGCGGGATCATACAGCCATCCCCATCTGATAATGTCATTGATCCTGATAGATTCAATCGAAAATTCCAACGCACGTTCATGTGCCAGCTGCGTTCTCATCTGTACTTGATTCATCCCAGGGCTGGTGGTACTCAGATCTGGCAGATTTGCTCTGTTTCTTACCTGCTGGATATAAGTATAAGCATCTGCAGTATTTCCCATCTCGTTTAAAGCCTCCGCATACATGAGCAGTATGTCTGCATATCTGAGTATCCTGTTATTAATTCCTGAGTTTTCCTGATCGTCATTTCCTGGCCAGTTTAAGCCATCATGCGTATATTTTCTCGGATAGATTGCGGTTAAAGCAAAAGGCCATTTGTTTCCATAAACTGTAATGGAATTATCAGCAGGTTCATAGGAAGCAATAGTGGCCAGTAACCTTGGGTCACTTTTACCATCTTTAGTTTTTTCTATTTTGAATTCATTGTACATCCATCTGGTTGGCAGGAAATCTGAATAACCATAACCATCCATAGCGTAAGTTCTTCCTACAGAGCTCACCTGTTTCCAGTTGGCATTGGGTTCACCTCCATAGTTCATCACCGTTCCGCCTACGGCATCTGGCTGACCAAATTGTACTTCAAACAAGGATTCCACATTGTTTTCATTCACTTCTTTAAAGTTATCTCTGTAGTTAGCCATCAGCGCATATTTTCCCTTCTGGGCTCCATTGATCAGCTCATTAAATTCAGCAGCAGCTTCCATCCATTTCTTTTTATACAAATATGCTTTACCGAGCATGCCTGTAGCTGCTCCTTTAGTAGCACGGCCAGTTTGTCCTGCATCAGGGCCGTTTAAGCCAGCATAAGTAACAGGAAGCACCTCTTTAGCAGCTTTGAAATCAGCAAAAATCTGTGCCCATAAAACTTCATCTGTTGCGGTAGGTGTACGGTATTTTGATTTATCAACCGGCAGTTCTAATGGAACAGGAATATCCCTGTAGGTATTCGCTAAATTGAATAAAGCCAGACCCCGTAAAAAATGTGCCTGCCCGATAATCCGCTTTTTCAATTCTTCATCCATAGCAATTGCAGGTACATTGATGATCACCTGGTTTGCACGCCAGATCAATTGGTAATGTGCTGCCCAGATCCACTGAACGGGTCCGGAATTAGAAGGGATACTAAAGTTTCCGACCTGTACCAGATCCCCCCAGGGACTGTCTCCTGCAAAATCATCACCTCTTACATCGGTAAGGGCTGGAAACATCCGCATATAAGTACCATCCTGGATCAGACTATTATAGATCGCATTTACGCCGGTTTGTGCGTCATCTGCCGTTTTCCAGTAAAGATCTATGGTCTTGGCATTGGGATTTTGCAGGTCGAGCTGTTTTTTACAACCTGTACTTAACAGGCCTAAAAGTATATAGCATAATATTTTTTTCATCAGTATCTATTTGCTTGTTTTTCGCAGTACTTATGTTTTTAATGGTCCTCAGGAGCACTGCGTGGTTAATGGTAATGAAGCTATCCTATCTCTGTTTTCTTAATTCTAAAACCGGGCTTGTAAACCCATCATCAGTGTTCTTGGCGTTGGAAAGGATCCTGGATCGTAACCGGGCTCAAACGGACGGGTCTGTGCAAAATCAGGATTGTATCCTTTATAATACTGGAAGGTGTAAACGTTTTGCGCAGTTGCATAAACTCTGATAGATTGCAACCACTTCACTTTAAGCTTAGGAATCGTGTAGCCAAGAGAAATCGTATTGATTCTCAAATAATCCCCTTTTTGCAGCCAGTCTTTACGATCAGACTCTATTCCGTTCTGATTCGGATCATTTGCCGCCAGTCTTGGATATTCATTATTTGGATTTGCTGGAGTCCACCGGTTTAAAGCATCCTCATGATAATTGAGATAATCAGTAGTATGCATCAGTGTACGATACAAAGATCCATTGATCAGGTTGCCCGCAGCACCAGACAGGAATAAAGTAAAATCAAAACCTTTATAGCCGGCAGTAAAATTCAATCCATAATATACTTTAGGCAAAGAGCTGCCCAGATCAGTGCGGTCAAGATCATTGATTACGCCATCAGGTTTACCATCCGGGCCACTGATATCTTTAAATTTCAAATCGCCCGGAGCAGTAAAGGCATTTTGAAATGCATGGTTTTTAATCTCATCTGTGTTTTGGAAAACTCCTTCAACTACACGCCCGTAATGGCGGCCAATTTCATGTCCGACAGTGTTGACAAATCCACCCACAATTCTGGAAGTTTCTCCACTGCTTAATGCCAGTAAAGTATTTTTCACTGTACTCAGATTACCTGAAACATTATAAGTGAAAGCTCCTTTATGGTTATGATAGCCAATATTAATTTCGATACCCGTATTTCTGATACTCGCTGCATTGGTTAACGGGGCAGTATCATTAGAACCTACAGATGCAGGAATGGGTTCACCAATCAGCGCATCTGTAGCTTTATTATTATAATATTCAGCAGTCAGATCAATTGCTCCATCAAAAAAAGTGGCATCAATTCCAATATTTGATGTCGTTTTTGTTTCCCAATGGATATTTGGATCAATCACATTTGTTTGTGCTCCACCGGTCACTTTAGTTCCGTTGAAGTTATAGACAATGTTAGGATTAAGCAGTGCCAGATATCTGAAATCACCAATATTAGCATTTCCCAGCTGCCCGTACCCACCTCTTAACTTCAATTCTGTAATCCATTTTGGCAGGTGAATAAATGCTTCTTTACTGATTCTCCAGCCTGCTGATATACCAGGGAAATTTCCATACTTATACCCATAACCAAATCTGGATGAGCCATCACGTCTGAAGTTTGCTGTCAGTAAATATTTGTCGTCATAATTATAGTTTAGTCTTCCAAAGAGCCCAAAAAAAGCATAAGGAGTAAGACTTCCGTCTACCGTTTTATTTGTTCCGTTTCCTAAAACAAGATAATTGGGATCTAGTTGTTCCGCATGTCCGGACCTGACCAGAGCTGTATTTTTATTGTAACTCACCCCCAGGACTGCATTGAAAGTATGTTTATCAAATTTCTTATCATAAGTAAGTGTATTATCAACCAGGGCATTTGTATATGTTCTTGAATTATCGTCCAGACGGTTTACGGTTTGTTTGAAGAAAAATCCAAGATCAAATGTTGGCTGAAATGCAAAGTCACGTGCTACAGTTTTATCATAACCTGCATTGACTTTATATTTCAGGCTGTGTCCGTTTAGATTCAATAACTGCGCTTCTGCCCATGCCACACCAAAAATCCGGTCAACTTCTGTAAAGTTTGTAAACATAGAATTCACAGCTGGTACATTTAAAGAAATCGCTCTTTCCCTGTCAGATTGTGTACCTCCATAACCATTAGGCATTGTTGGATCATAAACTAATTGTGTTGGAATGGCAATGACCAGATCGTTGATCAGCGGAGGCCTGCCGCCTGTAAGTACATCTCCGCGAAAAGTCAATGAGTTTTCTTTGGAATGTGTATAGCTTAGTGATTGCCCGAATTTGAAAATCCCTTTGGACTGGGTGGTATTGATCCGTCCCGTATAACGGTTATAATCCGGTCCATTCCCCACAAAAGTACCTCCTTGTTTAAAATAATCCAGAGATACGTTGAATGTGGAGTTTTCACCACCGCCAGAGAAATTCAGGTTATGGTTCATCCGGTACCCTGTTTTCAATCCTTCCTTTTGCCAGTCGGTGTCAATATTCCCTATATATTTTGGACTGGCCGGATCGTTTGCGGGTGCGATGGTCTGCCCTCCATTTAGTTGAGATTCATTATTCAATAACTGATATCCGGCACGGTTAACTACGGGTATTTTCTGCCAGATTTTATCTGCTCCAAAATAGGTGTTGTATTCAATGCTCAGCGGGCTGTTTTTCTTTCCTTGCCTGGTCGTAATAATAATTACCCCGTTTGCTGCTGCTGCACCATAAATTGCTGCCGCAGTTCCATCTTTTAAAACTTGCATGGATTCAATATCATTCGGACTAAAATCACGCGGGGTATTAGATAGCATAATTCCATCTACTACATAAAGTGGCTGCTGATTATTAAAGGAGGCCAGTCCTCTGATACGAATAGTAGGTGAAGCGCCTGGTTGTCCATCGTTTGTCACCGCAATTCCAGCGGTTCTTCCTTGTAATAATTGTCCTATATCACTTGCAGAGGTTTTTTTCAGTTCTTTAGTATTGACAATAGAAACAGAACCTGTCAAATCTTTTTTTAGCTGGGTCCCATAGCCCACTACCACCACTTCGCCTAATTCTTTTACACTTGGCTTCAATTGAATTGCAAGCTGGGGACGCCCGTTAATAGACACCTCCTGCGCAGTAAAACCGATAAGGTTAATAATCAGCACGTCATTTGAAACTGCCTGTATGGCAAAATTACCATTGGCATCTGAAGCTGTTGCACCAGCCTTTCCTTTTATTCTGATCGTAGCACCCGGTAAACCTGCACCACTTTCATCAGCTACTTTCCCTTTAACTGGTGAGGTTTGTGCCAGTACCATGGCCGATAAAAACAGCCCGGTCAGCAGCAGTCCAAACCGGACATAGCGAAAACTATTATTAAGTATATAAATATTCATGAAATCATTATTTAATTAGTGATTGATTAGCTGTTGTTAAGGTGTTTTTCGAATGACCGGCCGGTGAGTTGCTGCTTAATTTGAATAAGGGTATCATGAAGACAACAAGTCTTGTGAAATATAAAGACAGAATGGTCGCTAAAGCAGGTTTAGCCTTTTTAGAGTTGCTCATAACAGGTTAATTATTTGCATGCATCCAGATTAACCACACTCCTTTACAGACCTGGTGATTTCATCTATCCTTGCAAAATTTATATTTGGCCTAATCAATTTGATTGATTAATAATCGAATGTATAAAATAATTATTAATCGTCAAATAGACGTTTATAAAATAAATGTTAATTATACGTTTATAATTATTTATAAACACATAAAAACCCGCATAAAACATATCTAAGGATAGCTTTTTGCGGGTTTAAAAAAATAAAAAACAGCAGAATAAATTAAATAAGATTTGGTAAAGTCTAAAATTAAAATCAATTAAAGTCTAAAAAATTAAGGGGCAGGTACTCATTTTCTTATAATAACAAACTTATGAGACCGGTTATTTCAGTGCCGAAAATTTATATACTGTAGTTGTTTGATATACTTTTCCAGGTTTCAATACAGTAGCAGGAAATGAGGGCTGGTTGGGTGCGTCAGGAAAGTGCTGTGTTTCCAGACAAAAAGCAGAACGGTGAGCATAGCTCACTTTACCTTTACCATCCTGATCTTTACCTGTCAGAAAATTACCGCTATAAAACTGAATTCCTGGTTCTGTTGTAAGAACTTCCATAGCAATGCCAGTTTTAGGACTCATGACTGTTGCTGCTTTACGCAGACCAGATCCGGATCTGAGTACAAAATTATGATCATATCCTTTTCCGTATTCCAGCTGTTCATTTTTATCATTAATTCTTTCGCCAATAAGGGTAGGTTTTGTAAAATCAAATGGTGTACCGCTTACTTTCTCAATTTTGCCGGTTGGAATTAAAGTTTTGTCAACCGGGGTATAGGCATCGGCTTCAATTGTTAATAAATGATCTGTGATCGTTTGATTTCCAGCACCATTTAAATTAAAATAGGCATGATTGGTTAGATTAACTATAGTTGCCTTATCTGTTACTGCGCTATAGCTGATCATAAGCGCATTGTCATCAGTTAACTTATAACTCACTTTCACCGTTAAATTACCTGGATAACCTGCCTCATTATCTTTAGCAAGATAACTCAGCTCTAAAGTTTGTGCATCTGTTTTTTTAGCCGTCCAGACTTTCGAATAAAATCCGTCAGCACCACCGTGCAATGTATTAGTTCCATCATTCACTTGTAATTGATAAGATTTTCCGTCAAGAACAAATTTACCTTTTGCAATACGGTTACCATATCTGCCAATGATTGCACCAAAATAAGGTTCGCCTTTTTTCTGGTAAGATTTTAAACTATCATAACCTAAAACCACATCAGTCAATTTCTGATTCCTGTCTGGAACCAATAAGGAAACCAGACGGCCACCATAATTTGTGATTGCAGCTTCTGCTCCATTCTTATTCTTCAGTGTATACAAGGTTATAGCTTTGCCATCTATATTTCCTTCGAAACCACCGGCTTCCGGAATAATATACTTTGAAACGGAAGCCGAATCGGTAGTTACAGATTTGGACTTCGGGCTGGAATTGCTTTCACACCTGGTTAAGGTGAGTAATAAAATAATGCTCAGATAAATTAAATTATAGTTCTTGTTCATATTAAGTTTTTAAGATTCGGTAATACTAATGTATAAAAAGAATATTAAACGTCAAACTAACGATTAATATCAGTATTATAATAACTTTACATTCAAATTAAGACATCAAATTTTTTATTAATTTAACACAATGACAAAGTATACAAATCAGGACCGGTTCTTAATAGCTGTTGATTGCATTATATTTGGATTTGATGGAGAACACTTAAAACTACTCCTGATCAAAAGAGGTTTTGAACCTGAAAAAGATAAATGGAGTTTAATGGGTGGTTTTGTCGGTCCCAAAGAAAGTCTGGATAATGCTGCCAATAGAGTACTTACCCAGTTAACTGGCCTGGAAGGGGTTTATCTGGAACAGATTCATGCTTATGGTGATCCTTTAAGAGATCCTATTGAACGTACACTTTCTGTGACCTACTTTGCATTAATAGATATCAATAAATATAAAATGCAAATTACGGATCAATATCATGCCGAATGGTTTTTGTTAAAGGATGCTCCAGAACTCATCTTCGATCATGATGAAATGGTAGAAAATGCGAAGAAGAAGATCAGATATAAGGCAGCGCTTCATCCTATACTTTTTGAACTCTTACCAAAAAAATTCACTATACCTCAATTGCAAAGTTTATATGAAGACGTATACAATACCAGTATTGATAACAGAAATTTCATCAGAAAATTAACCTCTACAGGTTTGCTGATCAAACTCCCTGAAAAAGATAAATCAGCGTCAAAAAAAGGTGCTTTTTATTTTAAACTTGACAAGAAAAAGTACGTAGCAAACTTCCAGGCCTTTTTAAACTTCATCCCTAATCCGGATAAATTAATATCCGGCTAAGAGTTTCAGTGAATCAATTGCATCTCAGGTAATATGCAAATCACATCATCCATAAATGATGTGATTTCAAAGGCTTTTTATCTCGTCATATTCACCTGATTCAGAATTGGTTTATCAAGTCCCGTTAATGATTGCTGTTCAGGCTTGTAAAGTTCCAGCACAATAATTTCATTTTCACCTTTCTTAAGCCATTCTACTGGTAAATAAAGCGTTTGCTGCGGCCCTATTTCCCAGTATTTCCCCAGGTTTTTACCATTTACCCAAACCATACCTTTACCCCAGTTTCTCATATCCAGGTAAGTGTCAGCAACCTTATCCAGCATAAATGTTCCTTTTCTGATTACCGGAGTATGATCAGCCCGGTAACCTGGCTTGAATTTTAAACTTTTAACCTCTTTGAAAGGGAATTTGAACATATCCCAATGCTGAAGTTCAGTACCTGCAAAAGTCACCTCAGCTGTAATTCCTTTTTTATTCTTCAGTAAATTAGGGCCATAATTAACCCTGCCAAGGTTTTCCACTAAAATATCAAGAACCACCTTTCCTGGCGCCAGTTTAAGAGACAAACTATCCTGAGCTTTCCTCCGATCCAAAATACCGGCATGTTTTCCATTGATCATGATCACAGCATAGTCCCTCAAACCTTTTATTTTCAGGATCCCTGTCTTACCGCCATCGAGCTGTGTGCGGTACCATACAAATCCATAGGCTTGATTCAGGTCTTCGAAAGTCATTGGTTTGAGGCTATGTACCGGAGCCGTTAAAAGATCTGCTAATTTAATGGCAGATTGAAGCCGGATTGCCGGGATAACCATAGATGGTTTGTTTGCCGGAACTTCCGGAAGCACCTGTCCACCAGGCAAATGACGTTGGATAACTGCCCTGAACTTCATGAACTTATCGGTCGCATTACCTGCTTCATCTAAAGGCGCATCATAATCGTAACTGCTGGTTTGTGGTTCATAAGGGGTTGTATCTTTATCATTGGCCCCATTCATAAAATCACGGGTACTACCTCCGTGGAACATGTACATATTAATGGAAATACCAGCCTTTAATACTGAATCCAGCTTACCTGTATATTGCTCAGCCGGGACGGTATGATGAGGAGTACCCCACCAATCAAACCATGCAGGGTACCATTCTGCTATGAAAAACGGGCCTTTACCATCATTCAAAGTTCTGATTTTACGTTTTACAATTTCAGGATTGTCCTGACCATTAATCGCTGGTAATAATCCTGGCAAATGCCCCTTTTCCAGATCGGACTCCGGATCGCAAGTATATAGCAATCCATCAAATCCTGCTTCACGGAATAGTTTTTGATTAATAGCAAGATATTCTTTGTCATTGCTATAAGAACCATATTCATTTTCTACCTGGATCATGAGTATATTTCCACCATTGCTGATTTGCAGAGGGGCCAATTCCTTACCTAACGCTTTGATATAGGTTAGGTATTCTTTGAGGTACTGGCTTTCCATACTCCTTACAATCAGCCCTTTTTCATTTTGCAACCAGTAAGGATACCCGCCAAATTCCCATTCTGCACAAACATAGGGGCTTGGTCTTAAAATTACCCACAGACCTTCTTCCTTAGCTATTTTCACAAATTCAGCAATGTCATTGTTACCGCTAAAATCAAACTTGTTCTTTTCAGGCTCATGCAGGTTCCAGAACACATAAGTTCCAATCGTATTGAGTCCCATCGCCTTCGCCATCTTCATGCGGTGTCTCCAGGCCTCTCTTGGAACTCTGGGATAATGTATCTCTCCCGAGACGATCTGGAAGGGCTTATTGTCTAATAAAAATGTAGTGTCACCCAGTGCAAAAGTGTGTTGTGCCTGTGCAGGGTTAATTTCAGTGATTATAGCCAGAAGAATGGCCATTAAGAAAAAAGTATATTTTAATATTTTCATTGGCAACTTATCCATATGCTTATTTTTCATCAGTTAGAAGTGTAGTTATTGACTCAGGTGGAACACGAATCAAATTTGAATTTGATGTGGAAGGAGCCAGGTTTAATGTAGTTGATGTGGTATAGGTTTTTATTTGTTTTTTGTTAATGCCATTGATTTCAAGTAACGCGGCTTCTTTTCTGGAATTGACAACTACAATGATAATTTTCCCCTGGCTGCGGAAACCGGATACGTAAACCTGATCAGCGTTCTCCAGTTTCACAGGTAACCTGTGGCTCCCTGCAGGTATAAAGCGGCTATAGTTCCCCAGGGCCCAAAGCATTTTGCTTTCGTATACTTTGCCATCCTTCTTGTTTTTATCTATATAAACCAATCCGTCTTTATAATCATTTGGTGAAATGGCAAGCCACCATTGCCAGGAGGTTGCATTGGCATAGCTTAAATCGTGGTGAATAAGTTTTGCTATAAATAATGCTGGAGAAATCCCAGTATCCCGTCCTTCTCCTTTCATCAGGCTGTCTCCGAGAATACAGTACTCCGACATCCAAAAGCGGAGACCCTTAATTTTTTCTACTTCACTGGCAACTGCATTTCTTATCCGTACTGATCTATCTTCAGAACTTGTGGTAAAATAACTATGTCCTGAAATGCTTTGGTCTACATTGTACAGGTCACCAAGATAACCCGGAGATTTTTGATCAAAGAAATAGCTTACTTGCCGGCTTTTGAGCGAATCTTTGTGATTGGTCAGGTAATCCAGCTGCCCGGCTTCTGCAATTTGTATCTTAGTATTAAGATCTGCCTTTTTCAGTGACAAACTTAGTGCTCTGGTTAGCTGGGCGATCTCCTTGTTTGTATAAGGGGAGCCTTCCTGCTTAGCCTCATTCCACTTCCACTGAGGTTCATTTACAGGACTGATGTAATTTAATGTTATGCCTGTATGTTTTTTTATGATTTGAATGTTGCTGATCAGATCCTGACAGAAAGCAGTTGTTTTGCTAAAGTCGAAGTTACATTTGCCATCACCAGAATAAGATTTCCCGTTTAAAGTAAAATTAACATGAGGACTGTTGACAAACCCCAGAAAATTCTTCACGCCCCTTGCCTTAGCCGCGCTCATGAACCACAGCTGGCCCGGCATAGCATACTCATCATATTTTCCATTTAATTTTAAAAATGAAGCCTGTCTCCGCCATTCGTTTTTGATATCGCTTGCTTCCCCCTGTTCTATACTTCCGGCGCCTATACTGAAACGCCAGAAATTCAGGCCAATCCCAATTGGCTTTCCCTGATGATCAAGCTCGCGGCTAAAAAGCAAATCTGCCATCTTCTTCTTTTTTTCTTCCGGCCATAACCCCGCATACTGACAAGACCAGGCATCAGAAGCACCAAATCCCTCAATGACCTGTGCAGGATGCCGGAGATTGATTTCAACTTTAACAGGATTGATCCCCTGCCCGCTTATCAAAAAAGGAAGCGCCATCAATATTTCAAAAAATATAATTGCAATAGCAGAACTTTTAGTTCCGGACATATCTTTCTGATTAGAATAAAGGATAAACGTCCGGAAAGGTTAATTCCGGACGTCTTTAAATTTGAACAGATTTACATTGACCAGATTTAATACCCGGTATTTTGTTTCAGCAGGTTGCCTGAAGCAAGAATTTCGGCCCTTGGAATTGGCAGCCAGTAATGTTTGGGTTCGAATTTGCGCCCATCCAGTGCTATCTTTGAGGTATAGGTAAAGCTGCCATCCGTATTTTTAGTAATGATCACGCCTCTGCATGGCAAATTCTCGGTCACTTCAGCGATTTTCCATCTCCTGACATCATAGAAACGATGTTCTTCAAATGCCAGCTCGATCTGACGCTCATGTCTGATCGCTGTTTGCATGTCGGTCTGAGATGCTGCTGTTACTGCCGGCATGTTTACCCCTGCTCTGGAGCGGATCATGTTGATGGCCTGACGTGCACTCATCGTTGCTCCAGGCCCTACTACATCTGGTCCATAGGCTTCATTTGAAGCTTCGGCAAGATTAAGCAGTATTTCAGCATATCTGAAATAAATCCATGGCTGGAAACCCGCATTACCCCAGGGATTTTGTAAAGGATAAGCATCGTTCATGAACTTCTTAAGATAGTAACCCGTTTTTGTGGTGTTCCAGTTGTCATTTCCATCCTTGCTGTCTCTTCCACCCGGTATAAAAGTTTCTATATTACGTTCGCGGTATGGAGCGCCATTATACAAGACAGTAGCTTTAAAGCGCGGATCGCGGTTTTCATAGGGTTTGGCCGGATCATAAAGCGGGTTGGTGATATTTGCTGGTAAACCGTTGGTCAGATCATAGGCCTCTACCATGGTCTGGGTTGGTGTATTTCCTGCCCACCCTCCATAGCCATTTGGTCCGTTTGCAATTTCCAGATGCACGTGATTGGCATTCTTGGTGTAAAGGCGTTCGAATATAGACTCATTAGTTTGATTGGTCAAAAATAAATTACCATACCCTCCCTGATAAATGCTGTATTTATTGAGGCTGATGACTTGTTGTGCCGCTGCAACAGCAGCTTCCCAGCTACCTGCAGCATATAAAGGGCTGGCTGCATAAAGTGTAAGTCTTGATTTTAATGCCAGTGCAGCACCTTTTGTTGCCCTGCCCGCAAGCCATTCACCACTATTGTCCAGCGGTAATTTAGATACTGCGTCATCCAGCTGGGCGATTGCGTAATCCATCCCTGCTTTAATTGTAGCTCGTTCAAATAAGGCCGGGTCCTGCAGATTATCTTTTAAACCCAGTACCTGATCTCCCACCAGTACCACTTTTCCATAATTCCGGATCAGGTCCTGATAACGGAATGCCCGTATAAATTTGATCTCTCCTTCAAGCCTTTTTTTACGACCCGCACTCATCTGGATTTTGGTTAAAACACTTAATGCATAATTGCATTCACGTATACTCCGGTAACTTCTGCCCCATAGTGAGCCTAGTGCACCCAGGTTCTCGGGCGCCAGCTGCCCCCGCTGGATCAGCCAGGTATCGTCGTCATTGTTATAAACGGATTCGTCAGTCAGCGAGCTCCACATACTATATTCAAAACCCCGCCCGAATCCGGGATTGGTTCCTTCTGCTTCTTTACTCTGAAGTCTTGTACCAATATAAGAATTGACTACAAAAGCTTCAAATACTGCTGTATCGGTTTCCAGGGTAACGGTGGGGATTCTGTCAGTTGCAGTAACGTCCAGAAAATCTTTTTTACATGAACTCAGTGCCAGTGCACTAACTAATAAAATAAAAACTGGTATGCTATATTTGTACTTCATTTTGATAAGATTTAGAATTTAACGTTTGCGCCTAAATTGATGATCCGCTGTTGAGGATAGAACTGCCCGCTTTCACTGCTGCCCTCCGGATCATAATCTTTTACTTTAGTGATAGTAAACAGATTGAATGCACTTGCAAACACCCTCAATCCCGAGATTTTCATTTTTGACAGAAAATCTGCTTTTACGTTATAAGCCAGTTCGACATTTTTAAGTCGCAGAAAAGCTGTGTTATTAAGCCAGAAATTATTTTTATAACCTCCGCCACTGATTGAATTAGACGCCCGTTCAGACACCTTAGGGAAAGTACCGTTTGGATTAGCAGCACTAAACCTGTTATCAGCCCAGCTGCTGTAAAAGTTACCGATACTGCCTGATTCGGGAAGTACATACTGGCTTACCTGTGCCTGGCCTGCAAATAATACAGACAGGTCGAAATTTTTATACGAGGCATTGAGGTTAAAACCATAAGTAATCTGTGGGATGTTACCGTATTTTGTCCTGGCCATATCGTCCGCATTCAGTACACCATCTCCGTTAAGATCCTGATAGATCAAATCACCAACCTTTGCACCTGGAACATGCGGAGTATTATTCAGCTCTGCCTGGGTACGGAAAATCCCTGTACTATTGTACAAAAGGTAAGTATTCAATGGACGGCCTGTCTGCCGCTGGTCTTTTAAGGTACCGGAAGCTTCATCAATAAAGATGATTTTGCTTTTTGCATAAGTGAAGTTACCTGAAATGCCCCAGTTGAATTCATTGCCACGATGAGTATAGCCAAGTGTAGCCTCAAGCCCCTCACTGTTAACTTTACCTATGTTTTCTGAGGGTACTAAAGGATTGTAATTCGAGGAGCCGTCATTATAAGGGTTAACAATACCTGATGAACCAGGAAGGGATGCATTACGTGAGGAAAGAATATCAGAACGCTTTTGTTTGAAATAAATGGCTTCAAAAGTAAAGTTCTTCAGGAAGGTTGCATTCATACCAATATCCAGTTTCCGGGATACTTCCCAGGTAATGTCAGGATTGGCCAGTTTCGACAAGCCGACTCCCGGCTGGATGGCTGGCGTCCCTCCAGGTGCCTGTGCCACAAAGCCGTTCCCTGCTAAAATGTAATTATCATAATATTGAAAAGCATTTACGTTGTCATTACCCAGCGATCCGTACGAAGCCCTGAGTTTCAACTCATCAAAGAATTTGATGTTTTCAAACCATTTCTCTTTATTGATACGCCAGCCTGCAGAGACTGAAGGAAAGGTTCCCCACTGTTTGCCTTTAGAAAAAATTGAAGATCCGTCACGACGAAGTTGTCCTTCAAACAGGTATTTGTCATCATAGGTATAAGCCAGTTTACTAATGATACTCCTTCTGGTATAGTTTGAACTAAAACCGGAGTTCAGAAAATCAGTAGCGGCTGTTCCACCCTGGGATAACTCAGGCAACTGGTTAGAGAGGTAATTGAAACGCTGGGCGTCAAAAAATTCAATATTATTGCTGCTTTGTTCAAAGCCTGCAAAAGCATTGATATCATGCTTGCCAAAGCGGCGTGCGTAATTTAATTTGATGTTTGAAGTCAAGAGTGATTCGCGCCGCTGAGATTCCTTTAATGTCGCTTTCTGATTATTTCCACCGTAAATCCCCTGGTTATATACTCCGGTTGATGCATTGTAGTCATAGAGTACATAAGGTTTGTCAAAGGTCTTTACAAAAGTATTGAGTTTATCCACAGCGAAGAACCCATCAGCTGATAATCCTTCAATTCCCGGGATCTGATAACTGCCTTTTAAAATAGCATTTAACACTTGTGTAGGGCTTTTACTTGTACCGCCCAGATCTGTTACCAGAACAGCAGGATTTGAGCCTTCTATACCTCTTGTTGGTAATCCATTTGGATAGAATGGAGCTACAATAGGTTTAGAGCGGTAAAGTGAACGGAACAGATCATCAGCTTTAGTAATTGGAAATTCACGGTTTTCTTCCCTTCCGGCCAGTGATAATCCGATTTTCAGGCGTTTACTGATATTAGCATCAATATTTGACCGGAAATTGTATTGTTTATAGCTGGTTACTCCATTTTTAAAGAGTCCGTTCTGATTAATAGCTCCTAGTGAAACAAAATATTTAACGTCTTCAGTACCACCACTTACAGACAGGCTGTGCTGACTTTGTGTGGTCACATCCTTAAGTACGGTCTTAGTCCAGTTTGTATTTGGAAACAATAACGGATCGGACCCATCCCTGAATTTTTGTATCTGCGCATCACTGTAGGACTGATTCATTCCTCCTGATGGACTGGAATCAAAATTGATCTCATTCATGATCTGTGCATAAGTCGCAGCATCTGCAAGTTTTGGTAAACGTGTCGGGGAACTGAAACCCTGATTAAAACTGTAATTGATTGTAGGTTTACCAGTCTTACCTCTTTTAGTAGTCACTAAAATAACACCATTGGCAGCGCGGTTTCCATAAATTGCAGCCGAGGCATCTTTCAATACCGATATACTTTCAATATCATTTGGATCCAGACGTTCCAGTCCGCCAACTTGTCCTGGAACTCCGTCAACTACGACCAGCACACTGTTACTGCCGGTTGTTGCCTGCCCCCGAATGGTGATACTTGATCCATCATAACCTGGCTCCCCGCCTCTGTTGCTGATCACTACACCGGAAAATCTCCCTGCAAGCGCGTTAGACAGGTTGGGTTGCGGGCTTTTAACCAGGTCGGAACCTTTAACCTGCGAGATTGAACCTGTTACAGTTTCTTTTTTTTGAGTACCATAACCTACAACAATCAGTTCGTTCAGCGATCTGTCATCGGCCGAAAGCCTGGCATCCACAACAGTTTTTCCATTCACAGGAAGTTCCATGCTGGCATAACCTACATAGCTAAATACCAGTACAGCATTATCGGAAGAAACCTTAATGGAGTATTTACCCTGTGCATTGGTAACCGTTGTAATGGCCGTACCCTTGACAGTGACGCCAACACCAGGAAACACACCCCCTTTTTCATCGTGGACCGTACCGCTTATCACTTGCTGACGGACATTTAAGGTCGTCATTTCAGAAGCTTTTGTAGACTGGACTGAGAGCAGCAAGGCATTTATTGCAGTTACAACAAATACTTTTTTTGTCAACAGCCAAAAGGGAGAATATACGTTTTGTATAACTTTTCTCATATCGCTTTATATTTGGTTTAGTGTTTTAGTTAATCTTTTAACGAATGAATCAGGCAGGCATTTGCTCAGGGCCTGGCCGGAATTCAGGTATTTCGAATAGCTTAACCGGGGCTAAATTCGATGGTTTCAAAGAGAATGAAAGGGGGTAAACAGACAATTTTTAAGGGGTAAATACCCGGTTTTATAATCAAAAACATAAAAACAGAAGTTTATAATAAAAAATGAGGGATGACGGGCAATTACGAATCAAAGCGGCCCGGATTTGTTTTGATGCCTTTGCCAAGGCTGATCTGATTAGAAAAGTTCTTTCTGTATTTCCTGATATAATCAGAAGGATTCATGTTAAAGAGTTTATGAAACTGCGCTCTGAAATACTTACTATCAATAATCCCAACCATAAACATGGTTTCAGATATAGTATTATCTGTATTGATAAATATTTCGGCCGCCTTCCGAAGCCGGATAAAGCGGATAAAACTGTTGGAGGATCTGCCGGATATAGATTTAATTTTAACAAACAAGTTGGACCGGGACATGCCAATCTCATCCGCAAGTACCTGAATATTAAAATTTGGATCGGTGATGTACAACTCTACAATCTGAATACACTGCTGGAGAAAATCCCTGTATTCTGCTGAGATCTTCGAATTATTTGGATTCAGCGTAATCTCATTGTAGAAATATTTCTGAAGGCTGTTCTTGCTTTTCAAAATCCCAGCCACCCTGGCCATCAGCAAATCTTTATCAAAAGGTTTACTAATATAATCATCAGCACCAATTTCCAGTCCTTTCAATTTAATTTCAGGAGAGGTACTGGCCGTTAATAGTACTACCGGGATATGACATAAAGCAGCGTCTTCCTTGACCAGGCTACAAATCTCTATCCCGGTAATCCCCTGCATCATTACATCGCTGATAATAAAATCAGGGAGTATTTCACGAATCATCTCCATCCCCTGCTCCCCACTTTCTGCAACAAACAATTGATACTGTGCTTTGAAAATTCCAATTAAGTAATTCCTGATGGATGGATTGTCATCTATAATCAGGATTGATTTTTTTTCTGATGTCAGGGCATGATCATACTGCTCAGTAATGAGCTGTTCTGATTGGATTCCATGTTCATCCCCACTCAATTCCATTAACAGCTGAGAACTCATTCCTGTTTCCGGAATAAGCTGATCAGGATTGATGTGGCACTTTCCTTTCAACAATTCAACCGAAAAAGTAGTCCCTTGATTAGTGATACTCTTATAGGTAATAGAACCACCATGGCTTTCAATGAAATTACGCACCAAAAATAACCCTATTCCAAACCCCGTTCTTAAAGAACTATTTTCATCTGCTTCCTGATAAAACCTGTTATAGATTTTCTCCCCGGCTACTTCAGGAATGCCACAACCTGTATCACTGATTTGTATAGTTAGCCTGTCGGATGCTTCAAGAATTTCAAGTTTTACACTTCCCCCGTCCGGGGTAAACTTAATCGCATTTGACAGCAAATTAAAAATAGCAATTTCTAATTTTTCCCTATCAGCGTATATCCAGATATGCGTTGCAGCACTCAGAAATTCATAACTGATATTTCTTGAGCTGGCGAGGTGAGAAAAACATAAGTAAACTTCTTTACACAGGTTCACAATTTCCAGATCAGCGGCCTTCAGCAAATCAGCCCCGGAATCCGCTTTTCTGAAAAGCAGTAACTGATCAACCAGGCTAAGGAGACGTTTTGCATTCCGATATACAATATTAAGGTTACTGATATCCACATTTTTATCATCATGATACAAGAGTTCCTTTATCGGATTTATAATTAAGGTAAGTGGTGTACGAAATTCATGGGAGATATTAGTGAAAAAGGAGAGTTTCTTTTCGCTGAGCTCTTTTTCCTTTTCACTTTCTATACTGGCCACCTTTATCTTGTATTTCAGCTCATATTGTTTCTTCCTGTAAATAAAGTACAAATAAATCAGCAGACCGGTTGCAACTGCATAAATCACATAAGCCCACCATCTCCAGTACCATGGCGAGCGAATGCAGATGATCAGCACCCTGCCCTCTTTGTTCCAGACCCCATCGTTATTGGAAGCCCGGATCCAGAGTTTATAGGTTCCCGGGTTTAAGTTGGTATAGGTGGCTTTACGCTGCGTACCTACGTAATTCCATTTTTTATCAAATCCAATCAGCATATAGGCGTACTTATTTTTTTCCGAATAGCGGTAATTGAGTCCAACAAATTCAAAGGAAAACACACTCTGTTCATAATCCAGCGTCAGTTCGGTTGCGATATTCAGGTTTTGTCTGAGTGGCCCTCCCGGATCAGCAACAATGGATTTGTTGAACAGTTGAAAATCTGTAAAATAAACCGGAGGTACAATCTTATTAAATTGGATGGTAAGCGGATTGAATTTAATTACCCCCCCTCGTGCTCCGGCAAGATAAATACTTTCCCCATTATTGAACATTACCGAATTCACATACACACCATCTGCCTCATCAAAATTGTTGATGACCATATTTGCAGGGTTTAATTTTGATAACCCGTTTTCAGTAGTTACCCAGATGTTACCTTTACGATCTTCTGTAACATCCCTGAACACATTACTGGAAAAACCATCAACTTTAGAATAAACTACAAACTGCTTGCGCTTAAAATCATACTTATTAAGTCCATCTGGCGTGGAAACCCAGATATTGTTACCTGAATCCCGGAATAGCCCTCTGATTATATTACTGCTAACTCCACTCCCGGAGTGTTCCGCAGGCCCGAAAACCCGGAAACGGCCAGTAACAGGATTAAAGTGGTTCAATCCACCACCATAAGTTCCAATCCATATCTCCCCATTCTGATCCTTTAATAAAGAATAGAGGTGGTTATTACTTAAGGCATATTTGTCATTCTTATTGCTGTAATAATGCTTAAAAGTATTGTTGAAGCTATTGTAAATTTTCAGGCCAGCATCAGTAGCCAGATAATAAACACCAGGCTCAGCTTCCAGAATGTCCCTGAAAACATCCTCATTGAAGAGACTGCCCAAAACAGAATGATGGGAATGGTGGGAAAATTCCTTTTTTTGCAGATCATAACTATCGAATCCATCTTCAGTTAAGATCCACAGGGTTCCTCTGGAATCAAAATAAAGTTTACTGATGTCATTACTTTTGAGGCTGTTTTTCGTTCCGTTTTTCTTCAGAGCTGAGAGTTGTCCGGTTCGGTAATCGAATACAAACAAGCCCTTATTCGTACCGATCCAAAGACGGTCATCTTTACTTGCTATGCTTTTTACTTCAGCATTGCCTAGTTTCAGGTCTTTCAGCTCAAACTTATATTGTTTACTGTCAATTTTCAAAAACCCATTCTTAGCGTTGATCCAGATGATGTTATCCTTATCTTTATAGGCACCACCAAAAGGATAATTTACCAGGTTTTTAATCGCCTCCCATTTATTGTTCCGGGTATCCAGCCAGTAAAAGCCATTATTTCCACCAACAAGCAAAATACGCTCTGTTAAAGGCAGGATACTATAAACTCCTGTACTACTTTTATCAGGAGGTGTAATTGCAGTAAAGGAATTTGTTCTGGTATCAAAGCGAAATAATCCGTTCCAGTAGGTACCCACCCATATCACCCCGTTTTTATCAGAGGTGAGCGTCCAGATATCGTTTGGGTTTTTGGATCCGGGCAACTGCTTTTGCCGGAAATTACTGAAGCACTGCGTACGTTTGTCGAACCTGTTTAACCCTCCGCTCCAGTTTCCCAGCCAAAGTTGTCCCTGTTTATCTTCAATAATAGAATTAACAGACTTGCCGACCATGGTATAGGGCAATTTAGAATTGGGCTGATAGGCGGTAAAGGATCTGGTAGATTCGTGATACCTGTTAAAGCCATCATCAGTTCCTACCCATATTATCCCCTGTCTGTCGCAGAGCAATGCCCATATTTTGTTATTACTAATAGATAAGGGAAGCGATTCTTTGTGATAAAAGGACTGGAATTTTTCGGTCATCGGATCCATCCTGTTCAAGCCGTCCATTGTACCTACCCATAACATTCCTTTCCGGTCTTCCACAATACTGCTTACAAAATTGTTACTGATAGAAGTACTGTCAGCAGGCTTGTGATTAAAAATTTTGAAGGTGTAACCATCAAAACGGCACAGACCATTTTCTGTACCAACCCATATAAACCCTCTGCTATCCCTGAAGGTGGCAGTTGTACTTTTAGATGGAAGTCCATCAGCAATGGTATAGGTTTTAAATGCATAATCACCATAGAGTGACTTTCCACTATTTTCCGACCATAACTGCGCCCGGACAGCATAAGGTTGAATTCCAGAAAAAACAACAAAAATAATCAGCTGCAGTAAACGCATTTTTGTAGTTATTGAATTCGTTAGCTCATTAATGACAAACAATATCTTTGTAATCAACACCCGGATTACCTGATATCCCATTTTCTTAACAATATTTTTGCTTCCCGTGCAGTAATTGGAAGAACTGTACCATGCCGCGGATGAAAATCCATCTTTACATCATGATCAATCACAGTGAAATGTTTTAAATCTTTTGTTTTGGTAAATTGATAGCGGCCTTTTGTATAGACATCATACATCAGGATATACCCTTCTCCTGTATTAAGTTTAAAAACCCCGGCACCTTCTACAGGATCTGTCGTCTGCTGCACATCAGGGAATCGCTTCTGGATGTTCACAATGCTTGAAGTCCAGTTCACAAGATCTGCAGACTTTAACAGTACCATTGCCCGGTTAGCATCCCAGCCTTTAGCTGCAACCATATCTGTCACAACCATATAAAAGGTCTTCCCATCCGATCCGCGTAAAATATGCGGATCACGTACTCCCCCCGTTAAACTGATTGCAGCAGAACTGATTACGGGCTGATTATGGTTTAATGCACGATAGGTATAACCGTCATTACTGATCGCAAAATGGATGGATTCTTCTAACCCCTTATTACCAGTAAAATAAGTAAAAAGATAAGCCGTATTTTTTGATTTCTGGGCCATCGCAGACCATCCCGTCAGTGTAAAAATAATAACGTTCATCAATAGCGTACGATAATAAATCAGCAGCCCCGGCCGCAACTTCAAAAAATTCATACCTGGCTCTTGTTCTGGATTATCTGGTTTGTTTGTTGACTAAGCAGCGAGGCTTTATTGCAGCCCAGGCTAATGTATAAATTTTAAATTAAATGTCAAATGAACGATTATTATTTATTTTGAAATTTCATCCCCACCCCAAAAAGCATCTGATAAGCCTGTAAATAATGAAATCTGAAATAAATTTCAGAATAATTTTCATTTCTCAAAAAAATAAACGTTAATTAGACGTTTATTATAATTACCATGAATCTAACCAAATATGTCATCGGTATAGATTACGGATCGGATTCTGTTCGCTCTGTAATTATAAATACCGAAAATGGGGCAGAGCTCTCTTCCTCAGTTTATTATTATAAAAGGTGGCAAAAAAAACTTTATTGTGAGCCTGCATTAAATCAGTTCAGGCAGCATCCTCTTGACTACATTGAGGGGCTAGAGTATACCATTAAAGATTGTATTGCAAAAGCCGGCGGCGAAGCAGTAGCTGCTGCTATCAAGGGTATCGCTGTAGATACCACAGGTTCTACTCCTGTAGCCGTTGACATCACCGGAACCCCTCTTGCCCTCACTCCTGGTTTCGAAGAAAATCCAAATGCCATGTTTGTATTATGGAAAGACCATACAGGAATTAAAGAAGCAGCACAGATCAACGATCACGCCACTAAATTCAAGACAAACTATCTTAAATATGTAGGCGGAATTTACTCTTCAGAGTGGTTCTGGGCGAAACTTCTTCATGTGCTGAAGGAAGATACTGCAATTCGTAGTGCCATTTTTTCATGGGTAGAGCATTGCGATTGGATTCCTTTCCTGTTAACAGGAGGCAACGATGCCAGAAAAATGAAACGGAGCCGCTGTGCAGCAGGACATAAAGCACTTTGGGCAGAAGAGTTTGACGGTCTTCCTCCAGAGGAGTTTTTCAGCAAATTAGATCCGTTATTGTCAGGATTCAGAGAAAAACTATTTCAGGATACTTATACTTCAGATGAGCCTGCAGGCACCTTGAGTGAAGAATGGGCAAGCCGGCTGGGACTATCACCAGATGTGGTAGTTGGCGTAGGCGCATTTGATGCACATATGGGGGCTGTTGGAGGTCAGATCTCACCTTACTACCTGTGTAAAATCATGGGCACCAGCACCTGCGACATCCTTGTAGCCCCGCTTGCTGACCTGGATGGTAAACTGGTCAAAGGCATTTGCGGACAGGTAAATGGCTCTGTTATTCCCGGAACAATGGGTCTGGAAGCCGGTCAGTCTGCTTTTGGCGATGTCTATGCCTGGTTTAAAAATCTAATTAGCTGGCCATTAGATCATCTCCTCACTCAATCAGACATAATTGACCAGGCAACTGCAGCTGCTTTAAAAGATGAACTGGAAGCTAAGATTATTTCCAGTTTAAGTGAGCAGGCCGAACTATTAGGTGATAATGATTATGCAGAGCTGGCTATTGACTGGTTGAACGGAAGGCGGACTCCAGACGCAAACCAGGAATTGAAAGGTGCGATTTCCGGCTTAAGCCTGGGTACTGATGCACCAAGGTTTTTCCGTGCCTTAGCCGCTGCAACCTGTTTTGGTGCAAAAAGCATTGTTGACAGATTCAAAGAACAGGGCGTTCCGGTAAAAGGAATAATCGGTATTGGAGGAGTGGCAAAAAAATCACCTTATATCATGCAGATGATGGCTGATGTATTAGAAATGCCAATCAAAATTCATCGGTTTGAGCACACCTGTGCACTTGGAGCAGCCATGTTTGCTGCTGTAGCTGCTGGAATCCATCCAGATATTGAAACCGCAATGGAAACTATGGGCACAGGTTTCGAAGCAGAATATCAGCCAAATCAGAAAAAGAAAAAGATGTACAACCAGCATTATCAGGAATATCTGGCATTAGGCAGATATGTAGAGAAATACAGTAAAAAGGATATCAAACCTTATGTATCATGACCGATTATAAAATAATACGCGAAGCTGCCTATGAGGCCAACATGGAACTGCCAAAGCTAGGACTTGTGCTCTTTACTTTTGGAAATGTAAGTGCAGCAGACAGAGATAAAGGTGTATTTGCGATCAAACCAAGCGGCGTGCCATACAAAGATCTGACACCAGATAAAATGGTCATCGTTGATTTCGACGGTAATATTGTAGCAGGAACACTCAGGCCATCTTCTGACACTAAAACCCATGCTGTACTTTACAAACATTGGGACGGAATCAATGGGATAGTACATACCCATTCTACTTATGCTACCTCCTGGGCACAGGCACAAACAGATATTCCGATTTTTGGTACTACGCATGCCGACCATCTTACTGTGGATATACCTTGTGCTCCTGCAATGAGTGACGAGATGATCAATGGAGATTACGAATACGAAACTGGCTTTCAGATCATCAATCATTTTAAAAAACTCGGTTATCATCATCGTGAGGTTGAAATGATCCTGGTTGGAAATCATGCACCGTTCACCTGGGGCAAGACAGCCGAAAAAGCAGTTTATAACAGTGCTGTACTGGAAACAGTGGCACAAATGGCCCTGCTAACGCAACAAATTAACAGGCAGTCACCAAAATTAAAAGCCGCATTAATAAAAAAGCATTTTGAACGTAAACATGGTCCGGATAGCTATTACGGCCAATAAAAGATAAAGACAACATAAAAAATATGATAAACTTAAAAGAATTAGAAGTCTGGTTCATCACAGGAAGCCAGCATTTGTACGGAGAAGAGACCTTGAAACAAGTGGCTGATCATGCACAGCAAGTGGCCGCATCACTGAATTCAGATCCGCAGATTCCTGTTAGCGTAGTTTATAAACCTATAGTAAAAACACCTGACGAAATATTTGAAACCCTGCAACAGGCTAACATCACTGCAAACTGTATCGGCGTGATTACCTGGATGCATACTTTTTCTCCTGCTAAAATGTGGATAAGAGGGTTGAATATCCTTCAAAAACCACTACTGCACCTGCATACGCAATTTAACCGTGATATTCCATGGGATACTATCGATATGGATTTCATGAATCTTAACCAGAGTGCCCATGGTGATCGGGAGTTTGGATTTATGGTAACACGGATGCGTAAAGACAGAAAAGTAGTTGTAGGACACTGGCAGGATCCTGAAGTGTTGAAAGAAATTGATACCTGGACACGGGCTGCTGCTGGCTGGCATGATTGGCAAGGGGCTAAATTTGCGCGCTTTGGCGATAACATGCGTTATGTAGCGGTTACCGATGGTGATAAAGTTGAAGCAGAACTTAAGTTTGGTTTTCAAGTCAATACTTATGGTATAGGTGACCTGGTGGCAGTGATTAACAGTATTCCTGAGGAATCCATTCAGGAACTGCTGACCGAATATGAAGCAACCTATGAGATGACATCTGATCTGCTCCGTGGCGGAGACAGGCATACTTCCGTTTATGAAGCTGCAAAAATAGAACTTGGCCTTAAAAAATTCCTTGAAGATGGTAATTTTAAAGGTTTCAGTGATACCTTCGAAGATTTACATGGCATGATTCAGCTGCCAGGCATTGCCGCACAGCGATTAATGGCGGCCGGATACGGATTTGCCGGAGAAGGCGACTGGAAAACAGCAGCTTTAGTACGCGCCTGTAAAGTAATGGGGGCCGGATTACCGGGAGCCAATGCCTTTATGGAAGACTATACCTACCATTTCGATCCTGTTAATTCTATGGTACTGGGCTCACACATGCTGGAAGTTGATGCATCCCTGGCCAATGAAAAACCACGACTGGAAGTTCACCCACTTGGCATCGGTGGTAAAGCTGATCCCGCAAGATTGATCTTTAGCGTGGCAGGTGGAAATGCACTCAATGCTTCTATTATAGATATGGGCAATCGCTTCCGCTTACTTGTAAATGAAGTAGAAGCCGTGGAGCCAGCACATGAATTACCAAAATTACCAGTAGCAAAGGTTTTATGGAAACCTCTTCCTGATATGAAAACAGCTTGTGCAGCCTGGATCTATGCAGGAGGTGCACACCATACTGCTTACAGTCAGAACCTGACCACTGCCCACCTGCTGGATTTTGCCAACATTGCAGGCATAGAATATATAAACATTGGGACTGATACTAAAATCAACCAGTTTAGAAATGAGCTTCAATGGAATGAAATCTTTTATAAATAAACCAGCAATCTGTTCAAACTAACCAAATAGCCTACTATGAACAACAACTTAGTCACTACAGATTATGTAGTTTTTATCATCTACTTTTTAGTCGTTTCCGGCTATGGGTATTACATTTACCGCAAGCGTGAAAAGAATGAGCATGATGCAAAAGCATTTTTTCTGGCTGAAGGAACATTAACCTGGTGGGCCATCGGTGCTTCCCTGATTGCCTCAAACATTTCTGCCGAACAATTTATTGGCATGAGTGGGGAAGGTTTCTTTCTTGGAATAGCTGTTGCGGCCTACGAATGGATCGCAGCCATCGCACTGATTATAGTTGCCGTCTGGTTCATTCCAGTCTACCTCAAGAATAAGATTTATACCATGCCACAGTTTCTGAAGACCAGGTACAATGAATCTGTTGCCCTGATCATGGCTGTATTCTGGTTATTCTTATACGTATTCGTGAATCTGACTTCTATACTTTACCTGGGCGCGGTAGCCATCAACGGCCTCACAGGCGGAGATTATCTGCATGTGATTATGATCGGGCTCGCTGTATTTGCACTGATCATTTCCCTGGGAGGTATGAAAGTAGTGGCCTATACTGATGTTATTCAGGTGGCTGTATTGATCTTTGGAGGATTGGTGACCACTTACATTGCTTTAACTGTTGTTGGAGAGAAATTCGGTGTTGGCCCTAATGCCATTGCCGGGTTCAATGTTTTGATGGAGCAGGCTCCTGAGCATTTCAAAATGATTATCCCGAAACCTACCGCTGCATCTACACAAAATGAGATTAGTAAATACCTGACTTTCCCCGGACTGGCTTCTTATGTTGCGGGTATCTGGATCATTAACCTGAACTACTGGGGATGCAATCAGTATATTACCCAGCGTGCATTGGGCGCGGACATTAAAACGGCAAGAACAGGTATTCTTTTTGCCGGCATTTTGAAGCTGATGATGCCACTAATCGTGATGTTGCCAGGTATCGCAGCCTATGTTTTGTACAAAAGCGGACACTTGCCTCAATTAATAGGTGGTAAAGACGGGGCTTATTCAGCAATACTTACTTTTTTGCCTACCGGTCTTAAAGGGTTATCTGTTGCTGCACTTACCGCAGCTATTGTTGCTTCTCTTGCCGGGAAAGTAAATAGTATCTCTACAATCTTCACACTGGATATATATGCAAAGTATTTTAAGAAAGGTACAGAAGAAAAGAACCTGGTTTTGGTGGGCAGAACAACGGTATTCGTTGGAATGATCCTCGCTATACTCTTTACCTGGAGTGATCTTTTGGGAATTGGGGGTGCAGGTGGTTTTACATTTATCCAGAAATATACAGGTTTTATCAGCCCGGGTGTGTTTGCGATGTTTATTTTGGGTATGTTCTGGAAAAGAACAACCGGAAGTGCAGCTATTGTTGGTGTGCTGGCAGGATTTCTGTTATCTGTATTCTTCAACGAAATGGCACCAAACCTGTTGGGTAATGATACTTTCTTATATACTGCCTATCCAAATGGTAAAGGTGGTTTTGAGATTCCATTCCATATCTGTATGGGACTTTCCTTTTTCTTTACCATGGCCATTATGATTGTGATCAGTTTGACCGGACCTAAAGTAAATCCTAAAGCTTTCGAACTGGATAAATCCATGTTCAAAGTTGAACCTCCTACAATGGTACTGATCGTAGTTACCCTGCTGCTCATTGCTGCATTGTATGTGAAGTTCTGGTAGTCTTTCTATATTTAAACTGATCAAAGGCATTATATAATGCCTTTGATCAGTTTAATCAACATCCTGATATTTTACCCGTTAACATCAAATTTTTCTCTTGCTGCGTTTATTCCCTGCATATTTAATTGCGCCCATTCTGTAAGGTTTTCAATTAATGGCAGCAGGGTCCCCCCCCTTTCTGTAATGCTGTATTCTACCATTGGCGGAACAACCGGATATACTTTTCGCTTCACTAAGTCGTCCGTCTCCAATTTCCGTAAAGTCATCGTCAGCATTTTCTGAGAAATATCACCTATACATTTTTGAAGCTCATTAAAACGTAACTTTTCTGTACCGCCCAAAATTACAATAACAAGAATTGACCACTTATCGCCAAATCTGTCCAAAACATTTCTGACAGGGCAAAGACTATTATAATCAATAGCTTGTACTTTTTTTTTCGATTTATCTATCTGATAATCAACCATAGTTTCATTTTGGTAAGTAGGTGAGTTAAAAGTGCCTTCTTGTCTAATTGAATGTTAGCATTTACATTTGATTCACAATCATAAACTAATAATATTCCTTTGAGCAAGACATAATTATCAACGTCAAAAAAGTTAAATAGTTGCAATTACAATAACAAGAATGTTACAATAATGCAAATTTGAAGTTCGACTATGAAAAACTTAAAGAACCTAATCCAGGGATGTGCCATCAGAGATAGAACAAGTCAGAAACTGCTTTACCAAATGTGGTATACGTTTGCGATGGGAATCTGCCTCAGGTATGCTCAAAGTGCTGCTGAAGCTGCCAGAAATATGAATGAAGGATTTTTCTTTATTTATGATCAAATATCAATGTATGACCATTCAGATTGCTTTGAGGTATGGTTTAAAAAAATACTTATTGGAATTTTTATTGAACAGTCACGCGGTGGAATTAAAATGGCCACAGCTTTTGATCATGATCTTATCATACCGGCCAGTCATCCTGATCCCAATAACGATTTAAAATATGCTCAGCTCATAATGATTATGCAGCAGCTTCCTCAGGAACAAAGAACATTTTTTAATATGTATGCTATAGATGGCTACACCTACAAAGAATTATCCAGCATTTTCAGGATCAAAGAAGCGCAATCCAAAATGATCATAGGTATAGCCAGACAGAAGCTATATCAAATCGCAAAACAAGGCATGGCCCCGGAAAGATTGTAACTGCTTCAATTAACACTGATGTAAGTTGAGACCTGATTCTGGTCAGTTGAGCTTGCTAAAATAAAATCAGCATCTATTACCTCACATATTTGCAGTAAAGAATTGCAAAATGCGTCGAACAGGTAAATATTCAATACGAAATCTTCTTATAGATAAGATATTTCTTTTATTAATTCTTAAATAATATCATGGCTTTTATACATAGTATACTTGAACCTCCATCTTATGGCTGGAAAGATCAATCCGGTAACTTTTCAAAACCTTCAAATACAACAATTCTCAGAGAATTTTTTTCCAGGCTAAACATTATAAAAGATAAAAAGAATTGGCTTTCCCTGATGAGCTGGGTTTTAGTACTTTGTCTGATCCCATTTTTAGGAATTTTCCTCTTTAAATATTTCAGCTGGACTGGTCTGGTCATCGCTTTTTTCTACAGTATGGTGCTTATGGGTACGCATGGTACTATATGGCATCATCGTTACTGCACTCACAGTGCATATACTTTTACCAATACCTTCTGGCGCTTTTTGACGCGCAACCTTACCCTTAGAATCATCCCCGAAGAAATTTATGTGTTATCACATCATGTACATCATGCCTTGTCTGATACGCCTGGTGACCCCTATTTTGCTCAGGGTGGATTCCTGTACTGCTTTTTAGCCGATGTTAATCACCAGCCTATTGCACGGAATCTCAGTGAGGATCAATACAATCGCTGCATTAGTATGATGAGCCACGTTGGTATTCAACCCAATACCTTTTCTCAATACCAAAAATGGGGTACTATAGCAAATCCATACCGCACACTGCTAGGTGTAACATTAAACTGGAGCTTTTGGTTCATCACTTTTTATTTAATAGGCGGTATAACTTTAGCGAGTGCAATTTTTGGCTCGGCATCCATATGGGCAGTTGGCGTAAGAACCTTCAATTATGAGGGACATGGCAAAGGAAAAGACAAACGCCGTGAGGGGATAGACTACAATTACAAAGACATGTCAATTAACCAGTTATGGCCTGGATATGTAGCTGGAGAATGGCATAACAACCACCATCTGTATCCTGGCAGTGCACGTTCAGGTTTTCAATCGCATCAGCTTGATCTGGCTTGGTGTTACATCAAGTTTATGCATTTTATAGGGGCAGTGAGTACCTATAGAGATTCAAAAAAAGATTTTCTGAAGAGATATAATAATCAGAAAAATACGCATAAAACCAGTTTGTAAATGATGAAGCCAGAAGATACGCCTCAATTTATAATCGTACTCTCCACAGTAATCAGATCCAATGCGGATCTGATACAGGTTAAAACCATAATAGCCAGCTATAAATGTATAAGCCGATGGAGTCACGATTTAGAAGATGTGGACCAGGTACTTCGAATATTAGCTGATGATAACATTAGCGAAGAAGTGATTACAGACCTGAAAACATCCGGAATAGCTGCAGCAATAATGGAAGTATTTATTCCCAATTGCAGGTAATAGTTTAAATAATTCTCTTTACTCCCGGAATCAGTAAAACAAATGCTCCAAGCATAAAGCTGCCCAATACGGCTAAAGGAGCTACCAGCAACAGCTTGATCGCAGGATCAAAGGCCCAGTTTCTTACCAAAAGAGTTAGCGCAACAATCACCAGCGGGTGAAAAATATAAACCGCGAAAGAGCAGCGGGATAATCTGTCAAGCAACGGCGATGAAGTATTCCATGACCGCTTTGCCCTGCTCAGCAAGGCAGTAAGAATAGAAAGTCCAATCCATTGTTCCCATACAGCGTACAGTAAAGACTGCCAGTGCAACCCGCCAGAATACCAGGCAACCGGCATATTCAATTTGACCCGGATCATGAAAAATACCGGAAAGAAGAATAAGCATACCCATGCAGACCAAGCAAGACGTTTTCCTGTGCTTTCGGATAAGCCATCAAACCATTGGTTCCGGTAGGCCAGCAATCCAACTATAAACAAGGCGATATATTGTGGAAAATGCCCCAATTGAAACCCCAATGGCTTAAGTACCCATCCACCCGGAAAAAATACCCTGGTCAAAAAACTTATTATCCCTAATAAAACAGCAAAAAGCAGAATAGTCAACGCACCCGGTGCAGGCACCGGCTTTTTGAAGGTAAAATTAATCAGGCTTCTTCCTATCAGGTAAATTAAGGTAAAAACCAATAAAGCAGCCACAAACCACAGTACTCCAAAATCTATCCAGGTATCATATCCGGATAAATATTGCAGGTAAGTGATATGATGTCCTTTCGCGAAATAATAAACCAGATAACTGATAAAAGGTGATAATACAAAAGAATAGAACAGTAACGGAATACCAAGCCTTAGCAAACGGTCGGTCATATACTGACCAGCTCCTTTTTTATCGTAAGATGGGCCTGTAAAGTAGGCTGAAAGCAAAAAGAAAAAACCCATAAAGAAAGATTGGTTTATACTTACAAACATTGTCATAGGAACCATTGCACCAACATGAGTTGTTTTCTCTGTATAATACCAACTACCAGAAGACCCGTAAGCAATAAATGTGTGGTGGAGCACCACAAGAAGCGTTAACAGTAATTTAATATTGTCGATGTAAAATACCTTGTTTGAAGGGTTGAGTGCTTTTGTTAATGGCATAATTGCTTTTTGTTTAGGATGGATAGCTTCAGCTGATACTGATGGCAAACCTACTACAACAAAAAACACCCTCCTAAGTACTTGTTACCAATAACTAGCCTTTGTGACGAACAACAAACTTAGGTACTGTGCTGCTGCTGAAGCTGTTCATAAAGGCCGTTAAAACTGCTTAACTGTGCCCTTGAAACAGGCACTTTTGCTTCAGTAAACTTGAAAGCAAGTACGTAACCCTGAGAGTTACCCGACACTTTTTCAATCTGGAGCATGTTTACCAGGTAAGCTCTGTGGCAGCGAAAGAAGTGAGGATGACTGGAAATTTGTGCATCAAACTGTGTCAGGGAAATTCTTTTAAGTTCGGTATTGAGCTGAGAATTTTTATAACTTGTCAGCTCAATATAATTGCCTTCCGCTTTAGCAAAAAGCAGTTCGCCTAAATACAAACTAAAATCATCCTGTTTAACTTGTGTTTTGATGAAGACCGGAGATAACACAGCTGATTCCCCCGGTTCAATATGCAGTGGAATAAATTGAAGTACAAACGGATCGCCTTTTTTGGATTGAAAATAGAAATTGGCTATTCGCAAAACAAAATAAAAAAGGCTGCCTGCTACTAAGCTGTTTCTTATTTCTTCCCATAAATAATACCAGGACCAATTATCAATATGCTGATAAATTAAGTCACGCATTAAAAAGCCCGCAATACCCGTTAAGAGCAGGACCACTCCGATCTGCACATATTCCTGAAGTAAAGTCCAGCTATTTATTTGTGATCTTTCTCTTAAATAGTTAAGCGTTCCAAAATAAGTATAAATAATTATTGCCGGAGAAAATGCATGAAGCACACAGATCAGGAAATAGTTTATCTTTTGTTCCGGCGCAGCTACACCAAAGGGCTTAAACAATAAAAGAAATAACAGAATAATACTAAATATAACAGCCGAAGTTTTAAGCAAATTGCCAGGAAGATAGCGATGCGGATATTCAATATCCTTCAGTAAATGTTCTCTGTTGATGTAAATTTCCATATTTCTCTGCCTGTACATCAAAAATATATTTTTTCCACTTCATTTTTGATGACTCCTGAAGATAGTTTTTATAAAAGGTACAAATGACGAATTCCTTAATGCTTTAAAAGACTTAATTTATCCAGTTTCTCCTTTAGCAGATGCGGAGGAAATGGCTTAAGTACACAATCATTAACATACTTATAACCAGGATGATTTTCAATTGCCCCACCTATTGAAGCTGTTACGGCTATGATATGAATTAATGATTTTTTCTCGTCCTGTAATTGTCTGATTTTTCTTGAGGCCTCAAATCCATCCATAACCGGCATATTAATATCCATTAAGATTACATCGTAATCTGCCAGCAAAACAGCTTCTAAAGCTTCCTTTCCATTCCCAACGATTTTCGGGAAGATATTCCATCTATTCAGCATTTTGTTTAGAACCAGAATATTTACAGCATTATCTTCAGCCACTAAAACTTTTAGCTTAGTCAAATCTGAAAGATGTTTCCCCTGGCTATCATCAGGGACTGAACTGGTCTCATTCAAGACTTCGAAATTCAATTCGAAACTCAAAGTGGTCCCTTCCCCTTCAGTGCTGAGCAGTTCTAAATTGCTATCATGAAGATGTAGCAATTTATTAGCTATTGTCAAGCCTAAACCAGTGCCATAATGCTGCCGGTCTGTTGAGCTGTTTTTCTGCAGATAAGGATTAAAAATATCCTTTTGCTGTATGGAAGAGATACCTATACCTGTATCTTTAATTGTAAACAGAATCTTCAGCTGTTTTTTAGTCAGTGACCTGACTTCGGCCTTTAGTAAAACAGAACCATCTGGCGTAAATTTAATGGCATTGTCAACCAGATTAAAAAAGATTTGAGACAGACGATTATGATCTTCAACGATTTCAAGATTATTTATAGAAGTATCGCTGACCATATCAAAAATGATTTTTTTTGCCTCCGCTTGTGGTCTGAAAGCAGCTTCTATATTTTTAAGTAAAGCATCAAAACGGAAAGGTTGTTTATTAAGTATAATTTTCCCTGAATCAAGTTTGTCAAAATCTAAAATTTCATTAATAATAAACATGAGGTTATTCGCTGAAAATAACAAAACCTCGAGGTTCTCTTTTTTGCTATTTTTCACCTCATCCATCAAAAGTATATTAGCCATACCTACAACAGCATTTAGTGGAGTCCGCAGCTCATGAGACATTTTAGAAAGGAAGTTAGTCTTGGCAGATGCGATCTCTTCTGCATCTTTTAATAATTTTTTCAAATTAGCCTTCAGTTTCTGCTCCCTACGGTTAGTTTTTTTGAATGCATTGAAAAAATAATAATGCGTAAACAGCAGTAACAGAAAGTTATAGACCAGCAGGAAATTAAAAATGTTAACGTTTAAATTATGATCATTATAGCTAACATTAAAACCTGTGTATGCTGAAAACAATAAAAGGAATATAATCGGAAGAAGATTTGCAAGGGAATAAACCAATCCCCATCTCGAACCTAATATATAATAACCACAAGATATAATGATTAAAGTATATTGTAAAACAACCAAATTCAGACCCTGATCAAAAAAAATAATGCTTGACCATATTAAAAAGCTGATACTGATCAAAAAGAAATGCGCAACTGCTTTCCAGTATCCAAAAATAAACAAGAAGGCAAACCCTGCTACTAAAACTCCCAGAAACAGGACAGTACGCAAGATAAATTGCTCATGAACTTCATGAAACAGGAAAAGCAGTAAGCATAAGCGCTGAAAAATAAAAGTAAGCAGTAATATAGTTAAAAGCCTGATTCTTGCTTTATTTAGAATTTTAGGTTCTGTAGCTAAAAGCGCACGATAATTACGAATCACCCGTTTAATCATAAAGAAAAATGTAAATATTTTTTCATCTAATCAGCACTTGTTATTAAACAAAAAACCATTTAGTGTGCAGAATAACGTTTATTCTTATTTTATTATATTCCTAACTTACGGTTTTTTATAATGAATTGGTTTTAATAATCTTTAACATCCGGACCTTTTGAAAGCACAGCTTTTGTATTCAATTTTCAGTATTTGTGCGTATACGTAAGATAGATTTTTTTTGAGCCACTCTTACTTTCGGATGAAATCTTCAATGCAATAATCTTTTTCAGCTTTAAATTTCTGAAATCGCCGCGCCTATGCTGAATTCTCTATAAGTATATTTATATATTTGGTTTATGGAGGGGGAAGAACGCGCCACACTCAGCATCATTGACTTTGAAGTACTCTTTCGTAAGAATCATAAATTCTTATGTATGGTGGCTATGGATTACGTTCATGATCCATATATTGCTGAAGATGTAGTGCAGGATTTTTTCATCAGCTACTGGCAAAGACGCGATATTGTGCAGCTCAATACCAGCTTTGAGGCCTATGCGCGCAGGGCAGTAAAATATAAAAGTATCGACTATCTTCGAAAAAGTGCCATTACTGAAAAGCTCAATACAACGCTGACGATAATCGAAAAACAAGCAGTGCTGCACCAGGAACAGGAAGATCAGGAACTTCAGCACCAGCGCTATATAAAAATCATGGAGATGATTCAGTCACTGCCGCAGGATCGCAGAAATATTTTCATACTCCATGCGATGGAAAAACTCAGTTATACGCAGATTGCTGAAAAACAAAGTATTTCCATCAACACTGTAAAAACACAGTTGCGGAGAGCTTATACCGCACTAAGAAGCAAAACTCTTGGTCTGCTGATGGGAATACTTTAGTTTTTTAACATTTAAACTACTCATAATCATATAATTGCTTATTATTTCTATTTTTTTTCAGTTTAGTGTCACCCATTTCCCACTTTCTTACGACACTTTATTGATATGGATAATAAACTCACCCCATTTAATCCTGATTGGGATAAAATTCTGGAAAAACTGGAGAAAAACCAGGATGCCGGTCTGGAGCTTAGTGCTGAAGAAAAAAAATTGCTTAAAGAACTTCAGCAGATCAGAGCCGATGCTGCAGAAGCTTTAAAAATATACCAGGCATTCGATACCAATAGCAGGTGGGTTGAATTCAGGGAACAAGAAAAATCTGAAGCTCCTTCTAAAAATCCTGTCCATGAAGCTCCTCGTCAGCCCATCAGTTTATGGCTGAAGGTTTCAGCAGTTGCAGCAGCAATATTTGTGATGACTGCCATCGGGCTGGTGTTTCAGAAAGGCAGTCAGCAGCAATCGGTTAATATTTTCCGTAATGACATTCCAGCGGGTAAGAACTCGGCAACACTAACTCTTGACAACGGTAAGAAAGTTCTGCTTTCGGAGGCCGGCAGCGGACAATTTGCAGCTGAAGCGGGAGTCGTTATCAGCAAATCAGCCGATGGCAAGTTAATCTATAGTGAAAATGGTCAGCATGCTGATGCAGCAGGTAAAATGCATTTGCTATCTACCGTAAATGGAGAGAGCTACAGGTTACAACTGCCTGACCACAGTGAAGTTTGGCTGAATGCCGCTTCTTCGATCAGGTTCCCTGCATCTTTTGCCGGCCTGAAAGACCGTAGCGTAGAATTGAAAGGAGAAGCTTACTTTGAAATTGCAAAAGACAGGAAACATCCTTTTATTGTAAAAACAGATCAGCAGGAAGTACAGGTACTGGGAACGCATTTCAATATCAACAGTTACCAGGATAAACAGCAGACCAGCACTACCCTATTAGAAGGAAGTCTGCGGATTACCAACAAGCATAAAAAAGAACAGCTGATCAAGCCTGGAGAAACTTCGCTCGTAAACAATGGTACTGAGATCCTGATTTCCCCAGCTGACCTTAAGTCGGCAATGGCCTGGAAAAACGGGTACTTCCGGTTTAACGGAGAGCAGATTGAGGAGGTCATGCTGAAACTCAGCCGATGGTATGATATGGACATTGCCTATCAGGGAACTATATCCAAAGAAAAATTCAGCGGGAAAATCTCCCGGTATAAAAATATCAGCGAAGTGTTAAATATGCTAAGCTATTCCAATGCAGTCAGATTTAAAGTGGAAGGAAGGAGGGTGACCGTAATGCAATAAAAACTACCTGAAATTTAACTGCCAGAGGAACCAATAAAATACCAGCCCGACGCCAATCGAACTGGTATATAAAACAAGCTGGCTATCAACAAAATTGTCAACTAACCGCTTAAGGCCACGATCTCAAAATACAAAGCCAAAAGCCAGAACCAACCTAAACAAATGTACAAAAATTGCACCTATCTGCTGTGCCTCCCGCACGCGCAGTCTAAACTATGGAGAATCATGAAGCTAACCACTTTTCTCTTATTTGCATTGATCATGCAAGTCAGTGCAGGAACCTATGCACAGAAGATCACGTTATCCGCAAAAAACGCAGAACTGTTCAGGATTTTTGATCGGATCAGCGACCAGAGCGGATATGATTTTATAGTCACCTATTCATTACTGAAAGATGCACACAAAGTAAATATCAATGTGAAGAACGCAGAGCTGAAAGATGTTCTGGATGAAATTTTCAAAAATCAGCCGCTGGAATTCAGCATAGGCAACAAGACAGTACTGATCAGGAAAAAGGAACTTAGTTTCGTCGATAAACTGATCAGCCGGTATCAGGAGATTGAGGTGAGCGGGAAAATTCTTGATGAGCATAACCTTCCTCTTCCGGGAGCAACAGTAAAGGTTAAAGGGACAAAGAAACATACGCTTACGAATTCAAATGGTGAATTTAAGCTAAGTCATGTTGATGATCAGGCTGTTGTGGTCATATCGTTTCTGGGCTATCAAAGTAAGGAAATTCCTGCTCAGGAAAATATGGGAATCATTAAGCTGACCGAACAAACCGGCCAGCTGGAAGAAGTTACCGTCTCTACCGGATACCAGACACTCCCAAAAGAGCGTGTTACCGGAGCATTCTCCACCATCCCGGTAAAAAAACTCGAACAGCAGCGCCTGAGCAGTCTGAATTCATTATTGGAAGGCAGGGTTGCAGGATATAACAACGGCCTGATCAGAGGAACGACCTCAATGAGAGGCGTGACCAACCCTTTATTTGTCATTGATGGCTTTCCGGTAGAAAACACAAAATACAATACCAATGGTACAATTACAGAGAACCTGCCTGGATTAAATCTGGAAGACATTGAAAGTATTACCGTGTTAAAGGACGCTGCAGCGGCTTCGATCTATGGGGCAAGAGCAGCAAACGGAGTCGTTGTTATTGTCACAAAAAAACCAAAAAAAGGCAAAGTTCAAATCTCTGCTTCGAGTACACTGACAATTTCCTCACCTGCAGTATACACCGGTAACCTGACCAGTTCGGCGGATATTATCGATATGGAAAAAGAGTGGGAAATCAGAAATCCAGAATTAAAGGCTGCAAATTCTGGTGCTTATGCAGCCAATGTATTAACCAATGCAGGTTATCAGAGCCAGGGGATTAAAGCAATCCTGGCAAAATATGCAGGAACATTAACTCAGGCGCAGCTGGATGGGAAGTTAAATCAGCTGGCATCAGCTGGCTATCAATACTATGACGATGTCAAAAAGTATAGCAAGCGTAACCCATTTTATCAGCAATATAATGTGAGTGCCGGCACGGCTTCTGAAAACAACTCTTTTTATTCTTCACTTACCTATCGCAACGATAAGTCTGAAAATAAATATACCAAAGACGAAATCCTTGGCTTAAATATAAACAATACGACAAAAATCAATAAATGGCTGACACTGGAACTCAGCAATTACTTGTCTTATAATAATGCTGCACAGCAAAGTTATAACACTTCATCTCCGGGTTATACCTATCTGCCCTATGACAGACTGACCAATGAAGATGGAACTAACTTTACCTCTGCTGCTGCTTCCCGCCTGAGTGCAAATACCATGTCGCTGATCAGTACCAATGGCCTTTACAACATGGACATTACGCCATTAGATGAGCAGGGCCGTAACCTGGGAAGGTTGAAAAGTTTTAGCAACAGGTCATTCATTAAATTAAATGCAAATATCACAAAATGGCTGTCTTACCGGTCTACTTTTCAATATGAGTTTGGTTCAGACCGCTTCAACAGGCTGTATGAAAAAAACTCTTATTACGTGAGAGATCTGATCAATGGATACGCCGGAAAGGTTGGACAGGGGCCGGTAACTTTTAACATGCCTTATGGAAACATCAATTATGACCAGAATAACTTTACTTCTGCCTCTAATTTCCGTCAGCAACTCAATATCGACAAAACTTTTGGAGATAAACATAACCTGACTGCCATTGTGGGTACTGAAATAAAAAATACAAAGCTGGAATTTAAAGATCAGTATCTGTACAACTACGATCCGAATGTATTGACATTTGATCTGATCAATGCCAAAGCGCTGGCCGCAGTACAAGGTGCAATTCTGGGGGGTAAATATTTTTCGAATAGTGATATCGCCACTCAACGTGAAAATGTAAACAGATTCGTGTCTGTATACGGGAATGCAGCTTATGCCTATGACAGTAAATACCTGGTAACAGGCAGTTTGCGCTGGGACCGTTCCAACTTATGGGGTACCAATTCTAAATACCAGAATAAACCCCTGTGGTCTGTTGGTGGCGGATGGAATATTTATAAAGAATCTTTCTTCAATGCCGGATGGGTAGATTTGCTAAAACTAAGGGTGTCACATGGTATCGGTGGAAATATCGCGAAGGATGCAGCGCCATACCTGACGGCTTATTACAATAGCAACAATAATGTAGGTGGTCAGTCGGGCGTGGTAAGTTCCCGGCCAAATCCCTTATTGTCATGGGAAAAAACAACGACCAACAACATCGGTACTGATTTTGCCCTGTTCAAAAACCGCATCAGCGGATCTGTTGACTACTACCATAAACAAGGTAAAGACCTGCTGGCAAGTACCGCAGGTGTACCGACAGAAGGATTTGGCTATTCTACTTATGCGATCAATAATGGAGAAATGACAAACAAAGGAATTGAGATCTCTATCTCTGCCGATGTGATCCGGAGCAAAGAGCTGACCTGGAACACCAGTATTTTATATGCGCATAACAAAAATAAGGTGACCTATGTTAACATCGAAGCACCAGTATACTATTTGCAACTGGATCAGCCACAGGCATACCCAAGGATTGGAAATCCTTACAATGCTCTTTATAGTTACCGTTGGGCAGGGTTAAGCGCAGATGGCCTGCCGCAGGTTTACAATGAGAAAGGGAAAAAAGTATTAAGCTCACCAGCCACTTTAGAATCTATTGTTTACAGTGGCTCTACAGTTCCTGTTTATAGCGGTTCATGGAATAACCTGCTGGAATATAAAAACTTCTCTTTTTCATTTTTGCTGACGTTTGAAGGTGGACATAAAATGAGAAATACATTTTTACCAGCGCTGGGAAGTTCCTATAATAGCGCCCTTGGGGGCTATGTAACTGAAATTACTGCGGTAAATAAAGAAATTACCAACAGATGGAAAAATCCTGGTGATGAGAACAGAACTGATATTCCCAGATTGGTATTTGCAGAAGATCCGGCCTATAACAGCCAGAGCGCTGATATCTATCAGAAATCAGATATCAATGTGATTGATGCGTCAAACATCCGTCTTAGAAACATCTCCATTGCCTACCGCTTACCGAAAGCGCTTATTAAAAAGGCCAACCTGGAGAATTTAAGGTTCCAGTTTAATGTGGAGAATGCATTCACGATAGCGAAAAGCAAAGACGCTAAATATTTACTGAATGGATATCTCCCGGCAAATTATGTATGGGGTGTTTATGTTAATTTTTAAAGCAAGAAGAGATGAAAAAGATATTATCAAATACACTGAAAATCTCAGCACTGATACTATTAGTTAGTTTGAGCAGCTGCAAGAAATTTCTGGATGTTGTTCCCAAAGGAGTAAAAGTTCCAACTACGCTGGCCGATTATGAAGCAATGATTCGTGATGAATATGGAAACCAGCGTACAACTATAACGCAGGCGGTACTCTTAATGAATGATAAGTTTGAAACTACAGCAAACCTGAATTATTATCCATTATACTCGGCAAATTATTTCTGGAATGAGAATGCGGACAGGATCGCACTGAATAATGGTGACGAGACAACCTATTATAATGCCTATACCGCGATATCAACAAGTAACCTCCTGATTGAGCATGTTCCTTCGGCAACAGAAAGTTCAGAAGCCGATAAAGGGCAGCTGATTGCCCAGGCAAAAGTTTTAAGAGCACTCAATTATTATGTACTGACCAACTATTATGCTGATACCTACGAGGAGGCTAATGCTGCCAGTAAATTAGCTGTGCCGCTGATTTTAAGTGCCGACATCAATGCGCCTCATACGCAGGTCAGCATTAAAGAATTGTATACCTTCATGCTGAAAGATATTGAGGAGGCAATTCCAAATCTACGCGCCACCAGTGCAACAGTTTTGCATCCTAACTTAGGTGCAGCCTATGCGCTCAAAGCTCGTTTATTGCTCACTATGGGCCGGTATGCAGAAGCATTGAGCGCGGCAAATGAGGCATTGAAGTATAACGATAAATTATACGACTGGACACAGTTTTATACAACTTATAAAACACAGATCGAACAACCGAATGTGTATACCAATGCCCAGTCACCAATGGGTTTTGACTTTGTAGAGAACTATTATTTCCGCCATGGTACGAACTTTAATGCGGCACGTGAATCTGCATTGAGAACTGATCGCGCAACCAGATTTGAAACTGGTGATGCCAGGTTTGCTTCACGCTGGAAGTTAAGAACTGTCGCTGCTGACACTTATTATACCAGCATCACCACTGGTTTTTATAATTATGGCGGCCTTACCACAACTGAGGTTTATCTGATTAAAGCAGAATGTCAGGCACGTTTGAATGATATTCCGGGAGCGATGGCCACATTGAATGCCGTTCGTGTGAAAAGGATTTTCGCACAAAACTATGTTCCACTTACGGCATCGAATACGATAGCGGCAGTGAAACTTATTCAACGTACCAAAGCCAATGAACTGATCAACAGTATTACCACTTTCGCTGATGCACGCCGTTTAAATAAAGATCCAAACTATGCAACTACCCTCACAAAAACGGAAAACGGACAGAATTACTCCCTGTCCCCATCTTCTCATTTGTGGACGATGCCTTTCCCTCAGGGCGCATTTAAAAACCCGGGCAACGGAACTATTAAACAAAATGTAGACAAATAAGTTATTGCCGAAAATCTGAGCCTTAAAGAAATGCTCGCTAAAATGAAATTATAAAGACACCTAACATTTAACAACACAAAGATGAAAAATTTTAAAAAAGCATTCGCAATATTGCCCTTCGCAGTAGTAATGATCTGCTCTGGAGCACAAAGCTTTGCTCAAAATGGAAAATACCTTTTGAAGGGAAATATTCCCGTTGCATCTGGTAAGATTTATCTGGAGCATGAGCTGAACGGCAACCCGGTTAAGATAGACTCTGCTCAGGTGGTCAATGGTAAATTCGTTTTCAAAGGATCGGTAAAATCCCCGGACTTTTACAGTTTAACTACTAAAGGCCTGAAATACCCTATTCAGTTTATCCTGGAGAATTCGGCTATTACTGTAACGAAACCGGCAGACAGTCTTGCCAGCGCTGAAATCAAAGGATCTTCAGCTCAGGAGGTATACCAAAGTTTTTACAAAGGCCCATGGAAAGAAATTACCGCAATAGCAGGTGGTATCTATAACAGGCTCGATAAAGCGGAAAAAGCCGCCAAAACTGCCGGAACTAAAGTAGATTCTTTAACACGTGCCGGATTTGACAAGGAATTTGCAGTTCTGGATAAAAAAAATCAAATAGCAGTGAAAGCATATATCAGTCAGCATTCTTCCTCTGCCGGCGCTGCAGCAATTATTTACGACCGTTTTATCAGTTATCCAAATTTTCCTGTCGCCAGGGAACTCTTTGCTGGTTTAACGGAAGAAGCCCGGCAATCTGCTATTGGTGAACTGATCACCAAAGCACTGGCAACGGATGCAAAAACAGCTAAAGGTAAGGCTGCTCCGGCAATCAGTATGACTAATAAGGATGGGAAGATCGTTCATTTGTCTGATTTTAAAGGCAAGTATGTACTGATTGACTTCTGGGCAAGCTGGTGTGGTCCTTGCAGAAAAGAGAATCCTAACGTGGTTGCTGCTTATAAAAAATACCATGATAAAGGCTTTGAAATTCTGGGCATATCTCTGGATTCAAAAAAAGAGGCGTGGCTGAAAGCCATTGAAGCTGATGGCCTAATCTGGACACATGTTTCTGAATTAAAAGGATGGCAAAATTCCGCTGCCAAAGAATATGGTGTCAGAGCGGTACCAGCCAGTTTCCTGATTGATCCCAATGGCAACGTTGTAGGAAAAGATTTAAGAGGAGAAGAATTAAACCAGACTTTAGCTCAATTGTTCAAATAAAAACTGTAAACTATAAGTAAGTATAGCCAGTGAATACGAGATTAAAAGAGCCTGGTCAATTTTGAATTGACCAGGCTCTTTGATGATTGAGTTGTCTTTTGCTGCCCGGAAGCAGAGACTATTTAAAGGAAGGTATTGATGAAATAACGACGTTATTTATTTTTTGGTTTCCATTTCCGGATAACTTAATTCCATTGATTAAGCTTTTAGGGAAAAATATATCGGTCATCACTGTTAAACCATCATCCGCAAAAAGTTCTGCTGAAGCCACATCCAGTATCAGGCTGATTCTGGAATTTATTGCGGTAGCTATTCTTGGCGCACTGTGCTTCTTTGCAAATCCTTTTTCAAAATCAGCAGCACCAGAATGGGTTCTGTCGATATAGTATGTTTTTGTTTGATGATCATAGCCAACCAGCAACTTTTGTCCTTCTTTATTAGTCAGCACAACCTGAATACTTTTAGTCGTATTAAAGGTAAAGTCCAGTTTTAACCTTCCATGAAGATCTTTAGCATAAGCAGACAGCTCAATTTCCTTATGGAGCGTTAAAGCTTGTTTTTTATAAACTGTTTTGAGCTGTGCATTCATTTCTTTTACCGGGACAGACCGCAAGTAAAAATCGCCTTTTTTCTCCACCAGAGACAGATCTCTGGCAATTGTTGTCGCACCTCTCCAGTTCTTTGTGGGTACCAAATTTGCATATTGCCAGTTGTTCATCCAGCCAATAAAGATTTTTCGTTTCCCAGTATTTGACCAGGTTACGCCGGCATAGTTGTCTGTTCCATAATCTATCCATTTCTCTGCTTTGGAACCTGGTACAAACTTGTTACCGTCAAAATCACCTGTGAAATATTGAGTCGCTGACCCTCCGTTTGGCCCTCCGGGATTGATACTAACTAAAAGTACCCAAACGGTTTTGCCATTATGTTCGAGTGGAAAAAGGTCCGGGCATTCCCATACCCCTCCGTGCGCACCAAGATTTGCACCAAAGTCACTTTCTCTTTTCCAATCTTTTAAATTTGCTGAGGAATAGAAAGTTATCCTGTCTTTTGTAGCCAGGGTCATGATCCATTTTTTGCCGGCCTCATACCACATTACTTTTGGATCTCTGAAATCGGTTATCCCGGGATTTGGAAGCACAGGGTTTCCTTTATATTTTGTCCAGGTTTTTCCTTCATCATTGCTGTATGCTATACTTTGATACTGGTGCAGCCCTGTTTTAGCTTCCTCTATCTTTTGATTATGATGCGTAAATATGGCAATGAAAGCATTTTCTCCAAAACCAGCTGTATTGTGCTGATCAACAACGATACTACCAGAAAATATCATCCCTAAACTATCCGGATAAAGTGCAATAGGTTTCTCCTCCCACTTCAAAAAATCAGGAGTAGTGGCGTGACCCCAATGCATTGGCCCCCATGTGGTACCGTCAGGATAATATTGAAAGAAAAGATGATAAGTCCCATTATAATAAACCATTCCGTTCGGATCATTCATCCAATGGGCTTTTGGAGAGAAATGGAACTGCGGTCTGTATTCTTCTTGCTGAACAGATTGAGCTATAGATCGGGTTGAAATCATAGCAAAGGACAAAAGTACCAAGGGTAATATATAGCTGATTTTCATATGATAAAGATTGCTTAATGTAAATTAATTAAATGTTCGGCGCAATAACTCTGAACATTGAGCTGACTACCAGCCATTGTTTTGTTTGTATACACCGCCGCTAAAGTTAATCTGATTTAAAGGAATAGGAAAATATTCATCTCTACCCGCTGTAAATCTGGCATCACCAAGGTGTGCAACCCTTGATTTTTCAATATTGAAATAAGCATTCATTGTCTGGGAAGCCATTCCCCATCTTACCAAATCAAAGAAATGATAACCCTCTGTAGCAAATTCCAATCTTCTTTCAAACCTCAGGGCCTGCCGCGCATATTCAGGTGTCCAGTTACAATTCACCCCTGGTTGGTAAAGCTGTATATTATAATTGGAAGTTGCATTTCCACTGGCATTTTTTAGCAGGGTTTTACTTGCATTAGCCCTGCTTCTAAGCTGATTGATCAGTGGTACAGCTTCAAAAGGTCTGTTTAGTTCTATAAGTGCTTCGGCCTTCCATAGCAATACATCTGCATAACGGATAACTGCCCAGTTTTTAGAGCTGCCAATAAATGGCGGAACTTTTTGAAAGGATGGATCATCAGGCAGCACAGCTTCTTTCATACTGGCAAAGGCATCATAAATTGCAGGAGCACGTGCCCAGGAACGCTGAAAAACAAAAGCAGGCTTATATTTAAATGGTGCACCTGGTTTTGCCACCGTATGATCTAAACGGGGATCAAATGAGCTGGTTTGAAAATCCAAAGCTGCCGCAGCATCAGTATTATTGTAAGTAGTAAACAACGGCAATCCATTGAGATCTGTCTTATAAGCATTAATCAAATCATGACTTGGAATATTAAAACCACAGCATCCGTATTCCTGGTTCATTGGATAGTTCAAAGCATGCCCGTAATCTAACCTGCCTTTTGGTGTACCATCATCTTTTGAGTATTGAATAGCAAATACAGATTCCGGTTTATTGTCGCCTGCTGACAGAAAGTTACTGGCATAATCAGTATTCAAGCTGAATTTACCAGAAGCAATAACCTCATCACACAGTGTATTTACCTCATTTAATTTAGCAGCATCAATTCCACTCACGCTATTATTCTCTCCCTGCACATAAGCCTGATACAACAGAACTTTAGCCAAATAGGCCTTTGCTGCATTTTTGCTTACTCTTCCCTGATCTCCCTGATCTACAGGCAGGTCTTTTGCCGCAGCTCTAAAGTCATCAGCAATTTTGGTCCAGAGGGCATCATTGCTCAATGCTTTATTCGAGATGGTTGCATAGTCCGCTTTTTTTGTATTCTGGTCAATATAAGGCACGTATTTAAACAGAATCTTCAACAGGAAATAAAAATGTCCCCTTAAAAATCGTAGTTCTGCCTGGCGTTGTACTTTATTTGGATAAGCACTTTCGGCCACGGCATCCATTTTTATCAGGGCATCATTCGCTCTTCCAACGCCGATATACAACCTGAACCATAATTGATCAAGAAGTGCATTATCCGGTCTGTTCAATGAAAAGGTTTCGAACAAATGGAACTCAGAAAGATCTCCCGGGCCATCACCACCTTTGTAAGTATCGCCACCGCGTACACTTCCATAAGGCCACATACTAGAATAGGGTGAGGTATAATGGTCATTACCAAGAGCGGAATAGGCCGCTATCACCATTTTATCAATATTTTCAGGAGTACTGAGATCATCTCCTGAAACCACACCTTGCGCTGGTTCGTCCAGTGCTTTTTCACATGATGAAAGGATCATACAGGAAAAAACAAGTAGGTAGAATATTTTCTTCATCTTCTTTATAGCTAAGATTTTATAATGTGATATTTAAGCCAATGGTTCCAACAATGGGTACAGGAAATCCGTAATTTGGAATTTCCGGATCCGTTCCTGTAAATGACTTGCTTTTAATAGTGAATAAATTACTGCCCTGAATATATACCCTGAGATTCTGTATTTTCATATTCAGCGCTTTTTTCAGGTTAAAACCAATCTGCAGATTTCTCAACTTCAGGTAGGAACCATTCTCGATGAAATAAGTCGAAGATCTGCCTTCATTATTACGGTCTACCAGCGTTAAAGCAGGTATAGTAGAATTTGGATTAGCTGGCGTCCAGGCATCAAGCGTTCTGCTTCCCCAGTTGGTTCCGGTCCATAACGAAGAAAAATCAGTATAGGTCTTAAACTCGTTCATCACATCTACGTTTACCGCCTGAAGGAAAAAACTCATGTCAAAGTTTTTATAGGTAAGTGATACGTTTAAACCGTAAGTGAATTTAGGACTGTTACTGCCGATAAAATCCCGGTCCAGATCATTAATTACGCCATCGCCATTCAGATCCTTGTATTTGATCCGCCCCAACCCTTTTCCCGGCTGACTGGCATAGGTGTCCACTTCTGCCTGAGAGGTAAACAACCCATCTGCGACATAACCAAAGTAGGAATTGATGGCCCTTCCAAGCACATTTTTATCTGTGCCATTTCCCGGATAGGAAGCTAAAACATCCTTAGGTAAATAGGTTACCTTATTTCTATAGAGAGAAAAATTACCAGTCAGATTGAAACCAAAGTCACTTCCAATTTTATCTTCATAGCTTATGATCGCATCAAGCCCCTTATTTTGCAAGGAAGCACCGTTGCTATAGCTGTTACCACCGTCACCAAGTACAGCCAGGTAACCCGGGCTGATCAGGATATCTGATGTCTTTTTGATAAAATAATCAATTGATCCGGTAACCTTATTGTTCCAAAGGCCAAAGTCAACACCAAAATTAGACTCTTTCAGCGATTCCCATTTCAGCTTGTCATTCCCTTGCTGGATTGAAGTAAAGCCCGAAGGAAGCTGACCAGTACCTGCCCCTTTAATATCATATGCCGTCCCACGGTCAAAATCCCATGTTGGATCGGTACCATAAATAGCTGAATACAAGGAAAGCGTTGCATTGTTTGGAATTTCCTGATTTCCTGAACGGCCCCAGCCATATCTAAGTTTCAGATCAGAGAACAGACCAAGATCCTTTATAAATTTCTCCTCACTCAATCTCCAGCCCAGCGAGAATGCAGGAAATATTCCATAACGGTTTTCTTTACCGAAACGCGAAGACCCATCTCTTCTTAAAGTAACAGATGCAATGTATCTATCGTTATAACTGTAATTGGCTTTTCCGAAATAGGACAATAACCTGTTTCCTGCACCACTCCCACCGTTCAGCGTATTCGTTGTGCCTGCATTAAGATAGGCATAATCAATATTTTCAAGTGCAAGGCCTTGTCTGCTTGCAGAGAATTCCTGGTTAATGTTTTTAATGTATTCCTGGCCAAGCAAAACTTCAATTTGATGTTTTTCATGGGTAACCTTATAATTTAAGGTATTCTGCCAGATCACATTACCCTGGTAGGCTTGAGAATTGCTCACCTGGTTAGCCGGATCAGATAAAAAGCCAGAAGTATAGGATTTTTTAAGTAACCTCTGGTAAGTACCGTTATAATCTACTCCAAAATTGGTTCTGAAGTTTAAGCCTGGGATAAGCTGGTAATCTGCATATGCATTTCCGAAAAGCCTGAAGAAATTAGCACTATTCTGTGTATTGTCCTCAATTAGCCTTACAGGATTCTGTCTGTCGGTCATACCTGCAGCAGGACCTCCCCAACCACCTGTTACCGTATGTACAGGAACAACAGGCTGTTGAACAAGCGAGGCAAAAAGAATATCGCTCGATGGAATAAGTGCATTTTTAATGTAGCTCACCGAAAAATTCTCACCAACTTTCAGTTTGTTATTCAGGTAATTATAATCAGAATTAAACCTGGCTGTATATTTCTGACTTCTTGATTTCCTGACAATCCCTTTGTTATCATAATAACCAATTGAAAAAAGGCTGTTTCCCTTTTCTCCGCCATTGGAAACTGTGGCATCATAAGACTGAATGATTGAATTTTGAGAAATTTCATCAAACCAGTGGGTATCTGCAGGCTTCATAGTTTTAGCAGCATCAATGTATTCTGGAAAAATTACGCTGTTTAATACCGGGTTGTTAAAATTATTATTCCAGTCATATTGATAGATCTGGTTGTTATTAGGATTGACCTTATCATTGATAGAGGCTTGCCAGTAAGCTCTTCCTCTTTCTTCCGCATTCAGGGTTTTTAATTTCGTTGCGTAATTCTGGATGGAAGCAGAGGCATTAAAATCTACTTTGGAGAAGCCCTTCTTTGCCTTTTTTGTCGTAATAATAATGACTCCATTTGCAGCTCTTGAACCATATATGGTGGCTGATGATGCATCTTTAAGCACTTGAATCGATTCTATATCGCTTTGATTGAGCTGCTCCATACCATTTTTGGTTGGAATGCCATCTATAACATATAAGGGATCGTTGTTACCTAAAGTACCAATTCCACGAATTCTGACAACTGCCTGCCCGGTTGGTGAACCATCTGTCGTGATCAGTACGCCAGGTACCCGGCCTTGAAGTGACTTCATTGCATTTCCAGATGGAATATCCTTAATTTTAGCAACATCCACAACATTTACTGCGCCGGTTATATCTTTCCTGCGTTCTTTTTGATACCCCGTTACCACAACCTCGTTGAGCTTGTTGATCGAAATACCTAATTTGATCTTTAAATTGGCAGACTCTGCATTTACCGGATAGGTTAATGGATCGGCACCGATATAAATAAACCGTAAAGACTGCCCTGCAGCTACTTCGATTCTGAATGTACCATTAGCATCAGTCCTTGTAATTTTCTGTGTACCGACTATAACCACAGTAACTGCTTCCAGGGGAACGGACTCGCTATCGGTAACGACTCCGCTGACAGATTTGGTCTGGCCCAATGCCAAGCCAATCGCCACCAGGACAAAAAGCCAGGTGAGGTAAAATTTTCTCATAAGATTTATAATTTGGTTTAATTTTTAATGCATTACAATTCCAGTTTCTATCTGTTCCAAAGACTGACCTTTTGTTTCAGGCATCATTCTCCAGACAAATATTAACTGTAACACCATCATCGCACAGAAGAAGAAAAAGATATTAGCACCACCAAAGGATTCTGCCAGATAAGGAAAACAGAATGCAATCAATGCAGCCATGACCCAATGCGTAGAGCTTCCAAGCGTTTGCCCTTTTGCACGTACCTGGTTTGGAAAAATCTCAGAAATGAAAACCCAGATTACCGCACCTTGCGAAAAAGCAAAAAAAGCAATAAAAAGCATCACATAGATTGGAATCTGAAACCCACTGGATTTTGCGCCTAAAAAGGTAAATGCAATTAGTGCCAATGAAGCAATTAATCCAATCGATCCGATTAACATGAGTGTTTTTCTGCCTACTTTATCAATAATATTGATGGCCAGCAGTGTAAAGATGAAATTGACAATACCGATACCTACTGTAGAAAGCAGTGAAGAATGTGCTCCCAGACCGGCCATTTCAAATATTCTTGGCGCATAGTAAATAATCGCATTAATACCCGAAACCTGGTTGAAAAAGGCAAACAAAACGGCTAGTACGACTGGTTTGTTATACTTACCGGAAAAAAGCCCATCTGCTGATTTATTCTGCTGAATGTCTAAACCGGATTTTTGAATTGAAGCAAGTTCTTCCTCACAGTTTAGCGGATTGATAATCCTGAGGATTTCCAGCGCCTTTGCTGTAGCTCCTCTTTTAAGGATTAACCAGCGGGGACTTTCCGGAATAAAATAGATCAGTACCAAAAAGATAATGGAAGGAAATGCCTGCACACCAAGCATCCATCTCCAGGAAGCTTCTCCTCCCTGGCTTAAAAGATAGTTTGAAAGATAAGAGATCAGGATTCCAAGTACGACATTGAACTGAAATAAACCAACCAGTCTGCCTCTGCGGTGAGCCGGAGAAACTTCCGAGATATAGATCGGTGCAGTAACTGAAGAAATCCCTACGCCCAGTCCTCCCAGAAATCTAAATGCTAAAAATACATGCCAGTTATCTGCTAAGGCAGTTCCCAGCGAAGAAAGCAGATAAGCTGCCGCAACAAAGTATAAAGTGTTTTTTCTCCCAAAACGATCTGAGGGTTTTGAACCGATAAGAGAACCAATAACAGTTCCTATAAGTGCAATAGAGATCGTAAGACCGTGAGCAAAAGCAGAAAGATTCCAGAATTGCTGAATTGATTTCTCTGCACCAGAAATCACAGCAGTATCAAATCCGAACAGAAAGCCGCCAAGGGCTACGACCATGGACCAAGCCAGGACGGAATGTTTTTTCATAAAGAGTTTATTATTGGTTGTGGAGTGTAAGTTGCCTAAAACCACAGGTCATTAACATCAAATTTGTTTCAAAAACATACAAATTATCAACAATAAATAAAGTATTGATATTCAGTTATTTAACAGGTTTACAATGTAAAATAAAATTCAGACTTATGTTTTTGAAACATTCATTTTATACTTTTGATACATCACCTTCCAATTGTTCTTCCGTATCAAGGTCACTTATCTTCTACGCCACGTCTATTTTCTCTACCTTTAATAGAAATTGTTAAAAGCTGGAGCTAACCAAATAAATTTTGCTCAGGTAAATACAGTTCATATCAACTGATAACTATGGTTCAAAAACATCTCTTCCTTACCAGAATATTTATTCTGGTCTTGCTAAGTGCTTTACTTTTATCGTGCGGAAAGAAGAAAAAGAAAGATGCGCAATATGTCATCGCATTTTCTCAATGTGTAGGCTCTGATCTATGGCGAAGAACTATGCTGGAAGAAATGAAAATGGAGCTTTCACTTCATCCCGATGCTCAATTAATTTACAGGGATGCGAATAACAGCAGCGAAAGGCAAATTTCACAGGTTAAAGAAATGCTTGACAAAGGAATCGATATCCTCATCATTTCTCCAAATGAGGCCAGCCCCCTGACACCCATTGTAGAACAGGCCTATAATAAAGGTATTCCGGTGATTATCATTGATCGTAAAATATCTTCATCCTCTTATACCGCCTATGTTGGTGCAGATAATTATCAGATCGGTAAGATGGCTGGTGAATATGTAGGCTCTTTACTTGCCGGAAAGGGAAATATCATTGAAATTATGGGGCTGCCAGGATCTTCTCCTGCAATTGAGCGGCAAAAAGGATTTTCAAAAGGACTGGAAAGATTCAAAGGGATCAAGATCGCTGCACAAATTTATGGAGACTGGCTAAAGCCAGACTCAGAAAAGCAACTCTTGAAATTTAAAGAAGCACTGACTTATACAGACCTTATTTTTGCGCATAATGATCAGATGGCTTCAGGAGCAAAAGAGGTACTCCATCAGCTTGGCTTAACAAAAAGAATTAAAATTATTGGTATAGATGCACTGCCGGGATCAGGTGGCGGACTGCAGATGATCGACAGTAAAGTAATTAATGCGAGCATGTTATACCCTACCGGGGGTAAAGAGGCTATTTCAACTGCTTTCAAAATACTGGGCAAAGCATCTTTTGATAAAGAAAACATACTGCCTTCATTGGTTATTGATTCATCAAATGTTCAGCTGATGAAAATGCAGTGGAATAAATTCAGCAGCCAACAGCAGGATATTGAACGCCAGCAGACGTTACTGGAAGAGCAACGGTCTCTTTTTGATAACCAGCAGTTTATTTTAAACATTATAGTGATTGCATTGGTACTTTCTTTTGTATTTGGTGGTTTAGCTTTTTTTTCCCTTCAGGAAAACAGGAAGATCAACAAAAAACTGGAGGCCAATAACCTGGAGATTTTAAATCAGCGTAACCAGCTGATAAAGATGTCAGAAAAAGCAAAAACAGCTACTGAAGCCAAACTCAATTTCTTTACGAATATTTCGCATGAATTTCGTACCCCATTGACATTGATACTTTCGCCCCTGGAAGATCTGATTAAAAATGAAAAAATAAATGCACTGGCCGGGCAAAACCTAAAATTGATTCATAAAAATGTATTCAGATTGCTCAGGCTCATTAATCAGCTGATCGAATATCGAAAAATAGAACTTGATAAAATGCATATAAAGGCGTCAGCAAATGATCTGACTGATTTTGTCAATGAAATATTGGAAAGTTTTCAGCACAGCGCAAAAAAAAGAAATATAGACCTCAGGCTGATCTCAACAGAAAAGGACATTGTGGTATGGTTTGATGCAAATATGTTAGACAAGGTCATCTTTAATCTCTTATCCAATGCTCTTAAATTTACCACTGCGAATGGAACAATACATTTAACCATCAAGCGTCAGGATCGTTTTATAGCCATAGAAGTTAAAGATAACGGAACCGGAATGGAGCCCGAGGAGGTTAATCATATATTTGAGCACTTTTATCAGGCCGAGTCAAATGCTGCAAGAGGATCTGGATTAGGCCTGTCCTTATCCAAAGAACTGATGAAACTTCATCACGGAGATTTAATAGTAGAAAGTAAAAAATGGTATGGTACAACCTTTACTATAAAATTATTAACCGGGGAAGATCACTTCAGCGTAAAAGAAAAATCCGTTCAACCTTTGCTCAAAGAGGAACTGCATGAAAATGCAAAAATTTATACCACAGATTTAGAGGAGCGCAAAGAACAAAAAAGCAGTGACGCGCTCAGACAACTGAAAGAACAATCTATATTGATTATTGAGGACAATTCTGACCTGCTTTATTATCTGGGAGATAAATTTGATGACGAATATGAGATATTCATCGCTAATACAGGAGAAAGTGGTATCACTTCTGCCTATGAGCAAGTACCAGATCTGATTATCTGTGATGTTGTTCTTCCTGACCTTTCAGGCAGACAAATTTCAGAGAAACTTAAATCCGATGTCCGTACCTCACATATCCCGATCATTCTGTTAACAGCTCAAGATAGCCTCGAACAACAGATAAATGGTATTGAAAGCATGGCAGATGCCTATATTATCAAGCCATTTAATTATAATTATCTCCTGGCCAATGTCAGGAATCTGCTAAAAAACCGATTGTTGTTAAAGTCTCACTATACAAGTGATATCAGTTCAATTGCTAAACAGCCCATTTCCAAAAGTCTGGATAAGAAATTTATCAATGATTTTTCTGGCCTTGTAGAACAGAACCTGGGTAATGAAAACTTCAGTGTTGAGCAGATCAGTAAGACTTTAGGTGTTTCGAGAGTTCAGCTATACAGAAAAATAAAAGCTTTACTGGATTGCAGTGTAAACGATTATATACTGAACAGGAGATTGAAGAAAGCAAGATACCTATTGACCAATGAAAGATATAGCATAGCAGAAATCACTTACATGGTTGGCTTTTCTTCCCCAAATTATTTTTCTACAGTCTTTAAATCAAAGTATGGAATGAGACCAAGTGAATTCAAAAGGAACCAAACAACGAACCTATAAAATTCAGCCCGGGCTTTGCAGCCATCTTTTCATTATTCTGATCACTAACGGCATCACTACCCAGGTCAGCAGGCCAACCATCGATGCTGCTGTAATCAAGAGCCGGGCAACAGGTGCCAGATCTTTGATGAACAATCCGATGGTATAGTATAAAAATATACTGGTTGGAAATACCCCGCAGAGTGTAGCCATTGCCATTTTCCATCGTGGTGGTGGCGAAGGGGACCGAAACCATGCTTCCAGTCCCATCAGCTGCCGGTAGACCGGGGCTTCTGTAAGGGTTGAAGCATAAGCTTCCCATGCTTTAAACTGTGCTGAATTATAAAAAAAGTCACGCTCCTGCTCATCCTCAAATGTTCTGAGAATGCCAATCTCATTGTGCGCTGCTCCCGGAAAAGAAGAGATCATCGCTGCTCCATGCACACCTCCATGTGTAAAGGACTCTCCAAGAAAATGGTGCAGGGATTCTTTAAACTCCTGTTCTTTTCCAGGAAGTATTTTTCGGGTTATCGCAACGTGTATAGCCATATCATACCATTTTCAACTAAAGTAAAAAGAATACTAAATATAATTCAATGATCTCTCCTGTAATTTGAAACACGATTTCTGTCAGTTCAAACTATTTAAAAAAAACACGGCCTCATCCTCTCACATATTTGCAGAAAACAATTGCAAAATGAATCAGCATAGCACAGGCAAATATTCAAAACGAAATCTCTTTATAGGTATAATCCTGCTATTTTGTATATCGGCAATAATATGGTACCGTTTAAGCGCCAATCAGGATGCTGCACAAAATGAGATTAAACAAGAGCTGAAAACAGTTGGCTATTCAGCCCGGGCAGCAATCGTGAGGGAAATTAGTTTTTCTGATGCCTTTAATTACAGAGGGACAGTAGAAGCAGGAAAAATAATCACCTTAAATTCAGAAACAGATGGTAAGCTTGTTTTTTTTGCCGGAGAAAAAGGAAAAGAAGTCAGTAAAGGATCAGTACTGGCAAAAATAGATAAATCAACACGTCTCTCCTCTTTTCAGATCAGCACTGATACTTATGAAAAATCAAAAAGTGATTATACAAAGTTGAAAGAATTACTGGCCTCGGGAAATGCATCTGGCATGGAGGTGGAAAATGCAAAACTCCAGATGCAGAATGCAGCCTCTCAGTTAAATATTAGTAGAAAACAAGTTAGTCAGACGCTTGTTCTGGTTCCCGAAACCGGAACTATTATAGATAAAAAGGTAAATCAGGGCGAATATGTTAGTGCAGGTAGTCCGCTGGGATTGATGGCCTGCCTGGATAAAGTACTGGTAAACATATTTGTAATGGAGAATGATGTTGCTTTACTAAAAAAAGGTATGCAGGTAGTAGTGCATGCAGATGCCTATCCAGGTACGCTGTATACCGGAAAGATAACAGCGATTATACCTGTAGCATCCGCTGCAAAGACATTTCCTGTAGAGATTAGCATTGTCAACAATAAAAAACAACGGTTATTAGCAGGTATGACTGTAGCTGTCATCCTGGATCCTGATAAAAAATCCAAAGCACTGGTTATCCCGCGTACTGCACTGGCAAGAGATAAAAATCAGGCAGCAGTTTATTTAATACACCATTCCAATCAGCCAGTTAAAACTCCAATCCTGCTTGGAAAAACATATGACACTTACCTTGCCGTGTCTCAGGGACTAAAGGCCGGTGATACAGTGATGACCTCAGGTCTGCTCAATGTAGAACCCGGTAAAAAAATACAATGGCTTAACGTACAGCAATAAGCTATTCCATTAATTTTTACATCAATTAATTTATTCTTATGAGTGTCACCGGACTGGCTATCAAAAGGCCGATCTTATTCATTGTATTCTTCCTGATTCTTGGTTGTCTGAGCGTAATCAGCTATCAGAAACTAAAATATGAATTGCTGCCAAACCTGGCAACACCAACTATTACCGTGATTACAGCCTATCCCGGGGCTTCACCAGAGGACGTAGAGAACAGTGTAACAAAAAAAATTGAGGATGCTGTTGCCGGAGTAAGCAAAAGCAAAAAGGTAAATTCACTGTCTTCAGATAATCTATCTGTGGTTTCCATTGAATTTATGGCAGATGCGAACCCTGATCAGGCAGAGCAAGAGGTTCAGCGTGCTGTAAACAGCACTTTAGCCGATTTCCCTACTGGTGTTAAAGCGCCTGTACTGGAAAAATTCAACGTAAATGACCTCCCCGTTTTGAAACTGGCGGTTACAGCATCGATCTCACCTCCGGCATTATATGAGCTGGTGAATAATACCCTTAAATCCAGGTTAGCACAAATTAAGGGTGTTGGCAAGGTGAAGATACTCGGAGGGACACCAAAAGAAATTAAAGTACTGGCAAAGCAGGATAAACTCATCAGTAGTGGTCTGTCTATCACCGACGTTTATGAGACTATCCGAAAAGCAAACACAGATTATCCTGTGGGAACAGTCAAAGACAGTGACGCACAATTCGGAGTTAAACTTGGCGGGAAACTGACCGATACCAACATGGTTAAAAACCTGAAGATCAAAAATTATCCTGATGGCAGCAGCCTGAGTGTGAAAGACGTAGCCAGTATTCAAATCAGTCATAAAGATGAAGAAATCAGTAGTCGCCTTAACGGTAAATCTTCTATCGCATTATTTATCAATAAACAATCCGGAGCCAATGCAGCCGAAGTAACCCAGGTAGTGAGAGAAGAACTGCAGCGCATTGAAAAGGAATATGCTGCTAAAAAGATCAAATTCAATGTAGCTCAGGATAGTTCCGAATTTACGCTTGAAGCAGCACATCAGGTATATGATGATTTGGGTATAGCAATCTTACTGGTTGCACTGGTTATGCTCGTGTTTTTGCACAGTCTCCGCAATTCTCTGATCATCATGGTTTCCATACCAGCCTCACTTTTCAGTGCCTTCATTATGATGTATGCACTGGATTATTCATTAAACCTGATGACTTTGCTGGCTATGAGCCTGGTCATTGGTGTACTGGTTGATGATTCTATAGTTGTTTTAGAAAACATTTACCACCACCTGGAAATGGGAAAAGACAAACGTACCGCTGCACTGGACGGCCGCAATGAGATCGGATTTGCCGCTTTGTCCATTACCCTGGTAGATGTCGTGGTGTTTTTGCCGATGGCGCTGGTGCCAGGGCTGGTGGGTAGTCTGATCAAAGAATTTTCACTGGTTATCGTTGTTTCTACCTTGTCAAGTTTAGTCGTTTCCTTTACACTGACCCCAATGATTGCTTCACGCTTTGCTAAATTGGAAATTTTAAACAGAAAGACAATTTTCGGCAGAATGAGTTTGTGGTTTGAAGCACAAATGCAGCGTATCACTGAAGCTTACGGCAAATTGCTGAACTGGAGCTTAAATCACCGTATTATTATCGGCCTGGTTGCTTTTACTATTTTAGCCAGTTCCCTGCTCCTGCTTACTTCGAACATTGTAGGTACTGAATTTCTACCCGCAGCAGATAAGGGCGAATTGTCCCTGTTCGTGGATATGCAGCCAGGCACAAAATTAAATGAAACAAAAGCCACTGTCGATAGCATCGAAAAAAAGCTGAAAGCTATACCGGAAATCAATAAAGTATTTTCCAATACAGGCTATCAGAATGATGGTTTCAATGAAAAATATGGTGCAAATATCGCAACTATCAATATCACACTGGTACCTGCCGCTGCCCGAAAGAAAAGTTTATCAGAGCTATCAAGAGATTTAAAATCACTTTCTATGACTGTTACAGGCGTGAAAAGCAGGGTTTCACCCATCGGTTTATTTGGTGCAAATGAAGCACCGGTACAGTTACTGATTACCGGGACTAACAGAGATAGTATAAATTCAGCAGCAACCCTTATTCTTAATCAGATCCGCAGTGTGAGTGGTGTAGTGAGCCCGAGATTATCATCCGAAGCAGGTAAACCAGAGATGAAGCTGGTAGTTGACCGTGAATTGATGTCTAAATTGGGTTTAAGCATAGAAACAGTTGGAGAAACCATGCGCATGGCTGTTTATGGCAATGATCAGCTTAAATTCCGTGACCAGGACAAAGAAACAGATACCAGGATACAATTGGATGTGAACGACCGCCATCAAACAGATCAGTTATTGAAACTTACTTTCATTAATAGTGATAATGAGCTGGTCTATCTCAATCAATTTGCCAAAGTGGTTCAGCAATCAGGTCCGTCAGTTCTTGGACGAAGAAATAAACAGCCCAGTATTACCCTGCTTGCCCAGGTGGCTGGCAAACCAGTTGGTGATGTCGGTGAAGCCATCAAAAAGGAGATACAGAAGTTAGCTATTCCTAAAGACATTAAAGTATTATATGAGGGCGACCTTGAACTCCAGGATGATTCCTTCACAAACTTAGGAATGGCTTTAATGGTGTCTTTTGGCCTGATATACCTCATTATGGTTACACTTTATAACAACTGGCTGTTTCCTTTTGTGATTCTTTTTTCCATACCGCTGGCTATTTCCGGAGCGCTGCTTGCACTTGCTTTAACAGCCAGGTCAATGAACGTTTTTTCAATTTTCGGATTGATTATGATGATGGGGCTGGTGGTGAAAAATGGTATTTTACTAGTAGATAAAACCAACGATCTTTTAAAGGATTCAAGTGAAAGTGAGCAGGTTAATCAATCACTTATCGAAGCCGGCAAGGCAAGGTTCAGGCCAATATTAATGACAACACTGGCTATGGTAATTGGCATGTTACCCCTTGCACTGGCCAATGGTGCCTCCTCTGCTTTTAGCAGTGGACTGGCCTGGGTTTTAATTGGCGGATTAAGCAGCAGTATGTTTCTGACATTGGTCGTTGTACCTGTTGTGTACCAGAGTATGGTCAGGTTAAAAATTACCCTGGCAGTGATATGGCTGAAAATTACCTCCAAAAAAATCAAAGTACCAGTCAAATCAGGTATAATTACGCTGCTGATCGGCATTAGCTTTACAGGCCGCGCCAGTGCACAGGATAAAATAACCCTTTCGCTGAAAGATGCAGTATCAACAGGTCTGAGCACTAATCAGCAAATTAAACTTTCAGAGCTTGAAGCCAGCAAAGCAAAATACAGTTTAAAAGAAGCCCAATCCTATAAATATCCGCAAGTGGGGATTTCCATGGAATACGACCGGAATATCAAACCGGCAGTTTTCTTCCTCCCTGCTTTTGGTATCAACTCTGCTTCACAAATTACCTTTGACGACTCTCAGCTGCAGCCTATAGCCGCATCCTCCAAAAATGCCTATAACGCAAACGTTAACCTCAGTATGCCAATTTTTAATAGAGAAGTTACTGGAAATGTAAAGACTGCCCGTTTAAATGAAGCTTTAAACAAGGCTGGAATAGAACTGAGCCGATGGGAACTCGCAGATGAAATCCGCAAAGCCTACTTTAATATTTTAATTTCCCGGCAAAACCTTACGCTCACCGATGCTGCATTAAAAAGGTCTCAGCGCCATTTAAAAGACAGTCATATTTTATTTGAGAAAGGCTACGCCAATAAAAGCGATACACTGACTGCCTGGAGTAATGTTGAGCTGATGGAGATCAACGCTGCCAAAGCCAGAAGTGCCGTTATGCAATCGGGAAACTACCTGAAATCTCTGCTGAATTTCCCATTGGGTAAAGAGCTGGAACTAACCGATACGGTAGGCGTTCAATTACTGGGTGATCAGCAACAGGTCATGGAACAGCTCAGTCCTTCAACTCATGATAAACGGCCTGATTTTAAAATCAATGACTGGAAAATGCAAATTGCACAACAACAGCTTGAAAATGAGCGGTCAAAATATCTGCCATCCCTGGCTTTTGTGAGTCAGTATTCTTTGCAGGCTCAGTCAGATAATTTCAATTTCGATCATTATAATGTGCCCAATAGTTTTTATTTAGGCATCAAATTGAGTATTCCCGTTTTTACAGGGTTTCGCACCAATGCAAGGGTTACACAAAGTAAGCTGGCATTAGCACAGGCGGTTATGGAACGCAGTTTATTGGAAAGTCAGGCCAATCTGCAGCTCAGCAATAACCGCCTGGTTATTCAGGAAAATTCAAAAAAGATCAAAGGCTTTGAACATATCAGATCTGCAAGGCAGCAAGCCATAGATTTTATACAAGCCAGATGGCAAAAAGGCTTTGCTAAATATAGTGAAGTAGCTGATGCAGAACTACAATTAGTCCAGGCCAATAACGACTATACCCAAAGTATTTTCGAATACCTGACCGCAGTTGCAGGTTATTATAAAGCAACAGGAAATATACTTTAAACAAATTTTATGAAAACTAAATTCCTTATTCCCCTGATTTGTATCACAATATCAGCATTCACTGTTCAGGCACAAAACAATGAAGATGTGACCAGCCGGAAATTCTACTTTGATTTTGGAGGCGCTATTGGTGTTTTCATTCCTTTTGACCAGGCCAGTGATCAGAAAACGCTTGTAGGTTCCAATGCCATGACTTATCTGCAGGTTAATTATCACCAAAACTATTTTGCCAAATTACAATTTGGACAAACTACTGTTGATTTTAAATCCCAGACTTCATTCGGAGCTTTAAATTCAATCGTCAGTGCTAAAGCAAATAGTACTAATCTGGGGATGAGTTTTGGTTATCAGCGTAGCTTTGGTAAATGGCAGCCATTTATTCTGGGTGGTGCCGGTGCTTCCTTTATTGACGTTCCGGCCAGCTCTTTTGATGCGAAAACAAATACGATAAATCACACCACATCTTCTGCAACAAATCTATATATCAATGCCGGGGCCGGGGTAAACTTCAAGATTTCAAACTCCTTTATCATCTTTACTGAGGCACAAGGATCCACCATTCCGGATCTGCCAAAAAATTCAAATACGCATCTCAGTGGAATAAGTGCACTGATCGGTATTAAAGCCACCTTATAACTTATAACTAAATTTAATATGCGCTATAAATCCAAAATAGTTATGTCTACTTTAGCATATGCATAAGCACAGCTATAAATTATTCAGGATTTATGGATATCCAGGTTTTGGATTATTTTTATATCTGATTCTTGTCCTGCTTAATCCATACGAACGCAGCTATAATAGCTGGCGTTTTTATAAGCAGCTGGATTTCATACTGGAGTTTATTTTTTGCACAACTTTTGCAGCGGTATTATTTGAAACCGGTATCCAGCTGACCATATTATTGAATAAATGGTACCCTTGGGAAACGCGTATGAAAAGCAGGTTCGGTATTCAGCTTTCCCTGCATATTGCCATTGTTTATTTGTTGCTCAATATATTTTTTAAATATAAGTTTCCGGCCCGTTTCGAATATGATGAATTACTATTGAGACAGACTATTATTGTAGGTGTCATTTGTTCCTTGTTGGTTACCGCAGTTTTTACAGCAGAATATTTCTTTTATAAATGGAACGATGCAAAGTTGAAATCGCTGGAAATGGAACAATTGACCACACAGGCCCAACTTGATGCACTGAAGTTACAGCTTGACCCGCATTTCCTGTTTAACAACCTTAGTATAGTCACTGCTTTGGTAGAAGATCAGCCAGCTACAGCAATTTCCTACCTGGTTAAACTTTCCTCTATTTACCGGTATATGCTTGCCAACAGAATGCACAATATGATTCCACTTAAAGATGAACTGGAATTTATAAAGGCCTACTTATTTTTATATAAGATCCGGTACGGCGAGGGCATTAAGGTTAATATAAAAGACAGTACAAACGTGTGCAACCTTTGTCTTCCTCCACTAACTTTACAATTGCTGATTGAAAATGCGATTAAGCATAACATATTTAGTGCAAATACCCCCCTGAATATTCATATTTACTTTCCTGACGCGGAATCTATGATTGTGGAGAATAATAAAGCTCCTAAAATTATCCAGGAACCGGGTACAAATGTAGGCCTTAAAAATATCCACGAGAGATATCGTTTACTGAGTCAGAAAACTCCGGTTATCACTGATGACCAGCATTTTTTCAGGGTAGAAATACCATTGTTTACCAGTGAACAAAACTTTAAATAAATTATTATGCCCATTGTCCTGATTATTGAAGATGAACTTCCAAATGTACAGCGGTTGGAGAAGATGCTTCGTGTACTTGATAAAAACATCATATTTCTTGAAAATCTGCAAACTGTGCAGGCTAGTATAGCCTGGCTGAAAACCAATGTACAACCGGATATTATTTTTATGGACATCCGGCTGATAGACGGGATAAGCTTTGAAATATTCAATCATGTGACCATTACAGCACCTGTTATATTTATCACTGCTTATGATGAATACGCACTCAAAGCCTTTGAAGTGAACGGAATAGACTATTTACTAAAGCCATTAGATGCTGATAAACTGGAAAAAAGCTTCCGCAAAGCAATGGCAGTTAAAAGTCCTGAAAACGATGCTCATGTATTACAGCTTGTCAAAAATATGCTGGCCAGACAACCGATATACCGTTCCAGGTTCTTAATTGCCCACAAAGACAGGTACCTGATGATCATGACCACTGATATTGCTTACTTTACGATTGAAAACAGGACAACCTTCCTGGTTACCCATGATTCAAAACGCTTTATAGCAGACCAGACACTAGAAGTACTGGAACATGAGCTTGATCCGGAATTCTTTTTCAGGATTAGCCGTCAATTTATTATTTCGTTAAAGTCTATTGATCAGATCTATCAGCATTTTAATGCACAATTGAAGGTTAAACTTATACCAGCACTAAATGATGGTGTAATCATCAGCCGGGAAAGATCTGCATTGTTAAAAAAATGGCTGGATCAAGCTGACAGATAAGCAATTAAACAGCTGAATTAGTTCCTATTTGAGATAGACAGACTCAATCTCTAGTGTATTAGGCTGGTCAGATCCACGGTTTTTCATCCCATAGCCAAAAGTCACTTCCAGCTTCCTGGCATCTTTAAGATGAAAAGCAGCAGCTCCCTCAGACTGATAATAAAGAGGTAAAAATCCCGGGTATGGACGTGGAAGAAGTAATTGCGCATCTTTTTTCAAGCGCTCCAGTGGAATTTCAATATCCGAGAACTCTTTACCCACTAAAGCTTCCGCAGCAAAGAAATCTGCATTTTCAGTAATGAGTCCCAGTTTGATCTTTACAGGTATGTGATTACCAGTTTTTGCACGGATTACTATAGATTTTAACGCCGAAATTTCTGAAGCATTTAAATCAAGCAGATCAGCAAAGTAACTTTGGAATCCAATCAGAGGTTTTTGTTCGGTTGTGTCCATTTTCAACTTTAAAATGGAAGCTCCTGGTAGCTCAGCAGTGATATATTCAACAGCTTTATTCTTCCAATCAGGGTTATATACAGTTATTTTTTGTCTATCAGTGACCGGGTTAAATATTTTGATTAAGGATGTTTTTGGTGCCGAAAATTCACCAGCACCGATCACACCAAGAACACTCTTTGCAGTATAACTATGCTTCTTATCTTTCCTGCTCAGCCAGTAAACACCTGGCGTAACTTTTATTTTTTTCTCACTGGCCATAACAGATAAACGCTGATCATTGATTGCTGTCATCTTAAAATCAGTCCCCAGATCAGGCAGGTCCAGGATCATCACATGGCTTGTCCAGTTAATCCGGGCTACATCTTTATCCGGAGAATTGCTTTCAAAAGGATCCCTGATCAATGCAGCATCCGGCATTACTTCTAATCGCCATAAACCATCTTCCACACGGTCTATAAAATAAGCGCCTGTACCTTCATATTTACTCAGTTCAGAGCTACCGACCCCTGCGATATGCTGTAAAAGACTACTGTTTACGGGTTTTGAGGTTGTTGTATTCGAAAAATAAAATTCTTTAGCGGTGTTCATCTCACTTAATGATTTTTTATGATCTAACCTGAACGCTTCAAAAAGTGTATCTGATGCATATTTCTTAAGTCTTGGCAATTCATGAAAAACCCTGGAAGCAATCAGCAGACTGATTGCTTTTGAAGGTGTATAGGCAAGATTTAAGTAATGTGTCTGATATTCTACGTTGCTTGAAGCTGTAGCCATAGGGTCATAAGCAAACTGCGTTGCCCACTGAAATCCAGCAGTCCTGAAGCTTCTTGCCATCGCAGGATACAGATAAGAAGCCAGTACATCTGCAGCATCAAATTCATAGACCATCTTTGCACGGTTTTTAAAACCTGGAATGGTATCATATGGAATCGTATAGGCAGCAACATTTGGCAAATAATTACCTTGTTGGGTATGCCCGGCAACAAGACCTGTTGGATACCATTGAAAACTATGCCCCTGTACATTTGCTTTTACAATAGCGCCGGCATATTTTGGAGATTCACTGATATTGTAAAAAACAGGTTTCTTCCAACCGGTATTACGAATAGCTTTTACCATCCGGTTAATATATTCAGTTGTCCTTTCCTGAGGTCCGCTGTGTTGCGGCTCATTATTTACCTCTGTAGCAATCACATCGGGATCTTGCTGATAAGTAAGCCCGGTATAAGGATTTTTATGTTTAAAGAACTGGCCCAGGTATTTTTCCTGTGCAAGAAAAGCAGTTTCTTCTACCAGTGTCCGCTGTTTTCCATATTTCATTGAAAAACTACCTGTATTTTCATCTTTTTCTGGGTAGCCATTACCCCAGAAAGCTATGGGTGTTATAATGGTTTTGATATTTCTCTTTTTAAGTTCCGCAAGCAAAAAATCGAATAATCTCAGGTGCTCATTGTTGATCAGGTTTCCCGAAGAATCAGAAATTTCCGTATCCCAGACATGCACTCTGAATGCATCCAGTCCGAGGCGGGAAAAATGATAGACATCGTCTTTGATAGCCTGCTCCACAGATACCCCTAATCTGTTGATAGCGCGATAACCATAAGCAAATGGCGCGGTATAGTTAACACCGAAAAATGCAGCTTCCTGGTGGTTTTTCTCCCAGCGGATCACCCCTTGCTGGTCTATATAAATGCCCTGTTCCACGGTTACAGACTTTTTGGATTGTGCAACAGAAGACAACGAGAAGGCAAGAACCAGGGCAAATAGCAAGTATTTTTTATTCATATCACATTGTTAAGGTATCCCTTTATCACTCACAATGTTAAACAAATCTTGCTGAAGGATCAGCAGAGCCTGATGATTATTTCATCATCCGGTTAAGCTCCCGTAAAAGAATTCCTTTTTCATCATTACTATATTCCCAGAACATCACCCCTGCCAGTCCCTGATCCTTCAAATATTTGCATTTGTACTGGATCGACCATTCATCTTCAAAAGTAACAAACTGTTGATTATGAGGATTGAATAAGTATGCAGCTTTGGCAGTTGTGTCTCTGTGATATTGGAATTGTCCTGAATTGATGAGACTGTCTTGTATATCCGCAAATCCTTTGGTACCTATAGCAGATTTAAGTTCCGCTCCGACAGCACTGCGCGCATCAGGTTTGAGCTGATAGATGTGACCGTAAAAAGGTATTCCCAATACTATTTTCTCCGGACGTATGCCTTCTTTAAAATACCGCTGAACGGATTGCACAATAGTGTTATTGTTATTGAAAGTTTTCGAGGGATATAGCGGGGCCTGATGAAAGGTTTTTCCCGGAGGATCATTTAGAAAATCATACGCCATTAAATTAATATAATCCAGATAAGCTTGTGCCTTATACATTTCTGTATGATCCAGAAAATCTTTAGAACAATCTGCTGCTATGGTCAGTACAAGTTTTTTATTCATTCGCTTCTCCAGCTTATTGAGATCTTCCTTTAAAGCTTTTAGCAATAAGGTAAAATTCTGTTTATCTTCAGGTCTGTGGACATTACCTGCACCGGGCAGCCCTGGATATTCCCAGTCAATGTCAAGCCCGTCAAGTTTATATTTTTCTACAAATGCAACAGCGCTCCTGGCAAATGCCTTTCTGGAAGTATCTGTCAGCGCCATATCTGAAAAATTATTACTGTAGGTCCATCCGCCAATTGAAATAAGAATCTTCAAATCAGGATTTTTGATTTTTAATGTGTTAAGGTTTTTTAAATTAACAGTATCTGTAGCCGCATTTTTCAAATTGATCCTATTGTTCTTAATATTAGCAAATGCATAATTAAGGTGTGTCAGTTTTTCTGGTTTGATCATATTCATATCAACCAAACCATCATAACCTGCTACATAGCCGATAATGACACGACGAGGTTTATTTGAACAACTTGCTTTAAAGGTATTTATACCCAAAAACAAAAAAGATAATATAACCAGCCTGAAAGTACTTCTGATTAAAAGTTCCTTCTTATTTACACCTTGAAAGAGAGTGCTTGATTGATTTTTCATATTAAATTCTGGATTACTTAAATTCAAACACAACTATGTTGCTTTTATAAGCAAACCTACAATAAAATAATGATAAAAATAACTTTCAATGTTAACTCAGCTTTATTAAATAATTACGTTGCGCATATTTTCAGAAACCTTAATATGCTTTTACAGATTTTACCCGGATCTCTGCTGACTATAATTGCAACGTTATTCCAGACTTTGCTTTTTTAGCATAATCCCTTCTCCACATCCTTTTTGGCCAGAAGCAAAAATTTTGATATTTTGGTTTTTCCTTTGTGGTTGCAAGACTGATTTTCAATCACATAATATCCTTCATAATTGATCAATTGTGAAATAGACTTGAATAAAACAAAGCCATTTGTTTTATTCAACAGTGGCAACATTCATGTGGCCTAGACTTTTAATAGATACGATTAGTAGCGATAACTATGTTGATGGGATCAGTAAAGAGTTATAAAGATAACCAATTTTAAAAATTGGTTAATCTCTGTAAACCCGAAATACCAGATAATAACTCTAACGAATGCTCATGATAATGAGCTATTTTTGTTAAAAGCTCGTTACGTTCCTGCTGCAATTTCTCGATTTCGCTTTCAAGTTGAGCCTGATTGTGTAAACAAAACAGTAAGGCCTTTGTTTTCGTGCCAATGTGATGCTTTAATTTCACAAGGCCGACTACGCCTTCATCACGTTCATTTAATTTGACTGTAAGAATACCCATACTCATTATTTTAAAGACAATTAATGTAAAAACTGCCAACCAGGATTGCTTCAGTTTCTCATGCCTTACACTAACATGGAACTACACCAGTCTCCGCATCCCACATCAATCTTGAAGCGCAAAGATTGAGATCCATAAAATAGAAGTTGGAAGTATCGTTCTATATTGTGTTAGCTGCATTAGAAAGCAACCTCAAGAAGTTTAATCGTGTATGAAGTGTGAAGAAATTATGTCTTAGAAGAAAGACAAATGTGCCAATATGAATAATGATGAAGTGCCGTATTCCGAAAGTTTACAATAATGAAAACAAAAAAAAGCCTGCATATTAGCTATGCAGGCATATATTACATATCTGCTAATTTACGGGAGTGGTACTCCGTTAGCTTTTTCTCCTCTCAAAGCCCGGTGCATATCGTTCACAATTTCATCAACTTTTTTAATTCCAGTTGAGTCATAAAAACGATTATTATCTCTAATACTGGTTTGAAGATTATTGTAATCTTTTTCAGTCATACCTTTTGCCATGCACTCCTCTTTAGTCATTTTTAAAACCATGTGATTGTTTTCTGCGACCACTCCATGAAGCAATACATCATTTGTAGATTTAATCATGAGTTTTTGCTCAGGAGTTCGATATTGTTCTGGAATTAGAGCAAGAGAATGATAGGATTTACCCTTTATATCATGATAAACCTGCTTAATACGTTTACTTGGAACATTTTGAGTATTAGTTTCACCTTTTTGTTTACAGCTGACCACTGTTAACAAACAGAAGGTCATTATCAATAAAAAAAATTTCATAGTGGCACTTTTATTTTGGTTAAAAAATTTAATTATTTATATACAAAAATAAGCTGCATAATTGATTTTTACAATAGCACAATCAATGATAAAACATTGATAAATAAATAAATAGATTTAGCAATATAAAAAATGAATCAAATTTATTTATTAAAATTTAAATAAAAAATTATAGTTTCTATTGGTCATTTTGGGACATTTGACCTTTACTATTATAATCATAAATTAAATCGACTGAATGGGTTTTTATTTATAATTATAATAGTGATTTTATCATATCGTAGAATAAGAATTTAGAGATTACTATCTGTTCCTAAAGAGGATTTGGTATGGGACAAATGACACTTTTATCAGGGGAATTACCTTTCTACCTTTATACTGAGAGCTGCAAATAACTATGCAGTTTTCGGAGATTCCACACTTCAAAAATTAGGATAAGGATCTGCAAAACCCGAAAAAAGATGCAATAACTAATTCTTAAAAAAATGAAAAAGAGACTTTTTAAAAAAACGGATCTAATCCTCCCTTCTAAAAAGGTAACTGATAAGCCCCATGGGCCTATCATCTTATTTGGCTACATAAGCGAACCTCCAGAAGGTGGCGGCGGTGGTGGTGGTGGCTGGGACCCCAATTATCCAACTTACCCTGGTACCGGAGGGGGAGGTGGTGAAAGTACAGGTGACGGAGCGGGTGGTACCTTACCAAGTGGAAATTTATCTTCAGATTATCAGGAGCAAGTAAGCGATGCTTTTTGGGCACCCCCAATAGTTAGTTTTGTGAGATTCACTGTTTATCCAAGTGGGGCAGCAACTCCAAATGTAGTTGTGAGGACGAGATCACTTGGAAATTACATGACAAAGACTACTATTCCATTTACAGCCACTACCAGAACAGTAGACGTTGGTCTCTACGCATCTAACACCCAAGTGCACGTTTATTTTCAAACGACTGACTCAAATGGAGGAAGTTGCCATTGGCAAGCAATGCACTCATAACCTTTCAAACCATAATAAACCGAAGCCTGTAACTTTTAGTTGCAGGCTTGTTAAAAAAATACAATGAACATGGAGATTAATTTTTATGACCAGATTAAAGAAATTGAAAGTACAGAGCCACAGCTGATCAGAAATAAGAAAGAGAACAGTACTTTTGAATTAAGACCTGAAAAAAGGCTGTTAGCTGATTTGTCAGGTAATTGTGGAGCATTTTTCATTAGATCAATACTTCATCAATTAAATGTTGATGAATCTTATGTCTTAAAATGGCGGTTGGAAAACAAGTATATACAATATGTAATATTGAATTACTACGCCCCAGATTGTATGCCCTCGACATTTCCGTTATCTACACTTTTAAATCAAAAAGATGGTATCCAAAGGATTAGAACTTTATTCTCAGAAGGTTATTTTTTGAAAGCAGCATTGGGGGATGCCTCATATTTTACACAAAGTTGGGATAAAACAGGCGATTTTGAACAAATAGTTTTGTTACCTGTATGTACTGGACAATACGAAAACTATATGCTTCAGAAAAAGATCTTTATTAGAAGCGAATTTAGAGTTCATACATTTTCTAAAGATATTATTCCTGGATTATCATATGTATACCATGGAGATAACCAACCTCACTACCATCAGGGTTTAAATGATTTTTTAGATAAAATTCTTACAAAGATACCTAATTCTATTCTTAGCGGTACTTTAATCGCTTGGGATATCGCACTTACAATTGACAATCAATTCTGTATTATTGAGGCTAATTTCACCGGTTTCCACCCTGAATATAGAAAAGGTTTTCAAACAACCGGATATGTGGATGACCATAAATATGGTTCAATAATTTGTGCCTGGCTTAATATATATTTTGAAGAATACTTCGGCGTACATGTAGCTAGTATAGAAAACAGTCTGTTGGAAAATTACCCATTCTACAAGGCTTTTGAATTTTATAAATCAATATTAAAAAATGAACATTTAAGTCTAGCTAGAAATAATGCGAAACGAATGGAATACTCCGTTATCACTTATCTCGGAGAAGATGGCAATCAGCTGATCATAAATTTAATAAAACACTTTTTACTTATCGATTTCACAAGTAAATATCATGTTATTGTTAATGATTTATGTCTTGAAGCTGTTTTTCAATTATTTTCATACACCAGAGGAAAGGTATTATTATATCGGGAAAGTGAAATATTCACTAATCAACATTTTGATTTGATCAAACAGCTGAACTATGAAAGGAGAAAGCAGTTATGCTGTCAGCATCTTTTAAAGAAAATCAAAAAAGGCATAATTATTTAAGAATAATGGAGATTATATGGAACAGATGGCAAATGGTTATTATAGTGTGATTACATGGAAACAATACAGTTTAGATACGCACTTTCCAAAACAGATTCAGCAACTGAACCTTGAAAATGATGATGATTACCTGTTATTTCTGAAATTTGAAGATAATTCCTTTATTCCGAATATTGATACCTTAAAAGAGTCTTTGGAGATTATTCTAAGTGAGAATGATAGGACACTTATTATTCTAACACCAAAAAAAAATGCTCCAATAGAAACAGCAAGTGAGGACGAACATGTTTGTTCTTTTTGCTGTAACCTCAACATTTTTAGTGAGACATTTAATTCAATAAAGAACTTTACCGTTAAACCTAGTGAATTACTTTTTGTCTTTTTAGACCGAATTACAATGGGAAGTAATAATTTTGACAGAATTATAGTGAAGCAACTCCCATTTATCATAAAACACTCAGTGACGAATAATGATTGTGACGTGGTTATACCGCATCTAGGGAATAAGTTATACCTTAAGAATGTCTTACACTATCTAAGTCATATTAAGGCAACTACAGGATATGTTGGTATTGACCAAATAATAGATAAGGAGATTGCTGAAATAATAACCAATAACCTTGATATTTCATTTTACAATTTTAGCCCGACACCAGTCGGACCATACGTGATCAGAAATACCCTGATTGATCAGGGAATAAATAAGCTTATATTTTTTCAAGATTCAGATGATTTGCCATGTGCTGATCGATTTGAAATAATATCAGATTACATGTATAACAACGGCTGTGATTTATGCGGTTCTCATGAATTAAGAATGGATTACTACACTAAAACCGTTCTGGCAGTAAGGTATCCTGTTGACGTAACGGCCGCGTTAAAAGATGGTCCATGGCACTCATTACTTCATCCGGCATCAGCTATTGAAAGAAAAACATTTTACGAATGTAATAAACTATCGCAGGAAAGAACTTTTGGTAATGATACAAAATTTTTACTTTATAGTTTTTTTATTATAAAAAACATTAAAAACGTTGACGAATTCCTTTATATCAGAAAACGTCATCCCAACTCCCTTACTACATCCCCTGGTACAATGATGGGTTCAGGAATTAGACGAAGCTTATTACGCTTATGGAATAACGATTTTGAATTAATAAAATCAGAGGAATTGAATTTAGAGCAATCTAGCTTATACTATCAAGACTCAGCATATCCAGTTAAATTTTGGAAAATATAACCGGTTATACTCACTATTTCACTATCAGAAGGAGTTAGTGCTTGGTGTTTTTTAAGCACGGTTGTTTTTTTTGCTTCCAAAAGCAAAAGACTTGAAACAGCAAAAAAAACCTGAAAAAGAGATTTGAGCTCAAACTCAAATCTCTTTTTCAGGTAAAATTCTAAAGTCCAGAAGCCTTCAAACCATCACGCAGATCATTTATTTTTAAGTACTTGATTAATGCTTCCGGATGATCGGTTTGCACCCCCTGAACTCCTTTATCCATCGCTGCTTTCCATTTTAACGGATCTTCATCGGCCATTTGCACATCCAAAAACACAGCTAATCCGCTTTCCTTTAATGCGGCAACAAGCGCCGGATCCGAAATATTATCAGTTGCTTCTAATGGCATTTGACGCAGAACAGCAATCAATTCTTCTTTTGTTTTTATGGACGAAGGCAAGCCACACATCAGCGGCATTTGCGGAGCCACTGCTCTCCACAACTTATACTGCTCCGCTTTATTGATATAAACAAGCACTTGCTTTTCCATCCCCGCAGCCTTAATTTCCTCGTAGGCCTGTGCTACATCAGCCTGTTTAAAATCCAGATAAATATTAATCCGGTTTTTGCACGCTTTTAAAGCTTCCATAAATGAAGGTAGACTATATAAATGACCATCCTTAGCATTCAAAGTCAGCTTTGCTACCTCGTCCAGGTTCAAATCCTGAATCCTGCCTTTGCCATTGGTCGTATGGTCTACATTTTCATTGTGAATTAAAACCAGATGACCATCACTAGTTGTACGAAGATCTATTTCTACATAATCAGCACCAAGACTGATCGCTTCCTCAATTGCGGGTATACTATTTTCAGGTTTGACCAGATGGCTTCCGCGATGCGCAATCACAATAAAACCATTTTTACATTTGGGAAGCGGAGCTACCGTCCGCTGCCCGAATGTGATCAAAGTAAAACAGCTGAATACCATTACCAGTAAGTTTGTTTTACAATTCATCATTTAATAATTTATTGCTTTGCAGCAGGGTTCATATCTGTAAATTCCGCGGCATGATCTCTGCTTGATTTTTTCAGGGAAAAAGCATCAAACAATTCTCCTGAAGTTTTGTAAGCTTCAAACTTCAGGTTCCCGCCATCCACATGAATCACCTGGAATAACTGTGTATTTTCCAGAGAAACATTCATCCATTTAGCACCATCCACTTTATACATTTTTGGGCCGGCAACAGAAACCAGGTACACTGGCCCGCTGGCTTCCCTGCCAGATAACCCGCGCGGTAAATTCTGTCCGCGGCTATAAGTATGGTCATGTCCCTGCAAAACAAGGTCTATATGATACTTGTCAAATAAAGGTTTAAACCGCTCTCTGAAGTCTTTATTGTCCCTGCTTTTGGCCGTAGAAAAGATAGGATGGTGAAAAGTGATGACCGTCCACAATTTTGTGTTTTCCTTTAAAACTTTTTCCAGCCATTCATACTCAATCTTTGCAGAAGCCTCGTCCAGAATAATCATTTGAGAATCCAATGATATTACACGTACATTTTGATAGTCAATGTAATAAACAGACTCTTCCAGGCCCTTAGGCCCATTTCCAGGCAAAGTATACTGTACACCCCAATGCGGATCCAGAATCAGCTTTCTTTTCTCATCACGAACATACTCATGGTTTCCCGGTGAAGGCATACTCGGAACCATTCCGTTGATAAAACCACCACCATAGTGCCACTCACCCCACTCCTTATCGTTGTTTGACCTGTTAATCAAGTCACCGGTATGGATAATAAAACGGGCATCCGGTTCATGAGCAAATGCTTTACGGATTACGCGCGACCATTTAGAACGGATATCATTCTGTGCATCACCCAGGTAAATAAAAGAAAAAGGCTTGCTCTGATCAGCAGATGCTGTGGTGAACTGAAACCATTCACTCCAATACTCCCCAGCACCTACACGGTAAGCATATACTGTTCCGGGCTTTAAATTATTAAAAGTAACACTGTGATACTTCGCTGTCGCATAGTTCTGACCACCAGACAATAAACGGGAATCGGCATCATAAGTTGTAATCGCATCTTCCAGGGCAGGGCTGGAATCTTCCGCTTTAATTTGTGCTTTGGCACCCACAATCGTAGTATCAGTACGCCAGGTTACTGTTTGACTAACAGCAGTACTGCCTTTCCAGGTTAAAATGACACGGTCTGGAAAAGGTTTCGGATTAAAATCCTGTGCCTGAATATTTGTAATGGCTGCAATAACCAGCAGTACAGCGGTATATATAGATTTGTTCATTTGATAAATTTTAAATTATTTGAGGTACCACATTAGTGTAGATTCTTTGTCCGGGCCAAAAGCAGCAATTGCTTTCTGGTAATTGACTTTATTTTTCGCACTTTCAGAATCTGGAAAAACATAACGTTTTGGAATTCCCCTGCCCGCAGCCAAAGGGCCGGTAACAAAAGCAGGATAACCGGTTCGGCGCTGATCAAACCAGCCTTCCGATCCTTTAAACAGCATCGCTATCCATTTCTGAGTGATCAGCTGTTCCAATGTACCATCATATTTAACCAGAGGCTGGTCAAAGTAATTTGCAGGAGCAGTGAGCCCATAACTTTTCATAGACTCTTTGATTCCCTTATAATACATGGATTCTGCAGTTTCTCCTGGCACAGTAAGTTTACCTTTCTGGATCGCTTCTGCCAGGATAAAACATTGCTCGGTATAGGTTATCAGAGTGGCGTTCAATAAAGGATTGGAAGAGCCACCATTTTTCCTAAAAAACCCGGCAGAGAAAACAGAAACATGATCCTCTCCTCCATTATATGAAGCAGGCGCATCGATCGCATTAGGTACACCAACATATTTATTAAGGTCTACAGTTGAACCGGTCGTACTTTTAACTGGTTCTACCCATAAACCCAGTCGCGGATCATTTCTTTGGACAAGCCTGTCCACCAGCTCCTTACTTACTTTTGTCTTTTGATAATCAAAATCAATCATCGCCAGCGGGCCTCCTGGCCAGCTATATGCAGCTAAATTCCCCAGATAAGCAACAGCTGCATTATCGGCACTACTTTCAAAAACAGGATAAGTAGTTTTGTCATTCATCATGGTCTGCATGTCAGTAAATGCAGCACTATACACTTTAGAAATACGCAATAACATCCTTAAACGCAAAGTATTGGCAAACTTACGCCATTGCAGCGCCTTGCCATTAAACAGCGCATCGCCTTTGGCATTAATCTCGCCGGTGCTTCCGTTTAAAAGCGCATTAGCCTCCTGCAATTCTCTCAATAAATCAGGATAAATAACCTGCTGCTGATCGTATTCAGGATAAATGAGGTTACTTTCTTTCGACTGCAGCGCCTGAGTATAAGGAATATCTCCATACAGATCAGTCAGGTAAGCAAAATTAAAAGCTTTCATAATTTTACTGATTGCTACATACTGATTCTCAGAACGGCCTTTTGCGGTTTCCAGCAAGGTTTTATTCACCGATAAACGTGCGTAGGTATCGTCCCAGTCTACCGGTCCCCAGTCAAACAGATCATAGCCAGTATTACGAACCAGTGTAAGGTACCTTGCAGCAGAAGCCGGTCTTCTGCCTACTGCATTTTCCTGGTAGCCATAAGCAGTAGACAAGATCACTTCGGACATCAGGAACTCTGTATTGGTCGTTTCCGGAGAATTTGGATTGGTATTGATTTTATCAAAATCTTTGGTGCAGGCGCTCAGTATGGCCATAAATAACACCAGGATAGTTTTATATCTGAATTTCATTTGGATACGGATTAAAAATTACAACTTAATTTACAGCCAAAAGAGCGTGTGCCCGGTAAGGTCCAATGGCCAACCCCCAGTTTAAACCCTTCGGTCACACTCATCGTAGTTTCCGGATCGTAGCCCAGGCCATTAGCAGTCCAGGTATATAAATTCCTGCCGATCAATGAGATGGAAAGATTGCTTATAGGCAATTTGCCCAATACATTTTTACTGAACACATAGGTTATAGAAGCTTCCCTGAGTTTCAGAAAGGAAGCAGAATAGGTTAAGCGTTCATAATACTTATTATAGGTGTTATTGTAAAAATCAGAGGCTGCAATAATCACCTTATTTTCATTGTAAGTACCGTCTGCACTGGCTATATAACCTGGAATAATCATCCCATCATTCCGCTTGTTTCCCTGTGAATCAACCCATGGCAAACCTCCGGTTTGTGCATCTCTGCCGGCAATAGTATTATCCGTTAACCCCGAATTGATCAGACTTTTAACTACGTAAGAATAGAAATTGCCACCTTTGCGCCAGTCCAAAAGGAAATTAAGCGTCAGGTTTTTATAGCTGAAAGTATTGTTAAAACCGATGGTAAAATCAGGATTATAATTTCCAACTTTTATATATTCAGCATTATTACGGATATAATGTCCTGTTTTATCCAGTAAAGCTGCTCCTGCGTACTGTCCGCCCGGAACTTTAGTATAACTTGGTGTATAGAAATCTCCTATTTTAGTCCCTTCTTTTATTAAATACCGGATATTATCCCCGTCTGCACTACCCATAGAATATTCAGGCAGCCCCTCCATCAGAGAGATCACCTTATTTTCATTTTTGGTAAAGTTTGCATTGATTTCCCATTTAAATGCCCCCTGAACAGGAATAGCGGTTAAGCCAACTTCCCATCCGCTATTCTGGATATTTCCGGCATTAATTAAACGGTTCGATGCACCTGAAGTAATGGTTGTTGGAATATTGATAATCTGGTTTCTTTTGTTGGTTTTATACCAGGTCACATCCAGGCCAAACCTGTTATTGAAAAAGCGCAGGTCTCCACCAAACTCATAAGAAGTTGCAATTTCAGGTTTTAAGAAGTTATTTTTAAGGTTAAACTCAATAGTAGCTCTTTTCACATCGCCCCAATCTTGGTTAAAAGGAATCGTATTGTATAACTGGTAAGGATCAGTATCACTTCCAACCTGTGCCCAGTTCGCCCTGATTTTCGCAAATGATAATACCTCAGATTTCACTTTGAACACATCCGTTAAAACTGTGCTTAATGAAACTGAAGGATAGAAATAAGAATTATTTTGAGCAGGTAATGTACTTGACCAGTCATTTCTTCCGGTTACATCCAGAAATACCATATTCTTGAAGGAGGCCTGCCCCATTCCATATAAACTATTGATTCGTTTACGGGAATTATACTGCGCATTAGTGATAGTTCCTGCACGCGCATTATTGATATTATAAATTCCCGGAATACTTAAACTTTCGGTACGCTGAGCGGTACTTCTGTTGGTCTGATCCATTTGGTTCCCCCCAACCGACAAGCCAAACGACCAGTCCTGGTTCAGCGTTTTCTTATAACTGAGCAGGAAATCTGTATTCTGCTCCTTAAAAAAAGAATTATCTACACCATAACCACCGAATTTGAATCGCTTCGCACTAAAAGGACGTTTCGTTTCATGCGCTTCATTGTATAAATCAAGCCCGGTACGCACCATTAAACTCAGATCATTCGTGATATCAAATACTGCCTGTACATTTCCGGTTATCCGGTTTCTGTCGTAACCATTGGTATGTTCATAAGCTACAAAATATGGATTATCAGAATCATCCGGAGAAAATTGTTCTAAGTTTTCCCGGCCTGGTTTCCAGTAATTCTTCAAATCATTGATATTCATATTGGAAGGCATGGAGTAAACCATTTGCGTCACACTTTCTCTGTAAGCCGACGGGCGGTTATCACTTTTATTATTTACATAACCAATATTGGTACTGATCTTTACTTTAGGATGCAATACATAAGTTGCTGCCAGGTTCAGGGTATTTCTGCTCAGATCCGTATGCGGGACAATCCCTTTATTGACCATATTGGTATAAGATAACCTGTAATTACCATCTGCATTTTTACCGGTGATGGCAATGTTATTGGTATAAGTAGAACCTGTATTGTAAAAATCTTTAGCATTGTTTGGATGTGATACCCAATCGGTAGGTACAGGCTTTCCGTTTTGGGCATCAAGCGGACTGTTCCATTGCAGGTGTTTGGTTCCTATATCAAGACGCGGCCCCCAGGCCGAAGTAGTGCTTACTGCCGGATCATCGGTATATTCTCCTGCACCAAACTGATTCTGGAAATGCGGAAACATCCAGGCCTGGTCAAACATCGCATTGGAGTTGAAGCTTACGCCTAAACCTTTTTTAGCTGATGAACCACTTTTTGTGGTGATCAGTACTACTCCGCTTCCTGCCCTGCTGCCATATAAAGCCGCAGCACTCGCTCCTTTTAAGATCGTAATGCTTTCAATATCGTCGGGGCTGATATCAGCAACCGGACTCCCATAATCTACAGAAGAACGGCCTACTTCGGAAGTTGCCCGCAGCGAATGTGCCACAGGAACACCGTCAACTACAAAAAGTGGCTGGTTATCTGTTGCAATCGATGATTGTCCGCGAATGGTAATCATTGCGGTAGATCCAGGATCAGAACCTGTACTCACCACATTTACCCCCGCTACCTTTCCGGCAATGGAATTCACCACATTCACTTCTTTGACCGTATTCACATCACTACTTTTTAAAGTAGCAATGGAATAACCAAGTGCTTTTTCATTCCGCTTGATACCCAAAGCAGTAATTACGACTTCAGACAAACCGGTTTCATCCGGAATAAGGCTGATGTTAACCACCGTTTCTCCTTTAAGAACGAACTCTTTAGTCTGGTAGCCCATCATTCTAAATAGCAGAGTAGCTGATGGCTCCCTTACATTCAGGCTATAATCACCATTCAGATTGGTCGTGGTCACATTATTACTTCCTTTTTCCAGCACACTTACTCCCGGTACGGGCAAACCTTTTTCATCAGTAACCTTACCTTTAATCCGGACAGCCTTTTTGATAATGATCTGATTGTTCTGGACGATGTAAGTTAACTGCATAGGCGTGAGTATGCGGTCAAGCAGACTACTTACCATTTCGTTGTTAGCTTTAACAGCTTCAATCTGCTGGTTCAACACCGCGTCTTTGTTGGTGTAAACAAAAGACAGGCTGGTTTTCTTCTCTATGCTTTTCAGCAATGCTGTTAAAGTGCCATTTTTAAAATTGAAACTTATCCTGTTATTCAGCCCCTGCGCCTTTAAAGGCGATGCTTGCGCGGCAAAGAACAGGACAGAAAGCATAAAATAAATGAGAGTAAGAAAACGCATTACTTTAAAAATTAATTGATTAGTCACTGCGGACTTTTTCATAACTTTGTGTGTTTTAATCGTTGATGGGTTAAAATAAAATTGAAATCATTAGCCGGAGCATGCGTCAACATGCTTCGGCTTTTTCTTTAGCGTGGTCTAATTACATTTACCTCCTTTTATATAAATGGTCTGTTTATTTATGGTGTAATGAATATCCAGGCTTATCTGAATGGTTTGTAATACTTCATTTAAGCTGACATTATTAAATTTCGCTGTGAGTTTACATCCTTTAAAAGACCGGTCTGTACTAATTTTCACTGCATATTTTCGTTCTAAAACTTCAAAAACCTCTTCTACAGGCAATTGATCAAAGACCATTTTACCTTCAGTCCATCCCATAGCAGCCCGGGCATCTTCCACATTTTCCAGGTGCAGCTGAGCTGAATTACCAACTGCCTTTTGATTTGGCAGCAAGTGAATAGCCGCAGACTGTGTTCCTGCTGAATCTCTGGAAACGGCAACTTTCCCTGTGAGCACTGTAACTTCAGTTTGATGTCCTTGCCAGGCACGAATATTAAAACTTGTTCCAAGTACGCGCGTCTGAATATTTAAACTATGGACTACGAATGGATGCCGGGGATCACGTTTTACTTTAAAGAAGGCTTCTCCTTTAAGCCTGACAGTTCTCAGATCTGCATGATGCAGATTCTTTGGATAGCTGATACTACTGCCGGAGTTTAACCAGATCTGTGTGCTGTCGGGCAACATCACATTGATCATCTTTCCGGAACCTGCCGACTTTGTAATCCATGCGATGCTCGTGTGCTGTAAAACTGGTTGCTGTACCTTATAGAATAAAGTGAATAATGTTATTGCAGTAAAAATAGCAGCAGCAGCCAGCCAGAAATTAAACTTAATAGTTTTCCGGGGTGCCTCCTCAAGTAAAGAAGCTTGAATACTACTAAAACTTTCTTTCCATTCGTCATTCTCCGGCAGCATCGCGGTATTTTCCCATAGCCATAAAGCCTGTTCCAGTTCTTGCTGGTGTGCAGGATCTTTACTCAGCCATTCTTGTATCTTTTTCTCCTGCTGTTCGATTTGCTGAACGTTGTCGCTGGCATGCTCCTTTGCAGATAAATAATCCAATACAAATTTCCAGTTCTCTTGATCCATTCCTATGCTTTTATAGAAACAAGACAAGAAACCGGGCATGCATTACGGGCCGTAAAACGTTAACATTACATTAAGAAATAGTTAAGGGTCTTTTTACCTGAATTCTGACTCGTTTTTCAGTACCCGCTCTTGCAGGAACAGAAAACCTCTGGCCAGATGGTCTTCCACTGTTCTAACTGAAATATCCAATAAAGCTGCAATTTCTTTATAGCTAAAGCCATCAATACGATACATATAGAAAACTAAACGTCTGCGTTCGGGCATCTGATCAATCAATCTGTATAAAACCCGTTTTCTATCCTTATCCAGGTAAAGCTGAGCAGGATCTGCTGTTTCATCCAGAATACCAGGTAGTTCCTCTTCTTCCAGGTGCAGAAACTTTACCCGGGAAACCTTATGGTAATTTGTTGAAGCATTTTTTACTGCCCTGAACAGGTAGGCTTTTTCATTGGAGATCCGGGTCTTATTTTTCCAGATGGCGATAAATACATCATTCAGAATAAGTTGAGCTTCTTCTACGTCTTTTACCAGGTAAATCGCATATTTCTTAAGAGTAGGATACATGCGCCGGTAAAGATCCCCGAATGCTTTTCCATCGAAGTTATCTACATGATCTCCGTTAAACCCGGCAGTATTGTTTTCGCCCATAAAATATGGAGCAAAATTAGAGCTGCCAAATGATTGACGTATTAACAAAATGTTAAATGAAACAGCGAATTAAATTCAGCAGCGGGAAAGAAAAATGAATGTATTAATTAGGTGACCGGGATTGTCTGGTTGGAGGAAATAATTTAGCTTTAATGATTTAGCAAATGAACCTATAATACTTTCAACCAGAACCAATCCATTATGAAAAGACCTGACCAGTTTTTATTCTCTGTCCTGCTGCTCATTTTTATCCCTGTACTTTCATGGGCACAAAATAAGCCCTTATCCAAAGCAAAAGACCTAACCAGCTTACAACAAGACTTTGTCGACCTGCGTTTTGGAATGTTTATCCATTATAATATCCCGACCTACATGGATGAAGACTGGCCTGATCCGGATGCGTCACCTGCAATCTTTAATCCTAAAAAACTCGATTGTGAACAATGGGCGAAAGCCGCAAAATCTGCAAACATGACTTATGGCTGTTTAACGACTAAACACCACAGTGGGTTCGCCATCTGGGATACAAAAACTACGGATTATAATGTCATGAATAGCCCATTGAAAAGAGACGTAGTTAAAGAATATGTGAATGCTTTCAGGAAAAACGGGTTGAAAGTGATGTTATATTACTCCATTTTAGATACACACCATAAATTAAGGCCAAACCTGATTACGCCGGAACATATAAAAATGATAAAGGCACAATTGACAGAGCTACTAACCAATTATGGTGAGATCAACGCCTTGATTATTGACGGATGGGATGCCCCATGGTCAAGAATATCATATGATGATGTTCCGTTTGAAGAAATTTATACTTTGATTAAATCTATCCAGCCAAACTGTTTGGTAATGGATCTGAATGCCGCTAAATATCCTTCAGAAGCATTATACTATACTGATATCAAATCATACGAACAGGGTGCAGGCCAGCATATCTCTAAAGAAACCAATCAACTGCCAGCCCTTTCTTGTTTACCATTACAGCAAAACTGGTTCTGGAAAACATCTTTTCCAACAACACCAGTAAAAGATGCGTTTAAAATGGTGAATGACAACATCATCCCTTTCAATAATGCGTATTGTAATTTCATTCTGAATGTGGCACCAAACCGTGACGGATTAATTGATGATAACGCATTGTCGGCCTTAAAAGAAATAGGAAAAGCCTGGAAGAATGAAGGAGCTACGCAGCAACTGCCCACAGCAGATGCGCCAATAATTTCTCCAAATCTGGCTAAAAACCAACCTGCTGACGGAAGCTGGAGTGATGATATGAATATTATGGATTTTGCAAATGACGACAACTTCAGCACCACCTGGAAGGTTAATTCAAGAGTGGAGAAACCATGGTATGAAGTTGAATTCAGAAAAGAGAAAGCCTTTAATATGGTGGTGATTGCGGATAAAACTCCAGTAACCATTAAAAAGTATAAATTAGAATATCGTTTAGACGGCGTATGGCATACCATATTTTCTGGAGAGAACACGCATAAAATAAAGGTTCACCGTTTTGATACCGTTTATGGTGACAAAGTGAGAATTCAGGTAGAAAATACCGGTTCAACAGTTGAAATCGCAGAATTTGGTATATTTAACGAAAGAAGATAAACAGTTTAACAGCTGTATCGTATTCAAATCAGGTAAAGATTTGAATACGATACAGCTGTTAAACTGATCAATAGTCTTTTAACCCTTTTATATTCCGTACCTTTGCCAATTAAATGGATATTTGATATGAAAGACTATAGTGATATGATTAACAGCGACAAGAATTCTGGCAAGATTAAAGATCTTGAGGATGCATTGAATGGCGTTGAAGTAACTTACTCTCGTTGGCTGGTTAATCGTGAAAATATTCATACGGGTGAGAAACCAGATAGATTAGGAAATTATTTCCGTTATTTTTATGATGAAAACGGTATTCAATTTTATGTAAAAGACGCACTTCCTATTGATATAAAGAACGCGTGCTGGTCTGCTTTCAGAGGCATCTTTGTGAATAAGCAATAATTCAGAGTATTTAACTTAATAGCTAAAATGGCAAAGGAGAAGATTTATCATCTCCGCCATTTGTATCAAACCGGATCGCATACTGCTCACGGTCCCCTTCAATATTCATTGGAAATAGAAAACCAGCTATCAATAAAGTATCAATTGATCACAGCCAGCTTTTATTTCTTATCCAGTAAAAAACAGATCCCAGGGTAATCAATACCAGCAAAGCAGGTAGCCATACACTTAATTTTAAGGTTTCCTTTTCTTTAAAAGTTTGTTCAGCTTCAGTCTTGTTCGTATTTAAACTATGCTCATTTTTCTTTGATAGTACAGTCAGGTTCTTTTGTATAACTGTCTCTTTATCAATTTTCAACTGGATTACCTGCTCTTTGATCAAAGCTTTGGCCGAAAGTTTTTTCGTTACAGGATTTAAGATTAAACTGACTTCTGCAAGCGGGCTTTTAATAGCCATTACTCCGTTAACCAGCTCATCGAAATCAATATAAGTGTCTGTGGTAATCACTTGTTGAGGAATAACCAGTATGGTATCGGCTTTTTCTCTGATGGTAGTTAATGAATGATCCATTGTTAAACTCAATGTATCTTTTTTAGTTTGCTGAACAGTTTCCTGTTTAATCTTTTCTGTTGCCTGAAATACGTGACGGGAAGTTCCGCATCCCGATAAGACGATAAGCGATGAAAGGATGAACAGGGAAAATGTTTTCGGGTGTATATTTTTCATAAGGATGTATTTGTTATTTAATTTGATAGTCTATGTGATAAGCTAATAGTCAAACCGGTGCAGGTTATTAAAATATAAAGTTCCCGGGGTTATTCCCTCTGCGCTTATATTGAATATTCCTGACCGGATGAACTAATTTTTAACAGGTATTATTTGATAGTTTATTGTGCACCAACTCCAGGTATCAACGAGAGAAAAGTAACTGTATCTGCAACCGCCGCCTCTTGTGAAGGGAAGTATTGGTTATTCTCATTGCGGATCATTTCCGGGCCGCCCATATTGATCATATCTCCTATTGGACGGGATTGATCCTGTCTGTACATTTCAAAACCAAGGTTATTGTAATATTCCAGTGTACCACCAGTATTATACAGATCAATCAATACCCCATCCCAATCATGGGATCTGTTTAAATGACCAGCAGTATTGTTATATACTTGTGCATTGGCAGGTTTAACTCTTGAAGGAAAGGCTGCGAAATAATCCTGTATTTCCGGAGTAGCCTGAAGCTCAAAGGCAGAATATTTCCAACTGTTCCAAACGATATTATTATAGATCGAAATATTTTTAGCTTCATTACCATAGGATACACCCCAGGCACGAATTGCATTCCCCTGGTGATTCGTAACCTTATTGTCATGGAAAGATCCATTACCAATCATATGGAAAATACCATTGTGATATCCATTTGGAGCATTTGGATCATCATATCTTGTATTGATATTATCAATGATATTTCCGGCAACTTCATAACCATCAACCTGTCCAACATAAGCTACATTTCCAATACCCGGGCAATTCTTAACTATACAATTCAGGAACTTAAAGTTTCGCATCAGATTCAAAATTCCTTCCGCTGCAAATCCACCATCGCAATGAAACCCGCTACTGGTGTTTTCAAAAGTTAGTCTCTCTAATTTCCAGTCTTTAGACGTAGATTCATCGGTACCATCATACACTCCTTTATAATGATAAGAAATGGTATAGTCGCCTATATTTTTAAAGCTGATATCATGCAGATAAACACCATTGCTATGGTATTCAATAGAAATAGCGCGGTAAGGCTGGTCAGTAATCGACACTCCCCATAACTCGAAATTGTCTGCCTGACCAATATCAATAGCTCCGCCTTTCATAATTACTCCCGTTGCATCCATTCTGACATTTGTTGCTTTTTCAACATAGATGTAATCGTAATTTCCCGGAACAATCTTTACATTGGTATTGGCAAGCGGCTCCAGGATCAGCTGCCCTGAACCTGTACCTATGCTTACAAACTCAGGGTCTACTGGTGGAATTACCGGCGGCACAATTGCCGTTGCATAAGCCTTTTGAAAATCTGTGCTTGTGATGGAAGGTGCTGCAACTTTACCATCCGAATAAATGATGATATTACCTTTCACCGTGTAAGTAATGGTCTGACCGTTTACTGTAATAGAACCTGTTTGATCTTGTGCAGCTAATACTGCTTCTTGTGCTGTGAATTGATTCATAATTGTTTTTTTATAGAGTGGATGATTTGAAATTTATTTTTGTTTACTTATGTAATAGATTGCTGATCAAACCGGTACAGGTCATCGGAATACAATGCTTCCGGGGTTTTTCCCTCTGCGCAATAGCTTTCCGTATCCCCGACCGGATGAACTGATTTAATTATTGTGCACCAACACCCGGTAAAAGTGAAACGAAACTGACCGTATCGGCTACCGCTTGCTGATGAGAAGGGAAATAATGGTTATTCTCATTACGGATCATATCCGGGCCGCCCATATTGATCATATCATCTACCGGCCGGGATGAATTCTCCCTATACATTTCAAAACCAAGGTTGTTGTAAAATTCAAGCGTACCACCAGTTTGATACAAGTCAATCATTACCCCTTCCCAGTCATGAGATCTGTTTAAAAGACCAGCAGTATTATTGTATACTTTTGCATTGGCTGGCTTCATTCGCGAAGGATATGTTTCCATGTAAGTAAACATTTCCGGGAAAACCTGTAATTCAAAAGCAGAGTATTTCCAGCTATTCCAAACAATGTTATTATAGATCAGTATATTTTTGGTTTCAGTACCAAAAGAAGCTCCCCATGCACGAATTGCATTTCCCTGGTGATTGGTAACTTTATTATCATGGAAAGAACCGTTTCCAATGACATGGAAAAGACCATTATGATAACCATTTGGAGCATTAGGATCATTATACAGGGTATTGACATTATCAATTGTATTCCAGGCAATTTCATAGTCTTCCACCGCGCCCAGATAAACAACATCTGAAATTTCAGGACAATTTTTAACTGTACAGTGAATGAATTTAAAGTTTCGCATCAGGCTCTCAATTCCGGCATCATTAAATCCGCCTCCGCCACTAAAAGCTAAACCAGTATTTTCGAAAGTAAGGCGCTCAAATTTCCAGTCCTTAGAAACTGTACTGTCTGTACCATCATATATCGTTTTATCTTCATAAGCAATGGTATAATTACCTACATTTTTAAAACTGAGATCATGCAGATAAATACCATTACTCTGGCTTTTAATAGAAAGAGCGCGGTAAGACTGGTCAATAACCGACGCCCCCCATAATTCTAAGTTGTCTGCCTGGCCAATATCAATAGATCCGCCTTGCAGGATTACTCCTGTTGCATCCATTCTGACATTAGTCGCTTTTTCGACATAGATGTAATCATAATTACCCGGAACAATCTTTACATTGGTATTGGCAAGTGGTTCCAGGATCAGCTGGCCCGAACCCGTACCTATACTTACGAAATCAGGATCTGCAGGAGGGTCTACTGGTGGAGTTACTGGCGGCACAATTGCCGTTGCATAAGCCAATTGAAAATCTGTGCTTGTAATAGAAGGTGCTGCAACTTTACCATCCGAATAAATGATAATATTACCCTTTACCGTATAAGTAATGACCTGGCCGTTTACAGTAATGGAACCTGTTTGATCTTGTGCAGCTAATACTGCTTCTTGTGTTGTGAATTGACTCATAATTTAATTGTTTTTTTTTATATAATTGATTGTGTAAAATTTCTGTTTGTCCGCTAACTGCTTCAGGAGTTCATTCAACTCATCCACTGAATTATTAATACTATCCAATTTGGAACTCACCGGATAATCAGGGGGTTTTATAAATTCTATTTTTTCCGGGGGAGCCCTTGTTGACAGCATACCAGTGAGGAACAGTAATCCGAGCAGAACCAAAAGCTTTTTCATCTCTCCTTATTTTCATTAATATATCTCCTGACCGATTCTACTGTTCCATTTAAATGGATTAAAGAAGTATCCAGTTTCTTGTTATTACTATCCTGCTGTTCCTTATAAGGCGCAAGCTGCCTGGGTAATTCCTGCCGTACGCCTTTTTCCACAGCCAGGTTGATCTTCTCGTTCAGCGAGGTGATGTCTTTTATCCGAAGCCGGTTCATCTCATTCAGGGCACTATATTGCCAAAAGTTCATCGCGACCGACAGCAGGAGCATCGTTGCAAAAGGGTTCTGCTGAACAGCGGTAAACAACCGGTCAAACATTCTTTCAATCCATGCGGCTTTTCTGTCTATCATGTCTTGTGTTTCTGCTGGTGGATTTTGTATTTCTTCCATGATCATTAAGTTTTATAGGGTTTAATCCTGCTTAACCAACTTTTCAGGAACCTGGCCTGTGTTCCTTTTGCGATCGAACTGTAAAATGCCTGTCTTTTACTGTTATATATTAAAGTAAGTTTAGCTGGGTCATTTGTATTGACTGCGTGGATAGTTATAGGGCCTATAATGCCATCTGTGGCCAGATTCAGCGCAGAAACCTGGTTAACCGTATCCTGTAAATATTTAGCAGCCCTTACCGTTCCGGAATTTACTCCGAAATCATAAACTGTATTGGCCAGCTGCTGGTCATGAACCAAGCCCAGTTGATTGATGTCCCAGAAATTCTGTTTGTAAAAAGTCCGGATCAGTTCAGTCAGCTGCGCATTGGATTTTGCTTTGCGGTTAATCAGTGCAGCAGAAATTCCTTCTGTATCTTTCAGCCCGTCAATGATCAGCCAGCCTCTCCATTCCGACCAGTTGTTTCTGGAAATACCAGCATAAGTTTCCCCTCCTTTATCATTCGGATCATGCACATATCCACCTTCATTTATTCCTGTTAACTGTTCTGCTATTTTAAAATCACTCATGTTTTTGGCCTCCGGATATTATGCTTGTTAATTATCTATTTCTTGTCTGATCCTATTTTTTGTACATTTACTTCGTTGTACGATACAAATATAATATAGAATATTCTATATTTGCAATACATAAATAGAATATTCTTTAAATAATCATGGAAAATACTGAGAACCAAAGACTTAAAATATTCAGAAAATCACTCAACAAAACCCAAATGGAGTTCGGAGAGGTCACTGGATTAAAACAGGGAAGTTTTGCAGATGTCGAAAGAGGCAAAGTGAAGGTTTCCGGAGATATTAAAAACGCACTTCATAAAGAATTTTCTTTAAATATAGAATGGCTGGAAACCGGTCAGGGAGAAATGACTGTAATCAGTGCAAAACCAAACGCCAGGTCAATCGGTGAAATACAATATCCCCTGGAATTTACGGATTCCCCATTTATAGATCTGGGAGAAGGACAGTACTTAATGGTCGTACCTTTAGTTAATGAATATGCTTATGCCGGCTATTTGTCCGGTTATAAAGACCCAGAGTATTTAGAAGTATTACCAAAGCATACAATAATCGTGGACAAATATCATAAAGGCAGTTACAGGGCATTTGAAATAGTTGGTGACAGTATGGACGACAATACCAAAGAAAGTATCAGCGATGGAAGTATTGCTACCGGAAGAGAAATTCAGCAGCATCTGTGGACTTCTAAATTCCATACCCACAGATTTAAAGATTATGTGATAGTACATCGCAGAATGGGAATTATTGCGAAACGAATCTCCAATCATGATACTGAAACTGGTATCATTACCTGCCATTCCTTAAATCCTGATAAAGTTGCTTATCCTGATTTCGATATTCACCTTGATGAGGTGAAGCAGATGTTTAATATTGTCAATGTCCTGCAGAAAAGATAAATAAGAAAGATTTGATGTGCTGACGATAAGCAATACAATTAGTCAGCACATCAGGTTTTACTTCAGGAAAGCACCATCTACAATAAACAATTTCACCCCATGTTCAGAAAACGTGCGGTGTGAACTCAATTCGTCTGAAACCTGGTAAGACATCCCTTTCGTTAATTTATGCTGGCTGCCATCAGCTAGTTCTGAGACCATTTCGCCTTCAATACAGTAAATGATATGTCCTTTGGAACACCAATGATCTGCTTTATAGTTTTTAGAATATTCTACTATCCTGATTCGCAAATCACCAAATTCCAGGGTTTTCCAATACGCTACACCCGTTTCTCCCGGATGCTGGGTTGCGGGAACATTTTCCCAATCTGTGTGCTGAAAAGGAATACCTTCCAATTGCATAGTATAAAAGATTAATTGAATACACAAGATAGTATTTTCCCGGATTGTTCCTTTAAAGATTAAATACAAGGTTATAATCTTATTATTATTTTAATATTTTACCTTTGCACGCGCCAAAACAGACTATATCAATCTGAATGGTCTGTAAGCACTTCAATCTATCATTTAATCAATGACCGAAAGAAGATTGCCTGTATAAAAATTAAGTATAAAACAATATTTCCCCTTTTGAGATGAGTAAGTTTCTATATGGAATTGATTTTGGAACAACCAATTCTGCACTATCTATTTATGACGAAGAAAAAAATGAAATCATCGATACGATAACAGTTCCTTCCCTTTTGTATTTTCAACAAGAACAAAGTGCAACCCAGCCATTAAATTATGTAGTGGGTGAAAATGCGATCGACGCTTATCTAAGCGATGGAATGAAAGGAAGATTCATCAAATCTATCAAGCAAATCTTATCTAGAAGCAGCTTTATAGAAACCAGGATCCACAATAAAAGATATAATGCATCCGATCTGGTTGCTTTAATTCTGAAAGATCTAAAAACAAAAGCCGATGAGATTATCGGATTTGACTGTAAAAAGGCTGTAATTGGCCGCCCTGTATTTTTTGATGACGATAGCACTGCTAAAGATACACTGGCACAAACAAGGTTGAGTAAAGCAGCCGAAAATGCTGGTTTTACAGCAGTCCGCTTTCAATTTGAGCCAATTGGAGCAGCTTTTGCCTATGAGAAGACCATCACGAAAAAAGAAAAAGTACTGGTAGCCGATTTAGGTGGAGGAACAACAGATTTCACTTACCTGGTGCTGAATCCTGATAATGTTGGCAATAAAGACAGAAGAGATGATATGATGGCCTCGGGAGGTATTTATATTGGCGGAGATAGCTTTGATTCTGCCTTTATGTGGGATAAAGGAACACCTTACTTCGGAAAAAACACTTTATATGAGGCTACACCGGGAAAAGTCCTGACTGTTCCGATGTCATTGTTTGCAAATATCTGTACCTGGGATAAAATGAACTTTTTTAATGGCCTGAGAATACAGAAGGACTTACAGGATTATTATCATTATTCTAAAAAAGACAGGAAATTCAAGAACCTGATTACATTGATTGAGAATAACCTGGGCTATTCTATATTTCGTGCTATAGAAAAAACAAAGATTACTTTGTCTGATGAGCAGGTTTCTCCATTTAGCTATTCAAATATGGAAATTGAAATCGACGAAGAAGTTTCCAAAGAACAATACGCTGCTGTAATTGAGAAAGACATCAAAAAGATCAGTGTTTATCTGGATGAATTTATGTTAAAAAACAATATCAAAGCAGAAGAAATTGATAGTTTATTCCTTACTGGCGGAAGTTCACTGGTTGGAGGTGTACAAGATCTTTTTAAGAATAAATTCCCTCATATCCCGGTAAATTCGGGAGACAATTTTACCAGTGTTGCCAAGGGCCTTGCTTATAGCGGCTACTTATTTGATGCAGATTAATGTAAATCCTTTTAACATTAAACACCAGGACCGGACTCCGGCAATATTCCATTAAAATCGAAGATTGCGATAATTTCGAAATCAATCAATTGATAACCGGGGCTAATCTTATTAATCACCCGCCTGGTCATCACTCCATAATAATACAATTGTCAACATCGCATTTCAGTTTGCTCAATATGGCCTTTTCCTGGAGATTAAGGCTATATTGGGTATAACAGCTTTATTTTAAATAAGGCTATCATTTTAAAACCCCTTTTATGAAGATTGAAGCAATTGAATTACTGAGTAATAATATAATAGAAACAGAGCAGTTTTACAATAACATACTCAACATCAAAACCAATTCAAAAAATGAGGATGAAGTATCTTTTCTGGTTGGAACAACAAGGGTATCTTTTCAAAAATCAACTGTTGAACATCCTAACTATCACCTTGCATTTGACATCCCGAATAATAAGCTGGGAGAAGCCTTTAATTGGCTTGAACAAAGAACAACAATATTACCAGTAACAGATGACAGTCAGTTTTCTACTTTTGAAGCCTGGAATGCGAAATCATTCTATTTTTATGATAACAATGGAAACCTGCTTGAATTGATCTGCCGTTTTGATGCCGATAATCAATCTGATGCTGTATTTGATAACAGGAGCATATTATTTGTCAGTGAAATTGGTATTGTGACCAGCGATGTATTGTCAACCGCAGAAGAATTAATCAGCCAGTATGGACTTGAGTACTATGCTAAACAACCTAAAACAGAAAACTTTGCAGTTTTAGGTGATGAAAACGGATTACTGATCCTGGTTACTCCAGATAGAAACTGGTTCCCGACCACAAAAAAAGCACAGGCGTTTGAAGCTAAGGTTCAACTGAGTACAACAGATCGGGCACATCAGGAGCTATTGATCAAATAATAGAATTCATATTCCTGCAAAACAGGTCTGTTATCATTTTAACAGGACTGTTTTCTAAAGGTTTATTAATAGTTATTATCCAGGATCTTTTGAAGAACCGATTGTGACTGACTCATCTTTTTACTCCTGATCGCTTTAAATAACTGCTCATGTAAATGATGGTTCATTGCAAAACGACTAATCCCCTGTTTCTCACGGGCAGCAAAGAAATTGCGCATGATCAATGTAAAACTATCATACAAATCAGACAATACAGGATTTAAAGAAGCCTGGGCAATAGCTGTATGAAAGGCAATATCCGCATCTACACAACGCTGAGGGTCTTCATCTTCAATAGCCGACTTACGATTTCCCAAAGCCAGTTCAATCTCTTTAAGCTGCTCCTCGCTACGGTTTTGTGTAGCCAGCTTTACGATTTCTTTCTCCAGCAACCGTCTTACTGCATTCACATCATCAAAATCAGCACGTCTTAACCGCTGTTCGATACTGACCTCCTGGAAAATGGTATTTACAAACGTACCTGACCCTTGCTGCACCTTCAGGATTCCCGAAATGGCTAAAGTTTTAATCGCTTCCCTGATACTGGAACGTCCTACGCCATATAATTTCATCAGCTCAGGTTCAGCAGGGATTTTCTCACCCGCTTTGTACTTTCCCTGAGAGATATCCTCTTTGATCAGGTTAATTACTTTCTCGTAAAGTTTGATAGAGTTGCTCAAAATAATTCCTTTGTCACAAACATACGATGTTTCTTTCAAACATCCTTATATCTATTCTGTTTTTAGCCACTAAAAAACTAAAAAAACAATATCAAACCTCGAATATATGTTTACAACGGCTATAACTGTGTTCATCACAAACATATGATGTTAAAAGAAACATATGATGTTTTATTTTAAATTGTCATTTATGCATTCTATATTTGCTTCATATTAATCTAAAAAATTATGGCAACTACAAGACGTGGATTCATTTCCGCAGCATCTTTATCCACCTTTGGTTTAGTAACAGCTGCAACAAGCCTGAATTTATTAATCCCTCAAAAGGCTGATGCAGCGGTAAAATCAACGGTAAAAAAAGGACCAGATGGTCCGCAGGCAGAATTGGAAGATTTTGTTTATGATATTGAAAATGGAAGTACAGGCTGGACAGGCACTGGTGGAACTGCCAAAGAAGCCACTGTCGAAGAATTTCCTGTTTCTCAAAGTATAGCAGCTGTAATTATGCGGCTGAATCCAGGTAGCTTCCGTGAATTGCACTGGCATTCTATTGCAGCAGAATGGGCCTATATTTTAGAGGGTAAGGTACGTACAACAGTCGTTTCTCCTGACGGGACAACATCGACAGATGATTTTGAAAAAGGTGACATCTGGTATTTTCCAAAAGGTCATGGCCATTGCTTACAATGTTTAGGAGATGAGCATTGTTTATTCCTGCTGGGTTTTGATAACGGCCACTTTTCTGAATTTGGAACATTTAGCTCAACAGATTGGATCAGCCACATCTCTCCGGAAATTATGGCACGTAACTCAGGATTATCAGCGAGCACATTTGCCGCTTTCCTGCACAAAGAACTTTACATCGGTACCGGAAAAATAGCTACAGCACCAAGGCAGCAAAACTTAGATCCTGATATCCCAACCAGCAGCTCTGCGCATAAGTTCCGTATGGAAAAAGACGGGATATTTCAACAATTTGCAGGTGGTTCTACCAGAAAAGTTTCTTCTAAAGAGTTTCCTATCCAAACTACATTAACTGCATTACGTATGGATATTGAACCAGGTGCGATCCGTGAACTTCACTGGCATCCAAATGCCGATGAATGGCAATATGTAATGAGCGGAAAAGGAAACCTGAGTATTTTTGGTTCACATGGACGTGTAAAAACAATGGCTTATAAGAAAGGAATGGTTTCTTTTATCAAACAAGGTTACGGTCATTACATAGAAAACACAGGTACAGAAACGCTTAAATTGATTATACTTTTTAACGCTCCTGAATACCAGGAAATTTCACTGAATGATTGGTTAAGTGCCAACCCGGCACAGCTTGTTCAAGATCATTTTGGTATTACACCAGCGCAGACAGCTACACTTGCACATCATAAAAAAGGTATTTTTTAACAAAAATCCCCTGCTCCTTGTGGTTCAGGGGATTTCATACAGCTTGCCATCCTTGTATTTAAACTAAAAGCATAATTGCCCATAGAGAAACTGAAGAAATAGCTATCCATAAGATAAGTCCTTGTAAAAAAGGTTTGATTCCGACAGCTTTAACGACTTTAAATGATAAGCCGCTTCCTATCAGAAATAAGGTGAGTGTTAAACCCGTTTTAGCTACGCTGACCACATATGGAGCGAACGATTTAATAAAAGGCAAGTAAGTATTTGCTAACATTGCCAGTATAAATAACCCAATGAAATAGGGTATTTTAACTTTCTTCTGGTCACTTTTAAAGATAAAGGCAGTACCAAACGCTATAGGGATAATCCATAGCGCCCTTGCCAGTTTAACAGTGGTTGCAATCTGTAAAGCCTGTTCACCATACTTACTGGCTGCCCCAACCACAGAACTCGTATCATGGATCGATATGGCGCACCAGATTCCAAACTGGCTTTGTGACAAATTCAATGCATGTCCTATGCCTGGAAATATAAATAAAGCAGCAGAATTCAATATAAATACGATACCTAACGACGCAGAAATCTCTTTTTCCCCGGCTTTCATTACCGGAGACAAGGCTGCAATAGCACTTCCACCGCAAATAGCCGTACCAGCAGAGATCAAAAAAGAGGTTTTGCATTCGGTCTTAAATAACTTACCCAAAATAAAACCCAGTGTGAGCACGCCAAAAATTGAAGCGACTGTGAATAAGAAACCTTCCCGGCCAGCTTTTAATGCAAATGACAAGTTCATTCCAAATCCCATTCCGATTACGGCTAGTTTGAGCAGCCAGTTAGTTGCTTTGTGATGGAGATTAAGAAATGGATGTGCCATGAGCTGCGCAATTGCAAGCCCCAGCAAAAGAGCCAGTGGAGGAGACATTAAAGGGAGCAGACAAAATAGTGCAGCAGCAATAAATATAATTTTACGGGTATTCAGGCTCAATGACATCATCTTTGTTTTTTATCGTACAAAGATGCCCCTGACAACCCTGCAGGTCAAATTGCCAATATTAATCCGCCATTACTTCAGGTTATGAGTTAATTGCGCATGCCTCAAAAAAACTTCCGATAATCCATCCAGTTTGCCCTGAAGATGAATAAAATAGAAATTACGTTCTATATTCAGCCCGGCTACATCGATCACTCTTAAAGTTCCACGCTGAAGTTCATTAGTTAATGCATGTATGGATACGAAAGCCAGGCAATTGGAATGCATTAAGTATGATTTGATACTTTCAGTACTTCCAAGATGTATTTCTACTTTAAGATCCGACACCCGCATTCCAATCTCTTTTAAAGCATAGTCTATAACTTCGAGTGTGCCTGACCCCTGCTCACGCATTACAAAGGAATTCTCCAGCAGCAATTCTTTACTCAGTTCAGATTTTTTAACCAAAGGATGATGCTGACCGCAAACCAGTACAATTTCATCCCTGATAAATTCGGTATAACTGATTTCCTGATGTTTAGATCTTCCTTCGATAATCCCAAGCTGAATCTCTTTATCGAGTAAAGCTTTCTCAATCTGTTCTGTATTTCCATTCATCAGGTTGATCGCTATCGCACTGAATTTATTCCTGAAGCCGGCAAGAATTGGTGCAATTACATAATTTGAAACCGTAGTGCTGGCCCCCATTGCTAAAATCCCTTCTTTTTTATGGACCATTGCATTCATATCAAAATCAATATTCCGATAAATATCAAATAGTGATTCCGTATGACTGAGCAATACTTCTCCGGCTGGGGTCAGCTGAATTTTATTCCCTTTGCGTTCAAAAAGCTTATTGTCATATTGCTGTTCCAATTCATAAATATGCTTGGTAACCGCAGGCTGCGTGATGAATAAAGCACCCGCAGCTTTAGTAAAACTAAGCCGTTTAGCTACGGTATAAAAAACTTCTAAGCGAAAGTCTGACATAGCTGGCCAAGGTCTTAATAAAATGGCAATAAACGAAATACTGTATTACCCAAATCAGAATGCTTATGGTCAGCATATATTCTAACAAAATTTTCAACTACATTTACAAGCTTAAATAAGCCACTTGAGCAAATTGCTATGCTTTATAGCTAAAAAAACCTCTTGTAAGTTTTTTTAGTATTTACAGGCAAAGCTCCTTAAGTATTAAAACACAGGAAATAAGATTGAAAAGAAACAAGATGAAACCATCATGTGCAGCAGAAAACAAACCGGAATGAAAAAGTATCGGGCAGCATAGGAGCTTCATCAACATTAAAAAATCATATACCAATGAAAAACAAGCGGATCTCCTTTATAGTAATTCTGATAATTATTGTCTTATTTATTGGGTTGCTGTTAAGAACATCTTTCAATCAGTATACGGAACAAAAAACGCTTCAGGCCACAAGTTTACAAAGAGATGCGAATAATGAGCAGATTTATAAACTGGATACTATTAACATGGGATTGCAGGAAGCAGAGAATAACTTCAGAATGTATACCTCCTTATGGGAAAAGAAATATTTCATCAAATATAGCCAGGGTATCCAGCATATCTCTTCCCTATTGGAAAGTTTTTCAAGTGAAGATCTGAAAAATGTTTCTACTGATATTTCTAATGATTTAGCAAAAAGAGATAAGCAGATTTTGCTGTATGCTAAAATTAAAAAAATGACAGATTCACTAATGTCTGTCAACCTGAAAGTTGATACAAACAGAACTTTAACAAAGACTATTTTATTTAAGAAATCACCAAAGCCGGTCATAAAAAAGATCATCAAAACGGAAGCCATTAAACCTGTTCCGGAGGCGAAGAAAACCAAGTTCTTTCAGCGTATAAAGAGTGCTATACTCAATAAAGAAGATAAAAAAGATACTGCCCTGACCAGTAAAACGGACACGGTTATCGTGGAGGCTGCTGAAAATGATCTTCTTTATACCAGGAAAAACCTGGAAGATGTAGAGAAGTTCTATAAAGATCTTTTTGAAAGTCAGCGGGGGAATCATAAGCTCCTGACCGCAAATGAAAGGGCAATTTTAAAAACCAATGGTCAGATCTTAGACAACATCAAAGTGATGTTTAATGAGTTCAGCGCCCGCGAACATCAACTTCAGCTCGCCAGAAAGATGTTATTAAGAGACCAAACGCTCCATTCTCTGGAAGTCATTGGTACCTCTGGAAAGATCAATTTTCTGATTAATTCAGGTTCATTGATCATGATCATTTCTTTGTTGATTATGCTATACCGCGCTTATAACAAGATTGTAAAAGCTAATAAATTAGCCTCTGAACAGGTCATTGTTAAATCCAGGTTTTTCACGAGTATAAGCCATGAAATGCGTACACCACTAAATGCAATTTTAGGAGCAACTGAACAGCTTAAAGCTACTCCATTGAATACCGAACAGGAAGCAATGGCAAATTTACTGGAAACTTCTTCTTCCATGTTACTGTCTGCGGTCAATGAAATCCTGGACTTTTCAAGGATGGAAACAGGAAAGTTATCACTTTCAAAAACTCCTTTTCAGTATAAAAATATTCTGCATGAAATTGTTGCGGCAACTGCTGTTCTTGCGAATCAGAAAGGATTGAAATTGATATTAAACCAAAAGGATGCGCCCGATTTACTGATCACCGGCGATCCGTACCGGTTAAAACAAATCCTGGTTAACCTGATTGCTAATGCCATTAAATTTACTGATCATGGAGAAGTTCGTGTGCAGGCCGGTATTAAGAAAACAGAAACCGGTCATGTGCTTTTGCTGATAGAAGTCAGTGACACTGGTATTGGAATTTCAGAAAAGGAACTGCCTTTTATTTTCGATGAGTTTTCACAGGTGATCAATAACAAACGCATGGACTGGCAAAAAGGGTCAGGACTGGGATTGCCGATCTGTAAAAAACTGGTTGACCTCCATCATGGAAAAATAACAGTAACCAGTATTTTAGGTAAAGGCACAAGTTTCCATTTGGAATTACCTTATGCTATTGCTGAACATCCACAGGAAGTTTTAACGGATAAAGAAGTGCTGGTTTCCAGAGCAGAAGCCTTTAAAAACATTCATCTGCTCGTAGTAGACGATGCGAATATGAATTTACTGGTTATCAAAATGATCTTTAATAAGCATAATATCAGCTTTGATACGGCTACCAATGGTGAAGATGCTTTAAAAGCTTTTGAGTCAAATCATTATGACATGGTATTAACAGATATTGAAATGCCGGGTATGGATGGCGTTGAACTGACGAAAAAAATCAGGGCACATCACGATCTTAAAAAATGCGGAACGCCAATTATCGCTATAACTGGCCAGATTTCTCCTGAATCCCATCAGAACTATATTTCTTCAGGTTTGAATGACTATATCGTTAAACCATACAAAGAGAGCGAGTTATTAGAAAAAATACTTGATTATCTCCCTTAATTTTATTGCTTAATTACATGAGTTCCGCTTATCAATTGATTAAAAATCAGTTGATAAGCGGAACTGTGTCCATAATTTTCAGCTTAAGCCAGCCCGTATTCTAGATTTCTTCTGCCCTGTTTAAATAAGGTTCTGGTTCTATTTAACTCAAATTTCAAACAGTATTTAGCAGGGTTTCTGGCTGTGTTCTCTTTCAGTTTGATACTGGTCGAGGCGTTTCATATCTTCCACTATACATCCCCATTCTCCTGAAAACGTCATTTTCTAAAACACCTCCATCATGATGTCTCACATTTGAGAAATTATTTATACAATTGCATATATGCAACCTGGTTGCAAAAAAAAACATTAATGAAAGACATCAAACAAAAAATTATTGACACTGCCATTGAAACCATTAATGATGACTATTCCAGCACACTGGAAAAGTAGCAGAACGGCAGAAGTGACCAGAAGAACTCATTCAGTAACGGAATCAATAAACTATAAAAATGGAAAAACATGAATTTGAAGTTATCATTATTGGTGGTAGCTATAGCGGATTATCGGCAGCCATGTCTTTAGGCAGAGCAATCAGAAAAACATTGGTTATTGATAGTGGTCAGCCCTGTAACAGTCAAACACCGCATGCTCACAATTTTATTACTCAGGATGGCTTTAGTCCAGCGGATATTGCAAAAGCAGCTAAAGATCAGGTATCTGTTTATCCAACAATCCATTTTATGGAAGATACGGTGGTCAGCGCTATTGGTGAAGACTTTAATTTCATAGTGACTACGGCTAAAGGAATACAGATCAGTGCAAAAAAACTATTGTTTGCAACTGGGGTAGCAGATCAGCTTCCTGAGATTCCCGGAGTTTCATCCTGCTGGGGAATTTCTGTTATTCACTGCCCCTATTGTCATGGCTATGAGTATAAAGATCAGCCACTGGGGATTTTATCAAATGATGAAAACACATTAGATTTCAGTAAATTAATTTCAAACTGGAACAAAGATCTTCGGGTTTTCACTAATGGAGAGCCAAGATTTTCTGCAGCTCAACAGCAGCAAATGAAAGATTTAAAGGTGAATATTATCGAAAAGCCAGTCGCAAGTATTGAACATGTAGCCGGGCAGCTGACTGGTATCCGCTTTTTAGATGGAACAATAGAGAAAATCGATGCACTTTATACCAGGCCACCATTTGTTCAACATTGCACTGTTCCCCGGGAAATAGGCTGTGAACTAGACAAAAGAGGTTATATCCTGACAGACGATTTTAAGAAAACAACTATTCCGGGTATTTATGCAGCAGGTGATAATACAAGTCCGATGAGAGCTGTTGCGAACGCTGTAGCGGCAGGTAGTATTGCAGGTGCTATGCTAAACCACGAACTGATTATGGCCTAAGTTTTAAACCGTAATCATTTAACTTCCAAATATTTGTGTTTTAAATATATTTTATCCTTAACTTAATATAACCAAATGAATTTATCTTAAAAAGGAGGTTTTATGAATATGGTTCAAAAAATAGAGCATTGGGGTGATATCCATCACACTAAATCGCTCGACATCGTCCGTATCGGACTTGGCTTACTGATTTTAAGCAAGGGTATTGCATTTATCAGTGACACCGGAGTTCAGCAGGAATGGATTATACAACACAACACTTTGGGATTTTCAGGGTTAATGGCCGTTGTGGTATTACATACTGTTGCTTTTGCACACCTGGTTGGCGGTTTACTGATCCTGATCGGACTGGTTACACGCTTTGCTACTGTGATACAGATTCCGATTCTTCTGGGCGCTATTTTCTTTGTAAATATTTCTAAAGGGTTCTCTTTCCTCAATTCAGAATTATGGCTGTCAATTATTGTATTGCTGCTGCTGGTTCTGTTCTGGGTAGTAGGCTCAGGGCCATATTCTGTAGACAACTGGATGAAAACACACCGCCCAAAACCATAATGTAGCGTAAGTTTAACTTACGCTACATTATGGAGATTAATGAGTACTTCCGGGAGTTAATTTATATGTTGCAGGCACGCTACTGCTTACACTATAATAATCGTTATTTTTACTCCTTCAACATGGAAATTACTTATACCACCCCCGATAATACACAAAAAAGGAGCTTTACGAAGAAATTATTTACCAATCTCACTTTCTGGGTTTTGATTGCAATTATTGCCGGTATTGTACTGGGAACCACAAATACTGCGCTGGCAATAAAAATGGAAATTGTGGGTAAGTCTTTTGTAGATATTATCAAATTATTCATCGCACCGATTATTTTCCTGACTATTGTCCTGGGAATCAGCGGCATGGGCGATCTGAAAAAAGTGGGCAGGATCGGTGTCAAGTCACTGGTCTATTTCGAAATTGTAACCACATTCGCCTTAGCCATAGGTATATTTGTTGCTTATATTATACGTCCGGGGCATATTGACCGGTCGGGACTGAACATACAAGATCCTTCTAAATATACTAAAGCTGCCGAATCAGGTACTGGTTTTGACTGGGGCAATTTTTTCATGTCTAACCTGACTTTACAAGTTCTGGTCGTTGCTATTGTTGCAGGGATTGCACTCAATTTCTATTCAAAAAGAGAAGCGGTTATTGGTGTTTTAGGAAAAGCTTCAAAATTGGTATTTGGCGGATTAAAATATGTGATGTACCTCGCTCCTCTTGGTGCTTTCGGAGGAATGGCTTATACGATTGGTAAATTTGGCTTGCAAACGCTGATTCCTTTAGGAAAACTGATGGGTACGGTTTATCTAACAATGGCACTGTTTGTCTTCGTGATCCTGGGCGCTATCCTCCGGTATTTTAATTTAAGTATCATGAGTTTTCTTAAATATATCAAGGAAGAGTTACTGCTTGTTCTGGGAACTTCTTCTTCGGAATCGGCTTTACCTTCTATTATGAAAAAACTAGAACAGCTGGGCTGCAGTAAATCAGTTGTCGGACTGGTTATTCCTACTGGTTATTCTTTCAACCTGGATGGTACCTCTATTTATTTATCAATGGCTGTTATCTTTTTAGCGCAGTTGTATAATGTTCATTTATCATTTGCAGAGATGCTGAGTATCATTGGGATATTAATGCTGACATCCAAGGGTGCTGCGGGCGTGACTGGCAGCGGCTTTATTGTACTGGCCTCTACGCTTACCGCTATCCATAAGATCCCTGTAGAAGGGCTTGCATTCCTTTTAGGGGTAGATAAGTTTATGAGTGAGGCCCGTGCGATTACAAATATCATTGGAAACGGAGTGGCTACGATTGTGATTGCAAAAACGGAGAATGAGTTTCATCCCGGAGACGATAATATACTGGCGCTGAAAAAGTAAGAGGGTACTTAACAAAAAAGCCGGCTCATGATTAATGAACCGGCTTTTTTGTTAAGCCTGCGAATGCAGGTACAAATATTATTATTTGTCGCTGTTTTTCTTTTCAGTTACTTCAGTACGGATGTCCTGAGCAAGTGTTTTTAAATCTTGCATTGCTTTACGTACTCTAGTACCAGCTGCGCCGTTACCTGAATTGTAAAACTTGTCAGCATCAGCCTCAACTCCTGCAATTAGTTCTTTTAATTTTGCGAATTTTTCCATGATATTTTGTTAATTAAATTTGATTTCTGGGCTTAAAGTTAATAATTGTTTGTTTTCTTCCAAATCATTAACGAACGATAATTGGGTTTTAATATGCCCGGATGTTTATTTAAAACCATTTCTACCGGGTATTGTTAAAGATGTTATGATTCACTAACCCCTGAAGACATGAAGAAAGAAGATTCACAAGAAAAACATAAAGTAGCTGACTCAGAAGACTTTAACACAGACAAACCTCAAGATCAGACCCTACCAAGGTATAATAGTACCAGCGAACATCGCGATGGATCTGAGCTTCCTGCCATTGAAAATTTAAATCTGCAGGATGGAATAAAAGATGAGCTAAAAGACGCTAAAAACAATGATTCTGACAGTAGCATGACAAAAAATGATGCCTCATTGTATGGTAAAAAGACTAAAACTGACCTTGGCGCAGGCCAGAGAGATGAAGATGAAGATGAAAAAGAGAAGATAATTCGCACCTGATCCCCTGCAACGCAGGAGATCAGTATCAGGAGATTTTAATAAGAAGCCGGAGCCGGCTGATTAGATTTCAAGTTAATTTTTGTTCTGTTCAATTTTGGAAATAAAGTAATAACCAGCAGTACAATAATCAGCAAAATACTAATCAGCAGATCATAGTCCATCATTGCTCTTAACTGTGCCTGGCTGTCCACCGTTCTGTTCAATAAACCTCTGGCTGCTTTAGTGGCCTGATCTGTTGCCATCCCCTTATGGTTTAATGCAACCGTATATTGAGCGAGACGTTCAGTAACCACAGTATTCAGCCCGCTCAGGTGTTCCTGAAAACGGTTGATGTGGTTACTCTTTTGTTGCAATTGAAAGTAATTGATTAAAGCAATACTGGAACAAAATCCGGTAAAACGAAAAAATACGCCCGTTGCAGATGCAGAACTGCCTAAATGCGCTGGAACTGAGGAAATAGCAAAAACAATAATTGGCGTCATGAGCATCCCTGCTCCCATTCCTTGTATGATTAAAGGAAGAACAAATGTAGCAGGATCCGCCTGAGTGGTAAACAGGAACCACATCCAGACATGAAAAATCAATAACAATACAAAACCATATAGCCAGACTAACCGGATTGGTCTTTTCATAATGATTAACCGGGAGGAGAGCAGTACGCTTAATATAATACCTACAATATTCGCAGCCATAATATAGCCAATATGTATAGGATCCATTCCTAAAATAACGGCAAAATAGACAGAGATTATTCCTAAAGCTCCACGAACCAGGTACAAAATAAAGATCATCAGCATTCCCACATTAAAGTTGCGGTGTTTAAAGACATCCAGGTTCAGATATGGGCGTTTCAGATGAAGCTGGCGAATGATATGTAAGCCTGTCAATACCAAAGTTCCTGATAAACTCCAGATAATCCTGGAATCGTGAAGCCAGTAATATTGTTGTCCGTATACCAGTGTATAGCCTGATAAACAAAGCACTGATGAATAAATGATAAAACTGTAAACGTCCAGTTGATAAAGTGGCATCTTCTTGTTCAGTCTGATATTATTCATGATGATCAATAGCATAATCCCACCCGGGATATAGGCGAAAATGATAAACTTATATAACACATTATAATCAAATGCGTCTAATATAGGTGCAGTAATGATAGTTGATATGGGTGTAATACAGAGCAACATGCCGTAAAAGATAGAATAACCTATTTCCCTCGCTCTTTCATTGTGCAGGCTTCCAAAAATCAGTGTAATACAGATGCTGGTTGACATACAGTTAGACATCCCCTGGAGAAATCTAAAAAACAATAAAATATATAGATTCTGAATATGAAAACAGACATAAGCCGTACCCATTTGAATCAGGATGCTGAGTATAAAATATTCTCTGGTCGCAATAAAGATGAAAAACCTTCTTTCCAGCGCAAAGAATCCAGCTACTGCTGCATAAAAAATCACCATAGAATACTGCACATCTGCTGGTTCGATCCCATAATATCCTGCTGCACCGGCACCACTGGCTGTGGATAAGCCAAATAGCAAAAGCCCCGGAAAGATAACCAGAAAGATAGTTGCCCTGATTAACCAGACCGGCACCCACGATTTAAATACTGGCAAAGCTAAATTCATTAGTCTTTATTTATTTTTACATTGACATTCATGCCGGCACGCAGCTGATCTACCACTTCCCTGCTTTCTGTCAGTTTAATTTTAACGGGTATACGCTGAACTATTTTCACGAAGTTACCTGTAGAATTATCCGGAGGAAGCAAAGAAAACCTGGCTCCTGTTGCCGGAGAAAGAGAAACGATGGCACCTTTAAATGTTTTGCCAGGAAAAGCATCGGCTGTAATTTCTGCCGATCCATTGGCTCTCATGTTAGCGATCTGTGTTTCTTTAAAATTTGCAATCACCCATTTACCTGCTTCCTGATCTACAATATAGGCCAGTGTTTGTCCTGTCTGGATCTGCTGACCCTCCTGAATTGTTCTTCTGCCCATTTTGCCATGATAAGGTGCACATATAACGGTATAACTTAAGTCCAGTTTACCTCTGTTTAACAGGGCGCTCCGGCGTTTAATTTCCGCTTCATAAACTCCTTTTTGTGACCTGATATCATTTACTTTTGATACAGATGCCTGATAGTTTTCCTGAGCAGCCTGATATTCTGAAGTAGCTACATCCAGAGCTGCTTTACTGTTCTCTAATTGTTGTTGTGTGGCAGATTCTACTTTAAATAATCTGGAGTATCTGTCATAGTCTTGCTGTTGTTTAACCAATTTTGCTTTTGCAGCAGCAATTTGCGACTGACTAGCCTGTGAAACTTTAGAAGTAGTTAAAACATTACTTTCTAAAACAGAAATTTGTGCTTTTGCATTAGACAATGCCGCTTCAGCTTCTTCTTGCTGCAATTGATATTCACTGTTATCAATGATTAGTAGGGTATCCCCTTTTTTCACTTCCTGGTTCTCTTCATATTTGATCTCCTTGATAAAACCGCCCACACGTGAAGTGATCGGATTGATATATTCTTCGATCTGTGCATCATTGGTATCCTCATAGTTGTAAAGCTGTACCAGCGTTATAATTCCCCAGACGGCAAGGCATGCAGCAATCATTCCAGCTATCCAGGCTGTTATTTTTGTAATCAGCTGATCCGTATTCGTATAGTTATTCTTTGTTTTCATGTTAGAGGTTACCTATTGCCTTTTGTAATTGATAAAATTGTAATTGTGCTGCGATTCTGGCTGCAGCGTAATCGAAACGTGTTTGAAGTAATTGTGTATCTGCATCCAGCAAATCTGTCACTAAGGCTAGCTGGTTGAAATAAGTGTTATTCACAATCCTTAGATTCTCTGTCGCCTGGCTGATATTTTCTTTAGCGACATCAATCCTGGTCAGTGATTCCTGATATCTCAGATACGCTTCATTTACTTCCTGCCTGATTTTATCTGCTGTATCGGAATGTTCCGCTTCCTGCTGCTGATATTTCAATTCGGCTGCTCTTGCTTTATGTGTATTGTGATAAAAGGATGAAATCGGAAAACTTGCTTTAATTCCGGTCATCCCTAAACCGTACACTGCTATCGAATAAGGATAAAGCAGGATCTGAGGATAGGAATAAGCGTAATTGGCAAATAAGCCCAGTTTAAAAGACACGTTTGCTTTTACATTCTTCACCTCCAGTTTACGCAGCTCTGTTTCCTTTTGTGATATTTTATAAGCAAAGGAATGTGCCATTGCATCCGACAAATAGATATTATACGGCTTCAAAACCGGTAAATCAGTTTTTATATCTTCCACAGGCTGAATTACAGTATCATCCGGATATCCGGTCAGTATATTCAATTTCTGATTGGCAATAGCCAGGTCATTGTTCAACTGGACCAGCGCCATTTTTTGTCTGGATAATTTTAAGGTTACCCGCAAAACATCACTTTTCAGGACGACCCCATTATTAAGCAATTGCTTAATTTCTGCCAATTGTTTTTCCTGGTCACTGATATCTTTTAATAACAAGGCTTTAAAAATATGACTTCTTTGCAGGTCAAGGAAATAAGCAGCAGCCCTTAATTTCATCTCTGAAGTGGTCAGGTTACGCTGTTCAATAGCGATCTCATTTTCTTTCTTTTCTTCTGCTATCCTGATATTAGTTTTACTTCCGTTGTACAGGTTCAAGTAAGCACTGCCACCAAATTTATAAGAGGTATGCACCACTTCAAATTGATCCGGCGTATGAAATAACCCATTTTCGTAAATGGGAACATTACTGACTCTTGCATATTCACCTTCGGCAGAAATTTCAGGAAGACGCTCTGCTTTAGCATCTTTAATCCCTTCTGCAGTTACGCTGACCCGAAGATCCTGCATTTGTATGGTCTTATTATTAGCAGTCACTTTTTCCCAGATCTGGTTCAGTGACATTGAAATTGGGGTTGTTATCTCTTGTGCTTTTAGTCTGTTGAACAGAAAGATAGAGAAGAGCAGCAAAACTATTTTTTTATTAATGTAGTACATGTCTTTAAGAATGATACAAAATTACACCTATGAAATATTTGTAATTTTATCTATATTACCAAATATTTGTCCATTCCAGCCAATGCCATTTTTAGACACAGCCGCGTATCTTAAAAACATAGATTTTAAGCCAAAAAGTATTTTTATAGTACATGAGAAGCTAGAACGCAGCCTTCCTAAACATGCTCATACCAAAAGTCAGCTCACTTATGTGGAAGGTGGAATTGCTTATATACATATCCAGAATAAAACTTATATTATTCCGGCAAGGCATTACGTATGGATACCGGGTGGCGTGGAACATTATCTGAATGTTAGAAATGCAGCTACAGTGACACATAACTTATACTTTTATACAGAAGATGATCATTCAGACCCTTTTTATCAGAAATTGGGAATCTACCCGGTAAACAGTTTATTATTTGAGATGCTGGTTTTTGCGGAGAACTGGACTGGGACAATAGAGAAGAAAGACGCTGGTTTTAATTTCCTGGTGGCAATCAAAGATATTTTGCCGCAGTTAAGTACTAAATCATTTCCGATTGCTTTGCCTACCACATCTAATACAAGGTTAAGGCCTATTGTATTGTATCTCTCTCAGAATTTTGCACAGCCGCTGACTTTAGAAAACCTGGCCAGTCGTTTTGGGATGGGGGAACGCACCTTGTCACGTTTATTTCAATCTACAATGAGTATATCTTTTTTGCAGTATCTGAAGTTACTCAGAACTGTAAAGGCTATAGAATTCATCATGATAGGCGATAAAACAACGACAGAAATCGCGTATTTAACAGGATATAATAGTCTGGCGGCCTTCAGTAAAGCATTTTTTCAGCTCACAAACATCAGGCCGTCAGATTTTGGCAGGAAGAATTAATCCAGCCTTTTCAAGTAAAAATCAGTAGGTATATCAACGATTAAAGGAACCTTTTCTACCGCAACAAAGCTTAAGTCAAGGCCAAATCCTTTTTCTTCTGGTACACTAAATGTTTTTAGGATGGTATAGTAGGCCATCGTAAAGCGTTCAATAAAGCGCAAACTATTAGAGTTTGAAAGTACTTTCTCGATCACAACAAACCTGAAATCTCCTGCAATATTATGTTCTTTCAAAGAAGCATATTTACTGGTGATATCAATTTCTCCGTTTTTAACCATCTCTTCCACTACTTTTCTGAACAGTACATTCACGCGCTGCTCTACTCTGAACCCCAAACGGAAATCAATTCTGATCAGTTTTTTATCCACTAACTGCTCTACTTTATATTCCATTGTAAAAGGCTCATCGGTTACATCAACGTGTAACAACCAGTATACATCAGCTCTTTTAGGATGTTTCTGAATGATTGAATACATGACCGAAGATTCAATTTCGAAATTAAAATTGGCACTGGTCAGGTAGACTAATTGTGAGGCATATTTAGGAATAGTTTCATCTTCACTGATCTTGCTGATAATTGGGAAATACTTCTCAATATCCACAAAACGCATGTACCTGTTTCTGATCCGGCGACCGTTTGACCAGGCCCACATAATAGAGAAAAGAGACATACCCAGGATTAACGTAAACCATCCTCCGTGTAATATTTTCACTGCATTACCTGCAAGGAAAGTTAATTCGATCACCCCATAAATAGTCAGAAATATGATAATCAGATATCTCGGCACCTTTTTACGCATTAAAAAGATAGAGACCAGAATCGTTGTCATCAGCATCGCTACAGTAATTGATAAACCGTAAGCTGCTTCCATATGTTCGGATTTCTGGAAAATCAAGACGACAAGGATACAACCGATAAACAACACCCAGTTCATAGAAGGTACATATAACTGGCCTTTTGAATTACTTGGATAATTGATTTTAACTTTTGGCCATAGATTTAACCTTACAGCTTCTGAAATCAGGGTAAATGAGCCCGAAATCAAGGCCTGACTGGCTACAGCTGCTGCAACAGTTGCAATCAGGATTCCGTAAATCAAGAACCAATCTGGCATAATATGAAAGAATGGGTTAATCTCTCCAAGATGCTTACCTTGTAATTGCCATAACCATACACCCTGCCCCATATAACTTAAAATCAAACAGATTTTAACATATACCCAGCTGACACGGATATTGGAGCGTCCGCAGTGACCAAGGTCAGAGTAAAGTGCTTCTGCTCCTGTTGTACATAAAAATACTGCACCGATAATCAGGAATGCTTCAGGATTAGTAGTCAGGATATGATAGGCGTAATAAGGGTTGATTGCTTTAAGGATTTCCGGAAACTGCATCACATAAGCTGCGCCCAGAACAGCGATCATTGTAAACCAGATCCACATAATCGGACCAAAGGCTTTACCAATAAATGAAGTTCCGAATTGCTGGATACCGAAAAGAAAAGTGATAATCAGGATAACGATAGGCACGGTTGGCAAATCCTGATAAATGATACCTAATCCTTCAATTGCTGAAGAAACGGTTACCGCTGGTGTCATAATTCCATCAGCCAGCAAGGCTGCACCACCAATCATTGCGGGAATAATGAGCCATTTTGCTTTACGTTTAACCAAAGAGTATAAAGAGAAAATACCACCCTCACCTTTATTGTCCGCCTGAAGCGTTATGATTACATATTTTATAGTTGTTTGCAGTGTTAATGTCCAGAAAATACAAGATAAACCTCCAAGTATCAGGTCAGCAGTAATTAACCTGTCGCCAATAATTGCCTTGAAAACATACAGTGGAGAAGTACCTATATCTCCGTAAATAATCCCTAAGCTAATTAATAAACCTGCCGCGGTTAGCTTATTGACGTCTTTATGATTTGCCATTTTTTTTATTTGAGTGGCGCAAATGTAGGGATTGTTCTACATTGAAGGGTACTATAATTTAAAAAATTAATATTTAATCCAATCTGTTTAAACATCTTACAAATTTCTTCAGTTATAGTAAAAGCCATCTGACCCATAATGTTAAATCTATGTTAACTTAAAGTCATCATTAACAGAATGATAATTCAAGATTACCAAATTGTTAATTTACCTTTACACCGTGCCGCTACCAATTTTCATTTTCCACGAACTACTCTTTAGAATTCAGCAGTATGATCCTTCAATCGGATCTTATGTGTCCCATAGTTATACTAAATCTGGTGCAGTTATTGTCACTACAACACGGACAATCAGGGTCAGCAGAGGTTTACTGAATAAACAATTTAAAGATCCGACACTGATCCCTGAAGCTGCCTTGCAAAAAATTATTGCCTGATAGCTAATCTCATACAAAGTTGACGAAGACTTAACATTACCTGTTTATTTTTACAGAAACCCCACTCCGATGAATTCTGTATTCAACTTCTTCAGTCCAAAAGACAAAAAATTCCAGCCGCTGTTTGAGCAGGATGTCAAAAATCTGGTTAAAATATCACAAAGCCTTTTGCTTACAGTAACTACTGAAGATCCGGAACAGCGTATGGCACAATTCAGAGAAACGGAAAAGCTGGAACAGGCAGGAGACGATATTACGCATTCAATTTTTCTGGAACTAAGCAAAAATTTCATTACTCCTTTTGACAGAGAGGATATCTATGCTTTAGTGAGTGCACTGGATGACGTAGCCGATTATATCTATGCGACTTCTTTAAATATAGAACTGTATAAAGTCAATGTTTTTAGCCAGGAAATTATACATCTGGCCAGGTTAATCACAGAAATGTCCAAAGATCTGGAATTAGCGATAATGGAACTCCGTAATTTTAAGAATACCAATATTATTGCTGATGTTTGTCTGAGAATTAACAAGGGAGAGAGCCAGGCAGATTTGCTTTGCAACACTGCCATCGCCCGTTTGTTTATCTCAGAAACAGATGCGATCGAGCTCATCAAGCAAAAAGAGATTCTCCAGACCCTGGAGATGGCTACCGATAAATGCGATGATGCAGCGAATGTGCTCGAGGCTATCCTGATTAAAAACGCATAGATAAGCATGTCATCAGAAAAAAGAAAAAAACCTTTATTTAAATTAAACCAACCAGACGATACCTATAAATTTCAGCCGCTGCCTGCCCCGTTCGGGGAATACCCTTACCGGTTAAATCCAGCATTAACCTTACCCGATCCGCATAAAATGGTCTTCCAGGTTGTGGGTGATACGGGAGGACAAAAATCTCCTTCTTTTCAAAAACTTATTGCTGAAGAAATGGGCAAGCAGTATCACCAGGCTAAAAGTCTGGCAGATCAGCCTCAGTTTCTTTACCATGTAGGTGATATTGTTTATCATTTTGGAGAAGCTGACCAGTATGAGCGCCAGTTTTTCATCCCTTATAAAGACTATCCTGCTCCGATTTATGCCATCGCAGGTAACCACGATAGTGATGTGAATCCGAATGCAGAACCAGCTTATTCAAGTCTGACTCCTTTTACGCATGTGTTTTGTGGAAAAACGCCAGGACTGGTCCCTTTCGGCACAAAACTAAATCGTATGAGTGGAATACAACCTCATGTATACTGGACTTTACAAACGCCGTTAGCCAATATTATAGGTCTGCATAGCAATGTTCCTAAATTCGGGGTCATTACCGAGGAACAAAAACAATGGTTTATTGAAGAACTGAAACATGCTGCTGCTGAACGCGCAGCTAAAGCAATTATAGTTTGTGTTCACCATGCCCCCTATTCAGCCGATTTTAACCATAGCTCCAGTTTACCAATGATTAATTTCATGGAAGATTGTTTTGAAACTGCAGGCGTAACTCCGGATCTTGTATTAAGTGGACATGTACACAATTATCAGCGCTTTAATAAGACTTATGCGAATGGAGAAGTAGTTCCATTTATTGTTTGTGGTGCGGGTGGTTTTGACGAGATGCACTGGTTAGTGGAGAGTGATGATCTCTTGTTTACGGATAAAAGCGACCTTTTTGATCACGTTACTTTAGAAAATGCATGTACAATGCAGCATGGTTTCTTAAATCTGGAGATGGAGAAAACTGAACTGGGACATCAAATTAATGGGAAATACTACGCAATTCCGCATGAGGGATTGAAACCCGGTGAAGATGCGAGTCTGTTCGAAGAGTTTACGTATTTTTGTAAGCATGGCGACAAACAGGTTGTTCAATAAATCTTCTCTTCAGAATTCTAAAAAAGAAAGTTTAACACTCAAAGAAAGACTTGCAGCTTTAGGTAATTTACCGGAATTCTTTAAAATGGTCTGGCAGACAAGTCCTGGGATGACCATTTCAAACTTGTTTTTGCGGATAGCACGTTCAGCGACTCCGCTGGCGATGTTATATGTGGGTAAACTGATTATCGATCAGGTGATCTTGTTCAGTAAAACACCGCAACCGCATGATCTGACTTATTTGTGGGAATTGATTGCACTGGAATTTGCACTGGCTATCTGTTCAGATTTGTTAAGCAGGGCAATCTCACTGCTGGACAGTTTACTGGGAGATCTTTTTTCTAAACATACTTCTGTACAGATCATGGAACATGCGGCCACGCTGGATCTGGATCAATTTGAGGATTCTGTTTTCTATGATAAACTGGAACGGGCCAGGCAGCAAACTGTAGGACGCACGATTTTACTTTCGCAGGTGATGAGTCAGTTACAGGATCTGATTACCATGGGTTTTCTTGCAGCAGGTTTGGTTGTATTTAATCCATGGCTGATTTTGCTCTTGTTCGTCGCTATTTTACCTTCTTTTTTAGGAGAATCTTATTTTAATGATCAAAGTTACGCGTTAACCAGAGGCCAGACGCCAGAAAGAAGGGAGCTGGATTATCTCCGTTTTCTGGGCGCGAGTGATGAAACGGCCAAGGAGATCAAGATATTTAATCTTTCTGGTTTTGTGATTGACCGGTTTTCACTTTTATCGGACAGGTTTTACAAGGCGAATAAAAGATTAGCTGTACAACGTTCGGCATGGGGGGTGTTTTTTGCTTTATTAGGCACGGCAGGATATTACGGAGCTTATATAGTTATTATTCTGGACGCGGTTTCAGGAAAAGTAACGATTGGGGAACTTACGTTTTTAGCGGGGTCTTTCCGGCAGCTCAGAACTTTACTGGAAGGAATACTGACGCGTTTTACAGCGGTATCTCAAGGGGCTATTTATTTACGTGATTTCTTTGAATTCTTTGAGATTACACCAAAGATTACCACAGCTGCAAAACCTATCCCTTTTCCAAAGACTATTCAAACAGGTTTTACTTTCGAGAATGTTGGCTTTCGCTACCTGAATTCTGAACGCTGGGCAAACAGGCATTTAAGTTTCACGTTGTTTCCGGGTGAAAAGCTGGCATTGGTTGGTGAAAACGGTGCTGGAAAGACCACGCTTGTTAAATTGCTTGCACGTTTATATGATCCTACGGAAGGCCGGATTTTACTGGATGGCATAGATCTGAAAGCGTATGATCTTGCAGATTTAAGGATGAACCTGGGTATTATCTTCCAAGATTATATCCGCTATCAAATGAGCTTTTCTCAAAACATAGCAGTTGGAAATATCAAAGAGAAAGATAACGTGACTTTGATCAAAGCTGCTGCACATCAGAGTCTGGCTGATCAGCTCGCAGAAAAATTACCGGGACATTATGATCAGGTATTGGGAAAACGGTTTTCCGAAGGTGTAGAGCTCTCTGGTGGAGAATGGCAGAAAGTAGCTTTGGCCAGAGCTTACATGAAAGATGCACAATTGTTAATTCTCGATGAGCCTACTGCTGCACTTGATGCAAGAGCTGAATATGAGGTTTTCCAGCGATTTTCAGAATTAACACATGGAAAATCAGCGGTACTGATCTCTCACCGTTTTTCTACGGTAAGAATGGCCGACAGAATTCTTGTGCTGGAAAAAGGAGAGTTAGTAGAAATAGGAAGTCATCAGCAACTGCTGGATAAAAACGGACGCTATGCGGAATTATTTAATCTTCAGGCTATGGGTTACCGGTAGATTAAAGCTATTTCAATATTTTAATGGTGTCCAATGGATTAAGTTCCCGCTAAACTCTTCGTTGAAGTAAAGAAAAAAGTCTTCTACTGTGGCAAAGCCGTCATTAATAGCCAGAAGAACCAAAGTTTCTCTGTCTATCAATTCATAGTTTATAAAAACAGCCGGTCCTTTATCATTGATCAGATTAGAGTAATCAATTTGAATCCGCTGAACGGATTGACATCTCAGTGCAGGGGCAAATTGAAATTCATCAGTTGAGTTCAGATTGATAACAAGCTGAATTTCCATTCCTGCCCTCCATTCATTATCCAGGTCTCTGCGAATCGTATGAATTTTTGGTTCCAGAAATTCACCGAAGGTATCTCCATCCCAGCATTTACCGAACTTCTCCAGGTGACGGCGCTGATAATCCTGATAACTGTCTTCCAGGTTACCCGGTCCCAGCATAAGACCCTTCCATATTTTCTCCAGAAAATAATTAGGCTGATGATTGACTTCTGTGCCAAATGATAGTTTCATATTATCTGTGTGCTGTATAGTAAGGTGTAGGTAATGCTTTGATTAACAATTCAATTTCCCAGCTGGAAAGCGGCGGAAAATCTACTGCCGCAGCGATGTCTTTTAATTGTGCCAGTGTTCTGATTCCCATAACTGCACTGTCCAGTGCCTGATTTTGCAAAACAAAACGAATGGCTGTTTGTGCTGAAGAACTACCCTCACTGGTAATCGAGCGGATAACTTCTGCTGCCTGTGCGACTTCTGCTCCGCTGTAATTTAAATAAGGTGCCGCAGGTTTGCCTGATAATAGTCCTTGTGCAATACTTCCACGCCCGAGTACGCCAATATTATGGTCATGAAGCAATTCCAGACATTCTTCTTCCGGCCTGCGGTCAAGTAAACTATATTGCATCATTACACTCACTATTTTAGAGCGCTGAACATATTCCCGGATCACATTTGGCCGGATAGAGGAGATTCCGTAGTACCTGATTTTCCCTTGTTGTTTTAAGATTTCAAAAGCTTCAATAGTTTCATCAATCGGGTCTTCGATAGTACCTCCATGTAATTGATAAAGGTCGATGTAATCTGTTTGCAGCCTTTTCAGACTTTCTTCTACTGCTGACAGGATATAGCTTTTACTGGGGTTCCAGTCCCATCCATTCCCGTCTGCCCGGTGCTGATTGCCAACTTTGGTGGCCAGGATTACCTGATCACGCCTTGATTTCAATAATGCACCTATTTTAGTTTCATTTTCCCCGTGTTCGTAAAGATCTGCGGTATCAAAGTAATTGATTCCCAGATCGAGTGCCTGGTCAATAATTAACTGATTTCCGCTGGTATCTCCGGTTAAGGACATACAGCCGAATCCAATTTTGCTCACTTCCAGACTGGATCTTCCGAGTTTTGAATATTGCATCTGATTTATTTAGGTATGGTATAATGTTTTGCGGATAACCCGGCTTGTTTTTAAAGGTTAACGCAGGCAGACTAAATTAATTGTTTTTTTCAGTTTCGCAACCGGTTTGCGCGATTGTTTATGAAGCATTGTTTATCAATATTTTGTTTTAAGTAACATCCGCTAACTCGTAAAATACTCAATAAATTACTCCGTAAACGAACAATTTAGCCTATTTTGTCGTTTAAATAATAAATTGAGATGAAAACCCTAATTTAATTAATGGATACTTTTACTACGATTACCATCCTGGTAACCATCAGCGCGCTCATTTCTTACCTCAATCACCGTTACGTTAAACTGCCTGGTACAATAGGTATTATGGTGATTGCAATCAGTCTTTCTATATTGATCCTGATCACAGGAAAGACTTTTCCGGCAGCTTACAATTTTATTTCAGCACTTACTTCGAGCATAGATTTCACCAAAACCTTATTGGATGTAATGCTGGCATTTTTACTTTTCGCCAGTGCCTTACATTTTGATTTTGAGAAACTTAAAGCACAAAAAAGACCAGTACTTATTTTAAGTACGGTAGGTGTAATCGGGTGTACGACTATATTTGGCTTTCTGTTTTTCTGGGCAGCTTCTTTACTGCATATAGAAATTCCATTAATGTATTGCTTCTTGTTTGGTGCATTAATCTCCCCTACCGACCCTGTAGCTGTATTGTCAGTTTTAAAAAAGTCTAAAATCCCGCCTTCACTGGAAACAATAATTGGTGGGGAATCATTGTTTAATGATGGTGTGGGTATCCTTTTATTTGTGACGCTGCGAGAACTTACAGAAAATACAGACATAGCTTTTTCCTGGTCACATTCTTCGTTATTATTTGCGCAGGAGGTGTTTGGCGGAATTTTACTGGGTGTAGCTTCGGGATACTTGTGCACCAGGCTTGTCAAAAAAGTAGATGAGTTGCAAACGATTTTAATGATAACATTGTCTATGGTCATGGGAATCTCTGTAGTTGGCGGTTTATTGCATGTATCTATTCCTTTGGCAGCGGTTACTGCCGGATTGATGCTGAGTAACATGAAATTGGGAGAAAATGCGAATACTATACATCTTAAAGACATATTAGATAAGGTTTGGGGATTAATTGATGATTTGCTGAATACGATCCTTTTTGTAATGATTGGACTGCAAATCGTAGTGATTCCTTTCTTTAATAGCTACTGGCTGATTAGTTTACTTTCTGTATTTTTTGTACTGATTGCCAGAGGCCTGAGTATTGCTGTACCAAGTATTTTGATGAGAAGATCTTTAAAAACTGATTATAACAAGCTGGGTATTCTGATCTGGGCGGGATTAAGAGGCGGGATTTCTGTTGCACTTGCTTTATCTTTACCAGATTCTCCGTATAAAGCTTTGATTGTTTCAGCCAGTTATATCATCGTTATATTTTCGATTATCGTGCAGGGATTAACCTTAAATAAGGTAGTTAACAGATTGGTAAAATAAATTCATAATGAAATATGCACACAAATATTTTTGACCATATCACTCAGCAGTTCCAGCTTCCTTTTACTAATCCGGTACTGATATTTTCTTTATTACTTTTTATAATCCTGATAGCCCCGATTTTACTGGGCAGAATCAAAATCCCGGGAATTGTAGGGTTTATCATCGCCGGAATTTTAATTGGCCCGAATGGCTTTAATATCTTAAAGAAAAACTCCGCTATAGAACTTTTTGCGACTATAGGTCTATTGTATATCATGTTTATTGCAGGTATTGAGCTTGATTTGGCGGAGTTTAAGAAGAAAAAGCATAAGAGTTTTATATTCGGATTTCTGACCTTTGCTGTTCCTATATTAATTGGGTTTCCTGTCTGCTATTATTTACTGCATTATTCTTTGCTGACTTCAATTTTAACGGCAAGTATGTTCGCGACACATACTTTAGTGGCCTACCCGATTGTCAATAAATTTGGAATTGCCAAAAATGAAGCGGTAGCGGTTACTGTTGGGGGTACAATCCTGACGGACACTGCAGTGCTGATCATCCTGGCTGTGATTATGGGTTCGGTGGAGGGCGAACTGAACAGTTCTTTCTGGATTCAGCTGGCGATATCGCTGACTATTTTCACGGCAACGGTATTTATTGTCATCCCAAGAATCGCTAAGTGGTTTTTCACGAAACTGGAAAGTGAAAAAACTTCTCATTATATCTTTGTTTTATCAGTTGTTTTCTTCTCTGCTTTTTTAGCGCAGCTTGCTGGTATTGAACCTATTATCGGGGCATTCGTAGCCGGACTTGCTTTAAACCGGCTGATTCCGCATTCTTCTATTCTGATGAACAGGATAGAGTTTGTGGGTAATGCTTTGTTTATTCCCTTTTTCCTGATCAGCGTAGGGATGCTTGTTGATTTACGGGTACTTTTCAGGGGGCCTGATGCTTTGATTGTTGCCGGCGCTTTAACTGTAGTTGCTATAGTTGGTAAATACTTTTCGGCCACTTTAACACAGTGGATTTTCAAGTATACTAAAAACCAGCGCTTGCTTATTTTTGGTTTAAGCAGTGCGCATGCTGCGGCTACATTAGCGATTATATTGGTAGGTTATAAGGCAAAAATAATTGACGACAATATCCTTAACGGAACAATTATCCTGATCCTGATTACTTGTGTATTTGCTTCTTTTGCGGCAGAGAAAGCCAGCAGGAACATCGTTTCTGAAGAAGAACTTACCGGGCCGGAGATCATTCAAAATCAAGAGAATATCTTAATTCCTATTGCAGATTTCAACAATATGAACACGATGCTGGATCTTGCAGTATTGTTTAAGGACAAGAATTCTGATCAGCCAATCAATTTATTATCGGTTGTGCCGGATAGTGACAATGCACAGGCAAACTTGCTTACCGCCCGTAAAAAGCTGAATGATTCTGCCAAATATGCTTCTGGAAATGATACCATGGTCAAAGTGATTGCGACTTTGGACCACAATGTTTCCAGTGGCGTGCTGCGGATTGCCAAAGAAAAATCTGCAAATATTATCATTACCGGATGGCCAAGGAAGAATACTGTGATTGATAAGTTTTTAGGAGACAAGTCTGCTGCACTGATTGAAAACTCACCAGCAAATTTATTTATCTTGCATTTGCATAAGCCGATAACTGTACATACCAGCATTCAACTGGTTTGTCCGCCTGCTTATTTAATGGAGAAGAATATGCAAGTATGGCTATCCAAGGTTTGTAAACTCAGTGTTGAACTGAGTTTACCGGTAAATTGCTTTTGCGACGAGTCTACAAAAAAACACATTGAACATGCGCTGCTGACCATGAAATCGAGTATTAATTTCAATTTCGATCCCACAGAAATCTGGAAGGACTGGAGAAAATTGAAAGAAAGAATCATGCCTGATGATTTCATGATTGTTGTTTTAGACAGAAAGCTGGAAACAACTTACCTGCTTTCACTTACTTATACGCAGCGTAAACTGGAAAATCTTTTTGAGTCACAAACCAAACTTCTGATCTATCCGCAAATTTAAGCTACCACCCCATTCTTTTACGCAATGATAAAATCTGTTCAGCATGGTGTTTTCCGTGCCAGTGATAAGTATTTGTCATTTGCCATAAGGGCACATAGGTATCAGAAGCAGGATGATAATATTCACGGTTCCAGTCCTGATCTGTCATTTGTACCAGCAAGGAGACCCACCGGCGGTGTAAAGCGTGGACAAGCGTAATAGAAACATTTAAAGGCACATCAGTGACATCAGGTAATTCAGCCCACAGTTGTTCTTCATAAGGCTTAATTGTTGGTTTATCTTCTGTCAGAGTCAGTTTTAACCTGATATAGGCGTTCATATGACTATCAGCTATATGATGAATTACCTGTATGGTATTCCAGCCTCCTTCTCTGTATGGGACATTCAGTTGTGCTTCATCCAGATTTTCGATACAATAATCCAGTAATAAAGGGAGAGATCTGATAGAATTTATCCAGGAGTTAAGTGATTGCGGTGTATAGGTATCGGCTGGAACAAAGCGCCCGATAGGGTAAGCATGTTCTTCATTAAAGTTATCCATGAGCATATGGTTGAGTGGTTAAAAGACTTTAGTATAATGTTCTACAATAGGAAAAGGATCATAAAAATGATGAAGAAGTTCTTTCCATTCCAGGTATTCGTCAGCCCCTCTGAATCCGACAGTATGCGCTTCCAGTGTTTCCCATTTCACGAGTAAGAGGTATTGATCAGGATTTTCTATACAGCGCTGAAGTTCATGACTGATATAACCTTCCATTTTAGAGATGATCTGTTGCGCTTGTTTAAAAGCGGCTTCGAATTCATTGGTCTTTCCTGGTAAAATATGAAGTATTGCTTGTTCGAGTATCATTTAGTTTGCTTATGAGATATGGTATTCTTCCAGTTTACGGTAAAGTGTGGTTAATCCTATTCCAAGTAAACGTGAGGTCTCAGTTTTATTATTCCCCGTATACTTTAATACTTTAATGATATGCATCTTTTCTACAGTTTCCATTTTCATACCATCACCTTCGGCAGCACCGTGGTGAAATTCGTAAGGAAGCAAGCTGGCACTCAAATTCTGACCGTCAGATAGAATGACTACTCTTTCAATCACATTCTTTAATTCTCTGATATTACCTTTCCAAACGTGGTTGAGTAAGTTTTCGCTAAACTGTTCATCCATCGTAAAATCCGGCCTGTTTACTTTCGCAGCAAACTGCTTCAGGTAGTATTTAGCAATCAGCAGTACATCTCCTTTTCTTTCATTTAAAGAAGGAAGTTCTATTGAGAAAACTGACAACCTGTAGAAGAGATCTAATCTGAAACGACCTTCTTCTGCTTCGGTTTTCAGATCCCTGTTGGTTGCAGCAATAATCCGGACATTTACTTTAGTGGTTTGTGTATCCCCTACTTTGATAAAAGTCTGATTTTCCAGTACCCTTAAAAGTTTAGCTTGTAAATCGAGGTTCATTTCCCCTATTTCGTCCAGAAAGAGTGTGCCTTCATTCGCTTCTTGCAATAAGCCTTTTTTATCTTTCTGCGCTCCTGTAAAGGCACCTTGTTTATAACCAAACAATTCACTTTCCAGTAAATCCGGATTAAAACCGCTACAGTTTAAAGCGACAAAGGGTTTTATTTTCCGCTGGCTTTCGAAATGAATAGCTTGTGCAAAAACTTCTTTACCTGTACCTGTTTCTCCAAGCAGTAGTACAGTAGTATCTGTTGGTGCAACCCTGCGGGCCAGGTCTACCGCTGCTAAAATAGTTTTGGACTGTCCAAGTATAGAATTGAAATCGTATTGCTTTTGTATTTTAGATTCCAGCTCAAAGACTCTGTATTGGAGTTTGGCCTTATCCATCGCTTTATAGACTAATGGAATGATCTTATCATTATCATCTCCTTTAGTGATGTAATCAAATGCACCGTTACGCATAGCTTTTACACCATCCTGAATGGTTCCGAAAGCAGTCAGATTGATAACTTCTGCATAGGGTTTTATCTCTTTAATTTGTTTAACCAGCTCTACGCCATTTACATCCGGTAGTTTCACATCACTGATCACTACATGGACTTCCTGATTAGCCAGCACCTTAAGTCCTTCTTTCCCTGTATTGGCCTGATACACTGTAAATCCTTCTAATTCTATAATTCTTGCTAAAAGACTACATATCTTTTTTTCATCATCAATAATCAGGACACTTTGCTGCATGGTTAAAAATTTCATCAAAAATAGTTATAATAAGACAGATGTAATCAAGCTTGATCCCGTATTTATTGGTAACACGGTCATATTCATTAAAAAATCTTATTTTTGTACAATAAAAAACCTTCACCATTTTGGCTAAAATCAAAAAGAATTCCCATAAAATCCTTTACAGAAAGTATTCTTCTAATATTAAATATATTATGATGGTGCTGACTGTACTTATCATTACGTTCTTTTTACCTAAACAACCGCGTTTCAGGTATGAATTTCAAAAGGGTAAAGTTTGGTTGAACAAAGACCTTGTCTCTCCATTTAGTTTCGCCATTTTGAAGACTAATCCGCAGGTTACCACAGATAAACAGGACGCATTGGAGAACGTTCTTCCAATTTACCGGTACAGTCCTGAGCTATATACAGCAGTTGAAGAAGCTTATAGCAATGAGTTTGATGTAAAATGGCGTGGAAATGCTTTTCCTGAAGAAGAAAAAACACCGAATAAGATAGCCTCGCTTAAATTATTAAAAAGCATTTATGAAAAGGGAATTATAGCAGTCAATCCGAAGCATCAGAAAGGCCGCAAGTATTACGATATCTCGCTGTTAAATAATAATATTTCAAAGACAATCAGCACACAGGATGCATTTACGGTACAAACAGCGCTTGATTATTTCAATACAACTTTTACTTCGACTAAAGTCAAAGAAAAAGAGGTGGTGATGAACCTGGTTGAGGATCATTTACAACCGAACATTGTTTTTGATGAGAAGTTAACTGCAATTGTACAAAATAACACCATAAACAGCCTTTCTACGACTCGTGGAATGGTTCAAAAAGGAGAATTGATCATCGCTAAAAATAATGTGATTGATGATGAGGTATTTCAGAAGCTTCAATCTTTCAAAGAAACGTATGAAGCACAAACCAAGACTATTGGGGATAGCAAGTTAGTTTACCTGGGCCAGATCTTATTGGTAGGTTTTATCCTGAGTTTATTGATGGTCTTCCTTTCGATGTTCCGAAAAGATATTTTTAGTGATAACAGGCAGTTATCATTGTTATTATTGATCATTACCATGCTGCTGCTTGCACTGACCTGGTCTATCAAGCTTAACCTGCCTAGCCTTTATTATATCCCGTTCTGTATTGTTCCGATCATCATCAGGATATTATTTGATACACGCCTTGCCTTGTACCTGCATTTGCTTGTTATCCTGATAGCGGGCTTCTTTGTCCCTAATAGTTTTGAATTTGTCTTTTACCAGGTGACTGCGGGTATGGTTGCAATTTATAGTATCAGAAACCTCATCAAAAGAGAGCAATTGTTATTATCTGCTTTATTCATCTTAACGGCTTATTTTATCTGTTTTGTCGGAATCGCCTTATTAAGGGATGGTTCGTTCCAGGAAATTGAGTGGATGAACTTTGTTCCTTTCATTATCAGTGTACTTTTATCTTTATTAGCTTATCCGCTGATCTATGCTTTTGAGCGTGTATTCGGTATTACTTCTGATGTTGCATTAATCGAGCTGACAAACACAAATAACAAGCTATTAAGAGAGCTTGCATTTAAAGCCCCGGGTACATTCCAGCACTCGTTACAGGTAGCGAATTTAGCTGAAGCAGCAATCTTCAAAATCGGCGGAAATTCCCTGCTGGTCAGAGCTGGTGCTTTGTACCATGATATTGGTAAAATTGAGAATCCTCAATATTTTATAGAGAATCAGAATACAACCCTGAGCCCGCATGATAAATTACCTTACGAACAGAGCGCACAGATTATCATTAAGCACGTCCATAAAGGAATTGAAATTACCAGAAGACATCAATTGCCGGAAAGTGTGATTGACTTTATCAGAACGCACCATGGAAATACACGTGTAGATTATTTCTACCAGTCCTTCCTGAAGAATTCTCCAGAGAAATTTGTGGACGAAAATATCTTCCGTTACCCTGGTCCTATCCCTTTTTCTAAGGAAACAGGGGTGTTAATGCTGGCCGATTCGGTCGAAGCAGCCTCAAGAAGTATTAAAAATCCTAACGCCCAAAACATAAATGATCTGGTTGAACGCATCATTAATTACAAATTGGAACAAAATCAATTAGATAATTGCGATTTAACGTTAAAAGATATAGAAACTATAAAGCTGATATTCAAGACGATGCTTATGAGCATCTATCATGTGCGTATAGATTACCTACAAAATGTGTAAAATATTTTTGAATTAATGATTGTATTACTATATTTGCAACCCCGGAAAACGGGTAACAAATTTAAACGGAGGGATGCCTGAGTGGCCGAAAGGAACAGTTTGCTAAACTGTCGTACTGGCAACGGTACCGAGGGTTCGAATCCCTCTTCCTCCGCTGAAATACCTAAAAAGCTTTAAATCTAGATTTAAAGCTTTTTTTGTTTTATAACTAAATTCAGGAACATGCTGGTAATTGAGGGTTTACAAATCATACCTACAGATCTGCTGGATCAATATAAGGATATTGTTTCCGAAGAGGCATTGTTTACCGCATTCAACCAATTGGAAGATGCGCCGCTTTCCACAGATGAGTTTAGCTTTTATACTTCTGTAGCCTCTGTTTATTCCAGCAAAATTGAAGGGGAAGTTATAGAGCTGGATTCTTACATCAAACACAAACGTTTTCACATTGAATTTCAGCCTGATTACACTCGTAAAATAGACGATCTGTATCTTGCTTATCAATTTGCTTCAGAAAACAGACCAGACAAAGAAACGTTTGCAGAAATGCATTCCCTTTTAGCCAGACACATTGTATCTACAAACTGGCTGGGAAAGTTCAGGAATCAGAATATGTTTGTAACGACAAAAGATGGACGTATTGAATACGTAGCCGCCTCTCCTTTTGAAGTGCCGTCTGAAATGGATAAATTGTACACTGATCTGGAGATATTATTGAATACTGAACTCACAATATCAGAGACTTTCTTTTTTGCCAGCATGATCCATCTAGTATTTGTAAAAATACATCCTTGGAACGATGGCAACGGGCGCAGTGGACGTTTGTTTGAGAAATGGTTTCTTGCTCAGAAATTAGGAAATAAAGCTTGGTTTATCCAGTCCGAGAAATATTACTATATGCAACATGAAATTTACTATAGCAATATAAGAGTATTAGGACTTGAATATCAGGATTTGGAATATTCAAAAGCGTTATCATTCTTATTGATGCTACCAAAATCTGTGACTGAGAAAGAATAAGAGCCAGAAACTATTATAAATACTCAACCCATTACCTGGCTTATAAAACACTCTCTATAACGAGCAAAACGAGGGTCTCTGGAACCTTAGAAATTATTGAATCTTAAGTGTTCGAATCCCTCTTCCCCCGCTTAAAGAGACGTACAGCTTTGTACGTCTCTTTTTTTATTGAACTCAACTCATTGAATACGAATGATTTAATTGTTTATTTTTAAGCATCAAAAACGGTTCGATATTTTTTTTAATACATATTATAGCTTTATCTTTTATTAAAAAGTTCTCAAATTCATCAGAAATGGCTATTTTGGGTTCGACACTCCCTCAAGGTATCGTAATTCTCAAGTAGCTGAATCTTTGATATTAAAAATCAGAGAAATGTATAAGTGTTTCCGTGAAATCATCAAATGCCTCACAATTATTTGAAGGAAATTTGTACCAGAAATATTAAATCATTTATTATGAAAAAGACAGTATTGATAACAGGGGCATCATCAGGATTTGGAAAAGCGTCCGCAAAATTGTTTCAAAACCAGGGCTGGAATGTCATCGCTGCTATGCGTTCTCCTGAAAAGGAAGACGAATTAAAGGATAGTGAAAATCTACATTTGGTAAAACTGGATGTTACAGATTTGGAAAGTATTAAAAAATCAGTTGAACAAGGACTAGAAAAGTTCGGTAAGATTGACGTTCTCATCAACAGTGCAGGTTACGGTTTGATAGGCGTTTTCGAATCGTCGGACGAAGCTCAGATTCAAAAACAATTTGAAGTCAATGTTTTCGGCTTGATGAATATGACTAAAGCCATTTTACCGGCGATGAGAAAACAAAAAAAAGGAGTTATCATCAATATTTCATCTTTTGGAGGTGTGACAGCCAGTCCTTTTACAAGTTTATACAACAGTTCGAAATTTGCCGTCGAAGGTTTTTCTGAAGCATTATATTTTGAATTGTCATCTTTTGGAATTTCCGTAAAAATTGTAGAACCCGGAAGCGTTGCGACCAATTTCAGAAACGGAATGGAAATGATTCAGAATACGATCGAAGATTACAATCAAGAATTGGCGACTTTCATTCCAAAGTTTACAAAACGTACGGAACATTTAGCAAATGCTACAACCGAAGAAGTTTCAGATACTATTTTTGAGGCAGCAACAGATGGTCAATCCAAATTGAGATACAGTATTGGGGATGATGCAAAGTTCTATATCGATTTGAAAAATCAAAATTCTGAAGAAGATTTTTTAAGAGGTATGCAGGAATAATCGCTGCAGAAAGATTTAACTTTATCATTACAAATTCCAACAAAATGCCAGAATCATTCATCAATATTCATTCGATTGCAGAGTTTCATCGATATTACGGTCTTGAAAGTCCGAAACATCCTCTGGTAAGCGTTATCGACCTTAAAAAAATCAAAAGAAAAGATATGGATTCTGCCCTTCATTTTCATCATCTGGGTTTATATGCAGCTGTATACAAAAAATTTGACGGGAGCTTTAAATACGGCCGTTCAGATTATGATTTTCAGGAAGGTGCTTTGATGTTCATTGCGCCTGATCAGATAATACAGACAAGTTCTGATACTGATGCTGAGATTGACGAAGGATGGTTTCTGGCATTTCACCCTGATTTTATCTATGGTTCCGAATTGGGCAAAAAGATTCGGAACTATACTTTTTTCGACTACTCAAGCAATGAAGCACTGTACGTTTCTGAAGAGGAAAAGAAAACGCTTGAGGTAATAATTTCTACCATTGAAACAGAGTATTCAAAAAACATTGACCGGCACACACAAGGTTTGATTTTAAATAATATCGAGTTACTTCTCAACTATTGCGACCGCTTCTACGAAAGGCAGTTTTTGACGAGGTCAAAAGTGAGCAGCGATATTCTTCAGAATTTTGAACAGTTGCTCAATCACTATTTTGATGACGAAAATCTCATTGACAAAGGTATCCCCGAAGTGAAATATTTTGCAGAAAAACTTTATCTTTCATCTAACTATTTATCTGACCTTCTCACTAAATATTCCGGGAAAACTACGATTGAACATATTCATCTCAGGTTGGTTGATAAAGCAAAAAATCTGCTGCTTGGAACTTCAAAATCTATCAGCGAAATTGCTTATGAGCTTGGATTCGAACATCCTTCACATTTCACAAAAATATTTAAAACAAAAACAGGATTATCGCCACTTTATTTCAGGAAAAACCAGAATTGACTAATCCGTAGAAAGACTGAGTATTTCAGGCAAAATGGACGTGCGCCCCATTTTCAAAGTCATATTGTATATATAACCCCTGGTAATTGCACTAGGTGCAAAAATTCCAGCGTGATCATTATTAATATAATTTAGATAATTTTCAATCCACTAAAAAAACTCAAAAGTGGTATCAGGGGTTCGACTGTAGCACCCCACACTCCAATTGCCAACCACTTGGGTACTACCTAAAGAGTAATCATATAATTCAATACTGATGGTCTGTACTAATTGAACAGACTGAATGAATTAATCACAGTTAATAATGATTATTCTAGTTCTAGAAAGCCCGCAAACTCCAGGCAGTCCCAGAAAAGCCTTCAGCAGCGTAAGGAAAATATAATAAGTATAGTTATGAAAAATTTATCATTAAAAGATCTGAATGTTCAAGAGCTTGACTTTACGGAAATGAGAAAAATTATACTATTAATTCTATGACAGATCAGAAAGACAATGGCAAAGGGTTACTTGGTTTAGACAGCCTGATTAATCAATTTGAAGACACCGCTTCCAGTTCGAACCATCAAACTCCATTACATCCTTGGATCCTATGGACCACATGATTCCATCGGCCGCGCTCAGGTGATAACAGGTCCGCACTACCTCGTCCCCGAAATCAACGGGTAAGAGCTTGTCCTCCTCGAGCCGATAGACAAAACTGGTAGAAGACACGTACAACTGTCCGTCAAAAACCTCCATACCCCAGAGGTCTTCTTTGGTGCTTTCATGCTCAATCACTTCCCATTGATCATTATGTCCCCGAAGCAAGGTTCCGAGCTGGCCGCAGGCATATGTTACTCCTGAATATTATATTTTTAGTCTTCATAATTTATTCGCTTATAGTTAAAAACACAACCCACATTTCACATTCATTATTGTAATTTCATGAATTTAAAATTCTGCTTAGATTTAAATTATTCTATGACAGATCAGAAAGACAATGCCAACGGTTTACCTGGCTTAGACATCCGGATAATCAATTCGCAGACGCCTCGTCCAGTTCGAACCATCAAATTCCATTACATCCTTGTTTCCTATAGACCACATGATCCCATCAGCGGCACTCAATAGATAACAGGTCTGTACGAATTCATCCCCGAAATCAACAGGATTGAGCTTACCATCCTCGAACCGATAAACGAAATTGGTAGAAGAAACGTATAACTGTCCGTTAAAAACCTCCATACCCCAGAGGTCTTCTTCGGTGCTTTCATGCTCAATGAGCTCCCATTGATCATTACGTCCCCGAAGCAATGTTCCGAGCTGGCCACAGGCATAGGCAAAACCGTCTGGTGCGCAGCGAATTTTGTAGAGTGCCAGCTCGGTCGGACTGTTCTGCTGACTGAAGACGGAACCGTCATACTTCCAGATTTCACCTTCCCAACCGACCATATAAATTTCCTGTTCGCTAAACCCGTCAACAGATTCGAAGCTGGTATCGGTGATCGGGGTGTCACCAACCTGGGCACTCTCGTCAATGCATCTCCATTGATTTTCGTCCTCACGAACATAGGCCTGACGACAAGTTCCTACAGCATAGGCTCTACCTTTTGCAATACCACGTATTTCACGAAGAGGTCCGCGCTTCCTTGAGTCTACTCCACAGTTTGCGATGAGCTCTTTACTTTGAGTACCACCACCACTGACATCTACCGATCCATCAGTGCCCAGCGCCAGGTAACGTTCGTTAGGTACATGGCAAACCGTTTCAGAACAGCCAAGCCATGGCACTGCATCGGCACACCAGGTTCCCTGATCGAGACAGAATAGTATCGATGAATCTGAGTAACCCATCCTGAGATCGTCGTCGTGTGCAACAATCAAATAGCTGAGATCATTGTAGCGGACAACCCCAGAAACAACGCTGTAACCACTGAGTTCCGGCATTTTAGTTTCCATGCTGCCTTTCTGATATATGGAAATCAACGGCTAGATTACTTCTGAGTATTATATTTTTAATTTTCATAATTTATTGACTTTTTTATTAGAAAATACCATCTAAAAATATGCCAAAATTGCTCATAAAATAATTTAAACTTAAATTATTAATAAAAATATTATTTAGCCGTCATTTAAAGAAATATTTCACTGCTATCTAAAACATTTTTCCTGTGATTTGCATCCTACTGATTTGAGGTGTAAAAGGCCTGATCCAGCCATTTCTGGATGTCGATTTTCATGAATAGATTTAATTGAAGACGTAATATATAATGAGATTCAATTCAGGAAGTATGCATTCCCCCAAATGGACGTAAATTCATATCTGAAACGAATTGCCTACTTATAATAAGATTGTTAAAGGATATTAAGTCATCGCTAATAATATGTTCCGCATATGTCACTGCATCTTAAAGCGATTCAAAATGCTATCTTACTTTTAAAGGCAGACTTTTGATTTAGAATTCTTTACTTTTTGAATGAAGAAACCGACGAAACTTTATTTACCCAAAATCTGTCTTAAAACCTCAAATATCCCTTAAAGGTGTTCTATTAGAATCCCCTCTCCTCCACCAAACATAAATGCTGCTTATCGAAGATAAGTAGCATTTATTGGTTTAAAGCCAGTTCTGCACTCCTTCAGTGCAAGGGGATCAAGTCATAAACTTGTGGAGCAGGCTCTTTTTTAAGCATAAATTTTGACACGCTCAACAGCAAGTCTTTGCTCTCACGGATGCTCTTATGCCGCTGGAATTTGCGCTGAAAGCTTTCCATTTGCATGGGAATGACTCAGGGGAAACAAGGCCGGGCTGTTCGTAAATAAATTCAAAATAGCTAACTAATAAAGCTATATCGCCCAGGTACTGCCTGAGTACTGGTCGGGTACTCGTTAGGGTAAGAGCAGTGCTAAAGTAACGCGAGAGCATGGCAAGTCCAAGTCAAAACAACTAGTTGAAATGACTTGGACTTGCCATAGTTAAAGCCCGTTCTCAACCTGATGTCACCCCGACCACCACTCAGGCAAAACCAAACCATAACTAGTTGAAGATTAATGAAATTATAATTTCCCCTTTGACTAACCCATGGACAACTGCGGACAATTGCAGACAGCTGCGGACAATTACGGCCATTTTTTACGCATCAGGATAATCTTTAACGCGAATAGCTTACATTGGTGGAAAGGTATTTATTTATTATGGGAAGTTTAACGGGTAAATTTTCAAAGGGAATCCTGGGCGATTTCATTTTTAAAGCAGCAGTTTGGCGTACAGGTTGTTTCAAAAGTTCTGTACTGGGCATAATGAAACAATCAATAGAAACCGAAAAGACATCAGAGAACTTTCGTCAAAGTAGCAAGCCTGGAAAAATAAGGATCTTTCCTCTCCCTGAGAATTCCGCTGAAGCGTTGGCCGATCTCTTATCAAAGTAATCAGGAGCGTTTAATACTGATAAATTGAACTATAAAATCAGGAAGTAATTAGCTTATTAAAGAATCGTAACCATCAGCTTTGAACTCAAAAAATATCAAACCCAAAACTTGAAATTTAATCCCTAATCCACAAGTTTATGACTTGATCCATTTAATTCAGCCCACAAGTTTTGGTATTGATCCGTGCAAGGCTGGTCTTAAACCAAAAAATGCGTATGAGCGAAGCGAGCGCATTTCTGTTTGAAGCCCCCCTCCAGGGATCAGCGAGCGCAGCGAAGCTAATCCCTTTTCTCAAAGGAAAAACTATATGGAAAAATGAATTTACGATTGATCCCGAAAGCATTGTACGAACAATACAAGAAGGTTGTTTCTGAGAATGCTTTGCTCGAATCTTCAACTTAAAAGATGTCCAACTATCTACACCTAATTTTAACTTTAATCATGCAGTAGCCAAAGGCGCAATTGTAACAGCAGTTTCAAGCGCCAAAGCCATGACCCGTTAAAAAGTTGGAACAGCGACCATATTATCGATTATAAATCAGGTAATCTAAGAAATTTTATGATGTTGTGATAAAACTTTCCACCAAACAAGAGCTACCCGATATCTGCCTATCAGGAGGCTTAGGGAACATTTTCAAAAGTGAGCCAGTCTTGCTGCTGAATAAAAATTAAAGTTTTACTTTAGTTTTTCAAAGATGAATTCAATCGTTTCAGGATCCAGCGTAGCCATATCTACCAGCTTCAATGTTTTCACCATCTTTAAGGTGTTAGTTTTGTAATGTTTGAAATGCGCTGACTGCAAATGAGATTGATAAGCAGCCGCACTGGCATAGATCTCCAAAAGCCTGAACTGCGCTGGATTTTCTTTCTGGTACATCGGGAGGATCGAAATTACACCAGGCTCAATTTTCACAGACTGTGATGATTCCTCTTGAAGAATACGCTTATATTCTTCAAGATATTCTGGAAGAATTTCTATTTCAGATATCCTCACCATCATATCAGACTGTACGACAGGTAATTCAGGCTTATCAATCAGCCTTCTTAAAATATTTGCCTGTGTTCTGCCAGCGTTTATTTCTATCACATTGGCAAGATCCGCTAACTGTATATCAGTTATACCTGTGTTCTTACCCATCAATAGATGAGCTTTCAACTGAGGCTCTACTCCTGGCATTGCGGCCAATGCTGAAATAGTAATAAACTCCCGCTGGCGGTAATTCAAAACATCACGGTTAAAGATATCAGCAAATAAGTGCTCCTTCAAAAAAACGTCAATTACTGGTGCAAAAGCATTAACTCCGGTTTTGGGCCCTTTCTCATCAACTCCTGTCAATTGCTGTAAATTATGCTTTCCCGATTGATACTTATTGCTATCCTTTACAGGTGTAGCGTCTTTACCTTCCAGATCCTTTATATTTTTATACTTTCTTTCTGCTAACACGGTCATCAATGTACTCATACCATTCAGGCTTCTGGGAAAACCACAATAGGCGTACAATTGTACAAGTGATTCCTTTATTTCATTGATAGTAAGACCTGCATCGAGTCCGTTGTTCAAAGCAGATTTCAGTTCTGACAAATTTCCAGTTGCGGTTAGCGCTGCTATTGCAGCTAAGGTTTGCTGATGTGTATTTAATGCCGCCATGCGATTATCTTTTTTCTGTGCTTTACTTGTTGATACAGATACTATAAATACGAGTGCAACTGTTAAGTGAAAAATAGTAACTTTTCCCATTGGATTGAGTTTATGTGTATCATTAATTTAATGATCTAAAATCTTGTGGTGATTGTCCTGCATGCTGCTTAAACATACGGGTGAAATGCTGAGGATATTTAAAGCCCATTTCATAAGCAATTTCCTTTATAGATTTGCTGGTATCAAATATCCTTTCTTTAGCAATAGCTATTACTTTATTTTGTATGTATTCCTGCGCAGACTGTCCTGTTTCTTTTTTAATGAGATCACCAAAGTATTTGGGAGATAAGTGAAGTTGTTCAGCACAGTAAGCAACAGTTGGAAAGCCCGCTAATCGCTGATCTGTGATAAAATAATTGTCGATTAACTCCTCGAACTTATTTAAAACATCTTTATTAACATACGCTCTGCTGATGAATTGCCGGTCATAGAAACGTTCACAATAGTTTAGCAGCAATTCAATATTGCTCACGATCAGCTTACGGCTATGTTTGTCTGTAGGATGGGCAAGTTCATCTCTTATTTTCCCGAAACAATCTAGTAAAATTTGCTTTTCCCTGGTAGAAACATGTAATGCCTCCCGAATATCATAAGAGAAAAAATGGTAGTCTCTCATCGTCTTTCCCAAATTTGTTCCTCTGATCAGATCGGGATGAAAAGCAAGGGCCCAGCCGTTAGGCTGTATCACTGTACCGTCCTCCTCAAAACCCGCAAGCTGACCTGGTGCTATAAACAGAAGCGATTCTTCTTGATAATCGTATGGACTGCGACCATAGATTATGTCAGCACATTTTTCATGCTTAAAAAAAACAATGTACAGATCTGATAAGAAGCGGTGTACCCTTATTGGATTTGATTGGGTTTGATCTAATAAGGTAACTAAGGGGTGGAGAGTTTCCTGCCCCCTTTCTTCATTAAAATGAGTTACACTTTCAAGCTTCGTTATTGGTTTCATTAGCAAATCTTCTACATCAAAATTACGATAAGAATCTGCTAAAAGATCACTTCATCCAGCTAATCAGGAATATTGGTAAGTGATACAGGAATATATATAACAAATAGCAAGTGATTGCATAACCCTTGAAATAACATCGTATCAGCGGCAGCTATTTACTTCAAAAGATCAGAAAAAAAGTTTGGATAATCAGTTATAATCCCATCCACTTTAAGCTTTTTTATCCGCTGCATATCAGCAATTTCATTCACTGTCCACGGAACTATCAGCATACCTTTCTTATGGCAGGAATCAATTAGCTCCGGAGTAACCATCCCATAGTGAGGATTATAAAAATCAGGACTGAATCCCATATTAGACAGATTTTCAGCCATACTGATTTTACGGTCCCATGTTAATAGCCCCACAGGGATTTCAGGATATTTTTGATGCATTACTTTTAACGGACGTATATCAAAAGATTGGATGATAAACCTTTTACTTATTTCTTTGGTATTGATTACAGCCATCATCTTATCTACCATAATCTCAGGGACAGGCTGTTCAAAACCATCAGTCAACGGATTAGACTTAATCTCTATCAAATAATTAACTCCGGGAAGTTTATTGGTTTTGGTATATGTTTCTACAGAATCAATCAATTCACTTAGAAGAGGTGTATAACACGCCACTTGCTTTTGTTGTGGAAAAGACGAATATTTTTTTTCACCGATGATAAACTTGCGGATATCTGCATAATTCATTTGGTAAAAGGTATACTGCTTACGGTCTGCTTCAGTAAATTCTTTACCGCCCGGCAAAAGCGTATATTCAGGATTAAACGAGTTATCATGGTATACGATAACCTGACCATCTTTCGTGATATGTATATCAAATTCTATAGTATTACTACCCAGATCAATTGCTTTTTTCATCGCTTGAATAGTATTTTCAGGCATCAAACCACGTGTACCACGATGACCTACAGTATAAAATACGCCCGGTTTCAATCGGGGCACAATAGTTTTCATACTCACAAACACCAGGATTGTACCCATTGCAACGGATAAGAATAAAGCAGATTTCAGATTTTTTAATTTTCTCATATTTTTGATTTGACCAGAAGGAAACGATATAAACAATAAAAGACAATTCTTCCTTCGCCGCAAAAGTAAGCAGCGCTGGTCTATATGTGGTAGAATTGATATTAATATATCATTATCATCTGATTAAAAACCAGACATCCCCTTCCAGAAAATTACAATCAGTTTCTATAATTATCTTTGCTTTGACTCAATAACCAACAATGAAGAATATTTCCCGGAATCAAACTGTCCCTGGTCAAACAAACTATTAATTTAAAGCTTGAGTAAGAATTATCTGGCAATTATTTCATTGTCCTCAGGCAATACTTGCTCAAGCTTTCTAAAGGTAAAGCCAGCAGTAATGCCATGTATAACAATAGAAATGAGTACAATAAAAGCTATAATTGACCAAAGGGCATCCTGATCTTTAAAAAAGGTAGTTCCAAAAGCAAAAGCCAGATAATAAATAGATCCCATTCCACGAATACCATAGAAACTGATAACCAGTTTCTCCTGGATTTTGAGTTTTGTGCCGATTAACCCAATCAGCCCGGACAATGGCCGGATAACAAAGATAAAGACAATCCCAAATGCTGCCATTGGCCAGGTCAGACTGTTCATAATCCCACGTACCAGACTTCCTCCAAAGAGAATCAGCATAATGGCGACAAGGATTCTTTCAATCTGATCTGAAAATGCATGCAAACGATTATAATATTTATGATCTCTTTTGTAAGCTCTAAGTGTGATTGCAGCAACAAATACAGCAATAAATCCATATCCATGAGTAATTTCAGTAGCACCGTACACAACCAGCGTTGCTGCGACAGACACAAAGCCATCTTGAGTGACGAAATTTTCGTATTTCTCAGCAAGTGTAAAGAGTATATAACCTAATAATTTACCCAGTAAGAATCCACAAAGTATACCAACAATAATCTGGTAAAACACATGTTTCAATGCCCAGGTAACTAAAAAGGAGGTGTCACCTCCTGAGGTCATGGCCAACGCAATGGCAAGCCATACAAACGGAAAGGCCATGCCATCATTAAAACCAGCTTCGGCAGTAAGGGAAAATTTAGCATTGTCACGGTCCTGTTCATTGGGGTCTCCTACTTGCACATCGGTCGCTAATACAGGGTCGGTAGGTGCAAGCACTGCAGCAAGTAATATTGAAGTAGATAGCGGCATTTTAAAATAATAGATACCTATTATTACAACTGCTGCGATGCAAAGGAACATGGTAATGGTGATCAGTCTGAACGGAATTATCCATGTCCTGAATGAAAATTTCTGGTCGATTTTCAGCCCTGTGCACATCAGTGAGACAATAAGTACCAGTTCTGTGAGGTGAAGCGTAAATTCACCATGTTTTCTTGGGTTCGGAGCAGGCAGGAAATCAAAAATACTGTAAAGCAGCATACCGATCAGGAGGTAAACGATTGAATAGGATATCTTGGTTTTGGCAGTAAAAGAGGGCATCCAGGCCATTCCAAGAATTCCTACTCCTATAATTGTAAGTATAACCAGATATTGCTCCATTCTTTTTTATAATTTACAAGGGACAACAGTAAATTTTAAGGATTGTTGGGAGAAACCGGATGGATATTACTCAATGATTACTATTGCGCTATATTTCCCTCAGCCCAGTGCCCCTTGAACACTATATTTTTAAGCTTACCCCCCATCCCTTTTAAAGTCTTCTAAACTCCTGAACCGATCCTTAACTCAGGGATTGCCGGAACTCCTTTGGCGAGAGATTGGTTTTGGACTTAAACAACTTGCTAAAGGACTGTGAATGTTCAAATCCTAATTCATAAGCGATCTCGCTTACAGACATCACAGTGCCCGCTAGTTTTTCCTTTGCCTTTTCTATCAGTTTTTCGTGTATATGCTGTTGCGTATTAAGACCGGTAGTTACTTTCAGTATAGTGCTTAAATAATCAGGGGAAAGATTAAGCTGCCCCGCAATATATTGAACGGTAGGTAGTCCTTCGATCATCGCATTACTGCTGAAATGCTGATCCAGTAAAGCTTCCAGTTGATTCAGAACTTTGTGATTTGCAATTCTGCGGGTAATAAACTGGCGGTGATAAAAACGTTGGGAATAATTCAGCAGCACTTCGATTTGAGAAATGATAATTTGCTGGCTGAATGTATCAATATTAGCATGATACTCTTGCTGAATGTTTTGGATAACACCCGAAACTACAGCCTCTTCTTTTTCTGATAGAAACAAAGCCTCATGAACAGAATAGCTAAAATATTCATATTTTTTTATAGTGGTTGCCAGTGTAAAATTCCATAAAAAGTCAGGATGGATCAATAACATCCATCCTGATTTATCCGGGGCATCCTGGACCACTTCAATCCTGAAAACTTGTCCCGGAGCAATAAAAAACATAACACCTTCGTCAAAATCATAATCCTGCTGGCCATATTTGAATTTGGCATTCATATTTTTCTTCAAGGCAATGAAATAGAAATCATATACCCAGCTTATTTTGTTGTTGTCGGGTGAATTTTTCATGGCCGCATAGTCCATCAAGCTGATTAATGGATGCTCAGGTTGATGCAGGCCCCTGAGCCGGTGATATTCGCTGATGGATTTTATACGTTGTATTTGTTGGTTAGCCATGTTCAAATCTTCAATATTACAAACTAAGAAAAAAAATCTGAGCGCAAGGATTTAAATCAGAACACTTTTTTGGCCTTTCAGCAAAAAACTAACCCTAATTCCAGTCTCACTATCCTAAGCTTCAGACCGTATGATGTGTGCTTCCAAAAGCTTTTATATAGCGAGCTATTTTTGTAACAATTATGTTTAATAAGATCACTCAGCGACACGCTCTATATTCTGGAAGAAAAATACCGTAACTTTTAAAATCTCCTGAATAATGAAGAAGAAAGACTATAACCAGCTATAAACCCCATATGAATCAAACCACTCAGATCACAGCCCATAAAGTTGAGTATCTTTCTTCATTAACAGCCTTACGTGGAATTGCAGCATTATTAGTCGCAGTCTTTCATTTTGAAATGGCTGTTGCCAGGTTTGTTCCTGCTGCACAATCTATGTTTTTCGAAAAATGTTACCTGATGGTAGATCTGTTCTTTATCATGAGTGGTTTTATCATGCTGCATGTATATAACAGCCAATTTAAAGATAAGATCCAGGCAAAATCGTTGAAAAACTTTCTTGTTGCCAGGTTTGCCAGAATTTATCCTTTGCACCTGTTTTCACTCTTGCTGCTCGTAGTCCTTGTGCGCTGGCTTACCGATTGGGGTAATCCTCCAATTATCCTTGAGCAACCAGCTGACATTTTACCGAATATTTTCCTGCTCCATTCCTTTGGTTTTACAAAGATCTATAATTGGAATATCCCTTCCTGGAGCATTAGTGCCGAATGGGCTGCTTACCTGCTTTTTCCAATCATTGCCTTATGTATTAACAAGAAAAAAGCCATTTCTGTTATCATTTTGATCTTGCTTATCGTAATTGCATATTATTCCATTATGTACTTGCTTCCGCGAAAAAACCCTATAAATCCTGCTATTCCAGTCCCTCATAACCTGAATACGACTTTTGATTATGGATATATCCGTGGAATAGCTGGATTTACAACTGGTATTCTTGTATACCTGCTTTACGAATTGGGCGCTGTCAGAAAAGCTTTGTCCCATGATATAACTGCGCTGCTTATAATTTTCGCGATCATTATGTCTATGCATTTTGCACTTAATGATAGTCTCCCAGTCTTGTTGTTCGCTATGCTGGTACTTAGCTTTACAGCTAATACTGGTAAAATCGCAAAGTTCTGCAACCGGAAAATCCCGCAATTCCTGGGAGATATTTCTTATTCAGTTTATCTCATGCAGATCTTTCTGCAAGAACCATTTTCACATGGTATTTATTTGCCAGGGATTACAGGAATAGGAAGAGGTAAACAGAATATTGATTTTTCAAGCGGAGTTTTATACTGCGTAACCTATCTGATCCTGCTCATTATGATCTCTTATATTACTTATCAATGGGTGGAACGTCCCAGCCGGAGATTTATAAACCGTATTTGGGGGAAATAAATATAACGTGCCTGATCAGGTCATTATCTCTGATCAGGCACTATTCTTTTATAGAATAAATTTTATTCCCCCATTAATGACTAATCCGTCAACAGGAGCATAAATATCTTTAAAAACCGGATCAGTTACAGAACCTGTATAAATCGTATCAAACTTAGTCTGACGTGTATCTGTCAGGTTTTCAAAATTAATGAAGATGGAAAATCTTTCCCAGAGTTTTTCAGCCATCAATCCGGCTGTCCAGTAGCTTTTACCTGTTGTCCCATCATTTAGCCTTTGTTTACTAAAATAATAAGCTTCTGCTCCAATTTTCCACTTTTCTTCCACCTCGTACATCAGGACATGGTTTAAACGATGTTTGGAAACCAGCGGATAGACTGTTGCATGATCACCAGTTTGCTGGTTAACATCAGCCAGTGTGTACCCTACAAATAGTTTAAAGTCACTATAAGAAATTTTCACATTGGTTTCCATCCCTTTTGTATCCAGATTTCCGCTTGGCTGTATATAAGTTAAATCACCACCTGCAGTAGGCGTAAGCAAAATAGGGTTATTAATCTTCGTATAAAAAAATAGCTGATTGATACTGAACCCTATCTGGTCATCAAATAATATTGTCCGGTAATTGATATCATAATTGGCCCCGTAAGAACGTTCGGCTTTCGTATGATTTACATCAATTGGCAATACATTTCTAAATTGAATACGTTCAGCATCTTCTGTGAATACAGTAGGAGCTTTATAACCTAATCCACCACCTAAACGGGTTGATATGTGTTCATTGATCTTCCATAAACCAGAGATCCTTGGTAAAAAGAAGAAACCATATTCATTGTGGTAATCACTCCGGATACCAGATTCCACTATAAATTTATCTGTCAGATTCCAGGTATTCTGAACAAAGCCTCCGATGGTAGTATACTGGTAACTTCTCAGTGCAGCACTGGTGTTTTTATCCTCTTTAAAGTGATCTGAGAGGAAATTAATCCCCCCTACCCAATCTGCTTTTTTTCCTTTACGGGAATAATTCACTTCACTATAAGTAGAAAGCTGTACACCGGAAAAAAGATAATCCGGTAAACCAATACTCCTGTTATAATAACCCACAGAATTACGGAATACCAATTTTTCACGATCATTTAATTGATGATCCAATTCAAGCTGAGTGCTGTAACGCTGTGTCTTATTTTCTTCAAAATAGCTGTGCTGAGCATTACCATTGCCTTTGATATATTCGAGGTCACCACCAATACGTTTTTCGACAGTAGTATTCAGCCCGGCAGTAATTGTGGTACCCGGATTTAAATAGACAAAGAGTTTAGGATTCAACGTAAAGCGGTTAAATTCCGGTATTGCTGTTAAGCCAGTATTCGCAGGATCATAAGCACTCCCATGATTATAAGCGGCATAAATAGTGGCACCTGCTTTTTTAAACTTCTGCGCATAAAAGCCACTGGCATCGAGTCCCAGAGCAGAAGTACCATTTAAAAGAAAGTTAAGCTGACGTTCATCAGCTGGCTTTTTAGAGACTAGATTCACAAGCCCTGCAATGGCTCCACCACCATATAAAGTAGAAGATGAACCTTTAATAACTTCAACACGCTGTAAATCCAGCGGTGCAATCTGCAACAATCCTAATCCGCCAGAAAATCCCGCATATAGCGGAAAACCGTCCCTGATAATTTGAGTATATTTTCCATCAAGTCCCTGAATACGGATACTTGCATTCCCACTTGTAGCAGAAGTTTGCTGTGCCTGAATTCCTGTGCTCTCGGCAAGCAGCATACGAATATCACCAGGTTTCATATTTCCCTTTTCATCTAGTTCCTCTCCTGCAATAACTTCTATCCGTGTAGGAATATTTTCGATAGTTCTCCCACTTCTGGTCGCAGAAACCACGACTTCATCTAATTCTTCGTCTTTCTCCGCAGACTCCAATGCAATCTGCATGGGTGCAATCTGTGCTAATGGAAATGATAAAGTGTCAGTTCTGGTTTTAAAACCGACAGAACTAAACTGGACTAACTGTTTACCAGGCGGAATAGGAGTTAAAAAGATAAATCCATCATTTCCAGACAAAAGACGAATGCCTGTACCTACAATTTTCACCGTAACCCCGGGAATGACCTGATTAGTTTTCGCGTCCTTAATGATTGCTTTAAATATAGATTGACCATAAGCTGCTCCCGTAAAAAACAGTACAGCTATAAGCACAGTTAATTTTTTCATCATGTGTTTTATAATTAAGTAATCCCAATAAAATCAGCCTTAAATGGCTGCAATAAAGTATTAACTTAATTGTGGCGGTTGCCAGATAACAGCATGAATTTGAGGAAGTTCTACAGTCAGATAAATACTATCATGTTTAACAGCTCTTAAATAGATAACAAATGTGGGTGCTAATGAATTGCTTATCGTAAATCCAACACAAGTACCACAAACATAAAATGGAGAACAATCCTTGCAACAATCTTCATTTTTCTCTGTTTGCTGAGCTGTTTTTACAGAAATCTGCTCCGTACAATCTTCTTTCTCCACTGCGCAGCAAGGCACAATAGTTAGTGTCAGTACAATTAAGGATAAAAGCAGCGTCAGGAACTTCACCTTGTAAAAGTATTGAATTTGGTAATATGAAAACATATTATTTAAGTGTTCTGATTAATTAACTTCCTTCATTACGCTGTATGCTCAACAAAAACGCGCGAATGTAATTGTAATTTTCACAGACAATATTGGCTATGGACACATCAGCTGTTATAAAATACTTATCGGCTACTCTTCTTCACTATTTTTCATCTTTGATATCAAATCATATGCTCCTTTAGTCACCACTTTAGCACCGGTCAGATCGAAGCTTTCAGGAAGTTCAACTTCAACATATCCTGCAGCTGCCGATCCAACTGTGACCTCTAAAAGCTGAAAATGGTAATTAAGCTCAGCATTTTTTCCTTTGCGCTGCCCAGTCTCGATAAAAATATACTTCTTTCCTGCAAAATCAGCTATAGCAGACTCTGGTAAAGCATTTACCTCTTCAGTTCCGGTTTCAATCAATGCATTTAAATAAGCTCCCGGTATCAGGTTTCTGCTTTGCGTATTCGCCACACAATGAACGGTAACTGTCTTATCTTCATTAATTTCCCTACCCACCAACGTAACTGTGGCTACACGCTCTTCAGCCTCATTTTGTAACGAAAAACGAACTTTCTGTCCTTTCTTAATTAAATCTACGTCTTTTTGAAACACCTTCAGTTCCACATGTAAATTTGCACTGTTTACAATCTCAAACATCACATCATTCGGACTCACAAACTTGCCCGAGTTTACATTTACCTTGGTCACATAGCCATTTATTGGTGCATAAATATTAATTGTACTCCGGATATTGGCCGGTGTTAAAGTAGCTGAATTGATATTAATCAGCATCAAACGTTTTCTTAAAGCACTTTCTCTGGATAACATCGTTTGATATTGGGACTTGGCTTGCTGTAGCACTTTCTGTGCATTTATATTCTGCCTCGCCAATTCCTGCTGTCTTTTATATTCAGAATCTGCCAATTCAAGCTGACTCTTATTTTCCAGATAATCCTGCTGTAACTGCACATACTCCTGATTTTGAAGTACAGCAATAACCTGCCCTTTACTTACTGTTGACCCTTGCAGCAACGGAGTAGATTTCACAATCCCACCCATTTGTGTAGTGATACTAATCAGATTTTCAGGTGGGACATCTATCGTCCCATTCACTTTCAGGACTCCGCTGATTGATTTTTTCTCTACCCTTCCCAAGGTAACACCGCTAGTTCTATATTGCGCAGCACTCAATTCCACTGTATTTGCGTCTTCCTTCACCGGAGCTTCAGTAGCAGCAGCCGTATGATCTTCTGCTACTTTTTTATTCCCGCAGGAAGCAAGGACAACCATAGCAAAAGAAAGTATATAAATAGCCTGTTTGAATTCAATTCTTGTTTTCATCCGTATATCGTTTTTTAAATTATTTTAAGTCAATCAGATACTGAAGTGTATAAACCGATTGATTATATTGATTAATTGCTTGCAAATAGCTAAACCGGATATCAGAATAAGTCCGTAAAGCCTGTGAAAATTCGAGATAGCCGATATCACCACTTTGAAAAGCAATTTGTGACTGCTTCAGTATCAGATTGACATTTGGCAAAGCATTTTTCTCATAATAATCAACACTGTGTGAATTCTTCAGCAAATCCTGTTCGGCCTGCTTATATTGAGTTTGCAGATTAGTTTGAAATAAGCTGAACTCAGTCTGCGCAATCTGTTTCTCTATTTTAGCAGCTTTAATCCTCCCTGCAAATGGCTTATAAAATATCGGGATGGAAATACCTGCCTGTATCCCCTGAAAACGCTTACCTGCACTAAAAATCCGATCTTGTCCATTTATAGTCTGACTGCCAATAATCGACTGATTAAAATAACCTACTGTAAAATCAGGGCCTGCCTTTGCACGCTCTACCCTTAAAGATTGATCAGCGATTTCTACCTGCTGCTGTTGTAAAGCCAACAAAGAAGTATTAGCCAGACTATCAGGAGCAATCAGATTCCAGTTCTCTTTCTTCAAATAATCACTGCTTACATCTATCATCTCCTTTGTATTCAGCAACCGTTGTAATTCAACACTATAAATTGATATATCAGCCCTATTCTTTTCCGACTGATTACGCACTTCATTCAATTGGGTTTCGGCTGTAGTACGTTCCAGCATATTTGTTTCTCCAGTCTGATAGCGCAGAGAAGATGCTTTCAGAAAATTACTGAAGATAGAATCCTGGCTTTTATACAACTTTTGAAGCGCTTTAAAATAACTTAATTGTGCATAAATACTCTTTACCTGGCGAATAAGTGCGTTTTGTGTCACTGAAAGATTTAGCTCGCTGCTGCGGACCTGCGCATCATATAAATTACGCTGGTTTTTAATCAATCCCGGAAATGGGATATTCTGCTGCACTGATATGTTATTATCTCTTTTGATACTATTGAACTGTCCGTACTGCAAATTCAGGTTGGTCTTCCCCAAATCAAATGCAGTACCTTGAATGGCCTGCTGTTTACTGATTTGCAATTGAGAAGACTTGACCGACTGATTGTTAGCCAATGCAATTTCTACAGCTTGCTGCACAGTGATAACCCTGCTGTTTACCGGGCTTTGTGCCATCATTTTTGACGGCATGCAAAATAAACCAATCAGCAAAGCAACCGTTACAGTTGTAATTTCCTTTTTGCCCTTTTTGAAATTTTCGAAATAAGTATATAACACAGGTAAAACGAGTAAAGTTAAAATTGTAGAAGTTAATAAGCCTCCGATCACTACAGTAGCCAGTGGCTTTTGTACTTCGGCGCCCGCAGCAGTAGAAAGTGCCATCGGAAGAAAACCCAGTGAGGCCACTGTCGCTGTCATTAATACAGGTCTTAATCTCAGCGCTGTACCCTTCAACACAATCTCCCTGAGATTGCTGATCCCGCTAGCTTTCAACCTGTTAAACTCAGTGATCAGCACAATCCCGTTTAACACGGCCACACCGAATAAAGCAATAAAGCCAACCCCAGCAGAGATACTGAATGGCATGCCCCGCAATAACAGCGCGAATATGCCACCTATAGCAGCCATCGGAATAGCAGAAAAAATCAAGACCGATTGTTTCACTGATCCAAAAGAGAAGTACAGCAATAATAAAATAAGCGACAATGCTACCGGGACAGCAATTGTCAAACGCTGTTTTGCCGCTTTAAGATTCTCAAACTGACCACCATAAGTAATATAATAACCCGGAGGCAATTTAATTTTCTCGTTTACCTTTTGCTCAATCTCTCCAACAACAGTGGCAATATCCTGACCACGAACATTTAACCCAACAATGATTCTGCGTTTAGTATCCTCTCTCTGAATCTGATTTGGGCCGATCCTGAACTCGACCGAAGCCAACTGGATCAATGGAACTTTAGTCCCGTTAGGCGCAGAAATATAGATGTTTTTCACATCATCTATCCCTTGCCTGTTTTGCTCAGATAAACGTACCACCATATCATACCTTCTTTCCCCCTCATAAACCAATCCTGCCGACTGTCCCGCAAAAGCAGAATTAATAGTCTGGTTAACGGTTTCAATATCTATTCCATAACGTGCCAGCTGATCCCTGTTGATTTTCACCACAATTTGCGGAAGACCAGTAGCTTGCTCCAGGTATAAATCTTTTGCCCCTTTAACAGTAGTCACAATTTTCCCTATTTTCTGAGAAATAGCTGTCAGGGTCTCCAGATCATCTCCAAATATTTTAATTCCAATATCCTGTCTCACTCCCGAAATCAGTTCATTAGATCTTAGCTGAATCGGTTGGGAGAAACCGAAAGTAACCCCAGTAACCTTATCCAGTGCTGCGGCCATTTTATCAGCTAATTCCTCTCTGGATTTTGTAGTGACCCAATCCTTTTTATCCTTCAGTATAATCGTTAAATCAGTAGCTTCCATTGGCATAGGATCCGTTGGAATTTCAGCAGAACCGACTTTACCAATCACTTCTATCACTTCAGGAAACTCATTTAATAAGATTTTTGATGCCTGATTAACCTTATCAATCGTCTGACTCAATGAACTTCCGGTCAATAAACGTGTTTCCACAGCAAAATCACCCTCTTCCAAAGTAGGAATAAACTCTCCTCCCATCCTGGTAAACAAAAAGATACTGATGACCAGTAAAACAACTGATAAAACAACAACTGTTATACGTTTACGCAAAGCACCCGTAATTAACGGTGTATAATACTTCTGAAAGAAATCCATCATCCGGTCAGAGAAATTCTTTTTAACAACTGGCTTTTTACTCAGTAACAAAGAAGACATCATCGGCACATAAGTCAATGACAATAAAAATGCACCCAAAATAGCAAAGGAAACAGTCTGAGCCATTGGGCCAAACATTTTACCCTCAATACCCACCAATGCAAGAATCGGCAGATATACAATCAAAATAATAAGCTGTCCAAAAGCAGCGGCGCTCATCATCCGGGTAGCAGATTGTTCTACCTGCTGGTCCATTTCATCTTGTGTCATTTTCCGGGTCAGCTGACTTGCGCCCAAAAGGTGCATTGTAGCCTCTACAATAATCACTGCCCCATCTACAATCAACCCAAAGTCGATAGCTCCTAAACTCATCAGGTTACCAGAAACCCCAAACACATTCATCAGGGAAATAGCGAATAGCATTGCCAATGGGATCACGGATGCCACTACGACACCTGCCCGGAAATTCCCCAGGAACAAGACTAATACAAAGATGACAATTAGCGCTCCCTCAATCAGATTCTTTGCCACCGTACCAATTGCACGGTCTACCAAAGCACTTCTGTCTAAAAACGCTTCCACAACAATACCATTTGGAAGTGTTTTATTAATCCTTGCAATCTTCTCTTTGACCTTTTTAACTACATCATTGGCATTTGAGCCTTTCAGCATCATTACGATTCCGCCAACCGCCTCCCCATGACTTTTTGCCATTGTTCTGGTTAAAGCACCATAACGTATCGCATTTCCCAGCTGTACATTTGCGATATCACGGACTAAAACAGGAAGGCCCGAACTGGTATTCCTAACTACAATCTTATTAATATCTTCTATATTCCCAACCAATCCCTCACTACGGATAAAATAGGCATTGGGCTTTTTATCAATATATGCCCCACCTGTATTTTGATTATTTCTTTCCAGTGCTTTAAATACATCACTGATACTTAAGTTATAACTATTCAGTTTATTGGGATCCAAAGCGATCTCGTATTGCTTAAGTAACCCACCGAAACTGTTCACCTCAGCAATTCCAGGCGTTCCTAAAAGCTGCCTTCTGACAATCCAATCCTGAATACTTCTTAATTCCCTGGCATCATAAGTCTTTTCAAAACCCGGTTTTGCATGAATTACATATTGATAAATCTCCCCTAAACCAGTAGAGATAGGAGAAATTTCCGGATTCCCGATTCCCTGAGGTATATTATTCTTCGCTTCGGAGAGCTTTTCGTTGACCTGTTGTCTCGCCCAGTAGATGTCCACATGATCATGAAAAACGATGGTCACTACAGATAAACCAAAGCGGGAAATAGAACGTACCTGCTCGATTTCCGGAATGGTAGACATCGTTTGTTCCACGGGAAAGGTAATTAACCGTTCTACTTCTTCTGAAGCAAGAGAAGGGCTTAAAGTGATCACCTGTACCTGGTTATTGGTAATATCCGGCACAGCATCAATAGGTAATTGTTTCAGTGAATATACCCCCCACGCAATCAGCGCCAGGGTAAACAGACCAATCACCAATTTATTGTGAATGGAAAATTTTATGAGCTTACTTAGCATATCTTATTTATAATGAGATATCAAAGAATAATTCCCAAACGGAATCAGCTAATCCTTGATAAAAGCATTGATGGAATTATTAAATAATAATAATGACCTATAGCATGCGCAAGGCACGTATAGAAAAATAAAGATGGTTAAGAAATCAATTGTGGTGGCTGCCAGATCGGAAGATTGACAGTAATGAACTTTCCTGTTAAATGTACCGCAAGTACAGGTAAATGTTCAGCAAAAGGAGTAGAAATTACTAAAGCATCTTTGATTACCGAAGCAGTAGCACAACAAGCACAATTACAAAAAGGGCTGCAATTATCGTTGTTTCTTTCTGAATGATGCGCCTGCTCAATTTTGGAGCTACCATTCAAACTGGCTATAGCATCTCCGCATGGCACTAAATTAAGAGCCAGCACTAATACGATCCCTATGAATGATAATAATCTCATATACTAAGACGAAGGTAATAAAGAAATCAGCTAATCACCTAATTTAATCAAACTATGCAATCCAATTGCAGTTTCAATTAAAGCGTTAGAAAAAAATCTCCTATTAAAAATAGCTGTTTTTCGCAATGAAAAACAGCTATTTTTAATAGGAGGAACAGCTATATTTAATTAAAGCCTGCTGAATAGTAAAATTACTGGTCTGCTCTTTAATTACTGATTTACTATTTAATTAGTAAATATTTCGCGAAATACGCTCTTAAACGTTTTTGAAAATAGGTTTTGTAAGGTTCTTCATAAGTATGGCTCTGACCCGGCAGGATCAGCAAATCAAAATCTTTATCAGCCTTGATCAGTGCATCTGCCATTCTATAGGTATTGGCTACGTTTACGTTCTGATCAGATTCGCCTGAAACCAATAGTAAATGTCCTTTCAGATCTTTAGCCAGACTCTGATTTAAAGCAACGGGCCGATCAAATCCCTGGTAACTTTCACCCCAGGTACGGTTATAAATGGTATTGTCATGATTGCCCGATGAAGAAACGGCTACTTTGTAAAAATCGGGATAAGTACATATTGCGGCCGCAGACATCATCCCACCGCCGGAATGACCGAAAATACCAATCTTGTTCATGTCTATAAAATGATAACGTGCACCTAATTGTTCCAGGCCGTATTTATCATCTTCTAAAGCGTAGTCCCTTAAATTACCGTAACCAAATTTATAATAACTGGCCTTCCGGTAAGGTGAACTTCCACGATGCCCCATTACGACCACTATAAATCCTGTTTGTGCCAATGAGGTATTGTTATAACGGTCAAGTACGGTGAATTCGTTCCACACCGTTTCTGTAAAGGGACCAGGATAGACCTGTGAGATGATAGGGTATTTTTTATCCGGATCAAAATGATAAGGTTTCCACATTAGTCCATAAAGATCTGTGACGCCATCTTTTGCTTTAACGGTGAACATCTCCGGCTGCTTCCATCCGTAGGTATACAATTGACCAAAATCTGGTTTTAGCACTTCCTGCACAAATCCACCTTCATTATTTCTAACTACTGATCTTGGCTCCAGGTTTATTGCAGAATAGTTGTCCACCAGATACGCCTTGGTTGGCGATATAAAAACAGCGTGGGTAGCATTTTCAGGAGTCAGTAGTTTATCCTTCCTTCCATCAAAACCGACTTTGTAAACGAAAGCATAATTAGGGTTACAGTTTTTCTCTTTCCCGTAGCCATAATAGTAAAGGCATTGTTTCGCATCATCCGCAGCAGCAATTTTACCTGCAGTCCATTCTCCGGCAGTGACCGCATTGAGCAGTTTTCCATTTAAATCATAGCGGTAATACTGTCCCCAACCCGTACGGTCACTCCACCATAAAATATTTTTCCGACCGTTGACCACTGATACATTAAACAAATCTTCATTGATAAATGGCTTACTGACCTCGTTGATCAGCACATGCAGTTTACCGGTATTTAAATCAACAGCACACAGTTCCATTTCATCGCGGCTTCTTTTTTTGCGAACCAGCAGGATTTCCCCATTGCTAAGGATACCGTTCCTTACCAGACTCACTTCCTGGTCAGGCCAGCGTGCAATGTCTACTTTTTTTAAGGTCTTTGCAGCAGTATTTCCAATAAACAATTCAAATTGTGCTACATATTGATCTCCGGGTAACTCATAGGGATAAGTGGCTACATAAGGCCTTGGCGCAGACAATGAATTGATAACTGTCATATGCCCGACCTGTCTGGTATCTTTCCGCAAAATATAAAAGTTCCTGGAGTCATCTGCCCATACGGCATCTGTTTCTGTGTTATTACCGGCAAACTCATCTTCATCATTAATAGAAAACGAAAAATGTGCAGCGCCATCAGCAGAAAGTGCACGCGCTGCAGTATCTGCTATTCCTGATGTTTTCTTCAGATTAGCAGTATCTGCTGTTTTCTTAAGATCTGCTGTTCCTGATGTTTTCTTAAGATATAGATTATGATGCCGGGCATAAATCAGCCACTTTTTATCAGGTGAGCTATTCCCTATCAGATAAACAGGGGCTGATTTTTGTTGCGCTACATGCTGAACCAATGTCTCCTGCTGATAAGCATAATCATACCTGATCCCATCATAATTGATACTGACGGTCTTTTCATCTTCAGAAAAATCACCAGTATAATCAATTCGCTGTTTTTCAACAGGCTTACCAGTTAGCTTTGCGAGCCGGGCCAGAATTACACTTTTATTGAATAGCAGCTTTTTCTCTTTCCTGTCCATATCTACCAGAAAATATTGCCTTTCAACTGAAGTATTTTCCACTTGCACCTGCACCTGCACCGATGACATTTTCTTGCCTGATGATGATTTTGCAAGCAGATCTTCTGCTGTCATCCAGAACCGATTGCTCTTTTTTAAGAAAAAAGGGATCACCTGCGTAGTTCCCATCAGCTTTTGCAGGTTCGGTGCATCAAACTTTTCCGCAGCAGCGAAGTCAGGTACCTGAGCGCACAGCTCTGCAGGGATAGCCAGCAGCGTATAACAGATTAGCCATACCAGTGTATGCTTGCTTTTAAAGAGAAGAAAAGCCCTTTTGCTAAGTACATCAATTTGATCCATCCTAGTTTAATTTGATTTGCCGGAAGGTTGATTTGCCCTGATTTGATTCTCTTTCAGCATTTCACAGCTTGAAACCAGAAAAGGATTTTTAGTCCGCCTGATCACTTCATCAGCAATCTCTTTGGCACGGGGATATTTATAGTCTGGAATCACCGAACACATCGTGATATATGGCCACATAATCCTCAGGTTATCTTCAGAAAAAGTACTGGCGTTTTTTTCAAATAGGGTGGTAACCTTGCTATAATCTTTCTGGCCCGCTGCCTCTGCCATGTCAATCAATACCAGCAACTGCATTTTGTCAGGCATTTCAGTAGCTTTAATCTGCTCCTTGTACTGTTCAAATGCTGCTTTATTGTATGGTTTATCTTTGAAATAATAGCCCTCCAGACATTCGCCAGCTAATTTTCTGAAAATAAAAGACATTTTATGATCTACCGTATCTTTTTGGTTCTGTACAGCAAAATCTTTCCAGTTGTTAACGAGATAGTTGAAATTTGGACTATCCACATCAGACAGGTACATGGCATAACTGTTTTCACCAAATAGCACCCAATTTTCTGGCAGGGCACGCTGTGCAGGGTTAAGAACGGCCATCAGCTCATCGTTGATATTTTTTGCTATACCTCTTTCTGCAACACGGATTTTTAAAAGGACCAGTGCTCTCAGCAGATCGGGCTGGCGCTCACCGGCATCATACCTGGCCGTCAGTTTCGAGTCCTCATTATCGGTACGCATGCCTTTTCTGATATGGGCCATAAATTCTGCTGCAGGCATTCCCCCAACAAATTTGTAGCGCAGTTTTCCATCAGTGTCAAATAGCAAATAAGAAGGAAAAGCGCCTATAGCATAAGTTTTCATCGTGGCCGGGCCCTCCCCCTTCTCCATGTCCATTTTCACATTGATGAAATTGCTGTTGAAAAAAGCAGCAACACTGTCCGTCTTGAAAACGCCTGCCTCCATTTGTTTGCAAGGGATACACCATTCCGTAAAACAGTCTACGAAAACCAGCTTATGCTGTTCTTTGGCCTTTTTTAATGCTTCCTGAATAGTTATCTGCTCAAAATTGATCTTTTGGTGTTGCGCAAATGCAGTGGTACCAAAGGTGATCAAGAGCACTATCATTATCTGTTTCATCATTTTTTTTATACGTAAAATTGATCATGACCATCATTTCTTCAGGCCATGATCAATCATGGATGTCAATAAATTAATTTGGTTTCTGGTTGATATCGCGCTCAATCTTCTGCTTCATCATTTTATACCGTTCACGTACTCTTGGATCCTGGTGTTTTTCGCCCATTTCTCCAACATGCGCCATCGTTCTGATGAAATACATATGGAGTACTTCACTCGCATCAGTTAGTCCGCCAGTAATATTGGTGTTCTTCACCGCAGCATCTGTAAGATCGTACACAAAATTATTTTGCATCAGCATGATATATTCATTGAAAGGAAGCGTAGTATCAAAATCCTTGAAAACATAACGGTCAAGATCAGCAAATAAATCACTCACGGTATAGGCATCTTTTCCCAAGGCATATTCTGCTTTGATCAGGTTATTGAGTACTTCCGGTGTAATGAATTTGCGCAATGCATCCTGCGTACTTCTGCCCATCTTAATAGCTTCAGATTCATTGTTCAATAAATTCATTTGTTTACTTTGTATCCAAACAGGAGGGCCATTGAAGAACCAGGTGTTCAGCAGCGCCATTGCTTTTTGCTGCTCTTTTTTAGATGTATAAATTACAGGTACATCATTGTAATCTTTTAACATCGGGCGGGTAGAGATCCCACCAATATAACTCACCACATTGTCTGTATACAGCTGGTAACTTTTTTGAAAAGCGTTGGAAAGTAACTTGAAGTTGGTCCAGTCCTCATCCTTGTCCTTCATTGCTGCTGTCATCTGCTCTACCTGGAGATAGTAGCGCTCCACGTTTTTCATGCCCAGTTCTGATGCCTCAAGCTGGTCATCAGAGAGGTCGCCTTTGCGTGTAAAAGGATCATTTTTATTCTCTTCCAGGAAAAGTAGTTCGGCATCTGTAGATTTTAAGCTGGCTAAAGCTTTTTTCTCCGCAGCAGGCTCGCTAAAAACTCTGTAAGCCCAGCCTACAGCCATTTTATCATAACTGGAAACATGCGGCAGCAGATCTGCCACATCCACTTGATCTCCTGGTTGTAATACGTAATTAAACTCGGTATCATCGGTAATAGACGAAGTGAAACTATGGGTTTTCAGCCATGCGCCAGACCTGAGTTGTTTAGGGTTATACGCCGCACTACCATGGAGATTTGGTACCATACCCAGCAATTCACCCAATGCCGTAGCTACTTTCCATTCCAATATTTCTTTTCTCACTTCAGGATGGTACAGGTCTTTCTTGATTCTTGGATCTATAAATGCACATTTAGCAAAATAAGAAGGCAGCAGGTCATTGATTAAATTATCGCCGACATCCATTTTTGCTGCCAGGATTTCTCCGGTACGCGGATCCGTAACCACATTGGTTGGAAGACCCTGACCTGGACTTCCCCATTCGATCAATAATTTGCCGGCAGACAACCAATTGTCTTTTGCAGCATTCATCACTACCAGCGCGTTTTTAAATCCTGCAGCCTCGAGCGCAGTATTCCATTGCTGTATTGCTTTTTTGATAGCAGGTACAAAAGGTGCAGGCGTAACCGGATCAATAAAAATGCTGATGGGCTTTAGCGGTTCCACCAATTCTCCGGCAGCATATTTCTTTCGGTCGGCCGCCTTCACTTCAAGATTCCATTTGGTGATGACTTTTACGTTGCGCACCCCATATGGATTTTTACCAAAATCGTTGTAATTCACCGTACCAAAACCTACTCTGACATCTGCTTCTCTTACCTTCATCTGCGCATCCGGCAGGCGCTGAATGCTCAGGTTCAGCATAAGTGCTATGGCACGGTCTACTGCTTTGTTACCGTTAACGTTATTGCCGGGCTGTGTCTGTGTACGCAGTACAGTGAAAACCACCCCTTTCTCTCCCACTTTTACCTGCTGTACACCAGAACGTGCTGCATCAGAATTACTTAAATCACTCACATCTTTGAAAGAAAAAAGATCTCCGCCTTCCATTAACTGCCTGGTCACATCAATAATATAACTTCCCTTCGTTTTTCCGGCAGCTTCTACCTGAAGGACAAAACTAACAGGGATCAGGTTGGATTTCTGTACTAAACTTTCCATACCCTGGTTAAAGTCTGGCGACAGTGCTTCTTTATACACCTCTCTGGTCACATTCAAATTGTTGCCTGTAGCTTTGATAAAACGCACGATTCCGGAAGATTGCGCAACACTTTGCGAATATCCGCGTATAATCTCACCAATTACCAGGAGATCGGTATTTAATGCAGCAGCAGGAATCTCCAGGAAATACTTCGAGTCATCCTGATAAACGGTAAATTCTCCCGGCGTAATCTTCATTGTTTTTTTAAAGAACTTATCAAAAGGCATCAGCTCATTGGCCGGCACCACATTTGCCGGTACTACACTTGCCGGTACCGTGGTCACCGCTTTGACTTTTGGTTTTTGTTTTCCCTGTGCAGAAGCTGAAGCAGAGGAAAAGAAAAAGCATACCGTAAATAATATAATTAAGCTATTTTTCATTTTAGTTGTTGAAATTGTTGGTTCAATAAGATACATATCACTTGTTGCGCTCAGCATATGGGTTATTTGGTTAAATAAGCGTCATTCTTACCACTGTGCCACACTGCAATCATATTTGCGATGGAAACAAGGTGACTTTTAGTGATGAAATCGCTCTGTTTTGCCGCACCAGCTTTCGCTTGCTGCTGAATGAGCAGCATCTGCTTATTCATAATCAGGCCGATGTTGTTGCCGAAATTTGACGGATTATCTACATGCAATAAAATTTTATTCAGGTAGGCCCTTTGCAGCATCCTGTTATAACGCGAAATGGGTTTACCATTTTCAATATCCCTAAAAATAAACTGCTGCAACTCAGCTAAAAATTCACCCGGAGCATAGTCTGATTTACCTGTGATATTTTCTATCGTAGCCAACTGATTATATTTAGCCATCAGTCTGCCTAATAAATCACTATAAGTATCTTCAACATCGGTATTGAAGTTAAATTTTGTTTTGGCACCTATGTTTGCAGGGTATAACCATTCGGGTTCAGTGAGCATATATTTCTTTAAATAGGCTACTGCCTCCTTTTGCTGGGTATCACTTACGGGATTATAATTACTTTTATTTTCAGTACGCAATGCATTGTCACTATTTACGCCCCCTATATTTTTAACTACATGCTGCAAATATTGAAAATAGCGTCCTTCAACGGCACGGTACATCGACCTTAACGTAGAATAGTCTTGATCCGGACCGTCTCCCCATTGATTAAGGTTGGCCATAGTCCTTTTCAGGTTCTCTACACCGAGCGCGTTTGCCTTCATGTTATTGTCGCCAATGTCTTCACTCTGCACTCTTGGATCGAAAGCATCCGACTCCTCTAAATAGAAAAACTTAGGATCTTTTCTTTTCTCAGAAACCCATTTAGTCAGATATTCCGCTGTAGTTTTTGGATCTTTTTCAGGCATATATTTATATCCCCATTCAATCGCATAATTATCATATACACCAATTACCGGCAATAAATCTACAGGGGTCATCTTATCTTCCGGCTGCGCTGCATAGTTGAAGCGCATATAGTCCATCACAGAAGGGCCGAAACTGTTTTTCCTGATAAAATCACGGTTACGGATACTGTCAACCGGATAAGAGGAACTGCCTGCAAAATTATGACGCAAGCCAAGGGTGTGACCTACTTCATGCGTAATCACGTTTTTAACCAGCGCGCCCATTAAATCTTTACTCATCGGGATTTTACGAGCCCCCGGGTCTGTAGCTGCACACATGGAAAAATACCAGCGTTGCAGCAACTCAAGAATATTGTGAAATACAGCAACATGCGAGGTCAGGATTTCACCGGAACGCGGATCGACTACCTGCGGACCATAGGCATTGGCCACTTCCGAAGGTTTGTACGAGATATAAGAATACCTGGCATCCTCCATACTGTAGTCGGGATCCTCTTTCAGCGTAGGCGCCAGCTTACCCGTGATGGCATTCTTAAAGCCTATTTTCTCAAAGCTCTTGCGCCATGCATTTACGCCTTCAATCATATAAGGAATAAGATAAGCGGGTGTATTGCGGTCAATGTAAAAAACAATAGGTTTTGCAGGTTCTACCAGTTCACCATTGTTGAATTTCTGCAGATCCTCTGCTTTAGGTTCCATCCGCCACCTGTTCGCTATAGCTAAATCTTCAATTTTTTCAGGATTTTTATCATAACTGGTCAGCCTTGTGACAAAGTAGCCTATTCGCTTATCCGCATAACGTAGTTGCATAGGCAGCTGTGGTAAAAGAAACCAGCTAGCCCCCACCTCCCACATGGTAGGATTAGTTTCTTCTGCTTTTGCAGGTGCGTCCGGCCTCGGCGCTTCAACCTGCGCTGGTGGCGAAGCAGCAGCTTCACTATAACTTTTAATGGAACGAAACACAACGTTGTTTTCAAAACTGCTCACCCCCAGTATCCTGGATTTAGCAGCTTCAAATTCTCCCAGTTTCAATTCTGCAGCAGCTCCCTTTAGAGAAAAAAGATCACTATCACCAGCAAACAGCGAGGTGATATCAATCAGTGAGCTCGCATTTCCGACAGCGATAATGTCAAACGCAAGCAAGGTGGGTACCAGATTAGCTTTGATCGAATTGTAATACTTGTTTGAGGTATCCGTAGCCTGAATAAAATCTGGTGCAACCAGGTTCATCTTGCCATTTATTCCTTTTTTAAAACGGATGACCCGGTCATTTACCGCATCCCCTGCGAAACCGAAACGCATACCCGGATTACGCTTACGCTGTGCAGAACCGCTGATAATTGTTACACTGGTCAGGATTTCCCTACCGAGGAGCTGATCTGGAATTTCAACCAGATATTTATCATCCTGTACATAAATGTTAAACATCCCTTTAAAGGTTTTGGCTCCCGGCTTGATATATTTACTGATTTGCGGGATGGCTTGTGCTGACTGTGCATGCAGATACTGACTAGGCAATACCAGCAGCAGGTACAACAGTATTTTTTTAAAAATTTTCATCATTCTGGATTAGGCTGGTCTTTTTTCATGTCCTGCCCCCTGCCGAAACAGGGAACAGGTGCATGAAGGGTTCATGGTGTGTTTGTGTATTTTTAATTTGATGGATTGGCCGCATTTCCGATGGTTTGCAAATCGACGCCATAGGTATTGATAAAATAATTTCTGACCAGCGTATAGCGCTTCCTGATCTGACCATTTGTATCTATCACAGGGTTCAGGATACCTAAAGGCTCAGGAGCCGGGTATACATCTGATGAAGGCACCTGTGCTTCCTGGTTGAGCTTAGTTTCGGACAAGGTAACCATTGCCCTGATATACATATTCCAGTCCATTGACGGACTTGTTGCACTGAAACCCACAATGATCCCTCTGCCATACGCTTCAGCATAAGTAGTCATAGAAGACGCATAATCAGCTGAATTCGTAAATTCAGTGGTAGGCAAGGATAAACTACGGGCAGCGATGTTCTCGACAAACATGGTATTGATTTTTTTCAGAAAAACAACTTTGTCCGCGGCGGTCATGGTCGCAACTTTCACATTGCCATAGTTCACGCAAATACTGTTATCATAGGAATAGGCACCCACACTAACAGCCGACTTGTGATATTTAAAGGTCACAAAATCAAATGCTGAACTCACCGAATCTACTTTGCTGCAAAGGAAAATTTTTGCAGGTAAAAACTTCTTCAGGAATTTATCTGAATATAAATCAAAAAGACTCGTTTTGATCAGTTCAAGCTGTGCCGGAATATAGGCCACTTCAGCCATTTCTACTTCATGCCCGGTGCTATCAGCACGTTCGCTGGGTATGGTATAGCCATCAGGTCTCCAGTAGATATCTTTACGATTAAATTTATACAATAGATAAGAATTGTATTTTTGATAGTAACCCACAATCGTATTGTCAAATGCATTGTTCCCTTGCGGAAGCACATAGCTGTCAATACTACCGGAAGGAGTTAGTGCACCCTCCTCTTTTTTACAGGAGTTTAAAGTAAGCAACGCACATAAAGTGAGCAGACTTAAGGTATATTTATAGTTCATCTGATGATTCATTTAAATAAGACTGATGTATTATAACTGACAGCATCATTATTGAGGATTCTGGACTAATTGGGGGTTATTAAGAAAAGCAACATAAGGAATTGGCAAAGCATACAAATTACTATTGGACTGCAGTACATGCTGTGTTGCACTGCCGGAGGCAGCAATAAAAGTATGTGTAACCGCAAGCCCCCATCTTTTAATGTCTACCCAGCGATGCCCGTCTTCCAGACAAAGTTCTCTGCGCCGCTCGTCCTGGCAAAATTTAAACAATGCAGCACCATCTGTAATCTCCACTGGCACGTATGCTTTATTCCGCGTATCATAACGGTTACGTCTCAAATAATTCAGATCAGACAAAGCTGCATTCCGGTCTGCGGCGTTTCCGCTTTGAATAAAACGTTTGATATAAGCTTCTGCGCGGTTCAGATAAACCTCTGCCACACGCAATCCTTTACCACCATAACTTACATTTGAAGGCGCTTTGTTGGACTTAAATAAGAAGACACCACCATTATCATAAGTAGAAAAGTACGTTTTGTAGCGTAAATCTCCCTCATTACCTGTATTCACTCCGTCTCCTCTGTTATACAGGTTAGCAAGACTTGCAGAAACAGCATATGGCGGATAAAACTGCTGTTGTGAAGGAAAGTAGGGATTGCTCTCTGTGGTTGTAGAACCTCCGTAACCCCACAAAACTTCTGGCCCGGTAGAAAGGTAAATGCCTTGGTTAATAAAAAAACCTGTTGCATAATAACCACTTAGATTTGTCAATGATGATTTTACTGTCAATACGCGACTGGCATAGGCGATAGCTTTATCCCAGTCTGTATTCAAGCCCCGGTAGAGGTAAAAACGTGATAACAATGTATTGGCTGAAGATGCACCAACCCTGAAAGTAGTGGGCGGTTCAAAATTATTCTGAAGTAAATCTGCAGCTTTCACCAAATCTTTTTCTACCTGATCGTAAACTTCTTTCAGCGTATTTCTTTTCACACCACCATCTTTAACCTGGCTGGACAGGATGAGTGGTACACCAAGCGCTGCTTCCGGATTTACACCAGCCCCGCTGTAAGGTTTCCCATAAGTAGTGACCAGTTTCAGATAGTAAAAAGACCTTAAAAACAAACACTGGCCTAAAATAGCATTCTTACTGGCTTCACTTCCGGACACCTTATCCAGGTAATCCATCACCACATTACATCCTTTAATTTTAGTATAATACGCAATATATACATTTGCACGATCAGCGATCGTAGAAGAGCCTTCAAACATCTGAGGGTCGAACTTAAACATACCCATGCCCACCTGTAAAATATCGCTATATCCTGCTACCGGAAGATTGTCATTTCCTTTGGCCAGACCATTACACTGGATATCATCAGTCAACAGATCGAAAGTATCAAATGGCGTATTATAAGGATAGGCATCGCTGTACATCAACGCTTCCAGATCTGCGGTTGTAGTTGGCCTGATAGCATCCTGACTGTATTCTGCCAGGAACTTTTTGCACGAGCCCAATACTATACATAGGAGTAAAAGGCTATATAGCGTAAATTTCTTTTTATTCATGATCTGATAATTATAGACTGATAGCTAAATTGAGTGTATATGCCCTTGTTCTTGGCTGCCCGCCAGTGGCTACTTCAGGATCCTGTCCTTCAAAGGCTTTGCTATTGAACGAAAAAGGATTACTGATACCCGCACCAATATTTACATTTTTACAGCGCAATCTTTTGATCAGTTCTTTACTTAAGGAATAAGAAACATTGATATTCTGGCAGCGTAAACTGGAACCACTTACCACACGGTCTGCGCTATAATTATATAAATCATAGATCTTTTCGGCGTGTGTACTTCCCGGAATAAATACAGAAGGAATGGTATAATCAGGCAGTCCTGGAATAGTCGCATCTGTATGAGCTGGCGTCCATCTGTTCAACACATTTCTGGAGAAATTCTCAAACTCATTCGGGAGATTCTGATTACCGTCATAGAGCGGCGTGAGAAACTTTTTACCACCCAGCTGCACATAAAAACTGCTGCTCAGCGAGAGCATTTTGTAGCGGAAATTCATATTCACACCGGAAATAAAATCAGGATCCATTTTTCCCATATACTGCAGATAGGCCGTTGGATCTGTGAACGGATCTTTACCGCTGGCCACACTCAGGTCTATTTTAGGAATACCCGTTGCCGGATCAATCCCGGCATTTCTAAATGCATAAAAACCAGACACGGGATCACCAGGATTATTGAGCCCTCCTAATACTGCAGTGCGCCAGGTACGAAGCTGTGCTCCTGAATTTAAAATTTCATTGTTATTTTTTGACGTATTGATACCAACCGACCAGGTAAAGTTTCTGGTTCTGATGGGTACAAAGTTTGCAGACAGATCATACCCTGAATTATTCATGGACCCTCCATTCACCAGCATACTGGTCACGCCATACTCCAGCGGTACCTGCAGTGCAGTAATCAGGTCTTTACCATGTTTGCTATAATAAGAAAACGACGCTTGTACCTTGTTATTGAATAAACTGAAATCCAAACTTAAATTCATACTGCTGTTCTGTTCCCAGCGCAGATTACCATAAGGTAAAGAGCTAATGGTAAGCAGCATATCCCCGGTGTACGCATCGATCACACCACTTTGTAACGCTGAGCCCGGCGTTTTGATAATCAAATCCGGACTAACCGCAGCAGAGATATTTCGCTGATAACCAAAAGAGCCGCTGAGACTCAGATTAGAAAGCCAGTAAGACGAAGCAAACCATTTCTCATTGGCCATATTCCATCTTATCCCACCTGCATATACAGGAGTAAATTTTGCATTGGTAAACTGTCCAAAGCGGTTTGACCTGTCATTACGTAAGCTGAAGTTGGCCACATAACGGTTATCATAAGTATAACTCGAAGTGAAATATATACCTGTGGTATTCGTCAGGTTATCTGTAATTTTAGGCACAAAACGGGTAGTGTAATCATTCACAGCCGAAATCCCGTAAGAGATTGTACTTGCCGGAAGTGTAGCGAATGCTTTTCCGCGGTCCCTGAGGTAACCTAACGAAGTATTCGCATAGCCGGTATATCTCGAACTGTTAATTTCCTGGCCAATCATTATCGCCAGTACATGTTTCTCATTAAATGCTTTATTATAAGAAATACTGTTACGCCAGCTCCATGAATTGTTACTGTTCTGATCAATATTATATTCACCTCCAACAGGCATTTTACTTTGTTGATATCCCGCATCTATAGGTTTATACATCCCATAATCGTAAAATCTGTAGGTTCTGGCAACATACTCAGACTGCTCTGTAGCATAACTCTCTCCCGTTGTAGCAATAGAGTTATAACTGAGTAAACTCTGTACCTTAAGGCCAGGTAAAATATCATAATTAGCATCAATTGAGGCATTTGCAGAGAGCACATTGTTTGTATTTCCGGTATTCGCTATTTCATTTAAAATATTAAATTTCCTTTCACTGAGGTTCCTGTAAAATGACAGTGATCCATCCGGATTGTAAGCCGCTATTGACCGGTTAGTTTTTGAGGCATAGGTATAAGGATCGACCTGGTTGAAAGCTGATGTTGTTCTTTTCGAAGCAGATAATCTGGCAGACAAATTAAACTTTTTTGTAACCTGGGAACTTACACTGATATTACCCGTGAAGCCTTTACTATCATTGCCTATTGCTGTTCCTTTTACATCGTTGTAACCAAAAGAGGTATAATAGGATGTATTATTACTGCCGCCAGAAACACTGAGGTTATGGCTCATACTGAACGGCGTCCTGAAAAGGATATCAAACCAATCTGTGTTCATGGTTTCCAGTGCAGCAACACGTGTATTGAACTGATCTGCAGTGATCGTTTTGGCATACAGATAATCATTTACCGCACCAGCGTAGCCAATATTATTGTTCACAAGGTTTGATACCAGTCCGCGGGTAAAGATTTCCCGTGATAAAGCCACCCTTTCTTTTGAATTCATCAGGTTTAACTTATCGTAAGTAACCCGTTCATTGCTACTCATGGCCACAGAATAATTGATCGAAACTGGTCCCGCCTTCCCTCGTTTGGTCGTAATCACAATTACGCCGTTCGCAGCCCTTACGCCATATATTGCAGTTGCAGCTGCATCTTTCAGCACGGTAATTTCATTGATGTCATTTGGATTTAACCAGGCAATGGAATTACCTACAAAGTTTCTGATATAATCAGCATTATCTGGTGTAATAGCCCCCAGCGTATTCAATTCCTGTGCTTTGAAAGGCAGCGGATCTTCCTGCACTATACCATCCACTACCCAGATCGGCTCTGCTGAACCAGACAGTGTAGAGGTACCACGAACCCTGGTCCTTTGTCTTGCCCCTACCAGTCCGTTGGTATTGGTAACGGCTACACCGGCCAGTTTACCCTGTATCAGCTGTTCTATAGAACTAATACCATTGTTATATAAATCAGACATTTTTACAGTAGAAGTGGCACCCACCATATTGCTTTTCTTCAGCAACTGGTAACCTGTACTTACAGCAACTTCCTGCAGGTCGCTTGTCCTGCTCTTAACCACTACAATAACATGGGTCCTTCCCTCTACCTTAATCTCTACCCGCTCTCTGCCTACTGCAGTAAAAATAAGTACAGCGTTTTCATCTATATTGACAAAAATAAAACTACCCACATTATTGGTGACGGTATTTCCGAAAACACCTTTTACAGCTATTGTTATTCCGGGCAGTGGTTTCCCATTTTCATCAACCACTGTACCGGTAACAATAATATCATTCACATAATTTTTTGGTTTTTCTATTTTTACCCGTTCCTTCACAATCACAGTTCGCTCTTCTACAGTATAAGTAAAGGGCTGATTGACGAAACAGGCTGCAAGCGCATCTTTCAGCGCAGCATTATTGACATTGATATTTACATTATTTGCCTTGAGCAGAAGCTTGCGGTCGAACACAAAGTCATACCCGCTTTGCTTACGGATTTCTTTAAAAACTTTTTCAAGCGGTGCATTGTTTTCCTTCAGGGTAATGCGCTGCGCATATACAGCAGCACTTACTTGCATTATCGCCACTATGGTCAAGAGCAGGGTTAATCGCATAATCAGCAAGAATTTATGGACATGACTGTTCGGCACGCCAAATGGTTTAGTATAAATTTTATACATTTGGTAGGTTTGGTTGGTTTAGTTGATACTGATGCAAATTATTGACGTAAGGCCAGACCATCTGCCAGAGGTGTTAGCGCACCTCTGGCTTCTTTGTTTACAGGCATTACTGTTGAAAATGTGGAGTAGTTATTTCGTCACAGTAACCCTCCTTCCTTCAACTTTAAAATGAACTTTTCCGGTTGATTCAATCACTTTCAGCACAGCGCCTAAATTTTTAGTGCGCGACACCCATCCGCCAAGCTCCAGATCTTCCGGAGCAGAGGCGTCATAAATAATCTCTACGTTATACCAGCGGGCAATTCTGCGCATGATTGCACTGAAATCTTCATCCTTTAAAACAAAATCGTTGTTTTTCCAGGCTAATACCGTTTCTGTATCCACATTCACTATCCGGGCGGTGCCTGGCTTTACGCGCGCCTGCTGACCAGGTTTAAGGATGAACTGTCCGGCACCATCGGATTTAATTTTTACTGATCCCTCCAGTAAGGTAGTTCTCTGATCGGGTTCATCATCGTATGCATTGAGATTGAAGTGCGTTCCCAATACTTCCAGTATTTGTTGAGGAGTCACTACCCTGAAAGGCTGATCTTTCTGATGTGCCACTTCAAAATAGGCTTCTCCTTTAAGGGTGACCCTGCGTTCTTTGGCACCGGCAAAACTTGAAGGATAAGTAAGTGACGAGGCTGCATTCAGCCATACCCTGGTTCCATCCGGCAGCTGCACCTGGTATCCGCTCCCAATAGGGGTTTGCAGTGTATTCAGTGAAGAGTTGCTTTTCTTATCCTGCTCTGCAACATGATATACGAGGCTGCCTTCCTTTGTATTGGTAATTTGAACACCAGCCATATTCACTAGCTGACCTTTCCCCGCCTTCTCTAAATTAATTTTGCTGCCGTTAGCAAGTGTCAAAACAGCTTTTCCCAGGCCTGGCTTAAATTGATAGGCGTGTGCTGTTGATAATGGTGTGCGAAAAAGAGATGTGCTGAAGTACAGACCAGCAGCAACGATAATCAGTATTGCCGCAGCACTCAGCAACTTTTTATTATAAATTTTAAATCTTTCTGCCGGTACTTCAGTTGATGCCGGTATTTCAGTTAACGCAGGTATTTCAGCCAATGTGGGTACTGCAGTTGATGAAGGCAAATTAATAACTGCTGCCGAAAAACGATGATCTTCTGTTATTCTTTTAAAAACTATTTCCTGGTCATCCAGCTTTAATAAGGACTTAACACCGTCCGCCTGCAACTCATGATCCATGGATTCATAGAAAACACTTTCATAATCGGCATCGCCTATATACAAAAGCAGTTCATCAAATTCTTCCTGATCCATTGTTTCGTTCAGGTAACTATATAATAAGTCTTTTAGTCTTTCGCTATTCATCCGGTCGGCCATCAGATATTTTATAGATCTGATTTAATAGTAATACAATTCAGGTGACAGAAAGAAGTAGTCGGTTTTCATTTTTTTTTTATAAAAAAAAATGAAAACCGGCAAAACGCTGTCCAAACGCTCTAAATAGAGAATAGCTGAATGAATTATTTATAGATAATTGAAATCAATGAAACTAAAAGAATGTAATAACGGGAAGAAAAATGAATTCTAATCATTTTCAAAGCCTCAGAAAGATGTTTTTTGACCGTATTTTTTAGAATACCTAAAGAAAGCGCAATTTCATCCAGGGAAAGCCCCTCATTTCTACTCATTCTGTAAACCTGCTGCTGTTTTTCTGGCATTAAAGCTAATGCTTCCGCTGTGATTCTTTTAAGCTCACTTAAAGACAAGGCATCTTCTGTAGTATTAACAGTCACTTTCAAATTGACGAAATGATGTTCAGCCGCAGATTTTGAGCTGGCAATCTGCTTAAGCCTGTTTAAGGAAAGTCTTTTTACTATCGTATATAAGTAAGAAGAGACGGGATATCTTTCATCTAATTTTTCACGGGTAACCCACAACTGCATCATCGTCTCCTGTACTATCTCTTCTGCTTCTTCCTTACTTTTCAGGTATCTGAAACTGAAATAATACAATTTTTTAAACCATCTGTCAAAGATAATTTTAAAGGCAACCTCTTCCCCATTCCTCAATCTTACAACCAGATCCGAATCGGGTAAAGCGCTATTATCATTCATGTGGTGTATATAAAAGACCTGATACTAACCTGGTTATCAAAAATAAGCAGCTTAGCGATCCTCTAAAATCAAGATAAAATGGCGGAATTCCAATAAAAAGCAGGAATATATAAGGTTTGACAGCAAATTCAGCTACCTGAGGCCACCATACCTATGCATGATGGCCTTAAAAAAATTTAAGCCTTTGGCCAGTCGTTCGTATGTTCCGCATTCCCAAGCTTCAGCTTACGCGCAGACAGTACAAAACTTAAAGTCATTGGTGTATTGTCATTGACAGCGATTCCCTCGTTATATTGAATGATATAACCATCTTCAAATGATAATTCTTTCATCTTTGCATCTTCTTCGCCCTTTTTGAAGACGATAGTTCCAGACAAAGCTTTATATTGGTTATTTACCATTGATTCAATGATTGACGTATCCTCAGTTGATTCGATTTCAACATGAATAGTTCCTCCATATACACCTGATGAAGGACGGCCTTTAGCGTCTACATCTCTATTTAATGAAAAACTGCATTGCAGCACATCGAACTCTTTTGATCCAAGAGTTAATCTGGTTTTAAAAGCCATGATAATATTTTATTGTAAAAATTTGTTAATTGATTAACGCAATAAAATTGAGAAATCTGTATAAAGATCGCAATTAGGATAGTATATACAAAATGAGCTCAGAATTTTAACGGTTAATTACGCTTTAGGCCAGTCATTCGTATGTTCTGCATTGCCTAGCTTTAATTTACGGGCAGAAATCTGGAATTTCATTGTCATCGGACTATCTCCGGTAATTCTGATTCCTTCAGAATACTTCACAAGATATCCATCTTCAAAGTGAACCTCTTTCATCTTGGCATCCTCATCAGCTTTTTTGATCAGTAATACCCCGGCCAGCGGTTTATACTGATTGTTGACCATAGCTTCTACAATAGAAGTATCCTCAGTTGATTCGATTTCTACATCGATTGTACCACCGTATACACCAGAAGAGGGTCTCCCCTTTGCATCTACATCACGGTTTAACGAATAAGCACAATGAAGTACGTCGTACTCCTTGCCCGAAAAGGTTAATCTTGCTTTGAAAGCCATAACTTTAATTTTTGGGTGAAATTTTTAGTATTTACTATATAAAACCTAACAAAAAGTTTGCCGTTATTGCAAAAAGCCCCTTTATGGACAATCAGAACGCATTCACCAAATCATATGTTCACAGATTGGGACAAAAAAAAGTCTGCCAGCAAACTAAGCTGCGGCAGACTCCATTTTAAAATTTAAAATATTTTAATTAGGCCTTAGGCCAGTCATTTGTATGTTCAGCATTACCGATTTTCAACTTACGTGCTGAAATTACAAAACCTAAAGTCATTGGTGTATTGTCGTTAACGGCAATTCCCTCATTATACTGAATGATATAACCATCTTCGAATGACAGTTCTTTCATCTTTGCATCTTCTTCGCCTTTTTTGAACACAATTGTTCCTGAAAGTGGCTTGTACTGGTTGTTCACCATTGATTCGATCACCGAAGTATCTTCAGTTGACTCTACCTCAAGATGGATAGTTCCACCGTAAACTCCTGATGATGGACGGCCTTTTGCGTCTACATCTCTGTTTAATGAATAGCTGCACTGCAACACATCGTACTCTTTAGAACCTAAGTTCAATCTGGTTTTAAACGCCATGATAATTTTTTTTTAAATGTTAAACGGTCAATTACAATTAAGCCTTAGGCCAGTCATTAGTGTGCTCTGCATTACCCAGTTTTAATTTACGGGCAGAGATCTGGAATTTCAAAGTCATTGGATTATCTCCAGTGATATTGATTCCTTCTGAATACTTAACGATGTATCCATCTTCAAAATGAACCTCCTTCATCTTTGCATCTTCATCAGATTTTTTGATGAGCAAAGTGCCGGTTAAAGGTTTGTACTGATTGTTTACCATTGCTTCAACAACTGAGGTATCTTCGGTAGATTCGAGTTCAATATCGATTGTTCCACCATAAACTCCGGAAGAAGGTCTTCCTTTTGCATCCACATCACGGTTTAGAGAATAGGCACAATGAAGTACATCGTACTCCTTGCCCGAAAAGTTTAATCTTGCTTTGAAAGCCATAACTTTTTGTTTTAGGGTTATTATTTATAATTACTAAGACAATAGCAAATAGTTTGCCAAATCATCTTATTATCAACAAGATAATAAATAATTCTGAATAATCCTGCAAAAAGTGCTTTAATGCTAAATAATCTTCGATCCGAAGGCCTCCAGCTTCCTTAACCACTTCTTACTGTATTCATTATCCAGAGAATACAACTGTCCGATTGTGTTGGTTAAGACCGGATGGAACCGGCAATTTTCGAAAACGTTTCTTTTAATAGACAGGTAAGTAATTTTCTTGTCTTGTTTCCAGTACTCAAAAGTTTCCTGGTCAAGAATAGAAACGATACGGGCAGATTTGCCGCTAAAATTAGTATTGATTTTCTGCTGCGAAGGATGAAAAACCTGGTCAGGCATAAACAACCTGTCAAAGAACCCCGTAATCCTTGTAGGGATAGATGATAAATACACAGGACAAAACAAAACCACATGATTTGCCCATAAAATCAAATCCAGTGCACGTTTTAAATCAGGTTCCAGTTCACTTACCCGGTTATTAAATTGCTTATTTGAATTAAAGATCAAATCAACAATAGCAATCTCTTTGATATGTGCACCAGCTTCTTTAGCGCCCTTAACATATGCCTGTATCAAATAACTTGTAGCAGCAGTTTTTTCAGGATCACCATTTATGATCAATAGTTGTTTCATTTATTTGCGGGCCTATGTAAGAATCAATTGCTAAAATATGAAGAAATTGTTAAGCGAAGAAATATGAACCGATATATAAAAAAAATATCCGGACAGATTATAACAATCTGTACCGGATATTTTTAAAAACAAATACATATTCCGTCACCACAAAAGCGGCAAATCCTGTTTTTTATTGCTGTGCGTATTCTGAACTCCAGGTCGTCTCTTCATCCTCCCCTTTTTGTCCGTCAAGCTTCACCACGAAACTTTTTGCAGGGAAATAAGGAGTGATGTGGATATCCAGGTGAATTTTATCTTTCTGTAATTCATCACGCTCAAAACGCATAATTTTGAAACGCTCAATTAAACGCTCAGGTCCCTGAATACCGTCCAGAAACTTCACAATCTGTCCACGCAGATCCTGCTCAGTTTTAGAAGTCCAGTTTTCAAAAGCTCTTCTGTTTAAGAAATCAAAAAGTACTTTCGTTACATAATCAAACACACGTACTACAGAATAAGTCTGTAAACCGATGTTATCACCATTAAACAATGTTTTCGCAGAAAAAGCCATTACTTTTCCATACTCATTTACCATTGGCACTAAACCAATACGTTCCAGGTGAGAAATTTCACTCTTTTTAAGGTCAAACTTAACTCCATCCACATCATTGATCGCACCATGTTTCTTACCAGCAGTTACCTGTGACATCAAAGTATAGTACATTTTTCCAGCTAATGCAGCTGAACCCGGAATTGTTAAATCATCTTCCTCACCAACTTCACTCACTTTACCCCTGCCCACTAACCAGTTACAAGTCATGATCACATTCGATCTGAAAGCGTCAGCACCTGTTAAATTAGCCGCAGTAAACAAATCAATAACATCATCAGGCTGATCCAGATCGGCGAAATCAGTCACTAACATCGCTTTATTTTCATAAGCCACCTTACCCCACTTCTCTACTACTTTATTAGAGCCCATATAACCAGGGATAACCATTAAAGAGTAATTTTCACGTAAATCAAGACGGTCATATTTTTGTTTCAGCTCATCGCTTACATAATCTACAAACCTTGGATTGTCCAGATCTTTAATCTGATCCATAGAAGCATTCAGCAAGACTACATTTTTCAACTTGTCTGCCTCGGTATTCTGATAGAACAAATTCACAGAACGGTAAGCCTGCTCCAGTTCCCTGGTACTTTCCAGCGCTGAAGCTATATTTTTATTCAGGTTTTCTTCTGCAGCCAATAATTTCTCCGTACTCTTTGTCGTCATGGAAGCTACAGAATCAGAATCTTCCAATACATCAATCCACAACTGGATTTTCTTCTTTAACTCTTCTCTTTCTTTTTTCTTTTCATCACCTGTCAGGAAAATCTGCTTTCTTGCCTTTCTTTCAGGGTTTAAATTTTGTAAACCATCAACCGTTGCTTCCAGTAAATCGAAACCACCAACTCTTGCTAATTTATCTAAACTCTCCTGGAGAGACAGTTTCCCCATTTCTTGCTTTTCTGCTGGCTTGAAGCCTGCAGCCTGGGAGTTATCTTGTGTTATTTTTTGTTCTTCTGGAGTTGCCATAATATATTTATAATCTACCTATGTAATACCTGATCTATTTATTCTCTTCTAACTCAGCTACGAAATTCTTCAATGCACTGATAAACGCATGCTTTGTTTCCGCATCGTCCAGCGTAGATTTCAACGTTTTATTTGATTTTAGCTGTTTAATCACATTTAAAGACATCTCACGCTCAATATTGATATTATTCAGGTGTGTACTTTGGTTAATGATACTTTTTACAGAGAAATCCCCAAGGTTATTGAAATGCAGCGTTTCTGATACAGGCATACCATCCTGACGCTCAAAACCCACGTTAACTTTAGGCTTATAATGATTAAAGACCTCCTGTACAGTTTTTAAACCCTCTACTTTTTCAGGTTTGATCGGTTCATTATCTGTTAATTTCTGGATAAAAAGTGTTTTATTATGGGCGATATCTGCGAACGATTCCGAAGTATCTACTTTTCTTTCGTTTCCGCCAATTTCATAGTTAAACATAGTGTTGATATTTAAGGGTTTAAGATCTATTTACAATAAAAATATTGAATTTAATTTTATAAAACAGTAATAATTCTATAATTCGTTTTCTAATTCAGTAACAGGAGTTTGCTCAATAATCTCCCACTCCAGCTTTTCTTCTGTTTCATGCTTTCTGATCACAATCGTACTGCCTTTTTTCAAAGCACCAGAAATAATATATTTTGAGATCGGTCTTCTTAACTCATTCCGGATTACCCCGGATAATTGTCTCGCCCCATACTTAGGCGTAAAACCACTCAGTGCCAGCATCTTTGTCGCCTCTTCTTCAATCTCAAAAGCTATGCCTTGTTTGTGTAAAGCATCAATTAAACTTTTGAGCTGAATCTCGAAGATGCGCACTACGTTGCTTTCATTGATTGGCGCGAAAGGTACAATCTCAGACAAACGCGCTAAAAACTCAGGTCTGAACTGACGTGCCATAATCTCCATTAACTGCTGCGAAGTCGGGATAATTCCCTGTCCTACCTGCTCAGAGATCCACTCACTACCAATATTAGAAGTAAATAAAATCAGTGAATTGGAGAAGTCACCTTCCTTGCCCAGCCTGTCATGCATATGCCCCTCATCCAGAATCTGTAAGAAAGTATCAAATACCGAAGGATGCGCTTTTTCAATTTCATCAAATAACAGCACAGAATAAGGCTGCTCTCTGATCTTGTTGACCAGCATACCACCCTCTTCATAACCCACATATCCCGGAGGCGCTCCATAAAGCAAAGCTGCAGAATGTTCTTCCTTAAACTCGGACATATCAAAACGGATCATTGCCTTTTCATCATTGAATAAGAATTCAGCAATAGACTTGGCCAGTTCTGTTTTTCCTGTTCCTGTTGGCCCAAGCAAGAAGAATGAACCAATAGGCTGACCTTTTTTGTTTAATCCACTTCTTGATTCCAGGATCGCATCAGAAACAGCCTTTAAAGCCTGATCCTGTCCAACCACTCTTCTTTTCAGGAATTGCTCCATGTTGAGCAGTTTTTCTTTTTCCTGCGCCTGGATTTTACCCAGCGGGATACCTGTTTTATAAGAAACAATTGAAGCAATGTCCTGCTTGGTCACTTCATCTGATTTTCTTTCGGTCAGTACTTTCAACGCATCCAGGTTTTTAGCAATATACTGGTGATATTCATCAGCAGTTTCAAAAGCCTCTACCTGCGTTTCATCCGTCAGCTGCCCTAACAATACCGGGCTCACTTTATCCTGTAACTGATTATACAACCATTTATAATCTGTCAATTCAGTTACTTCATCAATATCAGACAACTCTAACTCAGCGAGAGTTTGAGTTAACTCTTCCAGCACCTTCTCTGAAGTATCATTCATCATTTTCATGGCCGCCATAGAACGATCCAGTAAATCAAAAGCAGAATCCGGAAGCCTGCGGTCTTTCATATAACGTTTCGCTAACCGCACACATTCAGGAATTGCATCCGGCTGAACTTTCAGCTGATGATGCTCCTCATATTTAATGGTTAGTTTTTCCAGCATTTTAATCGCCGAAGCCTCATTCGGTTCATTCACCTGCAATACCTCAAATCTCCTGCTAAAGGCCTGTTCAGGCTCTATAATTTTCCGGTATTCATCTATTGTTGTTGCACCAATTACCGTAATTTCACCCCTAGCCAGCTCAGGTTTCAGTAAATTACCTACACCACCACCAATAGGGCCTTTATTATCTAATAAAGTATGAATTTCATCAATGAATAATACAGCTTTATCAAATTGCTTGATCTCTTTTAATATATTCTTTAAACGATCTTCAATCTCTCCTTTATAAGAAGCCCCGGCAATCAGAGAACCTAAATCCAGTTCAAAAAGCTGAACACCTTTCAATAATTCAGGAACGTTATCAGCTATAATATCCTGTGCAAAACCATCAACCAAAGCTGTTTTTCCAACTCCGGCGTCACCAGTGATAATCACATTCGGTTTAGTTCTGCGGCAAAGGATTTCCATAATCATTCTCGCTTCTTTATCCCTGCCAATAATCGGATCTGTTTTACCGTCCCGGGCCAGTGCAATCCGGTCAATGCAATACTTATGTAAAGCAGTTGTTCCCACTCCGCCTTTAGCTCCTTTTCCATCTCCGGAAACCGGTGCCACCACAGCCTGTAATTCCTCATCTTTTAAATAAAGATCCAGCAATTCCTTTTCCTTGATCGGGAATGATTTCAACTGATCTGGTTTAAACCCTACTGTAGGCTTACACAAAGCTGTAAGTACACAAACAGGCGTAATTAAATCCAGTCCAAGCTTGATCCTCACCAGGTCAGCTTCCTCAAACACCTTTGCAATTTCAGGACTGCCCTTCACTTCCTCCTGCGAAGAAGAAGTTTTTTCTAACTCTTCAATTCTTACTTCAGCCCATTCACTGATATATTCCTCATCTTTTCCAATAGAAGATAAAAAACCTCTCAATCCAACTTCCTTATGCATCAACCCCTTTAAAAGGTGAGCAGCAGTAAATTCAGGATTACGGTATTCTTTAGCAAGGGATTGTGCGACCCTGATCGCCAGCTTTACTGATTCACTAATGTTTGTAAGACTCATAATATCTGATACTAAGGGGTTTCTTTCACTGCATTTTCAGTGGCAGCGGCCTGCACAAAATTCTTTTCCGTGATATAGTAGTAGGTTTTTCCGTTGGAAATAAATTGCTGACCAACCTGTGTTCCTCTTTTAATCTGCTCATTAGAGTTGATCAGGAATTTGATGTAAGCCTCAAAATCTGCCTGTGGCATTTTGCTCTGGCTTTTTAAATCGCCAACCGTATATTTATTCAACAGGTCATTTGTAACTGGCAAACCTGTTACCGTTTTCAAATATCTGGCTAAAGTCATTGGCTTAATATGGCCTCTTGAAATATCTACATCCAGGAAATTGCGTAGAATATTGAAATAGTTTTTCTGTAACTTCTTTCTGAAAGAAGACTGATCAGGCTGAAGATTTTGTCCGATCATTAAAGAGAAAATATCACCAATCTGCTTATACTCCATCGTATTCAGGATCAATGCATATTGCATCAGCTCTTTATTCTTGGATACAATATCTGAATGCACACCTGTAGTCATATAATATTTAAAACCATTGTGCGGCATTTTATCAGCTACTTCCTCCCCAACAGGGGCACTCAGCTGAGCTTCCACAACCGGAGACAGATTTTTACGTTCAATTCCGGTTAACCTGAATGCACTGTCCAGAGAACTCACCTGGTTATTGATATCCATATCAGTTTCTTTAATGAAACGTCTCATGGCAATATTCATAGATTCCGCTGAATTTACAGAGCCCTTGGTTGGGAAAACTACCCCGCCCTGAATCAAACTGTTTTTCGGATAATCCAGGTAGTAAGAAATTGAATCCAGCTGACTTGTATTGTAAGCCTGCGTATTGTTCAGGCCCTCCCCTTTCACTAAAAACCTTTTCTTTTTATCTGCCGAATAAACCGCTGATTCAGAAACCAGTTTCTTAGACTGCAGCACAAAATTATTGAACAGCTGATCATAATCGCTATACAACTGAATCGCTAATAATCTTGCATCTGCACGGGCAAACTCTTCAGTCAGCTGTGTTAAACGATAAGCAGAAGAAGTCTCATTTCCAGTACTACCGATCAATACAATCAGGTTCGTTTCGTTTCTATGGTTCTTAAGCAGATTTAAACCCGCTCTTACCCCATCATAAACAGGCTCAGCAACGATTCTTCCATTATATCTTTCCGTCCGCTTAGCCTCTTCAGAAAGGAAGCTCATTAACTTCCTGTAATCAGGAGAGATTGCAGGAGTGCTTAATGTTCCGGCTGCTTCATTTCTATAAACCACAGCACCGTAACTTACTTTGTGCTTTTTACCATAATCATTGAAAATATTCTCAAAAGACTGGATTGTATTCGTTAATCCTGAAAAGTAACGCGACATCGGACTTCCGCCATCCACAACAAAAATCACATTGATCTGGTGAATATTTTTCCTTAAATCTAAATAGGTCAGGTAAGGCAAAGTTGCCCCATTAATTGTAATCAGCTTATTGTTTGATTTATTATACACATCACCAGCTACCCCTAAAGTATAATTTCCGGCACCATCATCATTCACCACAGGAGAACTTCTCAGAATAATATCATTTGCAGCTAAAAGCGGATCCATGTGTACACCAGTAAGCGCTAAAGCAACCGAATCACTCTGGTCATAAGAATCAATCTGTTTTGGTGTGATATATAACCTGTCACCCCAGCTATGCACCGCATCAGAAGCGATCCAGCCATAAATACTCTTGGCAGCACTATCAGTAACCAGCTGATCTTCATTTCCAATCAGGTATTTTTTACCATCCTCAGATTTTTTAAAGATATAATTCAGTTCATGCAACCTCACTTTGGTTACTTTCTTTTTAAGTTCAGGAGAGCTGTAAACATAAGCAGAATCCGTGTTGTCATAATAGAATTTAGATTCCGTCATCGGTACTTTACCCGTAATAATAGCGATTGATTTTTCCGGATAGCCCGATTTCTGGTTAGAATAAGAACGCTGCCACAACAACATCTTTGACTTTGGAATCCAGCCATAACTGATTGCGCTTTTCTTATCATTGATCTTTCTGCCCCTGATCATTCCAGCTTTATATTTAATCAATTTTAAATATCCGTTTTCATCTTTAGAAACATAAAAAGGTTCCATAAAATTCAGCTTCTTCATGATCAGACTTCCACCAGGTGTGGTAGTTGTATAATTTTCATCTCTGTCTGAGAAAACTATCCACGGTAGCTTGGTTCTGCTGCCATCCTCACTCAGGTTGGTCAAAGCGGATGGTTTAGCATATGCCTTAGGCATGTATTTTACTTTCTTTCCAAAAGCTGCCGGCGATTGTGCCATGACAAAAGCAGTTTGGGCAATTAATATAGAGAGGGATATAATTCTTTTCATAGTGGTTATTTTTTTACTGTATTGGCAGAATGTTGTTTGATATTTAGCAAAGTGGCACAAGTTGAATTAGGGCTGATTGTCAATTGAGCTTCATCAACAACGATTTCACCCCCGAAAGTCAGTCCCATACAGTAAGAATAAAAATCACTTGATTTTTTAACCCCATTCTGGTCAACAGCTACAGTAACCTTTTCATTGTTACACATATATCTGCGGATCAGGTAGTAATAATTTGAATTAAAATCTGCCCCATTTGCAATTGCCTGCAAACGTGCCCTTATATCATCAACAACTTTTTGTTCCCCTTCACCAGGTACCACCATATCGGTATCCAGTTCCGCATTCGGATCTGTAATAAAAATAGTATGATAAATAGGTCTGTGGCTTCTGTCAGTTGTTAATTTCACCATAAATTTACCAGGTGTATGAAACGTGTATAAAGCGGTTCTGCCCTTTACGTCTACCCGGTTAGTTTCCCCGAAAGACCATTCAAACTGGTTAGCCTTTCCTTCGGCCTCTACTCTCACTTCTTCATTGACGACTCCTGATGTTGGCCCGCTAATCGTAACCATGGTGTCTAAAGCAGCAACCACCGTATCTCTTACAGTAACCGGGAATTGTTCTTTTAACTCTCCATCAACTGTTAATCTGATAATATAAGAACCTGATTTAGTATAGCGGTAACTTCCGTTCTGTGTCGTTAATTTCGCCCCGTTACCAAATTCCCAGAGCCATTTTTTTGCGCTCCTGGTATTATCGGTAAATACAAGGTCTTCATTCAGGTACATTTCATCTTTTAAAATTCTCGCGTCAACGCTGCGTTTATCAAAGAAAGAGCTTTTTAATAAGAAGATAAGTGCAGCAATAATCAGGATTGCAATAAAAATATACAGGAAGATGTATCCCTGTGAATTACTGCTTACTGATTTTCCATTCGTAGTATTAGTGTCGGCCATAGGTTTATATTTTGTTTTTATTAATTCGGTTCCGGTTGGTTATCTCTGGTTCGGCTGGCTGCCCATGGTTTGTCTGAGCTGCCGGGTAGATAACTTACAATCTTCTAAAGATTTGTTCAATTTGTCTATATCCTTGTTATTTCCTTTAAGTTCTCTTCTGTTGTAAAACAAATCACTATAAAGCTGAGAAGCCTGTAAAAATGTTTTGTAACGTGAATCATAGGCTTTGCGGTCATAATTGGATTTAATAGAAGCCATCGAGTTCTTGATATCATTTTCCAGAAATACAGCCTGCACACCGGGATCAAAAGTCATAATGTTTTTGTAAGTCGTATCAATGGTAGCACGCTGTTCTTTAACCGTAGCTTCAAATTCAGTGTTCTGTTCCAGTTTATCAGCAAGATCCTGCTTGGAAACTACCCGGCCATTACCATAATCATAAAACAAACCAAAGCTTAGTAATCCGGTAGTAAATAGAAATATTCCTATAAAAAAAAGGAATTGGTCTCTTCGTTCTTTTATACTTAATTTAATCATAATTACCTGGTAAACCTTCCTCCTCTTATTTTTTTAGCAGCATGGTTATTCGTTTGAAAACAAGCATCCAACTGCGTTTTTACATTTTCAATCTGGAATCTCGTTGTAAACAGTGAATCCTGGATTCCTGCCATCTGAGAAACATCTTCAGTCATTTTCTTATACAACAGAAAACTGCTGACTGCCGTCTTTTCTTTTTTGATGATTTCTTTGATTTTAAAATTTGTATTTTGAATATCTTCAAGCATGATCGCCTGATTATTCATCTCCTCAGAATTGATGGAGGTGTATTTGGAAAGTTCTTTGAATCTTAACAGGATCATATCAAATTTAGTATTGATATCTTTCCGTTTAGCCAACAGCTGTTCGGTTTGTTTCACTTCCTTTTCCAAAAGCTGGTATTCAAATCTGGAAGCTGCAAAGAACAGATACACGCAGATCACGGCGAAACTGGTAAGGGAAATGAAATTTAAAATAAAGAGCCGGTATGACTTGTTCAGTTCCTGAGCGTTGATAGGTTTCATCAGAAGTATATTAGATTTGAGAGCTGTAAGATTTTAATTATAATAACATGTTTATTAAAAGTCTGTTAGTATTATGTTCCAATATATAAATTTTGGACGTAATATTGATTAACCATTTACCAATTATTGTTCCATTTAAGTAGTAACCTATGTCAGATTTCTTATACAACAAACCATTTCGATTAAAAAACATTCTCGAAAACAAAGACCTTACAGAGGCCGATTTAGGCAAATCAATCTCTCAGAACATAGAGTTAATTATTTTCACCAGATACGGAGAACACAGGCATAACAGGAACTTTGGCTGCGAAATATGGGATTTAGACTTCGAATTGATCGTAAGTGAAACTACCTGGGAAGAAAAGTTCAGACAATCTTTGCTCAGATCTATTACAGAATATGAACGCCGCCTGTATCAGGTTGAAGTTGAAATCAATATGACTGAAGTAGAAAAGAAATTTTCTCTCAGAAATGTTACAGAAATCAAGAAAAAAGTTGACATTTCCATCTGGGGGAAAATGAATATTACCGGAGAAAAGTATTATTTTAACACTGGCTTATTCTTAAGTCCACTTTCAAGCTAGCTATAGTGTTCTATTTTAAGGAAACACTGAACTAATTTATATACAGCATACTACATCACAAAGCTGTTACAATACAATAAAGACAGGATTACACTCCTGTTTTAAATTAATTACTTAAGCTTACACGATCTTTATCCTTATAAAGCACAACCAAACGCTAAATGAAGAACATATTTTACTCCTCTAAAGACGAAATAAGAAATAGAATTTTAAAAAATGCATTAGATTACTGGGGTATAAAAAACACAAATGATTTTGATCCGCTGGTTAAATTGCTGATTGAAGCATTAAGCACAGAGCTTTTCAATGTTTCCAATGATGTAAAAAACCTGGAGAACCGGATTCTGGATCGTATATCCCGTATTTTAGCTTCAGATACCCTGACCTCTGCCCTTCCGGCACATGCCATATTACATGCACGCGCCATAGAACCTATAGAAACTATTGATACTAAAACACAATTCTTCTTTAGAAAAAGGCTGAAAGATAAAAGTGAAAATAGCGGAGAAAAAACATCAGACATCTTCTTCAGCCCTTTAAAAGCGGTTAAAGTATTCCACTCAGAAATAGCTTATCTGGCCAATGGGAGTAATATATTTAAGATTGATGCACAGCACAATAAGACTTTACTAACGCATAGTAATCCTGGAGAAGGCCTGGAGAAAAACACACTTTATATCGGAATTGAAAACCCGCCAGCAGTAAATCTTCTGCCCGGACTAAGCTTCTATTTTGACTGGCGTAATTATGCCGTTAACGATAGTATATATGACCTTATTGCTTTATCTAAGTGGTTTTTAAACGATCTGCCCGTTAATCTTTCTTTAAATAAATTCTACCTCGAGCCAGAACAAAACAGGCAGTCTCCATTTGATAATCAGGATGTGCTGAACCTGATCACACAAGACGTTAATGCTTTTTACGCAAACAGGTTCCTGACCGTTGACGAAGAAAACATATTTCCACATCAGCCCTATCTTCAAAATTACCCGAAAGAATTTGACACTGTATTTCAAACAGGCAGCCTGACCAGCTTTAAAAAGCCCATACTATGGCTAAAAGTCGTTTTCCCAGCTGCAATTAATGAAGCTATGCTCGATGAATTGCATATTTCCATTAATGCTTTCCCAGTAGTCAACAAAAGAATACATGACTTTAAGCACCGCCTGAAAATGATGACTAATATTATGCCCATCAAACTTCAGGACCATGATCAGTTTCTCTGTGTAGACTCGCTGACTGATAAAGCAGGGAACTATTACACTGAAATTCCGCATAGCCATGACGATGATGCAAATGCAGGTTCATTTTCAATACGTTACGGAGGATCAGAACGCTTTGACAATAGAAATGCAAAGGAAATTGTAGATTATCTGTTTGAATTGCTGAGAGATGAAAAGGCTGCATTTTCTGCCTACGGATCTGATTTTCTGAACAGCTCCTTAAAAGAACTGGAACAAAATATCTCTATTATTGAACAAAAAACAAAAGCACAGCTCATTACGATTAAAGAACTACTGAATTATATTATTGTCAAACCTTTAAATAATGCAGACATCCTGTTTCTTGAATTCTGGTCAACGAATGCAGAATTAGGCAATCAAATCAAATCCGGAAGTCACTTGCAATCCTTTGAAAGCAGCAAAACAATACCAGAAAGCCTGTTTTTATTGAGTAACACTAAAGGAGGAAGATCCAGATTAAATGCAACCAACAGAGTTCAGGCTTATAAATACGGACTGACAACCGGAAACAGGCTGGTTACCCAATCAGACATCATTAACTTCTGCTTTTTTGAATTAGGCAATAAAATCAAGGCCGTCAATATCCGAAAAGGACTGATGCCTGCACAAAATCCAAAAGAAGGCTTTCTGAAAACTACAGATATTATCATCACTCCTGCGCACCAAAACGAACTCAATGAAGAAGAATGGAAATCTATGCTCAGTTTAACTAAATCCAAGCTTGAAATCCGCAGTACGATGAATATTCACTACAGGCTTTTATTGAGTTAAAAAGAAAACGATCACGGGTTAAAGATAAACGGTATAGCCTAAATAGGAATTATTAGAATCTGCGCCCAGTGATCCGACCTGGTTTTGCTGGCCGGCTATTAAATTAGTAGTTACCTCAGTTTCAACAGGTACTAAATATGACACCGCCAGGTCTATTAAATGCGCATGCGCAGTACCCGGCATAAAATTGACGAGTTTATTGATGTGCGCAGGCCCCACATTGATAAACACCTGTTCTTCATCACTTAAAAAGCTGCTGCCGATAATAGAGTTTATTCCCAATGCACCGGAGCCAAGCCTGAACTGCAACCCTTCATCAATCGGTGAAGGCTTTACATTTGTACTTTTTAAAACTGCTTCTACCGGAATTTTAAAAAGAACAGTTAACAATTGTCCGAGAAATTTCAGGTCATTTCTTTTCTGATGGATCACCGGCAGAAAGTGCATCCAGATTATACTTTGTTCTTTATCAAGCAATTCAAATTCTTTCCAGCCAGCGGCAAAGATATTCGTCAGGTCGGTATAAGTTGTCCTCTTATCCAGTCTGTTCTCATAAAGCTGCAAAACTGTTTTAAGATAATTGACCTCAGCCTCAAAAGGCATGAAGAACTTTCTTGCGTCCTTTTCCTCTGTCCTTCTCAGGCGTACATCTTCGACCATTTCTTCTTCGGACATGCCCGAACTCCCTGTAGGAGGTGTATGGAACAGTCCTTCAGGCAGCATATCATAAAAACCTTCCTGGTTAACTTCTATAGTTAAACAGTCTTTGCGTTTACTATCCGAATAATAAAATGAATGATTGCTGATATCTTTCGCATAAGCTCTTTGTTTTGCACCCACAGGGATTACTGCAATCTGATCAGTGTGAAAATCACCATTCTCTATTAACTCTGCAACTTTTGTGATAGCTTCAAAATCAGTATTGAGATCATTCTTTAAATGCAGCCTCTGTTTCATTTGTTTATATTTATTGTTTTTCTTTTGTCAGATGGATCCTTGATAATTAAAACAATCATCAGGGATTCATATATTTATTTACGGTATAATTAAACTAATATACACTAATAACTATACCATTCTTATTTTGATAGATTTAAGGTATTATATTTGTTAACAGTTAAACAAAAACATCAAGTACAATTTAATGGACGTTCAATCATTTTTTATCCGGTATTTATTATTCCCCTTAATATTTGTTGTATCGGCTGCGCTGCTCTCGATTGTCAATAAGAAAAATCAATTTCTTAATAACAAAAGACTGATCATTGGCATCCTGGTATTAAGTTTAGTACTTGCACTCCCCGGCCTTCTTGGCTTCCTGAGCTTTGATTTTATGCCCTGGGGATATATTATCTGTCAGATTTATTACCTAATGACCGGTACTTTTTTTGTTTACCTGTTCACGAAGAAATATCCTAAAGAACTGCTGGACAGAAAGCTTTTTATTGTATTCGGCATATTAGTCGGCTCATTGCTTAGCTTTTATCTGTTTCAACTGGCCTTCAACTGGCTAAGTGATATTCACTTTGGTTTGTGGGCCGCAACGAGCATTTTGACCTTTATTGTCCCTTTGCTTTTCTGGTGGGCTTATGTAGCACTGATCAGTATCCCTACAGAAATTTATAAAATCTGGCAATACCCTATGACCCCAATCAATATCGATATGGATCACCTGGATTTTGACCGTATGCTGGTATTAGAGCTGGAACTGTATAAAAACACCAGTGACCCGGAGCCTTTACGCGTTAAAGCGAAAGCGCCGGAAAATATGATATTCGGTAACTGGTTCTATAAATTCATTGAAGATTATAATCTGAAATTCCCTAAGAGCCCTGTTAAATATATTGGCGAAGATGGAGAATCTTATAAATGGATCTTTTTCATCAAAACATCCTTCTTCAAGAAGAATATTTTCATAGATCCAGACCACGACATTGTCAATAACCGCATTACAGAGAAAGTTACTATTTACGCAAAAAGAGTATCTGAAAACGCTAATAAACCCGAAGCAATCGGAGACGAATCTATTTTCATCTAATTAAAACACTATGATTTCACCATTAAAATACAAACCCGTTAACTGGGTGGATGGGATGAAACTATCAAGCAGCCATTTTGTGGCTACCGATCAGTTTAACCAGGACTTTGTGAGAGATGCCAACTCGATATCGCTTAACAACTTCAATTATGGTCTGCTTCCTCCCTTTGCTGGCGAGCGTGTATCACATGATATAGAAATCTCAGAAAAGGCAACAAACCATATTGAAATCAAAGTAAGGCATTGTAATGCAATTACTGCCGAAGGGTGCAGAATTGATATTCCGAATACCTCAAACTATGATAACCAGCTTTCTTACAGCCAGTTTTTCAACAGTGAGAATACGGATTATTCTAAGGTTGCCATCTACAATATCCTGCTGCTGGTTAATCCTTTTGACAGAGTACCTTCAGGAACTCCCGATCCGCAGGATAACCCGCCAAGATATCCCGACATCAGTAAAAAGTATAGCATATCAATTCTTCCGGCTTCTGAAATGACTCCGAATGCAACTGATAACTATCATCTCACTATCGGACAGTTTGTAATGGAGAATGGCAGGATTTCTATCAATACTAATTATATCCCGCCAAGCAGCTCTATAGTGAGCCACCCGGGCCTGATCAGGTACTATGAATCGTTTAGTACACTGATTAACGATCTTCAACTGGCCGCCTTTAAAATCATCGATAAAACTGCTGCCAGAGATTCCATTACGCCTCTTGGAAAAAATATCCGTTTATTGTCTGAAAAGCTGCTGGATTATATTGCCCAGATCTTTTTCAACTACAGGAACCTGGGGTATCAGCAATCACCTGTTTATATTGCAGGTTATTGTTCAAATCTGGCGCACGTATTTTTTACAGGTATCAAGCTTATTGAACCTAAAGAAAGAGAAGAAATGCTGAAATATTTCTATGAATGGCGTGATGTCACTCCCGGGAATTTTGAAGAATTGCTGGCGCGTAATATCGAAATGATCTATGACCACCAGAATATCCATGCTTCGATGTCAACTATTGAAGAATTCTTAAAAGTAATGGTTGCACTCTGGAATAAACTAAGCATGCTTGAATATATCGGGCAGCGTAAAGAAAACATTGTGGTTGCAGAGCAGCAAATGGTACAGCAGGTTCAGACCAAAAGAACCTGGACTTTACTGGACTAAACTCATTTTAAATAGAAAAGGGTATCATCTGGTTATTAGATGATACCCTTTTCTATTTAAAAGCTATTCTTATTCACTTCTCAATTTGGCTTCGTCCAGGTCAAGCTGGCTTTCCTGTTTACGAATCTCCTCATCACTGTAAAAATTTTCTGTCCGTAACACATGCAGCTCCTGACGCTGTAATTTATAGATATGCAACAAAATCCGGTTATAGTGTTCCACTTCTTCTCTTTTCATATCATTACACTCCAAAGACGCTAAACGCTGCTCCATAATGGTCTTATCATTTTGCAGCTGATCTCTTAAACAGCTTACAAATGGATTAACCCGTATATCATCTGCATATTTTTCATCCAGCTCTTTAACTGCTATATTCATTAACCGTAGACTGATCCCTGCCTGCTGCTCTTCATCCGGCAGATAATCACCAGTGTCCTTCATTTTAACCCATTTAATAATTAATGGAAGAGTGAGTCCCTGGAAAACCAAAGTAATCAGGATAACCACAAAAGTAATGAACAGGATCAGGCTGCGGTGCGGAAAAGCCTCTCCATTAGTCAATAGCAACGGAATAGCCAGTGCAGAAGCTAAAGAAACCACACCTCTCATTCCTGCCCAACCTACAATTAGCGGTGCTTTCCAGGTTGGGTTATAATGATCTATTCTTTTCGTGCTTCCAACCCATTTAGGCACATAAGCAAGAGACATCACGTATATAATTCTGACTACAATCGTAATTAAACTGATCACTACACCATATTTAATCGCTTCCACAATAGAATAACCGCCCATATCAGCCATAATCACCGGAAGTTCCAAACCAATCAGGATAAAGACCAGACCATTTAAAATAAAGATTAAAGTGGCCCATACGCCTATGGTTTGCAAACGTGAATTGCCTGTGGTAAATAGTTCATGCGAACGGTAAGACAGAAATAATCCTCCGCTAACTACTGCCATTACGCCCGAAAAGTGAAATTCTTCTGCAGCGATGTACATGATATAGGGCGTAATCAAGGTCAGCGCAGCATCTATACTGGGCGTGGTCGGTAAAAAACGATGTACTACATACATAATATGTGCAACTGCCAAACCAAAGACGATCCCCATGCCTGCCACTAAAAAAAACTGACCAACAGCCTGTCCCATAGAAAAGTAACCAGACAATACTGCAGCTAATGCAAAACGAAAAACAATTAAACTGGAAGCATCATTGATGAGGCTTTCCCCTTCTAAAGTCGCTGTCAGCCGCTTAGGAATTTTCACATTTTTCAGGACTGAGTTTGCAGCAACCGCATCAGGCGGTGAAATAATCCCGCCCAGTAAAAAGCCCATAGCCAAAGTAAAACCTGGAATCATCACTGTAGAAACGAAGGCCACAATAGTAGAAGTTAAAAAAACCAGGCCAAATGCAAGCATTCCAATAGCCCTTCTCCATTTCCAGAAATCGTTCCAGGAGGTATACCAGGCTGCTTCGTAAAGCAATGGTGGAAGAAACAGCAAAAAGATCATCTCAGGCTCTATTGCTATAATGGGCATCGCAGGGATAAAACTTATTCCTAAACCAGCCAGCACTAAAAAAACAGGATAAGAAATATGGAGTTTTTGCCCCAGCATAGTGAGGATAAAAACCGCAAAAAGCAGGGTAAGTACAATTAAAAGTTGTGCGTGAAACATAAACAGGAAATGCCAATCATAAGGGAGATGTCAAATGTCACAAATTAACGATAAATCAGGATAATCACAAAATGTGGATGAATCGATTTTAATCACCTTTTAATGTGGTGGTAAATAAACATGTGATACCTTTAATTTTGCTGTAGTATTAATTCCTACTCTTGTTTATATTAAATTTAAAATTCATAACCAACACAAAATGAATACGATATCATCCATGCTAAATGATCATGGAACCCTTATACAAATCATTTTATATCTTGTAGTTATCGTTTCTATCTGGCTTGCAGAATTCAGAATTGCCTTACATTCTCTAAAAGAAAAATGGCAGCATACTTCGATTAACCTGATGTTTATCCTGACTGCCCTTCCAATTCAGCTCGCTATGACTGTTCTGGTAATCTTTGTTTCAGGCTGGGTCTCCCTGCATCACTGGGGAATTTTATACTTGCTGCCACATAGTCAAAGTGCCTGGGTAAAATATGTTGCCGGCTTCTTTTTAATGGACTTTTTTGAATACGTTTATCATGTGATTATGCATAAAGCAGGTCCGCTCTGGAATTTCCACCTAGTTCACCACACCGATATAGAAATGGATGTCTCTACTACGGTAAGGGAGCATCCCGGTGAAACTTTTGTCAGAGTATGTTTTCAGGTGATCTGGGTATTTTTCGCCGGAGCTTCTATCGGACTGCTGTTACTAAGACAAACCGTACAAACCTTTGCAAATTTAATTGCACATACCTATTTGCAATTACCTGCTAAAACAGAAAAGATATGTGGCTTATTATTTATCACCCCCAACCTTCACCACGTACATCATCACTTTGAGTTGCCCTATACAGATTGCAATTATGGCGATGTATTCAGTATCTGGGACAGATTATTCGGTACTTATATGGAAATGAAATCCAGCGAGATCAAATTTGGACTGGACATTTATCATGGACATTCTCCTGCTGACTTTCTTCAATTGATCAAATTTCCATTTTTCAGGAAGAATAAATAGAAACGGCCAGATATTTTCTCTATTATAATATAAATAATTCTAAACAACTTTAAATAACTTATTATTAATAAATACAGATCTTTTTGCTTATTTATCCTCGTAAAACCTTCTTACCATACTCGGTAAAACAATCAGCAATAATGGCAATGCGATAATAAAACCACCAATCACTGCGATTGCCAGCGGCTGATGCATCTGCGCCCCTGCTCCTATTCCTAAAGCCAGCGGCATTAACGCAATGATTGCGCCCAGTGCAGTCATTAACTTGGGTCTTAACCGCGTTGATATAGAATAAACAATAGCTTCCTCTACAGTTTTATCCTTTAAAGATTCTTTAAATTGCAGGAAAGTAAAGATCGCGTTCTCCCCGATAATCCCTACAATCATAATCAACCCCGTATAACTCCCTACATTTAAAGGCGTATGCGTTAAATATAAAGCCAGGTAACTTCCTGAAATCCCCAATAAGGATATAATCAGAATAAGAAAAGCAATTTTAAAATCCTTAAAGAGAAACAGGATCACACTAAATACGAGTAAACTTGAAGCTACCAGAATAGTAAGCAACTCTTTAAATGACTGCTGCTGTTCCGCATAAGCTCCGCCATATTCAATGTGATAACCCGCAGGCAGATTAATCTTTGCACCAATTTCTTTTTGAATATCGGCCATTACACTCCCCAGATCTCTGGATTCCAGCCTTGCAGTGACCACACCAATGGACTGTAAATTTTCTCTTTTAATTTCTGCATCGCCGGCTTTGATAACTACCCTCGATAGATGTTGAATAGGAACTAATCCGCCACCCGGCAAAAACAACTGCAATTTACTGATATCAGCCACTCCGAATTGTTTACTCCCCGGATAAATCATCCTGATCGGTGTAAGCTGCTGCTGCTCATATACATTCCCAATAATATTCCCCTGTAATGCATTTTGAACCTGAAACTGAAAATCACCGGGCGTAATCCCATATTGTGCCAGCAGGGCAAAATCGGGCTGGATATTAACAGACGGACCAGCGATAACGATCCCATTAAACACATCCGCAGTTCCGGTAACCTTACCCATCATTGCTGCAACCTGCTTTGATAAAGCCTTTAACTTATCCTGATCGTTACCAAATATTTTCACTTCAACAGGTTGAGTAGAACTCATTAAATCACCCAGCATATCTCCTATGACCTGCCCAAAATCGACCACTAATGCAGGTTGAGAAGCATGTATCTTCGATCTGATCTCACTAATCACTTCCTCTGTACTTCTTTTTCGGTCTGCTTTTAGCTGGATCAGGTAATCACCAGTATTAGGTTCAGTGATAAAGAACCCCATTTGAGTCCCCGTTCTGCGGGAGTAAGTTTGTACCTCTGGTATTTTAACAATCAATTTTTCTACCTCTTTTAACATCCGGTCTGTTTCTACCAGTGAAGTTCCCGCAGGAGAAGTATAATCGGCAACGACACTACCTTCATCCATTTCTGGCAGAAATCCAGTTTCCAACCGCGGCAGAATTAAAAAAATAATGACCGCTAAAACCACCATAGAAACATAACTGATCCAGGGCCTTTTTATAAAATAATAAACCCAGTTTTGCTGATGTACCTGATGCACGGCCGATTTCACTGAATTGGAAGCAGTATCCTTCGTTAACAGTAAATACACCACCGGTAAACCTATCCAGGTTACAAAAAACGAGCATACTAATGTGATAATCATCGTATTGGTCATCACCTGAAAATAAGAGCCAGCAACTCCCGTCATTAAAATAAACGGAACGAAGATTACGATTGTACTCACAGAAGATCCCAGCATCGCCGGAAATAAGTAATCTATTGCCTTTTTAAGCAAATTAACGGTAGGCTCTTCCGGGTATTCCTCATGCGTCCGGTGAATCTGTTCTACCACCACAATCGCATCGTCTATAATCAATCCTATAGCCGCAGCAATAGCACCTAAAGTCATAATATTCAAGGAATATCCAATCCCATAAAGCACCATCACAGTTAAACACAGCGTAATTGGGATCGTAATCAGTATTGTTGCACTCGCTTTTACAGAACGTAAGAAAATAATGGCCACAACAATTGCTAAAACCAGTCCGATCAATAGACTATCACTGACACTTTTAACCGATGCTTCTACAAAATCAGCCTGTTGATAATAAGGCTTGATCGTTACTCCTTTTGGTAATATTTTTCTAAGCTCCACGATCTTTTCCTGTAGCTGCGCAGACAGCTCAACCAGATTTGCATTTGGCTGTTTAATCACTGCAACCAGTATTGCATCTTTACCATTTGCATTGATCCTGGTATAAGCAACGCCTTCTTGTATTTTGACCTCACTAATATCTTTAACCCTGACTATCCGGTTATTTTTTTTACTGACAATCAGGTTTTCCAGATCGGTTTTTGTTTTGATAGTTGCATCGGTAATTGATAAATACAGATAGTTATAATCTGATAAGTAACCATTAGACTTGATAAAATTTGTCTGTGTTAAAACCGTATTCAGCAGATCCGGACTAATGGACAAAGTACTCATCTTTTGCCTGTCCAGCTGAATCCAGTATTCCTTATCCTTACCACCAATTACCCTGATTTCCGATACGCCGTCAACCTGCGATAAAAATGGTTTGATCGTATAAACAGCTAATTTTTTTAAAGCTACCGGCGATTCTGTATGACTCTCTAAAGTATATCCGCTCACCGGAAGAATCGAAGGGTTCATTTTCTCCACTGAAATATTTACACCCGGAGGCAGGCTATTTCTAATCTTCCCGATTTGAGACTCAATCCGCTGCTGACTTAAATCAATATCAGCATTCCAGTTCATATAGGCCGAAATCTCACAGCTTCCTCTGCTTGTTGTACTTCTGACTACATGAAGATCCGGCACTTGCTTCACTGCATTTTCCAAAGGTCGTGTTGCCGTAATCATCATCTGATCTACAGGTTGCAATTCTGCATCGGCAATAATCTTTATCTTCGGAAAGGTAATTTCCGGAAACAAAGAAGTTTTTAACCGTTGATAAGAGAATAACCCACCCGTTAATATCAGGATCAATACGACCAGCAGCGGATTTTTATGAGAAATAAAAAAGTTCTTCATTCATGCGTGATTTTAACCTTTGCCGTATCCGCCAACCCGTAATTCCCTATGGTGATTAAACGATCTTTCGCCCCAAAAACTGGTGACAAAATCTGAATCGACTTTCCATCTTCCATTCCTTTTTTCACTACTGTTTTCACTGCTGTAGAATCATTAATCAGCTTCATTACCCAAAACTCATCTTCAGTTTCATTAGTCAATACGGCCGATTTAGGTAATACCTGTACATGAGCAGCCTCAGATTTAACTACTTTTACCCTGGCAATCAGGTTTTCTGGAATCGGATGTGCAGCATTCACTTTAATAATCATACGCTGTGTCTGTGCTAAAGAATCAACAGCAGGTAAGGACGAAGTAATTGATCCTTTTAACTTTTCCCCATCGGGAAGTGTTAACTCCAATGTTTTATTTTGAAGAATAACACTGCGCATTTCATAAGGTAAATCCAGTAAAAAGACCAGGCTTGATTGATTGATGATCGTCGCTAATGCCTCACCATCCTGTACATAATCTCCTTTTTGATGATTAACCAGGATCACATAACCGCTTTTCTCAGCGCGAATAATTGAAATTCCTGAGAATTTAAAACCGGGGTCCAGCTGGTTAATCGAATTACCTATGGCACGTGCCTCTTTGGTGATCAGTTTAAATAAAACCTGGTTGCTGCGCACTGCAGCACCTGCCTGTAAGGTTGAACTTTGCAAATAGCCGTTTGTATTCGCTTTGACAAAACTTTTTTCCAGATAAGCAGAAGTCGCATTTAAGACGACATTTTCACTCAATGTCTCATTATTTACGGTGGTCACCTGTACCGGAGTTTCAGGAACCGGAGTTTCTTCTGCCTCCGGTTTAGAAGCTTGCTGACAGCAAACCAGTGTTGCACTAAGTAGCAAAAGCAATAAGGCGTTAACTGTAAACTGTTTCATTTTTATATTTTTAAGCTTTTCCACTTTCAAGAGTTGCCTGATTATCTATTTGAGTATATACTATGGTTATCTATTCCAATAATTCAGTTGATTAAATAGCTTTAACCTTATAATATTGGTCTGTCTCTTTAGATTTTGCGCAGCCAGGTAGTTATTAATTGCAATCACAAAATCAGCAATTCTGATATCTCCGGTTTGCAATAACCTGCTATCTACCTGGATCAGGCTTTTAGTAAATCTGATCTGTTCAGAAACTTGCTGATATAATCCATTTTGATCGGCAATCTGTTGCCGGAGTAAATTGAGCTGCTGGGTATGCTGATTTTGGAAGAACTCTTTATATACATTTATAGTCCGTTGAGCAATCGAGAGTTTATCATATTGCATTTTCCGCTGATGTCCGTCAAAAATCGGAACTGCAACCGTGAAACCTGCACTCGCACCAAAATTCCGGTAAGGCTGATAGGCAAAAGAAGAGTTGTATCCGCCATTTGCATATACACTGGCTTTAGGTTTATAATTAAAGTCAACTGCTTTTTTCTGATTGACCAGTTTTAAACTGTCAATTCCGAATTTTTGATAAAAAAAACCAGTTTCAGTATTGAGCAGGACAGGTTCAATTGCAGGTTCCGCTAATTCGTGCGTTGTCGTATCAGCAATACCCGTTAAATAGTTCAGTGTAGAATAATCGTTTTTCAATTGTAGTTCTGCCTGTTTCCCTTGTAATTGCTGCTGCTGAAAAGTAACCAGAAAAGTCAGGTAATCTACCTGCTTATAAACATTTGCGCGAGTCAGTTTCTTTAAAACGATTTCTTCTTCATGCAACAGTTGATCAACTTCCTGATTAAATGCGGCTTGCTGTTGACTGGCAAAAGTGGTGATATACTGATCTGTAACTGCTTTTTGTAAATCCAGCACAGAAAGACCAGTAGCAAACCGAATAGAATCTGCTTGTAAATGGATACCTTCCAATTGATTATTGATATTCTTTTTGCTCGCCAGGTTATAATTAACATTCAGTACGGCTTCCAGCGCTTTTCCATTGGTCAGCACCTCATCAAAACCATATCCATTAACTACTGGTGCATATAGTCCATTGGCCAATGCTGAAACTTGTGGAAGATAACCCGCTTTAACACGCATACTATCAATTTTGCTGCTTTGCAACTGGCTTTGATAGTCTTTTAATAACGGACTGCGTTTAACTGCCTCCTGATAAAAATAATCAAGATTTCTAACTGGCTGCTGTGCCCTGACTGAACACAATCCAAATCCGATCATCACCAGAATTGATATATAGATCTTAAAACGTGCCATTGAATGAAAGTCCTGCTGCTTTTTGCTGATACATCGGTACTAAAGAATATTTCATAGCCTGTTTTCCAACAACCAACTTTTTAAGATGCGGGTAAATCAAATAAGCCAGCTTAGTGGAAGCAATACCAAATCCTGCTCCGGCAACCACATCGCTTACCCAGTGTTTATTGTTATACATTCTTAAAACTCCGGTTGCTGTAGCTACCGTGTAACCTGCGTAGCCAATCCATGGAGAAACATCTCTGTATTCCTGATTCAAAAATTCGGCCGCTGCAAAAGCATTTGCAGTATGACCTGAAGGAAAAGAGTAGTTATCCTCTCCATCCGGACGCAGACGACCAACCAGGTGTTTCACACTAAAAGTTGAGCCACTCATAATCGCTTCGGCCAGTATATAAATTGCTGTACCATCTGCGACTCCATGTTTACTCTTCACACCAGCGAGGTTCAGCGCGTAAAAAGCAGCTCCGGGAGCAAACTGAAGAAAATTATCAGCATGCAGGGCAAAAGTCGGGTGGTCTTCTTGTAACTCTGCCCTGGTACTGTAATCCAGTCTTCTGATGGCATTATTTCCTAAAGATATCAGGCCATAACTAATCAGTACCGCCGGGATAATAAAGGATTTAATTTGAGGAGGATTCAATCCACGCATCTTCATCACCGATTCTTTGGGTGTGAGCTGAACTGAATCTTTACTGAGGGTATCCACCTGCTGCGCAAATACCATTCCGGGTAAACATATCACGAAGATAAAACTGAAAAATTTCATAAAAAACTCCTTTTAAACTGAACTGTTAAGTTAAGATAGATAAATACTGGAGGAAATTTATAATTATTGGTGCATTCCTCCGCTTTTGAATAAATCGTAAGCAGTCTGATAGTTCGCAATTGCCTGATCGGTTACTCTTTTTGATAATTTAGCAGGAACCTGTTCATTCTTTGCCTTGTTATACAGGAAGGTTTCCATTTTTTGCTGCGGGCCAAGAATCACCAGGCTATCCTGTTTCAGGTAAGCCAGCTTTTGATAAGTACCCAGAACTGCGCGGGGCTGATAAGTGGGATCAAAAAGATTCTTTCCATATAAATTACTCTCATATTTCCAGCCCAGCAAACTGAATAATGTAGGATAGATATCAATTTGAGAACACATTTTATCAATTACCTGGCTGCCCTTTTTTGGCAAATTGAGAATGACACATGGGATATGGTATTTATTAATATCAATCTCATTTCTGCCTGCACTGCTTGCACAATGGTCAGCAACTATAATAATGACTGTATTTTTATACCATGGTTTGTTGCTTATATTCTTCAGGAATTCACCGATTGCATAATCCGTATAGCGTACTGCTCCTTCTCTTCCACTTCCCGAGGTATACTTAATCTTACCTTCCGGAAAAGTGAATGGACGGTGATTAGAAGTCGTCATCACAAAATTATAAAATGGTTTACCCTGTTTAAATTCTGCATCAGCACCACGGGTAACCGCAGCAAATAAGTCTTCATCACTTATTCCCCAGGCATTTTCAAAATGAACCTGATCGTCCTGAATAATTGTTCTTTTGGTTTCATAAGCATCATCCAGTTTAATATTTCTTCCTCTGTCTATAATATCAAATCCATTGCTGCCAAAATATTCATTCATATTATCAAAGTAGCCATCGCCACCATAAAAGAAGGCTCTGCTATACCCGGCCTTTTCAAAAATATGTCCGACCGTAGTTAGTTTTTCATTCCCTTGTCTTCTCACTACACTGCTTCCTGGTGTAGGCGGGCTGGCTAAAGTTAAGGCTTCCATCCCTCTCACGGTTCTGGTTCCGGTAGCATACATATTGGTAAACAGCAAATTAGTGGTTGCCAGAGAATCAAGTACCGGCATCAGCTTCTGCGTATTGCCAAAGTGTTCCATAAAATCAGCACTCAGACTTTCCACCGTAATCATGATTACATTGGGTTTATAGGTAGTTCCCGTATTATTGATCTCTCTTTTGATAGAGTTTCCGCTGGTCACAAAAGTACTGTTCGACTCTTTTAATTCATTTCTGATTACCTTGAAAGCCTCATTTTTAGGTAATAAAGTATAGAAATCGTTATAATCCAGTTCATTGTTCTTAAAAGCAGCAAAAAAAGAATAAATCCCGGCCTTAGATAACTCATTCTGATAACGGTTAGTTCCTCTTTCAGCGAATGAATTGCGAACAAATAAAGGATAAAGTATGGTCAGGATTAATAAGGAACCAGAAATCATTAACCGGGTGCGGAACGGAGTACTGGATTGAAAAGCATGGGTAAAAACTTTTCTTTTCGCAAACAGAAACATCACCAGTAGTACCAATAACAGCACACCTCCTATCAAAAGTGGTAATGGATAGGATTCATTGATATTGTTTACAACTTCGTAGGTATAAATCAGGTAATCGACCGCGATAAAGTTAAAACGGCTTTCAAATTCCTGCCAGAAGGTAAGTTCTGCAAAGAAAGAGAAAAAGGAAATCAACAGGATCAGGAACAACCAGCCATAAGTAATGATTTTATTAGTAAGGGTGTTTACCCACTTCTGAGGTAAAAATAACAGGTATATACTGAAAAGTGTAACCAGGAAAAGGGCTACCCCAAAGTCATAGAAAAAGCCTGTAAAATATAATTGAATAATAGATAGTATGGAAAAATCTGTCTTACCAGATGAAACGGCCAGCAGACCTGTCCGGATTAAAAAAGAGCTGAATAAAAAAACAGCAAAAAAGGAAAACAGAACACTGTACCTGCCTTTAAATATTAATTGGACCATATATTATTTGATAAGAGCTCCCAAACCTATCATTAAATAGTTGTAAAAAAAACTAAACATAATAAATATAAAAAGAAGGATTTCCGAAAAAATTCCTGAGTATCTGTCAGGAAAGCAAAAATTTAACAGGATAGATAAACAATTGACTATCACAAAGTAATAATTACTATATCTTGTTTTTCCTTAATATTCCTTTAATATCTGCTCCAGATTTTCTTAAAATTTAATCTATGATTTTTATCAGCCAGAAGGCATTTAAAAATGATAAAATTTAGCCGGAGAGAAACAAAGCAACCATCTTCACCATCTCTTTGTTCGCATATACGACCTCTGCTTTCCCTTTAAGATTCTATTTGTTTATATGAACAACAGTAAAATAACAGGGTTACTGCTTGGGTTCTCTTGCAGTTTCATACGGGTTTGAAGCACAACACAACCAAAGACACGTTTAAAATGCGCTTTATCTTTTATCAAAGTAGAGCTTAACCATTTATCAAGTACTGCTCATATATAGCTAAACAATTGTATATCATAGTATTTACAATTATTTTCGCTTAATTATATAAGTACTTATATAATTACTTATATATTTGAGTATGAATTACTATCAGTCATTAGGATATTTAGTGTTAGGCAGCCGGTTGAAACGGTTGAGTGAACTCTTTCTTTCAGAAATCAATAAATCATACAAGGCAGAAGGCATCGTCTTTGAAACCACCTGGTTCCCTGTATTCTACTTACTCTCTGAAAACAAAACATTAACCATTCAGGAACTATGTGAACAGATTGAAGTCTCTCATCCCGCAGCCAGTCAACTGGTGACCAATCTTAAAAATAAAGGTTTAGTCATCAGCACAACCAGCGCTGAAGATGCCCGTAAACAATTAGTGACTTTGAGCGAAGAAGGCAAAGCACTTTTAGAGCGGATCATTCCTGTTTGGGATGCCATCACTGCAACCATGGAAGAAGTAGCAGGAGCAAGCGAGGAAGGCAGCGCGATATTAGCTACGCTGACTAAGCTGGAAACTACCTTTAAATCCATCGATATCGTTAAAAATATTCAACATAAAATACATCACCCTGTTAAATCTACATCCAATGCATAACTCATTTTTTTATGGAACTGACCACCTGACCAGTGGAATTTGCTTGGCTATTGCAGCAGGTCAGACCAAAGGCCGGATTAGTCCTGAAGCAGCAGCAAATATTCAATCTTCCTGGGAAGAAGTACAAAAAATTGTTCGTAGCCAAAAACCAGTATATGGCGTGAATACAGGATTCGGCCCATTATGTGATACCCATATATCAGAAAAAGACACTTCGCTTTTACAAAGCAATATCCTTAAAAGTCATAGTGTTGGTGTAGGTAAGCCAATTCCTCTGGAAATTGCCAAAATTATGATGATTACTAAAGTTCAGGCTTTAGCTAAGGGGTTTTCTGGCATTGCGCCACAAACATTAGCACGTATTATCTGGCATATTGACAATGATATTATTCCTTTTGTTCCTGAAAAAGGTTCGGTAGGTGCTTCTGGTGACCTGGCTCCCCTATCTCACCTGTTCCTGCCTTTAATTGGTTTAGGTGAAGTGTTTATCCATGGAGAAAAAGTTTCCGCTGCAAAAATGCTGGAACAATATGATTTGAAACCAATCGTATTAGGCCCGAAAGAAGGCCTGGCCCTGATTAACGGAACGCAGTTTATACTTGCTTTCGCTGTTAAAGCGGTTCAGCGTTTAAACGATGCATTGGATCTGGCCGATTTAAGCGGAGCAATGTCTTTAGAAGGCCTGACTGGTTCTACCCGTCCGTTTGATGAACGTTTACATAATTTAAGACCTTATAAAGGCACTAAACTGGTTGCCCACCGCTTATCTGCAATCCTGGAAGGTTCAGCAATCGGAACCTCACATATCAATTGCAGCCGCGTACAGGATCCTTATTCTATCCGCTGTATGCCACAGGTACATGGCGCTTCGCGTAATGCCTGGTTACATTTAAAAGAATTAACGGAAATTGAGCTGAACTCAGTGACTGATAATCCGGTTATTTTTAGTGCAGAAGATACGATCAGTGGTGGAAATTTCCACGGACAGCCTTTAGCGATGGTGCTTGATTATGCAACGGTTGCCGCAGCAGAATTAGGAAATATTGCAGATCGCCGTTGTTACCTGATGAATGAAGGCAAATATGATTTACCAAAATTACTGATTGCCGATGCTGGTTTAAACTCTGGTTTAATGATCCCTCAGTATACCACAGCAGCATTGGTAACCGAGAACAAAACTTTATGCTTTCCGGCAAGTGCGGATAGCGTCCCTACTTCTCTGGGACAGGAAGACCATGTTTCTATGGGTTCTATCAGTGGAAGAAAGCTGCATATGGTAATTGATAACCTGGAATTTATCCAGGCGATTGAACTTTTATATGCTGCACAAGCTATAGAATTCAGACGGCCGTTGAAATCAACACCAGTAATCGAGGCCTGCCACAATTTAATCAGAAACCATGTTCCTTATATCAAAGAAGACCGTCTTTTTGCGGACGATATTAATCAATTACATCATTTGATAACTAACGGTTCATTATTGCAGACTGCTAATGAAACTGCCATTGCTAACCATATTAACCTATTCAACGATGACGACTTCAGAATTTATTAACACCTACGCCAAACATCCGTTTTATAAAGCACCAAGAGGGATGCAACTGCATGCTAAAAGCTGGCAGACAGAGTCTGTATTGCGCATGCTGCTGAATAACCTGGATGGAGAGGTTGCAGAAAACCCGGAAGAATTAGTAGTTTATGGCGGTATTGGCCAGGCTGCACGTAACCCGGAATCTTTACGTAAAATCATTGAGATTCTTTTGGAACTGGATGAACATCATTCTCTATTGGTACAATCGGGTAAACCAGTCGGTATCATCAGAAGCCATCCTCAGGCACCACGTGTTTTAATTGCGAATAGTAATTTAGTACCTGCATGGGCAAATTGGGAGCATTTCAATGAATTGCGCAGCAAAGGATTAATGATGTACGGCCAGATGACAGCGGGTAGCTGGATTTATATTGGTACGCAGGGTATTTTACAGGGTACTTACGAGACATTTGTAGAGTGTGGCCGTCAGCATTTCGGTCATGATCTGACAGGTAAACTGATTGTGAGTGCTGGTATTGGTGGTATGGGTGGCGCGCAACCTTTAGCAGCAACGATGGCTGGTGCTATTTTTTTAGGTGCTGATGTAGACGAAACAAGAATTCAAAAGCGTGTAGATACGCAGTATATTGACCGGATTACACATTCTTATGAAGAAGCGATTAACTGGGTAAATGAAGCTAAAGCAACTGGTGCGGCTATTTCTATCGGAATCGTCATGGATGCGGGAGATTTACTGGAGCGTTTAACTGCTGATGGCTTAGTTCCTGATATCCTGACTGACCAGACTTCTGCACATGATCCTTTGAATGGTTATGTTCCTAACGGTTTATCTTTACCTGAGGCGCTTGCTTTAAGAAAAAGTGATCCTGAAAAGTACAAGGCATTATCATTGAAAAGTATGGCCCGCCATGTGGCTTTCATGCTTGAATTGCAAAAACTGGGAGCAGTTACTTTTGATTATGGAAATAACTTAAGAGAGTTTGCTAAACAAGGTGGAGAAAAAGATGCGTTTAACTTTCCCGGTTTTACGCCTGCTTATATCAGACCGTTATTCTGTGAAGGTAAAGGCCCGTTCAGATGGGTTGCTTTATCTGGTGATCCTGAAGATATCTATGTAACGGATCGTGCGCTAATGGAAGCATTTCCAGAAAATACGCATTTAATTAACTGGCTGCAAAAAGCTCAGGATAAAATTAGTTTCCAGGGTTTACCGGCACGTATTTGCTGGTTAGGTATGGGCGAACGCGAAAAAGCGGGTCTGATTTTCAATGAGCTGGTAGCAAGCGGCAAAGTTAAAGGGCCGATCGTGATTGGCCGTGATCATTTGGATTGTGGTTCTGTAGCTTCTCCTAACCGTGAAACTGAATCTATGAAAGATGGTTCTGATGCAGTTTCTGACTGGCCGTTATTAAACTTGATGGCTAATACTTCGGGTGGTGCAACCTGGGTTTCTTTCCATCATGGTGGTGGTGTGGGAATGGGTTATTCTCAGCATGCGGGAATGGTTGTTCTGGCAGACGGAACTGAGCGTGCAGCGAGCTGCATCAGCCGTGTGTTATATAATGATCCGGCTATGGGTATCTTCCGTCATGCGGATGCGGGTTATGAGCAGGCAGAAATATGGGCTGAAAAGTTCGGTTTAAAAATAGGATAGTTTAACACATTTGAGATGAAGAAACTAATCGGACCATTCAGCGAGATCCTGACCTTGTCGGGTTTGGCGCTGAATGGTGCTATAAATGACGACCAGCTTGAGATAATCCGTGGTGGCGGTATTATTGTGGAGGATGGGAAGATCGTGGCTACTGGTGATTTTGAAGACTTACGCCTTGCAAATGCAGCGCTGTCGTTAGAAAAAATTGAAGGGGAACAAGTTTTGCTTCCTGGTTTTATTGACTGTCATACGCATATCTGTTTTGCAGGAAGCAGGGCAAAGGATTATAGTCTTCGTATTCAGGGAAAAACTTACCTTGAAATTGCGAAAAGCGGCGGTGGTATCTGGGATTCTGTAACGCAGACACGCGCAGCAGCGTTGTCAAAGCTGGTGGAGCTTTTGAAGCAAAGAGTACAGCGGCATTTAACTGATGGGGTAACGACAATCGAGATTAAGAGTGGTTATGGACTGGATATAAGCAATGAGCTGAAAATGCTGAGAGCGATTAAAGAGGTTGCTTTAACCACTGTTGCCGATTTGATTCCTACTTGTTTGGCAGCACATCTTTTACCGAAAGATTTTGAGGGTTCACAGGTGGAGTATCTGGATCATGTACTGGCAGATTTATTACCGTTGGTGAAGGCGGAGGATCTGGCAAACCGGGTAGATATTTTCATCGAAGAGAGTGCTTTTGACCCCCAGGTTTCGGTTTCTTATTTACTGGCTGCAAAAGAATTGGGTTTTGAAATTACAGTACATGCTGATCAGTTTACAACCAGTGGACTGGAAGTGGCTATTGAGGTTGGCGCTGTTTCGGCAGATCATCTGGAAGCGAGTACGGAAAGGGAAGCTGCGCTATTGGAGGGTTCGGAGACGGTAGCGGTTGTACTTCCTGGTGCTTCTCTGGGCTTAGGGATGCAGTATGCGCCTGCCCGGAAGTTACTGGATGCTGGCGCTTGTCTGGCTATTGCAAGTGACTGGAATCCAGGGTCTGCGCCTATGGGAGATTTACTGATGCAGGCTGCGGTGATGAGTGCTGCGGAGAAACTGAGTACGGCTGAGGTATTCGCAGGACTGACTTTCAGAGCGGCAAAAGCGTTGAGCCTGATGGATCGTGGTAGGCTGGCTGAAGGAATGCTGGCTGATATGCAGGCTTATCCTTGTGCTGATTACAGAGAGATTTTATACCATCAGGGAAAAATTAAACCGGGCATCGTCTGGAAAAAAGGAATAAGAATATGATAGACTCTTTATTTTATCAAAAAACATCGGCTGAAACGTGGACTGGTCGTAATGACGGAACTGATCTGGCTGTTCAGCGCTGGCATCAGCGGGTGATTCTGGTTGATCTTCTGCATGGGGTTATCCCATTGCTATCACCCGGTCAAAAAGGAATTGCCTTAATTGGTTTTTCTTGTGATGAAGGGGTGAGACGTAATGGTGGCAGAGTTGGCGCTAAGGATGGCCCTGCTCATTTCCGCAAGGCTTGTTGCAATTTACCTGTTCATTTTGATGAGGATGCTGTGTTTCTTGATTTGGGAGATGTGGTTTGTATGGGCCAGGATATGGAAGGTGCGCAACGTTCGCTTTCTGAGGTGGTTAGCTTTGCTTTAGCGAATGGTTACCGGCCTTTGGTTATTGGTGGTGGTCATGAGGTTGCTTATGGTCATTATACCGGTATTAATGATTATTTGAAGAAGCCTGATAGCCTTGGGATTATCAATTTTGATGCACATTTTGATTTACGCGAACCTAATGAGCATGGTACAAACTCTGGCACTGGATTTTTTCAGATTGCAGAGGATTGTAAGGCGTCAGGGAAACCTTTCAGCTATCTGCCTGTTGGAATTCAGCTGAACAGCAATACGAAGCATTTGTTTGATACGGCTGCGGGGTTGGGTGTAAAGCATATCCATGCGGAGGGTTTTATGGCTGCTAATCAGGAAGTGATTAAGCACCAACTGGAGGAGTTTATTGCAGGTTCATCGCATATTTACCTGACAATTTGTATGGATGTATTTTCCTCTTCGTTTGCTCCGGGGGTAAGTGCGGCCGCTTTTAGTGGTCTTATTCCTGATGCGTTTTTCTTTAGTTGTTTAAAGTCTGTTATGGCTGGTGGCAAGGTGATCAGTATGGATATTGCAGAGTGTAATCCGGTTTTTGATCAAGACCAGCGCACGGCTAAGTTAGCTGCTGCGCTGGCCTTTAGTATGATCACCTAACCAAAAGATTATTCAGCAACGGGAAGGAAGAAGCAGAAGCGGCTTCCTTCTCCTATTTCACTTTCTACCCATATTTTACCGTTTTCGGCTTCGATAAAGTCTTTGGAAATTGCAAGTCCTAATCCTGAGCCTGATTTATTGTTTCCGTCTGTGGGTACCTGGAAGTAGCGGTCAAAGAGCCGTTTTTGGTATTGTTCGTCTATTCCTTTTCCGAAATCCCGTACAGAGAATTCTATTCCTTGTTTTTTCTCTTGTATTTCTATTTGAACTTTTGATTTTTCTGAGCTGTACCGCAAGGCGTTAGAGAGAAAGTTAATGAGTACCCAGGCTGTTTTCTCTACGTCTGCGTTTACAACGGGAAGGTTTTCTTTACTGATAAGTTCGAGTTGAATGTTTTTTTGTCCGGCTTGAAAGCGGACTGCGTTCAGGGCATAGTTGACGATTTCCAGCGGGGCGGCTTTGACAAAGTTTAATTGCAGGTTGCCTGTTTCTACTTGTGCGAGATCAAGGAGTTCACTGGTGATTTTCAGTAAACGGCTACAGTCGTCTTTGATGTGTGCTATGAGTTGTTTTTGTTCTGTGTTCATCAGCCCGATCCTTTCGTCATCCAGAAGTTTTAAACTCATTTTTATGGAGGATATAGGGGTTTTAAGTTCGTGGGACACGGTAGCGATAAAGTTGGTTTTAGCCTCGTCGAGTTCTTTAAATTGGGTAATGTTATTGAGGATGTATACGGTTCCTGCGGTTTTACCGGTTTGCAGAACTGGTGAATCCTGGTCTTCAAATATGGGTACGATAATTTCTCTTTTCTGGAGCTGGAAGTAGGATTCTTTCTGGTCTGCGTAGATTTTTATGGGCTGATCGTTTTTTTGGTTATTCATGATCCTGGCTAAAAGATCGTTTTTTTTCATCAGGTCTTTGACGTTGGATCCGTTTACTTTGTTTTCATCAAGGTTCAGGATTTGTGCGGCAACTTTATTCATGAAAAGAATTTCCTGTTTTTCGTTGAGCCCGATAATGGCGTCTTGCATTTGTTCAATGATGGCTTCGATACGCAGCTTTTCTGATTGAATTTTTGCAAGGTTACTGTTTTCCCATTTATTGAGTTGTTCAACCATTTCATTGAATGAGCTGGCAAGTTCTGAAAATTCATCTGTGCCGTCAAATACGAGTCTTTGTTTATAGTTTTTACGCCCGATTTCTTGTATGGCTTCGGAGAATTCTCTAAGCGGGTTAGCGACAAATCCGGGGAAGTTGACAATAAAAGAGAATAGAACGAGGAAACAGAAACTGGCGGCTGTAATGAGGTACAGGCTGGCTTTTTCAACGGATTTTTGAGCGACATAGTTTTTTCTGACGATACCGTCCATGTTAAGTTTGTCGATAATCGTGAGTTGAGATCTGATCTTTGCGAGTGCTGTTTTTTGCTGTGCAGGGTTGGTGAGTTCGTGGAATGATTTTTTGAGGGTTGCTACGGCCTCTCCTTCTCCGTTCTCGGTCACGTTTTTTGATTCGAGGGATAGTTGTTTTGCAAATTTCTTCTGTAGTCCGGGTGTGAGGGGAAGGTCGTTCTGGTCAAGGATGGAACGCATTTCTCTGGTGTAACTCAGGGTTTCGTAGTTGTCTTTCAGAATCACTTTTGCACTAACCGAGATCTGGTTCATGTAATAGAGTGAGATGGAACCGAATAGGAGTACGACTACAAACAGGAATCCGAATCCGAGGCGGAGTTTGGTTTTTATTTTCATTGTATTACTTGTTGAAAGTTCTAAGGGGGTTTGCCTGGCTTCGCAAAAATATAGGTAGTGCTATGTTCGAGCTACGTTTACTTAGGCCCGAAAAGGGCAAAGAAAAACAATGCTCTTCACATTAGCACCATCTATATTTTTTGGGATAACCGGTTAGGTTTATCTGTTGCAAAGTGACATACAATTTCATTTTTTTATTGGTTTATTTGTTGGATTGCTTACTGGTTCACTAATTGGATTGCTTAATCGTTCACTAGTTGGATTGCTTAAGATAGAATAACGAGATCTGTTTCTGTTGATGAAATGTTCCGCAGTAATTCGTTGAATACGGCAGTTCTCATGATCACCTGAAAGAGGTTCAGATGAGGTTTCCCGATACAGATGGTCGTGATTTCTTTTTCCTGGGCAATTCTCATAATGGTTTTGGTGATTTCATCACTTTTCACTTTGATTACTTCTGCGCCAAGTTCTGTGGCGAGCTTAAAGTTATTGATCAGATGCCTTTGCAAATCTAGTTTAATCCGGTCACTACTTTCATTATTATTCTGCACATAGAGTACGGTCCAGGGAGATCTGTAATAGGAAGCCAGCCTGGCTGTTTTACGGATAACAATCTTAGCGGTCACGTTATTGGTGGAGATACAGGCCATGAAACGCTCTGGTCTGAGCTTGATTTGTTTAGGGATTTCTATACTGATCTTTCTTTCTACGTGATGGGCTACTTCCCGCAGCGCCAGTTCTCTGAGCTGAAGGATTCGTTCGGATTGAAAGAAGTTCCCCAAGGCTCTTTCTATTTTTGTTTTGTCATATATTTTACCGGATTTAAGCCGGTCTATGAGTTCATCAGCGGTCAGGTCAATGTTCACGATCTCATCTGCAATATCCAGCACTCTATCCGGGATACGCTCTGTGATAGGGATTCCAGTGATTTTCTCAATCTCCTCGTTCATGCTTTCCAGGTGCTGGATATTCACAGCCGAGATTACACTAATGCCTGATTCAAGGATATCCATGACGTCCTGCCAGCGTTTTGTGTTTTTGCTTCCTTCTATATTGGAGTGCGCCAGTTCATCTACGATAACTACTTCGGGATTCCTGCTCAGGATAGCCTGCACGTCCATTTCTTCAATTTCCTTGCCTTTGTAAAATAGTTTACGCCTGGGAATTAATGGAATTCCTGCTAAAAGGGCGTGCGTTTCTTCTCTGTTATGGGTTTCAATATAACCGATTTGTATGTCAATTCCATTTTTGAGCAGAGCGTGCGCTTCTTGCAGCATCCGGTAGGTTTTTCCAACTCCCGCACTCATACCAATATATACCTTGAACTTACCCCGGCGGGATTTCTTTACCAGGTCAAGGAATTGACGTACTGATTGTTCTTTATTATCTTCCACAATTATAATCGGTTTACCATGTAATAATCACATATCCTATATCAACCAGATAGGATACACCGGTAATGAATGTAATGCCTATGAATAAAATCAATATAAATTTAGCGGAATAATTCCGGTAAATTGTTTGAGTTGCCATCGTTTGATCCTGATTTTTAAGCCTGACTTCCTGCCCTTTTTTCAGCCGGGCAATCCTTGCTTTTCTTCTTGTTTTTGGCCCGTATTTTAAACACAAAAATCCTGCAAAAACAGTGATTGAAGCGGTAAATAAAAATTCTAAAAATGTTTCCATGTTTATAGCTTTTAGTTTTTAAAGCCGGAGATTTTATCCCCGGCCATTTATTTTAAATAAGTGACTTTATAGGGTTTAAAAAGAAACAGCAACACTTGCAGTAACTGCTGCATTATAGTTTACAGCACTTATATCTCTTTTAAATATTTTGTCTTTGCTGTCATATACTTTACCTTCTAGCCTGACCACCGCATTTGATATTGGTGCATAGTCAATGTTTAAGGAATAGCCTTTGGTTTTAAATCCATTAGGGGTATCAGTGGCAATCAGGACACCGTTTTTATCCTGGTAGTATTCAAATCTTCCTGCCATTGCCCATTTAGGGTTGATGGTGTAACGGGCAATAACCACCGGGGATAATACTTCGTTTTTACTATGATCGGTTTTGGATTTCTGCTGTGTAGCATAATCAAATCCTACGGTTACCCCAAAGGCATCAGCGAGCTGGAATACACCGTAAACATTATGGTAGAAACGGGTTACTCTTACGGAGTCAGCACCTTCGGTTCCAAGATAGTTACTATAATTTACAGTGATTTTATCGGTTGGTTTCCAGGTGAGTTGCAGGCCTCCGGCTGGTTGTCTGTTTCCATCCTGACGTGCGATACGCTGCCAGCCGTTTAGGTAGAGGGCTGAAGCTGTAAATTTGTTGTCATCGGTGCTGTAGGTAACTTTCGCTCCGGATTCAAAGTAAGGGGTATTTTCTGAAGAAATATTCCTGGTCAATACCCAGCAGTCTTTTGATATGGCACTTTCAAAACCAATATGGGACGAGAATACACCTGCGTCTACCCATAGGTTGGCTTTATTGGATATTTTAAAGCCAACGTTTGCTTCCAGGATATTTTTTGACACCCCAGATTCAGCCGCCAGGTTCGCATTGGCATAGGTTCCGGCCATAATAGCCAGGTTAGCCCTGATTTTTCCGGAGTCATAGGCCGCTTTAATATAACCCAGATTCAGATTCACTTCATTACTTCTATTGTGTGCATATATAAAACCAGGTCTGTTGTTATTGGCCGGTCTGTTAAAATCGTGTCCATAATATACTTCGGCATAACCCGAAATTTTAACTTTAGGTTCTTCTTGTGCGCTTGCAACCAAACCCATACAAACAGTGGCAGCTGTCATCAAAAATTTGTTCATTGTATCTTATATTATTGTTAAATGGTAAGGTGTTTTTCTTCCTGATCTGCGTATTGAAGAGCCTGTTCAAATTCATTTTTTCCTGGTTAGGGTCGTAGAGTTTAAACAGGCTCCTTTTATTTTTTAAGGTTATCCAACGCAACATTCAGTTCCAGTACATTGACTGTACTTGGGCCAAATAAGCCTAGCAATGGGCCATTAGCCGTTTTTTTAACCAGTTCTGATACGGCCTGTTCACTTATTTTTCTGTTCATCGCTACTCTTTTAATTTGGATAGTTGCGCCTTCTACAGAAATATCAGGGTCTAATCCGCTACCTGAAGCAGTAACCATATCGGCAGGAATATCGCTGCGTTTCAGATAAGGGTGGTATTTAAGCAGAGAATCTATTCTGCTGTTTACTTCTTTTAAGTAGTCCGGGTTGGACGGGCCTTTATTCGATCCACCGGATCCGTCTGCTTTATAACCAACTGAAGATGGTCTGCCCCAGAAATACTGAGGTTTAGTGAAGGATTGTCCGATCAGTGCATAACCTACTACTTTACCATTTTGAGTGATCTTTTCACCGCCGCCGCCTCCTTTAGAGAAACTTCCGGCAAAGGCAACCATTAAAGGATATATGATGCATAGCAGTACTAATAAAACTGCAGTAAGACGTATAGATTGTAAGATGTACTTTTTCATGAGTTTATATTGTTTTTTAACGGTTATGAAGCTTGCATGAGCTTTGTCAATTATTTTAGAGTAACAAGCTCATGCAGGTTTCATGATTTTAATTTTTTAAACGAATAATCCAACTAGTATATCAATTAATTTAATGCCTATAAAAGGGGCTATAACTCCACCCAGACCGTAAATCAACAGGTTCCTGCGCAACAAGGCACTCGCTCCTATTGGTTTATAAGCCACACCTCTTAAGGCAAGCGGAATCAGAATCGGGATGATAATCGCATTGAAAATAACAGCCGACATAATTGCACTTTCAGGGGAATGTAAACCCATAATATTCAAGGCTTGTAAGGCTGGTATAGAACCAATAAACAAGGCTGGAACAATAGCGAAATATTTAGCGACGTCATTGGCAATAGAGAAAGTTGTCAGTGTACCACGAGTAATCAAAAGCTGTTTACCGATCTCTACGATCTCAATCAGTTTGGTTGGGTCATTGTCTAGATCGACCATATTTCCAGCCTCTTTTGCAGCTTGTGTTCCACTGTTCATGGCTACACCAACGTCTGCCTGCGCTAAAGCCGGAGCATCGTTTGTACCATCACCCATCATTGCAACCAGCTTGCCTAAGGCCTGCTCGTCTTTGATATAGTTCATTTTATCCTCAGGTTTTGCTTCAGCAATAAAGTCATCTACGCCTGCTTTTTCTGCAATAAATTTAGCCGTCAACGGGTTATCTCCGGTTACCATCACTGTTTTTACACCCATCTTACGCAGACGGTCGAAACGTTCGCTGATCCCTGGTTTGATAATATCTTGTAATTCAATTACACCCAGTGCTTTCTCGTTCTCTGAAACTACAAGCGGGGTCCCTCCATTGGAAGCGATCTTTTTAACTTCGTCTTCGATATCCTGAGGAAAAATATTTCCTGCTTTCTGAACGATATTACGGATAGAGTCAAAAGCACCTTTACGGATACGTCTTCCATCTGGGGTATCAATACCGCTGGACCTGGTTTCGGCAGTAAACTTGATAAATACTGCGCCTTCCGGGGTAGTTGGCAATGCAAAATTATTTTGTGTATTGGCCAGCTCGATAATCGACTTACCTTCCGGGGTTTCATCTGCTAATGAACTCAGTACGCAGGCATTGGTAAACAATTTAACATCCACTGCTGCTGTAGGGTAAAAGTTGGTCGCTTTACGGTTACCGATAGTGATCGTTCCTGTTTTATCTAATAACAGTACGTCAATATCTCCTGCAGTCTCCACTGCTTTACCTGATTTAGTAATTACGTTTGCACGTAAGGCACGATCCATTCCCGCAATCCCGATGGCTGATAACAGACCACCAATTGTGGTAGGGATCAGACAAACGAACAGAGAGATTAATGCGGCAATTGTAATGGGTGTGTTTGCGTAGTCTGCGAAAGGTTTCAAGGTTACACAGACAATCACAAATACTAAGGTAAAACTTGCTAAAAGGATTGTTAAAGCAATTTCATTTGGTGTTTTCTGACGGGATGCTCCTTCTACAAGGGCAATCATTTTATCCAGAAAGCTTTCTCCTGGTTCAGTACTCACCATCACTTTAATTTCATCCGACAGGACCTTAGTACCTCCTGTTACGGACGATTTATCACCTCCGGATTCTCTGATTACCGGCGCAGATTCTCCGGTAATAGCTGACTCATCGATGGTAGCTATACCTTGAATGATTTCTCCGTCTGTTGGGATTGTATCTCCGGTTTCACAGAAAAAAACATCACCTTTTTTTAATTGACTGGATGAACGCATTTCAATAGTTCCGTCTGCCAGAACTACTTTAGCTGGTGTTTCTTCTCTGGTTTTTCTTAAACTGTCTGCCTGAGCTTTACCTCTGGCTTCAGCAATGGCTTCAGCGAAATTGGCAAACAGGACGGTCAGGAACAGAATTAAGAAAATAAAGAAGTTATATAGTGGTGATCCTTGTCCGGCGTGGCTGAAAGAATAAACCGTAACGTATGCCATCACCAGTGTTCCTACTTCAACAGTAAACATCACCGGGTTACGCACCATCACCCTTGGATCAAGTTTTATAAAGGATTGTTTAAGGGCAGTTTGAACCAATGCAGGTTCAAATAATTTATTAGAAGACTTCATGATAATCTATTTAATCAGGGTAAAATATTCTGCCAGCGGGCCTAAAGTCAGGGCAGGGAAATAGGAAAGGGCATTTAAAACAACAATCACCGCAAAAGTCATCAGACTGAAAGTCAGTGTTTCTGCTTTTAAAGTACCAGCAGATTCCGGGATATATTTTTTAGCGCCCAGTAATCCGGCAATAGCAATAGGGCCAATAATTGGTAAGAACCTGCCCAGGAATAATAAAAATCCTGTAGATACATTCCAGAACACATTATTGTCGCCTAAGCCTTCAAAGCCAGAACCGTTGTTTGCATTGGAAGAAGTCATTTCGTATAACATCTCTGAGAAACCGTGGAAGCTTGGGTTATTTAACCATGCTTTTGGTTGTACTGCCCATGCTGCATCGGCATGATTGACGATGATAAAACTTGATAGTGCTGTACCTGCAAGAATCAGGAAAGGACTTAACAGGGTGATTAATGCTGCAATCTTAATTTCTCTTGCTTCTACTTTATGCCCAAGGAATTCTGGTGTCCGGCCTACCATTAAACCAGAGATGAATACAGCGATAATGAGATAGATAAAGTAATTGAGCACCCCTACTCCACAGCCCCCGTAAAAGGAGTTGATCATCATCCCTAATAATTGCCATAAGCCTGTTAGTGGCATTGAACTGTCGTGCATACTGTTTACTGATCCTGTAGAGATAATCGTGGTAACGGTACTCCAGTAACCACTAATTGCCGGCCCGAATCGCACTTCTTTACCTTCCATTGCACCGGTAAGCTGCGAAACACCCATTTTCGCAATTGCAGGATTTCCTCCAAGCTCACTGCTTACGGTTGGAATCAGTAGTAATAACATACCTATGGTCATTACACCGAATATCATCCAGGATAGTCTTCTGCGTTTGATAAAAATACCGAAAGCAATCACCATCGCTATAGGAATGATCACCTGTGCAATCAGTTCTACCGAGTTAGTGAAATAAGATGGATTTTCTAAAGGGTGTGCAGAGTTTGTACCAAACCAGCCACCACCGTTTGTTCCCAGATGTTTAATAGCTACAAATGCAGCTGCGGGGCCTCTTGATACGTTTACAGTATCGCCCTGTAATGAGATGAATTTATCTTTTCCTTCGTAACTGCTTGTTGTACCTGAAAAGGCAAGGATAACAGCCATGATCAGGGAAAGAGGTAATAGTAACCTGGTGATTGATTTCACAAAGAATTCCCAGAAGTTACCCAGATTAGTAGAGGTTTTATCTCTGAAGGCTTTAAAGAAGACTACAGCAGCTGCGATACCGGTTGCGGCACTCACAAATTGAAGAAACATCATCACAAAGTGTTGTGTAAGATAGGTTACACCGCTTTCTCCTGAATAATGTTGAAGGTTACAGTTTACAACGAAACTGATAATTGAGTTAAAGGCAAGATCAGGAGACATTCCTGGGTTACCGTCGGGATTAAGTGGCAGCTTATCCTGATTCATTAAAACGAAGAATCCATAAACTAACCACACCAGGTTGATGGTCATCAGCGCTTTCATGTGCTGTTTCCAATTCATTTGCTCGTTAGGGTTAATTCCGGAAAGTTTGTAGATACCAGATTCAATAGGTTTTAAGAAGTCAGTCCAGACTTTTTCACCAGCAAATACCTTTGCGAGGTATTTACCTAAAGGAATAGCTATAACCAGGGTAAGCAGGTAGGTAGCGTAGATTCCAAATAATTCAGTGTTCATAGCGTTCAATTAAAATTTTTCGGGTTTAATCAGCACGTAAATCATATAGATGAATACTGCGATTGCGATAATAAATAGTGCGATCATAATTTTAGATTTTTTCGAACCAGTCGATTGATTTGTAACAGATCCACGTCAGGACCAGAAGAGCGATTAATAATAGTACAGTCATCATGGTGTTTATTTTTTATGGCCTTATCCAATCGCTATACCAAAGAAGAAGAACTCGACATAAACAGCTATAATTCAATATTTTAACCATGAAAATGAATTTGATCAGGAAATCTCCGGAATTAAAACCCTTCCATTTTGGAAGGGTTGATTACCGATATGGAAGGTTGGGAATAGTCAAAGGGCTTTACATCAATTTTAAAAGGAGTTCTGATATATGTGTGTGACATAGGGTTACTTAATAGCCTATAGTAGTATTAAGGGAAAATTTAATCCTTAACATGATGAAGAAATATTTGATTTATGGAATACTAGGTTTAACTGCACTGGGTTGTAGCAGTGACAAAAAATCGGGCGCTTATGAAACTGCAGATGTTCAAAAACAGAGTTCTGCCTTATCATCAGATACTGTAGTAACGGAAAAGATTGTTAAAACGGCGGACATGAGGTTCAGGGTAAAGGATGTGCAGTCTGCTAAAGAGAAATTAGGCAGTATACTGAAAGCTGAGGGCGGCATGATTGCCGAATTCAGTACACATAGCATGATCAGGCAAAATGAAAAGGTGAAATATTCTGCTGATTCTTTACTGGAATTGATTGCTTACCGGGTGGAAGGTTTGGTCGTGGCAAGAATTCCTTCGGAGAAACTGGATGATTTTACAAATACTGTAGCAAAGATGGCCGTGTTTATTGATGATCAATCTTTAAAACAGGATGATCAAAGTCTCAATTATTTGAGTAATCAATTGAAAAGTAAGAATAAGGTTGAAGCGGTAACACAGTTGAATAATTCTGTTTCAGGAAAAAAGGTGATTGTGGCGGAAAGGTCTTTAGCATTGAAGGATGAATTAGTAGATAATAGGATGAATAATTTGCAGACTGACCGGAATGTACGGTACAGTACGATTACTTTAAATTTTTACCAGGACAATACGATTAAGAAAATGATAGTGGTCAATGATAATTTATCTGATTACCGCCCTGATTTTTTTAAACGGTTCTGGTTAAGTTTTGAGAATGGCTGGGGTGTATTTAAGGAATTTATTCTGATCCTGGCTAACTTATGGGCATTAATACTGGTTGCTGTTGCTGTTTATTTCGTTTTCAGACATTATCGCAGGAAAAAATTGATCGCATAATTGAATTTTCAAGAGATTTTCAGCGTTCAGGTGTGTATTTAAGCTTCGTTTTATAAGTTTAAACAGGTACTTGAACGCTTTTTTTTAAGCAATCCCCTCCTGTCTGTTATCTATCTACAAGTTCACTAATTTTTTTTCTCCTTGAAAAGCAACACATTAAGATATTTTTACCGTTTAAATGCTCGTGAACGATAAAAATGTCAATTCTTTACTTACCTTTGTTGCACACCAAATCAGAAAGATCATTTATGATCGTTTGAAATTTGGTCTCTGCAGGATTGCAGACCCTTCGCAAGAGGGAAAAAGGTGATACCAATTTTTCGGGGTGTAGCGTAGCCCGGTATCGCGCCTGCTTTGGGAGCAGGAGGTCGTAGGTTCGAATCCTGCCACCCCGACTTAAAAAAAGAGATCAAATGATCTCTTTTTTTTTGCAACAATATTTTCAGATCAGTATCTTGGGATCAATACCAAAACTTGTGGGGCTGAATTAAATTAGGCGTAAATCCGAGACAGTCTGTACAAGAAAAATTCGATACTTCTCACCCCCCTGAATTGGGATCTAAAAGCTTTGATTTTGGCATTAAAAGATTCCGCAGAAGCATTGGTAGATCTGTTGTCGAAATAATTCAAGATCGTTTGATAGTGATTTTCAATGGTTCTTGAAATGGTATTAAAAGCTTTAAATCCCGCTTGCCTTACCTTTTCGTGCCATCTGGCCAGCCTGGCCAAACCATACACTTTATCGGTAGTTTTTTCAAAGATATTGCTGAGGTTCATACTTAAATCATAGGCCTGCTTCAGATCCGGATAACGCTCAAATAACAGATCTGCTCTTTCTTTTTGACTTTGAGTCCAATATTCAGCACGTTTATACAAAACGTATCTGCTTCTGGCCAGTAATTGCTTGAGGGTATCTCCATTAGGGAGAAAGCCGGACTGGAAATCATAGTTTCCTTTTTTCGCCTTTTCTATCGCTTCATTTTCAGCATCTAATGCTGCCCATCGGTGCTTGATTCGCATTTCCTGTAAGGCTTCTGTGGCCAGTTGCTGTACATGAAACCTGTCGGTTACCCTGACCGCAACAGGAAATGCTCTTTTGGCAATCAGTTCCATATTACCAGCCATATCCAACGTAATTTCTTTCACCTTCCGCCTTTTATCCGATGGAATTTTTCTAAGCACTTCAATGACAGTTTCTGCTTTTACACCCGCAACAATCGCTACAATTGCCCCTTTTTTGCCTTTGGCAGCTTTATTAGTGACAATGGTATAAAGCTCGCCATGGGACACGCTGGTCTCATCTATGGAAAGTTGTGTACCCAGATTGTCTGGATAAAGCAACCATTTACTGGCATGTTCTTTTTGATCCCAACTCTTAAAGCCACTCAAAAAATCCTTGTACTGACGCCCAAGATTTCTGCCTTTTACTCCATAAAAGTTCCCGATCGTTTGAATATCATTCGGGGCGGTACTGACTGAGTTGTTTTAAAAAAACCGCGAATTCCCCTGTCATTCGCGTTCCCTTAGCAACCAGGCTCCAGTCTCGGTAAGCCACTTTTCCGGTGGTATGGTTCAGCCATCTGCGTCGTTTGATATGAAAAAAGACCTGATGTCCGCGCATGGGGAAATCCTGGACGGTGATGGTAGGAAAGAAACCTTTGGACTCCAGTTTATCCTTTTCAAATGCCAATGGAATAGAATTCAGCTCTTCCAGATCAATATGTAAAATATCCTGCTCTTTACGAGCAGATTTCAACTCAAAATTCTCTAATATAAACTCGGGTAATAATAAACGTAGGAGCTCTTCGTAACTTGATAACATCTGTAAAATTCAAAGCCCAAAACTAAAAATTTTCACGCTTCCCCACAAGTTTTGGTATTGATCAGTATCTTGACGCTAAAACAATTAATCAACTTTTTCTACTTCAAGTATTCTATACCCAACAGACTTAAATAAATGATACCATCATGTGCAGCAGAACACCAACCGAAATGAACAAAATCAGGTAGCACATGATAGCTTTATCAGCATTAAACCACAATTGCTCTTCAGAACCATTAAAAACTTAAACACTACGAAAAAACAAATTTATACTGATGAAAAAATCGTTAAATAGCATTGTCTTATTATCATTGTTTTGCCAAATGGCTTCGTGTCAATCATCTAATTGGAAATTAAAATATGATTACATAAGCGACTACGAGCAAGATGGACTGATTTCAGTAGGAAAAAAAATTGGAGAGGGCAAAAATAAAGAATTCAGATATGGTTTTGTATCTCCTGAAGGAGTAGAAAAAATTCCTGTAAAATATGAACAAGGCGCTAATTTCTTTGAGGAAAGAGCAGCTGCGGTTATCAATGATAAACATGGATTTATTGATACAAAAGGACAAATTATTGTCCCTTTTATATATGATTATGTTGGAGGATTTAAAAACGGAATGGCCGATGTTAAATTAAAAGGTAAGTCTGGCTTTGTAAATAAATCCGGAGTAGTAATAATTCCAGTAAAATATGATCATATAACTGATTTTGATGAAAATGGCATTGCAAAAGTTGGGACTATAATTAATGTTGTTGGCAATCAAAATATTAATAAATACGGCTTGATTAATAAGAAAGGAGATGAAGTCGCTCCGATAAAGTTTGATGATATCGGAATATTCTATAATAATAAATTGCCCGCTATTGCTGTAATAAAAAACAATAATAAATGTGGTTTAATCAATACAATGGGAGAAGTGTTGATTCCATTAAAATATGATGGAATTGAAATATACGACAACCTGCAATCACAAAACTTAATTATTGTAGAACTTGACAAGAAATATGGCCTGACCAATACTAACGGGCTGGAAATTACTCCTGTAAAATATGGTTACATTAAAGATATTGATGAAGGCAAAATTGAAGTTTATGAAAAAGGCGAAACATTTTATATCAATAAAGATGGTAAAAAAGTTAAATAAAATCTGATGTACTTACCGTAAAATCCTTTAATAATCTCATGGGTATCATATTAAGAATAAACAAAATATTATCAATAATATTACCTTCCATATTTTGGATAGTTTGTCTGTGATAGTAATTTTATATAAATTATAAAACACATGAAAAAGATCGTTTTATCTTCATTCTTATTCCTAACTGGTATTATTTCAGGCTATGCACAAACCTATCAGCCTGTTACCAGCAAAAACAAAACTTATCTGGCTACAGTCAAGGGGCTCAGTTATACCTATGCTAACGGCATGGTTACATTAAAAAATAACGGCAAATATAACTTAGGAACGGTAAGCATCATTGCCCATTCTAAAGCAGACAGTAATTTGTTTGGTATAGCGCTATTTGAGGATGGACTGGAAAGAGGTTCAACCCATAAAGCAGCGGTATATTTTACTAAAGGACTGGGAAAAGATTCGCATGATATCCCCCTGAAAGATATCGATCAGAAGAAGCTGGTTTTATCTTTTGATAAGGCAACAAGGGCAGAGTAGCCATCATATAAAGTTAAAGGCTTGTCTACCGATGAGCCTTTTACAATTCCACAAGGGCTGAAGTTATTTTATACCTGAAAAAGGCTATTGCCACCGCAATGTGTTACCGCTGTGGGCATAAACAGCAATAGATAATACTAATTTTCAGCAAATCCGGACTGCTTAAGGCAGGTTAGTGATAGCAAATCGTTTTTTTTAACTTTGCACCATTGACCTATGAATTAGCCAGCTTTTGTGTAAATACTGATCATGCCTAATAAAATCTTCCGCGTACTCCCCTCATTAAACGAATCAGCTGCAAACAGTTCCTTGATTGAAGCACAACTGAAGCTATTTTACCTGATGCTTGGGGCTAATATTTTAAAGGGTGCGATCTACCTTTTTGATGCCTTAAGAAACCACCAGGGCGATGGCAGCGGTCGTGCGATCAGACTGATGGTAACGTCACTTATCTTGATGCTGATTTTGCGCCGTTTCCCTAAAATTATTTCCTGGGGTATCCATTATGCCATAGCCGGCACTATTTTGCATATTTATTACCGGGTTTTTAACCGCGCTATCGGAGCAGATGTGGTCACGCTGCAGGCTATCTTCATGGTCCTGATCTCGGGTTATTATGGTTTAGGTAAGAAATGGGGCACCGTTTACGCCGTAATCGCATTTGCCTCCGTCATTTTATACCATTATCTACCTTTTCGCTGGACAGGCCTGCACCCTTTGCCGCAAAACCTAAATGATCTTTACATAGGTATCAATTGCCTGGTGATCATTATGTCGCATATTTATTTTCATGCAGTCTTGTTCGGTAACCTGAGAGAAAGTGAATTACTAAGTGAAAAGATGACCGAACTTGCCGCAACCAAAAGTAACTTCCTTTCCACCATGTCGCATGAACTGCGCACCCCGTTAAACTCCGTGATCGGACTTGCCGGGTTGTTGTTAAGTGAAGAATCGGATGCTCAGCAAAAAGAGCAACTGGATGTGCTCAAATTTTCAGCAGAAGGACTCCTGACGTTGATCAACGATATTCTGGACTTTAACAAACTGGAAGCCGGAAAGCTGGAACTCGAGCATGTACCGTTTGACCTGGCCCGCCTGCTCAAAAGTATAGCCAGGGGGATGCTGTTCAAAACAGAAGAAAAGTCTTTGGAATTTAAACTTCAAATAGATCCGAAGATCGAGGGCAAGCGATTTTTCGGCGATGCTGCCAGGTTAAGTCAGGTGGTTTACAATCTTGTTGGCAACGCCATTAAATTCACCGAAAGAGGAACCGTAAGTCTTCAGGTCAAAGTTTTAAAGTCTGGCAGTAATGATTACCGCATCCGGTTCCAGGTAAATGATACCGGGATCGGTATTCCCGAATCCCGGCAGAAAATGATCTTTGAACCCTTTCAGCAAGCGGAAGCCAACACGACCAGGAAATTCGGAGGTACTGGTTTAGGGCTTTCTATCGTGAAGCAACTGATCGAACGGCTTGGAAGTGAGATTACTTTAAAGAGCGTTCCGGGAAGCGGCTCGTCATTTTCTTTTGATCTGTTAATGAAAGAAGATCTCAGCACTGTCACCAAAGCGACCGGACAGCAACCAGATAACAGTTCATTTGACCTGAGTCATTTAAGCATTATGCTGGCAGAGGACAACATGATGAATATCTTTTTTATGAAACAACTTTTTAAACGTTGGAATATCATTGCAGATATCGCTGAAAACGGCCAGGAGGTACTTAATTTACTAAAAACTAAAAATTATGATGTGATTTTGATGGATATGCACATGCCGGTTATGGATGGACTGGAGGCGACCAGACACATCAGAAATTTACCGGACCCGGCAAAAGCGGATACCTATATCATCGCCCTCACCGCCTCCGTTTCAGACCAGGTTCAAACGCGCGCAAAGGACTACGGTATGAATGACTATTTGCCCAAGCCTTTCCAACTCGACGACTTAAAAGAAAGGCTGGTCAACCAGCTAAACAAGGACCTGCTTAAATGAAGTTCCAGCATTTATCGCTGACTTTTTACCTTTCATGCTGTTAACTTATAGCTATTCGACCTTTAACTGGTTAAATATTTTCATTTCGAAAGGCATCTCTAAATTACAGGCTAAAAAATAAATGTGAAATATTTGTAACGAAGTCAAAAAACAGGTGTCTATTAAAAAAAATGAAATATTATTTATTGACCTTTAGCTAAAACAGCTTCATGAAATCTTTTTACTTTTTAATCTTCTTCCTATTATTTTCTTTTTGTATCCATGCACAAGAAAACAGCCCTTTTAATACTGGATTTGAAGAAAAAATTTCTTCAAAAATCCTTGGACAGGAACGTAAATTCTGGATACATATCCCTAATAGCAACGGAGGAAATAAGATAAAAGACAAAGGACATTATCCGGTAATTTATTTATTGGATGGAAGTGAAAATTTCAATACCGTTGTAAGTATTACAGAACATATGAGTGAATCAGGTTTTTGTCCGCCGATGATTGTAGTTGGAATTCTGCATGCAAACAGAGTAAGCGATTTAACAATTGGTGCTGATAAAGAATTGCCTGGAATTGCTGGCAATGGAGAAAAATTCATGTCATTTGTAGGGAAAGAACTTATTCCTTATATCGATACAACGTATCCAACTACTACTTATAAAACATTTATCGGCCATTCTCTTGGAGGCTTAACGGTCATGAACGCTTTCCTGCATCAACCGGATTTATTCAATTCTTATGTTTCTCTTGACGGATCTTTGTGGTGGGATAATAAAAAAATAGTAAAAGAAGCAAAAGATATTTTGCCCACTCAAAATTATAAAGGAAAAACGTTGTTTATCGCCATGGCCAATCGTATGGAAAGAGGAGTAGATACGCTAAGTGTTCAGAAAGATACAAGCGGGTCGACGGCACTTATTCGCAGCAATTTGGAATTCATCAAAGACGTTTCTAAAAACAAAAAAAACCATTTGCGCTTTAAATATAAGTATTACGAAGATGATAACCATCCTTCGGTAAGATTGATCGGAGAATATGATGCGCTACGATTCATCTTTGATTTTTATAAGCTTAAAATTTATGAAAGCGAAATAAACAATCCTGATTTTAAATTAGATTCTTTATTGGTCTCACATTATAAGAACGTCTCTGAAAAAATGGGATATAATATTAAGCCAGATGAAAGCCAGGTTAATAATCTTGGCTACAAAATGATAGGTACTAAACAATTCAAAAAGGCAGAAACTTTATTCAAACTCAATATTGCAAACAATCCTAACAGTGGCAATTGTTATGACTCAATTGGTGATTTATACCTTGAAACCGGAGATAAAGCCAGCGCTATAGAAAGTTTCAAAAAAGCCTTAACGTTGAAAGAAATCCCGGAAAGCAAAGAAAAATTACAGCATTTACTGAATGAGGTTAAAAAATAAGTTTATGTTCAGCAGATGAGCAACAACCTTCTCTGTCCGGATGTTTCCTTTGGTGCACGGTGAAGACAAGGAGGAACCTGACTTTCAGGATGATCAACTGCCAATCTCCATAGGTGACCAAGGCCCAGGCTTATTGGATGTGCATCAGGTTTAGCCTGATAGTGTAAATCAAAGAAATGTTCACTTAAGAATGATTCAAAATCTTCCTCTGCTCCATGATATAGTTTTTTGAGTTCAATACGTATTTCTGGAATAAGTATTTTCTTTGTGCCTTGTGAATTTGGCAATATTTCACTCGGATCGCCGTAGTAAGTGCATAAAAAGGTATCTGTTGGTATTGGAGAGCGGTCTACATGAAAAGAATAAACATCGGTTGGGAAAAATGGGTAGGAATCATCCCGATCATAGTAGTTGATTACATTAAGGATTGGCGATGCGCCATGTGCTTCCAAGACCTTCAAATCATTCAAGAGAATTTCGCGGGCTAGTTGCCCTTGTTCACTCAACTGAAGTTCACGAAGTTCGTCTTCTTCAAGTACTGTCATATTTTCACTTAACTCTACCTTTTTAACAATTTCAGAAAAATCACCTGTGAGTTCGCGAGTCCAGCAAATCGCATTCATTTCTCCATTAAATCGCGTAGAAACAAGATCCTGAAAGTTTGTGACACAATGAATTTGATGCTCAGCGTAAGATAAATCTATCATAATAGCAATATAGCTCAATTTATTAATTTACTTATCTATATTAATATACGCAGGATATGATCCACAAACAGGCAAATCAAATTCTTCGTTGTAAGGCTGTGTACCCGTACCGTTTGAGATTCAACTCTTAAATTTTTTCTGCCGTCTGAAAAAATAAACCAGGCAAATCACGTATAATACAACCGCAATTATTCCAGCAATTGACAACCTCCAAAGATTTAATAAATACCTGTCGTGAGAAATATGATTGCTTAAGATATAGGTGCTTAATGGCCTAAGTCTTTTGAGTGTATCGACAGGATGCATTCCACTATCTGTAAAGAATTCATGTTTACCACCAATTCTTGTATACCAAACCTTCCCAATGGAATACCTGGTTAGTGTATCTATCACATTAATTTTTCTTAAGTTGTTTAAAGCCTTTTGATTTATAGGGATTAAGGTGACATCTTTAATTTTTTCATCACATTTAACAGGTTCATAATGATCACCTGCCCAATACATACATTGCTCATCCGCGTACGGTTGCCTGATTGTACTTTTTTTAAATAAAAAGAAGAACCCGCTGGCCAGAAACAGAAGCGCAACACAGGTTAGGGTCACAGTTTTAATCGGTGTGCCCTGAGGTTCAATAGTATCAGAATCAATTACTACTTCCTCTTCTTTGTCTTCGTTATCATCTGCCTTTTCATTGCTGTTGATGTTTTTTTCAGTCGAAGTTCCAGCTGAATTACTCAGAGAATTGTCATTCTCCTCACTTATTTCTTTGTCTCCTGTTTCAGGTATGGAATCCCCCTGCTGACCGGTGTCTGAATTTTCAGATTCATCCGGTTCTCTACTTTCTTTTTTTGACCTCCAATCCTGGTAAGAATCGAAGCCTGTTAACCATGCCAGGAGCTTTACAGCTGCTTCATCTCTGATACTTGTTCCTTCTTTTAAGAACTTAACTAAGGGCCTGAATTTATCTAATCCGAATTTTTCAATACTTTTTATATGGTCATTAAATTTGCCTAAAGGATCGAAAAACAGCTTAAGTATTTGATCATCCTTCTTAGTATATTTTTCTGCAAAAATTTTAAGGCATTCATTTTTCAACTTTAAGCGTCCCGGGTTTTCCAAATTAGAGGAAAGTTCGCCCGCTCCCTTTTTAAAAAAGTAAAACTCTAATACTTCTTTTTTATATTCTTCAAACATCCGTTAAAAATTGAAGCATAAAAATAGGGTACAATTACTAAAACTATTACGGTTACCCGTAGTCGTAATGGAATAATCAGCCTGATGACCATCATAGAATTTCCAGAGTCTTATAAAGCTCAATAAGCTTCTAACGCCTTCAAAAAAGGGAAACCGTATAAAGCATATTCATGACGAAATTATCTTTGAAACATAAAGTTGAAAAGAGAGTGAAAATATTGAACTCCAACCCCATTTCTTAATTACCCGAAATATGTTCAAAAAAGTATTGATTGCGGAAGACCACGAAAGTATAAATATTTCCGTTCAAAAGACATTATCAGATCTCAATATAGCGCATAACAAATGTGATTATGCCTATTATTGCGATGACGCTTTAAGTCGTATAAAAAAGGCAATTCGCCAGGAACAACCCTATGATTTATTAATTACCGATCTTTCGTTTAATGAAGATGTACCTCAGCTTATTTCTGGAGGTGCCGAACTTATAAAAACAGTCAAAAAAATCCAGCCTGATCTGAAGATTTTAGTATTCTCTGTTGAAAACAGATCTATTATTGTTAATTCATTGATCAGAGACTTAGACATTGATGCATTTGTGCCAAAAGGCCGGCAGGATATAAAAGATTTGAAGAATGCGATAGAAACAATTGCAAATAATAAGAAATATGTCTCGAATAATCTTAAAAAGACTTCAGAGGAAGAGAGATATTTTAAGTTTACACCTTTAGATAAAAAAATCATCCTGCTTTTATCAGAAGGGATCCCTCAAAAAGATATTCCGGTTTATCTAAAAAAAGACAATATCAAGCCATCGAGTTTAAGCACTGTTGAGAAACATTTGAGTGAAATGAAAACAGCACTGAATATTTCAAAAAATGAACAATTAATAGCTTACTGTAAGGATATAAAAATCATCTAGAGCTGAAATTATTCATGAAAAAGCATTAACCGAAGAATCTAAAATCGAAAAACACACTGCCAAAGAGCATGCAATTTCAGAATTCACAAAAGCACTGGACTCCATGTTAAATATGTCATGGATTTTATTAAAGAATAATTTACAAACTTTGCAGTACAAGTTTCCGCTGTACAGTTTCGTTCACCAAAGTTCGATAATGAACACCTTACTGTATCTTAGTCCTGAATTAATGCCCTGATATGCAATCAGCTGCCGTCTTTACTTTGGCATGTTGATAGCTTGCCCTTGTAAACAAAACTGGTTATCCGACTAAATTATATTATGCTTAAAAACTACTTGAAGCTGGGCTTTCGTAACCTGATTAAACATAAGGCATCTTCATTTATCAATATTTCCGGGCTGGCATTAGCTGTAGGTTGTTGTTTAATGGTTTTCGAGTATACTTACTGGGCAATGCATCAGGATGCATTTAATACCAGGATAAATCACTTGTTTGTGATTGAAAAAGTGACGGACAAAAACGGGAATCAGCAGTATCATGGTGACAGCCCATCTCCTTTAGGCCCCGCTCTTAAAAATGACTTCCCTCAGGTAAAAAATATAGCCCGCTTAAACTACAACAGTGTCATCATCAAGCAAAAGGATAACGTATTCAGGGACAAGGTGACTTTTGTTGACGATGACTTTTATAAGATGTTCGACTATGCTGTAAAATGGGGCAACAAGCATCATTTCACTGATAAAGATGGAATTGTGCTGACTTCAGAATTATCGGAAAAGTTATTTGGTCATCGGAACGCTGTTGGTAATCCGCTGGCGATTACGTTTAATGTGAAAGGCCGTACCGTAACAGAGAATTTCATAGTTAAGGGTGTTTTCAGTAAATATCCTGCCAACGCATCCTTTAGTTTTTCCGCGCTCATACCGCATTCGAGAATGGTCTCTTTAGGAATAGATAAAGTTGGTGATTGGAGTGAAACCACCAATATCACTTTTATTGAAACAGCTGATGAAAAGACGCTGTCATCCATCAAGTCTCAGGACAAAAAATATATTGACCAGTACAACGCAGTACATCCTGATCATCAGATAGTGTCCTTTCATTATCAGGCGCTAAAAACTATGAACTTTCACTCTTATAAAGTTGTCGACAATCATTTCAGTACAATGGAACCGATCGGCTTGATTATGCTCATTGTAATTGCAGTTTCGATTTTACTGATGGTATATTTCAATTATATCAACATTACAGTAGCATCGGCCTCCAGCCGCCTGAAAGAAATCAGTGTAAGAAAAGTAATGGGTAGCAGCAGAAGACAGATCATTTTTCAATTTATCATTGAAAACATTATCATCTGCACAATCGCAGTATTTCTAGGATTATTTCTGGCAGAAGTCTTCTTTTTCCCATGGTTCAGCTCCGTTGCAGGATTCCAGCTGGGTACAGGATTTTTCTTAAACTCCCGTATCTGGATAGCAGCAATACTTCTTATTTTGGTTTCTGCTTTAAGCGGGGCTTTATATCCTTCATTTTATATCTCTTCGTTAGATACCATAAGTATGATGAAAGGAAAAGCTGAAATGGGCAGTAATAATCGATTCAGGAAAGTCTTACTCGGCATTCAATTCATTCTCACCTTTCTCTCTGTTTCTGCTGCTATTGCATTTATACAGGAAACAACACAGATCAAACGTAAGCCCTGGGGCTATCAGCCTAAAAATAATGTGGTAGTGAGCCTGGATAACAGCTCATCTTACCAGACTTTTAAAGAAGAACTGAAGCGAAGTAAAGGTATAGTAGCTATTACCGGATCGGTTCAGCCTATAGGTAATTACACGAAAGAAATTCTGATTAAAAACGAAGGCAAAACTAAGCAGGTTAAAAGTATCAGTGTATTACCTGGTTTTATAAATCAACTGGGAATAACAATTACTGAGGGCAGAGATTTCAATGAAAAACAGTTAACAGATCAAAAAGATGCTGTAATAGTCAATCAGGCTTTTTTAAAAATGATGAATTGGTCAACTGCTGTTGGAAAAAGTATCCGCTATAATAATCACAACTATTCGGTTGTTGGACAGGTAAATGATTTTCATTATGAAAGTTTTGAATATGAGGTTGCCCCTATCCTATTGATGAACACTACTCCAAAAGATGTGAAGTTTGTTTATATTAAAAGTTCATCCAATCTATTTTCAGGTGCGCATGAAGAAATCAAAAACATCTGGCAGAAGTTATATCCATATCTCCCATTTGATTTTTATGATCAGGATCAGGTGTTTAATGGGTATTTCAATGGTTTTTCCATAATTTCAGAAGTCTTAGTAGTTACTTCCCTGTTAATGACTGTAATATCAATTTCAGGGGTTTTTGGACTTGCACTTATTATTTTAGGAAAAAGGATGAAAGAAATTAGTGTCCGTAAAGTTTTGGGTGCTGACATCATTCATCTTATTTACCTGATATACAAAGAGTTTTTATTTGCTTTGACCACGGCAATTATAGTGGGTGTACCTCTTTCTTTTTTCCTGACCGACAGCATGTTCAAGCAGCTATCTACCCACTCTGAATTTTCTTTGTTACCAATTGGGTTAGCAGTCATTGCCTTAATTTCTACTACTTTAATCAGCGTTTCATGGCATATATTCAAGGCTAATCAGGCAAATATGTCCAAATATCTAAAGCAGGAATAAAATTTAAAAAATTATGAGAAATTTCTATTTCACTATTTGCATCCTGCTCATAGCATCAGGTGCCATTGCCCAGCAAGATCCTGAAGAACAATTAAAAAACACGTCCTGGGTTCAACAGGGTTATGGAAGATGCTTAAAGATTGAGGAATCTAATTACACTTACTATAATACGAATAGCCTGACTTGTAAGCCCCTGGCAGAAGGCAACTTGAAAGGAAGGTTCACTATAATCTCATTAGATAAGAATAAACTTGTTCTTAATCCCGGGGGAATTGTAAATTATATTTTTAAGCGTGTTGATTCATTACCTCCGATGTGCATTAATGCCGATAGTGCTGTGGCCTCCTATGAGGAAAACTTTAAGATTTTCTGGGAAACTTTCAATGATAATTATGCCTTTTTCAAGGAACGAAATATAAATTGGAAACAGGTTTATGAAGAATACCTGCCAAGGGTAAAGAAAATACATTCGCAAAAGGAATTAGCAAATATCCTGCTTGAAATCGTCAGAAAAATAGATGACGGTCATATCAGACTGGAGATCCCGGATTCTCTGAAAACAAAAGTAATTGCAGCTAAACCAGTAATCAGACTAAAAAAGGATGATCTCATTAAGGCCATACAAGATACTTATTTAGCAGACACACGTACTTATAATCATGGGGTAATCAGTTGGGGAAAGTTGAAAGGCTCAAATAGCGGTTATATCCTGATCAGGGATATGAACAATTTTGCAAAAGACTACAATAATAAGAGCAAAGATTCCAAACAACCTCTGGTGCAGTTTGATGATGAACTTAACGGAGTCGACCACGTGATGAAAAAAATACTGGCCGACATTGGGCAATCCGGTTCCGTAGTTATTGATCTTCGGTTCAATGGCGGCGGACTGGAAACGGTAGCTTTGAAACTTTTGAGCTATTTTGTTAGAGAAAACAAACACGTTCTTTCTGTGGAAGCCAAAACCGATCAGGGCAATACTGCAATACAAAAATACATTTTGAAGCCGGCAAATACTGCTTATACAGGTAAAGTCTACTTACTTTTAAGTGGTCAGACAGCAAGTGCAGCAGAAATTTTCGCCCTGGCAGCACACAGTTACCCGAGTATTAAAACTATAGGTTCCAGAACTAATGGTATCTTCTCGGAAATTTTATGGAAAGAACTTCCTAATGGATGGGAATTCAGTTTATCGAATGAGATTTATACTGATCCAGCTGGAAAAACTTATGAAGGAACAGGTGTTCCGGTAAGCAGTGAGCTGAATTATTCAAGGAACCGGTTAGATTTTTATAATAGCTTCTATAGCGGGAATCGTTTTACCGACAAGGCGATAGACCAGATCCTGATCAAATAAAAAAGTCGTCTGAATACTGATATTCAAACGACTTCTTCCTCTATTTTTTATTAAAAGTGATAACCTACTGTTCCCACTGCTGTTCTTGGCCTCATCGGCTCAATTGTACTCCAGCCTTTATAATATTCTTTATTGGTCAGATTGTCTACTTTAAATGCAAAAGTAAAGGCTTTTATACCGTAAGAAACCGAAGCGTTCAGCACTGTATAAGAAGGAAGTGTAAATACCCCGGTTGTCGCTCTGTTCAGAATCAGGTTTTTTCCTGCGTAATTTCCGCCAAAACCAAAACCCAGTCCTTTTACACTGCCATTCAGAATTTTATAGCTAAACCAGGCATTGACAAGATCTGAAGGTCCTGCACTTTCAGGTCTTCTGCCTTCATAGTCCGCACTTGCGCCTGTAAGTTTACTGGTGTTTTTACTATAACCTGCGTTGATATTAAAACCAGGGAAAGGGTTAGCCTGGATTTCTACTTCAAATCCTTTGCTATAATTTTTTCCGCCTTGTGAAACGTCATTCTGACCGCTATTCAAGACAACATTTGCTACACGGATATCATAATAGCTCAAAGAACCGGTTAATTTACCTTCTAATAAATCAGCCTTCACACCTGTTTCCCATTGATTAGCATGTTCAGGTTTGAAGTTTTTTGTAGAAGAAACCCCATCGATAGTAACATTTACTGGCTGCACATTGGTAAAACCGTTCATATAATTTCCAAAAACGGAAAGCTTGTCTTTCAATAACTGATAGACTAGTCCAAATTTAGGAGATAATGCTGTCTGTGAATATTTTTCCGCAGCCGTTAATGTTTTTCCGCCATTATGAAATCTGTCTACGCGTAAACTGAACATTCCTGAAAGCGCAGGTGTAAAATTTAAAACATCTGAGATATAAGCACTATAAACCTGTTGACTGGTATTGCTGTCATTATAACTTCCTGACGCTGCTATCGCAGCATCTGCACTTTCCCTGGTCAATATACCAGTATCAGTTCCACCAAGGGTAACCAGCCCTAAGCCAGCGTAAGGAGAACTCTTGTCTATAAATGTTCTGTTAAAATAGTCAAGGCCGGCAACAATTCTGTTGCGCATACCGCCGATATGAAAGTCACCGGTGAAGTTCTGTTGAATATCAGTAGTCTTTGTAGTTGAATTCTGGTCACTGATATAACGGTCAAATTTAGAAGATCCGGCAACTGACTTCCCCGACTCATATAAATAAGAATAGTAACCATCAGATTTAGCAGAACCTATGGAAATTATAGTCTGAGAATTCCATTTATCTGATATTTTATAATTCATCTGGCCCTGCGCATTAGCAACCGGGGTCTTCATGCTCAAATCATTACTTGTAAATGATTGCTTAGGATCATAGTTTAAACCACCCAGATTAGTCACTTTCAGTGCAGTACCTCTGTCAAAAAACAACATCGTAGGGTTCGTGCCTTTTGAGCTTAAAAACTGAGTATTCAGCTGGAATGATAACCTGTCATTAACTTTGTAAGACAACGATGGCGCAATAAATCTTGTTTTCTTAAATCCGGCATCCTGAAAACTGTTTTCATTATGGAATGCTGCATTCATTCTAAAAAGTAATTTATGGTTTTTATCAATCGGTGTATTGAAATCTGCGGTTATTCTATTTAATCCATAACTTCCTGCTGTATATGTAATATCTGTTGCAGTACCATCAAAAGGCTGTTTGGTTATCGTATTAATCAATCCGCCGTAAGAAATCAAACTGCTTCCAAATAAAGTTCCTGAAGGGCCTTTAAGTACTTCAATACGCTCTATATTGGAAACATCCAGACTACCATTGGTTAATCCTGGTAAACCGTTCACCAGCGTAGGCTGAACGGCAAAACCTCTGAGGGAAAAATAACCAGCACCGTCGCCGCTACGTCCTGTAGAAGACCATAATTTGTCAATACCAGGCGTATTTTTTAAAGCATCATCATAGTTGGTGATCACCTGCTCTGTCATCAGTTCTTTAGAGATCACAGCATAAACCTGTGGGTTTTCAAGATTCTTCAAAGGCATTTTGGAAACATAATTACTTTCCTTTACTGCAAATTTATTGGTCTTCCCACCACTCACAATAACCTCTTTTAATTGCTGACTGGAAGCTGTAAAGCTTAGATTTACAATTGTAGTCTCCCCTTTGGTTACGGTTACATTCTGAGATACTGAATTTAAACCGACCAGGCGTGCAGCTATGGTGTAAGTCCCGGCTGGAATATTTTTCAACAGGTACTGGCCATCTTGATCAGTCGCTGTATTAGCAACGCCTTTAATTGCAACCATGGCCAGTTCTACTGGCACCCCGTCTGATGTTTTTATAATTCCTTTGATTCCTCCTGTTTGCGCGAAGGAAACTGAAATAACCAGCAAAAGAAAAAATGCGGTTACAGCGATTTTTATTGTAGAAAAAAGCATAAATATTGGTGTGTGTTGTTTGAGGCAACAAACTTACAACATCAACTGATTCTAAGTACTCATTATTTAGACTGATTTAAAATAAGACGTTAAAATGACAAATACATCAAACCGGAATTCATGCGGCTAAAAAATAATCAGCGTTAGAAAGAGAGCCGTCTGCTCTGCTTATTTCAATGAACTGAGTGTCGTTCCTCCGGTTCCGACTTCAAGCAGATGCTTGATTCCACATTTCAGCGCAAAGTTAGCACGCTGATGTCCTGAAGGAAAATTGAAACAAACCGGGTAATTGTATTCTTTTACCTTCTCCAATACAATGTCCGCTATAGTTTTACCGAATATTTCACCCGGATCATCTGGCTTTGCATTAAATCCGCCAATGATCAATGCTGCAAGATGAGCCAGTTTTCCTGTACGCTTCAAATTCCAGAACATCCGGTCGAGATTGTATAAGTATTCACCGGTATCTTCCAGAAACAGGATTTTATCCTTTGTATCTAAATCTGATTTTGTACCAGAATTACTGGCAATAATGCTTAGGTTACCGCCAACTAATATTCCTTCTGCCCTACCAATGCGGTTTGATTGCGTTATCGGAGCAGTATATTTGAAATCTTCACCCGCTAATGCCTGTCTGATTGATAAAATTGTAGAAATCTGTATGGGTTCTGCTTTTGTCCAATCATCAGGGAAGCTGTTACACATTTTAGAATGCAGGGTTGCGATACCAAAATTCTGATTAATATGACAGTGTAAAACGGTGACATCGCTAAATCCGATTAACCATTTAGGATGTTTGATAAATTCAGTAAAATCCAGCTGATCAATAATACGCACTATACCATATCCACCTCTGGCACACATAATTGCTTTGACAGCCGGATGATCAAGCATATGCTGAAGGTCTTCAAGCCTTTCTCTGTCTGTACCTCCATAAGTAAAATCTTTTTTTCCTATGGTTGAACCAATTGTAATTTTGTATCCCCAGCTTTCCATAAGCTGAACAGCGGGTTGGATACTTGCTAAGCTAATAGATCCCGCAGGACTGGTAATGCCTATCGTATCGCCTGGTTTTAAATAGGGAGGAATTTTAATCTTACTGGTTTCATTGTTTACCGACAGATTAGCCCAGCTTTTGAAAGTGGAAAACACCGCTCCCGAGGCCATCAAAGAAGAAATGAAATATTTTCGGTTCATAGATCTCATTTATAATGATTAGCTGTTTTTCACTGGCAATAAATCGCAAAACCAATAACCACTATTGTTTTTGACGGGTTGGGCTGAGCAGGAGTCAGTATCCGTTTCAGGAGCTTGATACTCCCTGTAAACCTTTTCCCCTATTTCAAAAGGAATAGGCTTATTGAAGATTGGCCCATCGAAACAAAAGGTATGGAATTCACCATTCTCTCCGCAAACATCCACATTTGAAGGCAAATCTTTAATAAAGTCTGCATCAATAATTCTTCCGGCAAATTCCGGGTCAAGTAAGTCTGCTTTGATACAGACCAGGATAGATTTAAATCCGAGATCAATAAATTCAGTGAGCAGTGCCCTGGTATCTTTTTTCCAAAGTGGAAAAACAGATTTTATGTTCAGAGCCGATAATTGTTGTTCTCTGTATTTCCTCAGATCTTCTAAAAAGATATCACCGAAAGCAGCATGGGTAAATCCTTGTTGTTGCAGGCTGGAAACTTCTTTTTCCATCAATGTTTCATATTCCTGCATAGAGGGTTGTTCTGGCAATTCTATAGTGCTGTATGGCAAGTTCAATGCATCGATTTGCAGTTGATATAGTTCTCTGCGCAGACCGTGCATACTGACCCGGTTATGTTGTTGGTTAACTGAGGTCAGCAGGTGCGCTATGTTATAGTTCTTATCCTGCATCAGATAGTGCAAAGCAAGGGCAGAATCTTTGCCTGTACTCCAGTTAAAATATGTTTTTAGTTTGCTCAATTGTGTGTTATTAATAAGGAGATATATTTACTGTCCATTAAAAATAAAGTAAATATAATAGCCCTTGCAATTATTGGCTATTATAACATGAAATTCGTCATTTATCTTCTTCTTCGCCAGATAAATTATTATCACCCAGGATTAATGTGAAATTTATTTGCAAACTCAAACAACGTTGACTAGCATTGTATTAAATTATTTTCGCTCACTTATCAATCTTAAACAGCCATGAAAATGGATTTCGCAACCGCCACTTTTAAAAATTTCGAGAACATTGAAGGTCATGATATGTATGACAGAGCAGCTGTTTTCGGTGATTTCCTGCAGTACATGAACGATAATGGCCACATGAATTACCGGCTTCAGAATTTCTCAGGATGCGGGCCAGAAATGCGTGTAAAAACTTCAATACATCAGCAGGGCTTTGATTATGTAAGCTTTGTTTCCAATGATTACCTTGGTTTTACGCAGCATCCAAAAGTAAAAGCTGCTGCGATACAGGGAATAACAGAGTTCGGCACTGGTGCAGGTGCATCCCCGCTAATTGGTGGACATTTTTCTTACCATGAGATTTTAGAAGAGAAAATTGCAGGTTTCTTTAAGCGAAGCAAAGATTCGTCTGTAATTTTCACGACAGGTTATACAGCCAATAGTGCTACTTTAATGAGCCTTTTACAAAAAGAGGATCTGGCAATAGTTGATATGGCTGTGCATTCGAGTGTTTATGAAGGCTGCATATTAACGAATACGAAAACCTTTCTTCATAACCATATGGAGTCTCTGGAACGAATTTTAAAAGCTGCCAGAACTCAATACAGAACTAAACTGGTAATTGTTGACGGTGTGTATTCTCAGGATGGTGATCTTGCACCTTTACGCGAAATTGTTAGGTTAGCCAGGCAATATGGTGCGTATGTTATGGTAGATGATGCGCATGGAATTGGAGTGCTTGGTGCTACCGGAAGAGGAGCTTTAGAGCAGTCTGACCTGCTGAATGAGGTCGATCTTATTTCGGGAACCTTCAGTAAAACATTTGGAAATATTGGCGGTTATGTGATTGCAAATCCACACCTCATCAACTTTCTTAAGTTCCAGTCCAGACAACAGATATTTTCAGCAACCAGCACACCGGCAGCAGCGGGCATCATTAAAGCAATTGAATTAATTGATGAAGAACCGCAATGGCAGTTAAAGTTATGGGAAAACATCAATTACTTTAAAAAAGGACTTCTGGATATAGGTATAGATACGGGTACTACGGAGTCTGCTATTATTCCTGTTAAAATCGGAGATCCCCATAAAACTGGTGACGCTGGCAAGTTATTATTGAAGGCTGGTATCTATACCAATCCAATATTATATCCTGCTGTTGCAAAAAAAGATGCCAGGATAAGGATGAGTTTAATGGCAACTCATACGAGGGAACAATTAGATAAAGCCCTGAGTGCGTTTGAATTTGTAAATCAAAAACTTGATATTGCAGGACAAAGCGTATAGGATGGTAAGAAAAATTACCGAAGGACCGATAAGGAATAAAGAAAAAACCAGACTAAAATTGCTGAATGCCGTTGGTGAAATTATAAAAACCGAAGGGTATAAAGGTTTGGGGGTAAATAATATTGCCGCTAAAGCCAAAGCCGATAAGAAACTGATTTATCTTTATTTTGAAAATGTCGATAAGCTCGTAGAAACTTATGTAAGGCAAAAGGATTATTGGAGCGCCTTTTCTGAGGGTATCCAGGGATTAATTGAAGCAAATCAAGGCAACTTCGGTGAGGAACTTGCCAGCCAGATCTTAGTAGATCAGTTTAACTTTTTTCTTGATGCAGAAGAAATGCAGAAAGTTATTCTTTGGGAAATCAGTGAAAAGAATGAATTGATGCGGGAAATAGCCGATGCCAGAGAAGTTTTAGGGAACGAACTCTTTAAGCTTACTGACCCGCATTTTGGCGGAACTGATGTAGATATAAGAGCTATACAGGCCCTTTTAATTGGAGGTATCTATTACCTGATTTTACATACAAAGTCAAATGGCAGTACGTTTTGTGGTCTGGATATTAATGAACTGCCTGATCAAAAAAGAATCATCAAAAGCCTCCGCCAGATTGTGAAGTGGAGCTATACTCAGGCTAAAAAATAATTACTCTTCCTTTATTTTTCAATAACTGAATAATTATCAGTAAATTACACTATTCACTAATAGGTGAAATATCATTTGAAATATCAAAATAGTATTTAACCTTGCGCGTAGTGATTAAAACTACCTACCTGTTTTAAACATTTAAATTTACAATTATGCACATCATTGATCTCCAGAATCAGGAGCTGCGACATGACTATGTCTCTGCCATTTCTACATCAATAGCCGAGAGCTTACACAAAGACAAATTTGGATGTATTGTCAAAAATACTTCCGTCAATTCACTCGATCTTTTTAAATCAATTTGTAATGAAGTTGGTTCACCTATCACAGAGCAGTATTTTGAGGTTTCGAGTGAGGATGACTATTTTCATGATGTCATCGCTCATTTATGCCTGAATTCAGCTCACACAAACAATAAGCCAGCTGTGTTATGTACTATCGATAAAATTCTGGCTAAGCTGACTGAAATTGATATAGAGATTCTAAGCACACCAATATTCGAATTCAGCTCGGGAAAAGCTGCAGTACTCACTAAAAATGAGGAGGAGTACCAGCTGCGCTATAATGGGGAAAGAATCAATACCACTACCTTATTACACATTGCCAAAGATGTACTTAAAAAGCTTGAAGATATTATCCATGAGATTGGAGAGCATTATTTTCTGAATGAGGGAGATTTTTTAGTACTCAATAACCACAGAATTATACATAGCAGAACCAACTTCTCAAATGATAACGGACGACAATTTAAAAGCGTCAGATTGTATTATAAATAAGGGTCTGCGTTAATGGAGTTTCACACAAACTGATTGGATATATTATTTAACTTTATATCACATAAACGACAAAGGAATGGATGAACAAAAAGTTTGCAGCCATATTACTGCTATCAAAGACGTCAAATTAAGTAAGGATTATGTTTGCGAAGAGTGTATTAAGCAACATACTGAATGGATGCATTTACGCATCTGCCAGACTTGCGGACAAACACTTTGCTGTGATGATTCCCCACAAAAGCACATGACCAAACATTATCATGAAAGTAAACATCCGGTAATCTCCTCTGCTGAACCTGGAGAACGCTGGTTATGGTGTTATCCGGACGAGGTATTTGTAGAATATTAATGCAGTACAGAACGGGCATTATTGCCCGTTCTTTTTTTGACACGAAACTCTCCCCTGCTCTCCTGTTCCGCTATTAGCTATTTGACCAGAACCCTATTCTGGCTCAGTATTTCCCTTCGGTTTATCTTCAGATAAAATCACGAAGTGGCCTTGGTATTTCCACAGGATTTATTATCTTCTTTCAAATATATATTAATCTATTTATCAACTTAAACCATTAAGAAATGAAAAGAATTATACTCTTATTCCTGACGGCTGTTTTATTCTTTTCCCTGCAGGTAACGGGACAGGAAAAAATAGTATCGGGAAAAGTGACTTCAACAGAAGATGGATTACCACTCCCTGGGGTAACTGTAAAAATTAAAGGAACGCCTTTGGGCGTGATGACTAACACGGATGGAAATTATGCAATCAAAGCCAAACCAGGACAAATCATGGTGTTTTCCTTTATTGGTTCGATGAATGAGGAGCAAATTATTGGAACAACAACCACAATTAACGTGAGTCTGAAACAAAATTCAAAGGGTTTGAATGAAGTTGCAGTAACTGCTTTTGGAGTGAAGCAACAGGTACGCGGACTAGGCTATGCCACACAAAATGTAAAGGCAAAGGAGATCGTAGAATCTAATCAGCCTAATATTGTAAATGCACTTCAGGGAAAAGTTGCTGGTGTGCAAATCAATAATTCAAGCGGTGCTCCGGGTTCTTCAGCGAGTATTAACATTCGCGGTGGATCTTCATTAAGCGGAAATAACCAGCCGCTTTTTGTGGTAGACGGGATTCCTATTGACAATAGTACGCCTGTTTCACAAGGCGGATTGGTTGCAAGTGCAGCACCAGCTTCCAACCGGGCAATTGATATCAATCCGGAAGATATAGAAAGTATTACGGTATTAAAAGGCCCTGCTGCTGCCGGACTGTATGGTTTACGGGCAGCTTCTGGTGCAATTGTAATTACCACCAAAAAAGGAATTTCCGGAGCTGGTAAGATCACCTATTCCAATAATTTCTCTTTTGACAGGATTAATAAACTACCAGAACTTCAATCCACTTATAAACAGGGAGAACAGGGTGTTTCTAATGCTGTAGCTACTGGTTCATGGGGTTCGCTATCCAATCCTGGAGATCCGGTTTACACGAATCTCCGGGATTTCTTTAAAACCGGGTTCTCGCAAACACATGATGTTTCAGCAAGTGGCGGCAATGAAAAGACAACTTTTTTTGCTTCAGCCGGTTTACTGGATCAGCAGGGAATTGTAGAGAACACGAATTATAAGCGCAAGTCATTCAGGTTAAGCGGGGATAGTAAAATTACGGAGAAACTAAAGGTTGGCGGAACGCTGAATTATGTAGAGTCTGATCGTAAATATGTTTTGCAAGGCAGTGGCAGCGGCGTAATGGGTGCTTCCCTGTGGCCAACAAGTGATAACATGAGTATATATTTAAATCCGGATGGCAGTCAGCGGACACTTACGGGGATAGATAATCCATATTGGAGCCGGAACTATAAACCGGTTACCGACAAAGTGAACAGGGTAATTGCTAATGGGAACATAGTATATGATCCGTTTTCTTTTCTGAATGTAACTTACCGCCTGGGAACAGATTTCTATAATGAGAAATTTAAGAGCATAAGAGGAGCCGGTACAACTGTTGTTGGTGAAGAAAAAGGGGCAATTTCTGAAGTCGCTTCTACCAATCAGATCACTACATCTACGCTATTGATTACTGGAAAGAAGACTTTCTGGAATGATTTTAACACCAGCCTTACACTTGGACATAATCTTGAATCGACTGCATATGAAGGGGTAACTACAACAGGTTCAGGATTCATCGACCCGGCATTCACTTCACTGAACAATACTTTACCAAATACCAGGACAAGCATCAATAACATTACCAGAAGAAGAATCATGGGCGTTTTTGCAGATTTGAATCTGGATTATAAGAACCTGATTTACCTGAATTTCCGTGGTCGTAATGATTGGTCATCTACGGTCAGGAAAGATGCGCGTTCTTTCTTTTATCCTGCAATAAGTACTTCTATCCTGTTCTCTGAAATATTAAAGGAAATGGGTCTCAAATCTGATGACAAGGTGTTTTCATTCGGAAAGTTCAGGGCTTCGTGGGCAAGGGTTGGTAAGGATGCCCCTCCTTACGTACTGGCAACCACGTTAGGTACAACAACTAATAGTTCTACGATAAACCCGAGGGGTTTCATTATAAATTCAGGTGCTTATTATGGAAATCCATTACTTCAGCCTGAATTCACAAATTCCTTTGAACTTGGAGCAGATATCCGGTTTTTCAAAAGCCGCATAGGATTGGACATAACTTATTATAATTCTACATCAGATAATCAGATTCTTGGCACACGCACAACACCTTCATCTGGTGCATTTCTGGCTTATTTGAATGGAGGTTCTATCAATAGCCGGGGTGTGGAAGCTATATTAAATATCCAGCCTGTGGTCAGTCAAAATTTCAAATGGTCTGTAGATCTGAACTTTGCAAAGAATAAATCGACAGTAAAATCATTACCGGGCGAATTAGACAGAATAGAATTATCAGATGCGTGGGTAGCTGCCGGTGGTACAAATGTAGCACAGGCAGCTGCATTCCTGAATGGTTCTTTATTCGGTATCAATGGAACGACATGGAAAACCAATAGTGCCGGAAAATTGCTGTTAGATAACAACGGGGCTCCTCAGGTAGCACCAGCACTAAGTGTAATTGGTGATAGAAATCCAGATTTCACAGCAGGGATCACGAATACTTTCACTTATAAAAACTTGTCTTTATCCTTTATGATTGATATCAGACGGGGTGGCGATATTTTCAACAATACAGAGAATGCGATGGTTTATTCAGGTACCAGTAAAAAGACACTGGACAGAACGACCAGAGTTTTTGATGGAATCATAGAATCTACGGGCCTGGTGAATACAAAAAGCATCAATCTTGATCAGAATTATTATCAAACATTATATGCTAAACAAGGATACGATTTTGTGGAAGATGGCAGCTGGTATCGCCTTCGCTATGCTACAGTAAGTTATAGCTTTCCAAAAGCAAGGATTAAGGGGATTGGATTATCCAATTTACAGGTCTCATTAACTGGCCGTAACCTGATTCTGATCACTAATTATTCTGGTTCAGATCCTGAAGTTTCAGGCAGCGGGGCCGGAGTAAATGGTTCGGGTTCTTTTGGGTTTGACAACCTGGGTATCCCGGCAACAAGAGGATTTGATCTGGGTTTGAGATTATCATTTTAATATTATCAATCATGAAAGCATTATATATAAAAGTTATTTCTGTTTTAAGCCTTGCTGCTTTAACACTGGTGACGTCCTGTAAAAAATACCTGGATGTGAATACAGATCCAAATAATCCAACCTCAGTTTCTGCTGCAAATCGTCTGGTTGGTGCAATTACCACTACTAACGGCGCTGCAATGTGGCGTGGTTCCAGAGAGATTGCCGGATTAGTACAATATGGAACCACACAGTTAAATACCGGAACCAATAGAAACGCAGAACAGTGGCGTTATACGGCCTCTTATTTTTTCTGGCAAAATGCCTATGTCTATACGATGCCGAACTGCGTCGATCTGATCAATTTGGGTGAGACTGAGGGTAACCCCCATTTCACAGGAGCAGGAAAAACACTGCTTGCATTAAATCTCGGCATGTTAACAGATCAATATGGTTCAATTGTGGTGAATGATTTTTACAATGGAGTTTCAGGAATCAATCTCGTTCCTTCATTTGATGACCAGCAAACGGCTTATCAACGCATTCAAACCTTACTGGATGAGGCAATCGTCTCTTTTGATGGCACTAATAAAACTGCCGCCCTGAATTCCAAAAATGGAGATATCCTCTACCAGGGAGACGTGAGTAAATGGAAACGTTTTGCTTATGCGCTGAAAGCACGCTATCTGAATCATTTAACAAAAAAGACAGCACTTTATAATCCGGCAAAAGTAATAGAAGCTTGCGAAAATGCTTTTAATGCAGATGGTATGGATGCACAGTTTGACTATATCGCTGGTGCATTGCAAACTGATGAGAGTCCATGGTCAAGCTGGGGTGGTTTTACAAGTACTACAGATCCAAGGTACTTTACATGGAGCCAGTTTTTTGTCAATATGCTAACCAGCTTCCCGGTAACCAATAACATTTACCAGGATCCGCGCATCAAAAAGATTATGCTTCCCGCAGCATCTGATGGAAAGTACAGAGGGTTAAGGTCTGGAGGCGCTCTTGCTGGCGGACAGGGTATATTGGCAGATGGCTCAAATGGTGATGCGACCAAAACTGCGGTTGCTGATTATGGCCCTTTCAGTAAGAGTGGATATTATACGAATACCACCTCTCCATTCCCTTTTATTACTTATTCTGAAGTGAAATTAATCGAAGCTGAAGCTAAATTACGTTCCGGCAATATAGCTGGTGCTTTAACTGATTATGAATTGGGCGTGAAAGCTAACATGAGAAAGCTGGGCGTGAACGCTCAGGATATTAATGCGTATTGGACAGCACAGCTTAGTGATGGCCTCGTTTCACATTTCTCCAACCAGAGGCAGGGATTAAGTCATATTTTCCGTCAGAAGTATATTACGCAATGCTTAAATAATGAAACCTGGGTAGATATGCGCAGAATGGACTATAGCAAAGAGATTTATGGTCCCAGCCTTAAAAAACCGCTGAATATCAATACGACAATTTTCTCTTCAAACGATGCTGATCCATGGATTCAGGGGATGGTCTATGAGACAAATGAAGCGACAAGAAATCCGAAAAATGTAGCAGATAATTCTGAAAAGACCAGGTTATTAACACCTCTTTGGTGGAACCAGCCTTAATGAATTGAATTTTATAATAGCGCATGATGCTGTTGAGAGCTGTGTCATGTGCTATTATAAAATCGTTTTATCATTGAATAATTGTTGATAGCATTTTACACTATCCCCCTTGTAAGTCTATTTTTTACCCGTTTTAGCTCCTACTCAATTATGAAATACCTTATATTTGAGTTATCATTTACCTGCAAATAACTTTACACTAAGCCAATAATTCTATTTATGAATTCGCATTTAGATCCTACTGATTTGGGAATATTAAATCTTCTGCAGGAAAATGGAAGGTTAACCAACAAAGAACTTGCACATCAGCTGAACAGAACAATTTCTCCGATTTTTGACCGGAGAAAAAGACTGGAAGAAATGGGTTATATCAAAAAGTATGTTGCCATACTGGACAGGGAAAAAATCACAACCTCTCTGGTTGCTTTCCCCCAGATTGCACTCACCAGTCATAGTGAAGATGCTTTGGAATCTTTCCAGAAAACCGTTATTTCATATCCTGAAGTTCTGGAATGTTATCATATTACGGGAAAGTATGATTTCATGTTAAAGATTATCATTCCAGATATGCATGCTTATAATGCTTTTCTTCGCCAAAAGATTGCTCCGCTTGAACGGGTGGGTAATGTACATAGTTCATTGGTGATCTCGCAGTCAAAAGCCGAAATCGGGCTGCCTTTATAAAGATAATTATAGTGCTGAGCCGTGCTTATCCTCCTGACCGCACACGGCTTTCTTCTTCTGATGATCCTTTAGAACGATTACGCGCTCCTTTAATGGCTGTACTGCCAAATCTATAGCTGCAAGTTAAACGGAAAACCCTGGTTTCACTTTTTTCATTTACTGAATAAATCTGAGATGGAATTTCACTCGTAATTCTGAATCTCTGTAAGTTAAATACATCATTTACAGCTAGTTTAAGGCTAAGTTTTTTCTCCATAAATGATTTACTGACACCTAAATCAATACCGTAATTAGGTTTTACGGATAATGTTCCATCTACCTGAGCCGAACGGTAAAAACCTGACAGCTCAAAGTTTGTTGTACTGTTCAAAGTGATGGTTTGGTTACTATTAAAGTTAAAAGCAGTTTTACCTCCTTTATAGGGTATGCCCAAAAGATTTGGTGTACTGAATTCGTTATAAAAAACGGTCAGGTTATTATTTGTTGTCCACCACTTAAACAGGGTTAAAGGAGAATTGATATTCAGGCTGTATGATTTTTTTTGTGCAAGGTTCTGAGAAGAAATAAATAATGTTTTCTTTGCTGTATCGGAAACCAGTACCCTTGAAATAGCATTGTTGGTATGGCTGTAGCCAAGCGTAGCATTTATCGTTTTTTTATAAGCGTAGGAAACTTCAAACGAGTTCGTATACTGAGGATTCAGAAAGGGATTTCCTATACTGTAAGTATATAAATCCACGAAGTACACAAAAGGGTTTAAATCTTCATAATCAGGACGGTCAATTCTTCTGCTGTAAGAAAAACCAACTTCATGATTTTTAGAAAGTACCCGGTTTACAAAAACACTTGGGAACAAATCAAAGTAATGGCGGTCAGAGATTTGTTGTTTGGACACAGAATTACCTTTAGAATTCGTTTGTTCTGCTCTGAGTCCCAATTGTACAGTTAATCCTTTGAATTCACGGTTCAGATTTACATAACCAGCATTTATATTTTCATCATAGATGAAGTGATCGCTGCGGACAAGATCATTCTGCCAGTTATTATTCAGGAAATTTTCAAAAGAGGAGACATTGTCTGTACTGACTTTACTGCTTTTCAGCCCGGTCTCCAGTTTCATCTTTTTATTGATAGGTAAAGTATAATCTACCTTTCCGGCCCATATTTTCACTAAGGATGGTGTCCTGTTTCTAAAGATGTATGGTGCTTTGGAGGGCTGACCTTCAGCATTTAAATAGGTATTATTGTAATTGGAATTCTGTAATCCGCTATATTTTGAATAATCTGCATCAGCCGAAATCTCCTGGCCAGCAGTATCAATAATACCTTTGTAGTTCACATTGTAAGTGATACCTGTATATTTATATTGATTTGGATTAGAGGCTACAACTGATGAATCTGTTTTAAAAGGCTGACTTCCAATCAGGGTTACGACTTTAGTATCATTATTATCACCGGTAGCCCTGTAGCCATTCACTGCTACCCCAATTGTGTTTTTATCATTGATAAAATAATCTAACCCAGCCTTATAATTATAATTCTGCCTCTGCCCTATCTGCGCACTTGTCTGTCTGAAAAAGGTTTGATCTGTTGCGGTATTATTTACCCGGTCAATATCCAGGTTATGGAATTTTTTGTTCTTCCCAAAATTAAATTCACCGAATGCATTAAACTTTTTTTCTCTGTGGTTGAGTGATACCCCGCTGTTTGCTTTGTAATATCTGCCGTAGCCTGCACCTGCTGTTATGGAACCATTGGTACCATAGTTGCGGTTTTTTTTCAGTTTAATATTGATAATTCCCGAGTTTCCGGCAGCATCGTATTTAGCTGAAGGATTAGTAATCAGTTCAATAGACTGTATTGCATTACCTTCTGTAGAGCGTAAAAGGTTAGCCAGTTGTTCGCTGGAGAGATAAGTAGGTTTGCCATCCAGCATAACTGTTACACCAGTTTTCCCTCTCAGACTTACGTTCCCTTCTTTATCAACGCTCACACCTGGTGCTTTTTCCAGAATTTCCAGTGCAGTATTACCTGCTGCCAAAACACTGTTTTCGACATTCAGTACTGTTTTATCAATTTGTCTTTCTATAAGGGGTTTTCGGGCAATAATGTTTACGCTATTCAATTGTTTAGAAGACGGAACCAATTCTACCTTATCAATGTTATAACTTTTGTTTGCGGTATTGATAATAAACGGCCCCCTAAAAACCCTGTTATAACCCATCATATTAAAAGCAACCAGGTATTGTCCTTCTGGTAAATGCTCGAAAAGATAACTACCGTTATCATCTGTGACAGACCCTTTAATCAATGTTGAATCTTTAGCAGCTAATAAACTTACTGAAACATAAGATTGGCTGATATGTTTATCATCCTCAACTTTACCGCTAAGTTTACCTGTACCATTATTCGTTTGGGAGTTTGCTGAAGAAAGTATAAAGAGGCTGATCATGCAGGCCAAAATACCAGTGGTTAGTTTGCTCATCTTTTAAAGGTTATGTCTTTAAGATGACTTAGCAGATAAAAGGTTACAGCAGCATTAAAAATAATTTAAAAAGGGTGAGCAGTATTCAGAGATCTTTTTTTGTCTGGATACTGCTCACCCTTATCGTCTTTTTGATTATAGATTAATAGCCACGATGCCAGTAACCTCCTCCATAACCATGTCTGTAATGTCTGTATCCACGGTCCTGAACAATGCAGGAGCTCAGTAAAGATGCTACTACTGCCAATAGCATTAGATTTTTAAATGTTTTCATTTTTGTGTGTTTTAATTTTTAACCTATTTAATTTCATAACCTATACGGATAGACATATATACTGCTTAAAGGATTAATCGGAATGAGGTTTCCGGAGATTGCTTACAATAGATTATTTACTGTATTTGAGCTCATTATAATAATTTGATAATTCTGATTAGACAACAACAACTGTTGTAACCAGAAAAAACCATCAATATCACTAAAGCAAAATTCTTTTCCATATTTCTTGACAGGACTCTAATTCTGTAATTTTATTAGTCTAAAGAATTGTAATTAAACATGAACAACATCCTGAAAATTGCAAAGATTGATGCGTATTCTATTACACCAAAGTATTTGCAGCTGATCAATTCAATCCTGCAGGGGATCCAGTCGGGGCAGATAAAAAAAATGATATACTTCCCTCCATCAATGAGTTTAGTTATGCACTGGAAACTGCCAGAAGTACGGTAGAACGTGCCTATAATGAACTCAAAAGAATGGGACTGGTACAATCTGTAGCTGGAAAAGGCTTTTTTATCGTTCATACTCAATTTCAAAAACCAGTCAAAGTATTACTGCTTTTTAATAAGTTAAGTATCCATAAAAAGATCATTTACGATGCTTTTTCTGCCACGTTAGGAAATGAGGCCGCTATCGATTTTTATATTTATAATAATGATTTTAATGTATTCAAGAAACTGCTGCTGGATAAGGCAGATCATTATGCTAAATGTGTGATTATTCCTCATTTCTATGAAAACAAAGAAATGGGTTATAAACTGATTGATACAATTGCCAAGGAGAAGTTAATATTAATGGACAAACTGGCAGAGGGCGTGACGGGTAATTTTGGAGCGGTATATGAGAATTTTGAAGAGGATATCTTTTCTGCGCTGGAAAAGCTGATTGAAAGATTATCAAAGTATAATAAACTTAAAATAATCTTCCCTCAGAATTCTTACTATTCAAAGAAAATACTCCTTGGGTTTTTACGTTTCTGCCAGCATTATAACTTTGAGAACGAAATATTAAATAGTCTTGATTATCATGAGATAGAATGTGGGTCGGTCTATATTAATTTGATTGAAGATGATCTGGTAGTCTTAATTGAGAAGATTATTGAGGGCAATTATCAAATAGGAAAAGATATTGGTGTAATCTCTTACAATGAGACCCCTATTAAAAAGATCATCCTGGATGGAATCACTACAATTTCAACGGATTTTAAGATGATGGGAGAAAAAGCTGCCGAATTATTACTGAATAATTCATCGGAACATATTCAGATCCCTTTTAAGGTAACTTTAAGAAACTCTCTTTAACACTACATAACAAACAATTAATCAATTAATTACAAAGAACAGAAGAAATTACTAATTATATATTTTAATTATTTAGTGATAAAAAAGAAAAATAAATTTGCGTACCAAATATATTATTGTACTTTTGCAATCCCAACAACAACGAAGGTTATTTATAACTGAGATGTTGATCAAGTTCGGGGTGTAGCGTAGCCCGGTATCGCGCCTGCTTTGGGAGCAGGAGGTCGTAGGTTCGAATCCTGCCACCCCGACCATTCGACTTTGAAAAGTCGGCAAAACCCCTTAAATCATATGATTTAAGGGGTTTTTTGTTTTATTTCAATCCAATCGGTTCAGACAAATGCAAGGAAATATTCAATTATTTAATTGAATTATTTTGACCCGTTTCGCAAGGTTTACTGCCTGATTATTTAATCATCAGGTGCCCCTTTTGCTTAAGCCAATGCAAACCTGATCAAATGATGCTTTTGAAACAGTTAAAGATTGATAGATGAAAACAGTAAGCAACACATTCGGAGTAGCGTTTTATCTAAAAAACAGAAAGCCATCCCTGCGTTCGAAAATGAACAAGATTGTTCACAGGAGTACAGGATTGAATATTTACAGCTGCAAGCAAATAATAAAGATTGACCGAAAATAAAAACCTTTACAAAACCAGCTGGTACCTCACAGCCCTTCCAGCTCCTTCTATCGCAAAAGCCCCTAATTCATTAAGATGTTGTAAATCTCTTGTAGCCGTGGCTTTTGATGTTTTTCCAATAGCCATATATTTCTTCGCAGTCATCCCGCCTTCAAAACCAGCAGTTCCATTTTCCAGCATTCTACTAATCACCTTTAATTGGCGCTCATTAAACTGAGCTTTAAATCGGTCATAAAACTTTGCCTTCAATAAAGTGAATTGGACTAGCTCTTTGGAATCTTTCTGAGCCTCTAAAATGATTTCTGAAAAATAATTTATCCATTCCGAAATGTCTAAACTTCTCTGAGCACTTTTCAATTGCTCATAATAAAGCTTCCTGTTTCTTTCTATCGTTTTTGATAAGGAAAGTAAAACAGGAGAATTTAAGGTTTGACTAAATGCAAATTCTGACAAAGCCCTCCCAATCCTTCCGTTTCCATCTTCAAAAGGATGTATAGATTCAAAATATAAATGTATAATGGCTGATTTTAACAATGCTTTAGAAATCTTATCTTTAACCGGTAATTCAGTGCGATTATACCAATTTATAAATTTCTCCATTTCAGCAGGAACATCTGCTGAGGGTGGAGCTTCATAATGGACAACTTCTCCCCCATGTGCTCCAGAAACAATCTGCATTGGTTCTTCACCTTGACGCCACACACCAGCATTAACCTTCTGGTTATGCCCCATCAACACCTGATGCCAATGGCATATTAAATCAAGTGTTAGAGGCGCGCCTGTATTCTGGCTTACTTCCACCATCAGTTTTGCCACGCCGATTGCTCCCTTGTCTTTTACCACAAAATTCTGTTGAAGACCCAGGCTGTTTTTAATAGAAGACATTACATCTTCTCTACTCATATATTCGCCTTCAATTTTAGAGGTTTTAATGGCCTCTTCAATCAGAATTTCTAATAATGTTTCTTGCTTTAAATCTTCATTTAGACCTAGTAATAAGCCATTTATGGCACCAAACTCTTCTGCAAAAGCCAAAGACATCTCTTGTAGGTCTTTGACCGAATAAGTGAAATTGGGCCAGTCTTTTAATTGCCAATTATACATAGTGAGCCTATTAAATAAATTAATCGGCTCAAAAATAGCGATAATATGAGCCGATTAAAAATATTAATCGGCTCATATCTTTTATTCAATACCAAAAGTTGTGGATCAGGGATTAAATTTCAAGTTTTGGGTTTGATATTTTTGAGTTCAAAGCAGCTGGTTACGATTCTTTAATCAGCTGATTACTTCCTGATTTTATAGTTCAATTTATCATTATTAAACGCTCCTGATTACTTTGATAAGAGATCGGTCAACGCTTCAGCGGAATTCTTAGGAGTAGGAAAGATCCTGATTTTTCCAGGCTGGCTACTTTAACGAAACTTCTCTGATGCCTTTGGGTTTCCATTGCTTGTTTCCTTTTGCCCGGTACAGAACTTTTGAAAAAACCTGTACGCCAAACTGCTGCTTTAAAAATGAAATCGTCCTGGATTCCCTTTGAAAATTTACCCGTTAAACTTCCCATAATAAATATCTTTTCACCAATGTAAGCCATTAGCGTTAAAGATTATCCTGATGCGTAAAAAATGTCCGTAATTGTCCGCAGCTGTCTGCAATTGTCCGCAGTTGTCCATAGGTTAGTCAAAGGGAAAATTATAATTTCATTAATCTTCAACTAGTTATGGTTGGGTTGTGCCTGAGTGGTGGTCGGGATGACACCAGGTTGAGAACGGGCTTGAACTATGGCAAGTCTAAGTCATTTCAACTAGTTATTTTGACTTGGACTTGCCATGCTCTCACGTTACTTTAGCATTGCTCTTACCCTAACGAGTACCCGACCAGTACTCGGACAGTACCCGGCCGATATGGCTTTATGATTTAGCTATTTTGAATTTATTTACGAACAGCCCGGCCTTGTTTCCCCTGAGTCATTCCCAGGCAAATTGAAAGCTTTCAGCGCAACTTCCAGAGGAAGGTTTTTCCTTTGACTAAGGCATGGACAACTACGGACAATTGCAGACAGCTGCGGACAATTACGGACATTGTCCACTCCTGATGATGCGCTTTAACGTTAATGATTTACATTTATGAAAAAGCACTATTTATGGTAATTTTCAATGGTAAATTTTCAAAGGGAATCCTGGGCGATTTCATTTTTAAAGTAGTAGATGAAGCACAGGTTCTTTTAAAAAGGCAAGTATCACGCACAGGGAAGCAATTCCTCCCTAGCTTCTCCTTTAGATCAACACACCTGTTTTCCGGGAGTTTCCTTTCCCAAAGAATTCCGCCTGACCCTAAATAACTCTGGCTTTTTGTCTGACAGGCCTTTCATTCCGCTTATTGCTTAAATATTTTCTTACAGGCATATCATAAATTACCATGACCAGGTAAGCTACTCCAACCAGCACAATTAACCCGGCTGTGATAATTAAGGTCAATTGTATAGTGCCAGGCTTATGACTGGTATAATAGTTACCAAACATCCATAATGCAGCGTAATGTGTCATATACAATGGATAGGAGATCTTTCCCGAAAATATACAAAGCTTTTTAAAGACAGCCGTTAACTTAGCTCCTGCGCCCAAAGCTATCAGCATAGGGAAGTAAAATAAAACGACCAGAGGTTCGGATATCCAGTTCCATTTGGAGACTGGCATGATAAAGGCCAGAAGCAATAATATAGACAGGCCGATAAATCCAAGCTTGTTTTTAATAATCCAGTTGGAACGGTAAATAAGCAATCCTGCTAAAAAGGAAAACGATATCCTGACGCTGCCATCCCAAAATGTAGGGCCGCTCCAGCCACCCAGTAAATTGCCGGAACGATAAGCTACATAGCAAATAGCCACAGCCGATAGTATGGTCAACAATAACAGGTATCCGCGGCCAATTTGATAAAGCACGAATGCATAAACAATATTGGCAACATATTCCCAAAACAACGACCATGCTGGCGCATTGAAGCTGAACAGATTAAAACCACGATCAGCTATTACAGGTAAAGGAATAAGAAATATCGAGCAAATAAAAGTCAGAATGATTTTACCGGTACTATACAATTCCGGATGACCTCCAAACGGATCGAATAAGAATGCCAGCAAGCCTAATACCGATCCTGCTACAACAAGTGGATGCAACCTGATAATTCTTGATATCAAAAAACTGAAAACGCCCATTTTTGATATCCTATCATCATAAGCATATCCGATCACAAATCCCGAAAGACAGAAGAAGAAATCAACAGCCAAAAAACCATGTCCAATAAAGTTCTTGCTAGCATCAGTATAAACCCATTCCATAAAATGAAACGTGACAACTGCAAGAGCAGCAACGCCCCTTAATCCATCAAGAATTTCGAAATGCTGTTTTGTTTGCAGAGTTGTCCCGGTGGTTCCGTTCGTATCCATTTAATATATACTTTTCAGACTAAGTTTAATGTGGTGATAGCATCAGGTCTACTTCAACTTTGCATGTTGAACCGATAGTTTTTTTGGCAGTTGTTGTATATTTTTCTCACATAAATCGTAAAGTTCCAGACCTTTTTCGGTAAAACCATATTTTTCAATATAAGCCAATACAAATTCACCCTGTATACTTTGATGTTCTTCATCGCATATATTCAAATAGTCACAGATAAGTGCCTGATATTTTTCGTCCATAAGCCCTAATGTAAATACGGCAAAGCTACCAGGCATAGCACAGTGCTCTGCTTCAAAATCATTATACCACTCAAATTCTTTCATGGCCAGCCGTGCGTAATCTTCAATTTTGCCATACAGGGCTGGCCATCTTGCTGCATTCGCAAATAACTGATGAACGCCTTTTTTCTGCAATCCTTTAATAGGAAGCCAATTCTTTTCAGGGCTTTTAAAAGTAATGGTGTAAGATCCGGGAAAACCGAATTCTAACAAACGGCAAAGAAAATTCAAAACCAGCAGATAAGCTTCTTCTTTCTCTTCTTTCAATGTGATTTTTATAGTCGCGAAAACATCATTCGCATTGCAGGAAACTATGCTGTCTTTGTATTGTGCTATCTCCAATGGCAATTCGCCACTGCCTTGCTTCTTTAGCTTTGTGGGTAAATCACTACCAATTGCTTTGGCCATATTAAAAATATTATTTGCTGTATATTGGCCTTCGCTTCCTCCGTATTTTACATAACACACTCCAATATAGCAGGCAAAACGCAGGTAATCTTCCTGCAACTGCCCAATAGATTTGCCGGGTTTTAACTTATAATGATCGTCCCCGTCATTATCGATTGTTCGTTCTAAAAATGGATCACGGACATTGCTGTCCACCCAGTCAGACAAGATCCTGTCCACATGCCATTGCCATCCACAGAGTTTCCGCATAGTATCGGAAAAATCCCTTGCCTTTTCGTATGCGAAACCGCTATTACCAAGTTTAAACAAATAATATTCCAATGGAGCGTCTACTAAAATTTCCCTTCCGTTCACAAGAAAGCACTCGTGAGTTGGATAATCAGGCTCTTCACGGGTATTAGACACCTGCGCTTTTCCTTCCTGGATAGAGGTAACACAGGTATCGAACAATTCATTTAATGAGGAATCAGAATTAATATCCTCAAACATTAAATAATCTCTTTTATTTTCCATTATTAACCGGTTGTGCTTGTCTACTGACAAAGAAACTATAATTTATATGTTTTACAAACATTGCTCAAAAATTTCGCGTTTTATGTGTCTCGCAGATGTCAAAACTTAAGGAAAATACTTTATTCAGTTGGAACACCACTAAATTTATTGCTGAAAATGTAACTATTTACCTTCAAGATAGACGGACTTTTCTTAACAGCAGTTAAATAATAAGTAGAATTTAAACGCATAGAAAAATGAAAAATAAAAAGATTGGCTGGATTGGCCTCGGAAAAATGGGTCAGCCCATGTCCGGACAATTGTTAAAAGCAGGTTATCCGGTTTATGTATATGGCCGCCATGAGCAGGACACACAAGCTATGGCCGCTAAAGGTGCAGTGGTTTCACAATCTGTGCTTGACTTAGTAAATATCGTTGATATATTATTCTTAATGGTGACCGATGATCACGCTATTGAAGATATTTTTAAATCGGAAGCAGGAGTTCTGTCTGCTGAACTTACCGGTAAAACGATTGTGAATATGAGTACAGTTTCTCCGGGAATCAATCGTGAAATGGCTATACTTTGCAAGGAAAAAGGTGCGTTTTATCTCGATGCCCCCGTTTCGGGAAGTATTAAGCAGGCCGAAGAAGCGAAGCTTGTGATTATGGCAGGAGGCGAAGAAGCTGTCTATGAAAGTATCAAACCGCTGTTTGGCATTTTAGGAAGTTCATCCAGTCTCATTGGCGATATTGGTGCAGGAAATCTTGCCAAGCTCAGTATCAACACACTTTTAGCTATTGAAGCGCAAGGTCTTGCAGAAGTCATTAATTTTGCTGAGCATCATAGTATTTCAGCAGAAAAAATCCTATCCATAATCAATAACGGTGCGCTGGGTAGCGTATTCATGAAGTTGAAAGGCGAATTGATCATTAATGAGAATTATAATCCAGCCTTTGCTTTAAAGCTGCTGACCAAAGATCTCAGGCTGGCAAAGGCAGAAGGTTTGGACTCACCATTAGGAAATACAGTTTGTAAAACTTTTCAGCAGGCGGAAGCAGAATTCGGTAATGAAGATCTTATTGCCATTAAAAAATATCTTTAACTTTAATATTGGCTTGATCTGCTTTGATTAAGCCAATATAATAGCTAACACTAATTTTATAGTCCATGCTGGTCTATCAGATAGATCAGAGAAGCCATACTTGCAGCACCTAATTCAAGTTCGCGTTTATTTACGTTTTCAAAAACATCATTTGAAGAATGATGAATATCAAAATAGCGTTGAGAATCAGGTCTGAAACCGATGAGGACAACTCCCGGAACTTTTTCCTTTAATGGGCCAATATCAGTACCAGACTGACCAATGGTTAAACGATCTGCTTCATAAGGTTCAAATATAGGTTTCCATTGCTTGTTAATCTTCCTGATAAAATCATCAGATACACCTTCAAAGCTGAAACCGCGCGGAGTGAAACCACCTTCATCTGTTTCAATAGCCGCAATATGTTCCTCTTTATTCAGGGCAGCCAGTTCAGCATATTTCGTTCCTCCGTTATGGCCGTTTTCTTCATTCATAAAAAAGACTGCACGAACAGAATTTTTAGGCTTGTAATTTAAAGATTTGAAAATACGCAGCACTTCTGCTGATTGCAAAACACCTGTACCATCATCATGTGCACCTTCGGCCAGATCCCATGAATCAAGATGTCCGCCAACTGTAATGAATTTATTGGGATGTTCTGTACCTGTCAACTCCCCAATTACATTGTAAGATAATACATCTGCAAGTAGCTGGCAGTCCTGTTTAAAATAGAACTTAACAACAGGCAGCTTACGCATTTTCAGCATAGCGCTTAACTTATTTGCCGCTTTAGTTGATATAGCCGCAGCAGGTATATTTTTACCGTCTTTATCAAAAAGTGTGGCACCAGTATGCGGATAATCATCAAGGCTTTCGGTCAGCGAACGAACAATTACACCAACAGCGCCATATTTAGCAGCAGTTGACGGCCCCATGAACCGCTGATCGCCTGTTTTTCCATAAGCTTCACCCGTACTGATAAACTTTGGGTCAAATGGACGGTTAAAGAAAACTATTTTACCTTTTATCCTGCTTTCACCAAGTTCTTCTACTTCTTTAATGCTTTGTACTTCAATAATATTGGCAGTAAGCCCATTTTCAGGAGTTGCAACACTCATACCCAGCGCAGCAATTGGTACAGGGATACGATTTTTCCCATCAATAATATAGGCAGTCTCCCTCGCTCCTCTTACCCAATGCGGCACCATAACTTCCTGCAGATATACTTTATCAAACCCGTAATTTTCCATTAGTTTTTTGCTCCAAATCACTGCTTTTTGAGCATTTTCAGATCCACTCAGACGCGGACCAATATTTTTACAGAGATAACGGAGGTTTTCATAGCATTTACTATTTACCAGGGATTCATCGTAGATTTTACGTATAATCACTGTTTCCTGGGCATACAATTGATTTGCAGAAAACAATACAAGAAGAATAAGCTTTAATTTCATTGGGGGAATCAGCGTTTAGGTTCTACAATACATTCAGGCAAATGCTTAATTGGGAAGTTACATGAATTGGCAATAAAACACAGCTTTCGTGCTTCTGCATGTAAACTAATTGCTTTTTCATGTTTTGCTTCATCAATAATCAGCACCACCGGCCGTAAAATAACTTCTGTAAACTGACCGCTCCCATCCGCATTTTCGGTCATCGTCCCTGTCGCCTCATCTTTATAGTCCATCACAATAATATCATTTTGCGAACACAGGTGAAGATACCAAAGCATATGACAGGATGAGATAGATGAAACGAGCAGATCTTCAGGGTTATGCCTGGTTTTATCACCAAGAAAAGCAGAATCAGATGAACCATTGATATCGTCCTTGTGATCAATTGAAACAATAAAATCCCGATCATAAGATCTGTAGTCCATAGTTCCGGAGCCCTTATTTCCTGCCCATACAAGATTTGTTTTATACTGATGTGTCTTAGCCATAAATGATCATTTAATATTCAATAAAGCCAATTTAGACATTCTTATTTAGTTAAAAAATAAATCATTGTTTATTCTGTAAATAGACTGGCGTTATTAAAAATGAGAATATATCTTTGATCAAATTTCCCAATGATGACATTTCCTTCTCTTAAAAACTTACAACAAAGTGTATATCGTGTTTTAAAGCGTTTTCCTTTTGAAATGCTTTTTGCATTCATTGCAACTTTAGCAACAATAGCATATATAGAACTGGAGAGCCTGAATTATCTAAAGGAAAGCTGGTGCAAAAGAGTAATAATGACAGCTGCCCTGGGAGTGGTGATTAGCCTGGCTACTACCCTCTTTTGTGAAAGCCGGTCAATTAAAACTTCGCAGCGGCTGATTTATAACCTGATTACAGCATTACTCACGACGACGTTATTTTTTACTTTTAATCCGCTTATAAATACTGCTGATCTGATCCGGTTTTTCTTACTGATCCTTGCCGGACACTTACTGGTCGCTTTTGCTGCATTCACTAAAGCTGGCGCTATACAGGGTTTCTGGCAATTTAATAAAACGCTGTTCCTGCACTTTTTAACCTGCATGCTTTACAGCACTGCCTTATATGCTGGTATCGCAGCTGCAATTGGTGCAATGAACCTCTTATTTAATGCAGACTTTAAGCACGATACTTTTTACATCCTATGGGTTTGTGTTACAGGTATATTCAATACGATATTTTTTCTTTCTGGCGTTCCCGATGATTTTGCTAAACTCAACCAGGATTTCAGCTATCCAAAGGGATTAAAAATATTTACTCAATATGTTCTGATACCACTTGCCACCATATATGTAGTGATTCTGCTGGCTTATGAATTAAAAATATTGGTACAGTGGAGGCTGCCTAAGGGATTCGTTTCCAACTTGATTTTAGGTTATGCAGTGTTTGGTATACTTTCCTTATTACTTATTTTCCCCATACGGGAAAAAGCAGAAAACAAATGGATTAAGACGTTTGCGCGTACTTTTTATTTTCTAATGCTGCCGCTCTTGTGCTTGTTATTTATAGCACTGAGTACAAGAATAGCTCTTTATGGTTTGACAGAACCCCGCTATTTTTTAACATTCCTGGCATGCTGGTTACTATTTATTACGCTTTATTTCCTGTTATCAAAAAAGCAAAATATCAAAGTAATCCCAATTTCGCTATTCCTGCTTACTGTATTATCTATTTATGGGCCTCAAAGTGCATTTTCTGTTTCGACCTATTCTCAAAAAAGTATTCTGCTAGGTATTTTTAAAGATAATCATGCTTTTCAAGCTGGCAGAATGGTAAGAATCAATAAGATTTCTAAAGAAAATGGGGAGAAAGCGGTAGCTACTTTAGAATATCTTATTGGTCATAATGATTTTGATGTCCTGCAGCCCTATGTTACGAAAGATCTGAAGGCGGTTAACGATTCTCTAAGCAAGGCCAAAGATAGTTATGGACATCTACGTACTTCAAGATATGAGATACTGGATCAAAAGATGAGATGGATAATCAACTATTTCGGATTAAAGAAATTCTCAGGATATCGTTTCTATTTTGACCATGACGATCAGCAGGAGAAACAGTATATTCTGAATACGACCGAGCCGGATATTACAGTAATAACTGGTTTTGATTTCATGATTGATCAGACAAATATTGATTTTACTGATACTCATAGTCAATATATGATTAATCATATATCTATAAATACAGAAACTAAAAAGGCAGGCATATTAAAACTCAGTCTGAATAATGAAGTGGCTGTATTCAATATCAATGAGCTGATCAGTGAGTTGATGAAACAGGAATCAAAGCTAAAACCTTACTTGCAAAAGCCGAACCGTGATGATCCTCCGGAATATAATTTGCCGCCCGCATTATTGAGCTTCACTAAAAAGACGAAAAACTTCCTGGTTACGCTTGAGCTTAAAACTATCAGCTTCTCTACGAATAAAAATCAAAAAATAAATTCTCTGGGTTATACTAAAGGAGTTTATCTGATTAAGAAAAGATAATGCAATCATAAAAAAGATTAAAAACAATAAAGTCGTCAATGAAAAACATATCTTAATTCACGAATAAACATTGACAAAAGAGAAATACATTAGAATAAAAAACAGATATTTAACTGCAAGATCAATTATTAAAAAATTCAATCGGAATGACCATTATTAAATCATTTACTGCCCTGTTACTTTTTACATTTTCAATACAGGCAAAAGCGCAATATTTCAAAGTCAGTGCTATAAAAGAGACATTTGAACAGTCTGGAGAATATAATTTCCCAGTATTGACCGGAAAAACTCCGGCACAAAACATGATCAATACATTTTTACAGGGCAAAGAACTGGATATCCTTCCTGGAAAACAGAAGATCAGTATTTTTGAAAAAGTAAGACCAGAGAAAGGTTCAAACATGGGTACAACAATATTAAACTATCATGTGCTGATCAATACCTCTAAACTGTTTTCTGTAGAAATAAATAGTGAATATACGAGTGCATCTCTCAATGAATATTCTGCAATTAATAATTTTGATGCACAAACAGGCAGGCTTATACAGTTTAGTGATCTGGTAACAAAAGAAGGATACGAGGCAATTCGTCAATTTATTATCAAAAGCCGTAAGACAAGATTGAGCAACTATCTTAAAACTTTAAAAAACTCAAAGGACAAAGATGAATCTGTGATCACAACCTATTCTTCATGCCTGTTGGAGCAGGATAAAGATAACCTGAATCTTGACGATCTTAAATTTCAAAAGAACGGTTTATTCTTAACCAGAAGATCCTGCTCCGGATCGCATTATTTTCAGGCAATGGAAGGTAAAACCGATATTTACGGTAATCTGTTAAGTAACAAATTCCTGGAACCTTATTTAAATGAATATGGAAAGTGTTTATTAGCTGCCACAGCATCAAAATGTATTGCACCTCAAAACCACGTTCTGAGAAAAGGTGTATTCAAAGGCAAAATAAATAAGCTTTATCCAATCACGTTATTGGTTACTTATATTGGCGAAGACTCTTTCCAAGCCTCTTACTTCTATGATAAATACGGCAAGAAAACTGAATTGAGAGGTACTTTCAACAAGGATTCTTCTCTGTTATTAACGGAGGCACCAAACTATGATGCTCCAAAGAAACAGGAAGTTTTTAAAGTAAAAATTAAGGAAGACGGAAGTTTAACTGGCACCTGGAATGATGGAAAAAACACTTATCCTGTAGAATTGATTAATTAGTAGCAGACACGACCCTGGTTCAGCATTTACGTCTGATGAATATGATTAAAGGAATTGATACTTCTTTTTCTCAAGATACCAGTCGCTTTTTTTTATAGCATATTTGCAGCAAGTAACCTGATCAGCAGAAACCGCTTGTCATTAATAACATCAATAAATTATAAATGGATAATAAAGAACAAATCAATAAGCAAATTACAGGAAAGTGGAAAGCTGTATCAGATAAATATGTATTTAATGATAAAAAAGGAAATACAATACATCCCGATCAGGTTAACACTGAACTTGATATCATTATAGTATTAGATGGTGTAAATTTCAAAGCTAATGAAAATGAGACTTTCCCATCAAAGGCTACTTATGAGATTATCAAAGAGGGTAATGACTCTTATATGGTTCAATCTTTCGGTAAGGAAACAGAAGTTTACAAGCTGACTTTGACCGGGGATCTGATGATATGGACCACTGAACCTGAAGGAATGCAGTTTAATAAAGATGGTAAATGGCATTCTTCACCAAATACTATCTATACTATTGAATTTACAAGAGTAGTTTAAAAAAAATCAGTCGATGTTGCATCCACAGACATCGACTGGCTTATTAACTATTATTAACCTAAACTTGCCAGAGCAACGGGCGTTGTTAGCAATACCTTTATTTGGTGATCTTATATAGTAAAGACGCAAACCCACCTGTTTTCATCTGCTCTGTTTTCATCTTTTTTTAAAATATTTTTCACAGCAAATAATTATCAGCATTGAAATGTCTGAAAAGAAGAGTATTGCTTTGATTTCATCAGTTGTTGTTTAATTGTTTTCGTCCCCTTAACAATATGATCACCTATCGTAGAAACACTTATTCCCAGAATTTTACTGGCCTCCTGGTATGATTTGCCTTCCAGTTTGCAGAGAACAAATATCTTTTTCCTTCTTGGGGAAAGGCAGTCTACTGCCTGGAGCAATAACTCCTCCTCTACTCCTGTTTTTATGGTTTCAATTGGCTGATGCGTAATTTCTGAAGCTAGAAGCTGGAGATTTTCCAGCATCTTTTTATCCCGCTTAATACTGCGATAGAAATTTGTAACCGAATTTTGAGCCATACGGAATAGATAATAATGAAAAGGTTTATTAACATTAAGTGCGGCTTTTTTTTCCCAAACCTTAGTAAAAACATCCTGAAGGATTTCTTTAGCAAGCTCGTCATCCCTGGTCATTCTTCTCAGGTTGCAATAAATGCCACCGCTATGATCTCTATATAGTTGTTCAAAAGCATTTTTATTTCCCGCTTTGACATGACTGAATAGTTCTTCTTCAGTCCAGGGCATTTTTTCTACAATTCTTTTTCCTCTATTGTCTAATATCTCCATCAAATACACCTAACTAATTAATATTCAATATTAAATACTTTTTTGTAATTCAACAATACTGTTGAATGTAATTCTACACATATAGCTTAAGAAAAACGTTTTTTCAACAATAAAAAGCTTTATATTTTTTTCTATAGAAACCTTGGCCAGGTTAAATTGAAGGTATAAAAAGAGAAATAGTCAACCAGTCTGGTCATGGAAAGCAACAACTGATTATATGAGTACACTTATAATTTTATTTTCCAGTAAAAATATTTATATCCAGATATTTAATAATATGCAATTATTTAAACATTTTAATACTCAATAAGTTAACATAAAAATATAATTGATTAATTTTAAAAACTTTATCATCATTAAAGACATATTTAGTATCAAAATTATCATATATTAGTCTTATACTTAATTGTTTAGGAGATTACTTCTATTCATTTTTTCTGTTTTTCTTTCTATTATACATTTGCACAAAGTTCATGGTCATTGAAAGGATCGGTAACAGATCACGCATCCGTTGCAAATTAGCCGCACACGACAATCAGCGTGCTGCGGGCCAAAGATTCTACACGCGTTAAATTCACAACAGCCAATGAGCAGGATAATTTTAATATTTCTGATCTTCAAAAAGGGAAGGCTGTTTTTGTTGATTACCTATCCTGGTTATGCAGATAATTCATTTTATTGCAGGTTTTAAAAAAGACCTTCCTGAGCAAATTTAAAATTCTTAGATTTGCCAACAACCAAATTTAATAGAGACAAATGAGAGAAGTAGTTATCGTATCAGCATTAAGGACACCAATAGGAAGTTTCGGCGGTTCGCTGTCAGGTTTTACAGCTACCCAATTGGGAGGTTTTGCCATTAAAGCTGCTGTTGAAAAAGCGGGAATCAAACCTGAACATGTGCAGGAAGTATATATGGGTAATGTTTTATCTGCAAATGTAGGTCAGGCACCAGCTACTCAGGCGGCTAAATTTGCCGGTTTACCTGATGTTCCAGCAACCACAATTAATAAAGTATGTGCTTCTGGTACAAAAGCGATCATGCTTGCAGCACAAAGTATTGCTTCAGGACAAAATGATATTGTTGTTGCTGGCGGAATGGAAAGTATGAGTAACGTTCCTTATTATCTTGATAAAGCCAGAACAGGTTACAGATTAGGGCATGGGCAGTTAACCGATGGCTTGGTTAAAGATGGCTTATGGGATGTTTATAATGACTACCATATGGGTTCTGCTGCCGAATTATGCGCCTCAACTTATAACATTAGCCGCGAGGCACAGGATAATTACGCAGTGAGTTCTTATAAAAGAGCACAGGCTTCTATCAATGATGGTAAATTCAACGCGGAAATCATTCCTGTTGAAGTAGTTGACCGTAAAGGAAATGCGACAATCGTTGATAAAGATGAAGATGCTTACTCGGTTAATTTTGAAAAGTTACCAGGGTTGAAACCAGTATTCAAAAAAGACGGAACAATTACTGCAGCAAATGCATCAGCATTAAATGATGGTGCAGCAGCATTGGTTTTGATGAGTGCAGATAAAGCAAAAGAACTTGGTTTAAAACCACTGGCGCGTATTTTAAGTTATGCTGATGCACAACAAGCACCAGAATGGTTCACAACTGCACCTTCAAAAGCTATTCCATTAGCGTTGCAAAGAGCGGGAAAAGATATGGCTGATGTAGATTTCTTTGAGATCAACGAAGCTTTTTCTGTAGTTTCTTTAGCTAATAATCAGGAAATGGGCTTAAATGAATCTCAGGTGAACGTAAACGGTGGTGCTGTTGCGATGGGACATCCGCTGGGTGCTTCCGGTGCAAGAATTGTAGTTACCCTAATCTCTGTACTGAACCAGAACAAGGGCAAAATCGGCGTTGCCGGAATTTGCAATGGTGGCGGTGGCGCAAGTGCATTGGTTATTGAAAATTTAAATTAATGCTTAAGGTTTTTAAACCCTTCTTTATCCTATTCCTGATGAGCTGTGCGGCGACAAATGTCTCTGCACAGCTCAGTTCGGGTACAGCCGAATTAAACAAGTATCAGGATTCTCTTTTAAAAATCACTAAAGTCTTATTTACAGCACCCAATAATATTGAGCGTTTTGAACAGAATTCTAAATTCATCAAAACGTTGGTAGCGGCTTTGAAAACACCTTCATCTTTTGATTTTGCTTTCGATTCTCTGCAAACAATCTCTGTTGTAAAATCACCTGATCATACTTTCCGGATTTTCTCCTGGTATATACCTACTATAGAAGGTACTTACCGCTTTTTTGGTACAGTTCAACTGGCGACCAAAGACGGAAAACTAAAATTATACCCGCTGATTGACGACACAGAACATATTACTGATACCAATCAGATTACGACCAATAAACAATGGTACGGTGCAAGATATTATGAAATTGTGCCATTAATTGTAAGCGGACAAAGCACTTCCTATGTACTTCTTGGGTGGAAAGGAAATACCAGCAAAACTTCTAAAAAGGTTATTGAGGTGCTTTCATTTGTAAATGATGAATTGAAATTTGGAAAGGCAATTTTCCAGGGGCCTAAAAATGCCGCTGTAAAAAACAGAATTGTATTTGAATATAATAAACTGAATTCCATGACCTTAAGACTGGATCAGCATGAACAAATGATCGTATTTGATCATCTTGCTCCTTTTGATCCTGATATGGAAGGAAATTTTGAGTACTACGCTTCTGATTCCAGTTTTGATGGTTATCGCCTGGTAGGCAATCAACTGAAACTGGTAGAAAATATCGACTTAAAAAATGATCCGGATGCGAAGGATGATTTTTATATAGACCCTAAACCTAAAGAAACACCAACTTTAAAGAACTAGTTTTTAAGCAAAATACAGCCTCTACGGGGCTTAAATTTGTGATTACGGGGTCATGTCCTTATATTGCGCGATGCGTCACTTCGCTAACACATAACTAATTTTTGAAATTGATGAATGAAACCATTAAAGTAAAGCATCCGAAAGGACTGACTTTCCTTTTCCTGTCTGAGATGTGGGAACGTTTTGGATATTACCTGATGATAGGGATCTTCACCCTATATTTAAAAGATGTTAAAGCCGGTTTTTCAATGACCGAGGCTGAATCTGCCGACTTATATGGTACTTTTATTGCACTTGTTTTTCTTACTCCATTTTTAGGCGGATTAATTGCTGACCGTTATTTGGGTTATGCAAAATCAATCATCCTGGGCGGGTTATTAATGGGTGTTGGTTATTGCATGATGGCTATCCATAGTTTACCAATTCTATATCTTTCCATGACACTGGTTATTATTGGAAATGGGTTTTTCAAACCAAATATTTCTACCTTACTGGGTAATATTTATTCTACGCCTGAGTATTCAGCTAAAAAAGATGAGGGTTATAATATCTTTTATATGGGTATTAATATTGGTGCTTTTATCTGTAATTTCTTTGGTGCAGCATTGTATATCATGCTGGGCTGGGGTTATGCATTTATCGCAGCAGGTATTGGAATGTTCATTGGTGTAGCTATTTTCATCTACGGAATGAAGCATTACAGCGCTTTTGATATTAAAAAAGGTGTGAAAGACGGTGATATGTCTTTCTTGAAAATTGTATTGGTAATTTTAGTCCCTTCTGTTATTGCAGGAGTGATTGGCTGGGTACTTCCCACTAAATTAATGGGCCATGCACTGGTGGGTTCTGCTTCTACTGATGCATTTATCTTTGCTTGTGTTCCTGTAATCTATTTTTACGGCTCTTTACTTGCTAAAGCCGATAAAGACGAAAAAAGACCGATTGCTGCATTACTCACAATATTTGCTGTCGTAATTCTTTTTTGGGCGGTATTCAAACAAAACGGTACTGCATTAACAACCTGGGCTGATCGCTATACAGACAGGCATTTACAAAACCCCGTTGCCGAAAAAACCTTCTCTAAACTTAATTTTTCACAAAACTTCACCTATTCGAAAGACTCTATACCTTTATATGACAACGCATTCCGGATTCAAAAGAAAGACGGAGTTGTGTTAAAAGAATACAATTACCCTACTTATTTTAAAAATATCCCAGCGAATAAGCTTCCGGCAGAAGGTGGTAAAGTTGAGCTTTGGGCAACTAATCTAAGCCAATCCATAAATCCTGCCTGGGTGATTTTACTGACCCCATTAGTAGTCGCATTCTTTACCTGGCTTCGCAACAGAAACAGGGAACCGAGTACGGCCACAAAAATTGCGTTTGGCTTATTCATTTCAGCGCTTTCTGTACTGGTGATGATTGGTGCTGTTTATGCTGGCAGTAACGGTGCTGAAAAAGTTTCGGTTTTATGGCTGGTAGCAGGTTACGGAGTCATCACCATTGGTGAACTGTTTTTAAGCCCGATGGGCTTATCACTGGTTTCGAAGTTAAGTCCGGTAAGAATCACTTCCCTGATGATGGGCGGGTGGTTCCTGGCAACTTCTATTGGAAATAAGTTATCAGGTGTACTGGCTACGCTCTGGGATACTTATGAAAATAAAGCCAATTTCTTTTGGGTAAACTTTAGCCTTCTTCTTTTCTCTGCCGTTATAGCTTTCTTTCTTTTAAAATGGCTGAATGGTATTATGGAGGAAAAAGGAATAAAATAGTTACGGGGAAAAACCGATAATTAGAATTAATTTGCAAACTTTTAAATTCAACTAACTATAAAACAATATTTATGGATCAATCTGAAATCCTTAAGCCGGAGCAATTAGACGCTGCTCAGAAAGGCCATCCAAAAGGATTATATGTACTGTTCGCTACCGAGATGTGGGAACGTTTCAATTACTACGGTATGCGGGCTATTTTGGTGCTTTTTATGACCAAAGCCTTATTATTTGACAAAGCGTTTGCGTCAAATTTATACGGAAGTTATACAGGTCTTGTATACCTGACTCCACTAATCGGTGGTTTTATCGCCGACAGATACTGGGGAAACAGACGATCTATTGTAACCGGAGGTATACTGATGGCATTGGGAGAGCTGATTATGTTCGGCTGTGCTTCCCTTTATCATACGATGCCTGATATTTCAACCTTCTTATTCTTTACAGGCTTAGGCTTCATGATTTCGGGTAATGGTTTCTTTAAACCAAACATATCTTCGATGGTTGGTCAGCTTTATCCTAAGAGTGACCGGCGCATTGATGCTGCTTACACGATTTTTTATATGGGAATCAATGTTGGTGGTGCACTGGGCCCTTTTATCTGCGGATATTTTGGTGATACTGGTAATCCTGCAGATTTTAAATGGGCTTTCCTTGCTGCGGCAATCGCGATGGCTATTGGGGTTATTGTTTTCATCAACTTCAGAGATAAGTATGTTCGTGATCCAAATGGAGATCTTTTAGGCTTAAAGCCAGCTAATCCTGGTGATAAAAAAGTTTCACCAGTTCTGGTTTATCTGGGTTTATTTGCTTTTTCTGCATTATGCGTGGGTATGTTATATATCGATGCTAAAATTGTGAGTTATTTAAGCTACCTGCTGATCATTGCAGTAGTTGGTATTGCTATCATGATTTTCACAGATAAAACACTTTCGAAGATTGAGAAGAAAAAGATATCAGTAATTTTTATAGTTGCTTTCTTCGTTTTATTTTTCTGGAGTGCATTTGAACAGGCTGGAGCTTCATTAACGTTTTTTGCAGAAGAACAGACACAAAGAAATTTAGGTTTCTTCACAGTGCCTTCTAGCTGGTTCCAATCTTTAAATTCCATTTTCGTAGTTGTCTTTGCGCCGGTATTTGCCTGGTTATGGATTAAATTGGGCAGAAAAGAACCTTCTGCTCCCACCAAAATGGCATTGGGTTTAATGTTGCTTGCCTTAGGATACCTGGTTATTGCAACTGGTGTTAAAGATGTTGGTGCAGGGATCAAGGTAAGTATGATTTACCTGATTGGTATGTACGCTTTCCATACCTGGGGTGAGTTATGTCTTTCTCCTATCGGGTTATCATTGGTAAATAAGCTTTCTCCGCTAAAACTTTCTTCTCTTTTAATGGCAGTATGGTTCCTTGCAAATGCAGGTGCAAACGTACTGGCAGGAAAATTAAGTTCTAAATATCCTGAAGAGGAGGCCAAAGTAGCAGAATATAAGGTTAGTCCTTTGGTATTAACAAATAGTGCGATTGATTGGCAACAGGTTGCTAATAACAAAAAGAATATTCAGCAGTGGGATTTGAGTACTGTTAAAAAGAATGCTCATTCACTTAGTCCTGATTCTTTAGTAGCACTTTCAATTACTAAGGTTCAACAGGCAGTTACTATTGATACGAATAAAATTAACAGAATTGCTCCCAGAAAATTAGATGAGGCAGAAATTGCGAAATTAGCTGTTGCTGGTGAAAAGGAAGGTAAATTCTTATTGGGTACAAATGCAGCTCAAACTGAGGTTTATATTATTAAAGGTAGTGACAAGACTGCTTCTATAGTAGAGGTTTACAATCTTAATCCTGAGAAACCTGATTTCATGGGTTATACGATCAAAAATCTATATGATTTCTTTATGTTGTTTGTAGTGATGGCGGGTATTGCTTCGGTGATCTTGTTTTTCATTACCAAATGGTTACAGAAAACAATGAATGCGACTTCTTAGTTAGGAAATATTATAAATGAAAGGCTGTAGTTTTTGAAACTACGGCCTTTTTTTATGAACGGATTTATTGTTAAGGGATGTTAAATGATTTGATAATTAGGTTAATTTCAATTTTAATCAATATTTTCGCCAATATTTTATTACCATTTATTCTACACACGTGTCAGACAGCCTAGTCATTATCCCTACCTATAACGAAAAAGAAAATATTGAGAAGATTATCCGTAAGGTTTTTAACCTGAGTTTTTCTTTTGAGGTTTTAATTATTGATGATGGGTCGCCTGATGGAACGGCTGATATTGTAAAGAGGTTACAGTTGGAGTTTCCTGGTTTACATATGGAGCAAAGAACTGGTAAACTGGGTTTAGGAACTGCTTATATCCATGGTTTTAAGTGGGCGTTACAGCGTTCTTATAACTACATTTTTGAGATGGATGCTGATTTTTCTCATAATCCTGATGATTTATTTGCGTTAAGGGAGGCTTGTGCAGGCGGTGCTGATGTGGCTATTGGTTCTCGTTATGTGAGGGGGGTTAATGTGGTAAACTGGCCGATGAGCAGGGTATTGATGTCATATTTTGCTTCAATGTATGTGAGGTTGATTACCAGGATCAATATTCAGGATGCTACTGCTGGTTTTAAGTGTTATAGGCGGGTAGTTTTAGAAACAATTCCTTTTGATAAGATCAGGTTTGTAGGGTATGCGTTTCAGATTGAAATGAAGTTTACAGCTATAAAGTATGGTTTTAATGTGGTTGAGGTACCAATTATATTTACGGATAGAACGGAAGGAACTTCAAAAATGAGTACAAGGATTTTCAGAGAGGCTTTTGTCGGGGTTATTCAAATGAAGGTTACGAGTTGGTTTAGAAGTTACAAGAGATAGATCAAAAAAAGATAGACAAAAAAGATAGACCAAAAAAAGATAGATCAAAAAAAGGGATATGCACCCTTCTGACGGAATTCCCTGAAGTGGGAATCATTGTCAGAAGGGTACATATCCCTTTTTTTGATTACTAAAGGTTTTTCCACCTGGAGAAATTGATTACACTGCATTTTTATTGCTTCGCATCATTTCAGAGAAATTTTGCTGCTTATCCATAGCGATGACAATTTGTGTAAGCCGCTTGATACGGGTAGTTTCTGTTTTAGCGGTGTTGAGCCAGTTGATGTAATAGTTCTGGTGGGATTTGGGAAGATTAAGAAAGTTTTCTAAAAAATGTCTTTCTTCCAGCAGACAGAGTTCCAGATCTTCTGGCATTTCTATTTTGAAGGTTTTATCTTCTTCGAGTTGCAAATTAAGTTTTGCGCCTTCTTCTTTTTTTAATTGTTTGCGTATGCCGGAATTCAGGGCAAGAATAAAGTCTCCCTCCCCCATGGGTATGAATGACAAGCCTGCTACAGGAAGTTCGTCGAGAAATCCTTTAACACGAAAGCTCTTACGGCAATCAGGTTTGATTTGATTGGCAATATCCTTTGGAATAGCCACGAATGTCCATCCGGTTTTTTCACCCATTTTGGAGAAGCGTTCTATTTCTGATTCAAAAGTTATCATTTGTAAGCCAATTTCCAGGAGGTGCTTTAATCAATTTAAAGATAGCATTTTGGTTTAAAATTTCTCTTCCACGCCAAGGCCAAATAGTGCGAAATCGTATTTAACAGGATCTGAGGGATCGAATTTACGCAGTTCTGTAGTCAATTCTACGGCAGTTCGCCAGTCTGTTTGTTTACGGGTGATCAGATCAAGGCGACGGGCAACACGGTCTACATGGACGTCACATGGACAAATCAGATCTGCTGGGGAAATAGTTGTCCATACACCAAAGTCTACTCCTGTCTGGTCTTTGCGTACCATCCAGCGCAAAAACATATTCAGTCTTTTGCAGGTGGATTTTTGAGTGGGTGAAGAGATGTGTTTAACGGTTCTGCGGGGAGAATCCGGAAGACTAAAAAAGTAGGTACGGAAATGGTTCAGGGCGTGTTCAGCAGTGAAACTTTCCAGCTGGCCGAAATTTACTGGCAGGAAGGCTGTTTCCAGGCTGTCTGAAAGCGTGTAATGATGTTTAAAAAAGGAGATGAAGTAAAGAAGATCGGTATCATTAAAAGTCCTGTGCTTGAAGTTTAATAGCCGGCGCAAATCTTCATCGCCGTGATGCAGCATGAAGTTATAAGGGTCGTTGTCCATCCGGTCAAAGAGATCAGTGCATTTATTTATAATGGTTTTACGCTGCCCCCAGGCCAAAACTGCAGCAAAGAATGCAGCAATTTCAATGTCTTGTTTTTTAGAAAAGCGATGTGGGATGCAGATTGGATCATTTGTGATAAAGTCGGGCCTGTTATATTGCGCAACTTTAATGTCCAGAAAATCCTTTAGTTCTAAAAATTCCAATGGTTTTTAGTTATAAAAGCCAGTTTAAAAGATTTAAACTGGCTTTATATGTTTGTAATAATTTATGAATTGGTGATAAAGAGCTGCCTGATTAACTCAGGGCCTGAGCTAAATCAGCTAAAAGATCATCGATATCTTCTACTCCAACACTCAGACGCAACAGGTTATCTGTTACACCTACTTTTTCACGTTCCTCTTTAGGGATTGAACCGTGAGTCATGGTAGTTGGGTGATTGATCAGTGATTCAACTCCACCTAATGATTCTGCTAAAGTGAATACTTTGAAAGATGAAGCTACTCTGAATGTTTCTGCCAGATCGGCACCTTTAAGGGTGATAGAAACCATTCCACCAAAACCACGCATCTGCTTTTTCGCAATGTCATGGTTAGGATGATCTTCAAAACCCGGCCAGTAGATCTTATCAATCTTAGGATGGGTTTTAAGGAAACGCGCAACTTTCTCGCCATTTTCGCAATGTGCTTTCATACGCAGGTGCAAAGTTTTAATACCTCTTAATACAAGGAAAGCGTCTTGCGGACCTGGAGTTGCCCCACAAGCGTTATAGATAAACCAAAGGTCTTTGTACAATTGTTCATCATTCAATAATAAAGCACCCATCACTACATCAGAGTGACCGCCAATGTATTTAGTCACAGAGTGCATCACAATATCAGCTCCCAGATCAATCGGGTTCTGTAAATATGGAGAAGCAAAAGTGTTGTCTACAGTCAGGATCAATCCTTTTTCTTTAGTAATTTTAGCTACGCCTTCAATGTCAATAATCTGCATGGTTGGGTTGGTAGGTGTTTCAATCCAAACCAGCTTGGTTTTATCATTGATATATGGCAGCATATTCTCTGGTTTTGACAGATCCAGGAAATGAAATTTAATGCCATATTTTGCATATACTTTTGTAAAGATACGGTACGAGCCTCCGTAAAGATCGTTACCTGTAATTACCTCATCACCTGGTTGCAACAAACGCAAAACAGTATCTGTAGCACCCATCCCCGAAGAGAAAGCCATACCATATTTTGCATTTTCAAGTGCAGCAAGACAATTTTCCAATGCCTGACGGGTCGGATTTGTTCCTCTCGAATATTCAAAGCCCTGGTGCTCACCCGGCGATTTTTGCCAGTAGGTAGAGGTTTGATAGATTGGAGTCATCACTGCTCCTGTTGTTGGATCAGGTTCCTGACCTGCATGTATGGCTTTAGTTGCAAATTTCATGTTGCTCTTTTTTAAATTTTTGATGCCTGAAGCTTAATAAGCACGGGCGAATAAAACGCGTTGAACAGAGGGTTTACCTGAATAAATACAGATTCCGTCTTCTAACTTATTATCTAACGGTATACATCTGATTGTAGCCTTCGTTTCTTCTTTTATTTTTTGTTCTGTTTCTGGCGTACCATCCCAATGTGCAGAAATAAATCCACCTTTGTTGTCTAAAAGGTCTTTTAATTCGTCATAAGTGTTCGCAATCGTTATATGTTCTTTTCTGTAATCGAAAGCTTTTTTATAGATGTTCTCCTGAATTTCATCCAATAACTGAACGATATAAATATCCAGACCTTCCTGTTTTACTGTTTTCTTCTCCCCGGTATCTCTTCTGGCCAGTTCGACAGTACCATTTTCAAGATCTCTGCCACCAATAGCCAGGCGCACTGGTACTCCTTTTAATTCATATTCTGCGAATTTGAACCCGGGACGTTGAGAATCTCTGTTGTCATATTTTACAGAAATGCCCAGTTTTTTAAGTTTAGGCGTTAGTTCGTTAACATAAGCAGTAATATTATTAAAGTCGTCGTCATTTCTGTAAATAGGTATAATAACAACTTGTATAGGGGCTAACATAGGAGGTAAAACCAAACCTGAATCGTCACTATGCGCCATGATTAATGCACCAATCATACGCGTTGAAACACCCCATGAGCTTGCCCATACGTGATCAATTTTACCTTCTTTATTGGTAAACTTCACATCAAATGCTTTGGCGAAATTCTGGCCCAAAAAGTGAGAAGTACCTGCCTGTAAAGCTTTTCCATCCTGCATCAATGCCTCGATACAATAAGTATCCAATGCGCCTGCAAAACGCTCATTAGCTGTTTTCACGCCCTTAACTACTGGCAAAGCCATCCATTTCTCAGCAAAATCGGCATATACATCAAGCATTTGCTTTGTTTCTGCTACTGCTTCCTCAGAGGTTGCATGTGCTGTGTGACCTTCCTGCCATAAAAACTCTGTAGTACGCAGAAAAAGACGTGTACGCATTTCCCATCTCACTACGTTTGCCCATTGGTTAATCAGCAAAGGCAAATCACGGTATGACTGCACCCATCCTCTGAAAGTATTCCATATAATGGTTTCTGAAGTTGGTCTGACGATCAGTTCCTCTTCTAATTTCGCTTCCGGATCAACAATAATATTGCCCTCTCCGTCATTTTTAAGACGGTAATGTGTCACAACTGCACATTCTGTTGCAAAGCCTTCTACATGCGCTGCCTCTTTAGAAAAAAATGACTTAGGAATGAATAAAGGAAAATAGGCATTACTGTGCCCTGTATCTTTAAATTTCTGGTCTAAAACAGCCTGCATTTTCTCCCAAATGGAATAGCCATAGGGCTTTATCACCATACATCCTTTTACAGCGGAATGTTCTGCCAGATCGGCTTTCATAACAATGTCGTTATACCACTGGGAATAATCCTCGTTTTTACTTGTAATACCTTTGCTCATAACTGTTTGGAACGTTTATTGTGTTAAATAACTTGCATGCTAGGCTACAAATTTATAAATTTATGCCTACAAAAAAACTGTTTACACACACAAAGAACTCACATATTATGAAACCTAACCATTTATTTCACAGCATGCTGGTTGTTACGGCTCTCGCCGTGTCCTCCTGCTCTGCTCCTCAAATGGCCCAGCAAACTCGTCATAATGACGATGTTTATGGTTCAACAGCGAAAGCGGTAGAGTATACCGCACCTGAGCGCACCTATTCGTCGCAATCAGTAAATGACGGATATAACGATAATGATGATTATTATGGCAGCAGCGATTTATATGCTGACATGGATTATTCTTCCCGTATCAACAGATTTTATTATGGCAGCCCTTACAGAAGTTATTATGATCCTTTTTATTATGATGGATTTTATGGCGGCGGTTACTCTCCTTATTACTCAGGATTAGGCTTTGGAATGGGATTCGGTAATGGTTACTATGGTAGTTCATGGGGTTTAGGCTTTGGCTACGGTGGTGGATTTTACTCTCCTTTTTATTCTCCATGGGGATGGGGCGGCGGTTATGGCGGACTATGGGGCGGAGGCTTCTATGGTGGCGGTTACTACGGCGGAGGCTGGGGTGGCGGTTACTACCGGTCTAACAGCATCTACAGACCAGCTTACAGCAGAGATACCAGAAGCAGTGGCAATGGTAACTATTCAGGAAGAGCGACCAGTTACGGCAGCAGGGGCAACTACAACGGTTCAGGCGTAAGCAGATCAAATCCTGACGGAAACAGAAACTATGGAAACAGCAGAGCTGATGGTTATGGAAACGGCAGAAACAGCGGCTACAGCAGAAGCGGTGACAGATCATCTTACGGCCAGTCTTCTACAAGACCCGACAGATCATCTCAAAGCTATACTCCTCAGCAAAGAGGAAATAGTGAAAGATCATCTTATTCGCCAAGTCAAAGCAGATCATCAGGCGGTAGCTATGGTGGCGGTGGCGGCGGTGGTGGCAGATCATCAGGCGGTGGCGGCGGCGGACGCAGTGGTAGAAACTAAAACTTATATGTATTTAATATCTAAATGAAAAAATTCATAAAAATCTTAGTAGTGGCTATAGTAGGCACTACAGGTAATATCTATGCCCAAAGCATCTACGCAGGTGATGCTTTAAGGTTCTCACGAACTGACTATGGAAGTTCAGCACGTTTCAAAGGTTTAGGAAACGCGCAAACAAGTTTGGGCGGAGACATCAGTTCTATTGGCGGTAACCCTGCTGGTTTAGGAATGTTTACCCGCTCAGAATTCAGTGTAACACCAGAATTTAATATTATACAGGCAAATTCAAACTACCTGGGCAAAAACACAAATACTTCTAAAGACAAGTTTAATTTAAACCAGGCAGCAGCTGTATGGTACAATCCGGTTGTCAGACCAAAAGGCAGTAATTTAAATAAAGGTGTAGTTAGTTTGGTTTTTGGTATTGGTTATAACAGGAACAATGACTTTAGTATCGAGAATAACTATTCAGGCACAAACACACAGAGTTCTATCGCTACAGACTGGGCTCAGCGTGCAAGCGGATATACTCCGGGAAGCCTGAATCAGGGAAGTATCGAAAAAGCAGCATTTGACAATTACCTGATTGACAAAGTAAAGGGTACTACTGATCAGTACATACCAGCTACCTCAGCTAATAATAATACACAAAGCCAGAATGAAGTTCGCCGCGGTTCAACATCTGAACTGAATTTCTCAGGAGCAATGAATATCTCTAACAACCTTTACCTGGGTGCTAGTATTGGCTTTGTAAACGTACGTTATGAAACAAGTTCTGCTTATTCAGAAACAGGGACTATTGTGAATAACCCATTTGATGCTACTGATAAATTTAATCAGAAAAATCCATATGCAGGAACTACTTATAATCTGCTTAACATGGTAAACAGCAATACAAGCGGAGCAGGTATTACAGGAAGGTTAGGTTTAATTTACAAACCTGTTGAAGCGGTAAGATTAGGAGCTACTTTCCAGGCACCAACATGGATGCATATGGAAGTAAATTCAAGTGAGACACTAGACACTCGTTTTTCCGGCGGTACTCAATTACCATTAGGTGATTACATGAATACTAACTTCAACTATAATGTAAGAACACCTTATAAAGGTTCATTGGGAGCTAGTTTTATTATTGGTCAAAATGCATTGTTAACCGCTGACGTTGATTATGTAGATTATAAATCTACCAAACTTTCGGAAAGCGATGGTTACCCTGCTGATATTATCAGCAATAACAAATTCATTCAAAAAGAGTACACTAGTGCTGTTAACTTCAGAGTCGGTGGAGAATATAAAATCGACCTGTTCAGTTTAAGAGCTGGTTACGGTTACAGCGGTACACCTTATAAAGTAGATCCAGGTAATTTATCTGCTATCAAATCTTACTCTGGTGGTATTGGTTACCGTATCAATCAATACTATGTGGATTTAGCTTATCAGCGTATAGAAACTAATAACTTCTTTAATCCTTATTATCTGGATGATAGTTCTCAACCAATTGCATCTACAAAAGTGGCAAGAAATAATATCTTCATGACCGTTGGTGTTAGATTCTAAATATAAAAACATGAAAAAGCCCTTGCTGAAATTCAGCAAGGGCTTTTTCATATCATAGAAAATCAAATTTTAAATCTTTCTATTCTTTGCTCTACTTCAGGATCTTTAATCAGTTCAGGCGCATGATGTGGCTTTTTCCTGGCATCGATAATTAAAGGGCCGGTACAGCCCCAGTGTTTGTTTGTCGTGAACTCTCCTACCCCGTGGATATCTACCGCAGGATTACTTCTGGTAAAAGTTACCCAGACAAAGTTATTGATTGTCTCAGCTGTAAATTTGGCATCATCACACAACACAATTAAAGCGATTCCATCCAGGTTCTGATCCTTTAACTGAAGATTCAGTGTTGCTACTGCAATAGCTGCCGCTGCAGCAGTAGTATATTGATCAGCACTAATCGCCAGCACCCCTGGCATCACAAAATGATAAGCGCCAAACGATACCGGTAATGCAAAATCAGCAGGCAACTCTTCAGACAATATTCTTTTGATATCCCCCGCAGCAGCTAATACAACTTTAGAACCACTGTTCAAACCTTCACCGCTATAATCCAGGGTATCAATTGTTGTTTCGGTATGGAAATGCAGATCCCGCTTTAAATCTATACGTGATAAGATATGAGTTAAGAAAACTTCAATATCATGAGTATCCAGAGCTTCATTATCTTCCCGCGCTGCTATAAAAACATACTTTGCTAAACTCAGCTGGTTTTTACCCAGAATATGGTTTGCAATTGTCAGTATTTCCTGCGGTCTGCGCTCCTTAAGAAATGGAGTATATCTTTCACTGCCAATTGCAAACAACAACGGATGTACTCCGGCTGCATCTACTGCATTGACTTCTTTCAGTCCATGTATTTCCTGTGGCAATGCAGATCCTGTAATTTCATGAATTAATGCACCAAAGCTGGTATCCTCCTGAGGCGGGCGGCCAACAACTGTAAATGACCAGATCGCATCTTCCTTATGATATACGTTATGTACTTTCATTAAAGGGAAGGGATGAGTGAGGCTATAATAACCTAAATGATCGCCAAACGGGCCTTCCGGTTTATTTTCTTGTGGATAAACTGTTCCGGTGATAATAAAATCAGCATCAGCTGATAAGCAAAATCCTTCCTCGTCATAAAAATAACGGAAACGACGGTTACCCAATGCGCCTGCAAATGTCATTTCCGACAAACCTTCTGGCAATGGCATTACTGCTGCAAGCGGATGCGAAGGTGGCCCGCCCACAAAAATACTTACTTTTAGTGGTACTCCTTTTGCATTAGCCTTAGACTGATGTACGCCTATCCCTCTGTGGATCTGATAATGCAATCCAATTTCTTTATCTTTTATATAATCATTTCCAGCAAGCTGAATCCGGTACATGCCGAGGTTAGCATTGAATATCCCGGGCTTATTTACATCTTCTGTATAAACCTGTGGCATTGTAACAAAAGGCCCGCCGTCCATCGGCCAGTTCACAATCTGTGGTAACTGGCTAATTGTTGTTTTTTTAAATGCAGTCTTAAATAAACGTTGCTGTAATGGCAAAGCCGAAATAGCTGTAAGACCAGCACCAGCAAATTTAAATGGGTTTCTGAGCGCCTTTATAGGATCAGAACGCAAATCTACCAGCTGGCTTACACGGGGTAAACTATCCCGAAACATAAACTTGGATCTTTCCAAAGTTCCGAATAAATTAGAGACTGCCGGAAATGGGCTTCCTTTAATATTTTCAAAGAATAATGCAGGGCCTTTTTGTTCATACACTCTTAAATGTATGGCTGCCATTTCCAAATAAGGATCTACCTCTTCTCTGATACGGAGTAAATGACCATGTTTTTCTAAATCAGCCACACATTCGGCTAAGCTTTTATATCCCATCTGGATCAAAGGTATTAAGATTTCTGATTTGTAAAGGTCATTAAAAGAGAAAAACCATACTCAGGGCATGGTTTTTCAATTATTAAACGAAGAGCATATGCCCTATTATTTTTTACCAGCAAATGAACGTAACATCCAGGTATTTTTCTCTTTAAACTGCATAAAACGGTTCACCATATCATTGGTACCATCATCACCTGCTGCCGAAGTAGCCTCTAACAAATCACGTTCTAATTGAATTAAATGTGCCATATCTTCTAATACAGCATCAACCATAGCTAAATCCTGTAAACCAATTGTATTGATTTCTTTAATTCCTGATTCTTTAATATAATCTTCAAAACGGCTGTGTGGTGGTTTTCCTAAAGTTAAAACACGTTCAGCAATTTCATCGATAGTCAATTGTGCATTCGTATATAATTCTTCAAATTTAAGGTGCAGTGTGAAAAAATTCTGACCTTTGATATTCCAGTGACATCCTCTTAGCTTTTGATAATGAATATGATAGTTTGCAAGATAATCATTCAGCAGATCTACTACTGGCTTAACTTGTTTTTCACTCAAACTAATTTCTTTTGCGTCCATAATGTATTTTTATTTAATTTGTGGATTGTTAATCTATGACAGAATAACATTTACAGGCATTAAATGGTTTTGAAAAAAAACTATATGATACAATAGAGACATATAATTGTCGTTTAATACTCAGAATTGAGGCTCTTATATATTATTCGTATAATTGCCTAATTAATCATTCACAAGAACGTTAATGCAAAAATTATATATACCGTTATTATTTGGCCTTATCCTGAACGTATCAGCAGTTAAGGCTAATAAGCTAAGAGATTCCATAGGTGTTGAGAATCTGAATGGCAAAAAGCTTATTTTACACCAGGTTGCCGCTAAAGACACTTATTACTCCCTTGGGAGAAGATATAATGTAAGCCCGAAGGAAATCATCGCTTACAATGAGAATAAATTCCTCTCTATCGGAGTTTTGATCAAAGTCCCAACGAATCTACCTTTCTCAGGCCCTGCTACAGTTCCTGCAGCAAAAACAGCGACCACTAAGCACACTACTGAACCTGCTAAACAGGCAGCGATCGTAAATAAGCCTGCAGAGAACACTCCTGATCAGGGAAATTCAGAATTTACAGAACATGCGGTTCAACCCAAAGAAAACTTAATGATGCTGGCCAGACAATATGGTACAACAGTAGCAGACATTAAACGGATCAATGAACTGAAGACTATTAATCTTAAAATTGGCCAGATACTAAAAATGCCGGTAAAGGCTGGAGCAGAAACAACTTCTTCAACGCCGGTACAGACTGTTCAGGCCAAACCAGCAGTGACTACCCCGGTTACCCCTGCACATCCAACACCTCAGCCAGCACCAGTTACGGTTCAGGAGAAAAAACCTGAAATTGTAAAAAAATCAGAAACACCTGTGGTTAAATCTGAGCCTGTTACACCGGCAAATCAGGGTACTCCGGATAAGAATCAATTCTTAGAACATATAGTGGCTTCGAATGAAACCATGTACTCTATTGCCACCAGGTATAACCTGACCCTTGACCAGTTAAAAGCTAAAAATAATTTAACGACCAATTCTCTTTATGTTGGTCAGAAACTATTGATAAACGGGCAGTATCCTGTTAAAAATGAGCGATCTAATGACTCAGACCCAAAAGATGCTGACAGTGTAGAATCTGTTAAAAACCCTTCTTTAAGATTACCGGCCAGCCGTTACGGACTGAGTCAGATGGATGAAAAAGGTGCTGGTGTCTGGATCACAGATAAAGATTTAGACTCTTCAAAAATGCTGGTACTGCACCGTACTGCACCTATCGGAACCATCATGAAAATTACCAATCCGATGAGCAACAGATCTACGTTTGCGAAGGTTGTTGGTAAATTTACTGAGAATGAGTCCACAAAAGATGTTATTATTGTAGTCACAAAAGCGGTAGCCGATGCATTGGGCGCATTGGACAAAAGGTTTTTGTGCAATTTAACGTACAGTGGACAAGCGAATGAACAATAACAAACCCTATATAATAGGTGTTGCCGGAGGTAGTGGTTCAGGAAAAACATTCTTTTTAAAGTGTTTTCTCCACCATTTCAGTACAGAGGAAGTATGTTTAATCTCCCAGGATGATTATTACAAACCAATTGGAGAACAAAAAGTAGATGATAACGGATGGGTCAATTTTGACCTGCCGGAGGGAATTGATGACTCCAAATTACTGGAAGATTTAAAATTGCTGATTGACGGTAAGTCAATCTCAAGAAAAGAATATACTTTCAACATTAATGAGGAAAGCGCACGTTTAATGAATATAACAAGTGCACCAATTATTATCGTAGAAGGTTTATTTGTATTTCATTACCCAGAGTTGTCTCAATTATTTGACCTGAAAATATTCATGGATGCAGATGAAGAAATCACACTTAACCGCAGAATCTCAAGAGATGAGATAGAACGTGGTTATACCCGTGATATGATTATGTACCAATGGGTTAACCACGTTATGCCTGCTTACAAACAATTTCTGCTTCCTTATAAAGAATCTTGTCAGAAAATTATCATTAACAATAAGCATGTGGCAGAAGATATTATTGCCACTTCTAAAGAGATATCAGACGAATTAAAAGAAACTGTTCTGAGTTCACAGCGATCAGTTTAGATCCATTTCTTTCACATCTGCCTCAGCAAACAACTTTCCTGAGGTAGATTGTTTAATAAAGTCAACGCTTACACCCGGTGCTCTTTCAATTAATCTGAAACCGCCCTCTGGTAAAATATCAAGCACTGCCAATTCTGTAACTACTTTCCTGATACAATTTACACCTGTTAAAGGCAAACTGCATTTTGGTAATAATTTACTTTCCCCTGCTTTATTGATATGCTGCATCGCTACAATAATATTTTTTGCTGAAGCTACTAAATCCATTGCGCCCCCCATTCCTTTTACCATTTTTCCAGGGATTTTCCAGTTGGCAATATCTCCGTTTTCAGAAACTTCCATTGCACCTAATATGGTCAGGTCAATTTTCTGACTTCTGATCATACCAAAGCTCATCGCTGAATCGAAAATTGAAGAACCAGGTAAAGTAGTAATGGTTTGTTTGCCTGCGTTGATCATATCAGCATCCTCTTCACCTTCAAAAGGAAAAGGGCCCATACCCAGCAAACCATTTTCGGATTGCAGTACAACATTGATTCCATCAGGGATATAATTTGCGACCAGTGTAGGAATACCAATTCCTAAATTCACATAGTAACCGTCTTTTATTTCTTTAGCGATACGTCTCGCAATTCCGTTCTTATCTAACATAAATATTTGATTGGTTAATTACGCGGTCTTACTGTGCGCTGCTCTATTCTTTTCTCGTAACCTGAACCCTGGAAAATACGGTGTACATAAACACCCGGTGTATGAATATGATCCGGATCAAGTTCACCTGGTTCTACCAATTCCTCTACCTCAGCAATTGTAATTTTACCTGCCATAGCCATGACCGGATTAAAATTGCGGCTTGTAGAGCGGAAAACAAGATTTCCTGCGGTATCACCTTTCCACGCTTTCACGATCGCAAAATCTGCATCAAAAGCATATTCCATCAGGTAATCCTTTCCATTAAAATTTCTGGTTTCTTTACCTTCTGCAACTTCTGTACCCACACCAGCAGGTGTATAAATTACAGGCATGCCATAACCAGCCGCCATACAGCGGGTCGCTAAAGTTCCCTGAGGGATCAGTTCAACTTCTAATTCTCCACTTAACAACTGACGCTCAAATTCTGCGTTCTCTCCTACATAAGAAGAAACCATTTTCTTTACCTGCCTGGTTTTCAGTAAAAGGCCAATTCCGAAATCGTCTACACCAGCATTGTTAGAAATGCAGGTAAGCTCCTTTACGCCCTTTTTTACCAATGCGGCAATACACTTCTCAGGAATACCACAAAGTCCGAAACCTCCAAGCATAATGGTCTGTCCGTCTATAATATCGCGGATTGCTTCATCGGCATCCGCTACTCTCTTATTGATCATATATTTGGTTTGCCCGCTAAATTATAGATAAAAACAACCCCTGCAAAATATTAATATTTTTTATTACATAGATTTGTTTACAAACAATTTCGTAAAATTGTTTGTAAACAAAATATGCTGAATGAAATATCTTAATCTACTGCTGTTTACCTCAATTTGTCTGTTTGGATTCCGCACCTCTGCACAAAAGAAAGTTCCATCCTATCTCCAGGACCCAAAAACCGGTTGCCGGATTGTAGACGAAAATAATTCTCCGGCAGTCAGTATATCATGGACTGGCAGTTGTAAAAACAAGTTTGCTGAAGGATATGGAATATTAACCTGGTATAATCAGGGACAAGAAAGTGCAAGATATACCGGCCTTGTACATCAAGGAAATTTGAATGGCAAAGGAAAATTTACTTTTCCAAATACGCGCTACACACTGGAAGGCAATTTCTCAAACGGAACTTTAGAAGGTAAAGGTAAAACAACCTTTGCTACGGGACTGGAAATGGAGGGTACCTTTATAGAAGGAAAGTTTTTAAATTTAGAGGACCGCGAACTGAAAAAATTAAAAAACAATAAGACTTCACTCCTGGACAGTACAGGGATCTATGTAGCCGAAGACACTTTAAAACCTCTTTTTTATTATAGCTTATTACCAGAAGAAAATGTTAAAAGTACACTGGTTTTATTGCCGAGTAGTGGCGAAACTGCTGAAAACGCAATTAACTGCAATAAACAGCTCATCCAGCTGGCAGCACAACATCATATTCTCATTATTGTACCCGCTATCAATAATGACCGTGGAATGGATGATGATCAGCTTGCGCTCAATTTCCTGAATACCGTTTTTAAAGAAGTCATTACAAAATTCAATGCACCAAAGGATAAATTTGTTTTTAGCGGATTCTCAAACGGAGGAATGATAGCCTTGAGATATGCCGAATTAGCCCACGAAAGCAACCCTAAAACTGCAATAATGCCCTGTGCCGTATTAGGGGTTGACCCACCGGTAGATATAGCCGAACTTTACAATGCAGCAAAAAGAGACCTGGCTATTAACGAAGGAAGGCCTGGTTTAACACCTGCCAAACTGAATGGCTTAAGAGAGGCAAAGTCTATCGTTGATTTCTATAATAAAACCTATGGAGGGCCGCCAGAACAGTTTCCTGAGGAATATATTAAACGTTCCATGTTTTCAAGGTCACAAAAGGATGGTGGTAATGCCAGATACCTGCTCAAAATGCCAGTAAGAATCTGTTCAGATCCAGATATATTATGGGCAATAAACGAGAGAAACCGCGATTATTTCGATATGAACGCAGCCAGTCTGTCTGCAATGATCAACCTCTTAAAATTGCAAGGCAACAAACAGGCTGAATTTATACCTGCAATCGGAAAAGGGTACAGATTAGATGGTACAAGGCACCCTCACTCCTGGTCTATTGTAGAACCACAGGAATGCATTCAATGGATAACCCAGGTAACAAAATAATTAACGGGCAGAGATTTCTATAATCTGATCATTTGTTCCATTGCTGGTCCCGATATAAACTTTGCCATCCGGCGACTGGCAGATTGCTCTTAATCTGCCGAACTGATTTTGCAGAAAATCCTTTGCAGAAGTAATTTTGGTACCGCCTTCATCCAGCTTCAGCTGTAACAGCCTTGAGCCCTTAAGCGCGACAACCAGTAAAGAGTTTTTCCACTGTGGAATATAGTCTGAATTGTAATAAGTTAAACCCGATGGTGCAATAGTAGGTGTCCAGGTCATCATCGGCTCTGCCACATTATTAATTGCGCAGAATGTTTTTTCTTCAGCCTGATCACATAATCCTTCCACATTTGGCCAGCCATAATTTCTGCCCTTTTGAATCAGGTTAATCTCATCATCATTATTGGGACCATGTTCAGATGAATATAATTTACTATTTACCATCACCAGCCCCTGCGGATTCCGGTGACCATAACTCCATAATGGATTATTGGGTAAAGGATTATCAGAAGGAATAGAACCATCCAGATTTAATCTCAAAATTTTTCCGGATAAACTATTGGTATTTTGTGCCTGATCAGCAGCATTGGCATCGCCTGTAGTCACTAATAATTTAAGATCCGGAGTAATGAGCAATCTCGAGCCATTATGAATGGAGGAAGCCGGGATCTGATCCAGTAAAACTAATGGAGCACTCAAAACACCATTATTAAAAGTAAACCGGACCACTTTTCCTTTATTTCCTGAACCGTAGTCATAAACCACATATACATAAGGATTGGTACTAAACTGCGGATGTAATGCCATACCAAGTAAACCGCCCTCACCCTGGCTCGTAACTTCAGTAATGGTATGGACTAAAGTAATCACCCCATTCATTGGATTTAACCGGCTGATTTTTCCGGCCCTTTCGGTGAACCAGATAAAATTATCTGGTCCATATATCATTTCCCACGGGAACTTTAAAGATTGAGTGAGTACTTCTGTTTTTATATCGGCATCCGGTAAAGTTTCCGGACTATCATTGTTTTTGCTTTTTTCACAAGCTGACAGAAAAAACAAGATAAAGATTGAAGTAAAAATTGTTTTCATAACAGAATGTTTCTTGGTTAAACAAGGTAAACAATCCAAAATGAATTATGTTTAATTAATTGAAATACACATAGGTTATACCATCGCCGCCTCTATCCGCATGCTCATCCTCAACCCTGTTCACCTGGCTGTACTTGCGCAGATACTCTCTGATTAATTTCCGGAGGATACCATCCCCCTTTCCATGGATCAGCTTGATAAAAGGAAAGCCCAGCATAATCGACTTATCCAGATACTTTTCAACTTCCTGAATTGCATTTTCACCACGCATTCCACGAAGATCCAGCTCAGCAGTAAAATTCCCAATCGCTTCAGACATTCTCCCTGAAAAAGAATTGCTCTGTACAACTTTTTTAGCCTGTTTATTGCTGATTTTCTGTACCCTGTCTTTTTTCACCACAGAACGAAGATCACCTAGTGCCAGCACTAAATTACCACGGTTAATTTCCATTACCTGTCCCATGGTTTCCGTATTAATCAGCTGTACCCAATCCCCAACTTCAATAGCAGTCGTGGAGATCACCACCTTCTCAGGCTTCTTCTCTTCTTTAACCTGGTGCTGAACCAGGCTCTTTTGTAAATCCTGTCTTAGTTGTTTGGTCGCTTCTTTATCAGCCTGATTCTCTTTGATACCAGCAATTGTATTTTCTACCAGTTTATTGGCATTTTTAATAATCGTCTGCGCTTCAAGTTTAGCTTCCTTAATCAGTGTTTTCCTGTTTTCTTCCAGAAACTGCTGAAGTTCCTCGTTTTCTTTAACCAGGTTCTTTACTTTATTCTGCTGAAGAGATAACTGGATTTTAGTATCATAAATCTGCTTTTTCTCTCTTTCCAGATCGACCAGTAAGCTATCAATTCTATTTTGATTTGTTCCTGTTTTTTCCCTTGCCAGCGTCAGCACCTCTTTTTGCAGGCCAATATTCTGTGCAATTTCAAAAGCATAAGAACTTCCTGGTTTACCTATTTCCAGTACATATAAAGGCTTCATCTTATCATTATCGAACAACATAGAAGCATTTTCCAGTCCCGGAGTATTACCAGCAAATAATTTAAGATTTGAATAGTGAGTGGTCATGACCCCTCTTACTTTTTTATTATTCAGTACTTCCAGTACAGCTTCAGCCATTGGCCCGCCAAATTGAGGATCTGTTCCGGTACCAAACTCATCAATCATTACCAATGATTTTGGCGTAGCATGCGCAACAAAATAACGCATTTTTGTTAAATGCGCACTGTAAGTACTCAAATCACTTTCTATACTTTGATCATCACCAATATCAGCAAAGATATTATCAAATATCCCGACCTCACTTGACTCATGCACAGGAATCAGCAGACCTGATTGCAACATCAGTTGCAGAAGCCCCACTGTTTTCATACAAACTGATTTACCTCCCGCATTTGGTCCTGAAACCAGTACGATCCTTAAATTTTCGTTCATATGAATGTTAAGAGGCACTACCGTTTTCTTATCTTCTTTAAATGATAAGTATAACAAAGGATGCCTTGCATTGATCAGTTTAATCCTTGGCTCAGCTACCAGCACAGGCATATCTGCTTCTACCTCAATCGCAAATAAAGCTTTAGCCCTTACAAAATCCAGTTTAGTCAGGAATCCATGATAAGAAAGTAATAAAGGCGTAAATGGTCTTAAATCATCAGTAAGCGCAATTAAAATACGGATGATCTCCCTTCTCTTATCAAATTCAAGATCTCTTATCTTATTATTCAGTGTGAACACAACTTCAGGCTCCATATAAACAGTTTGCCCACTCGCAGACTCATCATGAATAAAGCCCTTCAGTTTCCGCTTATTCTCGGCCAGAATAGGAATACACATCCTTCCATCACGGATTGTTAAACTTCCATCTGCTACCCAATTGCTGGCTACTGCCTGCTTGTAAATCACATCCATCCGTTTACGGACTTCCTGTTCTCCTTTAGCGATATCCCCAATGATTTCCTGTAATTTAGCAGAAGCATTCGGTTTGATTTTGCCTTTAGGGTCAAGTACTGCTTCTATTTTCCGGAGGATGTTCTTTTCCACTGGTAAATGCTCAAATAAAGCTTCCAGATTTGGATAAATATCTTTTCTTTCCTCAAAGAAGCGTAGTACTGAAAAAACGGTCTGTAAAGAGAGATAGATCTGGAACAATTCTTCCTCCATCAGGTAACTACCTTCTACACGTACCTTTTCGGCCAGTGATTTAATATCAAAAAAAGTACTGATCTGTAACGGCTCCTGGTTTTCCAGGATATTTTTAAACTCTTTAGTCTGTCTTAAAAACTTATTAATCTGATCAAATTTATTCATCACCTGCATTTTGCTGACCATATATTGTCCCATCGGACTCAGGCAATGCTTTAGGATGAGCTGTCTGACTTCACTGAAGCCAAGTCTATCTAAACAATTATCGGGATATATCATTTCTATTCATTCTTTTTAGCCGCACTGGCATCGCTTTCCCTTTTCAGGGCTGCCGCCTCATCTGTACGCACTTTTAATTTTTTCGCCTCTTCCTTTTTCACCTTTTTTAATTCAGTTACTCTGGCAAGACTATCTTTCTTTATCTTTTTTGCAGCATCTGCTTTAGTCTTCTTCAGCAGTATTTCTGCTTTAGCAAGACTATCTTTTTTAGCGGCTGCCGCTCTGATTACCCTCTTAGGGTCAGCTTTATCCAGGCTATCTTTTTTCGCCTGCTGAATAGCTGCAAGTTTCTTTAAACGTTTCGCATTGATTTGATCTTCCTTCTCCTTAACCTTTTTTAATTTACCAGTAATCTTATCATACATGGTATTCAAAACCTCAGGATGATCATAATAGTAATTCATACTTTTAGTATACAGTACAGAATCTATCCCAAACTTCTTATAAATACCTTTGTAGTAAGCCGCACTCGTGCTCCTTGCTGAATCTATATTGGCAATAGTTGAAATATATCCGTCTACCATATGGATGTCAAATAAAATATCCTGCATTTTTTCTGGCTGAACAATAGCTGAAGGGATACCCGGCTTACATCCTCCTATGCCGATTAACAGCAGGCAAATGCACAAAAAATTTCTCATTGTTTATAAAACATTATTTTTTCCGTAGCTATTTAAGCTAAGGTTGTTAATTTTACCAAAAATACTGATAAATGAGCATAGCAGATAACTTATTAAAATATAAAAAGGAATTAGAAGGGGAAAATGCCGAATTAATTGCCGTATCAAAATTCAATGATGCAGCAGCAGTTTTGGAAGCATACCATGCAGGACAGCGGATTTTCGGAGAAAACATTGTTCAGGAATTAGTAGAAAAACAAGAAGCGCTTCCAAAAGATATTGAATGGCACCTGATTGGACATCTTCAAACCAATAAAGTTAAATATATCGCTCCTTTTATCAAATTGATTCAATCCGTTGATAGTGTCAAACTACTGGCAGAAATCAATAAACAAGCGGCAAAAAATGACAGAGTTATTGACTGTTTACTACAAGTTTATATTGCTGATGAGGATACAAAGTTCGGACTGGATCATGCAGAAACGATTGAACTTTTAAGATCAGAAGAATATCTTGCCATGAAAAACATCCGTATTACAGGTTTAATGGGTATTGCGACAAACAATGCACCTGAAAAACAAACTAAAGATGAATTTCAGGAACTGAGAGTATTTTTTGATGGTATAAAAACCAGTTTTTTCAGAAAAGAAGATTCATTTAAAGAATTATCTATGGGAATGTCTGGTGATTACAAACTGGCAATCGAAGAAGGCAGTACCATGGTAAGAATAGGAAGCAGCATTTTTGGCGCAAGAAAAATCAAACATTATAAAGCATAAGCTAATGGATATTCAACTCAGGTTTGCAGTAAAAGAAGATTGCCCGCGTTTATTGGAGTTAATAAATGAATTAGCAGTTTATGAAAAAGCTCCGGAAGAAGTTACAGTTACCTTAGCCGAATTTGAAGAGGCCGGATTCGGAACGCAACCTGTCTGGAAAGCCTTTGTAGCAGAAGATACGACAGGAATTCTTGGCTTTGCACTATATTATACCAGGTACTCTACCTGGAAAGGCTGCCGCTTATACTTAGAAGATTTCATTGTTACAGAAAATCAAAGAGGAAAAGGATTAGGAAAAATCCTTTTTGAAAGAGTAATGAAAGAAGCCAGAGATAAAAATTATAACGGAATGACCTGGCAGGTGCTGGACTGGAATGAGCCAGCTATCAATTTCTATAATAAATATAATGCTCAGATTGAAACAGGATGGTTGAATGCGTCTTTTAGTAAAGACCAGCTTTAAAAACAATTTCAAATAAACAATGCAGGTATTTAAATTCGGGGGAGCTTCTGTAGTGAATGCAGAAGCAGTAAAGAATCTTGTTGCTATTATTCAGCAGGCGGAAAAAGAAAATTTACTGATCGTAGTTTCTGCGATGGGTAAAATGACCAATAAACTGGAATTACTTTCTAACGCCTATATCTCCGGGCAGGAAAACACACACGACTTGCTCGATGAAGTCAAAGCTTATCATTTCAATATCTTAAACGATCTGTTTGATAACCATAGTCATCCCATATTTAATGACGTTGCAAATACTTTCGTAGAAATTGAATGGTTATTGGAAGAAGATGCAAGTGATGCACCCGATTATATTTATGATCAGATCGTTTCGATTGGTGAAGTAGTTTCCACTAAAATTGTAGCCGCTTACCTGAATGAAAGTAATATTTCCGCAGTATGGGCAGATGCCAGGAATTTCATTAAAACTGATAATACTTACCGCGAAGGACAAGTGGACTGGGAGAAAACTGAAACAGAAATCAAACGTAACCTTGTTCCGTTACTGAAGAAAAGTATTGTCGTGACCCAGGGATTTATTGGCAGTACCAGTGAAAACTTCACCACTACCCTGGGCAGAGAAGGTTCAGATTATTCCGCAGCCATTTTCTGTGCCTGTCTGGATGCCACAGCACTAACCATCTGGAAAGATGTGCCAGGGGTATTAAATGCAGATCCTAAATGGTTTGATGAAACAGAACGCATCCCTCAGCTTTCTTATCACGATGCGATTGAACTTACCTACTATGGTGCAACAGTAATCCATCCCAAGACCATCAAACCACTTCAGAATAAGAATATTCCTTTGTATGTGAAATCATTCCTTCACCCGGCCAGCGAAGGCACAGTGATCAATGGCATTAACAGTGAGCTACCGGTACCCTCGTTTATTTTCAAAGTAAACCAGGTGCTGATTTCTATCTTACCAAAAGATTTCTCTTTTATCATTGAAGAGAATCTGAGTGATATCTTCAGCTTATTCCATAAACACAAAGTGAAAGTAAATACCATGCTGAATTCGGCATTAAGCTTTTCTGTAAGTGTCGACTATGAAGAAGAAAAGATAAATAACCTGATTCAGGATTTATCAGTCTTATATAAAGTAAAATACAATAAAGGACTGGAACTGGTCACCATTCGTTACTACAAAAAGGATACGATCAATAGAGTTACTGTCAACAAAGACATTTTGCTGAAAGTCAAAAGCCGTCATACTTGTCAGATTGTAATGAAAGATAAATCAACTATTGAATAAGCGACTTACAGACCCGGCCGTTCAGGATTATATCCATGACAATCTGAATGCAGATGTGCATAAAATTGCCATGGCCAAAAGCCCTTTTCCAGAGGTTACAGGAAAAGAACTGGCCAATCAGATCGCGTCCAGAAAAAAGTCCTTCCGTAAACTGCCAACCTGGTTTCATACCGGTTTTATTTACTATCCGCCCCTGTTATCTGTAGAACAATGTTCTTCGGAAATTACCGCAGCTTATAAAGCCGGATTAGCAACAGGAAGTTCAATTATTGATCTGACAGGCGGTTATGGCGTAGATAGTTATTACTTCTCCCAACAACTAAAATCCGTTACTCACTGCGAAATCAACGAAGAATTGTCAGCAATTGCCAGTTACAATGGAGTTTTACTGAAACAGGATAACGTCAGGTTTATTTCCGGAGATGGTCTGGAGTTCTTAAAAACCACCGGTCAGGAATTTGATTGCGTTTATATTGATCCAGCCAGAAGAAGTACCTCCGGAAAGGTTTTTATGCTCAAAGACTGTACACCCGATATTGTTGAAAATCTAGGTCTGTTATTGTCAAAAGCAAAGCGGATATTGCTTAAAACTGCTCCGCTGTTAGATCTGAGTGCAGGATTAAAAGAACTGGATCACGTAGCTGAAATACATATTGTGAGCGTTAAAAACGAATGTAAAGAATTGATCTGGGTGATCGAAAGAGATTTTGAAGGCTCCCCCGGCATCATTTGTACGACTTTAAACGCGAAGCAAAAACAATTCAGGTTTAACCTGGGCGAAGAGGGTACCACGGCTATTACCGGTTCAGTTATTCCAGGTCAATATTTATACGAACCTGATGTGGCACTTTTAAAAAGCGGTGCTTTTAACCTGATTGCAGAAAGATATCAGCTGCAAAAATTTCATCATCAAACTCAACTCTATACCTCTTCTGTCATTCATCCAGAGTTTCCGGGAAGGATATTTCAGCTCAACGAAGTCATGTCTGCGGCAAAAATAAAGAAGGAAAAAAACCTGGTTGGAAATGTAATTGTCAGAAACTACCCGGATAAGGCAGCCACCCTGGTTGATAAATATCATATCAAACCTGATGACACCGAATTTATAATTTTTACACAAAGCAGTACTGAAGGCAAAATTATTATTAAAAGTACGATTATACAGCATTACTAATACGCAAAAAGCCCCCCGGTTTAGACTGCCCCCAAAAAGTTAGACACTATTTGGGGCTAGTCCAAGTTGCGGGAGGCTTCAGTCATTTAGCATCAAGACTAATATTTATATTTTTTTAACGTTTATCGCTTGTAAACCCTTCTTTCCTTCAGTGATATCAAACTCTACATTATCATTCTCCTGAAGACTCTCAATACCGCCTATAACGTCTTTGAAATGGACAAAAATATCCTTGTTTCCTTCGTAAATTAAAAATCCATAGCCTTTCTGCGTATTAAACCATTTTACTTTTCCCGTACTCATAGTATTTAAGTATAAAAATTAATATTTCTTTAAATTATCAATTATATCAAACTTAAAGAAAAGCAACAAGTTTTAAAAATTATTTATTAGGTTGCGGAGTAGTTCTTAAATAAGGTTTAATTACCTGATGTCCCTTTGGAAATTTAGCAGGAATATCTTCTGTTTTGATACTATTCATCACGACAACATCATCACCATCTTTCCAATCCGCAGGCGTGGCAACGCTATATTTAGCAGTCAGCTGCAAAGAATCAATAACTCTTAATACTTCAGTAAAATTCCTGCCAGTTGAAGCTGGATAAGTCAGCATTAATTTCACTTTTTTATCAGGTGAGATCACAAACAATGAACGCACAGTTAATGTCTCAGAAGCATTAGGGTGAATCATATCATAAAGATCAGCGATCTTTTTATCCTCATCCGCTATAATTGGAAACTCTACATTGGTGTCCTGTGTTTCATTAATATCCTGTATCCAGCCTTTGTGTGACTCTACAGAATCTACACTCAGGGCAATCACTTTTACGTCTCTTTTCTCAAATTCTCCTTTAAGTGAAGCCGTGCGGCCCAGCTCAGTGGTACATACAGGTGTATAATCCGCAGGATGCGAAAAAATCACTCCCCAGCTATCGCCAAGAAACTCATAAAAATCGATATCACCAATTGATGTTTTAGCTTTAAAATTTGGAGCGGTATCTCCTATTCTGATACTCATAATCTTATTATTTTTTGATTTTAAATCGAACAATTATATCTGTTTATAAACACTACTAATATAGTAGTATATTAGTAATAATATACTAAATTCATATTTAATGATGCTAATCAAACAATGTAGGCTGTAAGGTTATCCCAGGGATCTTAAGCCCTAACTGTTCATTAAACACCTTTACAGTATGCGCAGCTAAAAGAGGCGTATCCAGCTCATCATGCTGATGCAGAAAAAAGTAAATCTTCTGAAGCCCTTTCTCCTGCCATAACTTAAGCCTTGAACCCCACTCCTCAATTCTTGCAAAATCATTCTTTTTGTGCATACTTCCATTTCCTATAAACCTGATAAACACTTCAGGAACAGTAACCTCCATATGGACCAAATCCCTTCTTCCACTCACATCCGTAATCACAGCGCCCTTTTTTGTAGCTGTAAAGAGTTCAAAAACCTGTTTCCTGATTACCGGATCAGAAAACCATTGCTCATGCCTGAGTTCTACAAAGATTGCTGGCTCTTTAGGAAGAAATTTAAGATAATCTGATAAAACCGGCAAATTTTTCACGCCAAAGCTTTCACTTAACTGTAAAAAGCAAGCACCTAATGTATCTCCGAATTCAGCAACCGCTTTCAAATATTCAGCAGTAGTCTGCTCCGACCCTGTCAATCTTTGATCATGACTGATAATTTTGGGAAATTTAGGACAGAATAAGAAGTCACCGGGTGCATTGTCTGAAGCTTTTTTCCTCCATTTGCGTACAGAATCCAAAGAAGGGATCTGATAATAAGCTGCATTTAATTCAATCGAATTAAAATGTTTTGCATATTCATCCAGGAAATCTGCCTCCTTAGTTTTTGGGGGATAGATTAACCCCACCCATTCCTTTCGGCCCCATTTTGCACATCCTATAAAGACTTCAGCCTTACCAGGCTGGCCGTTTAAGACTTTCGAAGTCTGCTGCCCATCCTCAGGCAATGTAAAATCTATCTCCTTAACCTGATCTGAATTTACTTTTCCAAATTCCATAAAATTGGCTTTAAAAACAAAACCCCGAAACAAGCATTATGTTTCGGGGTTTTAAAAAAAGCGTTTCGCTTAATTATATACTTTGATCATATAGACATAGTTTTCAATCTTATCTATTTGTTTAGTTCTGTTTAATCCCTGTAAAGGATTCTTTTTAGCAAAGATCACCTTCTTACCCAATGAGTCCTGAGGGATTGCATTTAAAGCCTCCAGAATGTATTTGGATTTGATGGCAAACGTTGCACCATCTACCTGATTTTCTTTAGCAGTAATCACACCGATGATATTTCCATAATTATCAAGTAAAGGACCACCACTATTTCCAGGATTAATTGGAATAGAAACCTGGTATTGCGTAGTATCACCTACATGGCCTGTTTTTGAGCTGATATAACCTTCACCCAATACAGCGTCATCCTTTGGATAACCTAACGTATATACATTCTCACCCATTCCGATACTATTCTTCTTCAATTTATAAGGAATTGCAGAAAGCGGTGTAAATGACTCATCAATAATTTTCAGGATCGCAATATCATACTGTGGATCACGGTAAACAACCTTAACCTTGTAAGAATCGCCTTTATTATTTTGGACATATACTGAATCTGCATCTCTGACAACATGATAATTTGTACATAAATATCCATTTGCAGTTAAAGCAAACCCTGTTCCGCCAAACTGAGCTGAACGGACATGTCCCTTTTCAGTCTTAGGGCTTGAATTGATAGTCCTTACCAGTTTATTCTGACTGTTTTTGATATTGGTAATTTCTCTGCGCATCACTTCATAACTACCGTTTTGCAGGGTATTATGCTGTATAGAGTAAATAGAGAAAATAGTTAACAGGATGAATGAGGCAGCAATAGCCATTGCCGATTTGTTTTTGCGCCACAGATTGATAATAAACGAAGGATGCGGTCTAAGCTCTTCGCTCAGTGCAGTGACATTTATTCCGGCATGGGCTCTTTCCATCTGCTCTTTCAAAGAAAGGACTTTACCATATTGCTTTATTGCATCCATAAAAACTTTATGTGCAACTACTTTATGATCAATTACAGGATCATTGGCGCGCAATTTATCAAAAGCTTCTGTTTCTGCGGCTGTAAGTTTACCCCTGAGGTAATCTTCAATGATAGCATCTAATTCTATGTCGTTCCTCATACCGTACTTAAGATTGAAAAAATAATTTCTTTAATCTCTGCAAACATTTATATTTCTGAGTTTTGGCATTATCAGTATTGGTATAGCCAAATTTCTCACAGATATCCTGCATAGAGAGATTATTTATATAAAAATCCTGAATAATAGTTTTGCAAGGCTCCCCCAGGTTTTCTAATGCTGCCCCCATCTTCTCAAACTGAAGATCCTTTTCTTCATGATACTCTAAATCAACCTCTACTGACACTACATCCTCAAAATCAGAAACATTATTTGTCTTTTTGCTTTGCTGTGCAAGCTTTTTCAGCCAAATACGTCTGCAAACTGAATATATATAGGTCTTAAGTTTGCTGCTTAACTCAAAATCTCCGCTCTTAATTTTATTATATAAAATAATAATCGCTTCCTGATACACATCTTTTGCATCATCCTCATCACCGTTATTATTTATAATAAACTGCAAAATCATCGGAAAATACCCGACGTACAGCTTATTAAGTGCATCTTCCGAGTTATTTAGTATCCCTAAAACTACCTCTCTATCTGTTGGAACTGAATCGCTTAACTTGTTACTCACCAATTAATACATTTATACGTGAATGGTAACCCAATATTAGACAAAAAAATTATTTAAATCTTTTTTAAAAATAGTGGGTTACCTTTTGATCATTGTGGTATTAATCTGTAAAATTAATTAATTATTTTAAACAGAATTCAAATGAAAAACTTATTCAAATTCGGCTTTTTAGCTTTAGCAATCTCTTTATCAGTAGCAGCATGTAACTCAGAAAAAAAAGCTGGTGCAACTGACACTACAGTAACTGATTCTTCAGTTGTTACTACTGACGTTGATACTACTGTTAAAGATTCAACAGTTAAAGATACAGCGGTTAAAACTACTACTACTGAAGTTAAACCAGCTGCTGAAGCTAAAAAATAAGCTAGATAAAAAATCTAAAGAAAGGCTTTGGTTCTCCAAAGCCTTTTTTTTGTGCCTGCAGGTTTGAGTAAAATGCTACCTTTGCATTTGTAAAAATATCCCTATACATGAATTTATCTCCTCTTCAAGCTATATCACCAGTTGATGGTCGTTATAGAAACACCACACAAAATCTGGCTAAATATTTTTCGGAATCGGCTTTAATCAAATATAGAGTATACGTTGAAATTGAATATTTCATCGCTTTATGTGAAACTGGTTTAACAGGATTAAGCCATTTCGACAAAACAAATTACAGTAAACTCCGCAGTATATCCGAACTGTTCAGTGATGAAAATGCGCAGGAAGTAAAAGACACAGAAAAAATCACCAACCACGATGTTAAAGCCGTTGAATATTTTATCAAAAAAAGATTTGATGACTTAGGTCTTGGAGAATTTAAAGAGTTTATCCACTTCGGACTGACTTCTCAGGATATTAATAATACAGCAATCCCTTATACCTTTAAACGCTCACTTGAAGAAGAATATTATCCAAATATCCAGTTGCTGATTGTTAAACTTCAGGAATTAGCTGCTGAATGGAAAGATATTCCTTTACTGGCTCACACTCATGGTCAGCCAGCATCCCCGACTAAACTGGGTAAAGAATTTTTAGTCTTCGCAGAACGTCTGGAAATTCAATTGAATAACCTTAAAAACATTCCTCATAGTGCAAAATTTGGTGGTGCAACAGGAAACTTCAATGCACATCATATTGCCTATCCCGGAATTAACTGGGTAGATTTTTCTAACCACTTCGTCAATGATATTTTAACTTTAAGCCGTGCACAGCATACTACACAAATTGAGCATTATGACCAATTTGCAGCGCAATGTGATGCCTTAAAAAGGATTAATACGATTATTATTGACCTGGACAGAGATATCTGGGCTTACATTTCTAAAAACTACTTCAAACAAAAAATTAAAGAAGGAGAAGTAGGTTCTTCCGCAATGCCCCATAAAGTAAATCCTATTGACTTTGAAAATGCAGAAGGAAATGCTGGTATTGCGAATGCACTATTTGAATTCTTTGCTGCAAAACTGCCAATTTCACGTTTACAAAGAGATTTAACAGACTCAACGGTATTAAGAAATGCAGGTGTTCCTGTGGCGCATACGATGATTGCGATCTCTTCTACTCTAAAAGGGCTGAACAAGCTCTTATTAAACAATGAAGTTATTGCAGCAGATCTGGAAAACAACTGGGCTGTGGTTGCCGAAGCGATTCAAACCGTATTGAGAAGAGAAGCTTACCCTAACCCTTACGAGGCCTTAAAAGATCTGACACGTACCAATCAGAAAATTACTGCACATACCATGGCAGCATTTATCGATGGTCTTCAAATTGATGAAGATTTAAAACAAGAGCTGAAGCAAATTACTCCATTTAATTATACCGGCGTATTTTAGATAAGTTCAGCTTTAAAACGTAACTTAATACAGGATAATATATAATGACCTAAAACAGACATCGATATCTGTAATTGAATTGCGAATTATTTATTTTTGTAAGAAAAAAGAGACAATGACTATTAACGTATATACAGAACAAACCCCGAATCCTGCCACCATGAAGTTTATGGTTAATAAACTTCTGATTAATGGCAGCGAGGACTTCGCTACAAAAGAAAGTGCTGAACACTCTCCTTTTGCAAAAGAATTATTCAAGTTTAATTTTGTTAGTGGTGTATTTTTCGCAAGTAATTTCGTGACCATTACAAAAACTGAGGATGCTGAATGGCCTGATATCGAGCCTATCCTGAAGGAGTTTGTTAAAGGTGCTGTAGAATCAGAATATAAAATTAAAGAAGTTACCACAGAAGAAGCACCTGCTTTTGAAGGATCTGATCTGGAAGTAAAAATTCAGCAGATCTTACATGATTACGTTCGTCCTGCTGTTGAACAGGATGGTGGTGCAATCAGTTATAAATCATTTGAAGAAGGTGTAGTTACCGTTGAACTTCGCGGTTCATGCAGCGGATGCCCTTCCTCTACCATTACTTTAAAATCTGGTATTCAGAATTTATTGCAGCGTATGGTTCCCGAAGTAAAAGAAGTTGTTTCTAACGCTTTGTAGTTCAAACCAAGCGATACATAAAAAAACGGCCTGTGAATAATTCACAGGCCGTTTTTTTATATACTTAACTTTCAAAATGCCGCTGAATAGCCTCCAGCATTTCTATATCGACCAAACCATTGGTGGCCAGAATTTCCCTGCGTTCAATGAACTCCTCACCACCACCAAAATTCATCACTTTTCCACCCGCCTGCTGCACCAGGTAAGCGCCGCCAGCTACATCATAAGAATTCAGATTATATTCAAAGAAAGCATCAAACCTGCCACAAGCCACATAAGCTAAATCTACTGCAGCAGAACCTATCCGTCTTAAACCATGCGTCTTTTGCATTAATTCAGCTAATAACTTCATATACTGGGCCTGTTTATCAAACTCATAATAAGGGAAACCGGTAGCCAGTAAAGAATCAGCCAGACTATTTCGCTGAGAAACCCGGATAGGCTTGTGATTCAGATAAGCAGGCGCATCTTTGTAACTATGAAACATCTCTCCCCTGTTGATTTCATAAACAACACCTAAAACAGGCTTGTCCTCTTCATATAAAGCGATACTGATCGAATAAGTTGGTACACCGTGGATAAAGTTTGTTGTACCATCCAGCGGATCTATAATCCAGTTATAAGTTTTCCCTTTCCTGTTGACCGTTTGTTCTTCCGTTGTAAAACCGGCATCAGGTATTAATTGATCAAGATTTTCGACGATGAGCTCTTCAGCAGTTTTATCTACATAAGAAACCAGGTCATTTAATCCTTTGAATTCAATAGCCTCCGCATTAAAACGCATCGATTCCTTCCGTATAAAATTGCCCGCCAGCCGCGCGATTGCGATAACCTGTGAACTCAGTAATTCGTAATTCAAATTGTAAAATTTAGCTTGTGTGTATATTTTTATTCTTTATCGAGAACGTCACCAATAACAAGCCACCAATAAACAAGAGAGAAGAAATCAACTCCGCCTGTGTAAAAGAGATACCTGCAACATGATACTTTGAATTGACACGGATCAGTTCGACAAAAAATCGTTCCATTCCGTTCATCATCAGATAAATTCCGAACATCATTCCCGGAAGCTTAATCTGGTGGCGGATACGCCAAAGTATAAGAAATAAGATAAAACATACAATCACCTCATAAATAGGTGTAGGATATACAGGGAGAGGCAGTACATTACAAAACTTGCCAACGCAGCCCGGAACAGGGACACCTTCCATTGCTACATTATTTGGATAAGTATAAGCCCATAACCAATCAGGTAACCAGCCAAAAGGCTTAGGGTTCATATTGACAATTCCCCAATCCCCATCACCAGACATATGACAGCCAATCCGGCCCACACTGTAAGCCAGCATCATTCCAGGTCCGCCAACATCCAGCATATGTAAAGGCTTGATTCCATTTTTCTTTGCAATATATAACACAGCTGCACCACCGCAGATTAATCCGCCGTAAAATGTTAAACCACTAAAAGACAGTAATCCGCCTATAGGATCCTGGATAAAAGTATCCCAGTGTTCCAGGTTGTCAAATATCTTTGCACCCAAAAAACCCCATACCGCAGCCCATACGATCATATTCCCCATCAATTCATAAGGATGTTCTGTAACTTCTACTTTTTTAGGCTGGGCAAGTTTGAATTTATTTTTTTCTTTATAATCCCAGTAGGCAAATAATCCGGCGAAGAATAATCCGCCAAGAATGTTTCCTTTCAGGGATAACAATACAGTTTGCGCATCGCTGACAAATAACCGGTAGTTTAATAAAGCATAAACCAGTTTATAACCAATCAGAAACCCAAAAATACAATTGGAGATTAATTCTGTGGTTGTTGCAGGCTGGCCGATTGTGATAATCCTTTTTACAGGATGTAATAAACCTAAAGCTTCTTTTCTTTTTAGTTCCTGTGTAAATGCCCAGTAACCTGCAATAAAAGCCAGGGCGACAAATACACCGAAAGTATTAAAAGGCAGTGGAACCTGAATACCAAAGAGATATTCTATAAAATGAGAAACGGTAGGAAACATACGCGTATATTTTTTTACGCGAATATAAGATTAATGTGCTAAAACTTGTTCAGTTTCCATAACTTCTACCTCTCCATCGGCAGTTAATTCCATTAGTTTGACCATTTTAATTTCATTAACCATTACAGGATCATATTTAGCTTTTACTTTGACATAATTCTTGGTAAAGCCATGCATGAAACCATTTTTCTGATCATCTTCAAATAAAACTTCCCCAACAGTTCCGATTTGCGACTGGTAAAAAGCTCTGCGTTTCTTATCAGATAAGATATGCAGCATTTTACTTCTGTCAGCACGTGTACTTCCGGCAACAGCACCAGTCATTTCAGCAGCTTCAGTCTGTTCACGCTCCGAATAGGTAAAAACATGCAGGTATGAAATATCAAGTTCGTTCAGAAATTGGTAAGTATCCAGGAAATCTTCTTTAGTTTCTCCCGGGAAACCAACAATGACGTCTACTCCAATACAACAATCAGGAATCAATGCTTTAATTGTTGCTACACGTTCCGTATATAAATCTCTGCGGTAACGTCTTTTCATCAGTCCCAGTATCTTATCAGAACCCGATTGCAGTGGAATATGGAAATGGGGTACAAATCTTTTAGAAGCAGCGACAAAGCTGATAATTTCATTGCTTAATAAATTAGGCTCAATAGAAGAAATCCGGATTCTTTCAATTCCTTCCACTTCGTCCAGCGCTTTCACCAAATCAAAAAACTTATCCTCACGCTTTCCATCACGGATACCGAAATCACCAAGATTTACCCCCGTCAATACGATTTCCTTTACACCACTTTCCGCAATTTGCCTGGCACGGTTAACCACATTTTCGATGGTGTCACTTCTGCTGCCGCCTCTTGCTAGCGGGATCGTACAATAAGTACAAGGATAATCACAACCATCCTGAACTTTCAGGAAGGTACGTGTTCTGTCGCCTATAGAATAAGCAGCTATAAAATTATGATTAACTTTTTCAATGTTTTGCTGATGAATTACAGCTTTTGGCAATTTGGTCAGATCTGAGATATATTCTACAATACGGAATTTCTCAGCCGCACCCAGTACCATATCCACCCCTTCAATTTCAGCAATTTCAACAGGTTTCAACTGCGCATAACAACCTACAATAGTAATATAAGCATTTGGTGCATATTTAAGAGCTTCCTTCACTACCTTACGGCACTTTTTATCCGCATGCTCAGTTACAGAGCAGGTATTGATGACATATACATCTGCGGCGTCAGTAAAATCTACTACAGCATAACCTGCATCAGTAAAAAGACGTCCGATAGTTGAAGTTTCCGAAAAGTTTAACTTGCAACCCAGTGTATAAAATGCTACTTTCTTCATTAAATTCATTTGAGGTGCAAAGATAAGTTTTTAGATTAATGTTTGCACAACCCTAAAAATTTGTTCATTGTCAAATTATCTGCCTGGGGTGATCTTTATATTACGAATCCTGCTTTTCATTCCACCGGTAACTATCCTGTTCTAACCCTGCCAGGTCTATGACTCTGCTCACGACAGTTTGCGCCACTTCCTCGATCGTTGTTGGGATACTATAATAAGATGGATTAGCCGGACAGATAATCCCTCCTGCTTCAGTAACTGTTTTCATATTATTAATATGGATCAGGCTAAAAGGTGTGTCCCGGACTACAGCAATCAATTTCCTGCGCTCTTTTAAAATGACGTCAGCAGCTCTTGAAATTAAATCATTAGAAATGCCATGGGCGATTCTTCCTAAAGTTCCCATAGAACAAGGAATAATTATCATCGTATCAAATTTTGCAGACCCCGAAGCAAAAGGAGCATTGAAATCCATTTTTGAATAAAAGGTAAAAGGATACTGCTCATAATCACTATTGCCTAATTCAAAACGCCAAACCTCTTTTGCATTGTCTGACATCACTACGCCCACAGTTTCGATCTGATCAGCTAACTGGAGTAAATTATTCAATAAGAGTTTAGCATATACAGAACCACTGGCTCCGGTGATCGCGACGATGATTTTCTTTTTCTTCATAGAGGGCGTAAAGATACGGAACCTGAAGAAACAAAAAAGGGCCGAAAATAAATTTCCGGCCCTACATCTACCTATGAAAAACATACCCTCGAAAGGGTAAGCTCAAATGTAATATTCTTTTCTAACAAAAAGAAAATTTTAACACTTTTTAAGTATTTATGATACAATAATGTTAATTGTACCTTTTACACTATGATAAAGCCATTTATTTTTTTGAAGGTAACCCGAAAAAACCTCCGGATTTCAGCTATCTCCTGCAAGAACCGTTATATCGAACGCTTAAAAATCCCTGAAAAAGTCATTTATCTACCCTCACGTCCTCTAATCCAACATATATTTTAAAATTTTATTAAAATTTAAATTACTGTCTATGAATAGTTTAAAAAATAATTCGGATTTTAGTTTAGAATAATTTGCTAACGTTATTATAATTCGTACTTTTGTCAAACTGAAAAACACGGTGGTTTTAGCTCAGTTGGTTAGAGCATCGGTTTGTGGTACCGAGGGTCGTGGGTTCGAGCCCCATATTCCACCCATTATAAAATCAGTAAAAGCAGTCTGTGAAGACTGCTTTTTTTTTGACTTCAATTTTTCAGCATTTCCAAAATCCGCCCGCCACTATTCTTTCCACGTAACCTTCTTAAACAAACTGCGCTTACCTCCATTTACATTTTCTTTTGTAATTTAGCCCCACACGAATTAAACAAATAACCTTGTTTATAGGAATTACACAAGCATAATGATTGAAATTTATACGGACGGTGCAGCAAGCGGAAATCCAGGGCCAGGAGGATATGGCGTAATACTACGTTCAGGAAGTCATTATAAAGAATTAAGCGGAGGATTCCGTATGACAACTAATAACAGGATGGAACTACTTGCTGTTATCGAAGGCCTCAATGCCATCAAACAACCAGGCGCACAGGTTACCATTTACTCAGACTCTAAATATGTAGTGGATTCCGTAGAAAAGAAATGGGTATTTGGCTGGGTAAAAAAAGGATTCAAGGATAAAAAGAATAAAGATCTCTGGATTCGTTACCTCGCAGTACACAAATTGCATGACATCAAATTTATCTGGATCAAAGGACATAACGACCATCCTGAAAATGAAAGATGCGATGTATTAGCCGTTGCAGCCTCCAAAGACAGGGCCGCACAGCAAATCGACACAGAATTCGAAGCAGAAAGAAACAGAACAACCTTATGATAAAAAAACAGGGGCAGCTTAGCGCTGCCCCTGTTTTTGTTTATATAAAAGCGAAAAACTAAGCAGTTTTAACTTTCGAATCAGTTACCGCATAAGTGGCCATCAACTCTTCCGCCATCTTTACCATTTTCTCCGAACCGATAAAAATAGATGATCTCTGGTGTAATTCCTCAGGCTCTATCTCTAAAATCCTTCTGAAACCATCAGAAGCCGTACCACCAGCCTGCTCTATAATAAATGCCATTGGATTACACTCATACAACAACCTCAGCTTTCCATTTGGAGAACTTGCTGTAGTTGGATAAATATAAATACCGCCCTTAATTAAATTACGGTGAATATCAGCAACCATAGAACCAATATACCTTGAAGTGTAAGGCCTGTTAGTTGCTTCATCATGAACCTGTGCATATTTAAGATACTGCTTTACCCCCATAGGGAAATGCACATAATTTCCTTCATTGATCGAATAAATACTGCCATCTTTAGGCACTTTCATATTCGAATGAGATAAACAGAACTCACCGATAGAAGGATCAAGCGTGAAACCATTCACTCCTTTACCAGTGGTATAAACCAGCATAGTTGAAGAACCATAGATCACATAACCTGCTGCTACCTGCTCTGTACCTTTTTGAAGCACATCAGCTAAAGTTGCCATTCCTTCCACAGATTTTCTGCGGTAAATAGAAAAGATAGTTCCAACAGCTACATTGACATCAATATTTGAAGAACCATCCAAAGGATCAATACACACAATGTATTTTGCATTTTTAGACACCGGAGAATCAATAGGGACAAAATCATCTTCCTCTTCAGTTGCAACAATACAGCACTCCCCCCCACTGGTCAGCGCAGAAATAAACTGGGTATTTGCAAAAACATCTAACTTTTTCTGCCCCTCCCCCTGGATATTTACCGTTCCCGCATCCCCCAGAATATCTACTAATCCTGCCTTATTCACCTCCCTGTTAACGATTTTTGCGGCGATCCCAATATCTCTCAATAATCTGGAAAGTTCTCCTTTTGCATAAGAGAAATCAGCCTGTTTCTCAATAATGAATTGTCCTAATGTTTTTATACCCGACATATATACTTAGTGTACTTTATACGTTACCTATTACCTATTTCTATGGCCTCTAAGGTATGGATTTTTTCTTCCGAAATACAAAAACGAATTAAAGTTTTAACTTTATGCCAGCCCGATTTACCTGCTGCACCCGGGTTTATATGTAAACAGCCAATTTTAGGATCGAACATCACTTTTAAGATATGAGAGTGACCAGTGATGAAAAGCTTCGGGGGGTTAGTGTATATTTCACCCTTTAAATTTGGAGCATATTTCCCAGGATAGCCACCAATATGCGTCATCCAGACATCCACATTTTCACAGTTAAAACGCAGATGCTCTGGAAACTCCGCTCTGATCTCTTTATCATCGATATTTCCGTACACTCCTTTTAATGGTTTGAACGCTTTTAACTTTTCCGCAACATCAGGCCCAAAATCTCCTGCATGCCAGATCTCATCACAATCTTCAAAGTGCTTATAAACCGCATCATCCAGGTAACCATGCGTATCTGAAATTAATCCAATTTTTTTCATTTAGAATGCCGTTAAATTTATTAGAAACTGTTTAAAAGGCCAGTAAAAAATCTCTGAGCAAATATTTATACTGATCTGTGTACAAATTTTGTCCTTCATAAATATATAAATGCTCTTCCACAACTGGCCCATCAGCAAAACCAAGGCAAATCATCTGTCTGAAAGAAGCTTTGGTCTGATCCGAATACACATGAACGATTTTTGAAGGAAAAAGTTTTTGCAGTACCGCATTCACCACCACAGACTCCGCCTGTTTTACCGGAAGAATTAACCAAAGTAACCCGTCCTCAGTCAGCATTCCCGCAGCCTTTTTCAATAACAAGTCAAAAAAATCCTCATCTGCATGCCGGGCAATCTCCTTCCGTTTTTCAGGATTCTTTAAATCATTCACAAAATAAGGAGGGTTGGAAACAATCAGTGAATACTTCAAAGCGGTATCAAAATCTTCGAAGGAAGAATGAAACACCTTCATTCTGTCAGCAAATGGAGAATTCAGGCAATTTACTGATGCCGATCCTGCAGCAGAATCGTCAATTTCAACCGCATGAACCAGAGCAGATCCAAAACGTTGCGCCATCATCAGCGCGATTACGCCAGTTCCGGTACCTATATCTAAAATATTTAAAGGAGCCGGATGTACTGCCACAGCCCCTAAAAGAACACCATCCGTATTTATTTTCATCGCGCAACCAGTCTGATCAACTTCAAACTGTTTAAATCTGAAAATACTCCCCATTTAGCGCTGATAAATTTCCAGCGGCAGTCCGTCAGGATCAGTAAAGAAAGTAAACTTTTTACCTGTATACTCATCGACTCTCAGTTCTTCTGTCACTACTCCTTTAGCATTCAGTGCAGCCGCAACTGCAGCAACATCATCAACTTCAAAAGCAAGATGCCTCAAACCTGCTGCTTCTGGCCTGGATGGTCTTTCAGGAGGATTTTCAAAAGAAAACAATTCTATCTGGTAAAGCCCGTTTACCGACAAATCCAATTTATAAGATTTCCTTTCAGCCCTGTATACTTCCTGAACAACTGTTAAACCTAATATATTAACATAGAAATTTTTACTAACCTTATAATCGGTACAAATAATAGCAACGTGATGAATTCTTTTGAACATAATGTCGTTTCGTGTTTTAAATTCTGATCAAATGTAAATATTATAAGCCTTTGAGCAGAAATTTAACATAAAAACAAGATTATCTTCAAATAATAAGGATAGAAATGACTAAATTCCAAAAAATAACATTCATTTAATAAAAAAAACAATCCTTCTTTAAACCGGCATTAAAGCCCAGAAAGCAGGATTAAAGGAGTAAAAATGCTAACGTAAGAATAAAAAAACTTAGAATGACATTAATTAACATATTGATAATTGATTTTTTAGCAAGAATTATTCAATAATTAATTATAAAAATTATATTTTTGATCAAATTTTAAAGAAACTAATGAAAAGCTTAAGGACAAACGCATTAAAAGAGGCACAAACCAGAGTTTCACCAGAAGTTAAGGCTCCATCAACCAAAATTTCTGAGTTTTTTGGCTCAAACGTGTTCGATAAAAAGAAAATGAAAGATTTCTTATCCAAAGAAGTCTATGAAAAACTAATCTCAGCAATCGATCAGGGTGAATTAATTAATCAGGATGATGCCAATCAGATCGCTACAGCGATGAAACATTGGGCGATGTCTAAAGGAGTTACACACTATACGCACTGGTTTCAACCATTGACAGGTTCTACAGCTGAAAAACATGACTCTTTTTTCGAACCAACGATTGATGGTCCGGTAGAAAAATTTGCAGGCAGTGCTTTAGTACAACAAGAACCAGATGCATCAAGTTTCCCGAATGGTGGTATCAGAAATACTTTTGAAGCCAGAGGTTATACTGCATGGGATCCTTCTTCTCCAGCTTTCATTATGGAAAGTAAAGCAGGCAAGACTTTATGTATTCCAACCGTATTTGTAGCTTATACAGGTGAAGCGTTAGATTATAAAGCTCCTTTATTAAAAGCATTAAACGCATTAGACAAAGCAGCAGTTGACGTTTGTCAATATTTCGATAAAGGAATTGACAAAGTAACAGCATCTTTGGGTATTGAGCAGGAATATTTCCTGGTTGACCTTGCTTTATTTAACGCACGTCCGGATTTAGCTTTAACAGGCCGTACTTTATTTGGTCATATGTCCGCTAAAGGACAACAATTAGATGATCATTATTTCGGATCAATCCCTGAGCGTGTATTCACTTTCATGGTTGATTTTGAAAATGAAGCCTTCAAATTAGGTATTCCTTTAAAAACACGTCACAACGAGGTTGCACCACTGCAATTTGAATGTGCACCACTATACGAAGAAATTAACCTGGCTATCGATCACAATCAATTACTGATGGATCTGATGGAAAAAGTTGCACGCCGTCATAATTTCAAAGTGTTATTACATGAGAAACCATATGCAGGTATCAACGGTTCAGGTAAACATAATAACTGGTCATTAATTACAAATACAGGCAAAAACCTGTTAGCACCAGGTAAAACACCTAAAAACAACCTGATGTTCCTTGCTTTCTTTGTGAATACAATCAAAGCAGTACACGAACACGCAGATTTATTAAGAGCAAGTATCGCCTCAGTAAGTAATGATCACCGTTTAGGCGCTAACGAAGCACCACCGGCAATCATTTCGATCTTCTTAGGTCAGCAATTGAACGAAGTATTAGACGAAATCGAACACTCACGTATCAGCAAAAAAATCAAAGAAGATAACGCATTGTGGTTAGGTATTCCTAAAATCCCGCAAATCTTATTAGACAATACTGACCGTAACCGTACTTCACCATTTGCCTTTACAGGTAATAAATTTGAATTGCGTGCTGTAGGATCTTCAGCCAATTCATCAGCTCCGATGACTGTCCTGAACTCTATCATGGCAGATCAGCTGGTTAAGTTTAAAGTTGAGGTTGATAAACTGATCAAAAAAGGCGAGAAAAAAGATATCGCTCTTTTAACAGTTATCAAAAAATACATCAAAGAATCAAAAGATATTCGTTTTGAAGGAAACGGTTATAGTCAGGACTGGGAAGATGAAGCTGCTAAACGTGGATTAGCGAACATTAAGACTACTCCATTGGCATTAGATGCTTATATCTCTGAAAAATCAACTGAATTATTTGAAAGAGCAAACATCTTCACTAAACGTGAGCTGCATGCACGTCATGACATTCTTTTAGAAAGTTATTACAAAAAATTACAGATTGAAGCCAGAGTAATGGGTGAAGTTGCGAATACCCTGATTATTCCTGCCTGTATCTCTTATCAGAATACCCTATTAGAAAATGCGAAAAGCATTAAAGAATTAGGTTTACCAAAAGAAGCATTGGTTGCACCATTAGCAATCATCAACAAATTATCTGATCACTTGTCAATCGTAAAAACTACAATTGATGCGATGTTAGAAGCACGTAAAGTTGCCAATACCATTGAAGATTCAAGAGAAAAAGCTATCGCTTATGATGAGAAAGTTAAATCTCATTTTGATACTATCCGTTACAACGTTGACAAATTAGAGCAAATTGTAGACGATAGCGTTTGGCCATTACCAAAATTCAGAGAGTTGTTATTTTTAAAATAGAATTCCATTAATTTACTGATATAACCTCTGCGCTTAAAACGCAGAGGTTATTTTTTTTTGTTTGAATCGTCTACATTCGGACGTTTCTCTATCTTTGCAGCAATATGAGTGATAACAGGTATAACCAGCGTGGCGTTTCGGCTTCGAAAGAAGATGTGCATCAAGCCATCAAAAACATAGATAAGGGCATTTTCCCACAAGCATTTTGTAAAATCATACCTGATATATTAGGTAATGACGATGCTTTCTGTAATATTATGCACGCTGATGGTGCAGGTACTAAATCCTCTTTAGCTTACGTATACTGGAAAGAAACCGGTGATATTTCTGTATGGAAAGGCATTGCACAAGATGCGATCATTATGAACCTTGATGATTTAATCTGTGTAGGTGCTACAGATCATATTTTACTCTCCTCAACAATTGGCAGAAATAAAAACCTGATTACAGGAGAAGTTATCGCTGCTATTATCAATGGAACAGAAGAAATTCTTGCCGAACTCAGAGAAATGGGTATTTCCATTTATTCTACAGGTGGTGAAACTGCCGACGTAGGGGATCTGGTACGTACCATTATTGTAGATTCCACTGTGACCTGCCGCATCAGGCGCGATGAAGTGATCAGTAATCACCATATCCAGAATGGAGATGTTATTGTTGGCCTGTCCTCTTCAGGTCAGTCAACCTATGAAACCGAATATAACGGTGGTATGGGCTCTAATGGTTTAACCTCTGCGCGTCACGATGTATTTGATAAATCAGTAGCAGACAGTTATCCTGAAAGCTTTGATCCTGCAGTACCTTACGACCTGGTTTTCTCAGGTGGTAAAAAGCTAACCGATAAAATCCGTATTGATGAAAACACAGAGCTCACTATTGGAAAACTAGTACTCTCTCCTACCCGTACCTACGCACCGGTTATCAAAAAAGTATTAGAAAAACACAGAAACCAGATCCACGGATTAGTACATTGCAGCGGTGGTGCACAAACTAAAGTCCTTCATTTTATCAATGATAATATCCATGTAATTAAAGATAACCTGTTCCCTGTTCCTCCACTTTTTGAATTGATTCAGGAACAATCAGGAACAGCCTGGAAAGAAATGTACAAAGTATTTAATATGGGTCACCGTATGGAAATATATGTACCACAGGAAATTGCCGATGATATTATAGCTATCTCTAAAAGCTTTAACATCGATGCACAAATTATTGGTCGTGTAGAAGAATCTGCGCATAAACAAGTAACGATTAAAAGTGAAAAAGGGCAATTCAATTACGAATAATCTTTATACACTCTGGATAAAGAAGAGTTTGTTTTAAACAAGCTCTTTTTTTATGTCCTTTTTAAAGCAACATAAAATCCCATATATATATGGAGAACATCAGATTTGCTGTATTCTTTAAAGAAGAGGGAGAGAAATTGAATTTTTTCTTAAAAGCAGCAGAAAAGTGATTGCCACAACTATACCCTACTATAGCTGCAATCTGTTTCAGACTATACCCGGGTTTATTAACCAATAATGCTTTCGCTTTTTGCATTTTAAGCTCAGAAGCATAACTATTAATGGTTTGTCCCATGATCTCTTTAAAACCAGCCTGAAGTTTGGTACGGTTCATCCCTGCCCTTTCAGCCAGCCCCGCAATAGAAATATTTTTTGAAAGGTTCTGGCTGATTACTTTGGAAACCATTTCAAAACTGGCAATATCCTTTTTACTCCACTTGTATACAGGGGCAGCCTCCTCCTGCGCTTCAATAACCATTACAATAATCTCGCAGATTTTAAGCTTTGTATAAAAATTAGCATACTTACCCGAACTGCGGCTGGTCAGCTCATTCAAAACTTTCTGAATGTCATATCCAATTTTATACAACTGATGACCAGAAAGTTCCACAGGTAAAACAGCAGTAAAATTCGTATCAAAAGTAGTATCCGGAAGAAACAATAAAGTTCCTGAATCTATTGATTTTACTGTTGCTTTATGCACAGAAACATGTGCTCGTTTACTGATACTGATTGACCCGATCAATAGCTCATCCCCTTGTTTAATATATATTTCTACCATTCCTACTGCTGATTCCGTACACTTTGCTGCAAAACTCGTAGTTCGAATACGTTACTTTTGCCTATTGTTAATAACAAGTCTAAATAAACACAAAAGAAATAACACATGCAAATTTTTACCAGACAACCTTTTGTCTTTTTTATTTTGCTCTTACTTACTTTCAACTGTTTTACTGTAATCGCACAACAAAAAAGCAGCTTTGAAGGAATAGTAACAGACATTAAAGGCCAGCCACTTGAAGGTGCCGGAATTACAGCAACCGAGGTTAACAAATCATCAATAACCAATTCAATCGGAGAATTCAGCTTCAGAGATCTTCCGGCAGGCACCTACAAAATACGGATCAGACACATTGGTTATACAGAACAGACTATTAAAATCAGTCTTCCATTAACTAACCATAAAAAATTACAGTTTACTTTACAAGCAGACGAGAATAACCTTTCAGAAGTTGCTGTAATTGGCCGTACAGCAAATCAGGAAGCAAACAGACAAGCATTTAATGTAACCTCTATAGATGCTAAAAAATTACACAACTCTACCCTTGATATTTCTCATGCTTTGGATAGGGTTTCAGGCGTAAGAGTACGTGAAGCCGGCGGTGTTGGTTCCAGGATGGAATTTTCTCTAAATGGTTTCTCCGGCAGACAGGTGAAGTTTTTTCTGGATGGTGTACCGATGGATAATTTCGGTTCTTCCTTCCAGATTAACAATATCCCGATTAATCTTGCACAGCGCGTAGAAGTATATAAAGGTGTAGTACCAGTTTGGCTGGGCTCGGACGCATTAGGCGGAGCAATTAATATTGTTACTGCCAATGATATGAAAAGTTATGCAGATGTATCTTATTCTTATGGCTCTTTTAACACCCACAAAACCTCTATAAATACAGGATATACTACTGCTTCAGGCTTTAAATTCCAGCTTAATGCTTTTCAGAACTATTCTGACAATAATTACACAGTAACAACCGATGTTGCTGCTTTTTCAGGAAAGTATTTCAGGAATCAGAAAGTAAAAAGATTCCATGATACTTATCACAATGAAACCATTATTGCCAGTGCAGGTGTAGTTAATAAATCTTATGCCGATCAATTAATGTTTGGAGTTACACTAGGCCAGAATTATGCAGAGATTCAAACCGGAGCACGTATGGTCAGCGTTTTTGGTGACTGGCACAGAAAAGGCAATATCGTAATGCCTAATGTTTTGTATACCAAGAAAAACCTGTTTGTTGATGGACTTGACCTGAGAATCAATGGAAATTTCAATCTTGGACAAGAACAAAATATTGATACCGTATACCGCCGCTATAACTGGTTCCAGGAATACAAGCAATATGAAGGCCCTGGAAGTGAGCGTGAACGTTCCTTATACAAATTCAGAAATAACAATGGTATGGGGGCTGTAAACCTTACTTATACGCTTAGCGATCAGCACTCATTTGCACTAAACAATGTCTTTAATTCATTCAATAGAAAAGGTTCTGACGAGCTTTTTCCGGAAAGTGATAAATACGAGCAACCGCGTAAAAACACAAAAAATGTCTTAGGTTTTGGTTATAAATACAGTGCATCAGAAAGATGGAACACCTCAGTTTTTACCAAATATTTCTCTCAGCAAAACAAATATTCTGTGAGTTATAACCCAAGCGGTAACTGGGGCGATGTAGCCTATCAGGATCAAAAGAACAGCTTCAATAAGCTGGGCTATGGTATTGCATCAACTTATTTTCTTAAACCAACTCTTCAACTTAAAGCTTCTTATGAGAAAAGTTACAGGCTGCCGGAAAATGATGAACTTTTTGGCGATTTGCTGAATTTAGATGGAAATATCGGACTGAAACCAGAGTACAGTCATAATTATAACCTCGGATTAGGTTATCAGGCACAGCTCAATCAGCTACATAAATTTAGTTTTGACGGAAGCGTATTATACAGAAATGCCAAAGACTTTATTCGTCCTATGTTAAATCAAAATCAGACCAAGCAAGTGATGAGTAATGTAGCAGATGTAACTAATCTTGGCGTAGAGGGAGAAATCAGGTACTCTTTCAAAAACCTGTTTACTACCGGTATTAACATGACTTATCAAAATTTGCGTAACAATACTAAATATGAACAGGGACAAACTATGGAAAGTCCTTTATATAAAGACAGAATTCCAAATATGCCTTACTTATTTGGTAATGCTGATGCTTCGCTCTTCTTTAATCATGTAGGTAAAAAAGATAATACCCTGACCTTGGGTTATAATGTTTTATACGTTCACGCTTATTATTTATCATGGCCAAGCCAGGGTACTTCTGAGACAAAATACGATATTCCAAGACAGTGGATGCAAGATGTAAACGTTGTATACACCCTTGGAAATGGTAAATACAATATTGCCTTAGAATGTAAAAACCTGACTAATAACAGAGTGTACGATAACTTCTCCCTTCAAAAGCCAGGAAGAGCATTTTATGCCAAAGTGAGATATTTTATCAGTAACAACAGATAATCCTAATAAAAAAATTGAAAATGAAACACAAGAATATACTTCAACTCATAGCATTGGGTATGGTGAGTCTTTTAACAGCCTGCGATCCGCCACTCGATTTTTCAGAAGTAAAAGATACCGATACAGAATTAACAGGTGCCACAAAATATGTCATCGCTGCAACGCCAATCGGCACTACAGGCATTGCTGATTATCTGTTGACAGCAAATAACCTTGAAGAAGGTATGATTACTACCAAAGGTAATGGAATTGAACAAGATGGATCTTACAGATATTACATCTCGCATAAAAACAGATTTTTCAGCTTATTGTATGGACAGGGAAATCCTGGTGCAGTAACCAGTTACCGTTTGGATGGCAATGGCAAATTAACTAAACTCACTAACTTTCAAAGTGAGACCGTACACGTTTCCGCAGCTGTGAAAGACGATGTGTTTTTGGTTAAAGTACCCAGATCAGGAAATGAATTTGCCAGTATGTTCCGTGTTGATGCCCGCCAGTACCAGATTGTTGGCGAACAACAAGTGAATATAGTTAAACTTGCCGGAAACGGGGAGCGTGCACATTTTAACGGAGCAACACAAGTGGGTGATAAAGTATTTTTACCTTATATGAGTATCAAAGGAGCTGCACCCGATGTATTTGGAACCGCCTATCCCGATAGTACCTGGGTAGCAGTATTTTCTTATCCTGAACTTAAACTCGAAAAAATCATCAGGGACAACCGTACCAGTTTTATAGGCGCTTATTTCAATAATGGCCTGGTTGAAATCGAAAATGGAGATGCTTATGCATTTTCAGGAGCCTCAGCGACCAGAAATAGTCAGCCAGTATCTAAGAACCCATCAGCTGTTGTACGTATCAATAAAGGAACAACAGAATTTGACAAGACTTATTTTTTCAATGTGCAGGAACAATCCGGAGGTCATCACATTTCTTCTCAGACTTATATTGGCAAAGGTATATTCATCTTACAACTCTATACCAATCCGAATACGACAACCGGGCCTGTTGGAAAATTTGCTATAGCAGATGTAGTTAACAAAACTTTTAAGTGGGTAACAGGTATTCCTGCTGATATCACTAAAACAACGACTACAAATTACTCTCCTAAAGATGGAGTAAAAGGATACATAGGAATTACTACCGCCAGCGAAGGAAGTTATGTCTACATTTTTGATGCGAATCTTGCTGTTGCCAGACGGGGATTAAAAGTAGAAGGCGGAACGATTACAGCTATAAGCGCATTAAGCTATTAAAATTGGGACTTAATAATTACAACAAAATAAATCAGGCTATGGTTAGCGGAACTAAGCAAAACCCTCAAAAAAAGAAAAAAACGGATTCACTCTTTACAAGGATCAATAAATGGCTGCACCTTTGGTTGGGTCTTGTTTCCGGAGTTATCGTTTTAATTGTTTGTATTACGGCCTGTATCTGGGTATTCAATGAAGAGATCACCGCGCTGCTTGAGCCAGAAACTAAGGTAGAAAAACAAGATAAGGCCGTGTTGACCCCCACTCAGCTGACAACCATTGCTAAAGGCTTGTACCCGAAGCTGACTGCTTCTTACGCAACCTATCAGCAAGGGCGCGTCATCACACTCGTGCTGAAAGATCCAAAATCTAAAGAACGCAGAAGTGGCGGAGTGACCTTAAAGATCAACCCCTATACAGGAAAAGTAGTTAGTGTGGTAGAACGTAAAAAAGGAGAAGCTGACTTTTTCAGGTTTATATTAAATGGACACCGCTTTCTATGGATGCCTTATAAAATCGGAAGACCTATTGTAAACTATGGTACATTGGTATTTGTAGTACTGCTGATTACCGGGCTGATTTGGTGGTATCCTAAAAAATGGAACAAATCTACGCGCGATAAAAGCTTTAAAATTAAATGGGGGGCCTCTTTTAAAAGAGTGAACCTTGACCTTCATAATGTACTGGGATTTTATGCTCTGATCTTCCTGCTGGTTATCGCACTGACAGGTATGGTTTATGGTATTCAATGGTACAGCGAAGGTTTATACTGGGTTACTACAGGAGAAAAACTAACTGAATTCAAAAGATTGGAATCTGATTCCTTACAGGCAAACAAATTTTACACCCCTGAAAAGGCGATGGATTTAGCATGGCAGAAAGTTGCGGCCAAACATCCGGAATCAATTGGATTCTATTATAGTTTTCCAGATATTTCTGAGGTAAAATCTGCTATAAATATTATAGTATACCCCAGTGCAGGTCAGTTTTATAACAACGTAGGCTATACCTTTGACCAGCACACCTTAAAAGAGCTGAAATCTGATGATATCTATTCCTCTTCTTATGCAGATGCCGGAGTGGGCGGTAAAATCCGTAAAATGAATTACGATATTCATGTTGGTAGTATTCTTGGCTTTCCTGGTAAAGTACTGGCGTTTCTGGCTTCCTTAATTGGTGCCTCCCTCCCAATCACTGGCTTTCTGATCTGGTATGGCCGCAAATTCAAGAAAAAGGGGACTAAAAGCACTAAATCTGCGCAATCAGCATCAGTTAAAGAAATTAAACCACTTAAAATATCAAAGCCTGAATTACAGGAAACAATTTAAAACCCTATTAATTATATAAACGATGAAGAAACTAACTTTTTTAACCCTGAGCATTTTATGCTGCTTAATCACCAGCAAAATTTCAGCACATGCACTTTGGATAGAAACCGGTAATACCGGAAAAATCGGTCAGCCGCAAACTGTAAAAGTCTATTATGGTGAATATGTAGCTAACGAAAGAGAAAATGTATCCAAATGGTACTCTGATGTAAAAGACTTCACCTTATGGCTTGTAGGCCCCGATCAGCAAAGAACTCAGCTGAAGCTTACTGCTGACAGTAATTCATTTACAAGCAGCTTTACACCTGATAAAAATGGCGCATACAATTTAGAAGTCAGCCATGAAGCAAGAGAACTTGGTGGTACCACTAAATATCACTTTCTGGCAAGTACCCATGTTAATGTTGGAAAAACCAGTACAGTTGCGGCAAACACCAATGTACTGAATTTAAAACCTGATAACAGTGCGCCAGTAAAAGTGAATCAAACTATTAAATTAACCGCATCTTTAAACAAAGAAGCCGCAAAAGCTAAAACAGTTACGATTTTCTCTCCTTCCGGATGGTCTAAAGAAACTAAAACTGATGAAAATGGTCACGTTCAGTTCACGCCGGTCTGGCCAGGAAGATATGTGATCGAAGTAGCCGAATTCCAAAAAGTAAAAGGCGAGCATCAGGGTAAAGCATATGAAGCGATCTGGCAAGGTGCGACTTACAGCTTTGAAGTAAAATAAAGAAAAACATCCTTTTTAAAAGCAGGCTGCAGCATCAATCCATATGGCTAAACAATATGGATTGATGCTGCAGCCTTTTATGCTTAAAGGCTTTCTATTTCTTCAATGGAGAGTGCAGTAAATCCCGCAATTTTCTCCTTATCAAAATTCTCTTCCTTCATTTTTCTTGCGATAGCCAGTGCAGTTTCATATTTACCTTTTTCCATTCCCTTTTCCATTCCTTTTTCCATTCCTTTTTTCATTCCTTTTTCCATTCCTTTTTCTTCTGCTTTTTCTGTTGCTTTTTCTATTCTACATTCAAACAGACCTATATCGTCTTCTTCCTGCTGTGAAAGAGCTATGTAAAAAAGTTGTTCTTCTGGTGATAATCTCTTCATTTCAGCGATTTTAAATATTTTTTGAAAAATACGTTTATCCAGATACTTAGGAATCTGATCCAGACTGTGCATGTGTTTAAGCATATAAACCCATTTATCCAGCTGACTCTCCAGTTCATCTTCTTTCTTCTCAAATTTAGGCAGTTCCAAAAACTTAAATCCCAGTCCATTGTGGAATATTTTACCTGTATCCGTATTCACCAGCGAAATACTTTGTAAATAATGGTCACTCAGGCAATTTTTCATCTTAAAATCAAGGATTGCAATCAGGAAAACCTCTTTCAGTTTAACTCTCCAGTTCCCTCTGCCCGTTAACTTCTGCTGCTGGATCAGCCGGCTCAGGTAAAAATTGCAGCGGTCCTCAAAATTATCATGCGCTGCCCGCTGCATCTCCACGAGAAATTGCTCCCCATTGTCTCCCGTACACAACAAGTCGAAGAAAACCTTTTGATGTTCTTTCTCGTCACCAGCTAGTTCAGTTGGATTATATACAATCCCGGTAATGTGCTTTTCTCCCTCAAACAGTGCGTTTAAAAAGTCAATCATGACCTCTTTATTAGGCTCTCCGCCAAAAAGATGTTTAAATCCAAAATCTGATAATGGATCAATGTACTTATTTGTTATAGCTGACATAATTCTAAATAATTTAGATCAAGCTACTCATGTTTTACCTTTAAAAGGTAATAATTATCTTTATTGTTAATAAATAATTAAATTAAGCAACCATACCCATAAAAAAAGGCCTTCTCATGAAGTGCCCCCAAAAAGTTAGACAAATTTAACTTTAAAAAATTAGGCTGCAAGAGTCCGGTATTGTACCGGACTTTTTGCATTTAGTTTCATTTTGATCCTGTCATTGTTGTAGTATTCAATATAACTTTTGATATCTGTTTTGAGTTCTTCGACTGATGTATATTTTTTCACGTAGAATAGTTCTGATTTTAGTATTCCGAAGAAGTTCTCCATTACCGCATTGTCCAGGCAGTTGCCTTTTCTGGACATGCTCTGTAGCACCCCCTTCTTTTCTAGCGCACGCTGATAGGATTTCATCTGATAGTGCCATCCCTGGTCGGAATGCAGTATTAGGCCGTTGAGGTCGGCATGTTTTTCAAATGCCATTTCTACCATTCTGCCGACCAGCCCGTAATTGGGCCGGACGTCTAGATGATAAGAAATGATCTCTGAATTGTAGAGATCGAGTATCGGGGAGAGATAGAGTTTCTGGCCTGCCACTGCAAATTCCGTAACATCAGTGACCCACTTTTGGTTCGGCAGCTCGGTTTTGAAACCTCGCCTCACCAGATCGGGCGCAATCCTTCCATGGTCTCCCTTATAGGATCGGTATCTTTTAGGCCTCAGTGTACATTTTAGCCCAAGTTCGCCCATAATCCTTGACACCGTTTTGTGGTTGATCGTACAGCCCTGTTGCTTGAGCGCTGCCGTTATCCGCCGATATCCATAACGCCCCCTGTGTCTGTGAAAGATATCGGAGATCAGCTTCCTGGCAGGTGCATACCTATCTTCTTTAGCATGTTTAAGGTGATAGTAGAACGTGCTCCGCGCCAGTTCAGAAGCAGACAATAATAGATGCAGGTCATAGGTATGCCTTAATTCTTCGACCGCTTTGGCTTTGGTTCGCGCGCTTTGGACTTTTCCTGTTGAATTAAGGCACTTAGCTTTTTTAGATATGCATTTTCTGCACGTAGGAACTCCAGCTCCTCCTGCAAAGCTGCCTGTGGATCTAATGGATCCTTCTTCTTTTTTATCCTGTTGTTATCTGGTGCCGACATATTCTTTGAACGGCCAACTTTGGTAGTTTCAAGACCTTCCTCGCCAAATTCACCATAGAGCTTCATCCAGTGGACGATGGTGCTGTCGCTGGGGATCCCGAAACATGTGGCCGCCTCGCTCAAAGATAAACGCTTTTTTATCACCGAAAGAACGCATGCAACCTTGAGTGCCTTGTCGTATATATTATTGCCCTGCTGATGGCTCAAGCTACCACGGTCCTCGTAATTCTTGACCAGACGGCGTAGGTATCGGTCGTTGATGCCATGCTTTCTGGAAAGTTCCCTTGATCCGATTGACCCGGAAACAACCTCCTTCACCAAAGCTTCCTTGAAGCTTAAACTAAACTTTGTTTTTCTATTCATAAAAATGCCCCCAATAAGTGTCTAACTTTTTGGGGGCACTTCATCACATGACTCGTGAGAAGGCCTTTTTATAAAATTATTTATACTTAATCCGCATGCAACACATCCCCGTGTTCTTCCGGTTTATAATTTGCCTCTAACTCAGCTAATTTCTTTTTACCATAAGCCAGCTTAGTGATCAGTACAAAAAGTACCGGAACAATAAACAAAGCAAGAATAGTTGCTGAAAGCATACCCGCAGCTACCGTCCATCCAATAGTCATACGAGATACTGCACCAGCACCCGAAGAGATAATCAAAGGAATAACCCCTAAAATAAATGCCAATGAAGTCATGATGATCGGACGTAACCTTAACTTTACCGCTTCAATAGTCGCCGCAATTAATTCCATCCCCCAATCCACACGCTCTTTCGCAAACTCAACGATCAGAATCGCATTCTTCGCAGATAAACCAATCAGCGTGATCAGACCAACCTGTGCATAGATATTATTATCCAGTTTTGGTAAGAATATCAAAGCAAGAATCGCCCCGAATAAACCTAGTGGGACCGCTAATAAAATAGAGAAAGGAACTGACCAGCTCTCATATAATGCAGCTAATAATAAGAATACAAACACCACGATCAAACCGAAAATAAGTGTCGTACTGTTACCCGCCTCAGTTTCCTCCAAACTTAAACCAGAAAAGTTATAAGTATAACCCTGTGGTAATGTCTGTGCAGCAACCTCTCTTAATGCCTGTAACGCATCACCAGAACTTTTTCCAGGTCTTGCAGCTCCACCAATCTCGATCGATCTGAACATATTATAGTGATTAATAATCGACGCATTTTCAGTCATATTATAAGAAACAAATGCACTTAGTGGCACAGGTGTTCCAACACTATTATTTACATAAATCTGGTTTAAGTTTTCAATGCTGCTACGGAAATTTGTATCAGCCTGAGAAACAACACGGAAACTACGTCCGTATTTAGTAAAGTCATTGATATAACTACTACCCAGATAAGCAGAAATCGTACTATATACCGCTCCGATAGAAATGCCCATCCTTTTCACCTTGTCACGATCAACATGCAGCTGATAATTCGGAGTTCTTGCATTAAACAGCGTATAAGCCATTCCAATCTCAGGACGCTGATTCGCAGCGGCAAGGAATTTGCCAACAACACCTTCAAACTTCTTGATATCACCAGCTTGTTTTTCCTGAATCTGCAGGGAGAAACCCCCACTGATACCTAAACCAGGAATTGGTGGTGGTGTAACTGCAAGCACACTTCCGTCCTTATCACCAGCAAATGTTTTAGAAACCTCAGCTAAAACTGTAGCCACGTCCTTTTTACGATCATCCCAGTTCTTCAACTGTACAAAGAACGTACCCGCATTAGACTTGAATGATCTGTTCAGAATATTAATACCACTTACAGAAGTGATATTTTTAACTTCAGGAATGTTTGTTTGTATAGAATCAGTAATCCTTTTGATAAATGCATTGGTACGAACTGCTGATGCACCCTCTGGTAAAGTTACCCCCATAATAAAGATACCAGCATCCTCATTCGGAATAAACCCTGAAGGTTTTTTGATAAATAAACCAACCGTACCTACATAAATACAAGCCAGGATAATCATCACTAAAGGTGCTTTTTTCAAAGCCCATTTCACACCGTTCGAATACTTGTTAGTTACCCTTGCAAACCATCCATTAAATTTAAAGAAGAATTTATTCAACCCTCTTGAATCTTTTGTCAGGTTCATAGGCGTTAACAACAACGAACACAATGCCGGAGTCAATGATAAAGCGATAAACGCTGAAATCAATACCGATACCGCAATGGTGATCGCAAACTGCTGATACAGCTGGCCCACCATACCCGGGATAAATCCTACCGGTATAAATACTGCCGCAAGAATCAATGCAATCGCAATTACCGGAGCTGTAATATCTTTCATTGCTTTACGGGTGGCATCAGGAGCAGAAAGTCCCTCATGGTCCATATAATGCTGCACCGCTTCCACCACCACAATCGCATCATCCACCACAATACCGATGGCCAGGACGAATCCAAACATCGTTAATACGTTGATCGAGAATCCTAATAACGTAAAGAAGATGAAAGTACCAATAATAGAAACCGGGATTGCCAATACAGGAATCAAAGTTGCTCTCCAGCTCTGTAAGAAGAAGAATACCACAATAGTTACCAAAATAAGCGCTTCAACCAGGGTATGAATTACCTCACTGATTGATACTTTAATAATGGAAACAGTTTCATAACTGATCTTGAAATCCAGATCCTTAGGAAAAGATTTCTTTAACTCAGCCATAGTCTGATCAATACCTTCAGCAGTCTGAACAGCATTTCCGCCAGGAGTCTGGTTAACAGCCATCAAAGAGGCTACTTTACCATTTACCTTTGCAGTTGTAGAATAAGCAAACTCACCTAACTCTACACGCGCTACATCTTTAAGATAAACAGGGGAACCATCCTGACCAGTTTTTACAACTATATTTTTAAACTGCTCTTCAGAGTTTAAATCACCATCCATGACCACCGAGAATTCAAAAGTCTGTGAATTCTGCTGAGGCGGCCCGCCTACACTACCACCCGGAGCACGGGTATTCTGTTCTGCAATCGCAGCAGAAACCTGTGCCGGAGTTAAACCTAATCTCGCTAATTTACCTGCATCCAGCCAAACCCGCATACTAAACGGCTGACTGAACACCTGCACATCACCCACACCTTTGATACGCAACAACGCATCCTTTACATATAAATTGACATAATTTGAAATGAATTTCTGGTCATATGTCCCATTTGGAGAATACAGACCAATAACCATTAAAATATCATTGTTCGCTTTTTTAGTGGTAATACCCAAACGCTGAACCGCTTCAGGTAAACCCGGCTGCGCAATACCCACCCTGTTCTGCACATCAAGTGCAGCAATATCGATATTTGTACCTACATCAAAAGTTACAGTAATGGCCGAACGGCCATCTGATGTACTATTGGAAGAAAGATACTTCATTCCCGGCGTACCGTTAATCTGACTCTCTATTTGTGTAGTTACCGTTTGTTCTACCGTTTGCGCATCAGCTCCTGTATACGTACCAGTAACGGTAACCGTAGGCGGGGCAATACTCGGATATTGACTGATCGGCAATGTGGTGATCACGATCGCTCCTATCAGTACAATTAATATGGAAATGACGATCGCCGTGACCGGTCGTTTTATAAATACATCTGATATCATATTCTTGAAATTCTTATAATAACTATTTCTTTGGTGCAGCCGCTGCCGGTTGCTGTCCGTTTGCTTCTGCTGCTGTTCCTGCGTGTACTACTGCACCCGGTCTTACGTTCTGAACACCATCCACTACAATAACTTCACCCTTTTTCAGACCACTTTTCACTACAATATTCTGATCTACCTGTGTACCCACTTTAATTACTCTTGGCACTGCTTTACTGCTGTCACCAACTACATAAACGTTGAATTCACCTAATTGCTCGGTAACCGCTTTATAAGGAATCACTAATTGGTTACCAGCTGCTTTATTCAGCACCTGTAAGTTTACGTTCATACCAGAAATAAGTCTGCCTCCTTCATTAGAATAACTGATTCTTACTTTGATAGTACCTGTCTGAGGATCAACTGCACGGTCAATCGCAATAATTCTGCCCTGACGTTTGTAAATGCTGTTATCCTGAAGCTGAATGCTGAAAAGAGAATCTTTAACTGCAGCTGTGTTTTTCTCCAGCTGGATAAAACGGGGAATCTCTCCCTGATTTACAGGAATATCAACTGCAATCGGATCATTTGTAGAAACAGTATTTAAAAGTGTAGTACCCGGAGAAGCCAAGGCGCCCAGTTTTACCTGTGAAATACCAATTGTTCCATTTAAAGGAGAAACAATAACTGAACGTTGTAAATCATTCGCAGCCGAAGCAAGATTTGCTTTGGCAGCAGCAATTTGTGATTCAGCATTTGCTAAGTCAGTTAATGCATAATCCACACGTTGTTTAGCAATCGCTTCCTGTTGTGCTAATTTAGTATAACGATCAGCATCTTTCTTCGCTTTATCACGGTTCGCTTTTGCTACCGCTACATTAGCCTGAGCTGAATTATAAGCCGCCTGATATTTAGTACGGTCAATTTCATATAATTTTTGTCCTTTAGTTACACGCTGACCATCTTTAACATAGATCGCTGTGATATAACCACCAACCTGCGCACGAAGTTCAACTTCGTTCAGGGCAACAACGACACCAGGATAAGTATCCACAGTAGTTACAGGTTGTTCATCAACCGTATAAGTGGTTACTGGAGTAGCCGGAGGAGGTCCTTGCTGCGGTGCAGGCTGACCACCGCAAGATGCTAACGTTACTGAACCAAGGATTAAGATGCCTAATTTTATGTATTTAATGTCCATGTCTTTTATTGGTTTACGGTGATTGTCCCTAATGCTTGTTTTACGTCTAATTTTGACGAAAGGAGGTTATATAATGAATTCAGATAATTAATTTGTGCAGTACGAAGGTCAGTTTCTGATGTGGTCAGATCCAGGTAAGTTTTAATTCCTTCATCATACTGAAGTTTGATGGTGTTGTAAACTTGTTTTGAAATTTCAACATTCGCTTTATTCGTATTTAAATCGTTCAGATTTGCTTTATAAGTAGCGATAGCCTGCTCATACTGCGTATTGATTTTGTTTTTCGTATTCACTAAATCAAGATCAATCTTACGCTCTTGTAACTGCGATTTTCTGATTTCCTGTGTCCGTTTTCCTCCAAGGAAGATCGGAACCGATAATTTCAATCCAACAACCGAACTTGGGAAATTCTGATCATATAAATTACTCAGTGAGTTATTCTGGTAATTCCATCCGTAATTGATAAAACCAGAAAGCGTAGGTGAATAAGACCACTTATTATAACTGGTTGTAATTTTTTGCAGTTCACGCTGTGTTTCCAGTAAACGATATTCCACCCGGTTCTGATAGTTTAACAACTGCGTAGTATCTATCATGACATCTTTCTCCATATCACTTGAAGTAAAAGATAAACCGAAAGGCTTCTCCGCACTGTAACCAATTAATTCTCTCAGGTAAGCGTATTTATACTTCAATAACTCATCCGTTCTTTTTCTATCGGCCTGAGAGTTACTCAAACTAATCTGTGCTCTTTGAAAATCAGTTTTATCAACCAGGCCAGCATCATACTGCGCCCTGGCATCCTTTAACTGTTTTTCCTGTCTTGCAATATTCTCTGCAATAATATTCAATTGCTCTTTGCTGGTCAGTACATCATAAAATGCTTTACTTACATCAACAATAGTACTGATCTTTGTGTTTTCTGTACTTTGTTTATACTGTTGTCTGTAGAATTTAGCAGATTTCGAAGCCTGGATCAATCCGGCATTTAAAAACTGCTGGTCAGCCTGCAATACAAAAGATGAAGTATTTTTACCACCAAAGGTCAATAAAGAAGACTGGCCGTTTGTAGTCAGGATCTGAGACTGCTGCTTAAAATTATGGTTTGCTGTTCCAGTACCATTAATTTGAGGCAACCAGCCAGATAATGCCGATTTGATATCCCGCTCTCCAATCTCTTCGTCAATCAGTGCTTGTTGTACCCCAGGCTTATTGCTTAAAGCATAATCAATACATTCCTGCAAGGTTGCATTGCTCAGCGTCGGCTGCTCTCTAACTGTCGTCTGTGCGAATCCCAGTCCTGGCAGAAGAGCTGGTATGCAGACGAGCATCATTAAAATTAATTTGTGAGGTTTCATATATATATTAAGGGTATTTGTTTTACTATTCATGTTATTGCCTTTTAATTCCATCCCATATAATGTTGACTACTTCAAGAATATCTTCCTTAGAAAACACAATTTGCTCCGATAACTGGAAAGTCGCAGCGGCAACAAGCGTCCCTTTGATCGTCGGGGCGAGCAGCCTCGAGTCAATATTTCTGAAATGCGCATTTTCTATGCCATATTGAAACAATGTAATTACCTTGTCTGCAAATAGTTGACTATCACGTTCAGGGAAATTCTTGGCAAAAGGAGAACTCATATACTGTTCAAGAAAAAAAGAGAGTTCTGATTTTCCACGTAGAAATTGAACTGATTGATCATAAAATTGAAAAAGCGGTCTTTATAGGGCTTTTCAGGGTCATCACCCGCAGATATCGCCAATGCCAGCTTATCCTTCACGTAAACATAAAGCTCTAAAATGAGGGTTTCTTTAGAGTCGAAATAGTGATATATCGTACCTGCTGCCACACCAGCGTGTTTAGCAATTAAACTCATGGGAGCGCCATGGAATCCATGCTCTTTAATCAGCGCGAGTGTACTGTTCAGCACAGCAATGCGTTTTCCGGAAGTATCTTCTAATTGAACGTTCATTCGGTTGCAAATAAACACAAATTAAATATACTAATTTTATTGTTTAACCTAATATGACAGAAAAGTGATCTGGATCATTAAATGGGAGAATAAAAAAACCCCATTCTGACGAATCAGAATGGGGTTTAATTGAAAGATTTAGAAAATTAGTTGAAGCTGTATCTCGCGCCAATCATAATCTGGTATCTTGAAGCAATAGTCAGATTGTCTCTGAATGTTTTGCCTGGTAAATTTTTATCAATAGTGTAAGAAGGAACTCCAGCAGAAGTTACAGAGCGGTATTGTAAAAAGTTAGTCATTGCCGGAGCTTGAGTAGTACCCCAGTTTTTGTTTAACAGATTACCAATATTTACAAAATCAACAGAAATCTGGAAACGGCTCTTATCTTTTTCACCAGCTTTAGTGAAAATGTCCTGAGTAATTTTCACATCAAAACGATTAGCCCATGGATACTGACCACCATTTCTTTCAGTTACTTTACCTCTCATTGAGCTTAAATATTTATCCTGGCTGATATAAGCATCTAATCTTGCCCATTGAGAATCAGCACTCTCTGCTGCAAAAAGGACTTTTCCTTTATTATCCTTAATATCAGTAGTTACAAATTTGATATCATTTTTATCTTTTGGAACGTACATCAAATCATTTGATGTACTGTTATCACCATTCAGGTTACCTGAAGTTGTATAAGAGAAACGTGTATCACCGAAAACATCACCATATGGAGAACCTTCATAAATAACACCGATTGTAGTAGGTAATTTTGAATTTAATGCAAAGTTGAAGTTAACTGCTGCAACGATACGATTCTTTACTACATAACTGCTGTAAGCAAGAACTGGTTTGTTAGGATCATTAACGATCTGGTTTCCTGTGAAAGCAGAGTTAGCCTGAGAACCTGGAGTCGAAGTAATATCACGTGCATCGCTATAAGTATAAGCGATCATTGCATCCACATGTTTTCCAAAGCGTTTTTGTAATTGAGCAGTTAAGTTATAAGCGTAACCTTTATTTGTATTATCCAATATAACTGCGTTAGTAAGGAATGGATTTATACGGTTAGCACTACCACCCGGGAATAAATCACGCGTATCACCTGAACCAGTTAACGTTTTTGTTGGTGCAATTAAATTCGCATCACGGTGATAGATTTCATTGATAGATTTGGTATAGATACCTTCTAATGTAGCAGTAATACCACCTGGTAAAACAAAATCAGCTGCTAAGTTAGATCTCCAGATTTGTGGAATTTTAAAATCCCCTGCAGTAGCGTTAATCGCATAAGTAGCAGGAACGCCACCGTTTGCTGGTACATATGCTGAAGGATTTGCACTAAACGGACGGTTAGTTGGATTATTCGAGAATTCATTTCCAAACATTAATCCGGTCTGACCCGCCTGGTTAACTAAATAAACACCTGGCATACCACCAGTAAAGATTCCGGTTCCACCTCTGATTTGAAGCGTTTGGTTACCTTTCACGTCCCAGTTAAAACCTACACGCGGAGAAAGCAGTATTTGTGTTTTAGGTAATTTTCCTACATCCAGTTTCTCACCATCACGGAAATTCGCAGCAGTAATTGCCGGGTTAGAAGGGATTTTCGAAGTATAAATAGGGATATCTGCACGGATACCGTAAGTCAGTTTAAAGTTATCTTTAACCATCCATTCATCCTGTACATAAGCAGCAATAGGCGCTAAAGATAATTTAGCCATTGGATTTGCTTCTCCATTGATTGGATAAGTTAACTGGTATAAACTAGGATTAGCAGGTTTAACACCTGGTACCTGAGTACCAGCAGCACTCATAAAGTCAGACAAAGAGTTGTAACGGAACTGACCAAAATAGAACTGAGCGAATCCATTCGCATATTTTTGATATTGTCCTGAAGCACCAATAGTAATATTGTGATTTCCTGCGTAAATATTAAAGTTATCTGTAAATGAATAGATATCCTGGTTTAATACGTTTAAGCCACTGAATGGTTCAGTCCCAAGAGAAATGTAGTTTGAACCTGCTCCATTTTCGATATCAACAACCGGGAACGGGGTTCCGTAAGTTTTTCTATAATCACGGAAAGCCGAATAACTTACCTGCAGGTTATTTGAGAATTTATTTCCAAATCTTGAGTTCAGTTCGGCAGCTATCGATTTCGTATTGTTAAAGAAGCGATAACGCATGTTAGAGAAAATAGCAGAATTCTGGTTCGGTCCACGAGAAGGGTTTGAATTTGAACCACTTGGATTAATATCCTTGAATGAATTTAAATAGTTGTAACGAACAGTAAGTTTATTACTTGAATTGATATTCCAGTCCAGACGAGCTGTTAAATTGTTTGCTTGCTGATCATTTGAATAGCCCTCATAAACGCCAGGATCATATCCGTATTTAGAAATTAATAAATTCTTTACCGCATCAAGGTCCGAAGCTAATACGTTGGAATAAGAACCACCTTTAACACCTCTGTTAGCATTAAAAGTAGTACCAGGAGCAACACTTCTGTTAATCTCACCATTAATAAAGAAGAATAATTTATCTTTTATCAATGCACCACCTAAACGTACACCGAATGTTTTTGTAGTAAAAGCATTCGCTGGAGTTTTATCTAATTTAGTATCTCCAACATTATAGCCCTGTAAATTCTGATCTTTGTAAAAGGTATAAGCAGATCCCGAAAACTGGTTTGTACCGCTTTTGGTTACCGCATTTACACTACCACCTGTAAAACCACCTTGCTTAACATCATAAGGAGCAATATTTACTGTAATCTGATCCAAAGCATCTAAAGATATAGGTTGTGCACCTGTACCACCGCCTGGCATTGCAGTTAAACCGAATGAGTTATTGAATTGTGATCCGTCAATAGTAAACGAGTTAAATTTATTGTTACGACCGGCAAAAGAGAAACCATCACCAGCAGAGTTAGACTGTGGAGTAAGTTTAGTTAAGTCAGTAATACTTCTGTTAAAAGTAGGTGCTCTTTCCAGCTGTTCACGGGAAATACTGGTTTGAGCTCCGGTACGTGAACTGTTAATCGTTTTATTTTGCTTTGAAACAATCGTAACCTCAGAAAGAGATTGAGAAGACTCTTCTAAAGTAAAGTTTGCTTTAAAATTCTGACCAAGCCCTAAAGTCACATCAGCAATAACAGAAGATTTGTAACCTATCATTGTGGCTGTGATCGTATATGGACCACCAACGTTAATGTTAGAGAAGTTAAAACGTCCGTCTGCTCTTGTAATTGTCTTATAAGTAGATCCGGTTGGCTTGTGAACAGCTACAACAGTTGCTCCTGGCAATGCACCTTTGACGTCTTTTACCAGACCATTCATTGATGAGGTAGTAACCTGGGCGTTTGCAGAGAAAATGGTTCCCATAACCGCCAACATGATTACTACAATTTTAAATAGTAAAGATTTCTTCATACTTTCTTTATTAATGAATTTGTTTTGTTTTAAACGCAATGCGTTTAGATACATAATAGTTTGCAGCCACAAAAGTAGAGATAAAATTAACAACGTTTTAGCTTTCAATGTTAATAAATCATTAATTATATATGTTTTTTATCCACACTTAACATTTATCATACCTGCTTAACCAGCACTTTATCAGTTAATTATTTGGAATATCGAAAAATGACGCTATTTCCTGGAAACTGGTTTAGCCCTTAACACACTTACAAATTCAGCATTTATTCAGATTCAAATACTCAAATTGTTTATAGCTTTTTTTAAGCGAAACGAGCCAAATGCGGTTCGGGTAGCCTTCCTGCCCGGATTGTGGTTGGTGATGTTGCAGCTAAAAAGAAGCGTAAACAAATGAGCAGGTGAATTTTAAATAGTTTCTTAACGTCACAAAAATCAAATACGCTATTTAACGAACATTTTTTTTTAATTTTGGGCTTTACTAAGTAAAGTCCCCTATTAAAAGATATGAACTACGATGTAATTATAATAGGTAGCGGTCCCGGCGGATACGTTGCTGCAATCAGAGCGTCACAATTAGGTTTAAAAACTGCAATTGTAGAACGTGAATCCTTAGGCGGAATCTGCCTTAACTGGGGCTGTATCCCAACCAAAGCTTTATTAAAAAGTGCGCAGGTATTTGAATATATCAATCATGCAGCAGAATACGGTATCAAAACTGCCGAAGCTGAAGCTGATTTCGCAGCTGTGATTAAACGCAGCCGTGGTGTAGCTGAAGGAATGAGCAAAGGCGTTCAGTTTTTAATGAAAAAAAACAAAATTGACGTAGTGATGGGTACCGGTAAAGTTAAACCGGGCAATAAAGTTGAAGTTAAAGGTGCAGACGGTTCTGCTTCAGAATTAACTGCAAAAAATATCATCCTTGCTACAGGCGGACGTTCAAAAGAATTGCCAAGTGTAAAGCAGGACGGTAAAAAAATCATCGGTTACAGACAAGCAATGGTTTTACCTGAAATGCCTAAATCAATGGTTATCGTTGGTTCCGGAGCTATCGGAGTAGAATTTGCTTACTTCTATGCAACAATGGGAACAAAAGTAACTGTCGTTGAATTCATGGATAACATCGTTCCTGTAGAAGACGAAGACGTTTCTAAACAATTACTGCGCAGCTTCAAAAAAGTTGGTATCGAAGTGATGACCTCTTCAAGCGTTGAGTCAGTTGATACCACTGGTGCAGGCTGTAAAGTTCAGGTTAAAACTGCTGCTGGCATGCAAACCATCGAATGTGATATCGTTCTTTCTGCTGCTGGTGTAGTAGCTAACCTTGAAAACATAGGTCTGGAAGAAACAGGGATCAAAACTGAAAAAGGTAAAGTAGTAGTGGATGAATTCTATAATACTTCTGTAAAAGGATATTATGCAATTGGTGATATCGTTGGCGGACAAGCTTTAGCGCACGTAGCCTCTGCTGAAGGGATTATCTGTGTGGAGAAAATCGCAGGTCAGTCTCCTGAGCCTTTAGATTACAACAACATCCCGGGCTGTACTTACTGCTCACCGGAAATTGCTTCTGTAGGTTACACAGAAAAAGCAGCGAAAGCAGCTGGTTATGAACTGAAAATTGGTAAATTCCCGTTCTCAGCTTCAGGTAAAGCTAGTGCAGCTGGTGCAAAAGATGGTTTCATCAAAATGATTTATGACGCTAAATACGGTGAACTTTTAGGTGCTCACATGATCGGTGCCAACGTAACTGAATTAATTGCAGAAATCGTTGTTGCCCGTAAATTAGAAACTACTGGTCACGAAATGTTAAAAGCTGTCCACCCTCACCCAACTATGAGTGAAGCCATTATGGAAGCTACTGCTGATGCTTACGGAGAAGTAATTCACTTGTAAAAAATAGCTTATATAATTAATGGAAACCCGCTGATAACTCAGCGGGTTTCTTATTTTTACAGCATACCAAATTTTATTCAGATGAACTTACATACTATAGATACCGGATTATTTAAACTGGATGGTGGTGCAATGTTTGGCGTGGTTCCGAAATCTATCTGGCAAAAAAGTAATCCCGCTGATGCAAATAATATGTGTACCTGGGCTATGCGCTGTTTATTAGTAGAAGACGGCAACCGCCTGATTTTGATTGACACAGGTATAGGGAATAAACAGGATGAAAAATTTCTGAGCCATTATTACCTGCATGGAGAAGATACGATGGAAAAGTCACTGGCAGCAAAAGGGTTCAGTACAGCTGATATTACAGATGTATTTCTGACCCATTTACACTTTGACCATTGCGGAGGAGCGATTGTCCGCGAAGGTGAAAAACTGGTCCCTGCCTTTAAACAAGCTACTTACTGGAGTAACGAAAAACACTGGAACTGGGCAGTTCATCCCAATGACCGGGAAAAAGCTTCATTTCTGAAAGATAATATCCTGCCATTACAAGAAAGCGGGCAGTTGAAATTCATTGATGATCAGGAAGGAATTGAATTTCAATCCGGCTTTAAAGTGCGTTTCGCATTTGGCCATACCGATGCAATGATGTTGCCCGAACTGACCTACAAAGATCATACGATTATTTATACAGCAGATTTACTGCCTTCTGCCGGCCATATTCCCCTGCCTTATGTCATGTCTTATGACATGTTCCCCCTGCAGACCTTAAAAGAAAAGAAAGCATTTTTAGAAGAGGCTGCTGCTCAAAACTATATTCTTTATTTAGAGCATGATTCTGTTAATGAATGCTGTACTGTACAGCAAACTGAAAAAGGGATCAGACTAAAAGAAACTTTCAAACTGGCTGATTTATAACCTGGTTGTTAATCCAGGATAACATGCAGCTTAGACAGGCATTGGATTGTACTCCAGGATATCTCCCGGCTGACAGTCCAGTGCCTTACAAATAGCCGCCAAGGTTTCCAGCCGGATCGCTTTTGCTTTTCCGGTTTTCAGGATAGAAAGATTAGATAAGGTAAGACCAACCTTCAGGCTCAATCCCGTAAGAGAAACTTTGCGTTTCGCGAGCATTACATCCAGATTAATGACTATAGGCATATGCGATTTGTTATTGAATTTATAGCTGTAAAAATCAGTAAAATTGCCGGCTTTTGCAGACATCTTTTTTTTAAATGATAGAATTTTAAGAAAAATTATAAAAAATCAGCCTGACAATATCAAACAATACTGACATACAACTGTTAAGTGAGAAACATTTTTTAAATTAATTTATCATATTAAATCAATAAAACGCTATGATTTCCATAAAAAAAATTGATCTGACTAAAACATGAATTATTAAATAACAAGCATTTATCATTGATATGCAATAAATAATGTACATTTTTCAATATAAGACAGGCATACTGTCAAATGTACTTTGGAATAATTATTGCTATTAAATTATCGTATAATTAAGCAGTGCAAAAGTAACGTTTTCAGGAATTTATGTTTTTAAATTGCCTTTTAATCCTTACTTTTGCACGTTCTAACACATAAAGAGCACCAAAGCATATAAATGAGACAACTCAAAATCACCCAATCCATAACCAATCGCGAGAGTCAATCTCTAGACAAATATCTTCATGAGATTGGTAAAGTAGATTTAATCACCGCAGAAGAAGAAGTAATACTGGCAAGAAAGATACGTGAAGGTGATCAGGCCGCATTAGAGCGTCTGACAAAAACAAACTTACGTTTTGTTGTTTCTGTAGCTAAACAGTATCAAAATCAGGGATTAACTTTAGGTGATTTAATTAATGAGGGTAATCTTGGACTAATCAAAGCTGCTAAACGCTTTGATGAAACCAAAGGTTTCAAATTTATCTCTTATGCAGTATGGTGGATTCGTCAGTCAATTTTACAGGCTATTGCTGAACAAAGCCGTATTGTACGTCTTCCATTAAACCAGGTTGGTTCATTGAGTAAGATCAGTAAAGCATTCTCTAAATTAGAGCAGGAATTTGAACGCGAACCTTCTCCTGAAGAATTAGCTGATATCCTTGAAACAACTGTTGATAAGATTTCTGATACTTTAAGTAATTCAGGAAGACATGTATCAATGGATGCTCCTTTTGTTCAGGGTGAAGAAAATACGCTGCTGGATGTTTTAGAAAACCATGAGCCAAATACAGACAGTAGTTTAATTAACGAATCTCTTTCTGAAGAGATCAAACGTTCATTATCTACCCTGACTGAACGTGAACGTGAAATCATCGTTCTTTTCTTTGGCTTAAGCACTAACCACCCGCTTTCTCTGGAAGAAATCGGGGAGAAATTTAACTTAACCCGTGAGCGTGTGCGCCAGATTAAAGACAAAGCACTACAACGTTTACGCCATACCTCACGTAGTAAAATATTAAAATCATACTTAGGTTAATATCTTGATGGTCATTTAAAATTTAAATAGACACTCAGGTTAAATATCGGACAGAAAAAGATTGGGTTTCCCCCAATCTTTTTTACTTTTGTGGCATTCTAACCAAATAATCCCGATATGTTTAATCAATACCAATCCGAATTTCAGAACTGGATTGAAAAAGAGAAAAAAGCAGTTGAACTACTAAATGTTGTCGGCCAGTTATGGTTCGACAGATCTATTGAACTTGTGCTTTTTCGCAAACCATTATTCGACGTAGGCAGCAGTGAAATCCTTGCTCACCACCAGTACGCTAAAGAAATTTCAGGCAAAGACATTAACATTTATGAGACACTGGAGCTCGCCAATGAAATTGCCAGATGCAACCTTGCCCCTTCCCGTGTTGACATCGGAAGACTTGCAGCAGAATGGCTGGATGAAAACAATGATTTTGCAACAATGCACGATTTTGTCATCAGCAAACTCAGCCGTCACATTGGTAAAGACAAGATCAGTCTTTTACCGAAAGACGTTGTCCTGTTTGGTTTCGGAAGAATTGGCAGACTGGCCGCAAGAGAATTAATCCTGCAGGCTGGTAAAGGTGAACAGCTCAGACTGCGCGCTATCGTAACCAGGACTTATAGTGATGAGGAATTAATCAAACGTGCAGAATTATTACGTACAGACTCTGTTCATGGAACTTTTAACGGGATTATTATTGAAGACTTTATCAATAAAGCACTGATCATCAATGGACAAACTATCTATTTCATTGAAGCTAACCATCCTGAAGATATCGACTACACAACTTATGGTATTGCAGACGCTTTATTAATTGATAATACAGGCGTATTCCGTGACCGTGAAGGACTTAGCCGCCATCTTGCAGCTAATGGTATAGCTAAGGTATTATTAACTGCACCAGCCAAAGGAGACATTCCAAACATAGTTGCTGGAATCAATGACGCAGATTTCGATTTTACAAAAGAAACAATCGTATCCAATGCTTCTTGTACCACCAACGCTATTGTTCCGGTATTAAAAGTTATCGATCAGGCTTTTGGTATTGAAAAGGGACATATAGAAACGATCCACTCTTATACAAACGATCAGAATTTATTAGATAACTACCATAAAAAATATCGTCGCGGCAGGTCTGCGGCTTTAAATATGGTCATCACTGAAACCGGAGCAGATAAAGCAGTAGCTAAAGTAATTCCGCATCTGGGTGGAAAACTGACAGGCAATGCAGTGCGTGTCCCTACACCTAATGTTTCACTGGCTATTCTTAATTTATCATTGAATAAAGTAACTTCAAGAGATGAAGTTATAGAGATGATCAAACAAGCATCACTTTTTGGTGATCTGTCTGAACAAATAGAATTCTCTATCTCCAATGAACTGGTAAGCTCTGATTTAATCGGAAACAGCCATGCTTCAATTATTGACGGCCCGGCCACAATTATGGCAAAAGACAATAAGTCTGTCGTGATTTACACCTGGTATGACAATGAATACGGCTATACAAGACAAGTGATCCGCCTGGCTAAAAAACTAGCTGGTGTAGTTCGTTTAACTTATTACTAGCACCATTTAAATCAGGAAATAAAAAGGGCCGGCAATTCATCCGGCCCTTTTCTATAGCAAAAGATAATTTGTTTAGAACTCAGCTAACACAGGCCTGGTCCCCATAATTTCCTCGATATCTCCCATCACTTCAGTTGTCAATAAAGGCATCACATTTAAAGTAGTCAGGTTTTCTTTTAATTGTTCTGTTTTTGAAGCACCTAAGATAACCGTACTTACATTCGGATTTTTCAAACACCAGGCCAGTGACAATTTAGCCAGAGGCACATTCAGCTCATCAGCAAGCGTTTGTAATTTCTTAACCTTCGCCAGCTTTTCTTCTGCCAAAGCAGCTTCTTTGAGCCATTCCATGCCTTTCATGTCCAGGCGCGTATTTTTAGCCTCTCCTGAGGTGTATTTACCAGAAAGTAATCCTGAAGCTAAAGGTGACCAGATTGTAGTCCCCAATCCATACTCTTTAAATAACAACAGATATTCGCTTTCCAGTTTATTACGTTCCAGCAGGTTGTATTGAGGTTGTTCCATAACTGGCCCGATCAGATTATACTGGCGTGCCGCACGGATAGCTTCCATAATCTCGGCCGCACTCCACTCTGAAGTTCCCCAGTATAGGATTTTACCCTGCTGTAATAAAGTATTCATCGCCCAGACAGTCTCCTCAACAGGCGTGTTCTTATCAGGACGGTGACAAAAATATAAATCCAGGTAATCTACCTGTAATCTCTTTAACGCACCATGACAAGCCTCAATCACATGTTTCCTTGACAGGCCTGTTCTGTTCGGCCCTTTATGTTCAGTTCCGAAAAAAACTTTACTGGAAACTACATATGATTCACGCTCCCATTGATGTGCTTTAATGATTTTACCCATCACTTCTTCTGACTTTCCTGCTGCATAACCTTCTGCATTATCAAAAAAGTTTACACCAGCATCATAAGCAATTCCCATCAATTCATCCGCAACTTTATCACTGATCTGATTGCCGAATGTTAACCAGCTTCCCAGAGAAAGCGCACTCAATTGTAATCCCGATTTTCCTAAACGTCTGTATTCCATTTTTATATGAATTTTAAATGTCAGCTATTTTCAAATCAGATCTCTGATCAGTATTACCCAAATAAAAGCAATACCAATTTTCCTGTTGATGAATAAGCTAAATGTATAAAATAAGAACAGGAGCCCTTTACTTAAGTTTTTACGATAGCCCATTGATGTGTCACTAATTTGTAATATATTAGGGATACTAACAATAACACCTATTAATAAAACACTGGCGCTATGAAATTATATTTGCTAATACCCCTGGCATTTACACTGGGTTGCAATGCAGTAAAAACATCCAATCAACCCGCTCACGCTGATCAGTTAATCAATGATGTCAAAGTTCTTTCTTCTGATGCCTACCAGGGAAGAAAAACAGGAACAAAAGGTGCCGAATTAGCAAGAACATACATTGGCAAACGCTTCAGAGAAATTGGCCTGAAGGCTTATAAAAACTGTAATGGTTACCAGCAGTCCTTTACTTTCGCAGGAATTGATGATCCAAAAATAACGGGTAAGAACATGATTGGCTATATCAAAGGGACCACCAGCAAAGTGATCGTTATTTCTGCCCACTATGATCATTTAGGCGTGATTAACGGAACAATCTATAATGGTGCAGATGATAACGCTTCAGGCGTAGCCGGCCTGCTGAAAATAGCCACGCACTTTGCAAAGAACAAACCGATGTATACAATGATTTTTGTTGCATTTGATGCGCAGGAATTTGGCAGAAAAGGTTCTGAGTATTTTGTGAACCATCCTCCTGTTGACCTGAGTAAGATTAAGCTGAACCTCAACCTGGATATGATCAGTCACAATGATAAAGGAGAGATTTACGCCGCCGGAACTTATAAATACCCGCAGCTCAAAAACTATATCGCCACGACTATTCCTGATTTAAAAATCCTTTTCGGCCATGACAATGCAAGACTGGCAGCCGATGACTGGACGGATCAGAGTGATCAGTCTGCTTTCAACGCAAAAAACATCCCGTTTATTTACTTTGGTGTGGAAGATCACAAAGATTACCACAAAGCCTCAGATAAATTTGAGAATATCAACCAGGCCTTCCTGATCAATGCCGCTAATGGCATTTTAGAGATCACAGACAATTTTGATAAAGAACGAACCGTAGAAAAGATACTGCGTGACAGACTGCAGTCTAAAAGAAGATAATTAATAATTCCAAAACTCTTTCTTTACTATAACTGACTGTTTCCGGGCTGGGTAAGCCAGCCCGGAAACAGTCAGTTATGCGATAAAAATCAGCGAGATTACGCCCGTCGTAACTTACTGATAAACAATGTATTTACCCTATCTCGTTCAGACGTCATTCGGAGAGATTTCACAGCCCCTTCAAACTTCACCCAATCGCCATCGAATAACAACTAAACTTAAGGTGAATTATTTTTTAAATAAAAATTATTTACTACACTATTGCTCAATAATTACCTATATTGTTGAAACTAACCAGACAAGATTATGGCAATTTTACAGGAAGGCTCTTTATTAGCAGGTGTCAGAGGAAGAATAGGAAACGTGGTGATCTATCAATGGAAAAATAAGGTATGCGCCCGCACATTACCAATAAAGCCCCATAAAAAAAGGGTGAGAACGATTCCTCAGCAGGCGCAGAACGGTAAACTAAAGGTATTAACTCCTTTTTTAAAACAGGTTAAGCCCTTCCTTAGAACAGGATTCAAACACCTGGCAGAAGAACGCAACATCACTGCAAACAATGCCGCTAAATCTGTTAATCTGCTGCATGCAATTAAAGGAGAATTTCCTCACCAGGAAATCAACTGGGACGCTGTTTTAGTAGCTGACGGAAACTTGCTTAAACCTGAAAATGTTAAAGTGACCGTATCAGAAAATGCCTTTAACTTTACCTGGGATCAGGATATTACAACCACAGGCAATCCAACAGACAGAGCTATTATCCTTTTATACAACAAAAATTCCGGGCGTGTACATGCCAATTACAGCGGTGCACAAAGGGATGAACTCAAGCATACTTTCCCCATGAAACCTGGTTACATTAAAAATAACACTTATGAAGTATTTATCGCTTTTAAAGACATCATGAGCGACGAGGTTTCCCAAAGCGTGTATTGCGGGAGATTTACGAATTAAGTTTTAAAATAAAAAAGACCGGAATCTCTTCCGGCCTTTTTAAAGGAAATATTGTGTCTTTATTTTTTCAGGGAATGCCTGGTTTCAATCATTCCTACAAATTCACTATTGGGATTAACTTTTCTGATTTGCTGGCTTTTGAAGTCTGCCCTGCTTGCTCTTCTGGCTTCCGTATTGGCAATTCCCTGAGTAGCGGTAACTGCAGGGGCTAATACATTCAGTGCTTTAGCCAGATAATTCTCTCTTACATCACCAAAAACGTATTCAGGGTCGTCATATTCATCCAGTACATCAGGTACCATCCCTGTATAATATCCACCTTCATTTTTTGAATTTCTGGTTTCAAATATTGGCATATAAACCTGGTATCTGTTTTCCAGTACGATAGGAAAGAAACCTACAGGCTTACCATAAGTGGTATCCCCTACCAGTTTCACATTCATATAAGGTTTAAGACTGTTAATTACGATCTCACTTGCAGAAGCCGTATTGCGGGTCACAATAAAGACAATGTTATTGATCCCGCCCAGACTTCCTTTTTTACTAAAGGTAATTGTGTTAGCAGCTACTGAATAATTATCATCGGCCGCAGTCAGTATTTTTCCATTTTGACGTATAATCTTTCCATCGCCATCAAGAAGCGGCTGATTTGCCAGAATAGTTGCATTACCGGCCTGCATTAATGGGTTATATAGCTCAGTAAACATCGTTTGCCCTGAGGTACCTGATGGTGCAATCAGATTGGTCAGGTAAGATGCTGTATTTACATAGCCCCCGCCATTGTATCTTAAATCAACAATCAGATCAGTTACCCCCTGTGCACTAAAAGCTGCAAATACAGGATCTAAACTGGCATCACTCGCTCCGGTACTGCTTGATAACCTGGCGAATCTTGCATAAGCCAGGTAACCTATTTTTTTACCTGAGCGGGCAATAACTTTAGAGGTATAGACCGGATTGCTCTTATAAGAAGCTCTGTTCAGCGTTAAACTAAAAGGAACCTTATCAATGGAGTTATAACCTTCGATAGTTATGGAAGCCGCAGAAAACGAATTAAATACAGTTTCATTTTCATTCGTGTAACTCGCACCTACAGTCTGGCCATTCACTTTAGTAATTAACCAGCCTCTTTTCACGCCAGCAGTTTCTGCCGGAGAGCCCGGATAAACAGCAGTTACAAATAATTGATATTTATCAGAATTTCTGAAAAGATAAAATATAGGTCTGATCCCTACATCGTATCCATTATTATCTACATCCACATTTGCAGTTTTTATGGCAGAAGTAGCACTTGGATTTGCCTGGGTCAGATCATCGATTCTTGAATACTTAGGGTACCCATAACCATTGTATTCAAAAGGTTTACCAGTGGCAGGATTAATCTTCAGGTTACTGATGGCAAATAATTCGTCATCATAGTTATCGATTGGCTTTGATTTGGTAGAAAACTGTCTTGGATTGAAGGCAGCGTATTCAGGGATTGCATCACTCCAGTAGTAAATCTGTTTAGCATACAGAAACAACGAATCCAGTGTCAACTGTGTACGCGTGCCTGCAGCCGGCGATCCTCCGTTTCTATCTGTTGGGTTAGTTGTAATAGCTGGTTTAGGACTCTTTTTACATGAACTTGAAATCACGACTAAGAGAAACAGCGTTAAAATCGCTAAACGATTGTTTGATAAGTTAATCCTCATAAATAGGTAATATGAAATATGCAATCAAGGTAAAGAAAGAATAAGTATTAAAGTTGGTCTACAGCTAAAAATTCAACTTTATCTCCACTGGCACACAGACTTTTACCAATCACTAAAACTTCTTTCTTCTTTAAATCATGCTTCAAAATAATCATATCCAGGGTCTGTTCAAAAGTCCCTGTTTCCGCACTAAAATAGACCGTCAGAAATTGAGCTAAACCGTTCCATTCCATTTGCCTGATTTTATTTAATTGCTGCACGGGATCACCGTCTACCAATAAAAAGACAGGCTTGCCAGCTTCATGGATCTCTTTCAAAAAATCAAGAACGGGCGCAAAAAGTAATAACTTTAAAGGAAGCTTTGCATTTTGTTGCAGCAAATCAAAGTTTATGAGGTATTTCTGAGGCAAATTAAACTTTGCAGCCGTTTTAGTAAAGATATCAGCAGCACCATCTTTCAGATAAGCAGCAGTCATAAACTGTACAATTTCCTGTGCATCTATTTGTTCCCCATATTCTATAAATTGTGCGAACAGATAATAGACCTGCAATTGATAATCTTTTACGGGATATAAAACATCATCCAGACCAAAAACAAAAGCCTGCCTGGGATGAATAAGATCTTGATATTTCATTAGGCAATCGTAAATAATACTTGTTCTTCTGGATCTTCATTCAGATAGAAAACCCCATTTAATGTTTTTTCTTTTCCTAATAAAGCCAGTTTATCCGCTGCTACAGTTGTATAAAGCAATTCTCCTTTATCAAACACAGCCCAGTTGTTTTTATCCGTAACCTTTTCAGACAGATAAAGTGGAAAATGAAGCAAGTCAGGTAATAAAACATGAATATTGAACTCTTCAAATAGCACAGCAGATCTCATGACAGCCTCCAGCTCAAAGCTATACAATGGCAATAAGCGGTCTGCTTGCTGGTCTAAACAGGCGTTTAATAAGGTATGTGCGATGGTATCGTCATTCCGTTCACCCAAACTCACAAACTGGTATTGAGCAGATGCAAAGGAAGGCATGTCGCCATAATCTCCTAATAAGATCTGGTCGCCGGTAAATGCCTTTAATATTTTTTGTGCCTGGGCAGATTTGCCGCCGGTAATCAGTGTTTTCAAATTTTATACAATTAAACCATCTTTCATGGTGACAACCCTGTCGCTAATCGAGGCAAGGTCTTTATTATGGGTAACAATTACGAATGTCTGCTGGAAGTTATCACGCAGCGTGATAAAAAACTGATGTAGAGACTCAGCATTTGCTGAATCAAGGTTTCCTGATGGCTCATCAGCCAATATAATGGCAGGATTATTAATTAAAGCCCTGGCTACTGCAATACGTTGCTGCTCGCCTCCGGAAAGTTGGTTTGGCTTATGTGAAGCCCGGTCTTTTAAACCCAGCAGTTCTAAAAGTTCTAATGCCCGTGTTTCCGCTTCTTTCTTACTTTTTTTAGCAATAAAAGCAGGGATACAAATATTTTCAAGCGCAGTAAATTCTGGTAACAAATGGTGAAACTGGAATACAAAACCAATATTCTGATTTCTGAATATACTCATGGGTTCACCGGAAAGCTGTGCCAGTTTGGTTCCATTTAATTCAACGGTTCCTTCGTCCGGTTTATCCAGCGTACCTAATATATGCAGTAAAGTACTTTTACCCGCACCTGAAGCCCCGATAATACTGACAATCTCTCCTTTGGCAACTTCAAAATCCACCCCTTTTAGAATAGGTAAACTTCCATAAGCTTTTCTGATACCTGTGGCTTTTAGCATGCAGCAAACTTACGAAATTTGAGAAATAATTCTTTTGATCCTAAAATGAAATATTAGTTTTACTATTATTGCGCTGCTATCAAACTAAAGACGTTGCTTATCTGATGAAGATTATCGATCTTTTTAAGATTTTCATCTTCCATATCGTATAAAATAAACTCATCAACACCATAAGAGTTTCTGAATTTACCGAGTAATTCAAATAAAGAATCAATGGTAACCGGAATTGGTTGTATAGAATTAGCAGACGGATCCTGCCTGTTTAAGCTATCACATTTTAATTCAGCTCTCTCCATTGAATCCCCAACTACAATTGCAAGAGCCAGACTTACCTCAGGCATATACCCATTATTATTAAAAAAAAGCTTTTTATAATTCAATAGTTCATCCTTCTTGTAATCTGCCAGCAAAGCATCTTTACCATGCATTATCGATCTGCAGATATTTAATTTGTACTGAATTGCAATTTCAATACTATCATAAGACTTTGATAAATACCAGATTTGCGGTATAGATCCGCCATATGGAGGAATTACAACCTCATGCGCTTCAAAATTTGCTTTTTCATTATAAAAGAGGTCATATATTTTCTGAATTTTCTCTATCGAGATGTTCTTGTTATTTCTATCATATAGCTTATCATGAAAGTAGCGGCTCCCAGGATCACCTTTAGCTAATCCTAAATCAATTCTGTCAGAGAACAGGTTATTGAGCGACTTATAATTGGTAACGACATGATATGGATCATACATTTTAAATAAGGTTCCGGCAGAACCTACCCTGATATAATTAGTTGATCCAGCCACCAAAGCAATCAGAATATCCGGATTTGTAAAAGGAGCGATTTTATTTGGATTATGATGCTCGGTTAACCAAAATCTTGAAAACCCGAGTTTATCTGCGGTTTCTGCATAGTCCAATATTTGCTGCACAGCAGTCAAAGAATCAGTATTTAACCTGAAACCCCACTCAAGTATTCCCAACTTTAAATCAGACGACATATACTGCAATATAATTGATTTAAAATAACAAAAAAATTCTTAAATAACAATTACTTATCAAAATAAAGCAGAGTCAAACAAATTACATCTCCAATCCATAAAGCTTTATTAGTTATTAAAAGAGTTACCAGCAATAACTAACAAATATTCTCTATACAAAACCAATAAAACCTTAATAGTTAATCATAGCGATTAATGAGTTAAAAAATAAGTTTACCTGTTAAATAAGCCATTTCACCATGACTTTATTTGATTTCGTGTAAAATAATATATAAGAGATATATAATTACATAAATTGTACATAAAACAAATACCACATTAAATTAATAGCACTATCATTTATAAAACTATATATTCTTTGAATGAAACATTATTAACGCTTAAAAACAAGCTGAATTATTTTATAAAAACATATAAAAGCCAAAATCATGGAACAAAAAATTCAGTTAGCCAAAGCTTTAAAGTTAACCAAAGAATCACTTACTAAACTTCAGGAAAGCCAGATGTTAAGTATTAAAGGTGGAACTGCTGCTTTATTTAACTCTAGCGGACCAAAATGCACGTGTGGCAGGCATTCTTGCGTAGGATCAAAGGAACAACGATAACTCATTTAAGAAATTGCATAGAGCAGTCAGTATAATTAATTCTGTTTAAGCAATACTAAATAAATCAAATCAACAACTTAAAAACCAAAATCATGAAACAAAAAATTCAGTTAACCAAAGCTTTAAAGCTAAACAAAGAATCGCTTACTAAACTTCAGGAAAGCCAGATGTCAAGTATCAAAGGTGGAACTGCTTCTTTATTTAGTTCTAGTGGGCCAAAATGTACTTGTGGTAAGAACTCTTGTAATAAAGAAGTGGAAGAAATTAGTTAATCCAAAATTGATTAAAAAAATTGCATGGAGCGATTTGAATAATAATTCCGCTCAGTGTAATACTAAATAAATCAAATCAACAACTTAAAAACCAAAATCATGAAACAAAAAATTCAATTAACCAAAGCTTTAAAGCTAAACAAAGAATCGCTTACTAAACTTCAGGAAAGCCAGATGACAAGTGTTAAAGGTGGAACTGCTGCTTTATTTAGCTCAAGCGGACCAAAATGCACTTGTGGCAAGAATTCCTGCAACGAAGTACCAGAAGAACCAACTATAAGCTAAATTTCTTTGAAAATGTTACTGATACATAGTGGAATCAATTGATAAAACCAGTATCAGTAATGTTTTAAAGTTCACGCAGAATAAACAATTGCACAGCCTTAACTTTTGTTCCTTTTTAAAATGAATATAATCATAAATGCCAGAAGAATTACAAACCAGAATTTATGAAATTAAAACCGCATTAGACAAAAATCAACATTTATTTTTGTCTGCTGGATTGAATGATGGCATTCTGGGTCTTTCTTTGTTTTACTTGTATTTTTATGAATTCTCTAAAGATGAAAGGGCCCTTAACCAAATCTCCTTATATATTGACCAAGCTATAAACTATATTACTAACAGTCAATGTGAGCCGCATGAACTTATTGAATTTAGTGATTATTTATGTTTTTTAAATGAGAAGGGTTTTATAGATAACAAGGAGGCTCTTAAATATTTAAAACAGTTAAATCCACTCATTAAAACATTATTTAAAACCAGCATAAAAGAAAAGGACCTGGATTCTCTTAGTGGTTGTATAGCAATTGGACATTATTATTTGAGAATCCTGCATCTGATTGATTATAGCGATCAACTCATTCAACTCATTAATTTAATTGAACAAGAGGCAGTCTTATCAGACTCAGGTATGTTCTGGTATTTTAAGAATGCCGAAACAAAAAAAACGAATATAGAACTAGGAATATATCATGGCGTAACTGGTGTTATTTATTTTTTAGCTTCAGCCTATGCGAAAAAAATAGCGCAGAAAACATGTCTCTCCATGATACATGATGCGATTTTCTATTTATCTGGTCAAAAACAAAAAAAGGACAATACGTTGTTTGATATTGATGCATTAATTCATAAAAGAATTGCTTATCAAAATTTGGCATATGGTGATATAGGCATTGGGTATGTTCTCTTTAAGACAGGAAAAATAATTGGCTGTAAACAATATATAGAAGAAGGAATTGAAATTCTGGAACATGCTGCCCTATTTATGGATGACAAAAAAGAGTATATCAGAGATGCTGAATTAATATATGGCTCATCTGGCCTTCTGACAATATTTTCATTTTTTTATAGCTACAACAATAGTTCATTATTTTTAAAAGCAAAAATATACTGGCTATCAAAAACACTGGATTACAATAATAATAACACAAAATGGGCCGGTTACGAAACCTTTATCAATGGATATGATGATCATATTCAGTTATCATTTTGCCATGGATTATGTGGAATCGGGATCGCTCTTATGGCTTGTCAACAGGAGGATTTCAGTTATCTCAGATTTTTAAGCTATTAATTAACCGGACTAAATACTAAACAATTTAAACAAAACGAACCAATGATTAACGATACTCTTATTAAAACCAGAATTGAGAAAATCTTTGATTTTGTTAATCAAAAAGTAGCAGAGGCGAATGTAGAAGAATTGGTGACCGATGATCTTATCAAAGGCAAATTAGGTCTTTTAATGTACTGTTTAAATTCCTACCATTTAAATCAGGAAGATATATACCTGGAGAAAATTCAGGAAATACTGGAAGATATTTTCAACAAAATATCCCTGAATGAGAGTATAATGGCCTCACACATGACACTTGCTGACGGTTTGCCTGCTTTAGGAATTGTACTTCATGAACTCCTTAAACAAGATATTATAGATTCAATTTTTAAGGATCAGATTGATGTGATCACAGATGCTGTGTTTGATAAATGCATAGAGATGATCAATAATAATAACTTCGATTATTTTTATGGGGCAACAGGGTTATTATTTTACCTGTATGAGGTTGAAGCCTTCAATAATTGCAGCGTTTTAGTAGATAAACTTCATGAATATGCGCTTAACCACGATTACATGTTTTACAACGCTACCGGAGATGTTTATACGCAAGGGATAAATTTTGGTTTTGCTCACGGTACTTCAGCTATCCTGGCTGTTTTACTTAAAATTTACGATCAGGGAATTAATCAGCAAAAAACCAAAGAGCTTTTACTCAACATTACAACAAAAATTATTTCTTTTAAAAAGGAAAATATAGATAGATCAAAAGTATCCTATCAGCTGGAAGGCTTTGATTTCCCGACCTGGTTTCCTTACAACATCATCACCGAAAGAGTGGATAAAATAGTAAAGCCAGAATTGTACAGTACAAATGTTTATCATTTTACAGATAGACTTGGCTGGTGCAACAGTGATCTGGGATATGTCATGTTGTTTTATAAATTAGGCATAACACTTGATCAGCAGGAGTATTTAAAAATTTCTGATGAAATTGGTGACGAAATTGTAACTCGTTTAAGCTTTGAAAAGACAGCTATTAATTCTGCTAACATGTGTCATGGAAGTGCTGGTGTATCAGCACTATACAAGTCTATTTATAACCTGACCAGCAGAGGAATTTACAAGCAAGCTCACGAACACTGGTTAAATGCTACAGTTAAATACCTGGAATTAAAAATGAAAAAAGACTTTTCATTTTCAGACCTGGAGATTTTAACGGGATGGCTGGGTCCTGTCCTGTTTCTTCAGGATGTTAATTTTAAAAAAGTCTCCAATTGGGATAGCTTCTTTCTAATATAAAACACATCGAAAATATGAAATACGCTAAAGGAGTATCATCTTTTAAAACTCTTATTTTACGTTCTCCTGTGAGTTCATTAAATGCTATTCCCAAAATCCCTGAATCAGAAAAAGAAATAGATGATTTTGTAAGAACACTTTTCGACGATATATTTTTCAGGGAGTCTATATTTATCGCTTCCCCGGAGCTTTTTCGTGAATGGAGAGATTTATACAAAAATGCACAAACAGTTCAAAAAAAAAATAAGCTTAACAAAAGTATTATTAAATATTATATAAGATCAGTTTCCAAATGTGTTCCGTTCGGGCTCTTTTCTTTCTATTCCATTAACAATTCTTTGGCTAATCCGGGAGCTACCGGCGAGAATGACTTTGTCAAATATCTGACAGTCGATTCAAAATTTATTGTGAATGTCCTAAAAGAGCTTTGCGAATTTGAACTCGTAAAAAAAGTATTGATTTACTTTCCGAATAACACCATTTATACTATTGGTGACACACTCAGATATATAGAAGCAAAACCTGATCAAAATAGCCGAAACCATGGATTAACCTCAATAGAATATGATGAAGTAATTAATCTGATCCTGGAAGCCTCCATAAAAGGCCTTCATAAAAAAGAGCTTGTCGATTTATTATTAGACAATATTGAGGCTATAACAGTAACTGAAGCAGAAGAGTTCATAGCTGACCTTATTGATTCTCAATTACTATCTAGTTCATTAAATATACAATTAAATGGAAAGCCTCTATTCTTTCAGCTATTAAATTTCTTTGCAGAAAACGCAATTCTTTTTGATTCGGACCCGATACTTAAAAACTGGGGAGAAGCGTTCAATTCCATTTCAGATAAGATCAAACAAATTGAGAATAATTTCACTACTGATAACATTCCTGTTTATGAGCAGATTTTTGAGATCTTAAAGAAGAACGAAATTCCTTTTGAAAGTAAACACCTGCTTGGTGTTAATCTAAAAAAGAAACAGGTCAGAACTGATCAGAAAATTGTTACTGAAGATGAAAAAATCTTATTTCAGGCTATAAACTTACTTTCATTATTTGGCACTAAAATTCCTGATAAAAAGCTTTCATCAGAGCGAAATATAGCTGAGTTTAAAAAAGCATTTTTAAATCGGTACGATCAAAAAGAAATCCCATTGATGAGAGCACTTGACAATGAACTCGGAATTGGATATATCAGAAGTCAGATAGATTCCGCTCAATTTTCCAACCTCATAGATGAATTTAATTTTCCTGGTACCTCTTCAGATTATGAGAAAATTTTTATTGAGCCCGGATTTGACAAATTCTGGGTAAATCATATAGTTAAAGCAATAAAAAACGGAGATCATTCAATTGACCTTAAAAAGACAATATTGCCGGAATACACTTTTAATGAACAAAAATTAAAAGGTACATTCTATGTTATCTACAATAAAATCGGAGATAAAATTAATATCACCAGTTCTGGCGGAACAAGTGCGACGAATTTAATTTCAAGATTTAGCAGTCAGGATAAAGAAATGCAAGATTTTATGGATGAAATATTACAAGCTGAAGAGCAAATATTCCAGGATAAGATTGTTTGCGAAATTACACATTTACCTAATAACAGAGCTGGGAATGTCTTGTCACGTGCAGTAAATAGAAAATATGAATTGCCCATTCTATCCCATGAATCTGAACATGCTATTACTATCCCCTTAAATGATCTTATGCTGGCCGTAAGGAATAACAAATTGGTGATCAGGAGTATAAAACATAATAAAGAAGTTGTCCCGTTTCTTTCTTCAGCCCAGAATTTTCATTCTGATTCCCTGCCAGTTTATCATTTTCTTTGTGACCTCCAGAACCAGTACAGGCCAAATATATTATCATTGGATTTTAATTCAATAATTAACAGCTATTTCAACTTTATTCCAAGAATAACATTTGACGATACGCTCATTCTCTCGGCGGCATTATGGCAATTCAGGATGCCAGAAATAGCACATCTCCTGGACAATAAGCAATGTTTTACTTTCGAGAAGTTTAAATTATTAATTAGTGAATATAAAATCCCCAAATACATCTCACTCATTGAAGACGGAGAAGAATCACTCATTTTAGATACAGAAAATGAATATATGCTGATCTTCCTTAACCAGGTATTAAAGAAAGAAAAAAGAATAAAATTCAGAGAATGTTTGTATGATATAGAGAAGAATCAACATTCAAACGAATATTTAATGTCATTTAAATCAGAAAATAGTAAAGCTTCTGATTTCTCTCTCCCTGACCGCCAGATGTCAGATATCGCGCATAAATTTACGCCTGGCAATGAATGGTTGTATTTCAGATTATATACAGGTTTAAGTACGGCTGATAAAATATTAGTAGACGTAATTAAGCCACTGACACAGGAACTTCTAAATAACGGTATTATTGATCAGTGGTTTTTTATTCGATATGCTGATCCTGATTTTCACCTTAGAGTAAGATTTCATTTTAATGATCCGGAAAAAAAAGCAGCAATCCTGAATTTATTCAATACACACATTGACAATTATCTTAAAAATGATTACGTCTGGAAAGTAGAGATTGCTACTTATGAAAGAGAAATAGAAAGATATGGAGCTGGTTCCATTGATCAATGTGAGAAATTATTTTTTCATGATAGTGAAATGATCCTTGGTCTTCTGGATCAGTTAAAAAAACAGAAGGAGGAACAACTGATCTGGTTATTCTCTTTCAAGTCTATTGATGATCTTTTGAATGCTTTTGGCCTGAGTACAACTGAAAAACATCTGCTCGTTGATAAGGCTTATAATTATTTCGCTAAGGAATTTGAAATTGACAGTACTTTCAAGAAACAACTTGCTGTTAAATTCAGAAATACTGAGGCACAAATTGAGCAGGTAATAAATGATAAAAATTCAACATGTGCACTGCTCATTGAAAAAAGAAATGAAACACTTATAGCATTAGCAGATGATTTTTCCGGGTTTAATAAGAACAGACTTTTTGATCTGCTGTCCAGTTTTATGCACATGAATATAAACAGGGCTATCAAAAGTAGTGCGAGAATGCATGAAGTTGTGATTTATAGTCTGCTTGAGAAATATTATAAGTCTGTTATAGGAAAGCATAAGCATTATTCACCCGTTCAAGAATCTAGTATATGAAGATAATCTATCAGCATGATCTAATGGATTGCGGCCCAGCTTGTCTGGCAATGATTTGTTCAGAATACGGCAAAAACTATTCATTACAATACTTACGGGATCATTCTTTTCTCTCCAAAGACGGAGTTAATTTTTCAGGAATCAATCAGGCTGCTGAAAATCTTGGTTTTGAAACTTTTGGAGCTCAGCTTACTCTTGATTCATTAATTAAAGAAAGAGAAAACCTCCCGGCTATTATACATTGGGACAAAGATCACTTTGTAGTACTATCCAGTATAAAAAAGAATATTTTCAGTAAAGGTTATTGTTTCCAGATTGCCGATCCATCTTACGGAGCTATTACACTCAATGAGGATTCTTTTAAAGAATCATGGTTAAGCGATGAAGAAACTGGTTTATCTTTATTTTTGGCTCCAACAGCACATTTCTATGAAAAAGAGGGCATTACTGCAGATGGGGTAAGCCTGACTTACATTCTGAAATATCTGCTTCCCTATAAAAAAGAATTATTTCAGCTTTTTTTAGGATTGTTTCTGAGTACTTTAATCACACTCATTTTTCCTTTCCTGACTCAGGCACTAATTGATAAAGGAGTAATGGCAAAAAATCTGAATATAATTACCATTATCCTGTTAGCACAGATTTCAATTTTTTTAGGCTCTATTGTAATTGAAGTTGTCCGCAACTGGATCGTATTATATATAGGAACAAGAATCAATATATCTATCATATCTGCATTTTTCAAAAAGATGCTTAGTTTACCAATACGGTTCTTTGACACGAAAATGGTGGGAGATATAAATCAGAGAATTCAGGACCATGACAGAATTGAACGTTTTTTAACTTCTCAAAGTTTTATTACATTTTTTTCAATAATCAATATATGCGTTTTCCTGATCATTCTTTTAAATTATAATTATAAGATTTTATTAGTTTATGCATCCATTACTACAATTTCCATCTTCTGGTCATTATATTTCTTAAAAAACAGAAAGTTTCTGGATTATTTCAGGTTCCGCGTTAAAACTGAAAGCCAGGATTCCATTTATGAATTAATTAGTGGAATTCAGGACCTTAAGCTTAATAATTTTGAGGACTACAAAAGGAAAGAATGGGAAAAAACCCAGGTAAAATTATTTGGGATAAATTTAAAGGTATTAAAGCTTGATCAGCTTCAACTGATCGGATTCGATTTTCTGAATCAATTTAAAAACATCTTTGTAACCTTTGTCGCTGCAAGAGAAGTTATCCTGGGAAACATCACTTTAGGCACGATGCTAAGTATAACTTACATTATCGGACAAATGAACTCCCCTATCAATCAGCTTACTACATTTTTTCGTTCTTTACAGGATGCCCGATTGAGCCTGGAGCGTCTCAATGAAATACAAAATCAGGAGGAGGAAGAAACCAGCGGACTAAAAAAATATAACGAAAACAGGCCATTAGCTCTTTTAGATCAGCATAAAGAACTTGGATTCAGAATATCGGATGTTAGTTTTCAATACGAAGGACCAAAATCAAAGTTTGTATTAAAAGATATCAATCTGGTTATACCTTATGGCAAAACAACAGCAATCGTAGGTGAAAGTGGTAGTGGAAAAACTACATTGATGAAAATTCTACTCAAATTCTATGAACCAGTAAGTGGCAGTATATATATAGGAGAACAGAATTTAAATGAAATCTCTCCCGGAGACTGGAGATCGAAATGCGGTGTGGTTATGCAAGATGGCTATATTTTCGGAGATACAATTAAAAGAAATATTGCAACGGGTGATGTAATTATTAATGAGGAAAAATACACCAGTGCTATACATACTGCTAATATTCAAGATTTCATTCAGGAGTTACCTTCCAAAGGAAATACTAAAATTGGTGCTGCCGGAAATGGTATATCAGGTGGTCAGAAACAAAGAATGTTAATAGCAAGAGCCGTTTATAAGGATCCTCCATTTATATTTTTTGATGAAGCTACATCTGCACTTGATTCCCATAATGAAAAAATTATACATGATAATTTATATAAATTCTTTAAGAAAAAGACTGTAGTTATTATTGCACATCGTTTAAGTACTGTTAAAAATGCGGATCAGATTATAGTATTAAAGGATGGAAACATAATAGAAACCGGTTCTCACACGGAATTGGTAAATAATAGAAGTACCTATTTCAATTTAGTGAAGAATCAATTAGAACTAAGCGTATAACATGGAAAAACAATTCGAAGAACAATTAGACAGAGATAAATTATTCGTAGTCAGATACGGTTTAATCATCATTATAATTACACTGGGGCTTCTATTAATCCTGTTAGCATCGTTGAGTATCAATGGAATATCCATCTTGCATTCAGTATTAAACTACTATTTGAACTAAATCTTATTCAATTCACAACAACCAATTAAAAGTTAATGCTAAAATTAAAAATATTCTCTTTCCTTCTTTTTTTTATGTTACAGCTTTTAGCCAATACAAAGTTTCCGGAATCATAGTCAATGACAACTTGCCTTTAGATCTGGCCAGCGTTAATTTATTAGTAAATGACAGTATTAAAGAAGAAGCTTTCACAAATCAAAAGGGTGAATTTTCTTTTATAGTTAAAGCACAGGCCTATGATTTAAAAGTTATGTACCTGGGAGAATTAATCTACAATGATCATTTAGAGATTACAAAGGATATCAATCTTGGAACTATAAAAGTTCAAAAAACGATCAAACTCCAGGAAGTGAATATTACCGGAAGAAAAAAAATTATTGAAAGAAAAATTGACAGGCTGGTTTTTAATCTTGAAAAATCTATTTCATCGGCCGGAGGAGATGCAATAGATGCTTTAAAAATAACTCCTGGAGTAAGAGTTAGAGGAGATAAAATTAGTTTGGTTGGAAAAGATCGTTTACAGGTCATGATCGACGATAAAATTGTAAAACTTTCAGGAGAAAATCTGAATAATTTTCTAAGATCAATTTCTTCTGACAATATCAGCAATATAGAAGTAATTACTACTCCTCCAGCAAAATACGAAGCGGAAGGAAATAGTGGAATTATAAATATAAGACTAAAAAAGAACAATATCGACAGTTGGAATGCAGCAATTGGATCAAGCTATACACAACGAACATACGGTACAATTTCTGGTATAGGGAGTCTGAATTATAAAACTAAAAAGCTCACATTATATACTAATCTGAATGCCCTGGATGGCAGTAAATCACTCCTCGATTATAATGAAATTTATTATCCTGATCAACAATGGACTCAGAATAATCCAAGAAAAGTCGGGACTAAATCTACAGCCGGAAGAATCGGCCTGGATTATGACTTGACTAAAAACTGGACCATCGGTCTTCAATACTTAGGAAACAAATCTAATCTTAATATTGATGAATCCCCTGTAACTGTCATCTCCAATTACACCAATCAAAATGCAGATGGATTTATTTCTTCGATATCTAATACCAGAACACATGACCGTCTGAATTCGTTCAACTTATCAAACATAATTAAATTAGATAGCACAGGTAATAAGATTTTAATTAATGCAGATTATTTTAAGTATACAAATTCAAATTCAAGAAATTTCTCAGGAAACCAGTTAGATGAAAATTCGGATATTATACCTGATTCCTATTTTGCCAGCATCAATAATAACGATCAGAAGATTACAAATTTCGCATTCAAGGCAGATATGGAACAAAAATTAAAATGGATAAATCTTGAATTTGGTTACAAATATTCAAAGTCACGTACTGATAATGCAATCGTTTTTTTTGACAATAAAACCGGGATTCCAGAGCTGGATCCAAAACAAAGCAATCAATTTAAATATAGTGAAAATATAAATTCTGCCTATGTATCCGGTGGCAGAGAATTAGGGAAAAAATGGGAAACAAAATTTGGCCTGAGAATGGAAAATACAGAAAGCAACGGATTTTCATTTAATAACAACCAGGAGAATAAGAATAACTATATCAAGCTATTCCCTTCTGCTTACTTATCTTACAAACCCACTGAAAATCAAAGCTTTTTCTTCACTTACAGCAGAAGGATTGACAGGCCGAAATATGAACAAGTCAACCCGTTCAGAATGTATGACAGCCCGTATATGTATACAGAAGGAAATCCTTTTCTTCAGCCCTCTTTTACGAATAACTTAGAATTGGTTTATACTTATAAACAACTGGAAAGCAAATTATACTACAGCCGCTTAACAAATGGATTTGAACAAATTGGAATTGTTGATCCGGCAACAAAAATCACACGTTTTTTTGTAGATAATTTTTTAACAACCAACCGGTATGGAATAGCTGAAACATTTACGTATGATGTGGTTAGCTGGTGGACAAGTACAAACAATGCAGATTTAAACTATGTATCATCAAGTTCTGTTAATCCTGCTACTCAGAAAAACAGAAATGGCTACAATGCTTATTTCTCTTCTAATAATGATTTTATTCTTAACAAGAAGAAAACCCTCGCACTCAGTCTGAACTATTGGTACAGTTTGCCAGGTATATCGGGACTTGATCACGTAAGTTCAGCCAATTCACTCTCCTTAGCCGTAAAGATATATCTGCTTAATAAAAAACTTCAGTTGACAGTGGCAGGAAATGATGTTTTTAAAGGAGAGAGGTATTCAATAACAAGTTATACCAATGATACAAAAATTGTCTATAAAAACTATTATGATAATCGCTCTTTACGTTTCACTTTGTCTTATAAATTTGGCAATCAGAAAATTAAGGTAAACACGAAAAAAACAGGAAACGAAGAGGAGAAAAACAGAACCAATAACTAAGTTTTGTCAGGAAACATATATTGAAAAATATTTTAAACCACTTTTCAGGTATTTAATGCTTTTCGTATCCGATAAACCGAGAATAAGTTTTTAAAACCAATATGAAATTGTAGATTTGGATCAAATTTTTTCAGCAAATGAATATACACGAATATCAAGGTAAAGAAATACTTAAAAGTTTTGGTGTTGCCGTACAAGAAGGCATAGTTGCCGAAACTGTTGAGCAGGCTGTAGAAGCTGCTAAAAAAATGAAAGCAGACTACAACTCTGACTGGGTAGTAATTAAAGCACAAGTACATGCTGGTGGAAGAGGAAAAGGTGGTGGTGTTAAGTTAGCTAAAAACCTTGACGAGGTTAAACAAAGAGCTACCGATATTTTAGGTATGCAATTGATCACACCTCAAACTAGTGCAGAAGGTAAAAAAGTACATAAAATTCTTGTTGCTCAGGATGTTTACTATCCAGGAGCTTCTGAAACAAAAGAATTCTACGTAAGTGTTTTATTAAACCGTGCCAGTGGAAGAAACATCATCATGTATTCTACCGAAGGCGGTATGGATATTGAAGAAGTTGCAGAACACACTCCTCACTTAATTTTCAAAGAAGAGATCGATCCTAAAGTTGGTCTTCAGGGATTCCAGGCACGTAAAATTGCTTTCAACCTTGGATTAAGCGGTGCTGCTTTTAAAGAAATGGTGAAATTTGTTACTGCGCTTTACAAAGCTTATGACAACACTGATTCTTCAATGTTTGAAATCAACCCGGTTTTAAAAACATCAGACGATAAAATTATTGCTGTTGATGCGAAAGTAGATTTAGACGAGAATGCTTTATTCCGTCATGCTGATTATGCAGCAATGCGTGATAAACTGGAAGAAGATCCAACTGACGTTGAAGCAAGCGAATCAAACTTAAACTATGTAAAATTAGACGGAAACGTTGGTTGCATGGTTAATGGTGCTGGTTTAGCTATGGCAACTATGGATATTATCAAAATTGCAGGTGGTGAGCCGGCTAACTTCCTTGATGTAGGTGGAACAGCTAACGCACAAACTGTAAAAGCAGGTTTTAACATTATCTTAAAAGATCCTAATGTTAAGGCTATTTTAATCAACATCTTTGGTGGTATCGTTCGTTGCGACCGTGTTGCTCAGGGTGTAATTGACGCTTATAAAGAAATCGGAGATATTCCTGTTCCAATTATATGCCGTTTACAAGGTACAAATGCTGTAGAAGCGAAAAAACTAATTGATGAGTCTGGTTTGAAAGTTTTCTCTGCAATTGCATTGAAAGATGCTGCTGCCCTGGTTACTCAGGTTTTAGCTTAGTTTATACAAAAAAGAGGAGACTCTTCGCGTCCGCTTTAAACGGATGCTTACTATATAAGAAATGCCAGTTGTGTAAAAGCAACTGGCATTTTTTTATGCCTTTTAATTTCTAAGATGCTATTCCAGCTTAGCCCCGTTTCTAATGGTCTTAAACAAAAAAACCTCCAGCAATTACGCCAGAGGTTCTTAACCAAATATAATTTAAACGAGCAATACAAATATAGGGACTTTTATGGTAAAACAAAACATTTACACCTTTTAAATCGACAAAAAACAAAAATAAATCATAATTAACTGATTAATAGACATAAAAATACGAATAAATAGCTTAAAATAACAACAAAAACATTAAAACATCAAATAAATCAAAATATAAAAGCCATAAAATATCATAATTTGAATAAAAAATAGATTATATGAATAAATAAATCAAAATAACCATCTATTAATATTAAAAAATGATAAAAAAACATGATTTAAATAAATAAAATACAAAAACACACTAAAATATTTTATCTTAACTCATTTTACCCCTAAATAACATGAGCTGCAATTTCATCTCTCCCGCCAAAAACTCAATTCTTCAATTTTAACCCTGTTATTTCTTAATTGAAATCATTATTTTTGAGCGCTCCACAAGAAAATCATGATTAAAAGAGAAAAAATAAAAAGCCTGTTAGAAACGACTGATTTTAACAGAGAAGTGACCGTAATGGGTTGGGTAAGAACATTCCGTAACAACCAGTTTATTGCCATCAATGATGGTTCCTGCATGGGAAATATTCAGATTGTTGTTGATTTTGAAAATACAGCGGAGGAATTATTGAAAAGAATCACCACAGGCGCAGCAATTGCTGTAACCGGACAATTGGTAGAATCTTTAGGTAAAGGTCAGCGTGTTGATGTAAAAGCAGCTTCTATCGAAATTCTTGGAGACAGTGATGCGGAAAAATTCCCTTTGCAGCCAAAAAAACACAGTCTTGAATTTTTAAGAGAAATTGCACACCTGCGTTTCCGTACCAATACTTTTAATGCTGTTTTTAAAGTGCGTCATGCATTGGCATTTGCGATACACCAATTTTATAATGAAAGAGGTTTTGTTTATATGCACACTCCTGTAATCACAGCATCTGATGCTGAAGGTGCGGGAGAAATGTTTAAGGTAACTACCCTTGATTTTGATCAAACACCAAGAACTGAAGATGGAAAAGTAGATTTTTCAGAAGATTTCTTTGGCCGTGCTACAAATTTAACTGTTTCTGGTCAGCTGGAAGGTGAATTAGCAGCAATGGCTTTCGGTCAGATCTATACCTTCGGCCCTACTTTCAGAGCTGAAAACTCAAATACGACACGTCACCTTGCAGAATTCTGGATGGTTGAGCCGGAAATCGCTTTCGCTGATCTGGAAGATAACATGCAGCTTGCAGAAGATATGATGAAATATATCATTACTTATGCACTGGATAACTGTAAAGAAGAAATCGAATTCTTAAATAACCGTTTATTAGAAGACGAAAAAACTAAACCTCAGCAAGAGCGTAGTGAATTATCATTGATAGAAAAGCTGAATTTCTGTGTGAACAACGACTTTGTTCGTTTAACGTATACAGAAGCAATTGCTATTCTGCGTTCGTCGAAACCTAACCAGAAGAAACAATTTAAATATCTGATCAATGAATGGGGAGCTGATTTGCAATCTGAGCATGAGCGCTTTTTAGTAGAGAAGCACTTTAAGAAACCAGTGATCTTAACAGATTACCCGGCAGATATTAAAGCTTTTTATATGCGTCAGAATGAGCCGGATGCTGAAGGCAGAAGAACTGTTGCTGCGATGGATGTTTTATTCCCTGGTATTGGCGAAATGATCGGCGGTGCACAGCGGGAAGAAAGAATGGATAAATTAACGCAGCGTATGGAGGAGATGAATATTCCACAGGAAGAATTGTGGTGGTATTTAGACACCAGAAGGTTCGGTTCTGCCCCACATGCTGGTTTTGGTTTAGGTTTTGAACGCTTAGTACTGTTCGTTACTGGTATGACCAACATCAGAGACGTCATTGCTTTCCCTCGTTTTCCAAAAAACGCAGAGTTTTAAGCTGTATAAATTATTAAAAAAAGAGGATGTCAGTAATGTCATCCTCTTTTTTATACAGCAATATTTAATTATACCTGCCTATTTTCTTAGTTTTAGGCATAAATTTCAAATATGAAAGCAAAAATAATTTTACCATTAGCAGGATTGGCACTGCTTGCTGCTTGTCAGAACAAAGACAAAGGCAGCACAGCTAATAAAGAGGCCAGGACAGAATTTTTTGATAAATCAGGAATGGATACCACGGTTACACCGGGAGACAATTTTTTCCAGTATGCCAATGGTAAATGGATGAAAAACACTGAGATCCCGAAGACGGAAACCGGTTGGGGTTCTTTCTATACATTATATAATGACAATATAAAAAATCTGGAACAGATCCTGACCAATGCTGCAAAAGAAGAGCATAGCAAAGGTAGCCTGGAACAAAAAGTAGGCGATTTCTATGCCAGTGGAATGGATACTGTGACCATTGAGAAATTAGGTTACACGCCTTTGAAGCCATTGCTTGCGCAGATCGATGGGCTTAAAGATTATAAAGAAGTAATCAGTTTTATTGCCGGTGGTTATAAAAATGGCAACGGAGATTTATTAGATTTCCATGTAGGGCCTGATGATAAAATCAGCAATAAAAATGCAGTGAACTTCGGTCAGTCAGGCATTACTTTACCAGAGCGTAGTTATTATTTCAATAGCGATGCAGAAACCAGGAAAATCAGAGCAGGTTTCCTGAACTACATCACACAGCTTTTTGTATTAACTGGTTCAAAAAAAGAAGATGCAGCAAAATCTGCTGACCACATTCTTAAACTGGAAACAAGTATTGCAAATTCACACTCCACTCCTGTTGAGTTACGTGATATTCCGAAAAATTACAACAAGTATTACCTGCCAGACTTTCAGAAACTGACTCCTGATATTGACTGGAAATCTGTGCTGGGCAAATTAGAGCTTAAAACTGACACCATCATCGTAGGTCAGCCAAAATACTACCAGGCGCTGAATAACTTATTGAAATCAGAGCCAATCGCTATCTGGAAAGAAAAATTAAAGTTCGATGCGATCAATAATGCAACCAATGCATTGAGCAAAGATTTCCGTACGGCAAGATTTGATTTCTTCGGTAAAACTATGCAAGGACTAAAAGAACCAAAAGAACGCTGGAAAACTATTGTAAGCAGCACAGACGGAAACATTGGTGAATTGCTTGGACAATTGTATGTAAAAGAACATTTTACACCAGAATCAAAGAAAAGAATGCTGGAACTGGTTGATAATCTTCAAAAGGTTTACAAATCAAGAATCGAGAAACTGGACTGGATGACTCCTGCTACGAAACAAAAAGCACTGGAAAAACTGAATGCATTCATTAAGAAGATCGGTTATCCTGATCAATGGAAAAAATATGATGATGTAGAAATTTCAAGAAATACCTATTTCGCAAACCTTCAGTCGGCAGAAAAACATGCTTACAAAGAAATGGTAGAAAAAATGGGTAAACCTGTAGACAAAAAAGAATGGGGAATGACCCCACCAACTGTAAATGCCTATTACAATCCATCTATTAATGAGATTGTTTTCCCGGCAGGAATTCTTCAGTTTCCTTTCTTTGATGCCAATGCGGATGATGCAATCAATTATGGGGCTATCGGTGCTGTTATTGGTCATGAAATGACACATGGTTTTGATGATCAGGGTAAACAATACGATAAAGACGGAAATCTGAAAGACTGGTGGACAGCAGCAGATGCTGCGAAATTCAAAGAAAAAGCCAAAAAGGTAGTAGAGCTGTACAATGGCTTTACTTTACTGGACAATCAACATGTAAATGGTGAGCTGACTTTGGGAGAAAACCTGGCAGATATTGGTGGTTTAGCGATCGCTTACCAGGCATTCAAGTTAACGCCGGATGGTAAAAGCGATAAAAAGATTGATGGTTTTACTCCTGATCAGCGTTTCTTTTTGAGCTTTGCACAGGTTTGGCGTATTAAAAGCAGAGATGAGTCTATGCGTGTCCGTTTAAAAACTGATCCGCACTCTCCTGAGATGTTCAGAGTTAACGGTGCTGTTTACAGCCTGGAAGCTTTCTACAAAGCGTTTAATGTACCGGCAACTGCAAAGATGTATGTTGCGCCTGCTAATCGTGTAGGGGTTTGGTAAACTATATATTCTGATCGTAAAAGGGGATGTAGCTGTAAAGACACATCCCCTTTTTGTATAAATAGATAAGTTAAACTAGTGGTTTGATTGCTGTGTATCTGTAAATGAATTCGCGTGTGCATAATCAATTGCAGTTACCCTGTAATCTGTAGGCGCAAAGCTGGAAGAAGTACTCAAAGCCATTCCCAGCTCAAATCTCAACGGATACGGGGTGTTCAACAAACTTCCTTCCGGAATATACGGGAAAGTCTCCATGTAAGATTGCATTACATTTGGTGCAATCCTTCTGTTGATATAAGCCCTGCTCAATTGATAAGTATGGCGTAAACCTGCCGCACCTAAAAGTTCAACCGCGCTTGCTACGGTTAAACGGTGATAGTTAAATACACGTACCTTTTTATCTTCTACTACTAATCCTTTCATCAAACTTGGATCTTGTGTAGCTACACCTGTAGGACAAGTATTGCTGTTACATTCCAGCGCCTGGATACAACCTAAAGCAAACATCATTGCTCTGGCAGAATTACATAAATCTGCACCCAATGCAATGTTTTTCACTAAATCAAATCCTGATGAAACTTTACCTGAAGCAATAATCTTAATGTGTTTTTTTAAATCGAAACCAGAAAGCACATCATAAACAAAAGCTACACCCTCTCTTAAAGGCATACCTACTGCATTGGAGAATTCTTGCGGAGATGCCCCTGTACCGCCTTCACCACCGTCCACGGTAATAAAGTCAACATAAGTACCTGTTTCTATCATCGCCTTGCAAATTGCAAAGAATTCACTTTTACGGCCAATACATAATTTAAAGCCAATCGGTTTTCCACCTGATAATTCTCTGAGTTTTTTCACGAAAGCAAGCAACTCTAAAGGTGTTGAAAATGCCGAGTGTGCAGGTGGGGAAATCACGTCAAATCCTTCTTTCACTAACCTGATCCTTGCAATTTCAGGAGTTACCTTTTTTGCAGGAAGAATACCACCGTGACCCGGTTTAGCTCCTTGTGAAAGTTTAATCTCAATCATTTTAACCTGCTCAGTTTTTGAACGCACACCAAAAGCATCATAGTTAAAGGAGCCATCATCGTTACGGCAACCAAAATAACCAGTTCCGATCTGCCAGATTAAATCTCCTTTTGGAGCGGCATGGTAATCACTGATCCCTCCTTCGCCGGTATTATGTGCAAAATTACCCATAAAAGCACCTCCGTTTAGGGCAAGGATGGCGTTCTGGCTCAGGGAACCAAAACTCATTGCAGAAATATTTAATATACTCGCAGAATACGGCTGAGCACAATCAGGGCCACCTACCAGTACTCTTGGATCTTCGTTCAATTCATGGTGACTGATCGCTGCAATACTATGGCTTAACCATTCGTATCCGTTTTCATAAACGTCAAGCTGTGTACCAAATGGAATCGTATCATTTTCTTTTTTTGCACGCTGATAAATCAACGAACGGTTTAATCTGCTAAAAGGTTTTCCATTCGTGTCGCTTTCTACAAAATACTGGTATACTTTAGGACGCAGATCTTCGGCAAGATATCTTAAGCGGCCTAAAACCGGGTAGTTTCGGACAATACTATGTTTTGGCTGGTAAAGGTCATAAATGCCCAATAAGATAATGGGACCTATAAAAATAAAGGCCCAGTAAAATGGTGGCCAGGCCAGGCTAATCATCAAAGTTGCCGTGACTAAAAATGCGGCAATCGCAATAAATGCTTTTCTCATACTCTTGTAATTACTAAATCAGGGGCAATAGTACGAACATTTATCAACGACTCACCCAAATTATCTGTAAATTTACATATGTTAATCAAAATATACCCGGAAAATCCGAATCCGAAAGCGATTGAACAAGTGGTTGAAATACTCAAAAAAGGCGGTATTATCATTTATCCCACTGATACTGTGTATGGATTAGGATGCGATATCACCAACCAGAAGGCGATAGAGCGAATTTGTCAGATCAGAGGCATAAAACCTGAAAAAGCGAATTTTTCATTTATCTGTTCTGACCTCAGACATATCTCTGACTTTGTTAAGCCCATAGACACCACTGTTTTTCGTTTGTTGAAGAAAGCCCTTCCAGGCCCCTTTACTTTCATCTTTAATGCGAACAACAATGTTCCGAAATTGCTGAGCTCGAATAAGAAAACTGTAGGAATCAGGGTACCTGATAATAGCATTGCAAGAGCAATTGTTGAAATGTTAGGCAACCCGATTTTATCAACTTCCATTAAGGATGATGATGAGCTGGTAGAGTATGCTACAGATCCTGAGTTGATTGAGGAGAAATATGAAGCTTTGGTAGATGCGGTGATTGATGGTGGCTATGGCGATAATGAAGCTTCCACTGTGGTGGATTGCACGCAGGGCGACTTTGAAATTATCCGTCAGGGAAAAGGAATACTGGAAAACTATTTATAAGAAGTTCACCAGTATTCACAAATACAGTATTTGTTCAGCAGCGTTTATGACGTAAATTTCGTCATAAACGCTTCAATATTCTCCTCTAGATTACCTGCCTCAATAGCTTTCACAAAGGCAGTACCGATGATCCCCCCGTTTGCATATTTACAGGCTTTATCGAAAGTCTCTTTACTGCTGATTCCGAATCCAATCATTGTTGGATTAGTAAGTTTCAGGTCTGCGATTCTTGAAAAATAAGCTTCTGTGGTATCCGATACTTGCAAGTTCTGCCCTGTTGTTGCAGAAGAAGATAATAAATAGATAAATCCATTGCTCAGTGAGTCAATTTTACGGATACGCTCTACTGAAGTTTGCGGTGTGACTAAAAATATATTGCTTAATCCGTATTTCAGGAAAACATCTTTATAAAATTCTTCATACTCTACCATCGGCAGATCGGGTACGATACAACCATCTACACCGACTTCAGCACAGGCTTTGCAAAAACGCTCTACACCGTATTGTAATACAGGGTTCACGTATCCCATTAACAATACCGGAATAGTGACTGTTTTGCGCAATTCTTTCAACTGTTCAAATAACAGGTTTAAGTCCATTCCCTGATCTAAGGATAATTTACTGCTGGCTTGAATAACCGGGCCGTCTGCTACCGGATCTGAATAAGGGAATCCTATTTCCAGCATATCTGCTCCTGCTTTTTCCAATGCAGCTGCAATTGCAACCGTATCACCTAAACCTGGGTAACCTGCAGTATAATATATGGATAGTATGTTATTCTTTTTCTCTTTGAATATTTTATTAATCCTGTTCATTTGATTGGTATGCTATAAGATATATAATAAGGCTGCTAAAAACCGAAATGCTTCATGTAAGTATCCATGTCTTTATCTCCCCTGCCAGACAAACAAACGACTACATTTTCTCCACCTTTAAATTTCATTTTCTCTAAATGAGCCAGCGCATGTGCACTTTCAATTGCAGGAATAATTCCTTCCATCTGGGTACAAAGCAAACCTGCATCCAGTGCTTCGTTATCTGTAACCGAAACATATGCTGCCCGGGTTGTTTTGAAAAGATGCGCATGCTGCGGGCCTATTCCAGGATAGTCCAGTCCGGCAGAAACAGAATGTGGTTCTACCACTTGTCCGTCTGCGGTTTGCATCAGGATACTTCTGCTGCCGTGCAATACACCTTCTTTACCCAGAAAGGTAGTTGCTGCCGAAAACCCTGTACTTACTCCTTTACCCGCTGCCTCAATGGCAATCAGCTTTACGTTTTCATCATTGATAAAATGATAGAACATGCCCATTGCATTACTTCCACCGCCTACACAGGCCAGAACATAATCAGGCTGATCATTTCCGGTCTGTTCGGTCAGTTGCTTTTTGGTTTCTTCAGAAATGATAGATTGAAAGATAGCAACCATATCGGGGTAAGGATGCGGGCCAACGACAGATCCTATGATATAATGTGTATCTACAGGATTATTGATCCAGTCACGCATGGCTTCATTGGTTGCGTCTTTCAGGGTTTTACTTCCTGACACTGCGGAAATTACTTTAGCACCCAGCATTTTCATCCTGGCTACATTGGGTGCCTGACGCTGAATATCAATTTCTCCCATATATACAACGCATTCCAGACCACGCAACGCGCATACTGTTGCTGTCGCTACACCATGCTGTCCGGCACCAGTTTCAGCGATAATCCGCTTTTTACCTAATTTCTCTGCCAGCAGGATCTGACCAATTGTATTGTTTATTTTATGCGCCCCGGTATGGTTCAGGTCTTCTCTTTTAAGAAAGATATTCGCATTGTATTTTTTTGATAACCGCTTAGCCAGGTAAAGCGGAGAAGGCCTGCCTACATAATCTTTCAGCAGGGCATGAAATTCTTTCTGAAACGCCGCATCCTCAATAATTTTGAGATAATTCTGTCTCAGTTCTTCTACATTCGGATAAAGCATTTCAGGAATGTATGCTCCTCCAAAATCTCCGTAATAACCTTTTTCATTTACAAAATAATTCATAGTCTTATCTTTTTATAAGTTGCAATAACAACTTTGTAATTTTTAAATTTTATCAAGCGCCTGTTTAAAGGTACTGAGTAATACGGTATTTTTTAATCCTGGTGAAAGTTCAAATCTGCTATTGACATCTATCGCATATAACCTTTCGTCTTGAATCATTTCCAGTTCAGCAAGCTGTTCCACTCCTATCCCACCGCTCAGAAAATAGGGTTTCCTGTTTTTATAGTTTTCCAGGAGCTGCCAGCTAAATGTTTTCCCCGAACCTCCATGATCCGCAGTCTGTGTATCAAAAAGGAAGTAATCTGTATAAGCCTGGTATTCATCCAGCGTATCAAAATCAAAGTTTTCATCAATTCCAAAAGCTTTGATTACTTCTGCATGCCCTTTCAGTGATTTGCAGTAAGCTGCGCTTTCCTGACCATGTAACTGAACAGCTTTCAATTTATAAGTTACGATCGCATTTTTCACAGTTTCCAGGTCTTCGTTCACGAATACACCCGTAGTTTTTATAATTGCCGGTATATTTTTAATCAGCGAAGGATCAAGATCTTCAATAAACCTTTTAGACCCTGAATAAAAGATAAAGCCGATATAATCGGGTTGTAAAGCAACAACCTCTGCTATATTAGCTGGTATTTTCATCCCGCAGATTTTCAGTTTGTGTTTCATCCGATCAGGTTCTGGAAACTTTTCAAAGCCATTCCACCAACCAGTGAAGATTCTGCTTCATAAAAACAATCTGCAAAAGATTGTTCTGGTTTAATTGTCTGAATCGCAATTGCAGCATTACACAACACCACATTATTTTGCGGATCAGTACCTGTGCCCTGCAATACGCTGGTAAAGATATGAGCTGAGGATTTAATCGTATCGCCACCAACAATTTCATGCACATCAAATTCCTCAAAACCAAGATCACTTACTTTAACCAGCGCCTCTCCGTTTTTACTGAATGTTTTAAAATCACACGTCAGTGAAACTTCATCAAAGCCATCCACAGCATGTATAATCGTATAGTTTTTATCTGTATCCTGGTAAAGATAAGCGTACAGGCGGGCAAGTTCAAGACTGAATACCCCTACGATCTGGTTTTTCGGCTGCGCCGGATTAACCATTGGCCCCAGCATATTAAAAAAGGTTTTAACACCTAAGTCTTTGCGTATTGGCGCCACAATTTTCATCGCAGGATTGAATAATGGAGCGTGGATAAAGCAGATTCCTGCGCGGTCCAGACTTCTTTTTAGTTCGTCCTGATCAGCAGTGAAAGTATAACCGAGGTACTCCATGACATTGGAAGAACCGCAGCCTGAGGACACCCCATAGTTACCGTGTTTAGCCACTTTATATCCTGCTCCGGCTACTACAAAAGAAGCGAGTGTAGAAATATTAAAAGTGTCTTTTCCATCACCTCCGGTACCGCAAAGGTCAACCAGTTCGTAATTGGAAAGATCGACTTTTACACAAAGGTCAAGCATCGCATCGCGGAATCCCTGCAACTCTGCGACGGTGATATTACGCATCCCGAAGGCCGTAATAAACGCCGCAATCTGCGAAGTATTAAATTCCCCTGAGGCAATTGCTATCAAAATCCGCTGGGCTTCTTCCCTGCTAAAAGACTTGTTTTCGAATAAGTGGTTGAGTATTTTCTTCATGGGGGAATCAAAAAAAAAGGGCTGCTTAAAAAGCAACCCTCAAAATATTGTATATAAAATAAAACGTACAAAATAGGGTTACACCGCGCTATCGCTGTGCCACCACCAAATGTTAAGTCCGTTTGTTTGTATCATTGTAAAACAAATATGGAATTGTTTTTGGAAAGGAACAACTATTTGTTGAATTATTTTTTTGAGAAGACAAATTACTTATTTACCATTACATTCGCATACGAACAAAAACTGTAATTCAAATGAGCAAACACAAATTCTGGGGTCAGATAACTGAAACCTTAATGGGCTATGCTGCTGATCAGAAATATAACATTCCAAATTTCAGCGAACAGGAGGTAGAAATATTTTTAGGAAGTGAGTTTGATGAAGATGGGGATGAAATTGATACTCCTCCAGATCAAACCAGTCTTGATGAATATGCAGATACATTTTCAGCATTCCTGAATAATCTTCCCAATGTACTTTTAACCATCAAAGCGCAAGGTTTTGAGCGTTATCAAAGATTATATGCACCTTATTATGAGCATGAACAAAAATCAGGAAAAGCGCCATTAAATATTGATACAGCAGAAAAACATTTTGAATACATGAGAGATATGCTGCAAATCAGGGTTGAGGATAATCAGACTATCATTATTCCGATCCGTTATCAATTGGATACAGAACATGGAATTGAGATCAGGCTTGAAAATAATGAGATTACATCGATTAGCGGAATTGGTGAGTCTTAAATAAATAACCAAAGGGTGTTTTTTTTTGAGAAAAACACCCTTTTTCAATGCGGTAGTTTATCTTTAAATTTTCCGTAAACCCAGGTTCCTCCAATGGCGCTGATCAAGGTAATACTGATGACGGTTGCCCCTGTGCCTATTTGTGCAAATAACGGCCCCGGACAGGCACCTGTAATGGCCCAGCCAAAGCCAAAAATCAAACCTCCGTAAATCTGGCCTTTATTGAAAGTCTTCGGTGTAAAAGTGATCATTTCACCATTGATAGTTTTGATATTAAATTTTTTAATGAGCCACACCGAAAGCATACCTGTTGCGATTGCACTGCCAATGACACCAAACATATGAAAAGATTGTAACCGGAACATTTCCTGAATGCGGAACCAGCTGATGACTTCGGCCTTGACGAAAACGACACCAAATGCGATACCTACCAGCAGATATTTTAGATTGTTCTTCATGATTAACCAAGTAAAAGGAAGTAAGGAAGAATAAAGTTCGCCATGATAAAACCACCAGCCATAAAACAGCAGGTAGCGACCAGAGAAGGCCATTGTAAAGTTGAAATCCCCATAATAGCGTGACCACTTGTGCATCCGCCGGCATAACGGGTACCAAAACCAACCAGGAAACCTCCGCCAACCATCATCACCAGTCCGCGCAAAGTAAATAGCGAAGACCAGTTAAACAGCTGTGCAGGAACCATCGAATGATAATCTGTGATACCATAGCTTGATAACTCAGTTATAAGTTTAGGGTTCAATACGATAGTTGAAGGATCAGAGAGTAAGGATGTGGCAATAAAACCACCCAAAAATATGCCCGCGACAAAGAAAAGGTTCCAGGCTTCTTTTTTCCAGTCATATTGAAAGAAAGGGATTTTAGCCGGTATACAGGCGGCACAGATATGACGCAGGGAAGAGCTGATTCCAAATGCTTTATTACCGATCAGCAGCAGTATGGGTACAGTCATTCCGATCAGCGGACCGGCAACGTACCACGGCCAGGGTTGTTTTATAAATTCAAGGATACTCATGTTTCTGGATTATGGAGTGGGTAAGTTCCATTATTTATTCGGCATTATAAAAAAATGGCCGGAGGTACCTTTTAAAAACGGGTGCCTCCGGCCAGCTATGAAATAGTTAAAGCGTTGTTTATTGCGCTACTTTAATTTCTACTCTGCGGTTTAATTCTTTACCTGCTTCAGTCGAATTATTGTCAATTGGTTTTGTTGCACCAAATCCTTTTACTGATAAATTACTGCCACTGATACCTGCATTCACTAAATATGATTTTACTGAGTTTGCCCGGTCTACTGATAATGACATGTTATGCTCAGGTGTACCTTCAGCCGAAGAGTTTCCGTAAAGAACAAATTTAACTGAAGGATCTTTTTTCATTTCTTTCGCTGCATTATCCAGGATCTGGAAAGAAGCAGTTTTCAATACGTCAGAGTTAAATTCAAACTGGACATTAGAGAAGTTAAAATTTGGTTTCTCTGGTACAGGAGTTTCCACTTTTTCTTCTACAGGGGCTTTCTCTACTGGTTTTTCTACCGGTTTTTCTACTGCTACCGGTGGATTAGGTTTTGCAACTATTTTCTTCGTTTTACAAGCTTGAAGAGAAAAGGCGAATAAGCCGATACCAGCTAATAGTAAGTGTGTTTTTTGAAATCTCATTTTCGTGTTTGTTTCTTATTAAAGGTTAAAATTTGTGAATTGTAAACATAAATAAATTCAATAGACAGATAGTAAATTATGCATTGCGTTTTAAAAAATCAATGATGAAGTCATAAAGCTGATTGCTGCCAAATACCATTTGCGAGATCATTCCTATATGTTTCTTTTTAGGGATAATATGCAGTTCAGAGGGTACCTGAGCATTTATAAGTAGTTTATTCAGCCTTTCGGACTGAAGCTGTATTGCAGGATAAGTTTTCTCTCCATAAAAGATCAGATGCGGGTTTTTAATGTTCCCGGCATAATGTAAAGGAGAACCTTTTTTCCAGATTACCGGATCTTTAGAAAAGGTGCGCAGAAAATCATCATAGTTGTTATCTTTTTCCGCACTGGTCATATATTCTTTCATATCCAGACCAAAGGCATCATTCAAAATCACACCTTTTACAGGATTCGCTATACCGGCCTGCTTAAAGTAAACCGGATCAGCATTAATGAGTTCTGCAAGATGCCCTCCGGCAGAATGTCCCATCAGAAAAATCCTTTCCGGATTCCCACCATATGCACTTATATGTTCTTTTACCCATTTCACGGCTTGTGCACAATCTTCAGCCATGCGGTCATATTGATAAGCCGGCGCTAATCCGTAATTGATATTTACAGTAACTACTCCTTTACGGGCCAGGTTTCTTCCCAGCCACCAGTATATATTTTTTTTCCCGCTGCTCCATGAGCCTCCATGAATAAAAACCACCACATCTTTAGCTTTGGTTATATCTTTCTGATAAAAGACATCCAGTTGCCTGTACTGATCATTTACCGCAGTATAATTAATGTTCTTTTGTGCTTTTACTTTAGCCGTTAAAGCGAAGAATTGTCCCAGAAAGGCAAATAACATCAGTAGCTTTTTTATGTGGGTCATTCTTTATTTAATTAAGGCATTCTTCTCTTTTGTAAAGTGATTAAATACCAGTTTATCGGCCAGTGCCGGAAACAGTTTATTGATCCATACCGTTAATTTACCCTGTCCGGTCATGATCAGCGTACGTTTACGTGCTGCAATTCCATTGACAATATTTACCGCAACTTCTTCTGAGGACATCATCTTTCCTTCTTCCATACTGGTTTCTCCATGTGAGGTACCATCTTTCGCCAATGCCGCCACCCTGATATTCGAAGTGGTAAATCCCGGACAAGCCACCATCACGTGCACCCCGGTATGCAGAATCTCTGTTCTCAGCGCTTCCATAAATCCATTCATGGCAAATTTGGATGCCGAATAACCTGTTCTGCCCGGTAAACCACGATAGCCTGCAATAGAAGAAACGCCAATTATGCTTCCTTTAGTCTTCAGGATTTCAGGTAATGCATATTTAGTACAATAAACTGTACCCCAGAAATTCACATCCATCAGGTTTTTAAGGACTGATAAATCAAGTTCGTTAAAGAGCGCACGCATAGATAAACCTGCGTTATTTACCATAATATCGATCTGATTAAAGGTTAACAGGGCTTGTTTAATCAGTGCTTCACAATCTGCTTCTTTACTGACATCAGCTTGTACGGCCAAAGCTTTAATCCCGTATCTTTTTTCCAGATCGGCAGTAACTTCACATAAAGTCACAAATTGCCTGGCTGCCAGTACTAAGTTTGCACCGCGTTTAGCAAATTCTTCGGCACATGATTTTCCTATACCCGATGAAGCACCGGTAATAATGACTACTTTATTCTTAAAATCCATCGTGATTTATTTGGTTATTGAATTGACATAGGGTACCCTGGTGACTATTGAGCGGCCTAAAGTGATTTCATCTGCATATTCCAGTTCACCGCCAAAAGCGATTCCGCGGGCAATAGTGGTAATTGGTATTTGAAAGTCTTTGAGTCTTTTGTAAAGATAAAACAGGGTTGTATCTCCTTCCATCGTCGCACTTAGGGCTAAAATAACCTCCTTAACGGGTGTTGTAGCCACACGCTGAACCAGCGAGTCAATAAACAGATCGGATGGCCCGATCCCGTCCATTGGAGAGATTAAACCGCCTAATACGTGGTAAACGCCAAAATACTGAGAGGTGTTTTCTACAGCCATGACATCACGCGTATCTTCGACTACACAAATTATTTCTTTCTCCCGTTTATTGGAACTGCAAATCCCGCATATGGGCAGATCTGATATATTATGACAGATGCTACAGTGCTTGATCTCTTTTCTCAGCCTGATGATGGAGTTCCCGAAAGTATCTACTTCCTCTTGTTCCTTGTTCAATAAGTGCAGTACCAGACGCAATGCAGTCTTTTGTCCTACCCCAGGTAGTTTAGAAAATTCGTTAACAGCATCTTCGAGTAGCTTGGAAGAAAAATTCATTTACAAATTTATATTTATCTTCTGTTATTTAGAGACTGTTTAAAAATTACCGCCACTTTTTTAAACACCCTTTTGATTTTTAGCAGATGATTTTATTACATTTAGCTCCTAAAGTATAATTATATATGACTCCCGCCATACTTTTATCCTTTCTGTTAGGATATTTTGCTCTTTTAATAGGAGTAGCCTATTTCACCTCCAGGAACTCCTCTGACAACGCCTCATTTTTTATTGCGAACCGCAATTCAAAATGGTATCTGGTAGCCTTCGGAATGATTGGAACAGCCCTTTCGGGAGTAACTTTTATTTCTGTGCCCGGCGCAGTTGGCAAAGGTGAGTTTGGGTATTTCCAGTTTGTACTGGGTAACGCAGTAGGTTTCATCATTGTAGCCACCGTCCTTTTACCCCTTTATTACCGGATGAACCTCATTTCCATTTATACGTATCTGGAAAGAAGGCTGGGTGCTTACAGTTATAAAACAGGCGCCGTAATCTTCCTGATTTCCAGAACTATCGGATCTTCGTTCAGATTATACCTGGTGGCTATTGTACTCCAGAAATTTATTTTTGATGCCTGGAACATTCCTTTCTGGTTAACAATAGTACTCTGCCTGGTATTAATCTGGGTTTACACCCATAAAGGCGGCCTTAAAACTATTATCATCACCGATACACTGCAAACCGTATTTCTGCTGTTATCGGTCGTCCTTTCCATTATATTCATCGCAAAATCACTGCATCTGGATATAGCAGGCACTTTTGAAGCGGTAAAAAACAGCAGTTACTCCAAAATATTCTTCTGGGAAGATTTTCTGGGCAGCAAATCTCACTTCCTCAAACAGTTTTTAGGAGGTATTTTTGTTACCGTAGCCATGGTAGGGCTGGATCAGGATCTGATGCAAAAGAACCTGAGCATGAAAAGTATTGGAGAAGCACAAAAAAATATGTTCACTTTTACAGGGGTATTTGTAGTCATGAATATCTTTTTTCTGAGTGTAGGCGCTTTACTATACCTTTATGCTGCAAATAATGGCATAGCAGTTGCTGACTTAAAAACGCCGGATCATCTTTATCCTGAAATTGCTTTAAACCATTTAAATATCATTCCAGGGATTATTTTCATGCTGGGCTTAACGGCTGCAACATTTGCGACAACGGATTCTGCATTAACAGCCCTTACCACTTCTTTTTGTATGGACTTCCTGCATTTTGATAAAAAAGAAAATCAGAACGATCCTAAGCTGGTTACGCAGCGGCACTGGGTACATATTGGGTTTTCGGTCGTTATGGTTGCTGTAATCCTGGTATTTAAAGCAATTAATGATGATTCTGTAGTCAATTCAATATTTACCGCAGCAGGTTATACTTATGGCCCGCTGTTAGGTTTATTTGCTTTCGGGATGCTGACAAAGAAAGCAGTTGCAGATAAATTAGTACCTTATCTGTGTATTGCATCCCCTGTGTTGTGTTTTGTGATCAATACACACAGTATAAAATGGTTTGGCTATGCAATGAGCTTTGAGCTGATTGTGCTAAACGGTTTGATTACATTTTTACTACTTTGGGTTACCGGAAGAAATACGGCTGACCAAACTAAATTTTAAAATATAAATAAGCATAAAATGACGAGTGAAGAGAAAATAAGAAGCGCTTTTGAAAACAAAAACTGGCAGGAGATCAAAGTAACCGACTCATGGCAGATCTTTAAAATAATGGCTGAATTTGTAGATGGCTTTGAGAAGCTGGCTAAAATTGGCCCCTGTGTATCTATTTTTGGTTCTGCAAGAACTGCTGAAACGAATAAATATTACCAGATGGCGGTAGATTGCGGTAAGTTGCTGACTGACCGCGGTTATGGTGTAATTACAGGTGGTGGCCCTGGTATTATGGAAGCTGGTAATAAAGGTGCCCATACGAATGGAGGAAAATCTGTAGGATTGAATATTGACCTGCCTTTTGAGCAGTTCCACAATAAATATGTTGACCACAACAAATTACTGCAATTCGATTACTTCTTTGTAAGAAAAGTAATGTTCATGAAATATTCACAGGGATTTATCGTATTACCTGGTGGAATGGGAACAATGGATGAATTGTTTGAAGCGATTACATTAATCCAAACTGGTAAAATTGCCCGTTTCCCTATCGTATTGTTAGGTAAGGATTACTGGGGCGGATTAATTGACTGGATCAAAAATACCATGTTAGAGAAAGAACATAATATCCATGCAGAAGATTTAAATCTGTTCAGATTAGCAGATACCGCTGAGGAAGCAACGGAACATATCTTCAGATTCTATGATAAATACGTTCTGAAACCTAATTTCTAGGCTGATATTTAGCAGGGGTTAGAGATGACTAACCCCTCCTGATACCACTAATTTCATCGCATCAGCAGCATTCATATTTAATTCTTTGATTTTATCTTTAGAAATGACGCAAACCTGTCCTGCAAAAGAGTAAGAGAAAGGAAAATAAACTATACAATCTCCGGGTAAGCCAATAGACGACAGATCATTCTGCGTCATAAAGCCAATTCTCTTAATATCCGCGGTCATTTCTACCAAAACAGGATGATTAAATTTCTTTTCATCTCCAACAAATGCTTCAGTAAGATCTTTAATAGAAGAATAAATAAAATTCAGCCCGGGTAATCTGTTCATCCAGCGGTTGAACCAGTTGTACATAGGCTCAGTTACAAAATTGGTCACAAATATTCCCGCAGCCAGAATTAACGCAATAACCAGCGCAAGCCCCAGGCCTGGAATATTCCTGCTTTCTCCTGTTCTCGGGTCAACTCCCAGAATATTATTGACATTCAGCCAGCTATCAACGGTGGTAACTGCCCAAATGACAATGTAAATACTTAAAGCTATAGGCAATACAATCAATAACCCCTTAATGAGGTAATTTAACAGTGCCTTCCCAATCTTATTCATAACACAAAACTACTCATAAAAATAGATGCGTTTTACCCTTTGAGATATATTTGTTAAAATCTCATAGGGAATAGTATTAATTTGTTTCGCTAAATCGTCAACCGTCAGCTCATTATTGAAAATAATGACTTCATCGCCAGTTTTAGCATCCAGTCCGGTAACATCCAGCATACACATGTCCATGGCAATTGTACCGATTACCGGGGCCAGTTTACCGTTGACCAGCATCTTCCCTGTTCCATTGCCGAAAGACCTGCGGTAACCATCTGCATAACCTATTTTGACGGTTGCTGTAGTGCCCCCTTCGGGTAAAACTCCCCATCGGCCATAACCGATAGTATCCTTTGGTCCTACTGTCTTTATTTGCGTAATTGTGGTTTTTAAAACTGCTACGGTATGCAGTCCGCTCTTATCTGCGAGCCCACTGTCAAATCCATATAAACCTATACCTATTCTGACCATATCCAATTGTGCTTCCGGATGCCTGGTGATCGCTGAAGTATTAGAAATATGCTGTATAAAGTTATAACCCAATCCTTTGCGCAGAGCTCCGCTAAGGTGCAGATAGGTTTTAAGCTGATAACCTGTAAATTCATCATGCTTTGGGTCTTCACTCGCTGCAAGATGAGAAAATGCAGACATTACCTGGAGCTTTTTCGTCTGGTTTAGCAGAGGTAATAATTCTGGCAGATCTGGTTCTTCAAATCCTAATCTATGCATTCCTGTATCAATCTTAATATGCACTGGATAAGCAGTTTGCGTATCGGGTAAGAAAGCAACGAATGCTTTCAGAATGTCAAGGTTATAAAGCTCAGGTTCCAGTTTATACTTCAGAATTGCCTCGAAAGCAAATGGCTCAGGACTCATCACCATAATCGGCAAGGTAATTCCTGCTTTTCTGAGTGCAATTCCTTCATCTGTATAGGCTACAGCAAGATAATCTACTTTATGGTATTGTAATAAATTGGCAATTTCAAAACTTCCGCTGCCATAAGAGAAGGCTTTCACCATCGCCATTACTTTGACACCGGGTGCTAATTTTGATTTATAAAATTTCAGGTTGCTGGCTAATGCGTTTAAATCAATCTCCATCACTGTTCCATGAACTTTTTGTGTCAGGAGTTTACTGATCCGTTCAAATTCAAATCGCCTTGCTCCTTTAACCAGGATTGTTTCACTGTTAAAAGTTATTTCAGTAAATTTTTGAATGAACTCTTCTGTACTTTCATAAAATGATTTTGATAAATCAAACATAGAGGCAAATGCACTGATATGAGGCCCTATGCCGATCAGCCTGTCCACTTGCTTTTGTTTAAGTAAGGCCGCAATTTCAGTATAGAGTTCCGGATCTGTTTTTCCCGTTTCAGGTAAATCTGATAAAATCAGCGTTTTCAGCGGATGCTGGTTTTGCTGATTCAGGAAATCAAGAGCTATAGCCAGTGAAGAAATATCAGCGCTATAGGAATCATCAATAATAGAACATTGATTGATTCCATTTTTTAATTCCAGACGCATGTTGACGGCTGTCAGATGTTCTAAACGAATATCAGCTTGTTCTGGAGTGTATCCGAGAGCTAATAAGGCAGCCCAGCAGATAATTCCGTTTTCTACTGATGCACGGTCACCAAAAGGAAGCAGGCATTCGATTTCTTCTCCTTTGTAAAGTGCTTTCACATAGCTTTTTCCATTTATTGGTTCAACAAACAGGATAGACAAATCTGCTTCAGTTTTTGTACTCCAGGAAAATTGCTGCTCACCTGGCAGTTCATCAGCAGTTATATTTCCAGTATAATCCGGACTGTAAATAAATAGTCTGACGTCTTTGAAGAGCTTCAATTTCTCTTTCAGTTTTTCTTCCTGGGAAGTAAATCCTTCGGCATGGGCTTCTCCTATATTTGTCAGGATACCAATTGTTGGCTGTATAATTTGAGCCAGCTGCTGCATTTCTCCATTTTTAGAAATACCAGCTTCAAAGATTGCAAGTGTATGATCCTGATGAATCTGCCAGACAGAAAGGGGTACACCCAGCTGAGAGTTAAAGCTTTTTGGGCTCCTGACAATCTGGAAGTCTGCTGATAGTAACTGGTATAACCACTCTTTAACGATAGTTTTTCCGTTACTTCCTGTAATCGCGATCACTTCCAGGCCAAATGATTTGCGGTGGTTTATTGCGATGAGCTGTAAGGCAGCCTGCACGTTGTCTGCTAAAAGAAAATTAGCGTCAGGAAATTTCTCCTGGTATCCGGCTTTACTCACTACAAAGTTCTTAATACCATTGGCATAGGCTTCTGCAATAAATTCATGTCCGTCTCTGGCTGCTGATAGCGCAAAAAACAAAGAGGTTTCCGGGCTGATTACGACACGGCTGTCTATAAGGAGGCTATTAATTAAAGCGGGATGTTTTAATTCGAAGGATTTTATATTTAAAAGTTCAGCTAACTGCTGAATGGTATAGTTTATTTCACTCATTGATCCGAATACTAGAATGGGATAAAGTTAAACTTTTCTAAGAACCTGATCGGTTTAGTTTATCGCTTATTTGTAAACGGGCTGTAATAAATAATGCGGATATTTGCAGTGTCAGCTATATAAAACTGTAATTCGTATTGGAAAAAGAATATTCAAAACCGGCACTGGATAAAAGAACCGCTTTAGTTAAAGCAGAAAGTTACTGTGCTTATCAGGAGCGTGCGCAACAGGAAATCAGAAATAAGCTTTACGATTGGGGATTGCACCATGATGAGGTCGAAGAAGTGATTACAGAACTTATCCTGAATAACTTTCTGAATGAGGAACGGTTTGCGATGGCGTATGTGTCTGGTAAGTTTAACATCAAGAAATGGGGTAAGGTGAAGATCAAACAGGGCCTTAAATTGAAAAAGATTCCGGAGAAAATGATTTTAAAGGCACTTAATTCTATTGATTATGATGATTATTTAAAAACTATCCTCGCTGCTGCTGAAAAGAAATCAGCAGTTTTAATAGAGAAAGATGCCTATAAGAGGAAATATAAGCTGATTACCTACCTTATGGGGAAGGGCTTTGAAAATAATTTGATTTCTGAAGTACTGAAGGACAATAACTTAAGTTAATACCTGTTTTTTTTATTCAAAATAACTTGACAGTAATATAAAAGTCCTTATATTTGCAATCCCAAACGGAAACAAGGTATACAGTTTAAGCCTTGCGAATGTGACGGAAACATCGGATGATGTTGATAAAACCAATGCGAAAGTAGCTCAGTTGGTAGAGCACGACCTTGCCAAGGTCGGGGTCGCGAGTTCGAATCTCGTCTTTCGCTCTAAGTGTCTTCTTTACCGGAAAGCATTTATTTAAAAGGTTAACACCTGCTCAGATGGTGGAACTGGTAGACACGCAGGACTTAAAATCCTGTGACCTTAAAAGTCGTGCGGGTTCGATTCCCGCTCTGAGTACTCACTGTATAAAGTTATACAGAACCGATAATACTATACCAATGCGAAAGTAGCTCAGTTGGTAGAGCACGACCTTGCCAAGGTCGGGGTCGCGAGTTCGAATCTCGTCTTTCGCTCTAAAGCCTTCTCTAAGAAGGTTTTTATTTTTAAAAGGTTAACACCTGCTCAGATGGTGGAACTGGTAGACACGCAGGACTTAAAATCCTGTGACCTTAAAAGTCGTGCGGGTTCGATTCCCGCTCTGAGTACTGGACGGGAAAGATGTTGATTTTGCAACTCTTTCCCGTTTTTATTTGCACGTAATTTTTTGTTACGCTGATAGCTAAGCTCCAATGCTTCACATTGAACATTTGTGTAACAATTTTGCTGATTATTAGCAATGTTTCATTTTCAAATATGTTTTCTTTGCTTCATCAACAAACAAAACCCTATATGAAAAAACAAAGCTCATTACAAGAAGTAACCAGGAAGGTTGCTCTTGGCACGTTTGCAATCATCATGCTTGCAGGCTCTACAATGTTAACAAGCTGTAAAAAAGAGGTAAATGCGGAGCCTGAGGAGAGCGCTGCCCCTACAGGTAAAGCAGCAGTCGAATCCTACCAATCAGGCACACATAATGGCTTCTTCTGGTCACTTTGGAAAAGCGATGGCGCTACCGGTACAGTTAATTATGCAAATGGTGCAGCCGGAAATTACAGCGTTAACTGGAACGGATTTAATGGTAATTTTACGTGCGGTAAAGGTTATCCTACTGGTTCCACCACCTACAAAATAGGATATAATCTTGCCAGTTATTCAAATACTGGTGGTGGTACTTTCGGCTGGTATGGATGGAGCAGAACCCCTTATTATGAGTATTATGTGAACGAAACATGGGGCAAAGAATCCCCTCATACCGGCACTTTCCTGGGCACTTTTGAGAGCGATGGTACAGGTTATAATGTATGGACCCGTTTGATGCCAGGTAAAAATATTGATGGTGGTGATGGTTTCAGACAGATTTACAGCTCCAGAGTTACAAAAGCTCCTACCGGACAAAACCGCGTCATTACTTTTGCCAACCACTATAACAAATGGAAAAGCTTAGGATATACGCTTGGTCAGTTAAATATTCCGGCCATTATGGTTTCAGAGACATGGGGATCTAATACCAGTGGCAATATTAACTGTACAATCTGGGCACAACAATAAAGGCTGCTTTAAAAAATTAATACCATAAAAATACTGCCCGGCTTTTTGCCAGGCAGTATTTTTATGGTATTTCCTATCATTTACTTGAACTAAGAATACCTCTTTTAATATTGTTTAACAATTAATTATGACGAGATCAACACTTTATTTTCTTGCTTTTTCCATTTTTGCTCTTTCTGCCTGTGATTCACCGAATCGTAAAAACATAGCAGTAAATAAAAAATCACTTATCGGAAAATGGCATAGATTTTCACTAGCCAATGGATATAGCGAATTTGATATTGATTCGCAATACATAGTTTTTTATAATCAGAAAGTTGGCCGGTTCAAGCTTCCTTATAAAATAGAAAATGATTCTTTAAAATACCTTACGAGTCAATATGTAGCTAAGCTTACCTACAAAGGAGACTCAGTACTTCTTGAAGGCAACGATAGTACTAAAGCCACTTTACACAAATTTAAAGAACAGTCTATTCCTTTTAATACAATTCCTGAAGAAAAAGATTCTTTGTCATTTGCATCTTATATCACAAATTTCGATAAAAGATTAATCCGGGAGTTTGAGAAAGCCGGGATAAAAATTTCTGATGGTATGGAAAAGACTGAAGAACCTGCATATCAGGGATTATTAAAAACAAAGATCAATAGTAAATAAACCAGGCCCGCAAATAATATACATAGGTATTTCCATTCCTGGATATAGGTCTGGTTTGCAAATTCAAATCTATTTTTCGCTCTAAAACCTTCTTTAATGAAGGTTTTTTTTTGTTTTTACACAGATCGTAAAGTCAGTTAAAAAATTATGGTTTATAAAAAGTATCCGCGCTTACAAAGCCTGAGTAATTATAACATTCTAAATAATCCGATTCTTTATTGCTATATTCTTGAAGGTGCCAGTCCGTATTTTTTCTTAAAAGCGAAAGAGAAGTGTGAAAGGTCCTCAAACCCGACCTCCAGATAGACATCCGAAACCGCTTTTCCTTTTTCTTTGATCAAATGATATGCTTCTTGTAATCTTCTTTGCTGTAACCACCTGCCTGGGGGAATTTGATAAAGTTTTTCAAAATCTCTTTTAAAAGTAGCCAGGCTTCTTCCGGTTAAATAAGCAAACCTTTTCATCTCTACATTGAAGTGAAAATTCTTATTCATAAAGGCTTCCAGATCTATTTTTCCCGGTTCTGTAAAATCGAATAAGGTATCAGCCAGTTCCGGATTAGTTTGCAACAGGATCAGCATAGCTTCTCTCAGTTTTAAGGACAATAGTTTTTGATTCTCTGGTTGTTTGAATTGATAAGGAAGAAGAGAATCCATATAACTTTTGTAAATTGGGTCGGGCTTTAATTCCTGAATAATCTCACTATTATGCTTTTTAACCTTATCATAACCATATTCAACACTAAAATCACGAAGCATTTGCTGGTCAAGACGAACCGATATCGATCTGAATTCTCCATTTTCAGGTGGTATTTTAGTGAACTTAACCAGATTATTCCTTTTGCAGAACCGAAAATCACCTTCCTTAAAAATATGTGATTGGTGGCCATCATTGATATGCAGGGTCCCGGAAATCTGATAAGTAAAAATATGTTCAGGTACGAACTGCTCCCCTTCCCTGCTTTTGGTAAAGTAGCAGGAATAGAGTATTTGGGTCAATTGATTAGCTTCTTCTTTCTGGAACATATCAAGCTCAAATATATAGGATTAAACAGGCTATTGGTTTATGCTTTTTTCAACAAAGTTTTTCCTTCTTCAGTTTCCAGAAAATTTACCGCGTCTGCATGGTCTGTAGAGACAGATACCGGTATCCATTCTTCAAATTCCGCCATTTTCAAAGCTTCAGCATGTTTTACAAGCCCTACGGCTTCGCTGCCTAAAATCAAATGTACAGGTGGTTTGGGATGATCAGCTAATTCAATCATTACTTTTGCTGCTTTGTCAGGATCTCCCATGGGTACGAAATTACCTGCTTTAAAAAGTCCGGCTATCTGATCGACAGTAGATTCGTAACCTGCCGCTTTTTGCGCATAACTCATTGAATCACCAGCCCAGTCTGTACGAAATCCACCTGGTTCAATGCTGGTTACATAAATTCCAAGGTGAGCAACTTCCTGAGCCAGTGCTTCACTGAACCCACTCAGACCGAATTTAGCAGCCTGATAAATCGTGAGTCCAAAATGACCAACTCTTCCTCCCACAGAGCTGATTTGAAGAATCCTTCCTGAGCGTTGTTTACGCATATAGGGCAAAATAGCACGGGTAATAGCAATAGGTGCATTTAAATTAGTTTCCAGCTGACTGCGCACTTCCTGATCAGTAAAAGCTTCGGCAGCTCCGGTAATTCCGAAACAAGCATTGTTTACCAATACATCAATATGGCCAAAATGCCCGATAGCCGCTTTAACTGCCTGGTTAATTTGCTCCTGATCTGTGACGTCCAGCTTTACAGGATAAAGCTGATCCGGATATTTGGCCAGAAGATCGTTTAATTGTTCCGGGTTACGGGCTGTTGCCACTACATTAGCTCCACTTGCAAGTACACTTTCGGCCAGGTTTCTTCCTAATCCTCTTGAACTTCCGGTGATAAACCAAACTTTTGTCATTGTTGCTGAACTTGTCATTTTTTTATAATTTTTGTTGAGTTAAAGTTCGGTAGTATTCAGGAGGAACGTTTTGTTTAAAAGCTCAATTTTCATTTGTTATGAAGCTCAGCTTATTAACCGCAGAGGCAAAATGGATTTGTGACTTTAATTTGATATGAGATAAGACCATGACTGTTATTCACTTACCTTCCGATCAGGTGATTCTTACGGGCTGGCCGTCCCTTCTTTTTATTTAACTTAGATCTTAATAATTACAATTAATATATATTCGCATTGCTGATAATTAATTAACGATAGCATGAAATTCGAAAAGATAACCATTATAGATAACTGCGGCCTGACTGAAGAAATTATAGAACAGCTTGCTGCTTTATCAAAAAATAAAATCAGCATATATAGGGATTATCCTCAGGATGATGCTGAAACGCTTGCCCGGATTGGTGATTCAGATGCTGTACTGGTAAGCTGGCAAACAAAAATCACAGCAGAAATTATTGCAAAGACTTCTCATTTAAAATATATTGGTATGTGCTGCAGTTTGTATGATGAAGCTGCTGCAAATGTTGATATTCTGGCAGCCCGCCAAAAAGGTATCCAGGTAAAAGGGGTTAGAGATTATGGAGATGAAGGAGCGGTAGAATTTATATTCGCACAGCTGATTTTCTTACTCAAAGGCTTAATAAAGGCAAGATGGAAAGATGAGCCTATGGAGTTAAAAAACAAAAGCATAGGGATTATTGGTCTTGGAACATTAGGATTAATGGTCGCACAGACTGCTCAGCATTTTGGAATGCAGGTATATTATTTTAACCGCAGCAGAAAATATGAACAGGAAAAAAATGGGATTACATTTTTACCGCTGAAAGAGTTAATGGAATCATGTGATATCATTTCAACACATTTACCAAAAAACACAATTTTACTTACAGCAAAAGAGTTTAAGTTAAAGAAACCAAATTCAATTCTTGTCAATACATCTTTAGGAGTGCCTTTTGAGAAGGAAGCTTTTCTAAACTGGATTGCGGATGCCAGGAACTTTGCCATCTTTGATGCAGATGGAGTTGGAGATTTTGCAGAAGAATTTGCAGGCCATGAAAATATCATTTTATCAGATCAGTTTGGTGGCTTTACTTTTGAAGCGAAACAAAGACTATCAGAGAAGGTTCTTGTCAACATGACCAATTACCTGAATACTAAATAATTTTTTAATGCATGTACTTAAAAGACTTGTATTCTGGACTTCAATAGCTGCCATTAGCTGCTGGGTAGTTATAGCGCTGTTCGGAAAAGTTATCCCGCTTGAAATCAAAATTGGAAAAAGCGGAAACTTTCATCAGCTGTTTGTATTTTATGGGTTACAAACAGCTGTAATATTTACTTTATCCGGCACGCTAAAGAAAGCAGATAGCAGAAAGCTATTGCTTATAAAAACAGGTTTAACCGTTGTGGCTGCATTTTTTGCTGCATTCCTGGCTTTTATAACCATTTTTTCTGGTATGTGCAGCTGGAGTACAGACCGTACTTTATTTGCGTATAAAGACAGCCCGGGTACTCAGATAGTTTTAAGAAGGAAAGGCTGTGGCGCTGATCAAAAAATCTACCCAATTTATAAAACTTGTCAGGTTGTATATCTCACTCCGGATTTGTTCTGGATCAAAGATATAGATACCAGTCAAATCGATCAAAGTTTATGGAAAAGGATTCCGGTCAGAGAAAAATTTTAAAGCACAATCACAATAGTTTCCGGAACGATATCAACTTCCCTGTTAATGTTTTTATTCGTTTGATAAGTTTCTTTTCCTAGCCTGCGCAGCATCCGGTAATGAGATCGTAAAGCAGCTGCAAAGGTGATACTTTCTATATAAGGAAGATTAAATTCTTTAGCTGTTTTTTTAACAATAGCACCTATTGCAGGATAATGGATATGACATACTTTTGGAAAAAGATGATGTTCTATCTGACGATTTAATCCTCCGCATAAAAATGCAGCTATTTTACTTCCTCCGGCAAAATTTGCAGTAGTTCTCATTTGATGCGCAGCCCAGGCTTCTTCTATATTCCCTTCTTCATCCGGCAAAGGAAAGTCAGTTCCTTCTACTACGTGTGCCAGTTGAAATACAAGGCCAAGTACTAAGCCCTGGGCAAGTTGCATCGCCAGAAAACCAATTAAAAATTGTCCCCAGGTAATCGGCATAATCATCAAAGGCAGGGCTATAAAAAGGAAATAATAAATTGCTTTGTAGCCAAAGAGTTTATAATATTCGACCCGGGGATGAACTACAGTATGTTCTCCGATTTTATGCTGAAAAAACTTCTTATAATCTTTTCTGAAAACCCATGATAACATAGAAAAGCTGTACAATATAAATGCATAGTAATGCTGATATCTCTGCAGTTTGTTGACGGTTTCAGTATCAGAAAACCGGATAAGACCTGGCGCTACATCAATATCTTCGTCATGACCAGCAATATTTGTATAGGTATGGTGTACAATATTATGGCAAATATTCCATACATATGGGCTGGCACCAATCAGGTTAAATACGAAACTAAAAACCTTATTGACAGTAGCGTTACCAGAAAAGGAGTGATGAATAGCATCATGACAGATATTAAAACCTACAAATGCACCGGATACACCTAATAAAATAGCTAGTATGAATAAGATTGGCAGACTGAGATTTGCGAACAGAATCAACAGGTATAGTGTTGTTAAGCTTGTTAGAAAGAATGCGGCTTTAAACCACATGGCTCCATTTGCATGGATAGAAATATTATTTGTTGTAAAATAAGTATCAACCCTTTTTCGTACTGTAATATAAAATGTTGACTGACTGGTATTAATAAACTTGACTTTTTTAGTCATCCTGTGTGTTTTCCCCGCTTCGACTTTAAGAGCCTGTTTATGTATTGTTGTAAATTATGCTGTGCTGCAAATTATATTCCTGTAAATATAGTGCATGTTTATACCATGTCTTGTTAAGACATCTTTATCATTCAGTACAAAAATCTTATTGTTTTATAGTTGACTCCGCAGATTCCCTTGCACAGCACTATAACGATAAAGTGACTATACAAGTATATTTTCCTTAATTTTCTCCCGATGGTTACCACTGGCAGCTTTATTAGCTGCCAATTAAATTTATATTTGAGGCTGATCAATCAGCTACTGGCCCGAATTGTGTTAAGTTAATTAATGATTAGCCTCAAATATGACTATACAACCTGTTACTTCAATTATATCCATCCTTGATAATGACTTTTATAAATTCACCATGCAACAGGGTGTTATACGTTTGTTCCCTTATGCCAAAGTGCGTTATAAATTTATAAACCGTGGCAAACATTCTTTTCCACCAGGTTTTGGTGATGCACTGCGTAAAGCGGTGAATGAAATGCCAGCATTACGGTTAACCCGGGAAGAGAAAAAATTCTTGCAGGTCAACTGCCCTTATCTTGATCCGCTATACCTGGATTTTCTGGAAGGCTATCGTTATCAACCAGATGAAGTGCATATTGAACAAATCGGTGATCAGTTAGAAATACATATTGAAGGTTTATGGTATCGTGCAATTTTATGGGAAGTTCCAATCATGTCCCTGATCTGCGAGCTGTTCTATGAGCTGACCCATGCGGTAAGAATCAGCAATGAAGAGGTAATCGAAAGAACGAAGAAAAAGATTGAAAACTATCGTGATCTTGGGGTTACAGTTGCTGAATTCGGCACGCGCCGCAGGTATTCTTACGCCATTCACCGCCTGGTATTGCAGACCTTACAGCAATATGGGGAGGGATCATTTATCGGAACCAGTAATGTACATATGGCCATGGTTCATCAAACCAAGCCAATTGGAACGCATGCACATGAATGGTTCATGTTCCATGCAGCACGTTATGGTTTTAAAATGGCCAATTCATTAGGTTTAGAGCATTGGGTACAGGTTTTCCGCGGAGATTTAGGAATTGCTTTATCAGACACTTATACAACTGATGTGTTTTTCAGACAGTTTGACAAGATGTTCTCCAAGTTATTTGACGGAGTAAGACATGATAGTGGTGATCCGCTATTGTTTGCAGATAAAGTGATTGCACATTATGAGCGGATGGCTATAGATCCACAAACCAAAACTATCATTTTTTCTGATGCGCTTAATTATGAAAAGGTTGCCAGGATTGCTGGTCATTGCCGTAACCGGATTGGTATATCATTCGGTATTGGGACTAACCTGACTAATGATGCCGGTCCTGAACCTATGAATATCGTAATCAAAATGACCCAGGCTCAACCTCAGAATGAGCAGTGGACAGATGTGATCAAATTATCTGATGAGCATGGGAAATATACTGGTACAGAGAAAATGATTACACTTGCTAAAGAGATTCTTGAAATTGATTAGTCAGCTTATTTGATTTTTAAGCTGTAGATCAATCCTTTACCACCGGCAAGTAAAATAAGCTTGCCGTTTTTTGCTTTCTGAATTACATTAAAGCTTTCTTCAGAGATGTGATACCAGTTCATCCCCCCGTCTCTGGAAACATCAGTTCCTGAGGTGCCGGTAGCAAAACAAGTTTTATCATCATACCAGATTACACCAGAACGGAAACCGAAGACAGGTCTGGACGGTTTTGACCATGATTTCCCCCCATCGCTGGTGAGTAACACGTTATTTGTATTTTCTTTATCTTTTTCATAATCACCACCAACTACTATTCCCTGATTTTCATTGCAGAAGTCTATGGAGAACGCCCCGGTAGTGCTCTTTCCGCGTAAGATCGGACAGTCATACCTTTTCCAGCTCAGCCCGTAATTATCAGAAGCATAAATATTTGATTTTGTGCCACCTGTGGCTATCCATACTTTTCCTCCGGCCAGGGTCTTAATTCCAGTGCCACTTGCAGCAAAACCGGCTTCGCCAGTTGCTATAGTCTGTTTTAACCTCGCAGATACATCTTTCCAGTTACATCCCCCATCATCCGTAATCAGCAGTTGCAAGTGGTTTTGAATGGGATCACCGAAGATGATCCCATGTTTTTTATCCCAAAATGACATTCCATCAAGGAATATCGCAGAGTCCAGGTTTTTATAGGTTTCAGTCCAGTTTTTCCCTCCATCTTCTGTACGAAGAATGTAAGCCGGAGAACCTGCATTAACAATTACTGCATGGTTTTTATCAAAGGCTTCAATATCTCTGAAATCGAGTTTCTCATAACCTTTAGGTCTTGTCCATGTCCACTCCTTACCTCCATCTGTGCTTCTGCCAATGAATCCATTACTTCCACTTACCCAGGCAACGCTGTCAGAGACGACAGACATCCCTCTGATACTGGTATTAGTTCCAGTACTAACAGTACTTAGTTCGTAGGTTTGTGAAAATACAGTAAAAGGCGTCAGCAATAATAGGTACAGGAGTATTCGCATTATTTAACTTTTTTCCAGACTTCAGATCTTCCAATAATTGAGATACCGATATACCCGCGCATATTCAAATCACCGTTGTCTTTAAGGTTCATATTACAGCTATAGGTTTTACCAGATTTAGGATCATAAATTTTACCGTCAGTCCATTTTCCATCCTCAAAAACAAAGTCCTTCAGTATTTCCATTCCTAGTATAGGCCTGGATTTCAGTTTAGCATCGGGATTTTTAATATCCGTTTTTGCATTGCCTTTTTCATCTTTTGGAGCTTTTAGCCATACAATCTTACCAAAATATTTAGACTCTTTTTTATAAATCTCTACATGTGCCTCTTTTGTAGAGTTAATCCATTGACCAAGAATAGCATCTTTGTTTTGTGCAAAACCTGTAAAGGAAATTGCTGTAATCAGTAAAAGCAGTGAAATGTATCTCATAAGTTTATATTTAGTTTAGGCTAATTTACAAATTACACCTAGTAAACAACTATGGTTTCATTGGTTTTTTGTTTTTGTTCATTATCCTTTATCAAATGACAATGCCGGGTTTTAAATCTTTTTTTTGATGCCACTAAGTTTGTAATCTATTTCATCAGCTCTGCAAAAAGCTGATAGGAATGCAATCTTGCCTGATGATCAAAAATGTGAGAAGTAACCATAATCTCATCGACTCCCGTCTGTTTGATGAAAGATTCCATATCTTCTTTGATAGTTTGTGGACTGCCAAAAAACGAACAGGCTATCATTTGATTCACTGCTTCCTCTTCATAATCAGTCCAGACATCATTCATATTGTCAACCGGTGGTTGTAATAGTTCAAGTTTACCAGTTACCACGCCCATAAAGAAGCGTTTTAAAGAGGTGGCCAGTCTGTCTGCTTCAGCATCTGTATCCGCAGCGATTACATTGACACAGGAAATTACATAAGGTGCTTTGAGATGTTCAGAAGGCTTAAAATTCTGACGATAAAGATTGATTGCGGTCAGGAACTGAGCCGGAGCAAAGTGACTCGCAAAAGCATAAGGAAGCCCCATAGCCGCAGCTAAACGCGCGCTGTCGGTACTTGAGCCTAATATCCAGATTGGAATATCCAATCCCTCACCAGGAATTGCTCTGACACGGCTATTTGCATTATCTGCGGAGAAAAAGGTTTGTAATTTGACAATATCCTGCGGGAAGTCATGTACCGCATTAAACCGCTCTCCTCTGATAGCCATAGCAGTAGTCTGATCGGTACCAGGTGCCCGGCCAAGTCCTAAATCTATTCTTCCCGGATATAACGAGGCTAAAGTTCCAAACTGTTCAGCAACGATTAACGGGGAGTGATTAGGCAGCATAATTCCACCGGAACCTACCCGGATGGTCTTGGTATTGCCGGCGATATGACCGATCAGCAGAGAAGTTGCTGAGCTGGCCACACTAATCATATTGTGATGTTCTGCCAGCCAATACCTGGTATAACCAAATTTCTCTGCATTTTGCGCCAGGTCAACGCTGTTCGCAAAAGTATCAGCAGGTGTTTTTCCTGCAACTACTGTTGCTAAATCTAAGACTGAATACCGGATACCTGATAGTTTGTTTTGATGTATTTCATTTACCATTATGGAGCTCTCTATAAGACAGGATATTTCCCTGTTTTATAAAATTAGAGATTAGTACTGGTAAACATACCCTGGACTCAAAGATTTGACTTTACATACAGAAGTGCTGCAAGGCTTAAATTGATAACCTGTCTAATTCGGCAAGTATCCATTTACCATTAATCCAGTACCCAGAAAACTGAATCGTATCTTCACCATTTTCAATTCCAAATTTAACGGTGACTTCCAAACTGATCTTACCACCTGCATACAGGTCATTGTCATAATTTCCAATCTTATAGCTTACTGATTTATTCTTGCTGATTGCGTATTTGGTAGTTTCAAGATAACTGGAAACTGAACTGATATCATTTAATATTTCACTATAGTACTGTTCAGGATGTTTAGTCATCAGGCTCTGAATATTTGTTAATATTTCTTTCTCCTGAGCACCCGGCGAACCTTTTAATTTATTACCTGCCATTTGCAAAATATCTGATCGGAAATATTGGATAAAATCTGCTTCAGAAAGCAGGTAAGGAAGGTCTTTTACCGGGGTATGCGCGGCCATATCATTTAATACAGCATTGATAAAAATCTTAGGGTCTGAAACACAGGTTCCTGCTGTTACCCAATGGTTATCTTGAATAGAATTGTGAGCCGAATAGATGGGTGCAGCATTTGTTGCATCTGGCTCTTCATTCCCGATCACAGGTTCAAAACTAATTTTATTACTTTCCGTAGTCTTCAGTCCAAAGAAATTATCTTTAACAGCTGTTAAAAGCCAGTGGTCATCCTGCTTTAATAAGTCCAGTCTGATAGCCAGTGTATCAGCAGCATGTTTAAATACAACATATAAGGTGAGCCTGTCTGGTGTTTGTGCGTTGTCTAAAACCTGGTTGGTTGAAAAATAACTGTGATAGAAAGTGGTGCTTTCCGGAGTAATGTTCTTGGTTTTTGCCTTATTCAACAACTTATTCCACGCATTGATCAGTAATGGTGCTGCAGACGGCTCATCTGGAAAGATTGGTACCTGGCTCAGGTCTTCTTTATTTAAGAAGGCTGCTGCCAGTTCTCTGCCCAGAGAGTCGGGCATTACTTTACAAGTTGTTTGTCCATTTACCTTGAGCGTATAAATCAGGCAAATGATAACCAGTACTATTCTCTTTCTCCTCAGCATATAAATGATAGTTCTTATGATATTTTATGACAGCAAAGATGCTGTTAAAAAATAAAAAGCCTGTAAACTTTCGGTTTACAGGCTTTAATGAGCTTGATATTGGTGTGCCCGAAGAGAGACTCGAACTCTCAAGGATCTTACTCCAACGGCTTCTGAGACCGCAACGTTTACCAATTTCGCCATCCGGGCATTAAAATTCTGGATATCCGCTCTGTGGCGACAAATGTAGCATTATTTATTAAATGATATAAAATATTCAACAAATTTGTTCACGTTTTAAAGGAAGGACTGCTGACAGTAAATCATTTTAAATAACCGGATTGAAAGCGATCAAAGACAAAGATTGAGCTACAAATCAGATAATCTGACAATTACAAAGAGGACTCTTGCCTGCCCGGCAAGAGTCCTCTTCTATTTTTTATTGAAAAATATTATAATTTAATCTTCACAAAATATAATCTGTTACGGTCAACGGTATTCGTAGCAGGAAGGATCTTAGGTGCAAATGAACCTTTATCTCCAGGAATTACCCCAAAATCATCATCATTGGAGATTACCAGAGTGTTTCCGTTTACTAAAGCCATCCCTTCTGCTTTATCATGCGGATAAACGGACGGCAGATCTTTTAAAAGGTCAAGCACAACTGTTTTGCTGACTGGTACGATGCCTGCGGTCTGCAGACCTGCCAGATCTTTTAATTGTTCAGGAGTTTTACCCCCGAATAATTTGCCTGTTGCACTATTTGCAATGTCAGAAATATCTGTAGCCTGAGAAAGATCAATCTTAAATACTTTTTTGAAGGTAGCCGGATTAGTTAGTGCTCCTCCATAATCTCCATCCCTTTCCAGTGTTAAAAATGTGGTATTATTAACTGCAAGGATTTCACTAACTCCTGTTAACGATGTATTTTCCTGTAAATAAGCATATTGTTTAGTTGCGCCGGTAGCAATGTCAAAAGTTAAAATACGCAGCACAACCGATCCCTTTACTTCTGCTTTAGATGGATTGAACATTGGCGACTGCATGATACCTACCAAAGTTTTTCCATCAGGAGTTATGGTTAAACCCTCCATACCACGGTTCGGTTTACGTTTTGCCAATACCGCAGGAAGTTTACGGCCACCTGTACCATCTCCAAATGGATTTATACGCTCAATAGTCTTTCCGGACGGATCAAAGTGAACCAGATGTGGCCCATATTCATCACTCACCCAAAAACTGCCGTCAGCAGCGCGAACCAATCCTTCGGAATCAAGTCCGTCCTTACCTGGTGCCAGAACTGTCCCGTTAAGGTCAATAGCTGTTTCATCGGTTGAACCGGCACCTGTCAGATTTGGCAAACCATTTAAGTTGATCCCGGCAGCATTCTTTAATAAGATAGTTTGCTCTAAGACCAATTTTCCTTCTTTTAAACGGAATTTACCAATCTGAGGCGTGAAGTCAGGTTTACCAAATATTTTCACGTTATCGGTTGGCCCATCTGCATTGGGGCCACGGTCAGTTAACAGGTAAAAAACCGAAGGATCATTGGGATCAGCTGCTACAGCAGAACCAAAGCCTCCATTATATACTTTTACCCCATTCGCGGCAGTCATCAATACTGCAGGATCTGAAGCTTCGGCCATATCGGGATAGGTTATATTTCCGGCAAGTGTTCCTCCATTATTCTTTTTACAGGAATATAAGGATACAGTAAGCATAAGGCACGATGATAGTATAGCTTTTTTCATAAAATGTATTTAGATATGTTTTACAAAAAAATGGTTACACTGTCAACTCAGTGTTAAGCCAGCATTGTTTAATAACTCCATAACTATTTCAAAATTGTATAAGTATTTAATTAATAACACAGAAATAATACATTTTCAGTAGAAATTACTTATACTCGTAGTATCAAATATTAAAAAGAATCCTATGGCAAAATTTACAACAGGCGCAATTGTAGCGCTAAAATCAGGCGGGCCGAATATGACTGCGGGTCCTTTAACAGAAACAGATTATGTGACTTGTTTCTGGTTTGATCAGAACCAATCCCTCCAAAGCGTAACGCTGCATGAAGATCTTCTGGTTGAAGCTGTAGTTTAAAAGATAAATTCCTCATTGATCAGATTAATGAGGAATTTATGAAATCCATCCGGATAAACAAAAGTATTCTTCAGCTCTGTCCAACGCTATTTATTAATCAGCAGGATATAATACAAAAGAATAAGGATTTGGAACAGGGCTTTTATAAGGACTATACAACCCCAGATAGCTGACCAGTTTACTTTCATCCATTTTATGGATAAAAAAATCTGTTGACAGCAGGTAGAACTTGATCAGTTCAAAAATCTGGTTTGACTTCTCCGCTTTGATCCCTAAATAATAAAAGGCCTTCCACCTTAAATTAGTCATCACATTATTGGAAGAAGAACTAAAATAATCATTGACGTACTGCTCTACTCCGGCAGTATCCAGTTTCAGGTAATACAGTTCTTCTCTGATTAACATTACGGCGTGTTTCCGCAGCACCGGAGAAGCAATATATAATGCAGGAGGAAGAATTAATAATCCTGTTCCGATACCTGCCATGGCGATGAATGTTCTTCTTTTCATAGCTAAAATGAATGATCTGCAGCATACAATGACATAGCTGATAGCGTCAGCGTTGGATTTGAGGCACTAAAAGTAGTAAACGAACCGCTGCCCAGTACAAAAACATTTCTGTATTGATGGTGAACCATATTTTTATCCACTACACTGTCTGCCGCAGTTTTACCCATTCTTGTACCTCCTAAAATATGTCCTTCATTAGGAAAAGGATCCAGGAATTTTAATTTTTCAACAGGAAGACACGATAGAATTCCCGGAAGAACTTTTTTCATATTTTCCATTCCCTTCAGCGCATAATCGGATCTGCCGCCTTTAAAATTGATTTCAGGAACCAGCTTATCTGAAGTGGTGGTAATATAATTTGTGACCAGCGGTAAATCTTCAAAAATCATCCGGAAAGAAGTCATGTTTAACCATTTACCTCTTTCAAGCCGGATATTATAAGGTGCATTATTGGTTTCGATCAAACAGGCAGCATAATCTTTACGGTGATTGCCATCATATAACATATAACCATTTGCGTTTACCCAGGTACTGCCGCCGGTGTTTTTCAGGTTGTCCAGGTAAATTAAAACCTGCATGCCAAGCTGCTCTCCAAATCCTTTACCAGTCAATGGATTACGATCACCCGAATTTAACAGGATATTCGAATTAAACATTGGATTAGCCCCCAGAACAATAACCTCCCCGGCAATCTCATAATCCTTTCCGTCTTTCACGTAACACACTTTTTTTGCCACATTGCCTGCGGTTTCCAGGCGGTAAACCTGTGCGCCATATAAAAGCTCTACCTGTGCGTTCTGATAAACGTCAATACCAGAATTCTCTATGGTGAATTTAGCATCTACCGGACAAACATCACAGCTTGAGTTGGCCATACATTGATTTCTTCCTTTTGTACCTCTGCTTGCTCTTGCAGTAGGTTGGCTGATATACTGATTGCCATATTTCTGATTCAGTATTTTATCTATCGGGCTGAAATTATGAGGTGGAAGCGGGTATTTACTTTTCTTAGGAAAAGGTGTTCCTTCAGGCCCGGAAATAGCCATTATTTCTTCTGCTTCCTCATAATAAGGATCAAGCTCTTCATAAGTGACCGGCCAGTCATTTGCTACCCCGAATAACGTTTTCATTTTAAAATCAGAAGGCATAAATCTCGGTGTACATCCCCACCAGCAATTGGAACTTCCTCCAAAAGCGGTAGTAAAAGGCCATCTTTTTTCCGGGGTTTTATTAATGATCTGATCTTCCCACGAGTTACCAGAAGCCGGGGAATCAGCAAGTTCCCCTCTTTTGAGCTTTAATCTTTCACTATGCGGGAATAACTGTCCGCGTTCAAGCACAAGAATCTTCTTCACTCCCTTATTCTTTTCCAGATATTTCTTCAGAAAAAATGTAGAAGAGAAGCCGGTACCGACAATAATTAAATCGTAATAATCGTATTTCATCTATTTACTTATTGTTTTTTCCGTCAGATGGAGCCTTTGATAATCAAAATAATTATTGCCCTTCGGGTTTAATAATTATTTTGATTATGTCGGGTTCATCTATTTACTTATTGTTTTTTCCGTCAGATGGAGCCTTTGATAATCAAAATAATTATTGCCCTTCGGGTTTAATAATTATTTTGATTATGTCGGGTTCATCTATTTACTTGTCAAAGGCTCCATCTATTTATTGTTTTTTTCCATCAATTGGATAACTAATAATTGGATGCGTTTTTAAGGAACCAATATAGCCATGGAATATCAACAAACATCAAAATGCAAAGCAATGCCGTAAAAAGAAATAAATATAACATAAACCACTTACGTGTATGTAGTTTTTCGGAACCTTGAACCGGAGAATCGTTTAATAATCCAATTCTGAGATACCAGGAAAATAACAAAGCAAAAAACGGAAAACTAACCAGTAATTCTATTCTGTCTTTAATCAGGAAAATACCCATAAAAAAGGCAGAGGTAATCGCATAAAAAAACATGGAGACCAGTAAGCTGTTCTCGGTATAAAACTTAAACGATCTCCGGTACTGACCAGCTGTTTCAGGATTTCCAATCATCCTGTATTCTGCAAAACGTTTAGTAGCCATTAAAAATGCACCTCCCATCCAGTAGGCAACAATGATACTGGTTGGAGGAAAAGTATTGATCCAGTCGAAATCCCATTTGCTGTCCGGAGCACCTAGTGCGGGAGAAAATATAAACCAGCCTAAACCAAAACGGATAGGATTATTAACTGATTCAGAGAGTACATCAAGAAATACACGCTCTTTGCTCCTGAAAGGCCTTACATTATAAATAACCCCCATGAACAAAAGAAATGCTGAAAGGAGTATAAATTTATAGGAGATCAGATAAGCTAATGACAAGCCAATAATTACCAAAACACCGTATTCCAGGTAAACTAACTTTGGGTTTACCGTATATACAACGGAAGACCTGTTCTTTTTTAAAGGATGAAATCTGTCGAAATCCGCATCCAGGTATTCATTGATTACATAGTTTGCCGATGCGATTAAACAAGTACTGATAATCCCGACAATGATTTTAAAGAACAGATGACTGTCTATAGGAGTTTTAAATACGGATAATGCAAACAGCATCCCGGGTACCATGAAAATGTTCTTTACCCAGCTATCCGGGCGGGCGAGGGCTATATAATCTTTAAAACCCGCCTTTTTTTTAACCGTCATTTACAATCTCTTATTTATAATGTTCTCTTAAACTATTTGCAAGCACTGTATATAAAGTACCTGAGTTATATTTATTGATATTGAGGTAGCCTATTTTGGCTTGGTCAGCACATATTCCATCCAGTTCGTCACGGTCACCTATATAAAGACATTCTGCTGAATTAACATCAAAATGCTCCATGATATGAAACAACGCTATTGGTTTCGGTTTCAAACAATTAATCCGTGCATCAGTAGATGCAACCACTAAATCAGCTTCAACCCTTAAAGCTTTTAGCTTGTCAGTTGCCTTATAATCTGAGTAAATAGCCACTTTGACCTGATGCCCTTTTAACAGCTGCAAAAATGGATATAATTCAGCGTATCGGCAAGCATATAAATAGGGATTTGGAAATTCAAACATCCATTTCGAAACGACATTTTTAATCCTTTCCAAAGGTATATTTACTTTAGCTGCACACCACTGGTATTGCTCAACTTCAAGATCATTACTGCAATAACCCGCTCTTTTTTCACGTTCTGAACGAAAAAAATATAAAATCAGAAGATCTTTGAGTTGTAACGGTCTCACTAAATAGTATTTTAGCAAGGCAAATAACATTTTTCTTCTTAATCCGGACTGATTGTATAAAGTACCGTCTACATCAAGAATCAGTACTTTTATTTTCCCCCAATCTATAACATTCACCTATGGCTATTTAAATAATCTTTAAATTTATAAATTATTTGCACTAATTAAAAAGCTTCCAATGACTGAATATCACTCATATGTGTAAAAAACAATCCAGCGATCTCAAAAACCAAAATATTTGGTACAGTATAATTATTGGATGCGGTATATTCGTTCGTCTTTTCCATCTTTTTTATAACCGTTCGCTATGGCTGGATGAATGTTATCTGGCTACCAGCCTGATCAAAATGAATTATATTGAGCTGGTAACACACCCGCTGGACTATCAGCAAAAAGCCCCGATTGGTTTTTTATGGAGCGTTAAAACATGCATTTATCTTTTAGGGACGAATGAAATGGTATTGCGTCTATTTCCTATGCTGTGCGGTATAGTTTCAATTGTGCTGTTCATTCCTGTAGCCAAATATTTTCTTCGCCCATTGGCAGCAGTAACGGCGGTTGCCATTTTAGCAATGGCTCCTCCCCTTGTTTTCCATTCCGTTGAGATTAAACAGTATTCAACTGAGCTGCTGGCAACCGTACTGATCTTGTATATTTATATCCGCTATCAGCATCGGTTAACCTGGGGATCACTCCTGACCTGGGGGCTTTCAGGAGCAGTAATTCTCTGGTTTTCTTACTCTTCTATATTTATTCTGGCTGGAATTGCGACTGGCATCAGCTGTAAAAATCTTTACAGAAGAGACTGGAAATTATTTTTCAGGCAACTCGTTCCTTTTTTATTATGGGTAGCTGGTTTTGCCCTGAACTACCTGTTATTTACACACAAACATGCGGAGTCTAAATGGGCAGCTGAATGGTTTGATTTTTATCATTATTTTATGCCATTGCCACCAGTCAACATGGAGGAATTGCGTTGGTATCCTGCGGCTTTATATCATTTAATAGCATATCCGCTTGGCCTGAGCTGGAAATTATATACTGGAAATTCTGTTTTGCTTAAAGCAATCCTGAATACTCCGTGGTTACCTCTGATCGGGTTATTTTACGGAATATGGCTTTTTATTCAAGAGAAAAAATATGCGCTGATCCTGCTATTTCCTTTTTTGTTTATGTGCCTGGCTTCAGGCCTTAAACTTTACCCTTTAAATGAACGGTTCTGGGTTTTTATTTGCCCTTTGCTCCTCCTCTTTATTGTCAAAGGAATAGATCAGATTGGTTCTTTTTTCAAATCTGAGCGAATGAAACTGCTGTTATTTATCCTCTTGATTGCAGCACCAGTTTACAGCGCCGTACAAACACTGGCATATCCGGATGAATTTATCATTCATAAAAGATCTTTTCAAAAACAGGCACTGGCTTATATCAATAGTCAGTTTAAACCGGGTGACTTAGTTTATGTGTATTGGAATGACCTGCCTGGCTATCGTTTTTACAAGCATACTTACCCTTATAATTTTACCGCGCTCGAAGGAGGAGATTACCGCAAAATTTCAACCAGCTATCCGGACTACTTGAATCATTTACAAAAGGATTTTAAATCATTTGAAGGAAAAAAAAGAATCTGGGTAATTTATAATCATCTTATTCTAACGGATATTGGCGATGAAATAGATCAGCCTGCCTGGTATTATTTAAAAAATGTAAACCCTACAGATCGCCTGATGAGCCATCTCTCCACGTTAGGGAAACAAGAAAATGTTTATACGTCATTTGATGTAAAGGTTAGTTTAATTACGTTGAAACCTTAAAAAAATAAAAGCGGCTCTCCATTAGTGAAGAGCCGCCTGATTCAGCTTGTTAAGACCGGGATCAACCACTGGAATTAAATATATTAACCTTATTTAAAAAGCGGATTCACTCTGAAATACTTGTCATCTTTAAAACTCACTACATAGTCAGATTTAAAATGAGTACTCTTTAAATAATAGTCGGTAGTAATGATCTGGGCTCCCGAAGCACATGCTGCATCAAAATTAGAGCGGTCATTACGGCGCGCTTCCTGTGTATCAGAATCTGCACGGGTACGGATAATATACCCTTTTTTAACCAGCTGAGGAATCATTGGGTCTTTAGCATTGTTGATGATCATCATGCCAGCCTCAGGTTTGCCGGCAGCAGCATTTACAAATAATACCCTGTTTTTTAGTGAAGGATGACCTTTGATATAAAGTTCCATCTTCTCCCCTTTCTGGTCAAGAATGAAAAGAAACTTTCCTCTTGCTGCTGAAAGTAAAGGCCAGTTATCTTTTAAGACTGCGGCTTCCAATGTTTTATAATTTCCTCTCACCACATCTGGTGTGATTATCTTATCTATGCCAAGTCCATCCAGCAATGCCTTGTCCAGCGCATCAAATGTTTCTGCTGTAAATTGTTCGGGATCACTGAAACCCTCCCCTTTTATTTTATTGTCTTTAGCTTCCAGTGTGATAAATACCGGGGTATGATCCGGATGTGCATCCGACCATTTTCTCAATTTTGCCAATCCGCCTTTCAAGGTCAGAAAATCACTTCTGAAATCCAGATCCTGAATATGAAAAACTTTAAAACCTGGTGCATCCATTTCTTTAGCTACATCGTAGGGAGCCTGATCTTTTGCCCAGCTCAATCCCCGGGGATGTGCATATTTCCCTCCTTTTGCATCTGCATAAACATCAATTTCAAGATTTCTTAACCCAAGATCAAGTTGTTCGGTTACACCAATATGCTCATAGTCTATCTTGCTGGCCGATACAGAATCCTTTTTCCTGAATACGTCAAACAAATGAGGATCAATCGCTTTCTTATAACTGTTATGTGATCCAATAACCTGGATCTTATTAATTGGTAAATTATCCCCATCTTTTGGTATCAATAATGGAAATACGAACAATAGCAATGCGCTGGAAACTGTCTTTATCATAAGTATTAAAATGAGAACAGCCGGAAAAAACCGGCTGTTTAAAAGAATTAATAACCTGGGTTTTGTCTTAAATTGGAATTTAACTGCAGTTCAGTTGCAGGGATCGGATAAAGTCTTCTCGCAACATCTTTATTCATTGAAAGTACATCATTTTGTAAAGGATATTCTTTCTCAAACAAACCATAACGAATCAAGTCATTTCTTCTCCAGGCTTCCCAACTCAGCTCTCTTGCTCTTTCGTCCAGTAAAGATTCCAAATCAACACTTGTGGCTGCTTCTGCACCTGCCCTTGCCCTGATCTTATTCACTAAAGCAAGTGGAGTCTGCATTTCTCCATTTACTGCTGTTGGCGAAGCACCACGCAAAATAGCTTCTGCTTTCATCAGCATGACATCTGCTAAACGTAAAAAAGGCATATCATTACCGTTTAAACGGGTAGCTTGTATTGCATTCACATCCGGCCAGTATTTAACCGAACGGATTCCTTTTGACTGATCAGCTACAGTATTACCCACATCCATGGGTTTACCTGGTTTAAGAATCAGATCACGTGTCAATACAATTTGTTGTGTTGTACCTGCAATGTATACCGGCTTTGTCTTATCAGGTTTTCTGTTCGCATCTGGTGCAAACTGAGGCCCAACCAACCAAAAACTTTTTCTGATATCATTTGCCAGATTAAAGCGGTCATAATATTCTGGTGTGGTACTCATAGAAATACTAAAACCTACTCCTGTAATCCCGTAAGCAGTAGCCAGTGCAGGATAGAATCCGAACCTGGTCATCTGATTACCTGGAATCTGCTGATCATAAGGAATAGCAAATATTGTTTCTGTGATTTGAGGACCATTATTGACATCAAAAATATCAGCATACTTAGGATCCAGCTGATAAGTTGTATTTTTCATTACACTATCAGCCATAGCTACGGCATCTGTATACCTTGGCTTTCCTGTATATACTTGTGAATTCAAATACATTTTAGCCAGCAAAGCGAAAGCCATTCCACGTGTTGGTTTTCCGTAAAACAACTTCTGATTCGCTCCTGTTTTCTGAGGTAAATTAGGGATAACTGCCAGCAATTCTTTCTCGATAAATTCAAATACTTTATCTCTGCTCGTTGTGCCGGGTAAAGCGCCTGCTTCTACCGGGAACTTATCGATGATAGGAATATTACCGTAAAGATCCATCATCAGGAAGTAGTACAATGCGCGCATCGTTTTTATTTCTGTTACTCCGGAAGCTTTTTTTGCATCTGATGCTGAAGAAGCATTGGTCACCGAAATTAAACGGTTACAGTTGTTAATTCCTCCAAATCCCCATTCCCAAATTGTTTTTACGTTAGGATGATCAAATGTCCAGGTATGGTAGTGCAACTGTCTGTACTGCCCGCCGTCATCAAAATTTCCGTCTCTTGCTGGTAAAATCGCAGCATCTGTGGACATTTCCTGCATTCTGAAATAAGGTACTCCAAACTGAGAAGAAAGGTTAGAGTACATGGTTCCATATAAAGCCGCATAATCAGCATCAGTAGTAGGAAAGTTATCTTTTACATATTGAGATTCCACTTTTACATCCAGTTTTGTGCAGGAGACAGTGGCTAACATGGCAGCAAATGCCGCCGTTAATAAAAATATCTGTTTCATTGTTCGTTGAAATTAGAATGATGCGTTAATACCGAGACTGAAGGTGCGGGTCTTAGGATAATAGTTGTTATTATCAATACCAGGTGTTAAACCTCCGATGTTAATCTCCGGATCCAGTCCAGTGTATTTAGTAATTACAAATAAGTTGTTTGCCGTTACATAAAGCCTGATCGCTTTAATGGTCTGCACCTTTGGTTTAATGGAATAACCTAACGTAGCATTATCCAAACGTAAATAAGAACCACTTTCCAGGTAACGGTCAGAAATCAGGTAAGCATTTCCATCATTGAAAGATTCACCCAGTGTAGATCTTGGAATGTTCTGTAATTTAGCATCAGCAGGTGTATTCAGACCGGCCGCAGTAGCGTTTAAGATCTTATTTCCCAATACTCCGCGTACAAGGAAACTGAAATCCAATTTTTTATAGGTAAAACTGTTGCCCCATCCATAGATATATTTTGGCTGTGCATTACCTGCAACTTTAGCATCAGATGTTAAAGGCTGAGTGGCAATCGTTTGTCCGGCTGCATTGACATAGGTACTTACACCTGCGGCATTTTTACCTGCATAATTCCAAAGTTTGAAAGTTCCCAGTGCTTCTCCTGGCTGTATAATCTGACTATAATTTCCAGATTGTCCTTTACCTCCCAATACTGCGGTTTGTATATAAGAGATTTTGTAGAAATCATCAGATAATGTCTCTACTACGTTTTTATTGTGCGCAATATTTGGTGAAGTATTCCAGCTAAAATCTTTTGTTTTTACAACCAAAGCATTTAAAGATAATTCAATACCTGTATTTTTGATCTTGCCCACATTGGCAGTAATGGTAGGTAAAAAATACTGCGTGGTAGAAACAGCATACTCAGAATAGATCAGGTCAGAGGTCTTTTTGATATAGTAATCTACTGAGCCTGTAACTCTGTTCCCGAATAAACCAAAATCCAATCCAATATTGGCAGTCGCAGTACTTTCCCATTTCAGATTTGGATTCTCATTTCTTACCGGGCCGATTGCATTGCTGATGACCCCGTTGTTCAGGTATTTACTGCTCGTTGCAGGTGTTCCATAAACCAATAAAGCAGAGAACGCATCAAAACCAAGACTATTTCCTGATTTACCATAACCGGCTCTCAATTTCAGATCACTGATCACAGGTACGCTTTTCATAAAATCTTCTCCAATAATTCTCCATCCCGCAGATACTGCCGGAAATAATCCCCAGCGGCTATTGATACCGAAAGCAGAAGAACCATCTTTTCTTAAAGAGGCCTGAAACAAGTATTTCTCTTTGTAATTGTATTGCGCTCTGCCATAAAATGAGATTAATCTCAGCGTGGAGATTGGCGAGTTGGCAAATGTAATTTGTGAAAGTAAAGATGGGTTAGATAAAAAGATATTGTTTGCACCCAGGTTATCATTGGAGAATCCCTGCGTAGTTACACCGAAACCATCATTAGTCCGGTCTTCTTGCCAGGAATAACCAGCAAGTAATTTCAAACTGTGCTGACCAAATACTTTATCATAGTTAAAGTATCCTTCTATCACTTCAGATTTATTCAGCACATCAGCTTTGATGGCCTGTCCATTTACTCCTCTGGCAAGTCCCGACTGGCTGTTTAAATAAGAGCTCGCATTATTCTGATCTTTTTGCGTAGATAAACTTGCTGTAAATTTCAAACCGGATAAGATGTTCACTTGTGCCATCCCATTGATCAGGGTTTTATTGTTTACATTTTTAATACTGTTATTGTCTACAATTGACAGTGGATTTCTTGTACCGCTACCTGTTCTGTCATAGTTTTCTTTATAAGTCCGGTCCGCATTGAAAGGACTTACCGTAGGCAAATAGAACAACATGTTGGAGAGTGCCTGAGTTTGATAAATGTCATTACCAGTAGTAGCACTGTTGGTGATCGTCAAACCTAATTTAAGTCTGTCATTAAAAAACCGCTGATTTACATAAGCACGGACAATCGTTCTTTTTAAAGATGTGTTTTTCAGGATTCCCTGGTTGTCGAAATAATTGACACTTGCACCATATTCAGAAGATGCGCCCGAACCACCATAAGACAAGTTATGATTTTGTGAATAACCAGTCCTTTCCAGCATTTTTTGCCAGTTGGTATCAGATCCATCATCATCAATAGGATTTAAGACCTGTTTATTATCTTTCAAATACTGACGCAATTCTGGTCCGCTGAGCATATCATATTTCTTAGACACACTTTCTACTGCACCATATCCACTATAAGAAAGTCTGGATTGTCCTCCTTTTGATCTTTTGGTCGTGACAATAATTACTCCGTTTGCAGCTCTTGAACCGTAAATAGCAGTAGAAGAAGCATCTTTTAAAATGTCTATACTTTCTATATCAGCTGGTGCTAACAGGTCGATTGATGCTCCGGGAACACCATCAATCACGTAAAAAGGTTCTTGTGCTGCTCCTTCACGTAAAGTAGATGGCCCTCTTAATATAGTAGATGGCTTTGCATTTGGGTCACCACTTTTAGTAACATTTAATCCGGCTACCTTACCTTGCAGCAATTGCGCAGGGCTCGTCATTACCCCCTGATTAAACTCTTCGGAATTTACAGAAGTCACTGCCCCTGTTAAATCCTTTTTACTTGAAGTGCCATAACCAATTACAACTACGTCTTTTAACTGTTTACTATCGGTAACGAGTGTAATGTTTAAGTTTTGACTGTTACCAGCTGTTACTTCTTTGGTGAGGGTTCCAAGCATGTTAAATACAAGGATGTCTTGTGGACCACTGACCTGTATCGTAAAATTACCATCCTGGTTAGTAGAGGTAGCTGATTTAGTTCCTTTAACCCTGACAGTAACGCCAGGTAAACCGCCATTGCTTTCATCAGTTACTTTTCCTTTAATAATTCTGGTCTGTTGTTGTGCATAAGTACAGACAGAGATGGCCAGCATGAATAGCAGCAAAAATGCCTTCTGCTGAAAAGAATGGGTAACCACGAAAATTAATTTGTAGTTTTTTCTCATAAATGGTTTTATCTAAGCTTTAAAATTCCGTCAAAGATGTGGCTCTCAGTTTAATACGGATATACATTGAAGTTATCAAATTGTTAAGAACAATCATAGCATGTTATCATTATAATAACATTTGAATAACTTTTAAGTATTAATAAAACATGATAAATATTTAAGAGAATGCAGAAAGTATGAGGTAAATAAGCTTTTACAGTCCTAAGAGTTGTGTTTACTCAATAAACCTTTTAGCTCATTTAACTGCTGTTCAAGAATCCTGCACTTTAACAGATTTGTTATATATTCCATCGACAAACCACCTGTTTGTTCATTCGTTAATAATTCAAGTTCGTCTGAGACAAATCCTGACTTCGCATTGAACTCCACTATATCAAGAAATAAATCATTGTTTGCGCCCATGGTATCTGTTTAAGGTTAAATAGTCTTTTAAGCTTCAGTTCTGGAAATTAAGTCAATAATATTTACAACTTTATATTATTACGGCAACCAGTCATATATTTACGTGAAGTACCAAAATATAGCTGTAATAACTATAATAGAAAGATCACAGCAAACCTGTTTTAAAGTAAAAAGGCATATTTAATGCAACAGAAAAGAATAAAGACATTGCCAATCTCAACCGGTCAGATTACGGCTTGATTTTATACCGTTAATGGTGCAGACATTTTACGCGTATCAAGATTAATCCTGCAGCTTTCGGTAAGTAAATGAACCTTCAGGTTCTCTACATAAACCGGACAAGCTTCATCGGCTTCACTAATATTTGTCTGTTCTATGTATGCACCATCTATTAACACAACCATACCAGATCCCCTGCACTCTGCGTCATTACCATTGTGGATAACCAGAGCTGTATCTTCACCCAGCCCTATACCCAGATTTCCCGGATTAATAATAATAGCATGAGCAAGCCTGCTAAAACGTCCTCTTTTAATAAAATGCGTATCTATAATACAATTCGAAATCAGGCCAAGCCCTGAAGCAGTGTGAAGGTCCGATCCAAGAAGTGCTTCTCCGGAACCTCCCCCGCAAATCATAATTTCTGACATCACCATAGCGCCAGCACTGGTACCAGCAGCTATAAAATCGCTTTCATTCCTATATTTTTTCCTGATAAGCTCAGCAATAGGTGTTCCTCCGATTATAGTGGAGAATCTGAGCTGATCACCACCTGTAAAAAAAACAGTTTTTGCCGCTTCTACTCTTTTACAATTCTCCTCTTCTCTGGCTTGTTTTTTATCCCTGATATGCAGGAATCCAATATTTTTATATCCGATATCTGCAAAGGTTTTCTTGTAAACTTTTTCCATTTCTTCCGGATCTGTTGTGGCTGTAGTAATAATCTCAATTTTTCCTTTTGAATCATGAGCGGGTAAAAGTTCCTTAAGCAGCTTAAATCTTTTATAATTGTCATTCTTTACTTCATGATCAGTGCCATCGCTTCTGTCCTCTGCGCCACCAATGATCATTAATTTACCTTTAGGCTTCATAATTAATCTGATTTTTATTATCATTCATTTTTAATTCCTTTATCAGAGAAAGCGAATTTTTGATGTTATCACTACTTACAAATATCAATGCCCCTTCAGGACAGTAATTACAGGCATAGCGAATAGCTTCAGCCTCATCAGAAATAATAATTATTTTTTTGTCCGGACCAGACTTCAGGATTCCATTGATAAGCAGCTCACTGATTTCCCAATTGTTACGGCCCCTGCCATCTTTATCATGTCTGATAATAAGCTCATCAAAAATTTCAGCAGCATATTGACCAAGCAGCATAATATCTTCGTCCCTTCGGTCTCCAGCCGCTGCGATAATACCTATCTTATAGCTCGCCTGTTCATGGTGCAGATAATCTCTTAATTCCATATATCCGTCTGGATTATGAACATAATCCAGAACCAGTGTGAATTTGCTGAACTCAAACCTGTTCATTCTTCCTGGAGTCATTTCCGGTGAAAGCATAAAAGATTTCATTCCATACCGTATCTTTTCTATAGGCATATCCAATGCAACAGCAGCCAATATTGCAGCTAAAGAATTCTTAATCATACATTTAAGGTTTCCATTAAGTGTTAACGGAACCTCTTTGACCGGCAACAAAGGGATTTTTATTTTCCCTCTGCACAATACGAATGTTTCATCTTCAATTATTGCAGCGAGCCCACCCGCTTCACAATGCGCAACAATATGTTCATTTTCAGGATCTATGCTAAATAAAGCAATATGACAGGACAAATCTTTCTGCATTACACGAACTAACTCATCATCAGCATTCAGTACAGCAAAACCATCATTAAAAGTGCTTTTTGGAACTACAGATTTCACAGCAGACAGCTCCTTTAAAGTATTGATCCCGCTTAAACCCAGATGGTCTGCAGCGATATTAGTTACTACACTTATATTACAATAATCAAATCCCAGCCCCGACCTTAATATTCCCCCGCGTGCACATTCCAGCACAGCAAAATCTACTGAAGAATCTCTTAAAACTACGCCAGCGCTGATTGGTCCGCCACAATCTCCTTCAGTAATCAGGTTACCATCAATATAAATACCATCAGTCGAAGTAAATCCTGGTATATAACCTGAACATTTCGCAAAATGAGCAATGAAGCGCGTGGTGGTCGTTTTTCCATTTGTTCCGGTCACAGCTACCAATGGTATTCTGGATTGATGTGCATCTGGAAAAAGCATATCTATGATTGGTGCTGCAACGTTCCTGCCCTTTCCATTAAAGGGATGAAGATGCATACGTAATCCTGGTGCCGCATTGATTTCCAATATTGCTCCATTATCCCGGTTAACAGGAATACCAATATCTTCTGCAATCATATCTATACCACAAATATCAAGACCAATAAGACGGGCTGCTCTTTCTGCAAGGATTACATTTTGCGGATGTATAAGTCCGGTAACATCATAAGCAGTACCTCCGGAAGATATGTTCGCTGTATCTTTAATTCTTAATTCTTTATCTTTTTTTAATATAGAATTAAGTGTCAGGCCATGTTCCTTCAGTATTGACTGTGTATTTTTATCAATTTTAATTTTAGTAAGTATTTTTTCATGCCCTTCACCACGATCCGGATGCTGATTTAATTGGTCAATTAATTCCTGGATTGTTGAACTGCCATCTCCGGTAACAATAGCAGGAATTCTCTTAGAAACAGCTGCCAGCTCATAATTTATCACCAAAATCCGATAGTCGTTTCCATAAATATGTTTTTCAATAATCACCTGGTCAGAAATTGTTTTCGCATTAATGAAGGCATCTATTGCCTGTTTTCTGGAGTTTACATTCGTGGTAATACCTCTCCCGTGGTTGCCGTTTAAAGGCTTGACTACAAATGGATAGCCGGGATTCTTAATTGCTTCATCCAGTTCTTCCTGATTTTTTATAACCAGTCCCTGGGGTACGGGAATATAATTATCCGCTAAAATTTTTTTAGTCAGACTTTTATTACCAGCTATATCAACAGCAATACTACTTGTCGTAGAGGCTATCGTTGCACTGATAATTTTTTGATTTTTGCCCTGTCCCAACATGACCAGACTTTGTTTATCCAGCCTGTATACCGGAATATTACGTGTTTCTGCTGTTGTGATCAAACTTTGAGTACTTGGTCCGGGAGCTTCACGGTAAAATATAGATTTCAGATGTTCAATAGCTAAATCCAGCGGATAATCCTTTCCGGCAACAATAGCTTCAACCAGTCTTACTGCAGCTTTTGCAGCATATAAACCGGCATTTTCAATAAGATAGGAAAATACAACAGTATATATTCCTTGTTTATCTGACAGCCTGGTACGTCCGAATCCACAATCCATACTTGCCAGAGACTGAAGCTCCAATGCTACATGTTATACGACATGGCTAAGCGGAGTTCCCTCTTTTACTTTTGACATAAAACCTCCTTCCTTCCCAACTGAGCATCTATGCACAGCAAGCGAAGGAAGAGTAGTCACCAGGTTTTTTGCAAAATCATTAATTTTGTTTGTTGGTAATTTTTCATAAATACCAATATCCAATTTCATGACTATTAAGTTTTTTCTATAATTTGACCAGTAATTTGGCCCTCTAAGCACTTTTAACTCTAAAATCTTCATTTAATAATAGATTTGTGGTCAGTTTGATTGGTATATTTTTTTTCACTTAATGACCTTCGCATGGTTAAAATACCTGCAAATAATGCAAGAAGCCCCATCAGCAGATGAGGTAAATAAACTTCATATCTAAAACCAAACAACCAGGGTGAAACGGCCAGAAGTATACCCAGAAGTATGTCCATATTCAAATGCATGGACATTGGGACCATACGGATAAGGCCACCTTCATAATCAGTTATAATGGAAAGAATTAATATTAATACACCAGCTAATACGGCTGCAGCTGCGCCACGGTGCGAAAAATAAAAATCGAATATCCAGGGTGCTCCGATAAGTACTATACCTGAAAGATAATCGAGAAATGCATGCCATTTTCTGCTTATAATGTTCATAATTGTATGGATTAGTGAGCATTAATAACCTTCGGTTTTTATAAAAGTTTAACGGATAAATACCTGATTTGACTAATTAAATACGGGTTTAAAAAGTTAAATCAGGTGATTTATACCTGATTTAAAAAACGCAAAAACCGACCAGGGGTATAGTATGTTTCAGCGTATATTAATTCAAATTATTCATTTAAAACTTTAACCAATGAAAAGATTATTCATGATGATGTTATTCAGCACATTCTGTTGGACAGCATTTGCAATCAGCACACCTCAGCAGGACACCACAAGAAGAAAACAAGACACTACCAGACAAAGACAGGACACCACAAGTCAAAAACAAACAACGAAAAAAAACTCTTCAAACAAAAAAATGACGAAGAAAAAAGGATGGTCAAAGCGTGATACCCTGAACAGGAACGGCAATGGAAATGGAAATGGTGCCACCACAATGCCACCTCAAAACCACTAATTTATCAAAACAACACCAGCCAGCCTTTAGCTGCCTGGTGTTGTTAAATGAAACATTGGCCGTGACTTGAAATTTAATAGCAATAGAATGATTACTAAAATATCAGCAGATGAACAACGAATCAGAAAAACAACCAGATCATAAAAATGAGCATCAGGATCTTTCCAAAGAGCATCTGGGAAATGAGCCAGAAGAACAAACTGAAGGAGATCCTGATAGTCCTTATCGCTTAAAAGGCCTCGAAGACAAGCGGCCTGAGGACAGTAATATTAAAAAAGGGTGGGCTGTAGATTCTAATACCTCCAGAAGGCCACAAGAAACAGATGACCACTGAACTTTTATTGCTTCTGGTGTTTATGCAAAGCAGAATCAATTTCAGAAGATATAGTAAATTGCCTGAATTCCCCATTCTTCCAGGCATCAGCACCAGAAACAATCTCTTTTACAGCAATATCATTCCTTTTATTTCTGATTTCTGTTGTATTGATTTTAAACCTGGTATCTCTTTCTTTGATCAGATGATCATGGATCTGACCATCCTGGGTAAACCCCATCATAATCATTGGAGCACCTACAGGCAAACTATTCTCCTGATCAGTATGCCAGGTATGAATTGTTTTTCCGTAAGTAGAAACCAGTTTTTCCATCAGTTCATGTTCAATCCTGTCAGGAATTCCTGGTGCGGTTAACAGCCCCGATTTCACTTCATATCTGTGGCTGTGCCATAATTTTTTCTCCTGTTCAGGTAATCCTTTAAACAATTTCTCTGTTACAATATATTCAACCCCCATAAGCTTTGCATCTTTTTGGTTTCCATCATAAATGACAGCCTGGTAAAGGTCTTCACTTAATTGCGTTACATAATGATGTGCCTCCATTTGTGCATCAGGGTTACCATTATAAAAATGAAATCCATCCATATAGGTAGCTATTGCATTGATTGGTGCTTTATGCTGAAGTAATTCTGCACCTGTATTCAGCAATTTATCTTTATCCGATTTCTCTGCTCCTGCTTCTCCTATATTAGAAGGAGAATTCTGATTGTTACATGCTGCTGTAACCAACAATCCAAAAATTAAAATTAGCTGTTTCATAAATTAAGTAGACTTAAAATGAAAAAATTATTTTTCACGTCTGAGTGAAAGCATTACAAATACGGCTACTGAGGCTGTTATACCAACTTTAGTGATCAAACTTTTTGTATTATACTTCCATGCAGCCTTCCATCCTTTTTCTGCAAAAATGTTCGGGAAGTAACCTTTTCCAAGATCATCAATGATCCCTTCATAAACCTGAATACGATCGGCAATCAAAAGTGGCAGCCAATGCCGGTAACGATCTTCACTATGCCTGAAAGCGTAACGTCTTATCCTGCCGCTCAAACCTGATGGTGGTATTGTAGTTCCAAAAACAACCGATAAAGCCGGCCGCTCATTAGATTGCAGGATTTCTACTGTTTCTGTCTGTTGTAAAGACCTTTCATAATTTATTCTGTGGTGATCATCACCAGTATAATTTTTCATCGGATAAGTTGGCTCATTATCAGGATCTGCATCCATGCCCCAGCCAGGTATACTTTTGTAATCTATTCTATTATTTTTCATTCTCTGAATATTTAATTTAGGGTACAAGCAGGACTTTGATACAGTTATCCAGTTTAGAAGAAAACAGCTGATAAGCATCAGCTATTTCAGCTAAAGGAACACGATGAGTAATCAGCTCTTTAGGATTTAATCTTCCGGATTGAACATGATCAATAAGTTTAGGTAAAAGGCGTTTTACAGCAGCCTGATTTGCACGTATGGTAATCCCTTTATTTAATACATTTCCTATAGGGATGAGATTAAAAGGAGGACCATAAACACCAACTATAGAAACAATTCCACCTTTTTTAACAGAATTGATAGCCCATTGAAGTGCAGTACCTGCACCTGCCTGCATCATCATAATCCGGCCAGTGAATGTTTGCAGCGTATTGCCTTCTGCCTCGCATCCTACACAATCTATACAAACGTCGGCGCCATACCAGTCGGTTGTCTTTTTTAAAAACACAACAGGATCTTCCATGGACTTGAAGTTATATACTTCGCAATGGGCATAGTTTTGAGCAAATTCTAAACGATAATCAATATGATCAATAACAATCACCCTCGAAGGGCCAAAAAACCAGGCACAACGCGCTGCCATGATACCAACCGGCCCCGCACCAAAAACTACGACAGTATCGCCTGGTTTAATTCCTCCCATTTCTGCTGCCTGATAACCTGTTGGTACTACATCGGTCAGCATTACAGCATCATCCAGATCCATACCGGGTGGAATGACTGTCGGACCAACATCTGCATAGGGAACCCGTACATATTCTGCCTGTCCTCCATCAAAACCACCAGCCGTATGACTATATCCAAAAATACCTCCAACAGCTGTTGCCATTGGATTAGATTCATGACAATTACCATAAAGTCCCTGTTTACAAAAATTACATCTTCCACAGGCAATATTAAAAGGAACCAGAACCTGATCACCTACTTTCAACCGCTGTACAAGCGGTCCGACTTCTTCTACAACACCAGTAAATTCATGTCCAAATGTTGTTCCGACACGTGTATCAGGCACCATACCATGATAAAGATGAAGATCTGATCCGCAGATACAGCTACGGGTAACTCTCACAATTGCATCCTCTGGATGTAATATTTCAGGCATAGGTTTTTGCCCGGCACGGACCCTGTAGGGTCCTCGATAATTCATTGCTAGCATAATATGAATCTTAATTGTTTGAATTCAAAATTCCTTTAAACAATTTGTCAACAATGCCTATATAATGAAGTTTCAGTTTTTTTGAAAAGGAGTACTTATCGCATAAAAAAGATTTATACTTATTATTCAGTAAGAATGTTATAACTGATCGGCTACAAATTCAGCTGTCGCACCGAGTTCCTTCAGATGGTTAATAAGCCCCTTGAGATAGAGCAGATGGCCCTGGTCGACTTCAATATCCTTTTGTTTACTTAATGCTAAAGCCTGTTGTGGAGTTAATTTGAAATGCTCTTTCAAATAATGTACAATTTTCATCTTCTGCTGACCGATATCTCTAATCAACACTTTTCCCCTTATCCACTCTGAAGGTTCTGTATCTGTCTCTTCAACACTATCTTCCTCTTCTTCTTCAATTGATGTATACATTTCCTTCCACAACTCAATAGTCAAATCAAAATTCTTCTTCAGCAACTGAAGTAATTTCGTTTTATCCTGATCAACTTTTTCTATGCTCAGCAATTTTGCTGTAAAATCATTTAAATCATCAGCTATTTTGACCGGTATCCAGCTTCCGGCTCCGTGCCATGAAAAATAGACAGGGAAACCCTGATCCTGTTCAGATAAATCCACGTAAAAAGGATCACTCATCTCATTAGAACAGATTACATACCAGCTTTCCTTAAAATCAGATGATTTTGTACCAGTTAAAGTTTCACCAGTATCTTCAATATATTTATATCCCTGTTGAAATTCCCCGAAAGTATTGACTTCAGGATAATTGTGCGGAAGATAAAGATTGTCTGGTTCTATTTTCTTCTCTATAAATTTTTTAATTTCCGGATGCAGTTCCATATCGCAAGCTAATATTTATTTCTATTAATTAGCTAAAACAATGAAGCGTTCTATTTTACAAGCCATAAGCTAAAGCCTTTTGTTTGATAAAAGCCAGACTACCTTCGGCCAGATTTTGCGCATTATGTTTGGAAGGATGCCACAGGCTGACACGTTCTGACATCCCCTCAATGGAAGAGGAAAAGTTTTCTAATACAAGTGCTCCATCATAGTTAATCTCTGCGAGGGCTTCAAAGAGATCATCCCAGCGCACATTTCCTTCTCCTGGCATGCCCCGATTACTTTCTGTGATATGCATATGTTTTAAATATGTGCCACTTTGGATCACAGGATCACGAAAATTATCTTCTTCAATATTCATGTGAAAGGTATCCAGATGAAGTGCCAATGCAGGCGAACCAACTTGTTCAATTAAATCCAGCACATCAGCAGCACAAGTACATATATAGCTTTCATACCGGTTAACAGGTTCCAGGCACATCGTTATGCCCAGACGATTGGCATAATCGGCAGATGAAGTTAATACCTGTACAAGAGTTTCATTTTCCTGAACGGTCTTTACTGAACCTGAAAAAACACCAATACCACTATGCAACACTCCGGCAAGAATTTCAGATTCCAGTTCGGCAGCTTTATCAAGTGCCGATTTAATAGCCTCATATGCCTGATCGGGGTAAAAAGGGATGTGGCAATCAGCAGGAAGATTAAAAGAACAGATGGCCTGAATATGGTGTTCTTGTAATTGTTTCCGCACAGTTGCGGTATCAATATTCATCGAAGGAGGTAATAAGATTTCTAATATATCAAACCCTGCCGCTGCGGTTTTTTGAATTGCATAAGCTCCTTCAGCGGCCTTCCACTCTGGCAAGATCCATGATAATAAAGACGCACCGAATTTTACCATATTAGCTTCTTTTGTTATAGGTTTAATCAGCAGCAAGCTAGCAAACAAAAATGACCAATTGAACTAATCAATTGGCCATCGTTTTTTGAAGTATCCGGAAGCAGATTCGAACTGCCACGCCTTTTCAGGCGCCACCCCCTCAAGGTGGTGCGTCTGCCAATTTCGCCACCCGGATATCTTGTGAGGTGCAAATATATATTTATTCGCTATAATCGAGCAACTATTTTAAAAATTATAAATTTATAACCAGTCCATCATACCCCAGCCTGATATTATCCGGCAATTCCTTTTCCACATCCGCATGTTTCCCCATATTATGGCCAATATGCGTTAAATAAGTCATCTCCGCACCAATTTCCTGTGCAAAGGTAATCGCTTCTCCTAAAGTAAAATGCGATATATGATCTTCAACCTGCAAAGCATTCACGACTAAAACCTTTGTTCCTTTTATTTTAGCAATCGTTTCCTGTGAAATAGTTTTCGCATCGGTGATATAGGTAAAATCATTAATTCTGAAACCCAGGATCGGTAACTTATAATGCATGATCTGCAGAGGAATCAATTCCGTTTTTCCGATATAAAAATTCTCCGTAGCAATCGTATGTATATTGATCTGCGGAATCCCCGGATAAACCTTTTCCGCAAAAATATAGGAGAACTCTCTTTTCAAAGCATCCTGAACTCTTTCTGTCGCATAAATATCAATGTTCTTCTGCAACAAATAATTGAAAGGGCGGATATCATCCAAACCCGCTACATGATCTTTATGCTCATGGGTATACACAATTGCATCCAGATCCTTAACACCAGCACGCAGCATCTGATACCTGAAATCAGGCCCGCTATCTATTACAATCGTCTTGTCACCCGTTTCTACCAATACAGATACCCTCAGCCGATTGTCCCTTGGGTCATCAGAGTGGCAAACTTCACAATTGCAGCAAATCACAGGAATTCCCTGGGAAGTGCCAGTACCTAAAAATGTAATTTTCAAAAGCAGCTGGTTTATAAGATCCTGTTTAAAATTAAAACAGAGTCTAATGTAGTTCAAAAATAACAAAAAAAGGGTTCAGACGCCTTGTCTGAACCCCATTTATCTTTAATCTGATTACCGCAAATCAACTACTTCAACACCAGGATATTTCCTCGCATCAAATGTAAATGTCGATTCCGGAACCTTCGCATTGCCCATAAATGATTTTATGGTATACGTATATTTATTACCGTTTTTGTCCAGAATTAAAACATTTGACAATTGCTTAGCCACCTTATCAATACTTAACCGGATCTTAAAATAAGAAGTCTTTGAATCTACAGGAGATAAATCTATCATCTGATAAACCTTTGGCCCTACTTTCTGGTCGCCAGTATAAAGATATTTAAACCCCTTTTCATACAAAGTAAACACCTTTGCAGGGTTTAATGCATCACTGCCATTATCTGCAACAGAAACCTGTACTTCTTTATCTTTTTTCAGATAAGTCCACTGGCTTTTACCATCACTGATCATATCCTGATCAGTCATGATCACTTTATATTTATTAGCAGCAGCTTTTGCAATCAGCGTCCCCTGCTGAGTTTCTTTCGCCTTATTTTGAGGACTTTCGAGTGTAAAACTAAAATCTGCCTTTACAATATCATAAGATTTATATTTCTTGCTTACCTCCCCCAAAATAGCCTTTGCTTTAACATCCTGCTGAGCATAACTACCGAAACTTATTCCTGATACAATCAGTAACGCACTTAATATCTTCTTCATCTGCTCTTCTGGTTATTTCTTCAGGCCGCTCAATAACTGTTCCAATTCATGCTCATCAAGCACTAATACCTCTCTTGCCTTACTTCCTTCAAAAGGGCCAACAATACCAAAAGCCTCCAGCTGATCGATAATCCGGCCTGCTCTGTTATAACCCAGTTTCATCTTCCTCTGTATCAGAGAAGTAGACCCCTGTTGATGCATAACAATCAGCCGGGCCGCATCCTCGAACATTGAATCACGATCATTCGGATCAAAATCAGACTTAGCAGATTCTGCCGCCTCATCCAGATATTCAGGCAACTGATAAGCCTCTGGATACCCACGCTGGTTACCAATAAACTCAGAAATACGATCAACTTCAGGTGTATCTACAAACGCACACTGTAGCCTGATCAGATCATTTCCGGTGGATAATAACATATCCCCGCGACCAATCAGCTGATCCGCACCACCACTATCCAGGATAGTTCTTGAGTCAATTTTAGACAATACCCTGAAAGCAAGCCTTGCCGGGAAATTCGCTTTAATTGTACCTGTAATAATATTTACCGAAGGACGCTGTGTAGCCAGTACAAGGTGAATACCTACCGCACGCGCCAACTGAGCCAGACGGGCAATCGGCGTTTCCACCTCTTTACCGGCGGTCATCATTAAATCAGCAAACTCATCTACAATCAGTACAATATAGGGTAAGAAACGGTGTGAATTATTTGGATTCAGCTTCCGTTTGATAAACTTCTCATTGTACTCCTTCAAGTTTCTCACCTGTGCATCTTTTAACAAATCATAACGCTGATCCATCTCAATACACAATGAATTTAAAGTATGGATTACCTTTTTAGTATCCGTAATAATCGCATCCGCCTCTCCCGGAAGTTTCGCCAGGAAATGCCTCTCGATCTTATTGAACAATGTCAGCTCCACTTTCTTTGGATCGACCAATACAAATTTAAGCTGTGAAGGATGTTTCTTATACAACAGAGAAACCAGGATTGCATTAATACCAACAGATTTACCCTGTCCGGTTGCTCCTGCAACCAGTAAATGGGGCATTTTAGACAGATCGGCGATATAAACCTCATTAGAAATTGTCTTCCCTAAAGCAATAGGCAGATCCATATCCGTTTTCTGGAACTTCTCCGTATTCAGAATACTTTTCATAGAGACCATTTCAGGATGCATATTCGGAACTTCAATACCTATTGTACCCTTACCTGGCATTGGCGCAATAATACGAATACCCAATGCCGCTAAACTCAAGGCGATATCATCCTCCAGGTTCTTGATTTTTGAAATCCTTACTCCCGGAGCAGGAATAATCTCATAAAGCGTTACCGTTGGGCCAATAGTCGCTTTGATCTTATCGATTTCAATATTATAATGGTTAAGCGTCTCAACTATCTTATTTTTGTTGGCCTCTAACTCATCCGCATTGACAGAAATCTTATTCGATCCATAGTTTTCCAACAGATCCAGGTGAGGAAGCTGATAACTTGCCAGATCCAGTGTAGGATCGTAATTACCAAACTGTTCTACCAGCTCATCCGATTTCTTTTCCTCTTCAGTTTTCTGAATCGTTAGCTCAGGTTCTGGTTTAACTTCTTCAAAGATCAATTCCTTAATAGGTTCTACTGCCGGAGAAAGAATGATCGGTGCGTTCATCATATTCACTACAGGTGCTCTTGGCACGATAACTTCCGGTTCAGCTTCCTGCTCCTGGAAACGACCTGGTGTTAATGTAATATTCTGCTGCTCCTTTTTGCGCTCAGAAGCCAGCCTGTCATTTAAGGTAAACTCTATCTGCTCAGGGCGTTCTATATTTTCTTTCGCTGCTAAAGGCGATAGACGTTCTATAGGAACAACTCTTTCTGCAGGCTCTTTAAAGCCTGAGAAAGCATTACCGGAAGCTTCAGGGATGAGCTCTTCCTCTTCTTCGGCACGTACCCTTTCCGGGAATTTGAAGTCGATGTTATAGGCAATGATTAAAATCGTCAGCCCTAAAAATGCAATCAGCCCGCCAACTCCGGTTACGCCAACCTGGGCAACCAGTAAACGGTTAGTCCAGTAACCAATTTCCCCTTCCAGATAATGCGGAGAATCAGCAATAAATGAATGTAAGAAACCAAAAGTAAACGATAGGAACAGCAGGAAAAACAAGCTGTAACCCAGCGTTTTTTCCAGTGCAAATATTTTGACCTTAAACAATAACCGGTAACCGATCACAAAAAATACGAAAACAAATAAAAAGGAAGCAATACCAAACCACTCATAGATAAACTGATGAGATAATAAGGCACCAAACTTACCCAGCCAGTTTTGTACCACAAAAGGAATATTATGCTGTTGTAGTTCTTCTACCGTTTTAAAAAGATTGCTCCAGCCACCATTTGCATCAATTACATAACTGTAATCTTCCTGCCAGGTAAACAGGTAGGAAGTGAAGGCCACAAGGAAATAAATAGATAGAATCAGAAAAAACAAGCCTGCAATTTTCAAAATCCTTTCATCCTGAAAATTCAGTGAAGGTATCCGTTCAAATCTTGCTCTTGGTTCTTTGGACGATGCTTTTGAACCTGGCTTCTCCCCGTATTCGTTTTTGAATGAATTAGATTTAAATTGGTTTCCCCTTAACGACATTTTTCGTAACTGTATTAATAAACAACAAATATAAAATATATAGTTGTATGACCTCTGTTATGCTGATTTATAACAGCAGAATAAATTTATAAATCCCAAATCCGCTGTCTGATCCTTTTGATATAATGGCGGACGTCTAAAATAAGCGCAGCCATGATATAAAAAACAATAGGAAAACCTACTGCCAGAAAAGAAGAATAGATAAAGAATAATCTGATTTTACTGATCGACATACCAAAACGATCCGCAATATAAGTGCAGACCCCAAAACTTTGCTTCTCGAAATAGGTAACGATGCTCTGAAACATGCTTTTAATTTAATAACAGGCAAGTGCAATAATCATACCCCAAACAGGAATCTTTATTTACACCAATGCCAATAGCAATTTAAACATTTTTTCTCAGATCAGGATTTCTTTTTTATTGCCCGGAAACTTACAATAATCCTGATTTTTCAAGGATAACCTGCATTTCCTGCTGCAATTTTAAAGCTTCCGCTCTTGCTTTCTCTGCAAAGTCTTCCCCTTTACCTGCATAAATAATCCCTCTTGATGAATTAACCAGTAAACCGCAGGTATCATTTAAGCCGAATTCGCAGACATCTGCCAGGCTTCCGCCTTGTGCACCAACACCAGGAACCAGTAAAAAATTTTCTGGTGCAAGCCTTCTGATATTTGCAAACTCAGCTCCTCTTGTAGCGCCAACAACATACATGAGCTGATCACTGCTTCCCCATTCAGAAGATACCCGGATCACTTCTTCATAAAGCTTTCCATCTCCGTTTTCAAACAACTGGAAATTACTATGGCTCTCGTTTGAAGTTAGTGCCAGTAAAATCACCCATTTATCTTCATACTTTAAAAAAGGTCCCACAGAGTCTTTACCCATATAAGGCGCAACCGTAATTGCATCGAAACTCATTCCCGATTTCTCTGCATTGAAAAAAGCATCCGCATACATTGCAGAAGTATTTCCAATATCCCCTCTTTTCGCATCTGCAATAGTAAAAATATCCTCAGGAATATGAGCCCATGTTTTTAGTAAACTCTCCCAGCCTTTCAAACCTCTTGATTCATAGAATGCTGTGTTCGGTTTATAGGCAACACACAGATCTTTAGTCGCCTCAATAATTTGTTTATTGAATTCAAATATCGGATCTTCAAAACTCAACAGGTGTTTTGGAAGATTTTCCAATACCGGATCGAGTCCAACACATAAAAACGATTTTTTAGCTTGAATTTGTTCAAATAGTTGCTTCTTGTTCATTTGGACTTAGATTATGCGCAAATATGCCAAATTTTCTACAGCAATTCAGAGCCTATTTAAGATGAGTTTTGCACATAATTAAGTAAAATCTTTATAACAATTTTCGTTTTTACTTGGAGATTAGAATACAATTACATACAATTGCAACATAATTCTCAAAAGTTTATCTGATCATTCCAGAAAATCTCACAAAAATTTGTTCTATTTTCAAATTCATAATTGCATTTTTTTTGCTTGATCTACTGATAAATAATTTCGTTTATAAAAATTTCTCTACACCCACATAATGTTTAACAAAACAGAATTAAATGAAAAACTTACTGCAGAATTGCGGGAGTTAGCAAAATCTCAGGGGATCTTGAATGCTGATGATTTGCGTAAAGCTGAATTGGTTGAAGTTATTCATCAAATCAATGAACAACAACCTGAAGCTGTACCTGCTATTGATGTTCCTGAAACAGCAATCAGTAAAGATACTGCCAAAGAAAATCCGGCAAAAACAGCTAAACCAAAAGCTCCGAAAATTAATACAGCAGAGAAACCGCTCAGAAAAAGGACACGTATTCCTAAAGACGAGGCAGAACAGGCGCCAGCGACTAATAACGGTAATAATTTCAACAGAGCATCTTTATTCGATACACCGCAGCAAGAAGAACAAGCTCAGCCTGAAGCTGCGCCAGTAGCAGCAGTGACTGATGGAAATGTTCAATCAGAAACTCCGGCTCCGGTTACTGCTCCGGCACCAAGAACTGAAGAAAGACAAGCTGTTCAGCCAGCTGTTACAGCACATACCGAAATTAAAAAGGCAAAACCTGTAAGAGAAGACAACAGACCAAAAAATAATAATAACAACAACGGTAACAATAGCAATCAGAAGCAAAACGAAAACAGTTATTCAAACCTGGATTTCGACAATACGATCACCAACGAAGGTGTATTGGAAATTATGCCTGATGGATATGGTTTCTTAAGATCGGCAGATTACAACTACCTTTCTTCACCGGATGATATTTACGTTTCACAATCTCAAATCAAACTTTTCGGTTTAAAAACCGGAGATACAGTTAAAGGAAGTATCCGTCCTCCAAAAGAAGGCGAAAAATATTTCCCACTGGTTAGAGTAGAAACTATCAACGGCCGTTTACCAGCTGATGTAAGAGACAGAGTTCCTTTTGACTACCTGACTCCATTATTCCCGACAGAAAGATTAAATCTTTTCACAGAAACCAATAACTACTCTACCCGTATCATTGACTTATTTACCCCGATAGGTAAAGGTCAGCGTGGTTTGATCGTTGCACAACCTAAAACTGGTAAAACAAACCTGTTGAAAGAAGTTGCCAATGCGATTGCTAAAAACCACCCTGAAGTTTATCTGATTATTTTACTGATCGATGAACGTCCTGAGGAGGTAACAGACATGGCAAGAAGCGTACGTGCAGAAGTTATTGCTTCTACATTTGATGAACCAGCTGAACGTCACGTTAAGATTGCCAATATCGTATTGGAAAAAGCAAAACGTTTAGTAGAATGCGGACATGATGTAGTGATCCTGCTGGATTCAATTACACGCCTTGCCCGTGCTTACAATACAACTGCTCCTGCATCTGGTAAAATCTTATCTGGTGGTGTGGATGCAAACGCTTTACATAAACCAAAACGTTTCTTTGGTGCTGCCCGTAACATTGAAAGAGGAGGCTCTTTAACTATTTTAGCAACTGCATTAACAGATACAGGTTCTAAAATGGACGAAGTAATTTTCGAAGAATTCAAAGGAACAGGTAACATGGAATTACAATTAGACCGTAAATTGTCTAACAAACGTATCTTCCCTGCTATTGATATCACAGCATCGAGTACGCGCAGAGATGACTTATTACATGACAGAGATACTTTACAGCGCGTATGGATCTTACGTAACCACCTTGCAGATATGAATGCACAGGAGGCTATGGAGTTTGTTCAGGCACAAATCAAGAACACAAAAACTAATGAAGAGTTCTTAATTTCTATGAACAGCTAGTCGGATATGAAGAAACACATTCCCAATGCATTAACCTGTGCCAATCTCTTTTCGGGATGTATAGGCGTGGTTTTTGCATTTAAAGGAGATTTAAATATTGCAGCATATGCCGTATTAATATCCGGTATATGCGACTTTTTTGACGGATTTGCAGCCAGGTTGCTGCATGTGAAATCCCCTATTGGCAAAGAGCTTGACTCTTTAGCAGATATGGTAAGTTTTGGATTTTTACCAGGAGTGGTGATGTTCCAGTTACTTACACAGAGTGATTTTTCCTCTCCATACCTGCCCTACCTGGGATTTATGATGACCATTTTCTCTGCACTGCGTCTGGCTAAGTTTAATATAGATACCAGGCAGACAGAAGATTTCATCGGTTTAAATACACCTATGAATACCTTGTTTATTGTGTCCCTGCCATTTATCCGGAAAGATTATCCGGCATTGATTGGTTCTTCTGTTTTACTAATTGCCATTACAGTGATCATGAGTTTTTTGCTCACCAGTGAAATCAGGATTTTTTCTTTGAAATTCAGCTCATTTAAATGGGAACCGAATAAAATAAAGTTCATATTTCTGATTCTTTCAGCAATATTGATTGCTTTTCTGCAATTCGCTGCGGTTCCGTTTGTACTGGTACTTTACATTGCTTTATCTTTATTACATTTCAGGCGTGTGCCGAAGCTGTAATCAATGACCTGATAAAAAAAAGCTGTCAGCGGATCTTATGATTCACTGACAGCTTTTTTGTTTTTTAAAGATTCCTTTTACAATCTTTTTGCCAACTCCGCTTTCGCTTCATCAAGCTGTCTGTACAAAATTTCTACAAATTCATTCAATTCTTTCAATACGCGCGGCATGTCCTCAAGATCTTTCAGATCCCGTGCATTATTTTCTATCAACTGGAGATGTCCGCGGGCATCTTCTCTGCCCACGTAAGATAGCGTAGGTTTTATTTTATGTGCATAGCCTGCCATCTTTTCCCAGTCCTGAGCTTCAAATGATTGTTCAAGATCTGCAACATATAAAGGTGTTTGTACCTTAAACATATCTATCATTTCAATCATAAACTCAGCACTGTCACCAGACATATCCCGGAGATAAGACAGATCAAGGGGGCTGTTATTTTTTTCTTCGTCAATCATTTGAAACAAAACTAATAAATTTATAATATTTTATACACGGTTAAATTATCTTTTAATAAAGATAATAATATTGATATACGCTGTTTAAACACAGGATGCTCAACTTCTCCTGCAATTTCTGCTAAGGGTTCCAATACAAATCTCCTGTCCTGCATCCTTGGGTGCGGAACCTGCAACCGCTCTCCATCATTAATGATTTCCTGTCCATATAAAATCACATCGATGTCAATCAGCCTGGCACCCCATTTCACTAATCTTATCCTGCCCAGTTCTTGTTCTATCTCCAATGCTAAGTCCAACACCAAATCAGCAGTTTTGTTTGTTTCCACACCAATTGCCACATTCAAAAAAGGGGGCTGATCTTCGTTACCCCATGCGGCAGTCTCGTATAAAGCTGATTTGGAGACTATTGACCCGATACGGCTTTCAATCTTTGAAATAGCTTCTTCAATTAACTCTTTTCTTTCTCCCAGGTTACTTCCCAGTAACAAATAAACCGTTTTATAATCCAATCCCATATCAAAGCTAATTCATTAAGAGCAAGCCTGAATTTAGTTGATAAATCTCAGTTAGTTTCTTAATATATTTACAAATTAAATATTAAACATCCACATGAAAGAATTTTTTAAATATGTTTTTGCTACCGTCGTAGGAATTATCATTTCCACTTTCCTTATTGCCATTTTCTTTATAGTTTTTGTGGTCGCACTGGTTTCTTCAATAGACAGCGACAAAACTGTGGATGTTGTCAGTAACTCGGTGCTCTACCTGAACCTTGACCAGACCATTAAAGAACGTACACCAAACAAAACACTGGACAACCTGCCTATTATAGGTTCAAACGTCGGAAAAAGCCTTGGCTTTAACGATCTGATGCGGGCCTTAAAAAGAGCAAAGACAGATGATAACATTAAATGTCTTTATCTGAATGTAAGTTCTCCAAGAGCAGGAAAAGCAACTTTAAAAGAAATAAGAGATGCCTTGATTGACTTTAAGAGCAGTAAAAAAAAGATCATCGCTTATAGCGAGGTTTATACACAAGACGCTTATTACCTGGCTTCAGTTGCTGATAAAGTTTATCTGAACCCACAAGGTGCTTTAGAATTCAAAGGCTTTAGCTCTCAGCTGACCTTTTTTAAAGGCGCTATGGAAAAACTGGGTGTAGAAGCACAGATTATCCGCGTTGGTAATTATAAAAGTGCAGTAGAGCCATTCACAAATGTTAAAATGAGCGATTACAACCGTCAGCAGGTTACCGCTTACCTTGGTGGTTTATATAGTACTTTCCTGGAAGGTATTTCTGTATCCAGAAATATTCCAAAAGATAGTTTGTATAAAATGGCTGATACTTATAAAATTCAGACTCCTGAGGATGCATTGGCTTATAAAATGATAGATGGCCTTAAGTACAAGGATGAAGTCATTGATGAACTGAAAGCATTGAGCGGAACAGGCAAAAATGAAACTATCGCTACTGTGACTATCAATGACTATGCAACCAATCAGAAAGAAGAAAACACTGAAAGCAAAGACAAAATAGCTGTCATTTATGCCAATGGCGATATTACAGGTGGTGAAGGCAGTGATGAATCAATCGGTTCAGAGCGCATTTCACGTGCCATCAGAAAAGCCAGACAGGATGATAAAATTAAAGCTATTGTACTTCGTGTAAATTCGGGTGGCGGAAGTGCACTGGCATCAGACGTGATCTGGAGAGAGATTGTACTGGCTAAAAAAGTAAAACCTGTAATGGCATCTTTCGGCGATGTTGCGGCTTCGGGCGGTTACTATATTGCTTGTGCAGCCGATTCTATTTTTGTACAGCCAAATACCATTACTGGTTCTATTGGTGTATTCGGTATTATTCCTAATTTCCAGAACCTGTTAACCAATAAAATAGGGATTACTTTTGACGGTGTAAAAACAGGTCAGTATGCTGATATCATGAGTACAAACCGTCCGTTAACTCCGGGAGAAAGATTAATCATTCAAACAGATGTTAACCATGTCTATGATACTTTCACCAGCCGCGTTGCAGAAGGACGTAAGCGCTCTAAAGCATATATCGACTCTATAGGAGGCGGACATGTCTGGGTAGGTACTGATGCAGTAAAAATCGGTCTGGCAGATAAAATCGGCAGTTTTAATGATGCAATTGTTGCCGCTGGTAAAAAAGCGAAACTAAGCAGTTATAAAATTGTAGAATATCCTGAGAAAACAGATCCTTTAAAATCGTTCTTATCAGATGCGGGAGATAATGTAAGAATGTATTATGCAAAACAGGAATTCGGAGAAAACTTCCTGTTATATCAGCAATTGAAAAAGGTAGTGGTTAACAGTGGTATCCAGGCAAGAATGCCATTCGAAATCAATATTCAGTAGCATCACTTTTATAAAAGCTAAAAAAGCTGCCTCACGAGTAATTGTGAGGCAGCTTTTTTATTTAATTTTTTTTCTTCATAAAACTTTTTATATACAATTTAGATATTTATTACCTTTTAAATATAAAACTTGATTAGCTTTCCATAAATTATTAAGAATTATGTTGGCTATAACAAATAAATACATTGATCCATTATCAGATTTTGGATTCAAACACCTTTTCGGCGGCGAGCCTAATAAAGAGACCATGATCGCCTTTTTAAACGCATTGTTTGAGGGAGAAAAACACATTATTGATCTTGTATATAATCCAACTGAACTCGCTGGTGACGGCAAGGAGGATAGAAAGATCTTCTTCGATTTGTTATGTACCGGAGACAAGGGTGAGCAATTTATCGTGGAGATGCAGCGGGCAGCACATGATAATTTTGAAGATCGCTGCATTTTTTACCTGAGCCGGCTCATTCAACAGCAGAAGTTGATGAGCAAGGGTAACTGGAAAGTTAAACTGAAAGAAGTTTTCCTGATTGCAATCCTGGATTTTAACATGAAGAATTGTCTGAGTGATGATTATTTGCAAAGTATTTCACTGGTGAATACAGGTACAGGTAAAATATTCCACAATGGACTGGGATTTAAGTTTTTGGAACTGCCTAAATTTGAGAAGAAAGAAGATGAACTGAAAAATGAGCTGGACAAATGGGTTTATATGCTCAAACACATGCACAGTTTAAATCAGATTCCTAAATATCTGGATAAACGTGTTTTTGAAAAAATATTTAAGATCGCTGAAATGAACGAATTATCACCAGAACAACAACTTTTATACATATCGATTTTACAACAGGAAGAAGACGATATAGGCTTGATGGAATGTGCAAAAGAAAGAGCAGAAAAAGAAGGGATGGAAAAAGGGCTTGAACGAGGGCTTGAACAAGGAAAACATGAAACTGCACTGGCCATTGCCAAAAAAATGAAAGAAGAAAATTTTGAGCTGGCTAAAATTGCCGGGTTTACTGCACTCTCTATTGAAGAAATAGAAGGCCTTTAACCAAAGGTGAGGCTATAATATGCTATAGCCTCACCTTTAAATCATTTCACACTCACAAAAGCAAATGCAGGAAACTTATAATTATTATTTACGGTAAAAAAATCTTTACCGCAATGCTCATCTAAGGTAGCCAGTCCGAAAAGCATTGTTGAATAATCAATCCCCTGAACTTCATTCGCTGTCCAGGCAGGATCCTTCTTACTATATCTCCATAAAATATCATAAGCAGTTCCAGGAAGTTTGTAAACTCCTTTATTAGCTCTGTATAAGCTCATCAAATCATTCTTTGCAGTAGCATTAACCGGAATAAAACCACCTATAATATGGGGAGAAACCACCTGTCCGGCATTGTCATTAATTCGATTTGCATGGTAGCCGGAAGGATCGCTCCCTGCTCCCAGCCCCCATTCGTAACGTGCTGTAACACCAGTTCCTGTCCACCACTGCTGATCGGCCAGCATTGCATTCTTCATATAGTTCATATAAGCCGGGCTTGCCGAATAAGGCTGACACAGATAATAGCAAAACTGAGGAATAAAATCAGAGAGATATGAACCCGGATAATCAGTAAGGAGCTCATAACCAGCATAATTCGATTTAGGTAAATTGGCTGTATTCGCGTAGAAATTAGTCCATAAATTAGTTGCAGGCCCTCCTTTCCCATTCTCTGCTTTATAAGCCAGGTGAGCCAGCAGCATGTATTCGTTATAAACTGAAGTAGTACCTATCCCCTTACCATTTGCATCAAGCGTAAGATAAAGCTTACCAGTTAGCGGATCGGCAATTGCTTTTGACCAGTCAATAGATTGATATAAAGAATCCGCAAGCCCGGAAATTGTCTGATTATTTTTAAAATAGTTCTTACAAAATAAAGCTCCTGAAACCATAATAGCCGCATCGACTGTACTGTATTCAGAACCCCATTCCTGTGAACCAGTTTCCATATTCACAAAATGCCGCGGAAATCCAGCTGCATTTACATCCAGTTTAAAAGTCTTATTGCGTGCAAGAATACTTCTTAGGGTAATAACAGCCTGTTTATCTGCATCATTAACCCATTTCATTTGATCTGCAATACAAAGTGATACCAGTCCGATGCCAATATTAGCTACAGAAGCCGGATGATAATCAGTTCCCTTAAATAATTTTGAGTCTCTGTAAATCCCGATCGCATTCCGCTGCATTTCATACACCCGGTACGAATTCCGGAATAAAACAGCCAGCGTATCTGCTGCACCGTTTTTGACCCCAACAGGTGGATCGGTAGCAGTATTTTCTTTTTTACAAGATACAATCCCGCCAAAAAGAAACAAGGATAAAATATAAAAGATAGCTTTATTGAAATGCTTTTTCATAAGAATAAAATGATATTCCCATAAGATAAGTATAATCCAGGGAACCAGATGCGCAGCTTACAATTTCTTCCAGCCCGGGTACATGGTCAGATAAACTTCATTAACAGATTTATTGGAAGGATGTATAGTAATTGCAGTACAAATATCCTTTTGTATATCAAAGGCAATTCCTTTAGCTACAGCATCATAAACCGTAAGCCCGGCTTTTGTTTGGAGATGTGTATAGGCTGCTGCTTTTTCAAGTTCAGGATATGCTGCCTTTAATGCCTTTAAACTTACACCAGTATGAATTCCTTCTGCTGTACTAAAACCAGGAGCAGAAACAGAAACTTGTTTAACGGCCTTAATCACCATATTGCTGTCCCGATAAGAAGAAAAGATAAGCAACGGCTCTTTTTTATTCCAGATTGCCAATGCACTTCCCATCGCTGCATCACCATCATCAGGTTTGCCTAATAATTTAAATACATCCTGTACATCCTGCCCAAGATAAATATTACCCGCCTGTTTACCAGCAACAATCAGCCTGTTGCTATCTATTTTTTGCTCTTCTTTAGCAGTAACCGCATGCGCAGTTGATAAAGGATCTTTCTTCTGATTTTCCGGAGAATGACAAGCCGTAGCTACAGCAATCAGCAGCAATCCCGTATAATTTAATTTCTTCATCAATATCAAATATTAGTTTGTATACTTTCCTGAAAACAACAGGTACATCCTTAGTAACAGGATCAGAAACACATTGTTCCGAAAAAACGCTTCTTTTTATTTATTTTTACCACCGATGGAAAACAAAACCATAGCCCGTAGTCTCAGACTCCTTTCACAATTGATGGAGCTTCACAAGGAGAACCCTTTCAAAATTAAATCTATAGCAAATGCTGCATTTAAAGTAGACAAGCTACCTTATGCAATCAGCAGTAAAACCGTCGAAGAAATCGAAAAAATCGATGGATTTGGTAAAAGTACTGCCGCTAAAGTTGCAGAATTGCTTCAGACCGGAACAATGACAGAACTGCAGCATATTCTTGCAGAAACACCAGAAGGAATTGTTGAAATGCTTGGCATCAAAGGTATTGGTCCAAAAAAGATTGTGGTGATCTGGAAAGACCTCGGCATTGAGAACATCGGAGAACTTTATTATGCCTGTAACGAAAACCGCCTGATAGAGGCCAAAGGTTTTGGATTAAAAACACAGGAAGAAATCAAAAAAGTCATTGAGTTTAAGATGGCTGCCCAGGGTAAATTCCTGTATGCGCAAGCAGAAACACTGGTCAGTACTTTGTCGGCAGAACTGGAAATCTGGTTAAATAAGCTCAGTAAAAATACTTTATTCAGCGTTGCCGGAGAATACCGCAGATACCTCGAAATTATCAATGAACTTGATTTTGTGATCGGTGCAGAAGATCCGGCAGCTGTTGTAGCCAGTCTTCCGCTACTGAAAGACCTCATTTTCGAACAACAGACAGAAAATCAATATACAGCGATGAGCACTTTCGGCTTAAAAATACAGTTACACATTTACCCGAAAGCAGCTTATGAGCTGAATCTCTTTAAACTAACCGGTAATGAAGCTCATGTAACGGAAGTTTTAGCCTTAGCTGGCGATGGTCCTTTTGCAGATGAAGAGGCTATTTACAGCAAAGCCGGACTCGCTTTCGTGACTCCGGAACTCAGAGAAGGACTGGACGAAATTGCGCTTGCAAAAGCAAACAAACTTCCAGAACTGATCACTTACAATGACCTTAAAGGAAGTCTTCATAACCACTCTACCTGGAGTGACGGCGTACATACCTTAGAACAAATGGCTGTTTACTGTAAAGAAACCCTTCATCTGGAGTATCTTGGTATGTGTGATCACTCTAAATCTGCATTTTACGCCAATGGGCTAAATGAGCAGCGTATCTTCGCCCAGCATAAAGAAATTGACGCCCTCAATGAAAAGCTGGCACCTTTCAGAATATTTAAAGGAATTGAAAGTGATATTCTGAATGACGGCTCCCTGGATTACAATGATGATGTGCTCAAAACATTTGATTTTGTTGTGGCCTCAGTCCATAGCAATTTAAGAATGGATGAAGAAAAGGCAACAGCAAGACTGATTAAAGCAGTGGAAAACCCTTACACAACAATTTTGGGCCATCCAACCGGACGCCTATTACTCAGCCGTAAAGGTTACCCTATAGATTATGCTAAAATCATCGATGCCTGTGCAGCCAATAATGTAGTCATTGAAATTAATGCTAATCCACTGCGTTTAGATCTGGACTGGAGATGGCATCGTTATGCACTGGAAAAAGGGGTATTGCTTTCGGTTAATCCTGATGCCCACCGTATGGAAGGCTTCAGAGATATGCACTACGGTGTATACATCGGAAGAAAAGGAGGCTTGCAAGCAAAACAGTGTTTGAACGCATTCACTTTAGCTGAAATTACGACTTTTTTTAACAGCGTAAAACCCGGGATTTAAGTATACCATTATACCTATCTTTGAACATTAATCTATAAACATGCTTGCAGAAAAGTTATATCATGCACACCATCAGAGTCAAAAACCCAGGATCCTTGTGATAGGTGACCTGATGCTTGACCATTATATCATTGGCAGTGCGTCCAGGCTTTCACCAGAAGCACCTGTACCTATTGTAAATGTCAAAAAAGAAAATAAAATAATTGGTGGTGCAGCTAACGTTGCCAGTAACCTGATCGATCTGGGTGCCCAGGTATCCCTTGCCGGTATTATTGGCGATGATAGTTTTGGAGAAGAAATTAAAGCGATACTGCAAACTAAAAATATTGACACACAGCTGATCTTAACTGATCGTTCACGTCCGACAACTGTAAAAACACGGGTAATTGCCTCTACCCATCAGATTGTAAGGATAGATCATGAGGAAACACATGATATTTCAGCTGTGCTGGAAGAAAATTTCCTGAAAGCGGTTTATGCCCATATCGAAGCCAGTGATATCATTATCCTTTCTGATTACAATAAAGGCCTGCTCACTAAAACTTTATGTCTCACACTGATCGATTACTGTAACCAGCATCAAAAACGAATCCTCGTTGACCCTAAAGGACTTGATTACACCAAATATAAAGGTGCGTTTATGATTAAGCCAAACCGTAAAGAACTTGCGGAGGCAGCAAAAACGGAGAAAATACATAGTCCTGAAGAGCTGGTTAAAGCTGCTGAAGTTATTTTTAACACCACTCATGCAGCCTATTTAATTGTAACGCTTTCTGAAGGAGGAATAGCTATTATTACCCCGGACAGCCATCAGATCCTGCCAGTCATGGCTACCGAAGTTTATGATGTTACCGGTGCAGGTGATACTGTAATTGCGACACTCGCTTATTGCTTAACTTTGGGCCTGACTGTAGAAGAAGCTTGTCAGATTTCAAACTATGCAGCTTCCATTGTGATTAAACACATTGGCAGTGCCACTACAACGGTTGATGAAATTTTAGCCGCTATCAAAACAACAAACTAATGATATTAGAAGAACTTAATCATCATAAAAATACAATTGACCAGGTTATTGCCAAACTGGTTCCTGGAATCGAAAACGGCTGTAAACTAGTTACAGACACCGTTCTCGCCGGAGGAAAAGTACTCCTGGCAGGTAATGGTGGCAGCGCCGCTGATGCCCAGCATATAGCCGCTGAATTAACCGGAAGATACGTTAAAGACCGTAAAGCCTTACCAGCAATAGCTTTGACTGTAGATACCTCTGCTTTAACAGCGATCAGTAATGATTACGGTTTTGAAAGGGTATTTGCCAGACAAGTAGAGGCTTTTGCCCGTCCTGGCGATCTGTTTATAGCCATATCGACCAGTGGTAATAGCCCTAATATTATCCAGGCCTTACATACAGCCAGAGAAATGGGGTGTAAAATACTAGGTTTATCAGGAAGAGACGGCGGCCAGATGAATAATTTATGCGATTTAAACATTATTATACCTGATGATGTTACAGCACGTATACAAGAGATGCATATCCTGATCGGACATATCTTTTGTAAAGCAGTAGATAACTTATATTAAATTAGTCAACATGAGTATCAATCATTCCTTAAGCCCAAAAATTGTTTCTTTAACTGAACTCAATCCACTGGTGAATTACTGGAAAGGAGAAGGCAAGAAAGTTGTATTTACGAACGGCTGTTTTGATTTATTACACGCCGGACACATCACTTACTTAACTGAAGCAGCAAGCTTAGGGGATATTCTGATTATTGGTTTGAACAGCGATGATTCTGTACAAAGATTAAAAGGCCCGTCAAGACCAGTCAATAATGAAATCACCAGATCTGTCATTTTGGGTTCGATGTCTTTTATTGATGCAGTGGTCTTTTTTAATGAAGATACCCCATTGGAACTCATAAAAAAAGTCCTGCCAGATGTACTGGTTAAAGGAGGCGATTATAAAATAGAAGAAATTGCGGGCGCTAAAGAAGTGATTGAAAATGGCGGCAAAGTACAGGTATTAAGCTTTTTACCAGGATACTCTTCTACCGCAATCATTGAAAAAATAAAAAACTCTTAACGTACCAGACTTTTGAACATACCTAAAAAGATATTGGTTATCAGATTCAGTTCAATGGGTGATATTATTTATACCACACCCGTTATCCGCTGTTTAAAACTGCAAATACCAGGCTGTGAAGTTCACTTTCTGACTAAAGAACAGTTTAAATATATCTATCAGCAAAACCCTTATTTAACAAAATTACATTTCTTAAAACCAACGCTGGCAGAAACAATCAAAGATATAAAAGCCGAAAAATTTGACCTGATTATTGATCTGCACAATAACCTTCGCACAACAATTATCAAGTTATCGACCCGTATCCCTTCTTCTACTTATAAAAAAGATACGGTAAAAAAATGGCTGGCCCTTAAATTTAAATGGACCAGTCTTTTCTCTAAAGATCATTTGGTAGACCGGTACCTGGAAACGGTGAAATTTCTTGGGGTAGAAAATGACAACAAACCAATTGACTATTATGTAGCGAAGGAATATCAGATTCAGGACCTGTTACCTGCTACACATCAGGAAAAATTTGTTGCTTTTGTTATTGGTGCAACACATTTCACTAAAAGATTACCCAATCATAAGATTATAGAGATCTGTAAAGGGATTAATCTTCCGATTGTACTACTAGGCGGTAATGATGTCAAAGACAACGCAGAAGAGATTAAACAAGCTGTAGGGGCAAATATTTATTCTACCTGTGGACTAACCAATCTGGATCAGTCTGTCTTCCTTGTTTCCCAGGCACATAAGGTAATCGGTTTTGATACCGGGCTAACCCACATAGCCGAAGCATTTGATAAACCTATAGCCTCTATCTGGGGAGGCACCACGCCCGAATTACTAGGCGTTTATCCTTATAAAATAAAAAACTCGTTACTCGCAGGTATTGATTTAGCCTGCAGACCCTGCTCCAAATTCGGATTAGAGAAATGCCCGCTTGGACATTTCGATTGTATGGAAAAACTTCCGGGGGAGATAATTGTTAATTTCTCAAACGAATAAGAAAAAGGATGGCAAAACAACTGATATTAGTAAGACATGGCAAATCGGACTGGGCGGCAAGCGGAATTGCTGACTTTGACAGACCGTTAAATCACAGGGGTAACAAAAACGCTCCTGAAATGGCGGAGCGTATGAGTAAAAGGGATCTTATTCCTGAATTATTAGTGAGCAGTCCGGCTAAAAGAGCTTTGACCACTGCAAAACACTTTGCAGAAACCTGGAATATACCAAAGGAAAATATTCTTAAAGAACCATCCATTTACGAGGCTAATATAACCGCTTTATTGGCCATAGTGAATAAACTTGACCCACAATATAACCAGGTGGCACTTTTCGGACATAACCCCGGATTAACAGATTTTCTGAATTATCTTGCTGATGCACACGTCTATAATCTGCCTACTGCAAGTGTGGTATACATAGATTTCCCATTTGATGACTGGTCATCGGTAAGCCATCATACAGGAAGTCTACGCTTATTTGATTATCCCAAAAACACTGATTCTGTTTAGAACTTAAGGTGTTTCACAGTTAATCCATTATTGATTAATTGTTTCAGAGAATCAATACCGATTTTAAGGTGGGTATCTACATAATTTGTCGTTACTGTGCTGTCACTTTCAGTAGTTTTCACGCCTTCAGGAATCATTGGCTGATCAGAAACTAACAATAAAGCTCCGGTAGGGATTTTGTTAGCGAAACCAGTGGTAAAAATTGTTGCTGTTTCCATATCTACTGCCATTGCTCTCAAAGTTTTAAGGTATTTCTTAAAATGCTTATCATGCTCCCAAACCCTGCGGTTAGTCGTATAGCAGGTTCCGGTCCAGTAATCACGTGAATGGTCACGGATGGTCGTAGAAATTGCTTTTTGTAAAGCAAATGAAGGTAATGCAGGCACTTCTGCCGGAAGGTAATCTTTAGAAGTACCTTCTCCCCTGATTGCAGCAATCGGAAGAATCAGATCTCCTAGTTGATTTTTCTTTTTCAATCCACCGCATTTGCCTAAAAACAGTACTGCTTTAGGCATAATTGCAGTCAGTAAATCCATCATGGTTGCCGCCATTGGGCTTCCCATTCCGAAATTGATAATTGTAATCCCGTTTGCAGTAACACTTTGCATTGGTTTATCCAATCCCATGATTGGCGCATTGCCATTCCATTCCGAAAACATTTGCAGGTACTTACTGAAATTAGTCAGTAAAATGTATTCTCCGAATTCTTCCAGCGGACGGCCGGTATATCTTGGCAACCAGTTTTTAACTATATCTCCTTTAGATTTCAAACCCGCTTTTACCGGTGAATCTACTTCTTTGTTCTTCTTCGATTTTTTTACAATAGCCTCGTCTTTTTTTACTTCTTTTTCTTCGTTCATATCATTAATAATTATGGACTGCACCATAGCAGCCAGAGAGCGGACAATTTTCAGGACAAACCTCCTGATACTGGTTAATTGTGGTCAAATAACAAGTTAAAAAAAAATCCCCGTTAAAACGGGGATTTAAAATCTTTAGGCAGCTTTTAACTTCTTAAAGTCTGCCTTTTCAAATTTCTCCACCGCATATCCGAGCGAGATGACCAGATCCTTAATCGTTGGATCAGACGGGATGTCAAACATTGCATCCAGCATAATAGCTTCGCAAATAGACCTTAATCCCCTTGCGCCTAACTTATATTCCATGGCCTTATCTACGATAAAGTCTAAAACTTCATCTTCAAATACAAGATTTACACCTTCAAATTCAAACAATTTCACATACTGACGGAATAAAGAATTCTTAGGTTCCGTTAATATATTACGTAATGCTTGTTTATCCAGCGGATTCAGGTGAGTTAATACCGGAACACGTCCAATCAGCTCAGGAATCAAACCAAAAGATTTTAAATCAGCAGGCGTGATATACTTGTACAGATTGTCCAGATCAAGTTCAGTGTCATCCTTTTTAACTTTATAACCTACAGCCTGTGTGCGTAATCTGTTGGCAATTTTACGTTCAATACCATCAAATGCACCGCCACAGATAAACAGGATATTATTCGTGTTTACAGGAATCATTTTCTGATCAGGGTGTTTACGTCCACCCTGAGGCGGAACATTCACGATAGTACCTTCCAGGATCTTTAATAAAGCCTGTTGTACACCTTCTCCTGACACATCTCTGGTAATAGAAGGATTATCGCTTTTACGTGCAACCTTATCTACCTCATCGATATAAACAATTCCGCGTTCAGCAGAAGCCACATCATAATCTGCAGCCTGAAGCAAACGGGTCAGGATACTTTCTACATCTTCACCCACATACCCTGCTTCTGTTAATACCGTAGCATCACAGATACAGAAAGGTACATGAAGGATTTTAGCGATTGTTTTCGCCAGTAAAGTTTTTCCTGTACCGGTTTCTCCAACCAGCATGATGTTAGATTTTTCAATCTCCACTTCATCCACTGCATCAATCTTCTGTCCTAACCTTTTATAGTGGTTATATACGGCTACAGAAAGTACTTTCTTAGCATCATCCTGCCCAATAACGTATTGGTCAATATGCGCTTTAATCTCCATCGGCTTTAAGAGGGGGCCGGCAGCATCCAGTGATTTAGCTTGTTTATTGCCAAATTCCTGCAGCACCAGCTGGTGAGCCTGTGTCACACATTTATCGCAAATGTATGCATCAAGCCCTTCAATAAGCATTAAAGTATCCTGCTTACTTGAACCGCAAAAAGAGCAACGGGATTCTTTAGTTTGTTTAGCCATTATCTATTTTTTATTCGAACCTAATACTTCATCAATCATTCCGAAGCTTTTGGCTTCATCAGCTTTCATCCAGTAATCACGGTCAGATGCTTTTTCCACCCATTCGTAAGTCTGTCCTGAATGGTCAGAAATGATATCATATAATTCTTTTTTCAATTTAAGCATCTCTCTTAAATTGATCTCCATATCTGAAGCCACACCTTGTGAACCTCCTGAAGGCTGGTGGATCATCACACGTGAGTGTGTTAATGCTGCACGTTTACCTTTAGCACCTGCTACTAATAAAACTGCGCCCATTGATGCTGCCATACCTGTACAGATAGTAGCTACATCAGGAGTAATGTACTGCATGGTATCATAAATACCTAAACCAGCATAAACAGATCCACCCGGTGAATTGATATAAATCTGGATATCTCTGTTGTTATCAGTTGACTGTAAAAACAGTAATTGTGCCTGAATGATATTTGCATTACCATCATGGATCGCATCCCCTAAAAAGATAATTCTGTCCATCATTAAACGGGAGAAAACATCCATCTGAGCAACGTTCAACTGACGTTCTTCAATGATGTATGGGGTCATGCTTTTTGGTGAACTATTTGTGTGACCAATATAACGATCTACATTTAAGCCGTTTATACGGTGATGTTTAACTGCATATTTTCTAAATTCGTCTTTATCTATATTCATCTGTATATAAGTTTATCGAGTTTCTATTTTTGTTTTGTGGTTTGACTGAGCGCCCTTTTTACAGGGGACTAGCTTTTATCAAATCCAAATTAATCAAACTAAGTTGACAAATTATTTGGTTATTGTAAAATTAACCAGCTTTTTAAATTCAGCTTATTAATTTACAAAGTTCAGAAATAGCTTTATATAAGTAAGGCGGCTTTAATAAAGCCGCCTTACGATAAGATTAAAGAAATTTGAGAAACCTGTTATACAGATTCAACTAACTCTTGAAATTTATTATAAGCTATATCTTTTTGGTCTAAAGTGGCAACCGACTGAATGTATTCAAAAACTTTAATTGCTTTTACCTCTTCGAATATACGGTTTGCATTGTCTTTTTCCTGCAGGAAGGTAGCTGTGTATTGTGACAACTGATCTTCCGGCATTGGAGCTGGACTGTACATTCTGAATTGTGCATCTAAACGTTGTTTAGCTGTTTGGAATACATCTTCGTATTTAATTTCGATACTGTTGTCTTTAATGATTTTATTTTCAATTAAAGTCCATTTCAGGTTTTTCGCAAAATCGTTATAACCTTCTTCCAGTTCTGCATCAGATAATTTTTCGTTGGTAGCTTTTAACCACTTTCTTAAAAATTCATCCGGCAAATCCATTTTCACGTTTTCAGTTAACTGAGTGTACATGTCATTTTGCAGTTTGCGATCCGCATCCTGTTTAAACATACCTTCAATTTCTTCTGTGATTTTTGCTGTAAAACCAGCTTCGTCAGTAACGATACCTTCACCAAATATTTTATCAAAGAACTCCTGGTTCAAATCAGATTCCTCTAAGCGGTTAATATTTTTAACCGTTACCTGGAATTTAGATTGCAGATCCTTAGCTTCATCCTCACCAATGTTTAACAACTTAGCGATTACCGCCTGATTGTTCCCTAATGCTTTCTGAAGATCTAATTCAAGTACTGCATCTTTTTTAAGTCCGATTAAAGATTTTAAAATTGCTTTGTCTTTAACCTGATCTAAACGGATAGAACCAGTATTGGTAATTCCACCTTCAAAAACTGAACCATCAGGAGAAAGTTGTGCTAATTCGGCATAAAGTACATCATCGTCTGCCGAAACTTCCGGGTTTGTCATTTTGCCATAGCTGCGGCGGATGTTTTTGATACGGGAAGCTAAAGTCTCGTCATCTGCTTTTACATTGTATTGTGTAAATTTATCTTTCGCAGTGATGTTAACTTCAACTGCTGGAGCCAGACCAATTTCATAGTCAAATTCAAAAGCATCAGTACCATCCCATTTAAAATCTTTAGTGTTATCTACAACCGGAACTGGCTGACCAAGGATTTCAACTTTATTTTCTGTCAGGAATTTATTCAGGTTTTCGCTTAATAAAGCGTTTATAGTTTCAACAAGGATACTTCTACCATACATTTTCTTAATATGAGCAGCAGGAACCATTCCTTTACGGAATCCCGGAAGGGTAGATTTTTTCGCTTGTTCTTTAATAGTTTTATCGACCTTTTCAGTATAATCTTCAGGCGAAATTTTAATCTTTACAACTGCGTTTAAGTTGTCAATTTTTTCCTGTGTAATATTCATCTTTCTAAATCAATGGTGTTTAAATGTCTTTTTATTGAAATCCCGCCGGTATTCATGGAGGATTTACGCGTATGAAGGATATAAACTCTTCGATACCCCCTCTTCAATAGAGGTGCCAAAAGTATTAATTTTCCCGAATAAGACATAGTTAATTATCAAATTGTGTTTTTAATGTTATTTTAAGCCGCATTTTTTGCAGAAAAATCAGGTTTAAGAATTAGTTGAAGACCTGACAAATATTGCTCTCTTAATTTACGGGTTTCATCAACTGTAAAAGTATTGCCTTCTACAGCACAGCTGCTGGCTGATAATAAAATCTCATTATACTCTTTATAATCTTCTCTATGGAAACTTTCAACAATGATTTCGTTGTATTCCAATAAGACTAAATCATATTTTCTGAGCAGCTTATTCATTTTTGCACCTCAATAACAGTACAAAATTAACCTAATTTATCGGACTAGCTGCAAGTAAAGTATCAATAAAAAACCTCTTAAAATAAAAATGGTGACAGATAATTAAATCTATCACCATTCTTGTGCGGATGAAGGGACTCGAACCCCCACGCCGTGAAGCGCCAGATCCTAAGTCTGGTGCGGCTACCAATTACGCCACATCCGCAGTTAGGAATTGTTTTTGTTTGGACTGCAAAGATAGAGATAGTTATCAATTATCAAAAACCTTTTGCATTTATTTCACCCCTAAACAGCTAACGCATTCATTTTAAGCCAATTTATTTTAATTCTTTTTGCAACTGAAATAAATATTGAACCGCTTTGACCAATCTGCTGCCATACCAAGAGAACATTTCTCCGTCTACCAGCATTACTTTGGCCGCTGGAATTGCTATTTTCAACTCTTCAATATGCTTTTCCCGGAAAGGGTAAGGCTCCGAAGAGAGTAAAATCAGTTCCGGCTTTAATGCAGCCAGCTCCTGAAGTTCGATTTCAGGGTAACGATCTGTCTTAATTACATTGGTCAGTCCGTTTTTAACCAAAATATCATCAATAAAAGTATTTCTTCCGGCCAGCATATAAGGCCCCTTCCAGATCAGGTAAGCGACTGTTTTATCAATCCCCTGTTCTAAAGCTAAAGTTTGCAGATCTGTAAAGCCCGCATTGATCAGATAATTTAAATAAGCCGCCTCAGGTTGCCTGTCTACTAATTCTGCGATCTGCGTTATAGTTTTCATTGCATCTTCCAGCGTAAAGATATCACTCATCCATACCGGAAAATCTTTCCGCAGCAATTCTATGTCTTCTTTCGTATTCTCTTCTTTATTACCAATAATCAGATCAGGTTTCAAACTTCTGATCAGCTCGATATTCAGCTTTTTCGTGCCTCCTACTTTAGTTTTAGCTTTAAACTGCTGCGCAGGATGAATGCAAAACTTAGTCAGTCCGATCACTTCTTCATTTAATCCCAGTTCGAATAATAATTCGGTTTGGGAAGGCACAATAGAGATGATCCGCTTTGGCGGATAATTTAGCGCAATGGTTTGATTAAGCTGATCGGTAAACTGACGTAACATGGAACAAATATACTTTTTTATACGCCCACCTGAAGATCTTCACTGATTACTCCATCAAGCAAATGTAAAATCCGGGTGCCATAACCTGCATTGATTTCAGAGTGCGTTACCTGGATAATCGTAATGTTTTCTTCTTCATTCAGTTTTTTGAAAAGATCCATGATCTGCAAAGCCTGTGCAGACTGTAAATTCCCAGTCGGCTCATCTGCCAGGATAATCAGTGGTTGTGCTGCCAGTGCTCTTGCAATCCCCACCAACTGCTGCTGACCTCCCGATAGCTGATTCGGAAAAAGATCTTTTTTAGCCACCATATTAAAGCGATCAAGCATTTCTGCTACACGGCTTTTGCGTTCCGCGCTGCCTACCTTTTTATAAAGTAAAGGTGCTTCAATATTCTCGGCAACAGTCATTTCATCTATCAAATGATAAGCCTGGAAAACAAAACCGATATGATTTCTGTAAAGCTCTATCCTGCGGCGCTCATTCAGGGAAACTACATTTTCGCCCATAAACTCATAACTGCCATAAGTAGGTTCTTCCAGCATCCCCAAAATATTCAGTAAAGTAGATTTCCCGGCACCAGAAGGCCCCATAATCGAAACAAACTCACCTTGCTGAATGGTTGTGCTCACATGTCTGAGGATATAACTTTTCAGTCCCTTGTTTGCATAGTATTTTTCTATATTCTGTAATTGTATCATGTTTGGATAAATATAAGATTTAGTATTCTATTTGTATTTATTCGTCTTTTAAAGCATCTGCGGGGTTAGTTCTGGCAGCGCTGAAAGAGCGGAAACTCACCGTCAGCAAGGTTGCTGCCATTGAAATTGAGGTTACCATTAAAAAAGGCCAGATATTTAACTCAATCCTGTACGCATAACCAGATAACCATTTATCGATGAGCAGATAGGCTATTGGCCAGGCAATCAGGTTAGCTAAAAGCACCAGCACGATAAAGGAAAAATTCAACAGACTAACCAATTCTAAAGTACCCGCACCCAAAACCCTGCGTATTGCCATTTCCTTAGTTCTTTGTGTAGCAACAAAAGAAATCAATCCAAACAAACCAATAAAAGATATAAAAACGATGACTAATGCAAATGCTTTAAACAGCATACCCATTAGCTGCTCACTCTCATAATATTTATTGAGCTGTTCTTCCATAAAGGTTGCCTCATACACATGATCCGGATAAACAGAATTCCATATAGATTCTATGTTTTTCATTGTGGCAGGAATATTTTGCGTATTTATTTTAACAGCAATTACCCTGGCCTTTTTACGGTTTTTATGGAATAGGACCGGCGATATGGTCTCTCTTAGATTTGTATTGTTAAAGTCTTTCACCACCCCCACAATGGAGATCTGATCAGCACTTCCACCCAATGCAACTTTTTGTCCGATCGCATCTTCGGGGCTAACCATATTTAATTTTTTAAGGAAGGTCTCATTGACAATATACTCCTGTAAACTATCATTCTCAGAAAAACCCTTTCCTGAAATCAGTTGTAAATTAAACGTTTTAAAATAAGCTGCATCTGCATATTTACTGCCCACCTGAAACCCTGGTTTCTTTCCATTATAAGAGAAATTAATATGATCAACATCCATTGAGGAAGGGCCATTACTGCATAAACTTGCAAAACGTGCCCCAGTTTCATTCAATATCCTTGTTTTCAACAGTCCATACTTTAACCTACTGAGACTATCACCTGGAACATCTACCATGGCAATTGCCGTAGGATTAAATCCCAATGGTTTTTCCCGCATATATTTCATTTGTTTCATGATGATAAACGTTCCGGTCATCAGAACAACAGTAAGCGTAAACTGGAATACAACCAATACCTTACGCAAAACAATACCACCCAAATTACCCAGGCTAACTTTGTTTTTGATGGCCAGCATAGGATTAAAACCTGACATCACCATCGCCGGATAAAAACCAGCAATCAGACTAATGAACAGTACAAGTCCGATCATGAAAACAAAAATTACCGGATGAGCCAGCATACTAAAAGAGATCTTTTCCCTGAATAAGGAATTCATGCCTGGTAAGGCAGCCTCTGTCAATACACAAGCGATCAGTAAAGCGAAAATGGTAATGGCTAATGTTTCGGTCAGAAACTGAACCATCAGCTGTTTTCGTCTGCCACCCATTACTTTACGCACCCCTATCTCTTTAGAGCGGCCTATGGACTGGGCAGTTGCCAGGTTAATAAAATTGATACAAGCTGTGAGCATTAAAAACACACCAATTGCGACCAGGCCAGCCAATTGACTTTTCTCTATAATCTTCCCCGAAAAATTGCCATAGTTTGCATCCTGATGAAGTTCAGCTAATGGTTGAAAAAAATGATCTTCTTTACCATTTGATTCTTTATCTGTATAATATTTTTTCAGAAAAGCATTTTTAGGACCTTCCAGATCAGCAACGTCCACTCCTTTTTTTAATAAAATATAGACTTCTGAACTGGATGATACAGCATACCAATCTTTCATATCTTTATTTTCATACCCCGCATAGGCTATTGCAATATTTATAGGATTACTATTGTTTTCAGGAATATCCGCAAATACACCTGTTACTTTAAGGAGCTTATCCCGGTATTGAAAAGTCTGTCCAACTGCTTTATGCCAATCACCAAAAAATCTGGAAGCCATTTTCTGAGAAAGCGCAACAGTATTCGGTTGTACCAGCGCTTGTTGCGGATTTCCTTCCAGCCAGGTATAATCGAATATCCTGAAAAAGCCTGATTCTACATAAAATACGTCTTCAGCTGTTTTCAACCTCACGTTCCCTGACTCGTCTTTTACCTTGATTATTCCACCATCGCGCTGTAATGCAGCAACCTCTTCCAGCATGCCAAAGTCATTGCGCATAGCTGCCGCCAAAGGTCTTGGAACTCCACTTTGAAAGTCTTCTTTAGCTGTATATTTCCAATAAGAAACTACCCTGTAAATCCGCTCTTTATTGACAAATTGCTGATCAAAACTCAGCTGGTACCTGATAAAGATGAAAATAAGGATACAGCTGGCCATACCTACAGATAAACCTGCAATATTGATAAAGGTATATCCTCTATTCTTCCAGAGGTTTCTGAATGCGATTTTGAGATTGAGTCTAAACATCCTGCGTTTTTTTATTCATATTTAAGCGCATCTACCGGATTGGTTTTCGCCGCCTTATAAGAGCGGAAACTTACGGTAATCAGCGTAATCATCAGTGAAATAAACATGGCGGCTGCAAAAGGCCAGATACTAAGCGTAATGCGGTAAGCATAACCAGATAACCATTTTTGAATAAAAATATAGGCGACCGGCCAGGCAATCAGATTCGCCAATAAAATCAGGAAAATAAAAGTTGTATTCAGCATACTGACCAGCTCAAATACACTTGCGCCCAATACTTTACGAATAGCCATTTCTTTGGTTCTTTGTACTGCAACGAAAGAGATCAGGCCAAATAAACCGATGAAAGAAATAAATATGATAACCAGTGCAAATACTTTGAACAGCGTACCCATTACCTGCTCGCTTTCATAATATTTATTGATTTTATCGTCCATAAAATCAGAAGAATAAACATAGTCCGGATAATATTCATTCCAGATTTTCTCTGCATGCTTCATCACATCCGGAATTTGCTGCGCATCCATTTTCACAGAAAGAGCAGCATAACCATCTTTACGTGTCGTCATCAAAATAGGAGAAATTGATTCTCTGAGGCTCTTATTATTGAAGTCCTTTACCACGCCAACTACCTGAGCACGATGATCGCTTAAAATAATCATCTTCCCGATAGCATCCTGTGGATGTACAACCTTTAACTTCTTTAATAAAGTTTCATTCACCACATATTCACGGATCGTATCACTTTTAGTCAAAAATCTGCCAGCCAAAAGCTGCAATCCGAAAGTCTTCAAATAATCCGCATCAATAAACTTGATATTGGCTTGGAAATCTTCCATCACAGTGCCATCGTAATAAAATTCATTCGTCAGGTTACTTTCAGCAGCGGGCGCAGAATTACAAAAACTTACGGCTAAAACACCAGGCTCGTTCAGAATCCTGGTTTTAAGAATATCAAACTTCAGTTTACTCAAACTATCTGATGGAACATTGATCAGCGCTATTGCCGATGAATTAAATCCAAGAGGCTTTTCTCTCATAAATTTCATTTGCATCAGAATAACCAATGTACCAGTAACCAGTACAATTGTGATGGAGAATTGAACAACAACCAGCACCTTACGTAATATTCCACCACCATGTCTGATATTCACCTTGTTTTTAATAGCCAGCGCCGGACTAAATCCTGACATCACCATTGCAGGGTAAAAGCCGGATAAAAAGCCGACAAATAAGACCATACAAAGAATAAATACAAAAATGACCGGGTTCTCCAGCAGATTGAACGTTATTTTTTCTTTAAACAGAGCTGACATGCCCGGCAAAGCAATTTCTGTGATTGCGCAGGCCATTAATAATGCAATGAAAGTCAGCAGCATTGTTTCCGTCAGGAATTGGATCATGAGTTGTTTTTTACCACTTCCCATGACCTTGCGTACACCAACTTCTTTAGACCTGCCTGCCGCTTGTGCAGTAGCCAGGTTAATGAAGTTGATGCATGCGGTAATTAGCAGCAACACACCTATCGCTGTAAGGCCAAGCAGTTCACTTTTACTGGTTATTTTGCCAGAAAAATTACTGAAACGTTCATCTGTATGGATTTCATCAAGCGGTTGAAAAAGATGATCTGGTTTTCCAACTGTCTTTTCGACATAGTATTTTTTCAGGAATGCAACTTTTGGACGCTCCAGATCAGCAATTGTTACACCTGGTTTGAGTAAAATATAGCATTCAGAATCTGAAGATATTGATCCCCAGCGTTTTTGATTTCTATGTTCAAAGCTTGCATAAGAAATTGCAATATTAATCACATTACTATTATTCTCTGGAATATCAGCGAATACCCCGGTAACTTTAAGATCCTTATCATTTTTAAAATTGATAGTTTTGCCGATGGCCTGATGCCAGTCTCCAAAAAACCGCTCAGCCGTCTTTTGAGAAAGTGCGACTGTATTCGGCTCTTTTAAAGCCTGCTCCGGATTTCCGTGCAACCACTGATAATCAAATATTTTAAAGAAATCAGGCGCTGCATAAAATGCCCTGTCTTTAATCTTGACTTTCACATTTCCTTTGGAATCTTTGATTTTAATTATTCCCCATACCGATTCTAACGCAGCAACATTTTCCAGCATTCCAAAATCATTGCGCATCGCATTAGCTAAAGGCAAGGGCACTGCATTATCAAATTCTTCACCGCCAGCATAATATGCATGGCTAACTACCCGGTAAATTCTGTCTTTGTTTTTATACCGCTGATCAAAGCTCAATTGATAACTGATAAATAAATAGATCAGGATGCAGCCCGCCATACCAATAGATAAACCCGCTATATTAATCAAAGTATAACTCTTGTTTTTCCAAAGGTTCCTCAGGGCAATTTTAAGATTGAGTCTGAACATGATTATTCGTATTTTAAAGCTTGGACCGGATTAGTTTTTGCGGCTTTATAGGTCTGAAGACTTACAGTAATCAGCGCAATTCCTAAAGTGCCTGCAGCGACCAGTACAATGACCAGCCAGTTGATAGTTGTATGAATTTCAAAATTCCTCAGCCAGCCATTCATGATATAATTTGCAATAGGAATACCAATTACAATAGCGATCAGCACCATTTTCAGAAAACTTAAAGAAAGCAACTGCATCAGATGTGCTACAGAAGCACCCAGTACCTTTCTAACCCCAATCTCTTTTGTCCTTTGTTCCGCACTAAAGGCAGCCAGTCCGAATAAACCAAGACAGGAGATAAAAATAGCCAGTCCGCCAAACAGATTAGACAATACACCTAACACCCGCTGTGCATTCAATTTCCCCGCATATAAACGATCTACATAATTCACTTTTACAGGATAGGCCGGGTTAATTTCTTTAGTAATCTTCTCAATCACTGCCAGGTTAGCCGCAGGTGCATTTGCCGGATTTAAACGCATAATAACTGTTCCTCCCCATCCCTGGTAAAAACCGATGACCATTGGCCGGTCTACCTGAGCAGGTGAACCCCAGATAAAATCATCGAATACACCTACGATAGTTCGCTTCTCTCCATGATAAATAACAATCTGGCCAACCGGATTAACTAAATTCATCCTTTTCACAGCCGAACGGCTGACCATCACAGCTGCACTATCAGAAGCAAAATAAGGAGAGAACTCTCTTCCTTCCAGTAATTTTACACCCGTAGTTTTAATGAAATCATAGGTTGTAGCAATTTGATTAAAGGTAAACAGCTCATCAGCATGAGTAGATCCCGGCCATTGCATGCCAGTGAAATTTGAACCCTCTACAGTCATACTGGTTGAAGATTGTGCCAATGCAGTTATAGCTCCGGACTGCAATAATTTAGCTTTTAGTACATCGAATTGATTAACCAGATTACCATCCTGCTCCATTTCTACCAGTTCATTGACTTTGTAACCGACCGGCCTGTTTTTAATATATTGTATCTGCTGATAGATCACTGTGGTTGCAATAATCAATATTACTGCAAAACTGAATTGTCCGATGACTAATAACTGCCGGAAACTGATCAATTGTCCCTGGATTTTACCGCCTTTTTTCCGAAGGACCTGCACTGGATTAAAAGAAGATAAATAAAAGGCAGGATAACTTCCGGCAATCAGGCCGGTGAGTAAAACTACCGAAATCAGGCCAGCCCATAGCGCTGTATTTGAATAACTAATACCCAGTTCTATACCCAATAAGTTATTAAACGAAGGTAATGCCAGCTCAATAATAACAATAGCCATAATTGAACTGCAAAAGGTTAACACCAGTGATTCCATCAGAAACTGACTGATCAGGCTTCCCCTTGTTGCACCAATAGTTTTTTTGATTCCGACTTCTTTGGCTCTGCGTTCAGATTTTGCAGTGGCCATATTCATAAAATTGACACAGGCAATCAGCAAAATCCCAATACCCAGTCCCATAAATAAATGCACCTGTTCAATTTTTCCTCCAACACTCTTTCCGTGGACAAAATTACCATAGAGATGGAGTTTGCTTAATGGGTAAACGAAAGCAGAAGCTCTGGCATCAGGTTGTTTTTTCTCCATAAGCCCTTTGATCTCTTGATTAAACTGTCCGATATCGGTTGATGGATCCAGCCTGACCACAGTTGACCAGTTGAAATTAGTCCACATGGGTTGTTTTACCCAATCAAGCTGGGTTTCATAAAGTGACCAGGGCATCAAAAAATCAAAATAGACAGAAGTATTACCAGGGATATCTTTAACCACCCCCGTAATTTTAAGATTAAGCTTATTCTCAAAACGAACCGTTTGATTCAGTACATCCGTTGTCCCAAATAATAATTTAGCAGTAGATTCGGTAACAATTACATTATCAGGTGCATTCAGGGCAGTTTTCTGATCACCTGAAATAAAAGTATAATCAAATACATTCAATATAGCTGCATCCGCAAACCGGCCACTCTTTTTAAAACTTTTGGTTCCGTTGGCGATTAATTTCGGTCCTCCCCATTCATAACGGCTCATCGCTTTCACAGCAGGATAATTTTCCTTTAACGCTGGCCCGATCATATTTCCTGTAAGTTCTCCCGTGGCTTCAACCTTTCTGTGAATGTCCAGAAAATTCGTCATCACTTTATAAACATTTCCGGCATCCTTTCCCTGGTTATCATAGCTCTTTTCGTAAGCAACATACAACATCAGCAATAAGCAGGAAGCCAAACCAATAGCGAGTCCGCTGATATTAATTAACGAAGAAGTTTTATTTCTCCAGAGATTCCTTAAGGTGATTTTCAGGTTGAGTTTAAACATAAATGAGGTTCAGCTTTAATCGTCAGTGGTTCTTTTACAGGTTGACGCTTTTTAAATGAAAACGTTGCTTAAATAAGCTCTTCAGACCTTGCTTTATTTACTTTTTCAGAAATTACATGTCCATCTTTCAGGTTAATAATCCGGTTAGAGAAGCTTGCATCGTGCGAAGAGTGGGTCACCATGACAATGGTAGTTCCTTGTTCATTCAATTCGCAAAGCAGTTCCATCACTTCATTTCCATGAGAGCTGTCCAGGTTACCCGTAGGCTCATCTGCCAATACCAATTTTGGTTTAGTAACCAAAGCCCTTGCAACTGCTACACGCTGCTGCTGACCTCCGGATAACTGCTGCGGAAAATGGCCGCTCCGGTTTACGATATTCATCCTTTCAATCATTTCATTGACCAGGCGCTTACGCTCAGGTGCGGCAACCTTATTATAGATCAGCGGCAATTCGATGTTTTCAAATACCGTAAGCTCATCGATCAGGTTAAAATTCTGGAATACAAAACCCATGTTTCTTTTGCGAAAATTGGAGCGTTCTTTATCATTCATGGTCAGCAGTTCTGTTTCCAGAAACTTATAACTGCCACTTTCTGGTTTATCCAAAAGCCCCATTACGTTCAATAAAGTAGACTTTCCACAGCCCGACGGGCCCATAATAGACACAAACTCCCCCGCTTTAACGTGCATATTGATTCCATTCAGTGCGGTTGTTTCTACTTCTTCCGTTTTGTATACTTTTTCCAGGTTCTCAATTTTTATCATGATATGATGCTTTATATTTTTATGTCTTTTTACGAATTTTTATGTCTTTTACGAATTGACTTGCTGATTATTTAATTATACTATTGCTATTTGATTATTTACTGACCTCTACAATATCATATTGATTGAATTGATCATAAGAAGAAGTAATCACTTCTTCATCTTTCTGTAAACCTTCCATGATCTCATAATACAAATAGTTTTTACGGCCTATTTTTACGTTTCTTTTCTGAGCTTTACCATTCTTCAGCACAAATACCCATGAACCTCCGGTACTTTGAAAAAACTGCCCCTGTGCCAGTAGCAGAGACTTACTATTATCTGAAAGCGTAAGTTTTACTTGTAAAGATAATCCTCTTCTTAACTCATCAGGTGATTTCCCTTCAAAAACTAATTCTACCTGGAACTGCCCCGCTGTAACTTCAGGAATCACCTTTCTGACCGTAAGGCGATAAGTTTTCCCATTAAACTCACAATTAGCAGATTGCCCCTCCTTTACCCTGTTGATATAATATTCATCTACTCCAGCCTGTAACTTATACCCCTGCATCACATCAATCTTTCCAAGCATCTCATTGGCCGTATAAGATTTACCGATCACAGGGTCATAAGAAGATAATCTTCCCGAAACTGGGGCTTTAATAGTCATATTCTCTATATTTTTGCGGATAGTTTCCAGGCTCTCATTCATCCTGGTAACAGAAACATCAATTTGCTGTAACTGCATTGTCCTGCTCTGATTTTCCTGCTTAACTGCCTGTTTTAAGATTGCTTTTCTGTCTTTATTATATTCATAATCCTGGCTCGAAGTATTAAACTCTTCCCTGGTAATTACTTTATTCAGGAACAGCGTACTATCAATTTTATATTTCCTGCCCGCCGTTCTCAGTGTATTCTCGATCACCATCATATCCTGAGCCATTACCCTTTGATTTTGTTCCAGATCCAGACGTACCTTACGCAATTGATTAATCTGTTCTATAATACTGGTTTCGCTCGAAGTATAATTAGATAATGCATTTGGATTAGCGATTCTTAACAGCGGTGTACCTTTGACAACACTAGCCCCATTCTCTGTAAAAATTTCAGCTACCGTTCCCCCCTCCGGAGAACTGACAATTACCGAAGTTAAGGGTACTACACTCGCATTCAATAAAACTACATCCTCAAAGTCACCATATTTAACTTTACTTAGCGTGAGTTTATCTGCATCAGCTTTATAAACCTTATTCAATGACAGCTTATATCCATATCCCACCAAAGCAGCTAACAAAATCCCCCCCGTAATCATTAATATCTTTTTAGTACTGAATCTCTTTTTTTCGATGATCTTATCCATGATAACTATTGTAATATCTATGTGGCCTTAAGCTAAGCATATGCCAAAGCAGAAAAACATATTTAAATAACTAAAAATCAATAACTTAAATCATTTTAATAGAAAAATACCGTTCATTATCGGACACCTGTTGTACAGCAACGGACAATTCCGCTATTTTTGTCCAGCAGCTCTTTAAACTGACCGGATTACCCATTAAAGCTGCCTAAAATCTTACAAAATGACAGAAGCGAACGTTTTAGTAATCGATGACGATGATGATATCCTGTTAAGTGCAAAACTTTTTCTGAAGCAGCATTTCAACCAGGTTGTTACCTGTAAATCACCAAAGGAGATCAATGTTCTCCTGAGCCATAACGAAATAGATATCATTCTGCTGGACATGAACTATCAGAAAGGAGCCAGCAATGGTCGTGAAGGACTCTACTGGTTAGAACATATTCTATCTATTGATAAAGATTATGTAGTTATTCTGATGACCGCCTATGGCAATGTGGAGCTGGCTGTACAGGCGATCAAAAAAGGTGCAACAGACTTTATCCTTAAACCCTGGGAAAATGAAAAACTCTATGCAACACTTTCCGCTGCCTCTAAATTAAGGCAATCCACTAAAAAAGTCAAAAAACTAGAAAAGATAAACACCTCTATCCAAAACGATCAGGCGCGTAAATTTGAGCATATCATCGGCACTTCCGAACCTATCAAACAGCTACAAAACACCCTGATCAAGGTAGCCCCAACCGATGCCAATGTATTAATTCTTGGAGAGAACGGTACCGGAAAACAAGTATTCGCCTACGAACTCCATAAACACTCCCTCAGAAAAAACCATATTTTCATGCATGTCGATTTAGGCTCACTCAATGAAAATCTCTTTGAAAGTGAACTATTCGGTTACGCCAAAGGTGCATTTACAGATGCGCGCGATGACCGTCCCGGCAGATTCGAACTAGCCGATAACGGAACTATCTTCCTGGATGAGATCGGGAACCTTTCCTTGCCCCTGCAATCCAAACTTCTTACCGTACTGCAAAACCGGACAGTGACCCGTTTAGGAGAGAGCAAAGACCGTAAAGTAAACGTAAGGCTTATTACTGCGACCAATATGCCTTTGAACGAAATGGTTACCAAAGGAACCTTTCGTCAGGATTTGCTTTTCCGGATTAACACCGTAGAACTGGAGCTTCCTCCCCTGCATAAACGCGCAGAAGACATCATACAGCTCGCTAATCATTTTTTACATATATTTAGTACAAAGTATCATAAAAACATCACCAATATCACTGAAAAAGCAGAAAAGACCTTATTAAACTATCATTGGCCTGGGAATGTCCGGGAATTGCAGCACGTTATTGAACGTGCCATTATCATGGCCGATGGTAAAGAGATTACAGAACTGGATTTACAATTGAGTCCACAAAGATTCGGTGGCACCTCTCCCATGCCTGTAACGCTCGACCTGGAAGAAATGGAGAAAATGATGGTACAAAAGGCCATAGAAAACCACAAAGGAAATATATCACGTGCAGCAGCAGAACTCGGTCTGACCCGTGCAGCCTTGTACCGCAGAATAGAAAAATTCGGATTATAGCTTATGTTTTATCAACGTTTCACTTTCAGGCTGCTCCTTAATCTTTTGCTCATCAATTCGCTGGCTCTGCTGCTGACTTATCTGATACTCAAAACCCAGCTTTGGTTTACCATTGCCGGTGTCTCCTGTATGCTTTTGATCAGTATCATTTCCCTCTATAACTATATCAATCAGATCAGAGCTGATATCAAACGTTTTATACTCGCTATCAAAACCCGTGACCACACCTTAAACTTCAGAAATAAAAGCACCAAAGGCAGCTTTCCTGACCTTTACAGCTCTTTTGATGACATCATTAAAACCCATAAAGACATCCAGCTGGAACAAGACGCTATGTTTCAGCTCATTAAAACCATCCTTCAGCAGGTCCCCGTAGGTGTAATCGTACTCAAAGACAACAATACCGTACACGAACAAGCCGAAATCTCCTTCTTTAACGAAGCCGCGGCGGCCTTACTGAAAGTACCCGCCTATAAATACTGGCATCGCCTGAAAGAGCACCTTCCACTTTTCGCTGCTGAAATACAGCGCATAGAAAAAGGCGGCAAAAGATTCCTTGAATTAAAAATCCAGGATAAACTGATCCAGCTCTCTACCGAAGTCATCCCGATCAACCTTTACAATACCAATTACAGAATTATCTCTTTCCAGAACATCAAGGATGAAATTGAGCAAAAAGAAATAGAAGCATGGAACAGGCTCATCGGGGTAATCTCCCATGAAATCCTGAATTCCATTACCCCGATCAGCTCCCTTTCCGATACCGTCAATACGATGGTCACTAACAAAGACTCCCTGAATAAAGAGGAGCTTGAAGACCTCAAACCTGCAATCCAAGCCATTAAAAGGCGTTCTATCGGCCTGTTGGACTTCGTCAAAGACTACCGTTTAATTGCTGAACTGCCGACCCCCGAACTCGAATCCCATAGCATCGGTGAGATCCTGCAACACATCCAGATTCTGATGCAACCCTTTGCTTCTGCAAAAAACGTCAAACTAACTGTGGGGCAAACCTCTTCAAAAATCACCATCAACATAGACTTAAAACTGGTAGAGCAGGCCTTAATCAATCTGATCACCAACAGCATCCATGCCCTGGAAGACACCACTAATCCTCAAATAGAAATAGACTACCGCCTGGAACAAAACAAACTCTTTATTGACGTTACTGATAACGGTAAAGGAATTGAACCAGAACTCGCAGAGAAAATCTTCGTCCCATTTTTCACCACCAGGAAAAACGGTTCCGGTATCGGTCTGACCATCACCCGTAACATTATGAAAATGCATTACGGCAATCTCGAAGTCAGCTCAATACCCCAGGAAAAGACCATCTTCTCCCTCGTTTTCAATTATGTTTAAGCGACCCTTTATAAAATAAATCGATAGATTTGCATCCTATGACTACCCTGCAATTACGTATTACTGAAATTTCACAACGTCCCGGAAACAACGTCTTCATTCAATTTGAACCCGTAAATGGCCTTCCACTAATCTATGAAGCCGGACAATTCCTGACCGTACTCTTTCAGGTTAACAACAAAGAAATCAGGCGTTCCTACTCCATTTGCAGCTCACCCGCAATAGACGAACCCCTTAGTATTGCAGTAAAACTCGTAGAAAACGGAGAAATCTCTAAATATCTCCACCACAAAACAGCTGTCGGAGATATCCTGAACGTACTGCCCCCAACAGGAATTTTCACTTACACTCCTGTCAAAACCATCAAACGTACCGTATTTCTCTTTGCAGCCGGCGTAGGTATTACCCCCATTTATTCCATTCTGAAAACGGCCCTGCTACAAGAAGAAAGCTCAAAAATAGTACTGATCTACAGCAACCGTTCCGCCACAACAACCCTTTTTTACAAAGAACTGAACCAGTGGCAAAAAGACTACCCCGAACGCTTTAAACTAATCTATCTATTCAGCGACTCTAAAAACCTGCAACTCGCACGCCTCAACAGCTTTGCATTCCACGATCTTTACAACTCCAACATCCAGTACGACCAATACGATGCCCTATGCTACACCTGCGGCCCCATTGACTACATGGTGATGTGCCGCATTTCCCTTTTAGGCTTAGGCTTCCGTATAGACCAGATAAAAAAAGAAACCTATTTCATCCCCGAAGATGAAGCAGACGACGACGACATGACCGAGAAGGTCATCAAAGACAAAAACACCTACACCGTCATCCTTGAATTCAATAAAAACGTCTACCAATTAGAAGTACCCTGGTATAAAAGAATCCTGGAAGTGGCTCTTGCGCATAACATCAATGTACCCTACAGCTGCGGAGCCGGAATATGCAGTTCCTGCGTAGCTTCCTGCACCCAAGGCGGCGTCAGAATGGACTATAACGAAGTCTTAACCGATGAAGAAATAGCAGCCGGAAGAGTGCTGATCTGTACAGGGCACCCTACCCAAAACAACACTAAAATTGTAATCTAAGACTCCACCAAACTCTATATGTAAAAGTTCTGTCTGATCTATCACGCTAAGGTTCTGTATAATTCTATGCCTTAAAATTCTATCAAATTCAAAACTTGAATTCGCATTTAATTCTGGATTCTTCCAAAAAATCATTAAGAGATAAGCGATCCATAACGATATCTAACCAGCTAGCCATCAACAACAAGTAATAAGCGATCCATAACGATATCTAACCAGCTAGCCAAATTAACCAACCACAAAGTTGTGAAATAAGCGATTGCGTTGTAAACTGATGAAACGGTTATCGGGAAAGGGTTAAAATCTGAATCAATAAAAAAAGGTTAAGCAATTTTCTGAGCCTCGGATCCCTCTTCAGGGAACGCAAGCCAGAAAACTGCTTAACCTTTTTTTATTGACCTTCAGGAGAACCCCTACCCAATCACCGTTCCATCAGTAATTACTGCATCCTTCTTCACAACCACAATACCATCCTTAACCGCATAACACTCAAAATCCCCATCCTCTAAATGAACCCCACCATTAATCACTACATCATTCCCAATCCTGCAATTCTTATCAACGATCGCGTTAAAAATCTTGCACCTGTCGCCAATTCCAATCAGCGGTCTTCCCGCAGCATTTTCCTCCGCAATCTCGGCAAGCGTCTGGTACCTGTCACTACCCATGATATAAGTATTCTCTACAGACGTACCATTACCAATCCTTGACCTGATACCAATCACAGAATGCTTAATAAGGTCCGCATTTAAAATACAACCCTCCGCAATAACCGCTTTCACTAACGAAGTACTTAAAATCTTGGTTGGCGGCAACATCCTTGGCCTGGTGAATATACTCTGATTACTATCAAACAAATTGAACTTTGGAATATCATCCGTCAACCCTAAATTTGCCTCAAAGAAAGAGCAGATATTACCAATATCCGTCCAATACCCCTCATACTGAAAACTCAGTACACGCTGCGTCTTTAACACACGCGGAATAATTTCCTTACCAAAATCCTTTTCCTCAGGATTCTCCGCAAATATCTTCACCAGTAAATCCCTGTTGAAAATATAAATACCCATTGACGCCAGGTAATTACGACCCTCAGCCTGCATTTCCGGCCCAGTATCAGAAGCCCAGTCCACCAATAAATCGGCACTCGGTTTCTCAATAAAAGAAGTAATTATATTTTCCTCATTCGCCTTTAAGATACCAAAACTCGTTGCATCCTTAGCCGTACTCGGGATAGTTGCCAAAGTCACCTCTGCCCCACTCTCCTCATGCGCCAATAACATCTCGTTAAAATCCATCTGGTACAGCTGATCACCCGATAAGATCAGGACATATTCAAAATCATGCTGCAACAAATGATGCATCGTCTGACGCACAGCATCAGCCGTTCCCTGAAACCACGTTGGATTATCAGGCGTTTGCTCTGCCGCAAGAATATCCACAAAAGCATCACTGAAATGGCTGAAATGGTATGTATTTTTAATGTGCTTATTTAAAGAAGCCGAATTAAACTGAGTAAGGACAAACATGCGGTGAATACCAGAATTCAGACAATTAGAAATAGGAATGTCTACCAAACGATATTTCCCGGCAATTGGAACTGCGGGCTTAGAACGGGTCTGCGTAAGCGGCGATAATCTGGAGCCCTGGCCACCGCCAAGGATAACTCCTAGTACTTTTTCAGTCATATGATAAATTACATTTGGTACAGATCTATATATTGTTGGGCTGCCTTATCCCAGGAGTGATCCAATTGCATGGTGAACTTTAAAATTTCCTTTATCTGTTTCTTATTCTGATAAAGGTCATAAGCTCTTCCAATCGCATGTCCAACATCCTCTACACTTGTTTGGTCATGGCAAATACCAAACCCACCATCACCTATATCCACCACCGTATCTTTTAAACCACCTATTCTTCTTACAACCGGTACCGTACCATAACGCAAAGCATACATCTGATTTAACCCGCAAGGCTCTACCCTTGAAGGCATCAATAAGAAGTCCGCTCCAGCGTAAATCTGGTGAGATAACGTTTCATTGTAACCAATATAAGCGTTATAATTTCCGGGGAACCACTCCTTTAACTCCATCAATTTTTCCTCAACCTCAGGATCACCCGATCCCAATACAAGAATATTTATGTTCCCATAGCTATGTGCTAAAGAATTATGGAAAATTGCAGGTAATAAATCCGCCCCTTTCTCTCCTACCAGCCTGCCAATAAAAGTAAACAGCGGTTTTGAAGGATCTAAATTAAAAACATCACATAAGGCCGCTTTGTTTGCTTTCTTTCCACTTTCTACCGTCCTTATCGTGTAATTTTTTGTTAACATAGGATCTTTCTGCGGATCCCATACTTCATTGTCTATACCATTCAGAATTCCGGCAGACTTTCCCCTTTCACTTGCTAAAAGACCTTCCAGCCCATTTGCATTGTAACTGATTTCTTCCAGGTAACTTGGAGAAACTGTCGTTACGCGCCACGCACACTTAATAGCTGAAGCCAGTGGATTAATATCTTTTTTCCATTCCAGCAATCCCGATCTCCAAAGATCAAAAGCTGGCAGGTAAGCTAACTTATCCCATCCAAATTGCCCCTGATATTGTGCATTATGGATAGTTAGTATAGTCGGGATATTTCTAAGGTCTTTATATTTCTCACAATTGCCCGTCATAAATGGAACAAGGCCAGTATGATGGTCATGACAATGGATTACATCCGGACGATGCTCCCACTGGTTAATCCAGTCTAAAACAGCAATCTGGTAAGCAAGAAAACGTTCAGTATCATCCTCATAGCCATACACCTTATCACGGTCTGTGAGTCCGGCAATATGAACAAGATAAAGATCGAAACCCAGTTTATTGGTTTTTTCTCTAAAGATACGAACAGGAAAATGACGGGTTCCAAGATTGCCCCATCCATCATACACCACTTCAAATTCGTTTTGCAGCAGGAATGAGTTGTTATAAGCCGGCATTACCACCTTAGCATAATGGCCTAGTTTAGTTTGATATTTTGGTAATGCGCCTACTACGTCCCCTAATCCGCCAACTTTAGCTATCGGATAACATTCTGCACTGAGATGAATTATTTCCATAAATTATTGGAATACTGAAATAAGAAGCTGTTTAAATTTGCTATTAAAATATGAGTTATAACCCAAATAAGTGCAGTTTGTTTTTCATTAAATTGTATTATTTTTTTTCAAAGCCTATCAGGCTTATTTTGTTATTGTTAGGATATTTATTTAAATAAATAAACATTATATGGAAATACAGAAGTAAGTTGAGGTTTTAATTAAATATTAAATTTATTATTGATATGGAAATTCACAAAAGATGTTTATCGATCAGCCTGATCTTTTTACTAGGATGCCTGGGCTGTAAAAAGAAAGATGAACCTGTTCAGTCTCCTGAAATTATTCCCCCGGTAGTGGAGACTGGAAACAGAAAATTAATTCCGGTACAGCTCGGGAGCGGCAAGTCCAAAATAGTCATTAACTATACCCCTTTGTTTTCTATACTGAAGATCACACACGAAGATGGTGGAAGTATAGCAATCACTTATGACAAGATGGATAAACCGGTGGAATTAGAGCGGCTTAAGAATAATGAGCCTGTTTCTGGTACGAACTACGAGCTGGATGAAAAAGGCAGAGTAATCAAGGGTACCACGTATAAGATCAAGGGAAATAAATATACACAGACCGGGTTTTACGACCTAGATTACGACACTAACAATCAAGTCATTAAAGTTAGTTATTTCGATGCAAATGACCGAAAGATTGCTGAACAGGAGAAAAAATATAATGAGACCGGCAGCCTGACTTTTGAAAAAGGCATTACCAATAACCTGAATTATGATTATGACCTCAAAAATGGGTTATTTAAACAGAGCAACTATATATGGTTACTGCAATTGGAAAAAGAGAATAACCTTTTCCCTTCCGGAATAAACCTCTTCCTCTCAGAACGCAATAACATACAGCAATGCAATGACCTGTTAAACCCCGGTATGAATCAAAGTTTCAATTACGTTTTTAACAAAGATGGTTATCCTGAAACTATCAATTCAACCGTAGATGGTGTGAAAAGTGTTATAAAGGTGGTATATAAAGAACTCTGACAGACTCAACAGGTGCAGGACTAATTATTGAATCAGCACTGCACCTGTTTTTTTATAAAATCTTAGAAATTAAATCCTACTGAGATATAAGGCATCGTACTTTCTTTTGAAAAACCTACTGCTGCCTGGATCAGGATTAAATCTGCCGGAACAATGTAAATGCCACCACCATAACCGTGGTGCCACTGGTTGGAAGTTTGTCCCGGCACCCATACACGGCCCACGTCATTAAAGCCTAAAAGGCCCAGTGAACCTGGTACAATGTAAGAAGTAAAGTCAAATAACTTCAAACGCAGATCAAGATTGTAATACAACATAGACTTCCCAGTAAAGCGGTTGGTATGAAAACCACGAAGATTATGCACCCCACCTAACTGCATTTGCTGGAAAAATTCAGGATCCCCAACCGTTGTACCTCCACCCAAACGGTTCGCAATCACAAAACCAGATTGTCCCGGATTCATATAATAACGGAACTCTGATTGTATTTTTCCATAACGTTCATGATCTCCGTTAAGCTGCTGATTAGCAGTAATCCTGGTATTCCAATACATTCCCTTTTTAGGAATAGAGATATTATCTCTGGAATCATATTTCACTTCAGTAATCAGACCTGCATAAATACGATCTGAGAAAACTGATTCTTCCGGATTACTCTGGTTAAAGTCATTCAGGAACCGCTTTTCATTCCCTGAACGGCTGCTGGTATAGTATTCAGTAGCCAGTCCGCCACCAACTGTCCATTTATCTGCTTTTTTATAAGCCTGAAAATCTGCCGTCAGGTAATCATATCGGTTACGGTAATAGGACATCCCTTTAGGATCCTCTTTGATAAACGCAGTTTCATTACCCAGGCCAAAGAAGTTACTCAGGTTATTTGGTCCCAGCAGGTTCGCATTGACCTTTAGATTAGTATTTCCAATCGCTTTTTTAAAATCTCCGGCGTAATTTAGAATAAAGGATTTACGGCCCGTTGAATAATCTACCCAAAACTCCTGATGAGAAGCATAAGGAGTTCTTCTGAATCCCTGTTTCTCCAGTATCAGCCCTACGCCTGCCTGTATTCCCTGGTCAATATTATAATTGACATGAAACAGCGGACCAAACTGATCAAATACAAAACTTCTTTTATTGTACTGATTTACAGCTGTATCCGTTGACAAACGAAGTTTAGCCACACTAGCAGCTGGAATTTCATTGTCCTGATCTGAACGGTCATAAATATAAGTATTGGATTTATGGTTCAATGCTTTATCGATTACAAACTGATCATTGCCATCTCCACCAATCATCCGGACTTTGACCGGGGATTTAGTTTCTCCGGTAACTTCAAAAATATCGTCCCCTCCCATTCCATACAACCTGATTTCGTGAGTTAACTTAGGATCAAAAGTACGGTGATATAACTTTCTGCCTGTTTCACCACTCTTTTTAATATTGCTGACCGTCAGTTCTATATTTCCATTTTTTTTATGCTTCACCTCAAAATACTCTCTTTTGTCGGAAGCCGGAATTTCAACTGTAGCCGCAAGGAAACGATAATAAGTCATTGCACTTTTCTCCAGGTTATCTTTCCTGGCAATCATGATTTGCAGCGTCTGCTCTCCGCCCTGAGCAAAAATATCAGCTGGCATCAGCAGCATTGATTTCCGTAAAATGGCAGGCGTCAGTTTCTGCTGTACATATTTGATTTCTTCCTGCCAGTCTTTTTCACTCAGTCCGCTCAGGAAATACCTGTCAAAATAACGCTGATAAAAGTTCCACTGGTCAACCGCTCTGATATTTGGTTCATAAGGCTGATGTTTAGCATTGAGCCATTGATGAGATAGAATCCACGGAAATACACCAGAAGACTTAAAAAACACTTTATCCCGGTCACGCGGAACAGGAACATATTCCTTATCTCCCTTGTTATCTTCCAGTTTCAGCCATCTCCAGTTATCCTCATGTCTGTCCCAGTCTCCTACAATAAAATCAAGCAATCTTGCTCTCAATACCAGTTTTTGGTTGAAATGGATATCATTATCCTCTTCTGCTTTTCGCTGCGCCTTGATAGTATTATCACTTTTCTCATAACCGGTTGGCATCCGTTCTTCCAGCAAATAAACCGCATTGGCAAAATCCTTTCTGTACTGCCCCAGTGCAGGATCATCTCCAACATATACAATTTCGGGATTCGCATGAGGAAGGTCAAGCACATCGGCCAGCGGAGGAACGATTAACGCAGAATAAGGATGACTCGTAGAGATCTGATCCTGTACAATATCTTTTGCAATCGTTGCTCTCAGATTTTCAGGTAAGCCTCTTTCAGAATACTTTTGTACCGTTCTTAATACCCATTCCCTGCCCGAAGCATCCTCTAAACGCATCGAACGGGTTTGCATCCCACCGCCCATTTGCAGGAATTTCATTCCGCCATGTTCTTGCTGCAAATCAACAATCCGCATCTTTACAGGCGTAGCCCATTGTTTACGGTAATTCTCCCCTAAAAAGAAACGGTGTGTTTTGGATACCGCGTCATATTCAGGAGCAATCGCTATGGTAATAGAATCCTTTGTACGCTGAAGCTGGGCATTTGTCAATAGTGGAAAACTAAAAAACAGAGCAGTTAATGATACTGTCAGGTTTATCCTATTCTTTCTGGAAATTATGATCATTTAATCTGTTTTTAAACTGCAACTGTTACGCGCAATGCTTTAAGTCCTTCCACCCCCTGTAATTCTTCGACCTCCAGGTACTCCACCTGATCGGTCAGTAAGCCCTGTTGCTGTAATTTATGGATATAAAGCATATATTCATCTGCCTCTGAACCATTAAAATAGACAATTGCTATTTTACCCGGCTGCGTCAAACGCTCTGAGCTTTCTTTGACATGTGCTTTATCAATCCTTTTCTTCACCATCTGATACCGGATATTGTAACTTCCCTCCACATCAAATCTTTGCTCATCAATACGGAAACTAATGTCAATAATCTTCTCATAAACAAAGATTAGCTGTGTCGTTTCCAAAGGAATTGGCAAGGTTGGTTTCAGCTCATGTGTGAGCCTGGTAATCTCCGCAATAGCTTTCAGTTGTCTCAACCGGAAATCAGCTACCAGCTCATCGCCAAATTCTCTGTCAGGAGCAATCGAATGCCCCAGGTAAATATCAAACTCAACCCCATCAGTTCTGAATTTCTCAAAATAACAAGGATGTTCCTCTTGTAATTCCGCGTTGAACTGATCCAGATGTTTATTCACTGCATGGTTGATCGCCTGCATACTTTGCTCATAATTATCCCTGTTTTCAAAGATCTTTCCTCCCTGGCGTGTCAGCTCAAAATATTCATTAATAATCCCTTCAGCTCCAGGATAAATTTCTTTAAGCACATTCAGATACGGAGGAAGCTGATGTTGTAAATAATCATCAGTTTTCATGATTTCCCGGTCAGAGATTTCATCAAAACCTTTATGGTCCCAGGAAGAGTGCTGTCTTGGAAAATCATCCTCTACAATTTCCGGGATAATAGCTTTCAGGTTTCTCAATGCACTTTCCAGGATCTCAAAATGTGCAAATAAATCTTTCCTGATCATCAGGTTTCGTTCAATACTAGAATTCCTGATATCAATTGCCCCATAAAAAGGATGAACATCCTTAAAATAAACGGATTCAATAGGGAGGTTTTTCTTCCACTTTCCAGATTGCATATAATGGTAAGCAACCTCGTTGAAACGCCATTTCACAGCAGATTGAAGGGCTGTAAATTTATCGGTTACAATGGCCGTGATCTCGTTGTTAAAATCAACAATGATATTCTGGTAAAGCTGGGCAAGTAAAGGAAACGCACTCTCAATTCTGGACAAAGTATTGCCATTGAAAGCAGTGCTGTCTTTCGTATAAAGTTCCAGACAGCCTATAAGTTTAGCATTGTAATACAATGGAAAAATAGCATAAGACTTAATTCCAGCATCCGCAACCAGCGTCAGCATTGGAAAAGTGGAATACTCTTCTATATTAACCTCAGGAAAGATCAGTCTGCGCGGGTTGGCCACAAAGTCTTCTACGAGTTTAGAATATTCCAGTTCACTGATCCCATTTACTTTTGCCTGCTGAATAATTACACTTTGAAAACCTTCGTGAAAGTAAGGTAAGACCTTATCGTTCAACTTCAGATAAGGCAATAATCCGAAGGAGATCTGATCACTGCCCACTAAAGACTTCAATGCCGTCGAAATTGAGGAAGTACTCCATCCTATCTGACATTGGTTATGTGATATAATAGCATTTTTAATAGACTCTAAAGCATATTCTGCGGTAATATCTACTAAGCTTACAATAGAAACCCCTTCCACACGGAACATTTCTGAAGGCAGCAGCGTCATTAAGGTATCCAGGCTGTTAGTTTCATCCTGCATATACTCCTTTACATTTTGAAGCGTTAGTTCCGGTAAAGGTTTAATACTGGTCACTTCTACAAAACGGGTATCTACATTTAATTTATAATATTTTAATAATTGCGTATCGTGGTCAATGATTGATTTGATCACATGCTGATCTGTTCCCAGGCTAAAGTTGTAAAACTTTTGCAACACCAGGTTGTACAGCGTGGTCAGCATCGTCTTTTGCATTTCCTGTTGAGATGGTAAAGCCAGATCTGTATTCAAACCTTCCTTTTTATCATCCATCAGCACTTTATAAAAAGCATTTGTACCGTAGTGAAAACAAGGGCAAACCGGTTTACTTAAAGCCCAAAGCTGTTCTTTTTCTTCATTGATAATCGGCGACAGCGCAGTATAAATCAATTCATACAAGTGATTGTATTTAGTCACATTGGCAGCAGGAATTGGATCCTTCAATTCTGGAAAAGCAGAAAATTCCCCCAGCAGATAGTTATAGAAATTTATTTTGGCTGTCTTTTCTACCTTAATCTTTTCCGTCAGAAAAGTGATAAATGGTTTCAAGGAAAGCCGGATATCAGCTTTCATCCCATTTACTTCATCTCCGCACACGTACTTGTTAAAGTCAATCGTTATTGCCTGCATTTTTTGTTTTCAATTATAAGAGTCATTAATTGGCATTCATATAAATTTAATCAGATTCTCAGGGTTTACGCTTAAACTTTAAAATATTTCCAGAACTCAGTTCATCACCTTCATTAGAAATGTACAAGTTCATCTGGTTATCAAAAGCTATTCCTTCGGGCTGAGCAAAAATAGCAGAATTTAACCGGTGTACGCTTTTAACTTTCCAGTCCGGACTGGCTACAATCAGCAGCTTATTCACCGAAGAAAGAATATACCAATCTCCTGAATGCGGATCTTTTGTTAATGCGGAAGCTTTCAAACCAGTTTTCAGAATCTGTCCGGAAGTTACCAGCCCGCTAAGGTCCATAGAGAAATTGCCAGAAGCAATCAATTCATTTTTCGCCGGATTATAAGTAAAAATAGAACCAGACATCGTCTGGTTTTTTTTATCTCCTTTACAGTTTTTACACAGCAGGTAAACCTGGTTGGTTTGCTGGTCGGCATAGATACTCTCGTATTCACCATCCGGAAGGATATCGTTCCATTCTTTAATTTTTTTCACTTTCGGCTGAATAGCCGCTGTAAAAGGAAAAGTGAAAAGTGTGCCATCACTTCTTAAGATAATGACTGTCTCATTTAAAATTGTCAGATCTTCATAATCTCCCTTTTTACCAAAAATTGCATGCTGTTGTTTTTTATTTCCCCAGGCTTGTCTGTAAAGGCGGCCTTCCTCATCCTGTATAGAATAGACAGTATCACTTTTGCCTTTGTAAAAAGCAATTCCAGAGATTTCGTGCAAACTTTCAGGCATGATAAATTTCTCAGGATGATTGAAATCATATCCTTTAGGGCTTGAATAAGATTGTTTTGCAGGCTTACAGGCATAAAAACCGATCAAAATCAGTAGTGGCAAAAGGTAACTCAGCTTTTTAAGAAATGCTTTCATGATGCGTTAAGTTCAATGGGATGTGCAGTAGTAGTCTCTTTCAGAAAATTATAAATAGCATGTTGAGAGCGGATTTTAACTTCACCAGCGCAATAATTATTTTGCAACTCTGCGTTAAGTTCAACCGCCTGAACAGTATCGTTTAATTGTAAATTTAAGATTGTTATCAGTTTCATTTTTAATTCCTGGTCGCAGATAGGAAAACAGACTTCTATTCTTCCATAAATATTCCTGTTCATCCAGTCGGCCGATCCCATATAAACCTCTTTCTCCCCGTTGTTATGGAAAAGAAAGATCCGGCCATGTTCCAGGTAACGATCTACGATACGTTTCACCGTAATATTTTCACTTTGACCTTCAATTCCCGGGATCAGACAACAGACACTGCGCACAATCAATTGTATTTTTACTCCTGCAGCTGAAGCTTCATAAAGCTTGGAAATTAAGACGCGCTCCTCCAGGTTATTCATTTTGATCACAATTCCACAGGACAGTCCTTTTTTGGCATTGCTGATTTCACGGTCTATCAATGCTATAAATTTCTGCTGCAAATTGAATTGAGCCACTAATAAATGTTCAAAATTAATAGCGTCTTCCAGCTGTGGTTTTTTCTTTTTCTTATTCAGGAAACCAAATAGCTGTTTCAGCTCTGCGAGCATGGCCTGGTTAGCCGTCAATAAAATATGATCCGTATAAAAACGTGCTGTTGATTCGTTCAGGTTTCCTGTAGCCAGCAATCCGAGATAATGACTTTGATTCCTGACCGTTCTTTTAACCAGAGCTACCTTTGCATGTACTTTCAGTTCTTTGTTGCTATAAATGATTTTTACGCCCGCAGCTTTCATGCGGGAAGCCCATTTGATATTATTAGCTTCATCAAATCTGGCTTTCAGCTCCACCATTACAGCAACCTTTTTCCCGTTTTTTGCAGCCGTCATTAAAGCATTCACAATCCTGGAATTGTCAGCAACCCGGTAAAGCGTCACATAAATTTCTTCTGTGAAACTATCATTTGCAGCTTCATTAAAAAATCTTAATATCGGATCATAGTTCTGATAAGGCACATGAACCATCAGATCCTTTTTAAATATCTGCTCAAAAAGAGTTTCTTCCTTTTTGAGCAGCAGACCTGGCAATGCCGGCCACTTCGGATAGTTTAATTCTGCTTCATGGAGTGGGAAATTACTCAGATCTTTCATATTGTGGTAATACCCACCCGCTACAACCGAAGAATTGGCCAGATTAAGTGCGTAAATAATCTTGTAAAGATGTCTTAGTGGTATTCCGGGCTGACATAAAAACCGGGTAGCTGTACCCAGATCCCTTTTCTTTAACTCTTTTTCCAGCGCAATCGTGATATCTTCATCCAGATCTTCGATTTCTTCTTTAAGATTCATCTCCGCATTTCTGGTGATTTTAATATTAAAAACCCCTTTGATCTCTTCGGCAGGAAAAAGATAGTCCAGATTATTTCTGATAATATCATCCAGAAAAACAACATATTTCTGATCCTCTTTATTGACAGTATACAATCTTGGTAACGCGTCAGAAGGAATGGTAATCAACTCCAGACGCTCTATACCAGCCGCGTCCGACAGGATCACCGCCTGGTATAACCTGTTATTTTCAGCAAAGAAACCATCTTCATCCTTCGCTACTGAAAACAACCTGATGTAAGCCAGTACCTCATTAAAGAAAATCCGGGATAATTCGTCTGTTATAGATTCAGGAATCACTTCATTGTATAACCAGTGGATATCTTTTGCTTTTAAGGCCGGTAAAAGATGATTTGCCAGTAAATGCCCGAACCTTTGCTGCTGCTGATTGATTAAAAACTGAGCTTTATAATAGTTATTATTTAATCCGGTACTATCGTCAAAATTATCAATAGCCATCAAAACCGGCATCCTGACGCGGTAAAATTCATCCAGATTGGAAGAATAAATAGACAGAAACCTGATGCGTTCCAATAAAGGGACCTGCTCATTTTCGGCTTCCATCAGCACACGCTCATTAAAACTTAACCAGCTCAGATCACGGTTAAAAAAGGTATATTCTGTCATCGTATTTTTATAAAGCGACTATCGCACTGGCAATAACAAAGGCAAGAACCGAAGCAATGATACCGAACATAAACACATTATAGGCAATCCTCAGCAAACGGTATTTACGACCTAAAACTACACCCTGAGAATATAAATCACGGATTAAACTACCATAAAGGAAATCTCTGTCTTCCATCATTTTCTGCATTCCGTTCACATAATCAGGCAGTGCCATCCGGTAAAAATTACCAAAGAACAATAAGTTCACCTTTTTTTCTTCGATATCCTGTGGAGTAAAAGTTCCCGGGGGTACAGTAGGCCTGGTTGCCAGGATCGAGAAGACCATGGTTACCACACAAATAATCAACAAGATCAATGTCGGAATGATCAAATGAGGATTATCTTCCAGTTTACGCAGCAGTACACTTAAAGTAACTGACAAAATGATAGAATTGGTGGAGATCATGATATGCGCTTTATTATCTGCCATATCACTTAAACGCTGATGGTTACCAGAAGAAATCCGGAACATGGTTTCTATCCCTTTATCAGGACGGTCACTTTTCTCCTTTTTATCTTTATTTTTTTTCTCCGCTACTACTTCCGTATGTTTTTCTGAGCTAACCGGAGCAGCATCATGAAGAGCCTCTTCTTTGGCTTTTCCATGTTTGTCTTTAAACACTTTTTCTTTCAATTCGTTCAGGTTTGATTCTTTTTTTGCGGCCAGTAAATCCTGGCAATAATCGGTATGGTAATGGTGCATTTCGAAAAGGACAATGGTTTTTGCACGCCATTCTTCTTTATCGATAGCTCTTCCTATAAAGGCAATTGCTTCTTTACGGATCAGTTTATTTCGTTCCTTAAAATCTTCACTGCCCAGGTGAAAAAGATCGGCATCACACACAATCTCTTCTAACAATCCAACCGGATGCTGAGGCATTTTTGTAGCCAGAATACAATTGGTCACCAAACCCGTTAATTCTGGTTCCGCGCCCTTTGATTCCAGAAATTCCTTAGCCAGTGCTGCCCCGCGCTCTTCATGCTTTTCACAGTTGATCAGGTAACCAATATCGTGAAACCACGCGGCTACGCTGACTACAAAAAAATCATGATCTGACAATTGATAATGATTGGCTATTTTAACTACAGCTTTAACCACCTGCTCAGTATGCAGCAAGTTATGGTAAGTTAATCTCTCGTCTTTATTAATGTGAAACAAGTTTGAGACATGCGCTCTGACCTGATCTAGTATATCCAGGTAATTCATCTTATAAATATGGAGGTTTAAATTCTTAATTCCCAATACCTTCAATGAGCATATCTACCAGCTCATCAAAATATTCATGGGATTGTACTGCTGAAGGATTAATGGAAAGCGGAAAGTGCAGGCCTCTGAAAGCAACAATCAGTACAAAAGACATCTTATGAATACTTTCAGCAGAAAGATCTTTGAATTCACCACTCTGTGTCCCTCCCAAAATAATTTCACTGATCATACCCAGCTGCATCTGTTCATATTTTAAACGAAGGGGCAGCAACATCCTCCTGGATTCAATCATATCTACAAAAATCACTTGATAAAGACTGCGGAATTCCAGGATAGCTGTACTTTGAAAATTCAGAAAAGCCTTCAGTTTATCTTTCGCAGAAAGTACCCCGTTTACTGTTTCGCGCAAATTCTTAATCACTGCTTTCATCTCATCTTTAACCACGGCAGCGAAGATTTCATTTTTACCGGGGAAATAATAATAAAGCGTACTTTTCCCTTTTCCGGCTGCCGCAGAGATATCTTCTATAGTGGTCTTTTTTAATCCGAACTTCCCAAACAAAGATTTGGCAGCAATTAAGATCTCACTAATTACGATTTCATCTTTATCCATAAGCATTGTTTCAATAGGTTCTGCTGAACAAGTCTGCTAAATTTCAGACCGCTTTCCGAATTCCAAAAGTATTGAATTTAACTGGGGAAAATAATACCCTGATGAATAAAAAGAAACCCTTTCGTCCCTGAATACAGACCAGATCAAATGGTAACAAAATAATGACAATTTGTTTTAAACCGAAACAGCAACAAGTTATTCCGGACTGGTTTTTCCAATCCTCAGAACAGGAACGATCTTTGTTCATTATTCTTTAAACACCAAAAATAAAAGAATGCTTAATTTAGCAGCTCAACCAAAATTTGAAGTCATATTTAATAATGCAACAAATAAGTTCAATAACCCATAGCAGAAACAGGCTGATTGTATTTAAATAATTAAGAGAATTTCACCTGATTTTCCTTATATTAAGATCATACCAGTCAGCACGTAATTTTAACGCAAAATCAACCGCATTCTTAGGATGGCAACTCAATTTATCAAAAGAATGCTTGGCATTCATCATCAATCGAACGTACAACCATTGAAAAACTTAAGCTACTTCGGCTCTCCAAGACATGGATATATGGTCCCTGATCACTTTTTAGGATCACATTCCATCTGTTACTGTGTGGGTGCCGGCGAAGACATCTCTTTCGATACAGAGCTTAAAATAACTTTCGACGCCAGGGTTTACATTTTTGATCCCTCCCCTTATGGTATTAACCATTTTAATGAAGTTAAAGATTATGTGAATCATGGAACACCCCTTACACTGGATAAAACCCTTGCTCCTTACGTTTATAAGATCAGCAGTAAACAATTTTCCGAAATAGAATTTATTCCGGTTGGTCTTTGGGACGAGAAAAAAACATTGAAATTCTATGATCCTGAAAGAGAGAACTATTCCTCTCATTCCGCCATTTTATTTACGGAATCAAAGAATTTTATTGAGGCACCTGTTGATCGTTTAAGTAATCTCATGAAAGCGCTGCATCATGAGCACATAGACCTGCTCAAAATAGAGATAGAAGGTGCTGAGTATAAAGTGATTGACACAATTATTGAAGATAAGCTAAATGTTAAAGCTATTTTGGTGGAATTCGACGAAATTTACAACACAAAGGATAAATCATTCCATTTCAGAATCAAAAGAAGCTGTGATAAATTAAGGAAAGCCGGTTATGTACTGGCACATTCCACGGTTGCAATGAAACGCCTGTTTATCAGGAAAGACATATATGATCAGTTAAAAAAATCAGAAATTAATGCATAACATTACTAAACAGGATTTTATTGATTTGGGAGCTGTTCCTTCTGTTTATTCTCTTTTTGAGGATACGGCAAAGCATTTCCCAGAACTTACTGCGCTTTCTTTCGGGCAGGAGCAGCTCTCTTATGACATACTCTTACAAAGAGTCACTGACTTAAGTGCAAAAATCACTGAATTAACCAATGAAGAGCTTATTGGCTTAAGTACAACCCGGTCTGCCGATATGATTATCGCCATACTCGCCATACTGAAGTCCGGGAAAGCCTATCTTCCTTTAGATCCCGCTTATCCGCAACAAAGATTACAGCAGATCATTACTGATTCGGGAATTAAAACCTGTATTTGTCCACTGGAAGAGCAGGAAATTTTTGGTTCTGCATTAAATATTATTGCACATCACACTGCTTTTATACCACAGCATCAGGAGAAAGAACTGCACGTTACGCAAAATCCCAATGCTTATGTACTGTATACATCAGGTTCTACAGGCACGCCTAAAGGAGTTTACATGACACAGGCTGCCCTGGTCAATCTTATTTTATGGCAGCAAAAGAATTCAATAACAGGTCCGGGCAGTAAAACCTTACAATTTGCACCGATCACCTTTGATGTGTCTTTTCAGGAAATATTCTGCACATTAACTACAGGGGCAACTTTAGTCCTTATTCAGGATGATTTAAGACTCGATCCTGTTAACCTGCTTAATTTCATCAGCGAAGCTGCTATAGACCGGATTTTCCTTCCTTTTGTAGCCCTGCAATTTTTAGCTGAAGCTGCTACCGGTAATCAACAATATCCTGCACATTTAAAAGAAATCATGACTGCTGGTGAGCAATTGAAAATCACTCCGCAAGTCAGAGAATTCTTTGAAGGATTAAATAACTGTGTACTTTTTAACCAGTACGGACCTACAGAATGTCATGTAGTTACTGAACTTAAACTAACCGGAGCACCTGCCAGCTGGCCATTACTGCCAAATATTGGCCGGCCGGTCTCCAATACAAGTATTTACATTTTAGACCAGGACAAAAATCTGCTGCAGGCAGGAGAAACCGGAGAATTGGCAATTGCAGGAAGCAGCCTTGCCGAAGGTTATCTGAACAGGCCGGAGTTAACCGCAGAAAAATTCGTCCGGATTCCTGTAAATGGTACGCAAACCCGGGTTTATCTGACCGGCGACCTTGCCCGTTATGAAAATGATGGCACTATTGAGTTCCTGGGAAGAAAGGACGATCAGGTTAAAATCAGAGGTTACAGAATTGAATTGGGTGAAATTGAAGTTATCCTCAACCAGATCAAAGGTATCAGACAAGCTGTAGTTACCGCTAAAGCGGATTTAAGTGGCCAGTACAGGTTACTTGCCTATCTGGTTGCCGATCCTGAAAACAGAAATACAAGTCTGATCAGGCAGGAACTTGAAACACAATTGCCTGAATATATGATCCCTTCCGCTTTAATCTGGATGGAAGATCTGCCCAAAACAACCAGCGGTAAAGTAGACAAGAAAAACCTTCCTTTACCCGAACGTAAAAGACCTGAGTTAGCCGTACTTTATAGTCCGGCCAGGACTCCACTGGAAAAAAGAATTGCTGCAATCTGGGCCCGCGTACTGGAAATAGACCAGATCGGGATCAATGATAATTTCTTTGAACTGGGTGGGAACTCCCTTTTAGCTTTAAAAACAGTTTCTTCTTTAAGAACTGAATATCATATCGAACTGCCCATTACTAAACTTTATCAATTCCCGCAAATCAGCGGGCTCGTTAAATATCTTGATGCGGCATCAGCAGTGCCAAAAAAACAAAGAGAACGGATTTCAGATCCGGGACAGCCTGTTGCAATTATTGGCATGGCTGGTAAATTTCCAGGTGCGGATACCATAGAAGAATTGTGGGAAGTATTACGCCATGGGAAAGAAACGATAACTTTCTTTAAAGACCTTGATTCTTCTATTCCCGATGAGCTCAGAAATGATCCGCAATATGTAAAAGCGAGAGGTATTTTAAATGGGGCTGATTTGTTTGATCCTGCATTTTTCGGGATCAATCCTAAGCTTGCCGAACTCATGGATCCCCAGCAAAGGATATTCCTGGAGATCAGCAGAGATGTACTGGAAAAATCAGGACATTTACCTGCAGTTTATGATGGACTGATCGGCGTATTTGCAGGCTCCGGAAATAACAGTTATTTCCAGCATAATGTAGCAGGAAATACCGACCTGATTAACCAGGTTGGAAGCTTCCAGGTCATGACGGTCAATGAAAAAGATTATATCTCTTCCCGCACAGCCTATGAACTGGACTTGAAAGGCCCTGCAGTAAGTGTTTTCTCTGCTTGCTCTACTTCGCTGCTTGCGGTAACCCAGGCAGTAGAAAGTTTGCGGAAAAACCAATGTGATGTCGCAATTGCTGGCGGGGCAAGTATTACTTCGCCTATCCATAGCGGACATATCTACCAGGAAGGCGCCATGTTAAGCCGCGATGGCCATTGTCGTTCTTTTGATGCAGAGGCTACCGGAACAGTATTCAGTGACGGGGCAGGAGTTGTCCTTTTAAAAACACTGGCTGCTGCTTTACAAGACGGAGATACCATTTACGGACTCATTAAAGGTGTTGGTGTCAACAATGACGGAGGCACTAAAGGGAGTTTTACTGCCCCAAGTACCGATGGACAAGCTGCTGCAATTGCAATGGCTATTGCGGATGCCAGTATTGATCCTGCTACAATTTCTTATGTGGAAACACATGGAACAGCTACCCCATTAGGTGATCCGATTGAAATTGAAGGGTTGAAACAGGCTTTCGGAGCGCAGACTGCCCAGCAATTTTGTGCCATAGGCTCTATTAAAAGCAACATGGGCCATATGACTGCTGCTGCTGGTGTGGCCGGTCTGATCAAAACAACCCTTGCTTTATATTATAAGCAGATCCCTCCTTCTATCAATTTTGAGAAGCCCAATCCGGATATACTATTTGCCGGTTCGCCATTTTATGTCAACACACATTTAAAACCCTGGGATACGGCTCAAATCAGAAGAGCAGGTGTAAGTTCTTTTGGTGTCGGAGGAACAAATGTTCACGTCATTGTAGAAGAACATGACCATTTAAAAGCATTGAATGAAGATCAGGGCCGGTTAAAAAACCTGTTTACCTGGTCAGCTAAATCAGCGGACAGCTTACAAGCTTATGAATCGGTTTTAAAAACATACCTTCATACACAAGCTGAACTTAACCATGCTGACGTTGCTTATACCCTGCAAACCACAAGAGCAGATTTCTTACAGCGCAGTTTTTTTGTTGCTGGTACTACAGAGGATTTAACAGCAGAAAATAAGGTATCTACGGCTATTGTTAAAACACTGCCCGGCGAAACGGTATTTCTATTTCCTGGTCAGGGTGCACAGTACCCTGGAATGGGCGTTGAACTCTATAAAAACGAACCTGTTTATCAAGCAGCCATTGATGAATGTGCATCGATTTTAATGGCTTATCTGGATCAGGATATCAGGCAGCTGATTTACGCAGCAGCTGATGACCTGCAAGCTGGCATACTGTTAAACAACACAAAATACACACAACCTGCTTTATTTATCACTTCTTATGCCATTGCCCGTTTGTGGATGAGCTGGGGAATACAGCCTTCTATCCTTTGCGGACATAGTATTGGAGAATACGTTGCTGCACATTTAGCAGGGGTTTTCACTTTAGAAGATGGTCTTAAACTTATTGCTTCCCGTGGTGCAATGGTCAGCGAATTACCAGAAGGAAGTATGTTAAGTGTCAGGGCTTCTGCTTTGGAAATTGAGCAATTCCTTCCGGAAACTTTAGCTATTGCAGCAATAAACAGCCCTAAATTATGTGTTGTTGCCGGAAAAAATGAAGATATTGATGCCTTTCAGCTTAATCTTGATGAAAAGCTGATCTTACATAAAAGATTACTAACCAGCCATGCTTTTCACTCTGCGATGATGGATCCTATCCTCAAAGACTTTAGTGAAATTGTAAGTCAGGTCAAATTAAACAGACCACAAAAACCAATTGTTTCTACAGTTACGGGTGATTTCCTGACCGATGCACAAGCACAGAACCCTGGTTACTGGACAGAACATTTAAGAAAAACAGTTCGTTTTTCTCCAGCCATGGATACCATACTGGCACTGGATCACCCGGTATTGATTGAAGCAGGTCCGGGAAATACCTGTACCACGCTGGCCTGGCAGCATGAAGCGAAAACTACCTTTACTGCAATTGCCAGTCTGGATAAAAAAGAGGCCGCAGGTTCTTATGATGCGATTTTAACTGCTTTGGGAAAAACCTGGTTAGCAGGATTAACCCCAGACTGGAAAGCATTCTACCACAACCAGCACAGGCGGAGCATTGAGCTGCCTGCTTACCGTTATCATAAAAAAAGATACTGGGCAGAACCTAAAAACAAGATCAGACAAAACACACTAACCAATACTCACCAAATCACTACAAATCCCCTGACTGCCATGAGGAAAGATACACTGATTGAAAAGATCAAACACTTACTGGAAAATGCCTCTGGAATTGAAATGGATGGTGTTACCCCAGATAGAAGTTTTATTGAGATCGGACTGGATTCATTGCTGCTGACACAGGTCGCAATTACCTTTAAAAAAGAATTCTCTCTGCCGGTCAGCTTCAGACAACTGAATGAAGAATATTCAACTATTGATGCACTTGCTTCTTATATAGCTAAAAATACGGCACAGGAACCAGCTCCCGCAGCCACACCCGTTTCACCTGACTATAACCAGGCTGTGAACAGGTCTGCTGCTTTTGCCCCTGCCGACACTGCTCTTGGATTAATCGCCCAGCAGTTACAGTTATTGACTAAACAGGTGGAATTGATGAGTGGATCTGCGCCTTCGGTTTACCGTGATGCGGTTTCTTCTGCACCCATACGAACACCAGACACCACAACAACAGCTATTTCTGCGGAGGAGTTAATAGAAATTAAAAAACCATTTGGGGCTACTGCAAGAATTGAAAAAAGTTCAGCTGCTTTAACGCCTGAACAAAAAGAATTCTTAACGCAATTAACCCAGCGTTACAATCAAAAAACTGCTGCCAGTAAAGCTTATACACAAAAACACAGGGCTCATATGGCAGATCCCCGTGTGGTATCCGGATTTAAACCTTATACCAAAGAAATCGTTTATTCTATTGTCGCCAATAAATCTCTTGGAAGCCATTTATGGGATATTGATGGAAATGAATACATCGATGCTTTGAATGGCTTTGGCTCAAACTTATTGGGTTATCAGCACCCTGTATTGAAAAGTGCAATTCTCGAACAGGTAGAAAAAGGATATGAAATAGGTCCGCAGCATGAGCTTGCCGGTGAGGTCAGCCAGCTGATTTGTGAATTTACTGGTTTTGACCGTGCTGCCCTATGTAATACTGGCTCTGAGGCTGTTTTAGGAGCAATGAGAATTGCCAGAACAGTGACCGGGCGTTCTTTAATCGTTTCCTTTTCGGGCTCTTACCATGGAATTAACGATGAAGTTATTATCAGGGGAACTAAAAAATTAAAAAGCTTTCCGGCAGCTCCGGGCATTATGCCCGAGGCTGTACAAAATATGCTGGTCCTGGATTATGGGACTGAAGAATCATTAAATATCATCAGAGAAAGAGCACATGAAATTGCTGCGGTTCTGGTAGAGCCTGTACAAAGCAGAAGACCAGAATTTCAGCCGGTTGACTTTCTGAAAGAAATCAGGGAAATTACGCTGAAATCTGAAACAGTACTGATCTTTGATGAAGTAATTACTGGTTTCCGTGCTCATCAGGGTGGCGCACAGGCCATATTTGGCATTCAGGCTGACCTGGGTACTTATGGAAAAGTAATTGGCGGAGGTTTACCTATCGGAGCTATCGCCGGAAAAAAACAATTCATGGATGCACTGGATGGTGGCTTCTGGTCTTATGGTGACGCCTCCTATCCGGAAGCAGGAGTTACTTATTTTGCCGGAACCTTTGTCAGACACCCGCTGGCACTGGCGGCTGGTAAAGCCAGTCTGGAATATATGAAAGCAAAAGGTCATGAATTCCAGCTCAAATTAAATAACAATACCACTTATCTGGCCGGCTTATTAAATGAGATCATTGAGGAATTGAACCTGCCGCTGTTTGCTGCTCATTTTGGTTCTTTGTGGAAGCTCAAATTTACAACAGAATATCCATACAGTGAGCTGCTATTTACCTTGATGCGGTATAAAGGGATTCATATCTGGGATGGTTTTCCTTGTTTTGTGACCGAAGCGCATACACTGGATGAGATCAATCAGATTGCAGCAAAATTCAAAGAAAGTGCAAGTGAATTAATTAAAGCCGGGTTGATCCCCTTAAATGAATCTCCGTCTTTAACAGAAGCAGGCCGTTCCAATGGAATCTCCGTACTTCAACCGCCTGTTCCAGGTGCAAGACTAGGAAGAGATCAATCAGGAAATCCTGCCTGGTTTATCACCGATCCGGAAAATCCGGAAAAATATCTTCAGGTAGAGTCAAATAGTTAAAATGAGCGTACGTAAACAAAACATAACCTACAAACAAGTTGATTTTGACCCTTTTATAGCTGGAGAAATCATTCGTACTGCACCATCAACGGAGCCTCAGATAGAAATCTGGACTTCTTGTATGCTGGGTGGGAATGATGCGAGCAGAGCTTATAACGAATCTGTTTCACTCCGTCTGAAAGGAAATATTGAGCCTGAATTATTAAAAGATACGATCAAAAGAGTAGCACAGCGTCATGAGGCCTTAAGGTCTGCTTTTAGCAGAGACGGTGCGACTATCCTTATTTTTGACCAGGTAAAAGATGAACTGGTCTACACAGATTTATCTGCATTGAGCTCAGCGCAGCAGGAACAGGAGATCAGACAATACGTAAATGGTGACGCCTTGTTCCTGTTTGATCTCTTAAATGGCCCGCTGTTTAAAACCGGTCTGCAAAAGCTTTCCGATCAGGAATACCATTTCACTTTTACAGGACATCATATCATCTGTGATGGCTGGTCACTGGGAATAATTTTGCAGGACATCAGTAAAATCTATACTGCACTGGTCAAAAAGGCCAATCCCGATTTAGCGAAAGTGACCTCCTTAACTGATTTTGCCTATGAGCAGCTGGCTTTCTCCGGGAGTGCAGCGCGCAAAGCAAATGAACAGTTCTGGCTCAGCCAGTATGAACAGCAGATCCCGGTACTGGATGTACCCACTGATCATGAACGTCCGCAACTCAGGACCTTTAAAAGTAACCGGTTAGATTTCCACGTTTCCCAACAACTGATCCATGCACTGAAAGCAACCGGAAAAGCTGAAGGAAGCAGCCTGGTGATCACTTTCCTGGCTGCATTTGAAGTTTTCCTGCACCTGTTAACCGGGCAGAGAGACATTGTTGTCGGTTTACCGGCTTCCGGACAATCCGTTACCGGGCATTATAACCTGGTAGGACATTGTGTAAACTTCCTGCCTGTCAGAAGTTATCCGAATAAAAACTACAGTTTCAAAGAATACCTGAAGCTCAGAAAATCAGCTGTACTGGATGCTTTCGATCATCAGCAGATTACCTGGGGTAATCTGCTGAAAAACCTGAAGATTGCAAGAGACCCTTCCAGGATCCCCCTGGCTCCTGTTGTTTTCAATGTAGACATGGGTTTAGATGACGGCGTTTCTTTTGATAACCTTGATTATCAATTGATCAGTAACCCAAGGGCTTTTGAAAGCTTTGAACTGTTCATCAATGCCAGCGGCTCAGAAAATTCTTTTGTACTGGAATGGTCTTATAATACGCAGTTATTTGAACAGCAGACCATCCAGCAAATGATGGCTGGTTTTGAAAACATTTTAAAGTTTATCACCACACATCCTGAGCAGAAACTCAAAGCATTAGTTCAGCAGGATAATCCATATTTTCTTTCAGCCCCCGTATTTAAAAGAAGTACGGCTATTGCAGCAGTAACCACGACCGATTTCAGCGCAGAAATTGCTGCTTTGAAAGCGTTCACCGTCCAGGGTTTATTTGAAAAAGCGGCAGCCATTTTTAAAGATCAGACTGCGATTACTTTTCAGGATGAATCTATCAGCTACAGCAACCTGGATATCAGGGCTGATAACCTGAGCAGGGCTATCCTGAACCGTGCACCCAACGAAGAAATCATCGGGATCAGCACTACCCGCGGCATTAACATGATTGTTGCTATCCTTGCGATTCTTAAAGCAGGAAAAGCTTATCTGCCGCTTGACCCTAATTATCCCGAAATCAGGCTGAGCCAGATTATCAATGACTCAAATCTCCATTTTTGTATTGCCGGAGCTGTAGAAAACAAGTTCTTTCAACAACTGGATTTACAAACGATAGACTTTGACCTCACCTATAGTCTGCCCGTACAAAACAGCAAACAGCAGAACCCGAACGGGTATGTTTTATATACTTCAGGCTCTACCGGAAAACCTAAGGGCGTTTATATGACACAGCTTGCCCTGGTCAATTTAATCCAGTGGCAAATGATCAATTCAATTGCCGGCGCCGGAAGTATAACCCTGCAATTTGCACCTTTAACTTTTGATGTATCCTTTCAGGAAATATTCTGCACGCTTTGTGCTGGCGGACAATTGATCCTGATTGATGATGTGCTCCGGTTAAATCCTGATAACCTGCTCGATAAGATTGAATTAAAAAAAATCAACAGGATTTATCTGCCTTTTGTGGCCTTACAATTCCTGGCCGAAACCGCAGCCAGCATGGGTAAATTCCCCAAAGCTTTAAAAGAAGTGATGACTGCCGGCGAGCAATTAAAAATTACCCCGCAGATCGAACAATTTTTCCGGGCTGTTCCGGGCTGTATACTTTACAATCAATACGGCCCTACTGAATGTCATGTAGTTACGCAGTTGAAATTAACAGGAAACCCATCAAAATGGCCGGCTTTACCTCATATAGGAAGCCCGGTTTCCAATACGGCCATTCATATTACTACAGAAAATCTGGAAATACTGGCTCCCGGAGAAATCGGGGAATTGTGTATCTCTGGTGCCAGCCTTGCTGCCGGTTATTTAAACAAGCCGGAACTGACTGCCGAAAAATTTGTCATTTTAACTTTATCTGACGGAAAACAGGTACGTGCTTACCGTACAGGAGATTTAGCCAGGATTTTACCCGATGGGAATATTGAGTTCCTTGGTCGTAATGATGATCAGGTTAAAATAAGGGGTTACCGGATTGAGCTTGGAGAAGTAGAAGCAGTATTAAACCGTATTCCGGGGATTGCACAAGTTGTGGTAACCGCGAAGGAAGATCATAACGGACGCAAAAGGCTGGTTGCTTATTTAGCTTCTGCCACCGGAAATCAGGATACCGCTTTTGTAAGGAATGAGATACAGAGCAGATTACCCGCTTTTATGATCCCTTCTGTATTTGTCTGGGTTTTGGAATTTCCAAGAACCAGCAGCGGTAAAATAGACAAGAAATTATTGCCTGCACCTGACCATCTGCATGCTGGTGATTTCAGCAAATATACCGCGCCGCAGACTCCAACTGAAACCACCATCGTCAAACTATGGGAAGAATTACTCGATGTTAAAGAGATTGGTATTGACGATAATTTCTTTGAACTGGGCGGACATTCACTCATCGCCATTCAGTTCATGATCCATATAGAAAAAGTCAATGGACATGGTTTGCCGCTGGCTACATTATTTGAATATCCGACCATCCGGACTTTAGGTAAATTACTGGACGGACAGAACAAGCCCACTACTTATACTTCATTGGTTCCCATTAAACCATCGGGAACAAAAACCCCGATATATATTGTTCATGGAGGCGGGTATAATGTCCTTAACTTTAGTGGCATCGGACTCCATGTAGACCAGGAACAACCAGTGTTTGGCATTCAGGCACAAGGATTGGATGGCGTGGAAGAACCTATGGACAACATGGAAGACATTGCCCGTTATTATATCGAAAGCATACTGGCCCAGAATCCACACGGTCCATATGCCCTTGCAGGATATTCTTTTGGAGGTTATGTGGTGATCGAAATGGCCAGACAATTAAGAGAACTGGGACATGAGATTAAAATGCTGGGTATTTTTGATACCAATGCAAAAAACCTGGACTTCCACGGAAATAATTTCTCCGTTTTTAAAGAAAGAGTAAAGAAACAGCTGCCAAAATTCTGGTGGATCATCACTTCATTCCTGAAGGACCCTAAAGCAACAGTTAACTATCAAAGACATATCATCACCACCAGGTTAAAGGAAATCTTTGGCGGCCAGCACCAAACCGAAGCAGAAGCAGAATCAGGAGGAATATATGAGATCATGAGGCGGATTGACAAGAAGTATGATATTGCTTACCAGGCTTATAAACTGGCGCCTTTCGAAGAGAAAATACATTTGTTCAGAGCGACCGATAATGTTTACTTTGTGGAAGATTTCAAATACCTCGGATGGCAGAAATATGCCTTGAAAGGAGTAGAAGTACATGATGTCCCCGGAGATCATAAAACAATGCTGCTGGCTCCTAACGATAAAGAATTTGCAAGGACTTTACAGCAGGTATTAGATAGTGTCTCTTAAATTTTGATTGATGTCCGCCCGATTATTTTGCCAGTATACCGAGACCCTGCCTGTAAATCCAGTTCACCCGGAATTGACAGCGAATGCGCTGCTGGCCTGGACTATTGATACCGGTCTTTACCTGAACAGGATCGCCTTACTGGAAAAAGTCCTTTCTGTGGAAGAGAAAAACCGGGCCCATCGTTTTCATTTTGAAAGAGACACCAACAGATTTATCGTCAGAAGAGCGCTGTTAAAAATCCTGCTGGCCGCTTATCTGGGCTGCGAAACGCAGGAACTAAATTTCGTTACCGGTACCAATGGCAAACCACATTTAGCGGGGAACACAGCGCTGCATTTTAATACTTCACACAGTGATAGTCATGCCATTATTGCGCTCTCCCGTCATCAGCTGGGCGTGGATATTGAACTGGCACGTCCGGATTTTGATTTCCGACCGGTTGCAGAAGTCCTTTTTTCTAAGGCTGAACTGGATTTTTTAGCCGCCAGTACTAACCCCGTCAAAGATTTCTTTATCCTCTGGACCAGAAAGGAAGCTTTTGTAAAAGCAACGGGCAAAGGGTTGGATAACCATGTTCAGTTACTGAGTTGTCTGGATGGAACGCAACTCATCCCTTCGTTGCTGACAACCACTGCTGAACACTGGAATATGCAGACTACCACGTTAGCTGCTGATTATTTACTCAGTATAGTTACACCGGCCGCATCAGTGCCCATCAATACTACTTTAGTAACCTTCAATGATGATTTATTACTAAACCGCTAAAAACGCTTAAAATCAGGTTTTCCTTTTCGACTTTTCCCAGGCAGCACTTTGGTTTTTCTGATAATACCGGACAATCCCGGCCAGTACAGCATAATTCATCATGCAGAAATAATAAGGAACGAATAAGGCCTTTACCCGGATATTCCGCTGTTCAAAATAAAACCCGATGACACTTAGTCCATAGAAAAGCACTTGCAAAGCAAATAACCACTGGTAAAAGGCTTCAGGCCAGGTCAATGCAATGATGCCGTTAAGTACAAAAACCAGGATCAAAAGAAAAGGTACAATCGTCCACCTTAAAACCCGGTGGCTGATATATTGAAAAGTAAATACAAAATTACGGAATGGATTTGCTGCTTTTTTAAGGCGCAGGATAGATTGTATCCCTCCTGCTGCTATTCTGATCTTTCTTTTAAGCTCTTCTTTGACATCTGCCGATGCAGTTTCCATGGCATAAGCAGCCGGTTCATAAGCAATCATATAACCATTTTCCGCGATGCGCATCGCAATCATGTGGTCATCAATGATCGTATCACTTTCAACAGGCTGATACAAGGCAGTTCTGATACTGAACAGTTCTCCTGCTGCCCCTACATTTGAATATAATTCATAATCCAGCTTCTTTAGTTTAGATTCATATTTCCAGTAAAATCCTTCCCCTGCCGAACTGGCATCGGCCGAAGCTTCCACCAGGATTCTTTTCTCTCCTGCAACAGCACCAACTTTGGGATTCTGGTAATGTTTCACCAATTCTTTAATCGCTTCCGTATTTAAAAAAGTATTCGCATCGGTAAATACGGTAATTGCCCCGTTAATCAAAGGGATAGCCCGTTTAATTGCGGCCATCTTCCCTGCTCTTAAATCCTGATGTAAAAGTGTTATTTCTTTAAACTGACCTACCTTTGCTGCGGTTTGGTCGGAAGAACCGTCGGTAATAAAAATCAGCTGAAGCTTATCTTCAGGGTAATCCAGCTCCAAAGTATTTTTTATCTTTTCTTCAATAATATCTTCTTCATTGTAGGCTGCGACCATTAATGTAACCGATGGCAAAACTGCATCTGCTTTAAAAACGAATGGTTTACTGAATAACCGCTTAATTTTCACCAGCAGATAAAGTATAAAACCATAACCCACAAACGTATATACAATCAGAAAAATGCTGATCCAAAAAACTATAATCATCAATATTTATATTTTAAAGCCTAAATCGTTACTATCTTTTGAATGGGTAAAATTCCATTTCAAACCCATAAACACCCAATGGATCAAATCTTTCCTATTCTTTCTGCTATACATCAATACCTGTTTCGGGCTGGCAATACCGATATAATACAAACTAAAAAGCAACGCATTCAGCCAGCTGGTATTTCTGCGGATAAACAGCATTCTGTTGCGGGTCATAAAGTAGGTTTTGATCTTACTTTCTTTTCCCACACTCATAGATTCTTTATGGTAAACCAGGGTACGGCCGGTAAACCAGATCTTTTTACCTGCTTTTTTAAATTTCTCGCACCAGTCCAGCTCTTCATAATACAGGAAAAAGTTATTTTCCATTAATCCTGCTATTTCCAGATCAGCCTTACGGCACATCATAGCAGCACCATGACAAAAAGCCGTTTCCTCAAAAACCTTGTCATATTGTCCCCGGTTAGTTTCCAGCGCGCCAATCGTCCTGTTCCGGCAGGTGATATAATTCATTTTGGTTGAACCTGCATACTGAATCACCTCCGGCGCATCAAAATACAATAACAAAGGAGAGATTAAACCGATTTCCGGATTTTTATCCAGCGCTCCGGTCAGCTCACTCACCAGGTTTCCGGTAATTTCGGTATCATTATTCAGAAATAAAAGATATTCACCTGTTGCTCTTGCAATTCCGAGGTTATTTCCACCTGCAAAGCCCAGGTTTTCAGCAGAAGAAATATAAATAAGTTCAGGATATGCTTTCAGAAAAACAGCAGAATGATCTTCACTGCTTCCGTTATCGACTAAAATAACCTCCACCCCGGCCAGATGCGTATGAAGCTTTACCGATTGAAGGAAATCCAGGGTTACTTCCGGCTGATTAAAATTAACGGTTATGATTGAAGTGCGTTTCATTCCTTGTAAAAGTAATAATTTCCGTACAGTAAACGGATACTAATGATTATGCCGTTGTGAGCAATAAGTAATCCAAAACGATAAGCGATAATTTTAGCCAGCTAAAAAGATTTTATAAATTCAGATTGTACAAGAGGATCTACAATTTGGGCAAAAAATGAGATTAAGAACTTTAAATTGAAATCAGCAATGAACAACAGTGATAAAATATTAAATTTATTGCCTGTTAGCATTTAAACATTAATTATTATAAAATAGCATTGCGCATTTTAATCACTTTTTAATACTGGCACCATTTTTTCTATAGGGTCGGTGTTACAGTTGACACGAAAACTTCATTAACTCTACCTGAAAATGCGTATTGCCCATTTGATCCTTACTTATACCAATCCTGAACAAACAGAGCGAATGATCAAAAGTTTATCTCATCCTAATTTTGATTTCTATATTCATGTAGATAAGAAATTTGACATCAATCCCCATTTATTCCTTAAAGATACCCCTAACGTTTATTTCATTAACAACAGGATCGATGTCAAATGGGCAGGTTTCAGTACAGTGACCGCAACCTTTGAATGTATCAAAGAAATTTCAAGAACAGGTATCAGGTATGATTTTATTAATTTTCTGAGCGGACAAGATTATCCGCTTAAATCTGCCGATCATATTAATGATTTCTTCATCAAAAACAAAGGTAAAGAGTTCTTAAGTTACCGTGACATCAAAAACGACTGGAAAGAAGGGCTGATCAGAATGGAAAAATATTTCCTGAGCAGCTATAACTTCGTTGGCAAATACAGGCTGGAAAACCTGATCAATAAAATCATGCCTAAAAGAAAACTCCCTTATAACCTGCATCCCTATGGTAAATCTATGTTCTGGATGTTAAGCCCGGAAGTTGCCTTACACGTAGTTCACACCGTCGAGAATGATAAGAAACTTAAATACTTCTTTTCTTTATGCTGGGCGAGTGATGAATTTGTTTTCCAGACCATACTATTGAATTCCAGGTACAAAGATAGAATTGTCAATAACAATTACCGGTATATTGACTGGTCAGCAGGGGGAGCTAACCCGAAAACGCTGGATGAAAGTGACTTCGAAAAAATTGCAGCTTCAGAAATGCTGTTTGCAAGAAAATTTAATATGTCCGAGCATCCGGAAATCCTCAATTTAATAGACAAGAACTTATTAGCAAATGGCGCACATACTTAATATACAAACTTTTAAAGACAGCAGAGGCATTTTGACAGTGCTTGATAATATTGTTCCTTTCGAAATTAAAAGACTATTCTACATCTACTCTGTAGATGATACTGACCGCGGAGGTCACAGACATCATGAAACCCATCAGGCCGCTATCTGTATCAAAGGATCCTGCAAAATCACCAACAATAACGGAAAAAAAACAGAGGTTTTTGACTTAGACAACCCTGAAAAATGTTTAATGCTCTTACCCGAAGACTGGCATGTGATGCACGATTTTTCAGCAGATGCAATTCTTTTAGTACTGGCCTCTACCGCATTTGATCCTAAAGACTATATCTATGAGCCTTATGATTCCATATGAAAGCCTGAAAATACTCAACCGTCCATTTGAAGAAAAGTTTAAAAGTAAGTTTGCTGATTTTCTGGATAAGGGATGGTATATACTCGGAGAAGAAGTTGCGCAGTTTGAACAGGAATATGCAGCTTACCACCAGGCAAATTATGTAGTTGGGGTGGCCAATGGCCTGGATGCACTGATCCTTTCCCTGCAATGCTGCAAATTCCGGAAAGGTGACGAAGTCATTGTCCCTTCTAACACCTATATCGCTACTATTCTGGCCATTATTCAGTGCGGCCTGACTCCTGTACTGGTTGAACCAGACAGTCATACCTATAATATTGATCCTGCAAAAATCTCCCTTGCCATTACCCCAAAAACTGTGGCTATCATGGTCGTTCATTTATATGGCCAATGCTGTGACATGGACCCCATACTGGAACTTGCCGGACAACATCAGCTGAAAGTAATTGAAGATTGCGCACAAGCACATGGCGCAAAATATAAAGGAAAATTAGCCGGAACTTTTGGTGATTTTGGTGCTTTTAGTTTTTATCCGACAAAGAATTTAGGTGCTCTGGGTGATGCAGGAGCTATTTTATGCCGCACAGCATCAGACTACGATAAACTCAAACAATTAAGAAATTATGGTTCGGAAAAGAAGTATCATAACGGAGTAATCGGTTATAATTCAAGACTGGACGAATTACAAGCTTCTTTTCTAAGGATTAAACTGCCTCACCTGGATGAAATTAATACCCATAAAAGAAAACTGGCAGCAATTTATACGGAACATTTGAGCGATTCATTTGTGAAGCCAAAATTAAATCCGGATTTTTATAATGTATATCATATCTATAACATCCTGCACCCGGAAAGAGATCAGCTGAAACAATATTTACTAGAGCACCAGATTGGTACGGAAGTTCATTATCCGGTAGCCCCCCAGGATCAGGTGGCTTTAAAAGATATACTTCAAAGTTTCGATTACCCGATCTCAGCAAAAATACACCAGCAAACGCTCAGTCTGCCTTGTTCTTTTGCACATACAGAAGAAGAAATTTTCCGCGTCACTGAAGTCATGAATAAGTTTCATTTAAAATAACGAAGGATGTTCTATTTATTGAAAGAACTTGCCCCTCCTATTGTAAATACTTTAAGATGGTATAGTTTTAAATATGGCTGGAAAGGTAATTACAAGACCTATGAACAGGCTAAAGAGAAATGCAAAGGTTATGATGAAGATCATATCCTGAACCGGATTATCGAAACGACTTACCAGGTTAAAAATAAGGAGATTGCCTATGAACGGGACGGGATAACCTATGATACCGTTCAGATGAATTTCCCTTTACTCAAAACACTGTTATACATTGCCTCTACTCATGATAATGAGCTGACTGTAATAGACTTTGGCGGCTCTCTGGGCACTACTTATTATCAAAACTATCCCTACCTGAAGCATTTAAAGAAATTAAAGTGGTGCATTATCGAACAGCCAAAATTCGTGGAAGCAGGAAAGAAACACTTTGAGAATGAACATATTAAATTCTACAGCAGCATCCAGGAGTGTCTGGCAGAAAACAAACCTCAGCTCTTTCTGATCTGTAGTGTGCTGCAGTATATTGACAAACCCTATCAATTGCTGGATGAAGTTAAAGAAACCAGAATCCCCTATATTATGCTGGATTATGTAGGCTATAACAACAGCAATACCGACAGGATCACTATTCAGCATGTTCCCCCGGTATTTTACGGAATTGAAGCCTCCTATCCATGCTATTTCTTTAGCAGGGCCAAAATCCAGGATAAACTCTGTGAAAATTACGGGAAAGAATATGAATTCATTGCAGCGAATGAAAAATATTATGTCCAGTTCAAACCATTCCGGTATGAAGGATCATTGTGGAAAATCAGGCCGCAATAGCCTGCTATTTTCTTTTTGTGCTTGCTGCTGTAATTAACTCTTTATACAATAAAAGGTTAAAAGGGTCTTTAAGCAATACTTGTGCACTCTTTTTCAGCCCATATAACCACGATCCCAAAGAAAGCGCAATTGCTGCCTGTTCCTGAATTATATCAACTTCAACTTTGAACTTCCAGCGCGCTGCTGTTTTTCTGAGCAGTGTTTTATCTTTTAATGCGGTCAGGTTATATTTACGGAAGAAATTAATCAGCAGCTGATCCAGCATCACCTTCTGACGTTTGCCCCAGTAATGCAGTACAAATTCATCTGCCTCCTGTAAAATCTTTCTCCGCTGTAAGATCAATGAAAAAGCAATCTGCTCACTGATAAACCAGCGGGAGTTCTCATAAAATTCATCATTTAACCTGAATACATCAGGCATATATTCCGCAAAACTACTGTGTAAACCTAATACCCCCGAATTCCAGCCATAATCATGCCTGGTAAACCTTTCCGGTTTCCCGCCAATCATTAAATCACGGTCAGCAATATAGTCGATAAATGCTTGTGGAAATTCTCCCTCATTAAAGCTCTTAAAAATACCCAGCCCCTGTTCAAAAGTATATTCACGTTTGTGCATGAAAGCATGATCTTTAGTTATTCCTTGTAAGAGTAAGGTCGCATCCCCCGTAAAAAAGGTATCTGAATCAATAAAAATCACATTGTCTTGCGGGTACTTCTTCAAAGTCATGTCAATGGAAGCAATCTTCCGGCGATGATAGAATACTGTCCCTCCTAACATTTCTTCCATCAGTGCAGGAGTCATTAGAACATATTCAATTTCCGGCTCATCCAGATACGTTTGAAAAAAATGGGGCTGGTCGGTATAAACGAGAATCCTTGTCCGCCCCAGTTCACTGGCAGCTGCCCAGGCATAAAAACTTAAAATACTAAAGATAGCTCTGCGAAATTCAGACTCAGCACCGTAAGAAAGAAAGACTAAATTCTGATCAGGACTAAGCCCGGTTAATTTGGGAGGTATGTTCATCAATTGCAGCTAAAATATCAATATCTATACCAGTATCAAACTTCCTGGCAAAAAGCATGTTAGAAGAAATCATTTTATCCAGATCTGCCAGCCTTAGAATTTTTGGATTCGCCATACCATCCGGAAAATCTATATAACGTAAGTTATCATTGATAATATAATCCTTTTGTGGTGAATTCATTAAGATGGTAGGGATCACAAACTCATCTGTTCCCCAGCAAAACTTCAGAAACTTCTTGATTTTATGCGCTGAGTCGAAATAATTAGCGAGATAGGCGGCACTTTTTTTATTGATGCTCCACCAGCTCGACTTGCTTCCTCCGTACAACTTCATTGCCAGCGGGAACTTACGTACAGGAAGTATTTTATTCAGCAGGTTTTCTATAAAGAACTTGCCGCTGAAATTAAAGTCAGTCAGATGATAACGCTGAAATCTATAAACTGCGCCTTCCCACCACCTGGAATCTTCAGCCTCATAATAGATAAATGACTTATCTGCATTCTGCTGAAAAAACGAATTGATCTCTTCATTGCTTTTCAGCGGATAATCCTGGGCACTTAACAGGTTATAAAACCCATATTCCTTTTCATTCAGCAATACTTCTTTCAGGGAATTTACCATGGCCTGAAGCGTACTATACCCTCCCCAATTACAAATTGATCTGTGCTGTATGAATTTAACCCCCTCAATAGCTCCCATAAATTCATAAGGCCTGATATCAACCTTCTTGTCTACGTGGATATAAAAATCAAAATCAGGATGCTGCATCTTTAACAAAAGACGGTTCAGCTGTTCAGGATTTTTATGGGCAATTATGATGTAAGCTATACGCATAGAAAAATTAAATTAACTCCAATTATAAATCCGCATTGCGTTATATTTTTCATGAGCTGTATTCATCTAAAGAGAGCTCTAAAATAGTGCAAAACTAATCATAAATAAAAATGATTATGCTATTTCTGGCAAAAACGACTGATAATCAGCACCTGATAAATCAATCCCGGTCAAATTAGTTGTTTTTGGCAGCAATTTTCGATTCAGCAATATAGCCCCATCCTGCCAAAAATTATTCAAACACATTTCTATGGTGTTAATCAATTTACAGCAACCCATGCAATCGGGAAATAATTACCCAAATTTCCCCATTTTTATCAATAATATTCTTTGGTTTATAAATATATGTGTAACTATGCATCAAGCTGAAAAAATAATGGACAAAACTATACCACTAAAAATGAGAACATTATCAATTATATTCATCTTTTCTCTTTCCTCGATTCTATTATTAGCTTCTTGTAAAAAGAATATTATTGAAAATCCCGATGTTTCGGTGATTGTTCCCGGACAAGGGCCTGATACGAGCAAAGCGCCCGCACCAGTTGTTTATAAAAGAACGGTAAGTATTGGCACAGGTTCAGGAGTTTTGAATTTTGACGGTGCTACCTTTGGTATACAATGTAATGACCTGATTAAAATCAAAGGAGGAAACTATACTTCTATCAATATCAAGAATGTAATCTCTGCCGATGGATGTCCGATTACCTTCAAAAATGACGGGCTGGTAGAACTTGCAGGAAATTATAATGCCATGTCTCTTGAAAACTTAAAAAATGTATATATCTCCGGAGACGGAACCCCGGGACTGGCTAAAGGATTCTCATTCAGAGATAACTCTTACAGAGCAGTAGTCATTACAGGCAGCCTGAATAAATTCACATTTCAATACGCATCTTTTAAAAATATCGGTGATCTGGATATTACCTTCAAATACAATGATATTTATGACGGCACAGAAGGCTCTTATTCCAAAGACCTCAGATTCCTGAACATGTCTTGTGACAACACAGCTCAGTTCCTGACTACAGGAGGATATATTCAGGGCGGAGTTGTTTATGGTTTAGTGAAGAACATTGAAGTTGCCAACATTGACTTCCAGAATTCGCCTGATGTGGGTACGGTTGTTTTTATGGGAAATGTAGAAGACTATAACATCCACAACAACAAAATCAACAATATCAACACCAGCAATAATAACCATAACGGTATCTTTCAGATTGCAGGAAACGGAAGATTTCACGATAACTTAGTGACCAACCACCAGGGAAATGCAATCCGTGCCTGGGGACACACTGTTGGCAGTACCCCAAAAGACATTCTGATCTATAACAACATTGTTTTAAACTCCCGTAAATATTCAGGTTTTGAAGTTCAGGCTTATGCAGATAGGATTACGCCAGGAAAAACAACATTTACCAATGCCATTATCTTCAATAATACCTGTGGTAATTTAAATCTTTCGAATGACTGGCAGGCAGCTGTAGTTGACGTATACGGCATGTCGGGCGGTAAAGTTGATGTTTACAATAACCTTGGATTCAACTTCATGCCAAACCAGAAACTGACTGCTTTACAATGGGCTGAAGTTATTCCAAACGCTTCGTATAATGTATATGATGAAACCGCTACACAAGCCGGAATCTCAGATCAGACTTCATTCAATTTAACAAGCACTTCACCTGCAAAATACAAAGGCAGACCAACACCATTTGTCATTACCGATTTTTATGGTAAAGCAAGAAGTGCAACCGCTCCTTCTATTGGCGCTGTGGAATAAGCAACAAAAATATAAATTAAGATCTCAGCTCATTTATGAACTGAGATTTTTTTTTGGCACTCTATCTGCCTAGTTGTCAAACAAACTTATTACATTTATATTCATTAGCCGGGCAATTCATAGATGATGAACACTCCATACCACTTTAAAAGCGTTACTTTACTCATTACCCATTACAATAGATGTAAGTCGCTGGAGCGGCTCCTAAAGGCTTTTAAAGAGTTAAACTGTCATTTCGGCGACATCGTTATTTCTGACGACGGCAGCGAAAAAAGTCAATTGCACTACATCGGAAAACTACAGGAGGATTATACTTTCAGGTTAATTACTACCCCAGTAAATAAAGGATTGGGGAATAATATAAACAAAGGCCAGGATAGCGTCCATACAGAATACACACTGTACATACAGGAAGATTTCGTTCCTAAAGATACTTTCCCCGAACATTTCACCGATGCCCTGCAAATTATGCAGCAAGATAAGCAATGGGATATGGTCACTTTGTATTCCTATTCGCCCTACCCTTATATGACACCATATAAGCTTGGCTTCTCTGAAAAAGTATTTCACCTGGCCCCATGGTATACCAATAACCTGAAGTTTTATCTGTACGGTGACCATCCGCATTTACGCAGATCAACCTTCCTTAAAGACTTTGGCAGATACCCTGAAGGCCTGAATGGTGACCAGACTGAAATGCAGATGAGTTTTGCTTTTATTAAAAACAAAGGCAGGTGCCTTTTCTATGATGATCATTATGGTTTATTGACACAGGAAAATTCAGCAGAAGAACCAAGTACAGCAACTTTCAGGAAATCATGGAAGAGCGGCAATAGTGTTCCTTTTATTGCTGCCAAATGGCTCTATGCAAAATACAAGTTTTTAAAACTTAATGCGCAGCTGCTCACTAAATAATGAAATGGGTTTAAGACCTGAATTAGATATATTTATAAAAAAAGAACTACGTTAAAATTGATGGAAAAATCGGATCCTATTGCTATAATTTGTGTTTGTGATAATCACTATGCTATTTTACTGGCAGCATTAATCAAATCTATTGAGGTAAACCATCATTCTGGTGAAAAACTGGAGTTCTTTATCGTAGAAGATGGCATTACCAATAAAAATAAGGCGAGAATACGCAATGCCAGCAATCAGGAGCTCACGACCATTCACTGGATGGCGATGTCAGAATGCCTGCCGAAGGATGCGAAGCTGCCTGTTGACAAAAGCAGTCTGCCCTTAAATATATATACCAGGTTGTTCATCCCTCATTTCATCCCTAAACATATCAAGAAAATCATCTTTCTGGATGTAGACATGATTATGCTGGAAGATGTCAGTAAGTTATGGCATACCGATCTGGGCAATAACATTGTTGGCGCTGTTCAGGATCAGTTTATACAGGTCGTAACCCGTTGGGGTGGAATCAGTAATTACGAAGAATTAGGCATACCAGCCGATAATAAATATTTCAATGCCGGATTAATGGTGCTGGATATTGATAAATGGGAAAATGCAGACATTACCAATAAAGTATTGACCTGCCTTACCCAGCATAAAAAACACGCCGTATTTCAGGATCAGTATGGGCTGAATGCCGTGCTGGCACTCCACTGGCAGGAACTGGATCCACTATGGAACCGTTTTGCTTACTCTGAAGAAGAAAGACCGTTCCTGATCCACTTTACCGGAAGAAAGCCGATTTATAAATCTTATGAATTCAGTGAAAAGTATAAAGAAATATTTTTCTCTTACCTGAACATGACAGCGTGGAAAAACTTCAAACCAATTGGTGAAAGTTCAAGATATTTAAAGAAATTCTATAACATTCTGGAAAAACTCAGAAACCTGGTGGGTCTTAAATAACCCACCCTGTACATTATAAGTCACGCTGTAAATTATAAGTCACCCTTCTTTAATTGCTCATAAGCAAACTGGCTCGCTCTTGCAGTTAAGGCCATATAAGTTAAAGATGGATTCTGACAGGCAGAGGACGTCATACAGCTGCCATCAGTAATAAAAACATTCTTCGCCTCATGCATCTGGTTAAACTTGTTTAAAACAGATGTTTTGGGGTCATGTCCCATACGGGCAGTTCCCATTTCATGGATGGTTGAACCTCCCGGTTTGTTATAATTAAAAGTATCAATATTCTTGAACCCAGCTTTTTCAAACATTTCGGCAGAGGTATGCTGAATATCACTCATCATGTTATGCTCATTTTCACGGAAAGCAAAGTCAATTTTAAGTAAGGGCTGTCCCCACTTATCTTTCCGGGAATTATCCAATGAGACTTTATTATCAAAGTACGGCAGGCATTCCCCCCATCCGGCCATCCATATCGTCCATGGGCCTGGTGTGGTCAGCTGCGCTTTAAAATCTTCCCCGAATCCGTTTATGCTTTGCGTTTTATCCATCCATTCCTGACGTTCACCATGTCCCTGGATGTTATACCCTCTTTTAAAATTCAGGCTTTTATCCTCCTGGAGGTTTCTGTATCTCGGGATCAAAAATCCGCAGGGCCTTCTTCCTTTATAATACTGATCTGTATAACCTTCATGTACCCCGTATGCACCCGCCGAAGAATGGTGATCCATCAGGTTATGTCCTAACTGTCCGCTTCCGTTACCGAATCCGTCAGGGAACCTCGGAGAAACAGAATTCAGTAGCAAACCCGCAGTTGCAATAGTAGAAGCATTGACAAAAACAATCTTCGCATAAAACTCATGCACCTCATGGCTTAAAGTATCAATTACCCGCACTCCTTTAGCCTTTTGCTTATGTTCATCAAACAATAGCTCAGTTACAATCGAAAACGGTCTTAAAGTCAGGTTACCCGTAGCCATAGCCGCAGGAATAGTCGAGCTGTTACTGCTAAAGTATCCGCCGAAAGGGCATCCTCTGTTACAAAGATTCCTGTTTTGACAAGGACCGCGGTGATCCCACCCCCTGGTTAAATTAGCCACTCTTGCAATCGTTAATAACCGGTGTTCATCATGCTTGCGGATAGAATCGCCCAAATGCTTTTCAATACAATTCAGCTCCATCGGTGTTAAAAATTCACCATCCGGCAACTGCGCCAGGTTTTCCCGGTTTCCGCTTACCCCAATAAATGATTCTGCATAACTGTACCACTGCTCCAGGTCTTTATACCGGATTGGCCAGTCCACACCGGAACCATCTTTATGGTTGGCCTCAAAGTCAAGATCACTCAGCCGGTAACATTGTCTGCCCCAGGTCAGTGACCTGCCACCCACCTGATAGCCTCTGTACCAGTTAAACGGCTTTTCCTGTACATAAGGATGCTCAGCGTCACTGACATAAAAATGTTTGTCAGCGGGGCTGTAAGCCGCACTCTGAACAGGATCAATCTCCCGGTCCTTCATGGTATTGTTCAACCCTGCTTTAAAATCCCAGGGATTGAGCATTGCAGTGGGATAATCCACTATATGTTTCACATCCCGGCCTCTTTCCAAAAGCAGCGTCTTTAACCCTTTTTTACAAAGTTCCATGGCAGCCCACCCTCCACTGATTCCCGAACCAATTACGATGGCATCATAAGTATTGAGCTGTTTATTTTTATCGCTGATGTACATAATTTACTTGGTTGCCCAGGATTTCTGGTTTTTAAGGAGTGGGATACAGGCTTCAAAAGTATGGGGTATATAATCATAGGCAAGCCCTTGCGTAGCTCCTAACCGGGATTGACAATAACCTTCAACAGTGAGTTCTCTGAGCTTCAGGAAAAATGGTTTCCCAAAAATCTTGTTGTTAATCTTATTCAGGATTTTGTAAGAATAACCTGATGAATTTTCAGCCATATGCTTTAACACGGCTTTTCTTTCTGCCGGGCTGCATTTCAAAAACTCTTTACCATACTGATCAGCGGTATAGTCTTCTAATTCGGCAATTCCATCAATAAACTTGTTTTGTTCCTTTGCGGGCGTACAGTTCAGCATAACCGCCAGGATATAATCTTCTACCATCGCAGCTTTTGCTCCCGGTGTATCCGTTTGAGGGATGATCAGTTCTGCAAGCTCAGCCAGCATTTCTTTTTTTTGAATCAGATCTGCAGGGACGATGGCCCTGTTTATACTTACCCATTTAAAAATAGAAAAAGAAGCTGCTCCTGCTACAACCAGACCGAAGACACTCTTAATATATAATCTTCTGTCCACTTACAAGGATTGCTTTAGGTTTTTAATTTCAGAGAATGATAATTTATATTTCAATGTTAAGCCCGCATAAACCAGTCCACCCAAAGCAATCTGAACCAGGGTATGGAAAGTCCCCGTATTTCCTATAAACTGCTTATACAATAAGATAACTACCGCCATGGCCACACTGAATAAAATCGGCTTGGCAATATTTTCCAGAAACGTTTTCATAAAATCACCCACCATAAACTGAATCAGGAAGAAGTTCATCACCAGTGTGATAAAAGTAGTGATCAGGAATCCATAAGCAATTCCCATAATTCCATAATGTTTGGCCATGATGTAAATCAACGGGAATTTAATCACCAGGGTGATCAGGTTCAGGTAAAACAACAATTTCGGTTTACCCGTAGAATAAGCTACTGTAGAAAGCGGGTACATCAGACAAGAAAATATACCTGTAAAAACAAAGATCTTAATCAGTGGAACTGTCGCATCCCATCCCGGACCATAAATTAATGGGATCACGTTGGCAGACATTAAAAATAAGCCGGCCAACAGCGGAATATTTACATAAGAAAGAAAATCAACAATCTTCAGATAGGCACCTTTCAGCTGTTCCAGGTTCTCTTTCATTCTGGCCATGATCGGATAACAGATCTGTACAATAATCGGACAGATCCTTGCCACCGGATAAATTGCAACCTGCGAGGCAATCGTGTAATAACCCAGTTCTTTGACCCCTAATAAACCACCAATCAGGATCGTATCCATATTGCTGTTCGCAAAACCTAAAAGACTGTCCCCGATATTATAGATACCAAACATCAGGTGTTCTTTAATCTCCTTCAGCTTAAAATACCATACCGGAGAAAAATATACCCTTCCAATTACATTCTGAACGAGCATTTTGAGTGTCTGCCCAGCTAAAAGACCGAACACTAATGACTTGGCCTGAAAGCCTTTATAAGCGAGTATAATCGTGATTGTGGTTGCTAATATGGAACATACAATTTCCGTTAAAGCCAGAGACTTGAATTTAAGTTCTTTTTCCAGCAGGATATTGTAAATCTGCCCCAGAAAAACGATAGGGAAATAAAAAGCGGAAATATGAAGTACTTCCAGTAAACGCGGCTCTTTATAGTACATGACCAGCAGCGGTGCACCGAAATAAATGATCACGAACATCGCAGCACCGATCATCAGGTTCAGAAAATAAATAGTAGATAACACTTTATTGTCACTTTCCTGTTTATAAACGATAGAGTTGGAGAAACCAAAATGGGCAAAAATCCCCAAAAAGGTAATCACCAAAGTACTGATACTGACAATACCGAAAGAAGAAGGCTCCAGCAACCTGGCCAAAATCGCTATCTGGGCAAATTGAAGCACGGTATTGACAACAGTTGAAATGGTTGTCCATTTTGCACCGGAGATAGCTAATTTTTTATTACTCATAGGTCACTATTTATTCAGTACAAAAGATACCGTATCCTTCATCAGTTTATATTTCAGATAAGCCCAGTATAAAGGCTTAATATCTGCATAAGTTTTGGTCTTCACCTTATCTGGCCTGAAAAGTCCGGGTTCATCTTCCGGATTATCATGTTCAAACAACTCCTTATAATTTTTATAATAGAGTGCCCTGCCCTTATTTTTCAGGAAAGACCTGCACATTTTCATCTCTGTAACATCTCCGTTCGGCGCTTCAAAGTAACGGCCGAACTTCTCTGTAAAGCCCGCTCTTTTCAAATGCGGATGATCACTGTACACATGAAATTTAAGATGGTTGGTATACCATGGCAATAAGCTAAAGACCATTTTAGAGAAGCCCTTTTGATAAGGCTTCAAATAAGGATAAGGTGACCATGGAAAAGAGTAAAAACGGACAATATCCCATTGCCCCTCTGATTTCATGATTTCCAGCCCGTCTTTTAAGGCCGTAATAAAAGCAGCTTTAGGTACAAAATCTTCCTGTATGTACAGGATATAAGGAGATTTCACTGCATCCATACCTTTGTTGATATTGTTGCCCAATCCTTTGTTAACCGGGGTTGTAATCAGCGTAAAGCCTAATTCCTGCTGCATCTCTTTTAAACGATCCTGATGTTCCTTTTTACTGCCGTCATCAGAAACGATAATCTCCTCAAAAGAAATGTCATGCCCGGCTATCGTTTTTAACAACCGCAGTAAAGACTCACTTCTGTTATAATGCGTAATGAGTAACGTAACACCAGAAATAAGCTGATTTGAATTCTTCGTCATTGAGCGCCTTGTTAGAATAACAGTTTTATCTTCTCAAAGATATTATTAATCTTTTTCATATACCGGGTTGTTTCTCCGATTGGTTTAAAACCCTTCCATGCGGTTAGGTTAAGGTAATGAAAAAATTCTTCTCTATAGTTGTAAGCGTAGGTTTTATAAATAGGCTTTCTATGAAAATAATGGATCAGTTTAGGCTTTGGATCTGTACAAACTGAAAAGCAGTTCCACATTCTGTCAATTTCATGCCAGTTCCCGCATAAAGATATATTCAGACCATACTGATCACCCAAACCAGCGTATTTTTTATTGTTATTGATCGCATCAAAGGTTTTCTGCGTAATATCCTGCTCCAGCCACCGCTTTGTATTGATCAGTTGAAGGCCTGCATTAAAGTATTTTTGATTTGGATCAAGCCCTAATTCCTTATAGTTTTCGATACCTTCAGCAATCGTTTTCTCATGGTCACCAGCATTATCATTGACTGCGCCGATCACCTTATCCCCGATTTCGATATTCCATAAGTTACTGATATCATCCAGCATAATCATGTCAACATCTAAAAAGATAACTTTTTTAATCTCTTCAGGCATAAAATAAGGAATCAGCAACCTGATGTAAGTATTCAGCGGATAGGAATTATTAACCAGTGGCAGTTTAACTCCTTCCGGGATAATCTCACTCATTTTTAACCAGATCAGGTTAATCTTTTTCAAGACCAGTGATCCGGTGAGCTTGCTCTTATTAGTTTTAGAGATATGATCATCAACGATATAAATATCCACAATATGATCACTCAAATGATTCATTTCAATTGATTTCAATAAGGCGGCCATTAAGATCACATAGTGATTATCACAAGCCACTACAACAGATATGCGAGAATTAGTTTCCATAATTATTTACGTCTTTTGAACCTGGTATTGAGATGAAGATCATAGTTATACTTAATTTGCCTGTAGACCAGCCTGACGAGGGAGATTAACGGGTTCCCGCTTTGTCTCCAGTTACTTCTGGTTACTGTACTGGGCTCTGCCGAAGAATTCTCCTGCAAGAACAAACTATCATACTGGTCATAAAATAGTGCTCTTCCTTTATTTTGAATAAAAGATAAACACATTTCATATTCCGTTTTGTCAGACTTTATGCCCTCAGTATATAGACCGAAACGCTCAAAAAATGAAGAACGGCGCAAATGAGGGTGATCACTATAATTGTATATTTTGTTTTTATCTGTAAACCATGGCTTGTACACCATCGTAGAGAAACCTTTTTGATAAGGCTTTAAATAAGGATAAGGGCCATAAGCATAAAATCTGACCAGGTCCAGATCTGCTTCTGCATGCATCATGTCCATCGCATCCTTAAAATGCTCCGCAAAAGCAGGCAGCGGAATAAAATCTTCCTGCACATATAAAGTATAAGGCGTTTTTACTTCCAGCTGGCCTTTATTCAGGTTATTTCCTAATCCGCCATTGATTTTTGCTTTAATCAGCCTGTAGTTATAAACCTGTGCCATCTTTTCCAGCTGGCCCAAATGAGCACTATCACTACAGTCATCAGAAACAATAATCTCCTTAAAACCGACCTGCTGTTCTTGAAAAGTACGCAGCAGGCGTTCCAGAGAACTACTCCTGTTATAGTGGGTAATCAGCAGGGTAACATCATCAAACAGGTTCTCCTTTGCATTTACTGGCATTGTGGACATATATTAATTTCGCGTAATAAAATTATACTTAAATCTTTTAAGGTCTTCTTTGATTCTGGAAATTACAATATTATAAAAAGATCCGTTCTGGCTCAGTGTTCTTACTCCTGTCCATACCCGCGCCTTTCTGGATTTTACCTGCCTGATTTTACCATAGCGCATCAAATCCATACAAAGTTGTCCATCTTCACCTCTCCTGTTGATTTTGATAAAGCCAATTTTAAGGCCAAATTCTTTCACATACCCCATACTGATACCAAAAGTATTGAAATAAGGCTGTTTAATATGCCTGATTTCGGCCATGGCATCTTTTAATTTCTCCAATATCCTGAGTTTCCACCTCGGAAAACCCGGTTCTCCGATAAAAGAATATCTTCCATACACGCAGACTACATCTTTTTGTGTAAGTACACGCATCATTTCATCTACCCAGACTTCAGGGTAAAAGCAGTCAGCATCAGCGGTTAAGATATATTTGCCCAAAGCATTTTCCTGTCCTTTTTGTCTGGCCGGCCCTGCACCCTGGGTCAGCTCATTAAAAGATTTCACATGCAGCTGATCGATCGTTTGCTGTGTTTTATCTTTTGAATTATTATTCACCACAATAATCTCAAAAGGGATCTGAGTAACCATTTTAGACAAAGAAGCCACACAGCGCAGGATATTTATCTCCTCATTCCATGCAATTACGACCACACTTACCAGCGGCTCTTTACTTTGTACCTGGTCAAGATCCTTATTGACTGCCGAAAATACAGCAGGATCAATATCCTCATACTTCTCATAAGTATAAAGAAACTGATCTATCCAGACGGGATTATATTGATGTTTCATAACGTTCAGCTTTGGAAGGATAAACTCAAAGTTATTTTACCTTTTCCCATATCTTATTTTCAAAATTATATACTTTTATCACCCTTGCCGGATTTCCAACCGCAACAGCATAATCAGGTATATCTTTAGTCACTACACTTCCGGCACCAATTATCGCATGTTTACCAATGGTAACTCCAGCTGTAATTACGCAATTTGCACCAATCCAGACTTCATCTCCGACCGTTATATTTTTAGTAACCGTTTGCTGCTCACTTGGAGGGATATCAATTAATTCATAGCCATGATTCAGTCCTGAAATTACAATATTTTGCGCTAACATCACATGATTTCCGATCACAACCGGGCCAATGACTGTACAACCAATCCCGATGATGGTTTTTTCACCGATCACTACATCTCCAACGCCATTATTGATGGTCGAAAAATCTTCAATCAGGCTGTAATTGCCCAATTCAAAATGATTGAAAGGAAAAACATCAATCCTGGTCCTGAACCTGACAATTGACCCCTTTCCTCTTTTATGTTTAAAAGGATTTATAAATAATCTAACCCATAATCTTGGTCTGAAATCGTTAGCAGGAATCAACATTCGGTGTGCTATCTTTTTCAGTACCGGATTTGCTTTTATTTTCGCGGATAATGACATTTATATTTATATAACTTGATTAATAGCCTTATACAATTCACCTACACTATTTTCCCAGGAATGTGAATGTGCAATTTTCACCCGGTAAGTTGCTGATTCTTCTGTATTTTCCGCTAAGCCTTTTTCAATTAATGTAACAAAACTCTCTTTATTTTCAGCAAGGTAAACCGTTTCTTCAAAAATCGTTACGGCCTCGGTATGGGTAGCGACCACAGGTTTCCCCATCGCCAGGTACTCATCAATTTTCCTTGGATAGTTTCCGATGGTCACCTGGTTCACCAGCTGAGGATTAATACATAAATCAAATGCATTGATATACTGCGGTAAATCTTCAGGTTTCTGCGCACCCAGAAAATGGATGTTCGGAATTTCATGTAATTTACTCATTTTAAACACATCATCTTCAGGGCCTACCAGAATGATATTCCAATCTGGTTTGGTTACTGCAATATGCGCAATCAATTCTATATCCAGGCGAATACTTTGTAATGCGCCTACATAGCCGATTTTAGCCCCTTTTAAGCGATCAATAGCTGGTATGACAGGTAAAGCCGCTGAACTGGTGAAAATATCAAGCTCACAGCCCTGACCAATATAAAAAGAAGCCGGATTATATTGTTTACAGTAATTACTTAAATAAGTGGAATTTGCAACACACAGGTCACTTTTTTTAATCAGTGCCGGTTCAATTCTCGTCCCGTGTTTTTTCCAGTAATCCACAGCCAGCATAAAATCTCTGGAATAATAAATACTTAACGAAGGATGCAGAAATTCTTTCAGGTAAAAACTCTTGAACATATCATTATCATTGAAGAGTATGATATCCTTAAAGCCCAGTAATGCAGTTGTTTTTAAAATTGATTTCGCAAAAAGCCTGTTATTCCGTTTATTTAACCAGTCGAAAAGGTTGAAATTATTAATCCAGTTCACAGATTCTATCAATACATCCGGATATAAAGTCCATAAGTTATCAGTAACCGGGATCAAACCATTCTCTTTTCCTTTAATGACCGCCTTACGTTTGATAATCTTACTATCTTTTCTGTTCCGGAGCAAAGTTATTCTGTCTAATGCAGAGTTCACATATAAAACCCGATTATGCTTAGCCAGCTCAATAGCAATATTTTTGCAATTGCTGCCAATATTAACATCCCATGGCTGCTGACCGACAATGACGATATCTCTTCCCGAAATGATTTCTTCCTGTGGTTGACTAATCATATAATTTATGAGGTAACATCATGTTTAGTGGCAACAGAGCGTTTATTAGCTTGCTTTGCGTGCACTAAAGATAACAATTGAAAAAATATAAACTTAGGAATGTTAATTAAGGATTTGTAAATTCTGGAATCCGTAGGATAACGCAGCAGTGCGATCAGGAAACCAGCCGCAAAAAGTCCAAAAGCGATGAACCAGATCAAAGCATAAAAAGGGAAAATAAACAAATTGATAAAGGCGCAGATCATGGATAACAAGATGAACATAAACAAAGGCGGCCTTAACAAGATCAGACCAAATAGAAACTGGTTCCAGTTCAATCCTTTGATTCCCTTAAATAAAATATCAAACCCGTAGCCAAAATACTTAAACCAGGTATTGATCCATCTGGAACGCTGATTAACCAGCTGTGCGGAATTGGTAGTTTTCTCATCAAATACAATTGCATTTTCAGCAAATGCAATCCGTTTTCCCTGCTTTAAAAGCTGTGCCTGTAATACCTTATCAAATCCTGCCCCGGTGATATCCAGGTTTTCAAAACATGCTTTGTACAAGTCTGTTTTGAAAGCCATTCCAGATCCGGCCAGTGTAGCAGATGAGCCCAGTTCAAATAAGATTTCCCCATCATAAAAATGATAATAGATATCTCTTGCTGCATCCAGACAGGCAAAAGTTGTATTCAGGTTTTTAGCCGCCCTGACGCCTTGTACAGCCTCAAATCCCTGGTCAAAAAACACATTTAATTCATGGAGATATTCAGGGTCAGTCAAGTTATCGCTATCAATAATAGTCAGGATCTCATGCGCTCTTTTAAAATGGCTGATTGCGTAAAGATGTGACCTGGTATTACTCGCTAAAACAGTCTCTGGCCTGAGCAGGATTACTTTTTCGTTGTTAAAATGCAGATTGGAAATATCACAGTTATCAGCTACGACATAAATCAGGTAGTTTTTATAATTCAGCTGCAACAAAGAATCCACCACCTGGTGCAAAAGCCCGGTTTGCTCATAGGCAGTCACAATGATGGCGTAATCATAGTCTGTTTGATACAGCGTGTTCCTTCTCTTTTTGCTTAAGAGCTTATAAAACAGGAAAAGTACTATTGGAAGCACAAGATTGTATCCAATAATAATTTGCAGAACTATCCAGAGCGTTATCTTCATGAGCAATCCTTTTTATTAATTATTTTCTTCTTTTGCCTGCTGCTGCTCAAAGTACTTTCTGGACTTATAAAATCCATAAGCAAAGAAGAGTAAACCAGGAATAAGAAATATTTCAAATGGCATGACGGGTCTGATTAAATAGGTTTAACTACAATGAGGCTGCTGTTATCAAGGTTACTCGTATCAATTACTAAGTTCTCCTGTGCAATTTCTTTATCAAATTTCGGTCCCAGATAAACCAGCACAAATGAAATACAGACAATTAAAGAAGAAGGCATATTATTGATCACCTCATTTCCATAACTGCAAAAGAAAATCCCGGCACTGGCTGATAGGATTGCAATCAGTTTTACTTTCAGTTTTTTATCCTGTATCATCCAGATAATCCCGCAGCATTTTCCTAAAATATACATCAGCATACTAAACCACAGCGTTAAACCCACAATGCCATACATGGCCCAGATTTTAACCCAGTAGCTATCCGGCTGTATAATGGAGAGAAATTTATCCTGGTTATACTCCGAGAAGGCCCCTAAAACGCCCAATCCACCACCAAAAGGCCTCGAACTAAGATATTCCCTCAAAATCCGCTGTGTATTGAAACGAACATTCAAGGATGGATCTTCAGGATCCAGAGAACTTCTGAAACGGTTAATTTCATAATAGTTACTTCCGATAGTCGTGTATTTCAATCCACCTAAAAAGACGGCCATAAACAAACCACCTAAAAACAATACCTTGAAATTTTTAGTCAGAAATATCGCAAAAACTGCCGCGACAACCAGGGCAAAAAATGCCCCTCTTGTACCGGAAAGCAACATTGCATAGCCGTAAAAACCAGCAAGAGTTAATAAAGTTACTTTTTTCCAAAGCCTGGACGAGCCCAAAGCCAGTACCACAGCCATCACTACAAATACAGCCTCAAATGCACCAAACTGCCCTGCATCATAAAAGGAGAATGCACGCAGTTTGCCGAAAATCAAATGGGTAGCGCCACCCGGCCCGTCAATAAACCGCTGTTCACCAGGAAATAAGCCAAAATGTATCTGTTTAATCCCATTCAATGCAGCCACAAGAGCTAAACCAAGAATCAGTTTAATGAAAAGATCAAGATCACTCTTCTTGTTAAATACAATAAAACTCAAAGGAATAAGCAATACCGGATACAGGGCAACAGACCTGATTTCCATCAGCCAGCCCATTACACTTGCTCCGGCAGGATTAATAACTTCGATGACGCTGACAATAAACCAGATCAGGAATAATAAGCTCAGGTCATTACGGATCACCAGCCAGTCTTCCTTTTTATAATAAATCAAGGAGGACAGCCAGGTCAGGACCAGCAGTAATTCAATCCCCATTCCATAAGACAGGCCCCCTATTTCCCTGCCCAGAAAGCCCAGTAAAAAACAGTAAATGACTAAGGTTACCAGCCCTACCTTTGGATTTCTGAAAAGAAAAATCAGGTAAACAGTAAATACGGCCAGCAGCGCTAATACTACCGGAACTAAAAATTCCAGTTTTGCAACCGCAAAACTGGATATTCCCGCTATTAAAAGACCAAAAATTAAAAACTTTATTCTCGACTTCTTTAAAAACAGGTGATTAGAATCTCGCTGCATAATTAAATATCTACCGCTAAATTAACCATCAATTCCGGCTAATTTTATTTTATTTATCACCCAGCCCATAAATCCAGGCTGTTTCTTAAGAAAGGCTATTAAATCTTTGTCTGAACCAGTCAATGTTTTGCCTGCTTCAAATACAGCAACGTTCTTCTCTGTAAATGAAAGCCATTCTTTGGCCAGGTTAATATTCAATAAGCTATTGACATCAATGATAATGATATCAAATTGTTTTTTAAGTACATCAAATCCAGCTCTCAGATTTCTTTCACTCTGGATTTCCAGTAAAGATCTGGTTTCATCAATCTTATTCAGACGGGTAATCATGTCATCAATCTGTATTTCTCTTTTCACCAAAAAGGTCTCAAAGTTCTGACTGATTTGTAACTGTTTAGAGTCTGACAAGACCGGGGCTACCTGATCACCACCAATCAATAATACTTTTTTACCAGTCATCGCATAAGCATAAGCCAGGTTCGAAGCCAGGAATGTTTTTCCTTCTCCTACACCTAAACTTGTAATCCCCAATACGCGGCTGTCTTCCTTCGCCATTTCATCACCAATCTCAAACCTTAATGATCTCAGCAAATCTTTATGGATCGTATAGTTATTATTTTTAGTATCATTCCAGATCGATTTGATATCTGTAACCTGCTCAGGAATATAATTCAAACTACCCAGTACACGCATTTTGGTCGCAGCTTCCAGCTGGTGAATGGTATTGATAGAATGGTCTGTTATAAACAGCAATACCAGAAGAGAGAAACAAACTGCAAAAGTAGCAATACCCGATAAAGCGATATATACAATAGTTTTTGAAGCTTCAGCAGAACCAGGTAAACCCACCTGTGCAACCTGAAGTTTTAAACCCGTATTTTGCTCTGTACGGCTTGTATTGGTCCGTTCCAGTGCGGCCATATAGTCTTTGGTCGCAATATCAGCATCACGCTCATAATTTTGTATGCCGGCATCAAAAGGAACCATTGTATTGTATTGTCCTTTCAACTTCGCCAGTTGTTTATCAATAGAGCTGATCGTATTTTTAATCTGTTCTGTTGAAATCTCCAGGTTATTTTTTTGCTGTATTAATCCTTGTTTCGCAATCTGGGGGTCTACTACATTTTTATCAGAATTTCTTGCAGACTGTCTGGATATTAAAGTCTGCAGAGAATCTATTTTACGTTTATCAGACTGTCTGAAACTGTTATCAATATAACGATCATTAGCTGCTTTCAATTCGCTCTTTAAATTCAGAATGGTATTGTTATCCTCTACAACAGTCCCCCCCATGTAAGGGTCCCCAACTCCTCTTAATTTGTTCTTGATCGCAGAAAGTGCACCCTGGTTTGCCTGAATATCACGGATTGCCTGTGCTTTTCTTTCCTCATACTGAGAAATTTGAGAATAAACTGTAGCTGCCTGTTCGTTCAGGTTCAGTACCCCATTTTTCATTTTGAAGCCTTTCAACGCTCCGTTTTTAGCATTCATTTCTCTTTCCTTCTTTTTCAGCAAGGAATCAAGCACAGCTATAGAGTTATTCTGATTGTTATAAACATCAATACTATAATTGCTGATAAATTCAGTGGCTAAAGTATTGACCACATAAGCAGATAAAAGCGGATCCTCTGAAGTAAAATCGATATTGACAAAATCACTGTTATCAGGTCTGTAAATCATCATTTTTTTATTCAGGGCAGCTTCACCATAACCCATCGATTGCAGGATATCATATAATTTGAATTTCCCTTTGTTATCATAAACGGTAACCGGAACCTTTTGCGCAAGTCTTTTCTTGTAGGTATTCAGCAATTCCGATTTCTGCGCAGCAGGAAGAGAATCCAGTTTAGGACTGTATTTTCTGAACGCAGCTTTCGGATTTTCCAGGTCATGAATAATCAGATTATAAGAAAGAATACTCATGATCTTTCTCATTTTCATCTTTTCAATAATATTACTGAACTGCTGACTGGTCTTGAAATAATCGTTCTGTGTCTGTGAAGACAATTGCTTGGACTGATCTACCAGACCAGTAGAAATCTGAACCTGAGATTTATACTCTTTAGGAATATTTTTAGATAGAAAATAAGTGATAACGGCAGCGACTACAGGTACCAGTATCAGTATCCATATATATCTTTTGAGCAGCTTTAAAAATCTTTGAATGTCCATTTTCAGTAATAAACTTGAATTATTTTATTTAATGTCGGTAAGTTTTCTGCCAACAATCTCTTCTAATGCATCTTTCGCATTCAGAAAATTCACTTCAGTCTGTATTTTAGCAGAATTAGAATCTGACAATTGAACTCTGCTTCCATTATAAGCATCCAACGGAATCTCACCTTTTTCAAATCTGCGGCGTTGATTTTCAGCTACCCCATTGTTATCCTGTGCAGTCTGAGTTTTAATTTTCAGTTCACTTAACATTTGAATATAGGTATAATATCTTTTTTTCACTTCATTTACTAAAGCATAATCATAATCAGCTGTTTGTAACTGAGCAACTTTATAGTCAGCTTTTGCACGTTTAACTAAAAATGGTTTCTGCAGGAAAGCGCCCAGGTTTAAGCTGATCCCATACTGAATACCATTTACAATATACGGATTTGCAGTCTGGCCAGGTGTACTGATTGCTTGTTTATCACCAGGGCGATAAAAATAAGAAGCACTGAACATATCAAGATAAGATATTTCTGCTACAGCTATACCAGTTTTAATTGCATCTTCCTGTGCTTTTAGTATCTTGCGTTTTGGATAGTTTTCTTTTGCAGCCTGGATATATTTGTCCAGCATGCCGTAATTGATGTCTCCGATAATCGAGTCCTGTGCAGATACGTGCAGGCATAGAAACGACAGTAAAAGAACTGTGAGAGCAGATACTTTTTTCATTTGATTATTATTTTAATTGATTATTAATAGGGTTGATTTTATCTATTTATACTTTTTCTCTCTGGAACAAGGCAGGGAAGGTTTTTAACATGATACTCATATCAAACCATACGGAGTAATTCCTTGCATAAAAGTTATCGAGTTTTTTACGTTCTGTATCAGACATATCTGCTTTTCCTCTTTTGCTGATCTGCCATAGGCCAGTGAGACCTGAGGGGCCTAAAAACCGCATTGACCATTCATTGGACGTTAACATTTCGGCCTCATATAAAGGCAAAGGCCTGTTTCCTACTAAAGACATATCCCCTTTCAGGACGTTCAGTAATTGTGGAATTTCATCTATGCTGGAGCTTCTTAAGAAGTTACCCAGTTTAGTTACACGCGGGTCATTTTTAATTTTCACAAACGCATTCGTACCACTTCCATCATCTGCATACTGATTCAGGGCCGATAAATTTATAAGTTCCTTATCCGCACCGGCTTTCATTGATCTGAACTTATAAAAATCAAAGATCTTGTAACCAGTACCTACTCTTTTACTTTTATAGATGACAGGCCCTTTTGAATCCAGTTTGATAAATAATGCGACAATCAGTAAAAATGGGGATAAAACGAGCAATACCCCGCCGGCAGCTACCACATCAAAAATCCTCTTGGAAGTTGGTATAATATATTCTTTTTGTTTTTTAATCACAGAAAGCTGTTCGATGTTCGGTTTGATCAGTTTAAATTTGATTAAGAAATTCAACCTGTCTTTCAGATCTTCCATTTGATAAGGAAGGAAATACAAATCATGTATTTTCGCTTTAATTGCCCTTGCTCTTAACTTCGCATCATGTTGCTGTGCCAACAATACAATGATCAGTCCGCTGGTCAGCGGGTTATTCTTGATCTTCGCAATAATAGCAAAGACTGCTTCCTGTTGTTGCGCTCCAACCTCGATCATAATCACATCAGGTGTCGAGAACAATGATAAAGAACTTAAATAGGCCTCTAATTTAGAGGAGTCATCCAGGTGGACAATATTATACTCCTGCCCTAAAATCACAGCTGATTCAGCTGAAAGTTCAGTACCGCAGTAAACCAACCTCATTCCTTTGTAATTATAATCCATTATTTCTTTAAATAGCAGTTGTTAATGTAGCTAAGACTCTGGCAATTTCATTTTTCAAACTCTCCGGGTTAAAAGGTTTAGGAAAGTATGCTTCTACTTTGAATGGTAAATTTGCAACAATTTTATCCAGATCTTCTGCTGCTGATAAAATAATAACAGGGATTTCCCGGTAATAACCACTGATCTTAATACTTTTCAGAAAAGAAGTACCATCAAAATGAGGCATGTGCAAATCCAGAATAATAATGTCAGGAAAATTTCCTTCTTCTAACCACAAGTGCGCTTTATATCCACTCTCCTTTGCATGAACAGCGTACTGCTTTGAGAGGATGAAGTTGAGTAGTTTTAAGATACTTGGCTCATCGTCAACTATTAAAATTTGCTTTTTACCAAATGAGACATTTTCCATTTAAAGGGGAATTTAAGATGTAGATTAATATTATTCAGAAATTTATTATTTGATTAAATAACCGCATTTTATTGTATCAAAACCATGACAATCAATTCTTATGCAAGTTATACATCCTATCAACAATTACGAATTAAAATAAACATCAGTTTTATAATTTAATATGGATTGATAAAATAATTTCCAATTATCAGTACCTATTGTATTTACATTCTATATTCCCAATATCTTGCCAAAATCAGCGGCGAAATATAATTCCTGAAGGAGTGCTTTGGAAAAACTATAAATCAAGAGCTAAAATAAGGTAATTTATTTAACCTGAAGCCCGGAATATTAGCAAACAGCCTGTTCAAGGCAATAAAGGTATATATATCAGTTTAATTTGATACCATTGATGTTTTATAAAGATAATCACATTTTTAATTTCCCGATTTGGCAATAAATGCCCCAGAAGCTTAAAATTAGGGGAATTATCTCAACTAACTGTAAAATTTATACCCCCAGTGCTCTGAATGAGCGTATTTGCAGGAATTAAACTCCACTGAAATTCAAAACAATAGCTCTTTCTCTGATAGTTAGCACATAATTTGCAAGTAATAAATTGATTACAAATAATTAACTTAATGATTACCCTGTTATTATGAAATATATCTTTTTAAGCCTGGTGCTGTTCAGTACAATTTCTTTTTCAGTTTCAGCACAAGACACGACCAGCTTAACCACTCCACCAACAGGCACTGCGCCAGCAGGTACTCCTGCAGAAACAACAGTTCCACGCCCTGTGGTTAAACTGATCAAAACTCCGGCTGCACTGGGCATCTCCCCGAAAACACAGAAAAGGATTGCTGCTATGGCTACCCCGCCCATCAACCTGGCACTTTTTGCAGTAGACAGACGGGATAAGAACCAGGAAGGGAACTCTGATGTGATCATGATTATTACGATTGACCAGGTAACCAAAAAGATCAAAATGTCCTCTATAATGCGGGATACCTATGTGAATATAGAAGGCAAAGGAATGGATAAAATCAATGCTGCATTTGCTTTTGGAGGCCCTCAGCTGGCTATCAAGACTATTAATCAGAACTTTGATATGGACATCCAGGATTATATCAATGTTGATTTCTTCGGGACTGCTAAAATGATCGATGCGCTTGGTGGTGTAGAGATCAATGTTAAACCGGAAGAAATCCCTTACCTGAATAATTACCTGAAAGAGATTTCTATTATTGAGAACATCCCTCCTGTGAATGTAACCAACCCTGGTATCCAGGTATTAAACGGCAGACAAACTGTGGCCTACACCAGGATCAGAGCAGTTGGCCGTGGCGATTACGAACGGACTGAAAGACAAAGAACCGTCCTGATTGCACTGTTTAATAAGATGAAAGGTGCAGGCCCGGCTTTATACCCGGTATTTATGAATCAGATTTTACCGAATATGGAAACAAGTTTATCAGGTATGAATCTCTTTAAAATTGGCGGAGACCTGCTGAATTCAAAAAGCAAGACCATCGAACAAGCAAGGTTCCCACTGGATTCTTCCAGTAAAGGTATCAGGGTGAACAACATATGGTACTTATCAGCCGACCTGAAAGTTACCACAGCAGCCCTGCATAATTTCATTTACAAGAGCATTAGCCCTGCACGTTAATTCAAATGAATTAAACACATTAAACAAAATAAATCAGCCTGACTTCATTAAGCTAAGCAATAATTCCGGTTCGTTAGTAGTGATAAAATCGATCTTGTTTTCCAGCAGGGTTAACATATCTTTTTTATCATTAACGGTCCACGCATTGATCGTCATACCCAGACTGTGAGCACGGTTAAACCAATCTCCGGTCTGGTAAATACAAAAGTCATAATCAACCTGCTGGATATGATCTCTTTTTAAGGTTTCAACAGGAAGCTCATCATTAATTTCAGCAAGAAATGCAGTCTTTGCAGCAGGATCATGCTGTAATATCCGCAGCAGTGCCTCATAGCTAAAACTAATGTACTCTATCCACGCTCCGGCATTCATTTTTTGCACCATTGCAAACACTGCATCAGTAAGAATTAAAGTATCCGGAAGATTGGCAGCGACTTTAATTTCCAGGATCAATTTCGTGTGATCCTGCTTCATTCCTTCTTTCAGATACGCTTCCAGACTTGGAAGGTATTCCCCATTGTGTAGCGTTTTTTGCCTTAATTCAGCATAGGTGGAAGAGGCAACCGGGATCCCCTGAAAATCTTCATCATGATTTACAACAATTAAATTGTCTTTAGTCAAATGAACATCAAATTCAGATCCATAGCATTTTAATCTGATCGCCTCTTTTAAGGAAGCAATTGAATTTTCAGGCAGGTTATTCTTTTTAAAAGCACCCCGATGCGCAATTACTTTATTGTTATTCCAGTTCATTACAGGATCAGGCTCTTGTTCCTAAATAGAATTTATCACGGTATTCGCTCGGTGTCATCCCAACTGCTTTTCTGAATACTTTTCTAAAAGCTTTAGGATCATTATATCCTGATTTATAAATTACTTCCGTCATCTGTTCAACAGTTTGCTCCAGCAATTTTTTTGCAGCTTCAATACGGGTCTGCTGTAAGTATTCAATGAGTGTAATTCCGGTAACCTGTTTAAAACGCCTGACTATATTTCGCCTGCTGGCAGGTATATCTTTAATCATTTCTTCAATAGTTCCGGTATTATGATAAGCCATTTCTATTTTTTGCTGCGCCATTGCAACCAGATCATCATTATGCTTTCTGGAAATCTGGAAGGTATTGAAATAAGATTGCGTATGTCTGTCCATGTCAATAGCAAAAAGCTTTGCGATTTTAATGGCAATTGCGTTTCCGCAATGTATCTGTAACAGGTGCAGCATCAAATGAAAACTGGATGTTGCTCCTCCACTGGTGTATAACCTGCCGTCCTGGGTAACTGTCTTCTCTGCCTGAAGGCTGACCTCTGGAAATGCAGAAGCAAAATCTGCACAAGCATCTACATGTGTGGTTGCAATTTTCCCATTGAGCAGTCCTGTTGCACCTAACAGGAAAGCACCGGTACAAAAACTGGCCAGTTCTGCGCCTGCTGCATATTGCTGGTTCAACCAGGTAATTGCCGGATAGTTTTCAGCAATGGCATGCTTTATATCTTCATTGATAAACGAAGGAATCAAAATGAGCTCTTGTTTGGATGGATTTTGAATAGACAATGGCTGGTAGCCATAAAAATAAGTACCTGGGTTGCTTAGCAAACTGTCATCACTACAAAATAAATCAATTTGAAAAGGAGCCGGATGTCCATCCTGAAGATAAAGTTTGTTGACTGTTTCAAAGACATCCAGTATAGCTGCTACACTTAATAATCTGTACTGATTAGTTAGGAGAAGACCAAGTTTTATCATTTGATTATTTTTTAATACCTAAATATAACACATAAAAGTCAAAGTATTCATCCATTATGATCGGGGGCGTGCTTGTTTTTCTTGTATACTGGAGAAGGTTATTACATTTGCAGAAGAAAAAAATAAAAATATACTATGATAGCTCACCATGTTTTATTCTGGTTAAAAGCGGATACCACAGCAGACCAAAAAAGTGCATTCAGAAAAGGCCTTGAATCTTTAGAAAAGATAGAAACTGCAACAAAAATCCATATTGGAGCTCCTGCTCCTATTGAACGTGCAGTTGTAGATACAACTTATACCTTTTCATTGATTTTATTTTTTGAAGATCTTGCTGGTCATGATGTTTACCAGGGTCACCCTATACATATAGCCTTTTTAGATGAATTCAGAGGCCTCTTCGAAAAGGTTATCATTTACGACGCCATTTAAGCAATTAGTGAATTGCAATTTTTTTGAAACTGCAAACCCAATATTTTTCAAATAGTACCTGCAAAATGATTCCTGAACTCAGGGATCATTTTGCAATTGTTCTACTTTCCTTTCTGCATTAAACTTGCAATCGGGCCATCTTAAACAGGCCAATCAGTTTTCATCAGTATTGTCTTTTTTCATCAGCATTGCCTTTTTCCAAAACGGACAAGATATTGCCAGACGGGTCTTTGAACCAGGCAATCCTGGGGCCACCGCCATGAAATACTCCCTGGTCATCGGTTTCAAAGCCATCCTCTTTGTAAATGATGAATTCTATTCCTCTTTTGCGCAATTCATTCATTGATTCCTGCAGGTTGATCACCGGAAAATTAAGAACTGTAAAAGTTGCCGGAACATGATTAGGTTTAGCATAAACGAATACAGTTCCTCCGCCTGCGATATGCAATACCAACTGCCCCATCGTCCGGGAAATTTCCAATCCCAGTATATTCTCGTAAAATCTGATTGCTTCGTCTATCTCCTTTACGGAGAAACCACTGAATGCATTCACCTCTTTAAACATTGCCATAAGCTTAAGATTAAATTGATTGATAACTCATTACACGAAGTTGAGCATATGAACTATATTCACCCGTCAAATATTCCCGGGCTACTGAAATTTTAAAACTGTCATCATAGATGGTTAACCGACCACCTTTTGATCCTTTTCTTGGCTTTTCCATACTTTAATTAAATTTAAGAGTTAACCTAAACTTTGTCAAGTCAAATCAGGAATAGACATGTTATACTGCTGATAAATACTGATAGATAGTATTCAGCTGATGCGTATGTCGCTGACTATGGTAATTCACAAAATATATGGCTTCGGTACGCGTCAGAAAACCATATCCAGGCAACTCAAATGTCAAACATATCTGATCAAGTTCCATAGTCTGTATCAAATTGATTAAACTGCTTTTGATATTTTCCAGTGTCCCCAGCTGCCTTTGTTTACTGTAACTGATGGGCAGGGGCAGAATAAAATCCGGAGATTTCATTTTAGTCCCGAAATTCAGGAAATCAGCTCTGATCTGTGCCACCAGCTGATCTGGTTCCCGGCCGGCATCTTTTACAGGTCCCTGCATCACTTCTATAAATCCTGTATTAGCGAGTATAAGATGTTGTGCAACTTGTCCGGCAGTCCAGCTATCAGCAAAAGGGATCTCATTTAACTGCTGCTCATCGAACGAAGAGATCACCTGTAATAACGTAGTAAACGTGCGGTCTGTGTCTAACAGAATTGTTTCCATAACTTATGTTTAAAATCTATACTAAGATAAATAGATAAGCTATACATTATTGCTTGCCTGAAAAGTCAATTTCAGGGGGCATTCCAGACAATTACTAATTATTTTGCCTGGTAAAATCAGTTATAATTATTCTTTTTATGCAATCTTTACAGCCGGATAATTCTTTTTATCAAAATGGATATAATTAAAAAGATCAACGAGATAGCTGTGACTTATTTTGAGGATAACAATTCAAAATTTGCCGCTGCCCTGGGAACAAACGAAGCTAACATCAGGAATTACCGGAGTAAAATCGTTCCTAAAGTGGATTTCATCGTGAAGTTATGCAACGATCTTGACATTAGTTTCGAATGGATGTTTAATGATTCAGGAGAAATGAAGAAGGTTAAAAAGGAGGCTGATGTTTCCTTAACCCATCAGGCAGCAGGAACTCACCCAACCGCAACAGGAATCAGCAACAATCTTCAGCACCACCAGGGGATTCCGCTTTATGAAATGAACCCCTCCGGAAGTCTGCTTGATTTTTTTAACCAGCCGCCAAATATCATTGATTATATACAGATCCCTAAACTTCCAAAAAGTGACGGTGCCCTTTATATTCTTGGAGAAAGTATGTATCCCGTTTTGAAAAGCGGTGACATCGTCATTTATAAAAAGGTAAATAACCTGAAAGAAGGAATCTATTATGGCGAGATGTATTTGTTATTAATCAATATTGACGGAGATGATGCCACTATATTAAGATATGTTCATCATTCGGAAAAAGGGGAAGATTATATCAGGTTAATCAGCCATAATACGGCACATGCCCCAAAAGACATCAACATGGAATACATTAAAGCAATGGCTCTGATCAAAGCAAGTATCCGGATCAATACGATGATGTAAATTGTTATACCCGATCAGAAAGCTGACTACAGCAAATCGGCAGATCATTAATGTATTATAATTATGATACATTACTATGATTCATACTATTTTAATGAGAGCAGCAGAAGACTTAATTTTGTCCTGGAAATTAAAAGATCTGCAAAATGAAAAATCAAAAAATATTTGTGATTAACGGAGGACAGGTTTTCGGACACTCCGGAGGTCGTTTTAACAACACAATTTTCAATGCAACACTAAACTTCTTTAAAAGTCAGCCTGGATTTGAAATCAGGTCAACTGATATCAATGATGAATATGATCCTGCACAGGAAGTAGAAAATTATGTATGGGCCGATGTAGTAATTTACCATACCCCTATCTGGTGGTTCCAGGTTCCTAATGGCTTAAAAAAATATATTGACGTGGTATTTACTGAAGGTCACCAGAAAGGGATCTACAGCAACGACGGCCGTTCTTCAGCCAACCCTAATATTAATTACGGAACTGGTGGTTCTTTACAAGGCAAAAAATATATGGTAACCTCTTCCTGGAATGCACCAGTTGCTGCTTTCACGTTACCTGGTGAGTTTTTCGATCAGCGTAGTGAAGATGATGGTGTATTATTTGGCTTTCACCGCATGAATGCTTTTACAGGTATGAAACCATTGGCTGGTATCCATTTTCACGATGTAGAGAAGAATGCTGATATTGTCAATGATATGAGATTATATCAGGAACATTTAACCAATACTTTCATTAATCAAAAACAAGAACATGAGTTTTTATCTGACAGCAATCATTAAAAGTACACCAGGAAACGCTGAACAATTAAAAGCGATTTTAAAAACTTTGGTTTCAGGATCAAAAACTGAAGCTGCTTGTCTGCAATATGACCTGCACCAGGTTCAGGAAGATCCAAACCTGTTTATCTTCCATGAAGAATGGGCAAGCAAGGAAGATTGGGATTTACACAATGTAACCCCGCATATTAAAAAATTTGCAGCAGATGCTGCTACAATATTAGATGGTTCACCCATCATACATATCACTAAAAGAGCAGGCTAAACACCTGCTTCTGATAGTGATCAGACTATATAATTATGGAATACAGAAAATTAGGAAATACAGAATTAAACTTATCAGCAATTACCCATGGTGCTTTCGCTATCGGCGGAACCATGTGGGGTGGAAATGAAAAACAAGATTCAATTGATGCCATTCATGCTTCACTGGATCACGGAGTAACCAGTATCGATACTGCACCATTTTACGGGTTCGGATTAAGTGAGGAACTGATTGGTGAAGCAATTAAAGGAAGAGATCGTTCGAAAATCCAGTTGCTGAATAAATTCGGATTGGTTTGGGATGGCAGCAACAATGGAAAAGGAGAATTCTTTTTCGATGCCGGAGCAGCTGGTAAAAGTATACCTGTTTATAAATATGCTGCTAAAAGTAATCTCATTAAAGAAGTAGAAGAGGGATTAAAACGTTTAGGGACTGATTATATCGACCTTTTACAATTGCACTGGCCTGATGCTACGACAGCTATTGATGAAACCATGGAAGCGCTTGATCAATTGATCAAGCAAGGAAAAATCAGAGCAGCTGGTGTGAGTAATTATAGCCTTGATCAGCTAAAAGAAGCACAAAAAACAATTAGCCTTGCTTCAAACCAGGTTGCTTACAGTATGCTGAACAGGGAAATCGAAAAAGAAATTGTTCCTTATACCCTGGAAAACAATATGGGTATCATTGTGTACAGCCCGCTTGAAAGAGGATTATTAACGGGTAAATATTTCAAAGATGCCAGGCTTAAATCCAATGATCACCGTAATGGTTATTTTGGTCAGTTTGATCCTGAAAAAGTAAAAGCACTTTTGCAGACGATTGAGCCAATTGCAGCAAGCAAAAATGCAACAGTTGCACAAGTCGTGTTAAGATGGACTACTTTGCAACCAGGGGTGAGCATTGTACTTGCGGGTTCAAGAAATGCTGCACAAGCAATTGACAACGCAAAAACAATGGATATGAGTTTAAGTACTGATGAATTAAACAGCCTGAATAAAGCAATTGCATTAGCCGGATAATACAAAACCCCTTCTTCAGAAGCCGGTTCGAATGTTTATAAAAAGACATAGACCGGCTTCTTACGTTTGACTGATTATTATTTATATTTAAAGAAAATATTTAATCAGACAATTATGAAGAAATTAAGCTTTATGTTATCTTTTGTAGTCCTGTTATTGATAACCAGTGCTGCATCAGCTCAAAAAAATGACACTTACTTTGTTGGTCAGTGGAACATCGTCATTAAAGGACTTCCCAACGGCAATACCGATGCGCTGGTAAAGTTTGAATTGAAAGATGGCCAGCTGGCCGGCGGCATCACCAGTGTAGCGGAGAAAAAAGAGATGCCTTTTAAAACGGTTACCTTAAAAGATTCTACGGTTACGGTTACGTTTGACCATAGCAGCGGCCAGGTAGAAATGAACCTGCTAAAAAAAGACAATGACAATATAGTTGGTAACATCAACAATCAGTTTGACCTTAGCGGTGTCAGAAAAAAAGAAGATTAAATTAGCCTGCAGCCTGATTCAGCTAAATCCTGAATTCAATAAAAAAAGATTTATTGAACTGATCAATGTGGAAGAATTCACCGCTATGGAACTTAAACAGCGGATGCACCATACCACATTGGTCATTCATTAGTTTCTGCCTGCCTTTAAAATTTATTCAATCTGCCAATCGGCTTATACTGAAAAAACTCCGTTTCTGGTGCCAGGTAATCTGCTTTAACGGGCTCTTCTTTCATCAGGTCTGTGCTCAGATATTTTTTATTACTGTCAGAAAATATAGTAACCACACAGCTATCCATACCTAATTCCTGTTGTAATTTTATCGCTCCGATCACGTTCGCACCCGAAGAAATCCCCACGGCCAGCCCTAACTGACAGGCTAATTTTTGTGCCATTAAGATCGCATCCCCATCGCTTGCCTGGATTACCTCATCCAGTTCATCCAGTTTTACAATTGCCGGAATAAACTCATCAGAAATCCCCTGTATTCTATGACTTCCTACTTTATAACCTGTGGTTAGTGTCGGAGATTCTGCCGGTTCAAGCGGATGGATTTTAATGGCCTTGTTTTTTTGCTTTAAATACTGTCCAACGCCCATAATAGTTCCACCAGTCCCTACTCCCGCCACGAAAGCATCAGGTATTAAATTATTTAAACTCAGCTGTTCCCAGATTTCGGCACCTGTGGTTTCCTCATGTGCTTTTGGATTAGCTGTATTCTCAAACTGACGGGGTAAAAAAGTATGGTCATTTGTTAAAGCCATAGTTTCAGCCAGTTTGATACTGCCTAAAAACCCACCTTCTTCTTTGCTGACCAGTATAACTTCCGCGCCAAGGCTTTTGATAATATCAATCCGCTCTTTACTGAGCCAGCCCGGCATAATGATTTTCACAGGATGTCCCATTGCTCTGCCAATCGACGCGAAGGCAATTCCGGTATTGCCACTGGTTGCTTCAATGATTTCATCACCAGGTTTGATCAGCCCATTTTTATAAGCATGGTATAAAGTAAATAAGGCAATCCTGTCTTTAATACTTCCAGTCAGGTTATAATGTTCACATTTCACATATAATTTCCCCGGTTTTCCTTGAAAAGCATAATGTAATTCCAGCATCGGTGTATTCCCGACTAAATGCCACAAATGCTCAAATTTACTTTCCAGTGCTGCTGTTAAACCGTTTACGGTACTTGTGTTTACTGACATGATTAATGGTTAAGATTACCTGATATTTCAGTAAAATTCAATCATACCAACTTCAATAACAAGGCATTGCAAAAAATCCGGAAATTTTACGGATAAGAAAGAATAAAGTTCACATTTTTACAGATAAGTACGCTGATTCAGTAAATTAACTGCTGTTTTTTCAATCGTGATTTATAGCTAAATTGAAACAGCTCATCCTTGGTAATTAAAATTTCATTCTTTGATCAATTGCTGCTCATCAATACGGTCATCCACCCTATCAGGCAGATGATGTTTCTTTAATTTTTTGATCGGCAGGTAAGTAAAAAGAACAGAAAATACCGCTGCTGTTAACCCTAAGAGAACGGCCAGCACAGCTCCATTATAATTATAAAGTTCAGGAAAGCCAAAATGCAGGCCAAGCATCACTGCAAAAACAAATGATACCGTACAAAAACCGTTAATACCTGCCAGCTGAAAGATGAACTTAACTTTCTTAAAGCCTGCTGGCAGAATGAGTTCAGCATGCCCTTTCTCTGACAGTGTAATGGTCTTTTTCAGAATATCAAAAGTAATGATGAAGGGCAGAAAAAAGGCCATCGGCAAAATAAACCGGGCCAGGTTTTGCGCTCCATCAAATAAATGAACGGCATTCAGGTCTGTAAAACTAAAATATGGAATGATCGTATTAAAAAATACATTCGGAATTATATAATACAGCAAATTCTTACGTAAAAAACGCTTTAGCGTGACTGCATTTTTTTTTGTATCAGGTGCAGACATATCAGGCAACGGATAATTGTTTTAAATCTTCAAATAACAGGCTCATTGTGGCTGTTTTAACGAGCAGGGCTTCTTGTTCAGTCAAAAAAGTATCATTGGACATCAGGGTAAAATCCATTTTGTTTTTAAAAGTGCTCGCGATCATCGTATTTGGATTTCTCCACGGAAAAGCCACTGTCGGACTATGAATAGCCAGTACTTCAAAATTCTGGTAGTTTTCTGCAATTCTGAGTCTGCCCATATTGGAAAGCGTAACATCATGTGTTCCGTCTGTGGCTTTTAAGAACCTGACCATGCGGCCCACAATTGCATGAAAATACTCGCTCATCCAAAGCATTTCTGCAACTTTCAAAGCTTCTACTTTAGTATTCAGATCGGCTTTCAGCATCCTTGCTTTACTCCAGAAATCTACCGCCTCATTCTTGTTGATCTCTAATTCTACAATAGGTGCAAAGGCAAACATAGTGTCATTTTTGATTTCAGGAATAAACTGCCTGATGTCTACCGGGCAGATGACTTTTCCATGTGCTTTCCCTCCCTTTACCTGCTGAAAAGCTTTCATGACCGCAATACACAAAGCCGCATGAACGGTAGTGCCCGCAGCTTTACTACGCTCAACCAATTCAACGGTCTCCTGCTGATCCAGTCTCCAGTGCACCACGTAATTATTTCCTGCTGCAACTTTACGCTGGGCCGGCTTAAAATAGAAAAAGGCTTTACCCAGTAAAGAAAACAGACGCGCCTTAAAGACCTTCGCCTGTGAGACCGAAAAAGAAGAGGATAAAAGTTCTTTGACAGACAGAAAAGAAGCATAAGGTTTAAGCTCCATACTGGGTTCATCCAGCAGGAATAATAATTCCTGCATCAGCGTTACCAGCGTAGTCCCATCACAAATACAGTGTGGCAGCACTAATAAAATATCCGAAACTTCCGCTGATTTTAACCAGACAACCCTCGCCAGCGGCTCATTTTCACCATCAAACAGTTTATCCCATTCTGCTTTGGATTCATTGATCCAGTCTTGTTCTCCTTTACGTTCAACAACTCGTACCGGAATGACTTTAAGCTGCTCATTCAAAACAAAATATGGGCCACCGGCCTGTTGATCATCGATTTGCATCCTTAATAAAGGATGCTTATGCTGTATTTTATCAAGGGCTGCACGCAAGTTTTCCGGCTCAATAACCCCGCGGATCTTAACTGTAAAAATGCAATTCACAGGGGTAATTGCGTCCACGTACATCACTCTTTCTCCGATGATCAATTTTCTTTTCATTTGTTATGCTGGTTGAAGTTGTGTTTGTAATTGTTCTTTAAGGATCGACATGATCCTGGTTTGTATAGACTGACCTTCTGTATAGGGAATATATCCTTCGCTGGCAACGAAGCAAAAGTCCATTTGCCCGCGACAGGTAGAGGTTAACAGTGACGTTGTATTACCCAGAGGACCGATTGCAGCAGGTGCGTACATGGTTTCTATTTCAAATGTTTTATACTGATAAGGTATAGTTATCCTGCCCAGATTAGAGAACATACAATCGTTACTTGATTTACTGTGTTTTAAAAAGCGAATGAATTTATGAAGTACAGGATGTGCTTTTTCCAGTACCATCAGCATCAGGTATGGATCAAGTTTTTTGAGCTTTTGCTTAATATCCTGATGTATAGCCCTGAGATTGCTCATAAAATCAAGCTCCGGATAAGAGCTGACAACGAACATAGAGCCAAAAGCAAAAATATTGTCCTTTTTGATATGTTGATTAATACTACGCAGATCAACCGGGCAGGAAATCTTATTATGTGATTTTTCTTTTCTTACCTCTTTAAAAGCTTGTAACACCACTGCACATAAAAGCGTATTGACCGTTACTTCAGCGCGTTTACAGAAACCGGAAAGTTCTGAGGTCATCTCTTCATCAATTTTCCAGTGAATCAAATAATCCTTTTTTCTTTCTACAGCTTTTCTTCCCACCCGCATCAGCCTTAAAGCTAATACGACAATATTACCGATCAGGTTCACTTTTATCTTTTTCTTTCTGCTTTCCAGAATCTCAGCAGGGACAATGTCTGCAAGTCCTTTAATGGGGGTTTCCTGACCAATATCAGCATCTCCATTGTCAATTAATTCGAATATTGAAGTCAGCATAGTCAGTATGGACCTGCCATCAATCAAACAGTGGTGAAAGACCATGAGCAGCTCAGAAACTCCATCTCCTTTTAACCATGAGATACGTAACATCGGTTCCAGTTCTGTTTTAAACGGAGTTTGCCATTGCCTGACTGTCTCCGCTTCCCAGTCATGATCACTGTGCCTGGGAAGGATTTCTACCGGAATTTTAACTGGCCGTTCATTAGCTGTAGCAAAGTACGGGCGGTTATTCTTATCATAGGTAATCACTGCATTCAATAAAGGATGTTTCTGTTGCAGTCTTAACAAGGCATGATGCAGGCCCGCAACAGAAAATTCTCCGCGGATTTTAACTGGGACCACTCCATTAAAAGGAGTTTTTCCATCACCAAGCATTAATCTTTCCCCAAAAAGCAGCTTTCTTTTCATGTCGGGTTCATCAGTGTTAATTATTCTTTTCGACCAATTGTGCTGCTTCAGCGAAATCTTCCAGCAGCTGCACTGCTTTGTCATTCCCTCCTGAAGCAATAAATGTTTCTTTTATTTTTAAAGCTGCGTTCCGGTATTGTGGATTCTCCAGCAATTCGAAAACAGCGCTTTGCAAATCAGCAATTTTTAATCTCTTGTAACGGATACTAATTCCGCAGCCTGCATTTACAATCAGTTTAGCCGTATGAAAATGATCATAGGCAATAGGGGTGATCAGCATAGGCAGTCCATTGGTGAAAGTATCATTGACAGTATTGAAACCACCATGACAGATCACCGCATCCATATGCGGCATCAATTCTGTTTGCGGTACAAAGCTGCTGACAATAAAGTTGTCAGGCCATACCTCAAAGATATCCGGATTCGTAGCTGCGATGATGGTAACTGGCTGATCTGCAAAAGCATCAATCAGTTTCTGAAAAAATGCAGCTCTGATATCTACTAATAAAGTTCCTAAGGAAACGAATACCTTAGGTGTTTTTGCAGCTGCAAGTTTTTCCCAGTCAAAAGCAGCATGATTTGGCCTGCCTTTTACCGGGCCGACAAATTTCATATGCGGCGGGGTCTCTGTAAATCCGGCAAATACCTGAGAGGTAAAAACGAGATTGAGTTTATGAGAATGAATAAAAATATCATCTCCATAGATCCCGAGTTCTTCTTGTAAGCCTTTGATCAGCTGTTGTTGCCATTCAAATATTTTAGGGGCACTGGTTTGCGTATCCCCGATCACATCTGGTGGCACTGGCGTAGTGGTCACTGATGGAATGCCTTTAAGATGAGCACATAAAGCTCCTGCAAAAGTAATACAGTCATTGACAATCACATCTGGTTTCCACTGGTCCACAAAGTTTCCCAGGCCTTTCATCATCATCCTTGCAAATGGAACATAAGTTTCTTCCAGTGCCAGTTTCATGACCTCCGGGCCAGAACAAGCAGGGCCATCATCCTGACGCTTTAATATCCGGTCAATTTCTTCCTGATGTTCACTCAGGTCTGCTTCAGGATAAATAAATTCTCCGCCTTCAGGGATATGCTTTGCAGCAAGCGGTGTAATTCCTATCCATTTCACTTGATGCCCGCGGGCAATTAAACTGGACCCGATGCTAAGGGTTGGGCTGATATGGCCAAAAAAAGGGGGTACGACAAATAAAAATTTAGACATAATTCCTGTTTTAATTATTGAATAAAAACAAAGGTTCGTTGACACTAAACTGCTCGAGTAAAGTAGCGGCAGCTTCAGTACCACCAGCAGCTATAAATGAGGCTCTAATTTCTTCTGCAGCAGTTTTGAATGCGGCATTCTGCAATATTTGCTGAACAGCTTCCTGAAGGTGCCTGGCTTTGAAACGGTTAAAATTCAAACGTAAACCAGCACCCACACGCACGACTCTGCCTGCTACATGTGACTGGTCGTAGGCAATTGGAATAACGACCATCGGTAAACCATTCATCAGCGTTTCACAGACCGTATTGTGCCCGCCGTGGCAAACTACAGCATCCAGATGTGGTAATAATTCCAGTTGCGGAACCATCCGCTGTACGATAAAATTCTCAGGCCAGAAGTCAAAAAGTGAAGGATCAGAAACGACCACTACAGTCACATCTTCGTTTTCAAAAGCTTCGATGACCTTTGTGAAAAAATTCTTTTTATGCTCATGGTCAAAAGTGGTTCCGATACTGACCAATATTTTAGGCCTGTTATTTTTCTGCAATAAGTCCCAATCAAAAAAGGCATGGACTGGTTTGCGGTTGATGACCGGCCCGACAAAATGATAAGAGGCTGGCAATTCCAGTTCCCCAAAAAATTCCCTGGAAGTTAAAACCATCGTCAGAATATCTGAACAGGCTATAGAAGCAGGTCTGTCAATGCCCAGTTCTTTTTGCAAAGCCACGATCTGGTTCACTTCCCATTCATGGACTTTAGGCAGCTCGTCCATGATCTTAATCGCAGCGGGCGCAGTAACTGAGGTTGCATAAGGGATTTTTTGGTTCACTGCTGCAATAGCACCAGCAAACATCTGGTGATCCGTAATCACCAGGTCTGGTTTATATTTTTCCAGCAAACTCACTATACCTTCATAGCTATGGCGGTTTAGCGGTATTAAGACTTCTTCGTATAAAAATTTGATACTATCAATTCCATAAACAATCTTTTTGGTGATGATATCCAGATACTGTTCACTATCCTGTTTCTGCTGGTCGCTTTCTTCATACTGAATCAGTAATAACTCCCCTCCTTCAGGTAATTTAACAGCCAGGTCAGGATCCAGTGTAATCCAGCCAACCTGATGTCCGCGTTGCAGTAAAACAGCTCCCATACTCAAAGTGGGATTAATATGGCCAGTTAGCGGAGGAACAATAAATACAAATTTTGCCATAGCGCGTGTATAAAGTTGAATTAGTTTATAAAAAACCCGGCTACAATGTTTGCCACCATTTCTGGTTTCTGAATCGGGATATTATGATCACCGTCGAGCGGGATCAGATCGGAGTTGCTGATCAGTTTATTCAGTTGTTTTCCTGCCTGCAAACAATCAGAGGCTGCCCCATAGAGTAAAAGTGTATCCTTTTCCAGTGCATTGATTTCTGGTGTACTGAAAAATCCGCTTTCCAGAATCATATCTTCTTTGATACTGGTTTGATAAAACAGATATTCATACATCTGGTGGTTACGCTCCATTTGTCTTTTACCCATTTTTACCTTCGTGGTATCTGTAAAATTCGCTACATAGTGCTCCAGGAATTCTCTGCTGTAGTCATCAATAATGCCGCGGGTTTTTTCATCATTCGGATCGGGCGCTTCGATAACCACCAGCTTCCCCAATCTCTCCGGGAAACGCATCGCCATTTTCAAAGCAATCAGACCACCGAAACTATAACCTGCCAGATGCACTTTTTCGAGTTTCAATACGTCCATCAGCGCACAAAGATCGTCAGTCATGCTGTTCAAGTCATAACCTTCCAGCACACGTTCACTCATTCCATGGCTTTTCAGATCGTACATGACCACATGGAAATGTTCTGCCAGTACCGGGGCGATATTAAAATAATAAACAGAAAGATTACTGAACATGCCATGAATTAAAAGAACAGTCTCAGCCGCCCCTTTATTCAATTCCTGGATATGCACTTCTCTTTGATTTACCTGGATGACTGGCATTCGTGTATATAATTAATGATCATTTCCAGGTTCAGGTTAATGAGCTGATCCAGATCCATTGCAGATAACCATCCTGTAAAATCAATCTGTTCACCAAAGTGTGTTTTTATCTTTTCAGAGAAGGATACAATTTCTATACTGTCCATTTCCAGGTCTTTGGTAAAAGAACTTTGCGGTGTAATGTCCATTTCTTCTACAAATTCTTCCCCGATAACTTCTGTGATGAATTGCTTCATCAAGTCAAAGATTTCGTTGTTATTTAATTGCCGATTCGTTGTTATTGCGTCCATCCGATTATATAGTTATGATGTTTAATGGTTTTTATAATGATGTCTTTGATACGTAATTCTTCGCCTGTGATCTCTTCTATAACATAGGCCTTTGGGTTCCCTTGCAAGCCTTTGCCCAGGTACTTGCCATAGGCTTCTTTGGCTGTCCAGAAACGGGTTGCCCATTCTGCTTTGTCCCGCCCCTGGAGCAAGGCCATTTCTGTTTCAGTAAATGCAAGCTCAAAAAATCCTGCACTGCGTTCTTCAATAGTTTCAATATCAATACCTACAGGTCTGTTCAGCCGCGCAACCCCCACGGCATCAGTCCCTTTATGTGCTAAAGAAACATGGATACCAGCAGTTTGACCTCCGTGAGGGTAAGGTCTTTGCAGCTCGTCCGATTTAATTTCAAACGTGATCGGATAACAGGCATGTTGTTTCTCTTTATTGAGCAGATTCCTGACGGCATCTTTCACAGCCACCCGGCTGATCATCCAGGTTTTCCTTTTGTTAGGCAGCAGGGAGTTGTGATACTTTTTCTCGTCCTGATTGAAATAACGTTTCAGAATGAAATCCCAGGAAACTACTCTTGAATAAGCATTGTGAAACATAAAAATGCCAGGTGCGATTTCTTTGGATAAACGGTTGTGCAGGGGCGACATAGATACGCTCCATAAAGCATCATCTATTTCCAGTCTCCTGTTCTGCCAGCCAGAGATTATTGCCCATACCTGGTTATCACGTTTCATGATAAAATTACCCGTTGCAAATTCTTCATTCAGATCAGTCAGCACGCAGGTACATTCAAATTCACCCTGCTGATCCTGCATATTTCCAAAAAACTCAATCTCCTGTATTTTCACAGGAAAGGCAATCCGGTCTTTGGTCAGGATCAGTTGCAGCCATAAGCCGAAGAGCTGACCTGCATTATCCAGCAGAGAACCTTTTCCGGCACCACTTTCAATAATACCGGTAATTCCTTTTTCACCGACTGCTTTTAAAGATTTAATGCCCTGGTAACCCGGCCCGTGAAACATATGATTTTCATAGATCTGTTCCGCAGTTCGCTGGATGTCTAGGATTTTACCTATATCAAAAGATTGAGGTGCAGGTATACCCAGTTTTTTTGCCAGCACAACTTCAGCATTCGCAAAACGCTCTAAGTTGAGGTATACCTTCTGCTGATCTTTCCATTCACCGGTAATGGTTTCGCGGAAAGGTTTGATCACATTCATCCATTGAAAAACTTTAATGTTCAATATTTGATGAACCTGTTCTCCTGGAGATTGTTCTGCGGCTATTTCTCCGAATAATTCAAAGATCATCGTCATCGGAATAACCGGGTCCATATCAGCTACACAATGCCAGCCTTCAGGCTGTCTGAGTAAAGCATGGTCTTTCAGATAAGGACAGTTCTCCAGTGTGATGTCCAGTTGTTTAGTAAAAGGTACTCTTTTTAAAGGTGTGGCTGCTACCTGAGGTGCCTGTGGCGTAAACACTTCAGGTACAGCTACTGCAGGTGCTGCTGTCCGGTTCACCTGATTTGCAGGTTGCAAGATCCTGTTTTTGAACAGCTGCTGTATTTCGGCCTGTATATTTGCCATTTCCAGTACATTTTCATTGAATGCTTTCATCACCGGATCAGCTACATCTTCCAATAGCCCTTTGGCGTATACCGCAGGATTTGGCGTGCTGTAAACTGGTGATGCTCCTGCTGTTAGTCCTTTCAGGCTATTCAGACCGGTAATTATTGGTAAACCCAATTCTAATTTGATCCCCTTACCTTTTAAGACAGGGCTGGATTTAATTTGTCCCAGAAAGTTCAGCCCGGCCTCTTTACCTTCTACAAAAAGTGCTGCAATAACGCGTTGCAGCTGAGTAATTCCTGATCTGACAGGTACATTGGAAGAGATGGTACTGAAGTTTTTTCCTTTCAGGGTATCATCAATGAAACCCACTAATCCACCCGATCCGATTTGTATAAACACCCTTGCGCCCTGTTCATAAAGTTTCTCTGTCAATTCCCGGAAACGCACCGGCTTAATCAGGTGTTCTGCACTCAATTGACGAATGGCTTCAAAGCCTTCCGGATAAAGCTCCAGCGTAGTGGCCGACCATAATGGGGTTGTTGTTTTACGGAATTGCATATCTTTCATCCCTTCCAGTATCACCTCCAGTTTATCTGCAATAAACGGAGAATGAAAACCAGACTGGAACGGTAAAATCTGATGAAAAATCTGCTTTGCTTTTAATATGGGGGTCAGCTCTTCTAAAGCATTTTTACTGCCGCATAAAATAACCTGCTGCGGGCAATTGTCATTCGAAAGATAAACGTCATTGATATTGGCGATGATCGGTAAAAGCTGTTCTATTCCGCAGCCCACAGCGATAAATCTCGAATCTTTTAATTCAAAAGTTTCCGGGTTCAACACCTTCAGCAATTGTGAAACTGAACTTTCTTCAGCCAGTTCTGATGATCTTGCTGCCAGCCACTCTCCTAAGCTGTGTCCGGCATTCATATCAGGCTGTATACCCAATTGTTTGAGGGCGATGTCAAGTACACTGCTTTTATTCAGTGTTTTTAAGGCATCGCTTAGTAAACCCTCCGCTTTAGCATGCTGGGCTTCTGCGATATTGAAATAATCAGTTACGCTGGCTACCTCGCCACCTGCCAGGCCATCCAGACCAGGAAAAACAAATGCTATTTTACCACCATTACTGATTAATGGTTCATTGGTATACCAGATATCTTGTTTATTACGCCATGGGTTATTTTTTGCAGCAATCTTAATTGCCTTTTTGATTCTTTCGGGAGTTGGATCAAATACTGCAATCCGGTAATTTCCAGTGCCGGCGCTATACTCATTATTTTCCAGGGCATTGATCAATTCCTCGTGCGTTGGACGTGCCAGCAGCAAAACTTTGTCTTTTTTAGGGGCCTTAAATCCTTCCAAAACCACATGGGCGTTAATTCCTCCAAATCCGAAGGCATTGACACCTGCAATTTTAGGCAGTCCGGATTTCTCCCAGCTCAACGGCTCCTGAACTGCTGAAAATTGTGTTTGTGCGAGTTGTGCCAATGGATTTTCACAATGCAGTGTCGGGGGCAGCACATCATGGTATAAGGCTAAACAGGTTTTGATTAACCCGGCAATTCCTGCTGCAGGCATGGCGTGGCCGATATTAGATTTTACAGTCCCGATGCCTGCTTTTGGTAATTCAGCATTGTAGCCAAAAAACCGGGTGAGGGTTTCCAGTTCTGTTTTATCTCCTAAAGGCGTACCTGTACCATGTGCTTCGAGGTAACCGATATTTTTGGCTGACAAGCCTGAATTCTCCCAGGCTTGTGTGATTGCGCTGAGCTGACCTTTTACCGAAGGACTCATGACACTGGTACCGCTTCCGTCACTGCTGACCCCTGCCCCTTTAAGCACGGCGTAAATCCGGTCTTTATCCTGAACAGCATCTTCTAACCGCTTTAAAACTACAAATCCGCAACCTTCACCGATAATTAAACCATCAGCACTGGTATCAAAAGGTTTGATTTTTTCTTGTCTGGAGAGTGCACCTAAATTGGAAAATATGCTCCAGAAAGCTGCATTCTGCCCTACATGTACCCCGCCTGCAATCACCATATTACAGCGTCCGCTGTTCAATTCCTGAATTGCATGGTCTATGGCAATCAAGGAACTTGCGCATGCCGCATCCAGTGTAAAGGCGACACCTCCCAGATTTAAACGGTTAGCCACGAGTGAGGCGACCAGATTTGGAATTAATCCCATGGCTGTATCCGGGCCGAAACGACCTTTACGTGCATGGAATTCATGTTTTACTTTTTCTATGTCTTCAGTTCCCAGTTGTGGCAGTAAATCTTTCAGTACCGCAGCAATTTGTTCACCAGTTCTTACAATTTCAATAGCCCTTGTTGCACCTGGGCCTGCATAGTTCCCTTTTCCAATGATAATACCGGTCTTTGCTAAAGAGGTGTTTTTTTCAAATACACCTGCATCTTCTAAAGCCCTGTAAACCAAATCCAGCGTCAGTAAATGATCAGGCTCTGTGCCATTCACGGCTACAGGAAGAATACCAAAACGCTGTGGATCAAAGTTGTATTCAGGTATAAATCCACCCCTGTTGCAATAAAAACGGTCAACTCCGGTAGAATCTTTATCGAAGTGCACCGGATCAATACGATCCGGTGGCACAACTTGAGTAGAATCAACTTTACTAATAATATTTTTCCAGAAGGTATCCAGATCTCCCGCTCCGGGGAAAATACAGGACATTCCAATCACAGCTACATCCGTTTTCTTCATCAGGTATATTGTTTAAAACAGATCAGCTACCAGTTATTTCCAGCCATAATCAGTACCTGGCTTTCTTTTCCATATTTGAGTTCATTTAAGAAAGTTTCCATACCGTCTTGTAATGGAATGAGCGCAATGCCTCTTCTTTCGTATTCTTTTTCCAGTGTCGGAGAAACCATACCGGCTCCTTTCCATGGCCCCCAGTTGATAGCCAGTACCTTCCCGTTGATTTTCTGTTTCAAAGCCCAGGCATATTTATCCATTACACTGTTGGCTGCTGCGTAATCTGTTTGTCCGCGGTTCCCATAAACAGAAGCAATACTTGAAAAGAGGATCACAAACTGAGTTTCGGCTTTTAGTTTTTCTGCAAGTACTCTTAAAGGGGTAACTTTGGTATCAAATACGCGTTCAAAAGATTCTGAGGTTTTACTGTGAAACAGTTTATCTTCTAATAAACCTGCTCCATGTACTACACCATCAATGCGGCCATATTCTTTGTAAACGCTGTCAACGAAGCGGCTCAGGCCTTCTTCATCACGCAGATCCATGGATTGATAAACTACTTTAGAACCTCCGCTTTCGAGCATAGCAATGCTATGCAGAATTTGATTGTTTTTATAAATCCTGGCTGTTTCCTGCTCTATTTCAGCTGGCTTTTTAAGTTCACCCTGTTGCACCAGGAAGTTCCTGATTTCATCTTTTGTTTTTAAGGAGGCTGCTATGCCCTGAACGGCTGATTTTGGATCAGCTGAACGGCCAACCAGGATATAGTTACAAGGGTAGTCTTTAGCAAAATGAATCATCAGCTCCGCTGTAATTCCCTGAGCACCTCCCAGTACCAGCACAACCGCATCTTTATCCAGCTGGATATGAGAATCTTCAAGTCCGGTAACCAATTCTGCTGGAACCAGTTCCATGATCTGTCTTTTTTGATCGTGGTAAATAATTTCCGATGGTTTATCAGGATTTAAGATTTCATTCAATGTGATGTTAGCGATGTCTTCACCCGACATTTTCGTTTCCAGGCTCACAATTCTGCACTTGGTATTTTCATATTCTCTGTCCAGACTTTTGAAGAATCCGGAATAGCCCTGGTAAAGTCTCAGCATTTCTACATCAGCACTGTCATTCAGGTGACTTCTGATATCAGAAATCATATATACCCATTTCACCTTTTCAAAATTCAGTTGTTTGATCATGGCAAAATGATCTATGATGCTTGATTTCTTTGCTGTGGTAAACATATTCAGGATAATTAAACCCTGATAGCTTTCCAAATCATCACCTGCTGATATCACATCTACTAAAGCACCGCTTTTTTTGAACAGATTTTTGATCTTGACAGCCTGTCCGTTACCGTCATCAGTGATGGCAAAACGTTGTCCTTTAAGGATAGCCGCTTCAATATCAGATACTGCTGCCGGGGTCAGTTCAAAACGTAATCTGGATAATTTTTCAAGACTTGAATTATCTACTACGGTTTCTTCTATGATTTTTTTTGCTTCTGTAAGTACTTCATTGGTTTCTGACTCAATTTCCAGGATCCAGTTCACCAGCCCGTTCAGTGTTTTAATGGCTGCCAGTTTCTCCATGATATCATCGCCCTGCTCCTGTCCCTGGCTAAAGCCAATTTTCAGTTTCAGTTCACCGATGATCTCCATTCTTTTGATAGAATCAATACTTAAATCGGCTTCCAGATCCAGATCCATCCCCAGCATTTCTTCCGGGTAACCTGTTTTCTCACTCACTACAGACAGGATGGCCGCTCTCAGCTCTTCTGCTGAAAATTTAGGCTGATTCTCTTTAACGGTTAATTCGATATTGATAGTTGCGGATACGTGAGTACCCGATGGTACTGCATTTTCAGTAATCCAGTTCACCAGCCCGTTTAAGGTCTTAATTCCGGCCAGCTGCTCCATGATCGTATCTTCACTCTGAGTTCCGCTAAAGCCTCCTAATTCGGTACGAAGGGCACCTATAATTTCCAGGCGTTTAATAGAGTCAATACTCAGATCTGCTTCCAGATCCATTTCCATACCCAGCATTTCTTGCGGATAGCCTGTTTTATCACTTACAATCTGTAATAAGGCAAGTTTAACATCTTTTTGTTCTGCTGGCTGAACTGCTGCTGCTTGTGGTTGTACAATGGCTTGCGGTACTGCGGCTTCAAAATGAGCTGCTGGTTGTGCGAAAGCAGGCTGCGGTAAAGCTACAGGATTAGACAGTCCCTGATTAAAAGGAACATTTTGCCCTAAAAAGGTAAGCATTACATCACGCTGTGCCTGAATTAATAATTTCATACTGTTCAGATATTCCTGCATCATCAAATCACCGGCAGAGTGAGCGTTTTGTGAAGGTTCTGATCTTAATTCTCTGTTTTTCATCTGGATAGGTTGTATGATAGGTAACGCCCCGTTAGCTGGCAATTTCCCGTTAGAAGGAATTGCATGCTGGCCGTTAACGAACCAGACTGTAGGGCTTTTTTTATACAATGCCGGTTCATGGAGATTTAATAATCTCGCGCCCCGGCCTTCAAATAATTTTTCGATGTGGATGGTACGTCCGGTGGAGAGGTAAGTGGCCAGCATGCTTAAAAGGTGGGTCAGTTTATTCAATCCGTTATCTTCTGCATGCATCAGGATTTCGTCTTTACCCAGGCAGGCTTTAGTTAATCCGGACAATACTTTACCCGGGCCTACTTCGATGAATATTCTGGCTCCGGCAGCATACATTTCCTGTACCTGATCTACAAATTTAACCGGTTTGATCAGGTGATCAGTCAATCTTTCTTTAATCTGTGCGGCCTGCTCAGGATATTCTCTCGCGGTCGTATTTGACCATACGGGTAAATTCAAATCATTGAACTGAACATCTGCTAATACCTGCTGATAAAGTTCTTTTGATTTCACAACCAGCGGGCTGTGGAATGCACAGGCAACTTCTAATGCTCTGAATGATATTTTAGCTGCTTTAAGGACTTCCATCAGCTGCTGAATGGCAGGTGTGGTTCCTGCAAGCACACATTGCAGTGGTGAGTTATAATTCACTGCATAGATATCAGTTAAACCTGAAATGATTTTTTGCAGCTCTTCTTGTTTGGCATTGACTGCAATCATGGCGCCTGTATCTTCACCTTCAACAGCATCCAGAATAGATTTTGCTCTTGCCGAACTCAACTGTACCAATTGATCTTCAGCAAATGCACCAGCAAAACATAGTGCCGGCAACTCTCCGTAACTATGTCCGGCAACCATATCAGGTACAATACCCAATTCTCTCAGGAAATTAGCGATAGCCAGATTGACAATTCCCAATATAGGCTGTGCCATACGGGTGTCTTTGATGGCTTCTTTTTGTCCTTTGAGCAAAGCTGCATCAAATACTGCATTTGGAAAAAGGACTTTCTCATATTCAGGCAAGTCTTTTAATAAATCACGCATCGCCGGGAAGATGACAAAAAGATCTCTTGCCATATTAATCCGCTGACTACCTTGTCCGGGAAACATAAATGCTACTTTTCCATCTCTTTTTTTGGTGGCATAAGTGTCTTTACTTTCAATACCGGAAAGGGTAAGTTCTACCTTCATATTCAGGTCTTCAGGCCGGTCTGCAACAATACACAGTTGTATGGGTTTGCTATCGGCCATAGCCAGACTGTAGGCGATATCTTTTAAATCAACCTGTGCATTACTGTCTAACAATGTTTTGACTGCTGTTAATTTAGTTTTTGCTTCTTCGTAAGTGTCACCTCTGAAAACAAAAAGTTCCGATGGCCATGTTTTCAAGGTCGGCACCGTAGTACTTACAGGGTTTTTATTCTCAATTACGGCATGGAAATTAGTTCCTCCAAAGCCAAATGCACTCACCCCTGCATAACGTTTTTCTTCAGACCACAATCCTGCTTCAGTATGGAAAGCAAAAGGACTGGTTTTTGCATTATAATAGCTGTTCGGGTTTTTCAGATTGATGGTAGGCGGCTTAATTCCATGATAAACGGACAGGGATGCTTTAATCAAACCTGCAAGTCCGGCAGCACATTTAGTGTGCCCGATCTGAGTTTTCACAGATCCCAGGTGTGCCTGACCGGTGACTGCGCCAGATTGAATAAACTTATCTGTCAATGCACTTAATTCGGTGCGGTCACCCACTACAGTCCCTGTTCCATGGGCTTCAACCAATCCAACTACCGAAGGCGTAATTCCTGCCTGATCATAGGCACGTTCCAGGGCTTGCACCTGCCCGTTTTTACGCGGTGCAGTCAAGCCTAAACTTTTACCGTCACTTGAACCACCAACACCTTTGATCACTGAATAAATCCGGTCTCCATCTCTCAAAGCATCTTCATGTCTTTTTAAAACCACCATGGCTATACCTTCACCCAATGCAATTCCGTCTGCTTCAGCATCAAAAGTAGCGCACCTGCCTTTACGGGATAGTGCGTGTGTGCTTGAAAACATCAGGTAATCATTGATCCCATTGTGTAAATCGGCTCCGCCTGCCAGCACCATATCAGATTTGCCTAAAAATAATTCCTGGCAAGCCAGATCAACTGCTGCCAGAGAGGATGCACAGGCTGCGTCTACGGTAAAGTTACGGCCACCCAGGTTTAACCTGTTGGCCACTCTTCCTGAAATCACGTTAGCCAGAATACCCGGGAAGGAATCTTCTGTCATTTTAGGCAAAGCCTGATCGATTTCGGCCGGCATATCTCCGAATACCTGTTTATAGAAACATCTGAATCCGTAGCTGTTTGCCAGATCGTTACCACCTTCGGCACCAATAATTACAGATACATTTTCCTGGTCATAACCGCCATCCAGGTAACCTGCATTTTCCATAGCTTGTTTGGCAACCATCAGGGTCAGCAACTGGGTAGGCTCTATCGCTGCCAGTGATTGTGGCGGAATACCAAATTCAACCGGGTCGAAATCTATTTTAGGGATAAAGCCACCCCACTTAGAGTGTGACATATCGCCTGCTGCAGATTCCGGATCATAATATAATTCTTTGTTCCAGCGTTCGTCCGGAACTTCGGTTACGCTGTCTTTCCCTAAAATAATATTGCTCCAGTACTCTTCCAGATCTTTTGCTCCGGGGAAAATACAAGCCATCCCTACAATTGCAACGTCTAAAGATTTACCTGTTTTTTCTGGCGGAACAGCAAGTGCCGCATTCAACACATGCTGGTAGTTACCTTCTGCTACATCCTGATGCAGTTCCAGCAATGAAACTACTTTATTTTGCAGCGCAGCAATCTGACCAATCATATACATACCCAGGGTAAGCTGCTCAGCTTCATTGATCGTAACCAGCGCATCACCTCTGCGTTCTATTCCTTTGGCTGCAATTCGTAAACGCCCTACATTCAGCGTTTCCAGTTTTGCCCATATTTCTTTTTTATCTATGCCTGATTGCTGAAGTTTGACTTTTTCTTCACTAAAGAAATCAGAAAATGGAGATTTAAGACATCTTGTTTCATGTCCGGGAGCGGTTTCCAGTAATATAGTGTCACTGGCTTGTACGGCCTGCTGCTGAAATTTATCCTGAATAGCTCCTGTACTTACGGCTTCTTTGGTATATAAATAAGCTGTTCCCATCAATACACCGACTTTTACGCCTCTTGCAGCAAGCGGGGCGGCCATAATCGAGATAAATGCGGTAGAGAAGGCATCATGGATACCTCCGGCAAAGAATACACTGATTTGTTCCGGATTATCTTCTTTCAGTAAACGTTCAATTTGTTTTTCCCAAAGCACCATGCTTGATAGCGGGCCAACGTGGCCTCCGCATTCGCGGCCTTCAAAAACAAATCTCCGGGCACCTTCTTTTAAGAACATATCTAACAGCGATGCGGATGGCACGTGAAGAAATGTTTTGATTCCTGCTTTTTCCAGTGGTTTAGCTTGTGATGGACGACCTCCTGCAATCAGCACTACTGGCGGCTTTTCTTCCAGGATATACTGCATTTGCTCATCACGCAATTCTTGCGGGGCAAAACCAAGAATACCTACCCCCCAGGTCTTATTACCTGCAAGTTTTTTGGTTTCTTTGAGGAGGTTCTTCGCGGTTTCTCCTTTGAGTAAGGATAAAGCGATAAATGATAAAGCACCGGCACCAGATACGGCATCTGCAAATTGTGCAACATCGCTTACCCTGGTCATCGGGCCTTGTGCAATCGGGTAAGTGAGGTTCAGTTCTTTAGCTAAAGGATTCTCCGGGCTGATTACATTCAGTGATTTTGCCTGGTTTAAATGACCATAAATAGCTTCTTTGATACCAAATACCAGTTTGCTTAGTTTTTTATACCTGTTAAAAAGATCTGAAGAAAGAGCAATATCCTGTCCTAAAGGCAGGTAGCTTTTCTCCAGATCGAAGTTATTAAAATAGGTAGTCAATTCTTTTGGGTTGATATCCTGTTCGATAACAGGTGAGTTTGGCCGGGATAATACCCGGTAATCGCCAAATAACCTGGTTTCTGTACCACTTAATTTAGCACAAATATCTTTGATAGCTTTAGGTACGCCGCATTCTGGAAATAAAACCAGCTGACTATCGAGTATAACGCCGGCAGCTCCCTGTGCAATTAAAGCAGCAGCGGTGTGTATACCAACACCACCTTGTACCCAAACAGGAATATCTTTGATTTCTTGTATGATACGTTGAAACAACACGAAGGAGGATTCATGTCCAACTCTTCCTGCTCCCTCATTTCCTTTCACAATAATTCCGTCGGCAGCAGCAATTTTAGCTTGTCTTGCCGAGCTCAAATCATAAACCTGGCGAATAAGCTTCACTCCTGCTTTGCGCTGAAATTCTACGCCATCAGGAATAATAATCAAACTCACTTGTACAGGGAGTTCTATAGTTGTCAAATCAGAAGATGGAATACATACTCCAAAATCTGTAACACCACTTTGCACTAATTTATTCAATGCCTGAATAGCTTCAGGCAACTGATAACCAAGATTGAGTACAGGAAATATTCCTGATTGATTTAAAGCAACTGCAAGTTCGGTATCCGGCTTCTCAAATGGTGTTATTCCGATTATCTTAAGGTTTTCCATATATTATTAGGTAGATAAATATTAAACTTTATAGATATTATTCTATCAAAAATGTCGATTACAAGTTATTTCAGTATGTCAAAGAATCTGTCCCGCCCATCGCCCCAATAGTGCCAATTAAGCTAATAAATTAGCTAAATCGAAAAAACTATTACCAAGGTGAGTCTTAATTCTTTCAATAGAACAAATTTACGACTCTGGTTATTGGTTTCTGCCTCAGAAAGAGGAATGAACAAAAAGAATAAAACAGGTATTATTTATTCACAATATAATAACATGAAAGAAATAAAAACTGGAAACCTGATAAAGCAAAATGAAATGAAATAAAGCAGATAGCCGGTGATGGAGTGGCATAAAAGATTTTGCAGGGAGTTTTAAGAAGAAATCTAAATTTCAACAAAGCGTTAAACACAATCCTAATTAACTAATAATGAATAATTTAAAAACAAAAACAGCCACTATAGGGTTATAGCAGCCGTGTTTTTATATTCCATACATTTTAAGCAATAGGTAATGCGGTTCATGATTGGGTAAAGAAAACCATATTTTAAGATGATTTTATCTTTTATTTTGAGTTAATTTTGATTTCTGCAGAATAATGAACAAACTTTCGGACCATAAGGTGTTAAACTGAAGGCTCCCATCTGACTACGTCTCCCCACATGTCGTAAATATCACCTTTTGAGATTCTTATGTATTCAGCTTTTGCATTGTAAATACCTTCCTGCCAGGTCTCGTATTCCTCATCAATGACAGTTTGAAATAGCACCTGCTGGCCATGTTGTGGCAGTGTGGTTTTGTCAAGTTTAACTTCCATCCTGTAAACATATAAACTTGTGCCGACATTCCCTTACAGGTTTAAACTTATTCAAACATTCTGACCAAAAAAAAGCCCTTTCCGATTTTGATCAGAAAGAGCCGTTTCTATGTTATATTCTTTTAAGGATTAATCAGCTTAAAAAACTTAGGTACATCATTTTGATTACTTGAAGTAAATGCCAGGCTTTTATCTGCATTATATAAATAAATAGCAGGATATTGTTTTGGATGGAAAGCCATAATAAATACATGATCACGATCCTGAACTACTTTTACATTTTTCTGCTGTAAAAATGGTTTTCCGAAATTGGTCATGAAGTAATCAATAGATCTGTATTCATCTTGTGAAATCATGTAAACATTTACGTTTTTCAGTTCCTTTGTTCTTTTACTCATCTGCGCCACAACTTTCTGACAGTGTTCACAGGTTGCGTCAAAAAAGATAATCAGTGACTTTTTTCCACCAGGGATACTGTAAGTAGAGAAAGGGGTATTATCTCTGTTGTAAAAGATCGCATTTGGCAATTTTGAACCTATGTCCTGCGCTGAAGCAGAAAGAGAGAAAAAGATAACAGTAAGACAGGTTATTAATAACTTCATATGATGATTTAATTTTATACTGGTCACAAATATCGGTTTCCCACTCTTTCTTTATGTCAGCTCATTTACAGTTTTTAGAAACATAACCGTTATAAATGAGTGTTTTTATCCATACCGGATTGCCAACTAAGGTAAAATTTTGAATATTTTCATTCAAATTATGTAAATCTGTCAAAGAAGCTATGGCGTATTTTTGTATAACATGAAAATCCAGCGTTCCATCATGCTTAAAGCAGCCTTTCTGATTCTTGTATTCTTTTTGAATACGGTAGTAGAATTTACTTGCGTTATCGGAGCTGAAATGGGATTTAACATGATGCAGACAACTATAAAATAGCTACTTATACCTTCATCCATAGCAAGGCCAAACTCGCCCTGGCAGCGCAAACCTTAGTATCTATTGGATGGAGAAAACGAAATACAGTTTTTCCTTAACAAATCAACAATGAAATCATTAATTATATACATCCTGTTCACCGGGCTCTCCGGTTTAACATTAACGCAGGCTCAGGAGAAAAATCACCGGTCAAAAGTGGTGCGTTATGACCTTTATGTCAATGACACAACCGTTAATTATTCCGGAAAACCTAAAATGGCAATGGCGGTTAATGGAAGTATTCCCGGCCCGGCACTGGTTTTCACAGAAGGCGACACCGCAGAAATCTATGTGCATAACCTGATGGATATGGAAACTTCTATTCACTGGCATGGTGTATTCCTGCCCAATAACATGGATGGTGTGCCTTTTTTAACTCAAATGCCAATTCAACCCCATGCTACCTTCTTGTATAAATTTCCGGTTATTCAGAACGGTACTTACTGGTACCATAGCCATACCATGCTGCAAGAGCAAAGCGGGATGTACGGAGCGTTAATTTTCAACAAGAAAAATGAGCCTGCTATCCCTGCAATTCCCGTGGTATTAAGCGACTGGACTGACATGAAACCAGAGGAAGCAGACCGCTCGCTCCACAATGCCAATGATTGGTTTGCCATTCGTAAAGGAACGACACAAAGTTATGCTGAGGCGATACAAAAAGGATATTTCAAAACTAAGGTCATCAACGAATGGAAGCGGATGAATGCGATGGATGTGAGTGATGTGTACTATGAGAAATTTCTAACGAATGGGAAACAGATCAGTGAGCAACCTCAGTTTAAAGCTGGCGACAAGGTAAAACTCAGGATTGTTGGTGGTAGTTCTTCTACTTATTTCTGGTTAACTTATGCTGGTGGTAAAATTACTGTTGTAGCCAATGATGGTAACGATGTTCAGCCTGTTGAAGTTGACCGGCTGATTATTGCTCCTTCTGAGACTTATGACGTGATTGTCTCTCTTGCCGAAGGAAAAAGTTATGAATTCTTATCTACAGCCGAAGACCGCACTGGCTCTGCTTCTTTGTGGCTGGGCAGTGGAACTAAAGTGCCGGCCAAACCTTTAGGAAAGTTAAAATACTTTGAAGGGATGAAAATGATGAACGGCATGATGAAAATGAATGGTGATCTGCAGCCGATGGGTATGGAAATGAGCAATCAGCAAATGGATATGAATGCGGTTATGTATCCGGAAGTAACAGGAGACCATTATGGAAAGAAAAAACCTGCTGCTGCTTCTCCAATGGATATGCCGGAAATGAAAGGGATGGAGATGAGTGAAAAGGCAGATCTGGTCACCCTTAATTATGGAATGTTAAAAGCCGTTGAAAAAACGACTTTAAGAAAGGGCCCTGAGAAATTATTACGTTTTGAACTGACTGGAAATATGAACCGTTATGTCTGGACGATTGATCATCAAACAGTATCAGAGTCTGATAAAATCCTGATTAAAAAAGGAGAAAATGTAAAGATTATATTATACAATAATTCAATGATGCGCCACCCCATGCATTTGCATGGTCATGATTTCCGTGTATTGAACGGACAGGATGAATATGCACCTTTAAAGAATGTTCTTGACATTATGCCGATGGAAACCGATACGATCGAATTTGCAGCAACAGAAAGCGGAGACTGGTTTTTCCATTGCCATATATTATACCATATGATGAGCGGCATGGGAAGAATCTTCAGTTATGAGGATTCACCTCCTAATCTGCTGATTCCTGATCCTGAAGCTGCAATTCAGAAACTGTATGCCGATGATAGAAAAATGCACCTGATGGCGAATATAGGATTAGAAAGTAATGGTAGTGATGGTACAGCACGCATAGCAAATACCCGTTATAGTGTTTCTACGGAATGGAGACTGGGCCTGAAGGCAAGTCATGGATTTGAAAGTGAAACTTACTTCGGGAGATATATAGGTAAAATGCAATGGTTTATGCCTTTCATCGGTTTTGACTATCATTACAACAGCAGCAAGAATGATAACGAGAAAAATATGCTTGGACAATTGACCAACCAGTCTAACAGAAAGGCATTTGTGATAGGTATGCAGTATACTTTACCAATGCTGGTAACTGCAGAAGCCAGGCTGGACAGCAAAGGAAAGTTACGTTTTCAGTTAAAGCGTGAAGATATTCCAATCACTAACAGGTTAAGGTTAAACCTTTCCGGAAACACAGACAGAGAATATATGGCAGGTTTCCGCTATGCGATGACTAAATATTTTTCCTTGTCAACACACTATGATAGTGATATGGGATACGGCGGCGGAATTACAATAACCTATTAATAAATTTCAATTTCACAGATAACATTTCTATTTTCACCGGTTCAAAGCAATAAAAAGAACAAATCAGACCAATTTTAATCAGATATTCAAATAAATGGAAGAAATAACCTACAGAAATGCCACATTAACTGACTTAAGCACTATAGTATCCATTTATAATTCAACAATTCCTTCAAGAATGGTGACCGCAGATACTGAACCGGTCACTGTAGAGAGTAGAATAAAGTGGTTTGAGCAACATACAGCAGAAAAACATCCGCTTTGGGTGATTGAAAATAAAAATAATGAGATTATTGGCTGGGTAAGCTTACAGGCTTTTTATGGCAGACCTGCCTATAACGGTACCGCAGAAATAAGTATTTATCTGGAAGAAAATCAGCGCGGTAAAGGAATGGGTAAAAGGACACTGGCTGATTCATTAAGTAAGTGTGCTGCATTGGGGATAACCACTGTTCTGGGGTTTATATTTGCTCATAATGAGCCTAGTTTAGGATTATTCAGGCATTTTGGCTTTGAAGATTGGGGTACTCTGCCTGACGTAGCCGTACTGGATGGGGAAGAAAAAAGCCTTAAGATATTAGGAAAAAGAGTTTCAGCTTAATATGAAGTGATTTAAATAACAAACAGGACGTACCGGTTACCGATACGTCCTGTTTGTTATTTTACTGACCAAGAGAAAAGCTGATCGGAATATTATATTTTACCCGGACCTCTCTTCCATTTTGAATACCAGGGTTCCATTTTGGGCTGGCTTTTAACACACGGACAGCCTCTTCATCTGTACCATTACCGAGTTTTTTTTCTACTTTAATATCCGTCAGGCTACCGTCTTTTTCTACAATGAAAGACACGAATACCTTCCCCTGTAAACCAGCTTCCTGAGCTGCTTCAGGATACCTGATCGCCTTTGACAGGTAGGCATAAAATTTGGCTATTCCTCCTGGAAAAGTGGGCTGAACTTCCAGATTTATAAAATCACGTACTTTATTATCTTCTACCATAGCCTCTTGTTTTGCTGGCCCGTCACCGGCTGGCCCTGTCACTACAATCTGTCCATCGGGATCACCAACGATGTTTTTTTGTCCCGGGGTGGCATTCACGAGATCTTTAAGCTGTACCGGATCTGTTTCAACTTCTCTGTCCACAACAATTGGCGGTGGAAATTTAACATGGGTTTCTTTTGAACGTGGTGGCACAACCGCAGCAGGTGGTGGAGTTTCCTGTTTAACCACCGGAGGAATAGCCTGAACGGTTACCTCTCTTGTCATTTCCTGATGCTCATCCAATGAATTACTGCCTTTGATCAGGCTAATAATTTTAGGAGATAAAAATAGCAGGATAAAAAGTGTTCCTGCAATAAAAAGAGCTTTAACGGTGTCGGAAGAACTTTGTCTGCGGAGCATATAAGCACCATAATTTTTGTTTTTCTGATCAAATACTACATCAAGCCACTCATTGCCAAATAAATCGATTTTCGAACCTAACATTGCTTTAAAATTTAGAGGTTAGCACCAGACTATAAAATACTTCTTGTTGATTTATAATATGGATGCTAATCCCTGCAGCTTTCCATAAGCTGAATAGTTATTTCTTTTTCAACTATAAAAATATTTCAGGTCACTGGTTATTAAAATCATCCTATATTTGGAAAAGATAAGTTCCATTTCAATGAAAAGTGCCATCAAAAATTTCTTCCTGCTGGGTTTTACCCTATTGTCATCTGTAACCTTTGCACAAAACAAAATGCAAAGCCTGAATGAATTAATTAACCAGACAGATCCAGCCTGGCCATTGGTTCAGAAGTGGGTTGACTCTGCAAAAAACAAAGTTCAGGTACTTGAATTTGATTCGGCTGAAGCTAAAAATGTATTGTTCAATACCCAGGTTTCTACTTATTCCACTTTAGGTGCGGTAATTTACAATAGCGGTGGTATTATGGTAGATGATGGCTGGTTAAGGATTCTGGGTTCGGGAAGTAAAAAATTAAACCGTTCTGTTTCAGAGTGGAACAAAGGAAAAACACTTCAGGAATATGGTGATAAGCCAGCTTATCTTTTAGTAGCTGATGATGCAGCCGGTGGCTTTTTTGCTATAAACTATGGTGCATTTGGAGACGACTTAAAGAACGTTTATTACCTGGCTCCCAATAGTTTAAAATGGGAACCTCTTGGTCTTGGTTACAGTGAATTTATTCGTTTCTGTTTTGACAGCGACCTTTCTGCATTTTATAAAGGTTTAAGATGGTCAACATGGAATCAATTTATTGCAAATCTGGATGGAAGTAAATCTTACAGTTTCCGCCCCTATTTATGGTCAGAAGAAGGTACAGATATAGAAAAATGTAAACGAAAGTTAGTCTCAACCGAAGAACTTTTTAAGTTTAACCTGGAGAAACAAAAGGAACTGAGTGCTAAAACCACTACAGAACCACAATAACTCCATGGTGAAGTCATGACATTTCAACTCAGTGCTCCTTAAATTATAACTAGATTAACCTTATTAATTTGCATCAATAAGGCTTTCTGCCAACAAATCTGACTACGGCGCTTTTTCAATATGATATTCTCCTTCATTTAAAAATGCTTCCTCCTCCTCCAGGATCAGCGGATCATAATTTTCAAAGTCAGCAGATATCTCTGCTTTAGAGAATAGCATATCAATATCTTTTGGCCCGCCAACTTTAGGGTCGAGGTTATTCAGCTGCAAATGCTTTTTACTGAAAGCTTCCAGGATAATAATCCCTCCTGGTTTGAGGTAGCCAGCTAATTTTTTATGAAGTAAGGATTTTTTGCCGGCTGCAAAATGTGCATAGATAAGCCCAATCACATCAAATGATTCTTTTTCAAATTCCATTTGTTCCAGATCACCAACAATATATTCCATGGTGACCTGATGCGCTTTAGCAAGTTGTAATGCCTTTGATTTCCCTGCTGTACTCAGATCCAGTGAAGTAACTTTCCACCCAAGCTGCGCAGCAAATACTCCGTTGCGCCCTTCCCCATCGGCAGGCATTAATATAGATCCGGGTTCAAATTTGCAAAGCCATTCCTTAAAAAACAGGTTAGGCCCTTTCCCGTAAGCATAATGTGCTTCCTGATAGCGGTTATTCCATTTATTTTCTTCATCTGCAGACTGATTCATATACATTGGTTTAAAATTTCCCGGAAACAATTCCTTTTCCTGCTACAAAAGTACGATCACGGGTTACATGCATAGCAGGACAAAAAATTAGTTTTACAGGATTTATTTTAAGTTCTGTCTGAATTGTTCAGGTGAATACCCTGTATGTTTTTTAAAGAACCTGATAAAGTAGGAAACATCTTCATACCCTAAATGAGAGGCTATTTGATTGATTTGATTTGCTGTTGCCAAAAGATTTCTTTTAGCTTCCAGGATCATATATCCGTTAATGAGCTCCGAACAGGTTTTGCCCAGCATTGACCTGGCTATTGAATTCAGCTGATACATAGAAAGGTTTAGCATAGCAGCGTATTCAGCTACCTGCTTATGTTCAAAAGCATGCTTTTCTAATAGTGCTGAGAACTTCTCCATTATTTCCTGCGAATAAAGGCTGGAATAAGTAGAAATGCCGGTGGTTTGCTGCCTGACAAGCTCAATTAAGAAAATGTCCAGGTTTGCTTTAATAACTTCCTGATACTGCTGTTCTTTATAGGTATATTCCTGAAAGATATCATTTAGTATGGCCTGTAGCTTTTGAAATTTATCAGGATTAAACTGATAATAATTGAAACTGCCTGCTTTGCTTAATAGCTGACCTGATACTTTTTCATGTAGAGCATAGAATTCATTCCCAAATTGTATCAGATACCCTTTACTTTCTGCTTTTAACATGATTTGGTGTACCTGTCCCGGACGCATGAAGAAAACTGAATGATCACCAACAGTATAAGCTGTGAAATCAATTTCATGATGACCGGTAGCATTTTTTAAAATGAGAACATAAAAGAAGTCATGCCTGTGAAGTTCCTGGAGCATATCCTTTCCAGCAAGGATGTCACTGATATCCCGGATACTAAAGTTCCCGGAGAAATCCGGTTCTTTCCTTGTTTCATTGATATACCTGATCGGTATAATTTCCATTTCAATTCATTGACATCAGGTCAAATGTAGTTACATTTTGTAAAACAATGCAGTTGCTGTTTCACAGCAGACCTGATTGAAACTATACATCTTAACAGTTTGAACTAAAAAAAATTGCCCTTTCAATATACTACCTGATATGTTATACAATCTAATTATTCTTATGTTTTTGGACAAGCAAGGTATAGAGCTGATCAAAAAATATATCATAAGCCTGAATTAATGATTTTTAAATTCTTCCAATCTCCGCCAGAGCCATTTCCCACCCAATAACCAATCATTTTTCCGTGGGTGTGAGTCAATGATTTTACTTTCAGAACTGGCTGTTTAACCCTATTTGCATAAACGCATATCAGCTCCCCGGATACGGTTATTTTCACATGAAACCATTGATTTGGATCAGGTGCAGGTGAAATGGGTTGTTCATATTTATTTGGAAATTCAGCCCGGAGTTTTGGCCAGTCATATCCTGGATTAGCAATATATTGTACGGCGTGAGACTTTCTGTCCGGATCACTCGCACGGAAATTAAAAGGTCTGAAATAAATGGACTCATAAGTACTGTCATTCAATCCATGAAAAGCAATACCGACAAAACTACCTTGAATTTTATCTTTTCCTTTCACATCAAATTCAATTGTCCCTTCAATAAATTCCTTATGGTTTATCCAGGCAATACCAGCGCCTTCAGCTTCATTGAGGTGTATGGTTCCAGATTTCTTATCCAGACTGATCATCCGGTTAACTACCTTAAATTTCTCCTTTAAGTGCTGTGCCCGGGTAATTTCGCTGCTTCCAATAATACAGCTCATGATTAACAATGCAACAGCAAGTTTGAATACTCCATTTTTTGAGGGATGAATAAGCCTTAAAAGGCTGGTTACTATTTTTGTCATAAATTGTTATACTTTTAAATAAATAAGTCCGGCAAATGTGAGTAATAACTACGGTAAGGACTATTCAATGCTGCGCCAAATTCGTGCAAACGTATGCAAGTCTATAATTGATTGAGATTACAATGAATAATAACCCGGAAATAGTACATATCAAAAAATGTTTAGCATGCATAGAAAACAAATTAAACCGGGGTGCAAGCAGTGAATGGACAAGCTATGATTTTGAAAAGCTGAGTGATGATATCCAGAGCGTCACTGGTGTAATATTAAGCGTCACTACCTTAAAACGATTGTGGGGAAGGCTGAAATATGGCAGCACTCCTACCACTACCACATTAAATACATTAGCCAGATTTGCGGGATATAGTGACTGGCGGGAGTTTAAACACGAGATGCCTTTGGACCATCTGCCAATACCTGCCGCAGAGAACTTACCCTTAACAGTGATAAAGAAAGCAGGTGGAAAATGGCAATATTGGTTCTTTGGTTTTTCTATATTGCTGATTACGAGCTATGCAATGTTTTTTTTATCTACTAAAACTAAAGCCTCTGCTGAGCATTCATTCTATAAATTCAGTAGTAACAAAATAAAAACAACAGGCGTACCAAATTCGGTTATTTTTAATTACGATGCTGTAGCTGCTGGTACAGACACGGTATTTATCACCCAATCCTGGGATATAACCCGCAAAATAGCCGTTCCGGCACAGCAGCACACTTATTCTGCGATCTACTATAATCCTGGTTATTACCGGGCCAAGCTAATTGTTGGTCAGCAAATAGTTAAAGAACATGATTTGATGATTTCATCTGATGGCTGGCTGGCCATGGTCCATAAAGATGGAACCGTTCCACTATATTTTAAAAAAAATGAAGTACTGAAAAACAATAAAATAGAGGTCAATGAAGCGCTGCTGTCAAAATATAACCTGCCATTACAACCCTCATTGCCAGCATTGCGCTTTTATAATGTAAAAGATATAGGAGATATCAAGAATGATAATTTTATTTTGGAGACTACACTCAAAAGTGATTTTCACCAGGGCAATGCAGCTTGCCAGCGCGTTGAAGTGCTGATTCTTTGCAAGGATGAAACGATTATTATTCCACTGTGTTCTAAAGGATGTGTAGGTGATCTTTCTTTATATGTGGCCGGTACTACTGTAGAAAGCAAAAATGCAGATCTTTCAAAGTTTGGTTGCAACCTGGATCAATGGGTCAGATTGCGGGTGGAAAGTAAAAACAGGCATATGCGTTTTTTTATCAATGGTGAAGAGGCCTATTCACTTCATTTTTCCAGTAAGCCTGCGGTTATAGTTGGCTTGCAATATCGCTTCAATGGCACCGGAGCCGTTAAAGATACCAGGTTTATCAAGGATGAACGCATCATTAATTTTTAAACACAGGCTTATAAAACTGCAAAATCGCAAGGCAGTCATTTATTGACAGAGCAGCAGATTGACAACTCCCCGACAAATAGCTATGGCCCGAACTCTCCAACAATTGAAGTTTGGACTTTTCAACAAAGCATGATGGCAAATTAACATTCATCTTTGTATCCTCATTTCATTCATATGCTTAAGGAAAATAATCAAACATTAGTTTTAGTAACAGGTGGTACTGGATTTGTCGGCATTCATGCGATCCATCAGCTGCTGCAAAAAGGTTACCAGGTAAAAACTACATTGCGTTCTTTAAAACGAAAAACAGAGATAATAGCCATGCTGAAAACAGCTGGAATTATTCAATTTGATAAGCTTAAATTTATAGAAGCGGATTTAACCAGTGATACAAATTGGGAAGAGGCCGTAAAAGACTGTGATTATGTTTTACACATTGCATCACCCATTAATTTAAAGGTCCCTAAAGACGAAAATGAAATGATAAAACCTGCGGTAGACGGAACACTTCGTGTATTGAAAGCAGCCAGGGATGCAGGTGTAAAACGTGTAGTCATGACTTCCAATTTCGGAGCAGTAGGCTACAGTCACAAAGACAAAACAGCTTTGATTACAGAAGAAAGCTGGACAAATCCGAATGAAAAAGGGTTATCGGCTTACAACAAATCCAAAGTTTTAGCTGAACGTGCAGCCTGGGATTTCATAAAAACAGCGGGTGGTGATTTAGAGCTTTCTGTAATCAATCCAATGGGGATTTTCGGCCCTTCATTCAATGCTGATTTGTCAAGTGGATTTGAATTAGTAAAAAACATACTGGACGGTTCTATGAAAGCCATACCTAATTTGGTTTTGGGTATCGTGGATGTTCGTGATGTTGCAGACTTACATATTCTTGCAATGACTAATCCGGCTGCTCATGGAGAACGCTTTATTGCATTAGCAGGCGGGACTATGTCTCTGCCACAAATAGCCTTATTTTTAAAGCATACGCTACCGGAAGCAGCAAAAAATGCATCAACAAAAACTTTACCCGACTGGCTTGTCCGTCTGGCTGCATTATTCAGTCCGAAGGCCAAAGCAATTGCACCAATGCTGGGCATCAACCGAAATGCAAGCAACGAAAAAGCAAGGAACATTTTAGGCTGGCAGCCACGATCTAATGAAGAAGCAATACTGGCTACAGCAGAAAGTCTAATAAAATATAACCTATGAAAATAATACTAACAGGGGCAACAGGAATGGCGGGTCAGGGTGTTCTATTAGAATGCCTGCAAAATAATGCAATTACAGCAATATTGATGGTCAATAGAAAACATCTGGACATTATACATCCTAAATTAAAGGAGTTACTGGTTCCTGACTTTCTAAAAATAGCAGATTATAGTGATGCGTTAAAGAGTTATGATGCTTGCTTTTTCTGTGCCGGTATTAGTTCTGTAGGTATGAATGAAGAAAAGTACACTGTCATTACTTACGATACCACACTGCAATTTGCGAAAACACTGGTTGCAATTAATCCAGCTATGGTTTTCAATTACATTACAGGTGCAAGTACCGATAGCACAGAGAAAAGCAAAATGATGTGGGCCAGGGTTAAAGGTAAAACTGAAAATGAACTGATGAAATTGCCATTTAAAGGACAATATAATTTTCGTCCGGGAGGCATGTCTCCTGTAAAAGGACAGAAAAATGCTAAAATGCGCTATGTAATTATTGTAAATATCATCCGTGTTTTTTCACCTAAAAGCATAATCAGTTTGAATGAACTGGGCCAGGCCATGATTCATGCAGTACGCAATGGTTACCCCAAACAGGTTCTGGAAATCAGTGATATTAAAAAACTGGCTAAAGAATAGCGGAATGAATAACAGGATAGGAAATTTGTGTACTGAATGTTCATACACAGGTATTTAAAAAGTGGCAAAAACCTGTAAATTAGCATTAATATGAAGATCACTGGCATAACGTCCTGTTACCTCGGCCCGCAGATTTCACCGGAGCAATTTGTACCGGAGCACATTTTTATTTTTATAATTAAAGGTAAAATGAATGGCTATGATGGTACAAAACACAAAAAAATAGAGCCTGGGGAATGTTGTATCGTGCGTAAAAACAGATTGGCAAGATACAATAAGCAAAAAGACCAGAATGAATTTGAAAAAATAGTGATTGTACTGGATCAGGAATTTCTGAAAAAGTATCAAAAGAAATATGGTGTTTCAGCAGCAGGATATTTTGTCTCTGATGTTTTTATTCTACTGGACAGTAAGCCGGCTATTACAGATTTCATACTTAAACAACTGCCTGCCTACCAAATTCAGGAATCAATGCCAGAATGTACTGACCATATCAGAGAAAACTTCGTTCAGCTCCTGTTAGCTATACAACCAGAGCTGGTCAACTTATTCTTTGACTTTGGAAAGCCTGGCAGAATCGATCTGGAAGCCTATATGCAGCAACATTATAAGTTTAATGTGAGCCTGGAACGATTAGCTTACCTTACAGGAAGAAGCCTGTCTGCATTTAAAAGAGATTTTAAAGATATCTTCAAGCAAACTCCTAATCGCTGGCTTGTACAAAGACGATTGCAAGAAGCGCATTTTCTTATTGAAAAGGAGAAAAAAGCATCCAATGAAATTTATCTTGATCTGGGATTTGAGGATCTGTCGCATTTTTCTTTTGCATTTAAAAAGCATTTCGGTTATACGGCAACAACGCTCGGGCAATAAGCATCAAGGGCTTGCGTAAGGGGTAACACTGAAGTAAAGAAATCAGATCAGTTCTCACCGCAATAAATCTTAAATTGGATATATTTAAAACTTGATTCATTAATAATTCCATATTGAAAATTTATAAAGTCAAAACTCACCAGAAACTTGAAACGAATATGAAGACTTTTAAAATATATCAAATAGATGTTTTTACCAAAGATAGATTTAGTGGAAATCCGGCAGGAGTAGTTGTAAATGCCGACGGATTGAATGAGACTCAAATGCAACAGATTGCAAGAGAATTAAACAATTCTGAGACGGCTTTTCTTTTCTCTGCTGATGACAGTGATTCTGATGGCTTAATCAGATATTTTACGCCAACAGCAGAAGTTCCGATTTGTGGACATGCTACAATTGCCGCGATGTATGCAAAGGCTATTGAACACCAATTGAATTCTTGTATTTTAAGATTTAAAACCAAGGTTGGTATACTTCCTTTCGAGATTATTAAAGAAAATGAAGATTACCAGGTGATCATGACCCAGGGTAAATTTGAGCTTAGTCCTGCATTTGATGCCCTAACGACTCAACAAATATTGGCTGCATTAGGACTTGATTTTGCTGATACTGATGAAAGATGCCCGGTTCAGATTGCTTCTACAGGGCATTCAAAAGTTATGATCGGGATAAAAAGCAGGGAAAAGCTCAACGATTTGAATCCAAATTACAGCAGTTTGATTGCACTGAGTAAACAGATCAATTGCAATGGATATTTTGTATTCACCTTTGACTCGGATGAAGATGACGTATTAACCCATGGAAGAATGTTTGCCCCTGCAATCGGAATAAATGAAGATCCGGTTACAGGTAATGCGAACGGGCCATTAGGTGGATACCTGATACAGCATAAAATTGTGGATTTTAAGGATAACCTATTCGAATTCAACGGTAAACAGGGAGAGAAAATAAACAGGCCCGGGTTGATCAATGTCAGTGTCAAAATCGAGCACGATTTACCTGTACTGATTAAGATAAAAGGTAACGCTACAGTGGTCTTTAAAACTGAGATTGAAATCTGATCATACTGCATGAGTTACACTAACATTAACTAAAATACCTGAAAAGCCTTTCAGTAATACTGAGAGGCTTTTCAGGTATTTTAGTTATCAGGGGTTAAATTGAAAGGTTTAACCTTGTTCGATTTCTTTTAAACTATTCATTTTCTTATAGGCCAGAAATCCTTTGATATCCTCAAAATGCTCTCTGACGCGCTTATTACCAAACTCGAATACTTTTTTGACCAGTCCATCCAGGAAATCCCGGTCATGGGATACCAGGATCAAAGTACCGTCAAAATCCTTCAGGGCATCCTTGATAATGTCTTTGGTCTTCATGTCCAAATGATTGGTTGGCTCATCCAGTATTAATACATTTACGGGTTCTAACAGCAATTTGATCATGGCCAGACGGGTTTTCTCTCCTCCGGAAAGTACCTTAACTTTTTTCGTCGTATCATCGCCGCTGAACATAAAAGCACCCAGAAGATCTTTAACTTTTATACTGCCATCACTTAGTGGAATCTGGTTAATGGTTTCGAATACGGTTAAATTCTCATCAAGCAATGACGCCTGATTTTGGGCAAAGTATCCAATCTTAGCATTATGGCCTACTTTCAAACTTCCTTCAAAATCAATCTCACTCATGATGGCTTTGATCATAGTCGATTTACCTTCACCATTTTTACCGACAAAGGCCAGTTTTTCTCCTCGTTCGATTACCATGGATGCCTTTTCAAAAACCACATGATCTCCGTAAGTTTTAGTGAGCTCTTCTACAATTATCGGATATTGACCAGAACGTGGCGATGGTGGAAATTTCAATCTTAAGGCAGAAGTATCAACTTCATCGATCTCAATAACTTCAAGTTTTTCGAGCATCTTTACACGGGATTGCACCTGCAGGGTTTTGGAATAGGTGCCTCTGAACCGGTCAATAAATTCCTGGTTATCCGCAATAAAACGTTGTTGTTCTTCGTATGCTTTCAACTGGTGTACACGGCGGTCAGCACGCAGCTGGAGATAATGAGTGTATTTGGCTTTGTAATCGTATATTCTGCCCATGGTAACCTCAATGGTACGACTGGTAATGTTATCTACAAATGCACGGTCGTGGGAGATCACCATAACCGCTTTTGCCGAGTTGATCAGGAAATCTTCCAACCATTGTATACTCTCGATATCCATGTGGTTGGTAGGCTCATCCAATAAGATGAGGTCAGGTTTCTTTAACAGAATTTTGGCCAGCTCGATACGCATGCGCCATCCTCCCGAAAACTCAGAGGTTTGACGGGTAAAGTCTTTACGCTCAAAACCTAAGCCTTTGAGTACCTTTTCTACTTCTGCATCATAGTTGGTCTCTTCGATCGAATAAAATTTCTCGCTCAGTTCCGACACCCGTTCAATCAGCTTCATATAATCATCACTGTCGTAATCGGTACGAATAGTAAGCTGTTCATTCAGTTCATCAAGCTCTTTTTGCATCTGGTTTACCTCTTCAAAAGCTTTCATCGTTTCTTCAAAAACGGTAACCTTGTCATCAGTGAGCAAATGCTGTGGCAAATAAGCTATTACTGCGTCTTTTGGCCCGGTGACATTACCAGAAGTAGGTTTAGTCACATCAGCAATGATCTTTAGAATGGTCGACTTACCTGCGCCATTTTTACCCATGAGGGCAATTTTATCGTTCTCGTTTATCGAAAAGGTTACGTCGCTAAACAGGGTGGTTCCGCCAAATGAAACGGAAATGTTGTTTACATTAATCACAGTATGAGAATATTGAGTTATTGGCAAAGATAAGGGAAAGACATCGGATTACAGACCTTATTATTGATGATTTGAATTCCTCTCTTTCCAACATTTGTCATCCGGATAACTAAAAGTAATGAACCTCCTGTCTACCATTTTTATTTTCACGAATAGTATTTTCGGTTATGGAATTTTGACCTTTAAAGCATTTATTAGAAAACGTTTACACAAAGCCTATGAAAAATTGTGTACTCAGCCCATTACTGGATAAAATTCAAAATTTCAATTTTGTTCATGCTGTTATTTGTTTTCACTGTCTCCGGCCAGGAGCCTCTTAGCTGGATTAATAAAAATGCGTATGAACTAAAATCAGATTCGGATTCTACTCACAACGACCTATCGTTTTTACTCCATGAATTAAGAGGTAAAAAGCATAGTTGGACTAGGTGAAGCTTCTCACGGGATCCGGGAAGGTAAAGCTACTGGCTGATCGTACAAAATGCTTCTGATAGCCTTGGTAGGTTCTTCGGCATCATAATGATTTTGCAAAACAATGATTGTCTTATCATTGTCGATATGCCTTTCTATATCACTTTTGTACCCTGGCCATCCTCCGCTGTGACGAACTAACTTTCCATAGTCCGCATGCTGCTCTATCTTCCATCCAAAGCCATATTTAGTAAGTGTCCCATTGCTCAGTCTGGCCGGAGAAAACATCATTTGAATACCGGATTTGGAGATTAACTTACCTGTATAAAGTGCACGGTCCCATTTTAGTAAATCAATCACCGTTGAGTTTACTGTGCCATCACCTACAACACCATCAAGCCAGTATACAACTTTTGCTTTTTCAATAGAATCCGGCAAAAGATATTTTGCAAGGTATTTAGAATAAATGTAGCCAAACGCATAGTTATTGATCTTTTGTGGATGCAGTCTTCTGTTATATACAAAGGTTCGCTGCATATCCAGAGGTTCAAAGATGTTCTTTTTAAGGAAATTAGCATAGCTTTCTCCCGATGCTATTTCGATGATGGAAGCCAGTATTGCATAACCTGTATTACTGTAGCTGAATTGCGTACCCGGGCTAAACTCAAGAGCTGGCTTAATCCTCGCAAAAATGTCTATGATATCATCATTGACAGCAATCTTATGTTTATCAAATACAGTATCCATAATGCTCAGGTAATCTGGCAAACCACCTGTATGATTCAAAAGGTTACGTATAGTTATCTTATCATAAAAAGAAAGCTTAGGAAGGTACCTGGACATCGGGTCATCCAATCGTAATTTACCTTGCTCCTTTAATATCATTATCGCCATAGCTGTAAATTGTTTGGAGCAGGAAGCCAATTCGAAAATAGTATTTTCATTCACCTTCTCGCCGGTTGATTCATTAGCTATCCCAAAGCTTTTCAGATAAGTGATTTTGCCTTTCTCGGCAACTAGTACATTACCGTTTAATTTACCTTTTCCATAAAGTAAACCAAGTAAGCTATCAATTTTATTTACTTTAGTTTGGGCAAAAGAAGCCCTGCCCAGTACAAAAAGTACCAGGATACTCAGAAATCTTAATGTCATCTTAGTTTATTTAAATAATCTATATAAGTACGTTCACGCGTTAATCCGGTATATGTTCCAATATATCACCAGGCTGGCAATCCAGTATTTTGCAGATAGCAGACAAGGTGTCAAACCTGATGCCTTTAGCTTTGCCGGTTTTAAGAATAGAAAAATTTGCAGCGGTAATGCCCAACTTCTCTGCCAGATCCTTACTCTGCATCTTACGCCTGGCCAGCATCACGTCAACATTAACAATAATTGGCATATATTTAAAAGATTAGATCTTGTTCGTCCTGAAGTTTTAGCCCTTGATTGAAAATAGCAGCCATAAAAAAAATAAAGATACCCAATAATAAATGCAGCCCTACTATATTCCAGGCATCAAACCTGGCTTCGCTTAACAGCTCCGTTAAAAATAGCATAACTACAGGAATTGTTAGATTGGACCAATAAAAAATACGCAAATGATTATAGCCTCTGAGTGTAAAAAGCCTTTTTTGTGTAAATGCCTCAAATACATAGCTTAACATTAGAAAGAAAAGTGCGTACAGTAGAAAAAGAGGCAGAAATTCGAGCCAGATATACATGGGGTTGTAAAAACCTAGTAAAAACGGGATATGTGTAAAAGGAAAATAAATGGTAAACTGCTGATCAGCATCATGCAAAAATACTGATCCGGGTCTGCCTTCAAGACTAACCAGGGCATAAATGAACGTGATGAAATAAAGAAAAGATAATAATCTGGACAGGTACAGTAAAATTTTAGCGGTAACTTTAACAGAATTCATATTGGTAATTTTAGGTACAACAAATATATTGATTAATTACTGTAAAACAATAATTAATCAATATAAAACAATAACAATTACCAAATGTAAGTTTCCAGGATGTAGCCAGTCCTTGGATTATTATAGTCAATTCTCAGATGTACAAATAGTAGCTGCCAGTTAAGGCTATTTGTAAGCTAAAACTATACTGTGCACACTGCGAACCTGTATCCATGAACAGGAATACTTTGAATTAACTGACGCTACCAAAAGAAGGACGACTATTGTTGTATCTAATCAAAGGAAGGGGAATGTGTATGAAATTGCATTTGCCATACGAGCAATTTTAAATTTAAGTAAGGTCTTTGAGGGTATTATCCAGGAACATTTCGTTCTTCACATCCGAAGACAGTTCAATAAATCTTTCATATTGTTTGAGCACATCAGCAATGATTTCCCGCTGACTAAAATATTCTATGTTGTATCCCGGACGATTATCACCAAAATAGGTAATAGGAATAAAGGTTGTATTTTTTTTGATCCCAGGAACGTTTATTTCATCCACCAGGAATTCAGATATTGCTTTTGAATGCGTTTTTACGCCGTATTTAAAATCTTCAATCACTTTATGTCTGATCGTTAATTCAATAGCGAACGGACGATCCAGAACATTTACCATGGCTACAATTTGCTTAGCCTTGAATTCTTTTGCAAGATCATCTAGTGCCGGCTGCACAGTCTGTGTGATAAAACTATTCACCGCATCTTTGTTTTTATAGGATAAGATGTGATTCAGGCGTTCCTTCCAGAATTCTCCCGACCAATTGCTTGCTGCAGGAGAATATCCTTTCCTGTAATAGTTGTAATCTATCCGCAGGCCAACCACCAGGCTATAGCAAAACAGGCAAATAATTAAAGAGAACGGTAAAGCAGTAATAAGCGTCATTGTCTGAAGAGCCTGCAGGCCGCCGGCATTAAGCAATACAAGAGATAAAAGGCCTAAAAGGACACCCCAAAATATCAACTGCCATTTGGGAGAATTTTTGGAATTGTTAGAGGCAATATTGTCCATTACAAAAATACCGGAATCCGCAGAGGTGATGAAGAATATAAAAATGATAAATATGGCAAGAAAACTGGTAACTGTAGAAAAGGGAAACTGATCCAGGAAAGCAAAAAGCAACTTGTCAGTGTCCCCTGCAATACCGCTCAGCACCCCGCCCCTGGCCCGGTCAATCCAGGTCGCACTATTGCCAAACACCGTCATCCAAAGAAGATTGAAGAAGGTAGGAATGATCAGCACTGTACCGATAAACTCCCGTATTGTCCGTCCCCTTGAAATTCTGGCAATGAAAAGCCCAACGTATGGAGACCATGAGATCCACCATGCCCAGTAGAGGATCGTCCAGTTGAAGAACCAGGGCTGGCTAGCCTCATCATAGGCGTGGGTATTGAATGTAAGTGTGAAAAATTGGCTTATGTAACTTCCTATGCCTTCTGAAAATGAGCCTAACAGAAAAACAGTAGGGCCAAGAATAAGAATAAAAATCATCAGCGTGACAGCTGCAATGATGTTGAGCTGACTTAAATATTTTACTCCTTTATTTACGCCTGATATTGCTGAAAGGACAGAAATCAGCATAATAATAAATATAATCCCTGCCTGATACCAAAATCCGGTATCGTTTAAAATGCCGACTTTAACAAGTCCGGCATTTAGTTGTACTACGCCAAAACCCAGAGTGGTCGTAATGCCAAAAAAAGTACTGCATAGCGCAAATGTATCTATCGCATCACCTGCCGGTCCATTAATTTTATTCTTCAATATTGGATAAATACAGCTGCGCAGGGATAAAGGCAATTTATAACGAAATGTAAAATAAGCCAGTGATAGGCCAACAATACCATAAATGGCCCAGGCATGAATTCCCCAGTGAAAGAATGTATAGAGCTGGGCATTTCTTGACCGCTGAACCTGATCCATACCAGAAAATATCTTTTCTGTATAGTGTGACATAGGTTCTGCCACTCCAAAATACATTAGTCCTATCCCCATTCCTGCAGCAAAAAGCATCGAAATCCATGAAAAAAAAGAATGTTCCGGCTCTTCATCATCATCCCCCAGACGTATAGATCCGTATTTGCTAAAAGCCAATACCAGTAGAAAAATCACAAAAATCGTCACAGACCAGACATATACCCAGTTCAAATCGACAAATATCCATTGTTTTACGGTTTCAAGTAAGGAGGCTGTTTGAACCGGAAAAAAACTAGATACCAAAGTAACTGAAAAAATAAAAATCAGACTAGGTATAACAATACCAGCTTTGAAAGTTGAATTTTTGAATATTTGTGGAATGAGACTCATGAAAGCGCTTTTATATAAGACAAAACTGAAGCTTATTTGTTTGAACGTATATTTTCAGTTCTTTAAAAATACTGATATACTTATGGATCAGCTACCATCCTGGTGTGTAAAATAAATCATGCTGCACCAGCTTTAGACCCTCATTTGTATCTGTAGCTAGTTAAACTCTTCTATATAATTGAGATCCTTGTGAAAGGAATCTTTCATTTTCATCAGCGCCAGGAAAGCGATCCCATAACTGATCAACACAAGAACTGAACCTGAAGAGACAATTGAGCCATTGAAATAAGTTTTAAACAGCTGGAAGAGTAAAGATAAAGGTATTACAGCACCACGCACAAAGTTAGGAACTGTCGTCGTAACAGTCGCCCTGATATTTGTACCGAACTGCTCGGTAGCTATGGTGATAAATATTACCCAATATCCCGTGGCAACGCCAACTGCACCGCATAACCAGTAAAAATGTGGTAAACTAAGACCATTTTGTGTAAGAAAGACAACCAGTGATAGCATTGAAAGTGCCAAAAACACATATACTGCTTTAATACGGCTTTGCAGCATCTGGCTCAGCAAACCACTGATCATATCACCAAATACAATTCCTGCAGAGTAACAGGCAACACTCGCTCCTGCATTGACCTCTCCCTGTACATTCAGCACCTTTCCAAACTCAGGAGATAGCGTCATAAAAATACCCGCAACTGTCCAGAACGGTAATCCGATTAAAATACATCTCAGGTATTTAAAAAAAGTCTTCCTGTTCCTGAACAAGGCAAAAAAATTGCCTCTGTTCAGTGCCTCCTTTGACTCTTTGAAAATCCCCGATTCTGCTACTCCGATACGCAGTAAAAGGATGATAAAACCAAGACATCCGCCAACAAAGAATGACGTGCGCCAATCAAAAAGATCGGCCACAAAGTATGCGGCCAGTGTTCCTAAAACTCCGGTAGCAGCTACAATGGTCGTGGCATATCCTCGTTTAGCTTTAGGCATCAGTTCTGCTACCAGCGTAATACCTGCGCCGAGCTCTCCCGCCAGCCCTATACCCGCGATGAAGCGGCATAAGCCATAAGTTGTGGTAGAATGTACAAATGCATTCATCATATTGGCTGCAGAATAGATAAATATGGAACCAAACAGTACATATAATCTGCCTTTCCTGTCGCCTAGCATTCCCCACAGTATTCCGCCCAGTAATAATCCTGCCATTTGGATATTCAGCAAAGAAATTCCACTTTCCGTTAGTTGGGCACCTTCCAGTCCGAAGGATTTTAAACTGTTCACACGTACGATACTGAAGAGGAGCAAATCATAAATATCTACGAAATTCCCTAAAGAGGCGACAATTATTGCTGCAACAAGTGCTTTTGTCAAGTATTTTTCCTGAGTCATGATTTTGTATCCGGGTATAAGTTTTTCACATTTGCTATTCACAGACTGATAACGAATAAGTTACGCTCAGACATACATTTCAGTGTTAACTCTGCTTTATCAATATATTAAAGATTCGTTTCACAAGCATGAGCATAAAAGATTAGGAGTCTTCTACGCTATCTGGATAAACTAGTATCGCTTGACCCGAAGATATATCTGATGACCAGGTTGATGTTCTCAACAAAATATTAATTAAAGTTTTTATACCAGGATTATATCTATTTTTATTCAATGAATGAAAAGGCAATTCTTCCTTCCATTAAAAGTAAAAATTCAATGAAAAAAATGAACTTGGATAAAGTTATTACCTATAATTCTATTTCTGAATTTCTAATATCATTGGGTAAACCTGCGGCGCAAGACAGTGACTTTTCGATCAGCAGGCTGGAGGGATATTTAAGTGATGAGCCAATGGAGTCAGAATCCTTTCGAACCAATTATTTAAATTTTCTCATGATTGTTGATGGGTCAGGAAATTACACTATTGACAATATATTTTTTGAGTTAAAGCCTTCTACTTTCTATTTTACAACCCCAGGGCATTTAAAATCATTTGTGATAGAAAAGCCATGGAAAGGCTTCATACTGTCTTTTACAGAAACCTTTATTAAAAAGTATTATACAGGAAACCTTTTTACAGAATTTCCATTTTTGGTTGCAGAGACTACCCCGCCTGTATATGTAAATCAAATATTGAAGGAAGATCTCCTTAAAAGATTTGAAACGTTGCTAGAGCATTATGAGACGGTAAGTCAGTTCAAAGATCAAATGCTTACCAATCTAATCATCACCTTTCTATATAAAGTAAAGGAGATTCTTATAACTGCGCCCAGTCTTGAAGGCAAACAATTCGGTTATTCTTCGCTGGTAATTAAATTTAGAAAGCACCTTGATGATCACTTCAGGGATGTACTAAGAGGTCAGGTAACCGCAATTTCTAATAGTAATCAGATTGCAAAAGCACTTTCTGTAAGTGCTGATTATATGGGTACTGTCGTAAAGAAAGAGACCGGTAAGACTGTAACAAACTGGATTACAGAGCGAACAATAACAGAAGCGCAGAGTCTGATTAAGAACACTTCTCTTTCCATCTCAGAAATTTCCTATATGCTAACCTTTCAAGATCCTACTAATTTCACTAAATACTTCAAAAAAAACACTGGATTTTCACCAAAGGAGTATCGAAACCAGTAATTTATACTTGGATTTACCATTTCTTCACTTGTTTTAACCTTTTTTGAGATCTCAAATACCTGCAAATTTGTCATAGTTAAATAAGAAAGTAAAACTAAAACGAAATGACAATAAAAAATTCAAAAGTATGGTTAGTGACCGGTGTGTCAACTGGCTTGGGTCGTGAAATCGCAAAGGTAGCAGCAGAAAATGGCAATATAGTTATTGGAACGCTCAGAAATGAGAATCAATTCTCAGAGTTTTATGATTTGGTTCCTGGAAAGACACATCCCATTAAAATGGATGTAACTAAAAGTTCTGACATTACGGCAGGAATTAATCAAATAATTTCAGAGTATGGACAAATAGATGTTTTAGTCAACAATGCAGGTTTTGGTCTGATTGGCGCTGCTGAAGAATTCTCTGAGGAGGAAGCAAGACAACAGTTTGACACTAATTTCTGGGGTGCTTTCAATACCACAACCAGCGTTCTTCCACAAATGAAATTGCAAAAGCAAGGGAAAATAATTCAGATCACAGCAATCGGCGGTTTTGCTCCTTTCCCGGGGATGAGTGTTTACGGGGCCAGTAAAAGTGCAGTTGAAGCATTTTCAGCCTCTCTTGCCCTGGAAGTTGCAGGTTTTGGTATTGGAGTGATGTCTGTTTTGCCTGGCCCAATGCGTACTAATTTTGCTGGTGGTTCATTAAAATCACCTGCAAAGGTATTACCTGAATATGAAGAAAGCGTTGGTGGGTTCAAAGACTTTCTTGCATCAATTAATGGAAAGCAGCCTTGGAGTCCTTATAAAACTGCGCAGGTCATATACGAAGCTTCTCAAAGCGACAATGCCCCAACAAGATTATTTATAGGTGACTTAGCCGTGGAAGGTGCAGGAAAAGTAATTGCAACACTATCATCTGACTTAAGCAACTGGAAAAAACAAGCGCTTTCTACCAAGTTTGATGACGCTCCCCTTACAACGCATTAATATTGCAACAACCTATCTGGCTGATAAGATAATCTAAATCTTTCTGTAACGATCTTTTACTGATCAACGCAAACCGCCGAAGGTGATATATCTACCAATTTCACATCAATAATCAATCTGCCTGAAATAGCGCAGCGCAAAAGAGCTGCACTATACTGGCTACACCATTAAATTATATTTCCATGAAAAAATCAGCAAATAAAGTCGCAATAATTACCGGCGGCAGCAAAGGTATCGGAAAAGCGATCGCAGAAAAATTAGCATCAGAAGGCATTAATGTAGTGCTGAATTACTCAAACGATACCCAGGCCGCCGAACTGGCGGTAGAAGATATAAAAATGCTTGGAGTGGATGCTATTGCGATAAAAGCAGATATCCAAAAAAAGAGTGATATCGAAAATTTGTTCAGTCAGGCACTTGAACATTTTGGTCGCATTGATATTGTGATCGCCAATGCCGGCATGGAGTTAGTAAACGTTCCTATGGTGGATTATACGGAAGAACAGTATGATAAATTATTTGGAATTAATACAAAAGGTACATTTTTCACCTTGCAACAGGCAGCTGCTCACATTAGTGATCATGGCCGGATAATCGTGATTTCATCCAGCACTACCGTTTTTGTAAATCCAGGTTTCGCACTGTACGGCGGCAGTAAAGTCGGACCGAAATACTTCGTAGAGGTTCTGGCAAAAGAACTGGGCCATCGTGGAGTAACAGTTAACAGCGTAATTCCCGGAGCAATAGATGAGGCGGGAATATTTGCCGAAATGCCAGCAGACAGTCCTTATAAAAAAGAGATCATAGACGCTACCCCTCTTGGAAGAATGGGCTTACCAAAGGATGTGGCAGATGTAGTATCTATGGTCATCAGTGAAAAAGCTTCATTCATCACGGGCCATCATTTTATAGCAAATGGCGGTGCAAAAATTTAATAAAAATCAACTCATTAGCAGATTTACCTGCTAATGAGTTTGTAGAAACATCTAAAAAAACACTCAAAAATAAAACTATGATAAATTTAATACTAACCATAACATTAATTGTTTTCGCATCCTTTATGGGTGTAAAACAAGGACTATTGATGATGGAACCAAAACATGAAGTTTTAGAAATGTTCGTCAAATGGGGTTTGGACAAAGCTGAAATGAATGCCCTTGGTATACTTACTTTAGTAAGCGGACTGCTTATAATGATCCCTAAAACCTTTTTTGCAGGCAATTTATTAATGGCTTCAGTGATATTGATTATCATCTGTTTCCAACTTCAACAGAGAGATCTCAAAGGATTTGCTATAGAGCTCCCGTTTTTCTTGTTAAACTTAGTGTTACTTTATCTGCAACATCCAATTAACGATCTTAGAAACAAGTAATTATCTATATAAATCTACTAATCTTGAATATCACTGGATCTTATTTCACAAATGATTTAATCCACTAAAAGGCTGATAAAGCTCAAGAAGAACCTCAGGATTATTGCAGCACCTTTAATATTATGATACATAAAAATTCAATACCCTCAAATCTTGTTCATCAGAGTGAAAGTTTAAATTCACTAACAGACCAGCATTATGATTTTATAATTTCAGGTGCCGGGTCGGCAGGTGCAGTACTTGCAGCCAGGCTCAGTGAAAACCCCTTACATAAGGTACTACTGATTGAGGCCGGTCCTATTTTTGAGCCTGACTCCTATCCAAAAGAATTAAGCAGCAGTAGCATAGTAGGTGCTAATGGAAATCCAGCGCTTGAATGGGGATACCAATCTGTCTCCGGTAACATTGGACATCCAATCCATGCGATAAGAGGAAAAGTAGTTGGAGGAAGTTCAACCCTTAATGGAGCAGTAAGCAGCCGGGCAACAGCAGCAGATTTTGAGCGATGGACAGCCTATGGCCTCCAGGGGTGGACACACGCTGACGTTCTTCCATTTTATAAAAAATTAGAACAGACTACAGCAGGTGCAGACGAGTGGCATGGACGTAACGGTATTTTCCCTATTCATCAGCTTAGTTTCGATGAAGTAAGTCCTCTGCAGCGTGCTTTCATTGAAGCATCCGAAAGCAATGGATTTGAAAGAATTGATGACTTCAATGCTGATAAGCAAAATGGAGCAGGTCCGTATCCAATGAATGTTTTAAACGGAGAGCGAATGAATACGGGTATGACTTACCTTAACGAAGGGGTAAGAAAAAGATCAAACTTAATCATAATTGCAGACACCCTGGTCAACAAAGTAGTGATTGAGAACGAGGAAGCTACAGGTGTCTTACTCGCGAACGGAACAATAATAAATGGAAAGCATATCATTCTTTCTTCAGGTACCTACGGCAGTGCTGCAACGCTTCTACGCTCAGGAATTGGTCCTTCAGCAGACTTAAAAAAGTTGAATATTCCTTTAGTCAAAAATCTCCCTGTTGGCAGCCAGCTATTTGATCATCCCTTTTACTATAATGCCTATGCTGTAGATCCAGGATTGGCCGGTGAACAAACACCAGTGATTGGTGCCCTTCTCTGGACAAAGTCAGCTAAAAGCACAGGAAATGAACTTGATATACACATTACCGCAACACATCTGCTGGATCCAAAATACAGCCCCACAGGCGTTGGTTTTGTATTGGCTGTCGCACTAACCAGGCCCTCTTCAATTGGTAAGGTTACATTAGCAAGCAGAAACCCAGAAGATGCTCCGGTCATTGATCTTAATTTTCTGGATTCAATTTCAGACCAGGAAAGGCTATTGGCCGGTGTTAAACTTGCAAGAGAGATTGGAAAAACTTCTCCTCTGAGCAGGTTTTTCACAGGGGAAATTATGCCTGGAATAGAAACTGATCAGGATGCTGAATTGATGCAGGCCATAATGGCTGCATTAGATACTTATCACCATCCCACTTCGACTGTTCCAATGGGTATTGCTGGTGATCCAAAGGCAGTTGTTAATGAAGCTGGACTGGTATATGGCATTCAAAATCTAAGGGTAGTTGATGCTTCAATTTTTCCTGATGTTCCTTCAACAGCCACTAATTTAACAGTAATTATGGCAGCAGAGAAAATAGCAAGCGAAATCCTATCCTAATCATTCCATTCTACTAATCTTACCTCTTATGAAAAGAATAAATTCAGATCAAATAACAACTTACAACTCCATTTCTGAATTTTTACTTTCATTGGGTAAGTTGGAAGTGCAGGAAAACGACTTCTCCATAAGTAGTCTTGACTGTTATCTTAGTGACGAACCAATGAAGTCAAATCCATTTCGTACCAATTTTTTCAACTTTCTAATGATTGTTGATGGCGCGGGCAGCTATACAATTGATAATGTATTATTTAAATTAATGCCTGCAAGTTTTTATTTTACAACCCCAGGGCATTTGAAATCTTTTATAATTGAAAAGCCATGGAAAGGTTTCATCCTATCTTTTACAGAAAAGTTTATTAAAGAATACTATTTAGGTAATCTATTTAAAGAATTTCCATTTTTAGTAGCAGAAACTACGCCACCTATATACTTAAATAAGGATATGGAAGCAGATGTGTCTAAAAGACTGGATACCCTGCTTGAACATTACCAAACGGAGAGCAAGTTTAAATATCAGATGATAACCAATATATTAATTGCTTTCCTTTATAAGGTAAAGGAAATGCTATTTGAAGCACCCAGATTAGAAGGACAGCAGTTTGGATACTCGATGTTGGTCGTCAGATTTAGAAAATATCTCGATGATCATTTTAGAGATGTAATTAGTGGCAAGGTGACAGAAATTTTTAATGGCAATCAAATTGCAAGTGCACTTGCTGTAAGCGCAGATCATTTAGGAAGTGAAGTGAAAAAAGAGACCGGTAGAACCTTAACAAAATGGATCACTGACAGAACAATTATGGAGGCACAATGTCTGCTTAAAAATTCGTCATTATCTATCTCAGAAATAGCTTATAAACTAACTTTTTCAGACCCCACCAATTTCACTAAGTATTTTAAGAAAAATACGGGTTTTTCACCTAAGCAATACCGGGATCAATAAGCATTACTCTGTTTCATAATCAGAAGAATACGTTCGTACAGATCGTCAAATAAACAAGTTATAAAAATCTGTTTATTTGGCTTTTTCGGTACAATTGATTCAGCAGCAATAATGCACCCATCTAAGCGAATACAATTTCTACATTCCTTAAATCACCATTTGTACCCCCCGATTAACCTTTTTTGAAGGTCTGGATATTAGCAAATTTGTCATAGTTATAATATTATATAGTTATGAAATCACCAGACTCAAGCTTGCTCCTTAAAAAGAGGATCATCAAAACTTCAATTAAGAAAGAAGCTACAAAGATGTCAAAAAGTACCATTGATCAACGAGGCACGATATGTATTGTGGACATCAGCGGATACACAACCTTTGTGAAGGAGACACAGAGCACTATCGGGCTCCTTAGCGTTTCGAAACTTTTACAAAAAATCATCACAGTCAATAATCCATTCTTTAATATCTCAGAAATAGAGGGGGATGCCATCCTTTTTTACCGTTATGGAGAACCATATCCAGTTGATGTCATCCTAAAGCAGTTTGAAGCTATACTTTTAGCATTTAACAAAATGATTACCAAATTAAAAGTATATGGTAACAACGTTACATCTTTATCCATTAAGTCTATTGTACACTATGGTGAAATAGCTGAGTTTACTATTGGCCGCTTTGAAAAGCTTTATGGCAAGCCTTTAATTGAGGCACACAGGCTATTAAAAAATTCAATTCATAGAGATACTTATTCGTTAATTACAGAGCAATATTTAGATACTTCGTCAAAAAATGCAGTTACAGCACTGCTTGGTATACAGCAATCTGAAAAATATGATGTAGGTGAACTTTGTTATACTTATTTTCCTTACTAGCCTGAATTAATCATCACTAAATCTGATCCGTAAAGAACACTATAGTCTCTAACTAGACTTCAGTTTTAAAGGAATGTTTTCACCTGGTTCACTTTCAAGCCTAAACTTTAAGCAATCGCAGTTTTTAACCTTTTTACCCCCGGTTTTGACCTTTTTCAGGTACGTGTTTAGCTGCAACTTTGTCTTAATTAAAAAACATAATAATGACGACTCAAATATTAAACACTATGCTGACGGTAGTAGCAGCCTGTTTGAATACAGAACAAGGCCTGATCATGCTAAATCCAAAACAAGAGCTTTTAGAAATAAACAACAAAGGCGGATTAGATAAACCAAGGCTGATCGTACTTGGAATAATAACATTTGTGAGCGGATTGCTATTCGTGCTGCCCGGAACTTTTGATGCAGGTGACTTCTTTATGTTTTCTGTATTTTTGATCGCGATGTGCTTCCAGCTTGAAACCAAAGATTTAAGCGGATTTGCCAGGGAACTCCCATTCATTGCCCTGAACCTTATGTTGCTCTATATGCAGTATCCTTTACAAGAGGTTAAGGAGCGCTAATATTCATATAGTACTTTAACTTACCATTTGTTCACTTGTTTTAACCTTTTTTCAGGCGCGAATAGCAGCAACTTTGCTATACTATAAAGGTATCATAAAATGAAAAAAGAAAAATGCATAAACAAGACTTTTACGCCGAACTTCGAGTTGTATTTGAAGACTAAATTAGGAATATCAGAAGACAACTTGCTCCGGCTTATTCCCTTATTAAATAAAGAAGTAATCCATAAAAATGATTTTCTTGTAAGGGAAGGTGACAATAGCCGATATGAGTTTTTTGTTGAACGCGGTTTACTGCGTTCTTATACTATTGACCAGGACGGTAAACATCACATCATACAATTCGCGCCGGAGAATTCGTTTATCAGCGATCGGAGCAATGTTTATCTTAATGAACCTTCCATGTTTTTTATAGAGGCTATAGAAGATAGTTATGTCATAAAGTTAGATCATAAATATAATCAATTCATAAAAGATATTTCCGCCAATAAGGAATATAATGAGATTATCCTCAACAAATATATTCGCAATTTAGAAGGCAGGGTAAATGGACTTCTTGCGGCCAAAGCCAAAGAGCGGTATCTTCAATTCATCAACCATTATTCTAAAATCTCCCTCCGGGTTCCGCAGTGGATGATTGCCTCTTACCTTGGTATTACACGCGAGACTTTAAGTAGAGTAAGGAAGGAACTTGCAACTAATAACTTTATTTAGTTGTGTTTACGTTTTTTATCATACATCACATTTCAGGGATTAATAGCGGTGTAAGTTTGTTTTATTAAAAAAGTGGGAAGACACATTCTTCAAATTCATAAACATAAAACAGATGAAAAACATTATGCAAATACTATTGCTAAACAATGAATGGAATGGTAAGATTTACATAAATGGCTGGGTTAAACCTGGACGCGGAACAGAAGAAATTTTGGAAAAAGCTACTGGGATCAACATTGGACAAACCGGTATCGCTTCACCAGAAGATATAGCCAATGCCGGAGCAATTGCACGCATCGCCCAAAAAAGCTGGGCAAAAAAATCAGGTGCCCAAAGGGGTGACATTTTAAGAGAATTTGCAAACCTTATTCATCACTATTCAGATGAAATAGCCACTTACCTGGTTAAAGAAACCGGCTCTATCCTATTAAAAGCTAAATGGGAAGTGCAAATGGCAGCAAGAGAATTTACTGAAGCTGCAGCCCTGGCAACCCAGCCTGTTGGTTTTCTTACTTCAACATTGGAGCCTGACTTTCAAAGTATCGCCAGAAGAATCCCACTGGGTGTAATCGGAATTATCACTCCATGGAATTCCCCGATCATTTTAGCGGCACGCGCAATTGCACCAGCACTAGCGATGGGAAATGCTGTTATCTTAAAACCAGACGTCCAGTCGCCCGTATCTGGTGGTTTCATATTTGCCAGGCTGCTTGAACTTGCCAATCTTCCTGAGGGACTGTTTCATGTTCTGCCAGGCGGTCCTGAAACGGGAGAAGCATTGGTAAAAGAGCCAACAGTAGATATGATCAGTTTTACAGGTTCAACCAGAGCGGGAAAACTTGTGGGTGCAAATGCCAGCGGACTACTTAAACGGGTAGCGTTAGAGCTTGGAGGAGACAATCCATATGTTGTTCTTGAGGACGTAGATATTGAAGCTGCCGCTGCTGCAGGAACATGGGGAAGCTTTTTCCATCAAGGACAGATTTGTCTATCTATAGGAAGACACCTGGTACATGAAGATATAGCCGAGGCTTACACTAAGGCTCTGGTTAGAAAAGCACAGGCGCTAATCGTTGGAAATCCATTGGACGAGAAAGTACAGGTAGGCCCGGTAATCAATGAGAGACAAGTGTTGAATGTACTCAGGATTCTTGAAGAGAGTGTTGCAAAGGGAGCACGGATCCTTACTGGCGGAAAACGGAACAATCTTTTTATGGAGCCAACTGTAGTGACCAATGTATTGCCTGGAATGCCACTATTTGATGAAGAAATCTTTGGGCCGATTGCCACAATTACAACCTTCAAAAATGATGAGGAAGCAATAGAATTAGCGAACATGACTGAGTATGGGCTGGTATCTGCAGTAGTATCAAATAACCTGGTGAGAGCACAGCATATAGCAGACCATATCAGAACAGGCGTTGTCCATATTAACGATCAAACTGTTGTCCATGGAATTTACGGACCTATTGCTGGCGTTGGTAAATCTGGAAATGGCTTTGGCCATGGCACAGTGAGTAATGCTGATACATTTTCAGAATGGCAGTGGATCACTACCCATGCAGCAATTCCAAACTACCCTTTCTAAATCAACAATTAAATCAGAAACAACTTAACCTTAATATAATGAATAACAAGCATAGAATTGATGTACATCAGCATGTATTACCTCCATTCTGGTCCGAAGCATTAAACTCAAACGGTGGCGATCCTTCCGGCCCCAGGTCAGGAGATTCGAGTAATTCAGTAGTTCCAAAATGGTCACCTGAGGGAGCCATTGCCCTGATGGATAGTTTGGAAATATCAACAGGTATATTGTCACTAACTTCACCTGGAATTGTTGGATGGGCTTCAGAATCACAGGCGGGTATGGCAAGAAAAATCAATGAATATACAGCAAGTTTGGTCAGCAAAAATCCATTGCGGTTTGGAAATTTCGCTACACTTCCAATGCCACACGTGGAAGAGTCACTTGCAGAGATTGAATACGCATTAGATGTATTGCATGCTGATGGGATTATACTGTTTAGTAATTACGGAGATCAATATCTCGGGGATGCTCAATTCTTGCCATTATGGCAAGAATTAAACGATAGAAAAGCCGTTGTATTCATACACCCCGGACTTCCAATTACGCCGATGCAGGGAATAGCAGGACCATTGGTAGATTATCCCTTTGCAACTACAAGGGTAGCTGTTCAGCTTGTTTTAAATGGAATTATAAGCCGCTTTCCAGCTGTCAATATTATACTTGCGCATGCAGGTGGATTTGTTCCATATGCAGTGCACCGATTTGTCGAACTGGCCCATGTGTTCAGGACTGATACCCCAAATCATGAAGAAATCCTGCAAAGCTTCCGTAAATTTTATTATGATACCGCATTGGCTTCCAGCCCTACCTCACTTCCAAGTCTGACTGCTTTTGCCAAACGGGAAAATATTTTGTTTGGAACAGATTATCCTTTTGCACCAGCCGGTGTAGTGGCTGACTTTACTCAATATCTTGATCAACACCAATTCAGTGATCCACTGCAAAGAAGTGAAATAAGCCATCAAAATGCATTAGTTCTATTCCCCCGCCTGTCGGAGCAACTCATTACAAAAGGGGTTTAATAGTAAAATGTATCAAGGTATTCTTTATATATCAATAGATATGCTATGTAACCAATGAATTTTAGTGTGAACCTCAAAAGTTTTTGTCCAATTTTTGGGGTCACACCAATTGAGACGGCCTCTTTGCATTAAATTCCCTTTATGTACAAATCAAAAATATAGAAATTATGAATAAAGTTATAGGCATTCTTGCAGGAAGCCTTCGTAAGGAATCATTTTCAAAAAAGATAAGTAAAGCTGTATTAGCTATGGCACCACAAGGTTTTAAGTTTAGAACAATTTCATTAGCCGATCTTCCGATCTACAATCAGGATTTCGATGACGACAATGAGGTTCCCCCAGCCATCACCCTGTTCAGGGAAGAGATGGCAAAAGTTGACGGCATTTTATTTATAACCCCAGAATATAACAGATCAGTTCCAGCGCTTTTGAAGAACGCCCTGGATGTAGGATCACGACCTTATGGTGAAAGCGTATGGAATTCAAAACCTGCGGCCATTTTCAGCAATTCACCGGGAAATTTATCTGGCTTTGGTGCTAATCATCATTTAAGGCAAAGCCTGGTATTTCTGAACGTACCTACCATGCAGCAACCTGAAGTTTACCTTCATAAAGTGCATGAACTTTTTGATGAAAACGGGAATTTAAATGAAGGGAGCACCAAAGAGCTTTTGCAAAAAGCTGTGGATGCGTATATAATATGGTTTAAAAGGAATGCTGCATAAATTAAAGTCATGAAAAAAAACTGGCCGGTACTTTCCTATAACTTAGGGAAACCTACATACAGCACACTACAATTATTTACACAAATCGTTGGAAAGATAAAACTTGCTACGATGCCGTGGATCAACCATTCATGGAGTATTACGCTTCACATTACACCTGCTGGTCTAACTACGCAAACGATACCTTATAAGGATAAAGATTTCCAAATAGATTTTGATTTGGTAAATCATCAACTAAAAATAACAACAAGTTTGGGGGAATCGCAACAGTTCAGCCTGGAAAATATATCTGTAGCAGGTTTTCACAGAGCTATTCAAAAGAAATTAAAGGAGATAGATATCGACGTAACAATTTCTCCTCTTCCCTCGGAAATCGTAGATCCCATCCCTTTTGAACTCGATGAATTCCACAACACTTATGATAGGGATCAGGCTAGCTCCTTTCACATTGCCTTATTGCGTATTCATGAGGTCTTTCTTATCCATCGCAGCAGCTTTAAGGGTAAAAGCAGTCCGATTCATTTCTTTTGGGGAGGATTTGATTTGTCATTAGCTTTTTTTTCAGGAAAGAAAGCCCCACCTCACCCAGGTCAGATGCCCGGAATGCCCAATTGGGTGCTTCAGGATGCCTACTCGCAAGAGGTACAAACCGTTGGCTTCTGGTCTGGAAATGACGATTTAAAAGAAGCAGCATTCTATTGTTATCTCTATCCTGAACCGGAAGGATATAGTACCGCAGAAATTGAACCCAAAGAGGCCTATTACCATAAGCATAGGGGTGAATTTATTTTATGCTATGCTGAGATACAGCAGTCAGAAGATCCTGAACAAAAGCTATTGGCTTTTTTAAAAAGCACTTATGCTTTAGGCGCTAAAATTGCAAAATGGGATGCTGCATTTGTAGAACCAATTGCGAAAACATAGCATAGATGGACAGACTTTATAAAAAACTTCCCTGAAATTTACCAATCCATTTCCAGAAGTGCATTATTATGGTTTCAATCTTTCCAGAAAAATGAATAATTTCTGAAAACCAAGGTCAGAGTTAAAACTAAAATTCGAGTTAACTCTGGCTTGGTATCTATAAGTGGGAACACCCTGATTTAATTTTGGCCAAAGGGCGAGACTTCATTTGAGTCATTACTTTTTATTATACCATTGTATAAATTCAAGGACATTGTGATCAGGATCGGAAAAATATACCCAGGTTTCTTCATTCTCAATCTTTAATGGCCCCCTTAATATTGGGATTTCCATCGCTTTCAGATCACTTACAGCTTTCTCCAAATCTTCAACTTCCATGCATAAATGGGGACAAAATGGCTTTCTCAATATAGGCAAGCTATAGTCACCAGTCAAATCCTGGATTAATTCAATACGGACATCACCAGCGGAGATAAAAGCGTATTCTTCTTGTTCCTCTTCATTTATAGCTCTGTGATTTAGAGTAAAGGCTAACTTTTCTGTGTAAAAAGCAATTGCTCTGTCCATACTTTGGACTTGTAAAGCTGCATGATCAAATTTCATAATAGTCTTATTTAAGGAGGTGATTCAAAAATCCAAATATCCGTGTTAATGGCTAAGGACGTGTTTAACTATTTTAATTTTATACGTTAAACTTATTTAATATTTGAATGACTTCTCCTGATCATACTTAGGAATACGGGCGTAATTCCGAGGTAGGAAGCAATGTGCTTTTGGGCTAAGCGAGATTCAATCTTGGGATATTTAACAACCAATGCCTTATACCGCTCAGCTCCATTCATTGAAATAGCGTTTAAAACCCTTTCACTTTGCGATAGATTGAAATTTTGATTTAGCAATCTCCAGAATTTATCGAATACCGGAAAATCAAGATAAAGTTGATCTAAGATTTCCTTTTCTATTTGCATCACCAAAGTAGGTTCATGTGCGACAATATTAATTTCGGAGGGGAGCGATTGAAGAAAACTTTTAGAGTCAGAAATCCACCAGTCTTCGAAAGCAAAATTGAGCGTATGCTCATTGCCAAGCTTATCCACAAAAAAGGAACGTAAAAAACCCTCAACTATAAAAAACTCATATTTACAAATCTCCCCTTGCTGTAATAGATATTGCCGTGGTAAAATTTTTCTAAAAGTAAAAAGTGAGGTAAAATGTATTTGTTCAGCTGTTGATAAATTGATTCTTTTCAATACATGATTTATCAGTAAGGTGTCAGCATGTGTTTTTTCCAAAGCAAGCAATATTTTTTATGCGTAATTACTTACAAATCGCTGCCTCAAAGCTACCTTTGAATTCAGTATCAGCATCTAAGCCTTTTATGTCTACTTTACCTATGATCTTATCTGCTGTAATCGAGGTTACTTCGATAATCGTATTTTCTGAATTAAATAAGGCTCCTGATTTACCAGTAGCGTCCCGCGGATCTGAAATAAGCACATAAACGTCATCTTGCGAGAACCGACCTACTTTCTTAGGGACGCTTAAGCGAATCAAAAAAGATTGCTCTGCACTTGCACATGATTTATCGGCATCTGGAGAAATATATATAGCAAAAAGCTGGTCTTGCGTATATTTGGGCATCCTAAAAAAGCTGTTATATCTTTCTATAATCACTTTTGCGTTAAAAGGAACACCATAGAGTTTTCCTGAAATGGGGGATATTTGCTCAACAGGCTTTTTATCCTTTTTACAACCTATAAACACAGCGCATAAAATCAACACAGTTAAAAGAGCTCTCATAATTCAGATTTGTAATATATACAACTTTAAATGGCAAAATGTTTTATGCGATAGCATGTTTAAAGTTATTCATAAGCTTAGGATGGTTTTGTTCGCCATTAATCAATTATTCGGTTTAGGAATAATCACTTTAAATTGTTCTGTATTTACATCATTCACAAACTGAATTTTTGATAAAAATCTTTAGAGTGGATTGAACAAAATAGTCCCTGTGAATTAAGGATAATCAAACAACCCTATACAAAATGTACTCATGAGCAGGAATACTTTGAACACCTTGACAGGTTTCTAAGCCTTCTCGAACCGATAATTGATGATCCTTCAAGATGCAGGCAATCTTACATCCTTTGTCTTCTATATTCTGTAGGACTTAAGCCAGTATTTTTTCTAAAAAACCGGCTAAAGATAAACTGATCCGTAAAAAACAATAATTCTGACACCTTCGCTATTGATAAGCCAGTTTCATGAAGTAGTAATTTTGATTGCAATATTATCATTTCATCAATTAAAACTCCTGCAGTTTTCCCAGTAGATAGTTTAGTTAATTTCGTAAGATAATTTGGTGTTACAGACAAGAGGTTCGCATAAAAACTTAACTTTTTATTCTCCGGCATATATTCAAGTAAAAGCTTTATAAATTCATGAGAAAGCGTCTCTTGCCGATTGTAATGATTGATACTGAGCGTATTTATTTTAAATATAGCAGAAATCTCAAATAAAAATAGTCTAAAACAATTCAAAACGATTTCTTCTCTAAAAGGATAGTTATCAGCCAATTTATTTTTTTGTTCTAATAATTGCATAAGACTCTTAACATTCAAACTCTCATACTGTGGAATACTTATTTTACCTGCATATTGGGATGATAAGAATCTGAATGAATCCAAATACTTATGATCAATGCCTAAAGTTATTGGCATCTTAATTGAAAAGCTGACAACGTTTATAAGCAAGTTATCGCTTAAATATATGAACTGACCCACAGTATGGGGCAGCAGAACCAAGAGATCATTTTCTTTTAAGGTATAATCAATCAAATCTAATTTAATTTCACATTCACCACTATCAATGATTAGTATAGTAAAATGATCAAGACGAAAAGGATAATCAATTGGTAAGTAGGAAATGGATTTCTTCTGTAAATAAACATGTAGATTTTCATCAATCGGATTTTCTCCAAAAGATGCCAGGATTTGTGCAATCGTCAGTTTCTTCATTTCTTTCTTCTGCTATCTTCCCTTTATAATCTTCAATACAATTTTACCTGTTTATAATTTTAAAGATCGTTATTAATGTTCCTATAACAATGTATATATCAGCAAGATTAAATATTCCCGTTCTAATATTTAATAACTCGACATAAATAAAATCGGTAACTGATCCAAAAATAAGTCTATCATATAAGTTACCAATGCCTCCTCCGATTAAAAAGCAGCACCCTAAAAGGTGTAAATTAAATAATTTAGTGTTGAGCAGAATGTAACAAGTTGCAACAGCAATGCCTATAAAAGGTATTATAGTAAGAATGACAAATTTTAGTGAGCTTGGCACATTGCTGCCCAAACTCATAAATGCCCCTGAATTTTCTATTTTTAGCAAAATGATTTTGCCATTAATAACATCAACTGGTGAATTGTATGTAAGATATCTTCTAGCTACGTTTTTTGAAATCTGGTCACATCCAATAATTACAACTAGAATTGAAAGTATGAGAGTGATTCTTAAAATTAATTTCATTATAGTTCTTTTCCTACCCTTAATTGCCTTCTTGATTTGTGATTAAACTAAACTTATTAATTTTTTGCTTTTGCAAAATGTCAACAACCTTTTTAATTGATAGATATTCTTCATTTTGGTCTGCTTTAATACTGATTCTCATTGCCGTAGTGTGAAGTTCGGCAACTGCTTTACGGGATTGTAAAATCCAATCTGACAATTGATTGTTTGTTGAATCCGCTGGAATCCCCTGGCTCAATCCAGAGGATTTTTTTTGCTTGTTGTCCATCATTATATATTGCTTTAGAGATTGGATAGGAACTCCAAACGACGACATCAATGAAAATCTTTTTTTCTCCTCCGGTGTGAAAGAAATCTTATACTGTTCGCCCATTTTTTCTAAAGTTGCGATCTTAATATCTGAACCTAAAGTTTCAAGAAATACTTTCCCCTTGCCCCCTATGGTTAATATTAGAAGATCTTTCTCTGGCACTGGTATCTTATATGTCGAGGAGGGTACCTGTATACTTACTGGATCCGGGGGAGTGAAAGTAGAGGTCATTATAAAGAAATTTAATAATAAAAATGTGACATCGCACATCGCTGTCATATCAACTGATGTACTTTTCCTTTGGACTTTGATTCGTGGCATATCGTTTTGTAATATTATTTATGACGAATTTCCTTTTTATGCCTGATATCTAAATAGCTTGTTGTGACTAAAATATGTTCAAAAGTGACAAATGAAGCATAAATAGTCTATTGCAGTTATATTTTGAAACATCGGATTGCGCACCAATGGATGCACATGAGCACCAAAGCAGATCTATACAAAAATGTTGATAGGCTGATTTGTGTATTTGGCATCGAAGCTCTTTTGACAATGCCAATAATTTCTTTCTGACTGAATAATCATTAAAAATGGGGTTGTATATGAATTATAAAGCTCAAGGATTGTATTTAACTGTGAGAAGGTTTCTCATTATTCCCTGGTTATTTGATTACCTACAAAAAACACGTTTGATATTTTTTGAGTTCAAAGCAGCTGGTTACGATTTTTTAATCAGCTGATTACCTCCTGATTTTATAGTTCAATTTATCCTTATTAAACGCTCCTGATTACTTTGATAAGAGATCGGTCAACGCTTCAGCGGAATTCTTAAGGGGAGGAAAGATCCTGTTTTTTCCAGGCTGGCTACTTTGACGAAAGTTCTCTGATGCCTTTGGGTTTCCATTGCTTGTTTCATTATGCCAGGTACAGAACTTTTGAAACAACGGGTACGCCAAACTGCTGCTTTAAAAATGAAATCGTCCTGGATTCCCTTTGAAAATTTACCCGTTAAACTTCCCATAATAAATATCTTTTCACCAATGTAAGCCATTAGCGTTAAAGATTATCCTGATGCGTAAAAAATGTCCGTAATTGTCCGCAGCTGTCTGCAATTGTCCGCAGTTGTCCGTGGGTTAGTCAAAGGGAAAATTATAATTTCATTAATCTTCAACTAGTTATGGCTTGGTTGTGCCTGAGTGGTGGTCGGGGTGACACCAGGTTGTAAACAGGCTTTAAGCATGGCAAGTCCAAGCTGTTTCAACTAGTTGTTTTGACTTGGACTTGCCATGCTCTCACGTTACTTTAGCATTGCTCTTACCCTAACGAGTACTCAGGCAGTACTCAGGCAGTACCCGGACGATATAGCTTTATGATTTAGCTATTTTGAATTTATTTACGAACAGCCCGGCCTTGCTTCCCCTGAGTCATTCCCAGGCAAATTGAAAGCTTTCAGCGCAACTTCCAAAGGCATAAGAGCATCCGTGACATCTAAGACTTTCTGTTTAGCGTGTCAAAATTTATGCTTAAAAAAGAGCCTGCTCCACAAGTTTATGACTTGATCCGTATTGATCCACAAAAACTGTATGTAATGTAGTATGCAACATAAACAACAAAGCCCGTAAACTATTAATTTACAGGCTTTTAAGTGTTGTTAACGTACCCAGTGCCGGAGTCGAACCGGCACGGTTTCCCACAGGTGTTTGAGACCAGCGCGTCTACCAATTCCGCCAACTGGGCATTGCTATTAAGCGGGATGCAAATCTATATATTCAGGACAATATATCCAAGACTTATTTTCAAAATAACGCCTTATATTATGCTTTCACCTGACCTACAGGCTCTTCCTTTAACTTTTTATCTACATAAAATGGTGCAAAAGGCAATAACGAAGCCAGAAACACTAAAATCGTCTTTCCGATTTTCCATTTATACTCTATCCAGCACATGATGACCATTACCAAATAAAACATGAACAACACACCATGTGCCCACCCGGTATATTTTACAGCCAAAGGCATGTTCGCAAAATACTTCAATGGCATAGCAATAAAAATCAGTGCGATGTAAGAAATACCTTCAGCAACTGCTACTTTTCTAAAAAGGGATAAAGTGCTCATAAATTCAGATTTGTCCAAAAATAGAAAAACCGGGACAGCAATGCCCGGTTATCTTTATTTTTTACATTGGCGGGACACCTATTCCAGCTTAAGCAAGCTATCGTTGATCCTGTTCAAGTATTTCTTTCTATAGTACAAATCCTTAATTGCAGCTAAAGTAGTCGCTTCAGTGTCCTTATTCTGCGTATCAAACACAACGATCAGTCTGTCCAGCTCCTGCTCCATACTATCAGCGATACGATCAATCTCTTTTTTAATCTCTTGCAGTTTTACCGTATCCGGTTCAAACTGCAATTCCATCAAAGCCTCATTCACATCCATCATTTCCATCAGGAAATCCTGAGGAAGAGCATAATGCTCTCCTTCTGCCAGTATCCCCTTTAATTCAAGGATATAATGAAGACGCTTTTGCGGATCACTCAATACCTGGTAAGCCTTATTGTTCAGCGTTGATAACTCTAAAACCTCCTCTTGCTTTTCAGCAGATTCATTGATATAAAAATCAGGATGATACTTTTTACTCAGCGCATAAAACTGCTGTTTCACCAGCTGTGCATCAGGATTAAAAGATACAGGCAGCTTATAAAACTCAAAATAATCCATATAACGCTATTGAATAAAGGCTTTGAAAATATCGTTACCGAGCACAAAGACCATTAAACTTAATAAGATGACGAAACCTACCATCTGGGCACCTTCCAAAAACTTATCACTTACTGGCTTGCCTTTAATCATTTCCACAATCAGGAACACCACGTGCCCGCCATCAAGTGCTGGTATTGGCAATAAGTTCATAAAAGCCAGAGCAATCGAAATTAAAGCCGTAGAAGCCCAGAAATGCGACCAGATCCAAACCCCGCCATAAACCTTTTGTGCTAATGCAACAGGGCCGGCAAAAGCTTTATTTGCTTTGATTTTACCAGTTAATACTTTCCAGATCCCTTTACCATTATCAGTGAAAGTAATCCAGGCCTGGTTTACACCAATAGGTAATGCTTCAAAGAAACCATAGTTAATCGTTTCCAATTTGATTTCATTTGGATTGAAGCCCATTCCGATTGTACCTACACTGTCCGTACTCACCTCAAAATTAAGTTTCTCAGTTCCGCGGTAAGCTTCAACAATCAGCTTTTTATTTTTCTCTTTCTTCAGTTCTCTGCGGATATCCGCGTCAAATTTCACAGGTACTCCGTTAACAGCAACAATACGGTCACCTTTCTTCATGCCTACTTTAAATGCGGAACGGCCGGCAACTACTGTATCTACAACAGTACTCAGCAATGGTGTACGGCTGATGAATTCTTCCAGACCAAGATCTGCAACCTTGTTTAAAAGGTTATCAGGAACTTTGATATCCAAAGTCTTGCCATCACGCACAACAGTAAGGTTGGTATTATCCAATAATACTTTTGAGCTTGTCAATTCATCAAAACGGATTACTTTTTTACCGTTTACCGCGATTACATGGTCACCCTGTTTCAAACCGATCTCTCTTCCGATACTTCCCGGATTGATCCCATTTTTAACAGAACTGTTTGGAATAAATGTCTCACCGAACTTAAACGTCAGCATCCAGAAAATAAAGATACCTACCACAATGTTCACAAAAATACCTGCAAGCATAACGATTAAACGCTGCCATGCTGGTTTAGACCTGAATTCCCATGGCTGGGGAGGCAATGCCATTGCTTCTTTATCCATAGACTCATCAATCATTCCGGCAATTTTAACATAACCACCTAAAGGCAGCCAGCCAATACCATACTCTACATCTCCACGTTTGATACTGAATAATTTTACACCCCATGCGTCAAAGAACAGATAGAATTTCTCAACTTTAATACCGAAGGCACGCGCCGCAAGAAAATGTCCCAATTCGTGCAAGATTACTAATATTGATAATCCCAATAACAATTGGGCAACCATAATTAATCCGTTCATATTTTATATAGTGTTTTTTACTTTTGAATATTAGATCGCTAAATGTTTTTTTGTTACTAACTGACGGGCAAATATACGCGTATGCTGGTCAGTTTCTAAATAATTATTCAGGCTGGGTGCTTGAATAAAAGTCAGGTCAGACATACATTGCTCAATGACATCGCTCATTTCGAGGAATCCGATGCGGTCATTTAAAAAGGCTTCCACCACTATTTCATTAGCTGCATTGATGATACAAGGCATATTACCACCTTTTTTCAATGCAGTATAAGCCAGCTGAAGATTACGGAAAGTATCCATATCTGGTTTGCAGAAAGTCAACTCAGGATATTCCATGAAGTTAAAACGCGGAAACTGGCTTTGTATTCTCTCTGGATACGCCATCGCATAATGAATAGGCAATTTCATATCCGGTACGCCCATCTGTGCTTTCATCGATCCATCGTTAAACTGTACGATCGAATGTACTACAGATTGCGGGTGTACAATAACATCTATCTGGCTGATGTCCAGATCAAACAACCATTTAGCTTCAATTACTTCAAGCCCTTTGTTCATTAAGGAAGCAGAATCTATGGTGATCTTTGCCCCCATCACCCAGTTTGGATGTTTTAAAGCTTGTTCTTTTTTTACTTTAGCAACGAAATCGCGGTCTTTCCCTCTGAAAGGGCCGCCGGAAGCTGTAATATATATTTTTTCAATCGAACTCAATTCCTCCCCTACCAGGCATTGGAAAATCGCAGAATGTTCAGAGTCTACAGGAATAATCGTTACCCCATTTTCAGCAGCCAGCTTTGTAATCAGCTCTCCTGCCACGACCAGAGTTTCCTTATTAGCCAGCCCAATCTTTTTCTTTGCTTTAATGGCAGCAATAGTTGGTCTTAAACCAACTGAACCCATAATTGCAGTAAGTACAAAATCGGCAGCAGTTAAAGAGGCAGCTTCGCATAAAGCATCTTCCCCGCAAAGAATATTCATTCCCTGACCAGAAAGTGCATTTTTTACCGCTGCATATTGGCTTTCATCACCAATAACAACTAATTGAGGCTTAAATTCCATTGCCTGCTGAATCAGTAAAGCAGCATTTGCATTTGCCGTCAACGCACAAACCCGGTATAATTCAGGATTCGCACGAATCACGTCAAGGGCTTGGGTGCCTACAGATCCGGTGGACCCCAGTATAGCTATATTTTTCAAATCGTATTTATCAAATTAATCAGGCTGTCTGCAATCTTTCTGTCATTAGACAGACGGGGAACTTTATTCTGCCCCCCAAGCTTACCTTCCGAACGCATATAAGTAACAAATGCATCTTTTTGTAAGGTCCGAATAACCAGCGGCTGCAAAATTTTGCCTTCAATAAGGTCAAAGTAGTAAATATTTTTTTCTTGTAAAGCCTTATCTACTTTTTTACTAAAAGCAGTCAGGTCTTCAGGGGCTTTGGAAAACTCAATAAACCATTCATGGTAAGGTAGTTCTCCAGCTCCGGGGTTCACTTGAGGCGCAACTGTAAATTCTGTAATCCCAACCCCCTGTTCATTGGCCACAGTCAATAATGCCTGTTCCACTTCTTCGCCAATCACATGTTCACCGAAAGCCGAGATAAAATGTTTAATCCTGCCGGTTACCAAAATCTTATACGGGTTTTTAGAGACAAACTTTACCGTATCGCCAATGCTGTATCCCCAGAGCCCAGCATTCGTATTCAATATCAAAGCATAGTTTTTATCCAGTTCTACTTGTTCCAGGCTCAAACGGGCAGGGTTATCATTATAGTATTCATCTGCAGGAATAAACTCATAAAACATCCCCGCTTTAGCCAGGAGCAATAAACTCTTATCCTGCTGGCTATCCTGATAAGCTATAAATCCTTCTGAAGCCGGATAAGTTTCTATCGAATCAATCTTTCTGCCGATACTGGTTTCAATTTTCGAACGGTATGGCTCGTAATTTACCCCTCCGTAAACAAACAGCTGAAAGTTTTTAAAGATATCCTTGATCTGCTTACCACCTGATTGTTCTATCAAACGGTCAAAATACATCTGTACCCAGGGTGGTATCCCCGAAATCAAAGTCATATCCTGATGATAAGTTTCTTTAACTATCGCATCAACTTTCTCTTCCCAATCTTCAATACAGTTGGTTTGGTAAGATGGCAGCCTGTTTTTTTGCAGATAAGCAGGCACAAGGTTCGCTACAATACCCGATAAGCGGCCTACTTTGATACCGTTCTTCTCCGTCATGACAGGACTTCCCTGTAAAAAGATCATTTTACCGTTTACAAAATCAGCATTGCCTGTTTCATGAATATAAGTCAGCAATGCATTACGCGCCGCTTTCAAATGTTCAGGCATTGATTCTTTAGAAATCGGGATGTATTTTGCACCAGAAGTTGTACCGGATGTTTTCGCAAAGTAAGCGGGTTTCCCCTTCCACATCACATCTTTCTCCCCGGCTACTACCCGGTCAATATAAGGCCGCAGCTCTTCATAATCTCTGACCGGAACCTGCTTTTTAAAATCTTCGTAGTTCTTAATGGACAAGAATTGATGGTCTTTGCCGAAAGCAGTATCCTTAGCAGCAGCAATCAGCTGGTGAAAAGTTTCCTTTTGTGCAGCTACCGCATCTTTTTTCCATCGGGTTACCCCTTTTACAATCAAGGCTGCAAACGGTTTACTTAATGCTGCTTTTAATCCCATAAACTGGTTTTAGACTATATTATGAATAATATCATTTTCGTCTCCTTTATATGCACCCGTCATCATTCTATAAGCGATTGTTAACGCTACACTGGATAAAGGAACAATAATAAATGAACTCAGTATATTAACAAAAAATGCAATTACCGGCCATTGCAGGTAATTCAGGAATAGATAGAGCACATGAAATCCGCCCAATACCAGCAATAGCATTAATATTTTAGTAAAATTTCCTTTAGTGATTGCTAAACTGAATTTTAAAGAGCCAAAAGGAGGCTGGTTTTTATCAATAATAAAGAAAGGAAAAAATGAAATCCTTACCCAGGTGATGAATATGGCCACAATACCTACAGATACAGCAATGTTGGTAATCACATTCATTTTTATACCTGTGTAAATAAAAGGAAACGCAACTAAAATCACCACTGCATAAACGCCGATAATAACCAGCATAAAATAAAGCATCCCTACAATAAAACGGATAATTTGCTGGCGGGTAGGCAGCGTGCTGACAATACTGACATCAATCTCCTCATTATCCAGGAGGTGAAAAATGTATTTAAACAGCGAAAGATTGATGGTAAAGTACAATAAGGCGAAAAAAAACGCCATCAGTATACTCAACCCTTTATTCACATCTTTCAGGAAAAATGCCATTAAACTTGATGCATTTGATGTAATGAACATCAGAAAGCATAAAGTAGCAATGGAAAAATAATTCCTTTTGGTTACTTCCCAGGCTTTGCGGATCACTACATTCACTATAAATGTGCTCTCCTTTAAAAAATTTATCATTGCTTTTTAAGTACTATTCTTTTGAAAAAATCTTGTATAAATCCTAATCCATAAGCTGTCAATTGTATGAATGAGGAAATAATACTCAAAAATGCAACTTTCAACGATTTATTTAGCACCAGGGAATGAAAAAATATCAGCATAAAGTATACCAGAAGAAATATGTTCCCCAGATACCCCAGAGGCGGATAAAAAATATTCAGTAATAAGACAGCAATAACACCTAAAGTGAATACGGCAGGAAAAAAATGTACCAATTTCAGCTCAGAAGGAAAATGTTTATAAATATTGATCCTTGCACGGCCAAAAAAGTGAATCTGTTTATAAAACTGGAACATACTTGTTCTTCTTTTATGAAAAACCTTAGCTCCCGGAATCAGACCAATTTTAAATCCCTGCTGATGAATACGTATACTGTATTCAATATCTTCTCCCAGCCTGGTCAGTATAAATCCACCAACCTTCTCCCAGACTTCTCTGGAAACCCCCATATTAAAACTTCTTGGATGGAATTGTCCTACATGTTTTTTATTTCCCCTGATTCCACCAGTGGTAAAAACTGAAGTCATTCCATAACTGATCGCTTTTTGTACCGGGGTAAAACTATCATGCGCGGCATCCGGGCCGCCATAAGCATCCAGATGATGGTCATATAAATAGTCTTTTACAGTCTCCAGGTAGTCATGCGGAATAAGGCAATCAGAATCAAAGATGACGAAATAATCACCTTTTGCTCTTTCAAAACCATAATTCCGGGCAAAACCCTGCCCCTCATTTGGCTTAAAGAAATATTTAATATCCAGTTTATCTGCGTACCTGTTTACAATTTCCTTTGCAGTGAGTGAAGACCCGTCTTCGACCACCACCACTTCAAATTGCGTATAAGTTTGCAGGCAAAGTGTGGCCAGCAGTTCGTCTATCTCCTGTGGCCGGTTATATAAAGGGATAATGATCGAAAAAAACATGCTTAAAGTATTTCTTTTTCTATCAGATAGTCATTGCGTTCCGGTGCATTACGGGTAACCAGTTCGGCTACAAATCCAGTAAGGAAAAGTTGTGAACCTACAATAATAGCTACCAGTGCAATATAAAATCCAGGTTGATCTGTAACTTCTCTTTTGATTGGCAGGTTCATCGAAATGTGATATAATTTCTCACCGATAATCCATAAAGCCATAATTGTACCGATCATAAAGCTCAGTACACCCAGCGAACCAAAAAAGTGCATCGGTCTTTTCCCAAATTTCCCCACAAAAAAGATAGATAACAAATCCAGGAAACCATTGATAAAACGGCTGAAACCAAATTTGGTTACCCCGTATTTACGCGCACGGTGTTCTACCACCTGCTCTCCTATGTTTTTGAATCCAGCCCATTTAGCGATTACAGGGATATAACGGTGCATTTCACCATAAACCTCTATCGTTTTCACGACATCAGAACGGTATGCCTTTAAACCACAGTTGAAATCATTCAGCTGTATGCCAGACATTTTACGGGTTGCAGCATTGAATAATTTTGTAGGTATAGTTTTGGTAATCGGGTCGTAACGTTTCTTTTTCCATCCGGAGATGATATCGAATTTCTCTTCCCTTAATCTGCGGTACAGTTCTGGAATTTCATCCGGACTATCCTGCAAGTCCGCATCCATGGTAATAATCACATCACCCTGCGAAGCTTCAAAAGCTACATTCAGTGCGGCAGATTTTCCATAGTTACGTCTGAACTTAATTGCTTTGACAGCTGTATAAGTCTTTTTCAATTCCTCAATTACTTGCCATGAGGTATCGGTACTGCCATCATCAACAAAAAGGATTTCGTAAGAAAAATTATTGTCAGACATTACTCTGGCAATCCAGGCAGTCAGTTCGGGCAATGATTCGTCTTCGTTAAACAGGGGAATGACAACAGATATGTCCATGCAGTATAAATTCAAGTAAAAATAACGTGCAAATTTTATCAATTAAAATGATAAAACCTGCACGTTTGCTATTTATCTTCTGTTTCTGGCGATGATCAGCCAGGAGATTGTTGCGGCAATCTGCTAAACAGCAGGGTTCTCTTTTTTCAATACCGCAGCACCGATAAGGCTTAATATCAGCCCAAAAAGAGTATAAGTAATCGCAGCTCCGAATCCTATAAATATAGCCAGATAAGGTTTCATCATTTCTACTCCCTTAATTGCTTTCTGATCCTCACCAGCTTTTTCAAGAGCCATGTCAACAGAATGATCCAGCGCTGAAGTATCCAGTACTTTATAATATAAGACAAACAACAAAGCTATAAATAGACCCGAATAGGCTGCAACTTTGAATCCGGCAGAAAATGCCCTGCCAAAACTCATATAGCCGCCAAGCTCAGTTCTGTACCTGGTCTGTGCATACAGAATTGCCAGTATAAAAGGCACGTAGCTACAGATCATACTGATAATTCTTGTAGGTACACTGATGTGCTCATCCTGCGTATCAATATTCAGTAATTTGAATATAAATACCAGCGCCAGGGTATAAAGCGAGAAGGCAATCGCAGCCTGAAAAGCAATTTTGTTCGGTTTAATCTCTATTTCTCTTAATTGTTGTTCCATAAAACAGCTTAGTTTTTTTCGTTAAAAACAGCAATCAGAGTATATACAGCAGTATCAAACTCTTTATTTGCACTGAACTGCTCTAAATCTTTAAACGCCTGCTCATTTGCTTTTGGCTGATTGAAGAAACTCATAAAAGGAACAAATAGTTCTTCCATTTCTTCGCCAAGCTCAATCATTCCTTTATGACTAACGATATCTTCAATGCTGCTTTCTGCTAATTGCTGATTGCTGATCAAATCTTCATAGATATGGAATTCGTCCTGGAACTCATCTTCTTCTACCAACAGGAATTCTCTTAAGAAATCTCCCAGTTCTGGTTTGATCTGTTCATCGTGACACTCATTGATGTATAACAATAAGTTTAATAACTCAGTTCCACGGTCAATGGTATCTTCTTCGATATCTGCCCACTCGTCAGTATCCAGGTAATCTTCTTCCAGTTTCTTAATATCGCTTGCGAAGAAGTTGATCATTAATAAATCAAAATAAACCTCTCTCAGCTCATCAAAAGCCGGGTATTCATCAAATACACCATCAAATTCTTCTACCTTCTCTAAAAAGCCCAGGTCCTTATTGAAAACATCCAGTAAATCCTGTTGTAATGTTAAAGAATCATTACCTGAAAGTGCTGCAAATTTATCTAATGAGGCTACAAGAGCGCTCTGTACTTTACTATCCATATACTTGAAATTGATTGTTGTTATAAACGAGTTGAACTTTCCCGGTCAGGGTTTGATTTAATAAAGGGGTATTTCTTGACTTGGAAAGGTTAGTGGTGCTATTGTATTCCCATTTTTCTGCGGGATTGAAGACGACGAAATTCGCATTTTCACCAGCCGCAATTACAGGGACCTGCAGTTTAAGTAATTTACGTGGATTAATAGCAAGCTTTTCTACGATCTGAGCGGCATCCAGTCCGGCTTTCACCAGTAAAGGCAATACCGTTTGCAAAGCTGTGATTCCGTAAGCCGCAATCTCAAATTCCACATCTTTAAACTCAGGCTCATGCGGGCGGTGCTGTGAAGAAACGGCATCAATAGTTCCATCTTTCAATCCTGCCAGTAAAGCTTTAATATCCGCTTTGCCACGTAATGGCGGTTTAATTTTATAATTGCTGTCGAAATCGTTCAAAAGTTCTTCTGTGAAAACTAAATGATGTGCAGCAACATCACAGGAGATCTGTAAACCATCTTTCTTCGCCTTTTTAATCAGTGCCACAGCACCCGCAGTAGAAATACTGGTGATGTGTATTGGTGCCTGATGATAAGTGGCCAGGAAAATATCTCTTGAAATATGCATTTCTTCTGCTAATGCAGGCATCCCTTTCATTCCAAGTAGTACACTGGTTTTACTTTCATTCACCTGTGATTTACCGGCGATTGCTTTATTTTCAGGATATACGATCAGTAAACCATCAATTCCTTTGCAGTATTGCAGTGCACGGCTCATAAACCCATCATCTGTGATTGGCTTATTTCCATCCGTAAAAGCTATGGCTCCTGCATTTTTCATATCAAAAAGCTCAGCCAGTTCTTTTCCCTCGAGCTCATGACTGATCGCTCCCAGCGGATAAACATCGACCAGGTTATTTTTAGCTTTATTGATTATATATTCTACTTCGCCTTTCGAATGTACCACAGGTTTGGTATGTGGTAAAACAGCCAGACCAGTAAACCCGCCTGCCTGTGCCGCAGCAGTTGCTGTTTTAATATCTTCTTTGGTTTCAAAACCAGGATCTCCAATAGAACAGTTCAGGTCAAAGAATCCTGGCGCCAGAAAAGCACCCTGACCATTGATCACCTGCTCATTTTCCAATGGCTTTAAAGTAAGCTCTATCTCAGCGATTTTTCCCTGTACCACACGAATATCACAGATTTTCTGATTATGCTTGCTATTCGGATCGGTAACGGTTACGCCTGTGAGGAGAAGGTTCATGTCTTTTTATATTTTTAATTTGTTAAAAAATCGAATCAATAGGGCTTCAATGGCTAAAAAAACAGCACACAAAACTAGGCAAAGTTTCCATAACTCTGTGTGGTTATTTTCCACAGCTTTCCATGACAAATCATCCCCAGGTTTCGTCAGATTTACTTTTTGAGGTCCAAAAATTTCCTGAAGAGCTTTATCATCAGCATAATGCAGGTCTGATTCCGTACGGCTTTGGTTAAATGCATAAGTACTGAGTAACGCATCAGCTTTATACAATTCATAAACCCCGGGCGTTTTAATCTGGTCGGCAACATACAATAGAGTCTGACCAGGCACCTGCCTGATTTCCGGAATAACTTCTTGTTTACCAGAAATTAAACGGAGCGACTGATTGGGGTTAATGGCAATGGGCGCCGAGCTCAGATAATTACTCTTCCCGATCGTATAATATAAAGGCTGTTCCTGTACGCTGGTTAAAGCAATTTTATACAATAAGGGCACAAATACCGGGTGCTGAGGTAAATTACTGTCCTTGATATCCAAAGAGGTTGCACAGAGGTACAGTTGTCCTGATCCGGATCTGTATTTACTGAAAAATGGCTGATTCAAAGGTAATCCCATTAAATCTTCCCGCCCGTTTTTGTTATTCCCTGCATAAATAAAGTGCTGGTTTACTTTCGGTAAGTCTAATTTTGCAGGTATCTCTTCAAATACATCATTAAACACCTTGCTTTTTAGTGCGATTGTATTTACAGTAACTGTATCCTTGCTTAAAGAAACAGTTTGCGGAATACCTAAATCTTGTAAAAAAGAAGAATAAACAGCCGCGCCAGCTTCCAGATCAGGAAAAATAACAACTGTCCCTCCATTTTTCATATAGTTTTTAAGCTCCTGGGCCAAACCGCTGGAAGGTGCTTTTAAGCCAGTAATTACAATCAGGTTATATTGATGAAAACCAGCATAAACGATAGCCGGTTCGGGCATCGTACTCAGTTTAAAATAAGGATCTGTGCCAAAAAGTGCATGGATATATTTTCCGGAATTCTCCCCGCTAAGCTGAAGGACTTTCAGTTCAGTACTTACTTTAAAAGTAAAGGCCAGGTTGTCATCAAAAGTGACTGGAAAGTCTTTAATGCTGACCATTCCTTTTTGCCACCCGGCAACTGAACCGCTAAAGCTTAAAGTGTCACGAACCGATTTTCCAGCCGGAATATTTAAAGTAGCCAATGCTTTTTGCTGATTATTGACCGTCAGTTTTAAAGGAATTCCTGTACTGGCATCTGCTGAATAATTACGCAGCTGCACCACAAATTTCTCCCGGTCACCAGGCTTATGTGCGGGAGATAATGACCAGATACTATCTACAGCAACATTAGGGATGGTATTCGCTTTTAGCCTGACCAGGTTGAGCGAATTATTTTTTCCGGTGTGCAGGGTTGATTTCCCCACAAACTGCTGCTGAAAATCAGAAACCACATAGTTGTATTGATTTCTTTTTCCTGCATTTGCTGAGTTTTGCCTGTTAATGACCTGCTGTAAACTGCGTTCTGCAGGAGAAACCTTCACTTCATCAATCAGGTTCGCCAGCTCCTCTGCATTGACCAGGCGCTGATGCCTGCCTTCAAAATCATTCGTTGTTAATTGAAACTTATCATTCAGCTGAAATTGTTTAGCAATTGCCTTTGCTTTACGCTTTGCTTCATCTAATAAAGATCCCTCTTTATTAACCGCCTCCATGCTGTAGGAATTATCCATATAGATATTCACAAGATTTCCATTTTCTGGAGATCCTGCTGATCCGGATGACCAATATGGACGTGCAAAGGCAAGCACCAGGAAAATGATGGCAAGTATGCGGCAAGCCAGGATTAATAAGTTACGAAGTTTTTCGCGGGAAGAATGTTGTACTGTAACAGCCTTTAAGAAAGACACGTTGCTAAAATATACCTTCTTAAATTTCCGGAAATTAAATAAATGAATAAGGATAGGTATAGCTACCGCCAGCAGTGAAAAAAGAAAACCTGGGTAGAGGAAATTCATTAAAAACCAAAGGTATAAATTTAATTACAATCATTCGGTAAAAAACAGAAATTTCAAAAGAATTAGAATTTAACTCAACAAGAATTGCTGCCCTGGTCTGGTTCGTGTTGGCCCGATATAAAATCAGGCCTTTACTCACTCAAATTAAATTTTTACAGGTATTTTTTCATTGCAGCATACAATGCATCATCCAGCCCGTAAACATCATTGCGATATTCGATTTTTCCGTTTTCGGCCCAGGCAGTTTTATAATTAATAAACACAGAAATATTTTTCCTGGTTCCAAACCATTTCGGTTTCAATTGAAATACATTTAAAGTATCTGCTTTTTTCGCCAGTTTTTTTCTGTAAACACCCATTTTCGTGGTATCTACTGGTGGCAGGTTGACTTCCATCCTTAACTGATCATATTCAGCATTACTATTTACCATCTTCTGTGCAAACTCCAAAGGTCTTTCCAAGCGTACACAACCATGGCTGATTGCCCGGCTGGCCGAATTAAACGCTGATTTATTATTGGTATCATGCAAATAAATACTCGCACCATTATCAAACATAAATTTGAACTTACCCAGTGCATTTCCTGAACCTGAACCCTGTTTAAATTGGAAAGGAAGATTTTCTCTGGAATATTTTTCCCATTGAATAGTATCAGTATCATTGACCAGTTTACCTTTGTAATAAACCTTCATATTATTATTTGATAAATAATAGGGATCTCTTCTGGCCTGGTTATAAATTTCATTCTTGGCAATGCTTACCGGGATATTCCAGACAGGATTCACCTCAATTGCACTAAACTTACTTAACAGGATTGGGGTCTGATGATTTTTAGGTTTATCATCCAGGGCATGTGTCTTTGAATAGATTTTCTGCTTTTCTTCAAAAGCTTTTTCCCTTCTGGCACCTACACAAACCTTCATATGGGTTACAGTATCCTGCTCTTTAAACCAGGTCAGTGAAAAATCAGGAATATTAACTTCCACGTATTCCGAACTTAATCCGGGGATTTTCCATCTGGATCTTTCCATATTCACTTCAATAGCTTTAATAGCTACCGCATTACGGGATGGATCTTTTTCAAGGCTGGCCAGAGCTGCTTGTAATACTTTATAATTTTCACCAGCAGGCTGAATATCTTTTAATAGTTTCACCAGACTTTTTGTCTCCAGAACCTTATTCATTGCGCTGCTGTCTGGTCTGCTGGTTGTGACATAATATCTGTTTAATACTTTTTTTGGATTGATACTCCCGTAACCAATAAAAGTATCATATTTCAGTAAAGAAGAAGCTGAAAAAAGTTCCAGATCAGCCAGTACAGGATATACTTCGCTGATATTTTTAAATTTATTAGCTGTTAAAGCAACCAAAGCCTGATCCAGATCTTTATATCTGAATATTTCAGGATTCAATCCATGTACTTTACTGTTTTCCAGGTAACTTTTCAGGGTATCTAATTCCCCATTGCTATAAAAACGGGAAACCAGCAAATTTTTACGCTCATTATCCGCATAAAAATTACTGATTACTTTAGGATTACTTAATTTAGACTTTAAGGAATCAAGGTGATGGTTAAACACTACATGATAGGCTGCGGTATCAAAATCTTTATAAAGTTTATTCTTAAAATGTTCTGATAAGATAACTCCAATCTCTGGTGTGGTTTTAAACCAGTTGCAGGACGATAAAAAGAGGCAAAGGGGTAAAATAAGGGCTAGTGCTTTTTTCAAAATGAGCGTTCTTTAATTAAATTCAGCTTCGTTGTTATGCTGTATCATATATCAATCAAATAAAATGCCATATATTTTTGATTTGTCAATTCTATCTATATATTTGTGCCACTCAGTGTGCAACGCATTATTGAATAGAGACATATATTTATGATGAACAATATTTTGAACCACCACTTACATTTGTACCATCGCCAGTTATGGCGATAGATATGTAATGTTTTGTACTTCAAAACTTGTTTCCGAATTATTTTCCTGTTTCATTCAATAATTTCAATCAATTGAAAACACTTAAAATTGCTATCCAGAAATCTGGAAGGCTAAACGAAAAATCCGTAGAGATTCTTAAAAATTGTGGTCTATCATTCGAAAACTACAAAAGCTCCCTCATATCAACTGTTACAAATTTCCCTTTAGAAATTCTATTTCTGAGAGACGATGACATTCCGGAATATGTTCAGGATGGCATTGCCGATCTGGGTATTGTTGGCGAAAATGTAATCACAGAAGTTAACGCCGATGTGACCTATCTTCAAAAATTAGGCTTCGGAAAATGTACCCTTAAAATTGCTGTTCCAAATGAAAGCGACATCACTGATATAAGCGGACTGGAAGGTAAAGCGATTGCTACTTCTTATCCTGTAATTCTTCAGAAATACCTGGATGACAATAAGGTAAATGCAGTTGTCCGTACGATTTCAGGATCGGTAGAAATTGGCCCGGGTCTTGGATTAAGCGATGCAATCTGCGACATTGTTTCTACAGGCGGAACACTTAAAAGCAATGGTCTGAAACCTTTCGGTGAAGTGATGAAATCTGAAGCTGTACTGATTGCCAGTAAAGGCATGGAGCTGAATGAAGATGTCATTGAATTATTGCAAAGAATCCGTTCGGTATTGCGCGCAAAGGAGACAAAATATGTGGTACTGAATGTTGCCAAATCAAATCTTGAAAAGGTTGTAAGCCTGCTTCCGGGAGTTAAAAGCCCTACGATTGTGCCTCTTTTTGAAGAAGACTGGGTAGCAGTTCACTCGGTTATCGCAGAGCAGGATTTCTGGGAAAAGATCAACAGCCTGAAAGCTGCTGGTGCTGAAGGAATTGTGGTGATGCCGATAGAAAAGATCATCTCCTAAGCCACGCTTTTAATCCATTTTCGTCTTTTAACGTTAGCCATTAGTTAACACAAAAGCATAAAACATTGAACCCTGCATGAGCTTACAGCTACCAAACAACAATGAACAAGCTCATGCAAGCTTCATCACCATTGAAAAAAAATATTTAACTGATGAAACGCTATAAGTATACTGATTTATCTGAACAGCATATTGAAGAACTCTGTTTGAGACAACTAGCTGATGATGCGAGTATTGCAGAAAGGGTAAAAGAGATCATTGCACAGGTGAAAGCAGATGGAGATAAAGCCCTGAAGAATTACGCCTTACAATTTGACAAGGTAAACCTGGATCAGCTTTTCATCGAAAAAGAAGAGATCGGGAAGATTGCCTCGACTATTCCTGCTGAAGCAAAGACTGCGATTGATACGGCTTATGCCAACATCAAAAAGTTCCATGCAGCGCAGCTTTATCAAGAAGCTAAAGTTGAAACTATGCCGGGAGTTTCCTGCTGGCGCGAGTCCAGGGCAATAGAACGGGTAGGCTTATATATTCCAGGTGGAACAGCCGTTTTACCCAGCACTTTTTTAATGCTGGCTACACCAGCAACTTTGGCAGGCTGTCAGGAAATTGTGGTTTGCTCCCCTCCGCAAAAGGACGGAAAGACCAACTGTTACCTGGCTTACTGTGCACAGCTTCTGGGCATAGAAAAGATCTATCTGGCAGGTGGTGCACAGGCTATCGCAGCGATGGCTTTCGGCACAGCAACCGTACCTAAAGTTTACAAGATTTTTGGCCCTGGAAACCGTTATGTGACCCAGGCAAAACAGCAGGTACTGGCTTCAGGAATCACCGCAATTGACATGCCTGCAGGTCCTTCAGAAGTATTGGTTTTTGCCGATGAAACTGCCAATCCTGCTTTTGTCGCTTCTGATCTTTTAGCACAGGCAGAACATGGGACTGATAGTCAGGCCATCCTGGTTTCTACATCAGAAACAATTATTACTGAAACCCTGAGTCAAATCGAAATACAGCTGAATGATTTACCAAGAAAGGACATTGCTGCGCAGGCTATTGCCAATTCTTATGCTGTACTGGTAGCGGATAAAGCTCAGGCCATGGCTTTCAGTAATACTTATGCACCTGAACACTTAATTCTGGCTACAGCATCCTTTCAGGAACTGATCCCGCTGATCATCAACGCAGGTTCTGTATTTCTGGGTAACCTGACTCCTGAAAGTGCCGGGGATTATGCTTCAGGCACAAACCATACTTTACCAACCAGTGGTTTCGCCAAAGCCTATTCAGGTGTTTCAATTGATTCTTTTATCAAAAAAATTACTTTTCAGCAGATCAGCCCGGAAGGCTTGAAAGCCATTGGCCCGACTGTAGAAATCCTTGCGGCCGCTGAAGGGCTTCAGGCACACAAAAATGCAATCACCATTCGTTTAAAATCATCAGATGGATATTAAAAACCTACAACGCGAAAACATCAAAACCCTTCGCCCCTATTCTACAGCAAGAGACGAGTATAAAGGACAGGCGAGTGTGTTTTTAGATGCAAATGAAAATAGTTACGGCTCACCATTACCAGAAAACTTTAACCGTTATCCTGATCCTTTACAACTGGATTTGAAAGATGCACTGAGTAAAATAAAAGGTGTTCCGATTGAAAATACTTTCCTTGGAAATGGCAGCGATGAGGCTATAGATCTTTTATTCCGTGCTTTTTGTAATCCGGGAAAAGACAACGTCATCATCCTTCCGCCTACTTACGGGATGTATGAGGTTTCTGCCAACATTAATGATGTAGAAATCCGTAAGGTAAATTTATTGCCAAATTTCCAGTTGGATCTGGAAGGAATAGCAGAGGCGATTGATGCAAATACAAAACTGATCTTTATCTGCTCTCCTAACAACCCTACCGGAAATTCAATCATCCGAACGGATATAGAAACTATTCTGGCCAATTTTAAAGGCCTGGTTGTGATTGATGAGGCTTATATCAATTTTGCAAAACAACGTACCTTCATACAGGAATTAACTGAATACCCGCACCTTGTGGTTTTACAGACTTTTTCTAAAGCCTGGGGACTGGCAGGATTACGTTTGGGAATGGCTTTTGCATCCAGCATGATCATTGACATTCTGAACAAAGTCAAAGCACCTTACAATATCAGTCAGTCTACGCAGGACCTGGCTTTGGCTGCCCTTGCGAATATCGGGCAGGTAAACGACTGGATCAAGACTACAGTAGCAGAAAGGGAACATTTAGCCCAATTACTATTGGATTTACCAATGGTCAACAAGGTTTACCCTTCTGATGCCAACTTTATCCTGGTCGAAGTAACCGATGCAAATGGTACTTATGATGCTTTGGTAGACCGTGGCATTATTGTACGTAACCGTGCAAAAGTTACCCTTTGTGAGGGCTGTTTAAGAATTACTGTAGGTACTCCTTCAGAAAATGAAATACTATTATCCGCTTTAAAATCGTTAACTAATTAAGCATGAAGAAGATACTTTTCATAGACCGTGACGGCACACTGATCACTGAACCAGAGGATGAACAAATAGATTCATTTTCAAAGCTTAAATTTTATCCGAAATCGTTGTATTATATGGCTAAAATAGCCGCAGAACTGGATTTCGAATTAGTTATGGTAACTAATCAGGATGGCCTGGGTACTGATGCTCATCCCGAGCCGAACTTCTGGCCAGTACATAATTTTATTCTGGATACTTTTGAAGGTGAAGGGGTAGTTTTTTCTGAGGTTATTATCGATAAAACTTTTGCACATGAAAATGCACCTACCCGCAAGCCAAATACAGGTTTGTTACAGCATTTTCTGACTGGCGAATATGATCTGGCAGGTTCTTTTGTGATTGGCGACCGGATTAATGATGTTGTGCTGGCTAAAAACCTGGGTGCAAAAGCAATCTGGTTAAGGAACAATGATTTATTAGGATCGGCAGAAATGCTGGATAAAGCAGAGACTTTGACGGAAGTAATTGCCTTGCAAACCCAGAACTGGGTAGATATCTACACTTTTCTAAGTGCAGGAAGCAGACAATTTCACCATATCAGAAAGACAAATGAAACGGATATAGAAATTGAAATCAATCTGGACGGGACAGGAAAAGCGAAGATAGAGACAGGGTTGAATTTCTTTAACCATATGCTCGATCAAATTGCGCGTCATGGAGCAATAGATTTAAATATCAGTGCCAAAGGTGATTTACATATTGATGAGCACCATACTGTTGAAGATACCGGAATTGCATTGGGTGAGGCTTTTGCCAAAGCTATAGGCAATAAACTGGGACTGGAACGTTATGGGTTCTGTTTACCGATGGATGACTGCCTGGCGCAGGTAGCTATTGATTTTGGAGGCAGGAACTGGATTGTATGGGACGCGGAATTTAAAAGAGAAAAAGTAGGTGATGTACCAACAGAAATGTTTTATCATTTTTTCAAGTCTTTCAGTGATGCAGCAAAATGTAACCTCAATATTAAGGCTGAAGGAGACAACGAACACCATAAAATTGAAGCTATCTTTAAGGCTTTCGCAAAAGCGATTAAAATGGCTATCAAAAGAGATGCTGAAAAATTAGTTTTACCGAGTACCAAAGGAATGTTATAAAATGATAGGAATCGTTAATTACGGTGCAGGAAATATCTTTTCCCTGACTTCTGCTTTATCCAGACTGGGACTCAGTTATGGAATGATTAATACGGAGCATGATTTTGATCAGTATTCTCATGTGATCATTCCAGGTGTTGGGCATGCAGGGGCTGCAATGGAAAAACTGAACCAAACCGGACTGGTAGAGTCCATCAGACAGCTCAAAAAACCTGTCTTGGGAATTTGTGTAGGGATGCAGCTGCTTACGGCACATTCGCAGGAAGGTGATGCTCAGCTGATGAATATTATACCACTGGAAACGAAACTATTTGATAAAGATCTGGGTATTAAAATTCCTCACATGGGATGGAATAATATAGAGATTAAAAACAATTTACTATTCGAAGGTGTTGAAAATCAGACACAATTTTACTTTGTGCATTCGTACTTTATTGAATATAACGCTATTTTTGAAATAGCGACGGCTACATATGGCCTGCAATATTCGGCAGCAATACAAAAAGACAATTTTTACGGGGTACAATTCCACCCTGAAAAATCGGGCGCCGCAGGCGAACAATTATTATTGAACTTTTCTAACTTAAAACAATAAAATGTACATTATCCCCGCTATAGATATTTTAGATGGTAAAGTTGTCCGCCTCAGAGAAGGTGACTATAACCAGAAGACCGTATATGATGTATCAATTGCTGAAATGATTGAGACTTATAAGTCTAACGGTACTGAATTCATACATATTATTGACCTGAATGGTGCTAAAGGAGATTTTAGTAATCAAACTGAGCTTTTTGATATTATCAAAAAAACGGAGATGCGTGTACAGTACGGCGGCGGTATCCGTACTATTGAGCAGGTGACTAATCTGCTTGATGCAGGTATCCACCGGGTTATTGTTGGCACGCAAGCCATTACCAATCCTGATTTCCTTGCCGAATTAAGTAAAGAAGTAGGTAAAAAATATGATTATGCCAACCGTATCGTCATTGCGATTGATGTACTGGATGAGGTCATCAAATATTCCGGATGGATGGAAAGTTCACCTATCAAATTAATGGATTACGTTGATAAATGTTTACAGTTAGGCTTTTTCAGATTCCTTTGTACTGATATCAATAAGGATGGTAAATTAGGTGGTGCTGCTGTAGATTTATATAAAAAATTACTGGAACATTCTCCGTTTATCAAATTGATCGCATCGGGCGGAATCAGCTCAATGGAAGATATTGAAGAACTGGCGAAGCTTGAAATCAGATCTTGTGTAGTTGGAAAGGCCATTTATGAAAACCGTATTTCTATTGAAGAGATCAAGGAATGGAACCTTAAAGCGCTGACTTCTTTATAATCGATGTTAAGCAAACGTATCATTCCATGTCTGGACGTCAAAGATGGCCGGACAGTCAAAGGCGTTAATTTTGTGGACCTGAAGGATGCCGGAGACCCGGTAGAACTGGCCTGGCAATATGCTCAGCAAGGTGCTGATGAACTGGTATTCCTGGATATTACTGCTACCCATGAGCGTCGTAAAACGATGATTGAAATGGTGAAATCAGTTGCCAGACAGCTCAACATTCCTTTTACCATTGGTGGTGGAATTACAGAGATTGCCGATGCAGAAGCTTTATTGAATGCTGGTGCTGATAAGATCAGCATCAATTCCGCAGCCGTTAAAAATCCGCAGCTCATTGCCGATCTGGCTAAGGTATTTGGCGTTCAGTTCGTAGTAGTTGCAGTAGATACTAAACTGGTTGCAGGCAGGAACATGGTGCATTTGAACGGAGGCCGTTTAATTACAGAGATCGAAACAGAACACTGGATTAAACAGGCAGAGGATTTGGGTGCAGGAGAAATCCTGTTGACTTCCATGGATCATGATGGGACTAAACAGGGTTTCGATTGTAAACTACTGGATAGTATCAGTAAAATGATCAATATCCCGGTGATTGCTTCGGGCGGAGCAGGAAAAATTGAGCACTTCACAGAAGTTTTTACCACAACAGGTGTGGATGCGGCCTTAGCAGCCTCGGTTTTTCATTTCGGTGAAATCCCTATCCCCCACCTGAAAAACGAATTAAAAAAATACAACATACCAGTAAGGTTATGACTATAGATTTTGAGAAAACCGATGGATTGGTTCCTGTAATCATTCAGGATATACAAACATTGGAAGTGTTAATGTTGGGTTATATGAACCAGGAAGCCTGGTCAAAAACACAGCAGGAAGGGAAAGTAACATTTTATTCCCGCTCTAAAAGCCGTTTATGGACTAAAGGAGAAGAAAGCGGTAACTTTTTATATGTAAAAGAGACACATATTGATTGTGATCAAGATACTATCCTGATTAAAGTTACCCCGGTAGGCCCTACTTGTCATACAGGAAGCAGAAGCTGTTTTAAGACTAATTTTAACCAGAATTTCATCTTTGAACTGGAGAAAATTATTCATGACAGATATGATCATCCTACGGAAGAATCTTATGTCAATAAACTTCGCAAAAAAGGATTAAACAAGATTGCGCAGAAAGTTGGAGAAGAAGGTGTGGAGACTGTCATTGCAGCATTAAACGAAACAGATGCTGACTTTGTAAATGAGAGTTCCGATTTAATTTTCCACTTATTAGTCTTATTAAGAGAAAAAGGTAAAACACTGGCTGATATCGGGGTCAACCTGGAAGGCAGACATCGTTAATTATGCTGAAACATTTAAGATCACTTAGCGGTCATCAAAACCCTGTTTATGCCTTAACCAATTCCAGTGAACCAGGTATGTTCTTTACTGGTGGAAATGATAAAGGTGTGGTAGAATGGTCATTGCAAAAGATGTCCTTTTTAAAGGTTTTAATGCCGGTAAAAACCTCTGTTTATAGTCTTCATCAGTACCAAAAGCAGCTTTTTGTTGGCCAGAGAAGTGGTGAGGTCAGTATATTTGACCTGAACAAGCAAATGGTTAAGACAACTTTCCAGGCACATGAAAAACCTGTATTTGATCTGGTAACCATTCCGGAAAAACAGGAATTTTTAACTGCCAGTGAGGATGGTACTGTTGGAGTATGGTCATTGACCGACTGGTCTTTACTTTACCGGATCAGGGTTTCTGCCGATACTGTAAGAGCAATAGCAGTTAGTGAAGATGGTTTGAAAGTTGCTTTTGGTTGTAAAGATGGGGCGGTCCGTATTTATGAGCTGAGTGATTACAGTTTGTTGCATAGCTTACAACAGCATACTTTACCGGTTACCTCTGTTCAGTATTCGCCTGATGGTAAATACTTGATTTCCGGAGGAAGAGACGCACAGTTAAATTTCTGGTCATTGCCGGATTATCAGCTTCAGCATACTATTCCGGCACATTTATTTAGTATTTATGGAATTGCATTTCATCCTTCGCTACCCTATTTTGCTACAGTAAGCCAGGATAAAAGTATCAAACTATGGGGCAGTGATGATTTAAGGTTATACAAAATCCTGAGTATTGAAAAGAGTACGCATGGACATACTCATTCTATCAATAAGCTCATCTGGAGCCCGGATGGTAAATACTTATTGACCACAGGCGATGACAAATTAGTTATGGTGTGGGAATGGGATTTATAAAAATCTTTTAATAATCCTGAGTTTGTGACTATAACGTCCAAGTTCAGGATTATAAATCCCCTGGTCATCTATGGGATCAATTCTTACTTTTCCTGAAGCGTGAATAATCTGATTGGCATTCAGCATCAGCCCTACATGAATAATTTTACCATCGGCATTATCAAAAAAAGCAAGATCTCCGGTTTGTGCTTCCGGCAAAAAGTTAACCGTCTCTCCTTGTTCTGCCTGCTGAGAGGCATCTCTGTGAAGGATAATGCCATATAAAGCAAAAACAGCCTGCACATATCCGGAGCAATCAATACCGAACAAGGTACGGCCTCCCCATAAATAAGGTGCATTCAGATAAAACAGCGCAGCATCAGCAAGCTTTGATCCGATAGCTTGTTGTGAAGGGTCATGAGGTTCAAATAAGACCTGAAATTTCTCTTTACCCAGTTGACAGTACCCATCGCTATAAGCCGGCAAATTACTGGTTGCAGCTAAATAATAAGCACTTCCATCAGCCGCCAGCACCTGATTATGAATTGCTGCCGGTACTAATGCGGTGCGTTGTTTACAGGCTTCGTATTCAGGTTCAGTGAGTATTGCAAGCTGCTTAAAGTCTATCCAGCCCTCATAACCATCATAACCATTACGGATTCGCCACCAGGGTTCTGCTTTTTCCAATACTTCTACGTGATCTCCAAATAATAATTGCGTCGTTATTTCGGCTTTATCGGATGATAATGCTCTTATTGGTGCTACCGCTACCCTGCAAATTGCAAATGTCTGTTCCATAATGAAATCTAGTACTCAAAAGTAAGGATAGCGATTTACAAAACGACAGGATAAACATTTGATTGATAAATTTGTTATACAAGTATTACATTCATTAGCGCCAGAAATTATGAACCTCCAAAAGATATTAATCGCAGTAGATAATAGTACCTGCTCAGAAAAAGCAGCAAAAACAGGCTACGAGCTGGCTAAAACTTTTAATGCCGAGGTCGCCTTAGTCAATATTATTGAACCAATGCCAGCCACGATCAATCAGGATCTTACCTTGGCCCCTGTTTTCCTGGAAAGTTACGATAACAGTGAAGAGAACAGCCATCAGCTGTTGAAAGAGATGGAAGATACTTATGGTAACGGGATTAAAACTACATATTTGAGCGTAGTAGATACTGCAGCACATGGAATTATTCAGCAATCTGACGAATGGGGATCTGATCTGATTGTGATCGGAACTTACGGCAGAACGGGCTTATATCACTTTTTAATGGGAAGTGTAGCTGAGCATGTGGCCAGAAAATCGGCCTGTCCTGTATTGATTATTCCGAATAAGGCAGAGGTATAAAATACACTATACAGCAGAAAAGGGCAAAAAAACACTAATGTGCCCTTTGCCCTTTTCTGTTATATTGAATTAAAGAACTAATCCTCCTGATGTAACCAGGCTTTTTTCTTTAATAGTTCTTCTTCAGTTTCACGGATATCTTCATCGTCCACACAACAATCTACCGGGCACACTGCCGCACACTGAGGTTCATCATGAAACCCTTTACATTCTGTACACTTATCTGAAACGATATAATATACCTCATCAGAAACTGCTTCCTGAGCCGCACCAGCATCCACTTCCTGATCACCAAAATCAATGATACCATTCAAGTTGGTTCCATCAGAAAATCGCCAGGCTGTACCTGCGTCATAAATTGCATTATTTGGGCATTCAGGCTCACATGCTCCGCAATTAATACATTCGTCTGTTATTTTAATAGCCATGTCTTCGTATAAATCTATTTGCTAAAGTTACCTTTGCACTGCAAATATAACATTTATACTTTAAAATTACTTCAAACATGTCAATCCTTACCGCTGAAAAGTTAATTATTGCATTCCATAAACTAAGTGATTTCTTAAATCACCCGGGTGATGAATTTAGTAATACGATCGATTCAGCACCTCATCATAATGCCTGGTTTACTGTGGCTGAAGTACGCAGATCTTTAGCTTCTTTTCAGGAAATGCTGAATCTGCCTGCGCTGGAAAAATGGTTTGAACAAATTACGGTCAGCGAGCATCCTAAAAAAGTAGGTTTGATCCTTGCAGGAAATATTCCACTGGTAGGTTTTCACGATATCTTGTCTGTACTGGCTACAGGAAATATAGCTATGATCAAGCTTTCTTCTTCTGATAGCCAGCTATTACCGGCTTTATTGAAACAACTTATTGAATTTGAGCCGCTTTTGACAGACAGAATTGTCTATGCAGAAAGGTTGAAAGATTTTGACGCGATCATTGCAACCGGAAGTAACAATACTTCCAGATACTTTGATTACTATTTTGGTAAAGTGCCTAATATTATCAGAAAAAACAGAAATAGTATTGCCGTACTGGATGGTCAGGAAAGTATAGCTGAAATCGGACAGTTAGGCCATGATATTTTTGATTACTTCGGACTGGGTTGCAGAAATGTATCTAAAATCTATGTTCCTGAAGATTATGAGATCAAAAACTTCTTTGAACCGCTTGAACAGTATCAGGATATTATCAATCATTTCAAATACAATAATAACTACGATTATAATAAATCTATTTACCTTGTCAATACTGTCCAGCATTTTGACAATGGCTTTTTATTATTAAAAGAAGATGAAGGCTTGTCTTCTCCGCTTGCCGTTTTATACTTTGAGAAGTATAAAAATCTGGATGAGTTAACCGGGAAACTGAAAGGTATACAGGACAATATTCAATGTGTAGTCACCAACACAGCTGTACAACTGGATGTAGCTTCCGTAACTTTTGGACAAAGTCAGCATCCTCAGTTATGGGATTATGCGGATAATGTGAATACGATTAACTTCTTAAATAAGTTATAAGTTTAAGCTACAAATTTAAACAGGCTCTCATTTTATCATTTTGAAACACTATTTTTGAACAAAATGTATGTAATCAAAGTAAAAGGTATTGCCAAAATCCCGGATTACGTCCAGCTGAGGGATGATAAATTCACCTTACTGGCTTATTTCAGGGTAGACCGGCCTGATAAATCTCTGGAAAAATTAGGTCTGGGTGACAAGTTGCCTTATATTATGGATATGGTAAAAGATTTACCATTTGGTCAGATTGCAAAATTAGATATTTAAGACATGGCAGGAAACGCAGTTATAAATTTAAAGAACGTAGATGTATTTCAACAAAAACACCTTGTACTCTCTGATGTTAATCTTAACATAGATAAAGGTGAGTTTGTATTTCTGATCGGACAAACGGGTTCTGGAAAGAGCAGTTTATTGAAAATCATTTATGGTGAACTTCATATCGGTAATGGTGAGGGGGAAATTGCAGGTTTCGACCTTAAAAAACTGGCCGAGCGGGATGTTCCTTATCTGCGCAGAAAGTTAGGAATCGTATTTCAGGATTTCCAATTGTTAACAGACCGTACAATTGAGAAGAATCTTGATTTTGTATTGAAAGCAACTGGCTGGAAAGACAAAAAACTAATTGAAGAACGTATCAAAGATGTACTGGAAAAAGTAGGTCTGCGTTCAAAAATCAGAAAAATGCCACATGAGCTTTCTGGTGGTGAGCAGCAGCGTGTAGTGATTGCGCGTTCGCTATTAAATAATCCGGATATTATCCTTGCAGATGAACCTACAGGGAATTTAGATCCTGAAACCTCCGAAGAAATCGTATTGCTGCTGAAACAAATCAGCCAGAGCGGTACTGCTGTATTAATGGCTACGCATGATTATCATATCATCCGTACCCTGCCTTCCCGTATCATCAAATGTGAAGCAGGTATTGTCCATGATGATGCAACAATTAACTAAGTGTCTGTTCCAAAAAACTGACCATTCCTGACAAAATAATTTCATTTCAGCCATTCTGTACAGTCTTGTTCAAACAAAACTGACAGCATGGCTGATATACTTCATTGGCAAACCTTTTGAGTTTGCATTATAAAATTCTACTATACCATGTTTAGCAAGAAGAAAACAAACGATACAGAAAATCCCATTACGGAAAATACTGCTGAAGAGCAGTTAAACAAAGAGCTTACTGATGACGCGAATGCGGATACTATCACTGAACCTGTAGAGGAAATCTCTGCTGAAGAGCAATTAAAACTTGATAATGCAGCGTTGAATGATAAATATCTTCGCCTTTTTGCTGAGTTTGACAATTTCAAAAGACGTACACAAAAAGAACGTGTTGAGCTTTTACAGACTGCTGGCAAGGATGTAATTATCTCTATGCTTCCAGTACTGGATGATTTTGACCGTGCAAATAAAGCGACTGAAAATGCTACTGATGTGGCTGCAATCCGTGAAGGGATTCAGTTAGTCCATACCAAACTGAAAAGCATTTTAAATCAGAAAGGCTTAAAAGAAATGGAATGTGCCAATACTGTTTTTGACACAGACCTTCATGAAGCAATCACTAAGGTTCCTGCTCCAACTGAAGAGTTGAAAGGAAAAGTTATAGATGAATTAGAAAAAGGATACACTTTAAATGACAAAGTTATACGCTTTGCAAAAGTAGTTGTAGGTAGTTAATTATGAGTAAGAGAGATTATTACGATATCCTTGGTGTAAGTAAAGGTTCTTCTCCGGAAGAGATCAAGAAAGCTTATAGAAAGCTGGCTATAAAGTTCCATCCGGACAAAAATCCTGATGACCATACTGCTGAAGATAAATTTAAGGAAGCTGCTGAGGCTTACGAGATATTAAGCAACCCGGAGAAGAAACAACGTTATGACCATTATGGACATGCTGGTGTTGGCGGAGCTTCTGGTGGCGGCGGCGGCTATGGCGGCGGCGGCATGAACATGGAAGATATATTCAGCCAGTTTGGCGATATCTTTGGTGGCGGTGGCGGCGGTGGCAGTCCTTTCGATAGTTTTTTCGGCGGACAGCAACAACGCAGCAGCGGCAGACGCGTAGCTAAAGGCACTAACCTTCGTATTAAAGTCAAACTTACCCTTGAAGAAATAGCGCATGGCGCAGAGAAAAAAATAAAGGTTAATAAACAGATTGTTTGTAAAACCTGCGATGGTTCGGGAGCTAAGGACAAATCATCTATCAGCACTTGTAAAACCTGTGGTGGCAGTGGTTCTGTTCGCAGAGTAACCAATACCATCTTAGGCCAGATGCAGACTACTTCTACCTGCCCGACTTGTAATGGTGCCGGCTCACAGATTACTTCTAAATGTACCTCATGTCATGGTGAAGGAACAGTTCGTGGCGAGGAAACGATTACCATTAACATTCCTGCGGGTGTAAGTGACGGTATGCAATTGAGCATGAGCGGAAAAGGTAATGCTGCCCCTAATGGTGGTATTCCTGGTGATCTGATCATCCTGATTGAAGAAATCCCTCATGAAACCTTGAAACGTGAAGGAAACAATATCGTTTATGATTTACACTTAAGTATTATTGATGCTGCATTAGGCTACAGCGCCGAAGTACCAACAATTGATGGGAAAGCTAAAATCAAAATCGAACCAGGTACACAAAGCGGAAAGTTATTACGCCTGAAAGCTAAAGGTATTCCTGAAGTGAATTCTTATCACCGTGGTGATCAGATTATCCACGTGAATATCTGGACGCCTAAAGCACTGAGCAGTGAAGAACGGAATATGCTGGAAAAACTACGTGAATCTCCGAATTTCAAACCTCAGCCAGGTAAAAACGATAAGAGTTTCTTTGAAAAAATGAAAGAGTATTTCGAGTAATCAATTCTCTGAATATATTTGAAACAGGCTGTATCTGAATGGATACAGCCTGTTTTTTTATGCAAAAACTTTAGGCTGTAACTGTTGTTTAATCTAAAAAACAGTTATGGATGGAATAGCAACAGCAGACTGGAGAATTGGCTGCTCTGGATTTTATTATAAAGAATGGAAAGAGATCTTCTACCCTGCCGGTCTTCCTCAAAAGGAGTGGTTTAGCTATTATTGCCAGCATTTCAATACGATAGAGATTAATTCTTCCTTTTACAAACAACCTTCTTTAAAAAGCTTTAAAACATGGTATGAAACCAGCCCTGCTGATTTTCTGTTTACGATTAAAGCACCCCGCGCAATTACACATTATAACAAGTTTAATGAGGTAGAAGAATTGGTTACTGACTTTTACGAGGTGATTAATGCTGGCCTTCAGGACAAAATGGGCTGTGTACTGTTCCAAACCCCTCCTTCTTTTACTTATACAGAGGAAAGATTAGCCTTAATATTGAAGAATTTAAACCCGGCTTTTAAGAATGTGGTTGAATTCAGGCATATCAGCTGGTGGAACAATACGGTGATGGACGAGTTTAAAAAACATCACCTGACCTTCAGCGGACTAAGTTATCCTTCGGCCTTGCCAGATGGAGTGGTCTTATTTAATGATCCTGTTTATTACCGTTTTCATGGTAAGCCTGTGCTGTACAAATCACTCTATACCGGGCAGGAAATAATTGCCTTCGCTAAATCTATAATCCAGGGACCTCAGCAAGTATTCGTATATTTCAACAATACCTGGGGCACATCGGCATTAACCAATGCAAAGCAATTGATTGCATTGACAGATAGAAAGCGTTGACGCTGTAACATTTTGTCTGATTTCAGTCTAAAGGGTAACTAAGAACTAAATAAAGACTAAATGCTTAACGTAAATAATATTGTTAAACAATATGCTACGCATCTTGCACTGGACGATGTAAGTCTGAAGGTAGAGCAGGGCAAGATTTTCGGGCTGCTAGGCCCCAACGGTGCGGGCAAAACATCATTGATCAGAATTATCACTCAAATTACCGCACCAGATAGCGGCGAAGTCATCTTTAACGGACAACGCCTCAATTCCTCTCATATTGCAAGGATAGGATACCTCCCGGAGGAGCGTGGTTTATACAAGAAAATGGAGATTGGTGAACAGGTATTGTACCTGGCCAAACTTAAAGGAATGCGTACTGCTGAAGCTACTAAAAAGGTCAGATACTGGTTTGAGAAACTGGAAATGGCGAGTTGGTGGAATAAAAAAGTCGAGGATTTAAGTAAAGGGATGCAGCAAAAGGTACAATTTGTAGCCACTGTACTACATGAGCCTGAATTGATTATTCTGGATGAACCTTTTTCGGGGTTTGATCCGGTCAATGCTGATATTATCAAAAATGAAATCCTGGAATTGAATAAAAAAGGGGCAACTTTTATTTTCTCTACACACCGCATGGAGTCTGTGGAAGAGTTATGTGACAACATCGCCTTGATTCACCGGTCTAAAAAAATCCTGGATGGCTCAGTATCTGATATTAAAGAGCAATACAGGAACAATACGTATTGGGTAGAATATGATGGTGAATATCCTGTTGAACTGGCAACCGGGCTGTTCGAAATACTGCATAAAGAGATACTGCAAGGAAAAATAAGGATTAAGGTACAAATCAGTGCAGGTAAAACTGCCAATCAGCTTTTATCAGCTTTGCTCCCTCTGGTGAATATTCATCGTTTAGATGAAGTGATTCCCACAATGAACGATATTTTTATTGACCAGGTAAAACTAAAGAATTAACATGATGAACAAGATTTTACTCATTATACAAAGAGAATACCTGAGCCGGGTCAGAAAAAAATCGTTTATTGTCATGACGCTATTAACACCGATTATTGTTGCCGGGTTTTATGGCATGATCATTTACTTCTCTATACAAGGGGCTAGTTCGACCAATAACAGGATAGCAGTAGTCAATGACAACAAAACACTGACTGAAAAAATCGCTTCTACTAAAAATACGACCTACGTTTATGTCGGCAAATCATTGACAGCAATGAAGGCCAGCCTTAAGAATGAAAATTATGACTATATTCTTTACCTGCCTGAATTTAGCCTGGACAATCCTTCAGGGATACAGCTTTTAGGGACTAAGCAGGCTGGTTTTTCCATGAACGGGAAGGTAGTTGATGACGTGGAGAATGCGATCAAAATTCAAAAACTTAAAGAAAGCGGTATTGCCCAGGAAGATCTTGATAAATTAAAAGCTACTGTCAACATCGATAACAAAAAGATTAATCAGGCAGGTGAGGAAGAGGATTCCAGTGCTGGTGCGACAACTGTTATCGGTTATGCATCTGGTATCCTGATGTTTACTTTCATTCTGATTTACGGCATCCAGGTGATGCGGGGGGTGATTGAAGAGAAAACAAGCAGAATTATTGAAGTGATGATTTCCTCTGTCAAGCCTTTTCAGCTGATGATGGGAAAAATTATCGGTATAGCTTTGGTAGGCTTAACACAGTTTGTACTCTGGATCTTATTGACAGCAACCATTTCAACTGTAGCTGTTCGGGCTTTTACGGGTGATAAAGAACTACAGAAAAATACGGTTTCTGCCGTAAACGCGAAAACTGGAGCTTCTATAGGAAAACAAGTGGCAGACAATGGCCCGGTGGCCTATATTCAAAAAAGTATGGCCAATCTTGACCTGACTAAAATTCTGCTGGTCTTTATATTCTTTTTCATTGGCGGCTATTTATTCTATAGTTCTCTTTATGCAGCAATTGGTTCGGCTGTAGATAGTGAAACAGAGACGCAGCAGTTTGTGATGCCTATTATGATGCCGCTTACTTTAAGTTATGCCCTATCTTTGAGTGTAGTGGTGAACGATCCTTATGGCCCGCTTGCTTTCTGGCTATCAATGATACCCTTTACTTCTCCGATTGCGATGATGGTCAGGTTACCTTATGGTGTACCCGACTGGCAGCTGGCCTTGTCTATGGGATTATTGATTGCGGGATTTATAGGGACAGTGTGGGTAGCTTCAAGAATATACAGAGTGGGTATATTAATGTATGGCAAAAAGACCAGTTTGAAGGAAATGTTCAAGTGGTTCAGTTACAAGAATTAAAATTACAGTATTAACAAAACGGATGAGAGCAGCGGTTATAGATTTAGGTACGAACACTTTTCACTTAGTGATAGCTGAGCTTACACCTGCGGGTGTGGAGGTCATTTATAAAACTAATTTACCTGTACAATTAGGCCAGGGCAGGATTAATGAGAACCTGATTATACCTGAGGCTTTTGAGCGTGGAATAGAGGCGCTGAAGGGCTTTAAAAAAGAAATAGATGCACAGCAGGTTACTATTGTACGTGCCACTGCAACTTCTGCGGTACGCAGTGCAGGAAATGGAAAAGATTTTGTTGTCGCTGCACTTAGGATAGCGGGTATAGCTATTGAAGTGATCAGTGGTGAGGATGAGGCTGCTTATATATTTAATGGTGTAAAAGCAACAGGCGTAATCAATCAGCAATCGTTGATTATGGACATTGGCGGAGGAAGTACTGAGTTCATTATTTGTAATCAGCACGGCCAGTTATGGAAGAAAAGTTACAATATAGGTGCTGCAAGATTATTACAGGCTTATTTTCATTCTGATCCGATCAGCAGTGAAGACCATTCTGCTATACAAAACCATCTTGATCAGGTGCTCACAGACCTGCTGACCGCCTGCCAGCAATACGAGCCGCAACTGCTGGTTGGTTCAGCGGGTGCGTTTGAAACTTTCGCAGCAATGCTATTGGAAGATATTGACCTGAAAACGATAAGTTCAGCGTCATTTGATATTGACCAGTATCGCATCCTTGCTGAAAGGCTGATTGCTTCTGCACATGCAGAAAGGGTTTTGATGCCAAATCTGATTCCACTCAGAGTAGATATGATTGTCATCGCCGCCATCCTGACCAATTATATCCTGGACAAAACAGGATTAAAAGCAATCAGCTTATCTACATACGATTTAAAAATGGGTGTATTATACCAGATTTGGGCAGATCAGAAGTTTGAAAGCTCTAAGTAGAGTTTTTCTGTTGGTAAGCCCATTACATTGGTATAAGAGCCTTCAATACGTTCTACTGCGATAAAGCCCAGCCAGTCTTGTATACCATAAGAACCTGCTTTATCCAGTGGATTATATTTATTGATGTAATGTTCTATTTCTTCTGTACTGAGTATTCTGAAACGTACTTCTGTTTGATCGAAAAAGGTTTTAAGCTTGTCTTTATAAGCCAGGCTTACTCCGGTATAGACCTGATGACTGGTGCCGGACAGTTTTTCAAGCATCACTTTAGCCTGTACTGCATCTGCTGGCTTACCCAGAATTTCTCCGTTGTATGCGACAATAGTATCAGCAGTAATCACCAGGCTCGTTAAGCGTTCTTCTACGAATGCCATTGCTTTCTTTTCCGATATGTAACAGGCAATTGCTTCTGGAGCCAGGTTTTCAGGATAACTCTCGTCTACATCTTTTAATAACACCTTAAAATCAAGTCCCATCAATTGCATGAGTTCTTGTCTGCGGGGTGATTTAGAGGCCAGAATAAGAGGAGTTGTTTGCTTATACATATTTATATATTTTGGGCAAAAATAATAAAAGCGGCCCAAAGCCGCTTCTATTATTTTTGTTATTTAAGATTCAGTATCAATTCAGCCACTGAATTAAGCAACTACTGATTTTTTGCTGGCTGACCTGCTCCCTGGCCTCCCATTCTGTTTTTCATTGCTGTCCTTCTTTCTTCCAGGAAGGTGTCATAAGCTTTCTTTTGATCGTCAGTTAATACTGCTTTGATCTTTTCGTTATTACTTTGCATCAGCGTCATCATTTTGGTACGCATCTCTTTTCTATCCTCACCAGCTGCTTCACGCGCTTTGTTCATCTGTGTATTCTGATCCAGCAATATATCGTGAATTTTGGTTTGCTGACCGGTAGTCAAAGTTAATTTCTCAGTCAGCTGCGCAGTAGATTTTGTGGCTCTTTCTTCTGGTGTTGCGTTACGGTTACCACCTTGTCCATGTGCAAAAGTTATCACGCTGAATAACATTCCGCAAATCATCAATAATTTCTTCATATCTATTCTTTTTTTTATAGATAGAGTTAAAAGTCAAAGGAAGGTTTAAAATTGCCAGGTAACTTATTTACTGGAATCGACAGCCGAAGGGTTGGCATCAAACCATTTCCCTTGTATTCTCAGGACTTTTTCGATGACGTCTCTCGCTGCTGTCTGACCACCTTTAAAAGGCGAAATATATTCGGAGACAGCTTTGATATCTGAACAGGCATCTGAAGGGCAGGCAGGAATACCGGCCAGCTTCATTACATTCAGGTCAGGAATATCATCTCCCATATACAGGACTTGCCTGGCTTTAATATGATAGATTTCCAGGTAATCGTTGAAGACCTCAACTTTATCAGATACGCCTAAAAATACATCTGGTATGCCCAGACCTTCAAAGCGTTTTTCCATCGCCTGCCCACGGCCTCCGGAAATGATACATACATGGTATCCTTTTTTAACGGCCAGCTGTAAAGCATAGCCGTCTTTAATATTGAAAGTACGCATCAGCTCTCCGGAATCAGTTGCAATGACATCTCCATTGGTTAAAACGCCGTCGACATCAAAAATAAATGTGGTAATTCCTTTAAGCTTTTGCAGTAACATCTAGTCTTGGTTATCTCTCCATTCATAAACCCAGGCAGACTGGATCTGCTCCAGGTGACCTTCATTGCTTTCTTCTCTTGTACCTTTAAAATTAGGTAAGGAAAGAACCCAGTCCACTAATTCAGTAAACCTGATCCTGTAGATTTTAGATTCGTTAAAATCATCACCAAACTTTTCATATAATTCCTGAGCAATATCTTCATGATCCTGCCAGTGAATAGGTAAAGCAAACTTATCCTGCATGTTTTCTTGTTTTATAATTATTTAATGGCCTAAAAATTCTGATTGGTTAGGGATAGTCACTTCGATATTTCCGTTGATCACTATACACTGACAACCTAATCTGGAAGAGATTTTCGGACTTACTGCCCTGTCAATGAAGTCTTCTTCTTTGTCAGATATTTCCTGAATGTTATCCATTCCCTTAGTCACGTATACATGACAGGTACTGCAACCGCAAACACCGCCGCAGTTATGTTGTAAATCTATTCCATTATCCAAACAGACTTCCAGCACTGATTCTCCACCTGCAATTGGTAACTGAATTTGTGCTTTACCCTTTTCTTCAAAATTGACTGTTAATTGATAAATATTCATAATTGTTCTCAAAAATAAGCAGCAAAAACCGCAATCTTGTTATAGATCAGTTTTTTTAATGCTATTACTTAACGTTTGGTAGATTTTCTGTAATCCGGGTGTTCCGCTCAGCAAATCAAGGTGTCTTTTTATAGTTTCCTGGTCATTACGGATAGCCGGACCAGTTTGTGCCTCATTTGGTGCCGATGACTGCACTTTTTCGGCAGTCTCCAGGATGAGTGGTTTTAATAAATCGAAGTTCAGCTGATGCTGTTCCAGTAATTCGCTGCTCAGCTGATAAAGATGATTGCTGAAATTAGAAGCAAAAACAGCTGCAACATGCAGAATACTCCGTTGCTGTGAGGTGACTACGGAAACCTTTGAGCTTAATAACTGAGCGATTATTTTAATCTTCTCCAGTGTCTCTTCCCGGTCTGCCTCAATACATAAGGGTACACGGGTCATATCTACTGCTTTGGATTTAGAGAAAGTTTGCAAGGGATATAACACGCCGTAACCACTCTTTACTACGGAAAGCACACTCATTGGTGTAGCGCCCGAGGTATGGACAACAATGCCCTTTACATCTTTCAGATGAGCAGCAACTGATGCAATTGCACTATCTTTTACTGCAATCACATAACAATCAGCAGAACGATCCAGATCGTTCCAGTTGCTGATTGGCGTTGCTTTTGTTAAAGCGGCAAGGATTTCTGCATTTCTGCTATCCTGACTCCAGATCTGAACAATGTCAGCTCCAATCGCTTTGAAAGCGATTGCGAGATGTGTAGCCACATTTCCCGAGCCTATACAAACAATATTCATGGAGAGTCAGTTTAAATTTCCCTGGTAAAAATACTTTTAATTAAACTGACTTAATCTCTTTTTGTCTTCTGATAATAGAAATTATAAATCCAATTACCATTACAATTAAACCCACCCAATATAAATTGATATAAGGGAATTCGATAGATTTAAACACAACCCAGTCTTTAGATTGCTGTGGTTTTTCAAATACTTGTAATTCCACTTTTTTCTGATCAGGAAGTATTTTCGTAAATCTCAGTCTTAAGCCCAGCTCAGGAATATTACGTGCAAAATCGAATGTGTTATTTCCTTTGACTAAGAATATCGGCTCAGTCTTATAAATCTTACCATTCAGGTTGATTTCCAGCGGAAGACCTACTGCAATATCTCCTTCTGCTAAAGCCAGGCTTTTCGCTGTTGGTTTAAAGTTAAGGTCTTTTACAGTGATAATACCACTGCTGGTATGTAAGGTGTCACCTGTACTTACGGTAACTACTCTTGGTTTTTTATAATTCTGTTCATCACTTTGTGCATCGCTATCTGCATGTGCATCCTTTTTATCAGGAGCGCTGGTAATATGCGTATAGACATCATAAGTCAGATAATGTTTAGTATCCGGAGAAGCAATCAGCCCCATTTTCTCATTGATCTGAACACGTGGGTTCAGGTTAAAATCTTCTTTAAGCTTACCTGTTTTCTCATCAATCACTTTAAAGTTCAGTGTATAATAAGTATTAGGTGCTATCGTAGTATCATTTGTATAAGTTACTGTAAAACGCCCCATTTTCTTTGGCTCATTTTTATACAATACCATATTCTCACCTGGTTTTTCTACTTTTTCGAAGTCCTTTACCGGGATAAAGTTTGTTGCATTAATAGAAACAGGTTTACTTGTTGCCGCAGCTACCAGTGCTCCTACTAATAATAAAGCAAATCCAATATGCGCAACCGCTGCTCCTACCAATTTACCTTTACCACTGAATCCCTGAGTAAGCACACGTGCATTAGATAAAATAGCAAACATACAACTGAACGAAAGCAAGATATAGATCAGGTTATTGTATACGTTAGTGATATAAACAAACCCTGCTGTAACTACAATAGCAATAACTAGTGTAGCAACCAGACTACTATAGAATTTACGGGTATCAGTACGTTTATATTTTAAGAATTGAGAGAAACCAGATATCATGGTAATCAGGATAGCAAACGGGGCCTGCCATTGATTGTAATATTTGATAGCATCAATTGGTGGTGCAAAATTAGTTCCGAAAGCTTTATTGAATACAGGAACAGAGGTAGAGAAAATAACCTGGATACAGGCAACAGTTACGACAAGCGCACCGATAAACATCCAGAATTCTCTTGAATAAGTTTCTTCGTCTTTATTGGTAATAGGCAATTCTTTCCAGCGTAAAACAATCAGGACTACCGGAATAGCCAGGAATACTACGTTGTAAAAAATAAGGTGACCAAACATTCCCAGATCTGTGAAAGAGTGTACTGATGTTTCTCCAAGAATACCACTTCTTGTTAAGAAAGAAGCATATAATACCAGGATAAAACTCACTAACACCAAGGCAATAGAAGTAAAGAAAGCGTGACCGGTATTTTTGAAAGCAATCATGACATGGACTGCACCAATTAAGGTTAACCATGGAATCAACGACGCATTTTCAACCGGATCCCATGCCCAGAAGCCACCAAAGTTCAGTGCTTCATAAGCCCAGAAAGATCCCATAATAATTCCTGTACCTAAAACCATTACAGCGAACAAAGCCCATGGCATAGCTGGTTTTACCCATTCTTTATATCTTTTTTGCCACAATCCAGTGATTACATAAGCAAAAGGAACAATCATACTCGCAAAACCAAGGAATAGTGTTGGCGGGTGAATAACCATCCAGTAGTTCTGTAAAAGTGGGTTTAACCCTCTTCCATCAGTAATAAATTTAAGATAGTTCTTATAGTTTTCAGCATCGGCAAATACTACCGGAGCCATATCTTTCAGGTTTACAGCATCTCTTAACAGGATAAAAGGAGAACTTCCGATACGTTCACCGAAAATCTGAACGCCTAATAACATAGATGTTAAAAATACCTGTGAGAAGGCAACAACGGTCAGTACCCCATTTTCCCAGGTTTTTGCTTTCCAGATTAGTATCGTTCCCAAAATAGCCTGCCAAAAGGCCCAAAGCCAGAAGCTACCTTCCTGCCCTTCCCAGAATGCAGAAACGATATAATATACAGGAAGTGTTTTTGAAGAGTGTGAATAAACGTAATAGTATTCGTTATAATGATTCAGGATCAAATAAAACAGTGTTGCCCCAATTCCAATTACACTCAAAAGATTAGTTAAAAATGCTATTCTTCCCAAACGTTGCCAGGATTTATCTGCAAGGTCTTTATTGCGGGTCGCAAAGAAATAAGAAATCGTTGAAAGTAGTGCAGCGGCAAACGCTAAAACAATAAAAAACTGCCCAACTTTGCCGGGGAGGAGGGTCTCTCCTGTGAATTGTATGTCCATTAAAATTATTTGTATCGTTTAACCTGTCCGTCCTGCTTTATCTCTACTAGGTCGTTATTATATTTAGAGGGGCATTTCATTAATATTTTAGAGGCGTAGAAAGTACCTTTATTCATCTTACCGATCAATACAAGCTTTTCAGAACGTTCAAAGTCTTGTGGTTTAGTCCCACTGTAAATAACTTTCTCAATATCACCTTTTTCATCTTTCATATAGAAAGAGAAATGGTTAGCATCTTTTAAGGCATCATAATAAGTTCCCTTTTCTTTTGCCCAGTGGCCCATTACGTGAAACTCTCTGGAGTCTTTAGCAGCTTCTGTAAAGGTCGAATAGTTGCTGGTATCAGCATTTAAGCTGACCAGAAAACAGACACAGATAGCAATGGTAATTAAGCCAATAATTGCACTTTTTTTCATGAGAATATATCTTTTTTTGTCAAAATTGATGTTTGCAGCTATATATTATATACTGGCTGCCTTTTCATGGTTAAAACATAAACTGGCTCCGCCAATTTAAACAGGACATATAGCTTGCTTACACGAGCCTCCTTACCTAACCCATTAAAAGAGTACACAAAGATAAAAAATATAAGTACCTAATGTCCCTTACACAGCGGCTAATGCTTTAGATGACAAAATATTGATAGTCGGCTGACAAATAAACGACATTATAGGTGGAAAAGTAATTGGATTAGCAGCAGCATGACTACTTAAGACACTCTTTTTTAACCAATTGCGGCAGTTGTTTTCTCACATGCATTACTTTTGGTTTAGAAACACTTCTGATATAAGGATCCCACAAATTACGCTCATAATAATCCTGATGTGAGCTTTCTGCCGGATAAAATACCTGAAATGGTTCCAGTTCTGTAACAAAACTACCGGGATAGTATTTAGCGGCCTCCATGTCTGCCATAACTTTGGCAATTGTCTTTCTTTCTTCAGGACTGCGATAAAAAGCAATCGAGCGGTAATCATTTCCAACATCAGGCCCCTGTCTGTTTAATTCAGTAGGGTCATGGGCAAAGAAAAAAGCATGCAGGAGTTGTCTATAAGAAATCACTTCCGGATTGTAATAAACCTGAACTGATTCAGCATGACCAGTATTCTTACTCAAAACATCTTCGTAAGTGGGATTTGCAGTACTTCCACCGGCATAACCACTGATGACTGTATTTACTCCTTTCAACTGGATCATACTTTCCTGCATCGCCCAGAAGCACCCCCCTGCAAAAGTGGCTACGGCTTCATTTGATTTACGCATGGGTAAAACGGCAAATCCGTTATTACTTGCTATTTGCTGTTTTCTGTCTGAACAGGAAACAAATAATAAACTGATCATTAATAGAAATATGCCTGTTTTCATCACTGGATGACCATATGAATCATTCCTCCATACCAATATACGAAAACCCGGCTGTGCAGATTTCAATCAGAATGTCATATTGACCCTAAACAAAAAATCCGCAACGTTTTAGACGTTGCGGATCTGATATAATTTAGCAGAGGCTTATGGCCAGATACCTAAGTTCATATAAGAAACAGCAATTTTGTCGATTGAACCAACAAAAGCAGCAGTTCTTAAAGTCTGAATACCAGGTTTAGTCAAAAGAGTCTCTCTGATTTCATGATAAGAATGAATCATTGTATCTTCTAATCCTGAATTTACTAATTCCAATTCAGAAGCACCTTTAACAATCATTAAGCGGTGTTCAGCAGGGATACTCTGACCTGTTAAGCTTTCCAGTGTATTGATCAGGTTAGCATTTGAGTTTTCTGCATAACGTTTTTCCATACGGCCAAAAGCTACGTGAGAAAGGTTTTTCAACCACTCAAAGTAAGAAACAGTTACACCACCTGCGTTACAGTACATATCAGGAATGATAATACCACCCATTTCAGTGAAGATTTCTTCAGCTTCAGGGGTACACGGTCCGTTTGCACCTTCAGCGATAATTTTCGCTTTGATGTTTCTGATATTTTCTGCTGTGATTTGATTTTCCAATGCCGCAGGAACAAGGATATCACATGGCTGCTCTAATCCTTCCATAGAATTTTTAAATTCTTTGGCTCCCGGGAAACCCAGGATTGAACCTGTTAATTTACGATGTGCGAACACTTCATCAACATTCAGTCCGTTCTCATTGTAAATAGCGCCTTCGAACTCGCAAAGACCAACAATCGTAGCACCAAATTCAGTAAGGAATTTTGCAGAGTGGTATCCTACGTTTCCTAATCCCTGAACGATAACTCTTTTGTCATCCAAACCAGCTTTAAGACCGATCTTATGCATGTCTTCTGTTACTCTTACACATTCTCTTACTGCATAAGCAACACCACGGCCTGTAGCTTCTTTACGTCCGCGGATACCATGTAAAGCAATTGGCTTACCGGTAACACAACCTAATGCATCCAGCTGACCTGGGTTCATTGTCATATATGTATCAGCAATCCAGCTCATTTCGCGTTCTCCGGATCCATAATCAGGAGCAGGAACGTCAATACCAGGACCGATGAAATTCTTTTTAATTAATTCTGTAGTATAACGACGGGTGATATTTTCCAATTCACCTGTTGTATAGTTTTTTGGCGTAATTTTAATTCCACCTTTTGCACCACCAAAAGGAACATTTACGATTGCACACTTATAAGTCATTAGTGCTGCTAATGCCATTACCTCATCTTCATTAACCATTTCACTGTAACGAATCCCTCCTTTGGTAGGACTCATGTGGTGAGAGTGTTCAACACGCCATGCATCAATTACTTCGAATCCATTTCCTCTGCGGATTGGAAACTGGAAACGATAAACACTGTTACAAGCTTTAATTTGAGAAAGTAAACCCTCTGGGTGACCGGTGAATTGTGCTGCGTTATCAAAGTTTTTACAGACATCTGTAAAAAAATTTGTCTCGTTTGCTGTAGTAGCCATTATTTGATTTTTATGAATTTGAATTATGTTCTTATTCTTATAGCTGCAAAATTGCACTAAAAAAAACGATTAATACAAATTAATAATTGCTTAGTGTAAGGGAAACACCTCCTTGAAAACCACTCAAAAACCTGTGTTAAAGGCCTTAAAAATAATTTTTTTCCTTAAGATTTTTTTTCTAGTTTTTTTAATCTGCGATCAATTGAGAACAGAAAAAAGATCAGTCCCAGTAAAATAACTGCCACGCACACAACAACCACGTAAATTTTTTCTGATCCTGCAAGGGTATCAGTGATCGCAGAAGTCTGATCCTGTGCAAAAAGCTGCAGCGTAACCATTAACATCAGAACTGTAGTAATAAGTTTTTTCATCAGATTATATTTATACTGTTTTGTTTTTCTCTATAGCAGATACCCTGAAAAGCAGGGTATATATCCAGTAACCAATTAATATCCAGCCTAAACAAGCAGGATAGAAAACCATTCTCATATGGCTGTCAAGATCATAGGCATTAAATCCGGGATTACCTCCGTTGCCCGGGTGCAGTGAATCTGATAATCTAGGTAATACAAAAAGTAAAACCACCATCATCGGAAAGGCAAAAATATTATAGATTGCAGCAATTTTAGCTCTTTTCTGATCTTCATCAATTGCATTTCTCAGTACCAGATAAGCAAAATACAATAAGAGTGCAATCGCAGCAAAGTTCTGTTTCACATCAAAACTCCAGGCTTGTCCCCAGGTAAATTTAGCCCAGATAGCGCCGGTAATAATTCCAAGTATGCCAAACAATACACCAGCATTTACACTCTGCACTGCTTTCATATCATGCTCCTCGTTATTATTGCTCAGATATTTTATGCTGTGAAAGACAGAAACACTAAAAAGAATAATCATACTAAACCACATCGGAACGTGGAAGTATAAGTTTCTGATAGTTTGATGCAATATAGGTAAAGCAGGAACTGACGCCAGGAAGCCGGCTATTGTAGAATAAACTACCAATACTGCTCCTAAAATTTTCCACCAGGATTTATACATTTATTTCAGATTTAAGGTCGCTTGTTAAACCAATCGCAATCAGCTTAATTTTGCGAGTTCAAAGGTAACAAAGCTTTATATATTTTAGTTAATTTTTTAAATGCACCACAAGCTGCCTAGTCCCTCCACAAGTATGGGAACAACATCAGTGAAAACACGGCTACCAATACATTGATAATCAACAGAATTCCTATTTCATCCAGACTCACGCTCCTGTCCAGCCCGTCAATTGCATTCTTACTCAGCTTAATCAGGACAGTAATTACTGGTATAATTACAGGAAAACTTAAAATTGCCATTAGCATTCCCCCATTACCAGCTTTCGAAGCTATTGCTGAAATCATAGTAAAGATGGTCGAAAAACTCAGACTGCCCAGAACAGTAGCAACCAGATAAAGGCCCATGTCCTCTGGTACATAGTCAAATACCAGGGTATAAAAACCTAAAGCAATCAAAGTGAGCAGCAACATCAAAAAGATATTGTAAATCGTTTTGGATATGATCAATGCCAGCGGACTTGCAATCGTATAAATATACAATTGCCTCCCCTTGCTTTCCTGAAGAAAACTCTTGGAAACCGCATTGATAGAAGCGAATAACATAATGATCCAGAATAAAGCATTCCAGGTTATCCCTCTTAAGGAAACGAAAGAAAGAAAACAGACAAATACAGTAGATACGACATAAAGTACTACCCCATTCAACGCATACTTTGAGCGCCACTCGAGCAACAATTCTTTCCCAATTAAATACTTAACTTCTTTTATCAACTGCATTCCGGCACAAATATAATTTTATGTATTGTTTTTTTACCGAAGCAGGGTCATTTCACCTTCAAATATCGATTATATTGTACTTCTATGATAAAAGAGCAGATATAAAGCCGCAATTACACTTCTGAAAGCGGAACTTCCGGTATTTGCTGAATAACAATAACCTTCTTTCTAACCGTAATCAAAGGTAATACTCCAGCCAAAATCACGAACCAGCCCCACTTATATTTTACCATACCCGAAGCCAGGTTGATTAACTTTTTGAAATGTATAAAACTGAAATAGTCATGGGACTTGAACCATACAGCTGACAGGGTCAGAATAACCATTACGACCGCTGCCCATCCACAGCCTCTTAATAAACCTGTTTTATTTAGAAAAGCTCCTAAAAAAGCCAATACAACAATTACATAAAAAATAGTTCCCAAAGACTGATCTATTCCGAAATAGTTCCAGTTTCCAATAATAGGCACATGTACCAAAGGGCACATCCCTCCTGCAGCAAGTAATAAGGCACCAATTACACCTTGAATCTTCATAAAAAAAGCATATTTTAAATAAACAGTTACAAAAGTATCATCTATTTACTGAATAAAACTAAGATCTTATAAAAATACTCTCCCTGAAAAGAATATTCAGTTCAAAACCAGCAAAAGCTCCGGTCAGAGTTTTTGCTGGTTATAAAAGGCAGAAACCTTCTATCTTGATTTTAGTGTTTTGAGGTTTTTGTCAATATCCACATATCTATTTACTCCATCAATTTTAACGATTTCCTCTATTACAAAATCCAGTTTTTTGTGTACATTTTCAAAGTTAAACTGTATCAGATCAAATTTACCATCCGCTTCATCAAGCCTGGCTTCAACTAGATCAAGTCTCGCCTCAATCTGATCCCGCCTCACTTCAACCCCTCCAAATTCCAGTACAAGTATGGCTACGATAAAAAAGAGAAAGGCCATGTTTGCTGACATTGGCCACCTTTTCAGGCGGGCGCCGACAACAAACATGGCCTTTCTCTTTTTATAAATTCTTACTTTCCCGGATCAATCCCCATTTTATCCGCAAAATGCGCACAATAATCTCTTAAATCCTCGATAATCAGAGTTTCACCAGTTGCCTTTAAGAAACTATCACCCATCGTCTGCAAAGTCTCATAAAAGAACCTTTTCATCTCATCTACAGGCATATCCTTAGTCCATAGATCTATACGCATTGAATTTTTATAATTGTGATCCCAAAGCGCTAACATCATAGATTTCACAGGAACTTTTTCCTGTGTTTCCGCATCCGTAGATTCCCACATTAAATTCTCAGGGACGTTATTATCATCAAGCTCAACCGTTATCTTAATTTCTGCTGTTTTCATTACAATGTAATTGTTGTTTTTCGTTTTCTATTAATTCAAACCTCTGCCAAATATTATCCTAAACTAACCCTTAGAATAACCATCAATACCACAGTGAAAATGATCAAAGCACACTCCACTATCCATAATTTGCCTAGCAAAGGTATAAACTTCCGGAAAATCAGATCTGAAATGAAAGCAATAATTGCAGTTAAAATACAAAGACCTGTTAATAATCCATTCATCCCCTTTTGTACAGGAAGCTGTTTATCCGGGCTAAAGAAAAGCAATAATGCAAATACAATACAGCCCGAGCTGACAATATTTAAAGGCGTTAATTTCAAGACTAAGTTTTTTTGAATTTTCTTTTCTTCCAGGCCGGAGTTTTATCCATCTTTTTCTTCGCAGAAGCCGCAGCGGCTGCAGCAATTGCAGCAGCATGTTTCTTCTCATGGAAAGCTCCTTTGAAATCCGGATCATCTTTCCTTTTCTGATTATCGATTTCTCTGGCAATATACTGACGCTCCTCATAAGGAGTTTCCTCTACAAAAACCTCTTTTGGAAGCTCAAGAACCGGAATAGTCTGACGCATCAGTTTCTCAATCTTTTTAACATAATACAGCTCTGCTTCCGTACAAAAAGTAAGTGCATCTCCTTTCGCATAAGCTCTTCCGGTACGGCCAATACGGTGAACATAATCCTCAATAATAATTGGGACATCAAAGTTGATCACATGACTAACCTCAGCTACATCAATTCCCCGGGAAGCAACATCTGTAGCTACCAGCACACGAATATTTCCCTCTTTAAAACTATTGATTGAATTAATTCTCGTATTCTGCCCCTTATTTGCATGGATTACTCTTACCTCCGCAGCGCCATATCTGCGTTCAATAAAACTGAAAATATTATCAGCCACAGTTTTAGTCTTACAAAAGATAATCAGACGCTTAAAATCTATCTCATTCTTTAGTAAATGCTGTAAAAGATTAATTTTAGTCTTGAAATTCGGAACCTCATATAACCCCTGCGTAACTGTTTGTGCAGGAGTAGCCTGCTGACCAACCTCAATAATCGTTGGGTTTTTCAGGAAATCACCAGCAATTTTATGAACAAGATCGCTCATGGTAGCCGAGAAAAGTAAATTCTGTCTTTTACGCGGTACCACTTCCAGAATCCTGTGAATAGAGCCAATAAAACCCATATCCATCATTTTATCCGCCTCATCCAATACCAGGAATTTCAGGTATTGTGTATTAATATGTCCGGCAAGATAAATATCAAGGAAGCGGCCGGGAGTAGCAATAATAATATCTACACCAGCTTTTACCTGTTCTATCTGCGTTTTCGGCCCTATTCCCCCGAAAACAACTACGGAACGTAAATCTGTATATTTTGAAAATATTTTGACATGCTCAGCAATCTGCATCGCTAATTCGCGCGTTGGTGCCAGAATTAAAGCGCGTGCAGCATCTCCCTGAGCATATTTAAGCTGCATTAATATAGGCAGCACATAAGCTGCCGTTTTTCCTGTTCCAGTCTCGGCAATCCCAAAAATATCTTGTCCCGATAAAACCGGTGCGATTGCTTTTTCTTGTATTGGAGTAGCAACCGTAAACCCTGCATCAGCAACAGCATTTAAAATCTGTCTGTTAAGGTTGAACTCTTCGAATGTTTTTGGCATTTTGCAAATATAATATAATTAATAGGAAGCTAATTAAGCGCTTCTTTAAATGTTATTTTATGGATAAAGGGGAAAAGAGAAATTGACACTAATTTCTCACGGAACAGCTTTTATTTTTTTAATGCGTTTCATTTCTAAAAGAAACACATTAAAAAAACTCAGCCAGAAGTTATTATCTATCTTAAAAACACGCAGACAGATCTTAAAAAACTATAAATTGAGAACAGCTTATGCTTCAACAGCAGCAGTCTGTACTCTTGCTTTTAAATTTTTGAATTGGTAATCAGGGATTAAATCTCTTTTTTCGTGTACCTGGGTAAATTCGAAAGATTCTTCAGTTTCCAAAGCTGTGATTGCATCTTTAGCTTTATTGTAAGAACATCTGAACAATTCACCTGAATCAGTTGCTTTTCCGCTTTTCTCTACCAGATAATTCACTTTGTTTTCACTCAGTTTTTGCTGAATCTTACGTTCGCTTCTTCCTTGTGTTGTCGTTCTTGCATCAAATAAAAGTACCCAGTCATCAAAACCTGCATATCTGGTCTTAGGCATATTTAAGCTTTTGATTCTGTCAATGATATTACTTGTAGAACCCACCTTAATCAAAGTTCCTTTTCTTGAACCGGCAATGTAAATAAAACCAGCTTCATGCTCTCTTAATAAAATTGCAATTTTACCTGTTTCACATTGTGGACATTGACCGCCGATAGTTTTGAAATTATGATTATCATCTTTAGTACAACCTACAGTATTGTATGCGAAGACTGTATTTGTCTCAGACATACGCTGCTTTAGCTCTTCTGTCATCCCCTCTCCTTGTGCGTCAAACAGCAAATCCGCTGGGATTTTGTGTTTTTTTATAAAGCTTTCCTGTGTCTTGGTTAATACGTGTTTAATAGTCATTTCCAAAATTAGTCATATTAATTGGTTTTAAATCAGTTAAGACCATAACTAGTATAAAAATAATCGTATATTTAACACTGCCTTTCAGTTTAGCAATTGTAATCATGCCTAAAAATATTGCTTCAAAATCCTTAGATTTGGCAATATGAACACCATCCTTATAAAAGCCGCAACGTTAGTTAATGAAGGAAAAATTTATGTTGCGGACGTATTTATCAAAGACGGATTAATTGAAGAAATCAGTCCGGTAATAAACAGATCAGCCGATCAGGAAATCAATGCAGAAGGGTTACACTTGTTACCTGGTATGATTGACGACCAGGTCCATTTCAGAGAACCCGGTTTAACCCACAAAGCAGATATCTTTACCGAAAGCATGGCGGCAGTTGCCGGAGGAATTACCTCTTTCATGGAAATGCCCAATACAGTCCCGAATACGCTTACGCAAAGTCTGTTAGCTGACAAATATCAGATTGCCTCAGAAATGTCACTGGCTAATTACTCCTTTTTTATGGGTGCTTCTAATGACAACATTGAAGAAGTTCTGAAAACTGATCCGGCACAAGTATGTGGTATTAAAGTATTTATGGGTTCTTCTACCGGAAATATGCTGGTTGATAATGAACAGGTACTGGATAATATTTTCAGAGAAGCCCCAATACTGGTTGCCACACACTGTGAAGATGAACTGACGATCAGAACCAACATGGCTGCTTTCAAAGAAAAATACGGAGAAAACATTACTATAGATATGCATCCGCTGATCCGCAACGATGAAGCTTGTTACATTTCCTCATCACTTGCCGTTTCACTTGCTAAAAAACACAATACCCGATTACATATTCTACATATCTCTACTGCAAAAGAAATCGCATTATTCGATGCAATTACTCCTTTAAAGGATAAAAGAATTACTGCCGAAGCCTGCGTTCACCACCTCTGGTTCAGCGACCAGGATTATGCGACCAAAGGTAACCTGATTAAATGGAATCCTGCTGTTAAAACAGCAGCAGACCGTGATGCCATTCTGAAAGGTGTATTAGATGGCCATATCGATGTGATTGCTACCGATCACGCCCCGCATACCATTGAAGAAAAAGCACAAACTTATCTGAAAGCCCCTGCGGGCGGACCACTCGTACAACATGCACTTTCTGCACTGCTGGAAATGTATCATCAGGGAAAGATCACGCTTGAAAAAATAGTAGAGAAAACAGCACACAACGTAGCCACCTGCTTTCAGATTGACAGAAGAGGATTTATCAGAGAAGGTTACTGGGCCGATTTAGTATTAGTTGCACTCCATGATCCTGTTAAAGTAACTCAAGCTAATATTTTATATAAATGCGGCTGGTCTCCTTTTGAAGGACAAACTTTCAAAGCTGATATTACCCATACTTTTATCTCTGGGAATCTGGCTTACCAAAAAGGAAAGTTCATGACCAATGAAACTGGAAAACGATTAACTTTCAACAGATAAATGAATTCTGCGATCAAGTCAAAAGTACGCCGTCTGGTTATATTAAGTACTATTGCTTTACTGATTTTCCTTCTGGGACTTAACAGTCAACTGACAGAAACCATTTATTCCAGCGGTCTTTATCCACTGGTCTCGGTCGCTCAGCGCTTCATCAGCTCACCGTTTCCTTTTGCGGTGGGCGATTTTCTGTACCTGATTTTAATTCTTTACTGCCTGTGGTCGGTCTTTAAAGCGATTAGAAAAATAAAACGCAGGAGACCGGAACAGCAGTTGCAATTTTTCTTCCCATTACAACTGGCTAACTTTACACTGATCTTATATATAGTCTTTAAACTGCTTTGGGGTCTGAATTATTCCAGACCTTCCATTTCCAGACAATTAGGACTTAGTAATCAAAAATATACCACAAAAGATCTTGTTCAATTAGGTGATTTCCTGATTAACCGGGTCAATACCACTAAACAAAAAATACAGCAGACCGGTGTCCAGAGGGGATTCAATATTAAAGAGCTGGAAAGCGGCTCTAAATCTGCTTATGATAAATTAGCGAAAACCAATTCCCTGTTTACTTACAGCGTGCCGGCTGTTAAAGCGGTAATTCTGGAACAGACCATTACCAAATCGGGCATAGAAGGCTATTATGCTCCTCCGTCGGGCGAAGCTAATGTCAACATGCTTATTCCCGCCATAGATTTACCCTTTATCACCTGTCACGAAATCTCGCACCAACTTGGCGTAGCACGCGAAGACGAAGCTAATCTTGCAGGTTACCTCGTCAGCACAGGTAGTTCAGATCTTAATTTTCAATATTCCGGTTATTATAATATCCTTCGGAACGTTCTTTTCGAGATCAGAATTAAATCACCCGAAGATTATGAAGACCTCTTTAAAAAAATAAATAAAGCTACACTGGCAGATTTTAAGAACGAACAGGAATTCTGGAGAAAGTACAATTCTGAAATGTCAGGGTACTTCGGTGTGGCATTCGATAAATTCCTCAAAATCAATAACCAGAAAAAAGGAACTGACAGTTACCAGGATATTGTTTTATGGGTATTTAATCTGCATAAAAAGGAAATGCATAAAACATTACAGCCCTAATACATTTAAAATCTTAAATTTGCCGTGATTATGGCAAAGATATCCATCAACCTGGCAACAGGTTCTTTACAAAAAGAAGAAATCATTGTAGGAATTGATTTAGGGACGACCAACAGTTTGGTGGCCTTTATTGATCCGGACAAAAAACCTAAAGTTATCAATGACACTGGAAAAGGGTTATTAGTACCTTCTATAGTCCATTTCGATGCAGCAGGAGATACCTTGGTGGGTAATGGAGCAAAAGAATTTCTGATCACTGACCCGGCCAATACCATATTTTCAGTTAAACGTTTATTGGGCCGGTCTTATAAAGACATTGCTGGTCATCAGGATACCTTCTCTTACAAACTAATAGATGAAGGTAATGATTCCCTGGTTAAAATACAGGCCGGAGATAAATTCTACACTCCTATTGAGCTCTCAGCAGAGATCTTAAAGGAGCTGAAAGCCAGAGCAGAACATGCTTTAAAAACACCTGTTAACCGCGCCGTAATTACTGTTCCTGCTTATTTCAATGATAGTCAGCGACAGGCCACAAGAGATGCAGGCCGTTTAGCAGGATTAGATGTTTTAAGAATTGTCAATGAGCCAACCGCAGCCAGTTTAGCTTACGGAATAGGACTTGATCCTACTGAGCAGAAAACGATTGCAGTTTATGATTTAGGAGGTGGAACATTTGATGTTTCTATTCTTGCTATTCAGAACGGCATATTTGAAGTATTGTCTACTAACGGAAATACTTTCCTTGGCGGGGATGACTTTGACCGTGCTATTGTTCATTACTGGATAGAGAAAAACAACCTTGATGCAGCTGCACTGGCCGAAAATCCGGGATTAATGCAAAACCTTCGTTTAAAAGCCGAAGAAGCAAAAAAAGCACTCAGCACCCAAAATCTGTTCAATGAAAAATCAGGAGACATCTGGTATACCCTTGACAGAAATACATTCGAGCAATTGATCGAAGCAAAAGTTAAAGAAACTTTAGCTTCTTGTCAGCAAGCTTTGAAAGATGCCAAATTAAGCATTACAGCTATTGACGAAGTGGTTATGGTTGGTGGATCTACCCGTACACCTTATGTAAAAGCGCAGGTTGCCGCATTCTTTGGCCGTCAGCCACACGATCAGATCAACCCGGATGAAGTAGTAGCCTTAGGTGCAGCAATACAAGCAGACATCCTTGCTGGTAACCGTTCTGACATCCTGTTACTGGATGTTACTCCCCTTTCTCTGGGTATTGAGACCATGGGCGGTTTAATGGATGTGATCATCGCCAGAAATGCAAAAGTTCCGACCAAAGCAGGCCGTCAGTATACTACTTCAATAGATGGACAGGTGAATATGAAAATCTCTGTTTATCAGGGAGAGCGTGATCTGGTTAAAGAAAACAGAAAATTAGCTGAATTCGATTTAAAGGGTATTCCGTCTATGCCAGCAGGAATGCCTAAAGTAGATATTAATTTCATCCTGAATGCCGATGGGATCCTAACCGTTCAGGCGGTTGAATTACGTTCTGGCGTGAAGCAGGAAATAGATATTACCCCTAGTTACGGCCTTACAGATGATACGGTAGAGAAAATGCTGATTGACAGTATTACCCATGCGGAAAGTGATGTTGCGCAAAGAATGCTGATTGAAGCCCGTGGCGAAGGAGAACAACTGGTTTATACCGCTGAGCGTTTTATTGATAAAAACGGTTTTGTTTTAACTCCGGAAGAATTAGAAAACACGAAACTATATATCATTGCTTTAAGAGAAGCACTGACCGAAGGAAATAAAGACACGATTCTTAAAAAGGCAGATGAACTGAATGAATTTACCCGTCCTTTTGCAGAGCGGTTGATGGACATCGCGGTTTCTAAAGCGATGAAGGGAAAATCGATTGATTAAGTAGCAAGCCTGCTGAAAAAGGTTTATTACCAAAGTATTTCAGAATAGCATTAAATTTACGAAAATGAAAAGACCTTTCATTTTCGTATTTTTTTTAGCACTTACTGTGCTAACCAGTTCCTGGGGATTTTTCGCACATATGCGAATTAACAGGCTTGCTGTATTTACGCTCCCTGCCGGAATGAGCAGGTTTTATAAATCCAATATACAATACCTCTCGGATCATGCCGTAGATGCAGATAAAAGACGTTATGCCGATACTGCCGAAGCACCCCGGCATTACCTTGATATAGAAGCTTATGAGGTTGAAACCGACAGTATTCCAAGAAAATGGAATGATGCAGCCAAAAAGTATGGGCTGCAAAAACTGGCTAAAAACGGTACACTACCCTGGCAGATCCAGCGTACCTATTATCAATTAGTCAAAGCCTTTAAAGAAAGAGATTCCTTAAAAATACTTTCTCACTCTGCTTATTTAGGACATTATATCTCCGATGCGCATGTTCCTTTGCACACCACAGAAAATCATAACGGCCAATTGACTAATCAATATGGTATCCACGCTTTCTGGGAAAGTCGTTTACCAGAATTATTCTCCGAAAAATATAGTTTTTTAGTAGGCGGAGCATTTTACATTGATGATCCTTTAAAAGAAACCTGGAAAATCATTACCCATACCCATCAGCTTGTTGATAGTGTTTTATGGATTGAAGCCCGTTTAAATCGTGGTTTCCCAGCCTACCGGAAGTATAGCTATTCTAAAAGAAATAAACAGGTGATGAAGCAATATGCTGTTGAATATGCCAGGGCTTATCATACCCATATGAATCATATGGTTGCCAGACAAATGCGGGCATCCATTCTGGCTACAGGTTCTTTTTGGTATTCTGCATGGATAGATGCCGGACAGCCAAAGCTCGAAAAGATGATTAAGCTACTGCCTGACGCGGCGGCAGCGCAAGAAATAAAGGAGCTGAATCTGAAGTTCAGCTCCGGAAAAATTATTGGCAGAGAAAACTAGCTCTCTATGATATCTTTAGTTTTGAATCTTGATTTTACTGCTGCGAAGATTACAGGAGCAAAGGTAACTACTGCAATGAATAGAATTACAATAGAGAAGTTATCTCTGACAATCGGAATCTGTCCCAGTAAAAATCCCGCAAAAAGTAAACTTGCGATCCATCCTATTCCTCCAATGATATTGTAATAAGTAAACCTGCCAAATGGCATTTTCGCTACACCAGCAACAAAAGGCGCTATAGTTCTGAAAATCGGCAGGAAACGGCTAAAAATTATTGCTTTACCACCATGTTTTTCAAAGAACATATGTGATTTATTATAATACTCCAGCTTTAAGATTTTATTTCCTTCCTTGAAGACCTTTATCCCAAAGAAACTACCCAGACGGTAATTTAAACTGTTACCCAGAATAGCTGCAATAACCAGAATAAGAAACATAATCCAGATATCCAGACCAGTGTTACCTTTAGCAATCAATGCCCCTACTGCGAACAACATAGAATCACCAGGTAAAAATGGAGTTACTACAAATCCGGTTTCTGCAAAAATAATTAGGAATAAAATAAGGTAGGTCCAGGTCTGGTAATTGCTTACCAGCTTAACCAATTCTACATCTGTGTGCAGAATAAATTGTATCAGCTGATTGATGATGTCCATAGTGTATCATAACAAACGTCATTACAGCGTGTTTATTTCGCTCATAATGACGTTCAGAGAAGTTGTTATCTAAAATTAATTATAGTTGTTCAGCATAACCGGCATAACCAGCATCAGGACATCTTCGTTTTCATCATTAGTTTGAGGGATCAATAAACCAGCACGGTTAGGCGTAGAAAGTTCCAAAGTCACTTCTTCACCAGAAAGATTGCTTAACATTTCAATCAGGAAACGCGCATTGAAGCCTATTTCAAGGTCTTCACCTTCATATTGACAACTTAAACGTTCATGAGCTTCATTTGCAAAATCAAGGTCTTCAGAAGAGATATTTAATTCACTACCGTTGATTTTTAACCTGACCTGGTGGGTTGTTTTATTGGCGAAAATAACTACACGGCGTAAAGTGTTCAGGAATAAAGCCCTGTCAATAATTAATTTATTAGGATTGTTCGCAGGGATTACTGCTTCATAATCAGGGTAACGCTCATCTATTAAACGGCATACCAGGTTGATATTCTCAAACTTGAAGAATGCACTGGTTGCATTATAATCAACTGATACATTAATGTCTGTTGATGGTAAAGCTGCTTTTAACAAAGTGAGTGCCTTTTTAGGCAGAATGAACGAAGCCGTTTTGTCTGCTTTACTGTCCATACGTCTGTATCTTACCAGTTTGTGTGCATCAGTGGCTACAAATGTGATAAACTGATCCGATAACTGGCAGAAAACACCTGTCATTGCCGGACGCAGTTCGTCATTGCTGACTGCGAAAATAGTTTTGGTAATTGCTTCTGTTAAAACTGAAGCCGGCAGGTTTACCGAAGAGGCATTTTCTACTACTGGAATTTTAGGAAAATCATCTCCATTTTCTCCGCTCAGTTTGTACTTTCCGTCACCTGCACTAATTTCAATAGAAAATGTAGCATCATCAATATTGAAAGAAATTGGTTGATCAGGTAGTGTTTTCAAAGTATCTAATAAGATTCTTGAAGGTACAGCAACTTTTCCGCCCTCTTTGGATTCAACAGGTAAAGAAGTAGTCATACTGGTCTGCAAATCTGTAGCAGAAATAGTTAAACTTCCGTCTTTAATCTCGAAAAGGAAATTTTCCAGTATCGGCAAAACAGTACTGCTGCTTGAAGCACCATTAACCGTTTGTAAATGTTTTAATAGCGTTGATGTGGATACAATAAATCTCATAATATGATTATGTCAGTTCTCAAAAATATAAAAATTACCTTGCATACTTATACTTGCGGTAATAATGTTGAAAAATTGCGAATGATATTAACAGTAATAATGGCAATATAAGATTAATCAACTGCCATTTACTTTTTGATTGTCTAAGCAACTGTTTATCCAGTAGCCTGACCTTTACCTCTTTATTCCTGATTTCGATTAAATTATCGTCACTCGACAAATAATCTGCAACATTTAGCAGAAAAGCCTTGTTTCCAAAATTCCGCTGCGTATACCTGTCAAAACCGAGCGGAAAAACAGAACCATCTCTGCCACTTACCTGATTCAGGAAAATATCCCCATCTCCAATCACAATCATTTTAGTCTTTTTACTTTGCGCGGTAACACCGTAATTTTCAGTAATCCCCGCAGGAACGCCCCGGTTTAAAAATACAGAAGGAAATACACCTTCCAATAGGATCGCTGTATTTTGCGGAGGGTTGGAATATAATTTCTGATCAGGTGCTTCAGCAACAACTCCTAAAGATAAAAGTTTAGGTGTATTGTAAGTAATATGATAAGGGGAGGTACGAAGAATTACTGTTTTATGAATCCCTTTGACACCAATTGTATCAACTGTGCTTAGGAATTCTGTTTTTATCCCATCAATATTTCTAACCATATTGTTCGATGTATCCGGAATTAGTACAGGATAGTATACCCAGGGAGCCATTTGAATATCACGCCCGGCTCCTCCATTCATCGCAATAGGAATCTCTGCACAATTTAAGTCAGCAACCAGGTTATAATTAACTCTTGCCCCATACATAAACAGCATATCATCCAGATTCAACTTATTGTTAAAAGCAAGCTGTTCCCCTTTTCCTTGTAAACTATCCAGACTGGCACTAACCTGATCTATACTCCAGACCACACTGCCACCATTCATTACAAAATAATTGATCTTATATTTTACCGCTTCCGAAAGCTCGCGCTGAGGCTTGGTCACGAAAAGAATTTTAAGCTTATCCAGTCCCTGTTTACTAATCTGATTCAAATCTACCCGCCCAACTTCATAACTATCGGATAAGGTTTTCATTGCATCACTTAAATACTGATCCGATGGTTCGCCATTCCCTTCTGTAAATCCTATCCGGGGATTCTCTCCTGTACTTACCTTTTTAATTGCTGAAGTAAATACATATTCCAGATTTTGAATAGAGTTATTAATATTATCCTCATAATTACCTCCGGCATCAAGATTCTGAAGTAACCGCACGGGAACTTGTCTTTCTCCAGCTTGTACAATAGCCATCGGGAAGACCATTTTCTGTGTAAAGCCTGCATCTTTTTTAATATTAAGATTTGTAGGTTCAATACCTATAGTATAGAGCTGACGTAAAACGGTGTCTTGTTCTTCTGCTGATAGTCCACTGATCGGATCAGAAAATACAACTTTGATCTTTACCGAAGAATTCGCTTTGTAGTCATTCAATAAATCTGCGGTAGCATGTTGTAAACGTTTAAATGCGGCAGGCAGTTCTCCATCTAAAAAGACGGTAATGGTAATTTGCTGTTGTGCCTTATTTAAAACTGCTTTGGATTTTGGATTTAAGGTGAATCTTTTTTCCTTCGTAAAATCAAAACGCATATAAAAGTAATTCGCCACGATGTTTACTAATATCAGCAAAACAGCGAAAAACATTATTTTAATTTTCTTATTTACCATTTCCTGCCTCCGATCACGATCCGGGTTAAACCCAGGAAGACTATAATAAAAGTGATAAAATAGACGGCATCACGTGTATCGAGCACTCCCCTGCTCATCGATTGAAAATGCGTATTGATACTCAACCAGCCAAACACATCTTCCAATACGGTAGAAGCGAAAATTTTGCCGAGTGAATCAAAACCACTGTAAGCAATAAATGAGAATAAAACAGCGACTGCAAAAGCAATCACCTGATTTTTAGTTATAGACGAGGAAAAAGTACCAATAGCTGCAAAAGCTGCACCTAGTAATGACAAACCTATATAGGAACCTGCAACCGCTCCACCGTCAATATTTCCTTTAGGCAGCCCCAGTTGTGTAATGGAATAATAATATAATAATGTTGGAATCAGCGCAAATAAAACCAGCGTCATGCAGGCAAAATATTTAGCCAGGATAATCTGCCAGTCGGTGAGTGGCCTGCTGGCCAGCAAGACATAAGTCCCTTCTCTGCGCTCTTCTGCGAAGGAACGCATAGTGATTGCAGGAATGAGAAACATAAATAGAAATGGAGCCAGACTGAAAAAGCCATTCAATTCAGCATAGCCATATTCAAGGATAGAAGTATCCGGAAAAAACCATAAGAGCAGCCCGGAAACTAACAGGAATACACCGATGGTAATGTAAGCCATTAATGAATTTAATAAACTGAATAATTCGCGTTTAAATACTGCGTACATGAAAAAAGATAATGATGCCGAAGTTAGTAAATATCGGGATGGAAAACAGATTACATTTTTGACTAAATTAGTATCAGTTGACCGTTGTTTTCTATTGAAGCATAAAGACCATGGGAAAATCAGATAATGGCATTGATCTATATATTGATCATGCAGCTGTTTTTGCGCAGCCAATATTAAATCACCTCAGGATGCTTGTACATGAAGCTTGTCCGGAAATTACAGAAAAGATAAAGTGGGGTTGTCCGCATTTCGATTATAAAGGCCCGGTATGTCATATGGCTGCTTTCAAAAATCACTGCGCTTTTGGCTTTTGGAAAGGAGCTTTGCTCCCGGATCTGCATCATCTTGTAGGAGAAGATAAACAACATGCCATGGGCCATCTGGGGAAAATTGAAACTGTTGAAGACCTGCCTGGTGATGATGTTTTGATCACTTATATCCAAAATGCAGTGATTCTGAATAAAGAGGGAATTAAGTTACCTAAAAAAGATAAGCCCCCTAAAACAGAATTACAGGTTCCTGATGACTTTATTGAAAGACTAGTACAGGTTCCTGCTGCCGGAGTTAATTTCGAGAAGTTCACTACTTCAAAAAGGAAAGAGTATCTGGAATGGTTTAACGAAGCCAAAACTGAAGCGACAAGATATAAAAGGATGGATAATGCGATAGAATGGATCGCAGAGGGCAAATCCAGAAACTGGAAATATGAACGGTGAGGACTCCATAAAAAAGCGTCTTAAAATAAAATTTAAGACGCTTTTCTTAGATAACAAAAACAAAAAGACCTTAAATTTTATTTAAGGTCTTTTTGTTTTTATAATTTAAAACTAGAAGTAAACTTATATCCCAAAGTTATAAGCTAATCTAAAACCTACAAATCTAGCTGCTCCGTTTTGAGACCATGACTCGTACCTTGCGCCTAGCTCAATACTGGATTTGTCAGCTACTGGAAATTCAACTCCCAAATTTGGTGAATAAACAAATGAAGTTCCTGCCCCTGTATTAGTACCAAAAGCAGCACCTAATTCACCACCAACGAATACATTTTCAGCCAAGAAATATCTTAATCCTGCCTTTACAGGAATAGCAGCATAATTGTCATATAATTTAACACCAGCAAATTTCTTAGCAGTGAAGCTCAAATAACCTGCACTACCAGTAAAGTTTAAATTATTTGCAATTGGTGTCTGGAAAAGTAGTGAACCTCCTACTCCTAATTTGTATAAATTATTAAAATTACCAGTTGGTAATCCAAAATCAACGCCAATTCCTAATTTCTGACCTGACATTGCAGGATCTTTTTTCTGAGCTGAAACGTTTGAGACTGCAAAAATTCCTGCTATAGCTGTTAGTAAAAATAACCTTTTCATGATTTCTAATTTAAGTTAGCGGATATAATCCTTACTGGATTAAACAAAAAGTCTGCCAAACCTAAATAATTTTATATAATAAACTAACTATCAACTAGTTAAAAACCTGAACAATTCTTCTAAAGAGTCAGTTTTATGTTGGCTTTTCAGCTCAATTAATGAGGAATCTGCTACAATTTTTCCTTTATTGATAATTACTACCTGCTCACAAAGCGCTTCTACCTCCTGCATAATATGTGTAGAAAGAACTACAGTCTTATCCCTGCCCAGATTTTTGATCAGTTCGCGGATATCAGTCAATTGATTGGGGTCCAGCCCCGTAGTAGGCTCATCCAGAATTAATAACTGAGGATCATGAATAATAGCCTGCGCTAAACCTACACGCTGTTTATAGCCCTTGCTCAGCATTGAAATCTTTTTATGCTGTTCCTCCCCAAGTCCTACCCTTTCTATAACCTCTCTTACTTTAACATCAGTTTGAGACAGCTGGTAAGTATTCGCTACAAAAGTCAGAAACTCCCGCACATACATATCTGTATACAAAGGTGTGTTTTCTGGTAAATAGCCAAGAATACGACGCATTTCCAGACTCTGAAGCTGCGAATCAAAGCCGCCCAAACTGGATTTGCCAGAAGTTGGCTTTAAATAACCGGTCAGCATCCGCATTGTTGTAGATTTACCAGCACCATTGGGCCCTAGAAAACCAAGTATTTTACCCGGAGAGGCCTGGAAACTAATACTGTCTACTGCTTTTTGATGACCGTATATTTTGGACAGTCCTTCTACCTTTATACTCAATGGGCTAATTTTAATTGTGATTGACAGCTGATAACTATCAATTCAAAAGTAATAATTCGTATTTAATATAAGGTAAAATTACCCTCCAAATTCTATATTTGCAGTATTATGGCCAAAACGAATAACGACGAACAATTTAAAAATGTGATCTCCCACGCCAAGGAATATGGTTTCGTATTTCAAAGCAGCGAAATTTATGATGGCTTAAGTGCCGTTTATGATTATGGTCAGTTAGGGGCTGAACTAAAAAACAATATCAAAACATACTGGTGGAAATCCATGGTTCAGATGCATGAAAACATTGTAGGTATTGATTCTGCAATTTTTATGCACCCTAAAGTATGGAAAGCAAGTGGTCACGTAGATGGATTCAGTGATCCAATGATCGACAACAAAGATTCGAATAAACGTTACCGTGCAGACCAGTTATTAGAAGATAAAATTACCCGTTATGAAAAAGACGGTAAAACAGATAAAGCAGCAAAATTACAAGCTGATATGGACGAAGCCCTTAAAGCTGAAAACCTCCCGCAGCTTAAAGTACTGATTGAAGAACATGAAATTGCCTGCCCTGTAAGCGGTACAAAAAACTGGACTGATGTACGTCAGTTTAATTTAATGTTCAGCACACAGTTTGGTGCAATGGCCGAAGGTGCTGAAGAAGTTTATTTACGTCCTGAAACTGCACAGGGTATTTTTGTAAACTTCCTGAATGTTCAAAAATCAGGAAGAATGAAAATCCCTTTTGGTATTGCTCAAATCGGTAAAGCCTTCAGAAATGAGGTCATCGCACGTCAGTTTATCATGCGTATGCGTGAATTTGAACAAATGGAAATGCAATTCTTTGTGCGTCCGGGCGAAGAAATGAAGTGGTTTGAATACTGGAAAGAAGCACGTCTGAAATGGCATACCGCTTTAGGTACAGATCCTGCGAAATATAAATACCATGACCACGCTAAACTTGCACACTATGCAAATGCAGCTACTGATATTGAATTTGAATTCCCATTCGGATTTAAAGAAGTTGAAGGTATTCACAGCCGTACAGATTTCGATTTAACGCAGCATCAGGAATTTTCTGGTAAGAAAATGCAATATTTCGACAATGATCTGAATGAAGATGGTAAGCCATATGGTAATTATATCCCATACGTAATTGAAACTTCAATCGGTTTAGACCGCATGTTTTTATTAACTATGATTGGTGCTTTTGAAGAGCAGGATCTGAGCGAAGGTGAAAAAACTGATAGCCGCATCGTGCTTCATTTACATCCTTGCCTGGCGCCAATTAAAGCAGCTATCCTGCCATTAACTAAAAAAGATGGTTTACCAGAAAAAGCAAAAACGATCATGGATAATCTGAAACTGGATTATAATGTAGTTTACGAAGAGAAAGATTCAATTGGAAAACGTTACCGCAGACAGGATGCAATCGGAACACCTTTCTGTATCACTATTGACCACCAGACACTGGAAGATGATACAGTAACTATTCGTCACCGTGACAGCATGGAGCAGCAAAGAATTGACATCAAAGATCTTGAAGAATTAATTGCAAATAAAGTAAGCTGGAAAAATCTGTTAAGACAATCTTAACAACGTTGCTATTGATTAGAATATAAGGCCTGCTCAATAAAGCAGGCCTTTTTTATGGAGTTATTCCTATAACTGGTTCCATTATTGTTGAGGAGATATAATTAAGTTCACTTTTCTGACGTTTACCTTAACATGAAATTCATCCCTATAGCATTCCTTCTATTTTTTTTCAGCACCTATGCTATAAAAGCACAGTCCTCTGCTAAAAACTGGACACCCGAAGAACTCGAAAATGCGAATACTGCCAAAAACACGAGTTATCTCAATGACGAAGAGAAAAAAATCATTTTTTATATGAACCTGGCACGTACCGATGGACAGAAGTTTTTCAATACTTATTTCCAGGATTTTGTAGCAGCTTATAACGTAGATATGCAGCAATACCGGAACTATGATGAACTGAAAGTCAATCGTAAAGATAAATATTACCGTGGTCTGGAAAAGGATCTGAAAACGATAAAAGGCTTAACCTTATTCAGCCCGGATGAAACTTTGACCTGGATTTCACAACAACATGCCAAAGACATGAAAAAACATAATCTTGCCGGACATAATTCCAGTGACGGAAGATCTGTATCGGACCGGATCTGGAAATATTATCCAGGACGGGCAGTTTCAGAAAACCTTGCCTTTGGCTTCTCTAAAGGCCTGGCCAATGTCTGTATGTTATTACTCGATAAAAATGTTCCGGATCTTGGACACAGGAAAACAATTTTAGGGACAAGTTATAACTTAAACCTTGTTGGCGTCAATATCAGCACACACCCAGGCTATAAATATTGTGCTGTAATTGACTTTATTTCCGAACCTGTCAACCGTTAATATGGGCTGTTATTTTTGATATCTGATATCAATTCATAAATTGCGCCCATTATACATTTCTAACCCAGCATGCGTAAAGCCGTACTCAGATTTATAGACTTTTTTTATCCTCCTTTTTCACGTTGGGTATCTCCTCACACCTTCAGATACATTATTTCTGGTGGGACAACTGCCGCAACAGGGATTATCGTTTATTATATAGTCTATAACTTCATCCTTCATCAGCAACACGTAGATCTGCCATTTCCTCCGGGAATGATTACAGCTCCTGTTGCTGCATTGATTATTGAGTCTGTTATTACTTTCATCATCGGATTTTCCCTGAATAAGTACCTGGTATTCACACAGTCACAGTTAAAAGGAAGAGTTCAGCTATTCCGATACGGTACTGTCGTAGCTACGAATATCCTGCTCAATTTTGCGATGCTGAAATTACTGGTAGAAACTTTTCACCTTTATCCAACCGTCGCCAAAATTATCTGTACAGTGATTCTTGCTGTATTCAGCTATTTCAGCCAAAAGCACTTTTCTTTCAAGGTAAAAAAATAAATCATCCAGAAGTAAAAGGGTTACGGTTTTCTTGATAAATCGTATGGTCAACCTTATCTTTAGACAAACACAAATATAAAAGGCAATGAGCGATTTTAATGACTTTAACAACCCCCGGGTAGCACAGCTTCCTAAACATCTTAGGCAATTTATCGTAGATCAGAACTATGCTAAATATACGCCTGTCGATCAGGCGGTTTGGCGTTATGTAATGCGTCAGAATTATAGTTATTTAAAAGATGTTGCTTATTATCCATATATCAAAGGTTTACAACGTGCGGGATTAAGTATTGAATATATCCCGGATTTACAAACAATGAATGATAACCTTGGTAAATTAGGCTGGGGTGCAGTTACTGTGGATGGATTTATTCCACCGGCGGCATTCATGGAATATCAGGCTTACCATGTACTGGTTATTGCGGCAGATATCCGTCAGATTAACCATATTGAATATACGCCAGCTCCGGATATCATCCATGAGTCGGCCGGGCATGCACCTATTATTGCAGATGCTGATTACAATAGTTACCTGAGTTATATCGGTTCTATTGGTGCTAAAGCCATGTTTTCGGCAAAAGATTTCGAATTATACGAAGCTATCCGTGCTTTATCAATTTTGAAAGAAGCAGTAGATGTACCCGAATTTGAGATTACCAAAGCTGAAGCACAGTTACAGGAGATCTCAGCGAATATGGGTGAACCTTCGGAAATGGCTTTATTGAGCAGATTGCACTGGTGGACTGTAGAATATGGTTTGATAGGCAGTCTGACTGATCCTAAAATATACGGTGCAGGTCTGCTTTCTTCGATTGGGGAAAGTTCCAGCTGTATGACAGAAAACGTTAAAAAACTGCCTTATACTATAGATACGCTAAATTATTCGTACGATATTACTAAAACGCAACCACAGCTTTTCGTCACAGAGACCTTTCAGAACCTGATTGATGTCTTAGAACAATTTGCCAATACAATGGCCTTTAGAAAAGGTGGTGCTGAAAGTATACGCAAAGCGATGGACTCTAAAAATCCGGCGACTGCAGTTTACAGCTCAGGCTTGCAGGTAACTGGCGTATTCAGTGATATGAGATTAAATGATTCAGGAGAACCTGTTTTTATTAAAACTACCGGGCCTTCTGCACTTTCTGTAGACAACATCCAACTAAATGGGCATAGCAAATTTTACCATAAGGACGGTTTTTCATCGCCGGTTGGCAAATTGAAAGACACCGGCTTACCGCTGGAAAACTTTGGCAGCGACGAGCTTTTTGCTTTTGGAATTATCGAAGGAAATACTACGGAACTGTTTTTTGAAAGCGGTATCCAGGTAAATGGAGTTGTTAAAGCAGTTTACAAACATGAAAATCAGGTAATTCTGATTGCGTTTGAAGATTGTACAGTTAAAGAACAAAACGGAAATATCCTTTTCCAACCAGAATGGGGTACTTATGATATGGCTGTCGGAAACTCTATTATTTCTGTTTTTAATGGTGCGGCCGATAAAGATGCTTACGAAGAAATCACCTATATCAGCGGTAAACAAACCGAAAAAGTTGTTTACGATGAGGTTACGAACCAATTGCACCATATTTACAAAGCAGTAAGACAGATCAGGGAAGAAGGTACTGGCGAAGAACGCTTGCCTGCTTTATTTGAAAATTTAAAAGCCGCTTATCCTCAGGACTGGCTTTGCGCTTTAGAGATTCTTGAGATAGCACATTATAACCAGACAGATCACAACCTGGAGCAGGAAATCAGGATCTACCTGGAAACCAAAGCTTCCGCTGAACCGCAACATCAAAAACTGATTCAGGATGGTTTACATGTCATAGAAAACCCTGTTACACAATTAATTACAGAAGAAGACTAAACATGAATATTGTATTAACAGGAGCAAGCAGCGGAATAGGTTTTGAAGCTGCCTTGGAATTTACATTACAAACTCAAAATAAGGTAGTCTGCATTGCCAGATCTGCTGATAAATTGAGAAAATTATTAGAAATCGCAAAAGGTATCAATCCGGATTGCACATTATTGCCGGTTGAATTTGATATTGTCAATGATGATTATGCAGCCTTAGTCCCATTTTTAAAAGAACGACTGGGTACAGTAGATATTCTGATCAACAATGCGGGTGCATTGATTAACAAACCATTCTTGGCACTTTCGGCAGAAGATTTAAATGAGATGTTTCACAGCAATGTGACGGGTCATTTTAATATGATTCAGAATCTGCTGCCATTGATGCATAATGGAAGTCATATTGTAAATATAGGAAGTATGGGCGGTTTTCAGGGGAGTGTTAAATTTCCGGGACTTGCAGCCTATTCATCAAGTAAAGGTGCATTACATACCTTAACAGAGTGTTTGGCTTTTGAATTGGCTGATACAGGTATTAAGGTGAATTGCCTGGCGCTGGGATCGGCACAAACGGAAATGCTGGAACAGGCTTTTCCGGGTTATCAGTCTCCTGTAATGGCTTTTGAAATGGGTAAATATGTAGCTGACTTTGCAAAAACCGGTCATAAGTTTTTTAACGGGAAGATCATTCCTGTTGCCGTTACTACTCCTTAATTTCACAAAGCAATAAAAAAAGACCCCTTGGCTTCCATGCCAAGGGGTCTTTTTTTTATTGCTTTGTGAAATATTTTGATAACTTAGCGGACGATATATGAAGAAAAGCCTGTTATTATTCTGCTTCGTAGTTCTTTTTGCCGCTTCCGGCAAGTCGCAGACTGTTCCTGTTAAGTATCAGGAATTACTCAAAAAAATGGTTGCTAATAAAACCTCTGATCAATTGATAGGTTTTGCAAAAACACTCATCGGAATACCTTACAGATATGCATCGAGTAATCCGGCTATCGGATTTGACTGCTCAGGTTTTGTCAGTTATGTATTTCATAATTTCGGTGTCAATGTTCCGCGTTCATCTACAGAATTCAACCAGGCAGGAACTCCTGTTAAGCTGGAAAACGCAAAGGTTGGTGATGTCCTTATTTTCACCGGAACCAATCCAAGAAAACGTGTGGTAGGCCACGTTGGCATTATCGCAGATATTGAAGGAGATACGATTAAGTTTATCCACTCTACTTCTGGTAAAGCACACGGTGTAACCGTTACCACACTTAATCCTTATTACAAAAGCCGTCTGATGAAAGCAGTTAGTATTCTTTAATACTTAGCTTTCCAGCAAAACTACTTTCAAAGCGTCAGGCACTTCGCCCCTGCTTAACATTTCTTTAGCCAGCTCATGCAATTCACGCTGACGGTTTACAGCATCGCCTATTGTTGCATCCAATACTTCTTTTACAGCAGGATGATTTCTAATCAGATCGATTTCTTCTGCTGAAGGAACCTGCTCTATATTACCAAGCATTCCAAGATCATTACCACTCAATACATAAGAATTTCTCACACCCTGAGGCAAAGCATCAATACCAATACCCAGTGTAGTTAGTGGTTTTGCAACTTTAAACAAGTTGTCTGCCGTTACCCGGCAATACCAGTCACCACCCAAACGCGCTACTAAATCTATCTTGGCCTGGTCAATTTTACCTTCCTCATCTAAAATTTCTTCTTTGATGTGAATCAGCTTTATTTCAGCGAGGATCAGGTTTCCAGCGCCAGGGTTATCCCCAAGATGAATCACCTCGGTTACGATACATTCCATTTGAACAGGGGCTTCAGCAACACGTGGTGGCTTAACCAGTTGTGAAGGAAGCATAGTAAAACCAGCCTTTTCAAATTCATTAATACCTTTTGCATATTCAGTACTCGCCAAACTAGTTTGCTGAACCATCGGGTAATTCACGATATTAATTACACACTCTTTAACTTCCAGGATATTTTCAAGCGTATGTTTTGTGGTATTGTCACGTACCCTTCTCGCTGGTGAAAAAATGCAAAGCGGCGGATTAGTACTGAACATATTGAAGAAACTGAAAGGGCTTAAATTAATATTTCCCTCCTTATCAATGGTGGTAGCGAAGCATATTGGCCTTGGCGCAACTGCATATTGCAAATAGTTTTGCAGTTGCGCCGGACTCAAATCTGAAGTTTTAACTGTCAGCATTATTTTTTAAGGGCTAGAATGGAAAAATCAGTATCCACTTTGCGGATCGTATTGCTTAAACGGCCAAGACCGGTAATTTCCATCTCTACTACATCACCATCCTGTAACCATTGTGGTTTAAAGTTTGGATCGTTTAACAAACCCGTACCATTCAATTCCAGGAAGCAACCTGTACCTACCGTACCTGAACCGATTACATCACCTGGCAAAATATCCACACCATAAGCACAGCGCTCAATAATCTCAGCAAATGTCCAGTCCATATCAGCAGTATTTCCAGCAGAAACCTGGATTCCATTTACTGTACAAGTCATTTCCAGCTTATAACTGTTTCCAGTATGACCTGTTTTAGGGGCAGTTTTATAGGGTTCCAGTTCATCCGGCGTCACTAACCACGGGCCAATTACTGTAGAAAAGTCTTTTCCTTTTGCAGGGCCTAAGTTTAACAGCATTTCTTCCATCTGCAACGTTCTGGCACTCATGTCATTCATAATCATATAACCTGCGATATAAGCATCAGCTTCAGCAGCTTTAATATTTCTTCCTTTTTTACCGATAACGACTGCTACTTCCAGTTCAAAATCCAGTTTCTGGAAATGATCAGGCATACATTCGATTTCTCCAGGTCCCTGGATCGCATTATGATTGGTAAAATAGAATATAGGATATTGATCAAATTCAGCAATCATGTCTACTTTGCGATTTCTGCGTGCGGCAGCAACGTGCTGACGGAAAGCATAACCATCTCTGCAAGAGCTTGGATGCGGAACTGGCGCTACAACTTCATAAAAAGCTTCTTCTTTAGGTTCAATTTCACCCGATTTAATTTTAGCATCAATCGCTAATGCCCTTTCCATCAGTACTTCGGAATCTTTTAAAAACTCGTTCATATCATTTGGAATCTGCTTATCGCATGAATTCAGGTTATAGATATGTCCGCTGATGAAAACACCAAGGTGTTCTCTGTCTTCTGTTTTGTAGGATACTAATTTCATATAGTTTTATGTTTGGTAGCACAATGTATAGTACAGCTTCAAAGCTAGAGAATTTAGCCCACAATGAACAAAAGCCTGTGAAATAAATGACAATAGATTATATGGCATAAATTTGATAGCTAACAATATAATTCTTAATTTAGCCTTCGCAACAATGACAAAGCGCAAACTAAAATATCAGGATCGTATTGCCAGCCAGGTACTGGCCGGGTTCAGGTATGCTATGCTCTCTAAGCTCATTTTTGCACAATATTCCATTTAAGCTTTTTTCTAAAGCAACCGCATATTAAACGTTCTCACGTTTTTTATTGATCCTACATTTCAACCATTTTATAACCTATAGATATGCCTATTTATCATACCTTAGGAACCATTCCACCTAAAAGACACACTGTTTTCAGAAAACCAGACGGTGAACTTTATGCAGAGGAACTGGTATCCACTGAAGGATTTTCGAGCTTATATTCGCTTGTCTATCACTGTCATCCGCCAACGATCGTTAAGTCGCTCGGAGAACCTTATTCTGTAGAACCTAAAATTGCCAGGGAGAAACATCTGAAACACACTTCTCTGATCGGTTTTAACGTAGCTCCGGAAGACGATTATCTGAAAAGCAGAAAACCAGTACTGGTTAACAGCGACCTGCACATTTCTCTCGCTGCGCCAAGGAAATCCATGACTGATTATTTCTATAAAAACAGTCAGGCCGATGAGGTTATTTTCATCCACCAGGGAACAGGGACCTTAAAAACAGGCTTTGGAAAGATTCGTTTTGCTTATGGGGATTACCTGGTTGTTCCACGCGGTACAATCTACCAGCTGGAATTTGATGACGAAAAGAACCGTTTGTTCATCGTGGAAAGCTTCAGCCCGATAAGGTCTCCAAAACGTTACAGAAATGAATATGGTCAGCTGATGGAACATTCTCCTTATTGTGAGCGTGATATCAGAAGACCAGCAGATTTGGAAACGATTGATGAATTTGGTGACTTTA